>NZ_LMSC01000012.1:518723-518903 GCF_001428025.1 Phycicoccus sp. Soil748 | reverse complement strand
GGCACCACTTGAAACTTGCGATGACGGCTGGGCAGCTCGTGGTCGGGTGGGAGCTCGATGTCGTTCCAATGAACTGGTCCGCCGCTGGGTGGCTGGTAGGTGCCGGGCGGTGGTTGGGGGTCGCCGCCGGGTGGGGGTGCGGTGTCGGCTGGTCGGGGTGGTCGGATGGTCAGGCCGTGC
>NZ_LMSC01000012.1:362331-518567 GCF_001428025.1 Phycicoccus sp. Soil748 | reverse complement strand
ACGGGTGAACAGGGCGTCCTTGGCTTCCTTGACGGCCTGCTCGACCAGGGCGCCGATGGTGGCCGGGGCGGAGTAGCGCAGCTGGAACCGGCCGTCCGCGTCGTAGCTCATCGACAGCTCCGGCTTCGCGCACGCCCTCCGCTCCGATGCAGAACCGCGGGCAGTCTCCTGCTCCTGCTCGACGGCTGCGCGCGGGTCCAATTCGGTCGCTGCTGCCTCAGTGTCACTGCCTATGGCTCCGGCCGCGGGCTGAGCGGGGAAAGCGTGTCTACTCACGGCGCGGCGCAGCTGCGGCACCGTGGCCTCCCGGGCCAACGCGGTGACCGAGGCCTGGTAGCCGGCCGGCAAGCCGTGGGCGATGACCGCGACCTGGTCCAGCGACAGCTCACCCGCACCCAACGCGGACGCGGC
This sequence comes from Phycicoccus sp. Soil748, assembly GCF_001428025.1. GTDB lineage: Bacteria > Actinomycetota > Actinomycetes > Actinomycetales > Dermatophilaceae > Pedococcus. Next base: position 518,156 of record NZ_LMSC01000012.1, on the reverse strand, counting down.
GTCGACCNCGGCGGTGCCGGGACTGCGCGAGCGGGGCGGTGGACATGCCTCAATCGTACAGGTGTTCGAACAATCATGGAAGGGGAGGAGAGCATGAATCCGCTTGCAGCGGAACGCAATCCGCGAGCGAAGCGGCTCCCAGCTGCCAACACAGTGCCGGTGCGAACCAGTGAACGCGCCGCCCCACCTAGACTGTCGCCGTGTCGATCCAGAACATCCGCCTCTTCGGTGACCCGGTGCTGCGTACCGAGGCCGCGCCCGTGGTCGACTTCGACCGCGAGCTGCGCCAGCTGGTGAAGGACCTGACCGACACGATGATGGACGCGCCCGGAGCGGGCCTCGCAGCCCCTCAGATCGGTGTGGGACTTCGCGTCTTCACCTACTGGATCGACGGCGAGCTGGGCCACCTCGTCAACCCCGACCTCGACCTGTCCAGCGAGATGCAGGACGGAGAGGAGGGATGTTTGTCCTTCCCCGGCCTGCGGTTCGACACCCCGCGCGCGCTGCGCGTCGTGGCCAAGGGCTTCAACCAGTTCGGCGAGCCGGTCACCATCGAGGGCTCGGAGCTGATGGCGCGGTGCATCCAGCACGAGACCGACCACCTCGACGGCATCCTGTTCATCGACCGCATGGACCGCGAGCAGCGCAAGCTCGCCATGCGCGCGATCCGCGAGGCGGAGTGGTCCGGGGAGCCCGCCCCCACGGTCAAGGTCAGCCCGCACGCGACCTTCGGCCGGGGTATGTGACGTGCGACTGGTCTTCGCCGGCACCCCCGAGGTGGCAGTCCCGGCCCTCGAGGCGTTGCACGCCTCCCGCCACGAGGTCGTGGCCGTCGTCACCCGTCCGGACGCGCGATCGGGACGGGGTCGCACGGTCGCCCAGTCACCCGTACGCAGCTGGGCCCAGGACCACGACGTCGAGGCCCTGACCCCGGCCACTCCCCGTGACCCCGCCTTCCTCGACCGGCTTCGTGAGCTGGCACCGGACGCCTGCCCCGTCGTCGCCTACGGCGCGCTCGTCCCCCGGGTCGCCCTCGACATCCCCACCCATGGCTGGGTGAACCTGCACTTCTCGCTGCTGCCTGCCTGGCGTGGTGCGGCACCGGTTCAGCACGCTGTCATGGCCGGCGACGAGGTGACCGGCGCGTCGACCTTCCTCATCGAGGAGGGCCTGGACACCGGGCCCGTGTACGGCGTGATGACCGAGCGCGTGCGGCCCACCGACACCACCGGGGACCTGCTCGGCCGGCTGGCCGAGGGTGGAGCGGGGCTCCTCGTCGCCACCATGGACGGGATCGAGGACGGTTCGCTCCAGCCGGTGCCCCAGTCCTCCGACGGCGTCTCGCTCGCGCCCAAGCTGGACGTGGCGGATGCGCGGGTGCGCTGGGAGCTGCCGGCCGTCGCCGTCGACCGGCTGGTCCGCGGCTGCACGCCCGCGCCGGGTGCCTGGACGACGTTCAGGGGCGAGCGACTCAAGCTGGCCCCGGTGTCACCGGAGCGGGGCGACGCGGTGGCGCAGGTCCCGCACCTCGCGCCCGGCGAGCTGCACGCGGGCAAGCGCGACGTGTGGGTGGGCACGGCGACGACGCCGGTGCGCCTGACGCAGGTGCGCCCGCACGGCAAGAAGGAGATGGCCGCAGCCGACTGGGCCCGCGGCGTACGCATCACCGCCGGTGAGTGTCTCGACGACGGAGGAGCAGCATGAGCCCCGCACGCGACGACGGCCAGCACGGCGCAGGACGCGGCGGCGCAGGACGAGGTGATTCAGGACGCGGCGGCGCAGGACGAGGTGATTCAGGACGCGGCGGCAACCAGGGTGCCGGAGGTCGCCGCAACGCCCAAGGGCGTCAGCGCCCCGAGCGCGTGCACGGCGGGCAGCAGCGCTCCGCGCAGCGGCCGAGCGAGCGCGGTCGCACCAGCGACCCCCAGCGGCTGGCTGCCTACACGGTCATGCGCGCGGTGGCGGCCGGTGCCTACGCCAACCTCGAGCTACCGCGGGAGCTGCGGGACAAGCAGATCCGCGGTCGCGACGCGGCGTTCACGACCGAGCTCGTCTACGGCGCGATCCGCATGCACGGTCTCTACGACCCGGTCATCGCCGTCGCCGCGGGCCGCCCCGTGGCCAAGATCGACGCCAACGTGCTCGACACCCTGAGGCTCGGGGCCCACCAGCTCCTCGGCATGCGCGTGCCGACCCACGCCGCGGTCGACGAGACCGTCGCCCTCGCGCGCAAGGTCAACGGCGCAGGGGCGTCCGGCTTCGTCAACGCCGTCATGCGCCGCATCAGCGAGCGCGACCTCGACGCCTGGCTGGCGGAGGTCGTCCCGGCCGAGGGCGACCTCGTGACCCGGCTCTCCGTCGAGCAGTCGCACCCCGACTGGGTCGTGCGGGCGCTGCGGGCAGCCCTGCTCGGCCACGGCGCGGCGACGGCCGAGACCGTCGACGAGCAGCTCACCGCCCTCGTCACGGCCGACAACGCGGCCGCCAAGGTCTCGCTCGTCGCCCGTCCCGGCCAGGCCAGTGTCGACGAGCTCGTCGAGTCGGGAGCCGAGGCCTCCCCGTTGTCGCCGGTCGGCGCGGTGCTCCCCGGCGGCGACCCGGGCGCCGTACCCGCCGTGCGCGAGGGGCGCGCCGCGGTCCAGGACGAGGGCTCCCAGCTGCTCGCCCTCGCGCTGGCCGCCGTGCCCGTGGAGGCCGAGGGGCCGGAGCGGTGGCTCGACCTGTGCGCCGGCCCAGGGGGCAAGGCCGGCCTGCTGGCTGCGCTGGCGCTGCGGGCAGGTGCGGACCTCACCGCCAACGAGGTGAGCGAGCACCGCACCGAGCTGGTGCGCCAGACCCTGCGTCCCGCCCTGCTGCAGGCCGGTCACCTGGGGCGGACCATCGAGGTTCGCACCGGCGACGGCCGCGACATCGGTGCCGACGAACCCGGCCGCTACACCCGCGTCCTGGTCGACGCCCCCTGCACCGGCCTCGGCGCGCTGCGACGACGCCCCGAGGCGCGCTGGCGCCGCACGCCGGCCGACCTCGCGGATCTCGGTGCGCTGCAACGGGACCTGCTCTCGTCGGCCATCGATGCGACGGCCCCCGGCGGCGTGGTCGCGTATGCCACGTGCAGCCCCCACCTGGCCGAGACCCAGTTCGTCGTGCGGGACGTGACCAAGCGGCGCGACGACGTCGAGCTCATCGACGCACGTCCGTTCCTGCTCGACGCCCAGGGCCAGCCGGTACCCGTTCCCGGGCCCGGTCCGACGGTCCAGCTCTGGCCCCATGTCCACGGCACGGACGGGATGTTCCTGGCCCTGCTGCGCAAGTCCGGCCCGTTAGGGTGAGCGCCGTGCAGATCTCGCCCAGCATCCTGTCGGCCGACTTCGCGAACCTCGAGTCGGAGCTGCGCCGCATCAGCAACGCCGACTGGGCGCACGTCGACGTCATGGACGGTCACTTCGTGCCCAACCTGACCCTCGGCCTTCCCGTCGTGGAGGCCCTGGCCAAGGTCAGCCCGATCCCGCTCGACTGCCACCTCATGATCGACGACCCCGACCGCTGGGCACCGCAGTACGCCGAGGCCGGGGGCGCGTCCGTCACCTTCCACGTGGAGGCGGCCGGCAACCCCCGCGACGTCGCACGGTCGATCCGGGGGGCCGGAGCGCGGGCAGGCATGGCCGTGAAGCCGGGTACGGCGTTCGCCCCCTACGAGGACCTGCTGCCCGAGCTCGACATGGTGCTGGTCATGACGGTCGAGCCGGGGTTCGGTGGCCAGTCCTTCATGGCCGACCAGATGCCCAAGGTCGCCGAGGTCAGGGAGGCCGTGCGCCGCCACGGCGGTGAGGTCTGGGTGCAGGTAGACGGGGGAGTGTCCGCCACGACCATCGAGCAGTGCGCGGAGGCCGGCGCCGACGTGTTCGTGGCCGGGTCGGCGGTGTACGGCGCCCAGGACGCGGCACAGGCCGTGGACGAGCTGCGCGACCTCGCCCGACGCCACGCCCACTGAGGCGTACCTGTCGCCGACCCCGGGTGAGGACCGTCACCTGAGCCGACTGTGCGCCTTCCCGGGGACCGCTGGCATACTGGGGTGACGTGCTCCGGGGTCGGTGCAACTCCGAACCGGCGGTGACAGTCCGCGACCCGACCGCAGCCAGCGGCCGGTTGACCTGGTGGAACTCCAGGACCGACGGTGAAAGTCCGGATGGTAGGCAGCACGAGCAAGGCAGGACTCCGCGTCCTGTGCGGTGGTGACGACGGCTCCGGCCGTCGGCGGTCGCCGTGCAGCCGTGGTGTCGACCGCACGTCCCCCGGAGCTCGACCCACTGGTCTGGAGCACGAGGGCAGGACATGCAGGATACTCACGGTTCGCAGCACGCGGCGTCGCAGGGGCAGGACCCCGACGAGCGCTGGATGCGTCGCGCCCTCGAGCTCGCCGCTCGCGGGCCGTTGGTCGACGCCAACCCGCGCGTCGGCTGCGTCCTGGTGTCCCCCGACGGCGAGGTCGTGGCCGAGGGCTGGCACCGCGGCGCCGGCACATCCCACGCCGAGGCGGCCGCGCTGCTGGCAGCCGGCGACGCCGCCCGGGGCACGACGGCATACGTGACCCTCGAACCGTGCGCCCACACCGGGCGCACCGGGCCCTGCGCCGAGGCGCTGCACGCCGCCGGGGTCGCGCGCGTGGTCCACGCGCAGACGGACCCCAACCCCGTCGCGGCCGGCGGGGCCGGGTGGCTGCGCGAGCACGGTGTGGAGGTACGGGGTGGGGTGCTGGCCGAGGAGGCGACCGCCCTCAACCGCTCGTGGACCCACCTCGCGACGACAGGTTTCCCGTGGGTGACGTGGAAGCTCGCCACCACCCTCGACGGACGCAGCGCCGCGGCCGACGGCACGAGCCGGTGGATCACCTCGGAGGCGGCCCGCCACGACGTGCACCGTCTCCGCTCGGAGTGCGGTGCGGTCCTCGTGGGCACCGGTACGGCGCTCACGGACGACCCGTACCTCACCGCCCGGCACCCGGACGGCTCGCTCATGGACACCCAGCCGCTGCGGGTCGTCATGGGGGAGCGGGACCTCCCTGCGGACGCCCACGTGCTCGACGACGCCGCGCCGACCTGGCACCTGCGCACCCGCGACCCCAAGCACGTCCTTACCGCCCTCGCCGAGGCCGGCGTCCACCACGTGTGGCTCGAGGGCGGCCCCACCGTCGCCGCGGCCTTCCTCGCCGACGGCCTGGTCGACGAGGTCGTCGCCTACATCGCGCCGGTGTTCCTGGGGCGTGGCCGGCCGTCCGTCGGCGACCTCGGCATCACCACCATCGGGGACGCCCTGCGCCTCGAACCCACCGACATCACCCTGATCGGCCACGACGTGCGCGTCACGGCCTGCCTGAAGGAGAGCCACTGATGTTCACCGGCATCGTCGAGGAGCTCGGGCGCGTCGTCGCGCTCGAACCCGGCGCCGACTCCGCACGCCTGACCGTCCACGGCCCGCTGGTCACCTCCGACGCCGTGCACGGCGCCTCGATCTCGGTCAACGGCGTCTGCCTCACCGTCGTCGAGCACGACGACGAGCAGTTCACTGTCGACGTCATGGCCGAGACGCTGAGCCGGTCGAGCCTGCGCGCGCTCGTGGAGGGTGCACCCGTCAACCTCGAGCGCGCGATGCCGGCGGACGGTCGCTTCGGCGGCCACGTCGTGCAGGGCCACGTCGACGGCACCGCGACGGTGCTGCGGCGGACGCCAGGCGACCGGTGGGAGGTCGTCGAGCTGTCGCTGCCCCGGGCCCTGGCGCGCTACGTCGTCGAGAAGGGCTCGGTCACCGTCGACGGCGTCAGCCTCACGGTCGCCAGCGCCGGCCCCGACTCGTTCACGGTGTCGCTCATCCCGACGACGTTGGAGCTGACCACGTTGGGGCACAAGGCGGTCGGCGACCCGGTCAACCTCGAGGTCGACGTGATCGCCAAGTACGTCGAGCGCCTGATGGCGGCCGGCGCCACCCCGAACACCGACCCGACTCCCACCCCGATCTCCACCCCCACCCCGAACACCACCCCCACCCCGAACCACCAGGAGACGCAGGCATGAACTGGCTCGAGACGCTCTTCAACGCCCAGCTGCAGGTCGCCGGGCACCCGCTCCTGTGGCGGGAGGTGGTCGGCAACGCGTTCGGCTTCGCCTCGGCCATCGGCGGCATGCGGCGACGCGTCTGGGCGTGGCCCGTCGGGATCGTCGGCAACGCGCTGCTGTTCACCGTGTTCTTCGGTGTCGCCTTCTCCAACCCGCAGCAGGAGACGCTCTACGGCCAGGCCGGGCGCCAGGTGTTCTTCATCATCACCAGCGTCTACGGCTGGTGGCGCTGGCAGCAGCTGCGCAACCGGGCACACCCGGGCGAGGACTCCCCGGCCATCACCCCGCGCTGGGCGACGGTCCGTGAGCGCGCGGCCTACCTCGGCGCCTGGGTCGCCGGCGTCGTCGTCATGCAGTGGGTGTTCGCGACCATCGGTGCCGGCTGGCCCGCGCCCCGCTGGTACTTCTGGTGCGACGCCTGGATCTTCGTCGGCTCGATGGTTGCCACCTACGCGATGGCCCGCGGCTGGAACGACTTCTGGCTGGCGTGGATCGCCGTCGACCTCGTCGGGGTGCCGCTGCTGTGGCACTCGCGTTTCTACCCCTCCGCGGTCCTGTACGCCGTGTACGGCGTCCTGGTGCTCTACGGCTTCTTCGTCTGGCTCAAGGCGTCCCGCACCGAGGCGAGCCCGGATCGGGAGCTGGCCGAGGCCACGGCATGACCGGCACACGACCTGCACCGGGTGGGCCGGGCGGACCCGGGCTCGCGACGGTCGAGGAGGCGCTGCAGGCGCTGCGCGACGGTCGACCGGTGCTGGTCACCGACGACGAGGACCGTGAGAACGAGGGTGACGTCGTCCTCGCCGCGCAGACCCTCACCGACGAGTGGCTGGCGTGGACCATCCGGCACTCCAGCGGCTACCTCTGCGCCCCGCTGACCGGTGCGACGGCCGACCGCCTCGGCCTGCCGCTCATGGTCGCCGACAACCGCGACCCCCTGCGCACGGCCTACACGGTGACGGTGGACGCAGCCGGGGGAGTGACCACCGGCATCAGCGCGGCCGACCGCGCACGCACCATACGGCTGCTCGCGGACCCGGCGGCGACGCCGGAGTCCTTCGTGCGCCCCGGGCACGTGATCCCGTTGCGCGCCAGGGACGGCGGCGTCCTCGAGCGCCCCGGCCACACCGAGGCCGCGGTCGACCTGTGCCGGCTGGCGGGGCTCGAGCCGGTGGGCGCGATCGGCGAGCTCGTCAACGACGACGGCACGATGATGCGCCTGCCCCAGGTCCTCGAGACGGGTCGCCGCGAGGGACTGCCCGTGGTCACCATCGCCCAGCTCATCGCCTGGCGGCAGCGCCACGACCGGGTCGAGCGGCTCGCCGACACCGAGCTGCCCACGCCGCACGGCACCTTCCGTGCGCTGGGCTACCGCGACGTCGTGACCGGGGCCGAGCACCTCGCCCTGGTGAGCCCCCGTGGCCTGGTCGGCCGGGCGCCGTTGGTGCGTCTGCACTCCGAGTGCCTCACCGGCGACGTCTTCGGTTCGCAGCGGTGCGACTGCGGGGCCCAGCTCGACCGTGCCCTTGAGCGCGTCGCGGCCGAGGGCGGCGCCGTGGTCTACCTGCGAGGTCACGAGGGCCGCGGCGTCGGCCTGGTGGCCAAGCTGCGCGCCTACGGCTTGCAGGACGAGGGCCTTGACACCGTCGACGCGCAGGTCGAGCTCGGCCTGCCCATCGACGCGCGGGAGTACGCCGCCGGTGCGGCCGTCCTCGTCGACCTCGGGGTCGAGGCCGTGCGGCTGCTGACCAACAACCCCCTCAAGGTGAACGCCTTGCGCGAGCACGGGATCGACGTCCCGGCGGTGGAGCCGATCAGTATCGCGCCGCTGCCCACCAACGAGGCCTACCTGCGCACCAAGCGGGACCGCATGGGTCACCGCCTCCTCCTCGACACCGACCACGGAGCCTCGGCATGAGCGGACACGGAGCACCCACCATCGCGGTCGACGGGTCGGGCCTGAGGGTGGCCGTCGTGGCCGCCTCCTGGCACGACGTCGTCATGGATGGCCTCGTCGCCGGCGCCCTGCGAGGGCTGGCCGACGCCGGCATCCACGACCCGGCCGTCGTCCGGGTGCCGGGGACCGTCGAGCTCAGCGTCGCCTGCGCCCGGCTCGCCGGCACCCACGATGCCCTCGTGGCCCTGGGTGTCGTCATCCGGGGCGGCACCCCGCACTTCGACTACGTCTGCTCGGGCGTGACCAACGGCCTGACCCAGGTGAGCGTCACCACCGGCGTGCCCGTCGGCTTCGGTGTGCTCACCTGCGACGACGAGCAGCAGGCCCTCGACCGCGCCGGGCTCGAGGGGTCGAGCGAGGACAAGGGGCACGAGGCCGCGACCGCCGCGGTCGCCACCGCCGTCACCTTACGGGACCTGCACGTCTGAGCGGACGCCCGCCCGCGCAGGAACGTGCAGGCGTCTCAGGGTGCCGGCCCATGGGCCGAAAGTTGCGCCTGTGGAGGCGGTGCGCGGGACGGATACGGGCCCATGGGCCGAAAGTTGCGCGCGCGGTCCCGGCTGGCGGTCCGCATTCGGACGGTGCCGCACTCACCCGTACCCTTGGCGCGTGAAGACCTTCGACGAGCTGTACGCCGAGCTGGCCGACAAGGCGGTGACCCGACCCGAGGGTTCGGGGACCGTCCGTGAGCTGGACGCCGGCGTGCATGCCATCGGCAAGAAGATCGTCGAGGAGGCCGCCGAGGTGTGGATGGCCGCGGAGCACGAGGGCAAGGAGCGCACAGCCGAGGAGATCAGCCAGCTGCTCTACCACCTCCAGGTGCTCATGCTGGCCTCCGACCTGACCCTCGACGACGTCTACACCCACCTCTAGGAACCACCGTCATGCTGCGAATTGCCGTCCCCAACAAGGGATCCCTGTCCGAGTCGTCAGTGGAGATGCTGCGTGAGTCGGGCTACCGCGTCCGTCGCGACAGCAAGGAGCTGATCGTCACCGACCGCGACAACGACGTCGAGTTCTTCTACCTGCGCCCGCGCGACATCGCGGTCTACGTCGGCTCCGGCACCGTCGACTGCGGAATCACCGGACGTGACCTGCTGCTCGACTCCGGCAGCGCCGCGATCGAGGTCATGCCGCTGGGCTTCGGCGGTTCGACCTTCCGGTATGCCGCGCGCCCCGGCACGTGCGCGTCCGTCGAGGAGATCGCCGGCCGCCGTGTCGCGACGAGCTACTCGGGCCTGGTCGAGAAGCACCTCGCCGGCCAGGGCATCAGCGCCCAGGTCGTGCGCCTCGACGGCGCGGTCGAGACCGCGATCACGCTCGGGGTCGCCGACGTCATCGCCGACGTCGTCGAGACCGGCACCACCCTGCGCCAGCAGGGGCTGGAGGTGTTCGGCGAGGAGATCCTTCGCAGCGAGGCGGTGCTCATCCGGCGTGAGGGCTCCGGCGAGGCGGCTGCCGTCGAGGTGCTGCGGCGCCGCCTGACCGGCGTCATCACGGCCCGGCACTACGTCATGCTCGACTACGACGTGCCGGTCGACCTCGTCGAGGACGCCTGCGCGATCACCCCCGGCCTGGAGTCGCCGACCGTCTCCCAGCTGCAGAACAAGGACTGGGCCGCCGTGCGCGCCATGGTCCCGCGGCACCTGACCAACGCCATCATGGACGAGCTCTACGACCTCGGGGCCCGGGCGATCCTCGTCACCGACATCGCCGCGTGCCGGTTGTGAGCCCTCGCCCCCGGTCTGCGGGCGCCTCGCCCGACGAGGTGGCGGCCTTCGCGCCGTTCCGTCCCCACCGGGGGCGCACCGTGTCCCTCGCCTTCGCGGTGGCGGCCCTCGTCGTCTTCGCGGTCATCGCGGTCGTGCTGCCGAGCCCCGAGCAGGGCGGCACCTGGCGCGCCGGCGACAAGGTCTTCTTCGCCCTGCTCGGCGTGGCGATCGCTGCGATCCTGTGGCGCTTCGCCTCCATCCGCGCTCTGCCCACCCGTGAGTCGCTCACGGTGCGCAACCTCTTCACCACCCGCGTCATCGCGTGGCAGTCGGTCGTCGACGTGCGGTTCGGCGGCGGCGACCCCTGGGTCACCCTCGAGCTCGACGACACGGACACCGTTGCGGTCATGGCGATCCAGAAGGCGGACGCCGAGGTGGGACGCTCCGAGGCCAGCCGACTCGCCGCCCTCGTGCAGGCGCTCGGCCCGTCGGCGACCAGCCCCGACGTCACCCCTGCGTGACACGCCCTGACCCTGAGCGGTCGCGGGGCGGCCGCCGTCGCGTCGCGGTCAGCTGATCTTGCGCAGCGAGGGGCGCAACGCGAACGCGACCGCCAGCTGGGCGGCCATCAGCAGCGTCAGGGACATCCACACCGCGTCGAACCCGCCGGTCGCGTCGCGCACCGCGCCCATGGCGGCGGGGCCGAGCGAGGCGAGCCCGTAGCTCAAGAGGAACGCCATACCGGCCAGCCGCGCACTGGCGGCGGGGGTGGCGGCGTAGTCGACCATGAGGACCAGGCCGAGGGCGAACGCGGCTCCCTGGCCCAGACCCAGCACCGCCGCCCAGACCCACGGGGCGCCGCCCGGGGCCAGCCACAGCCCGGCCTGCCCGAGCAGGCCGAGGACGGACGAGGCCACCAGGAGGACGCGTCGGTCGTGGACCCGGTCGGTGAGAGCAGGCGCGAGCAGCCCGGAGACGAGCTGGGCGGCGGTGAACGCACTGAGCAGGTATCCCGCGTGCGTGGGGTCCCAGCCGCGGGCCCGGTAGGTGGGCGCGATCCAGGCGAGGGAGGAGTAGAACTCCACGGACTGGACGGCGAGGTAGGCCGCGACCAGCCAGGCGGTGACATGGCCCCACGGCAGGCGCGCCGGGGCGACCACCATGGGGTTGGCCGCGCGGTGCCGCGTGTGGCCGCGCCACACCGGTATCCAGGCGAGGGCTCCGAGCACCCCCAGCACCGACCACGAGCCGAGCGACGCCTCCCACGACCCCAGGCGCTCCTGGAGGGGCACCGACAGTGCGGAGGCGGCACCGGCCCCACCCATCATCGCCAGCATGTACAGCCCGGTGACCAGGCCGGCCCGCTGGGGTGGGAACAGCTCCTTGACCAGCCCGGGCAGAAGCGTGCCGCCGATGGCGATGCCCACCCCGGCGACGAACGTCGCGGCGTAGAGCAGCCACACGTGGCCGCCCCCGAGGCGCAGGGCGAGCCCGGCGGCGACGCACAGGACCGACACCTCGATGGCGCCAGCGGCCCCGATCCTCGCGGCCACGCGCTGGGCGACCGGCGCGAAGACGCCCATGCACAGCACCGGCAGCGTCGTCAGTGCCCCGAGCGCGGCGTTGGACAGGCCGAGGTCGGCGCCGATCGTCTGCACCACCGGCGGCACGCTGGCCATCGCGGTCCGCAGGTTGACGGCCACGGCCACGAGGCCGAGCGCCATGAGCCAGAAGGGAGGGAGGTGGCGTCGCGAGGTCATCGCCGCCAGTCTCGCAGGGGTCAGCCGTCCTCCGGCCCATGGGTCATCGACTCGGGCACCATCTCCCGGGCCTCGTCCAGCGGCATGCCGGTCAGCATCAGCAGGTCGACGACCATCGAGCGGATCTGGGCCCGCATCACCTCGCCCGACAGTCCGGACGACGGGTCGATGACCGCGCTCGCCTCGCCGATCCGGTGTAGGCCGACGCGCGCGTGGGTCGGCAGCCGTCGCTCGAACAGCTCGCGCGAGATGTCGGTCGTCGTCTCCGCCAGGGCCTCGAGCAGGCGCAGGTAGGCGGTCGGCACCGGTTCGTCGCGCCAGACCGCGATCGCCGCCCGGCGGACCAGGACGCGCAGGTTGCGGATGGCCCGGTCCAGCGGCTCGAGGAGGTCGGCGATCGCCTGCACGCCGGGCAGGTGCCGGCGCCGGATCGGCGACAGCCGCACCACCGCGATGCCCTCGGCCGACAGCGCGCGCGCCTCGGTCAGCATCCCCTCGGAGTCGCGCGCCCGGGACAGCGTCGCCGAGGCGAGGTCTCCGTCCTTCTCACGCAGCGCGCGGACCGTGTCGGTGAGGATGCCGCTGATCTCCTCGACGACCAGGGCAGCCTGCTGGCGTGGTCGGCGCAGCGGCGCGGCCGGGGCGACGAGGGTGAACAGCAGGGCCACGCTCCCGCCGACGACGGCGTCCAGCCACCGCGTGAAGCCCTGGCCGGGGCCGGCGACGAGGGTGGTCACGATGACCGACTGCACCCCGGCCTGCGTGGTGAGGATCATGCCGGCCCCGAGGAGCGCGGCCACGCTCATGGAGATCACCACGACCACGACGATCTGCCAGGAGCCGCTGCCGAAGACGTGCACGAAGGCGTCGCCGATGAACACCCCGACGGCCACACCACTCATGACCTCGCCCACCCGGCGCAGCCGCTGCCCGTAGGACATGCCGAGGCAGACGATGGCGGTGACGGGGGCGAAGAACGGCCGCACGTGACCCAGCAGCCCGGTCGCGACCCACCAGGCGACGGCCGCGCCCAGGCCGCACTGCACGATGAACGCAAGTCGGCTGGCGAGCCGGGCGGTCCTCGCCCTGGCCTCGCGGCGCGACCGGTTCGCGGCCCGGTCCGCCGCGCGGGCCAGGTCGTCCGAGGTCGGTGTCCCCCGCGAGCGACCGCGTGCCACGAGAGCGCGGACGCGGGACAGCCCGCGGGTGGGCTCGGGTGTCACTCGGCGGGGTCTCTCACCCGGTCGTCCGCCTGTGCCTCGGTGGCCATGCGCCGAGTATGGCGTCCGAGCCCGTCGGCCGCGTCGTGCCCGGTGGTCGCACCGGGCGGCGTCGTGTCGACCACGACGTCGGCGCGCGCCCGCGTCCTGTCGGCCGCGTACACCTCGCGCTCCTGGCGCCCCCACCGGTCCCAGAAGTCCTTGTAGCCGGGGTCACGGCGCAGGCCCCGCCGACGCCGGACAGCCTCCTCGGCCTCCACCCACACGAGCAGCGACAGAGCGTCGGCGGTGTCGAGCGCCCCGGACCCGCAACCCTCGAGGACCACGACCGGGGAGGGCTCGGGCTCCACCCACGCGCCGTACTCGGACCGGGCCCAGTCCCAGCGCCGGTAGCGCGGCGGCCGGCCGGCGCGCAGCGGTGCGACCACCCAGTCCTGCACGCGCAACCGCGACTCGCGCAGGCCGTCCCAGCCCGGGTAGAGGTCGTCCATGTGCACCACCGGTGCCCCCAGCTCGAGGGCCAGGGCGTCCGCGAGGGTGGTCTTGCCCGCACCGCTGGGGCCGTCGACGGCCACGAGCCGGGTCGAGCCGGCACGGTTCGGCGCGGCGAGCGCGAGGCGGGTGAGCCGGGCTACGAGCTGGGGGCTGGGGTGCTCGCCCGGGTCGCGCTGCATGGGCTCCACCCTAGGTCGCTAGCCTGTGCCGGTGAGCCTCGCCACCCGCGTCATCCCCTGTCTCGACGTCGACGCGGGCCGGGTGGTCAAGGGCGTCAACTTCATGGACCTGCGCGACGCCGGCGACCCCGTCGAGCTGGCCAAGGCGTATGGCGAGCAGGGCGCCGACGAGCTCACCTTCCTCGACGTCACCGCGAGCAGCGGCGACCGGGAGACGACGTACGACGTCGTGCGCCGGACCGCGGAGCAGGTGTTCATCCCGCTCACGGTCGGCGGTGGCGTGCGCACGCCCGACGACGTCGACCGGCTGCTGCGCGCGGGCGCGGACAAGGTGGGCGTCAACACCGCTGCGATCGCCCGGCCCGAGCTCATCGCCGAGATCGCCGACCGGTTCGGGTCACAGGTGCTCGTGCTGTCGGCCGACGTGCGCCGCCGTCGCGACGACTCGGGGCGGACGGTGCCGGGGTTCGAGGTGACGACCCACGGGGGACGGCAGGGCACGGGCCTCGACGCCGTGGAGTGGTGCGCGCGGGCGGCGGAGCTGGGGGCGGGGGAGATCCTGCTCAACTCGATGGACGCCGACGGCACCAAGGACGGCTTCGACCTCGAGCTCATCCGCCTCGTGCGGCCCGCCGTGACGGTGCCGCTCATTGCCAGTGGGGGCGCGGGACGCGTCGAGCACTTCGCGCCGGCCGTGCACGCCGGCGCCGACGCGGTCCTCGCGGCCAGCGTGTTCCACTTCGGCGAGCTGTCTATCGGCGACGTCAAGGACGCGCTGCGCGCCGACGGCATCGCCGTCCGCTGACGGCGGGTCCGACCGGGCTCGCCCTGCGCAGGGCCAGGCCCACGCGGCCCTCGTCCGCGCCGCGCATGGGCCTCGGACGGAGCGGCGTCAGGCGAGGCCGAGCGGGGCGGCCCAGAGGGCGTCGACCGCGTCCTTGCTGCCGGTCACCTCGATCTCGGCGACCCTGCGCCGCCCGTACGCCGTGAGCAGCAGCTCCTCGGGGCGCCCCTCCAGGACCACGGTGCCGAGCTCGGTGGTGCTGCGGGCGTGGAGGGTGCGGCCGTCGGGCGTGCGCAGCACCACCCCGACGGGGCTGCGGCGGAAGAACACCCTGGCCAGCCGCGAGAGCGAGCGCCACAGGGCCCGCGACTCGCGGTCCGCGACGACCCGACGGGGTCCACGCTGCTCGTCGCCGCGCAGCACGTCCTCGTGGTGGATGAACAGCTCCACGAGGTTGACGACGTCGTCGACCGGCGCCAGCCGGACCGGCGACCACACCGGCGGACCGGAACGCACGAGGTCAACCAGCTCCGGGAAGGGCTTGGCGGCATACGCGGCCTGGCCCTCCTCGAGTCGGTGGGCGAGGGGCGGCACCCAGATGCCGGGGGCGAGGTCGGGGCGGCGGTCGCGCACCACGACGTGCGCGGCGAGCTCGGCCGCGTCCCACGGCGAGCACAGGGTGGGCGCGTGCGGCCCGGCGGTGAGGAGGGAGTCGCAGAAGGCGTCGCGCTCGGACCGGGCGAGGTGGGTCATGGCCCCATCATGGCGCCCGACGGCGGCGCGGCCCGGAGGGGGCGCCGTACTGGTGGGTGGCGCGGTGCGGCTGGGTGGGCAACGTGACCTCGGCCGCGCGCGCCCGCGTCGGTGGCCCGTGAGAAGGTGACACCCGATCCCACTCGTGCTCCACCGGAGGTTAACCGTGTCCGTCGACGCCGCGCCGTCGCTGCGCCGGAGCCTCGCCATCGTCGGGGTGGGGATCCGGCGCGAGCCGCGCTGGTTCGCGTTCGCCGTGGCCGGCAGCACCCTCTACGGCGTCATGACGGTCCTCACCGCCTCGGCCATCGGCAAGGTGACGCGCGAGCAGATCCAGCCCGCGGTCAAGGCCGGCTCGGTGACCAGCCCCCAGCTCTGGACCATCTTCGCGTGGGTCGCGGGAGCGGTGCTGCTCAACGTCGTGGGCGTGGTGATCCGGCGCATCGCCGCGGGGTTCACCATGTACAACGTGGCCGCCGGCTACCGGCGCGAGGTCACCCGCCAGTACCTCCGCCTGCCCTTGTCGTGGCACCACCGGCACCCCTCCGGCCAGCTGCTGTCCAACGCGAACGCCGACGTCGAGGCGACCTGGAACGTGTTCGCCCCGCTGCCCATGGCACTCGGCGTGATCGTCATGCTCGTCGCGGGCATCGTGCAGATGGTCCTGGTCGACCCGATCATGGCCGTCATCGGCCTCACGGTCTTCCCGGCGCTGTTCCTGGCCAACCTCGTGTTCCAGCGGGCGATGTCGCCTCGGGTGTCGCGCGCCCAGCAGCTGCGCGCGGAGGTGAGCGAGGTCGCCCACGAGAGCTTCGAGGCGGCGCTCGTGGTCAAGTCGATGGGGCGCGAGGAGCAGGAGGCGGTGCGGTTCGAGGAGGTCACCCGCCGGCTCCAGGGGGCCAACGTCGACGTCGGCCGCACCCGCGGCACCTTCGACCCGGTCATCGAGGCCATCCCCACCATCGGCACCCTTGCCGTGCTGGCGGTCGGCACCCACCAAGTGGCCGTGGGCGTGCTCCAGCCGGCCGCGGTCGTGCAGGTGGCCTACCTCATCTCCGTGCTGGCCTTCCCGGTGCGGGCCCTCGGCTGGGTCCTCGGCGAGCTCCCGCGCACCGTCGTCGGCTGGGACCGGGTCGACGCGGTCCTCAAGGCCCGAGGCGAGCTGGCCTTCGGCGACCAGCAGCTCAAGCACTCGGGGGCAGCCCGGTCGCAGCTGAAGGGGGTCGACTACTCCTACGACATCGTCGACGAGGCCGGCCGGGAGTCCCGCTTCCAGGCGATCCACGACGTGAGCATCGACGTGCCCGCGGGGTCCACCGTGGCCCTCGTGGGCCCGACCGGGTCCGGCAAGTCGACGTTGACCAACCTCACCCTGCGGCTCGTCGACCCGGACCGTGGCGACGTCACGCTCGACGGCACCGACCTGCGCCGGGTGGTCCGAGGCGGGGTGTCCTCGGTGGCGGCGCTCGTCCCGCAGCAGACGTTCATGTTCGACGACACGGTCCGGGGCAACATCACCCTCGGCCTGGACCACACCGACGAGGAGGTCTGGGCAGCCCTCGAGGTCGCGCAGGCCTACACCTTCGTCGAGGCCCTCGGCGCCGGGCTCGACACGCGGGTGGGGGAGCGGGGCGCCTCTCTCTCGGGTGGCCAGCGGCAGCGGATCGCGTTGGCCCGGGCGATCATCCGCACGCCGCAGCTGCTCGTGCTCGACGACGCGACGAGTGCCGTCGACCCGGCCGTGGAGCAGGCGATCCTGGCCGGCCTGCGGCGCTCGAGCAGCGGCACCACCGTGCTCGTCGTGGCCTACCGGATGTCCACGATCACGCTCGCCGACGAGATCGTCTACGTCGAGCACGGGCGCGTGGTCGACCACGGCACCCACCAGGAGCTGCAGCAGCGGTGCGAGGGCTACGAGCGCCTCGTCACCGCCTACGCACGGGAGGCCGCCGAGCGCGCCGCGGTCACCGCCGACGAGGAGGAGGTCGTCCGATGAGCACGTCCATCGAGGCCACGTCCGACCTCGGCACCGTCGCGACGCTGCGCCGCGGTCTCGAGCTGTCACCCGAGCTGCGTCGCGGCATCGGCGTCACCCTCGCGCTCGCCGCGGTGACGACCGTCGGCCGGGTCGTCGTGCCCTTCGTGGTCCAGCAGACCACCGACCACGGCCTGCTCGGCAAGGGAGGCCCCGACCCGGGCCTGGTCACCCGCTACGTCCTGCTCGCCCTCATCGCCGTCGTCGCCACCGCGCTGTCGGCGTACGCCGTCAACGTGCGCCTCTTCCGCGCCTCCGAGGCCGGCCTGGCGTCCCTGCGGCTGAGGGCCTTCCGGCACATCCACGACCTGTCGACGCTGACCCAGAACACCGAGCGCCGCGGCTCGATGGTGAGCCGGGTGACCTCCGACGTCGACACCATCTCCCAGTTCGTGCAGTTCGGCGGGATCATCCTCGTCCTCAGCCTGGGGCAGATCGCCGTGGCCACGGGGCTGATGCTGTTCTACAGCCCCCTGCTGACGGCCGTGGTGTGGCTCTGCTTCGTGCCGCTGCTGTTCGTCATCCGCCGGTTCCAGACCATCGTGGGGCGCGCCTACACCGCCGTCCGCGAGCGCGTCGGCGACCTGCTCGCTGCCGTGTCCGAGTCGGTCGTGGGCGCCGCGACGATCCGGGCGTACGGCGTGGAGGAGCGCACCGCCGCGCGCATCGACGCCGCGATCGAGGGGCACCGGTCGGCCGCCATCCGGGCCCAGGTGCGGTCGGTGGTCGCCTTCTCCTCGGGACAGCTCGTCGCCGGCCTGACGCTCGCGGTGGTGCTGGTGGTCGGCACCGTCCAGGCCGTGCACGACGACCTCACCCTCGGCCAGCTGCTCGCGTTCCTCTTCCTCGTCAACCTGTTCACCCAGCCGGTGCAGCAGGCCACCGAGATCCTCAACGAGCTCCAGAACGCCGTCGCCGGCTGGCGGCGCGTGATCGGCGTCGTCGACACCCGGGCCGACGTGGCCGACCCCGGCGACGCCGGGCAGGTGCTGCCGCGCGGCCCCATCACCGTCGACTTCGAGGGCGTCTCCTTCGCCTACCCGGGCGGCGCGACCGTGCTCCACGACGTCGACCTGTCGATCGCGCCGCGTTCGCGCGTGGCGATCGTGGGCGAGACCGGGTCGGGCAAGTCGACGCTGGCCAAGCTCCTCACCCGGCTCATGGACCCCAGCACCGGGACCGTGCGCATCGACGGCGTCGACCTGCGCGACGTCCGCTTCTCCTCGCTGCGGGAGCGCGTGGTGCTCGTGCCGCAGGAGGGGTTCCTGTTCGACGCGACGCTGCGCGAGAACGTGCGGTTCGGGCGCCCCGACGCCAGCGACGACGACATCACCCTGGCCATCACCGAGCTCGGCCTCGACGCCTGGCTGGCGGGGCTCCCGCAGGGCCTGGCCACCGAGGTCGGCCAGCGCGGCGAGTCGCTGTCGGCAGGGGAGCGGCAGCTCGTCGCGCTGGCCCGTGCCTACCTCGCGGACCCCGACCTGCTCGTCCTCGACGAGGCGACGTCGGCGGTCGACCCCTCGACCGAGGTCCGCCTCCAGCGCGCACTCGAGGGACTGACGCGTGGACGCACCTCTGTCGCGATCGCCCACCGGCTGTCGACGGCCGAGGCCGCCGACGAGGTCGTCGTCGTGGATCGCGGGCACATCGTGGAGCGCGGCCCCCACCGCGAGCTGGTGCGCGCCGGGGGCGTGTACTCCGCGCTGTACGCCTCCTGGTCGGCGCAGCAGCGGGGCTGAGCGCTCCGTCTGGACGCTCGACAGGTCGCTGTCGGTGGGCTGTTGCATGATGGTCCACGGACGGCCTGGTCCTGACAGCCCGGTCGCCCCGATGACCCGCGGATCCCGCAGTGGATCCGGCCCGGACCGCGAGGGGCAGGACCTGTGACCACATCCACCGACCACCGACCCGTCGCCGCCACGGCGCACGTGCCGGACGACGCAGTCGTCAGCCTCCACGAGGCACGCGAGCTGGTGAGGTCACTCGCACTGCACGACCAGCCCGTCGGCACGGTGGGGCTGGAGGTGGAGGGGCACACGGTGGTGCGCCGCGACGTGACCGCGTCCCCGCCCTACGACGTCCTGCTCGAGGTGGCCACGCGCCACGCCCTGCTGCCCCGCGGCGGCCGCGTCACGCTGGAGCCCGGCGGCCAGCTGGAGGTCTCCTCGGCGCCCCACCCCGACCTCGCGACCGCCCTCGACGCGATGGAGCAGGACACCGCCGTGGTGCGCGCCGCCCTGGCGCAGCAGGGGCTGGGTTGGGTGCTGCTCGGCGCCGACCCGGTGCGGCCCCCGCGCCGGGTCAACCCGGGCGAGCGGTATGCCGCCATGGAGGCGTGGTTCTCGGCTGCCGCGGCGACCCAGGGGCACGGTGCGACGATGATGTGCTCGACCGCGGCGCTGCAGGTCAACCTCCAGGCCGGGTCCCGCGACCAGTGGTCTGCCCGGGTCGGCCGGGCGCAGGGCCTGGCGCCGCTGCTGACCGCCCTGAGCGGCTCTTCCACCTTCCTCGAAGGCCGCGACACCGGCTGGCACTCGGCGCGCCAACGGGCCTGGTCCGGCCTGGGCGAGCTGCGCGCCGGCCGCCTTCCCCACCTCGCCGACCCGGTCGAGGCGTGGGCCGAGCGGGCCCTGGAGGCCGAGGTGGTGCTCGTGCCGGCTGCCCCGGGTGGCGTGGCAGCTGCCGACGAGCGACGCAGCCTGCGGCAGTGGATCACGGCCCCGCGCCACTGGCCGCCGGCCACCGCGGGCGACGTCAGGCGCCAGCTCACCACGCTCTTCCCGCCCGTGCGCCTGCGCGGCTGGCTGGAGCTGCGGTGCCTCGACGTGCTGCCGTCGCGGTGGTGGCCGGCGGTCGCCGCCCTCGCCACGGTGTGGATGGACGACGAGTCGCTGTACCCCGTGGTCGACGAGGCCGCGGCGCGGACCGCCGACCGTGCGCAGGCGGCCGCTCGCAGCGGCCTGGCCGACCCCGTGCTGCGGGCGGCGGCGACGTCCTGCCTGCGGGAGTCAGCCGGCGCCGTCCCCGAGCAGGTGCGTGACGCCGTCGCCGAGCTCGCCGACCTCGCCTCGGACGGCCGCAGTCCCGGCACCCTGGTCACCGACGACCTGCGCGGACGAGGTCCTGCCGTGGTCATGGAGGAGATGGCACATGCCTGAGCAGAACCCCCAGAGCCCCCTGAGCGCCCTGAGCGCCCTGAGCCCCCAAAACCCCCAAAACCCCCAGAGCCCCTTGGAAGCCGGCGCGGTCGCTCGCGACCTCGAGCTGGCCCGGGCCAGGACCACCTGGCTGACCGAGCTCGACGAGCAGGAGCTGTTCGCCCAGCACAGCCCGATCATGAGCCCGCTGGTGTGGGACCTCGCCCACATCTCCCAGCAGGAGGAGCTGTGGCTCATCCGGGAGGGTGACGCCACGCGGGCCGGGCTGCTGCCGCCCGGGGTCGACGCGCTCTACGACGCGTTCACCCAGCCCCGTGCCATCCGGTCGACCCTGCCGCTGCTGCCGCCGGTCGAGGCTCGCCGCTACGGCCGGGAGGTGCGTGGGAGGGTGCTCGACGCGCTGGACCGCGCGACCGACGTCTTCCCCTACGCCATGGTCGTCCAGCACGAGGAGCAGCACGACGAGACGATGCTCGCCACCCTCCAGCTGCGCGCCGGCGCGTCGGTGCTGAGCCCCACGCGGACCCTGCCGCCGGGCCGCCGGGTCACACGCGACGCGGTCCTCGTCCCGGCGGGGGAGTTCGTGCTCGGGGTCGACGTGCTTCACGAGCCGACGTCCCTCGACAACGAGCGTCCCGCCCACGTGGTCGACGTCCCCGCGTTCCGCATCGGGCGCGTGCCGGTGACCAACGCCGAGTGGCAGGCGTTCATCGAGGCCGGCGGCTACATCCGCCCCGAGCTCTGGTCGGACCGCGGTTGGCAGCACCGCCAGGAGGCCGGCCTGGAGCGGCCGATGGCCTGGCACGAGGACGGCAGCCGCACGCGGTTCGGCGTCCGCGAGGACGTCCCTGCCGACGAGCCGGTGCAGCACGTCACCCACTTCGAGGCCGAGGCCTTCGCCCGCTGGTCCGGGGCCCGGCTGCCCACCGAGGTCGAGTGGGAGAAGGCCTGCGCCTGGGACCCGGTCGCCGGCCGGCGACGGCGCTGGCCCTGGGGCGACAGCCCGCCCACCCCCGAGCTCGCCAACCTCGGCGGTGGTGCCCTGCGCCCCGCGCCGGTGGGTGCCCTGCCGGCGGGCGCTTCCGCGTACGGCGTCGAGCAGCTCATCGGCGACGTGTGGGAGTGGACCTCGTCGGGGTTCGAGCCGTGGCCCGGGTTCAGCCCCATGCTCTACGCGCAGTACAGCGCGCCCTTCTTCGGCGGCGACTACCGCGTCCTGCGCGGCGGCTCGTGGGCGACCGCGGCCTCGACGGTGCGCCCCTCGTTCCGCAACTGGGACCACCCGTTCCGCCGGCAGATCTTCACCGGTGTCCGCCTGGCCTGGGACGCCTGAGGTGTGCCGCCACCTCGCCTGGTTCGGCGAGCCCACGAGCGTCGCCGACCTCGTGCTGCAGCCGGCCCACGGGCTGCTCACCCAGTCCTGGGCTCCCCGCAGGCAGGCCCACGGCACCGTCAACGCCGACGGCTGGGGCGTCGGACTGCACCCCGACGGCGGCGGCGAGCCGGTCCGCTGGAGGTCCGACAAGCCGATGTGGTCCGACACCAACCTCGCCTCGGTCGCACCGCTGCTCGTCTCGTGCCGGGTCGTCGCCGCGGTGCGCTCTGCCAGCGCGGGGATGCCGGCCGACGCGACGGCTGCAGCACCGTTCCTCCACGACGGGTGGCTCGTGTCGCACAACGGCCGGGTCGCGCGCGAGGCGGTCGGGCCGAGCCTGGCTGCCGAGTCGGCCTGCGACGCCGCCCTGCTCGCCGCCCGGGTGGTCGAGCAGGGTCCGAATCGGGTGGGGCAGACGCTGGCGACCGTCGCGGCCGCGGACCCGGACGCGCGGCTCAACCTCCTGCTGCTGTCGCGCGACGAGCTGCTGGCCACCCGCTGGGGCGACACCCTGTGGCTGCGCCAGGACGAACGCGGGGTCCTCGTGGCCAGCGAGCCCGACGAGACCCCCGGCTGGGAGGAGGTCCCCGACCACCACCTGGTCCGTGTCACGGCCGCGGGACCCACCGTGTCGCCGCTCTGACCGACCCGGGCCTCGACCAGCCGCCACCACCCGCCCTGCTCGCGTCCCGCGCCCCGGCCCGACCTGCTGCACCGTCCGGACCTTCGGCACAATGGGGCGAGTGACCTCTCCCGCCGCCCTCGACCCCAGCATCGCGACCCGCCTCAAGCGTGACCACCAGGGGCTCGTCGCAGCCGTGGTGCAGCAGCACGACACCGGCGAGGTCCTGATGCTCGGCTGGATGGACGACGAGGCGCTGCGTCGCACTCTGACCGAGGGTCGCGTGACCTTCTGGTCGCGCAGCCGCGAGGAGTACTGGCGCAAGGGCGACACCAGCGGCCACGTCCAGCTGGTCAAGTCGGTCGCCATCGACTGCGACGGTGATGCGCTGCTCGTGCGCGTCGACCAGGTCGGCGCCGCGTGCCACACCGGTGACCGCACCTGCTTCGACGCCGGTGACCTCGGTGCCGCGGTGTCGCATGGGTGAGGGCCTGCGCGACCCCGCTCCCGACCTCGCGTTCGGCTCGACCTGGCCGAGCCTTGAGGTCTTCCAGCTGCTGGCCCGCGACCGCCGGGTCATCCCGGTGGTGCGGCGCCTCATGGCGGATGCCGAGACGCCGGTCGGGCTCTACCGCAAGCTCGCCGGTGACCGGCCGGGGACGTTCCTGCTCGAGTCCGCCGAGCACGGCGGCGTCTGGTCCCGCTACTCCATCGTCGGCGCTGCGAGCGGGGCGGTGCTCACCGAGCGCGACGGGCAGGCGCACTGGGTGGGCGAGCCGCCGGTTGGCGTGCCCACCGACGGCAGCCCCCTCGACGCCCTGCGCGACACCGTCGCGGCCCTGGCCACCGAGCCCATCGAGGGAATGCCGCCGCTGACCGGAGGCATGGTCGGCGCCATCACCTACGACGCCGTACGCCGCTGGGAGAAGGTGCCGTCGACCGTCCCGGACGAGCTGAAGCTCCCCGAGATCACCATGATGCTGGCGACCGACCTGGCCGTGCTGGACCACGCCGACGGCTCGGTGCTGCTGGTCGCCAACGCGGTCAACTTCGACGACACCGACGAGCGGGTCGAGGACGCCTGGGCCGACGCCGTCGCCCGGCTCGACACCATGACGACCGCCCTGGCGGCGGCCGCACCCAGCACCGTCGCCACCGTCGACCCTGACGCCTTCGAGCGGGCGCGCGGTGAGGTCCGCAGCAACTACGCCCAAGCCGACTTCGAGGAGATGGTCGAGCTCGCCAAGGAGGACATCCGGGCGGGTGAGGTCTTCCAGGTCGTGCTCTCGCAGCGGTTCTCGACGCCGTGCGAGGCCGATGCACTCGACGTCTACCGGGCCCTGCGGACATCCAACCCGAGCCCCTACATGTACCTCCTGCGCCTGCCGCTCGAGGACGGCACCGCGTACGACGTGGTGGGTTCCTCGCCGGAGGCCCTGGTCAAGGTGACGGGTCGCCGCGCGATCACGCACCCGATCGCCGGGTCCCGCCCGCGGGGAAAGACGCCCGAGGACGACCTGCGCCTGGCCGAGGACCTGCTCGCCGACCCCAAGGAGCGCTCCGAGCACGTCATGCTCGTCGACCTGGGGCGCAACGACCTCCAGCGGGTCTGCGAGGCCGGCACCGTCGACGTCGTGGAGCTCATGCAGGTGCGCCGCTACTCGCACGTGACCCACCTCGAGTCCACGGTGGTCGGCGACCTCGCCCCCGGCCGGACGGCGTACGACGTCCTCGCCGCCACGTTCCCGGCAGGCACCCTGTCCGGCGCCCCCAAACCGCGGGCCCTCAGCCTCATCGAGCACTACGAGCCGAGCCGCCGCGGGGTCTACGGCGGTGTCGTCGGCTACCTCGACTTCCACGGAGACCTCGACATGGCCATCGCCATCCGCACCGCCGTCATCAAGGACGGCACCGCCCACGTGCAGGCCGGGGCCGGGATCGTCGCCGACTCCGTCCCCACGGCCGAGTACGAGGAGACGGTCAACAAGGCCGCCGCCGCCCTGCGCGCGGTCGCCACCGCCTCGGCCCTGCGGACCGTGCGATGAGGCGGCTGCGGCTGACGTCCAAGGCCGCCGTCATCCTGCTCGCCCTGCTCGGAGCCGGCACCCTCCTCGCCAGTGGCGGGCGGACGTGGGTGACCGGCACCATCGACGACCCGGTGATGGGGGCGAGCCGCGTCACGGGGACCGGCAGCCAGGTCGCCTCGGGCGTCGTGGCGCTGGCGCTCGTTGCCGCGGCCGCGGCGCTGGCGAGCACGACCAGCGGTCCGGTGGTGCGTCGGGTCACCGTGGTCGTCCTGGCGCTGGCCGCGCTCGGCGAGGCCTGGCTGGCCGCCCACGTGGCCTTGTCACCGCAGGAGGCGCTGGGGCGGGAGGCCGCCCGGTCCCTCGGCCGGACGGGGACCCTCGAGACCCATGCGACGCCGACGTCGTGGCCGTGGGTCGCGCTCGTCGCCTGCGTGCCCCTGCTGCTGGCCGCCGTGGGTGGCTGGTTCGGGGCGCGCGGCTGGCGTGGCCTCGGCGCCCGCTACGAGGCGCCGGGCGCGACCGCGGGAGCCCGTGGCCAGCGCGTCGCCAGCGACTGGGACCGCCTCGACGCGGGGGAGGACCCTACCGAACGCCACGACCCTTCCGGCACCTGACAGAATGGTCGCGAACGACCACCCCTCACCTCCACAGGAGCCAGGCACCATGGCAGAGCACGAGATCCACGAAGACCACGGCCACAGCGTCGCCGCGTGGACGGCCGTGACGGTCCTCCTGGTCGGCTCGGCGGTCATGTCGTGGTCGGTCGTCGTCACCAGCGTCCCCCTCTTCGTGGTCGGGGCCGTCATCTGCGTCGTCGGTGTCGTGGCCGGCAAGGTCCTCGGCATGGCCGGCTACGGCGCCAAGGACGTCCCGCCCGTGACCTCGCGCAGCTCGAACTCCTCCGGCGTCAGCTGATCCGGTGGGTGCCGCGGTCGCCCGGGGCGCCGCGCACCCCCGCGTGCAGCCGTCGGCTGCGCGCCTGAAGGGCCCGGCGCTGGGCGGGGCGGGCGGCGCCACCCTCGCCGCAGCCCTGCTCGCGCGCGACCCCCACCTGCCCGGAGCGTGGCCGACGTGCCCCTTCCTCGCCCTGACCGGCGTCCCGTGCCCCGGCTGCGGTGGGCTCCGCGCGGTCCACGACCTGCTGACCGGTGACGTCGCCGCCGCCCTCTCGAGCAACGCCTGGGCAGTCCTGACGACCGTGCTGGTGGTCGGCACGTACGCCGTGTGGCTCGTCGCCCGGGTCGGCGGCCCGGGTCCCAGCCGCGAGGGCCACCGCGGAACCCGCGTCGCCACCGCGCTCACCGCCTGGATGGCGGCCCACGCCTCGGCGCTCGCGGCGGCCTGGGCCGTCGGGCTGCTGGCCTTCGGGGCGCTGCGGCTGCTGCCGGCCCTGTCCGTACTCCGACCCTGACGGCGGCGCCGGCGCGGCCGCTGGTTAGCCTGTGGGACATGGCCACCGTGCTCGACGAGATCGTCGCGGGCGTCCGCGAGGATCTCGTGGGCGCCATCGCGACCACCCCCCTGACCGAGGTCGAGCGGCTCGCCCGCGAGGCCGCCCCGGCCGTCGACGCCGAGGCCGCCCTGCGCCGCCCCGGCCTGTCGCTCATCGCCGAGGTGAAGCGGTCCAGCCCGAGCAAGGGCGCCCTCGCCACCATCGCCGACCCGGCTGCGCTTGCCGCGGACTACGAGGCGGGCGGGGCCACCGCGGTGAGCGTGCTCACCGAGCGGCGTCGCTTCGGCGGCTCGCTCGCGGACCTCGACGCCGTACGCCGCGCGGTGCGGATCCCGGTGCTGCGCAAGGACTTCATGGTCGAGGACTACCAGCTCTTCGAAGCACGCGCCCACGGCGCCGACATCATCCTGCTCATCGTCGCCGCGCTGGAGCAGGCCGACCTGGTCCGCATGCAGGCCCTGGCCCGTGACCTCGGCATGACGGCGCTCGTCGAGGTCCACGACGAGGTGGAGACCGCGCGGGCGGTGGACGCCGGGGCCTCGGTCATCGGCGTCAACGCCCGCAACCTCAAGACCCTGGCCGTCGACCCCGACACCTTCGGCCGCTTGGCCCCCCTCATCCCCGACTCGTGCGTGAAGGTGGCGGAGTCCGGGGTCTCCGGCCCGGCCGACGCCGCACGCTACGCGGGGGAGGGGGCGGACGCCGTACTCGTCGGCGAGGCCCTGGTGCGCGGGGCCGAGCCCCGCCGGGCGGCACACGACCTCATCGCGGCGGGAGCCCACTCATGACCGACCTGACCCCCGAACCCCTGGCCCGGCCGGGTCGCTTCGGCCACTTCGGCGGGCGGTTCGTCCCCGAGGCCCTGATCCCCGCCCTCGAGGAGCTGGA
This sequence comes from Phycicoccus sp. Soil748, assembly GCF_001428025.1. GTDB lineage: Bacteria > Actinomycetota > Actinomycetes > Actinomycetales > Dermatophilaceae > Pedococcus. The sequence continues at coordinate 491,628 of NZ_LMSC01000012.1, read as the reverse complement.
CGAGGCGCGTCGCAAGGCGATGGTCGACCCCGCCTTCCTGGGCGAGCTCGAGATGCTGCACCGTACCTACACCGGGCGCCCGAGCATCATCACCGAGGTGCCGCGGTTCGCGGAGCACGCTGGCGGAGCCAGGATCGTCCTCAAGCGGGAGGACCTCAACCACACCGGGTCCCACAAGATCAACAACGTGCTTGCCCAGGCCCTGCTGACCAAGCGGATGGGCAAGACCCGGGTCATCGCCGAGACCGGCGCAGGTCAGCACGGTGTCGCCACGGCCACCGCCGCCGCCCTGATGGGGCTGGACTGCGTCATCTACATGGGCAAGGTCGACACCGAGCGGCAGGCGCTCAACGTCGCCCGCATGCGCATGCTGGGCGCCGAGGTCAAGGCCGTGCCCACCGGCAGCGCCACGCTCAAGGACGCCATCAACGACGCCCTGCGCGACTGGGTCACCAACGTCGGCGACACCCACTACATCCTCGGCACGGTCACCGGCCCGCACCCGTTCCCCGAGATGGTGCGCGACTTCCACCGCATCATCGGCGTGGAGGCGCGCGGCCAGGTGCTCGACCTCGCCGGCCGCCTGCCCGACGCCGTCATCGCCTGCGTCGGCGGAGGCTCCAACGCAATGGGCATCTTCCACCGGTTCATCGACGACGCCGGCGTGCGGCTCATCGGCGTCGAGGCCGGGGGAGAGGGCGTCGAGGGCGGCCGCCACGCGGCCCGCTTCGCGGCGAGCTCGCCCGGCGTCCTCCACGGCACCTTCAGCTACCTCATGCAGGACGACGACGGCCAGACGCTGGAGTCGCACTCGATCTCCGCGGGGCTGGACTACCCGAGCGTCGGGCCCGAGCACGCGTTCCTGCGCGACTCCGGCAGGGCCGAGTACCGCTATGCGACCGACGAGCAGGCGATGAAGGCGTTCGAGCTGCTCTGCCGCACCGAGGGCATCATCCCGGCCATCGAGTCGGCGCACGCGCTCGCCGGGGCCATGGAGGTCGGGCGCGAGCTCGGCCCGGAGGCGCTCCTGCTCGTGAACCTCTCCGGTCGCGGCGACAAGGACATGCACACGGCCGCGGAGTACTTCGGCCTCATCGACGGCGACGCGGTCCCGAGCGGCACCGCCGACGAACCGCGGGCCGAGGGCGACGGGAGGACCCAGCTGTGAGCATCGGTGTCAGCGAGGTCCTGCAGCGCTGCCGTGAGGAGAACCGCGCGGCCCTGGTCTGCTACCTGCCCGTCGGCTACCCCACCGTCGAGGGCTCGGTGGCCGCGATGGTGGCCATGGTCGAGGCCGGCGCGGACATCGTCGAGGTCGGCATCCCCTACAGCGACCCGCTCATGGACGGTCCCGTCATCGCCTACGCCGCCGACCAGGCGCTCAAGCACGGGGTACGGGTGGACGACGCCTTCCGTGCCACCCGTGCGGTGCGCGACGCCGGCGCCCCGCCGCTGGTGATGTCCTACTGGAACCTCATCCTGCGCCACGGTGCCAAGCAGTTCGCCACCGACCTGGCCGAGGCCGGGGGAGCCGGGATCATCACTCCCGACCTCATCCCCGACGAGGCGGACGACTGGATCGCGGCCAGCGACGAGACCGGCCTCGACCGCATCTTCCTCGTCGCCCCGAGCTCCACCGAGGAGCGGATCGCCGCCGTGACGTCCCAGTGCCGGGGCTTCGTCTACGCCGTCTCCCACATGGGTGTCACCGGTGCGCGCACCTCCATGGGCGACGCCGCCTCGGTGATCGTCAGCCGGACCAAGGCGGTCACCGACCTGCCCGTCTGCGTCGGCCTCGGGGTCTCCGACGGCACCCAGGCCGCCGAGGTCGCCGCCTACGCCGACGGCGTCATCGTCGGGTCGGCGCTCGTGCGCTGCCTCACCGAGGCCCCGGACCTCGAGTCGGGACTCACCGCCCTCCGTGCCCTCGTCGCCGACCTGGCCGAGGGCGTCAGGAGCGGTCGCTGACATGGCCGTCCTGCCAGACCCCCGCCACCGGGACGTCGTGGGCCTGGTGGCCCGGCTCCTGCTCGGGGGTGTCGTCCTCGTTGCGGGCCTGCTGAAGGTCGGTCACCTCGAGACCTCCGCGCGGGCGGTCCGCGCCTACCAGCTCCTGCCCTACGACCTCGCTGGCGTCATCGGCTACGGCCTGCCCATCCTCGAGGTCGCCCTTGGCGTGCTGCTCGTGGTCGGGCTGTTCACCCGGGTCAGCGCCGCCGTGGCAGGGTTCCTCATGGTCGTGTTCATCATCGGGATCGCCTCGGCGTGGGCCCGTGGCCTGAGCATCGACTGCGGCTGTTTCGGCAAGGGGGGAACCATTGCCGCCGCCCAGACGCAGTACCCCCAGGAGATCGCCCGCGACGTCGGGCTGATGCTGTGCGCGGCCTGGCTCGTCAAGAGGCCCACCACGGCACTGGCCCTCGAGCGGCTCCTGTTCCCCGCAGGCTACGAAGAGAGGGTCCACGCATGACCAGCAGCAGCGCCAGCCGCAAGGCCAAGATCCAGGCGGCGACGCCGAAGGGCCGGGCCGGTGGCAACGGCGCCAACCGGGTCGTGGTGGCCGCGGTGGTCGTGGTGCTGGTCATCGCTGCGGTGGTCACGGCCGTCGTGCTGGGCCAGTCGGACAAGCAGCAGGCCACGAAGGCCGGCGGCTCGTCACTGCCGAAGGGTGCTGCTGCCATGGGGGCCGGTATCCTGGTCAACCCGGACGCACCCACGACGGTGCCGACGCTGGACCTCTACGAGGACTTCCAGTGCCCGATCTGCGCCGAGTTCGAGCACCGCTTCGGCGCCGACATCGAGGCCCTGGCCGAGAAGAACCAGGTCCGCCTCGTCGTCCACACGCTGAGCTTCCTCGACGACAACCTGCGCAACGACTCCAGCAACCGCGCCGCCAACGGCGCCGCCTGCGCCGCTGACCAGGGCAAGTTCATGCCCTACCACTCGGCCAACTTCGGCGGCCAGCCGCTCAAGGAGGGCGCCGGCTACACCGACGCCGACCTCACGTCCTTCGCGCAGAAGGCGGGCATCACCGGCGCCGCGCTGAAGACCTGGCAGCAGTGCTACGACACCAAGGCCCACAACCAGTACGTGGAGTCCGTCCAGACCCAGTCCGAGAAGGACGGCGTCAACGGCACGCCGACCCTCAAGCTCAACGGCAAGACCCTCGACCTCAAGGGCTTCACCGCCGAGTCGCTCGCGGCGCAGGTCAAGGCCGCCACGAAGTGACCACCGCAGCGGTCCTGGCGGTGCCCGCAGGGCTGCCGGCGACCATCCCCAGCCCCACCTCGGGGGTGTGGCACGTGGGCCCGTTCCCGGTGCGCGCGTATGCCATGTGCATCCTCGCGGGGATCGTCGCCGCCGTCTGGATCACCGGGCGGCGCCTGGTCGACCGCGGCCACGCCGTGGAGAAGGCCGTCGACATCTCGGCCTGGGCGGTGCCCTTCGGCATCGTCGGGGGTCGGCTCTACCACGTCATCACCACGCCGCAGCCCTACTTCGGCGAAGGCGGGCACCCCATCCGCGCCCTGTACATCTGGCAGGGTGGCCTCGGCATCTGGGGCGCCATCTCGCTCGGCGCGCTCGGGGCCTTGCTGGGCGCCCGGCGTCATGGCGTCTCGTTCCACGACTTCGTCGACTCGGCGGTCCCCGGTGTCGCCGTGGCCCAGGCACTCGGCCGCTGGGGCAACTGGTTCAACAACGAGCTGTACGGCGGCCGCACCGACCTGCCGTGGGGGCTGACCATCCACGAGTGGGACCAGGCCGCAGGCCACGCGGTGCGCGACGCGAGTGGCAAGGCCGTCGTGCTCGGCACGTTCCACCCCACGTTCCTCTACGAGTCGGTGTGGTGCCTGCTGCTGGCCCTATTCCTGGTCGTCGTCGACCGCCGCCGGCGCCTGCGGAAGGGGCAGCTGTTCGGCCTCTACGTCGCGGGGTACCCGGTGGGCCGGATCGTCTTCGAGCTGATGCGCAGCGACGAGGCCAACCACATCTTCGGCGTCCGGGTGAACGTCTGGGTGAGCATCCTCGTGTTCCTCCTCGGGGTCTTCCTCGTGTGGCTGGGGAGGCGGCGCCCGCTGGCGCTGCCCGACCGTTCCGCCCGCACGGAGCCCCTCGCGACGTCTCAGGATACGGAATAGCTCGGCTCACATTCTAGGACGGGAGGGGTTCCCGGTATCCTCGTCGCAGCCGTGGCCAAGGCCGTCCACGCGCGTGTCCAGAGGTGTCCAGCAGGTCATCTCCGACGCACCACGACCCCCCTAGGACGGTGACCCGAACGTGACTCCTGCGCGCTTCTCCGCCCAGCCCGCCGACACCGGGCTCTACCGCCGCGAGCACGAGCACGACGCGTGTGGCGTGGCCCTCGTGGCGACGATGAGGGGAAGCGCCGGTCACGACATCGTCGACCACGCGCTCACCGCGCTGCGCAACCTCGAGCACCGTGGAGCCACCGGCGCCGACCCCCTGGTGGGCGACGGGGCCGGCATCCTCACCCAGATCCCGGACGCCTTCCTGCGCGAGGTCGTGGACTTCGACCTCCCCGTCGCCGGCGCGTACGCCGTCGGCCTGGCCTTCCTGCCGGTCGACGAGGCCGAGCGCGCGGAGGCCGTCGCTCGGATCGAGACCATCGCCGCGGAGGAGAACCTGCGCGTCCTCGGCTGGCGCGACGTCCCGGTGAGCAGCGACCTCATCGGGCAGCCGGCGCGCGACTGCATGCCGTTCTTCCGGCAGCTCTTCGTCGCCTCGGCGTCGGGGCGCATGGTCGGCATCGGGCTCGACCGCCTGGCGTTCTGCCTGCGCAAGCGGGCCGAGCGCGAGACCGAGGTCTACTTCCCGTCGCTGTCGTGCCGCACCCTCGTCTACAAGGGCATGCTGACCACCGGCCAGCTCGAGCCGTTCTTCCCCGACCTGTCCGACCGCCGGTTCGAGACCCAGCTCGCGCTGGTCCACTCCCGGTTCTCGACCAACACCTTCCCCAGCTGGCCGCTCGCGCACCCCTACCGGCTCATCGCCCACAACGGCGAGATCAACACCGTCAAGGGCAACCGCAACTGGATGCGCGCCCGCGAGAGCCAGCTCGTCTCTGACGTCATCCCAGGCGACCTCGAGCGGCTGTTCCCCATCTGCACCCCCGAGGCGTCCGACTCCGCCTCCTTCGACGAGACGCTGGAGCTGCTCCACCTCGGCGGCCGGTCGCTGCCGCACGCCGTCCTCATGATGATCCCGGAGGCCTGGGAGAACCACGAGGAGATGGACCCTGCCCGGCGGGCGTTCTACGAGTTCCACTCGACGTTCATGGAGCCGTGGGACGGCCCGGCCTGTGTCACCTTCACCGACGGCTCGCTGATCGGCGCCGTACTCGACCGCAACGGCCTGCGCCCCGGGCGTTACTCGGTCACCGACGACGGGCTCGTCGTGCTGGCGTCCGAGGCCGGCGTGCTCGACCTCGACCCCACCCGCGTGGTCCGCAAGGGCAGGCTGCAGCCGGGCCGCATGTTCCTCGTGGACACCGAGCACGGCCGCATCGTCAGCGACGACGAGGTGAAGTCCTCGCTCGCCGCGCAGCACCCCTACGACGAGTGGCTCCACGCCGGGCTCATCCACCTCGACGACCTGCCCGAGCGCGAGCACATCGTGCACACTGCCGCCTCGGTGGCCCGTCGCCAGCAGACCTTCGGCTACACGCAGGAGGAGCTCAAGATCCTGCTCACGCCGATGGCCCGCACCGGCGGAGAGGCGCTCGGGTCGATGGGCACCGACACGCCCATCGCGGTGCTGTCCGACCGGCCACGGCTCATCTTCGACTACTTCACCCAGCTGTTCGCGCAGGTGACCAACCCGCCGCTCGACGCCATCCGCGAGGAGCTCGTCACCTCCCTCGGCACCGTCATCGGCCCCGAGGGCAACGCCCTCGCGGCGACGCCGGCCCACGCGCGCCAGGTGGTCCTGCCGTTCCCCGTCATCGACAACGACGCGCTCGCCAAGATCGTGCACGTCAACGCCGACGGCGACCTGCCCGGCTACGCCACCCACGTCGTGCGCGGCCTCTACGACGTCTCCGGTGGGGCGGCCGCCATGCAGGCCCGGCTCGAGGAGATCTTCGCGGAGGTCTCGCAGGCCATCGCGAACGGCGCCCGGTTCGTCGTGCTCTCCGACCGCGACTCCGGCCGCGACGACGCGCCCATCCCGTCGCTGCTGCTCACGTCCGCAGTGCACCACCACCTCATCCGCGAGAAGACCCGCACGCTGGTCGGCCTCGTCGCCGAGGCCGGTGACGTGCGCGAGGTCCACCACGTCGCCCTGCTCATCGGGTACGGCGCCGCCGCCGTCAACCCCTACCTCGCCATGGAGTCGGTGGAGGACCTCGTCCGCGCAGGGGCGATCGAGGGCGTCAGCCCCGAGCAGGCCGTGAAGAACCTCATCAAGGCGCTCGGCAAGGGCGTCCTGAAGGTGATGTCGAAAATGGGCATCTCCACCGTGGCGTCCTACCGCGGCGCCCAGGTCTTCGAGGCCATCGGCCTGTCGCAGGAGCTCGTCGACCGCTACTTCACCGGCACCGTGAGCCAGCTCGGCGGGATCGGCCTCGACGTCGTGGCCGCCGAGACCGCGGCCCGGCACGCCGCGGCATACCCGCCGGACGGCGTGCGCCTCCCGCACCGCAAGCTGAACGTGGGCGGTGAGTACCAGTGGCGCCGCGAGGGCGAGCCGCACCTGTTCGACCCCGACACGGTGTTCCGCCTGCAGCACTCCACCCGCCAGCGCCGTTACGACATCTTCAAGCAGTACACCCAGCGCGTGGACGAGCAGTCCGAGCGGCTCATGACGCTGCGTGGCCTGTTCGAGCTCGGTGGGTCCAGCCCGCGCCAGCCGGTCCCCATCGACGAGGTCGAGCCGGTCAGCGAGATCGTCAAGCGGTTCAGCACCGGGGCGATGTCCTACGGGTCGATCAGCCTCGAGGCCCACGAGACCCTCGCCGTCGCGATGAACCGGCTCGGCGCGCGCTCCAACACCGGTGAGGGCGGCGAGGACGTCGACCGCCTGATGGACCCCGAGCGCCGCTCGGTCATCAAGCAGGTGGCCTCGGGCCGCTTCGGCGTGACCTCGCTCTACCTCACCAAGTCCGGCGACATCCAGATCAAGATGGCCCAGGGCGCCAAGCCCGGCGAGGGCGGCCAGCTGCCCGGCCACAAGGTCTACCCCTGGGTGGCGAAGACGCGGCACTCGACGCCGGGCGTCGGCCTCATCAGCCCGCCGCCGCACCACGACATCTACTCCATCGAGGACCTCGCCCAGCTGATCCACGACCTCAAGAACGCCAACCCCGAGGCGCGGATCCACGTCAAGCTGGTCTCCGAGATCGGGGTCGGCACGGTGGCTGCAGGCGTCTCCAAGGCGCACTCGGACGTCGTGCTCATCTCCGGCCACGACGGCGGCACCGGCGCCTCGCCGCTGACGTCCCTGAAGCACGCTGGTGGTCCCTGGGAGATCGGCCTCGCCGAGACCCAGCAGACGCTGGTGCTCAACAACCTGCGCGACCGCATCGTGGTGCAGTGCGACGGCCAGCTCAAGACCGGTCGCGACGTCGTCATCGCGGCGCTGCTGGGTGCGGAGGAGTTCGGGTTCGCCACGGCACCGCTGGTCGTCAGCGGCTGCGTGATGATGCGCGTCTGCCACCTCGACACCTGTCCCGTCGGCATCGCCACCCAGAACCCCGAGCTGCGCAAGCGGTTCTCCGGCAAGCCCGAGTTCGTCGAGACGTTCTTCGAGTACATCGCCGAGGAGGTGCGGGAACACCTGGCAGCACTGGGTTTCCGCTCCATCGAGGAGGCGGTCGGCCAGGTGTCGGCCATCGACGCGACCAAGGCCGTCGCCCACTGGAAGGCGGCCGGGCTCGACCTCAGCCCGATCTTCGCCGACGTGCAGAGCCCGGACGGCTCACCGCGCCGCAACACCACGACGCAGGACCACGGCCTCGAGAAGGCCCTGGACCACCACCTCATCGCCATCGCCCGTGAGGCCATCAGCGACGGCACGCCGGTCACCGGTGAGGTCGCCGTGCGCAACGTCAACCGCACCATCGGCACCCTGCTCGGGCACGAGGTCACCAAGGCCCACCCGGAGGGGTTGCCGGACAACACGATCGACCTCACGCTCAAGGGCTCGGCCGGCCAGTCGCTCGGCGCGTTCCTGCCGCGAGGGGTGACCCTGCGGTTGCACGGCGACGCCAACGACTACGTCGGCAAGGGCCTCTCGGGTGGCCGCGTCGTGGTCCGCCCGGACCGCGCAGCGCCGCTCCAGGCCGAGCAGAACGTCATCGCCGGCAACGTCATCGGCTACGGCGCCACGTCGGGTGAGCTCTTCCTCCGCGGCAAGGTCGGCGAGCGCTTCGCCGTCCGCAACTCCGGTGCGTCCGCCGTCGTCGAGGGCGTCGGCGACCACGGCTGCGAGTACATGACCGGCGGCACCGTCCTCGTCCTCGGCCCCACCGGGCGCAACTTCGCGGCCGGCATGTCCGGGGGAGTGGCCTACGTGCTCGACTTCGCGGCCGACCGCGTCAACCGCGAGCTCGTCGACCTGTCGGCGCTGCGGGCCGACGACGAGACCGTGGTCCGCGAGCTGCTCGGCAAGCACGTCCAGTGGACCGAGTCCACCGTCGCCGCCCAGCTCCTGGAGGACTGGGACGCGGCGAAGCAGCGGTTCACCCTCGTCCTGCCGCGCGACTACCAGCGCGTCCTCGACGTGCGCGCCGCCGCCGAGGCGGAGGGACTCGACATCAACGGCTCCGAGGTGTGGGAGCGGATCATGGAGGCTTCCCGTGGCTGACCCCCAGGGCTTTCTCAAGACGCGTGAGCGCGAGCTGCCGACCCGTCGGCCCGTCCCGGTCCGCATCAGGGACTGGAAGGAGGTCTACGAGGAGCAGGAGCTCGGGCAGCTCCAGCGCCAGGCCGGACGCTGCATGGACTGCGGGATCCCGTTCTGCCACAGCGGTTGTCCGCTCGGCAACCTGATCCCCGAGTGGAACGACCTTGCTTGGAAGGGTGACTGGCGCGAGGCCATCGAGCGCCTGCACGCGACCAACAACTTCCCGGAGTTCACCGGTCGCCTGTGCCCCGCGCCCTGCGAGACCGCCTGCGTGCTCGGCATCAACCAGCCCGCGGTGACCATCAAGCAGGTCGAGGTCACGACGATCGAGCGCGCCTTCGACTCGGGCTACGTGCAGCCGCAGGCACCCGAGCGCCTGTCGGGCAAGACCGTCGCGGTCGTCGGCTCCGGGCCCGCTGGTCTCGCCGCAGCCCAGCAGCTGACCCGGGCCGGCCACACCGTCGCCGTCTACGAACGCGCCGACAAGCCCGGAGGTCTGCTGCGCTACGGCATCCCCGAGTTCAAGATGGAGAAGTCGGTCCTCGACCGCCGCATCGCCCAGATGGAGGCCGAGGGCACCCGCTTCCGCAGCGGCGTCGCCGTCGGTGAGGACGTGACCGGCCGACAGCTGCGCGACCGCTACGACGCGGTGGTGCTGGCGATCGGCGCGACCGTGCCGCGTGACCTGCCCGTCCCAGGGCGCGAGCTCGACGGCGTGATGCAGGCGATGGACTTCCTCCCGCCGGCCAACCGGGCCGCGCTCGGCGAGGCCGTCGAGGGCCAGGTGACCGCCGAGGGCAAGGACGTCATCGTCATCGGCGGCGGCGACACCGGCGCCGACTGCATCGGCACCTCGCACCGCCAGGGTGCGCGCTCGGTCACGAGCCTGGAGATCATGCCGCAGCCGGGGGAGGAGCGCGTCACGGGCCAGCCGTGGCCGACCTACCCCATGCTCTTCCGCGTCGCTTCCGCGCACGAGGAGGGCGGCGAGCGCCTGTATGCCGTGTCCACCAAGGAGATCCTCGGCGAGGACGGCAAGGTCAGCGGCATCCGCGTCGTCGACGTGCAGCGTGGCGACCACGGCTTCGACGAGGTCGAGGGCACCGAGCGGGTGCTGCCTGCGCAGCTGGTCCTGCTGGCCATGGGCTTCCTCGGCCCGGAGAAGCCCGGCGTCGTGGAGCAGCTCGAGGTCGAGCTCGACGAGCGCTCGAACGTCAAGCGCGACAAGGACTACATGTCGAGCGTGCCCGGGGTCTTCGTCGCCGGCGACGCGGGACGCGGCCAGTCGCTGATCGTGTGGGCCATCGCCGAGGGGCGCTCGGCCGCCGCAGGGGTCGACCGCTTCCTCACCGGGCAGACCGCCCTGCCGCGCCCGATCAACCCGAACGACCGCCCGCTGGTCGTCTGACCGCCTCGGTCACCCTGCGGGACGCCTGTCCGCAGGGTGACCGGGGTCACGTCCGCTGCGACCTGCCCGATAGGCTCGGTCCCATGCGTCGCGCCAAGATCGTCTGCACCCTCGGCCCGGCTGTCTCCAGCCCTGAGCGCATCCGTGAGCTCGTCGTCGCCGGCATGGACGTGGCCCGCCTCAACCTCTCCCACGGCGAGTACTCCGTGCACGAGGAGATCTACCGCTCCATCCGGGCGGCCAGCGACGAGACCGGCCACGCCGTCGGCATCCTCGTCGACCTGCAGGGGCCCAAGATCCGCACCGCCCGCTTCAAGGACGGCCCGGTCGAGCTCGCCAACGGCGCGGAGTTCACCATCACCACGCGCGAGGTCGACGGCTCCGCGTCCGAGGTGGGCACCACCTACAAGGGCCTGCCGGGCGACGTGCGCCCCGGCGACGCGCTCCTCATCGACGACGGCAAGGTCGCCCTCGAGGCCGTAGAGGTCACCGAGACCGACGTGCGCTGCAAGGTGACGGTGGGCGGCACCGTCTCCAACAACAAGGGCATCAACCTGCCGGGTGTCGCGGTCTCCGTCCCGGCGCTGTCCGAGAAGGACAAGGCCGACCTGCGCTGGGCCCTGAAGCTCCGCGCCGACATGATCGCGCTGTCGTTCGTCCGCTCCGCCAAGGACCTCGACGACGTCTACGAGGTGATGGACGAGGTCGGCGTCCGGCTGCCGGTCATCGCCAAGATCGAGAAGCCGCAGGCGGTCGAGAACCTCGTCGAGATCATCGGCGCCTTCGACGGCGTCATGGTGGCGCGCGGCGACCTGGGCGTCGAGCTGCCCCTCGAGGAGGTGCCGCTCGTCCAGAAGCGCGCCATCGAGATCGCCCGCGCCAACGCCAAGCCCGTCATCGTCGCGACGCAGGTGCTCGAGTCGATGATCGACAACCCACGGCCCACCCGCGCCGAGGCCTCCGACGCCGCCAACGCCGTCCTCGACGGCGCCGACGCGCTGATGCTCTCCGGCGAGACGAGCGTGGGCGCCCACCCCATCACGGCGGTGGAGACGATGGCCCGCATCATCGAGAGCACCGAGGAGCACGGCCTCGACCGCATCCGCCCCCTCGGCACCAAGCCCCACACCATGGGTGGCGCGGTGTCCGCCGCAGCGGTCGAGATCGGCGAGCTGCTCGGGGCGAAGTACCTCATCACCTTCACACAGTCGGGTGACACGGCCAAGCGCATGTCGCGCATCCGGCCGCGGATCCCCATGCTGGCGTTCACGCCCGAACCGCACACGCGCTCCCGCCTCGCCCTGGCCTGGGGCATCGAGACGTTCCTCGTGCCCATGGCCCGGCACACCGACCAGATGGCCCACCAGGTCGACAAGTCGCTGCTCGGGTCCGGCCGCGTCAAGGAGGGCGACCTGGTCATCCTCGTCGCCGGTTCGCCGCCCGGCATCCCGGGCTCCACCAACGCGCTGCGGGTCCACAAGATGGGCGACGCCGTCAACAAGGTGGCCCCGGCCTACGAGGACCTCCAGGACTGAAGCGGCTGTAGGGCGCGTGCCCGGCCCGGCCGGCACGCGCGCCGCGGTGGGTCGTCCCCGGCGCGGCGTTCGTGTGTCCGGTGGCGCCCTCCCGCGCTTGTATGCTCGTCCCGCACCGTCCGTCGGCCCGTCCGGCGGGTGCGCCGAAGTGGTGGAATGGCAGACACGGAGCACTCAAAATGCTCTGCTCGCAAGGGCGTGTGGGTTCGAGTCCCATCTTCGGCACCAGCGCGGGTAGTCGTCCCATGGACGGCGCGACCGGTCAGCTGCACGGTTGGTCTGCCGGCTCGTGGTCGTGTTCCTGCGCGCACGCTCGATCAGCCACAGGCCGTTGACCTTGCTGAACTGGTAGTCCAAGGACCACCGGGTGCAGGTTTCCTCCGGCCGGTCAGCAGGGCCGTCCCCTGCGTCCTGGTGACTCTGGAACGTCAACGACACGACGGGGTTCCCGACCGCGTCCAACGAGACGTCCCCGACCTCGAAGTCGGTGTCGTTCGCGCTCTTGACGCGCCGGGCGAACTCCCCCACTGAGACCGGGTGGGCAAGCTGCGCCAGCGCAGTGGGGTAGTCGCCGTTGTTGACCGACCCGAAGTAGATGCGCAATGTCTGGAACGCCTGTTGGGCGATGTCCTGCGGGTACTGGTCTGCCGGCATCCGCTCGCCATCAGGTCCGATGACCTCCGCGCAGTCCGGCGGCCTGATCGACTCGGGATCCGACCTCCACCGCTCGAGGTCCTTCTGCGCCGTCGACGCAGCGACCGCAAGCCGGTCGCCCTGTCGTTCTCCCGACTGCGCGCCCTGGTCGTTCACATAGTCGGTCTGCGCGTCGACCAGGCCGACGGCCTGGCCTCTGGCGTTGATCACCGGACCACCGCTGTTGCCGTGGTTGGCCGCGAAGTCGAGCTCCAGGAGGCCGTACCTGGTGACCCCGTCGATGATCACCGAGGACCACGACGGCGGTTTCCCGGGTAGGTCGGCCGAAGTTCGCACCAGCGCCACATCCGCGCCTGGCTGCCACCCTTCACCCGGGCGAAGGCCGACTTCCGCGTGGGGTGGTTGGCTGCTCGTGGCCGAGGCGGTGACGCTCCGGCCAGGTGGCGCCGTGGATGGTGTCACGACGGTCTTCGTCGGCTGGTCGCGCGTGACCGTGACGGTGACCGTCCCGTGCTCCGCAGTGCGACCCGCGGAGCACGCAGCCAGAGATGCCAGCAGTGCCACGGGCAGCACGGTGCTGAGTCCATGTCGCATGTTCGACCCCCTGGGAGAACGCGGTTGACCGGACCTCAACGCACCGTGCCCCAGCACCAAAACCGTCGAAACGGCTGATTCCCGCACGCCGAGTACGTCGTTCGCGGGAAGTGGTGCGTCCAGAGGCGTCCGCACCGCGACGGCAGGGGGGCGGACGCGTGACCGGGCAACGTGCCGTTAACGTGCGTCTCCTATGCTCGTCCCCGTGAGCGAGACCGAAGCCCAGACCGCGCCCTCGAAGTCGACCCGCATCCTCGTCGCCGAGGACGAGGCCCTCATCCGGCTCGACCTCGCGGAGATGCTCACGGAGGCCGGCTACGAGGTCGTCGGGCAGGCGAGCAACGGCGAGCAGGCCGTCGAGATGGCCAAGGAGCTCACCCCCGACCTCGTCATCATGGATGTGAAGATGCCCGTCATGGACGGCATCACCGCCGCTGAGGAGATCGGCTCCGCGAAGATCTGCCCCGTCGTCATGCTCACCGCCTTCAGCCAGACCGAGCTCGTCGAGCGGGCCCGCGACGCCGGAGTGATGGCCTACATCGTCAAGCCGTTCACTGCCTCGGACCTCACGCCCGCCATCGACATCGCCCGGCACCGCTGGACCGAGGTCAAGGCGCTCGAAAGCGAGATCGCCGACCTCGGTGAGCGGCTCGAGACGCGCAAGGCCGTCGACCGCGCCAAGGGCATCCTCATGAAGAAGCTCAAGGTGACCGAGGCTGAGGCGTTCCGCTGGATCCAGAAGACGGCCATGGACCGCCGGCTCGGGATGCGCGAGGTCGCCGATGCGGTAGTCAGCGGCATGGACAAGGCCTGAGCCGTGCCCGTGCAGGTGCGGTCGGCCACACCGGCCGACGCCGTGACGCTCGCCGCCGTGGCGGCAGCCACCTTCGCCCTCGCGTGCCCGCCGCACACGACCCAGGCGTCGATCGACACGTTCATCGCGACCGTCCTGTCACAGGAGTGCTTCGAGGGCTACCTCGCCGACCCCGCGCGTGACTTGTTCCTCGCCGAGGAGGACGGCCACGCCACCGGGTACGCCATGCTCGTCACCGGTGAGCCGGCCGACCCGGACGTGCGCGCGGCGCTGCGCCACCACCCGACGTCCGAGCTGAGCAAGATCTACGTGCTGCCCGACCGGCACGGCGCCGGCACCAGCCGCCTGCTCATGGAGGCCTGCCTCGACGCCTCCCGCGCCCGGGGGTCGGCCGGGGCCTGGCTCGGGGTCAACCAGCTCAACGAGCGGGCCCAGCGCTTCTACGGCAAGAGCGGCTTCGAGCGGGTGGGCACCAAGCGCTTCCTCGTGGGCGAACGCTACGAGGACGACTACGTCTATGAGCAGGCCTTGTGAGCACGTCCGACGCCTTCGAGGCAGTCGTCGTCGAGCCGAAACACGGGCTGCCACAGGCAAGCCCATTCACTTCCGGAGCCGAGTCTTGTTGAACCCTTCACGAACTCGCGGCGATGGCCCTAGAGTCCTACGTCTGGCGGGGCCACCCTCCCGCCGGCGGTCTTCGGGGGAGCCGCGCGCACAGGAGTCATACCGTCGACGATGGAGGAACCGGTGAGCCGTCCCGCGATCAGTGTCCGACGTGTGCGTGACGACGAGCAGCGCTCCTTCACCGAGCTGTGGATGTCCTCGCGGGTGGAGGCCGGTGTCAGTCCCGAGGTCGCCGCACGCGCCGCCTCCGAGGGCCGGGTCGCAGCAGCCCTGACGCGCGAGGACGTGCGGGCGTATGTCGCCATGGCCGACGGCCGCGCGGTCGGCTTCGCCGTCGCTGCCACCAGCCCGTTCTCGGCGCTCACCGAGGCGCCCTGCGTGACCATCGACCAGCTCTACGTCGTGCCGGAGGCCCGCAAGCACGGGGTCGCCAAGCAGCTCATGGGCGCGGTGAGCCTCTACGCCGACTCGCGTGGCTGCGACCAGATCGGCTGCAACGTGCCGGCCCAGGACCGTGACGCCAACCGGTTCTTCGCCCGCCTCGGCTTCAGCTCCCAGGTCGTCCGGCGCATCACCACCGTGGCGGCGCTGCGTCGCCGCCTCGGCGCCGACGAGCAGCGCCAGCACACGCTGGACGCGCTGCTGCACCGCCGTCGCTCGCTGCGCGCCCGCGCCGCCGCGTCGGCCAACCGCCTCGCCGGCTGACGCCGTACGTCCCCAGGCGCCCGCGCGCCGTACCCCCCGGGGCGCCCGCCGCGCGTCCTCCTCAGGCGCCGGGGGCGGCGTCGCGGATCAGGCAGGTGATCCGGCACGTGCACACGCGCCGGTCCTGCTCGTCGGTGATCACGACCTCGTAGCTCGCCAGGGTGCCGCCCAGCGACAGGGCGGTCGCGGTGCCCGTGACGTACCCGGAGCGGGCAGCGCGGTGGTGGGTGGCGTTGATGTCCAGCCCGACCGCGATGCGCGAGGGACCGGCGTGCAGGGCCGCACCGATCGAGCCCAGCGACTCGGCCAGGACGACCGAGGCGCCGCCGTGCAGGAGGCCGTAGGGCTGGGTGTTGCCCTCGACGGGCATGCGGCCGACGACCCGGTCAGGGGTCCCCTCGAGGATCTCGATGTGCATGCGGTGCAGCAGCGAGTCGGGGTTGAGGTCCTCGATGGCCTTCAGCGTCGAGGCGAAGTCGTTGGTGTCGGTCACGGGCAATAGGCTGCCATGCGTGAGTCGCCTCCTGCTCCTCGACGGTCATTCCCTCGCCTACCGGGCGTTCTTCGCGCTGCCCGTCGAGAACTTCTCGACGAGCACCGGGCAGCACACCAACGCCGTCTACGGCTTCACGTCGATGCTGATCAACGTGCTGCGCGACGAGCAGCCGACCCACGTGGCCGTCGCGTTCGACGTCAGCCGGCAGACGTTCCGCAGCGAGGAGTACGCCGACTACAAGGCGACCCGGTCGGCGACGCCGAGCGAGTTCCAGGGACAGGTCGCCCTGGTCCGGGAGGTGCTTGACGCCCTCAAGATCAAGCACGTGCAGATGGACGGCTACGAGGCCGACGACGTGATCGCGACGCTGACCACGCAGGCCACCGCGCAGGGCATGGACGTCGTCATCTGCACCGGCGACCGCGACGCCTTCCAGCTGGTCACCGACAAGGTCACCCTGCTCTATCCGGTGCGTGGCGTGTCCGAGGTCTGGCGCATGGACCCCAAGGCCGTGGAGGAGAAGTACCTCGTCGCCCCCGAGCGCTACAGCGACCTCGCCGCCCTCGTCGGCGAGACCAGCGACAACCTGCCAGGGGTGCCCGGCGTCGGCCCCAAGACCGCCGCCAAGTGGCTGGGCCTCTACGGCGACCTGCAGGGCGTCGTCGCCCACGCCGGCGAGATCAAGGGCAAGGCGGGGGAGTCGCTGCGCGAGCACCTCAACGGTGTCCTGCGCAACCGCCGGCTCAACCACCTGCTGCGCGACCTCGAGCTCCCGGTGACCATCGACGAGCTCGAGCGCCAGAACTGGGACCGCGAGCAGGTCCACACCGTCTTCGACAGCCTCGAGTTCCGCGTGCTGCGCGACCGGCTGTTCGAGTACCTCGAGGCGCCGCAGGAGGAGGCCGACCACGGCTTCGAGGTCGAGGGTTCGGTGCTCGACGCCGACACGGGTGCGGTGTTCTTCGGCGACGGCGTGCACGGTCAGCGGCTGACCGCGGGGCTGGCGGTCACGGGTCACTACCGCGCCGGGGCCGGCGAGGCGCTCGCCGTCGCGGTCGCGCCGAGCGAGGGCCCAGCGGGCTACCTCGACCTCGCGACGGCCGACCCCAAGACCGAGGCGGCGCTGGCGGCCTGGCTGGCCGACCCCGACTCCCCGAAGGTCCTGCACGACGCCAAGTGGCAGCTGCAGGCGCTCGCCGAGCGCGGGTTCGAGCTGCGCGGGGTCGTCATGGACACCGCGCTGGCCGCCTACCTCGTGCGCCCCGACCAGCGCTCCTACGACCTCGGCGACCTCGTCCTGCGCAACCTCGGGCGCGAGCTGCGCGCCGAGACCCCTGACTCCGGCCAGGGGCTGCTCGACTTCGCGGCCGACGACGACGCCGTCGCGCGGGAGGCGATGATCCGGGCGCGCGCCGTCCTCGACCTCGGGGTGGCGTTGACCGACCAGCTCGAGGCGACCGGCGGCACCGAGCTGCAGCGTGACGTCGAGCTCCCGCTCGAGCGGGTGCTCGCCGAGATGGAGCGCACGGGCATCGCCGCCGACACCGCCGTCATGGACGAGCTCGAGAAGGACTTCGCCGCCAAGGTCCGCGAGGCGCAGCAGGACGCCTACGACGCGATCGGCGGCGACCAGATCAACCTCGGCTCGCCCAAGCAGCTGCAGGTGGTCCTCTTCGAGACCCTCGGCCTGCCCAAGACGCGGCGCACCAAGACGGGCTACACCACCGACGCCGACGCCCTCACCGACCTGTTCACCAAGACCGAGCACCCGTTCCTCGAGGCCCTGCTGCGCCACCGCGACGCGGCGCGGCTGCGGGTGACCGTCGAGGGCCTGCAGAAGTCGGTGGCTGCCGACGGCCGCATCCACACCACCTACCAGCAGACCATCGCGGCCACGGGCCGGCTCTCGTCGACCGACCCCAACCTCCAGAACATCCCGATCCGCACCGACGCCGGGCGCCGCATCCGTGAGGTGTTCGTGGTCGGGGAGGGCTACGAGTCGCTGCTGTCCGCGGACTACAGCCAGATCGAGATGCGCATCATGGCCCACCTGTCCGGCGACGAGGGCCTCATCGAGGCGTTCCGGACGGGGGAGGACCTGCACCGCTTCGTCGGCTCGCGCGTCTTCTCCGTCGAGCCGCAGGACGTCACCCCTGCGATGCGCTCCAAGGTCAAGGCGATGTCCTACGGGCTCGCCTACGGCCTGTCCGCGTTCGGCCTGTCCAAGCAGCTGACCATCTCCACCGGTGAGGCGCAGGGGCTCATGGACGAGTACTTCGCCCGCTTCGGCGGGGTGCGCGACTACCTGACCGAGGTGGTCGCCGAGGCCCGCGGCACGGGCTACACGCAGACCATGCTGGGCCGGCGCCGCTACCTGCCCGACCTCACGTCCGACAACCGCCAGCGCCGCGAGATGGCGGAGCGGATGGCGCTCAACGCGCCCATCCAGGGGTCGGCGGCCGACATCATCAAGCTGGCGATGCTGCGCGTCGACAAGGCGCTGGCCGAGTCGGGAGCGCGTTCGAGACAGCTGCTCCAGGTCCACGACGAGCTCGTCCTCGAGGTCGCTCCGGGGGAGGCCGAGGACGTCGAGGCGCTGGTCCGCCGTGAGATGGGTGGTGCCGTCGAGATGGACGTGCCGCTGGAGGTCAGCGTCGGCGTCGGCCGGTCCTGGCACGACGCCGCCCACTGAGCACGACGCGCCATACACGAATTTCGCGAATGCACCACGTGTAGCCACCTGTCACCTCTACTCTTCGGTAACCATTCGCACCCGCCAACGGACGTCGGGTGCTTTTACTGTGAGGTGGACATGCGACGGAGCCTGATCGCTGGGCTTGTGCTGGCCGTGTTTGCGGCCTTGATCATCGGTCTGGGGGAGCTCTTCGGGCTCGACCTCCAGCACGTGGCCCTGATGGGAGCCGCCCTCGGCGGTGTGCTGGGCCTGGTGCCGCACTCCCCCGCGCTGGGCAAGCTGGGCGGCTTCGCCGTCGGTTTCGTGCTGGCCTGGATCGGCTTCGCGCTGCGCGCGGCGCTGCTGCCCGACTCGGCCGGTGGCCGCGCGGCCGCGGCGTTCCTCGTCGTGGCCCTCGTCGCCGTCGCCTGCTCGGTGAGCGCCGGACGCCTGCCGCTGTGGAGCGGCCTCCTCGGTGCGGCGGCCATCGTCGGCGCCTACGAGGAGACCTACACCAACGCGCCGTCGCAGTTCCTCGCGGAGGCGCCCACCGCTGCCACCACGGTGCTGTTCGCCGTGGCCCTGGGCTACCTCGCCACCTCCCTGGTGGCCGAGGGCCTGGGCGCCGCCGCACCCGCCGCCGCCACAACCACCACCACCGCACGTGACGAGTCCGAAGGCCTCGACGGCCTCTTCGCAGGGGAGACCAAGTGATGCTGAAGAAGAAGACGGCCGTCGGCGCGGGAGCTGCGTTCTTCGCGGTGCCCGCCGCCCTGGTGCTGGTCTGCGGGCCCGCGTTCGCCGCCTCGTCCGGTGACGTCCTGGTGTCGAACACCGAGACCATCCAGGCCTACCTCGACGCCAGCGGCAAGCTCGACACGGCTCGCGTGTACGAGCAGGTGGCCATGCAGGGCAAGGGCACGGTGGACCTGTCCAACCCGGTGGAGACCAACGGGCTGCGCAACCTCGACGGCTTCGGCGGGTTCGAGGTCAAGAACGGCAACATGGTGGGCACCTACACCGTCGACGGTGAGAAGCGCCTGCGCTCGGTCAGCGACTACACCAAGCGCCTGCCGCTCAAGGTCGACGTCACCTACACCCTCGACGGCAAGACCGTGCAGCCCGGCGACGTCGTCGGCCGCAGCGGGGTCCTCAAGGTGCAGTACACCGTCACCAACATGACCGGGCAGACGCAGACGGTCTCGTTCGACGACGGCACCGGCAAGACCACGTCGACCAGCGAGGACGTCGTCATCCCGATGGTGGGGTCGCTGACCACCGTGCTGCCCTCGACCTTCACCGACGTGAAGTCGGCCGAGGCGAACATGGCCGGCGACGGTCGTGGCGGCACCAAGATGTCGTTCACGATGACCCTGTTCGGGCCGATCGGGAAGCCCTCGGCGACCTTCGGCTACGAGGCGAAGATCTCGGACGGCGTCGTGCCGAAGGCCTCCATCTCGGCCCTGCCGGTCAGTCCCCTCGACAGCCCCTCGTTCAAGGGCGGCGCCGAGTCCTACAAGGGTGGCGCCGAGACCGGCTCGACCCTGACCGCCGGTGCCACCGAGATCGACGCCAACCTGCTCAAGCTGCGTGACGGCGCGGGCGACCTGCTCGCCGGCCTCATCAAGCTGCGCGACGGCGCCGACCAGCTCAACGCCGGCCTGGCCGGGCAGGCAGCGCCCGGCGCCAAGGCTCTCGCTGCCGGTGCAGGCCAGCTCAAGGACGGCACCAGCCAGCTCAGCGGTGGCGTGGGCCAGCTCGACGACGGGGCCAAGAAGCTGGCCGACGGCTCGAAGGCGCTCTCCGGGGGTGCGGGCCAGCTCAAGTCCGGCGCCGCGCAGGCGAAGGACGGCTCGGCGCAGGTGGCCGGCGGCGCCAACCAGGTCGCCGACGGGTCGGCGCAGCTGGCCGACGGCCTCGCCCTCATCCAGGACGGCGTCGCCAAGCTGCCGGAGAACCCGGACGTCGCGGATGGCGTCGCTCAGCTCAAGGACGCCCTGACCGCAGTGCAGAAGGGCATCGGTTCTGCATCGCAGACCGGCACGATCCTCTGGGGCATCGCCCAGATGCAGGACGGCGCCGGGACCATGACGGCCGGTCTCGACCACCCCAAGGGCGCGCTCGGCCCGACGGACCCCGGTGGCGTCAAGCAGGTCCTCAACCAGCTCCTCGACAAGCTCGACCAGAACAGCGCGACGACGCCGGGGGCCAAGCAGGCGCTCACGAGCATCCTCACCGGGCTCGACAACGCCAGCGCGACCAGCCCTGGTGCCAAGCAGGGCCTGATGAACCTGCAGGCCGTGCTCGGGTGCCCCAACAACCAGGACGGGCTGACCTCCCTCGGCCAGGTGGATATCGCGCATTTCGTGGCGAGCCCCACCGACCTGTGCACGGTCATTGCGCCCAGCTTCTTCAGCGCACCGGGGATTCCGGACCCGAAGGCCGGTGCCGCCGTGACTGCCAAGATCACGCTGGCCAAGGTGGTCGCCGGGCTCGGCTCGCGCACCACCCCGGGCCAGACGGCCCTGTACGGCCTCGACCAGATCCTGGCCAACATCGGCTCGCGTGACGTCCCGGGTGAGACCGCCCTGTACGCCCTGAACGAGCTCGTCGCCGGTGTGGGTGACAAGTCCACGGACGGCACGCTGCTCTACGGCCTCGACCAGATCAGCGGAGGGCTGGACCAGGTCAAGCTCGGTATCAGCAACCCGAACTGCAAGCTGGATGACCCGACCAACACCAAGAACCCCTGCGGCATCAATCAGGTCCAGGGCCTGGTCGCGGCGGGCATCGATCAGCTCGTCGCCGGGATCGCGGACAGCCTCTCCGGAGTCCTCGGTGAGGCGTCCACGGGAGCGGACGACCTGGCGGCCGGTGCCGACCAGCTTGCCGGTGGCGCGGCGCAGCTCGACTCGGGCCTCGGTGACCTCTCCGCAGGCGCGGGACAGCTCGACGACGGCGCCAAGCAGCTCTCGGACGGTGCGGGCCAGCTTGCCGACGGGACCGGGACGGCTCGGGAGGGCGCGGGCAAGCTCGACGCCGGTGCGGGTGACCTGCGGACGGGTGCCGACCAGCTCTCCAGCGGCCTCGGCGACGCGGCCGACGGTTCCGGCCAGCTCAAGGACGGCCTCGCGCAGGCCGCCAGCGGTGCGCCGAAGCTGAAGGACGGCGCCCAGAAGCTGTCCGACGAGGGCACCAAGAAGCTCGTCGAGGCGGGCAAGTCGACTGCGGCGGACTACGGCCAGAAGTACGCCCTCATCGTGGCTGGTGCCGAGCGCGCCAAGTCCGAGGGCATGGCCTACGGCGCCCCGGCCGACGCGGTGGGCAACACGGCGTACTCCTACGAGCTCGCCGGTGCCGATGGTGAGGGTGGCCGCAACGTCGGCCGCGGCCTCGGTGCGGTGGCCGCGTTCGGCCTCGCGGGTGGTGCGGCCTTCCTGCGCCGTCGCTTCATCTGAGGCCGACGGGTGCAGGGCTGACGCCCTGGGCCCGACGGCACACAGCAACGAGGGGGCGGTCCTGGTCGGGACCGCCCCCTTCGTCGCGTCTGGGCGAAGAGCCCTGCAGGTCGTGCGGGTCAGGCGGGGGAGGCGGACGGCTGGGCGCGGCCGGTGTCCGTGCTGCTGCCCTCCTCCTGCGCCTCGTCCGCGGTCAGCGGCTGGGCGATGCTCTCCAGCGACTGGCCCTCGGCCTTGACGCCGAGGAACGCCTCCGCGAGGCCGCCCAGGATCATCAGGGCGGCTCCGAGGAAGTAGCCGACTGCGAGGCCGGTGATGTCCTTGGAGGCCGAGGCGTTGTCGATGAGCTTGCCGAACAGCAGCGGTCCGCTGATGCCGCCGGCGGCGGTCCCGATGGCGTAGAAGAACGCGATGCACAGGGCCCGCGTCTCGAGCGGGAAGACCTCGCTGGCCGTCAGGTAGGCGGCGCTGGCCCCGGCGGAGGCGAAGAAGAAGATCACCACACCGAAGATCGTCAGCGTCACGGCGCTCAGCCCGCCGAGGCTGAACCCGGCGACCGCCAGCAGCACGCCGGACAGGATGTAGGTTCCCGTGATCATCCGGACGCGCCCGACCGTGTCGAACAGGGGGCTGAGGAGCAGGGCCCCGGCGAAGTTGCTCACGGCGAAGATCGCGATGTACCAGCCGGTCTGCTTGACCCCGAAGAAGGTGGTCAGGCTGTCGCCGTAGGTGAAGAAGAACGCGTTGTAGAGGAAGGCCTGCCCGACGAACAGGGCGAAGCAGAGGACGGTGCGCCGGGGGTACAGCGTGAAGACCGTCTTGGCGATCTCCGGGATGGAGATGGTCCGGCGCTGGCGGATGGTGATCGGCTCGTCGTCGACGGACGGCAGGTTGCCACCGGTCTCCTCCGAGACGGTGCCCTCGATGTCCTTGACGATCTTCTCGCCCTCGTCCTCGCGGCCGTGGATGAACAGCCAGCGCGGGCTCTCGGGGACGTGGCGCCGCACGACCAGGATGCCGACGGCGAGCACGGCGCCGAGGCCGAAGGCCAGGCGCCAGCCGAGCGCGGGGTCGAGGACCTTGGGGTCGAGCAGCGGGATGGTCAGCAGCGAGCCGAGCGCGGCGCCGACCCAGAAGGAGCCGTTGATGGCCACGTCCACGCGCCCGCGGTACTTCTTGGGGATCAGCTCGTCGATGGCCGAGTTGATGGCTGCGTACTCGCCACCGATGCCCATGCCGGTGATGAAGCGGGCGACGAAGTACCAGAGGGGGGTGGGGGAGAAGGCCGTGAGCACCGTGGCGAAGATGTAGACGCCGAGGGTGAGCAGGAAGAGCTTCTTGCGGCCGAAGCGGTCGGTCAGCTGGCCGAAGAGCAGGGCCCCGATGCAGGCACCTGCCACGTAGACGGCCCCGGCGAGGCCGATGTCGGAGCTGCTCAGGCCGAGCCCGGTGTTCGCGGGCTTGAGGGCCTCGGACATGGAGCCGACGATGGTCACCTCGAGCCCGTCGAGGATCCACACGGTCCCCAGCCCGATGACGACCATCCAGTGCCACCGGGCCCAGGGGAGGCGGTCCAGCCTCGCGGGGATGTCGGTGGTGATGCGTCCTGTCTCGACGTCTGACGCCACAGGTACCTCCTCGTTGAGTCGACGTCGCGCCGCCACCGGCCAGGTGGAGCGCCGCATCGACGCTAGAACCAACCGGGGCAACTCGCACGTCGAGCAGCGCACCTGTTTCCGGCGAAGAGGCAGGTCAGGGGCGGTAGCAGACGAAGATCGCCGTGCCCGGGAGGAGCCGGCCCCGCAACGGCGACCAGCCACCCCAGGACTGCTCGTTGCGCTCGGGCCACGGCGGCTCGACGAGGTCGACGAGGAAGAGTCCCGCGCCGACGAGCTCGCGCACCCGTTCCCCGAGCGTTCGGTGGTGCTCGACGTACGTCGCCTCGCCGTCGGAGTCGCTCTCGACGTACGGCGTGCGGTCGAAGTACGACTGGGTCGCCGTCAGGCCGTCAGGTCCGGGGTCGTCGGGGAAGGCCCACCGCACCGGGTGGGTCGTGGAGAAGACGAACCGGCCCCCGGGGCGCAGGACACGCGCGACCTCCCGCATGAGCAGGGCCGTGTCGGCCACGAAGGGCACGGCGCCGTACGCGGTGAACACGAGGTCGAAGGCGTGGTCGGCGAAGGGGAGCGCGACCGCGTCGCACTGGGCGAACGGGACCGGCACGGAGCCTCCTCCAGGGCTGGACCTCAGGTTGAGGTCGAGGCCCTTGCGCACCATTCCGGCGGACAGGTCCGTGGCCACGACGCGCCCGCCGTGCCGGGCCACCCACCGCGCACCCTGGCCGGCGCCGGCCCCGATCTCCAGGACGTCCTTGCCGTCGACGTCACCGAGCAGCGTGAGCTCGTCCTCGCGCCAGCCCTCGGGACCCCAGACGAGCTCGGTGTCGCCGAGGAAGCTGCCGTGCTCGGCGTAGTAGCCACCGGCCTCGGCGTCCCACCAGGACCGGTTCGCGGCCGCGGTCTCGTCCGCCCCGGCCTCGCGGCGGCTGACCTGCGCAAACTCGTCCACGGCTGCTCCTGTCGTGTTTTGACCGTGCGGGGACCGCCTCGGTAGTGTGGGGGAGCACCTCCGTGTGCGTGCTTCGTCGTGCCGCCGACTGCGGGGCGCCTAGGGCGCACACAACACCCACTTCTATTCACTGTCCATCATCGGAGTTCCTACTACATGACTGCCAGCACGGTCGAGAAGACCGCCCCTCAGATCGCCATCAACGACATTGGCTCTGAGGAAGACCTCCTTGCCGCCATCGACGCGACCATCAAGGACTTCAACGACGGCGACATCGTCGAGGGTCGCATCGTCAAGGTCGACCGGGACGAGGTCCTGCTCGACATCGGCTACAAGACCGAGGGTGTCATCCCCTCGCGCGAGCTCTCCATCAAGCACGACGTCGACCCCTCTGAGGTCGTCAGCGTCGGCGACGAGGTCGAGGCCCTGGTCCTTCAGAAGGAGGACAAGGAAGGTCGTCTGATCCTGTCCAAGAAGCGTGCGCAGTACGAGCGCGCCTGGGGCACGATCGAGAAGATCAAGGAAGAGGACGGCGTCGTCACCGGCACCGTCATCGAGGTCGTCAAGGGTGGTCTCATCCTCGACATCGGCCTGCGTGGCTTCCTCCCCGCGTCCCTCGTCGAGATGCGTCGCGTCCGCGACCTCCAGCCCTACGTGGGCAAGGAGATCGAGGCCAAGATCATCGAGCTCGACAAGAACCGCAACAACGTGGTCCTGTCGCGCCGCGCCTGGCTCGAGCAGACGCAGTCCGAGGTCCGCACCACGTTCCTCAAGGAGCTCCAGAAGGGGCAGGTCCGCTCCGGCGTCGTGTCCTCGATCGTCAACTTCGGTGCGTTCGTGGACCTCGGCGGGGTCGACGGCCTCGTCCACGTCTCCGAGCTGTCCTGGAAGCACATCGACCACCCGTCCGAGGTCGTCGAGGTGGGCCAGGAGGTCACCGTCGAGGTCCTCGACGTCGACATGGACCGCGAGCGTGTCTCCCTGTCGCTCAAGGCGACTCAGGAGGACCCGTGGCAGCACTTCGCCCGGACCCACGCGATCGGTCAGGTCGTCCCGGGCAAGGTCACCAAGCTCGTCCCGTTCGGTGCGTTCGTGCGCGTCGACGACGGCATCGAGGGCCTGGTCCACATCTCCGAGCTGGCCGAGCGCCACGTGGAGCTGCCGGAGCAGGTCGTCACGGTCGGTTCCGACATCTTCGTCAAGGTCATCGACATCGACCTCGAGCGTCGCCGGATCTCGCTGAGCCTCAAGCAGGCCAACGACGACAGCGCGCCCGTCGCCGAGTTCGACCCGACCCTCTACGGCATGGCCGCGGAGTACGACGAGCA
Organism: Phycicoccus sp. Soil748; assembly: GCF_001428025.1. Lineage (GTDB taxonomy): Bacteria > Actinomycetota > Actinomycetes > Actinomycetales > Dermatophilaceae > Pedococcus. Next base: position 465,908 of record NZ_LMSC01000012.1, on the reverse strand, counting down.
GGGCAACTACAAGTACCCCGAGGGCTTCGACCCCGAGACCAACGAGTGGCTCGAGGGCTACGAGACCCAGCGCGAGAAGTGGGAGAAGCAGTACGCCGAGGCCCACGCCCGCTGGGAGGCCCACAAGGCCCAGGTCGAGGAGGCCACCAAGGCCGACGCCGAGGCTGCGGCCAACGCTGGCGCTGCGACGTCCTACTCGTCCGACTCGGGCTCGTCCGCGTCCGACAGCGACTCGGGCAGCGGCAGCCGTCCGGCCGCCCCGGTCTCCGAGGGCACCCTGGCCTCCGACGAGGCCCTGGCCGCTCTGCGCGAGAAGCTCACCGGCAACTGAGCCCACGCCAGCCACGCACCTCGGTGCACGGCTGGACGGCTTCGAGAGGCCCGGCTCCCGATGGGGAGCCGGGTCTCTCGGCGTCCGGGTTAGATTCTCCCGTATGCCGTTCACGCCCGCCCACGTCGCCGCGGTGCTGCCCGTGGTGGGTCGGCGACGGCCTAGCTGGGTGGTGCCCTGCGCCCTGGTGATCGGCTCGATGGTCCCCGACGTCCTGTACTTCGTACCGATCGGCGACTACCGGGACGTCTCCCACTCGGTGCACGGGCTGCTCACGCTCGACCTCCTGCTGGGGCTGGTCCTGGTGGGGCTGTGGCGTGCTGCGGCCGGGCCCGTCCTGCGCGACCTCGCCCCGCGCTCCTACCGTGAGCGGGTGCCGCCGCCGCTGCGCCCGACCGCGCGGGAGTGGCTGTGGTCGGTGCCGTGCCTCCTGCTCGGGGGCGCGACCCATTTGGTGTGGGACGCCTTCACGCATGCCAACGGCTGGGCGGTGATGCGCTGGCCGGCGGTGTTCGACCGCGTGGTCACCCTGGGCCTGCCCGTGTACTCGGTCGCGCAGTACGGCAGCAGTGTGGTCGGACTGGTCCTCGTCCTGGTGTGGGCCGGGCGTGCGCTCGAGGAGACCACGCCCCGGTACCCCGGTGGGCGGCGGGCGACGCCGGGGGAGCGCCGAACCGCCTGGGTGGCGCTGCTGGCGCTGCCCCTGGTGGCAGGCAGTGTCTTCGCGTCGGATGCTGCCCTGGCGGGGGAGCCGGTGACGATGGTGGTCTACGTCGCCGTCGTGCGGGCCCTGAGCTCCCTGGGGCTGGTGGCCGCGCTGACCACGGTGTGGTGGCACCAGGTCGTGTCCCGGCGTCCCGTCCTCGACGGCGCGTCCGCGGGACGTCGCATGTGAGGATGGCGGCATGGCACGAACCATTGCGACCAACACCGACGTGGACCTCGACGGGCTGCTCGACTTCGTCCGGCCCCGGCACCAGATGGTGCTCATCACCACCCGCGCCGACGGCCGCCCCCAGACCTCACCGGTGACCGGTGGCGTCGACGACAGCGGCCGGCTCGTCATCTCCAGCTACCGCGAGCGCGCGAAGACGGCCAACCTGCGCAAGCGACCGCAGGCGACGGTGCTGGTGCTGTCCGACGACTTCGGCGGGGCCTGGGTCCAGGTGGACGGCGATGCGGAGGTCATCGACGCCCGCGACGACGTCGAGCCCTTCGTCGAGTACTTCCGGAACATCTCGGGCGAGCACCCCGACTGGGACGAGTACCGCGAGGCGATGGTCACCCAGGACAAGTCCCTGCTGCGCATCACGCCGACGCGCTGGGGGCCGGTCGCCACCGGCGGGTTCCCCGCCCGCCTCGCCGACAGCTGACTCCCTCTCGGCCCGCTGCGGGGGACCCGGTCACGGTCCCTCGAGCGGCGCGGACCTCGCCACCGGCCGCACGGACCTCGCGACTCGCCCAAACGGGGGCGCTCTCCACCCATCGCAGCAAAAGCCTTGCGCCAGCAAGGCTTTCGTTCGTCTCCGCGTCGCCGCGACCGTGGTCCCGGCGTGTCCTTACCGCTCCCGAATCGAGACCCAGGGGTCATTGACCGTGGTGGGGGGCAGGTCGAGACTGCGAGGAGAGGAGATGGTGTCCCATGGCTCCTGACCACGGCCGCAACACAGCGAGGACTCGTCCTCGGCGTATGCTCCCGGCCGGCGGTCGGACTTCGCTGGTCGTCAGATGACCGACCACCCGAGGGGCCCCCAGAGGGACGCCCCGGTCGACACCCTGGACTCCGACCTGGCCATCGGGGCGGAGACCGCGGAGAAGGTGATTGCCGGGCGTACTCCCGCCCAGCTGGCCCGGGCGCGCCTGCGTCGGGACAAGATCACCATGGGCGTCCTCACCGTGGTGCTGCTGGCCGTCGTTGTGGCCATCGTCGCGCCGCTGCTGTCCAAGCTCGGGGTCCTGGACCCCAACTCCTTCCACGGCGAGCTCATCGACCCCAACACCGGGGGCCTGCCCAAGTCGAGCACGCCCGGGGGGATGAGCCTGGCGCACCCGCTGGGCCTGGAGCCCGGAACAGGGCGCGACGTCCTGTCGCGGATCCTGCTCGGGATGACCTTCTCCATGATCGTCTCGCTGTCGGCCACCGTCATCTCGATCGTCGGGGGCACTGCCCTTGGAGTCGTCGCCGGTTTCCGCGGAGGCAAGTCGGACTTCTTCATCACCCGCTTCATCGACATGATGCTGTCGTTCCCGCAGACGCTGATGCTGCTCGCCCTGTCGGGAATGTTCATCCAGCGGCTCACGTCGCTCGGGGTCCCGGCGGGCAACCCCAGCAACGGGCTCTACATCATCCTGGTGCTCGGGATCTTCGCCATCCCCTACATCGCGAGGATCATCCGGGGCCAGGTGCTCTCATTGCGGGAGCGCGAGTTCATCGAGGCCGCCCGGAGCCTGGGGGCAAGGAACGGGCGCATCTACGTCAAGGAGCTGGTCCCGAACCTGTGGGCCCCCATCCTCGTCTACTTCACCCTGCTCCTGCCGGTCAACGTCTCCGCCGAGGCCACCCTGAGCTTCCTCGGGGTGGGCATCCAGCCACCCACCCCCACGCTGGGCAACATCCTGAAGTACTCCGTGAACTACGCCCCGGCGGACTTCACCTTCTTCTTCTACCCCGCCCTGACCATCGCGGTGCTGGTGATCTCGTTCAGCCTGCTGGGCGACGGCCTGCGCGATGCCTTCGACCCGAAGGCCGGACGGTGAACACGGTGAAGGCCGCGGTGGAGGACAGGTTCGGCACCGCGAACGACACCGGGGCATTCACAACCCCCAGACACTCCCTGCGCTGACTCGGCACGGGTGAGCGCATCGACACGATCGATGCACGATCGAAGGAGAGCACATGATCATCACGAGGAATGGTGCGCTGACACTCCTGGCCGCCGGCTCGGTGCTGGCCATGGCGGCCTGCAGCGGCACCACGGCCCCGAAGGGCGGCGGCAGCAGCAGTGGAGCGGTCGGTAGTGCGAAGGGGGGCACGCTGTACTACCTGACCAAGCGTTCCGCGGAGCATCTGGATCCCCAGCGCACGTACATCGGGCGCGACCTGGCCAACGAGAACCGGCTGTTCTACCGCGACCTGGTGTCGTTCCCGATCGAGACGGACGTCAAGAAGGGCACCACGCCGGTGCCCGACCTCGCCACCGACACCGGGACCTCCACCGAGGGCGGCAAGGTGTGGTCCTTCACGCTGAAGGACGGCGTCAAGTGGCAGGACGGGAAGCCGATCACCTGTGAGGACCTCAAGTACGGGTTCTCCCGCGGCTTCTCCACCGACGTGATCACGGGCGGGCCCAACTACGCGCTGGCCTACCTCGACGTGCCCGCGAAGAACGGACTGCCGGTCTACAACGGGCCGTACAAGAAGGCAGGGCAGGCCGAGTTCGACAAGGCCGTGACCTGCGAGGGCAAGAAGATCACCTACCACTTCAACAAGCCGTGGGCCGACTTCCCACTGGCGATTGCCTCGCTGCGCAGTTTCGCCCCCTACCGGGCCGACCAGGACAAGGGCGACCAGTCCAACTACGCGATCTTCTCCGACGGGCCCTACATGATCCAGGGGACGTGGAAGAAGGGCGTCGGTGGCACGTTCGTGCGCAACCCGAACTGGGACCCCAAGGAGGACACCCTGCGCAAGGCGCTCCCCGACAAGATCGTCTTCATCGAGGGTCTGACCGAGGAGATCATCTCCCAGCGGCTCATCGCGGACAGCGGCAACGACAAGTACGCCGTGACCGACCGCAACGTCCCGCCGGCCTTCTACAGCCAGGTCGACAGCAACCCGGCCGTGAAGGCGCGCAGCACCCTGGTCGACGCACCGTTCGTGGACTACGTACTGCCGAACTTCAACCGCATGAAGAACCTCAAGGTCCGTGAGGCACTCAAGATGTCGACCGACCAGCAGGGCTACATCACCGCACGCGGTGGCGACAAGTACGGGCACCCGGCGAAGTCCATCGTCAACCCGGTCCTCATCGGCTACAAGGACAACCCGAACTTCAGCGCTCCACCCACCGGTGACCCGGCCGCGGCGAAGCAGCTGTTGCAGCAGGCGGGAGTGCCGATGCCGTACCCCATCACCTACACCTACCAGGGCGGCACCCCGGCCAGTGACAACTCGGCCGCGGCACTCAAGGCAGGCTGGGACAAGGCCGGCTTCAAGGTGACCCTGGACGCGCTGACCGACACCTACTACGACGTGATCCAGAACCCGTCCAACAACAAGTCCGACGTGATGTGGGGCGGCTGGGGTGCGGACTGGCCCACCCAGGCGACCGTCACGCCACCGCTGTTCGACGCCCGGATCAACCTCACCCCCAAGTCGAACGGACAGGACTACGGCAACTACACCAGCGACGCGGCAAACAAGCTGATCGACGAGGCGGCCGCCAAGCCCGACGTGCAGTCGGCGGCGACGGTGCTCAACAAGCTCGACGACCTCCTCGGACAGGACGTCGCGTACGTCCCGCTGTCGGTCGACCGCTTCTTCTTCCTCCACGGATCGGGCGTGACGAACTACATGCAGACGCCCGCCTCCAACGGCTACCCGGAGCTGGGTTCCATCGGGGTGAAGACCAAGTAGCACCACCCGTGCGAGGGCACCCGCCCTCCCATGGACCCCACCGTGCGGGTCGCGACCACAGGCTCGTCGACCCGCACGGTCCCGCCCACCAGTGAGGGGGTGCCGTGCTCGCCTACGTCGTGCGTCGCGTGGTCACCGGCATCGTGATGCTCTTCGTCATGTCCGCGGTCACGTACCTGCTGTTCTTCTCCGGCGGGGCCGACCCGGCCCGCTTCACCTGCGGCAAGAACTGCACCCCGGAGCTCATCGAGCAGAACCGCAGGGCGCTGGGCTACGACAAACCCGTCGTCGCGCAGTACGCGGACTTCGTCAAGGGAGTCTTCGTGGGTCGTGAGTTCCCCGACGACCCCGCCCTGAAGAAGACGGCCCCCCAGACCATCGCGAAGTGCCCGGCACCATGCCTCGGCTACTCGCCCCTGATGAACGACAACGTCACGTCCATCCTCATGAGCAAGCTGCCGGTCACGGCCTCACTGGCCTTCGCCGCCTTCATCATGTGGATGGTGCTCGGCGTCTCGGGCGGGGTCATCGCGGCGCTGAGGAAGGGGCGGTTCACCGACCGCGCCCTTGTGGGCACCTCCCTGGTCTTCTACGCCTTCCCCACGTTCTTCGTCGGCCTGACGCTGTACATCTACGTGGCCATCAAGTGGCAGCTGACCCCGGTGCCTGTCTACACGCCGTTCAGCGAGAGTCCCGCCTCGTGGCTGATGGGCCTGGTGCTGCCCGGCCTCACCCTGGCGCTGTTCTTCATGGCCGCCTACGTGCGGTTGACACGCGCCTTCGTGATCGAGTCGATGGGGGAGGACTACATCCGCACCGCCGTGGCGAAGGGGCTGACGAAACGCAAGATCCTCTACAAGCACACCATGCGTGCGGCCCTGACCCCGATCGCCACCATCGCCGGGCTCGACCTCGGCGGCCTGCTCGCGGGGGCCATCGTCACGGAGACGGTCTTCAACTACGACGGCCTCGGGAAGCTGGCCGTGCAGGCGTCGACGACGTTCGACCTGCCGGTCGACGTGGGCATCGTCATCGTCGCCGCCTTCTTCGTCATCACCGCCAACATCATCGTGGACGTGCTGTACGCGTTCATCGACCCGCGCGTGAGGCTCGGCTGATGCGCCCGACGAGCAGGGAGGGGTGAGTCGTCGATGAGTACTGCGCTCAGCGTCGAGAGCGAGGAGAGGGCGCCGGGCGGCGACGTGCTGCTGTCGGTGCGGGACCTTCGCGTGCGGTTCCCCACGGAGGACGGCCTGGTGAAGGCGGTCGACGGGCTGAGCTTCGACCTCAGGCAGGGGGAGACGCTCGGCATCGTCGGCGAGTCGGGGTCGGGCAAGTCCGTCACGAGCCAGGCGATCATGGGGCTCTACCGCGGGACGCGGGCCGAGATCTCGGGCCTGATCTCCTTCGACGGAGTCGACCTGCTGGGCCTCGGCGACGAGGAGCTGCGTCGTCGCCGTGGCAAGGACGTCGCGATGGTCTTCCAGGACCCGCTCTCGGCCCTGCACCCCTACTACACCGTGGGGAACCAGGTGGTGGAGGCCTACCTCGTGCACCACGAGACCAGCAAGTCGGCAGCCCGACAGCGCGCGATCGACATGCTGGACAGGGTGGGGATCCCCAACCCCGCCAAGCGGATCGACCAGTACCCCCACGAGTTCTCGGGCGGGATGCGACAGCGGGCCATGATCGCGATGGCCCTGGTCAACGACCCGCGCCTGGTCATCGCCGACGAGCCGACCACCGCCCTGGACGTCACCGTCCAGGCGCAGATCCTCGACCTGCTCGTGGGACTGCAGAAGGAGTTCGGCTCCTCGATCATCATCATCACCCACGACCTGGGAGTAGTCGCCGAGATGGCGAACGAGATCCTCGTGATGTACGCCGGCCGCGCGGTCGAACGGGGCGTCGCCGAGGAGCTCTTCTACGCCCCCGAGCACCCGTACACCTGGGGTCTGCTGCAGTCGATGCCCCGGATGGACCGGCTGCGGATCGAGCGTCTGCGGCCCATCCCGGGCAACCCGCCCTCGCTCATCTCGCCGCCCTCCGGCTGCGCCTTCCACCCGCGCTGCACGTTCAGGGACGACGCCCGGCTCGGGTGCGCGCAGGTCGAGCCGGGCTTCGACGCGGACAGGCCACACCCCGTACGGTGCCTCATCCCGCCCGACGAGCGGATCCGCATCTTCCAGACGCAGATCAGGCCGTCGCTGTGAGCGCCGGCCAGGGCGCCCCGCCGGGACGCCGCCGCTTCAGTGGACGCAGGACGCAGACCGGGAACCGCATTGAGCTCGGTGAGGTGCTCCTCGAGGTCGAGGACCTCAAGAAGTACTTCCCCATGAAGACCTCCGGCCTCTTCCGGCGGCCCGCCGACCCGGTGAAGGCCGTGGACGGCATCTCGTTCCGCCTGCGCAAGGGGGAGACCCTCGGTGTCGTGGGGGAGTCCGGCTGTGGCAAGTCCACTGCGGGCCGCACCATCCTGCAGCTGCTGCCCCCGACTTCGGGCAGCATCCGCTACAAGGGGCGGGACATCACCGGCGTCACGGGCCACGACCTGCGGATGCTCCGGCTGGAGATGCAGATGATCTTCCAGGACCCGTACGGCTCGCTGAACCCCCGGCAGACCATCGGCTCGATCGTCGGGGCCCCGTTCGCCATCCAGCGGATCGACCCCGAGGGCGGCGTCAAGGCCGAGGTCCAGCGGCTCATGGAACGCGTGGGCCTGAACCCCGAGCACTACAACCGCTACCCGCACGAGTTCTCCGGGGGCCAGCGCCAGCGCATCGGTATCGCACGGGCGATCGGGCTGCGCCCGTCCCTCATCGTCTGCGACGAGCCGGTGTCGGCGCTGGACGTGTCCATCCAGGCCCAGGTCGTGAACCTCCTGGAGGACATCCAGAACGACTTCGATCTCACCTACGTCTTCGTGGCCCACGACCTCTCAGTGGTCCGCCACATCAGCGACCGCGTGGCCGTCATGTACCTGGGCAAGATCATGGAGATGGCCGACCGCGACGAGCTCTACGGCGACCCCCTGCACCCGTACACCCAGGCCCTGCTGTCCGCCGTGCCGCTGCCCGATCCCCGCAAGGAGAACAGGCGGGCGCGCATCCTGCTCACCGGCGACCTGCCGTCGCCGATCAACCCGCCGAGCGGTTGCGTCTTCCACACCCGGTGCCCGCGGTTCCGGGAGGAGCTGACCGAGCAGGAGCGCACGCGGTGCGTCAAGGAGGTGCCGGCCCAGGTGCCGCTCGACGCCGACCACGGCGTGGCGTGCCACTACGCCGGTCCGGCAGCGGCCCCGGTGCTCTGACCCGCCACCTCGGTAGGGTGGCGCCATGCTGCGCGTGGGCCTCACCGGGGGCATCGGGTCCGGGAAGTCCACCGTGGCCGGACGGCTCGCGGAGCTCGGGGCGGTCGTGGTCGACGCCGACGTGCTGGCCCGGGAGGTCGTTGCGCCGGGTTCGGAGGGGTTGCACGCGGTCGCCGAGCGGTTCGGCGACGACGTCCTCGATGACGACGGGGCGCTCAACCGACCGGCCCTGGGCTCACTCGTGTTCGGCGACGAGCAGGCGCGGCGCGACCTCGAGGGGATCACGCACCCGCTCATCGCGCGCCGCACCGCCGAGCTGTTCGCAACCGCTTCGCCGGACGCCGTCGTGGTCCACGACGTCCCGCTCCTCGTCGAGAAGGGCATGGGGGCCGCCTACCACCTCGTCGTGGTCGTCGGCGCGGCCGAGACGACGCGTGTGCGCCGCCTGGCAGCCACTCGGGGGATGACCGAGGCCGACGCGCGCAGCCGCATCGGCGCCCAGGCCGGCGACGAGCAGCGGCGGGCCGCCGCCGACGTCTGGCTCGACAACGACGACACCCGCGAGGCTCTCCTGGCCTGCGTCGACGGGCTCTGGGCCGAGCGGCTCGTGCCCTTCGAGGCGAACGTCCGGCACCGTCGGCGCGCCCACCGGCCTGCGCGCGTCGTGCTCGTGGACCCTGACCCGACCTGGCCCGACCAGGCGACGCGCCTGCTGGCGCGGCTTCGGCACGTGCTGGGCGACGTGCTGGTCACCGCAGACCACGTCGGCAGCACCGCGGTGCCGGGGCTCGCGGCCAAGGACATCATCGACCTCCAGGTCGGCGTGCGGTCCCTGTCCGACGTCGACGCCCCGGCCGTCGTGGCTGCCCTCGACGACGCCGGCTTCCCCAGGCCGGTCCCGACCGCCGAGGACAACGCCAAGGACGGGACGCCCTGGCCCAAGCGGTTCCTCGCCAGCGCCGACCCGGGGCGGCCGGCCCACATCCACGTCCGTGTCATCGACAGCCCGGGATGGCGCTGGGCGCTGCAGTTCCGCGACTGGCTGCGCGCCGACGACCTCGCCCGGGAGGAGTACGCCGCGCAGAAGCACCGGCTGGCCGGCAGCTCGTCCTCCGTCGAGGAGTACGCCGACGCCAAGGAGCCGTGGTTCGACGCCGCCCACGAGCGCGCGCGGGCCTGGGCGCTGGACAGCGGTTGGGAGCCGGGTCGTGGCTGACGCGCAGGGTACGGACGCCGGCCACGGCGAGACGAGGCGCCCGGACCGGGTGTACGGCGTGGGGGAGGAGCCTGACCCCCGCTTCTCCATGGCCAACGAGCGCACCGCTCTTGCCTGGATGCGCACGGCACTGGCCCTCGTCGGTGGCGGCGTCGCCATCGTCTCGGTCTCGAGCCTGGACGGGATGCCGGACTGGGCGCCGCTCGTGGGAGCCGCGTCCTGTCTCGGCGGGGGCGCGCTCGCGCTGCGTTCCGTGTCCGCCTGGGCCCGCGTCGAACGTGCCCTACGCCTCGGGCGCCCCCTCCCGGCGCCCCGCGCCCTGGCCATGCTGGCGGCCGGCGTGGTGGCGCTGGCCGCGCTGACCCTCACCCTGTCGGTCGTCGAGCTCACCACCCGATGAACCCGACCCGGCCGAACGCCGGTGGCGTGGCCGGGCGGGGCGCCGGTGACGTGGCCGGGCGGGGCGTCGGTGGCGTGACCCGGCTGGCCGCTGGACGGTTCCGCCGCTCTCGTGGTGGGCCCAGGGGTCACGTACCCGGCCGCGATGCCCTACAGCCCGAGCGCACCGCCCTGGCGTGGCAGCGCACCGCCGTGACCGCGCTGGTGTGCCTCGTGCCCCTGGTGCTGGTGTCCCTGCGCACCCACGTGACGCCGGTGGCCGTGGGCGCAGCGGCAGCCATGGCCGTCAGCGGCGTCCTCGTCTGGTCGGTGCACCGGCGCCTCGGCCAGCTCGGCGACGACTCCCGTGGCTACTCGCCCTACACCCCCATGTCGCTCGTCCTGGCCGTCACCGTGCTGTGCTCGCTGGGCGGTGCCGTGGTCGGGGTGAGTCTCTGGCTCAGGTGAGCCGGTCCTCGGCCCGTACCGGGACGAGGGGAAGGGCTGCAGTGGCGACGACTCCTGCGAGGGCGAACGCCGCGGCGTACCCGGCGTGCACGACCGCCAGCCCCGCCAGCGGGGGCACCACCGCGGCGACGAGGAACTGGCCGGTGTTCTGCACCCCCAGGGCCCGGCCACTCCAGAACGGCCCGGCGCGCTCGGCCACGGCGGTGAAGGCGAGCCCGTTGTCGGCCACGGTGATTACGGACGCGACGACCAGGACCACCACCGCCAGGCCCCAGCCGAGCCCGGTCGTGGCGGCGAGCACCAGCATCGCCACGACGGCGCCGCGGGCCACCCACAGCAGCGGACGCATCCTGCTCCCGACGCGATCCGAGAGGTGGCCCACCCCGATGCGACCGAGCGCGCCTGCCGCCTGCGTGAGCGCGACGAGCCCACCGGCAGCACCGGGCGACCAGCCACGGTCGTCCACGAGCCAGACCAGCGTGTAGGTCCACACCACGAACTGCGGCACGACGAGCAGCATCGAGACCCCGTGGATGCGCCCGAGGTAGCGGTCGCGTCGGTAGGGGTTGTCGGCGCGGACGGCGCGCCGGGCCGGTCGCGGCGGGTCGAGCACGACCACAACCACCAGGGCCGCCGCCACGGCGGCCGCGACCGTCGGCACCCACAGGGCCGCGCCGATGCCGTCCGCGTCCGCGATGACGGCCATGGTGACCGCGGCGACGCCCACGCCGAGCGGCTGGGCCATCTGGCGGATGCCCATGGCGAGCCCCCGTCGGTGCGGCGGGAACCAGCCGGCGATGACGCGACCGCTGGCGGCGTTCGCCGAGGCTGCGGCGCCGCCGGCGAGGAACAGCGTCAGGGCCAGAGCGACCGGGCCGTGCACGACGGTGCCGGCGAGGCACGCTGCGGACGTCAGGAACAGGCCCGTGACGAGGACGAGCCGCTCACCCCTGCGGTCGACGAGCAGCCCCCAGCCGACGAGGGTGAGCATCACGCCCACCACGGGAGCGGCACTGACCAGACCCGCCTGCGCCAGTGACAGGTCCAGGCGCCTCACCAGGACCGGGATGAGGAAGGCCGGCCCGTGCAGGGCGATCGCCGAAGCGGCCTGCGCGAGGGTGCTGGCCACCAGCATCGCCCACCGCCGGGTCTCTCCGACGGCAGCTGTGTCCACCCCCGCAGTCAACGCGGGCAGCGGGGCGCTCGCAGCGACGTCTCAGCCCGTGGCCGAGAGGGCGCCGTAGCGTTCGCGCGTCCGCTGCGCCCAGGCGGTGACGGGCCGTAGGGCGAGGGCAGCGCCCAACACCAGCGCGGCCAGGACCAGCCAGCCCGGCCAGCCCCACTCGATGCACAGCAGCGTGATGAGGGTCGGCGCCACGACGTTGGACAGCGAGAAGCCGAGGCCGGCGAAGCCCTGGTACTGGCCCTGCCGCTCCTGCGGGGCCAGGCCCATCTGGACACCCCACTGCCCACCACTGGAGCGCATCTCGCCGACCACGTGGACGGCGGCGCCCACCACCAGCACCGCAGCGGCACCGACAGGTCCCAGCCAGCCCGAGGTCGCGATCACGGCGAACGCCACGGCGATCCACAGGGCACCGTGCACCATGGTGCGCGAGGACTCGACGACGCCGTCCACACCACGGGTCATCCGCACCTGGAAGAGCGTCACGGCGACGGTGTTGAGGACGAGCAGCACCGCGACGATCGCGGTCGGGGCCTTCGTGTGCTGGCTGACCCACAGGGGGATGCCGATCTCCATGACGACGAAGTGCATGGCGACGATGCCGGTCAACAGGGTCACGACGACGTAGGGGGTGTCGCGCAGGACCGCGAGCCGGGGCTCACCGGCTCCCCGCGCCGGGGCGGGGGACAGGTGCGGGAGCCGGAGGCTGACCAGCCCGGCGACGATGCCCGTGACGCCGTCGACGGCGAACACCGCGAGGTAGGCCCACGGCCGGTCGACCCACAGGGCGATGCCTCCCAGGGCGGCCCCGAGCGACATGGCCAGGTTGGTCACCGCCCGCAGGTAGGCCTTGAAGGCCACCCCGGAGCCGCCGACGGCGATCCGACCGATGTAGCCGTTGCGCACGGAGCCGCCGCCGTTCTGCAGGGCGGTCACCACGGCCAGCACCAGGGTCAGCGTCCAGAAGTCACGCACGACGAGGAACAGCAGCCCCACCGCCCCGAAGCCGGCCGTGAGCGCGGACATCACCTCGCGCGGCCCGCGGGTGTCACCGAGGTGGCCGAGCGGGACCTGCGCGAGCATCCCGACGACCGCGGCGATCGAGAGCGCGAGCCCGACCTGGGCGGCCGACAGGCCGACCACCCGGGTGAAGTACAGGGCGAACGTCGTGACGGTCGCGCCGGCACCGGCGCGGTTGACGAAGGTGCCCAGGGCCAGGACCCGCAACCGCGGGTCGACCGGTATGCCGCGGCGCGTGAGTCGGGACGTGGTCGCCGGGGCGGACACGGGTGGCCTCCTTGGACGGGGCGGTGACGGGTGGGGATGGTCGGGTGGCGGAGCGGCGCTCACGGTAGCGCGGGGTCGGACATGGCCCGGACGTCGGTGCCCGACACCATGGCGACCGGTGCGCTGTCGGTGCGGAGGCATACGGTTGTCCCATGCGTCCCACGACCGACCTGCAGCGCACGGTGGCACCGTTCCAGGTCGTCTCCGAGTTCCAGCCCGCCGGCGACCAGCCCGCGGCCATCGCCGACCTGGCCAAGCGCGTCCGGGCGGGGGAGGAGAACACCGTCCTCCTCGGCGCCACCGGCACGGGCAAGTCCGCGACGACCGCCTGGCTGATCGAGGAGGTCCAGCGACCGACCTTGGTGATGGCGCCCAACAAGACGCTGGCGGCGCAGCTGGCCAACGAGTTCCGAGAGCTGTTGCCCCACAACGCGGTCGAGTACTTCGTCTCCTACTACGACTACTACCAGCCCGAGGCCTACATCCCGCAGACGGACACCTACATCGAGAAGGACTCCTCGATCAACGACGAGGTCGAGCGGCTGCGCCACAGCGCGACCAACTCCCTGCTCACCCGTCGCGACGTCGTCGTCGTGGCCTCGGTGTCCTGCATCTACGGCCTCGGCACGCCCCAGGAGTACGTCGACCGGATGGCCCGGCTCAAGGTCGGCCAGCAGGTCGACCGCGACGACCTGCTGCGCCGGTTCGTGCAGATGCAGTACACCCGCAACGACCTCGCGTTCACCCGTGGCACGTTCCGGGTGCGCGGCGACACCGTCGAGATCATCCCGGTCTACGAGGAGCTGGCCGTCCGCATCGAGTTCTTCGGCGACGAGATCGAGCGCATCTACACCCTGCACCCCGTCAGCGGCGAGATCATGCGCGAGGAGCAGGAGATGTACGTCTTCCCGGCCACGCACTACGTCGCCGGCCCGGAGCGCATGGAGCGCGCGATCCGCGGTATCGAGCTCGAGCTCGCCGACCAGCTCGCGGCGTTCGAGAAGCAGGGCAAGCTGCTCGAGGCCCAGCGCCTGCGCATGCGCACGACCTATGACATCGAGATGATGCGGCAGGTCGGCTCCTGCTCCGGCATCGAGAACTACTCGATGCACATCGACGGCCGGGCCCGCGGCTCGGCCCCCAACACCCTGCTCGACTACTTCCCCGAGGACTTCCTGCTCGTCATCGACGAGTCCCACGTGACGGTGCCCCAGATCGGGGCCATGTACGAGGGCGACATGTCGCGCAAGCGCCAGCTCGTCGACCACGGCTTCCGGCTGCCCTCCGCCATGGACAACCGCCCTCTCCGGTGGGAGGAGTTCCTCGACCGCATCGGCCAGACCGTCTACCTCTCGGCGACGCCCGGTCCCTACGAGCTGGCGCAGAGCAGCGGCGTCGTCGAGCAGATCATCCGCCCGACGGGCCTCATCGACCCCGAGGTCGTGCTCAAGCCCACCAAGGGCCAGATCGACGACCTCCTGCACGAGATCGGGGTCCGGACCGAGAAGAACGAGCGCGTCCTGGTCACCACGCTGACCAAGAAGATGGCCGAGGACCTCACCGACTACCTCCTCGACAAGGGGGTGCGGGTCCGCTACCTGCACAGCGAGGTCGACACCCTGCGACGGGTCGAGCTGCTGCGCGAGCTGCGGATGGGCGAGTACGACGTCCTCGTCGGCATCAACCTGCTGCGGGAGGGGCTCGACCTGCCCGAGGTCTCGCTGGTGAGCATCCTCGACGCCGACAAGGAGGGGTTCCTGCGGTCGGCCCGGTCGCTCATCCAGACCATCGGCCGCGCGGCCCGCAACGTGTCCGGCCAGGTCCACATGTACGCCGACAAGATCACGCCCTCCATGCAGGAGGCCATCGAGGAGACCACCCGCCGCCGCGAGAAGCAGATCGCCTACAACCTCGAGGCCGGGGTCGACCCCCAGCCGCTGCGCAAGAAGATCGCGGACATCACCGACCTGCTCCAGCGGGAGGACGCCGACACCGAGGCGCTCATCGGCTCGGGGCGCAGCCAGTCACGCGGCAAGGGTGGCGGCCGGGGTGGCCGTGGGGCCGTCCAGGCCGATGCCGGCGTGGCCTCCGACCGGCTGCGCAACCTGCCCGCCAACGACCTGGCCAACCTCATCCAGGAGCTGTCGACGCAGATGCACCAGGCCGCGGCCGACCTGCATTTCGAGCTGGCAGCCCGGTTGCGCGACGAGATCGGCGACCTGAAGAAGGAGCTGCGGCAGATGTCGGCCGCGACCCAGTAGCCGGTCGCGGGTCAGTGGTTGCGCAGGGCGTCGATGAGCTCCGACTTCGACATCGACGACCGGCCCTCGATCCCGAGGTCTGCAGCGCGGTGGCGCAGGTCCTCCACCTTCCAGTCCTCGTAGTCGCCGTGCTCACCGCCCTTGCGGCCCACCGCCGACCGGCCGCGCGCTGCTGCCGAATTGGCGATCCGGGCCGCCTTCTCCTTGGATGCGCCGTCGTCGCGCAGGGCCTCGTAGACCTCCGGGTCCTTGACGCTGGGACCCGGGTCGGCCTTGCCGGAGCCGGACTTGTTCCTCGACGTGTTCTCAGCCATGTGCCCCGTTGTACCCGGACACGGGTCGGGCCACACCCCGGGAGGCGGGTACAGTCTGGTGCTGACCACTCGGAGGGGAGTATCCCCACGCGGTGTCCTCGTCATCACGGCCGACCGGCTCGTGGCCCCGGCCACGCCCACGCGGCCCGGGGAACCGGTCCGCCACACCAGGGCGGGAGAGACCTCCGGCCACGCCCGTGACCGGAAGGCTCTGCCTTGACCACCCTCGCCTACACCACCTCGACCCAGATGCAGGTCCCCACCTGGGTCTGGTGGCTCACCATCGGCCTGATGGCCGCGGTCCTGCTCTTCGACGTGTTCGTCATCGCCCGTCGCCCCCACGTGCCCACGACCAAGGAGGTCAGCGGCGCGCTGGCCCTCTACGTCGGGGCCGCCGTGGTGTTCGGCCTCGGCGTCTGGTGGTTCACCCACGACCAGGCCGGCGCGAAGTTCATGACGGAGTACTACGCGGGGTGGCTCACCGAGTACTCGCTGTCGGTGGACAACCTGTTCATCTTCCTGTTGATCATGGCCCGGTTCGGGGTCCCCGAGAAGCTGCAGCAGGCGGCCCTGCTCATCGGCATCATCATCGCGATCATCCTGCGCGGCATCTTCATCGCCGCCGGCGCCGCGGCGATCAACCAGTTCTCCTGGGTCTTCTACATCTTCGGCGCGTTCCTCATCTACACCGCGGTCAAGCTGGCCCGCGAGGGCGAGGGTGACGACGACGAGTACGAGGAGAACCGCTTCATGAAGTGGGTCGAGCGCCGGTTCCCCGCGACGCAGGAGTACGACGGCGCCAAGCTGTTCACCAGGATCGACGGCAAGAAGCTGGCCACCCCGATGTTCATCGTCATCATGGCGCTGGGCACGACCGACCTGCTCTTCGCGCTCGACTCCATCCCGGCGATCTACGGCCTGACCAAGGAGCCGTACCTCGTCCTCACCGCGAACCTGTTCGCGCTCATGGGGCTGCGGCAGCTGTACTTCCTCATCGGCGGCCTGCTCAAGAAGCTCGTCTACCTCAGCATCGGGCTGGCCGTGCTGCTCGCGTTCATCGGCGTCAAGCTCGTGCTGCACGCGCTCCACGAGAACGAGCTGCCGTTCATCAACGGTGGCAAGCACGTCGAGGCAGCCCCCGACATCCCGATCTCGGTGTCGCTGGCCGCGATCGTCCTGATCCTCGGGGTCACCACCGTCGCCAGCCTGCTCAAGACCCGGCGCGACGAGCGCGCGGACGCGACCTCCTAGGCACCCTGCGCCGCCGGGTCGCGGCGCTGGCCCCCGCCTCCCATGACGAGCGCACTGGCCAGCACCACCAGGGCCATCCNCGGCGGCGGCGGGCTCGAGGCTGAGCAGGATGCCGAACACCCGCGCGGTCAGGTGCCGCAGGGCCGCGAGCTCGAGCGAGTACGGCAGCACCGAGGACAGCACGGCGATGCCCAAACCCTTCGCGACCGACTCACCCGTCCACGTCGGCACGGTGCGCAGCCCCAGCGGCAGGGTGACGACGAAGGCGACCGTCATCGCCAGCGCGAGCCCGTCGAGCTGCGCGAACTGGGTGCCGGCGCGGCCGCTGGCGAGGATGTACCCGGCCCAGCAGGTTCCCGCCAGCGCCGCGAGACCCAGCCCGGTCCACTCGATCTGGGAGAGCGGGACCTGCAGGGCGCGGGAGATGAGGACGACCCCCACAGCTGCAGCGGCCACCGCCAGCAGGTCGCGCGCTCGCCGGGCCAGCACCGTGGCCAGGGTCAGCGGACCGAGGAACTCGACCGTGACGGCCACGCCGATGGGAAGGTGCGCCAGGGAGGCGTAGAAGGCGAGGTTCATCAGGCCCAGGGCCAGCCCGAAGGCCACGACCGTGCGCCAGGCCGCGGCGTCGTGACCACGGAGCCGGGGCCTCGCGATACCGAGCAGGATCAGGGTCGCGAAGAGCAGGCGCAACGTGACCGAGCCCGCGGCGCCGATCTCGGGGACGAGGGTCGCTGCGAGCGCGCCGCCGAACTGCACCGACACCACTGCTGTGAGGACGAGCAGCAGGGGAGGGGCGGGTGCCCGGCGCGGCGACATGCCGGTGACTGTAGTGAGCGCCACGCCGCGGTCCCCGGGGTGTCCGCCCGACCGTCGGCGCGATCTGCCCGGGCCACCCCGCGAGGTCACCAGCCGCGCTCGCGCCACTCCTGCAGGTGCGGCCGCTCGGCGCCCAGCGTGGTGTCGGCGCCGTGCCCGGGGTGGACGTGGGTGTCGTCGTCGTAGACGTCGAAGACCCGCGTCGTCACGTCCTCGATGAGGGAGTCGAAGGACTGGCCCGGGTTCTTGGTGTTGCCCACCCCTCCGGGGAAGAGCGAGTCACCGGTGAACAGGTGCGTGTGGCCGTGCGGGTCGCCGTACGCCAGCGCGATCGACCCGGGGGTGTGACCGCGGAGGTGGATGACGTCGAGCACCACCTCGCCGAACCTCACCTGGTCGCCCTGGCCGACCGTGCGGTCCGGGGGGAGCGGCATACCGGCGGCGTCGTCGGCGCCACACACCGTCGTCGCACCCGTGGCGCGGACGACCTCCGCGAGCGCGCGGTGGTGGTCCCAGTGCTGGTGCGTCGTCACCACCGTCTCGAGCGGGCCGCTGCCCTCGGCGACCATCTCGAGCAGCCGTGGCGCCTCGTCCGCGGCGTCGATGAGCAGCTGTGCTCCGGTGGACCGGCACCGCAGGAGATAGGCGTTGTTGTCCATCGCCGAGACGGAGATCTTCCGGATGCTGAGAACCTCCAGGACGATTTCGGTGCCTCGTGCGGATGGGGTGGTGTGCCCGTCGTAGGTCATGTCATGCATTCTGCAACGAGGGTAGGCAAACAGCATGACTCAGCGAACTCGCTTAGTCCCTAATGACTATTGCTGCCGTTCTTTTGCACGTCCTACGTTTGACCGGTCGCGGAGCCACGGAGAGCTCACAGGGGGTGCAGGTTTCCGTCCGCGGGTTGGTGAGGGAACACATGGCTGCACAGATTCAGGACTACCAGCGATCTGTCGCTGGTGGAGAGATGGACACGGTCAGGGCACTGCTGCACGACCTGCGTCAACCACTCGCTGCGATCCTCCTCCTGTCGGGGACCGAAGGCGGCGACGTCGGTCGCAAGATGGATGGGATCGCCGGACAGGCACGATGGCTCGCCGACCTCGTCGAGGTCGTCCTCGGCGAGGCCCACGGTGACGAGGTCGTCGACACCGACGTGGTGCAGGTTGCCGCGTCGGCCGTCGACCGGGCGCAGGCGACCGCCGCCTGCGTCATCACCCTCGACGCGGACACCCCGCTCCGGGCATGGGCGCGTCCCGTGGCCCTGAGCCGGGCACTCGCCTGCGTCCTGGACAACGCGGTCCGGGCCGCGGGCGACGACGGCCACGTGGCTGTCGCCGTCCACACCGACGCCGCCGGCGTGCACGTCACCGTGCGCGACGACGGCCCGGGGCTGGGGCGCATCAGCTCGCGCACCTCGCTCGGGCTGACCACCACGCGGGCGATGGTGGCGGCCTGCCACGGCTCGTTCCGCATCAGCACGGCCGAGGAGGGCGGCGTCGTCGCCGACATCACCCTCGCCGGCACGGCCATCCGGTCCGTGGCGTCATGAGGATCGTCGTCTGTGACGACCACCTGCTCCTGCTCGAGGCCCTCGGCCTCGCGCTCGGTGCCGCTGGCCACGAGGTCGTCGCCCTCGCGGGCAACCCCGAGGAGGCCATCGCGGCCGTCGAGATGCACAAGCCGGATGTCTGCCTGCTGGACGTGAACTTCCCCAGTGGCACCTCGGTCATGGCGATCCACCAGATCCGGGAGGTCTCCGCCGAGACCAAGGTCGTGATGCTCTCGGCCGAGGCGGACCACGCCATCGTCGGGCGGGCCATCGTCGAGGGCGCGTCCGGCTACGTCGGCAAGGAGAAGCCGATCGCCGAGATCGTCGAGATGCTGGACCGTGCCGTGCGCGGCCAGCTGGCGGTCGAGCCGGCCCTGCTGCAGCGCGCACTGCGCCCGCAGAAGTCGACCGAGGACCCGCTCTGGGCCCTGCAGTTCCTCACCGACCGTGAGTGGCAGGTGATGCGCTGCATCATGGAGGGCCAGACGACCGAGGAGATGGCCGAGGCCCTGGGCGTGCAGCGCAGCACCGCCCGGACCCACGTCCAGAACCTCCTCACGAAGCTGGGGGTCCACTCCCGGCTCCAGGCCGCCGCGCTCATGTCCGCCCACGGGTCGCTCGACTCGTGGCCGGTGCACCTGCGCTGAGCCCGCACGTGCCGAGGGCTCCTGCGCCGGTCATGACCGGTGTGGGAGCCCTCGCGCATGCTCCGTAGGGTGCCCAGAGAGGGGTCGTCCGCAGAATCACCCTATTGACGTAGGGCCTTCTCCAGCACGGGTCGGTGGGTGGCGCGGGCGCCAGACGGCATGGTTGCGCTATGCCAGCCCCCATACGCGTCGTCGTCGTCGACGACCACGAGGTCTTCGTGGACGCCCTCGTCGTGTGCCTCGCGGACTACGAGGACCTCACGGTGGTGGGGACGGCCACGACCCTCGAGGGCGGGCAGGCGTTGCTCGAGGAGGGCGAGTTCGACGTCATGGTCCTCGACCTCGACCTCGCAGGCGTCGACGGGCTGCCGCTGGCCGTCGAGGCGCTGCAGCGGCGCCCCGACGTCGGGGTCGTCATCGTCACGGGGCTGGACTCGGGCAGCCAGATCGTCGAGGCGGTCCAGGGCGGGGTACGCGGCTGGGTGGCCAAGACCGCCACCGCCGAGGACCTCGTCGAGGCGGTCCGCGGCGTCGCCCACGGCGAGACCCGCATCCCCGCCGAGCTGCTCGCCGGGGTGCTGGTGTCACTGTCCCGCGGCCAGCGTGCACCCCTGGAGCACGTGCAGGGGATCAGCGAGCTCACGACCCGCGAGCTCGAGGTGCTGGGGTGCCTCGCGGAGGGCATGAGCCGCACGGAGATCGGCGAGCTGCTCCACGTGTCGCCCAACACGGTGCGCACCCACATCCAGAGCATCCTGCACAAGCTCAAGGTGCACTCCGCGCTCGCCGCGGTCGCCATCGCCCGACGGGCCGGGATCACCGGCCCGTCCGTCCTGACGGGCTGACGGGCTGACGGTCTCAGGCGCCGCGGGGGAGCGAGGGGACCTCGCCGTCGACGGCGCGGACCTGCGACGTGTCGCGCCGGGCCAGCCAGAGCAGGATCCCGGACAAGGGACCGGCCACGGTCGCAGAGCCGTCGCCCACCGTCCAGGCGTCGCCCTCGTCGGAGCGCACCACGACGCCCGGCGGGCGCTTGCCGAGACCGAGCCGGTGCACGGCGTCGGCAACGAACCGGCGCAGCAGGTCGGGATCCACGTCGTCGAACGCGAACCCGGCGTCGAGGTCGACGTGGTGGTAGACGACCTCACGTAGCCGCAGGAAGGGCAGTCCCGTGGCCGGCACCCGCATACCGCCGCGCATCTCCACCTCCTGGGCGGCCAGCGGCCCCTCGAGGGCCTCCAGGCGCGGGACGAGGTCTGCAGCCGTGGCGGCCACGTCGCGGACGAGCTCGTCCGCGGCTCGGCGGGCCCCGGCCTCGATGTCGGCGTCGCGGGCCTCGGCACCCCCGGGGTACATCTCCTCGCGCTGTCCGGTCACCGCCCACGACGCGAGGCGGCCGATGGCCTCGGCGTTGCGGGCGAGGTGGGTCAGGACGTGCCCGCGGCTCCACCCCTCGCACAACGAGGGGCCGCCGGGGTCGGTGAGGCCCCGGGCGGTGGCCAGGAGGCGGTCGGTCTGGTCGGCCAGGACGGTGAGCTCGCGCGTCATCCGCGTCACGGTATCCGGGTCCCCGCCTCGGCGGCACCCCGCGCCTCCGCGTCGGCGAGCGCGTGCGCAGCACCGATGAAGGCCAGGTGGGAGAACGCCTGCGGGAAGTTGCCGACCATTCGCCGGGCCACCGGGTCGTACTCCTCCGACACCAGGCCGACGTCGTTCATCACCGCCACGAGCCGCTCCATGAGGGGGCGGGCCTTGTCGAGGTGGCCGCACTGTGCGTACGCCGTGACGAGCCACCACGAGCAGGCGAGGAAGGGGTGCTCGTCACCGGAGAGCCCGTCGACCTTCGTCTCGGTCCGGTAGCGCATGAGGAAGCCGTCGCGCATGAGGTCCTCCTCCACGGCCGCGATGGTGCCGAGGACGCGGTGGTCGTCCGGGGGCAGGAAGCCCACCTGCGGGATGAGCAGGAGCGAGGCGTCGACCTGGTCGGTGTCGTAGTGCTGGGTGAAGGTGCCCCGCTCGGCGGACCAGCCGTGCTCGAGGATCTCCTCGCGGACCTGGTCGCGCAGGGCGCGCCACCGCTCGACCGGGCCCTCGAGCCCCCAGTGCTCCACGCCGCGTACGGCGCGGTCGAAGGCGGCCCACACCATTACCCGGGAGTGGGTGAAGTGGCGCAGCGGGCCGCGGATCTCCCACAGCCCGTTGTCGGGACGCTGCCAGTGCTCGGCGAGGTGGTTGACGAGCGTGCGCTGCATGGCCCAGCCCTGCCGGGAGACCTCGAGTCCCTTCTCGCGGGCCTCGTCGAGCGCGATCATGACCTCGCCGAGCACGTCGGACTGCCGCTGGTCGACGGCACCGTTCCCGATCCGCACGGGCGTGGACCCTGCGTAGCCCGGGAGGTGGTCGAGCGTGCGCTCGGGAAGGCGTCGGGCGCCGTCGATCGTGTACATGATCTGCAGGTCCTCGGGGTCGCCGGCGACCGCGCGGATCAGCCAGTTGCGCCAGAGCCTCGCCTCCTCGAGGTAGCCCGAGTTGACCAGCGCCTCCAGGGTGAGGGACGCGTCGCGCAGCCAGCAGAAGCGGTAGTCCCAGTTGCGCTCCCCGCCGAAGTCCTCGGGCAGGCTCGTCGTCGGGGCGGCCACGATCCCGCCGAAGCGGGAGTGGGTCATCATGCGCAGGGTGAGCAGCGACCTGACCACCTGCTCGCTGTAGGGGCCTCCGTAGCTGCAGCGCCCCGCCCACTCGTTGGAGCGCGCGATGGTCTCCTCGATGCGGGAGTCGATGTCCAGCGGGGGAGGGACGGGCTCGTACGAGGGGAACCACGTCGTCGAGAAGGTCTGGACCTGGCCGGCGGCGACCTCGAACTCGTCGACGTGGTGACCGTCGACGGCGGTCGGGAGGCGGGTGCCGCGCAGGATGAGCATGTCCGGGCCGGCGACCGCCGTGATGACGTCGCTGTCCAGGCGGTGCCCCACGCCCCGGGAGACCCACGGCCGCACGGTGCCGTAGTCGAAGCGGACGACCCACTCGTGGCGCATGCGCACGGTGCCGTGCAGGCCCTCGACCGTGCGGATGATGTCGGCCCGCCCGTCGCCGATGGGCATGAGGTCGAGCACCCGTACGGAGCCGGTGTCGGTCTCGTGGACGGTCTCCAGCACGAAGGAGTTCTCCAGGTAGCGGCGGGTGCTGCGCGCCTTCTTGGTGGGGCCCAGCAGCCACCGGCCGTGCTCAGGCGTGCCGAGCAGGGCGGCGAAGCACGCGTGGGAGTCGAACCGCGGCAGGCACAGCCAGTCGATCGACCCGGACCGGCTGACCAGCGCGGCGGTCTCGGTGTCGCCGAGGACGGCGTACTCCTCGATCGGGGTGCTCGTGGGGGGCGTCGTCATGCGTGGGTACGAGGCGTCGTCATGGGGTCACGGTAGGCGCTGGTGACGCGGCTGTCAGTGCAGGCACCTAGCATGAAGCGCGTGACCGCAGTGCACCCCACCACGCCCCCAGCCCGCCCCAACCACGACCAGCTCGTCGTCCGGGGCGCCCGCGAACACAACCTCAGGGACGTCTCCGTCGAGCTCCCCCGCGACTCGATGATCGTGTTCACCGGCCTGTCCGGGTCGGGCAAGTCGTCGCTGGCGTTCGACACCATCTTCGCCGAGGGCCAGCGCCGCTACGTGGAGTCGCTGTCCGCCTACGCGCGGCAGTTCCTGGGTCAGATGGACAAGCCCGACGTCGACTTCATCGAGGGCCTGTCCCCGGCGGTCTCGATCGACCAGAAGTCGACCAACCGCAACCCGCGGTCGACCGTCGGCACCATCACGGAGGTCTACGACTACCTCCGCCTGCTCTTCGCCCGCGCGGGCCGTCCGCACTGCCCGGTCTGCGGCGAGCCGATCACCCGGCAGAGCCCGCAGCAGATCGTCGACCGGCTGCTCGAGCTGCCCGACCGCACCCGCTTCCAGGTGCTGGCGCCCGTCGTGCGCGCCCGCAAGGGGGAGTACGTCGACCTCTTCACCGAGCTGCAGAGCAAGGGCTTCTCGAGGGCGCGGGTCGACGGCGAGGTCGTCTCGCTCACCGACCCGCCGAAGCTCGAGAAGCAGGTCAAGCACACCATCGACGTCGTCGTCGACCGCCTCGTGGCCAAGGGCGACGACGCGGGCGCCAAGCGCCGCCTCACCGACTCCGTGGAGACCGCTCTCGGCCTGGCCGGGGGCGTGCTCGTCGTCGAGTTCGTCGACAAGGAGGCCGACGACCCGGAGCGCGAGCGCCGCTTCTCCGAGCGGATGGCCTGCCCCAACGACCACCCCCTGTCGATGGACGACGTCGAGCCGCGCTCGTTCTCCTTCAACAGCCCGTTCGGCGCCTGCCCCAAGTGCAGCGGTCTCGGCACCGAGCTCGAGGTCGACCCCGAGCTCCTCGTCCCCGACGAGGACCTCTCCCTGGCCGAGGGTGCGATCGCGCCGTGGGCCCAGGGGAGCGGCTCGGCCGAGTACTTCCAGCGGGTCATGACCGCCCTCAGCCACGACCTCAAGTTCTCCATGGACGCGCCGTTCCACGCCCTCCCGGCGCGGGCGCGCGAGGCCCTGCTCCACGGCCAGAACTACAAGGTCCACGTCCGCTACAAGAACCGTTACGGCCGTGAGCGCTCCTACACGACCGGTTTCGAGGGCGTCGTCCCGTTCGTCAAGCGCCGGCACTCCGAGACGGACTCCGAATGGAGCCGCGAGCGCTACGAGGGCTACATGCGGGAGGTGCCGTGCCCGGAGTGCGGCGGGGCCCGCCTCAAGCCCGAGTCGCTCGCCGTCACCATCGGCGGCCACAGCATCTCGGCCATCTGTGCCCTCGCCATCGCCGAGTGCGCGGCCTTCCTCAAGGAGGTCGACTTCACGCCCCGAGAGCGCCAGATCGCCGAGCGCGTGATCAAGGAGATCGACGCGCGGCTGGGCTTCCTGCTCGACGTAGGCCTCGACTACCTGTCCCTCGACCGCCCGGCCGGCACGCTGTCCGGTGGCGAGGCGCAGCGCATCCGCCTGGCCACCCAGATCGGGTCGGGCCTCGTCGGCGTCCTCTACGTCCTCGACGAGCCGAGCATCGGCCTGCACCAGCGAGACAACCACCGGCTCATCGAGACGCTGACCCGCCTGCGCGACCTCGGCAACACCCTCATCGTCGTCGAGCACGACGAGGACACCATCGCCACGGCCGACTGGGTCGTCGACATCGGCCCCGGCGCCGGCGAGCACGGCGGTGTCGTCGTGCACTCCGGGCCCGTGCAGGGCCTGCTCGACCACCCGGACTCGGTCACCGGCAAGTACCTCTCTGGTCGCCTCGAGATCCCCACCCCGCTGCAGCGCCGGCCCCAGGAGAAGGGGCGCGAGGTCACCGTCGTCGGGGCGCGAGAGCACAACCTCGACGGTGTCGACGTCTCGTTCCCGCTCGGCAACCTCGTGGCTGTCACCGGCGTCTCCGGCTCCGGCAAGTCGACGCTGGTCAACGACATCCTCTACAACGTGCTCGCCAACAAGCTCAACGGCGCGCGCCACGTCCCCGGGCGCCACAAGACCGTGAAGGGGCTGGACCACCTCGACAAGGTGGTGCACGTCGACCAGAGCCCCATCGGCCGCACCCCGCGCTCCAACCCGGCCACCTACACCGGCGTCTTCGACGCGATCCGCAAGCTGTTCGCGACGACCACCGAGGCGAAGATCCGCGGCTACCAGCCGGGGCGGTTCTCCTTCAACGTCAAGGGCGGGCGCTGCGACGCCTGCTCGGGTGACGGCACCATCAAGATCGAGATGAACTTCCTGCCGGACGTCTACGTCCCGTGCGAGGTGTGCCACGGCGCCCGTTACAACCGCGAGACGCTCGAGGTGCACTTCAAGGGCAAGACCATCGCCGACGTCCTCGACATGCCGATCGAGGAGGCCGCAGACTTCTTCGCCGCGGTGCCCGGCATCGCCCGGCACATGAAGACGCTCAACGACGTCGGGCTCGGCTACGTGCGCCTGGGCCAGCCCGCGCCCACGCTCTCCGGCGGCGAGGCCCAGCGCGTCAAGCTGGCCTCCGAGCTGCAGAAGCGCTCCACCGGCCGCACCGTCTACGTCCTCGACGAGCCCACGACCGGCTTGCACTTCGAGGACATCCGCAAGCTGCTCGAGGTCCTGCAGGGGCTGGTCGACAAGGGCAACACCGTCATCGTCATCGAGCACAACCTCGACGTCATCAAGAACGCCGACTGGATCGTCGACATGGGTCCCGAGGGCGGCAGCGGTGGTGGCCTCGTCGTGGCCGAGGGCACGCCGGAGGAGGTGGCCGAGGTCGAGGGCAGCCACACCGGTCGGTTCCTGGCACCGGTGCTCGCCAAGAGCGCGCGCTCGACCCACCGGCCCACGGGCGCCAAGGTGCCCGCGGCCGGTGCGGCCAAGGCTGCGGCGGTGACCCGGGCCACGAAGCGCACGGCTGCCGCCACCGCCGCGCGGACGACGGCGACCGAGAAGGCGACCGCGACCCGGAAGACCGCCGCCGCACCGAAGGCACGCAAGGCCGCAGGCGCGGCAGCCTCGACCACCGCCCCGGCACGCAAGACCTCCACGGGCAAGGCGGCCGCTGCGGCCGGCAAGATCGCTGGCAAGACCGCCGGCAAGACCGGCGTGGGCAAGGGTGCGAGCACGGCGGCCGCGGGCAAGGGAGGCACCCGCAAGCGCGCCTGAGACCCGGGGCTCGTCCACCGGTCACGCAGCCGACCGAGGAGTCCGCCGAACAGCCGAACGCAACAACAACCAAACAGCCTGTTCTCCTCCGCCCCCTGCGGTAGGTCCTCCTGCCCCTGCAGGACGATCCGGGCACAGACGTCCTGGCGTCTCATGGGTACGTCGCCGCGACCGCGGTGTGTTCCCAGCCAAGGAGATCGGTCATGCGACCGTGGCCTGCCGTCCTGACCGCATCAGTGGTGGCGCTCGCCTCGGTGTGGGGGACCGCCGCCGCCGCGCCGGCGTCCGTCGCCGCCACGACGTCTGCGACCGTCGCCACCACGACCACCACCACGACCACCACCTCGACTGGGGTCGCGGACCCGGCGTCGTGGTGGGGCACGAACGGCCGCGTCAGCGACACCCTGGTGTCCGGCGACCGGGTCTACCTCGCCGGTGGGTTCGACTACGTGGGCCCGACCACCGGGTACGGCGTGCCGGTCGACTCCGGAACGGGCGTGCGCGCTGCCTGGCCGAGCATCGACGGCCCGGTGGATGCGGCGATCCCGGACGGTGCCGGCGGCTGGTACGTCGCGGGACGGTTCAAGCGGGTCGGCACCGCGTACCGACCCGGTGCGGCGCGCGTCACGGCGGAGGGACTCGTGTCCGCGTGGAACCCCAGGCCCGGCAGCCCGATCCGAGCCATGGCCCGCACCTCAGCCGGGGTGGTGCTCGGTGGTGACTTCCTGAGCCTCGCTGGAGTGCCGGCGACCCACCTCGCAGCAGTCGACCCCGACCTCGGCTCCATCGTCACGTCATGGACCGCCGCCCCCACCAACGCGACGGTGCGTGCCCTCGCGGCGGCCGGTGGCGCGATCTACGCCGGCGGCGACTTCACCACGGTCGGTGACCAGCCGCACTCGGGTCTCGTCCGGCTCGACGCCTCGACCGGCGCGACCGACCCGGTGTTCGCCGGGGCTGCGTCCGGGGCCGTCCAGACCGTCGACGTCTCACCCGACGGCTCCGTGGTCTACGTCGGTGGCACCTTCACCGCCGTGTCCGGGCCCAGCGGCCAGGTCCCGCGCAGCCGTCTCGCCGCCTTCACCGCGGACGGCGTCCCGACCTCCTGGGCCCCGGCGGCCGACGGCACCGTCCGTGCGCTGCGCGTGGACCCGGCCACGGGCACGGTCTTCGTCGGGGGCCTGTTCGGCACCGTCTCCTCGGTGGGCCGGGCTCGGCTCGCGGCCGTCACCGCGGCGGGTGCGGTGACCTCGTTCAACGCGCTCCTCGCCGGCTGCAACACCCGGCACACGACCGGGTACGCCCACAGCAACCCGCCGTGCTCGGTCGAGGTCGCGGCGTTGCAGGTGCGTGACGGCGTGCTGTACGTCGGAGGCCGCTTCGGCCGGTCCGGGACCACCACGCGGCACGACGCGGCCGCCTTCCTCACCGGCACCGGTGCACTCACCGCCTGGAACCCGACGCCCGGCGACCGGGTCAACACCCTGGCCGTGGCCGACGACGCGGCGCGGGTCTACGTCGGTGGCGAGTTCACCAGCGTGAACGGCCAGGTGCGCCAGGGCGTCGCCGCCCTCGACATGAGGACCGGACAGCTCGACCCCACGTTCAGCGCCAACACCGACAACGAGGTGCTCGACCTCGCCCTGTCCACCGACGGCACCCGCCTCTTCCTGGCCGGGTCCTTCCTCGCCGTCCGTGGGGTCAGCCGTCCGCGCCTGGCCTCGGTGGTGGCGAGCACCGGCTCCGTCGACGGCGTCTTCAAGCCGGCGGTCAACAACAGCGTGCTGTCGATCGGGACCGCCCGCGGCTGGCTCTTCGCCGGCGGCCAGTTCACCACGGTCAACGGGGTGACCCGCCGACACGTCGCTAGGCTGTGGGGGGCCAGCGGCGCCCTCAGCACCACGTTCGTCGCCGACACGGTCGGCCCGACCGGCGTACTCAGGTCCGGCGGCATGGTCCAGTCCCTCGCGGTCAGCAGCGACGCCGGCCGCGTCTACCTCGGAGGCCCCTTCACGACGGTGAACGGTCGCACCATGCCGGCCGGGATCGCGGTGGTCTACGGCACCAACGGCGCGCTCCACCCACGGCAGCTCGGCGGAGTGGGCAGGTGCTCGGGAGCCGGCCCGTGGATCACCCGTCTCTACCTCAGCCCGGACGACCGGCGCCTCTACGGCGGCGACGTCTGCCCGGACAACATCTACCAGTGGGACGCCTACAACCTCAGCACGACGACCCGTCCGACCGGCCTGCTGTGGCGCACCTGGTGCAACGGCGGGATGCAGGGCGCGTTCGAGGTCGCCGGGCGGTTCTACTACGGCACC
This sequence comes from Phycicoccus sp. Soil748, assembly GCF_001428025.1. Lineage (GTDB taxonomy): Bacteria > Actinomycetota > Actinomycetes > Actinomycetales > Dermatophilaceae > Pedococcus. The sequence continues at coordinate 437,230 of NZ_LMSC01000012.1, read as the reverse complement.
CACGGAAGCTCGTGCGCCGTGGCGCCCGGGAGCTCCACGCGGGCCGACCGGGCACGCTTCGCAGCGTTCAGCTCGAGCACAGGCGCGCTCGTGACCGGCACCGCGGCGTTCGACAGCGCCATGGGCGTATGGAGCGTCAGCGGCGTGCCCGGCGCGCTGGTGGTGGGGGGCGACTTCACCACCGTGAACGGCGTGCTGCACCAGGGTGTCGCCGTCGTCCCGCAGTAGACGCCGGGATGCCGGCCCCGACGTGGCTGAGGGGCGTGCTGCCCATGGGCGGCACGCCCCTCAGCCCTCGACGTGGGTCGTCTGCCCGAGTCAGGTGACGGGCCCGGGTCGGACTACAGGTCCCCACCGAGGTAGGCGGCCTTGACGGCGGGGTCGTTGGCCAGCTCCTCGCCGGAGCCCTCGCGGACGATCTCGCCCGTCTCGAGGATGTAGGCGCGGTGCGCGCGCTTGAGCGCCTGTGCCGCGTTCTGCTCCACGAGCAGCACGGTCGTGCCCTGCTGGTTGATCTCCGTGATGATGTCGAAGATCTGCTGGATCAGCTTGGGCGCCAACCCCATCGACGGCTCGTCGAGCAGCAGGAGCTTCGGGTTGGCCATGAGCGCGCGACCGATGGCGAGCATCTGCTGCTCGCCGCCGGACATGGTGCCCGCGACCTGGGTGCGCCGCTCGGCGAGCCGGGGGAACAGCCCGAACACGCGGTCGCGGTCCTCGCCGATCTTCGGCGACTTGCGGTCGGGGCGCGCGTAGGCGCCCATGTCGAGGTTCTCCAGCACCGTCATGCCAACGAAGCAGCCGCGGCCCTCGGGGGACTGCGCGATACCCAGCACCGGCCGCTCGTGGGCGGGGACGGTGGTGATGTCCTGGCCCTCGAACCGGATCGAGCCCTGCCGCACCGGGCGCAGCCCGGAGACCGTCTTCATCGTCGTGGTCTTGCCGGCGCCGTTGGCGCCGATGAGCGTCACGACCTCGCCCTCGCCGACCGTGAACGAGATGTTGCGGATCGCCTCGATGCGTCCGTAGTTGACGCAGAGGTCGTCGACCTCAAGAAGCATCTTCATCAACTCCCAGGTAGGCGGCGATGACCGCAGGGTTGTCCTGGATCTCGGCAGGCAGGCCCTCGGCGATCTTCTTGCCGAACTCCAGCACCACGATCCGGTCGGTCACGCCCATGACGAGCTTCATGTCGTGCTCGATGAGCAGGACGGTGTAGCCCTGGTCGCGGATCGACTGGATGAGCTCCATGAGCCGGGCCTTCTCGGCCGGGTTGAAGCCGGCCGCCGGCTCGTCCAGGCAGAGCAGCTTGGGGTTCGTCGCGAGGGCGCGGGCGATCTCGAGGCGGCGCTGGTCGCCGTACGGGAGGTTGCGCGCCAGCTCGTCGGCGCGCTTGTCCAGCCCCATGAACTTGAGCAGCTCGTAGGCGCGGTCCATGCCCTCGGACTCCTCGGCGTGGTGCTTCGGGAGCCGCAGGAGCGCGGAGAACATGCCGGTGGAGTGGTGCGCGTCGGCGCCGACGAGGACGTTCTCGAGCGCCGTCATGTTGTGGAAGAGCCGGATGTTCTGGAACGTGCGCGCGATGCCCAGCTTGGTGATCTGGAACTTCTGGCGCTTGCCCAGCGGCTCGCCCATGAACCGCACGCCGCCCGAGGTGGGCTGGTAGACGCCGGTCATGACGTTGAAGCAGGTCGTCTTGCCGGCACCGTTGGGGCCGATGAGGCCGAGGATCTCGCCGGTGTTGATGTGGAACGAGACACCGTCGAGCGCCGTGACACCGCCGAACCTCAGGGTGACGTCCTCGACCTCGAGCATCTTGCCCTTCGGCAGGTCGGCGACCTCCTCGACGGAGATGTCGACGGAGGTGTCCGGCGTCGCCTCGGTGTCGGGGCCGAGCACCGTGTCGTCGTCGACCCGGGTGCCCCGGGTCTCCTTGGCGGTGTCGTGCTGCTCGGGGTCGGGCGTGCTGCCGGGGGTGGTACCCGGTGTCGTGTCAGGCACGAGCCACTCCTTCCGCGTCGATCTGGTCAGGGGCTACCTCGTCGGCCTTCTTGGCGCGGACCGACCTTCGAGGTGGCATCAGGCCCTGCGGCCGGAAGATGGCCAGCGCCATGAGCGCGAGGCCGAACAGCAGGAACCGAGCGTCGGCGAGGAAGCGGAACTTCTCGGGCGCCCAGGTGAGCAGCGCGGCCGCGACCACGACGCCCCAGCGGTTGCCCTGGCCACCGACGACGACCATCGCCACGAACAGCACCGAGTAGAGGATGGTGAAGTTGTCCGGGTTGATGAACTGCTGCTTGGTGGCGAAGAGCGCACCCGACAGGCCACCGATGGCAGCACCGGTCGCGAACGCCAGCAGCTTGAACCGGAACGTGGGGACACCCATCAGCTCGGCGGCGTCCTCGTCCTCGCGGGTGGCCTCCCAGGCCCGGCCGACGCGCGAGTTCTGCATCCGCCAGTCGAGGAAGAGCACGATGAAGACCAGGGTCAGGGCCAGCCAGTAGTAGGGGATCGAGTCGGTGACCCCGAACTGCAGGAACCGCGTCTGGTTGGACAGGTCGACCTTGGCGACGAAGCCGTCCCACACCAGGTGGGGGATGCCGAACAGGTCGAGGTTCGGCGGGGTCGGGATGTTGGAGATGCCCCGTGAGCCACCGGTCAGGCTGTCGGCGTTGACGAGGATGAGGCGGACGATCTCACCGAACCCGAGCGTCACGATCGCGAGGTAGTCGCCACGGACACGCAGCGTCGGGGCACCGAGGACGATGCCGGAGACGAGGGTGACGACCATGGCGATGGGGATGCAGAGCAGCAGCGGCAGCTTGGCGTGGGCCGAGCCCAGCACGCCGACGGTGAAGGCACCGATCGCGAAGAAGCCGATGTAGCCGAGGTCGAGCAGGCCGGCGTAGCCGATGACGATGTTGAGCCCGATGGCGACCAGGGCGTACAACGCGCACAGGAACAGGACCGCGCCGAAGTCGGAGTCGGTCGTGGTGATGAGCGGGGGGTTGATGATCGGCAGCAGGTAGACGATGACCGCCGCCGCGATGGCGAGCACGATCTTGGCCCAGCGGGGGAGCGCCCGGAAGCGGTCACCGATGCCGTGGAAGAACGAGGAGACGGCGTTCATGCGCGGGCCTTTCCGAGGGACTCACCCAACAGGCCGGTGGGTCGGAACAGCAGGATGATGACGAGGAGCGTGAACGCCACCACGTCCTTCCAGTTCGAGCCGAAGATCGCCGACCCGTAGCTCTCGGCCACCCCGAGGACGAAGCCACCGAGCAGGGCACCGCGCAGGTTGCCGATGCCGCCGAGGACGGCCGCGGTGAACGCCTTCACGCCGAGCAGGAAGCCGGCGTTGTAGCGCGTGACACCGATCTTGAGCAGGTACATCATCGCCGCGGCACCGGCCATGGCGCCGCCGATGACGAACGTGAGCCGGATGACCCGGTCGCGGTTGACGCCCATGAGGGCCGCAGCCTCGGGGTCCTGCGCGACGGCGCGGATGCCGCGGCCGAGGCGGGACCGCTTCACGAACTGGTCGAGGATGACCATCATGACGATGGCCGAGCCCAGCACGATGAGGTCGATGTTGGAGACGCGGTAGTCGAACACCCGGAACAGCCGGACGGTGTCGATGTTCAGCGGCAGCGGCGACGCCTCACGGGGACGGCCGACGTAGCTGGCGAGGTCGGTGTCCAGCCCGAACCACTTGAAGGGCTTGTCGCGCAGGCCCATCGCCTCGGACAGGACGAACGAGGCGCCGATCGCGGAGATGAGCGCGATGAGCGGTGGTGAGTTGCGCTTGCGCAGCGGCCGGTAGGCCACGAACTCCAGGCCCAGGGCGACCAGGGCCGAGGTGACCATCGCCGCGGCGAAGCCGATGACGAGGAAGCCGACGACGCCGACACCGCTGGCCTTGCTCGCCCCCAGCGCGGTCAGGACCCACACGGAGGCGAAGCTGCCCCACATGAAGACCTCGGAGTGGGCGAAGTTGATGAGCCGCAGCACGCCGTAGACGAGCGTGTAGCCGAGGGCGATCAGCGCGTAGACGGCCCCGAAGGCCAGCCCGGTGATCGTGAACTCCCAGAAGTGGTTGAGGAGAAGATCCATCAGACCTCCGTATTGGGGGACCGCAGCGCCTCAGCGCGGCAGGTCCGGGTCCGGACGGGAACACGGTAGCGGCCAGGACCCTCGATGCAGAGAGCCCTGGCCGCCATGTGTGGTGCTACTTGATTTCCTGGTCCGGGACGATCTTGCCGCCGGAGACCTTGTAGGCCCAGACGGAGACCTCGGAGGGCTCACCCTTGGCGTCGAACTTGACGTTCTTGGTGACGCCCTGGGCGCTGTAGGAGCCGATGAAGGCGTTCATGTCCGAGGAGGACGTCTTGCCCGCGGCGATGCCGGCGAGGAAGACGTTCGCGGCGTCGTAGGCCTCGGCCGAGTACGTCGCGGGGTCGGAGTTGTAGGCCTTCTTGTAGGCGGCCGAGAACTCGGCAGCCTTGTCCGGGGGCAGGCACGGGCAGGTGACGATCGCGCCCTCGGCAGCCGCACCGGCGCCCTTGATGAAGCCGTCGTCCTTGACGCCGTCGGCGGCGACGAAGGTGCCGGTGAAGCCACCGGACTTGAGCTGCTTCACGAGCTTGCTCGCGTTGGAGTAGTAGCCGCCGTAGAAGAACACGGTCGCGCCCGAGGCCTTGGCCTTGGTGACGGTGGGGGAGAAGTCGTCCTGCTTGCCGTCCGCCGCGGTCTCGTCGCTGCCGGCCACGGCCGAGCCGAGGTCCTTCTTGACGATGTCGGCAAGGCCCTTGCCGTACTCGGAGGTGTCGTCGGAGACGAACACCTTCTGGGCCTTGAGGACGTCCTTGATGTACTTCGCCGCGGCCGGGCCCTGGGTGGCGTCGTTGCCGAGGATGCGGTGGAAGGTCTTCCAGCCGTTCTCGGACAGCGCCGGGTTGGTGGCGGAGGCCGTGATGATGTTGAGGCCGGCCTTGTCGAAGATCGGGTCGGCAGCCTTGGACTCACCGGAGAACGCGGGGCCGACGATGCCGACCAGCTTCTTGTCGGTGACGGCCTTCTGGGCCAGTCCGGGGGCGATCGAGGGGTCGCCCTGGCTGTCGAACGAGGTGAGCGAGACCTTGCAGTCCGCGTGCTTCTCGTTGTACTGGGTGACGGCGAGCTCGGCGCCGTTCTTGATGTTGATGCCGAGGTTGGCGGCGTCTCCGGTCAGTGCACCGAAGAAGCCGATCTTGAGGTCACACGCCTTGCCGCCGCTGCCGGAGCCGGCGTCGTTGGTGGTGCCACCACAGGCACTCAGTGCGAGGGCAGCAGCCACGACGGGCGCGCCAATCTTGAAGACGGAACGCAAGACTCCTCCTGAAGTCACTTTGGTGCTCGTGGAGACGGCGGTAGGCAGCACCCACGGTCACCCCGGTTGGGGTGTTGTGCAGACTATGACGCGGCTCGCAGGGAACAGGGGGACCTTGGTCTCAGGCGTGACCGTGTCGTTACCACGTGTCTCACCAAACGGCACATCCCAGACACCGGCCGTCCAGACGGCCCGGTGAACTCTCGTCGGGCCCCGTTCGTCCTACCGGGTGCGGGCGGCATACTCGGGCCCTCGCACCGCACCGGACGACCCCTGTGCGCGGCTCCCCACCGAAAGGCGCACCATGACCCAGACCGACGACCGATCCCTCGAGGGCCCCTCGCGCCGGACCGTCCTCGCCTCCGCCGGCCTCGGCGCCGTCGGTGCGGTGGGCGCAGCCTCCCTGGCGGGGTGCGGCTCGGCCCAGCAGACTGCGAGCGACGCCGCCGGCTCGGCGACCAACGCCGTGAAGGACGCGATCTCCAAGGCCACCGTGCCGGTGGGCGGCGGCAAGATCTTCGCTGACCAGAAGGTCGTCGTCACCCAGCCGACGTCCGGGGACTTCAAGGCCTTCAGCGCGGTCTGCACCCACCAGGCGTGCATCGTCGCGGACGTCTCGGACGGCACCATCAACTGCGCCTGCCACGGCAGCAAGTTCGACATCACCACCGGCGCGGTCAAGAACGGACCGGCCTCCTCCCCGCTGCCCGAGAAGAAGGTCACGATCAGCGGGGACGGCATCAGCGTCACCTGAACCTCACCCCGGCGAACCTCACCTCGGCGCGGGGGCGTCGGTGGCGCTCCATAGAGTGGACTCGTGGCTGACCCGTCGACCTACCGCCCCGCCCCGGGGGAGATCCCGGTCGACCCCGGCGTCTACCGGTTCCGCGACTCGGCCCGCCGCGTCATCTACGTCGGCAAGGCCAAGTCGCTGCGCCCCCGCCTGTCCTCCTACTTCCAGGACCTGTCGGCCCTGCACCCGCGGACGGCCACCATGGTCACGACCGCGGCGAGCGTCGAGTGGACGGTGGTGTCCACCGAGGTGGAGGCGCTGCAGCTCGAGTACTCCTGGATCAAGGAGTTCGACCCGCGCTTCAACGTCAAGTACCGCGACGACAAGTCCTACCCCTACCTGGCCGTGACGATGGGGGAGGAGTTCCCCCGCGCACAGGTCATGCGCGGCGCCAAGCGCAAGGGCACCCGATACTTCGGCCCCTACGCCCACGCCTGGGCCATCCGCGAGACCCTCGACCTGCTCCTGCGGGTCTTCCCCGTCCGCACCTGCTCCTCCGGCGTCTTCAAGCGCGCGGGGCAGGTCGGGCGCCCGTGCCTGCTCGGCTACATCGACAAGTGCTCCGCGCCCTGCGTCGGCAGGGTGAGCCCGGAGGAGCACCGCGACATCGCCGCCGACTTCTGCGACTTCATGGCCGGCAACACCACCCGCTTCGTCAAGCGGCTCGAGCGCGAGATGGCCGCGGCCTCCCGGGAGCTGGAGTTCGAGCAGGCTGCCCGGCTCCGCGACGACCTCGTCGCCCTGGGCAAGGCCCTGGAGAAGTCGGCCGTGGTCCTCGGCGACGGCACCGACGCCGACGTGTTCGCCCTCGAGGAGGACGGCCTCGAGGTCGCCGTCCAGGTCTTCCACGTCCGCGGCGGCCGCGTGCGCGGCCAGCGGGGCTGGGTCGCCGAGATGGACGCCGAGTCCGTCCCCGAGATCGTCGGCCACCTCCTGCAGCAGGTGTACGGCGGCGAGTCCGGCGAGGGCGTACCCCGTGAGGTCCTCGTGCCCGTGCTCCCGGACGACCCTGACGCGGTGTCGACCTGGCTCGGGTCGCTGCGCGGCTCCAACGTCGACCTGCGCGTGCCCCAGCGCGGTGACAAGCGCACCCTGCTGGAGACCGTGCACCGCAACGCCAAGCAGTCCCTGGCCCGTCACAAGCTGGCCAGGGCGGGCGACCTCACCGCACGCAGCCAGGCGCTGCAGGAGCTGCAGTCCACCCTCGACCTCGTCGACGCCCCCCTGCGCGTCGAGTGCTACGACATCAGCCACATCCAGGGGTCCCAGGTCGTGGGGTCGATGGTCGTCTTCGAGGACGGACTGCCCCGCAAGTCCGAGTACCGCCGGTTCGTCATCCGCGGCGAGGACGTCGACGACACGGCGGCCATGGACGAGGTGCTGACGCGGCGGTTCAGCCGCTACCTCGAGGAGCGCGACCAGTCCTCCGACGTCGAGCTGGGCCCCGACCCCGAGGCCGGCCCGGAACGCATCGACCCCGACACCGGCAAGCCGAGGAAGTTCGCCTACCCGCCCAACCTCGTCGTCGTCGACGGCGGCCTGCCGCAGGTCAACGCGGCGCGGGCGGCACTGTCCGCGCTCGGCATCGACGACATCGCGGTCGTCGGCCTCGCCAAGCGGTTGGAGGAGGTCTGGGTGCCGGGGCAGGACTACCCCGTCATCCTCCCGCGCACGAGCGAGGGGCTCTACCTGCTCCAGCGGGTCCGCGACGAGGCGCACCGCTTCGCCATCACGTTCCACCGCCAGCGCCGGTCCAAGGCGATGACCGCCAGCGCCCTCGACGGCATACCCGGCCTGGGGGAGACCCGGCGCAAGGCGCTGCTGCGCCACTTCGGCTCGGTGAAGAAGGTCCGGGCCGCCTCGGTCGATGACCTCGTGGCGGTTTCGGGCATCGGCCCTGCGCTGGCGGCCACGATTGCGGCAGAGTTGTCCAGCGAGGGCCCGGCCACACCGGCCGTCAACCTCATGACCGGCGAGATCATCGACGAGGACGGGGCAGGGCAGTGAGAACCGCAGGGGACACCCCAGGCGACACCGCGGGATCCGAGCAGCAGGAGGGGCACGACGAGGGGCAGCACGGGCAGCGCCCCGAGCTGGTCATCGTCACCGGGATGAGCGGCGCCGGCCGGTCGACCACGGCGAACGTCCTGGAGGACTCCGGCTGGTACGTCGTGGACAACCTGCCGCCCCACCTGCTGGTGTCGCTGGCCGACCTCGCGCACGGTGAGGGCAGCTCGGCGCGCCTGCCGCGGATCGCGGCCGTGGTCGACGTGCGGGCCCGCGGGTTCTTCGCCCACCTGCAGACCGCCCTCGGCGAGCTGCGCGAGCGCAACTGGCACCCCAACCTGGTCTTCCTCGACGCCACCGACGAGGCGCTGGTCCGGCGGTTCGAGTCGGTCCGCCGCCCGCACCCGCTCCAGGGCGAGGGTCGCCTGCTCGACGGCATCGTGCGCGAGCGCGAGATGCTGGCCGACCTGCGGTCGGTGGCCGACGTCGTGATCGACACCTCCGGCCTCAACGTCCACCAGCTCGCCAAGAAGGTCCACCCTGTCTTCGCCGGCGAGGGGGCCGGGCCCAAGGTGCGGATCGCGGTCATGTCCTTCGGGTTCAAGTACGGCGTGCCGCTCGACGCCGACTTCGTGTTCGACATGCGCTTCCTGCCCAACCCGTTCTGGATCCCCGAGCTGCGCAGCTTCACCGGCAAGGACCCGCAGGTGTCCGAGTTCGTCCTGGGCCAGGAGGGGGCGCCCGAGTTCGTGGAGCGGGTCGCCGCCCTGATGGAGCCCGTCGTCGCCGGCTACGTCCGCGAGGGCCGCCGCTACGCCACCCTGGCCGTCGGCTGCACCGGCGGGAAGCACCGGTCGGTGGCGGTCGCCGAGGCCCTGCGCTCGCGGCTGTCCACCGACGACGTCGCGACGTTCGTCGTCCACCGCGACCTGGGGCAGGAGTGAGCGGTCCCGCGGTCGTCGCCCTGGGGGGTGGGCACGGCCTGGCCGCCTCGCTGGAGGCGCTCAAGCTCGTCTGCGACGACATCACCGCCGTGGTCACGGTGGCCGACAACGGGGGTTCGTCGGGACGGCTGCGCGACGAGTTCAACGTGCTGCCGCCGGGCGACCTGCGGATGGCCCTGGCCGCGCTGTGCGACGACACCGAGTGGGGCCACACCTGGCGCGACGTCCTGCAGCACCGGTTCCACGGGGACGGCCCGCTCGGCGGCCACGCGCTCGGCAACCTGCTCATCACCGCCCTGTGGGACCTCGACCGCGACCCCGTCGCCGGCCTCGACCTGGTCGGACGCCTGCTCAACGCCCGGGGGCGCGTCCTGCCCATGGCGGCCGTGCCGCTGGAGATCACCGCCCAGATCGAGGGTCTCGACCCGTCCGACGCCTCGGCGGTGCAGACGGTCCGTGGCCAGGTCGCGGTCGCGTCCACCACCGGACGGGTGCGCAGCATTGCCCTCGAGCCCCACGACCCGCCCTCGGCCCCCGCGACGATCGAGGCGGTCCGCGAGGCCGACTGGGTGATCCTGGGCCCCGGGTCGTGGTTCACCTCAGTGATGCCGCACCTGCTGGTCCCCGGCCTGCGCGACGCCCTGCACGACACCTCCGCCCGGCGCCTGCTGACCCTCAACCTCGAGCACTCCGGCGAGACCGCCGGGTTCAGCTGTGCCCGGCAGGTGGAGGCGTTGGCCGACCACGCGCCCCGGCTGCGCCTCGACGTGGTCCTGGCCGACCCGGTCGCGGTGGACGACGTCGACGAGCTCCGGGCCGCGGCCGGGCGCCTCGGCGCGGAGGTGGTCATCGCGCCCGTGGCACAGCGCGGGGCACCGGGGCACCATGACTCGCTGCGGCTCGCGGCGGCGTACCGTGACGTCTTCGGGTGAGGCCCTGTCGGTGCGGTGACGCACGAGCCCGGCAGGACGAAGGCAGCGGTCGGTACTGCACCGGCTCGGTACGGCGAGATGGCAGGATGACGGCATGGCGATGACGGCGCGGGTCAAGGACGAGCTGAGCAGGCTCGACGTCACCAAACCCTGCTGCCGCAAGTCCGAGGTGGCCGCCACGCTGCGCTTCGCCGGTGGCCTGCACATCGTGGGCGGCCGGATCGTCGTGGAGGCCGAGCTCGACACGGCCAACGCCGCCCGCCGCCTGCGCAAGAACATCGGCGACCTCTACGGCCACCCGTGCGAGGTGCTCGTCCTGGCGGCCGGTGGCCTGCGCAAGGGCAGCCGCTACGTCGTCCGCGTCGTGCAGGACGGCGAGGCGCTCGCCCGCCAGACCGGCCTCATCGACTCCCGTGGCCGTCCGGTCCGCGGCCTGCCGCCCAAGGTCGTCAGCGCCTCGGCGTGCGATGCCGAGGCTGCCTGGCGCGGGGCGTTCATCGCCCACGGCTCGCTCACCGAGCCCGGCCGGTCGTCCGCGCTCGAGGTGACCTGCCCGGGCCCCGAAGCAGCACTGGCGCTCGTCGGTGCAGCGCGCCGCCTCGGCATCCAGGCCAAGGCCCGCGAGGTCCGCGGCGTCGACCGCGTGGTCATCCGCGACGGCGACGCCATCGGCGCCATGCTCACCCGGCTCGGCGCCCACGAGGCAGTCCTCGCCTGGGAGGAGCGCCGGATGCGCCGGGAGGTGCGCGCCACCGCCAACCGCCTGGCCAACTTCGACGACGCCAACCTGCGCCGCTCCGCCCGTGCGGCCGTGGCCGCCGGCGCCCGCGTGCACCGCGCCATGGAGATCCTCGGTGAGGAGATCCCGGACCACCTGCGTGAGGCGGGCGAGCTGCGTCTGCAGCACAAGCAGGCCTCGCTCGAGGAGCTGGGCCAGCTGGCGCAGCCGCCGATGACCAAGGACGCCGTGGCCGGACGGATCCGCCGCCTGCTCGCGATGGCCGACAAGCGGGCCCAGGACCTCGGCATCCCCGGTACCGAGGCCAACCTCACGCCCGACATGCTCGACGCGTGAGCGCCGCCCCTGACCAGGGCGCGGTCCCCGACGAGGGCACCGCTCCCAACCGGGGCACCGGCCCCGACCAGGGCCCCGCCCGCACCAGGGTCACGGTCGTCGGCACCGGGTACGTCGGGCTCTCGATCGCCGTGCTGCTCGCGCAGCGGCACCCCGTCGTGGCCCTCGACATCGACGAGGCGCGCGTCCAGACCCTCAAGGGCGGCACCAGCCCCATCCACGACGCCGACATCCAGCGCTTCCTGGCGGGCGGGGGCCTCGACCTGTCGTTCACCACCGACCCCGACGAGGCCTACGCGGGGGCGGAGTTCGTCGTGGTCGCCACCCCCACCGACTACGACCCCGACACCAACTACTTCAACACCTCCAGCGTCGAGTCCGTCCTCAAGGACGCCTCGAGCCGCAACCCCGCCGCGACCCTGGTGGTGAAGTCGACCGTGCCGGTGGGCTTCACGAAGGAGGTGTCGGCGCGGCTCGGCCTCGACTCGGTCGTGTTCAGCCCGGAGTTCCTGCGCGAGGGCAAGGCGCTGTGGGACCTGCTCCACCCGTCACGGATCGTGGTGGGGGAACGCAGCGACCGGGCCCAGCGGTTCGCCGACCTGCTGCTCGAGGCGGCGCAGGAGGACGACGTCGCCGTCCTGCTGACCGACAGCACCGAGGCCGAGGCCATCAAGCTGTTCGCCAACACCTTCCTGGCGATGCGGGTGGCGTTCTTCAACGAGCTCGACACCTTTGCCGCCACCCACGGCCTGGACTCGCGCCAGATCATCGACGGTGTCGGCCTCGACCCGCGGATCGGGCACCACTACAACAACCCGTCCTTCGGCTACGGCGGATACTGCCTCCCCAAGGACACCAAGCAGCTGCTGGCGAACTACCAGAACGTGCCCCAGAGCCTCATCGAGGGCATCGTCAACGCCAACACCACCCGCAAGGACTTCGTCGCGAACGACATCCTGCGCCGCCGACCCACGGTGGTCGGCATCCACCGGTTGATCATGAAGTCCGAGTCGGACAACTACCGGTCCAGCAGCGTGCAGGGGATCATGAAGCGCATCAAGGCCAAGGGCGTCGAGGTGGTCGTCTACGAGCCGGGCCTGACCGGCGACCACTTCTTCGGCTCCCGGGTGGTGCGCGACCTCGCGGCGTTCAAGGCCGAGTCCGACGTCATCGTCGCCAACCGCATGGTGGCCGAGCTGCGCGACGTCGAGGCGAAGGTCTACACGCGCGACCTCTACGGCGGCGACTCCTAGCCGGCTGCACCTCGCCTTCTGCACATCGCCATCTGCACCTGGCTGGTCGCCGGCTCGTCGCCGTGGCCTGCCGGCAGGTTTGCGGCCGCCGGTTACCGGCCCGTACACCGGACCACGCTGTCGACGTGGCCGCCCGATCCAATAGGGTCGGAGCGAACACTCGTGCCGCGCCACGCGGCATACCGTCCCCATCTGAGAAGGACCAGGCATCGTGACTGTTCGCGTAGGCATCAACGGCTTCGGCCGCATCGGCCGCAACTTCTACCGCGCTGTGGTCGCCTCCGGCGCCGACATCGAGATCGTCGCCGTCAACGACCTCACCGACAACGCCACGCTGGCGCACCTGCTCAAGTACGACTCGATCCTCGGTCGCTTCGACGGTGACGTCACCTCGACCGACACCGACATCACCGCCGGCGGCAAGACGTTCAAGGTCTTCGCCGAGCGCGACCCCGCCAACCTCAAGTGGGGCGAGCTGGGCGCTGACGTCGTCATCGAGTCGACCGGCTTCTTCACCGACGCCACCAAGGCCAAGGTGCACGTCGACAACGGTGCCAAGAAGGTCATCATCTCGGCCCCGGCCAAGAACGAGGACGTCACCGTCGTCATGGGCGTCAACGACAGCGCCTACGACGCCGACAAGCACACGATCATCTCCAACGCGTCCTGCACCACGAACTGCCTGGCGCCGATGGCCAAGGTCCTCAACGACGAGTTCGGCATCGTCAAGGGCCTCATGACCACGATCCACGCCTACACCGGTGACCAGAACCTGCACGACGGCCCGCACAAGGACCTGCGCCGCGCTCGCGCCGCCGCCCTCAACATCGTGCCGACCACGACCGGTGCGGCGAAGGCCGTCGCCCTCGTGCTGCCCGAGCTCAAGGGCAAGCTCGACGGCTACGCGCTGCGTGTGCCCGTGCCCACCGGCTCGGCGACCGACCTCACCTTCGAGGCGTCCCGCGAGACCACGGTCGAGGAGGTCAACGCCGCGGTCAAGGCCGCCGCCGAGGGCCCGCTCAAGGGCATCCTCGTCTACACCGAGGACCCGATCGTCTCCAAGGACATCGAGACCGACCCGGCGTCCTGCATCTTCGACGCCGGCCTCACCAAGGTCATCGGCAACCAGGTCAAGGTCGTCGGCTGGTACGACAACGAGTGGGGCTACTCCAACCGCCTCGCCGACCTCGTGACCCTCGTCGGCTCGTCGCTCTGAGCGCCGCCCACCGAGCGGACTGAGCCGACCCATGCAGTCGATCTCCGAGCTGGGCGACCTGCGCGGCAAGCGCGTCCTCGTCCGGTCAGACCTCAACGTGCCCCTCGACGGGCGCACCATCACCGACGACGGCCGGATCAAGGCGTCCGCGCCGACCATCAAGGCCCTGTCCGAGGCGGGCGCACGCGTCATCGTGTGCGCCCACCTCGGGCGCCCCAAGGGCGCGCCCGAGGACAGGTACTCCCTGGCCCCGGTCGCCGAGCGCCTCGGGCAGGTCCTCGGCCGCGACGTCACCTTCGCCACCGACACCGTGGGTGACAGCGCCCGTGCGGCCGTCGACGCCGCGCAGGACGGCGACGTCGTGCTGCTGGAGAACCTGCGGTTCAACGCGGGGGAGACGGCCAAGACCGACGAGGAGCGCGCCGAGTTCGCCGGTCAGCTGGCCGGTCTCGCCGACGTCTTCGTGTCCGACGGGTTCGGGGTGGTGCACCGCAAGCAGGCCAGCGTCTACGACGTGGCCCGCCTGCTGCCGTCCGCTGTCGGTGGCCTGGTCGAGACCGAGGTGGGCGTGCTCCAGCGCCTGACCCAGGACCCCGAGCGCCCGTATGCCGTGGTGCTCGGTGGCGCGAAGGTGTCCGACAAGCTCGGGGTCATCGACAACCTCCTGCAGACCGCCGACCGCCTGCTCATCGGCGGCGGCATGGTGTTCACGTTCTTCGCGGCCCAGGGCTACGAGGTCGGCAAGAGCCTGCTCGAGGTCGACCAGGTCGAGACGGTCAAGGGCTACCTCGACCAGGCAGAGGAGCGAGGTGTCGAGATCGTGCTCCCCGTCGACATCGTCGCCGCGACCGAGTTCTCGGCCGACGCCGAGCACGACGTGGTGCCGGCCGGCGCCATACCGGCCGACCGGATGGGCCTGGACATCGGCCCCGAGTCCGGGGTGCTGTTCGCCGAGAAGCTCGCCGACTGCCGCACCGTCTTCTGGAACGGCCCCATGGGGGCGTTCGAGATGGAGCCGTACGCCGCCGGCACGGCTGCCGTGGCCAAGGCCCTCGTCGAGGTGACCGCCCAGGGCGCCCTGACGGTCGTCGGCGGAGGCGACTCCGCTGCGGCCGTGCGGCAGCTGGGGTTCGCCGACGAGCAGTTCGGCCACATCTCCACCGGCGGTGGCGCGAGCCTGGAGTACCTCGAGGGCAAGCAGCTCCCGGGTCTCACGGTGCTCGACGAGACCCGCGCCTGACCACCGCACCACCCGCCCCACGACGTCCCCGGTGGGCCGGGCCCAGCGCCCGGCCCACCGTCACACCCCTAGGACCACCCCATGGCAGCCAAGACCTCCGGCCGCACGCCCCTGATGGCGGGCAACTGGAAGATGAACCTCGACCACCTGCAGGCGACCCACCTCGTGCAGAAGCTCGACTGGACCCTGCGCGACGGCCGCCACGACTTCGCCGCCGTCGAGGTGGTCGTGCTCCCGCCGTTCACGGACCTGCGCTCGGTGCAGACGCTCATCGACGGTGACCGCCTGCAGCTGCGGCACGGCGCCCAGGACCTGTCGGTCCACGACGCCGGTGCCTACACCGGTGAGGTCTCCGGCGCGTTCCTGGCCAAGCTGGGGTGCAGCTACGTCGTGGTCGGCCACAGCGAGCGGCGCGAGTACCACGCCGAGACCGACCAGGTCGTCAACGCCAAGGTCAAGGCTGCGTTCAAGCACGGGCTCGTCCCGATCTTCTGCGTGGGCGAAGGGCTCGAGGTCCGACAGGCAGGCGAGCACGTGCAGCACGTCCTGGCCCAGGTCGAGGCCGGGCTCGCGGGCGTCACCGCCAAGCAGGCCGCGACCTTGGTCGTCGCGTACGAGCCCGTGTGGGCGATCGGCACCGGTGAGGTCGCCACCCCCGAGGACGCCCAGGAGGTGTGTGCGGCCATCCGGACCAAGCTGGCCGAGCTCTACAGCGGCAGCCTCGCCGACAGCGTGCGGGTGCTGTACGGCGGTTCGGTCAAGGCGGCCAACGTCGCCGCGATCATGGAGCAGGAGGACGTCGACGGCGCCCTCGTCGGCGGTGCCTCGATCGTGCCGGAGGAGTTCTCCTCCATCTGTCGCTACCGCGACCACCACAAGACGGCCTGAGCCCGGCGCGGCCGGTTCTGGCCGGCGCGGCGAACAGGTATCCTGACCGCTGCTGCCGTTTCGGTGGCGGACTGTTGTCGACGAAGATGGGTGAACCGTGGAAGCCGTACGCATTGGCCTGCAGGTGCTGCTGGTCATCGGTGGTCTGTTCCTGACGCTGCTCATCCTGCTCCACAAGGGCAAGGGTGGCGGCATGTCCGACATGTTCGGCGGTGGCATGTCCACCTCGCTGGGCTCGTCGTCCGTGGCCGAGCGCAACCTCGACCGCTTCACCGTCGCGGTGGGCATCGTGTGGTTCGCGTGCATCGTCGGCATCGGTCTCATCGACCGCTTCTCCGCCTGACCCGAGAGGAAGTACTTCCAACATGGCAGGTGGCAACGCAATCCGCGGCAGCCGAGTCGGCGCCGGCCCGATGGGCGAGGCCGAGCGCGGCGACGCCGCTCCTCGCGTCTTCGTGTCCTACTGGTGCGCCAACGGCCACCAGACCCGTCCCAGCTTCGCCGAGGAGCCGGGCCTCGCGGTCCCCGAGACCTGGGACTGCCCGCGCTGCGGGTTCCCCGCCGGCCAGGACGAGGCCAACCCGCCCGCCCCGCCGAAGGTCGAGCCCTACAAGACGCACCTGGCCTACGTGAAGGAGCGCCGCTCCGACGCCGACGGCAAGGCGATCCTCGACGAGGCCCTGGCGACCCTGCGCGACCGCAAGCTGATCCAGTAGCACCCACCCCGCACCCGATGGCTGCGAGACTTGCCGGGGCGGACCCGGTCTGGGTGGAGCTCGCTCCGGGTGCCTCGGGTGTCGTGCCCGGCACCGGCTCCGGAGGCGCGGCCTCCATGGGCGTCGACGAGCTGCTCCGGCGAGCGGTGGACGCAGCCGGTGGCCCAGGCGCCGCACTGGCCCTGCTCGACGACCTCGGCGACGTCCCGCTTCCCGGGCACGGGCGCACAGCCGAGCTGTGGTCGCTGCTGGCCTCGCTCGCTGCTGTCGACCTCACCGTCGCCCGGGCGGTCGAGCCGCACCTCGACGCCCTCGCCATCCTCGACCAGGCGGGTGCGGGGGACTGCGCTGGTCCCGGGCAGTCCTGGGGCGTCTACGCCGCGCACGCGCCCGGGGTCCGGCTGGAGGCCGTGGCCGACGACACCGGCATCTGGACGCTCACCGGCACCAAGCCCTGGTGCTCGCTGGCCCAGCACCTGACCCATGCCGTCGTGACCGCCCACACCTCGCCGACGGCCCGCCGCGCGTTCGCCGTCGACCTGCGTCACCCCGGGGTCACCCACGACGACCCGACCGGCTGGGTCTCCCGCGGCCTGCCCGAGCTCACCAGCGTGGCCACCCACTACGACGCCGTGCCGGCCCAGCCGGTGGGTGGGGACGAGTGGTACCTCGAGCGCCCGGGCTTCGCGTGGGGCGGCATGGGGGTCGCGGCCTGCTGGTACGGCGGGGCGGTCGGGATGGCCCGCACCCTCGCTGCGACAGCCGGTCGCCGGGCGCCCGACCAGGTCGCGCTCATGCACGTCGGGGCGGTCGACACCGGCCTGCACGCCGCCCGCGCGGTGCTGGCCGAGGCGGCTGCCGCGGTGGACGCCGGCAATGCCGACGGTGCCGCCGGTGCCCTGCTCGCGGCACGCGTACGCAGCGTGGTCGCCTCGGTGGCCGAGGACGTCGCCACGCGCGTGGGCCACGCCCTCGGGCCGGGTCCACTGACCTCCGACGCCGCGCACGCCGCCCGCACCGCCGACCTGCAGGTCTACCTGCGCCAGCACCACGCCGAGCGTGACGAGGCGGCGCTCGGCGCGCAGGTGCTGGCAGCCGGCAGTGACCGACCANGAGCGACCGACCGTGAGCGACCGACCGTGAGCGACCGACCGTGAGCGACCGACCGTGAGCGACGCCGGCAGCCGTCCGGACGGCGAGGCACCCGGCTTCGACCCGCACGCCGCGGGTACCCCGGAGGCGCAGTGGCTCCGCGCCCTGTGGACCCACACCCGCGTCGGCGACCGGCAGCTGCTCGGCGCCTCGACGGGAGTCGTCGTGGTCGCGGCCCACCCGGACGACGAGACGCTGGCCGCTGCGGGCCTGCTCGCCGCCTCAGGACGGGCGGGGCTGCCCGCCACCGTCGTCGTCGCGACGTCGGGGGAGGCGTCACACCCCGACTCCACGACCCACCGCCCGGACCAGCTCGCGGCCTTGCGCGTGGAGGAGGTCCGGCATGCGGTGGTGCGGGTGCACGCGCGAGCCGACCTGGTGCTGCTCGCGCTGCCCGACAGCCAGCTCGCCGACCACGAGGACGAGCTGGAGCAGGCGCTGGCGCCCTTGGTCGGCCCGAGCACCCTGGTCGCCGCGCCGTGGCGCCGCGACGGCCACGCAGACCACGAGGCAACCGGGCGGGTCGCGGCTCGCGTCGCGTCCGGGGCCGGCGCCCGCCTGCTGGAGTACCCCGTGTGGCTGTGGCACTGGGGTGCCACCGCGGCCCTCGACAGCCTGGACGTGACGTGCCTCGACCTCGACCCCGAGCTGCAGCGGCTCAAGGCCGAGGCGCTGGCCTGCCACACGTCACAGACCGCGGCCCTGTCGCCGTCGCCGGGTGACGAGGCCCTGCTCACGCCCGAGTTCCTGGTCCACTTCGCCCGTCCTTTCGAGGTGTTCCTGTCCGGCGCGCGGCCCGAGGTCGATGACGCCCGGGCCCCCGACAGTGACGACCTGGCGCGGGGGAGCGACCAGGACTTCGACGCGATGTTCGGCGACGGCGACGACCCGTGGGGGTTCGAGAGCTCCTGGTACGAGCAGCGCAAGCGGGCTGTGACGATGTCGTGCCTGCCCACCGCGCGGCTGGGCCGGGTGCTCGAGGTGGGCTGCTCGACCGGCGTCCTCACCGCCGAGCTGGCGTCCCGGGCGACCTCGGTCGTGGCGACCGACCTCAGTGCCGAGGCGGTGGCGCGAGCCCGTCGACGGTTCGCCGACGTGCCCGGAGTGCAGGTGCTGCGGCTGCGTGCCCCGCAGCAGTGGCCGGAGGGTGAGTTCGACGTCGTCGTGCTGTCGGAGATCGGCTACTTCTGGCACGCCGACGAGCTCGACGAGGCCCTGCGCCGCGCCGTGGGATGTCTTGCCCCGCACGGGGTCCTGGTCCTGTGCCACTGGCGCCACCCGGTGCAAGGCTGGCCCTTGGACGGGGACACCGTGCACCGAGTGGCTTCGGGGATCGTGGGTATGGAGACGGTCGTGAGCCATGTGGAGCAGGACTTCAGGGTCGACGTGCTGGCCCGACCCGGCTTCGCGTCGCCTGCGGCCGCGGAGGGGCTGGCGTGACGTCGGTCGAGCGCGTCGTCGTGGTCGTGCCGGCCCGTGACGAGGAACGGTTGCTGCCTGCCTGCCTGAACTCGATACGCGTGGCGAGGCATGCCCTCGCGCAGCGGCGACCCGAGCTCGGCGTCGAGGTGGTGGTCGTCCTCGACCGGTGCACGGACCAGTCGGCGCAGGTCGTGGCCGGGTACGGCGACGTGACCAGCCTCGTGTCCACCGCCGGCTGCGTCGGCGCCGCGCGGGCAGCCGGCGTCGCCGCCGCCCTCCCCGCGGGAGGTGACGACCGCCGGACCTGGCTCGCCAGCAC
This sequence comes from Phycicoccus sp. Soil748, assembly GCF_001428025.1. Taxonomy (GTDB): domain Bacteria; phylum Actinomycetota; class Actinomycetes; order Actinomycetales; family Dermatophilaceae; genus Pedococcus. Next base: position 417,905 of record NZ_LMSC01000012.1, on the reverse strand, counting down.
CGACGCAGACACCGAGGTACCCGCCGACTGGCTGCTGGCCCAGGTCGGGCTCGCGGACGAGGGCCTGGACCTCGTCCTCGGCACCGTGGTGCCCTACGACCTCGAGACGCGGGTGCTCCGGGCCTGGTCCCAGCGGCACCACCTCGGGGAGGGGCACCCGCACGTCCACGGGGCGAACCTGGGCGTCCGGGCGAGCAGCTACCTGGCGGCTGGGGGGTTCGCCGCCGTGCCGCTGCACGAGGACGTCCTGCTGGCCGAGGCGGTCAAGGCGTCCGGCAGCGCGTGGGTGGCCACCGACGCCGTACGGGTGAGGACGGCGAGCCGCTGGCGTGGGCGGGTGAGTGGCGGGTTCGCGACCTACCTGCGTGAGCTGGCCTCCGAGGTGAGTGACGTCGCGGCACCCGGGGCGACGCAGTCTTTGAGCGGTTGACCCGGCCAGGACCGGGTCAACCGCTCAAACTTGCAGGGACGTGGCGCCTGGGGCAGCCGATCGCGACGCGAGGTCAGGCGAGCTCGGACGCCGCGTCGGCGTCCAGCAGCCACAGCGTCTCCGCTCGTCCCTTGACCTGGGCGCACGAGGACTGCTCAGGCGGGGCGCCGGCCACGCCGAGGGCGACGGCGTGCGCCTTGTCAGCACCCGCGACGAGGAACCATGTGCGCTCGGCGCGCGCGAGGGCCTCGAAGGTGAGGGTGATGCGGGTCGGCGGCGGCTTGGGGGAGCCGTGCACGGGTGCGACGGACACCCCCGAGACGAGCTGGTCGGGGTGGCCCGGGAAGAGCGAGGCGACGTGCCCGTCGGGCCCCACGCCCAGCAGCAGGACGTCGAACACCGGCGACGCGGCGCCCTCGTCCGACGCGGCCGCGAGCTCGTCGGCGTAGCGGCGCGCTGCAGCTGCGACGTCGTCGCCGTCCGGCCCGTCGGGGCCCGGGACCGAGTGCACCTTGGCCGGGTCGAGCGGTATGGCGTCGAGCAGCGCCTCACGGTTCTGCGTCTCGTTGCGCTCGGGGTCGCCCATGGGTAGGAAGCGCTCGTCGCCCCACCACACGTGCACCTGCGACCAGTCGACCGCGTCGCGTGCCGGGCTGGCGGCGACGGAGGCGAGGATGGCTGAGCCCATGGACCCACCGGTCAGGACCAGGTGCGCCTGGCCGCGGGCAGCCTGGGCGTCGACCAGGGCCGTGACGAGCCTGGCCCCCGACGCGTCGGAGAGCAGCTGCTTGGTGGCGTGCACCAGCACCACGGGCGCCGCGGTCACGAGCCCGCCTTCGCCGCCGACTTGGACGCCTTCGGCGCCTTGGACGGTTTGGCGGCGCCCTTCGTCGCGGACGCCTTGACCGAGCTCTTGGTGCTGCTCCCGGCCGCCGAGCTCTTCTTGGCGGGGACCTTGGCCGTGCTGGGGGACGCGGCGCCGGGGGACGCCTTGTCCGCCGACGCCCCCGCCGCGCCGTTGTTGGGCGCACCCGACTTCGCGACACGTGCCGACTTGGCCTCGTCGAGCTTGCGGGCGGCAGCCTTCTTCACCGTGGTCGTCGTCCCCGGGGACTGCTCCGGGTCGGAGGCCGCCACCATGGCCGAGCTGCCCGCCTTGGGCTGCGCCCGGGCGATGCGTCGCGCCTCGGTCTCGGCCTCCTTGGGCGAGGGCGCATCGCCCTCGCGGACCGCCTCGCTCGCCGTCGGGCTCGAGCGCCCCACCCGGGCCAGGCCCTTGCGGATCGCCGCCTCGTAGATGTCGTCGGGGTCGAGCCGGCGCAGCTCGTCGGCCAGGCACTCGGCGGTCGCCCGGCGGGCCAGGGTGATCCGGCGCACGGGCTGGCCCGGCTGGGTCAGGGTGGCGACGGTGCCGTCGGGACGGACGAGGTCGACGGCGCCGCTGCGGCGCTCGAGGCGCACGCTGATCATGCCGGTGCCGGCGCGGCTGCGGGCGCGAGTCACCTTGCAGCGCAACGTCTCTGCGAGCCAAGCCGCGAGCAGGTCGGTCGAAGGCGAGTCGCTGCCACCGGTGACGGTGGCCTCGATGACCGGCTCGAACGGGCGCTGGTCCAGTGCGGCGGCCAGCAGGCCGCGCCACAGGGTGATGCGCGTCCACGCCAGGTCGGTGTCACCGTCGGCGTAGGTGTCGGCCCGGTTGAGCAGCGACTTGCGGGGGTTCTTGGACTCGGCCGAGTCGGTGATGCGGCGCTGGGCCATCGAGCCGATCGGGTCCTTCGAGACGTTCACGGGTGCCTCGCTCGGCCACCACGCGACGACGGGGGAGTCGGGCAGCAGCAACGGGATGACGACGCTGCGTCCGTGCTCGGTGAGCGGGCCGTAGAGGCGGGCCACGACGACCTCGCTGGCTCCGGCGTCACCGCCGACCCTGATCTGGGCGTCGATGCGCGACGCGCCGCGCTTGTTGCCGATGACGACCGCGATGATGCGGCACGGGTGCTGCCGGCTCGCGTCGTTGGCCGCCTCGATCGCCTCGTCGGCCTCCTGCTCGTCGACGACGATGATGAGGGTGAGCACGCGACCGAGCGCCATGGCACCGGTGTCCTGGCGGAGCGCGACCAGCTTCTTGCTGATCGCGACCGTCGAGGTGCTGGGCAGGTCGATGATCACCGGGGTCCCCGTTCAGTATCGGAGTGAGGCACGAGCGCGGGTCCCACGCTCTGCGTGGGCGAACTGGATGGGGTGGTCAAGGCATCCTCCAGACGCGGCCGTCGCGGCGCATCATCTCGTCGGCTGACTCGGGGCCCCAGCCTCCGGAGAGGTAGGGCTCGGGTGCGGTCTTCTGCTTTGCCCAGAACGCCTCGACCGGGTCGAGGATCTGCCAGGAGAGCTCGACCTCCTCGTGACGGGGGAACAGCGGCGGGTCGCCGAGCAGGACGTCGAGGATGAGGCGCTCGTAGGCCTCGGGGCTGGACTCGGTGAACGCACGCCCGTAGCCGAAGTCCATCGTCACGTCGCGCACCTCCATCTGCGCGCCGGGCACCTTGGCGCCGAAGCGCATGGTGATGCCCTCGTCGGGCTGCACGCGGATGACGATGGCGTTCTGCCCCAGCTCCTCGGTGGCCGTGTCGTTGAACGGCAGGTGCGGGGCCTTCTTGAACACCACGGCGATCTCGGTGACGCGCTTGCCGAGGCGCTTGCCGGTGCGCAGGTAGAAGGGCACCCCGGCCCAGCGGCGCGAGTCGATCTCGAGCTTGACCGCGGCATACGTCTCGGTGCGCGAGTCCTTGGCGACGCCGTCCTCGTCGAGGTAGCCGATGACCTCCTCGCCGCCCTGCCAGCCGGGGGCGTACTGGCCGCGGGCGGTGGCCTTGGACAGGTCCTTGGGCAGGCGCACTGCCGACAGGACCTTCTCCTTCTCGGCCCGCAGGTGCTCCGCGGCGAAGGAGACGGGCTCCTCCATGGCGGTCAGCGCGAGGAGCTGCAGCAGGTGGTTCTGGATGACGTCGCGCGCGGCGCCGATGCCGTCGTAGTAGCCCGCGCGGCCACCGATGCCGATGTCCTCGGCCATGGTGATCTGCACGTGGTCTACGTAGTTGGCGTTCCAGACCGGCTCGAACAGCTGGTTGGCGAAGCGCAGGGCCAGCAGGTTCTGGACCGTCTCCTTGCCGAGGTAGTGGTCGATGCGGAACACCGAGTCGGCGGGGAAGACGCCCTCGACGATGTCGTTGAGCTCACGGGCGCTCTTGAGGTCGTGCCCGAACGGCTTCTCGATGACGACGCGACGCCACGAGTCGCCCTCGGGACGGCTCAGGCCCGAGCGCTCCAGCTGCTCGCAGACCGTCGAGAACGAGCCCGGCGGGATGGACAGGTAGAACGCCTGGTTGCCACCGGTGCCGCGCTCGTCCTCGAGCAGCTTGACCGTCTCGGCGAGCAGGTCGAAGGAGTTGGGGTCGTCGAACGTGCCCGGCACGAAACGGAACCCCTCGGCCAGGTTGCGCCACACGCTCTCCCGGAACGGCGTGCGCGCGTGGGCCTTGACCGCGTCGTACACGATCTTGCCGAAGTCCTGGTCGGCCCAGTCGCGCCGGGCGAAGCCGACGAGCGAGAAGCCCGGCGGCAGCAGTCCTCGGTTGGCCAGGTCGTAGATCGCCGGCATGAGCTTCTTGCGGGCGAGGTCGCCGGTGACACCGAACAGGACCATGCCGCAGGGACCGGCGATGCGGGGGAGGCGCTTGTCACGCGGGTCGCGCAGGGGGTTGTTGTCCTGCGTCACGCGGGTGGGGCTCATGCACTGCCTTTCGCGTCCGTGCCCTCGGCGGCCGGGGCCGCGAGGGCCTCGCGCACCTGGGCCAGTCCGGCGTCGTGGTCGGTGAGGTGGAGCTGCAGGACCGGGCGGTGGTGCTCGGCCAGGACCTGCGCGTCGCCGGCGGCCTGGGCCGCGACGAAGTCGCCGAAGCTGAACTCCCGCCCCGGGACGGCGAGGTCCTCGTGGGGCGCGGTCGTGACCTGGAGGTAGACCCCGGTGGCCGGGCCACCCTTGTGGAACTGGCCGGTGGAGTGCAGGAACCGCGGCCCCCAGCCGAAGGTGACGGGGCGGTGGGTACGCCGCGCGAGCCCGGGCCGCACGGACGCCAGGCCGGCGTCGGCGAGCCGGTCGAGGTACGCCATGACCGCGACGTAGCCACGGTCGGTGTCGAGCTGTCCGAACAGCGCCTCGAGCGCCTGGGGGACCGTCGTGGCACCACCCAGCCAGTTGCCGCCGAGGGCGCGGATCTCCACCGCACCGTCGGTCGCCGCCGGGGCGTCGGAGGAGCCCATGCCCTGGTCGAGCAGGGTGCGTGCAGCCTTCTTGGCGCTCTCCACGTCGGGCTGGTCGAACGGGTTGATCCCGAGCAGCCTGCCGGCGGCCGCGGTCGCGACCTCCCACAGCAGCAGCTGGGCACCGAGCGGGCCGCTGACCGCGATCTCGGACCGGTCGGCGTGGACGACCTCGTGGGAGGACTCGGTGTCGTCGTCGTCGCCGGTGAGGCGGACGACGCTCACGTCGGCGTCGGGCGAAGCTGCCTCGGGGTCGCTGGTCGAGCCGACCACCACGGGCAGGATGCCCGTGCCCTGCTTGCCGGTGCTCTCGGCGATGAGCTGCTCGGCCCAGTCGGGGAACCCGACGATGCCGGAGCCGTCGTCGACGAGGACGAGCTTGTCGCGCAGGGGGCTCGTGCCGGCCATGGCGGCACCCAGGCGCAGCCCGGGGTTGCCGTCGTCGTCGGCGCTGAGCACGTCAGCCACGGCCTCCGCGTCGTCGAGCAGCGCCTCGATGTCGGCGCCCGCCAGGCCGGAGGGGACGAGCCCGAAGGCGGTCAGGGCCGAGTAGCGCCCGCCGACGTTGGGGTCGGCGTTGATGACGCGGTAGCCACCGGCCCGCGACTCCTTGTCGAGGGGGCTGCCGGGGTCGGTGACCACGACGATGCGGGTCGTGGGGTCGATCCCCTTGTCCTCGAACGCCGCCCGGAAGGCGCGGCGCTGCGAGTCGGTCTCGACCGTGGAGCCGGACTTGCTTGACACGACCACGACCGTGCGCTCGAGGTCGACGATCGCGGAGCGCACCATGTCGGGCTGCGAGGAGTCGAGGACGACCAGATCGACCCCGGCCGTCGCGCAGATGACCTCGGGCGCGAGCGAGGAGCCACCCATGCCGCAGAGCACGACCCGGTCGACGCCCTCGCCGCGCAGCTGGTCGCGCAGCGCGGCAATCTCACCGAGCAGCGGCCGCGACGTGCGGGCGAGGTTGACCCACGACAGGCGGATGGCCGACTCGGACTCGGCCTCCTCGCCCCACAGCGTCGCGTCCTGCGCGAACAGCTTGCTCGCGAACTGCGCCTCGACCAGCGCCGGGACGGCGGAGGCGATGGCGTCCGCGGCGGGGCCGGAGGCGACCACACCGAGTGCGCTCACTTGTCGCCCTGCTCCACGTCGGCGCGCGCGAGGTCCATGTCCTTCTGGGCCTCGTCGATCAGCTCGCCCCAGGCGACCTCGAACTTGTCGACGCCCTCGCGCTCGAGCTGCGAGGTGACCTCGGCGTAGGAGATGCCGAGCCCCTCCAGGGCGTCGAGCACCTCGGCGGCGTCAGCGTAGGCGCCCGTCACGGTGTCACGGGTGATGTCGGCGTGGTCGACGACCGCGTCGAGGGTCTTCTCCGGCATGGTGTTGACCGTGTGCGGGGCGACCAGCTCGGAGACGTAGAGGGTGTCGGAGTAGGCCGGGTCCTTGACACCGGTGGATGCCCACAGGGGACGCTGCACGCGGGCACCGTCGTCCTCGAGGTTCTTCCACCGCGGCGTCGAGAAGACCTCCTCGTAGGCCTGGTAGGCCAGACGGGCGTTCGCGACGGCCGCGCGACCCTTGAGGGCCGTGGCCTCGTCGGTGCCGATCTTGTCGAGCCGCTTGTCGACCTCGGTGTCCACGCGGGACACGAAGAACGAGGCGACCGAGTGGATCGTCGACAGGTCCTTGCCCTTCTCGCGGGCCTGCTCCAGGCCGGTGAGGAAGGCGTTCATGACACCGCGGTAGCGGTCGAGGGAGAAGATCAGCGTGACGTTGACGCTGATGCCCTCGGCCAGCACCTGCGAGATGGCCGGGAGGCCCTCGACCGTGGCGGGGATCTTGATGAGGACGTTGGGGCGGTCGACGGCGTCGTGGAGCTTCTTGGCCTCCTCGACGGTCCGGCCGGTGTCCTTGGCCAGGCGGGGGTCGACCTCGATCGACACCCGGCCGTCGACGCCGTGGGTCGACTCGTAGATCGGCGTGAAGGCGTCGCACGCGTTGCGGACGTCCTCGGTGGTGAGGTTGAAGACGACCTCGTCGACGGTCTTGCCCTCGGCGGCGAACCGGCGCAGGTCGGCGTCGTACCGGTCGCCCTTGGCGAGGGCGGCCTGGAAGATCGACGGGTTCGTGGTGACCCCGACGACCCCCTTCTCGATGAGCTCCTGCAGGTTGCCGGTCTCGACCCGCTCGCGCGAGAGGTCGTCGAGCCAGACGGAGACTCCCTGGTCTGCGAGGGCCTTGAGTGCGTTGTCAGTCACGTGAGTCACTTCCCTTTGGATGCAGCGCTCTTCGTGGCGGCGCTGCGCTTGGTCGTGGTGTCGGTCGCCTTGGTCGGCGAGACCGCGGCCCGGGGCCGGGTCTGGTTGACGGCGGGCGCCGCGCTCTTGCGCGCGGTGGCCCTGGCGTCCTTGAGGGAGTCCTTGGCGGCCTTGACGACGGCCTCCGGCGTGATGCCGAACTCCCGGTAGAGGGTCTTGTAGTCGGCGGAGGCGCCGAAGTGCTCGAGGCTCACGCTGCGGCCGGCGTCACCGACGAGGTCGTGCCAACCCATCGACACGGCGGCCTCGACGCTGACCCGGGCCCGGACCTCGGGCGGCAGGACGCGGTTCTGGTAGGCCTTGCCGGACTGCTCGAACCACTCGCGACACGGCATGGACACCACACGAGTGGCAACGCCCTGGCGCTCCAGAGATTCCCGCGCCTCGAGGGCGATCGCGACCTCGGAGCCGGTGGCGATGAGGATGACGTCCGGCGCGGACCGGCCGTCCTTGCCGCCGTCGATGAGGACGTAGGCGCCCTTGGCCGCGTTCGAAGCCTTCGCGTAGACGGTGCGGTCGAGCACGGGGACGTTCTGTCGGGTCAGGGCCAGCGCGGCGGGACGAGCGTTGCGCAGGACCTGGCCCCACACGGCCGCGGTCTCGTTGGCGTCCGCGGGACGGACGACGTCGAGGCCGGGTATGGCGCGCAGCGAGGCGAGGTGCTCCACCGGCTGGTGGGTGGGCCCGTCCTCGCCGAGGCCGATGCCGTCGTGCGTCCACACGTAGGTGACGGGCAGCTGCTGGATGGCCGCGAGCCGCACCGCGGGGCGCATGTAGTCGGAGAAGACGAGGAAGGTGCCGCCGTACGGGCGGGTGAGCCCCTCGAGCGCGATCCCGTTGAGGATCATGCCCATGCCGTTCTCGCGGATGCCGAAGTGGAGCGTGCGGCCGTAGGGGCCGCCCTTCCACTCGCGGGTCTGGCGGTTGCGCGGGATGAAGGACGGCTCGCCCTCCATCGTCGTGTTGTTGGACTCGGCGAGGTCGGCCGAGCCGCCCCACAGCTCCGGCATCACGTCGGCGAGTGCGGTGAGCACCTTGCCGGACGCGGCGCGGGTGGCCATGCCCTTCTCCGCGTCGGCCGGGAACGTGGGGAGGGCGGCGTCGATGCCGTCGGGCAGCTCGCCCGCGACGAGGCGGTCGAGCATGGCGGCGCGGTCCGCGTTGGCCTTGCGCCACGCGGCATACCGCTTGTCCCAGGCCTTGTGCGCCGCCTTGCCGCGCTTGGTCACCTGGCGGGCGTGCGCGAGGACCGGACGGTCGACCTCGAACGTCTTCGCGGGGTTGAAGCCGAGCAGCTCCTTGGTCGCCGCGATCTCCGCGTCGCCGAGGGCGGAGCCGTGCGACTTGCCGGTGTCCTGCTTGGTCGGGGCCGGCCAGGCGATGATCGTGTGCAGCTGCACCAGCGTGGGGCGGTTGCCCTTCTTGGACTTCTCGAGCGCCGCGTACAGCGCGTCGATGTTCTCGACGTAGGAGGCGCCGTCACCGTCGCCGCGCCAGTCGACGTCCACGACATCCCAGCCGTAGGCCCGGTATCGCGCCGCGACGTCCTCGGAGAACGAGATGTCGGTCTGGTCCTCGATGGAGATCTGGTTGGCGTCGTAGATGACGGTGAGGTTGCCGAGCTGCTGGTGGCCGGCGAGCGAGCTGGCCTCTGCCGACACGCCTTCCATGAGGTCGCCGTCGGAGGCGATGACCCAGATGTGGTGGTCGAACGGGCTCTCGCCCGGCTTGGCCTCCGGGTCGAGCAGGCCACGCTGGCGACGCTGCGCCATGGCCATGCCGACCGACGAGGCCAGGCCCGAACCCAGTGGCCCGGTGGTGATCTCGATGCCGGTGGTGTGGTGGACCTCGGGGTGCGCTGGGGTGATGGATCCCCACGTGCGCAACGCCTTCAGGTCCTTCAGCTCCATGCCGTAGCCGGACAGGAAGAGCTGGATGTACTGGGTCAGGCTCGAGTGGCCGGCCGACAGGACGAACCGGTCGCGGCCGAGCCAGGCGGCGTCACTGGGGTCGTGCGTCATCACCTGCTGGTAGAGCAGGTACGCCGCCGGCGCGAGGCTCATCGCGGTGCCGGGGTGGCCGTTGCCGACCTTCTGCACGGCGTCGGCGGCGAGCAGGCGAGCGGTGTCGACCGCGCGTACGTCGAGGTCGGTCCAGCCGGCCTTGCGGGCCACGGGCCGGCGGAGCGAGCTGCTGCGCTTCCTCGGGGGAGTGGCCTTGGCGGAACGGGATGCGGTGGGCACGGATGGTTCTCCTCACACTGAGCTGCAGGCGTCGCACGACAACGGGTCCGAGACTAGTCCTGAGCGTGAGCCGCGTCGCATCGAGTCCCGTCGGTCGGCACCCTCCGGCCGGGGATAGACTGGGCGCGCCCGCCAGCCCCCCAGCAGCACCCGCGAAGGACGCCGTGACCGCACTCGATCCGACTGCCCGGATCTCCGCGTCCCCCGCTCCGCCCCGGCGGCGCAAGGCCGCGGCCTACCTCGCCCTCACCAAGCCACGCATCATCGAGCTGCTGCTCGTGACGACCGTGCCGGTGATGTTCCTGGCCCAGGGTGGCGTGCCCTCGCTGCTGCTCATCGTGGCGACGCTGGTCGGCGGTGCACTCAGTGCCGGCGCGGCCAACACGTTCAACTGCGTCTACGACCGCGACATCGACGCGGAGATGCACCGCACGAGCAACCGCCCCATGGTGACCGGCGAGATCACGCCGCGCGAGGGACTGGTGTTCGGCGCCGTCCTGACCGTGGCCTCGACGGTCTGGTTCGCGCTGTTCGTCAACTGGCTGTCGGCCGCGCTGTCGCTGGGCGCGATCCTCATGTACGCCGTGGGCTACACCATGGTCCTCAAGCGCCGCACCGCCCAGAACATCGTCTGGGGCGGCGCCGCCGGTTGCATGCCGGTGTTGATCGGCTGGTCCGCGGTCGCGAACTCGCTGTCGTGGTCGGCCGTGATGCTCTTCCTCGTCATCTTCTTCTGGACGCCGCCGCACTACTGGCCGCTGTCGATGAAGTTCAAGGACGACTACGCCGCCGCGCACGTGCCGATGCTCCCGGTCGTGGAGCGGTTCGTCGTGGTGGCCAGGCAGATCGTCGCCTACTCGTGGGCCATGGTCGCCGCGTCGCTGGTGCTCGTGTGGGTCCACCCGATGGGCTGGCTCTACCTCGTCACCGCGGTCGTCACCGGTGCGATGTTCCTCGCCGAGGCACACCGCCTGCTGCGCGCAGCCAAGGCCGGCGAGGGTCCGAAGGTGCTGCGACCGATGCGGCTGTTCCACTTCTCCATCACCTACGTCGGGATCCTGTTCCTCGGCGTCGCGCTCGACCCGCTGTTCCACCTGCCGGTCGGCTGACCCGCGTCGTCGGGCAGGTCGCGCAGACCGCGCAGCGGGCTCCAGAACATCGCCAGGCAGGCGACCGCGTGGATGGCCGCCATGATCGCGATGGTGGGCCGCAGTCCCAGCCCGCTGCCCAGCCAGCCGGCGGCGAGCCCCGCCAGCGGCATGGTGCCGAGGTTGACCACCTGCGCGGTGGTGACCTGCCGGGCGACCATCGACTCGGGCACGTAGCGGTTGCGCCAGGCCCCGCGGATGACGTTGCCCGCGACCACCGCCGTGCCGACGAGCAGCTGGCCGAGGACGAACAGCACCAGCCCGGCTCCCCGGGTGGCCAGGGGGAGCAGCAGGGCGGTGGGCCCGGCGAGGACCTGCAGCCACACCAGTGCGCGGGCGCTGCCGAGGCGTGCGGAGACGCGGGTGGCGACCGCCGCACCGAGGAACCCGCCGAGGCTCCCGGTCGCCATGACGGCACCCACCGCCGCAGGGGCGAGGTGCAGCTCGCGCACCAGGAAGAGGACCAGCAGCGCGCCGTACCCGGTGAGCCCGAAGTTGGACACCCCGCCCAACACGGTGAAGAAGCGCAGCAGCCGGTCGCCGCGGATGTAGTCGACGCCCTCCCGGATGCGGGTGCGCAGCGGCGCGACCGCCGTGGCGTCGGTGTGCGGGGTCGGGGCCAGCCGCAGCCTGGCGAGGCAGACGGCCGAGACCAGGAAGCTCGCGGCGTCGACGGCCAGGCCCAGGGCCGCCGAGCCGAGCTGCGCCAACAGCCCACCCACCCCGGGTCCGGCGACCTGCATCGCCGACTCGGTGCCGAACAGCCGCGCGAACGCCTGCTCCTGCTGCGCGGGCGGTGCGACGTGCCTGACGAGCGCGGGGTACGCGGCGCGGAAGAAGACGGTGCACACACCGTTGCCGAGCGCGGCGAGGACCACGTGGGTGAGGGTGAGCCGGTCGAGGGTCCACGCCACGGGCACGCCGGCGAGGACCGCCGCGGCGGCGAGGTCGCTGGCGACCATGACCCGGCGGGCGGGCAGCCGGTCCACCCAGGCGCCCGCCGGCAGGCCGATGACCAGCCACGGCACCCACGCCGCGGCAGTGAGCAGCCCCATCCAGCCCGGGCCGGCGTCGAACGCGACGACGGCGAGCAGCGGCAGCAGGACCGAGGTGGTGGCGTTGCCGAGGACGCTGACACTCTCGCCGAACCAGAGCAGGCTGAAGTCCCGGTTGTGGCGCAGGGGGAGGGCTGCGGCAACCGGTGCGGGGCGGGTCGTCACGGCTGGGCCGGGAACCCTCGGGCGAAGACGAACACGGGTTCGCGCTCCTGCCCGTCGTCGGGCACCTCGCGCCGCGACCAGCGCACGAGCACGTCGACCAGCTCGACCGAGAGCTCGCCGAGCTCGGCAGGGGTGAGCCGCATCCAGTTCTGGGTGGCGAAGGCGGCCTCGTCCCACTCGGGGACGGAGGCGGCGTTGGCGTTCCACTCCCGGGTCCGCTCGAACTGCCGCTGCAGGGCCAGCGCCTCCGCGGCGTAGGCGGCCGTGACGGCTGCGGTGTCGTCGGCGAAGTCGGCGCGGGACCACCGGGTGCCGGGGTCGACCAGCCGCCACCAGCGCTCGCGGCGGTCCTTGGCCAGCTCGGGTGCCTCCTCGACGAGGCCTGCCTCGGCCAGGACCTTGAGGTGGTGGCTGGCGCTGCCGACCGCCTGGCCGGTGCGCTGGGCGAGTGCTGAGGCGGTCGACGGGCCGTCGACCTTCAGGGCGTCCATCATCCGGGCGCGGAACGGGTTGGCCATGGCGGACAGGGCCTTGGCCTCGGTGATGCGGCGCACGCCGTCACGTTCTGGTGGCATGCCGCAAGACTAGTTGTACAACCCCTATTGCACAAGAATCCTTGTGCAATAGGGGTTCAGCGTTGGCAGCCCACTGGCGTCTGCACGATGCCGGTGGCCGGCATGGCGGTCTCCACGGGGCTGGCCTGACCCCACTGGCTGCACTCGGCTGTCGGCTGCGCGGCCTGCCAGAACGCCCAGACGGCCACGAGCGCCAGCACGAGCCGCAGCGCCACCCGACGGTTGATGGTCCCCCTCATCGTCCCCATGGGCCGAGTATGCACCCGTGGGGGGTCGGTGGTGCAGGCCTTCAGGCCGCCGAGACGTGGGCGGCGGCACGCTGGCGCACGACCGCGCGGGTGAGGGCGACCACCAGCAGGGTGGCGAGCAGCATGTGCAGGACCACCACCGGCCAGGGCAGGCCGGTGAAGTACTGCGTGTAGCCCACGACACCCTGGGCGACGGTCACCGCAGCGACGGCGGCCCAGGCGCGGGCGGGCTCCGGCCGCGTACCGGTGAGGCGGGCAGCAACCCACACGGCCAGGACCAGGCCCACGAAGAGCATCACGGCGTCGGCGTGCAGCCAGGACACGGTACGGGGGTCGAAGCCGAACCGGGCCGGGTCCTTGGCGTCACCGGAGTGCGGCCCCGAACCGGTCACGACGGTGCCGAGGGCCAGCACCACCGCGCCCACCGCGGACGTGGCCCAGCCGAGCCGCTCGGCCAGCGGGTGGACCACCAGTGGCCGCGCGCCGGCGGGTTCCTGCGCGCGGAAGTAGAGGTAGGCAGCCGCCGCGACGAGCACCATCGACACCAGGAAGTGGGCGGCCACCGTCAGCGGGCTCAGGCCGGTGAGGACCGTGATCCCGCCGAGGACGGCCTGGACGGCGACCCCACCGAGGACGACAAAGGCGGGGACGAGCAGGTCGCGGCGCCGGCCGGCCCAGCGCCAGACCGCGACGACCGCCAGCAGGGCGGCGATGCTGACGACGCTGGTGAGGGTGCGGTTGCCGTACTCGATGTAGCGGTGGTAGCCCTCGGCCTGGTGGGGGACCGGCGTGAAGGAGCCCGGCACGCACTCCGGCCAGGTCGGGCACCCGAGACCGCTGCCGGTGAGCCGGACGAGGCCGCCGGTGACGACGATGAGCACCTCGACGACGAGGTTGGCGAGGAGGATGCGGGGGAGCCAGGTGGCGCTCGCTGTGGCCGCCACGGGGGTGGGGCGGGACGTCGAGACGGGTGCTGCGGTCACCCCCTGAGGGTACGTCTCAGGGGGAACCCCGAGGTGCGTGGGGGAGACACCCCATGGTGGGCCGGCCTCGTCGCTGCCTGACTGGTGGCATGACGCAGCGAGCATGGCCGGTGGCTGTCGTCGCGATGCTGTTCCTGGCCGCGACGCACCTCCACGGGGTCGTCCACGAATCGAGCGCGGCCGCCGTCGTGTCGGACCTGTTGACCGGCGTGCTGTGCCTGGGCGGGGCGGCCGCGGCCTGGGTGCTGAGGCCGGCCCAGCGCAGGGGCAGGCTCCTGCGACGAGCGTGGCTGGTGTGCCCGACGGCCCTGGGCGGCGCGGTCGTGCTGGTCCAGGTCGTGTGCGCCGGCGCACTGCAGGCTGAGCGGACGCCGGTGGCCGACTGGGGCGTCGAGGGCTGGGCGGGGTTCGGTGCCCGCGAGGGTGCCTGGCTGGTCGGTGGCGTCGCCCTGGTTGCGACGGTGGTGGGGTTCCGTCGGGAGCTGTCGGCTCAGTCGCTCCAGCGGAACAGGCGCCGGGCCAGCGCGGTGGCGAGCGCGCCCCACACGACCAGGACGGCCCAGTCCGAGAGGCTCACCGACCCGTGGACCAGCGCGACCCGCAGGCTGTCGCCGAGGGCCGCCGAGGGGAGGAGCGCCACGACCGGGGCAAACCGGTCCGGCAGCTCGCTCCCGGCGATCACGACGCCGCCGAGGGCGAGCAGGACCAGCCACACGAGGTTGGCGAGGGCGAGCACGCCCTCGGCCCGCAGCGTTCCGCCGAGCAGCAGGGCCAGGGCCACGAACGCCCACGTCCCCAGCAGCACCGACACCAGCGCAGCCGGCACCCCGGACCACGCCGGGTTCCAGCCGAGTGCGAGGCCTACCGCGCCGAGGACCACGAGCTGCAGGCCGATGACCGACAGGACCGCGGTGGCTTTCGCCGCGAGCAGCCCGGTGCGGCCCAGGGGCGAGACCCCGAGCAGCCGCAGCACGCCGTAGCGGCGGTCGAAACCCACGGAGATCGCCTGGCCGGTGAAGGCGGACGAGATCACGCACAGGGCCAGCACGCCGGGCACCACGAGGTCGACGCGTCGTCCGCTGCCCACCGAGATGCCGGTGGTCGACACGAGCCCGACGAGGACGGCTATGGGCAGGACGAGGGCCACGAGCAGCTGCTCGCCGTTGCGCAGGAGGGTGACGGCCTCGAACCGGGCCTGCGAGAGCACGCGGGCGCGGGCAGGGGCCGCGGCGGTGGCGGTGGTCATGCGACCGCCTTGCGGGTGAGGGCGAAGTAGCGGTCCTCGAGCCGCTGGCCGGCCGTGACCTCGTCGAGCGTGCCCTCGGCCACGACGCGACCCGCGGCCACGACGACGATGTGGTCGGCCAGGCGCTCGGCCTCCTCGAACGAGTGGGTCGTGAGGACCACGGCTGCGCCCGCGTCGGCGACCTCGCGGACGAGGTCCCAGACGTCGAGTCGGGCGTGCGGGTCGAGGCCGGCGCTCGGCTCGTCGAGGAAGGCGACCTCGGGCCGTCCGACGAGCGCGGCCGCGAGCGCGACCCGCTGGCGCTGGCCGCCGGACAGTCGGCGCACCGACGTCGCGCCGAAGGCGCCGATGCCCAGGCGGGCGACGAGCCCCTCCGGTCCCTCGAGGTCGGCCGGCGCGGCATACAGGGAACGGAGGTGGCGCAGCAGGGGCAGGGGGCGGGCGGAGTTGGGCAGGCCGCCGTCCTGAAGCATCACGCCGACGCGGGCGCGGTGGTCGGCAGCCGCGTGCCAGGGGTCGGTGCCGAGGACGCGCACCTCGCCGGAGTCAGGACGGCGCAGGCCCTCGCAGCACTCGACCATCGTCGTCTTGCCGGCGCCGTTGGGTCCCAGCACGGCGGTGACCCGGCCTGCGGACGCGGTCCACGTCGCTCCGTCGAGGGCGACGACGCCGCGGTAGCGCTTGGCGAGGCCCTGGACGACGACTGCTGGTGGCACGCCCCGAGTCTAGGCGCGACGCGCCCACCTCAGTGCCACGGGGCGCCGGTGAGGACTGGGCACCTGCCCCATGCCCGAGGGGGCCTCAGGAGCGCAGCCTCGACTGCAGCGCCCCACCCGGGGACGTCCCACCCGAGGAGAAGACATGAACCTCACCGCCCACCCCCTCACGGTCCTCGCCGAGCTGCAGTGGAAGCAGGAGAGCCTCGGCGGCGCCAACCTCGCGACGACCGCGAGCGCCCACACGCGGCACGCCACCAGAGGCAGCCACCCCTGGCGCAGGTTGGTCGTGCGCCTCTCCGCGCGGCGACCGCGGCACACGCCCCGCCCTGTCTGAGGGCCCGTCCGAGGGCCTGTCTGAGGCCCCCGCTCCGGAGCGCGCCGCCGAATAGGGCACCTGCCCCATGTGGGCAGGCACCTCAGGACCGCAGCGTGGAACCACACCACCAGAGCACGACCGTCGAAGGAGAGCACCATGAGCATCACCGCAGACCCGCTGTTCGTCACCGCAGAGGTCGACTACCGCCGCGAGAGGCTGGCCTCCGGGCTGCCCACCGCGCGGCGTGCCCGCCGACACCACGGTGCAGCCCTCGCGCTGCTCAGCCGAGCACCGCGGCTGCACCACCGCCACGGCGTGGCTCGCACCGCCTGACGTGGCGGCCACCGCGGCCCCCCGGACCCACCCCACGACGTCGGTGCCCTCCGACATAATCGCCGGTGTGGGTCTCGAGGCTGCCGGCAACGGCCTGTTCGTCGGCCGCGACGACGAGGTCGCGCGGCTCGTCGAGCTGCTCGGCGTAGGGGGGCCGGCGTCGTCGTCCCGTCACGGTAGCGTCGTGCTGTCCGGCGACGCCGGCATCGGCAAGACGCGGCTGCTGTCCGAGGTGGTCGCCACCGCCCGCGCCTCGGGCTGGCTGGTCCTCGTGGGCCACTGCCTCGGCGAGACGGGCCAGTCCCTGCCCTACCTGCCCTTCAGCGAGCTCCTCGGCCGGCTCGAGGGCGCCCAGCCGGAAGCGGTCGACCGGCTCGTGGCTGCCCACCCGGGCGTGGCGCGCCTCGTACCCGGCCGCCGCGCCGAGCGCTCCGACGTACCCGGGCGCGACGACCGGGCGGGGCGCCCCGAGCTGGGCGACGACGCTCCTCGGGGCGCGGCCGACCGGGGCGACCTCGTCGAGGCCGTCCACGCAACTCTCGAGGACCTCGGCTCCCGCACCCCCGTGCTGATCGTGGTCGAGGACGTGCACTGGGCCGACCAGTCCTCCCGCGACCTGCTCACCCTCCTCTTCACCCGCGGCTTCACCTCAGCGGTCAGCGTCGTGGCCTCCTACCGCAGCGACGACCTGCACCGCAGGCACCCGCTGCGAGCCACCCTCGCCCACTGGTCGCGCCTCGGCGAGGTCGGGCGGCTCGACCTCGACCCGCTGCCCGACGCGGCCGTGCGCGAGCTGGTCCACGCCCTGCAGACCCGGCCCCTGCCCGAGCGCGACGTCCGTGCGGTCGTCCAGCGGGCCGAGGGCAACGCGTTCTTCGCCGAGGAGCTCGTGGCTGCGTCGTCGCTCGGCCGGACCGCGCTCGCGGACGACCTCTCGCGCCTGCTCCTCGTGCGTTTCGACCAGCTCGGAGCCGCCGGCCAGCACGTGGTGCGCATGGCCTCGGCGGCCGGTCGCCACGTCTCGCACCGCGCCCTGGCTGCGGTCGCCGGGCTGGGCGAGGCCGAGCTCGACGCCGGCCTGCGCGACGCCGTGGAGCACCACGTCCTGGTGCCCGGCGAGGGCGGCGGCTACGCCTTCCGGCACGCGCTGCTGGGCGAGACGGTCTACGACGACCTGTTGCCGGGGGAGCGCGTCCGGGCCCACGAGCGGTATGCCGCGGCGCTCGCGGAGGACCGCACCCTGGGCACGTGGGCCGACCTCGCCCGTCACGCGGAGGCGGCCGGCCTGCGCGACGTCGCCCGCGACGCCAGCATCCGCGCCGGCGGGTCGGCGCTGCGCATGGCGGGCCCCGAGGAGGCCTACCGCCACTTCAGCCGCGCGCTCGCGCTCGTGTCCGAGGACGACCCCGCGGGCGAGCTCGACGCGGTGACGTTGCAGGCGGCGACCGCCGCCACGGCCGCCGGGCGTGCCCTCAAGGCCCTCGACCTGCTCGAGGAGCGGCTGGCCCGGCGTCCTGTCGACGCAGACCCCGCCGGTCGGGCCGAGCTCCTCGCGGCGCTCGCGACGACCGCCCGCATCACCGAGAGCACTCTCGACACCCTCGCGGCGACCAAGGAGGGCCTCGGCCTGCTCGACCTGGTCGCGGAAGGCCACCCGGTCGTGCGCGCCCAGCTGCTCGCCGCCCGGGTGCAGGCCCTGGCCGACCGCGGTCGCGACGAGGAGGCCCTGGCTGCCGTGCAGGAGGCGGTCGACGCCGCCCTCGCCACCCGGCAGTCGGCGCTCGCCGACGAGGTGAAGGTCGTTGCCGCCCGCATCACCGAGCGTGCGGGCGACCCTGACGGCTCCCGAGCGGCGCTCGAGGCCGTCATCGCCGCGTCGCACATGCCGGGCGACCCCGCGGAGGTGCGCGCCTACCACCACCTCGGCTGGCTCCACCACCGCGCCGGCCGCCTCGACGAGGCCGTCGACGTCTACCGCCGCGGCGTCGAGCGGGCGCGTGCCGGGGGCCGTCAGTGGGCCCCGTACGCCTTCGACGGCCGCCTGCTGGCCGGCATCGCGGCCTACGAGCGCGGCCGGTGGGACGAGGCCCTGGAGATCCTCGACGTGGCGGGTGAGATGCCCCCGGAGCCGGCCGCGTCGCTGCTGACCGGTGCCCGGATGTACGTCGCCGCGGGCCGCGGCGAGAGCGCCGCGGTCGCGGGGTACGACGCGTCGCGGCCGTGGTGGGACAGCGAGGGGCTGGTCTCCCTCATCACGGGCAGTGCCGCCGTCGACCTCCTCGGCCATGCCGGGGACCTCGACCGCGCCATCGAGGTCCACGACGAGGTCGTCGAGGTGCTCACCCGGGTGTGGCACCCGTTCTTCCAGGGGCAGCTGCGGCTCGACACGCTGCTGCTGGGCCAGCTGGGCAGCCACGTCCAGCGGGTGCCGTCGGCCCAGCGCGCTGCCCTGCTGGCCCGTGGGGCCGAGCTCGAGGCCTCGACGCAGCGCGTCTGGGACCAGGCGGTGCAGCGCCCCGGCAACGACGGGCCCGAGTCGACGGCGTGGCTGGCCCGCTCGCGCGCCGAGGCGCTGCGACTGCGCTGGCTCGGTGGCGAGGACGTCGACCCCGGTCAGCTGGTGCTGCGGTGGGAGGAGGCGGTCGCGGCCTTCGACGCCTACGGCCACCCCTATGAAGCGGCCCGGTCACGTGCCCGGCTCGGGGTCGCCCTGAAGTCGGCCGGTGACCCGCGCGGCTCCGCGGAGCTGTCGGCCGCCCTCGCCGTGGCCCAGCGGCTGGGCGCAGAACCCCTGCGGGCCGAGATCCGGGCCACCGGCGGAGCGCGACCCGCGGCGCGCCCGACCTCACGGCGGGGCGAGGCCCTGACCCCACGGGAGGAGGAGATCCTGGCCCTGGTGGCGCTCGGGCGCAGCAACCGGCAGATCGGCACCCAGCTGTTCATCAGCGCGAAGACGGCCAGCGTCCACGTCTCCAACATCCTCGCCAAGCTCGGGGTCGCCGGGCGCGGTGAGGCGGTCGCCGTCGCCCGCGAGCGGGGCCTGCTCCGCTGAAGGGGGCCGGGCCCGGCCGGGTAAGGCAGGCCTTGCTTTCGCAGTGTCACCGCAATTACGTAACATTGGCGTTGTGAATATCGCTGTCGCCCCCCAGGTGCTCGAGTCGCGCACGCGCGACCGGGTGCTGAAGGTGACCAGCGAGCGGGGCCCGGTCACGGCTGCGACCCTCGCCGAGGAGCTCGGCCTCACGACCCCCGCCGTCCGCCGCCACCTCGAGAACCTCGAGGAGGCCGGCCTCATCGTCGAGCGCGAGCAGGCTCCGACCGGCGTCCACCGCGGCCGCGGCCGTCCCGCCCGGGCCTACGTCGTGAGCGACGCCGGCCACCAGGCCCTCGACTCCGACTACGACCACCTCGCCATGGAGGCGCTGCGCTTCCTGTCCGACGAGGCCGGCGACGGTGCGGTCCGGCGCTTCGCCGAGCAGCGTGTCGCGGACCTGGAGCAGCGGTACGCCGCGGAGCTCGCCGACGCTGGCACCTCACCGGCCGCCCGGGTCGACGCCCTCGTGGGCGCCCTGACCCGCGACGGGTTCGCCGCGTCAGCCCGCCCGGTGGGGGAGCAGGCGAGCCCGTCGCCGTTCACCGGCATCCAGCTGTGCCAGGGCCACTGCCCGGTCCAGGCCGCAGCCCGGGAATTTCCCCAGTTCTGTGACGCTGAGACTGATGCGTTCTCACGGCTGCTGGGCGTGCACGTCCAGCGCCTCGCCACGCTCGCCCACGGCGACCACGTGTGCACCACCTTCGTGCCGACCGGCGCGAGCCCACCGGCCGCGACCGGCACCCACCCCCCGAGCACCCCACCCGCCACCACCACCGCTGTCACACCAACAGAAGGGTCCACGCGATGACCACCCACATCGAGGAGCTGAACCCGGGTCTGAAGGACCTGGGCCGCTACGAGTACGGCTGGGCCGACAGCGACAGCGCCGGCGCCACGGCCAAGCGTGGCCTCAACGAGGACGTCGTGCGCGACATCTCCGGCCGCAAGAGCGAGCCCGAGTGGATGCGCGACCTGCGGCTGAAGTCGCTGCGCCTGTTCGGCAAGAAGCCCATGCCCAGCTGGGGCTCGGACCTCACCGGCATCGACTTCCAGAACATCAAGTACTTCGTGAAGTCGACGGAGAAGCAGGCGACCACCTGGGACGAGCTGCCCGAGGACATCAAGAACACCTACGACAAGCTCGGCATCCCGGAGGCGGAGAAGCAGCGCCTCGTCGCCGGTGTCGCGGCGCAGTACGAGTCCGAGGTCGTCTACCACCAGATCCGCGAGGACCTGGAGGAGAAGGGCGTCATCTTCGTCGACACCGACACCGGCCTGCGCGAGCACGAGGACCTGTTCCGCGAGTACTTCGCCTCGGTGATCCCCGCCGGTGACAACAAGTTCGCGGCGCTCAACACCGCGGTCTGGTCGGGTGGCTCGTTCATCTACGTCCCGCCGGGCGTCCACGTCGACATCCCGCTCCAGGCCTACTTCCGCATCAACACCGAGAACATGGGCCAGTTCGAGCGGACGCTGATCATCGCCGACGAGGGCTCCTCCGTGCACTACGTCGAGGGCTGCACCGCGCCGATCTACAAGTCCGACTCGCTGCACTCTGCGGTCGTCGAGATCGTGGTGAAGAAGAACGCCCGCGTCCGCTACACGACCATCCAGAACT
This sequence comes from Phycicoccus sp. Soil748, assembly GCF_001428025.1. Classification (GTDB taxonomy): domain Bacteria; phylum Actinomycetota; class Actinomycetes; order Actinomycetales; family Dermatophilaceae; genus Pedococcus. The sequence continues at coordinate 397,091 of NZ_LMSC01000012.1, read as the reverse complement.
GGTCCAACAACGTCTACAACCTCGTCACCAAGCGCGCGACCTGCGCCGAGGGCGCGACGATGGAGTGGATCGACGGCAACATCGGCTCCAAGGTGACGATGAAGTACCCGGCCGTGTTCCTCCTCGGCGAGCACGCCAAGGGCGAGACGCTGTCCATCGCCTTCGCGGGTGAGGGCCAGCACCAGGACGCCGGCGCCAAGATGGTGCACGCCGCCCCCAACACCTCCTCGACGATCGTGTCGAAGTCGGTGGCTCGCGGTGGCGGCCGCACCTCCTACCGCGGCCTGGTCCAGGTGCTCGAGGGTGCCCACGGCTCCCGCTCGAGCGTGGTCTGCGACGCGCTGCTGGTCGACACCATCAGCCGGTCCGACACCTACCCCTACGTCGACATCCGCGAGGACGAGGTGACGATGGGCCACGAGGCCACCGTCTCCAAGGTCTCCGAGGACCAGATGTTCTACCTCATGTCCCGCGGGATGACCGAGGAGGAGTCCATGGCCATGATCGTGCGCGGGTTCGTCGAGCCCATCGCGCGCGAGCTGCCCATGGAGTACGCCCTCGAGCTCAACCGCCTCATCGAGCTTCAGATGGAAGGAGCCGTCGGTTGACCTCCCCACGAAGTTCTTCCTCCACTCCGTTCCCCCAGATACTTCGCGAGGACCCCGTCAAATGAGCCTTCTGGCCGAGAAGAACCCTGCCCAGAGCGCCGCATCCCACACCGACTCCGCCGAGGCCTTCGTGCCCGACCAGTCGCGGGCCGAGCGCAGGACCTCGTACTCCGTGGCGGACTTCCCCGTCCCCGGTGGCCGTGAGGAGGAGTGGCGGTTCACCCCCGTCGACCGCCTCAAGGGCCTGTTCGCCGAGGAGGGCAGCACCGAGGGTGCCGTCACCGTCGCGACCGACGCCCCCGAGGGCGTCGAGGTCCTCGAGCTGGCCATGGACGACGAGCGCGTGGGCTCCGCCTACCGCCCCGCCGACCGGGCCGCGGTGACCGCGTACGCCGGCGCAGCGAAGGCTCTCTACGTCGGGGTCCCGAACGAGGCCGAGCTCGTTGCGCCCGTCTTCGTGCGCGTCACCGGCCACGCCGGTCGTGACAACGCCCACCTCGTCGTCGACGCGGGCCGCCACAGCAAGGCCACCGTCGTCCTCGAGCACTCCGGCACCGGTGAGCACACCGCCGGCGTCGAGATCCGGGTCGGCGACGGCGCGGACCTGACCTTCGTGACCGTGCAGGAGTGGGACGACGACGCCATCCACGTCGCCCAGAACGACGCGCTCATCGGCCGCGACGCCCACCTGCGCCACATCACCGTCACGCTGGGCGGTGAGATCGTGCGGGTGTCCACCAACGCGCGGTACTCCGGTCCCGGTGGCTCGTTCGAGGGTCTGGGCGTCTACTTCGCTGACGCCGGACAGCACCAGGAGCACCGGCTCTTCGTCGACCACGAGGCGCCCCACTGCCACTCCAACGTCGAGTACAAGGGCGCCCTGCAGGGCGAGACCGCCCACACGGTCTGGGTCGGCGACGTGCTCATCCGCGCCAGCGCCGAGGGCACCGACACCTACGAGCTCAACCGCAACCTCATCCTCGACGACGGGGCCCGGGCCGACTCGATCCCCAACCTCGAGATCGAGACCGGCGAGATCGTCGGCGCCGGCCACGCCTCGGCGACGGGTCGCTTCGACGACGAGCAGCTCTTCTACCTGCAGGCGCGCGGCATCCCCGAGGACGTCGCCCGACGCCTGGTGGTCCGTGGCTTCTTCGCCAGTGTGGTGGCCCGCATCGGGGTGCCCGAGGTCTCCGAGCGGCTCATGGCCGCCATCGACGTCGAGCTCGGCGGCACGGCCGCTGCGGACGCCGACCTCGTCGAGGTCTCCTCGTGAGCGCAGCCGCAGAGCTCGTCCCCGACGAGGAGTTCGTGCGCGTCTGCCGGCTCGACGAGCTGCCGGAGGTCGGCGCGGCCGCGGCCGACATCAACGGCACGATCGTGGCCCTCGTCCGGACCAAGGACGGCAGCGTCCACGCGGTCGACGACACCTGCAGCCACGCCAACGTCTCGCTGTCCGAGGGCGAGCTGGACGGCTGCACGCTGGAGTGCTGGCTGCACGGCTCGCGGTTCGACATCCGCACCGGAGAGCCGTCTGGCCCGCCCGCGATCGTCCCCATCAACGTGTACCCCGTGAAGATCGACGGCGACGACGTCTACGTCGCCACCACCCCCCAGAGCTTGGAGCGCTGAGCATGTCCACACTCGAGATCCGCAACCTTCAGGTCACCGTCGAGACGGAGAACGGCACCAAGGAGATCCTCCGCGGCGTCGACCTGACCGTGAAGTCCGGCGAGACCCACGCGATCATGGGCCCCAACGGCTCGGGCAAGTCGACCCTCGCGTACTCCATCGCCGGGCACCCGAAGTACACCGTCACCGGCGGCACCGTCACCCTCGACGGTGAGGACGTCCTCGCGATGAGCGTCGACGAGCGAGCCCGCGCGGGCCTGTTCCTGGCCATGCAGTACCCCGTCGAGGTCCCCGGCGTGACGGTGAGCAACTTCCTGCGCACCGCCAAGACCGCCGTCGACGGCGAGGCCCCCAAGCTGCGCACCTGGGTCAAGGACGTCAAGGCCGCCATGGGCGACCTGCGCATGGACCCCTCGTTCGCCGAGCGCAACGTCAACGAGGGCTTCTCCGGTGGCGAGAAGAAGCGTCACGAGATCCTCCAGATGGAGCTGCTCAAGCCCAAGGTGGCCGTCCTCGACGAGACCGACTCGGGCCTGGACGTCGACGCGCTGCGGATCGTCTCCGAGGGCGTCAACCGCGTCAAGGACAGCACCGACGTGGGCGTGCTGCTCATCACGCACTACACGCGCATCCTGCGCTACATCAAGCCCGACTTCGTGCACGTCTTCGTCGACGGCCGGATCGTCGAGGAGGGTGGCCCCGAGCTGGCCGACCGCCTCGAGTCCGAGGGCTACGACCGCTACGTCGGCGCCTCGGCCTGACGCGCCGACCGCGACCCTGAGACTGCGCGAGTCGACGACCAGGACCACCTCGATGGCCTCCACCACCACGTTCAGCGACGAGGAGCTGGCCCGGATCCGGGCCGGCTTCCCGATCCTGTCCCGGACCGTCCGTGACGGCCGCCCGCTGGTCTACCTCGACTCGGGCGCGACGTCGCAGCGGTATGCCGGGGCGCTGGATGCCGAGCGCGCGTTCAGCGAGGAGGTCAACGCGGCGGTCCACCGCGGCGCCCACCAGCTGAGCGAGGAGGCGACCGACCGCTACGAGGGCGCCCGGGCGACCGTCGCCGGGTTCGTCGGCGGGGCCACCGACGAGGTGGTGTTCACCAAGAACGCCACCGAGTCGCTCAACCTGGTCGCCTACGGCTTCTCGGGCTCGGTCGCCGGCGAGGCCAAGGACCCGCGCCTGGACCTCGGTCCGGGCGACGAGATCCTCATCACCGAGATGGAGCACCACGCCAACCTCGTGCCGTGGCAGGAGCTCGCGCGCCGCACCGGCGCGACGCTGCGCTGGGTCGGCGTCACCGACGACGGCAGGCTCGACCTCGAGGGAGCGCACGGGCCCGCGCTCGGCGAGCTGCTGACCGAGCGCACCAAGGTCTTCGCGTTCACCCACGTCTCCAACGTCCTGGGCACCGTCAACCCCGTCCGCCGCCTGTCCGAGGCCGCGCGGGCGGTCGGTGCGCTGACCGTGCTCGACGCCTGCCAGTCGGCGCCCCACCTCGCCCTCGACGTCGCCGCCCTCGGGGTCGACTTCGCCGCGTTCTCGGGCCACAAGATGTACGGCCCGACCGGTGTGGGCGTCCTGTGGGGCCGGCACGAGCTGTTGGCCGCCATGCCGCCCTTCATCACCGGTGGCTCGATGATCGAGACGGTGCGGATGGAGAGCACGACGTACGCCGCCCCGCCGCAGCGCTTCGAAGCGGGCTCTCCCAACGCCGCGCAGGCCGTCGGCCTCGCCGCGGCCATCGACTGGCTGGGCGAGCTGGGCATGGACCGCCTGCACGCGCACGAGCTGGCCCTCACCGAGCGCCTTCTTGCCGGGCTCGCAGAACGTCCTTGGGTCCGCGTCGTCGGCCCGACCGACACGACCGACCGGGGGAGCGCGGTGGCGTTCGTCGTCGACGGCGTGCACGCGCACGACGTCGGCCAGGTGCTCGACGACCAGGGTGTCGAGGCGCGGGTCGGCCACCACTGCGCTTGGCCGCTGCACCGCCGCCTGCGGGCGACGGCGACCACGCGAGCCAGCCTCGCGGCCTACACCACGCCAGCGGAGGTCGACGTCCTGCTGGACGCGCTCGACCGCGTGCCGGCCGTCTTCGGGGTGGCGAGCTGATGGACCTCTACCAGGAGCTCATCCTCGAGCACTCCAAGCGACCCCACCACGCCGGGCTGCGCCAGCCGTTCGGCGCGGAGGTGCACCACGTCAACCCCACCTGCGGCGACGAGGTCACCCTGCGCGTCGACGTCGAGGGGGAGGGGCTGGACGCCGTCGTCCGCGACGTGTCCTACGACGCCCTCGGCTGCTCCATCTCGACCGCGTCGACCAGCGTCCTCACCGACGAGGTCATCGGCCGCACCGTCCGCGAGGCCATGACCACCCACGAGGCGATGCGCGCCATGCTCACCTCCAAGGGCGAGGACGCCGGTGACGAGGACGTCCTCGGCGACGGGGTCGCGTTCGCCGGCGTCGCGAAGTACCCCGCCCGCGTCAAGTGTGCTCTGCTGGGATGGATGGCGTTCACGGACGCGTTGCACCAGGCAGGCATCGACACCACCAGCGAGTCCGGCACCACGGCCGCCACGAACACAGCACTGTGAAGGAAGTTGAGACGATGAGCGACACGACCACCGCCACCCCCAACGTCGCGGACGTCGAGGAGGCCATGCGCGACGTCGTCGACCCCGAGCTGGGCATCAACGTCGTCGACCTCGGCCTCGTCTACGGCATCACCGTCGACGCCCAGAAGCACGCCGTCCTCGACATGACGCTCACGTCGGCGGCCTGCCCGCTCACCGACGTCATCGAGGACCAGACCGCACAGGCCCTCGAGGGCCTCGTCGCGTCCTACCGCGTCAACTGGGTCTGGATGCCGCCGTGGGGCCCGGACAAGATCACGGACGACGGCCGCGAGCAGCTGCGCGCCCTCGGCTTCAACCTCTGATCGCACCTCGTCCTGAGCGCCGAGCACCACTGACCCGCGGCCGCCCGTGAGCACCCGCGTCGTCGAGGTGACCCCCGAGCGCCTCGACGGCTGGCTCCAGCGGTTCGCCGCGAACAACGCGGGTCCGTCTGCGCGCCAACGCATCTGCGCGCGTGAGGACTTCCCGCACGACCCCCTGGGGATCCTGCTGCTGCGTCGCGGCGGGTATGCCGTGGGGCTGGCCCGCGGGGCCGCGTTCACCGCGTCGAAAGTCGGCACCCGGCACGTCCAGTCACGCACGGCGGCCGGTGGCTGGTCGCAGCAGCGGTTCGCCCGGCGCCGCGGCAACCAGGCCGACGAGCTGGTCCGCGCGGTCGGCGAGCACACCCTGCGCATCCTCCCGGCCGGTTCGGTCGACGGCCTGGTGGTCGGTGGCGACCGGGCGCTGGTCCGGGCGGTCCTCGACGACCCGAGGCTGGCCCACCTCGACGCGCTGCCACGGCGCGAGCTCTACGACCTCCCGGACCCGAGGCGCGCGGTCCTCGAGGAGGCCCTGCGGCGGGCCCGGGCGGTGCGCGTCACGATCGAGGACGTGGGCGCGGGCGCGGGCTGAGCCCGGCTACACGTGGTGCTGGGCGATGTTGACCACGGTCCCGCCGGGCGCGCGGACGAAGAACCGCCGCACCCCCCACTCCTCGGTGACGAGGGGATGGACGACCTCGATGCCGGCCGCCTGCACCTGAGCCCACGCCTCGTCGACGTCGTCCACCTTGACCGTGACCGCCGAGTCCTCCGGTGCCGTCGCGTCCCTGGTGACGAGCTGCACGTGGGCGCCCGTCGCGGGGTCCGTCAGCCGCGCGACCCAACCGAGGTTCATCTCCTCGGTCGACAGGCCGAGGACGCCGGACCAGAAGGCCTTGGCCTCCTCGATGTCGGGGACGGTCAGGTTCGTGGTCACGCCCATGACGCGCATACGGCCTCCCGGTGCTCTTCCGTCGGTCCTCGAGGGGTGGTGGCTACTCGACGTTGGCGACGCTGAAGGTGTCGCAGTCGTTGAGGTTGCCGCTGCGGTAGCCGGTGGTGAACCACTTCTGACGGGCTGAGGCCGACCCGTGGGTCCACGACTCGGGGTTCACCTGGCCCTGGGTCTTCTGCTGGATGCGGTCGTCGCCGACCGATGCCGCGGCGGACAGCGCGTCGTCGATGTCCTTCTGGGAGAGCGGCTTGAGGAACGTCGTGCCCTGCGCGTCCTTGGTCTGCGTCGCGTGGTGGGCCCACACGCCACCGAGGCAGTCGGCCTGGAGCTCGACCCGCACGCCGCCGCTCTGGGCTCCCTGGGGGTCCTGCTGCGCCCGGTCGAGGAGGCCGAGGATGTCCTGGATGTGGTGGCCGTACTCGTGCGCCACCACGTACTCCTGGGCAAGGGGTCCGCCGCTGGAGCCGAACTGCTGCGTGAGGATCTGGAAGAAGCTGGCGTCGATGTAGACCTTCTTGTCGAGCGGGCAGTAGAACGGCCCCACCTGGTTGGAGGCGGTGCCGCACGCCGACTGCGTCGAACCCGTGTACAGCTTGGTCTTCGCCGGCGTGTAGCGGCGCTGGTAGCGGGGGAGCTCCTCGGCCCAGAAGTCCTGGACGGAGTTGACGGTGGCGATGACGCGGCAGGTGTCGTCACGGTTGGCGTCGGCCCCCGTCCTGCACTGGGCGAAGGCGTTCGGGTCGGTCGAGCCACCGGGCTCCACCTGGCCGTTGCCACCGGCCCCGGGGTCGGTGCCGGTGCCGCCGCCAGGCAGCGAGCCGGGGTTGATCCCGAAGACCAGGGCGATGATCAGCAGGATGATCCCGCCGATGCCGCCGCCGACGACCATGCCGCCGGGAGCGCCACCGCGACCGCCCGACTCCACCTGTGAGGTGTCCAGCTGCACGTTGTCGTTGAAGCTCATCTGCCCTCCACGGCATCGGGCGTGCACTCGGGGTCGAGCGACGTCGGTAGACTAGTGATCTCAGCCGCTGAGCGGCGCCCGCGCAACCTGTGCAGGGTGAGCCGCATCGAGCGGTCGGACCGTCCCGGCACCGGCGCCCGGAGTCCGACCCCGCCGGGGCTGGGCGACCTGGGACACCGGAACGTCCCGCCTGCACGCCGAAACCTGAACCATGTCTGGAGTACCTCTGTGATCGCCGCCAGTGGGATCGAGCTGCGCGCTGGCTCCCGCCTCCTCCTCGACGGCGCCACCTTCCGGATCGCGCCCGGCGACCGGGTCGGCCTCGTCGGCCGCAACGGTGCCGGCAAGACGACCCTGACCAAGGTGCTGGCCGGTGAGGCGCAGCCGGCTGCCGGCCAGGTCACCTCCAACGGTGAGGTGGGCTACCTGCCGCAGGACCCCCGTACCGGCGACCTGCACGTGCTCGCCCGTGACCGCATCCTGTCCGCGCGCGGGCTCGACCGGATCATCCGGCAGATGCGCGAGGCCGAGGGCGCCATGGCCAGCGCCGACGACGAGACCCGCGACAAGGCCATGCGCCGCTACTCCCGGCTCGAGGGCGAGTTCACGGCCAACGGCGGGTATGCCGCGGAGTCCGAGGCCGCGACGATCGCCAGCGCCCTGGCCCTCGACGAGCGCATCCTCGGCCAGCCGCTGGCCACCCTGTCCGGCGGCCAGCGACGCCGGGTGGAGCTCTCGCGCATCCTCTTCTCCGGCGCCCAGACGCTGCTGCTCGACGAGCCGACCAACCACCTCGATGCCGACTCCATCGCCTGGCTGCGCGACTACCTCAAGGGCTACCAGGGCGGCCTGGTGGTCATCAGCCACGACGTCCAGCTGCTCGACGCCGTCGTGACCCGCGTCTTCCACCTCGACGCCAACCGCGGTGAGCTGGACCTCTACAACGTGGGATGGAAGCCCTACCTCCAGCAGCGTGAGACCGACGAGCGGGCCCGCAAGCGCGAGTACGCCAACGCCACCAAGAAGGCCGCCGCCCTCATGGAGCAGGCGGAGAAGATGCGCGCCAAGGCGACCAAGGCCGTGGCCGCGCAGAACATGATCAAGCGCGCCGAGCGGATGCTGGCCAGCGTCGAGGGGGAGCGCACCTCCGACAAGGTGGCCAAGCTGCGCTTCCCGGACCCGGCACCCTGCGGGCGCACGCCGCTGCGGGCGTCGGGGCTGTCCCGCTCCTACGGCAGCCTCGAGATCTTCACCGACGTGGACCTCGCCATCGACCGCGGTTCACGGGTCGTCGTGCTCGGCCTCAACGGTGCCGGCAAGACCACCTTGCTGCGGATGCTCGCCGGGGTCGACGCCCCCGACACCGGCGAGGTCGAGCCTGGCCACGGCCTCAAGCTCGGCTACTACGCGCAGGAGCACGAGAACCTCGATGTCTCCCGCTCGGTGCTGGCCAACATGAAGTCTGCCGCTCCGGACTCCTTCGGCGAGACCGAGGTGCGCAAGGTGCTCGGCTCGTTCCTGTTCAGCGGGGACGACGTCGACAAGCCGGCCAAGGTGCTCTCGGGCGGCGAGAAGACCCGCTTGTCGCTGGCGATGCTCGTGGTGTCCGAGGCCAACGTGCTGCTCCTCGACGAGCCGACCAACAACCTCGACCCGGCCTCGCGGGAGGAGATCCTGGGAGCGCTGCGGACCTACAAGGGCGCTGTGGTCCTCGTGACCCACGACGAGGGCGCCGTCGAGGCCCTCGAGCCCGAGCGCATCCTGCTGCTGCCCGACGGCATCGAGGACCACTGGGGCCAGGACTACCTCGACCTCATCTCCCTCGCCTGACCCGGCCGGCGACGCTGCGGCGGCGAACTCCCACCGGTCCGGTGGGGGATGGGGTCGGATAATGGACGGTTATGCAATCCATAACTGAGTTGTCACAATGGACGGGTGACGCAGACCCCTACCCGTCGACAGCGCCAGACCGGCAAGGCCACCGGCGCCTGGGCCGACGGTGACCGCACCCCGCTGAACGCCAACGAGGAGTTCAAGGCGGCCGACGACGGCCTCAACGTCCGCGCCCGGATCGAGGAGGTCTACGCCCGCGAGGGGTTCGCCTCCATCCCGGGGGAGGACCTGCGTGGCCGGATGCGGTGGTGGGGCCTGTACACCCAGCGCAAGCCCGGCATCGACGGCGGCAAGACGGCCACGCTCGACCCCGCCGACCTCGACGACGAGCACTTCATGCTCCGCGTCCGCAGCGACGGCGGCGCCCTCACCGGTGAGCAACTGCGCACGGTGGCCACGATCAGCACCGAGTTCGCTCGCGACACCGCTGACATCACCGACCGCCAGAACATCCAGCTGCACTGGATCCGCATCCAGGACGTGCCGGAGATCTGGTCGCGCCTCGAGGCCGTGGGCCTCACCACGGCCGAGGCCTGCGGCGACACCCCACGCGTGATCCTCGGCTCCCCGGTCGCCGGCATCGCCGCCGACGAGGTGCTCGACGGGTCGCCTGCCGTCCGCGAGATCCTCGAGCGCTACATCGGCAGCCCTGAGTTCTCCAACCTGCCGCGCAAGTTCAAGACGGCCATCTCCGGCTCGCCCAGCCTCGACGTCGCCCACGAGGTCAACGACATCTCGTTCGTCGGCGTCGAGCACCCCGAGCACGGCCCCGGCTTCGACCTCTGGGTCGGCGGCGGCCTCTCCACCAACCCGATGTTCGCGCAGCGGCTCGGCGCCTGGGTGCCGCTGGAGGAGGTTGCCGACGTCTGGAAAGGCGTCGTCTCGATCTTCCGCGACCACGGCTACCGCCGCCTGCGCAACCGCGCACGGCTGAAGTTCCTCATGGCCGACTGGGGCCCCGAACGGTTCCGCGAGGTGCTCGAGGACGACTACCTCGGGCGCAAGCTCCTCGACGGCCCCGGGCCCCTGCCGCCCTCGCGGCACCGGCGCGACCATGTCGGCGTCCACGCGCAGAAGGACGGCAACGTCTGGGTCGGTGTGGCCCCTGTCGCCGGCCGAGTCAGCGGCACCACCCTGTACGCCGTCGCGGAGCTCGCCGAGCGCCACGGGTCCGGCCGAGTGCGGCTCACGGCCCACCAGAAGCTGCTCGTCCTCGACGTGCCGCCGGAGAACGCCGACGCGCTGCAGGCGGGCCTCGACGGGCTCGGCCTCCCGGCGAACCCGAGCGAGTGGCGCCGGGGCCTCATGGCGTGCACCGGTATCGAGTTCTGCAAACTCGCCCTCGTCGAGACCAAGGCCCGCGGCGGCACGGTCATCGCCGAGATGGAGCGCAGGCTCCCTGACTTCGACGTGCCGTTCTCCATCCATGTCAACGGCTGCCCCAACTCCTGCGCCCGCACGCAGGTCGCCGACATCGGCCTCAAGGGCATGGTGCAGACCGACGACAACGGCAACCTCGTGGAGATCTTCCAGGTGCACCTCGGCGGCGGTCTCGGCACCGAGCCACAGCTCGCCCGCAAGACCCGGGCCCTCAAGGTCCGCGCCGTTGACCTGCCCGACTACGTCGAGCGGATCGCGGGCCGGTTCCTCGAGCAGCGGCAGGACGGCGAGTCCTTCGCGCACTGGGCGCACCGAGCCGAGGAGGACGACCTGCGATGAGCGACAGCCCGCGCGGCAGCGTCATCTACTACTGCCCCTTCTGCGCCGAGGAGGACCTGCGCCCCGTCGAGGAGCCGCGGGGAGCCTGGCGCTGCAACGCCTGCGCCCGCGTCTTCACCGTCCAGATGGTCTCGCTCGACACCACCCGCATCCCCGGGCGCGTCCGCGAGGAGGCCGACCTCGAGGCCCACCGAGGAGGAGGTTCGTCATGACCGCCACCACCACCCACGTCGGCCGGGCCCGCAGTGGCAGCGCCGCCAGGGACGCCCACGCGCTGCAGGAGCTCGCGCTTGAGGCCGCGGAGCGGTTCGAGGCCCTCGAGGCCGACGGCGTGCACGCCTCGTACGAGGAGCGTGTCGAGCTGTCGCGCGACGTGCTGCACTGGGGCGCCGAGACGTTCGGCGACCGCCTCACCGTGGCCTCCTCGATGGGCGACGAGGTGCTGGTGCACCTCGTCGGCACCACCGTCCCCGGCGCCGACGTGTTCTTCCTCGACACCGGCTACCACTTCGCCGAGACGCTCGGGACGCGCGACGCCTACCAGGCCATGCTGCCTCTCCGGATCCGCACGATCCTGCCGCTGCTGACGGTCGCGCAGCAGGACGAGCGGCACGGCGCCAGGCTGCACGACCGCGACCCCAACGCCTGCTGCGCCATGCGCAAGGTAGAGCCGCTCAACCGCGCGCTGTCGACCCACGACGCCTGGGTGACCGGCATGCGTCGGGTGGACGCGCCGACGCGCACCGACATCGGCCTCGTCGGCTGGGACGCCGCCCGGGCAATGGTGAAGCTCAACCCCATTGCGGCGTGGACCGACGAGGACGTCGACCGCTACGTCGAGGAGCACGGGGTCTTCCTCAACCCGTTGCGCCAGGAGGGGTACGCGTCGATCGGCTGCGCACCCTGCACCCGCCCCGTCGCGGAGGGCGAGGACCCCAGGGCCGGCCGCTGGGCCGGCAAGGACAAGACCGAATGCGGGTTGCACACATGACGACGACTGCCGCGCGGGCGCTGCCCGCCCAGTACACCCTCGACCACCTGGACCACCTCGAGTCCGAGGCGGTCCACATCTTCCGCGAGGTCGCCGGCGAGTTCGAGCGCCCGGTCATCCTGTTCTCCGGCGGCAAGGACTCGGTGGTCATGGTGCACCTGGCGCTGAAGGCGTTCGCGCCCGCGCCGCTGCCCTTCTCACTGCTGCACGTCGACACCGGGCACAACTTCCCCGAGGTGCTCCGGTACCGCGACGAGACGGTCGAGCGCCTCGGCGTGCGCCTCGTGGTGGCCCACGTCCAGGACTACATCGACGACGGGCGGCTGCGTGAGCGCGCCGACGGCACCCGCAACCCGCTGCAGACGGTGCCGCTGCTCGACGCCATCGAGGGCAACCGGTTCGACGCGGTCTTCGGCGGTGGCCGGCGCGACGAGGAGAAGGCCCGCGCCAAGGAGCGCGTCTTCAGCCTCCGCGACTCGTTCGGCGCCTGGGACCCCCGGCGCCAGCGCCCCGAGCTCTGGGACCTCTACAACGGCAAGCACGCCCCGGGCGAGCACGTGCGGGTCTTCCCGCTCTCCAACTGGACCGAGCTCGACGTGTGGCGCTACATCGAGCGCGAGGGCATCGACCTGCCCGACCTCTACTACGCGCACGAGCGCGAGGTGTTCTCGCGTGACGGCATGTGGCTGTCGGCAGGGGAGTGGGGCGGTCCCAAGTCGTCCGAGCAGGTGGAGACGCGCCAGGTCCGCTACCGCACCGTCGGCGACATGAGCTGCACCGGCGCTGTCGACTCCGACGCCACCGACGTCGCGGGCGTGATCCTCGAGCTCGCCGGCTCCCGCCTCACCGAGCGCGGCGCCACCCGGGCCGACGACCGCATGTCCGAGGCCGCCATGGAGGACCGCAAGAAGCAGGGGTACTTCTGATGACGACCACGGCCGACCGCAAGCCCCGCACCACCGAGGCCGCGGTGCCGCCGGCTGCCCGGCACGACCTGCTGCGGCTCGCCACCGCCGGGTCCGTGGACGACGGCAAGTCGACGCTCGTCGGCCGCCTCCTCTACGACACCAAGTCGGTGCTGGCCGACCAGCTCGACGCCGTGGAGCGGGTCAGCCGAGAGCGTGGGCTCGACGCCGCCGACCTGGCGCTGCTCACCGACGGCCTGCGGGCCGAGCGCGAGCAGGGCATCACCATCGACGTCGCCTACCGCTACTTCTCCACGGCGACGCGCTCCTACGTCCTCGCCGACACCCCGGGCCACGTCCAGTACACGCGCAACATGGTGACCGGTGCGTCGACGGCCGAGCTGGCGCTCATCCTCATCGACGCCCGGCACGGGGTCGTCGAGCAGACCCGTCGCCACCTCGCCGTCACCGGGCTGCTGGGTGTGCGGCACATCGCGGTCGCCGTCAACAAGATGGACCTCGTCGACTGGGACCAGGAGCGGTTCGACTCCATCGTCGCCGAGTTCGCCCGGCACGCAACGCGTTTCGGCATCGAGGACGTCGCCGCCGTACCCGTGTCCGCACTGTTCGGCGACAACGTCGTCGACCGCTCGGACCGCGCGCCGTGGTACACCGGGCCCACCCTCCTCGAGCACCTGGAGGCGGTGCCGGTGGGCACCGACCCGTCGGAGCAGCCGCTGCGCGTCCCGGTGCAGTACGTCATCAGGCCCCAGCGTGGTGAGCGCCGCGACTACCGCGGCTACGCCGGACGGCTGGCGAGCGGGGTGGTCCGGCCCGGTGACGAGGTCGTCGTGCTGCCCGGGGGCCAGCGCAGCCGGGTCGAAGGCATCGACCGCTCCGGTCCGGACGGCCGGCTCGAGGAGCTCGAGGTCGCGTTCGCCCCGCAGTCGGTGGTGCTGCGGCTCACCGATGACGTCGACGTCTCGCGTGGCGACCTCATCGCAGCCGCCGGCGACCCCGGGCTGGTCACCCGGTCGCTGTCGGGCACCATCGCCGTGGTCGACGAACGGCCCGTGCGTCAGCGTGACCGCGTGCTGCTGCGCGTGGGCACCCGCACCGTGCGCGCCATCGTCGACGACGTCGTCGACCAGCTCGACATCGAGACCATGGAGCAGCGGACCGCCCCGGACGGCTTGGCCCTCAACGCGATCGGCCGGGTGCGGATCCGGCTGGCCGAGGACGTGGCCATCGACGACTACCGTTCGCTGCGACGTACCGGGGCGTTCCTGCTCATCGACGAGAACGACGGGTCGACCCTTGCGGCGGGGATGGCCGACGCGCCGGACCGCAGCGTCGGCGAGGGCATCTGATGGGCGTCCCCAGCTACCCGCTGACCCTCGACCTGACCGGGCGTCGGGTGGTCGTCGTGGGCGGTGGCCCGGTCGCCGCGCGACGTGCACGCGGACTGGTGGAGGCCGGTGGGGCGGTCGAGCTCATCGCGCCGTGGGTGTGCGAGGACGTCGCTGCCCAGGTCGCAGACGGTGGGATCACTTGGCACGAGCGGGAGTTCGTCGCCGGCGACCTGGTGCTCCCGGACCCTGCCTGGCTCGTCCACACCGCGACCGGCGACCCGCACGTCGACGCCCAGGTCGCAGCGGAGGCCGATGCCGCCCGTGTCTGGTGCGTCCGCGCCGACGACGCCTCCGTCTCCTCGGCATGGACGCCCGCAGTGGCGAGGGGACGCACGGGGCAGGCCAGCGAGGGCCTCAGCGTGGCGGTGACCGCCGGTGGCGACCCGCGCCGTGCCACCGCGGTGCGCGACGCGGTGCTGGCCGCGCTCGACAGCGGCACCCTGCCGGTACGCCGCGTGCGCGGGACGGCGCCGCCGTCCGACAGGGCTGGGGGCGAGCAGCCCGCCGTCGGCCGGGTCGCGCTGGTGGGCGGGGGGCCCGGCGCGGAGGACCTCATCACCGTCCGTGGGCGGGCACTGCTCGCCGCGGCCGACGTGGTGGTGACCGACCGGCTCGGGCCGCGGTCGCTCCTCACGACCCTGGGCGCGGACGTCGAGGTCGTCGACGTCGGCAAGACCCCCGGCAACCACCCGGTCAGCCAGGACCGGATCAACGAGCTGCTCGTGCACCACGCGTCCCTCGGGAAGCGCGTCGTCCGGCTCAAGGGCGGCGACCCCTTCGTCCTCGGGCGCGGCGGCGAGGAGGCCCTGCACTGCGCCGAGCACGGGATCCCCATCGAGGTGGTCCCCGGGGTCACCTCCGCGGTGTCCGTGCCCGCCGCTGCCGGCATCCCGGTGACCCACCGGGGCATCACCGCCTCGTTCGTCGTCGCCTCGGCCCACGACGGTGCCGACGCGGTCCTTCGTGCCGCGTCCGACGCGGCCCCGGACGCCACCCTCGTCCTGCTCATGGGCGTGACCCGCCTGGGCGACACCGCAGCCGCCCTGGTCCGGTCGGGGCGCCGCCCCGACACGCCGGTGGCGCTGGTCGAGCGCGGCTGGACCCCCGAGCAGCGCACCACCGTCACGACCCTCGACCGTGCGGCCGAGGACGCCGCAACCGCCGGCGTCCGGGCCCCGGCCGTCGTCGTGGTCGGCGACGTCGTGTCGGTGCGCAACCGGCTCGGGGACCTGTCGGGGGAGTAGCGTCCACCCGGTGAGCACCGAGCCCGACATCGTCCTGCTGGCCCACGGGTCGCCCGACCCGCGCCATGCGCGCGGCGTCGAGGTCCTGGCCGACCACGTCCGCACCCTCGTGCCCCACCGGCCGGTGCACACCGCATACCTCGACCACCACGCGCCGACGCCCCAGGAGGCCGCAGCGGGCCTCGGGACGCGGGCCGTCGTCGTCCCCGTGCTCCTCACTCCGGCGTTCCACGCGAAGGTCGACGTCCCGGCAGCGGTGGGCGTCATGGCGTCCGGCTCCGGCTCGGAGGTCGGCGTGGCGCCTGCGCTCGGCCCGCACCGGCTGCTGCTCGACGCGGCCGAGGAGCTCCTCGCCGCGGAGGGCATCCACCCAGACCCCGCCACCGCCGTCGTGCTGTACGCCGCGGGGTCCAGCGACAGCGAGGCCGTCGCCACGGTGGGCCACACCATCGCCGCCCACCCCCGCACCGGGTGGGGCTTCTGGGGCGTGGCGGCCCTGGACGGCGGCGCGACGATGGAGCAGGTCCTGCGCACCATGCCCGACGAGGTGGAGCGGACCGTCGCCGTGCCGTTCATGGTGGCCGAGGGCGTCCTGCGCGACCGGATGGCCCAGAACTGCGGGCGTGCCGGGGTCACCATGGTGTCCGGCGCCCTGGCGCAGACGGGCGCCATGGCCCAGCTGGTCCTGGAGCGCGCCGGTAGCCTGCCCGCGTGACCGACGCGAGCAGCACGCCCCACCCGCACCTGCACGTCGCCCGTGACGGGTCGGTGCTCACCGTCACCCTCACCAACCCGTCGCGCCGCAACGCCCAGGTGCCCAGCCTCTGGACCGCCCTCGCGGAGGTCGCCGACGGGCTCGACCCCGAGGTGCGCGTCGTGGTGCTCCAGGGAGAGGGACCGTCGTTCTCCGCAGGGCTCGACCGCTCGGTCCTCTCCGGGGGCGGCGAGGACGGTGAGGTCGACCTGCTCTCCCTCGGGCGCGACGAGGCCCGGGCGGCGGAGGTCATCGCCGGCTTACAGCGCGGCTTCACCGCGTGGGGGGAGGTCCCGGCCGTGGTGGTGGCAGCAGTGCAGGGACATGCGATCGGCGCCGGTCTCCAGCTGGCCCTGGCGGCGGACCTGCGCGTGGTCGCCGACGACGTGCAGCTGGCCATGCGCGAGACCTCGCTGGGTCTGGTGCCCGACCTGGGCGGTACGGGGCCGCTGGTCAGGCTCGTCGGTCCCGCGCGGGCGCTCGAGATCTGTGCCACCGGGCGGTTCGTGGGGGCCCATGAGGCCGTGGCCACAGGACTGGCCAACGTGGCCGTGCCCCGCGCCGAGCTCGAGGCCACCACGGCCGACCTCGTCGCAGCCCTGCTCGCGACCCCGGAGGCCGCCCTGCGGGAGCTGAAGCCACTCCTGCGGTCCGCCGAGATCCTGCCGCGCGACGCCCAGCTCGCTGCCGAGCGCGGGGCCCAGGCGCGGCTGCTGCGCGGCCTCGTGAGCGGGTGACGGGCCGCCCCTGAGGCATTGGGCACGCCTGGGTCACGGCCCTGGCCGGTCGTGGGCGTGCCCTGCCCACACCCCCACCGCACCGGCTGTCGGTGGCCACCAGCACCATGGGGAATGCCGCGGGCCGCCCGCGACGTTCCACGGCGTGACTGGAGGAGGACCACTGTGAGCATGTCCGGATGGGCAGCGATGCGTTCGTTGGCGAGGGACGACTCCGTCAAGGACCGCAAGCTCGCCCCTGGCACCGCCCGCAGGGTGCTCGGCTACGCCTCGCCGTTCCGGCGGCAGATCGTCGTGTTCCTGGTGCTCGTGGTCGTCAGCGCCGCCCTCGTCGTGGCCACCCCGCTGCTGCTCAAGGAGCTCATCGACAAGGGCATCACGGCGCGCAACCGCTCAGTCGTCGTGGAGCTGTCCCTGGTCGTGGCCGCGCTGGCCCTCGCCGACGGCGCCCTGACCCTGGTGCAGCGGTGGTACTCCAGCCGCATCGGCGAGGGACTCATCTACTCGCTGCGCACCGAGGTGTTCAACCACGTACTGCGCCAGCCGATCGCGTTCTTCACCCGCGCCCAGACCGGCGCCCTCGTGAGCCGGCTCAACAGCGACGTCATCGGGGCGCAGCAGGCCTTCACGTCCGTGCTGTCCAGCGTCGTCAGCAACGTCGTCTCGGTGACCCTCATCGTCGTCGCGATGGCCTCCCTGTCGTGGCAGCTCACCCTCGCCTCGCTCGCGCTGGTGCCGTTCTTCCTCGTGCCTGCCCGGGTCATGGGACGCCGCCTCGCCGGCATGACGCACGCGCAGATGGGCCTCAACGCCGACCTCGGGTCGCGCATGACCGAGCGGTTCAACGTCGCCGGTGCCCTGCTGGTCAAGCTCTTCGGTGACCCCAGGCGCGAGGACAGCCAGTACGCCGCCCAGGCCGGCCAGGTGCGCGACATGGGGGTCAAGATCGCGCTCAACCGCAGCGTGTTCTTCGTGGCCCTCACGCTGGTCGCCTCGCTCGCGACCGCCATGGTCTACGGCGTCGGCGGCCTGATGGCGGTCGGCGGCTCGCTCAGCGTCGGCACCCTGCTGGCGCTGACGGCCCTGCTCGCGCGGCTCTACGGACCCCTGACGACCCTGTCCAACGTGCGCGTCGACGTCCTCACCGCCCTCGTCTCGTTCGAGCGCGTCTTCGAGGTGCTCGACCTCAAGCCGCTGGTGACCGAGCTCCCCGGGGCCGAGCCCATCCCGGCCGGACCGGTGCGGGTCCAGGTCGACGGCGTGGCCTTCCGCTACCCCTCGGCCGACGAGGTGTCCCTGGCCTCGCTGGAGAGCGTGGCGGCCGGTGACCGCAAGGGCTCCGGGCTCGTGCTGCGCGACGTCGACTTCGAGGTCGAGCCCGGGCAGCTGGTCGCCCTCGTCGGCCCCAGTGGCGCCGGCAAGTCGACGATCACCGCCCTGCTCGCGCGGCTCTACGACCCCAGCGCAGGCACCGTCCGGGTCAACGGCCTCGACCTGCGCCAGGCCACGACCGCCTCCGTGGCGGCCACGGTCGGCATGGTCACCCAGGAGGCCCACCTCTTCCACGACACCATCCGGGCCAACCTCACCTACGCCGCGCCGGACGCCACGGACGAGGAGGTCGTGGCCGCCCTCAAGGCCGCGCAGGTCTGGTCGCTCGTGAGCGCCCTCCCGGAGGGCCTCGACACGGTCGTCGGCGACCGTGGCCACCGCCTGTCCGGCGGGGAGAAGCAGCGGCTGGCGCTGGCTCGCCTGCTGCTCAAGAGCCCGGGCCTCATCGTCCTCGACGAGGCGACCGCCCACCTCGACAGCGAGTCCGAGGCGGCGGTGCAGCGTGCCCTCGACACCGCCCTGCGCGGTCGCACCGCCGTGGTCATCGCCCACCGCCTCTCGACCGTGCGCGGCGCCGACCAGATCCTCGTGGTCGACGGCGGCCGCATCGTCGAGCGCGGCACCCACCGCGAGCTCATGACGCGGGGTGGGGTCTACCGCGACCTCTACACGACGCAGTTCGCCGACCAGGAGACCGACGTCCCCGCGTAGCCGCCGTCCGTGGGCGGCGGTCAGCCTGCGGCCGGGAGCGGCGGTCATCCTGCGGCCGGGGGCGGCGGTCAGCCTGCGCCCGGGAGCGGCCTCAGCCGTCCTCCTCGTCCCAGATTCGGGTGCGCTTCGGCTTGGGCGCCTTCGCCCCTGCGGGGGCCTCTACCGGCTCAGGGAGCCCGTCCCGGTACTCGCGTCGGGCGCCGAACCACACGAGGACGAAACCGCCGACCATGCCCATCCACCACTGGAACGCGTAAGCCTGGTGCGGGCCGAGGTCGGTGTCGGGGGCCTCGAGGGCCGTCGGCCTGGCCGGTGCGCTGCCGTCGGACAGGCGCTCCACCTCGAGCACCACGTAGGCGCCCAGCACGGGGGAGCCCACCTGTCGGCTCGCCTCACCGAGGTTGATGCTGGCCAGCTGGCCCTTCGGGAGCGACTTGCCCAGCGACGGCTCGGAGCGGCGCAGCCACCCGGTCACCGTGACGGGCTGCGTCGGGGCGGCCGGGACGGCCGGGGCGGCTTCGGCGGTCTCGGCGTTGACGACCCAGCCGCGGTCGACCAGGACGGTGCTGCCGCCCTGCAGCGTGAGCGGGACGAGCACCTCGTACCCGTAGGTGCCCTTGTAGGGACGGTTGCGGACCAGCAGCGTCCGGTCCACGGCATACGTGCCGGTGGCGGTGACCCGGGTCCATTCCTTGCTGAGCGCCATGGGTGCCGTCCCCAGCACGTCGGCCAGCGGCTGGGGCTTCGCGGAGTAGTGGGAGTTGATCCGGTCGGCCCGCGCAGCCTTGGCCTCGTAGCGGTGCCACTGCCACTGGCCGAGGAAGAACGCCGCCACGGCGAAGCCGACGGCTGCTGCCAGGGCTCCCAGCCAACGCCGCGATATGAGAACCCTGAGCACTTCATCACGGTACCCGGCTTAGGCTGGGGACCATGACCGGCCTCCCGTTCCCGACCGTGCGCGGCGCATCCCCCGTGCCCGGGGGTGCCGCAGGGTCCTCACCGGGCACGGAGGGGGCCCCCGAGGGCACGGTCGGGCTGCCGGACCGCTTCGGCCGGGTGGCCCGCGACCTGAGGGTGTCGGTGACGGACCGGTGCAACCTGCGGTGCCGCTACTGCATGCCGGCCGAGGGGCTGCCGTGGCTGGCCAAGCCGGAGATGCTCAGCGACGACGAGCTCGTCCGCGTCGTCAGCGTCTTCGTGCGGCTCGGCGTCCGCCAGGTCCGGCTCACCGGCGGCGAGCCCATGCTCCGCAGGTCGCTGGTCGACGTCGTCCGGCGCATCGCCGCGCTGGAGCCCCGGCCGCGGATCGCCATGACCACCAACGGCGTCGGCCTGGACCGCCTCGCCCAGCCGCTCGCCGACGCCGGCCTCGACCGGGTCAACGTCAGCCTCGACACCATCGACCCGCAGGAGTTCGCCGACCTGACGCGCCGTGACCGCCTCCACGACGTCGAGGCCGGGCTCAAGGCGGCGGCCACCGCCGGCCTGGTCCCGGTCAAGGTCAACGCCGTCGCCATGCGTGGCATCAACGACCACTCCGTGACCGACCTGCTGCAGTGGTGCCTCGACCGCGGCTACGAGCTGCGCTTCATCGAGCAGATGCCGTTGGACGCCCAGCACGGCTGGGACGCCTCGACGATGGTGTCCTCCCAGGAGCTGCACGAGCGCCTCGCCGAACGCTTCCGGCTCACCCCGCTGCCGCGAGAGGACCGGGGGAGCGCGCCGGCCGAGCGGTTCCTCGTCGACGGGGGGCCGGCCACCGTCGGGATCATCGCGAGCGTCACGGCGCCCTTCTGCGCGGCCTGCGACCGCACCCGGCTCACGGCCGACGGGCAGGTGCGCAACTGCCTGTTCTCGCAGAGGGAGACCGACCTGCGCGGCCCGATGCGTGACGGGGCGAGCGACGACGACCTCGCGCGCCTCATCCAGGGTGAGATGTGGCGCAAGGCGCCCGGCCACGGGATCGGCACCAGCGACTTCGTGCAGCCCGACCGCCCCATGTCCGCCATCGGCGGCTGAGGCTCAGCCGGCGCCGGCCGGGATGGCGTCGACGGCCACCGTCTCGACGAGGAAGCCCCGCACCGACAGGAACTCGCCCAGGGACAACCGGTGGTCCTCGCACGCCAGCCACACCTTGCGCCGGTCGGCGTCGTGCAGCTTCGGGTTGTTCCACAGGTGCGCCCACGTCGCGGGCTGGCGGCAGGCCTTGGCGCTGCAGACCATCGCCTCCATCAGCGCCCGATCTGGTCCGGGCCGTCGCCACGCGGCGTGACCGGCGCTCCACCGTTGCCCGGTGCCCGCGGTGCGACGGCGTTCACCATCACGACGGCGATGTAGGGGAGCACGACGGCAAGCAGCGCCAGCGAGCCCCACACCCACCACGGGGCACCCGCCGTGGCGGTCAGGACCGAGCCGATGAAGCAGACCGTGCGGACGCCCATCGTGACCAGGTAGCGGCGGATCCGGCCCGCCTGCTCGTCGGCGAGGTTGGCCGGGGCGGACGTCACCGACTGGACGACGGGCTCGTCGGGACGGTGGCGGCGTGGGCGGGGCACCTGTCCACGATAAGCCGACGGCGATGCGGTGTACCCATCGGTAGTCGGTAGGGTCGCGCGCAGACGCCCGACGAGCACCGACGACACGGAGGAATCGATGGCAGGCCGCAACGTCCTGGTCACCGGAGGCAACCGGGGGATCGGGCTCAGCATCGCCCGGGACCTCGCCCAGGCGGGCCACTCGGTGGTCGTCACGCACCGTTCCGGGGAGCCGCCGGAGGGCCTGCAGGGCGTGCGCTGCGAGGTCACCGACTCGGCCTCGGTCGACCAGGCGTTCGCCGAGGCGGAGGAGCTCCTGGGCGGCCCCGTGGACGTGCTGGTGGCCAACGCCGGCATCACCCGCGACCAGCTGCTGATGCGGATGAGCGACGAGGAGTTCGACTCGGTCGTCGACACCAACCTGGCCGGTGCCTTCCGCTGCGCGCGCCGCGCCTCCAAGGGCATGATCCGGCTGCGCCGTGGCCGCATCATCTTCATCTCCAGCGTCGTCGGACTCTACGGGTCGCCCGGCCAGACCAACTACGCCGCCAGCAAGTCGGGCCTCGTCGGCCTGGCCCGCTCGATCTCGCGAGAGCTCGGTGGCCGCGGCATCACGGCGAACGTCGTGGCGCCCGGCTTCATCGAGACCGACATGACCGAGGTCCTCCCCGAGGACCGCAAGAAGGCCTACCAGGCGAGCATCCCCGCCGGACGTTTTGGCCGGACCGAGGAGGTCGCGGCAGCGGTGCGCTTCCTCGCCTCCGACGATGCGGGGTACATCACCGGTGCGGTGGTGCCCGTCGACGGCGGCCTCGGTATGGGGCACTGACCCCACCCGACGGACGCCGGGCCGGACGTGACGCCGGACGCCGGATCGCCACCTCACCCCTCAACCCCCAGATCGGAGAACCGCCCATGCTGCTCGAGGGCAAGAAGCTGCTCATCACCGGTGTCCTCATGGACTCCTCGATCGCCTTCCACGTCGCCAAGATCGCGCAGGAGCAGGGTGCCGAGGTCGTGCTGACGTCGTTCGGCAGGACGTTCAGGATCACCCAGACCATCGCCAAGCGGCTCCCCACGACGCCGCCGGTCGTCGAGCTCGACGTCACCAACCCCGAGGACCTCGACAGCCTCGCCGAGCGGCTGGGCGAGCACGTCGACCGCCTCGACGGCGTGCTGCACTCGATCGGGTTCGCCCCCCAGGGTGCGTTCAACTTCATGGAGGGGACGTTCGAGGACGTGTCCACCGCGATGCACGCCTCCGCCTACTCCCTCAAGGCCCTCGGCGTCGCGACCCTGCCGCTGATGCAGGGCGGCGGGAGCATCGTGGGCCTGACGTTCGACGCCAAGTTCGCCTGGCCGGTCTACGACTGGATGGGCGTCGCCAAGGCCGCGTTCGAGTCGACCAACCGCTACCTGGCCCGCGACCTCGGCCCCAAGGGCATCCGCTGCAACCTCGTGGCGGCAGGCCCGATCCGCACCACGGCGGCCAAGTCGATCCCGGGGTTCGCGACGTTCGAGGAGACCTGGAACACCCGGGCGCCGCTCGGGTGGGACGTCAACGACGCGGTCCCGGCAGCCAAGGCCTGCGCCGCGCTGCTGTCCGACTGGTTCCCCGCGACCACGGGCGAGATCGTCCACGTCGACGGCGGCGTGCACGCGATGGGCCAGTGACGCGGGGGGTGCCCACCCACTGACCGGCGCGACCGCCGGTTCTGCCCGCGCGGCGGGCCGCCACTAGGCTCCCCGCATGACTTCCGAGACCCCCGTCGCCGTGACGGAGGTACGGGTCCTGGAGGGCCCCAACCTCTACTTCGCCAAGCCGGCCATCAAGGTCAGCCTGGAGCTGCCGGGCTACCTCGCCGCCGACGAGGCGGTCCTCAAGGAGGTCGCGCGGGCGGTGGCGCTGCGCAGCCCGAGGCCGGGGTCACCGGGTACGGAGCAGCGCCAGCGGTTCGTCATGCGCCTGGTCGAGCGCGCCACCCGGCGGCTCGCTGCCGCGAGCGGCACCACGCGCCTGGGCGTCCGTACCCGTCCCGGGAGCCGGCCCGACCAGGTCGTCGTCGCCTTCGTGTGGCGCCGCCGTGGTCGCGCCCGTGCCCTCGGAGAGGGAGTGGCACCCGTCCTGGCGGCGTGGCTCGAGCGCCGCGACGACGTGGCCGAGCTCGGAGCGCAGGTGGCCGCGGCACCGGAGGGGGACCGTCCCTCCATCCTCGTGCCGACCATCCCCGTCGCCTCCGTGACGGGCACCAACGGCAAGACCACCACGACCCGGCTGCTCGGCCACATCGGCATGACGGCGGGGTTGCGCACGGCGTGGTCGTCGACCGACGGCGTCGTCGTGCAGGGCGAGCTCGTGGAGGCGGGCGACTACTCCGGCCCGGCCGGTGCGCGTGGCGTGCTCAGCGCGCCCGGTGTCGAGCTGGGCATCCTCGAGACCGCCCGTGGCGGCATGCTGCTCAAGGGGATGGGCGTCGCGCACAACGACGTCTCGGTGGTCACCAACGTCTCGGCCGACCACCTCGGCCTGCAGGGCATCGACACCGTCGACCAGCTCGCCGAGGTCAAGGCCATCGTCACCAAGGCGACCCGCATCGGCGGCTGGACCGTCCTCAACGGCGAGGACCCCCGCGTGTGGGCCATGCGCACCGGCTCCAAGGGCAGGCCGTGGGTCTTCACGCTGCGGGCCGACGCCCCCGCCGTGCGAGAGGCCCTGGATGTCGGTGGCCGGGCCATCACCGTCCTGGACGGCGACATCGCGGTGCTCGAGAACGGTCGCGACCCCGACCGGCTGGTCAGCATCCTCGACGTGCCCGCGACGATGTCCGGGCTCTCGGTGCACAACATCGCCAACGCCCTCGCGGGCGCGGCGGCAGCCCTCGGCCTCGGACTTCCACGGGCCGCCGTCATCGAGGGCCTGCGCACCTTCGTGCCCGACGACCGGCTCAACCCCGGGCGGATGAACACCTACACGCTGCGCCGGGAAGACGGGTCGGCCATCACCGTCATCGTCGACCTCGCCCACAACGAGGCGGGTCTCGAGGCGCTCATGGACGTCGCGCACGGAATGAAGGTCCCGGGTGGTCAGGTGCACCTGGGCCTCGGGCTGGCCGGTGACCGCACCGACGAGCTGCTGGAGGCCATCGGGGAGATGGCGGGTCTGCGCGCCGACCGCGTCGTCGCGGCCCACAAGGCCCACTACCTGCGCGGCCGCACCATGGCCGAGCTCGAGAGCCACCTGCGCGTCGGCCTGGCCCGTGCGGGTGTCTCCGACATCGACTCCTACGACACCGAGCTCGGGGGCCTGCAGGCCCTGGTGCCCGGTGCCGCGGACGGTGACGTCGTGGCCCTGATGTGCCATGCCGAGCGCGCACAGGTCGCCGCCTGGCTCGCCGGGCAGGGGGCCACCGCCGACGGTCCCGAGGACATCCGGCGCAAGGTGGTCGCCGCCCGCGGCGAGCATGAGCTCGAGGCGCAGATCACCGCCATGTGGGACCTGTCCGACGACGTCTCCCGCGTGGAGTGCGCCCAGGCCCTGCAGGCCTCCAGGCCCGGCGACGCCCGTCTGGTCCACGAGCTGGCATCAGCCCTCGATGCGGCCGGGCGCGAGGCGGAGGCGATCGACCTCTACCGCAAGGCCCTCGCCGCCGGCCTGCGGGAGCCGCACCGGCACCGCGCCCGTATCCAGCTCGCCTCCAGCCTGCGGGTCACCGGCCAGGCCGAGCTGGCCCACTCCTTGCTCACCGAGCTCTCTGCCGAGCGGCCCGGCAGCGTGGCGGTCGAGGCGTTCCGCGCCCTGGCGGCCGTCGACACCGGTCGCGCCCGCGAGGCGGTGGCCGACCTCGTCGACCTGCTGCTGCACCACGCGGGTGACGAGGACACCCTGAGCTACCAGCGGGCGCTCCACGCGTACGCCGCGCAGCTGCGCGACGCCTGAGCAGCCCGTCCCAGCGGGGTCCNCCCGTCCCACCTCGCTGGTGGGACGGGCCGATCCGCTGTGTGGTCAGCTGGTGGCGGGCTCGACCTCGGAGGCCTCGGCCGCGGCTGCCTCGTCACCGGCGGCCTGGGCCTCGCTCTGCATCTCCACGGGGTCGAGGTCCGGGTCGCCGATGCCCTGCTTGTTGTGGGCGCCGGCCTGCGCGTGCTGGGTCATCTGCTCGAGCTCGCCGAGGACCTCGGCGTGCTGGTCGACGCAGAGGACGACGATGTCTCCGGGGTTGGCCCGGGCCATGCAGTGGCGCACGGCCTCGACCTCGTTGAGCACGGTCTCCACCTGGCGGCAGCGGACGCCCTCCTTGCCGATCTCGGCCTTGGCGCCCTCGGCCACCAGGGCCGCGGTCTCGCCCACGGGACGGCCGCGCTTGCGCTCGTCCTCTCGGACGACGACCACGTCGAAGTGGCGCGCGGCGATGGCGCCGAGCTCGCGCATGTCGTCGTCGCGCCGGTCGCCCGCGGTGGAGATCATGCCGATGCGCGAGATGCGGCCCAGGTCGGCCTGGCCGTCCTTCTGCGCCGCATACCCCTCGACGAACTCACCGAGCACCCGCATACCGGGAGCGTTGTGGCAGTAGTCGACGAACACGTCGGTGTTGTGCACGTTGACGAGGTTCATGCGTCCGGGGGAGAGGTAGTAGCTCGTCGTGAACGTGCGCAACCCCTGGCGGATCTCGTGCAGGCCGGCCCCGGCGGCAAAGGCGGCGCCGGCGGCCGCCATCGCGTTGGCGACGTTGAACTTCGCCGTCCCACCGAAGGTGGAGGGCAGCAGGTGGGTCCAGGCGAGCTGCATGGAGCGGCGACCGTGCTTGATGACGATCATGTCGCCGCGGTCGGTGTGGTCGAGGACGACGGCCCGGCCCCCGCGGCGGCAGTGGTCCTCGATGAGCTCGCGCACCTTGGTGCCGGCGGGCTGGAGGGAGAACCACACGATGCCGCCCGAGCAGCGGCGACGCATCTTGCGCACGAGGTCGTCGTCGGCGTTGAGGACGGCAAAACCGTTGCGGGGCACCGCTTCCACGACGACGGCCTTGACGTCGGCGAGCTGCGAGAGGGTGTCGATGCCCTTCATCCCGAGGTGGTCCGGCGCGATGTTGGTGACGACGGCGACGTCGTTGCGGTCGTACCCGAGGCCCTCGCGCAGGATGCCGCCGCGGGCGACCTCCATGACGGCGAAGTCGACGCGCGGGTTCTGCAGCACCATCCGGGCGGACCGCGGACCGGAGGCGTCGGCCTTGTAGACGAGCCGCTCGTCGATGACGATGCCGTCCGTGGAGGTCATGCCGACCTTGTGGCCGATGCCCTTGAAGATGTGGGCGATCATCCGCGAGGTGGTGGTCTTGCCGTTGGTGCCGGTGACGGCCACGATCGGCACCCGCGAGGGCGACCCCGGCGGGAACAGCAGGTCCACGACCGGCTTGGCGATGTACTGCGGCTCGCCCACCGTCGGGTGGGTGTGCATGCGGAACCCGGGGGCGGCGTTGACCTCGCAGATGGCCCCGCCGGTCTCACGGACGGGGGAGGCGATGTCGGGGCAGATGAAGTCGATGCCGGCGACGTCGAGCCCGATCATGCGGGCCGCCTCCTCGGCGATCTCGACGTTGTCGGGGTGGGCGTCGAACGTGCGGTCGACTGAGATTCCGCCAGTGGACATGTTGCCGGTGAGCGCGAGCTTGACCATCTGCTCCTTCGGCGGCACGTCGTCCATGCCGAAGCCCTGGTCGCGGACGAGCCCGATGGCGGCGTCGTCCACCTTGATGCGCGTCAGCACCTTCTCGTGCCCCACGCCTCGACGCGGGTCGGCGTTGGTGATCTCGACGAGCTCGGCCACCGTGTGGGTGCCGTCGCCGATGACGTGCGCCGGCACGCGCTCGGCGATCGCCTGCATGCGGCCGCCGACGATGAGGCACCGGTAGTCACGACCGGTGACGAAGGACTCGACGATGACGTAGCCGCGCCGGGACTCGCCCTCGGCGACGGCGAAGGCCTCGCGGACCTCGTCGTCGGAGGTCACGTCGAGGCACACGCCGCGGCCGTGGTTGCCGTCGAGCGGCTTGACCACGACGGGGAACCCGATGCGCCGGGCCGCGGTGACCGCGCCGTCGGCCGTGCGCACGGTCTCCTGCTTCGGCACGGGCAGGCCGGCCGACGCGAGCAGCCGCGTCGTCATGTCCTTGTCGCTGGCGATGTCGACGGCGAGGGCGCCGGTCTTCGACGTCATCGTCGCCCGGATGCGCTGGGCGTGGACGCCCTGTCCGAGCTGGACCAGCGAGGCGCTGTTGAGGCGGATGTAGGGGATGTCGCGGGCCACCGCCTCCTCCAGGATGGCAGCGGTCGACGGGCCGAAGGCAGAACGCTGCGCCCGCCGCAGGAAGACGTCGAGCTCCTCGCGGAAGTCGAACCCTTCCTCGGGTTCGACGAGGTGGTTGACCAGCCGCACGGCGAGGGTGCCGGCCGCGAGGCCCACCGTCTCGTCGGCGTAGTCGTAGATGACGTTGTAGCGGCCCGGTTGCCCCTTGACCGCACGCGTCTTGCCGCGTCGCAGGTCGTGGCCGGCCTCCTGCTGCAGCTGCAGGGCGACGTGCTCGGCGACGTGGCCGACCCAGGTGCCTTCGCGCAGCCGCTCGATGAAGCCGCCCTTCACCCCACGGGAGCAGGTGTGGTTCTCCAGGCCCGGCAGGAGCTCCACGAGCTGGTCGGTGAAGCCCACGAGCGTGTCGGTCGGGTAGCCCTCCAGGACGCCGAGGTCGACCACCAGGTGGATCGCCGGGCTGTAGGACCAGATGTTTCCGCCGCGGTAGACGCGGGACTCGACGATCGAGAGCTCCGGGGCTGCAGGCCCGGTGGGGGTGGGGCGGTCGGCCATGGGTTCTCCTTGCGGGTGGGGCAGTGCAGGGCGGCCGTCAGGCCTTGGCCGAGGCCAGCGCGACGGCGGCGTCTGCGTGCTTCTCGACGAAGTCGACGAGCTGGACCTCGGCGAGGTCGAACGTAGCGCCTGCAGGCAGCGAGTGCACGACCGCACCGGAGACCATCAGGGGCGCTCCACGGCGGGCGTCCGGGGCGTCGGAGGCGGCCTCGCGGCAGTCGAGGACGAACACGGCGCCGGAGCCGTGGACCGTGAAGACCCGGCGGTCGCGGACCTCGATCGCGGTGTCCTCGTCGATCCCGATGCCGATGAGGCTGGGGGACGCTGCGACCATCGACATGAGCCGGCCGTAGCGCGAGCGCTGGGCGAAGTGCTGGTCGATGATGACGCCCTCGAGGAGCCCCAGCCCGGCGCTCAGCTGGCTGTGCCGCTGGCGGGGCGTGATGCCCTCGTCGCCCATCGAGATCATGAACTGGCTCATGATCGAGGCCCCTGCCGAGGTGCCGGCGATGACGGCTCCGCGGTCGTGGGCACGGTGCAGGGCGTCGCCGAGCGGCGTCCCGGGGAACCGCTGGCTGAGCTTGAGCTGGCTGCCGCCGCTCATGAAGACGCCGGTGGCCTCGTCGATGAGGGCGACGGCGGCCTCGTCGGAGGCGTCCTGGCGGGTCTGGGGGTTGACGACCGAAGGGGCCGGGGCGCCGAGGCGGGTGAAGACCTCGGTGTAGGCCTCGGTCACCTCGTCCTGGAAGGACGACGCCGTGGGGATGAGGACGATGCTGGCCCTGCGACCCCCCGCGAGCCGGACGAAGCGGCGCAGCACCGTCGCCTTGCCCACGCGGTCCTCTGCACCACCGATGATCAGGAGGGTGGGTTTGCGTCGACGCGGGGGCGGGGCCATTGCGACAGCCTAGGGATCAGGGGTGGACGACCGGAGGAGCGGGGGTCGGCGTGCCGTCGGCCTCGTCCGCCTCCTCGATCTCCTCACGCGTGATGCCGAGCAGGTAGAGGACAGCGTCGAGGTAGGGCACGTTGACGGCGGTGTCGGCCTGCTCACGCACCACGGGCTTGGCGTTGAAGGCGACGCCGAGCCCCGCCGCCTCGAGCATGTCGAGGTCGTTGGCCCCGTCGCCGATGGCGACGGTCCGTGACAGGGGCAGGCCGGCCTCGGCGGCGAAGCGGCGCAGCGCCTGGGCCTTGCCCGCCCGGTCGACGATGTCGCCGACGACCCGGCCGGTGAGCAGCCCGTCGCGCACCTCAAGGCGGTTGGCGTGCGCGTGGTCGATGTCGAGCTCCCGGGCGATGTCCTCGACGATCTCGATGAAGCCGCCGGAGACGACCGCGACGGTGAACCCGAGGCGCTTGAGGGTCCGCACGAGGGTCCTGGCGCCCGGGGTGAACTGGATCCGGGCGCGCACCTCGTCCAGGACCGACACCGGCAGGCCCTCGAGGGCGGCGACCCGCTGGCGCAGGCTCGCGGCGAAGTCCAGCTCGCCCCGCATCGCCGCCTCGGTGACCGCGGCCACCTCGGCCTGACGTCCCGCGTGCTCGGCGAGCAGCTCGATGACCTCGTCCTGGATGAGGGTCGAGTCGACGTCCATCACCACCAAGCGCCGCCCGCGCCGGGCCAGGCCGCCCGCCGCGACAGCGATGTCGAGCCCGTGGACGCTGGACTCCAGGGCGAGCTCCCGGCGCAGCCGGTCCACGTCGGCACCGGACACGTCGAGCTCGACCGTCGTGACCGGGTACCGGGACAGGCGGCGGATGCGGTCGATGTTGGCGCCGTGCGAGGCGATCCGGGCGGTCACCGCGGCGACGCCGCTCGCGCGCAGGGGCGCGCCGAGCACGACCACCGCGGCCCGGCCGCTGCGCTTGCGGCGGGTGTCGCCGGTGCCCTTCTTGATCTTGACCTTGAGGTCGAGCTCTGCGCCGACTGCGAGCAGGACCTCGCGCAGGCGTGACTCCGCCTCGCCCGAGACGAGGAGCATGGCGAGGGTGAGGTGCCCACGGACGACGACCTGCTCGAGGTCGAGGACCTCGGCGCCCACGTCCGCGATCGCGTCGAAGAAGGTGCTGGTGACGCCGGGTCGGTCCTCACCCGAGATGGTCACGAGGAGGGTCTGCGCGGTCACGTCGGGCACACCTCGACGATATCGACGCGCGTCGACGTACCCGGTGCGAGTCTCGCCATCCGACCGCGGCGGACGGATGCGGGCCGTTCAGGAGGCGCGGTGCAGGCTCCGCCGGGTCGTCGTCGTGCCGGGGAAGGATGCGGTACCGGGCCGGCTCCCCGCGGTGGCGACACGGCGCAGGAGCACCCACACGGGCACCAGCCCCACCACGGCCAGGACGAGGAACGGCACCACCAGGTCCGTGGAGACCACCGTCGAGCTGGGGTCGGCGGCTGCCCCGAATGCCTGGTCCACCGCGATGCTGACCGCCTCGACCACCCACAGCACCAGACCGGCGAGCACCACGACGGCGCCCCTGGCCTCGCGGCGCGACAGCCAGCCCGCGGCGACCACCATGAGGGGCAGCCAGACGGCCAGGTCCTGCACGTAGATGGCGTTGGTCGTCACGCCCGTGCCGTCCAGCATGGGGGTCGGCGCGGCGTCGTCGAGCGCCGGGACGACGTTCGCCAGCCAGAGGAGCGCGTTGAGCCCCGCGACGACCCACACGTAGGCGGCCACGCCACGCACTGGCGCCTCGCGAACGACCGTGCCGCCGAGGTCCCAGACCTGGGGGGTCGCCAGCAGCGCCCCGGCGCTCCAGAGGCCGGTGCCGAGCATGGCCACGTAGAGGAGGAAGGCCGAGTTGAACGGCGTCAGGAAGAGCAGCAGGACGGCGTTGTAGACGAGGTAGAGGGTGGCGCCGCCCCAGAAGACGAGTGCGACGGCGGCCCCGCGCCGGGCGGCCGCCACGGAGGCGAGCAGGAGCGGTACAGCGACCGCGACGACGACCAGCGAGGTCCCGCGTGCGGAGCCCTGCATGGCCTCCGGGCCGCTGAGCAACCCGTGGTCCCAGAGCGTCCACAGCCCAGCCGCGAGCGACACGACCGCGGTGGCCGCTGCCAGCCGCACGGGTAGCCGTTGCTGCACAGCCATCTCAGCCCTCGATCCCCGGGCGCTGGTGCCCGCACCACCATGGTCGTCAGTGGCGAGGGGCGGCGACGGGGGCCAAGGTCCCGGCGGTCAGTCCCCGGGGTGGGCGTCGCGCCAGGCGACGAGGTCCCGCAGGGGACCCAGGTCGTAGCGAGGGCCGCCCACGCCGACGGTGAACAGTCGCGTGCCGACGTCGTACAGCGCCTGCGCGCCGGCTGCGTAGTCGGCGACGTCCTCTGGCAACCGCCCCGGCTTGGGGGAGACCCCGGAGGAGCGCTCGATCTCCGCGGGGTCGCGACCGACGTTGCCGCACCACTCGTCGAGCACTGCGTGCTTGTGCGCGATGGTGCCGGGGTCGCCGAAGCCGTGCCAGATGTCGGCGTGCTCCGCGACGATCTTGAGTGTCTTCCTCTCGCCGCCGCCGCCGATGAGCACCGGGATGTCCCGTGTCGGTGGCGGGTTCAGCTTGGCCCAGCGGTCGCGGACGAGCGGCAGGTCACGGGCAAGGGCGTTGAGCCGACCGCCCGCGGTGCCGAACTCGTAGCCGTACTCGTCGTAGTCGCGCTCGAACCAGCCGGAGCCGATGCCCAGGATCAGCCGGCCGCCACTGATGTGGTCGACGGTGCGGGCCATGTCGGCGAGGAGCTGCGGGTTGCGGTAGCTGTTGCAGGTCACGAGGGCGCCGATCTCGACGCGCTCGGTGGCCTCCGCCCAGGCGCCGAGCATGGTCCAGCACTCGAAGTGGGCGCCGTCCGACCGTCCGTACAGGGGGTAGAAGTGGTCCCAGTTGAAGACCACGTCGACGCCGATCTCCTCGGCCTCCGCGGCCGCACGCCTGATGGAGGCGTAGTCGGCGTGCTGGGGCTGGAGCTGGACCCCGATGCGGATGGGGCGACCGGCACCCGTCACGGGGTGACCTCCTGCGACTTGGCGATGACGGTCAGGCCGGACTCGGTGACCATGAAGCCCCGCTCCCGGTCACGCTCGGGGTCGACACCCACGGTGGTGTTCTCGGGGATGTAGACCTCCTTGTCGATGATGGCCCGCTTGATCGTGCAGCCACGGCCCACCTCGACGCCGTCGAGCAGGACGCTGTCGTCGATGGTCGTGCCGCTGTGGATGTGGCAGCGCGGGGACAGCACCGAGTTGGTCACCGTGGCACCGGAGATGACGACGCCGGGGGAGACGGCCGAGTTGTGCGCCTCGCCGTACTTGCCAGCCGCTCCGTGGACCAGCTTGGCGGGCGCGAACGGGCCGTAGTCGGTGTAGATCGGCCAGTCGTAGTTGTAGAGGTTGAAGACCGGGTGGATGGACACGAGGTCCATGTGTGCCTCCCAGTAGGAGTCCATCGTCCCGACGTCGCGCCAGTAGGCCTGGTCACGTTCGGTGGCGCCCGGGATGACGTTGTCCTTGAAGTCGTAGACGTACCCGCGGCCCTCGTCGACGAACGCCGGCACGATGTCGCCGCCCATGTCGTGCTTGCTGCCCGGCCGGTCGTTGTCGCGGGTCACCGCGTCGATGAGGACGTCGGCGTCGAAGACGTAGTTGCCCATGGACGCCAGGACCTCGTCGGGGGAGTCGGGGAGCCCCTTGGCATCAGTGGGCTTCTCGCGGAACGCACCGATCTTCCGACGGTCGTCGTCGTCCACCTCGATGACGCCGAACTGGTCCGCCAGCGAGATCGGCTGGCGGATGGCAGCCACCGTCACACCGGCACCGGTCTCGATGTGCTGGGCCACCATCTGGGAGAAGTCCATCCGGTAGACGTGGTCGGCACCGACGACCACGACGATGTCGGGCTTCTCGTCGTGGACGAGGTTGAGGCTCTGGAAGATCGCGTTCGCCGAGCCGAGGTACCAGTTCTTGTCGATCCGCTGCTGGGCCGGCACGGGGGTGACGTAGTTGCCGAGCATGTTGGACATGCGCCACGTCTTCGTCACGTGGCGGTCGAGGCTGTGCGACTTGTACTGCGTCAGCACGACGACCTTGAGGTAGCCCGAGTTCACGACGTTGCTCAGGGCGAAGTCGATGAGGCGGTAGATCCCGCCGAACGGCACCGCGGGTTTCGCGCGGTCCGCCGTGAGCGGCATCAGCCGCTTTCCCTCCCCACCGGCGAGGACGATGGCAAGAACCTTCGGGACTCCGCGTCGGTACGGCATACCGCCGACCCTAGGGAATCCCCGGTGAAGTGGCGAGCCCTGTCCGCGAACGCGTTCCGCCACTACGCTCGCCGGGGTGAGAGTCGACATCCTGACCAAGGAGTACCCGCCCAACATCTACGGCGGCGCCGGGGTCCACGTGGCCGAGCTCGTCAGGGCGCTGCGCGAGCGTGGGGACATCGACACGAGGGTCCGGGCGTTCGGTGCGCCGGTGCAGGAGGAGGGCACGACCGGGTATGCCGACCTCCCGGACCTCGCGTCCGCGAACGCGGCCGTGCGCACCATGGGCGTGGACATCTCGATGGCGGGTGACTGCGCCGGTGCCGACGTCGTCCACTCCCACACCTGGTACGCCAACTTCGGTGGGCACGTCGCGAGCCTGCTGGGCGGGATCCCGCACGTCGTCACCGCCCACAGCCTCGAGCCGATGCGGCCGTGGAAGGCGGAGCAGCTCGGCGGTGGCTACGCCCTCTCGTCCTACATGGAGCGCACGGCCTTCGAAGGAGCCGCCGCCGTCATCGCGGTGAGCGAGGGCATGCGCCAGGACGTGCTGCGGGCCTACCCCGGCGTCGACCCGGAGCGGGTGAAGGTCGTGCACAACGGCATCGACTCCGAGCTCTGGGCACGGCACGAGGACCACGACGTCGTGCGCCGGCACGGCGTCGACCCCGACGGCAGGTCGGTGGTGTTCGTCGGCCGTATCACCCGGCAGAAGGGCCTGCCCTACCTCCTGCGGGCCGCCGCCAAGCTGCCGCCGGACGTCCAGCTGGTGCTGTGCGCCGGGGCGCCGGACACCCCCGAGATCATGGCCGAGGTCGAGGGCCTCATGGCCGAGCTGCGGGCGACTCGGGAAGGCGTCGTCTGGATCCCCGAGATGCTCCCGCGCGCGGAGGTCATCGCGCTGCTGTCCGCCGGCACCGTCTTTGCCTGTCCCTCGATCTACGAGCCCCTCGGGATCGTCAACCTCGAGGCGATGGCGTGCGAGCTCGCGGTGGTCGCCACGGCCACGGGTGGCATCCCGGAGGTGGTCGTCGATGGTGAGACCGGCTGGCTCGTCCCGATCGAGCAACGCCAGGACGGCAGTGGCATCCCCCTCGACCCCGAGAGGTTCGTCGCCGACCTGGCCGCTGCGCTCACCGAGGCCGTGAGCGACCCCGCGCGGGCGCAGCGGATGGGCGTCGCCGGGCGGCAACGCGCGGTCGAGTCGTTCTCGTGGGCCAGCATCGGGGAGCAGACCCTGGCCGTCTACCGCGAGGTGCTGGCCGACCGGCCGTCCGCCGGCTGAGGCGGTCAGAGGACGCGGACGAGT
>NZ_LMSC01000012.1:0-362212 GCF_001428025.1 Phycicoccus sp. Soil748 | reverse complement strand
CAGGATCCGCATCGCCCGCCCGACGGACACGGGGGTGCCGTCGGTCTCCCAGACGGGCTGGACCACCCCGTCGGAGATGAACCGGCCGAGCAACCGCAGCGGGATCGCGTGCCCACCGGTCGCCCAGGCGCCTTCGGTGTCCAGGTGCAGGTACACCCGGTAGTGCGCTGCCCGGCTGGTCGAGGTCACCGAGTCGAGGGAGCGGGTGGCCATCTCCTCCAACGCATCCGCGTAGGTCGGCAACCCCGCANCTTGACGGCCTGCTCGACCAGGGCGCCGATGGTGGCGGGGGCGGAGTAGCGCAGCTGGAACCGTCCGTCCGCGTCGTAGCTCATCGACAGCTCGGGTTTCGCGCACGCCCGCTGCTCGGCCATCGACCGCCGCGCAGCCTCTTCCGCCCGCTCGACCTCGGCCCGCGCATCCGTCGCGCTACCGGAGCCGTCCTCACCGCCTTCATCCGCCACCGTCGGGGCGGGGAACGCGTGCCGGGACACGGCCCGGCGCAGCTGCGGCACCGTCGCCTCCCGGGCGAGGGCGGTGACCGAGGCCAGGTAGCCGGTCGGGACGCCGTGGGCGATGACCGCGACCTGGTCCAGCGACAGCTCACCCGCATCCAGCGCCGAAGACGCGTCGACGNGGCCCGGCGGCGCGCGACCGCCACCACGTCCTTGGCGTGCGCCGGCGACAACCCGGCCCGCACGACCAGGTAGTGCTCCGGGGTCTTGAACCCACCGTCACCCCAGTGCCGGTCCGTGATGAGCTCGGCGGCGATGTCGACCAGCTCGGCCTGCGCCCGGTTCAACCGCCCCGCGACCGCGGCAGTGCGGGCCCACAGCTCCTGCTGCCGGCGGTGCCGGGTCTGCGCGAGCGGGGCGGTGGACACGCCACAATCGTACAGGTGTTCGAACAAGAGAGTAAGCGTTGTCCACACCGATCCGCTTGCAGCGCAATGAGATCAGGCCTGTGGATGAGCGCCGGGCCAAAGCTGTGTCGTGGACAGTGGGCACGGGCAGATGTCCCACCGTATACCCAACGATCCCTTGACCGCCCTACTCCGGCCGCCATCCGGCGAGGACGGCGCACGCGGCGTTCGTGGCGTCGGCGAGGGCGTGGTCGGCGGCCCTCTGCAGCCGCAGCAGGAGCGAGTGGCGCGACGAAGCCGTCACGGCGTTGAGGGCACCGTCACCAGCCGCCAGCGCGACGTCCACGACGTGGCCGACCGTGCCGGCCAGGGCGATCACCTTGGCTGCGCGGGCCGGCAGTCCCGATGGCAGGCCCCAGCGCCCACCCAGGGCCGCGTCCGCCAGCTCCCGAGCCGAGGACGCCGCGAACGGCTGGCCACCGAGCGCGTCGAGGTGCTCCGTCGCCACCCGCAGCTCCTCGCGCAGGTGCCGCTCGAGCTGCGAGGCCTCCAGGGCCTCTACCCGGTGCTGCGCGACGGGCTCGGCGTCGTAGGCGGCCCAGTCCACGCGGGTGCCGAC
This sequence comes from Phycicoccus sp. Soil748, assembly GCF_001428025.1. GTDB lineage: Bacteria > Actinomycetota > Actinomycetes > Actinomycetales > Dermatophilaceae > Pedococcus. The sequence goes on along the minus strand of NZ_LMSC01000012.1, from coordinate 360,731 downwards.
ATCGAGGCCACCCCGGGTGTCGTCGCCGAACGACGATATCGACGGCACGAGCATTCCACCGAGCGCCGGGACGAAGACGCACTCCCGGCCGTCGGCCGCGGCGGCGAGCACCTCAGGTGCGGCACGCGGCATACCCACGAGGTCTCCTGGCGCAGGAAGCGCCACCAACAGCGCTCGCTCGCCGAGGTCGTGCCACAGCGACAGCCGGTCGAGGTCGCCCTCGACGTGGTCGATGTCGGGCAGCGCCCGGCGGACCGCGGACTCCACCGACGCACCCGTCGCCCACGCGTGGGTGGTCCACAGCGAAAGGCGCACAGACGCAGGGAGTTCAGGCATCCGACAATGCTAAGCCGATAGGGTCCGGTGCCATGAGTGACGTCCTGGAGTTCGCCGGAGTGAGTGTGGTGCGGGGCCACACGACCCTGCTCGACGACCTCACGTGGGAGGTCGAGGAGGGACAGCGCTGGGTGATCCTGGGGCCCAACGGTGCAGGCAAGACGACGCTCCTGCAGCTCGCCGCCGGGCGCATGCACCCCACCCGTGGCGTGGCCGGGGTCCTCGGGGAGGTGCTGGGTGCCGTCGACGTGTTCGAGCTGCGCCCCCGCATCGGGCTGGCGTCGGCCGCCCTCGCTGAGCGCATCCCCGGCGACGAGATCGTGCACAACGTCGTCGTCACCGCCTCCTGGGGCGTCGTCGGGCGCTGGCGCGAGTCCTACGAGACGTTCGACCACGCTCGCGCCTTCGAGCTGCTCCAGGCCCTCGGCGCCGACCACCTCGCCGACCGCACCTACGGCACCCTGTCCGAGGGCGAGCGCAAGCGCGTCCAGATCGCCCGCGCCCTGATGACCGACCCCGAGCTCATGCTCCTCGACGAGCCGGCCGCGGGCCTCGACCTCGGCGGTCGGGAGGACCTCGTACGCCGCCTGGGCGAGCTCGCCGCGGACGTCGACGCCCCGGCGCTCGTCCTGGTCACCCACCACGTGGAAGAGATCCCGCCGAACTTCACCGACGTCCTGCTGCTGCGTGAGGGCAAGGTCGTCGCGAAGGGGCCGGTGGAGATCACCCTGACGGCGGAGAACCTCTCGGCCACCTTCGGGATGCCGCTGGAGCTCGAGCGCCGAGGTGACCGGTGGACTGCGCGACTGCGCAGCGGTGAAGGAACGTCCGGGCCCGCCCCGACGTCCTAGGGTTTGAGCGCACTGCATCAGGAGGGGAACGCATGAACTGGATCGGTGACAGCCCGTGGCTCGCGTGGCTGGGTGTGGCGTTGGTGCTGGGGGCGATCGAGGCTGCGACGGTCGACTTCGTCTTCATCATGCTCGCCGCGGGAGCCTTGGCGTCCGCGGTGGCGGCGGCCCTGGGAGCCGGTGTCGCGCTGCAGATCGTGGTCGGCGTCGTCGTCGCCGTGGTGCTGCTGCTGGTCGTGCGGCCGTTCCTCAAGCGGAAGTTCAACGAGAACTTCGCCGCCGACTCCATCGGGGCCCGCGGGCTGGTCGGCCGCACGGCATACGTGCTGCAGACGGTGACCAGCACCGAGGGCCGCGTGAAGCTCGGCGGCGAGACGTGGTCCGCGCGGGTCGCCGAGGCGGCCGACCGGTTCAGCCCGGGGGAGCAGGTCCGCGTGGTGTCCATCCAGGGGGCGACCGCCTTCGTGGACGGTGTGTCCGGCCAACAGGTGCCGGACGAGACAGGGGAGTGACGGATGGACTTCAGTGCAGGCTTCATCGTCCTGCTGTTGCTGGTCGTGTTCGCGGCGATCGTCATCATCAGGACGGTCCGGATCGTGCCGCAGCAGACGGCGCTGATCATCGAGCGGCTCGGACGCTACTCACGGACTCTCGAGGGAGGCATCCACTTCCTGGTCCCGTTCGTCGACAAGGTCCGTGCCAACGTCGACCTGCGTGAGCAGGTGGTCTCGTTCCCGCCGCAGCCGGTGATCACCTCCGACAACCTCGTCGTCAACATCGACACCGTCATCTACTACTCGGTCATCGACGCGAAGTCCGCGGTCTACGAGATCGCCAACTTCATCCAGGGCATCGAGCAGCTCACCGTCACCACGCTCCGCAACGTCATCGGCTCCCTGGACCTCGAGCAGACGCTGACCAGCCGTGACCAGATCAACGCCCAGCTGCGCGGTGTCCTCGACGAGGCGACCGGCAAGTGGGGCATCCGCGTCAACCGCGTCGAGCTCAAGGCGATCGACCCGCCCATGTCGGTGCAGGAGTCGATGGAGAAGCAGATGAAGGCGGAGCGTGAGCGCCGCGCGCAGATCCTGTATGCCGAGGGCACCAAGCAGTCCGCGATCCTCACCGCCGAGGGTGAGAAGCAGAGCCAGATCCTGCGCGCCGAGGGCTCGGCCCAGGCCCGCATCCTCGAGGCCCAGGGCCAGGCCCGCGCCATCCAGCAGGTTTTCGACGCCATCCACCGCGGCAAGCCCACCCAGAAGCTGCTGGCCTACCAGTACCTCCAGGTGCTCCCGCAGATCGCCCGGGGCGACTCCAACAAGATGTGGATCATCCCGAGCGAGCTGACCGACGCCCTTCGCGGCATCGGCGGCGCCCTCGGCGCCACCGACAAGGGCACGGGCCCCGACGGCGGTGGCGAGGACGAGTGGGTCGACCCGGGCCAGCTCAAGGACGCCTTCGACGAGACGGTCCTCGAGGACCCCATGCAGGCCCTTGCCGAGGCACGGGGCCTCGCCGGCAAGGCGAGCCAGGAGGCCACCGAGCACGCAGCGCCGATCCAGCGCGTCCAGCCGGCGATCGGCCGCCCGGCCGACGCCGTGCCTGAGCCCGAGCTGTTCGACGCGCCGGAGGCCGGTCCTGTGCCGCCCGCGGCGCCCGCCCCCGATGCACCGCAGCCCACCGCGCCGGTCGCCTCGCCGGAGGAGCCGACCGCGCCGGTCCCGCCGCCCCCGGTGGCACCCGAGGACGGGCCGCGCGCGCCGGGCGCCTGACACAGACGCACGCATGACGGTGAGGGCCGGACGACGGCCCTCACCGTCGCGTCGCTAGGGTGCTCGGGTGTCCCTCCTCGAAGCCCTCGGCATCCTGCTGGCCGGGCTCGGCGCAGGCACCATCAACACCATCGTCGGCTCCGGCACGCTGATCACGTTCCCCACGCTGCTGTTCCTCGGGTACCCGCCGGTGGTCGCCAACGTGTCCAACACGGTCGGCCTCGTGGCTGGCGGCGTCACGGGGGTCCACGGCTACCGCAACGAGCTGCGTGGCTCGGGCCCCGCGCTGCGACGACTCGCCCCGGCATCACTGCTCGGCGGCGTCATCGGAGCGGTCCTCCTGCTCGTGCTGCCGCCCGAGGCGTTCACCGCGATCGTGCCGGTGCTCATCGGCCTCGGCCTCGTGCTCGTGGTCCTCGGTCCCCGGCTCAACCGCGGGGCCGCCCTGCGCCACGAGCAGGGAGGTGCCCGGCCGGTTGCCTGGCACGGACCCGCGCTGGTGGCGGGCACCCTGGTGGCCGGCATCTACGGCGGCTACTTCGGCGCCGCCCAGGGCGTCATCCTCATGGGGCTCATGAGCGCCCTGTCCAGCGAGCCGATCCAGCGCCTCAACGGCTACAAGAACGTCCTCGCCACCATCGTCAACGCCGTCGCAGCCATCACCTTCATCCTGGTGGCCCGCGACGAGGTCAACTGGCTCGTCGCGCTGCTCGTCGGGGTCGGGGCCTTCGCCGGCGGGTTCGTGGGGTCGAAGATCGGCCGGCGCCTGCCACCGGTGGTCCTGCGTGGCGTCATCATCGTCGTCGGGCTCGTGGGGATCATCAAGATCGTCTGGTTCAGCTGATGGACTGGACGGCGGTCCTGCTCCTCGGGGCCGCGCTCTTCGCCGGCGCCTTCGTGCAGTCGTCCATCGGGTTCGGGATGGCCGTCGTGGCAGCGCCGTTCCTCGTCGTGGCGACCCCCTCGCTGATGCCGGGCGCGCTGCTCGTGACCAGCTTCTGCCTGCCTGTCGTGCAGCTGGCCCACGGTCCCAAGCAGATCGCCTGGCGGCCGCTCGGCTGGGCGCTCGGAGCGCGCCTGCTGCTCACGCCGGTCGGCGTCGCCGTCGTCGCACTCCTGTCGGTCCGGGCCATCTCGGTGGTCGTGGGCATCCTCATCCTCGTCACCGTGGCTGCCTCGGTCTCCGCCCTCGACCTGCGCCCCACCCCGCGCAACGCGGCCGCCGCTGGGGCGGTGGCCGGCGTGGCCGGTACGGCGGCGTCGATCGGCGGCCCCTACCTCGCCCTCGTCCTGCAGCACGAGCGCCCCGAGCGGCTGCGCGCGACGCTCGCCGCGTTCTTCCTCGTCGGCACCTCGATGGCCGTGTTGGGGCTGGCGCTGGCGGGCGAGTTCAGCCGCGAGCAGCTGCTCGCCGGTCTCACCTGGGTCCCCTTCGTGGTCGCCGGGTATGCCGCCGCGGCGCCGGCCCGTGCGCACCTCGACCGGGAGCGGCTGCGGCGCGCGGTCCTCGTCTTCTGCGTGGTCGCCGGCGCCAGTGTCATCGTGCGCGCGCTGGTGTTCTAGCCTGCTCGCCGTGCCCATCGCCATCACCACCCCGGACGACGAGCGGCTCGCCGACTACGTCTCGCTCACCGACGTCGCGCTACGGCGCCGTACCGAGCCGGAGCGTGGGCTCTACATCGCGGAGTCGGAGAAGGTCATCCGCCGGGCCCTGGCAGCGGGGCACCGTCCGCGCAGCTACCTCATGGCCCAGCGCTGGTTGACCGACCTGGCCGACGTCGTGGAGCAGGCGGAGGCCGACGGCACGCCCGTCTTCGTCGGCGAGCACGACGTCATCGAACAGCTCACGGGGTTCCACCTGCACCGCGGGGCCCTGGCGTCGATGCAGCGCCCGGAGCTGCCGGCCGTCGCCGAGGTGGTGCGCGGTGCGAGGCGCATCCTCGTGCTCGAGGACATCGTCGACCACACCAACGTCGGTGCCGTCTTCAGGGGTGCTGCCGGTCTCGGCGTCGACGCCGTCCTCGTCACTCCACGCTGCGCCGACCCGTTGTACCGCAGGTCGATCCGCGTCTCCATGGGCACGGTCTTCCAGGTCCCGTGGACCCGCATCGATCCCTGGCCGGGAGGTGTCGACGACCTCCGAGCCCTCGGGTTCACCGTGGCCACGCTCGCCCTGGCTGACGACGCCGTCAGCCTCGACGAGCTCGCCGCCGACCCGCCTGAGCGCCTGGCGCTGGTGCTCGGCACCGAGGGGGACGGCCTCTCGCGCCGTACCCTCGAGGTGGCCGACCTCACCGTGACCATCCCAATGTCCGGTGGCGTGGACTCCCTGANGGGCGCAGTGGCCGCCTGGGCCCTGCGCCCGCCGCAGCGGGGTTGATCCTTCGAGCTACTTGGTCGAGTCGTTGTAGGACTTGATCTGCGGCTCGACCGACTTCGCCGCCTTGGTCATGGCGGCCTGCGGGTCGGCGCCGTTGAGGGCCGACTCGAGTCCGTCCTCGGACGCCTTGCGGGCCTGCGGCATGACCCCAAGCAGGCAGCCCTGGGTCGCCTTGCTCAGCTTGGTCCCCTCGAGCTGCTTGACCGCGACGTCGAAGAGCGGGTTGTCCTTGCGGTAGGCCACGTCGACCGGGTCGTTGAGGGCGCCCTTGCTGATCGGGAAGTAGCCGGTGCCGGTGTGCCAGGCCGCCTGCGACTTGGGGTCGGCGAGGAACTTCACGAACTGCCAGGCGGCTTCCTTGTTGGCGTCCTTGTGGTTGACGCCGTCGATCCACAGCGAGGCGCCGCCGATGATCGGGCCACCCGTCGTGCCGGCCGTGATGTGCGGGTACGGCGCGGCGCCGAGCTCCCAGCCACCCTCCTTGGCGGCCTGGCTGTAGCCGCCGAGCTGGCCGGTGGACTCCAGGTTGATAGCCAGCTGGCCGGACTTGAACGCGGCCTGGGCGGCCTTGGTGTCCCTGCCGGTGTTGGCGGCCAGGCCGTCCTTGACCAGCTTCTGCCACCAGGAGACGACCTGCACCGTCTCGGGGGAGTCGAACTGCACCTTGGTGGCCTTGCCGTCACGGCCGTTGCCCTGGTCGCAGTACTCCTTGCCGTCGGTGGCGATGAACTGCTCGAGCAACCAGCCGTAGATCGCGGCGCCGAAGCCGTAGTCGGCGGGGCCGCCGTTCTTCTTCGACAGCTTCTCGGCGGCGGCGCGGATGGACGCGAGGTCCTGCGGCGGCTTCTCCGGGTCGAGGCCGGCCTTCTTGAAGAGCGTCTTGTTGTAGTAGAGCACCGGCATTGAGGTGTTGAACGGCATCGAGTTGAGCTTGTCGTCGATGGAGTAGTAGCCGGTGATGTTGGGCTGCAGGTCCGAGACGTCGACCTTGTCGCGGTCGATGAACGACTGCATCGGCACGGTCTGCTTGGCGTCGATCATGAAGCGCGTGCCGATGTCGTAGATCTGGATGACGTCGGGCGTGGACTTGCTCTGGATCGCGGCCTTGTACTTGGTGATCGCGTCGTCGTACTTGCCGGCGTAGGTCGCCTTGACCTGGATCTTGCCCTGGTTGGCCGCGTTGAAGTCGGCCACCAGCTTGGTGAGGACCTCGGCGTTCTTGCCGTCCATGGCGTGCCAGAACGACACCGTCGTCACGCCGTCGGCCTTCTTCAGGGCATCGGCCGAGGGAGCCTTGGACCCGTCGCCCGAGCCGCCTCCGTCGCCCCCGCCACAGCCGGCGAGGACGAGCGACACGGCAGCGACGCCGGCCGGGACGGCATACCGAAGTCCCCTCCGCCGTCCCGTGGTTGTCTTCGTTGTCAACACGTCTCGTGCTCCTTTGTCTGTCACTTGACCGCACCCGTGGTGAGCCCACGGACGATGAACCGCTGCCCGAAGATGACGAGCAGCAGAGTGGGGAAGAGGGCGAGCATCACGCCCGCGAGGACCATGCCCGGGGAGTCGCCGTCGGACGACTGCAGCTGGCTGATGCCGATCTGGATGGTCTGGTGCTTCGGGTCCTCGGTGGCCAGGAGGGGCCAGAAGTACATGTTCCAGGCGGACAGCGCCGACCAGATGCCCAGCGCCGCCAGGCTCGGGCGGCTCAGCGGCACCAGGATCGAGGACAGGAAGCGGAAGTGCCCGGCGCCGTCGACGCGGGCGGCGTCACGGAGCTCCATGGGGAAGGACAGGAAGGACTGCCGCAGCAGGAAGGTCCCGAAGCCGGTGGCGAGGAACGGCAGCGTCAGCCCGGCGATGGTGTCCTTGAGGCCCAGGCTCGAGATGAGCAGGTAGTTGGGGATGATGATCGACTCGAAGGGGATCATCATCGTCGACAGGAAGACGGCGAACCAGAAGCCGCGCCAGCGCAGCGGCAGGAACACGAACGCGTAGGCCGCGAGGATGCTCGTCACCAGCTGCCCGACCATGATGCCGAGGGTCTGCCCGACGCTGGTGAGGTACTGGCTGCCGAGCGGGATGATCCGCAGCGCGCTGGAGTAGTTGTCGGGTTGCAGCCCGTGCACCGGCCACAGCGCCGGCGGGAAGCTGTTGGTGTCGCGCTCACCCATGAACGAGCCGACCAGGCCGTAGTAGACCGGGAAGAGCACCACGAGGAAGACCAACCCGAGGACGAGGTAGGTGGCCAGGTTGCCGCTGCGTCGTGACCTCACCGGTAGAACACCCGTCGCTCGAGGACGCCGAACTGGACCGCGGTGATGATGAGCACGATCAGGAGCAGCACCATCGCCTGCGCAGAGGCGTAGCCGTAGTTGGAGTTGTTGTTGGCGAACGCCTGCTCGTAGATCGAGTAGACGAGCGTGGTGGTGCGCCCCTCGGGTCCGCCGACGGTGAGGATGCGGATCTGCCCGAAGCTCTGCAGTGAGTGGATCGTGCCGACCACGACCAGGAAGAACAGCTGCGGGGTGATCAGCGGCATCACGATGGAGCGCTGCAGCCGCAGCCCCGACGCACCGTCGAGGCGGGCTGCCTCCAGGACGTCCTCGGGCAGCGCGCCGAGGCCGGCGGAGATGACGAGCAGGTTGTAGCCGATCTGCATCCACACCGTGGCGCCTGACACCGACCACAGGGCGAGGTCGGGGTCGGTGAGCCAGTGCACCTTGTCCACCCCGAGGTGCGACAGGATCCCGTTGAGGACACCGGAAGCCGGGTTGTACAGGACGCCGAAGATGACCGAAGCGGTGGCCACGGAGAACGCGAACGGCAGGGCGAAGGCGGTGCGGAAGAACCGGACACCCCGGATGCGGGTCTGCAGGAGCAGCGCGATGAACAGCGCGATGGCGATGCTCGGCACCACCGTGAGGATGGTGAACGCGAACGTCACCCAGAGCACCGTCAGGAAGTCGGCGTCCGAGAACAGCTTGGCGTAGTTGACGAGGCCGACGAAGCCGCTCGGGTTGCCCAGGATGTCGGTGCCCTGGACCGACAGCAGCACCGACTTCACGAGCGGCCAGAAGATGAAGACGCCGAAGACGACCAGCGCGGGGACCAGGTAGGCCAGCGCCACCCAGACCTCCCTGCGTCTGGCGGTCCCGGCGCCGGTGGCAGGAACGGTCATGCCGTGACCCTATAAGCCCCCCTTCGGATGTCTACCGCTGGTATGGGGTGTTTCTGCGTCGAATGTGCTGGTAGGGGCCTTCTAGCCGTTCTGGTAGATGCCGGTGAGGACACCTCGGGCGAGGGTGTGGAAGCCGAGGTTGAACGCGGCGACGGCGGCGCTCACCGAGTCGTCGATACCGAGGTCGTCGGTGTCGAGCGCGCTCACGGCGAACAGGTAGCGGTGCGGCCGGTCGCCCTCCGGCGGCGCTGCGCCACCGAACGCCTTGGTGCCGTAGTCCGTCCCGACGTGGAAGGCGCCCTCGGGCAGGCCGGACCCACCCTCGGCCCCGGCACCCTCGGCCAGCTCGGTGACGTCGGCGGGGATGCCGATGACCACCCAGTGCCAGAAGCCCGAGGGGGTCGGTGCATCGGGGTCGAAGCACGTCACCGCGTAGGACCGGGTGCCCTCGGGTCCGGGCGACCAGGAGAGCTGGGGAGAGGTGTTGCCGCCGGTGAAGCCCCAGTCGTCGAAGACGTGGGCCTCCGGCAGGGCGTCGCCGTCCTCGAAGGAGGTGCTCGTGACGGTGAGCGGGGGCACCTCGGGGAGCAGGTCGTACGGGTTGGGGGCCAGCGGGCGCTCGAGACTCATGGGCCGAACCTAACCCGGTCGGCCTCCGCCCACCACTGAGCCGCGTCCCTAACCGACGAGGCGGTCGAGCAGGGCCTGCAGGGTGAGGGCCGGCTCGTCGGTGAGGCCGCCGTGGACCGGGCCGGGCTGGATCACCGTGCTGCGCGGTGCGCTGAGCCACCCGAACCTGCGGCCCAGCCCACCGAGGGTGGGCAGGCCGCCACCGATCACGCCGCGGCAGACCTGGCAGATGGTCTCGAGGGCGTCGGCGACAGCTGCTGCGTCGAGGTCGGGGAACAGGGTGCGCAGGCGGTCGTCGTCGACGCGGTAGGCGGCCTCGAGGAAGTTGGCGCCCTGGGAGTAGAGCACCACCCCGACGTTGACGAACTCCTCGCGTTCCACGCGGGGTACGCAGCGCAGCGTGACGTACTGGTAGCCGTGGCGGGTCACGACACGTCCTCCGGCAGCCACGCAGCGGGGCTGGCCACGCGCGCCTGCAGGTGCTCGCGGTAGGCGGTCCGCAGGCTCGCCGGGGACTCCATCCCCGGGGCGGGCTCGAGCCACTCGTCGGGCACGAGGGCGGTGACCCGGTCGAGGAGCTCGGCGGTCAGCAGCGGCTCCAGGCGCTCGTGCGCAGCCCGCGGTGACGAGGCCACGTCGCGGAGGACGTGGGTGCTGGCATCGAACCGCTGGGCGGCGAACCGCTCGGCGTCGGCTCCCCGGCTCGGCCACCCGTGGTGGAAGTAGAGCGAGGCTCCGTGGTCGATGAGCCACGGGTTGCGGTGCCAGACCAGCAGGTTGGGGTTGCTCCACGTGCGGTCCACGTTGGCGGTGAGCGCGTCGAGCCACAGGATGGCGGCTGCGACGTCGGGCGCCGGTGGGCGGGACCCGTCGTAGCCGAAGGACCCGGGAAGGAAGTCGATGCCGAGGTTGAGGCCCAGGCTCGCGGTGAGCAGGTCCTGGACCTCCTCGTCCGCCTCGTACTTGGCGATGGGCGCCTGCAGGTCGACGACCGCCAGGCGGGGCACGTCGAGCCCCAGCCCCCGGGCCAGCTCGCCCACGAGGACCTCGGCGACGAGGACCTTCAGCCCCTGGCCGGCGCCGCGGAACTTCAGCACGTAGGTGCCGAGGTCGTCGGCCTCGACGATGCCCGGCAGCGACCCGCCCTCCTTGAGGGGGGTCACGTACCGGGTCGCCGTGATCTGCTCGAGCACGAGCGCCAGCCTAGGGGGCGGAGGGAGTGGTGCCGGTCAGGCGTTGCGGTCAGGCGTCCCCGACCGTGACCGCCTCGGCCTCGAGGTCGCGGTCCTCGGCGGTGGCCTTCGTCCCGTGGCCGTGCGCGCCGTCGGTGGCCCGCACCTCCTTGCGTGCGGTGAGCAGGACGAGGACGGCCAGCACCACGGCGCCGGAGCCGACCCAGAACGGCACGTGCACGCAGCGCTCGCCCAGCTTGCCCGCGAGGTACGGCGCGACGGCGCCGCCGCCGAAGCGCACGAAGCTGTAGGCGGCCGAGGCGACGCCACGCTCGACGGGCGAGACCTTCATGACGGTCTCGGTGATGAGGGTGTTGTTGATGCCGAGGAAGGCGCCGGCGAGGATGACGCCGACGACCAGGACCGGCTTGTGCTCGGTGCCGACGGCCATCACCGCGAGGATGACCGCGAAGCCGAGCAGGGCCCCGACGATGCCCGGCAGCGTTCCGAAGCGGCGCTGCAGACGGGGCGCGACCACCACCGAGGTGAAGGCGAGCAGCAGGCCCCAGCCGAAGAAGATCAGGCCGACCTGGTGGGCTCCCATCGCGAGCGGGAACGGCGTGAACGCCAGCAGGGTGAAGAAGCCGAAGTTGTAGAGCAGCGCCGTGAGGCCGACGGTCAGCAGGCCACGGTGCGACAGGGCGCGCAGCGGGGCACTGATGCTGCTGCGGCGGCCGGTGGGCGGTGTGGCCGGCAGGGTCGCGATGATCGCGACGAAGGCGACGAGCATGAGCACCGAGACGCCCCAGAAGGGCCAGCGCCAGGAGTGGCCGCCGAGCCAGCCGCCGAGCAGCGGGCCGGCGGCGATGCCGACCCCGAGCGCGGCCTCGTACAGGATGATCGCCTGGCCGACCGAGCCGCGGGCCGCGCTGACGATGGTCGCCAGGGCGGTCGCGATGAACAGTGCGTTGCCGAGGCCCCATACGGCGCGGAAGGCGACGATGCCGCCGACCGAGTCCTGGGCGCCTGCCAGCCCCGCGCCGACGATGATCACCAGCAGGCCGAGCAGCAGGGTGCGCTTCGCGCCGGCGCGGCTGGACACCCAGCCGGTGACGAGCATCGCCACGCCCATGACGGCCATGTAGCTCGTGAACAGCAGCGAGACCTGCGAGGCGCTGGCGCCGAGGTCGTCGGCGATGGGCTTGAGGATCGGGTCGACGAGGCCGATGCCCATGAAGGCGATGACACAGGCGAAGGCGACGGACCAGACGGTCTTGGGTTGGCGCCACATGGGGGCTCAGACGTCCTTTCGGGTGGTGGGGCGGGGACTGGGGTCAGGGATGGGGTGGGCGGCCGGGGCGACCCGCTGGAGCAGTCCCTCCATGACCGACGCGGCATCGCGCAGGCGCGCGACCTCGGCGTCGTCCAGCGCGGCGAGGGTGGGGGAGAGGACCCGGGCGCGGGCTCCACGGATCTCCTCGAGCGTTCCCCGTCCGGCTGGGGTGAGCGACAGCAGGCTGGCCCGGGCGTCGCTCGGGTCGGGCACGCGCTGCGCCCAGCCGGCGGCCTCCAGGCGCTGCAGGGCCGTCGTCATGGTCGGCTGGCTGCAGTGGTCGGCCTCGGCCAGCACGCTGACGCGGGCGGGCCCCATCTCGTCGAGGAGGGCCAGCAGCCGCGCCTGCGCGAAAGGCACGTCGAAGGACGCGAGCTGCGAGGCCCAGCGCGACAGCCGGGCGGCGGCCCTGAGCAGGTCGTTGGCCACCGTCTCCTTGGACTCCATGCGTCCATACTACATAGGTTCGCTATATAAACCAATCCGGGCCACCAATGGGTACGAACCGGCAACCATGAAGTCCCTCCAGATCGGTGACCTCGCGCCCGAGTTCGACCTGCCCGACCAGACCGGCCGGAGCAGGAGTCTCGCGAGCCTGCTCGACGAGGGGAGCGTGGTGCTGTTCTTCTACCCCTCGGCCCTGAGCTCAGGGTGCACCAAGGAGGCGTGCCACTTCCGCGACCTGCGGGCGGAGCTCGCCGCACTGGGAGCCCAGCCGGTCGGGATCAGCATGGACACCGTTGACGCCCAGGCCCGGTTCGATGGCAAGGAGTCCCTCGGCATGCCGCTGCTCTCCGACGCGGACGGCGCCGTGGCCACCGCGTACGGCGTGCGACGCAAGTACCTCACGCCGGTCAAGCGCGCGACGTTCGTCATCGCCCCCGACCGCCGGATCGTCGAGGTGGTCCAGAGCGAGTGGAGCATGGACCGCCACGCCGACGCCGCGCTGACGGCGCTGTCCGCGCGCGTCGCTCGCTGACCGCCCGGACCGTCCCGTGGCCGGGAGGGGTGGTCGTCGGACGGTCCGGGTGAGGAGCAGGCAGGGCCCTCAGGTGCGCAGCGACCGGACCGTGTCGACCGTGTCGGCCTCGGACGCCGTCTTGTCGTCGCGGTAGCGGATCACCCGGGCGAAGCGCAGGGCCATGCCGCCGGGGTAGCGGGAGGACGTCTGGATGCCGTCGAACGCGATCTCGACCACCTGCTCGGGCCGCACGTGCACGACGTGGCCGGACCGGCTGGTCTCGAGCTCGAGGAACCGCTCCGTCTGCCAGGCCAGGACCTCGTCGGTCATCCCCTTGAACGTCTTGCCGAGCATCGTGAAGCCACCGGTCTCCGGGTCGCGGGCGCCCAGGTGGATGTTGGACAGCCAGCCCTGGCGGCGGCCGCTGCCCCACTCGACGGCAAGCACCACGAGGTCGAGGGTTTGCCGCGGCTTGACCTTGACCCAGCCCGCGCCACGCCGCCCGGCGGCGTAGGGAGCCGTGGGGGACTTCACGACGACGCCTTCGTGGCCGTCGGCGACGAGCCGGTGGAAGAACTCCCCGGCCTCGGCGGCCGACGTCGCCGTGGTGCGCGGGACGAGCCACGGTTCGGGGACCAGGTCGGCGAGGCGCTCGAACCTCTCGGTGGCGGGCAGGTCGAGGAGGTCCTCGCCCTCGAGGTGGAGCAGGTCGAAGAAGTAGGGCGTCACCGGCACGGTGGCTCGCAGCTCGTCGACTCCGGTGCTGCTCATCGTCCGTGACGCCGTCTCCTGGAACGGGCGTGGCCGCCCGGACCCGTCGAGGGCGATGGCTTCGCCGTCGACCACGAGGCGCTGGGCCGGGAGGCTGAGCACGGCCTCGACCACCTCCGGGAGGCGGTCGGTGATGTCGTCGAGCGATCGCGTGAACAGGCGGACGTCGCTGCCGTCGCGGTGCGCCTGCAGGCGGATGCCGTCGAGCTTGCCGTCGACGACCACGCCCTGCCCCTCCACCGCTGCCTGCTCCCAGGCTGCGTCGACGTCGGGGGCCGATGCAGCGAGCATCGGCCGCAGCGGACGGCCGACCTCCAGGCCGATCGCGGCCAGGGCTCCGCTGCCGCCGGCCAGCGCGGCGGCCGCGACCGGTCCGGTGTGGCCGGCGAGCATCGCCGCCCGACGCACCTCCGGCTCGGGGACCTCGGCGGCGGCGGCGACCGCCGCGAGCATGACCCCGTCGAGGGCGCCCTGCCTGACCTGGCCGGTGACGAGGTCGCGAAGGTAGGCCTGCTCGTCGCGGGTCAGCCGGGAGAACAGCTCGGTGACCGCGGCCGCCCGGGCTGCTGCCGACCCGCTCCCGGTCACGGCCCCGATCGTGGTGAGCGCCCGGTCGACCTCCGCCACCGTCATGCACGGCTCGCCGGCCGCCTCGGGCAGGGTGGCCAGGCCGCGCCAGCTGACCCCGATGCGGCGCTGGGGCAGGACCCCGGACAGGTAGGCGGCCACGGTCGCGGCGTCGTCGGGTCCGGCGGATCGCAGGGCCTGCGCGACCGCAGCGGTCTTCGCCAGCCGCGACCGGGTGGCGGAGGCGGCGCGGGAGGCGGCGACGACGTCGGCGAGGAGCACGATCCCGAACCTAGCCGCCGCCCCCGACAGCCGCCTCAGGAGCCGGCGAGCACGTCCCCCAGGTCGACCGACTCGAGGCCGTGGGCCTCGGCCACCGGCGCGTAGGTGACGTTGCCGTCATGGGTGTTGAGCCCGAGCGCGAGCGGACCGTTCGCCCGCAGGGCCGAGCGCCACCCCTGGTTGGCGAGCTGCACGGCATACGGGAGGGTGACGTTGGTGAGCGCGTAGGTGCTGGTGTGCGGCACCGCGCCGGGCATGTTGGCGACGCAGTAGAAGACCGATCCGTGCACCTCGTACGTCGGGTCGGCGTGCGTCGTGGGCCGGGAGTCCTCGAAGCAGCCGCCCTGGTCGATGGAGATGTCGACGAGCACCGAGCCGGGCTTCATCCGGGAGACCTGCTCGTTGGTGACCAGCTTGGGTGCCTTGGCGCCCGGCACGAGGACCGCGCCGATGACCAGGTCGGCGTCGGAGATGGCGCGCTCCACCTCGTACGCGTTGGAGGCCACCGTCTGGCAGTGGCCCTGGTAGATCGCGTCGGCGTGCCGCAGCTTGGCGATGTCGCGGTCCAGCAGCAGCACCTCGGCCTGCATGCCGAGCGCGATCGCGGCGGCGTTCATGCCGGAGACGCCGGCTCCGATGACGACGACCTTGGCTGCGTAGACGCCGCTGACGCCGCCCATGAGGATGCCGCGGCCGCCCTGGGCGCGCATGAGGGTGTGGGCGCCGACCTGGGGGGCCAGCCGCCCGGCGACCTCGGACATCGGGGCGAGCAGGGGGAGCGACCGGTCCGGCAGCTCGACGGTCTCGTAGGCGATGCCGGTGACCTTGCGCCTGACCAGCTCCTCGGTGAGGGCGCGGTCCGCGGCGAGGTGCAGGTAGGTGAAGAGCGTCTGGCCCTCACGCATCCGGTGGTACTCGGACTCGATCGGCTCCTTGACCTTGAGGATCAGGTCGCCGGTGCCCCAGACGTCGTCGGCGGTGTCGAGGATCTTCGCCCCGGCGGCGACGTAGTCGGCGTCGAGGATCGAGGAGCCCACGCCGGCGTCCTTCTCGATGTAGACGTCGTGGCCGGTGACGACGAGCTCGTGCACGCCCGAGGGGGTGATGGCGACGCGGTACTCGTTGTTCTTGACCTCGCGGGGGATCCCGACCTTCATCTGATGCTCCTTCGTAGCCGTGGTCTCCGAACAATGACGGACTCACGGCCCGGTGCCAACCTCTGGATGGTGGAGGCCTGGCAGCCGGTGACCCGGAAGGGGCGGGTCAGGGGGCGATGGCTGCCGAGTGGTTCAGCGCCCCGATGAGCGCCACCCTCCACGGGGTCACGTCGCGGCTCGTGCGGCAGGACGCGCCGCCGCAGGAGCAGGCCCAGACCCAGCCGCCCTGAGGGGAACGGAGGACGCGGGGGTGGTGGGCGGAGGCGGACCGGTGGGCCGTGCGGCTGTTCACGTCTTCGACGGTAGGCCTGTCGTCGCAGGCGGATTCGGCGCCGCGCCGCAGGTCGTCCCCGTGGCCCACCGGATACCAGCCGAACGGACGAGGGCGGGACCGGGTCTTCTCCCGGGTCCCGCCCTCGTCGGCGTTGCCTCAGTCGCGCGCACAGCCGCGCGTCCAGCCGCCCGTCAGCCGACGCCGAAGACGTTGGGAACGGCGCGCTGCGCCTCGGAGAGGCTGCGGTCGAGGCGCACGACGGTGCCGGAGGACAGCCGCGCCAGCATGGTCGTCGAGCCGCCGCCGTCGAGGTTGGTGGCGTCGTACGAACCGAGCTGCTGCATGTAGTCGGCCATCTGGTGGATGGTCGCCCCGCCGTACCGGACACCGTTGATCGTGGCGCGGCCGGAGACGGTGACGAAGAGCAGGTCGCCGGTCTTCGTCCAGCCGATGGCCGTGCGCGGGCGCAGCTCCTCGTCGCGGGTGGCACAGGTGCCACCGTTCTTGACCCCGGCGTTGAGGAACCTCGCGCCGCGGCCGACGGCCTCGTGGATGAGGAACTTCGCGTCGCTGTGGGCCGCGTAGCTCACCGACACCGGGGTGCCGACGGGGAGCCTGGTCAACCAGGTGCCCGCGGTGCCGTTGGCCGTGAGGATGGTCTGGCCGGCGGCGGGGGCCTTGCCGCGGTAGGCGCCGTAGCGGATTCCCGCGACCTTGCCCGAGACCAGGACGATGTCGACGACGCCGTACGGCCTGGTCTGCGAGCCCCAGGCGGTCGTGTAGACGTTGATGCCGCCGGTGACGTACTCCCAGTTGAGGCCCGAGATGCCTTGGTAGCCGCGCCCGCTGGCGGTCGCGGTGCCGCTCAGCCACAGGCGGCTGGGGGAGGACTCGCCCGCCCGCCCGACGGCGATGACGGGGTCGTGGACGTTGCGCGCCTTGGTCACCCGGCCGCCGGTCATCTGCGGGAGGTCGGGCAGGGCGGCGCGGCCGAGGTTGAAGACGCCACCGTTGACCATGACGGCTGCGGTCGAGGCGTACTTGAGGTAGGTCGAGGGGTAGTGCGAGCTGGTCAGCGTGGAGGACCCGCGCACGCGGGGGTTGAGGGGGGACGACGCCGGGACCTTGACGACGGCGATGCGGGTGGCTGCCTGCGGGTTGCTGGGGGTCGCCCCGGTGTCCCAGACCTTGACGGACAGGCCGCCGGTGAGGCCGGTGGTCGTGGGGGTCCTCGACAGGAGGGTCGGCGTCGCCTTGCACGTGACGGCGGCGGCGCCCTGGGGCGCGCTGACGAGCAGCGTGCACCCGAGCGCAGCGGCGAGCACGGGAGCGAGGGCGGGGGAGAGACGGCGGGTGAGGGTCGATGCGTTCACGGCGGTCCTGGGGGAGGTGGGGGCCCGGGAGACGGACCACCGGCGCACCGGCTCCGGGATGCCGGCGAACGAACCGTGGGGGTGGCGGTCCGTCGGCACCGTACGGTGGCGGGAGGCCCATCACGCACACGACAGGCCGCATCGGACCCGTTCGGCCGAGGACCCTCCGACCGGACGGACCGCCGCTCGTCAAGAGGGCGTCACGCCCCGGTCAAGGGCAGGTCAAGCCGCAGTCAAGGGCCGGATCGGCCGCCGGACGGCGTCGGCTCAGGCGCTCGCTGCGGACAGCGGGGGGAAGCGGTCCGCGAGCACTGCTGCGACGGCTGGGGGAGTGAACCAGGCGGGCAGCGCCTCGCCGCGAGCCAGGCGCTGGCGCACCTCGGTGCCAGACACGGTGCGCACCCGGGTGCCCGGCGGCACCTGGTCGACCGGCTCGTAGCTGTCGGTGTCCTCGACGTAGCCCAGCTGCGGGAAGGACGCCATCCGCACCTCGAGCTCGTCCTGGTGCCGGCGCACGAGCTCCTGAGAGGCGTACGGCTCGTAGAAGGGGCGTCCCTTGCTGTCCTGTCCCGGGCCGGCGTGGTCACGGCCGATGATCATGAAGGACGCCCCGAAGTTCTGGCGGATGATGGCGTGCCACAGCGCCTCGCGAGGGCCGCCCATGCGCATGGCAAGGGGCAGCAGGGCCAGCGTGGCCCGGCCGGCGGGGTAGCTCGGCATGAGGCCGCGGTAGCAGGCCACCCGTGTGGGGACGTCGATGTCGCCCGGCTTGGTGGGCCCGACCACGGGCTGGACGAGCAGGTGCGCCCCGGTCTCGCGCGCTGCGCGGACGGTGAGCTCGTGGTGGGCCCGGTGCATGGGGTTGCGGGTGTTGAACGCCACCACCCGGCTGACCCCGAGGTCGGTGAAGTGCCGGCGCAGCGCGGCCGGGGTGAACCGGAGGTCCTGGTGCTCGCGACCCGGAGGGGTCACGGCCCGGGGCAGCACCTCGAGCGGGCCGGTGACGTACCAGGGCTCGGTGCGATGGACCAGCGCGTCGACACTCGGGTGGGCCGTGTCGTCGGTGCCGAACACGGCGCGGGCCTCCATCAGCGGGTCGACCCGCCAGGCCTCCCGGGGCTCCAGGACCCCGAGCAGGTTCCCGTCGTCGCCCCGCAGGGCGAGGTGCCCGCAGGCCTCGGCCGCGCGCAAGGTGTCCTCGTCGATGTCGAGCATGATCGGCATCGGCCACAGCGTGCCGTCGGTGAGGCGGAGCCGCTCGCACACCGAGGCGAGGTCACTGGCACCCAGGTAGCTCGTCAGGGGCGAGAACGCCCCGGAGGCCAGCAGCTCGAGGTCGCAGCGCTGGCGCTCGGTGAGGTGACGAGCCGGCCACGAGCCTGCCAGCCGCTCGAGCTCCTCCGCGCGCTCGGGGGCGACCACCAGGTCGACCAACCGGCCGCCGTGCGGCCTCGACAGCGTCTGGGCCTCCGCCTGCATCTGCCCCCCTCTCACCGAGCCACGGTGTCGGTGCCACCGTGCCTCGATTGTGGTGAGCGCTCGTGGGGATCGGGTCATCCCTGCGACGTAGGCGGTGCTCCGGCAGGCGTCGGGTGCGAGCGACCGGGCGCCTGGTCGCGTCGGGGCTCCTCAGGACCGCGCGCTGAGGACGACCTTGAGGGCCTGGGTGTCGGCGGCGTTCGCGAAGACCTCGTAGGCCTGCATGAAGTCGTCGAGCCCGAAGCGGTGCGTCACGAGCTGACCGAGGTCGAGCTGCCGGCTGGCGAGCAGGCGCAGCAGCGTGGGCGTCGAGTAGGTGTCGACCAGGCCCGTGGTGATGGTGACGTCCTTGATCCACAGGTCCTCGAGGTGCAGGGTCGCGGGTTTGCCGTGGACGCCGACGTTGGCGACGGTCCCGCCGGGGCGCACGAGCGCCGCGCACTGCTCGAAGGTGCCGGGAATCCCCACGGCCTCGATCGCGACGTCGGCGCCGAGCCCGTCCGTCAGGCCGCGGACGACTTCGAGGGCGTCGTCGCGCGAGGCGTCGACGACGACGTCCGCGCCGACCCGCTTGGCCGCGTCGAGCCGGGAGCCGGCGAGGTCGATCGCCACCACGTGCGCCGGACTGAACAGCTTGGCGCCCATGATCGAGGAGAGGCCGATCGGGCCCGCGCCGACCACGGCGACGACGTCACCGGGGCGCACGTGGCCGTTGAGGACGCCCACTTCGTAGCCCGTGGGGCCGATGTCGGCCAGCATGAGGACCTCCTCGTCGGTGACGCCGGCGGGGATGGCGAAGGTGGAGGTGTCGGCGAACGGGACCCGGACGTACTCGGCCTGCGTCCCGTCGATGAGGTGCCCGAGGATCCAGCCACCCCCGCCGAGGCACTGGCCGTAGCGGGCCTCTCGGCAGTAGCGGCACGAGCCGCAGGCGGTGATGCACGAGACGAGCACGCGATCCCCGGGGGAGAGGTTCTTGACGCCCGAGCCGACCGACTCGACGGTGCCCACCGCCTCGTGCCCGAGGATGCGGCCGTCGGTCACCGCGGGGACGTCACCCTTGAGGATGTGCAGGTCGGTGCCGCAGATGGTGACCGAGTCGACGCGCACGACGGCATCCGTGTCGTCCTGGATGGATGGCTTCGGGACCTCCTCCCACGACTTGCGGCCCGGTCCGTGGTAGACGACGGCATGCATGGGTGGCTCCTCTCGCGGCCTGCACCCTGCAGGTCCGCAACCACTCCACCGCGAGGCGTCGCCGGGCAGGAGAGTCCTAGGTCCCGCATGGCGCAGGGAACTCGGCGGTCGGCGGTCGGGGCATTCGCTCGATCAGGGGCGTCCGGAGGGGGAGCCGTCGCCGGCTCGTCCCAAGTCCGCCTGCCGCCGTCAACGACGAAGAAGGACCCCCGGAAAAGCATGGGGGTCCTTCTTCGTCGTGGTGTCCGGAGGGGGACTTGAACCCCCACGCCCGATAAAGGGCACTAGCACCTCAAGCTAGCGCGTCTGCCATTCCGCCACCCGGACAGGGTGTGAGACAAGCCTCCCGGAGGAGCGCCTGCTGCGACCCGGAACGATACACGTCGGGGGGTGCAACTCCCAAACCGCCCCGGTGCCAAGGAAATGGAGGCCCACGCCAAGCGTCGTACGGCCCTCACGCGCGGGTCGCTGCCGCTCGTTCGGCGCACCCGCGCGCCTAGGGTGGAGGGCATGAGCGACGCCGCCAACCCCGCCCCGGACGCCAGCCCGACCACCGAGGTCACCGGACCCGCCGACGAGGTCGTGCGCATCTGCCGCGACCTCATCCGCATCGACAGCACCAATTACGGCGACGGCAGTGGGCCGGGGGAGCGGGAGGCGGCGGAGTACGTCGTGGCCCAGCTCCGTGAGGTCGGGCTCGAGCCGACGGTCGTCGAGAGCGACCCGGGACGCACGAGCGTCGTCGTGCGCCTCGAGGGCGAGGACCGTGGCCGGCCCGCCCTGTGCATCCACGGCCACCTCGACGTCGTGCCCGCCAACGCTGCCGACTGGCAGGTCGACCCGTTCAGCGCCGAGCTGCGGGACGGCTGCGTGTGGGGACGCGGCGCGGTGGACATGAAGGACATGGACGCGATGATCCTCGCCACCGTTCGCGACCTGGCCCGGCGCGGTGCCAAGCCGCCCCGCGACCTCGTCGTGGCGTTCTTCGCCGACGAGGAGGCGGGCGGGGTCAAGGGTTCCCACCACGTCGTGAGGACGCACCCCGAGCTGTTCGAGGGCGTCACCGAGGCGGTCAGCGAGGTGGGGGGCTACAGCGTCACCGTGCCGACCCGGGGCGGGGACCAGTCCCGCGCCTACCTCGTCCAGACCGCGGAGAAGGGCATCCTCTGGCTCCGGCTGGTGGCCACCGGGCGCGCCGGCCACGGGTCCGTCCCGAACCCCGACAACGCGATCGTCCACCTCGCCGAGGCGATCAGCCGGATCAACGCCCACAAGTGGCCCCGCGAGTACATCGCCTCGGTGCGCGAGCTGCTCGACGGGCTCAGCGACCTCACCGGGACCAGCTGGTCCGACGAGGACCTCGACGACCTGCTCGACCACCTCGGCGGCGCCCAGGGGTTCGTGCGCGGGACCCTGCAGGACACCGCCAACTTCACGATGGCCGACGCCGGGTACAAGCACAACGTCATCCCCCAGAGTGCCAGCGCCGCCCTGGACTGCCGGTTCCTGCCCGGTCACGACGACGACCTGCTCGCGACCATCCGCGAGCTCGCCGGGGAGCACGTCGAGGTCGAGGTCGTGCACCGTGACATCGCGCTCGATGCCCCGTTCGAGGGCCCGCTCGTGGAGGCGATGACCGCGGCGCTGCTGGCGGAGGACCCGGGTGCGCAGGTGCTGCCCTACTGCCTCTCGGGCGGCACCGACAACAAGGCCCTGAGCACCCTCGGCATCACCGGCTACGGCTTCGCGCCCCTGCAGCTGCCCGCCGACCTCGACTTCGCCCCGATGTTCCACGGCATCGACGAGCGCGTGCCCGTGGCGGCCCTCGAGTTCGGCGCGCGGGTGCTGTCGCGCTTCGTCGCCACCTGCTGACGGGAGGTACGGCGCGGGGCCGGCTCCGCGCGGTACCGGGCTCGGCCACCGGGCACCCGGACAGCTCGTCCCGCGAGTGGGTTACCGGCCCGTAGCCTTCGGCGTCCCCGGTCGTTGACCGGGCAGGGACCTCACCCTGTCCGGCAAAGGAGCCACCATGACCAGGCGTCGCCAGCACACCTCCACCGCCCGGCTCGTCGCCGCCCTCGGGGTGGCCGGCGCCCTGGTCTGCGGGGGCGCGACCGCGTCGCAGGCCCTGACGCTGCCCGACCCGGTCGCCACCACGGTGGGTGACGTCACCTCGACGGTCACCGGGGCGACCGGCGGCCTCGGTCTCCCGGTCCCCGGAGCGACGACCACGGCCCCGGGCTCCGGCTCCGGTACGACGCCGGCCTCGCACCCGTCGGGGACGTCCACCACCTCGGCGACCCCAGGCGCACAGGGGGGTTCGTCGAAGTCCGGCACCTCGAGTGCGACCGAGGCGAAGGGTTCGAAGGGCTCGGCTGCGTCCACGGGCGGGAGCGCCGTCGTCGACAGCCCGGCCGCGACAGCGTGCATCATCCCCACCGGGGGCACGTCGCCGGCTGTCGAGGTGGACCTCCGCGCGGCAGGGGTGGACCTGTCCTCGCCGCTCGTCAAGCAGTTCCCCCAGGCTCTTGCCCCCTGCCCCGAGGGTGCCGTGCCCGCCGGCGACCACGTGGCCTCGGTGGACGCCGCCGCGCAGGGTCTGCTCGGCGCGTGCGTCCGGGTGACGCGGCAGGTCGTGCCGCTGCAGACCACGCTCGTGGTGCTCGACCACGACGTCATCAGGGAGCTCACCGCCGCCGGGGTGCCCCTCGACCGCCTCGTCGTACCGTGCCCGGGGGCGGCGGGGTCGCCGGCACCGGGCAACGTCCCGTCGGCCCCTGCTGCGCACGATCCGTCAGCCGGTGGCCGTCCCGGCGCTGCCTCGGCCCTGCCGGTCCGGCTCGCCTTCACCGGCGGCGCCGTCGTCCCCATGGCACTCGCGGGCGCCGGAATGCTCTGGCTCGGGGTGCTGATGACCCGCCGGGCCCGGGGGCTCAGTGGGGTCGCGGGACGCGGATGATCTTGCGCCGCAACCAGGTGCGCTGCACGCCACCGAGATAGATCCGCGTGCGGTGCAGCTCCCAGTGGCCGTACTCGGCATGGTCGGCCAGGGTCCGCCGGATGTCGGACCGGGAGTCGCCTCGGGCGAAGCTCAGGACGCGGTACTCGTACTCAACCATCACCGCCATTTCTACCCGGAACCCGCTACGGTCTCCACATGACCGCAGACCCGCGTGGCGCGCTGGCCGACCTCGTGGCCGCATTCGAGCGGCATCTCGAGGCCTCGGCCTCCAAGCGCGGTGAGGAAGACCCCACCGTCATCGCCGCCTACGACGACCTCGCGGATGCCTTCGCGGCCTACGACGACACCCTCCTGCAGGCCTACGGCGAGATGACGCCGCTCGACATCTACGACGGTGACGAGGATGACGACGACGAGGACGAGGACGACGAGGAGCTCGACGACCACTCCGACGAGGACGGCGACGGCGCCGTCTACTCGGGTCTCGACGACACCGACTACGACGACGGTGACGAGGACGACGACCGCGCCTGACCCGGGCTGACGGTCGACCTCAGGTGCAGGCCCCGACGGGGGTCGCCACTCAGGCGGACACCTCGTCGAGGGCGGCCACGAGCTCCGCGGGGAGATCCAGGTCCTCGCTCGCCAGCGACGTACGCAGCTGTGCCGTGGTCCGGGCCCCCACGACGGGCGCCACGACGCCGGGGCGGTCACGGACCCAGGCGAGGGCGACCTCCGCGGGGGTGACCTCGAGGCCCTTGGCCGCGATGGCAAGGGCCTCGACGACGCCGGTGCTGCGGTCGTCGAGGTAGCGCGCGGTGAACCGCGGGAAGTCCCGTGAGGCGGCGCGGGAGTCGGCCGGGACCCCGTGGCGGTACTTCCCGGTGAGGACGCCGCGGCCGAGGGGCGACCAGGGCAGCAGCCCGAACCCCAGCGCCTGCGAGGCCGCGAGCAGGTCCGGCTCGGCGGCACGGTTGACCAGGGAGTACTCGACCTCGTTGGCGACCAGCGGGACCCGCGCCTGCTCCAGCAGCGACAGGGCGCGGGCGGTCTGCCAGCCGCTGAAGTTGGACACGCCGACGTAGCGTGCTCGGCCGGTGCTGACCGCCCACTCCAGGGCCGACAGCGTCTCGGTGAGGGGAGCCTCGTCGGACCACGTGTGCACGAGCCACAGGTCGACGTGGTCGGTGGCCAGGCGCTCCAACGAGGTGTCGAGCTGGCTGAGCAGGCTGTGGCGCGAGGTGTCCACGACTCGGTGCCCCGAACGCCGCGAGATGCCGGACTTGGTGCAGATGACGAGCTCGTCGCGGTCGACCTCGTCCTCGATGAGGCGCCCGATGATCTCCTCGGACGCACCGTCGGAGTACCCGTGAGCCGTGTCGACGAGGGTGCCGCCGGCGTCGACGAAGGTGCGCAGCTGCTCGCGCGCCGCCTCCTCGTCGGTGGTCCGTCCCCAGGTCATCGTCCCCAGGCCGAGGCGCGACACCGTCAGGCCCGAGCTCCCCATCCGTCGCTGGCGCATGGTCCCGTACCGTAGCCGCCGCGTCGGGCCCGCACCGCGCAGCCCCGCCGATAGCCTCCGTGCCATGGAACTCGGTGTGAACCTCGGCTACTTCGGGATGGGTGTCGACCAGGACAACGTGGCGGTGGCGCAGGAGGCCGACCGGCTCGGCTACGCGGTCGCCTGGGCCGCGGAGGCGTACGGGTCGGACGTGCCCACGGTCCTCTCCTGGGTCGGGGCGCTCACCGAGCGGATCCACCTCGGCGCCGCGGTCATGCAGATCCCGGCGCGCACCCCGGCGATGACGGCCATGACCGCCGCGACGTTGGACACCCTCTCCGGCGGCCGCTTCCGACTGGGCCTCGGCGTCAGCGGTCCGCAGGTCAGCGAGGGCTGGCACGGCGTACGGTTCGCGGCGCCACTCGCCCGCGCCCGCGAGTACGTCGACATCGTGCGCATGGCGCTGCGGCGGGAGACGGTCGCCTACGAGGGTCGGCACTTCACGCTGCCGCTGCCCGACGGTCCCGGCAAGCCGCTCAAGCTCACCATCCACCCGCCCCGGCCGGACCTGCCCATCTACCTCGCCGCGGTCGGCCCGAAGAACCTCGAGCTCGCCGGTGAGGTGGCCGACGGCTGGCACGCGATCTTCTTCAGCCCCGAGCACTCGCGCGAGCAGGTCGAGAGCGTCGCGACCGGCCGCCGGCGAGCCGGTCGGGGGACGGAGGCGAACCCGTTGGAGGGCTTCGACATCGCCCCGTCGGTGCCCGTCGTCATCGGCGACGACGTCGAGGCCGCGGCCGACGCGGTCCGGCCCTACGCAGCCCTCTACATCGGCGGGATGGGCTCACGGGAGCAGAACTTCTACAACCAGCTCGCCTGCCGGATGGGCTTCGAGGACGCGGCAGCCGAGGTCCAGGACCTCTACCTCGCGCGGCGGCACCGCGACGCCGCGGCGGCCGTGCCGTTCGAGCTCATCGACGCCACCTCGCTCATCGGCACCCGGGAGCGCATCGCGGCCCGGATCGGCCGCTACGCCGACGCCGGGGTGGGCACGCTGTCGGTGGCGCCGTTCGCCGGAGGCCTCGAGGAGCGCCTGCATGTCGTGCGGACCATGGCCGAGGTCATGCGCGAGACTGTCGGCTGACGGGCCGCACCCCGACGCCAGTGCCGCTCCCCGCGTCCTCGACCTGAAAGCAGAACCGTGACCCTCAGCTACCTCGACGCCGTCATCCTCGGCATCGTCGAGGGACTCACCGAGTTCCTCCCCGTCTCCTCCACCGGCCACCTCACCATCACCGAGAAGCTGCTCGGCCTCACCGTGGACGACCCGGGCGTCACGGCGTACACCGCGGTCATCCAGCTCGGCGCCATCCTGGCGACGCTGCTGTACTTCCGGCGCGACATCGTCCGGCTGCTCGTGGCCTGGGTCGGGGGGCTGCGCGGCGCCGAGGGTCGCACCCACCACGACTACCAGCTGGCGTGGGCGGTCATCGTCGGGTCCATCCCGGTGGGCATCGTCGGCTTCCTCGGCAAGGACCTCATCAGCGGCCCGCTCCGCAGCCTCTGGGTCGTCGCGGCGGCCCTGGTGCTGTGGAGCGCCGTGATGTGGCTCGCCGAGACCAGGCACGCGGCCCTGGCCCGCCGGGGCGACGAGCGCCACGAGGGCGACGTGACGGTGCAGGACGGCGTCGTCATCGGCCTGGTGCAGTGCTTCTCGCTGGTGCCCGGCGTGTCTCGCTCGGGGGCGACGATCTCGGCCGGCCTGTTCCGGGGCCTCGACCGGGTCACGGCGACCCGGCTCTCGTTCTTCATGGCCATCCCCGCGCTGACCGCGGCCGGCCTGTTCGAGATGGCGAGCGAGACCGACCACCTCAAGCTCCTCGGCATCGGCCAGATGGTCGTCGGCGTCGTGGTGTCCTTCGTGGTCGCCTACGCCTCGATCGCGTGGCTGCTCAAGTTCGTCAGCAGCAACAAGATCACGGCCTTCGTCTGGTACCGCGTGGCGCTGGGTGCCGTGCTCGTCGTGGTCCTCTCCGCCGGCTGGATGACCGCCACCTGAGCTACAGCCAGTCGGAGCGGCGGAACGCGCGGTACAGGCCCAGGCAGGCGACGGCCATGACGCCCAGCACGACGTAGTAGCCGTACCTGAAGCGCAGCTCCGGCATGTTGTCGAAGTTCATGCCGTAGACGCCGGCGATCATCGTGGGCACTGCGGCGATGGCGACCCAGGCGGAGATCTTGCGCATGTCGCTGTTCTGCTGCACCGAGATCTGCGCCAGGTGGGCGTTGAGGACGTCGGTGAGCAGGCGGTCGTACGACTCCACGTGGTCGATGACACGCAGCAGGTGGTCGGCGACGTCGCGGAACAGCAGCCGCATCTCCTTGACGCTGACGGGGCTGCGCGACCCGTCGTGGAGCATGCTCAGCGGCGCGGCGAGCGGTGTCGCGGCGCGGCGGAACTCGAGGACCTCGCGCTTGAGGCGGTAGATCTGGCCGGAGTCGGTGTCACGGGCACCGGAGAACACCGCCGCCTCGATCTCCTCGAGGTCGTTCTGGAGCTCGCCGTCGATGGCGACGTAGTTGTCGACGATCGCGTCCATGACGGCGTGCAGGACGCTGACCTCACCGTGGCGCAGCTGCTGCGGCATCCCCTCGAGCCGGTGGCGCACCGACGCCAGGGGGCTGACGTCGCCGTACCGGACGGTGACCACGAAGCGGTCGCCGACGAAGAGCATGA
This sequence comes from Phycicoccus sp. Soil748, assembly GCF_001428025.1. Classification (GTDB taxonomy): domain Bacteria; phylum Actinomycetota; class Actinomycetes; order Actinomycetales; family Dermatophilaceae; genus Pedococcus. The sequence goes on along the minus strand of NZ_LMSC01000012.1, from coordinate 333,818 downwards.
CCTCACCGGTCTCGACGTCGCTGGTCGCCTCGACGTAGCGCAGCGTCTTGAGCACCACGAAGATCGTGTTGTCGTACAGCTCGACCTTGGGTCGCTGGTTGCCCTTGATGGCGTCCTCGACGGCGAGCGGGTGCAGCTTGAGCTCGTCGTTGACGAGGTCGAACTCGGCGTCGGTCGGGTCCTTGAGCCCGATCCAGAGGAAGGCGTGCGGGTCGGCCCCGGTGCGCAGGCCCTCGAGGGCGTCGCTGAGGTCACCGCAGGGTTCGCGGATGCCGTCGCGGTAGATGGCTTGGTCGACGATCACGGGGCTACTCCACCACGTCGCCGCGGCCGGGGCGAGCGACCGGCCGTAGAGTGCGGACGTGCCCACCCTCCTGCTCGTCCGCCACGGCCACTCCAGCGCGAACGGCGAGGGGATCCTGGCCGGCCGCCTGCCCGGCGTCCACCTGACCGAGCGCGGCCGCGGCCAGGCCGCGGCCCTCGGAGAGCGCTTCGCCGGCGCCCCGGTCGCCCGGGTGGTGAGCAGCCCGCTCGAACGGTGCCTGGAGACGGCGCACCCGCTGGCCACGGCGGTGGGGGTCCAGGTCGTGGTCGAGGACGGCCTGCAGGAGTGCGCGTACGGCGCGTGGAGCGGCCGGAAGCTGAGCGAGCTCGCCAAGGAGCCGCTCTGGTCGACGGTCCAGGACGACCCCGGCAACGCGCGCTTCCCCGACCACGACGAGTACGCCGCCGAGAGCCTGCAGGAGATGAGCGACCGCGTCGTCGAGGCGGTACGCCGCCACGACGCCGAGGTGCTCGAGTCGCACGGCAAGGACGCCGTCTGGGTCGCGGTCAGCCACGGCGACCTCGTCAAGGCCGTGCTGGCCGACGCGACGGGCGCGGGCCTGGGGCACTTCCAGCGCTACACCGCCGACCCCGCCTCGGTCTGCGCCATCCGCTACGGCGAGCGCCACACGTTCCTGCTCTCCGCCAACGAGCTGGCCCCGGACCTGGCCAGGTTCCGGCCACCGGCCGACAACCCGCAGGCGGGGGAGACCCCGACGGCGACGGACGCCGCACCGACCGGGGATGCGCAGGTCGGCGGCGGAGCCGGTTAGAGTTTTGACCATGTCGCTCCACGAGTTCGACCCGCCGGACCGGTTCGTCGCCGGGACCGTCGGGCCACCGGGACAGCGGACCTTCTTCCTCCAGGCGAGCGAGGGCCGGCGCCTCACCAGCGTGTCCCTCGAGAAGCAGCAGGTGGACGTCCTCGCGACGCGCATCAACGACCTGCTCGACAGCTACGCCGGGGGCGCGGGCGCCGACCACGTCGCGGCCGAGGTCGTCGACAACGCCCCGCTCGACACCCCGATCGAGGACGAGTTCCGGGTCAACACCCTCGCCCTCGCGTGGGACGAGGACCGCCAGGTCATCATCATCGAGGCGCTGGACCGCGACCCCGACGACCCCGAGGCATCGCTGGAGCCCGACGTCCTCACCACCGAGCCCCGCCAGGTCCGTGTGGTCCTCACCCCTGCCCGCGCCAGGGCCTTCGCCCGGCGTGCCCAGTCGATCGTGGCTGCCGGGAGGCCGCCGTGCCCGTTCTGCGGTGGTCCGCTCGAGGTCGAGGGCCACATCTGCCCTCGCGCGAACGGCTACAAGCGCTGAGCCCGAGCCAGCCCGGCGACGCCGACCTGCTCGAGGTCCTCACGCGGGAGGACCTCGAGGTCCTCGGGCGGATCGCGGACGCCTCCAACCTGGCGGTGCTCGTGCGCGCCGGCGCGGGCGGCCCCCTCGCGATCTACAAGCCGGTCATGGGGGAGCGGCCGCTGTGGGACTTCCCCGACGGCACGCTCGCCGGCCGGGAGGTCGCGGCCTACCTCATCAGTGCCGCCGGCGGCTTCGACGTCGTGCCGCCCACGGTGCTGCGCTCGGGCCCGCAGGGCATCGGCTCCGTGCAGCGCTGGGTGGGCGACCCGACCGACGAGCCGGAGCACCCGGTCGACGTCGTCGGCCCGCGCGAGGTGCCGACCGGCTGGCTGCCGGTGCTGCGCGGCGAGAACGAGCTGGGCGAGCCCGTGGTCGTCGTGCACGAGGACTCGGCGGCGGCGCGGACCGTCGCGGCCTTCGACGCCCTCATCAACAACTCCGACCGCAAGGGTTCGCACCTCGTGCGCGACGAGGGGAGGCTGCGCGGGTTCGACCACGGCGTGAGCCTGCACGAGGAGCCCAAGCTCCGTACGGTGCTGTGGGGGTTCGCGGGCGAGCCGATCGCCGAGGCCGACCTTGCCCGCATCGCGGCGGTCGTCGAGCTGGTGCAGGACGAGGAGGCGTCGCTGCGCGCCGAGCTGGACTCCCTGCTCACCCTGCGCGAGGTCGCGGCCCTGCTCGGGCGCGGCCGCCGGCTGCTGGACCGCAGGGCCTACCCGGTCCCGTCGGGGCAGTGGCCGGCCATCCCGTGGCCGCCCCTCTGAGCGGCCAACGTAGAGTTCCGCTGTGATCTCCTGGCCGACCCCGTTCCTCCCCGCCGTCCCCGGCACCGGCCACCCGGTCCAGGTCTTCGACACCGCCTCCGGTGTCGTGCGCCCCCTCACCCCGGGGCCGACCGCGCGGATGTACGTCTGCGGCATCACGCCGTACGACGCCACGCACATGGGGCACGCGGCCACCTACGTGACGTTCGACGTCCTCGGCCGCGCCCTTCGCGACGCCGGCCACGACGTGGTCTACGTGCAGAACATCACCGACGTCGATGACCCGCTCATCGAGCGCGCGCAGCGGGACGGCGTGCGGTGGGAGGACCTCGCCACCCGCGAGATCGCCCTGTTCCGCGAGGACATGACCGCCCTGGCCGTCATCCCGCCCGACCACTACGTCGGCGTCGTCGAGAGCATCGACTCGGTCGCCAAGGCGGTCCGGGGGCTCGTGGACCGCGGCGCGGCGTACTCCGTGCCGACGGCCGAGTCCGACGGTGACGACGTGTACCTCGACCTCACCAGCGACGAGGGCTTCGGCGGCGTCTCGGGCTGGACGCGCGAGCAGATGCTCGAGGTCTACGCCGAGCGCGGCGGCGACCCCGACCGCGAGGGCAAGCGCGAAGCGCTCGACCCGCTGCTGTGGCGCGCGGCCCGTGAGGGCGAACCCTCCTGGGAGGTCGACGGGCTGCCCGCCGGCCGTCCCGGATGGCACATCGAGTGCACCGCCATCGCCCTGGACCACCTGGGCATGACGTTCGACGTGCAGGGCGGTGGCACCGACCTCGTCTTCCCGCACCACGAGATGAGCGCCACCCAGGCCGTCGTCCTCACCGGGGAGCGGCCGTTCGCCCGCACCTACGCCCACCAGGCCATGGTCGGCCTCGACGGCGAGAAGATGAGCAAGTCCAGGGGAAACCTCGTGCTCGTCTCGGCCCTACGGGCCGAAGGCGTCGACCCCATGGCCATCCGGCTCGCCCTGCTGTCGCAGCACTACCGCACGGAGTGGTCGTGGAGCGACGACCTGCTCAAGCAGGCCCAGGAGCGCCTCGACACGTGGCGCGCCGCTCTTTCTGTCGACGGGGCCCCGGACAGCGAGGACGTCGTCGAGCAGGTGCGTCGCCACGTGGCCGCCGACCTCGACACCCCGGGCGCCCTCGCGGCCGTGGACCGCTGGGCCAAGGAGTGCCTCACCCGGGGTGGCGACGACACCGCGGCGTCCGGCGTCCTGGCCCGCGCCCTCGACGCCGTCCTCGGCGTCCGCGTCTGACCCGGATCTGACCTGGTCTCGAGGCTGACCTGCCAACACGCTGAGGCGCTTCGGGTCAGCCCGGCCCCGCTCGTCCCGGCTGGCTCAGCGCGGCTGGCTCAGCCCGGCTGGCTCGTCCCGGCTGGCTCAGCCCGGCTGGCCGGGGCCGTCCTGGCCGCGCCGGCGCAGGTAGCGCTCGAACTCGCGGGCGATCGCGTCGCCGCTGGCCTCCGGCAGGTCGGCGGTGTCCTGGGCCTGCTCGAGGGACTGGACGTACTCCGCGACCTCCTCGTCGGTCTCGGCGAGCTCGTTGATGCCGCGCTCCCACGCCCGCGCGCCGTCGGCGAGGTCACCGTGGGGGATGGGGGCGTCGAGCAGCTCCTCCAGCCGCGAGACGAGCGCCAGCGTCGCCTTGGGGGACGGGGAGTGGCCGGCGTAGTGCGGGACGGCGGCCCAGCACGAGATCGACTGCATGCCCGACTGCGTGGCGGCGTCGGCCAGCACGCCCACGATGCCCGTCGGGCCCTCGTAGCGGCTCGGCTCGAGGTCGAAGCGGTGGATGACGTCGTCGTCGTCGGAGGTGGCGGTGACCGGGATGGGACGGGTGTGCGCCACGTCGGCCATGAGGGCGCCGAGGGTGAAGACCGTCGACGCTCCCACCTGCTGGGCGAACTCCATCAGCTCAATGGTGAAGGCACGCCAGCGGAACGACGGCTCGATGCCCTGGATGAGCACCACGTCGCGCTGCAGCGTCTCGCTGCCGGCCACGAGGATCCGCGTCGTGCGCCAGTGGATGCGGCGCCGGCCGTCGTCGAGGACGACCCGCGGCCGGTTGACCTGGAAGTCGTAGTAGTCCTCCGGGTCGAGGGCGGCGACGGCCTCGGCGTCCCAGACGTCGACGAGGTGGTCGATTGCTGCGGTGGCAGCCTCGCCCGCGTCGTTCCAGCCCTCGAAGGCCGCGATGACGACCGGGTTGTTCAGCTCCGGTACGTCCTCGAGCTCGATCACCGTTCCTCCTCGCCCGTGCCCGGCGGCACTCAGTCCTCCCAGCCTACGGTCCGCGGTGCTGCCGGGTCCCGCCGCCTGCGTATAGTCGGGCGCGCCGCCTCCACCCTCGCGCGCCACCCCACCAGCACCACCACCCCCGAACCAGCCGGAGCCCCACAGCCATGTCCTCGTCCCCGTCGACCGCCTCCACCGACCGGCTGCCGGCGGCCGTCCTGTGGGACATGGACGGGACGCTGGTTGACACCGAGCCCTACTGGATCAACGCCGAGCACGCGATCGTCGAGGAGGCCGGCGGCACCTGGAGCGACGAGTACGCCCACCAGCTCGTCGGCAACGACCTGATGGTGTCCGCGCAGTTCATCCGCGACAACAGCCCCGTCGAGCTCGACCCGGTCGAGATCATCGAGGAGCTGCTGCGACGCGTCGTGGCGCAGGTGGCCGAGCACGTGCCGTGGCGTCCCGGCGCCCTCGAGCTCCTCACCGCGTTGCAGGAGGCCGGCGTACCGAGCGCGCTGGTCACCATGTCGTGGCGCTCCCTGGCCGACGCCGTCCTCGCGGCGCTGCCGGCGCAGACGTTCACCGCGGTCATCACCGGCGACGAGGTCGAGCACGGCAAGCCACACCCCGAGCCCTACCTCGCCGCGGCACGCACCCTCGGGGTCAAGGTGGCCGACTGCGTCGCGATCGAGGACTCCCCGACGGGGGTTCGGTCCGCCGTCGCGGCGGGGGTGCCGACCATCGCCGTGCCGCACGTCGTGCCGGTACCGGTGACCGTGGGGGCCGTCCAGGTCCCCAGCCTTCGCGGGCTCACGCCTGCCGACCTGCGCACGGTCTTCGACGGCGCCCGCCAGCAGTAGCGCTCAGTCGTCGGCCGGGACGACCTGGCCCGACACGGCGGGGTCGAGCGCCAGCAGCGCCGCCCCCTCGGGCAGCGGCGGTGGCGTGCCGCCCCAGGCCGGGCAGAACGCCCGGAAGTCGCACCAGTCGCACAGCCGCGAGGTCTTCGGTCGCCAGTCACCGGTGGTGGCCGCGTGCTCGATGGCGGTCCAGACGGCCTTGAGGTTGCGCTCGAGGCCGAGCAGGTCGTGCTCGTCGGGGGCGTAGCGGACGACCTCGCCGTTGCCCAGGTAGACCAGCTGCAGAAGCCGCGGGATCTCACCGCGCAGCCGCCACAGCACCAGGGCGTAGAACTTCATCTGGAACAGCGCCTTGCCCTCGAAGAGCTCGCTGGGGGAGCGGCCGGTCTTGTAGTCGACGACCCGCATCGCGCCGTCGGGCGCGACGTCGAGGCGGTCGACGTAGCCACGCAGGACCAGGCCGTCGAGCTCGGTCTCGACGTAGAGCTCACGCTCGGCGGGCTCGAGCCGGGTGGGGTCCTCGAGGGTGAACCACGTCTCGATCAGGGCCTGGGCGTCGTCGAACCACCCGTCCTCGGTGAGCTTCTCGTCGTCGGCGATCATCGCGGCGAGCTCGGGCTCCTCATCGACCAGTGCTTCCCACTGCGGGCCCAGCAGTGACTGCGCCGCGGCCGGCGTGCGCTGGTCAGCGGGGAGGTCGAACAGCCGCTCCAGCACCGCGTGGACGAGCGTGCCCCGTGCCGCGGCAGGGCTCGGCGGCGAGGGCAGCTTGTCGATGGTGCGGAACCGGTAGAGCAGCGGGCACTGCTTGAAGTCCGACGCGCGGCTCGGGGACAGGGCGGGAACCATGACCCGCACTCTAGGTGCGGCGACCGACAGGACCGGACAGCCCGCGCCATACCTGTGGGACACCCCCCACTTGTTGCCACCAGGTGGTCAGCAGAGGCCCGATTCGCGGATTCCGTGACCACCCTCTGGCAACAAGTGGGGAAAGCGTGGGGGGTCAGTCGTCGGGCTGGTAGCCGAGGTTGGGGCTCAGCCACCGCTCGGCCTCGCGCAGCGTCCAGCCCTTGCGCTCGGCGTAGTCCTCGACCTGGTCGCGGCCGAGACGACCCACCACGAAGTACTGCGACTGCGGGTGCGAGAAGTACCACCCGGACACCGCTGCACCCGGCCACATCGCCATCGACTCGGTGAGCTCGATACCGGTGTGCTTCTCCACGTCGAGCAGCTCCCAGAGGAGCATCTTCTCGGTGTGGTCGGGGCACATCGGGTAGCCCGGCGCGGGCCGGATACCGGTGTAGCGCTCGGCGATCAGGTCGTCGTTCTTGAGGTGCTCGTCGGGGGCGTAGCCCCAGAAGTCGTGGCGCACCCGCTCGTGCAGGCGCTCGGCGAAGGCCTCCGCGAGCCGGTCGGCGAGGGACTCGAGCAGGATGGCGCTGTAGTCGTCGTTGGCCGCCTTGAACTCGGCGACCTTGTCCTGGGCGCCGAGACCGGCGGTGACGGCGAACGCCCCGACGTGGTCGTGGAGCCCGGACTCCTTGGGCGCCACGAAGTCCGACATCGCCCGGTTGGGCACCCCGGGGCGGTGCTGGCCCTGCTGGCGCAGGCTGTGCAGGGTGGTCAGGACGTGCTCGCGCGACTCGTCGCCGTAGACCTCGATGTCGTCACCGACGGAGGCGGCAGGAAACAGGCCGAAGACGCCGCTCGCGCGCAGCCAGCGCTCCTCGACGATGCGGTCGAGCATCTGCTGGGCGTCCTCGTAGAGACGGGTCGCCGCCTCACCCGTGGCAGGGTTGTTGAGGATGTCGGGGAAGCGGCCCTTCATCTCCCAGGCGAGGAAGAACGGCCCCCAGTCGATGTAGTCCCGCAGCTCGTCGATGGGGTAGTCGGTGAACGTCCGCACGAACTGGGTGACGGTCTTGCCGCGGTGCCCGGACTGCAGGCGCAGCAGCTCCTTCTCCTGCGCGGCGACCAGGTGCGGCACGGGGGGACGGTAGGTGGTCCAGTCCACCGGCGTCGCCTTGGCCCGGGCCGCCTCGAGCGAGACCAGCGGACGTTCGGTGGACTTCGCTGCGTGCCGTGCGCGCAGGCTCTCGAAGTCGGCGCGCACCTCCTCGAGCAGCGCCTCGCGCTGGTCGTCGGCGAGCAGCCGGGAGACGACCGGCACCGAGCGCGACGCGTCCTTCACCCACACCACGGGCCCGTGGTACTGCTGGTCGACCTTGACGGCGGTGTGCGCCCGCGACGTGGTGGCGCCGCCGATGAGCAGGGGCAGGTGCAGGCCCTGGCGCTCCATCTCCGAGGCGAACCCGACCATCTCGTCGAGGCTGGGGGTGATCAGCCCGGACAGGCCGATCACGTCTGCGTTCTCGGCCTTCGCCGTGTCGATGATCTTCTGCGCCGGCACCATCACGCCTAGGTCGACGACGTCGTAGTTGTTGCACTGCAGCACGACGCCGACGATGTTCTTGCCGATGTCGTGGACGTCGCCCTTGACGGTGGCGAGGACGATCTTGCCCTTGCTGCGGTTCTGCGCGACCTCGGCCTCGGTCTTCTCGGCCTCGATGAACGGGATGAGGTAGGCGACGGCCTTCTTCATGACGCGGGCCGACTTCACGACCTGGGGCAGGAACATCTTGCCGCTGCCGAACAGGTCGCCGACGACGTTCATGCCGTCCATCAACGGGCCCTCGATGACCTCGATGGGCCGCCCGCCGCGAGCGCTGATCTCCTGGCGCAGCTCCTCGGTGTCGGACTCGGCGTGCTCGTCGATGCCCTTGACGAGGGCGTAGGTGATGCGTTCGCCCACGGGCAGGGAGCGCCACTCCTCGGCGATGGCCTCCTGCTTGGTGTCGCCGGTGTTGAACGAGTCGGCTACCTCGAGCAGCCGCTCGGTGGAGTCCGGGCGGCGGTTGAGGACGACGTCCTCGATGCGCTCGCGCAGCCCGGGGTCGACCTGGTCGTAGACGACGAGCGCACCTGCGTTGACGATGCCCATGTCCATGCCCGCCTTGATGGCGTGGAACAGGAACACCGCGTGGATCGCCTCGCGGACGGGGTTGTTGCCGCGGAACGAGAACGAGACGTTGGAGACCCCGCCGGACACCAGCGCCCCGGGGAGGTTCTCCTTGATCCAGCGGGTCGCCTCGATGAAGTCGGTGCCGTAGGCGGCGTGCTCCTCGATGCCCGTGGCCACCGCGAAGATGTTGGGGTCGAAGATGATGTCCTCGGCGGGGAACCCGACCTCCTGCGTGAGGATGTCGTAGGCCCGCCGGCAGATCACCTTGCGCCGCTCGAGGGAGTCGGCCTGGCCGTCCTCGTCGAAGGCCATGACGACGATCGCGGCGCCGTACTTGCGGCACAGCCGGGCGTGCTCGACGAACGGCTCGACGCCCTCCTTCATGGAGATGGAGTTGACGATCGGCTTGCCCTGCACGCACTTGAGGCCGGCCTCGATGACGTCCCACTTCGAGGAGTCGACCATGACCGGCACCCGGGAGATGTCGGGCTCGCTGGCCACGAGCTTGACGAAGCGGTCCATGGCCGCGACGCCGTCGATCATGCCCTCGTCCATGTTGATGTCGATGACCTGGGCGCCGGCCTCGACCTGCTGGCGTGCGACGTTGAGGGCCGTGCCGTAGTCCTCGGCCTGGATGAGCTTGCGGAACCGCGCCGACCCGGTGATGTTGGTGCGCTCACCGACGTTGACGAACAGCGACTCCTCGGTGACCGTCAGCGGCTCGAGGCCGGACAGGCGCAGCGCGGGGGCGACCTCGGCCGGGACGCGCGGCTTCTGATCGGCAGCCGCCTTGGCGATGGCGGCGATGTGGTCGGGGGTGGTGCCGCAGCAGCCGCCCAGCAGGTTGACCAGCCCCGCCTCGGCGAACTCGCCCACCACCGCGGCCATCTGGTCGGGCATCTCGTCGTACTCGCCGAAGGCGTTGGGCAGCCCGGCGTTGGGGTAGCAGGAGACGAAGGTGTCGGCCACGCGGGCGATCTCCGCGGCATACGGGCGCATCTCGGCTGCGCCGAGCGCGCAGTTGAGCCCGACCGCGAGCGGGCGCGCGTGCCGCACGGAGTTCCAGAACGCCTCGGTGACCTGGCCGGAGAGCGTGCGGCCCGAGGCGTCGGTGATGGTGCCCGAGATGATGACCGGCCAGCGGCGGCCGTGCTCCTCGAAGAGTGTCTCGAGGGCGAAGATCGCCGCCTTGGCGTTGAGGGTGTCGAAGATCGTCTCGACGATGAGGACGTCGGCGCCGCCATCGACGAGTCCGCGGGCCTGCTCGCCGTAGGCGTCGACGAGCTCGTCGAAGGTGATGTTGCGCTTGCCCGGGTCGTTGACGTCGGGGGAGATGGATGCCGTGCGGTTGGTCGGGCCGAGGGCGCCGAGCACCCAGCGGGGCCGGTCCGGGGTGCGCTCGGTCATCGCGTCGCAGGCCCGCCGGGCCAGCCGCGCGGACTCGAGGTTGATCTCGTAGGCGAGGTCCTCCATGCCGTAGTCGGCGAGGGAGATCTTCTGCGCGTTGAAGGTGTTGGTCTCGACGAGGTCGGCGCCCGCCTCGAGGTATGCCGTGTGGATGCCGGCGATGATCTCCGGCTGGGTGAGGCTCAGCAGGTCGTTGTTGCCCTTGAGGTCGCTCGGCCAGTCGGCGAAGCGCTCACCGCGGTAGTCCTCCTCGCCGAGCCCCTCGCGCTGGATCATGGTGCCCATGGCGCCGTCCATCACGAGGATCCGCTCGGTGAGGGCGGCCCTCAGCTCGTCGGTCGCGTCTGGCTGCAGCGTGGAGGAATCGGACACCGTCCAAGTATGGCGCGGGGGGTCGTCCGGCGTGCGCGCGGTTCACGTAGTGTCGTGACATGACAGCGGCGGCCCCCGGGCACGAGGCCCCGGGCCACCGGGCGGGGGAGGCCGACGAACGCGGCCTCGGCGTGCGGATCGCACGTGTCGCGGGGATCCCCGTCTACCTCGCCCCCAGCTGGTTCGTCATCGCGGTCGTCATCACGGCCATCGTCGCAGCGCCGCTGCTGCCCACCAGGCCCCTGACGGGCGTGGCCGTCGGCGTCACGCAGGCCCTGGCGCTGCTGGTCTGCGTCCTGGTCCACGAGGCCGCGCACGCCGTGGTGGCCAGAGGCTTCGGGATGCCGGTGGTGCGGATCGTGGCCAACGTGTGGGGCGGCCACACCTCCATGGAGGCGGTGCGCACCACGCCGGGCCGGATGGCGCTCGTGGCGGCCGCCGGACCGGCCTCCAACGCCCTGTTCGCGCTGCTGGCCTGGGCGGCGCTGCCGGTCGTCACCGGTGACGTGGCAGGCCGAATCCTCTACGGCCTCGTGATCATCAACGGCTCCCTGGCCGTCCTCAACATCCTGCCCGGGATGCCGCTCGACGGCGGCCAGGTCCTCGAGTGCCTGGTCTGGAAGGCCACCGGCGACCGCAACCGCGGGTCGGTCGTGGCCGGCTGGAGCGGGCGCGTCCTGACGGTGCTGCTCGTGCTGTGGTTCTTCGTCCGGCCGGTCGCGCAGGGACAGACGGTGGGGTTCGGCCTCCTGTGGGTGCTGGTCATCGCCTCGGTCCTGTGGGGTGGTGCCACCGAGTCCATCCGCCGCGGCCACGCCCTCGCGACGATCGGGCGGCTGCGGCTCGGGCAGGTGATGCACCCGGCGTTCGCCGTCCGCTCCGACGCCACGGTCTCCGAGCTCCCCACGGGTCCGGGCACGGAGGTGGTGGTCGTGGACGACCACGGCCGCCCGACGGCATACGTGGACGGCGAGCACCTGGCCTCGGTGCCCCCTGACGCGCGCCCGCAGACCCCGGTGAGCGCCGTCGCGAGCCACCAGCACCCCGGGTGGGTCGTCGACGCCGACCCCGCCGGGGACGTCATGCCCGCCATCGCGGTGCTGCAGGAGTTCGGCATCGCGGTGGGCGCCGTCGTCCACGGCGGACGGGTCGTGGGCGTCGTGCACGCGACCGACATCGGGAAGGCGCTCGGGCGCAACTAGACTCGCGGCTCATGAGCAGCGCCCCCGACCAGACCACGCCCCGCGCCACCGGCGCCCACCTGCGGCGAGGGCCGTTCGTGGAGGGGGAGCGGGTGCAGCTGACCGACCCGAAGGGCCGTCTGCACACCATCACCCTGGAGGCCGGTCGCGAGTTCCACACCCACCGTGGGCGCCTGCTCCACGACGACCTCATCGGTGCGCCCGACGGCTCCGTGGCCCGCAACACCGCCGGGGTCGAGTACCTCGCGCTGCGGCCTCTGCTGGCCGACTACGTCATGTCGATGCCGCGTGGCGCCGCCGTCGTCTACCCCAAGGACGCCGGACAGATCGTCACCATGGCCGACATCTTCCCCGGCGCCCGCGTCGTCGAGGCCGGCGTCGGGTCCGGTGCCCTGTCGATGAGCCTGCTGCGCGCGGTGGGGGAGACAGGCAGCGTGCACTCGTTCGAGCGCCGCGCCGACTTCGCCGACATCGCCAAGGGCAACGCCCGGGCGTTCTTCGGTGAGGACCACCCCGCCTGGGAGGTCACCGTCGGCGACCTCGTGGAGGAGCTGCCGAAGCACGTCGCACCCGGGTCGGTCGACCGCGTCGTCCTCGACATGCTCGCTCCTTGGGAGTGCCTGGACGCGGTGTCCGACGCGCTGGTGCCGGGCGGCGTCCTCATCTGCTACGTCGCCACGGCGACCCAGCTGTCGCGCGTGGCCGAAGGGGTGCGAGAGCACGGCGGCTACACCGAGCCGGAGGCGTGGGAGTCGCTCGTCCGCGGCTGGCACCTCGAGGGCCTGGCGGTCCGGCCGCAGCACCGGATGCACGGCCACACCGGCTTCCTCATCACCACCCGCAGGCTGGCGCCCGGGGTCACCCCGCCGCTGCGCAAGCGCCGTCCCGCGAAGGGAGCGGTCGACGGTGACGGGGTGCCGGTGCAGGACAGCGGTTTCGGCCGTGAGGGCGAGTTCACCCCCGAGGACATCGGCGAGCGCGTCCCATCAGACAAGAAGATCCGGCGGGTTCGCCGTTCTGTGACGCAAACGTCCGAGACCCCGGAGTAGTTCGGGGTTAGGTTGGGTCATCGGCCGTCCCCGCACGGTCGATGACCGAGGTTCGCCACCGAGGTTCGCCACTGAGGGAGTCGACATGACCGACCACAGCCCCCACCACGACAGCCCCGAGGAGCGCCGCCAGGCGGAGCTCCTGTCCGAGGAGGTCGCCGCCCTGCGGCAGCGGCTCGCGGACGCCCCCGTGCGGTCCCGTGAGCTCGAGACCAGGGTGCTGCAGCTGCAGTCCAACCTGGCCACCATCTCCTCCCAGAACGAGCGGCTGGTGCGCACCCTGAAGGAGGCGCGCGAGCAGATCGTCACCCTGAAGTCCGAGGTCGACCGGCTCGCCCAGCCGCCGGCGGCGTACGGCGTGATCCTCGAGTCCTACGACGACGCCACCGTCGACATCCTCACCGGCGGCCGCAAGATGCACGTGGCCGTCAGCCCGGCGGTCGACCCCGCCGAGCTCTCCAGCGGCCGCGAGGTGCGTCTCAACGAGGCGATGAACGTCGTGGCGACCTGCGGCTACGAGCGGGTCGGCGAGGTCGTCATGATCAAGGAGCTGCTCGGCGAGGGCCGGGTGCTCATCGTGGCCCACGCCGACGAGGAGCGGGTCTGCCGCCTCGCCGACTCCCTCGAGGGCGAGCCGATCCGGGTCGGCGACGCCCTGCTGCTCGAGCCGCGGTCCGGGTTCGTCTACGAGCGCATCCCCAAGGCCGAGGTCGCCGAGCTGGTCCTCGAAGAGGTGCCGGACATCGACTACGAGGACATCGGCGGGCTCGCGGGTCAGATCGAGGCCATTCGCGACGCCGTGGAGCTGCCCTACCTTCACCCCGACCTGTTCACCGAGCACCAGCTCAAGCCCCCGAAGGGGGTCCTGCTCTACGGGCCGCCCGGCTGTGGCAAGACGCTCATCGCCAAGGCGGTCGCGTCCTCCCTGGCCAGGAAGGTCGCCGAGAAGGAGGGCAAGCCCATCGGCAAGTCGTTCTTCCTCAACATCAAGGGCCCCGAGCTGCTCAACAAGTACGTCGGCGAGACCGAGCGCCACATCCGCCTGATCTTCCAGCGGGCCCGGGAGAAGGCCTCCGGCGGCACGCCCGTGGTCGTGTTCTTCGACGAGATGGACAGCCTGTTCCGCACGCGCGGGTCGGGCGTCTCCTCCGACGTCGAGACGACGATCGTCCCGCAGCTGCTCTCGGAGATCGACGGAGTCGAGCGGCTCGAGAACGTCATCGTCATCGGCGCCTCCAACCGCGAGGACATGATCGACCCGGCCATCCTGCGACCCGGACGCCTCGACGTGAAGATCAAGATCGAGCGCCCCGACGCCGAGAGCGCCCGCGACATCTTCACCAAGTACCTCACCGCCGACCTGCCGCTGCACGAGCACGACCTGTCCGAGCACGACGGCTCGGCCCAGGCCACGGTCGACGCGATGATCACGGCCACCGTGGAGCGGATGTACTCCGAGATCGAGGAGAACCGCTTCCTCGAGGTCACCTACGCCAACGGCGACAAGGAGGTCCTCTACTTCAAGGACTTCAACTCCGGCGCCATGATCCAGAACATCGTCGACCGGGCGAAGAAGATGGCGATCAAGGACTTCCTCACCGTCGGCGCGAAGGGCATCCGGGTCGACCACCTGCTCGCCAGCTGCGTCGACGAGTTCAAGGAGAACGAGGACCTGCCCAACACGACCAACCCCGACGACTGGGCCCGCATCTCCGGCAAGAAGGGCGAGCGGATCGTCTACATCCGCACGCTGATCACCGGCAAGAGCGGTACCGAGCCGGGTCGGTCGATCGACAACGTCGCCAACACCGGCCAGTACCTCTGAGCCGTCGGCCCGCTCAGGTGGTCCGGCGCGTCAGCCGGGTCACCTGGGCGGCGAGCCGCCCAGCCGTCGACTCCACGCGGAGCCACAGCTGCCAGTAGGCGATGCCGACGGCGACCGACGCGGCCATGGCCAGGACCGAGCTCGTCGCCATGATGTGCGGGTAGACGACGAAGTGCGTGAGGTAGACGAAGAGGCTGGCCCCGGCCACCAGTGACGCGGCGCGTCCGAGCCAGGCGGGCAGCGCCACGGTCGGCACCCAGGTGAGGACGAGCAGCCCGAGGACCACCGTCGCCGCGCGGGTGGGCATCGTCGGCCAGAACCCGGGAACGGTCAGGACAGGGATCGCCGAGACGAGCAGGCGCTGCGGCCAGGTGCTCGCCCTCGCAGCGGCCCAGCCGGTGGCGAACAGCCAGATGAGCACGTAGGCGTTCGCGCCCCGGTACGGCCCCGCGTCCGGCACCAGGACGGAGTACCGCGTGAACAGGCCGACCGCGACCAGGGCCAGGGGGAGGGCGAGCTGGTGACGCCGTTCGAAGCGGTCCACGGCCGGGACCGACACGAGCAGTGCCGTCCCGAGCAGCAGGGCCACCAGCGCCTCGATGAACCAGTAGTGCCAGTGCGGTGACCAGCGCGCCCAGTCGCCGAGGACCTGGTTGAGCAGCAGCACGTTGCGCCAGTCGTAGGTGCCCGCGACGAGCGCCACGACGCCGATCCACGCCGCACTCGGCGCCCAGATCCGCAGGGCGCTGCGCGCGATGCCGCGCGCCCGGGCCGCGCGGGGCCGGTCGGTGAGCTGGAACCGGGCCAGGTTGTAGCCGGCCAGCGCCAGCAGGGTGTGCGCCCCGCCGGGCACGAACGACAGGTGGGTGTGGTTGGCGAGGATGAGGAGGACGGCGACCGCGCGCACCACGACGCTGGTCTCCACGCGGTGCAGCCGCGAGCCCGCTCGGGGTGCCGCCTGCGCGGCCGCCTCCACCAGCTCCGTCGGCGCCAGCAGGTGCCACCCGGACGGCAGGTCGCCCAGGACGCGCTCGAGCCGCAGGGAGACCTCGACGTAGGACAGGGAGTCGCCGCCGAGGTCGACGAAGCTCGAGTCAGCCCCGGCCTGCGGGGAGTCGAGCAGCTCGCGGTAGAGCTCGACCACCGCGACGAGCCGGTCGCCGGTCGCCGGTGCCGCGAGCTCTTCCTGCTCCTCACGGTGCGCGCCCAGGAGGGCGGTCATGCCGGGGTAGTCGGGCTTGCCCGTCGACAACCGTGGGGGCGTGAGCCCGTCGAGCGCGACGACGGCACCGGCCGGTATGCCGTGGCGGCGCCGTAGCACCTCGGTGGCCGCAGCGCCCGTCCCCGCCTGCGCCAGGAGCACGCCGACCGCGTCGCCGAGGTCGACGCAGTGGGCCTCGAGGCCCTCCTGCGCCAGGTCGCGCTCGACGTGGTCGAGGTCGATGCGCAGACCGACGACCTTGGCGAACCGGCTCCGTCGGCCGACGACCTCCACGAGCCCGTCGGGGGTCATCCGGGCGAGGTCACCGGTACGCAGCTCGTGCACGTCCCGGCCCCGCGCCAGGTCGGCCGGGTCGGTGGCGTAGCCGAGCATGACGTTGGGGCCGCTGTAGACGAGCTCGCCCAGCCCGCACTCGAGCTCGCCGAGCGGGTCGACCCTGAACGAGCCGCCGGGGACGGCGAAGCCGACCGCCTCGGGCCGTGTCGCCAGGAGCTCAGGCGGCAGGACCGCCATCCGCGCGGTGGCCTCGGTCTGCCCGTACATGACGAACAGGTCGAACCCACGACGGCCGCCGAGCTCGGCGTAGCGCGAGGCCGTCTCCGGGGCCAGGCGACCACCGGCGGCGGTGACCGTGCGCAGGGACGGGTGCTCGCGCTCGGCGAACCCGCTGCGGTCGAGGAGCTCGAAGGTGTGTGGGACCCCCGCCAGGGTGGTCACCTCCGTCGCGTCGGCCAGCTCCCAGAAGCACGGGTCGACGACGGACAGGTCGGTGAGGACGACCGCGGCGCCGACCGCCAGGTGGCTGTGCACGACCGAGAGGCCGTAGCAGTAGTGCAGCGGGAGGCTGGTGACGGCGCGGTCGTCGGCACGGATGCCCAGGGCCTCGGCGATGGCGCCGGCGTTGCTGTCGAGGTTGGCGTGCGACAGCCGGACCAGCTTGGGGGAACCCGTGGAGCCGGACGTGGGCAGCAGCAGGGCCAGGTCGGGGTGCAGGTCGTGCCGGCCGCCCGCGCCCTCGGGGCGGCGCACGACCTGCCAGTCCCCGTCACCCCGACCTGCGACGATGTCGGGGTCGTAGGCCTCGACGAGGGCCTCGAGGGTGTGCGGGCGGTCGCCCGGGGCGAGAAGGGGGACGTGCCCGGCCGCCAGCGCGCCGAGGTAGGTCACGAGGGTCTCGAGGGTGTTGTCACAGGCGAGCAGCACGAGCTGCCGACCGCCACCCAGCGCCGCGGCGGCCTCGTCCACGCGGTCGGCCAGCGCGGCATACGTGAGCGCCTGCGTCGCGGTGTGCACGGCCGGGGCCCCGCCGCGCGAGCGCAGCGAGGTCACGAAGGCCGGGGCGAGCCGGCTTGGGGCGACGAGGGGAGGAACGACCACGCCGACACCGTATTAGGTAAGCCTTACCAAACCCAAAACGGCTGGTCATCCCTTCAGCCGAGGGTCGACCCGTTGCGGCCCTCGCCGGAGAAGGGATCGGCAGACTGGCGCGCATGGGGTGGCTGGTGAGGCTTCTGGCCAGGGGCCGGGCGCGTGGGTGGCGGCTGAACGCCGTCGAGTTCCTGGTGCTCGCGTTCCTCGGCACGCGGGTCGTCTTCCTCGTGGACCGGCTCGGCCGCGAGGGTGCGAGCGTCAGTGCTTCGGTGACCTTGGCGGTGTGCGCGTTCCTGCTGGGGGCGCTGCTGCGCGACGTGCTGCGGGCGCGTCCCCAGCCGACCCGCCGACGCTGAGGCGCTGCGGCTCCTCGCCCGACCACCGCGCCAACCCCTCGACGGCGAACCGTCCGACCTCCCGGGCGCAGCGCCACCCGACGAGGAAGAGCCCGAGGACGACCAGGGTCACGACGCCGAAGCTCCACGCGAAGCCGCCGCCGGTGGCAACGCGGAGCACCAGGCCGAGGCACGCGGTGACCAGCCAGACCGGGGCGGCCGCCCCGACCGCGAGCGGCCAGGTCCCGCGGGCCCGCACCACCGCCCACCCCACGGCGAGGGCGGCGAGGAACGGCCAGGCCACACCCAGCACGCCGCCGACCGTCAGGCCCTCCGCGTGGCTGGCCCGGCCGATGCCGGCGAACAGCAGCACCGAGGCGACGTCGAGCGCGAGTGCCGGGGCGGCTCGCCTCACGCGTGGACCTTGTCGAACAGGGTCGCCTGGGGCGGGGAGAGGGTCGGGTCGACGCCGTCGAACAGGCTGCTCACCGACTCGCCGGCGTGGATCCGCTTGATGGCCTCGGCGAACAGCTGCGCCACCGAGCGCACCCGCAGCTCCGGCCAGTGGGCCGGGGCGGGGACGGTGTCGGTGGTCACGACCTCGCCGAGCATGCGGTGCTCCCGCAGCCGCTCGACGGCCTTGCCGACGAACAGGCCGTGCGTGCAGGCGACGTCGGCGCCGGTGCAGCCCAGGCTGTCGAGGCGCTCGAGCAGCTCGACGATGGAGCCGCCGGTGGCGATCTCGTCGTCGAGGACGATGGCCCGCCGGCCCGCGACGTCTCCCACGATCGAGTCGATGATGACGCGGTCGTCGGCCAGGCGCTGCTTGGACCCCGCCGCCACCGGCAGCCCGAGGAGCCGGGCGAACTGGGTCGCGGTCTTGGCGTTGCCGAGGTCGGGGGAGACCACGACCGAGTGGCTGAGGTCGGTGCCGCGGAAGTGGTCGGCCAGCACCCCGATGGCGGTGAGGTGGTCGACGGGCACGGAGAAGAAGCCGTGGACCTGCGGGGCGTGCAGAGTCATGGTCAGGACGCGGTCGACGCCTGCGGCCACGAGCATGTCGGCCACCAGGCGCCCGCCGAGGGAGATGCGGGAGGCGTCCTTCTTGTCGGACCGCGCGTAGGCGTAGTGCGGGATGACCGCGGTGATCTGCGCAGCGCTCGCGCCGCGGGCCGCGTCGACCATGAGGAGCAGCTCCATGAGGTGCTCCTGGGTCGGTGGCACCAGCGGCTGCACGATGTAGACGTCGCGCTGGCGGCAGTTGGCGAGCAGCTGCGCCTGGAGGCAGTCGTTGCTGAACCGGGTCAGCTCGACCGGCGACAGCTCCACGCCGAGGCCGTCGCAGATCCGGCGGGCCAGGACCCGGTGGGCGCTACCGGAGAAAACCACGATGTCCCGCATGACGCTCCTCGGCCGACCGATGATCCGAGACGAGACTAACCGGCGGGAGCCGCCAGCGGGACCTCCCCGTCAGCCGGTTGAGACGGATCGCCGGACCGGTCGCCGTAGAGGTGGGACACCAGCTCCTCGACGAGCTCGGCCCGGTGCTGCGCGCTGGTCGGCACAGCGCCCGGTATGGAGGCGAAGCCGTGCGGCACGCGCACGTAGTTGGTGAGCCGGACCGGCACGCCCGCAGCCTCCAGCGCGGCGGCATACCGCACGCCGTCGTCGCGCAGGGGGTCGAGGTCGGCGGTCTGGACGAGGGCCGGGGGCAGGCCGTCGAGCCGGCCGAAGAGCGGGGAGACCAAGGGGTCCGTGTGGTCGTGGCCCGGCGGCAGGTAGTGCTCGCGGAACGCGACGACGCTCGCCCTGGTGAGCATGGGGGCGTCGGCGTTCTCGTCCATCGACGGCGATGCCAGGGTCATGTCGGTGGCCGGGTAGATCAGGGCCTGGTGCCGGACGGGGGAGTCGCCCCGGTCGCGCAGCAGCTGGGCGGTCACGGCGGCGAGGTTGCCGCCGGCGCTGTCGCCGCACAGGGCCATCCGGCTCGTGTCCGCGTGGAGCACGTCGCCGTGCTGCTGGAGCCAGGTCGTGGCGTCGAGGCAGTCGTGGGCCGCGGTGGGCGCGCGGTGCTCGGGGGCGAGCCGGTAGTCGAGACTGACGACAACCGCGCGAACCCGGCTCGCCAGGTGGCTGCAGAGCGGGTCGTACATGACGACGTTGCCCTCGACGAACCCGCCACCGTGCAAGAAGACCACCACCGGCGCGTCGGTGTCTCGGTCCCGCAGGGCGCGCGGCCGGTAGATGCGCAGGGGGATCTCGTAGCCGTCGCGCGCCGGCGCCGTCCCGAAGGTGATGCCCACGGAGCGGTCCACCGCCCCGGTGACCCAGGAGAAGGGCGGCCGGTCGGGTGTGACCTTGCCACGGTCGGCGACGATCTCCTCGACGGAGCGCTGCTGCACCGGCCGTCGCAGGACGCGGTCCAGGAAAGCGGTGAGGAGGGCGGTCTGCGGGTACATGGCCCTGGGGGAGTGGCGCATGCGCCGAAACTAACTCACCTAGGGTGAGGACATGAGCCGGGACACCGCAGCATCCCCCGTCGTGGGGTCGGCGCCATGACCGTGCGCCGCGTGATGGGCATCGAGACCGAGTACGGCATCTCCGTGCCCGGGGACCCCGCGGCCAACCCCATGCTCCTGTCGGGCCAGGTGGTCAACGCGTACGCGTCGGCGCAGGGCATCCGGGCGGCCCACGCCTCGTGGGACTACGCGGACGAGGCGCCGCTGCGCGACGCCCGCGGGTTCGAGGTGGGCCGCGCCTTCGCCGACGCGAGCCAGCTCACCGACGAGGAGGACCCGACCCTCGCCAACGTCGTGCTCACCAACGGAGCCCGCCTCTACGTCGACCACGCCCACCCCGAGTACTCCTCGCCGGAGGTGACGTCGCCGCGCGCCGCCGTGGCGTGGGACCGCGCGGGCGAGCTGATCATGGCCGAGTCGGTGCGGCGGCTGTCGCAGGTGCCGCCCGGCGTCAACCTCTACAAGAACAACACCGACGGCAAGGGCCAGTCCTACGGCACGCACGAGAACTACCTCATGCGCCGCGAGACGCCGTTCACCGACATCGTGCGCCACCTCGTCCCGTTCTTCGTCGCGCGCCAGGTCATGACGGGGTCCGGCAGGGTCGGGATCGGTGTCGACTCGCGCAACCACGGCTTCCAGCTGAGCCAGCGCAGCGACTTCTTCGAGGTCGAGGTGGGCCTAGAGACGACCCTGAAGCGGCCGATCATCAACACCCGCGACGAGCCGCACGCCGTCGCCGACCTCTACCGCCGGCTCCACGTCATCATCGGCGACGCCAACCACTGTGACGTCGCCAACCTGCTCAAGCTCGGCACCACCTCGCTGGTGCTGGCCATGGTCGAGGACCGGGCCATCGACGTCGACCTCACCGTCGTGCGACCCGTGTCCACGCTGCAGGCCGTCAGCCACGACCCCACCTGCCGGCAGCTGGTGGAGCTGCGCGACGGCACGAAGCTCACCGCGGTGCAGCTCCTCTGGCGCTACCACGAGCTCGCCGAGCGCTACCTGCAGGACCGGTACGGCGCCGAGCGCGACGACGACACCGTGGAGGTCATGCGGTGGTGGGCGACCGTGCTCGACAAGCTCGAGCGCGACCCCGCCGAGGCCGCCCGCGAGGTCGACTGGGTGGGCAAGCAGCAGGTGCTGCAGGGCTACATCGACCGTGACGGGCTCGACTGGTCCGACCCCCGGCTGCGGGCCGTCGACATCCAGTGGTCCGACGTGCGCCCCGACAAGGGCATCTTCCACCGCCTGCGCCGGGCCGGCCGGTTCGAGGAGCTGGTCAGCGACGCGCAGGTCCTCGAGGCCGTGCACCAGCCGCCGGAGGACACCCGCGCCTACTTCCGGGGCAAGTGCCTGGAGAAGTACCCGGACCAGATCGCGGCCGCCTCGTGGGACTCGGTGATCTTCGACGTCCCCGGCCAGGCCTCGCTGCAGCGGGTGCCGATGCTCGAACCGCTCCGGGGCACCCGCGCCAGTGTCGGCGGCCTCCTGGACCGCAGCCCGGACGCCGCCACCCTGCTGCGCGAGTTGGCCTCGGCATCACGACAGGTTCCGACTAGGGTCGAGTGAGGCGGGTCGCCCGCGACCCGCCCACGCATCTCAGCAGCACGCATCGCAGCAGCACCGAGCGAGAGGTCACGGACATGCCGAGCCAGGAGCAGAGCCGCCCCCAGCGCCGGGACGACGCCCCGGACGAGGGTCCCGAGCCCACCCCCGCCGCGCCGGAGGCCAGTGCCCGCAAGGAGAACCTCGACTCCGACATCGACAGCGTGCTCGACGAGATCGACGGGGTGCTCGAGTCCAACGCGGAGGAGTTCGTCCGCGGGTTCGTCCAGAAGGGCGGCCAGTGACCACCGGAGCCGACGCGGGCAGGCTCTCCGCGGCATACCTCGCCACGGGCTCGTCCTCCTTCACCGACTTCGTGGGCGCCCACGCCCCGCACCTGCTTCCGTCGCGGCGCGCCCTGCCTGCGGGGAGCACGCTGGAGGCCCCGCACGGCACCACGATCGTCACGGTGACCTACGACGGTGGCGTGGTCATGGCGGGGGACCGCCGGGCGACCATGGGCAACATCATCGCCAACCGCGACATGGAGAAGGTGTTCGCGGCCGACGAGTACTCCGCCGTGGGCATCGCCGGCACGGCCGGCATCGCCATCGAGCTGGTCAAGCTGTTCCAGGTCGAGCTCGAGCACTACGAGAAGATCGAGGGGACGCTGCTCTCGTTGGAGGGCAAGGCGAACCGCCTCGCGTCGATGATCCGCGCCAACCTCGCGATGGCCATGCAGGGCCTCGCGGTCGTGCCGCTGTTCGCCGGCTACGACCTCGACCGGCAGGTCGGGCGGATCTTCTCCTACGACGTCACGGGCGGCTGCTACGAGGAGCACGACCACCACAGCGTGGGCTCGGGCTCGCTCTTCGCGCGCGGCGCGATGAAGAAGCTCTGGCGGCCGGGCCTGACCGCCGACGAGGCCGTGAGCCTTGCCGTGGAGGCGCTCTACGACGCCGCTGACGACGACTCCGCCACCGGCGGCCCCGACATCGGCCGCCGCATCTGGCCCACCGTCGCCGTGGTCGGCGTGCAGGGCGTCGCGTTCCGCAGCGACGAGCAGCTGCGCGGGACGGTCGAGGCCGTCGTCGCCGCGCGCCAGGGCAACCCGGGGGGTGCGCGATGAGCAGCATGCCGTTCTACGTCTCGCCCGAGCAGCTCATGAAGGACCGGGCCGACTACGCCCGCAAGGGAATTGCGCGCGGCCGCTCGGTCGTCGTGCTCGGCTACGACAAGGGCATCGCCTTCGTCGCGGAGAACCCCTCACGGGCCCTGCACAAGGTCTCCGAGATCTACGACCGCATCGCGTTCGCCGCCGTCGGCAAGTACAACGAGTTCGAGAACCTGCGGGTCGCCGGTGTGCGCTACGCCGACCTCCGCGGCTACTCCTACGACCGCACGGACGTGACGGCCCGTGGCCTGGCCAACGCCTACGCGCAGACGCTCGGGACCGTCTTCACCCAGGAGTCCAAGCCGTACGAGGTCGAGATCGTCGTGGCCGAGGTCGGGGACTCGGCCGACGACGACCAGATCTACCGGCTCACCTACGACGGCTCGGTCGCCGACGAGCGGGGGTTCGTCGCCATGGGCGGCGCCGCCGAGCCGATCGAGACGGGGCTCAAGGAGCGCTGGGAGCCGGGGCTCACCCTCGGCGATGCCCTGCGCCTGGCCGTCGACCTGCTCGCCAAGGACCCCGCCGGCGGAGCCAGCCGGACCCTGGGCGCCGGCCAGCTCGAGGTCGCGGTGCTCGACCGCGAGCGTCCGCGCCGTACCTTCCGGCGCATCGGCGGCGGGCTGCTCGAGGCGCTGCTCAGCCCCGAGGACCCGACCCACGACATCCCGGCCGAGGACGAGGCGACGCCCGGGCACCACGACACCCTCACCGGGGAGTCGCCGCGGGACGAGTCGACCAACCCGCAGACGCAGCGCCCCCAGGAGCAGGACGGGCCCTAGGCCTCAGACCGGCAGGTGCTCCAGGAGCCACGCCTCGGTGGCGACCCACGCCTGCGCCGAGGCGTCGGCGTGGTGGAACACCGGTGAGGGGTTGTCGAACGCGTGCCCTGCACCGGCGTACCGCAGGAACGTGACGTCGTCGTTGCGAGCCGTCACGGCCGCCTCGATGTCCCGCACGGTCTCCTGCGGGATGTAGGCGTCGTCGAGCCCGAAGTGGTGCAGGCTCGGGCAGGTCACCCGGTCGGCGAGGTCGAGCAGGTTCGGCAGCGCCGAGCCGTAGTAGCTGACCAGGGCGTCCGGTGCGGAGCCCGCCTCGGTCGCCGCCGCGGCGACGTTGAAGGCCAGCCCGCCCCCGAAGCAGAACCCGAGCAGCCCCACCGGGCCGTCGACCTCCTCGCGAGACCTCAGGGCCTGCAGGGCCGCGACACCGTCGGCGACCCCGGCGGGCCAGTCGAAGCGGCCCGCGAGGCCGACGGCCTCCGGCAGGCCGTCCGCGCCCTCGGCGACGACCGGGTCGCCGAGGCGCCAGTAGAAGTGCGGGACGAGGACGACGTAGCCCAGTGCGGCCAGGGCCTCGGCACGGCTGCGGACGTAGCCCGTCACGCCGAAGATCTCCTGGTGCACGACGATGCCGGGCCCGAGTCCCGACGGCGGCAGCAGGAGGTCGGCGGGTAGCTGTCCACCCTCGACGTCGACGGACAGGGTGGTGCGGCCGGCGGTGGGCTCGGTGGGTGCCATGGCCCCAACCTAGGCGGTGGGGGCCTCCGCGTACCGGAGATAGGGCGTGACGACCTCCACGCCGTCGAAGCGCGCCCGGGCGTCCTCGGTGGTCACGGCGGGAGCGACGATGACCCGCTCGCCGGCCTTCCAGTCGGCGGGGGTCGAGAACGGGCCGGCGTCGTTGACCTGCAGGGCGTCGAGCGCGCGCAGGATCTCGTCGAAGTTGCGGCCGGCGCTCTTGGGGTAGGTCAGCGACAGGCGCACCTTGCCGGCCGGGTCGATGAGGAACACCGAGCGCACGGGGGAGGTGTCGCCGGCCCCGGGGTGGATCATGTCGTAGAGCTCGGCCACCTGGCGGTCCTGGTCGGCCACGATCGGGTAGGTGACCGGCGTGCCGGCGACCTCCTCGATGTCGGACTTCCAGGCGTGGTGGTCGTCGAGGCCGTCGACGGACACGGCCAGGACCTTGGTGTCGCGGCGGGCCCACTCGTCCTTGAGCTGGGCGACGCGGCCGAGCTCGGTGGTGCAGACCGGGGTGAAGTCGGCCGGGTGGCTGAACAGCACCGCCCACCCGTCGCCCTTCCACTCGTGGAAGGAGATCTGCCCCTCCGTCGTCTCGGCGGTGAAGTCGGGGGCGTCGTCGCCCAGTCGCAGCGTGGCCATGGGGGCTCCTCGGTCGGGTAACGCGATGTTTGGTGTCACATAACATGCCGTGACGTGACCGGAGTGTGGATGACCCGTCCGGATGGTGGAACCGCCACGTCCAGCACGGCCGCGACCACGGCCGCCACGCTGCCGTCGTCGAGCAGGAGCCCGTAGTGGTCGGAGGCCAGCTCGGTGGCGACGACGTCGGCGGGCAGGTGCGCCGCCGCGACGCGGGCGGTGGTGTACAGCCCCTCGGCCTGCGCCAGGGGACCGCGACGGGCGTGGAGCAGCCGGGCCGGGCACTGCAGCGTGTGCACGGCACTGAGCGTGGCCGGGTCGCTCATGAGGTCGGCCCAGTCGGCTCGCACGCACTCCAGCGACGACGTCGAGCGCATGTCCCCCATGGGGCCGGCCAGGTCGTGCAGCAGGTACGCCGCCAGTGCGGCTCCCTGCGGCCCGGCCAGGTGGGGTCCCAGGGCGGGGTGGGCGCGCCAGTGGTCGAGGTAGGCGTCCTCGTCCTCGAAGGCCATCGACAGCCGGTCCATGGCGGGCCCGATGATGCTGTGCAGCACCTCGTCGACGTCGAAGGAGCCCGGCGAGGGGAACGCCAGTCCGCCGTCCACCAGGACCACCGCGCCGACGTCCTGCGGGTGCGTCGCCGCTGCCAGGGCGGCCACGAAGGCGCCCATGTCGTGGCCGACGAGCACCGGTCGCTCGAGCCCGTAGTGGGCCACCACCGCGTGCACGTCGGCGACGTGGTCGGCGAGCCCGGTCGAACGCAGCGAGGCGCTCTCCGCCCGGCCGCGCATGTCCGGGGCGAGCACCCGGGCCCGGCCGTCGAGCGCCTCGGCGACGGGCACCCAGGCCAAGGCGTTGGAGGAGATGCTGTGCAGGGCCACGACGGTCGGCGCCTCGGCGGGTGCGTGCGTGAGGTGGTGCACGGCCAGGTCGCCCCCGGCCACGGCCACCCGCTCGGTCACCGGTCGCACCGGACACCCCTCTCGTCGCCGTACCCGACCCGCGCCGCACCAGCGACGGGCGCCTGCGGCCGTGCGGCCCGGTGCCTCGGGGCCCTGACGCTACGCAGCCGGCGCGGCGCACCCTATGGAGTGGCCCGCCACTTCCCGCGTGCGGCGGTGTGGGGAGACCACCCGTGCACCGGACTCGGCTGTCGGGCGCGGTGCCGGCGCCCGCCTCGCGAGGTCCCGGCGTGGCGCCGGCGCGGTCCTGGCCGCAGCGAGCTAGGTGGCGTGACCGGCGAGGGTCAGGAGCTCGGCCTCCTCGGCGGGGGAGAGCCCGGCCTTGCGCCGGCGACCCGGCCCGTGCTGGAGCTCCCACGCGAGGGTGTCGGCCAGCGTCTCGGCGAGCGGGCGGGGCGTCAGCCCGAGCGCCTGCGCGGCGGAGGTGTCCCGGGCCATGAAACCGGCGTAGTCGGGCAGCGGCAGCCAGATCGGCAGGGAGCGCGGTCCGGACCAGGGCTGCACGTCGTGCTCGAGCAGCCACTCCTGGGAGACCGTCACCACCTCCTCGGTGTGGCCGGCGACGCGGCGCGCGGTCTCGAGGTGGGTGGCCAGCGGCACGACCGGTCCGCTCGCGTTGACGACGCCGGTCGCCCCGGCGCCCCCCGCGGCGACGAGCCAGGACGCGAGGTCGCGCACGTCGACGACCTGGGTGGCGAGCCCGACGTCCGGCACGAGCACGGCGCCGTCCGACCCTGCGGGGTGGGCGAAGCGCAGGGGCCAGTACCCCGTGCGGTCGGTGTGGTCGCCAGGGCCGGCGATGAGCCCCGCCCGCGCGACGAGCGCACGGTCGCCGACGGCACCCAGCACCGCCGACTCGCACGCGACCTTGCGCGCGCCGTAGGTCTCCCAGCCCTCGTCGTCAGCGTCGTGAGGAGGGTGCAGGGCCGCCGACTCGTCGTCACCGGGGGAGTCGTCGCGGGCGTAGACCGAGCTCGACGACACGAAGACCCACGACCGGGAGCGGTCGCCCAACGCGCCCAGGGCGCCGCGCACGTGGCCGGGCTGCCGAGCCACGTCCACCACCACGTCCCAGTCACGACCGGCCACCTCGTCGTAGGCGTCGGCCGCTGAACGGTCGGCGCGGACGAACCGTACGGAGCCGGGTACGGAGCCGGACTCGCCGCGCGCCAGCGCCGTCACCTCGTGGCCCTGCGCCAGTGCGGCGAGGGCCACCTCCCGCCCGAGCCAGGCGGTGCCACCGAGGACGAGGACGTCCACGGTTCAGGCGCGGGTCGGCTGCCTGGACCAGCCAGGAGCGGGGGACTCCTGCGCGGCAGCGTGGTCGTCGGACATGGCGGCATCCTTGCACGGCGCGCGTTGTCATCGGCCGCAGAGCGGTTCGAGCCTAGAGTGGGTTCATGGAGCGCCGAATCTTCGGGATCGAGAACGAGTACGGCATCACGTGCACGTTCGAGGGACAGCGCCGGCTGACCCCCGACGAGGTGGCGCGCTACCTGTTCCGCAAGGTCGTCTCGTGGGGCCGGTCGTCCAACGTGTTCCTCTCCAACGGCTCGCGCCTCTACCTCGACGTCGGGTCGCACCCCGAGTACGCCACCCCCGAGTGCGACCACGTGCGGCAGCTCGTCATCCACGACAAGGCCGGCGAGCGCATCATCGAGGGCCTCGTCGCCGACGCCCAGGACCGCCTGACCGAGGAAGGCATCGAGGGCGAGATCTACGTCTTCAAGAACAACACCGACTCGGCCGGCAACTCCTACGGCTGCCACGAGAACTTCCTGGTCGGCCGGGCGGGGGAGTTCCAGCAGCTGTCGGACGTGCTCATCCCGTTCCTCGTCAGCCGGCAGATCACCTCCGGTGCGGGCAAGGTCGTCACCACGTCCAAGGGTGCGACGTTCTGCGTCAGCCAGCGGGCCGACCACATCTGGGAGGGCGTCTCCTCGGCGACCACGCGCTCGCGGCCCATCATCAACACCCGCGACGAGCCGCACGCCGACGCCGAGAAGTACCGGCGGCTGCACGTCATCGTCGGTGACTCCAACATGAGCGAGACCACCACGATGCTCAAGGTCGGGTCCGCCGACCTGGTGCTGCGGATGATCGAGTCGGGGATGGTCGTGCGTGACCTGACCTTGGAGAACCCCATCCGGGCCATCCGCGAGATGAGCCACGACATGACCGGCCGCAAGACGGTCCGCCTGTCCAACGGCCGCGAGCTCTCGGCGCTGCAGATCCAGTCGGAGTACCTCGAGCGGGCCCAGACCTACGCCGACCGCGAGGGACTCGAGGACCCGATCCACAAGCAGGTCCTCGACCTCTGGGAGCGCACCCTCACCGCGATCGACACGGGCAACCTGTCGCTGGTCGACACCGAGATCGACTGGGTCATCAAGCACAAGCTCATCACCGGCTACATGGCCAAGCACGACCTGCCGATGGACAGCCCCCGCATCGCCCAGCTCGACCTCGCCTACCACGACGTCAACCGGCGGCGCGGCCTGTTCTACCTGCTGCAGAAGCACGGCCGGGCCGCGCGAGTGTGCACCGACCCCGAGGTGTTCGAGGCCAAGACGGTGCCGCCGCAGACGACGCGGGCCAAGCTGCGCGGCGACTTCATCAAGGCGGCGCAGGAGCACCGGCGTGACTTCACCGTCGACTGGGTGCACCTCAAGCTCAACGACCAGGCCCAGCGGACCGTCCTGTGCAAGGACCCGTTCGCCGCCGTGGACGCCCGGGTCGAGCGGCTGATCGAGGGCATGCGCGGCTGACCCGACCGGCTACGAGCACGCTCGGGGGAACCGGGCGTTTCGGGCATTGCCAGAGAGCCCGGTTATGGTGGCTGCTGGTCCACCGCCCCCAGCGAAAGTCCCCACCGTGTCCTTGCTCCGTACCCATGCCCGGCCCGGCCGCGCGCTCTCCGCGGCTGCCGCCGCCCTCACCGCCGTCCTGGCCCTGTCCGCGTGCGGCGGCGGTTCGTCCGACGCCAAGAAGTCGGTCCTCGACGGCGTGAGCGTCACGGGGGGCAGCGCCACCACGGCACCGACCGTCACCGTCAAGCCCAAGCCGCTGAGCGTCACCGAGACGACGACCAAGGTCCTCAAGCAGGGTGACGGCCCGGTCGTGGAGAACGACGAGATCGTCAGCGTCAAGTACGTCCTGCTCAACGCCAAGGACGCCTCGGTGCTCGACACCAACTTCGGCAAGCAGAACCTCGGCCTCAGCCTCGGCACCTCCGACCTGCTGCCCGGCCTCAAGAAGGGCCTGGCCAACCAGAAGGTCGGCTCCCGCGTGCTCGTCGCCGTGCCGCCGAAGGACGCGTTCGGCCCCTCGGGCAACACCGACATCAAGGTCGGCGGCACCGACACCGTGCTGTTCCTCATGGACGTCCTGTCGGTGACCAAGCCCCTGCCGAGCGCGCAGGGCAAGGCCGTCGCCCCGGCCAAGGGCCTGCCGACCGTCAAGGTCACCCCCGGCAAGGCCGCCGCGATCACGATCCCCAAGGGCACCAAGCCGCCGACCAAGACGGTCGGGCAGAACCTCATCGAGGGCACCGGCGCCAAGGTGCAGGCCGGCCAGACGATCCGCGTCACCTACACCGGCGCGCTCTACAAGGACGGCAAGGTCTTCGACTCCTCGGCCAGCTCGCCGCAGGGCTACTTCGAGACGGTCATCGGCAAGCAGCAGGTCATCAAGGCCTGGGACAACCAGCTCGTCGGCAAGACCGTCGGCAGCCGCGTGCTCATGGTCGTGCCCCCGGCCGACGGCTACGGAGCAGCCGGCAGCCCGCCGAAGATCAGCGGCACCGACACCCTCGTGTTCGTCGTCGACATCCTCGCCGCGTACTGACGCCCCGCGCACCGGCACGACCCAGCCTGAACCATCCACCCCACTGACAGGAGCACCACCATGGGTTTCGACCCCAGCACCACCAAGCCCGAGATCGACTTCCCCGGTGACGCCGCCCCCACCGAGCTCGTCATCGAGGACCTCAAGGAGGGCGACGGCCAGGAGGCCGGCGCCGGCGACACCATCTCCGCGCACTACGTCGGCGTCGCCCACTCGACCGGTGAGGAGTTCGACGCCTCGTGGAACCGTGGCGCGCCCCTGGACTTCCGCCTCGGCGTGGGCCAGGTCATCCGCGGCTGGGACGAGGGCATCGTCGGCATGAAGGTCGGCGGCCGCCGCAAGCTCGTCATCCCCGCCCACCTCGCCTACGGCGACCGTGGCGCCGGTGGCGCGATCAAGCCGGGCGAGACCCTGATCTTCGTCGTCGACCTCGTGGACGTGCGCTGACCGCGAACCCCACGACGGTCCGCCTCGCGGACCACGGCTGAGCTGGGCTCAGCCGGCACCACCTTCCAGCAGCCGGGCGGCCCACCGCCCGGCTGCTGCGCTGTGCAGGAACGCCGCGTGGTCCTCGTCGAGCCCGCGGCCCATGGTCGAGAGCCTGACGGGGGAGGCGCGCAGCGACTCGTCGAGCCCGTCGACCTCCACCTCACGCAGCGCCAGGTCGCCGCTGGCGTCCTCGACCAGGGCGCTGGCCTGCTCGTGCACGAGCCGCCCGAACTCGTCGTCCACCAGCCCCACCGGCACGTCCGCCGCGGTCAGGCACACGCGCCCGTACGCCGTGCGGCTGTGGTGGGAGATGCCGCGATGGCGGCCGCGCAGGTCGGCGTCGGAGACGCGCAGCGCGGCGACCCCGCGCCCGCGCAGGACCCCGACGGCGTTGAGCGCCTCGCCGGCAGCGACACCGGTGTAGCCCCACGTGGTGCCGGTGCCGACGTTGCCGGGCCCCTGCACGACGACCGCGACGTCGGCGCCCAGCACGTGGCGGGCCGCCAGCAGCCCGGAGTGCAGGGTGACGGCCTCGTGCTCGCCCCCGTAGGCCTGGCCGACGGTGACGGTGCCGTGCAGCCAGCCCGCGTCGCGGAGCCCGGCGACGGTCCGGGAGAAGGCGATCGGCAGGGCCCCGCCGTCGGTCATGAGGTAGACGACCCGGGCTCCGGGTCGCTCCGAGCGGAGCCCGGCGACGACCGCGGGCAGTGCGGAGTGGAGGTCGGCCACGACGACGGGCATCCCGAGGAGGTCGCCGGCGTCGGCCGGGCCGGAGGTCAGCGCGGCGTGGTGCGGGCTGTCCTGCTCGTCGACGGCCATGAACATCTGCTGCTGGGGGGTGTACCGCGCCTTGACGATGTGCCCGGCGTCCGCCGGGGGGTCGGCCGGGAGGCGGTCGGGGGCGACGACGACGAACGCCAGGCCGCCGGTGCCGAGGCCGCGCAGGAGGGCTGAGGCGTTGAGCAGGACCCGGTCGCCGACCTGGGGTTCACCCGCGAGCGCGGTGTAGGCGAGCGCCCGCACGACGCGACCCTCGTCGCCGGCCAGCTCCACGGCGTACTCCACGGCGCCCGGCCACCGGCCACGCACCTCCTGCACCGTGCCCTCGCGCCACTGCATCACGACACGCAGACTAGCCACGGGGTGCCTGCACCACTCGGGTAGCGTCGGGCGGGTGAGTTCACCCACCGGTCCCGCGGCCAAGACCGAGCGACTGCTCAACCTCGTGCTGTGCCTGCTCTACACCCGGCGTGCCCTGCCGAAGTCCAAGATCCGCGACATCGTGCCGCAGTACGGCGACGCCGCCAGCGACGAGGCCTTCGACCGCATGTTCGAGCGCGACAAGGACGAGCTGCGCGAGCTCGGCATCCCGCTGGTGACCGAGGACATCGGTGGCGTCTGGGACGACGAGGTGGGCTACCGGATCGACCAGCGTGAGTACGCCCTGCCGGACATCGAGTTCGAGCCCGACGAGCTGGCGGTCCTGGGCCTGGCCAGCCGCACCTGGGCACACGCCTCGCTCGCGGGTCCCGCCGCGCAGGCCCTGCGCAAGCTCAAGGCGGCCGGCATCGAGCGCGACGGCGACTCCCTCGTCGGGATCGAGCCTCGCCTGGGCACCAGCGAGCCCGCCTTCGAACCGGTGAAGAACGCCGTCGTCGGCCAGCAGACCATCTCGTTCGGCTACCGCACCGGCGGCCAGGGCGAGGTCAACACCCGCCGCGTCCAGCCGTGGGGGCTCGCCTCGTGGCACGGCCGCTGGTACCTCACCGGCTTCGACCTCGACCGTGGAGCCCCGCGCGTGTTCCGCCTGTCCCGCATCGACGGCACCGTGTCCGTGGTCCGGCGGGCGGCACCGTACGTCGTGCCGTCCGACCACCGCGCGCGCGAGATGATCCGGACAACGGTGGGGGAGCGCGAGTTCTCCGGCAGCGCCACGGTGCGCGTCCGGGAGGGGCGCGGCCAGTCGCTGCGCCGTCGCGGCGAGACCCGTGGGGTGGAGGGGGAGTGGACCACGTTGCAGGTGCCGTTCACCGACGACGACGCGCTGGCCGACGAGGTGAGCGGGTACGGCGCGGACGTCGTCGTCGTCGAGCCCGTCGAGGTGCGCGACCTCGTTGTGGCGCGCCTGCGCGGTGCCCTCGCTGCCCACCGCGCCCTGACCGGGGGTGCCGCGTGAGCACGCAGGAGACCGCCACGGCGCGCCTCGCCCGCCTGCTGACCATGGTCCCCTGGCTGGTCAACCGCCAGGGCATCGACACCGAGCAGGCGGCGGCCGACCTCGGCATCAGCGTCGAGCAGCTCGAGACCGACCTGCGGCTGCTCTACCTGTGTGGCTACGGCCAGATGCCCGACGAGCTCATCGACGCCGAGTGGGAGGGCGGCCGTGTCTTCGTCAGCAACGCCGACACCATCGCCCGCCCCCTGCGCCTCGGCCGTGACGAGGCCCTGACCCTCATGGTCGGCCTGCGCGCCCTCGCCGCGGTGCCGGGGCTGGGGGAGCGCGACACCATCGAGCGGGCCATGGCCAAGCTCGAGGCGGCGACCGGCGCCAGCGCCGAGGCCGCCTCGCGGGTCGAGGTGTCCATCGACGAGGGCGTCGAGGCCGGGCTGCTCGCCGACGCGCGACGCGCGGTCGAGCGGCGCCGCCGGATGCACCTGCGCTACCTCGTGCCGAGCCGTGACGAGTCCACCGAGCGCGACGTCGACCCGATGCGCGTGGTCAACCTCGACGCCCACTGGTACCTCGAGGGCTGGTGCCACCGCGCCCAGGACACCCGGCTGTTCCGCATGGACCGGATCGAGTCGCTGGAGGTGCTCGACGTCGACGGCACGCCGCCCGCCGACGCCCGGCTGCGCGACCTCGACGCCGGCACCTTCACCCCGCGCGAGGACGACACCAAGGTGACGCTGCACCTGTCGCGCGGCGCCGCCTGGGTGGCCGACTACTACCCGGTCGACTCCGTGGACGTCGCCCCCGACGGGTCGAGCACGGTGACCCTGCGCACGGCCGACACGCTCTGGCTGCGCAGGCTGCTCTGGCGCCTCGGCGGGCACGCGATCGTCGTGGCCCCGCCCGAGCTCGCGCGGGCCGTCACCGACGGCGCCCTGGAGGCCCTCGCGGCGTACGGCGTCGCCGACACGACGCCCGCGGCGGGCGGGTAGGGTCGACGGCATGTGGTGGTGGGTCCTGATTTGGGTGCTGCTCGTGGTCATCGCGGCGGCCTACCTCGCGTCCCGTGCGTGGGGCCTGTGGGGCCAGGTCAAGGAGCTGGGCGCCGAGGTGTCCCGCGCGTCGGAGACCGTCGCGGCGCTGCAGGAGCAGACGGAGCGGCTCGGTGAGCCCACGCCCGCCCCAGAGCCGGCGATCTTCGGCGACCCCCGTGCGCTGCGCCGGGAACGCGACGCCACCCGCGCCTCGTTGAAGCAGCAGCGGCGCGCCCGACAGGCGGCACGCCGCCCTGCGTGGGCACGGCATCTAGACTAGGAACCACCCGGCACCACGCCACCAGGCACCACGACAAGCGCAAGGTCACCCCGACGGGGACCGAGAGGACTGAATTCCATGGGTCGCGGACTCTTCGAAGGCTGGCACATCATCGTCCTGCTGGTCCTGCTCGTCGTGCTGTTCGGGTTCAAGCGTCTGCCCGACGCCGCCCGCAGCGTGGGCCGCTCGATGCGCATCTTCAAGTCCGAGGTGCACGAGATGAAGAACGACGGCAAGAGCGCCGCGAGCAGCGACACCGTCAAGGGCGAGACCGTCCGCGACCAGACCGCGACGCCCACCACCGGCACGACGACGGGCACCACGGCAACGCCCGGGGCCACGGCCTCCTCGCCGATCACCGAGGACAACAGCCCCCGCACGGACAACACCAGCGGCCTCTGACCGCCCTGCGCGCCGACCTGAGCCCCGAACCCGCCGAGAGCTGACCGACCATGGCGCTCCGTCGTGCCCGCAACCCCGAGGGACGCATGACGCTCGGCGACCACCTGCGCGAGCTGCGGCGGCGGTTCCTCATCTCGGCGGTCGCGACCCTGGTGGGGGCCGTCTTCGGGTGGATCTACTACCCCCAGGTCTACGGCCGGCTGGCGGCACCGTTCAACGACTACAAGGCCGCCCACCCCGAGAGCGTCATCAGCCTCAACTTCGGCAACGCCACCGCGGCGTTCTCCCAGCAGCTGAGCATCGCGATCTTCGTCGGCATCATCGCCTCGAGCCCGGTGTGGCTCTACCAGGTGTGGGCGTTCATCGTCCCGGGCCTGACGAAGAAGGAACGCAACATCTCCCTGGCGTTCATCGGCGCCATCTTCCCGCTGTTCCTCGCCGGGTGCGGGCTCGCCTACTACGTCCTGCCGGCGGTCCTCGCGGTGCTCTACGGGTTCACGCCCGCGGGCGCCTCCAACATCCAGCAGGTCTCCGACTACTTCAGCTTCGTCACGCGGTTCATCCTGGTGTTCGGCGCGGCCTTCCTGCTGCCCGTGTTCCTCGTGGCCCTCAACGCGATCGGCATCCTGCCTGCCAGGGCGATGCTCAAGGCGTGGCGCCCGGCGGTCTTCGGGATCTTCGTGCTGTCGGCGGTGGCCACCCCGACGCCAGACGCGTTCACGATGTTCCTGATGGCGCTGCCGCTGACGGTGCTCTACTTCCTGGCGATCCTGGTCAGCAAGCTGATCGAGCGGCGCAAGCGCAAGTCCCGCCCCGACTGGGTCGACGTGTCCGACGACGAGGCGTCCGCGCTCTGAGCCGCCGCACCGGTACTGTCCGCCCGTGAGCACGCGCATCGGCCTGGTCGTCAACCCGACCTCGGGCAAGAGCAGGGGCCGGTCGCTCGGCCTGGAGGTCGCCGCGCGGATGCGGGCCGCGGGGCACGAGGTCCTCGACCTCTCCGACGAGTCGTACGACGCCGCTCGTGACCGCGCCCTTGGCGCCATCGCGCAGGGCATCGACGTCCTCGCGGTCGTCGGCGGTGACGGGATGGCCCACCTGGGCATCAACCTGGCGGCCGAGACCAAGGTGCCGCTCGCCCTCATCGCGGCCGGGACCGGCAACGACATCGCGCGCGGGCTCGGGCTGCCGGTGCACGACCCGGTGCGTGCCGCCGACCTCGTCACGACCGGGGTCCCGCGCACCATCGACGCCATCCGCCACGTCGACGAGCACGGCAACCGGCGATGGTTCGGCGGGGTACTGGGTGCGGGATTCGACGCGGTCGTCAACGAGCGGGCCAACACCTGGCCGTGGCCCAAGGGTCAGCTGCGCTACACCCTGGCCCTGCTGCGCGAGCTGCCGCTCTTCTCCCCGATCCCCTACGTCGTCACCATCGACGGCGTCCGCCACGAGACCCGGGCGATGCTCGTCGCGGTGGGCAACGGCCCCAGCTACGGGGGAGGGATGCAGGTCCTCCCGGGCGCGCAGATGGACGACGGCCTGCTCGACGTCCTGGTGCTGCGCGAGATCAGCACCCTGGAGTTCCTCCGGGTGTTCCCCAAGGTCTTCAAGGGCACCCACGTCGCCCACCCGGCCGTCGAGGTGCTGCGCGGGCGCCAGGTGACCCTCGAGGCCGAGGGCATCGTCGCCTACGCGGACGGCGAGCGCTTCGCACCGCTGCCGCTAACCCTCGAGGTCGTCCCCGCCGCCGTCACCGTCCTGGTGCCGGCCGGGTCGCGGCCACCCTCCGCTCCTGGCGCCGGCCGCTGACGTAGCCTCGGCTCATGGCCACCCCCGCCGAGCGTTTCGCCGCCTCTGCCGAACGGTCGGCCCGCCGGAGCCCCCGGCTCGCCGAGTTCAGCGCGGGCCTGGACTTCCCGCTCGACGAGTTCCAGGAGCAGGCGTGCCGCGCCGTCGAGGCCGGCAAGGGCGTCCTCGTTGCCGCGCCGACCGGTGCCGGCAAGACCATCGTCGGCGAGTTCGCCGTGCACCTCGCGCTGAGCACGGGTCGCAAGGCCTTCTACACGACCCCGATCAAGGCCCTGTCCAACCAGAAGTACCTCGACCTGGTCCGGCGCCACGGCTCCTCCAACGTCGGGCTCCTGACCGGGGACTCCTCCGTCAACGGTGAGGCACCGGTGGTCGTCATGACGACCGAGGTGCTGCGCAACATGATGTACGCGGGCTCGCCCACCCTGCGCGGGCTCGGCTTCGTGGTGATGGACGAGGTGCACTACCTCGCCGACCGCTTCCGCGGCGCCGTCTGGGAAGAGGTGATCATCCACCTCCCCGAGGACGTTCAGGTGGTCTCGCTCTCGGCGACGGTCAGCAACGCCGAGGAGTTCGGCGCGTGGCTGGCCGAGGTCCGAGGCAACCACGAGGTCATCGTCTCCGAGCACCGGCCGGTGCCCCTGTGGCAGCACATGATGGTGGGCCAGGGCCTGTACGACCTCTTCGTCGACGAGACCGCCTCACCCACCACCGGTGCCGACGCCACCAAGGTCAACCCCGAGCTCCTGCAGGCCATCCGGGGCACCGAGCAGCGCGGACGGTGGGACGACGGGGGCCGGGGCAACCGTGACGCCGGCCGCCTGCCGCACCGTGGGCGCGGCGCACCCCGCGGCCCCGGTGGTGGCCCGGGCGGACGCGGTATGGCGCGTGGCGGCGCAGGAGGCGGCGGCGGGAGGCCCGGTGGCGGTCCGAGCCGGTCCGAGGTCGTCACCCGGCTGGACCGCGACGGCCTGCTGCCGGCGATCACCTTCATCTTCAGCCGGGCCGGGTGCGAGGGAGCCGTCAGCCAGCTGCTGCGCGACGGGGTGCACCTCATCACCGACGCGGAGGGGGAGCGGATCCGGCGCACCGTCGAGGAGCGCATCCAGGGCCTGGCCGAGGAGGACCTCGGCGTGCTCGGCTACTGGGACTTCGTCGAGGGCCTCACCCGCGGCTTCGCCGCCCACCACGCCGGGATGCTGCCGACGTTCCGCGAGATCGTCGAGGAGCTGTTCACCGCCGGGCGCATCCGCGCGGTGTTCGCCACCGAGACCCTCGCCCTGGGCATCAACATGCCGGCCCGGACCGTGGTGCTCGAGAAGCTCGTGAAGTTCAACGGTGAGACACACGCCGACGTCACGCCCGCGGAGTACACCCAGCTCACCGGGCGCGCCGGGCGGCGCGGCATCGACGTCGAGGGCCACGCCCTCGTGCTGTGGAACCGCGGCCTCGACCCGCTGGCCGTCGCGGGCCTGGCGTCCACCCGCACCTACCCGCTGCGCTCGAGCTTCCGGCCGACCTACAACATGGCGGTCAACCTCGTGGCCCAGGTGGGACGGGAGGTGGCGCGCGAGATCCTGGAGACCTCGTTCGCCCAGTTCCAGGCCGACCGGGCCGTCGTCGGCATCGCCCGCGCGGTGCGGCGCAACGAGGAGGGGCTCGAGGGCTACGCCGAGGGCATGGAGTGCCACCTCGGCGACTTCTCCGAGTACGCCGGGATCCGCCAGGAGATCGCCCGGCTCGAGAAGGACGGCGCCCGGGCCAGGTCGGCAAGCAAGCGGGCCGAGGCCGCCGTGTCCCTCGAGGCACTGCGCATCGGCGACGTCATCAGGATCCCCGCCGGCCGCCGCGCCGGGTACGCCGTCGTGGTCCAGCCGTCGAAGTCGTTCCGCGGCGAGGCACCGGCGCCCACCGTCGTCACCGAGGACCGCCAGCTGCGCAAGCTCACCCTCGTCGACGTGCCCGTACCCGTCGAGGCGGTCGCCCAGGTCAAGGTGCCACCGCACTTCAACGCCAAGAGCCCCAAGGCGCGCCGCGACCTCGCCACGTCGCTGCGCATCGCGGTGCCGCACGACCCGCCGCCGAAGCGCTCGCGCACCGCCTCCACGCCGGGTGAGGACGAGCGCATCGCCGAGCTGCGGCGCCGGCTCAAGGCCCACCCGTGCCACCAGTGCCCCGACCGCGAGGACCACGCCCGCTGGGCCGAGCGGTGGTGGCGCCTCAAGCGCGAGACCGTCGGGCTCCAGCGCAAGGTCGAGGGGCGCACCAACTCGGTGGCCCGCACCTTCGACCGGATCTGCGAGCTGCTCGCGGAGATGGGCTACCTGTCGGCGGACGGCACCCAGGTGACCCCCCAGGGGGAGAACCTGCGCCGCCTCTACACCGAGAAGGACCTGCTCGCCGCGGAGTGCCTTCGGCTCGGGCTGTGGAAGCGGCTCGACCCCGCCGGGCTCGCCAGCGTCGTGTCGGCGCTGGTCCACGAGCCGCGGCGCGACGAGGCCGACCCGTCGCCACGCATGCCCGGTGACGACGTCGCCGAGGCCGTCACCGAGATGCAGCGGCTCTGGTCCGCGATCGAGGACCGGGAGCGCGACCTCGGCCTGCCGCTCATGGGGGACCCCGACGGGGGTATGGCGTGGATGATGCACCGCTGGGCGTCGGGCCAGAAGCTCGACCTCGTGCTGCGGGGGCAGGACATGGCGGCCGGTGACTTCGTCCGGCGGTGCAAGCAGGTCGTCGACCTGCTCGGCCAGATCGCCGACGCGGCTCCCGAGCCCCAGCTGGCGGCCACCGCCCGCAGGGCCATCGACTCCGTGATGCGCGGGGTGGTCGCTGCCGACCGGCTCGACTGACCGGACCCGGTGGGCGAGACGGCAGGCGAGACACGGCAGGGCGTTTCGCGCCGCTGCGGTTGAGGATGGGTGGGTGACCCACCCCGTCTCCGCCCAGCCCCGCACCGAGCCCGACGACGGCCCCGACCCCCGCCGCTGGAAGGCCCTCACCGTCTGCCTCGTCGCCGGGTTCATGACCCTGCTCGACGTCAGCATCGTCAACGTCGCCCTGCCCAGCATCGAGAAGGGCCTCGGCGCCAGCCCCAGCGACCTCCAGTGGGTCGTGTCGGGGTACGCCCTGACGTTCGGCCTGGTGCTCGTGCCCTCGGGCCGCCTCGGCGACGCGACCGGCCGGCGGCGCATGTTCGTCGCGGGCGTGGTGGTCTTCGGCGTGGCGAGCCTGCTGTGCGGGCTGGCGACCACGAGCAGCCTGCTGGTGGCGGCGCGGCTCCTGCAGGGCATCGGCGGCGGGCTGCTCAACCCCCAGGTCTCCGGGCTCATCCAGGCGCTGTTCCACGGTCGTGAGCGGGCGAAGGCGTTCGGCCTGCTCGGGGCGACCATCGGGATCTCCACCGCGGTCGGCCCGATCGCCGGCGGGGTCATCCTCAGCCTGCTCGGCGCCGACGCGGGCTGGCGCTGGATCTTCGTGGTCAACCTGCCGGTGGCGTTCGCCGCCGTGGTCCTGGCCCTGCGCTGGATCCCTGCCCACGTGCACGCGGAGGACGAGTCGTCCGAGCCTGCCCGCGGCGGTGACCGGGCTCCGACGCCGGCGCGACGCCGTACCGACCTCGACCCGGTGGGCGTCGCGCTGCTCGGGGCCGGCGTCCTGGCCCTGCTGCTGCCCCTGGTGGAGAGCGGGCGCGGCGGCGGCTCGGCCACTGTCCCCGGCTGGGTCGCCGCGGTGGGCGCCGGGCTCCTCGGCGTCTTCGTGCTGTGGGAGCACCGGTACGCCGCGCGCGGCCGCACCCCGCTGGTCGACCTGGGGCTGTTCAGCCTGCCCGGCTACGCCTCGGGAGCCGTCGTCGCCACGGTCTACTTCTCCGGATTCACCGGGATCTTCTTCGTGCTCACCGTCTACCTCCAGCAGGCGCTCGGGTACTCGCCACTGCTGGCCGGGCTGGCCGTGACCCCCTTCGCCGGTGGGTCGGCGGTCATGTCGGCAGTGGGCGGCAGGCTCGTCACGCGGTTCGGGCGGTCTCTGGTGACGGCGGGGCTGGTGGTCGTGGTCGTCGGCCTGGTCGCGACCGACCTCGTGCTGTCGTCGGTCGACGGGCCGGCCACCGGGTGGTACGCCGCGGTCCCGCTGCTCGTCGCCGGGCTCGGCAGCGGGATGGTGATCTCGCCGAACATCACGTTGACGCTGTCCGAGGTGCCCGTGCGCCGGGCCGGCACCGCGGGAGGGGTCCTGCAGACGGGACAGCGCATCGGGACGGCTGCGGGCATCGCGCTCGTCGGCACGGTGTTCTTCGCCCACCTGCGCGACCAGCCCGGTGACGCCGCCGCCGTCTCGCTCCGGGTCGCCACCGGCCTGGTCGTGCTGGCCCTGCTCGCCAGCCTCGCCGACGTCTGGCTGCGCCGACGCCACCGAGCCGAGGCAGCGGCCTAGCCAGGTCCGGCAGGCGCCTCACCCGCCATACGCGTATGCGCCGAAGTCCGGGACTTCGGGCGTCGCGTCCCGGTCTTGCGCCGAAGTCCCGGACTTCGGGCCTCCCGCCCCGGTTTTGCGCCGAAGTCCGGGACTTCGGCGCAGACGGAATCACTCGATGCGCAGCGCCGCCAGGACGCGGTTGATCGAGCTGGTGACGCCGAACTCGCTGGCCACCCGACTCATGAGGACGGGGTCGGCCACCTCGGTCGGCAGGGACATGTCGACCGCTGGCACCGGCGCGTCGGGTGCCACCTGCACCACCTTCGGCGCGACGTCGAGGTAGGCGGCGCCGGCCTCGAGGCGGGTGCGCTGGGCGCCCTTGATCTCGGGGTCCCCACCGTCGACGGCCGCGCGCAGGGCGACCAGCGACCCGTACTTCTCGATGAGCTTGGCCGCCGTCTTCTCGCCGATGCCGGCCACGCCGGGCAGCCCGTCGCTGGTGTCGCCGCGCAGGACCGCCATGTCGGCGTAGGCCGGGCCGCTCGCGACCGCGTACTTGGTGCGCAGGAACGCCTCGTCGACCAGGTCGGGGTCGCGCACGCCACCGCGCGCGGTGTAGATGACCCGGACCGGGCCGGCGTCGTCGACGAGCTGGAACAGGTCGCGGTCACCGGTGACGACGTCGACGGCCATGTCCGCCTTGTGGCGCGCCGTGAGGGTGCCGATGACGTCGTCGGCCTCGAAGCCGTCGGCGCCGAGCCGGGGGAGCCCGAGCGCCTCCAGGACGTCACGGATGACAGGCACCTGCGGGGTGAGGTCGTCCGGCGACTCCTCCTCGACGAGCGACCCGTCGACCAGCCGGTGGGCCTTGTAGGTCGGGATCGCGTCCACCCGGAACTGCGGGCGCCAGTCGTTGTCCCAGCAGGCCACGAAGTGGGTCGGCTGGTGGGTCGTGATGAGCGACGCCACCATGTCGAGGAACCCGCGGATCGCGTTGGTGGGCGGCTCGCCCGGGTCCTTGCGCTGGTCAGGCACGCCGAAGAACGCCCGGAAGTACAGGGACGCGGAGTCGAGCAGCATCAGGCGCCCGGTGGGCTCGGAGGTCATGTGCCCATGCTGCCAGCACAGCGGTGTGCCGCTCAGTAGGCTGTCGGGCGTGGAAGACCTCGATCGACGCATCGTCTCCCTGCTGCGCTCCGACGGCCGCATGAGCTACACCGACCTGGGCAAGGCGATGGGGCTGTCGACCTCGGCCGTGCACCAGCGGGTGCGCCGCCTCGAGGAGCGCGGGGTGCTCAAGGGGTATGCCGCGGTCGTCGACTACGCCGAGCTCGGCCTGCCGCTCACGGCGTTCATCTCCATCACGCCCCTCGACCCGGCGGCCCCCGACGACATCCCCGACCGGCTGCGCGACGTCAGCGAGATCGAGGCGTGCCACTCGGTGGCCGGCGAGGAGAACTACATCCTCAAGGCCAGGGTGCGCACCCCCGGCGACCTCGAGGTGCTGCTCGCCAGGATCCGCGCCGTGGCGAACGTGGCCACCCGCACCACCGTGGTGCTCTCCACCCCCTGGGAGTAGAGCTGCCGCGCCGGTGAGCCGCTGGCCTCACCGCGGACGGCCAGCCGGTCAGGAGGCGGCGGAGGCCGAGGTGCCGTCGAGCTCGGCGAGGGTGAGCACCACGAGCGAGGCGGTCCAGACCAGCGGCGCCGGCCCGGCCGGGCGCCCGGTCCTGGTGACCTTCTCCGGCAAGGAGCCGTGTGCCGTCCGGTGCGCGTCCAGCCACGCGAGCCGCAGGTCGGCGGCGTGCCCGTGGCCGCCGGCAGCGTCCGACAGAGCCACCAGGGCGGTCTGCGGGGTCCACGAGGCACCGCCCGGCTTGAGCCACTGCACTCCCGGGGCGACACCGCCGGCCGGTTGCGAAGCCTCCCGCTGGTAGTGCGCCAGCGCCTTCTCCACCGCCCGCACCATGCCGGCGGGGAGGTCGTCCTCGGCGGT
This sequence comes from Phycicoccus sp. Soil748, assembly GCF_001428025.1. Lineage (GTDB taxonomy): Bacteria > Actinomycetota > Actinomycetes > Actinomycetales > Dermatophilaceae > Pedococcus. The sequence goes on along the minus strand of NZ_LMSC01000012.1, from coordinate 291,627 downwards.
GAACGGCGGCAGCAGCACCACGAGCGAGGCGTCCAGGCCCCCGTCGTCACCGAACCGCTCGTAGCCCGGTCCCATGCCGCGCTCGACCGTCGTGGCCAGACGGGCGACGGTGGCGTGCGTCCGGCTCGACGCCTCGAGGTCTCCCGTGGCGGCGTAGTCGCGGCCGGCCGCCGCCAGGCCTGCCAGCATCGGCGCCACAGTGCCCAGGGACGTGCGGGTGACCGGCACCTCCCAGTAGTCGGGCGAGGGTGGAGGCAGCCGTCGGCCACCGTCCACGAGCCCGGTCAGGGTCCGCACGCACCGATCACGCAGCTCGGATGCCGACGGCGGCACGCCCGCGTCGTCGTCGCGGCGGACCTCCGCGATGGCCCACAGCACCCACCCGCAGCCGTCGGACTGCCGCGGGCGGTCGGTCAGCGGGCTGCCGTCCATGGCGTACCTAGCCTGGAACCCCACGGCCGGGTCGAACTCGAGCCGCGCCAGGCGGTCGAGCACGGACGCCGCGTCGCTGGGGTGGCCGCTGCGGCTGAGCGCGACCGCCGCGAACGAGCCGTCTCGCGGCCAGAAGTGGTCCCACGGGCCACCCGGGCCGGCCGAGACGGTCCCGTTCATCTCGAGGTGGGCGTGGACGTCGACGAGCGCCCACCGGGCCATGTCCTGCCACGGCGTCCCGGAGCCCGGGACGGTGCCCGAGGCGAGCCAGCGCAGGTCGGCGGCCTCCTGGCCGTTGTCCGCGTAGGCGGGCTGCGCGCGGTACCCGGGAGCGGTGATGAGCTGTTCCTCCGGCGGCATGGCCCGTGGGCCGGCCGCGGCGCCGGCCACCAGCGCAGCCACGCCGAGCAGCACCGGCACCACGAAGCGTCGTCTCACCCGCACCCTCTCGCTCGCCGGTCCGGCGGACCCGGATCCCTTCCGGCCACCGTAGATCGGGCCGGGCCCGGATCGGGGCGAGTCGCCGACATTTCCCGCCGGCGTCCACCGGGTGGGCGCGGGACGGCCATCGGCGACCCGGCGGCTCGGCGCTCAGCGGGCGATCGGGGCCAGCGAGGCGCCGGTGGCGGCGACGAGGTCGTCGGGGGACAGGGAGAGGTCCAGCCCGCGCCGGCCGCCGGAGACGTAGACGACGTCGAAGGCCGTGGCGCCCCGGTCGAGGACCGTGGGGAGCCGCTTCTTCTGGCCGATGGGGGAGATGCCGCCGACGACGTACCCGGTGCTGCGCTCCGCCGCCACCGGGTCTGCCATCGACACCTTCTTCACACCCAGGGCCGTCGCGAGCGCCTTGAGGTCGAGGCTGCGGTCGACCGGCACGATGCCGACCGCCAAGCCGCGATCGGCCTCCACGAGCAGGGTCTTGAACACCTGGCCGGGTGGCACCGACAGCGCGGCCGCGGCCTCCAGTCCGTAGGAGGCCGCGGCCGGGTCGTGCTCGTAGGGGTGGATGCCGAAGCGCACACCGAGGCGCGTCAGCGCCGTGGTGGCAGGGGTGCCGGCCGAGCGGTCACGTCGGGATCCCATGCGGTACGCGGTGGGCGCGGGGTGACCGAGGTGGGCAGGCGGGTCAGCGCTGCTCGACGCGCTGGACGAGCTTCCACGCGGCGGGCAGCAGCCCGGCGGCGACCGCGATCTTGATCGCGTCGCCGAGCAGGAACGGCACGACGCCCTTGGCCAGGCCGGTGGACAGGTCCATGCCGGTGGCGGCCATGAGGTAGGGCAGCCCGACGGCGTAGATGACGACGTTGCCGAGGACCATGAGGCCGGCTGTCCGCACGACCGTGCGGTCGGCACCGCGCTGGGCCAGCCAGCCCACGAGGGCGCCGGCCGCGACGAACCCGATGATGTAGCCGAACGACGGGAAGCCGTAGCCGCTGGCGTGGCCGGCGAACCATGGCACCCCGGCCATGCCGGCAGCCATGTAGAGGCCGACGCTGAGCAGCCCGCGGACGGAGCCGAGCGCGGCACCGGTGAGCAGCGCGGCGAAGGTGCCGAGGGTCAGCGGGACCGGCGTGAACGACAGCGGGATGGCGAACTGGGCGAGCAGGCCGACGAAGGCGGCGCCGCCGAGGACGAGGACGGCGTCACGGACGAGACCGCCCGGGATGACGTCGGCGAGGACACGCTTGCGGGGGAGGGCGATGGCAGTCACGGGAGCAACCTAGCGAAGCCCCGAGCCGCCGCACACCGACGTCTCACGTCGACCACGTCACACGGCCCCCTCACACCAGGGCGGTGTCGCGCTCGGCCGCCTCACGGCTCGCGGCGGCGCGTTCGACGGCGACGGCGTGGGCCGTCTCGTGGTCACCCTGCTCACGCCACCACTGCTGCCCGGCCTCGGGGAGGGTGTAGATCGGGTCGTAGTAGACGTAGTCGCGCGACAGCGCGTCGGTGTCGGCCCCCTCGATGGAGGTGCGGTAGTTCTTTCGCCAGAACGACATCCCGCGCTCGGTGTCGTAGCTGTCGACCTGGTGCACCCAGCGCTTGCCGACGTAGGGGACGTCGCAGACGATGCGCGGCGTCGCGAACCCGGGCAGGTAGCCCATCATCGAGTGCTGCAGGTGCTGGGCCTCCGCGAGCGAGAGCCGCCAGTGCTCGCTGAACGGGATCATGTCGCACATGTAGAAGTAGTACGGCGTGATCATCGCGTCGTCCTGCAGGGCGAAGCAGAGGTCGAGCAGCTGCTCGACGGAGTCGTTGACCCCGCGCATGAGGACGCCCTGGTTGCGCACGTCGCGGACGCCCGCCTGCAGCATCGCCTTCGCGGCGTCGGCGACCAGCGGCGTGACCGACTGGGCGCTGTTGACGTGGGTGTGGATGGCGAGCGAGGCACCGCGCGAGCGGGCCTTCGCCGACACGCGCGCGACCCCCTCGACGACGTCGTCCTGCAGCCAGTGCTGCGGCAGGCCCATGAGCGCCTTGGTGGCGAGCCGGATGTCGCGGACGTTCTCGACGTCCAGCAGCTTGTCCAGGAACCCCTCGAGGTTCTTCCACGGCATGTTGGCCACGTCGCCGCCCGAGACGACGACGTCGCGCACCTGCGGGGTGCGCTGCAGGTAGTCGAGCATCGCGGCATACCGGTCGACCGGCTTGCCGGTGAGCTTGAGCTTGTCGATGACGGCGGTGGAGTTGCCGACGAGGTCCATGCGCGTGCAGTGGCCGCAGTACTGCGGGCAGGTCGGCAGCATCTCGGCGAGGACCTTGGTGGGGTAGCGGTGCGTCAGGCCCTCGACGGCCCACATGTCGTGCTCGTGCAGGCTGTCGCGGGTGGCGTGCGGGTGGCTCGGCCAGTCGGTGCGACGGTCGGAGAACACCGGGAGCATGTAGCGGCGGACCGGGTCGGCGTAGAACGCGCGGGTGAACTCGACACCGGCTGCAGGCATCCGGCCGTCGGCCCAGGTCATCTCACTGACCATGGTGTTCATCATCTGCGGCGGCACGAGCATCGACATCGTGGCGCGCTCGGCCTGGTCGCGCTCGAGGTCGGCGTAGAACGCCTCGGTGAGCAGGTCGCCCATGAGCTCGCGGAGCTGCTTGAGGTTCTTGACGCAGTGGGCGCGCTGCCACTGGGCGCTGGCCCAGTCCTGGGCCGTGACGTCCCGCCACCCGGGGAAGCGGGTCCAGTCGGGCTCGACCAGCTCGCGGTGGCGGTAGACGTAGGGCTGCTCGATCGCGGTGCTCATACGTGGCAGGATACGGGACAGGTTGCGTCGATCGGGAACCTTCGCCGCAAGATCTTCACCTCGTGTCGCCATAGCTGGGAGATTCTGTGCCTCACACCCCCTCGTCGCCGGTCGGCCTCCACCGCGTCCTCGAGCCCGCCGGAGCGACGCTGCCGCAGGCGGCGCAGCGCCTCGACGCCCGTCCGGAGCTGTGGCCCGACGAGGTGCGCATCGCGGTCGAGACCCTCAACCTCGACGCGGCCTCCTTCCGCCAGCTGTCGGAGAAGCACGGCGGCGACGGTGAGGCGGTGCGCGCCGAGGTGCTCGACATCGTCGCCACCCGAGGCAAGATGCAGAACCCCGTGACCGGCTCGGGCGGCATGCTCATCGGCACCGTCGAGGAGGTCGGGCCGCAGTCCCCGCTGGGCCTGTCGGTCGGCGACCGGGTGGCCACGCTGGTCTCGCTGTCGCTCACGCCGCTCGTCCTCACCGACGGCCTCGCCCGCTGGGACGGCCGCTCCGAGCGCGTGCCAGCACAGGGGCACGCGGTCCTGTTCGGCCGCTCCATCGCCGCGCAGCTCCCCGACGACCTCAGCCCCGACCTCGCGCTGATGGTGATGGACGTGTGCGGCGCCCCCGCCCTCGTGCACCGCGTCGTTGCCGAGTACGCCGCCCGCGGGCACGCCCCGACCGTGGCCGTCCTCGGTGGTGCCGGGAAGTCGGGCTCCCTCTCGCTGGCAGCCGCGGCCGAGGCGGGCGCCGCCCACCGCATCGCGGTGGTGCCCGTCGAGCGGGAGGCCGAGCTGCTGCGGGACACCGGCCTGGCCGAGGAGGTCGTGGTCGCCGACGCGCGCAGCCCGCTGGGCCTGTCCGAGGCCGTGGCCGCTGCGGGTGGGCCGGCGGACGTCACCGTCGTCTGCGTCGACGTGCCCGGCTGCGAGCAGCCCGCCATCCTGTCCACCGCCCAGGGCGGCACCATCATCTTCTTCTCGATGGCCACGAGCTTCGCCGCGGCGGCGCTCGGTGCGGAGGGCGTCGCCGCCGACGTCCGCATGCTCGTCGGCAACGGCTACGTGCCCGGCCACGCGGCGTACGCCCTGGACCTGCTGCGCCGGGACGCGGTCGTCCGCGGCCTGTTCGAGGGGCGCCTCGAGGAGCAACCGGTCCGGTAGGGACCAACTTCCCTGCGCGACCCCGTCGGACATGGTGCGATCGGGGGTATGCGCCCAGACCCGGCTCCCACCGCACCCTCCGCGATCGCGTACGCACCGGACGACCTCGACCTCGACCTGCGGTGGTGGGCGGCGGCCAACTACCTCACCGTCGGCCAGATCTACCTGCGCGAGAACGCGCTGCTGCGCGAACCGCTGCGGCTGGAGCACACCAAGCCGCGGCTGCTCGGCCACTGGGGGACCAGTCCCGGCCTGTCGATGGTCTACACGCTGCTCAACCGCGTCATCCGCGCCACCGACAGCGACTGGCTCTACGTCACCGGCCCCGGGCACGGCGGGCCCGCGCTGGTCGCGACGGCGTGGCTCGAGGGGACCTACACCGAGGTGTACCCCCACATCGGCGACGACGCGGCCGGGGTGCGCGACCTGTTCCGGCAGTTCTCCTCGCCCGGCGGGGTGCCCAGCCACGTCAGCGTCCAGACGCCGGGCAGCATCCACGAGGGCGGTGAGCTCGGCTACGCCCTCGTGCACGCGGCGGGGGCGGCGTTCGACCACCCCGACCTGACCGTGGCCTGCGTCGTCGGGGACGGCGAGGCCGAGACGGGGCCGCTCAGCGCCTCGTGGCGGCTGCCGACGTTCCTCAACCCCCGGCGCGACGGGGCGGTCCTGCCGATCCTGCACCTCAATGGCTACAAGATCGCCGGGCCCACCGTCCTCGGCCGCACGGACGACGCAGATGTCGAGGCCTACCTGATGAGCCAGGGCTGGGACCCCGTCACGGTGTCCGGCGACGACCCGCGGGAGGTCTTCCCCGCCCTGCTCGACGCGCTGCTCGACGCCCACAGCCGCATCCGCGAGCTGCAGGTCACCGCCCGCGGGGCAGGCGCCCCCGCCGAGCCCGTCCGGCACCGGTGGCCGGCCATCGTCCTGCGCACACCCAAGGGCTGGACCGGTCCGGCCGTCGTCGACGGCGTCCAGGTGGAGGGCACCAACCGCGCCCACCAGGTCCCGCTCTCCGGCCTCGCCGACCACCCGGAGCACCTGCGGATGCTCGAGGAGTGGATGCGCACCTACCGGCCCGAGGAGCTGTTCGACGACGAGGGCCGCCTCGTCCCCGAGCTGCGCGACCTGGCTCCCGAGGGCGACCGGCGCATGTCCGCGACGCCGTACGCCAACGGCGGGCGGCTGCGGACCCCGCTGCCCATGCCCGAGCTCGCGGCGTACGAGGTGGCGGTGGAGCCCTCGGGCCGCGGCCGGGACCTCGTCGAGAACACGATCACCACGGGCCGGCTGCTGCGCGACCTGTATGCCGCGACGGCCCGCCCCGACGGTGGCGGCACCTTCCGGCTGTTCTCCCCGGACGAGACCGCGAGCAACCGGCTGCAGCCGGTGTTCGAGGTCACCGACCGGTGCTTCATGGGACCGCTGCGCGACACCGACGACGACCTCGGCCCCGACGGCCGTGTCATGGAGGTGCTGAGCGAGCACCTGTGCCAGGGCTGGCTCGAGGGCTACCTGCTGTCCGGTCGGCACGGGATGTTCGCGACGTACGAGGCCTTCGCCATGGTGTCGGCGTCGATGGCGGTGCAGCACGTCAAGTGGCTGCAGCACGCCCAGGAGCTGCCGTGGCGGGACTCGGTGTCCTCGCTCAACATCCTGTTGACCTCGACCTGCTGGCGCAACGACCACAACGGGTTCTCCCACCAGGGCCCCGGTCTCATCGACTGCCTGCTGCCGCTGGCTCCCGGTGTGGTCCGGGTGTTCCTGCCACCGGACGCCAACACCGCGCTGTGGATCAGCGAGCACTGCCTGTCCGGCACCGACCACGTCAACCTCATCGTCGTCGACAAGCAGAAGCACCTGCAGTACCTCTCCCTCGAGGAGGCCGCCCGGGCGTGCTCGGCCGGTGCCTCGATGTGGGAGTGGGCCAGCACCTGCGGCCCGGACGACGACCCCGACATCGTGCTGGCCTGCGCGGGTGACGTGCCGACGCAGGAGGCGCTCGCGGCCGCCGAGCTCCTGCGCGACCACGTGCCGGACCTCAAGGTGCGGTTCGTCAACGTCATCGACCTCATGACGCTGATCCCCGAGAACGACCACCCCAACGGGTTCTCCGACAGCCACTTCGAGGACGTCTTCACCCCGGAGCGGCACGTCGTGTTCGCGTTCCACGGCTACCCGCGCGCCGTCCACCAGCTCATCCACGGCCGGGCCAACCCGGGGCGCTTCCACGTCCGCGGGTTCAGCGAGCAGGGCACGACGACGACGCCGTTCGACATGGTAGTGCTCAACAAGATGAGCCGCTTCCACCTCGCCAAGGAGGTGCTGCGACGGGCACGCACCAGGCCCACGGGATGGCGCGAGCTCAAGGACCTGTGCGACCAGCGGCTCGCCGAGCACGAGACCCACATCCGCGAGCACCTGGAGGACCTGCCGGACATCGCGGCCTGGACCTGGAGCGGACCGTCCGACAACCCACCGTCCGACCCCGGACCTTCCGACCGGGCGGCGTCGGCCGAGTCGTCCCGGTAGTTTCAGCCCCGTGGCCACGAGCATCTACATCGCCGGCACCGAAGCGCAGTCCGGCAAGTCGGCGGTGGCGGTCGGCCTGCTGGACCAGCTGAGCCGCCGCGCCGGGCGGGTCGGCGTGTTCCGGCCCATCGTCCGCGCCGGTGCGCCGGACGAGCTGGTCCGGACCCTGCTGGCCCAGCTGCCGGGGGACCTCACCGTCGAGCAGGCCTGCGGCGTCACGTACGACGAGCTGCACGCCTCGCCCGACCACGCCATGGGCCTCATCGTGGACAGGTTCCACGAGGTGGCGCGTGACCACGACGTGGTGCTGGTCGTCGGCTCAGACTTCACCGACGTGTCGGCGCCCACGGAGTTCTCGGTCAACGCCGCGGTGGCGGCGAACCTCGGCTCACGGCTGCTGCTCGTGGTGCCCGCCGCCGACCACGACCCGGCGCAGGTCGCCACCGCCGCCGAGATGGCCGTCGTGGCGGCCCGGGAGGCCCACGCCCACGTGACCGGCGTCGTGGCCAACCGGGTGGACCCGGCGCGCGTGGAGCAGGTGACCGCTGCGGTGTCGGCGCTGGTCGGGGTCCCGGTGCAGTCCCTGCCCGACACCCCGCTGCTCCGGGCGCCTACCGTCAAGGACCTCATGGACGCCTGCGCGGGCCGCCTCGTGCACGGTGACACCGGCTGGCTCGACCGGGAGTGCACGGGGCTGGTCGTCGCCGCCATGACCATGCCGCACGTCCTCGACCGGCTCCTCGACGGGGGAGTGGTGATCGTCCCCGGTGACCGCGAGGACGTCCTGCTCGGTGTCCTGCTCGCGCACCGGTCCAAGACCTTCCCGACGTTGTCCGGGATCGTCCTCAACGGCGGGTTCCCCCTCACCCCGCAGGTCGAGCGGCTGATCGAGGGCCTCGATGTCGTGCTGCCGGTCATCGCCACCGACGGCGGCACGATGACCACGGCCACGAGGCTGGGCGCGGCGCGCGGTCGGCTCACGCCCGACTCGACGCGCAAGCTCGAGGCGGCGGTCGCCATGGTGGAGCGCGGCCTGGACGCCGAGGCGCTGCTCGGACCGGTCGCCACGACGGGCGAGGGCACCGTGACCCCGCTGATGTTCGAGCACCGGCTCGTCGACGAGGCACGGCTGTCCGGGGCGCACATCGTGCTGCCGGAGGGCGCGGAGGACCGGATCCTGCTGGCTGCCGACACCGTGCTGGCCCGCGGGATCGCCAAGCTCACGCTGCTCGGCGACGAGGAGACCGTCCGCGCCAACGCCGGGCTCCTCGGCGTCGACATCACGGGGGCGGACGTCGTGGACCCCGGCACGAGCGACCTGCGCGAGGGGTTCGCCGCGGAGTACGCGCAGCTGCGGGCCCACAAGGGCGTGACCCTCGACCAGGCACGCGACCGGGTCGCCGACCCCTCCTACTTCGGCACGATGATGGTGCACCAGGGCCTGGCCGACGGCATGGTTGCCGGCTGCGTCACCACGACGGCCCACACGATCCGCCCCGCCCTCGAGGTGGTGCGCACGGCCCCGGGGGTCTCGGTCGTCTCCAGCGTGTTCCTCATGTGCCTCGCCGACCGCGTGCTCGTCTACGGCGACTGCGCGGTCAACCCCGACCCCACCGCCGAGCAGCTCGCCGACATCGCGATCTCCTCGGCCCGCACCGCGGAGCAGTTCGGCATCGAGCCGCGGGTGGCGATGCTGTCCTACTCGACGGGGGAGTCGGGGTCGGGCGCCGACGTCGACAAGGTGCGGGCCGCCACCGCTCTGGTCCACCAGCGGGAACCGGGCCTACCCGTCGAGGGCCCCATCCAGTACGACGCGGCGGTGGACCTGGGCGTGGCCGCGACCAAGCTCAAGGACAGCCCGGTGGCCGGGCGCGCCACGGTGCTCGTCTTCCCCGACCTCAACACCGGCAACAACACCTACAAGGCTGTGCAGCGCAGCGCCTCGGCCGTCGCCATCGGCCCCGTGCTGCAGGGGCTCAACCGCCCGGTCAACGACCTGTCCCGGGGAGCCCTGGTGCGCGACATCGTCAACACCATCGCCATCACGGCCATCCAGGCCGGCGCCTGATGGCGAGCCGCACCGTCCTGGTCGTCAACGCCGGGTCCTCGTCGCTGAAGTACGAGGTGGTCGACGCCGTCACGGGACGCACCGCCGCGTCCGGGATGGTCGACCGCATCGGCGGAGCGGGTCGGCTGCGGCACCAGACCGGGGACGACACCCATGAGCGCGACGTCACCTGTCGCGACCACGGCGAGGCCCTCGGTGCGGCGAGGGAGGCGCTGCGCGAGCACGGCCCGGACCTGTCCGGGGCGGGCTTGTACGCGGTGGGCCACCGCGTGGTGCACGGCGGACCACGGTTCAGCGCGCCGGTCGTGGTCGACGACGACGTGGTCGAGGCGATCCGCTCGCTCGTGCCGCTGGCCCCGCTGCACAACCCGGCCAACCTCGAGGGCATCCTCAGCGCGCGGGAGTCGTTCCCCGGCGTCCCGCAGGTTGCCGTCTTCGACACGGCCTTCCACCAGACGCTGCCCAGGGAGGCCCACACGTACGCGGTGCCTGCCGAGTGGCGCGAGCAGCACCGGGTGCGCCGCTACGGCTTCCACGGCACCTCCCACCGCTACGTCTCCCAGCGCACCGCCGAGCTGCTCGGGCGCGCACCCGAGGACTGCGCGGTCATCGTGCTCCACCTCGGCAACGGCGCCAGCGCCTGCGCGGTGAAGGCCGGCCGCAGCATCGACACCTCGATGGGGCTGTCCCCACTCGAGGGCCTGGTCATGGGCACCCGGTCCGGGGACGTCGATCCTGCCCTGGGCGCGTACCTGGCGCGGGTCGCCGACCTGGACGCGAGGTCCTACGACGAGGCCCTCAACTTCCGCAGCGGCCTCCTCGGCCTGGCGGGTGTGTCCGACCTGCGGGAGCTCGAGCAGCGGCGGGCCAGCGGCGACGACGCCGCTGCGCTCGCCTTCGACGTCATGACCTACCGGCTGCGCAAGTACGTCGGCGCGTACGCCGTGGCGCTCGGAGGCGCGGACGCCATCGCGTTCACGGGTGGGATCGGGGAGAACAGCGCGCCGGTGCGCGCCGCGGTGCTCGACGGCCTCGGCGCCCTCGGGGTGGAGCTGGACCCTGAGGCGAACGAGGACGGCGAGCCTGAGCGGAGGGTGACCGCCGTGACCACCCGGGTGCCCGCGTGGGTGGTGCCGACCCGTGAGGAGCTGGAGATCGCCCGCGCGTGCCTGTCCGTCCTCGGCGACGAGAGGGCACAGGCCGACGCATAGGGTGCTCGCGTGAGCACTCTCTACCGCGGCGGCTTCGTCTACTCACCCATCGACCCCTTCGCCAACGCGATGGTCGTCGACGACGCGACGGGCACGATCGCCTGGATCGGTGGCGACGACGCGGCCGCGGTCCACGGCGACGCGGTGGACCGCGTCGTCGAGCTCGACGGGGCCCTGGTGACGCCGGCCTTCGTCGACGCCCACGCCCACCTGTCGCAGACGGGCGCGGGTCTGCGCGGCGTCGACGTCGCCACCACGCGCAGCGCCGCCGAGGCGCTGTCGCGCATCGAGGACGCCGGACGTCGCCAGCAGGGACGCCCGGTCTACGCCCCCAACTGGGACGAGGGCCTGTGGGCCGAGCGACGCGCGATGACCGCGGCCGAGCTCGACCGGGCGACCTACGGTGGTGTCGTCTACTCGCCCCGCGTCGACGGCCACTCCGCCGTCATCTCCTCGGCGCTCGCGGCCGCGTGCGGTGCCCGTGACCTCCCCGGCTGGGAGGGGGAGGGGCTGGTCACCCGCGAGGCCCACCACGCGGCGCGCGAGGCGTTCAACCAGGCGGTGACGCCCGCCCAGCGCCGCGCCGACATCGACCTCGCGCTGCGCACCGCGGCGGCAGCGGGCATCGGCCTCGTCCACGAGAACGGCGGCCCCGTCGTCTCCAGCGCCGACGACTTCGCCGACGTCCTGGCGGCAGGGGGGGGCGGTGACGTCCCGCAGGCCATGGGCTACTGGGCCGAGCTCGTCGCCGACGAGCAGCAGGCCCGTGATGTCGCGACTCTGCACGGCGCTCGCGGCCTGGCGGGCGACCTCAACGTCGACGGCTCCATCGGCTCGCGGACCGCCCACCTGCGGTCCGGGTACGCCGACGCGCCCGGTCACACGGGCAACCCCTACCTGTCCGTCGCCGAGGTCCGCGACCACGTGGCGGCCTGCTCGCTCGCGGGGCTGCAGGCCGGGTTCCACGTCATCGGCGACGCCGGCGTGGACACCGTGGTCGAGGGGTTCGAGGCCGCAGCCGAGCTGGTCGGCGCGCCCGTCGTCGCCCGGTCCCGGCACCGCCTCGAGCACCTCGAGATGGTCGACCGCCGCGCCATCGAGCGCCTGGTCGCCCTCGGTGTCGGGGCCAGCGTCCAGCCTGCCTTCGACGCCCTGTGGGGCGGGTCCGACGCGATGTACGCCGCGCGGCTGGGCGCCGAGCGCGTCGTCGGGGAGGCGCCGATGAACCCGTTCGCCTCCATGCTCGCCGCCGGGATGACCGTCGCGCTGGGCTCCGACACCCCCGTGACGCCGTTCGCACCGTGGGAGGCCGTGCGCGCCTGCATCGAGCACCACGACGAGCGCCAGCGGATCTCCGCCCGCTCGGCGTTCCTCGCCCACACCCGGGGCGGCTGGCGCGCTGCGGGGCTCGACGACCGCGGCTACCTCGACCTCGGCCTGCCTGCCACGTTCGCGGTCTGGAAGGTCGGCGACCTCGTCGTGCAGGCCCCGGACGACCGCATCCAGACGTGGAGCACCGACCCGCGGTCGGGCACTCCGGGACTGCCCGACCTGTCGCCCGGTGCCCCCGCCCCCGAGTGCCTGCGCAACGTGGTCCGCGGCCGCACCGTCTTCGACGCGGGCGCCCTAGCCGCCTGACACCGGCGATCCCTACCGCTCCGCGGGGCGCGAAGCGACACAATTCGGGCCATGCGCGTGATCCGGGGGGAGCAGCGGACACAGGAGGGTGTGAGCAGACACCCAGACAGTGACCTCGACGGTCACCCACCCGCCGCCCCCGACGACAGCCCACACCGCCGCCAGCTCGACGAGCAGCTCAGCGCCCTGTTCCGGCAGCACGCGCCCCGCGTCCGCGCCTACGCCCGGCGCCACGTGGAGCCCAGCCAGTGCGACGACGTCGTCTCCGAGACCTTCCTCGTCGCGTGGCGCCGGCCCGAGCAGGTGCCCGACGAACCCCTGCCTTGGCTGCTGGTGGTGGCCCGCAACGTCATCGCCAACCAGCGCCGTACGGCCCGTCGCGCCGACCAGGTCTGGTTCGCCGCGGTGCGGCAGGGCTGGACGTCCACCGCCCCGTCCGCGGACGAGGCCGTCCACGAGCGCGACAGCGTCCTGCGGGCCCTCGAGCAGTGCACCCGCGCGGAGCGTGAGGCGCTCCTGCTCACCGCGTGGGACGGGCTGCCGCCCGCCGAGGCAGCTGCCGTCGCCGGCTGCTCGGTGCGGGCCTTCACCGTCCGGCTCCACCGGGCCCGCGCCCGGCTGCGTGCCGCGCACGCCGCCGAGGCCGCGCCGGGCTCGGCACCCTCCACCCCTTCGCCGGCGGGGGAGCCGGCGCGTACCCCGCACCTCACCCGTGCCGCACTCGCCCAGGAGGTCTCATGAAGACGCTCGACCAGCTGCCCGACCGGACCCTCGACCCGCGTGACCCGTTCGCGCTGCTCGTGGCCGCCCGTCCCACCGACGACGACCTCACCGACGACTGGGGCCCTGCAGACGTCGAGGACACCCTGGCCTCCACCCGCCGCCGCGCGGACCCGCAGCACACCTCGGCAGGGCGCACCGTCGCCCTCGTACCCCGCCGGTCCCGCCGCCGGTGGGTCGCCCTGGGTGCCGCGGCCGCCGTCGCCACGCTTGCGGTCGCCGGCGGCACCGCCGTGCTCGCGCCCGGTACGGCGCTGCCCCGCGCTGACGCCGTGGAGCAGCTCGCCAGCACCGCAGCCGTGGCTCCCACCCTGGTGGTCGGGCCGGGACAGTACCTCCACCAGGTGGTCACCTTCACCCAGGCGCACCGCGACGCCCAGACCCCGGCCGTCGACTCCACGTCGGAGAGCTGGGTCGACGCCGACGGGACCGCGTGGCGGCGCGACACCTCCCGGGTCGAGCCGGTGGGCACCACCTACGAGCGCATCCCGGCGAGCGACCTCGGCGACGACCCCTTCATGGGCACCCAGCCCGCCGACTACCAGCAGTGGCCCTCCGACCCCGCCGGGCTGCGGGCCTTCTTCGACGCCCACCTCCGCAGCGACGGCCCCAACTCCCTCGACCCGAGCCAGGCGATCTTCGAGGACTGCAGCGACCGGTTCGCCCAGGGCATGACCCCGCCGGCCCTCAACGCCGCCATGATCCGGCTCCTCGGGAGCCTGCCGCAGGTCACGACCTCGAGGGTCCAGTTCGCGGGCCACGACGCGGTGGAGCTGGAGTACCGCGGCGCCTACGTCGATGCCGTCTACTTCGACGCCGCCACCGCCCGCTACCTGGGGGAGACGGACTCCGGGAACCGGACCGAGGTGACCGTGCAGCCGACCGTGGTCGATTCCGTCCCCGCGGTGGTGCGCGCCAGGGCGAAGACCCAGGTGAACGAGGACGCGCCCGACTCGGTCGAGAGCCCCTGACGAGAGCCCCTGACGAGAACCTGGCGGGAGCCCGACTCATGGACCCACAGGATTTCCGGCCAACTGGGGGGTTGGCCGGAAATTCTGTGTCCCGCTGCTAGATTTGCGCCGTGTCCTCCCGTGCCAAGCCCCTGCTGGACCTCGATCCGGCCACCGTCCGCCAAGCCCGCGCCCTCGCGCGCAAGGCGGGCCGCCCCGTCGTCAAGCTGGCCCAGAGCCACACGACCGTCTCGGTGGAGCGGGCCACCCTGCGCCTGGCCGGTCTCGCCGGCGCCGACCACGAGCGCGTGCCGTGGGTCAACCACCTCGTCGACGCGGTCCGCGCGGAGGTCGGTCTCGAGCACGGGGTCACGACGCCGGTCTACGACGCGCTGCGCAGGGGAGAGGCCCCCGACCTGCTGACCCTCGCGCAGAAGGCTGCCAGCGGCTCGGTGCAGTTCCGCCTGCCCGTGGGCCGTGAGGCCACCCGCGCCCAGTCGCTCGCGCGGCGCGAGGTGAGCCGCGGCATACGCACCATCGACAAGCAGCGGGCCAACCGCGACCGGCTCGTCAAGCGCCACGGCGACCCCGAGCAGCGGCCCTGGATCTATCTCATCGTGGCCACCGGCGACATCTACGAGGACATCCCGCAGGCCCAGAACGCCGCCCGGGAGGGCGCCGACATCATCGCGGTGATCCGCTCCACGGGGCAGTCGCTGCTCGACTACGTACCCGAGGGCGCCACCCGCGAGGGGTACGCCGGCACGTACGCCACGCAGGAGAACTTCCGGCTCATGCGCGCGGCCCTGGACGAGACGTCCAAGGAGCTCGGCCGCTACATCCGGCTCACCAACTACGCCTCCGGCCTCTGCATGCCGGAGATCGCGACGCTGGCCGGGCTCGAGCGGCTCGACATGATGCTCAACGACTCGATGTACGGCATCCTCTTCCGCGACATCAACCCGATCCGCACCTTCGTCGACCAGCGGTTCAGCCGCCAGATCCACGCCCGGGCCGGGATCATCATCAACACCGGCGAGGACAACTACCTCACCACCGCCGACGCCGTCGAGGCCGCGCACACGGTCACCGTGAGCCAGCTGCTCAACGAGTACTTCGCCAAGGAGGCCGGCCTCGAGGACTGGCAGCTCGGCCTCGGGCACGCGTTCGAGATCAACCCCGACCTGCCCGACAGCTTCCGGATGGAGCTCGCGCACGCGCTGCTGGCGCGCCAGCTCTTCCCCAAGGCGCCGCTGAAGTGGATGCCGCCGACCAAGCACATGACGGGCGACGTGTTCCGCGGCTACCTGCTCGACGGGTTCTTCAACCTCGTCGGCGCCATGACCGGCCAGGGCATCCTGCTGGTCGGCATGATGACCGAGGCCGTCGTGACGCCGTTCCTGTCCGACCGCGACCTGGCGCTGCAGAACGTCCGCTACGTCCTCAACGCGGCCGGCGGCCTGACCGAGGACTTCCACCCACCGCGCGACGGGTTCATCCAGACCCGCGCCCGCCAGGTGCTCGGCGAGGCGGTCGACCTGCTCGACGCGATCGTCCACGACAGCGACACCGCCGGTGACCCGCCGCTGCTCGCGGCGATCGCCGACGGCACCTTCGGGCTGATGAAGCGGCCCGCCGACCGCGGCAAGGGCCTGGACGGGGTGGTGGTCCGTGCCGACGGCTACGACAACCCGGCCACGACGATGCTCGAGGAGGGGAGCGACCGATGAGCGCGTCCACCACCGACAGCGCGATGCCGCTCGAGCCGGTGCCCGGCCCCGGAGCCAGGTCCGGCAGGGCCACGCCCGACATCGTCCGCCCCTACGGCGACACCACCGGCGACGGCATGGTGCAGGTCTCCTTCACCCTCCCGGTCCCGCACGACAAGCGCGCCGAGGGGGCCGCCCTGCAGCTCGCGGCGAAGATGGGCCTGGAGCCGGCGCTGCTGGTGCACGCCAAGGCGATGGGCCCCGACTTCACCTTCTTCGTGGTCTACGGCAGCGTCAAGCACCTCGTCGACCTGCGCGAGGTCACCGTCGTCGAACGCGAGTTCCCGCTGCTCACCCCGACCGAGGTCAACAAGGCCATCAAGTCCCGCCTGCGCCGCAAGCTCGTCGTCGTCGGCGCCTGCATCGGCACCGACGCCCACACCGTCGGCATCGACGCCATCCTCAACATCAAGGGGTTCGCGGGGGAGAAGGGCCTGGAGTACTACCGCGAGGTCAAGGTCGTGAACCTCGGCGCGCAGGTCCTCGTGCCCGAGCTCGTGGAGCGGGCGCGGGCCGAGAAGGCCGACGCCGTGATGGTGAGCCAGGTCGTGACCCAGCGCGACGCCCACATCCACAACACCACGACGATGAGCGCCGCCTTCCGCGAGGCGTACCCGGCCGGGCAGGTGCCGCTGCTCGTCGTCGGCGGCCCCCGCTTCGAGGAGGGCTCCGCCGACAGGCTCGGCGTGGACCGGATCTTCGGCCGCGGCACCACCCCGGGCGAGGTGGCCAGCTACCTCGTCCACGCCCTGGCCCCGCCGCGGGTCACCACGCCCTCGACGAAGGAGAAGGCATGACCACCACCGCCACGGTCGGGCGCACCGTCACCCACCGGCGCTACGTCCCCTACAGCCACGCGCACTACGCGGGCAACCTCGTCGACGGCGCCTACTCCCTGGCGGCGTTCGGCGACGTCGCCACCGAGATGTGCATCCTCACCGACGGTGACGAAGGCCTGTTCGCGTCCTACTCCGACGTCCAGTTCAAGGCGCCGGTCCGCGCCGGCGACGTGATCGAGATCAGTGCCACGCTGGTCCGGGTCGGTAGCCGCAGCCGCGAGATGGACTTCGAGGTCCGGGTCGTGGGGCGCGGTGCGCCCGAGCGCGGAGAGTCCAGCGCCGACGTGCTGGAGCCGGCGCTGGTGGCCACCACCGCACGGGGCGTCGTCGTGGTCCCCGCTCCTGCCGTCGAGAGCTGACACGTCCCTCGGCGTGTCGTTCGCGACACGCCGGAGGCCGTGACGATCGCCAACCGCTGCAACGGAATTCGCCGGAGCACGAACTTGGCCCCATACCTCTCGCGCGCCCGGGCCGATGGCGTGAAACCGTCATGGACGACGCCTTGACAGGGCGCTCCGCGGCGACGGTAAGTTGGCCCACGGCCGTCACACCGAGTGGCCGCCCGGGGAGGGGACCCAGACCGGACACGACGTACTGCCGGTGACTAGCGCGCGCAGCCACCGTTGACCAGCAGCGACGTCGATCCCTACTGGTGCCTCCCGCCCGAGG
This sequence comes from Phycicoccus sp. Soil748, assembly GCF_001428025.1. Lineage (GTDB taxonomy): Bacteria > Actinomycetota > Actinomycetes > Actinomycetales > Dermatophilaceae > Pedococcus. The sequence continues at coordinate 274,346 of NZ_LMSC01000012.1, read as the reverse complement.
CGGTGGTGGACGGCGTCCGGCCCGCGCGCTCAGTAGACAACAGCGGGATGTCGACACCCGGTCGACCTCCTGCTGGTCCCAACGGCGGCGCGGGCCGCGGCGTGTCCTACCGTGGTTGCGTGACGACGCCATCCCGCCCGCCGCGACCGGGCCTGCGGTCCGGCGCCGTCCTCCTCCCGGCCCTGGTCTCCGGGCTCCTCACCGCCCTCGCCTTCCCGACGCAGGACATCTGGTGGACGGCGCCGCTCGGCGTGGCCCTGCTGTCGGCCGCCACCTTCGGCGCCAGGCCGCGACTGGCCGCCCTGGGCGGCCTCGCGCACGGCCTCGGCTTCTTCCTGCCGACCCTGTCCTGGACCGGCATCTACGTGGGCGCCCTGCCCTGGGTGGCCCTGGCCGTCCTGGAGTCGCTCTACGTCGCGGCCATGTGCCTGGTGGTGGCCTGGCTGCAGCGACCCCTGCTCGCCACCCGGCTGCGTCCCCTCGCGTACGCCGCCGTGCCCCTGGGGTGGGTGCTGCAGGAGGCCGCCCGCGGCGCCACGCCCTTCGGGGGTTTCCCGTGGGTGCGCCTGGCGTTCAGCCAGGCCGACAGCCCGCTGGCGCCGTTCGCCCGGTTCGGGGGAGCACCCGGCCTGACGTTCGCCGTGGCATGCCTCGGCGTGCTCGTGCACGTCGCCTTCCGCGCGGCGGCCCGGGGGGCGGTGGGGCGCCTGCGTCGGGTGCCGGCGACCACGCTGCCCGCCGCGCCCCGGGTCCTTGCCCCGGTCCTGGTCGTCCTGGCCCTCGCGCCGCTCGTGCTGGCCGTGACCACGACACCCCCCACCGGTGGCCGCAAGGTCTCGGTCCTGTTCGTGCAGGGCAACGTGCCCAAGGCCGGCCTGGACTTCAACGCCGAGCGGCGCAAGGTCCTCGACAACCACGTGCAGGGCACCCTGGCTGCGGCGGCCCGTAACGGCGCGCCGCCGACCCTGGTCGTCTGGCCCGAGAACTCCTCCGACATCGACCCGTTCGACAACCTCGACGCGGCCGCGGACATCCGGCTCGCCGTGGAGACCATCAAGGCGCCCATCCTGCTCGGGGCCGTGCTCGACGGCCCCGCGCCCTTCGTCTCCAACGCCAGCCTCCTCTACACCCCGGGGGGCGGCGAGCCGGGCCGCTACGTCAAGCAGCACCCGGTGCCCTTCGCGGAGTACATCCCCTTCCGCAGCTTCTTCCGCAACTTCAGCGACAAGGTCGACCTGGTGGCGCGTGACTTCACCAGGGGCGACCGGCCGGGCGGGTTCGAGGTGCCCGTCGCAGGCCAGGACCCGTACTGGGTGATCCCCACCATCTGCTTCGAGGTCGCCTACGACGGGCTCATGCGCGACTCCACGCTGCAGCCCGGGCTCGGCGCGAGCATCCTCGCCGTGCAGACCAACAACGCGACGTTCGGCTACACCGCGGAGTCCGAGCAGCAGTTCGCCATCAGCCGGATCCGCGCCATCGAGCACGGCCGGTCGGTCGTGCACGTCTCGACGGTCGGGGTGAGCGGCTTCATCAACCCCGACGGAACGTACGTCGACAAGACCTCGTTGTTCACCCCAGCGGCCCGGTACGGGTCGCCGGTGGTCCGGACCGAGGTCACCGTCGCCGACCGGCTCGGCAACCTGCCCGAGTACGTCGCCGGGCTGGCCGCCGTGCTGCTGCTGGCGGTGGGTCAGTGGTCCCGTCGGCGGACCGCTAGGGTCGAGGCCGCCGCCACCGGCCCGACGGGGCCGGCGAAGACACGAAGGGAAGGCGTCGTTGTCTGACCAGATCGAGCGGGTGCTCGTGTGCATCCCGACGTACAACGAGCGGGAGAACCTCCCGCTGGTCGTGCGCCGCATCCGTGCCGCCGTCCCTGGCGCCGACATCCTCGTCCTCGACGACAGCTCACCGGACGGCACCGGTGACGTCGCCGACGAGCTCGCCGCCGGCGACCCCCAGGTCCACGTGCTGCACCGCCCCGCGAAGCAGGGCCTCGGCATGGCCTACCTGGCGGGGTTCCGCTGGGGTCTCGACCGCGGCTACGACGCCCTCGTCGAGATGGACGCCGACGGTTCCCACCAGCCCGAGCAGCTGCACCGCCTCCTGGACGCCCTGGCCGGTGCCGACCTCGTCATCGGCTCCCGGTGGGTCCGTGGCGGCTCGGTGGTCAACTGGCCGCTGCACCGCAAGGCGCTCAGCGTCGGGGGCAACCTCTACACCCGGGCCCTCCTCGGGATGCCCGTCCACGACGCGACCGCCGGCTTCCGCGCCTACCGCGCCGAGGCCCTGCGGACCATGGGACTGGAGCAGGTCGCCTCGCAGGGGTACTGCTTCCAGGTCGACCTGACCCGGCGCGCGGTCCGGCTGGGCCTGCGCGTCGTCGAGGTGCCCATCACGTTCGTCGAGCGTGTGATCGGCGACTCCAAGATGAGCGGCGACATCATGCGCGAGTCCCTGCAGCGCATCACCGTCTGGGGTGTGCACCACCGTGCCGACCAGCTCCGTGGCCTGTCGCAGCGCCGGGAACCGACGTGGCACGAGCTGTAGGAGGGCCTCCTCCCGCACGGCGCCGCCGGCCGCACTGGCTGGCCGTGGTGTTCGTGCTGCTGCTGGTCGTGCCGGTCCTGGAGATCGCCACCATCATCGCCGTCGGCAAGGTCATCGGCGGCTGGCAGACCCTCGCACTCCTCCTGCTGGAGTCTGCGCTGGGCGCCTGGCTGGTCCGCCGAGAAGGGGCGCGCGCCTGGTCTGCGCTCACCTCCGCCCTCAACACCGGACGGATGCCGAGCCGTGAGCTCGCCGACGCTGCCCTGGTGCTGGTCGGCGGGACCCTGCTGCTCGCCCCGGGCTTCCTCACCGACGTCGTCGGCTTCTTCTTCATCCTGCCCGTGACCCGGCCCATCGCGCGGACCCTGCTCGAGACGGTGGTCGCGCGGCGGCTGCTGGGGGGTGTGTTCGGCGGCCGTCGGGGTGGCCCGGGCGGGAGGGGTCGTGGGCCCGGCGGCCCAGGTGGCCCGGGCGGACCCGACATCATCGAGGGCGAGGTCCTCTAGCCTGGCGCACGCGACGAGACGGCCACCTCCAGCAGGAGGTGGCCGTCTCGCGGTGGTGCCGTGGTCAGGCGGTGCGCTTGCGCCGCGGCTTCTCGCCACGCGACTCGCGCAGGAGCGTCAGCCGCTCCTCCAGGAGCTCCTCGAGCTCGGGGATGGAGCGCCGCTCGAGCAGCATGTCCCAGTGCGTGCGGACGTGCTTGACCTGCTTGGCCTCGGGCTCCGGGCCGTCGACCAGCCGGGCCTCCTCGCCGCAGCGGCACTCCCAGGTGGGAGGGATCTCCGCCTCGATCGAGAAGGGCAGTTCCGTACGGTGCCCCAGTGGGCACACGTACGCGGTGATCTGTCGTTCGCTCGGGACGACGTGGTCGTCGGTCTCGAGGCTGTGCGAAACCATTCGGCTACCGCGAAGGGTGCGTTCTGCCATGGTGGTTCTCCCAACGTGCGTGGTTTCCCAGCCCGCTCGGGTGGGGGCTCGGATTCGCTAGGCATAACGCCATCGACCCGTGCAATGTTCCGACGTCCGGCGTGGCGCGCCCGTTGGCCGCCTGTGACGCGGATCACATCGCTCACTCGGGAAGGCGCAGGTCAGACCACGTGGGGGAGGGTGTTGCCCGCCTCGAGGATGCCACGGCGCATGTCCACCCTGGCCAGCAGCGCACCGCCGAGGATGAAGAACACGGCGAGGGCGACGATGGCGGGACGATAGGAGCCGGTCCACTGGTAGACGAGCCCGAACGTCAGCGTCCCGAACCAGCTCGTCCCGCGCTCCATGGCCTGGTAGAGGCTGAAGAACTCCGCCTCCCGGTCCTTCGGCACCAGCTGGCTGTAGAGCGAGCGGCTCAGGGCCTGGGTGCCGCCGAGCACCAGCCCGATGGCAACGCCGAGGACGAACAGCGGCGCCACCTGCTTGTCGGGCACGAAGTAGGCGAAGACCACGACGCCGGTCCACAGGACCAGGCCCCAGAGCACGGTGCGCCACGCGCCGTACCGCCTGGCCAGGGAGCCGAAGAGCAGGGCGCCGCCGAAGCCGACGAACTGGACCATCAGGAACAGCGTCAGCATCGTCGTCTCGGGGAACCCGAGCTCGCGCTGGCCGTAGAGGCTCGACTGGCCGATGACGGTCTGGATGCCGTCGTTGAAGAACAGGTAGGCGATCAGGAAGAGCATCGTCTGGGGGAACAGCCGCAGCTCGCGGAAGGTCGAGGCGAGCTGGCGCAGGCTGCCGCCGACGATGCCCGCCGTCCGGGCCACCTCCGGCCGCTCGACGCCACGCAGCCGCCACATCCCGATGACGGGGACGAGCGAGAAGCCGGCCCACCACAGGCCCGCCATCAGCATGCTCAGCCGTACGGCGCCGCCCTTGTCGAGGCCCAGGGCGTCGGGCTTGCTCAGCATGAGGAAGTTGATGGCGAGCAGCAGGCCGCCGCCGAGGTAGCCCAGGGCCCAGCCGCGCGAGGAGACCTTGTCGCGGTCGTCGGGGCTGGCGATCCGGCACAGGATCGAGTCGTAGACCACCAGGGAGGCGCCGAGGCTGAGGTTGGCCACGATGAGCAGCACCACACCCAGCTGCCAGTTGGTGCCGCGGACGAGCGCCATGAGGCAGGCGGCGACGGATCCGACCAGGGCGAAGACACCGAGCAGCCGCGCCGGCCTGGGGGAGCGGTCGGCGATCGCCCCCACGAAGATCAGGGCGACCGCGGAGACGATGGTGGCGAGGGTGACCGTGAACGGCGCCACCGACCCCGGAGAGATCCCGACGCCCAGGACCTCGAGGTTGGTGCGGCAGGTCTCGCCGTCCGCCAGGTCGGGGCAGGCAGCGGCCTCGGCGATGGCGGTGAGGTAGGGGGTGAACAGCACCGTCGCGGTGGTCGTGACGTAGGCGGAGTTGGCCCAGTCGTACCAGTACCAGGACCTGCGGTAGTGCTCGTTGCCCTGCCACGTCGCCGTTGGCGTGGTCGCCTCAGTCGTCATGCGTGAAGGGTGGCACAGCAGCCCCGGGCGCAGATGCGTATTGGTACCCAGCTGCGGCGCGTGTCAGCCGGCGTACTCCCAGTGCCACGGCTCAGGGAGCGACCCGGTCGCCTCGGCCCACGCTGGGTGGAACCAGCCGTAGAGCGGGGCGTTCTGCTTCATCCACAGGTGGGCGGCGGAGCCGAAGCTGTTGATCCCCCCGCAGAGGTCGACGGCCATCCCTCGCCCGTGCTCGCTCGTGCCCGGGGTGGCTGCCCACTTGCCGCGCTCGGCCTTGACCGACACCTGCTCGGCCAGCGACCGGTAGGAGTCGGTGACGCAGATGGGGGAACCGGTGTCCTTCTCGTAGGCGAGGCTCATGGCGTTGAACGCCGCGGCCGCCCCGGGGCGCAGGCTCTGGGCCGGGGCCCCGTACAGCGGGCACAGCCCGGCTGCAGGGACCGCACCGTTGGGGTAGTCGGCCTCGTCGGTGCTGCACGCCTTGACCGACCCGTCGGCCTCGACGCCCGGGACGACGAGCGCGTCCCGCAGCCGCCGGGTCGTCGCGAGGGCGCTGGCGTCCTCGCTGCCGAGGAGCAGCCCCGCGATGGGCCCGGCCTTCTTCACCTGGGCGGCGTGCAGGGCGCGCGTGGCCTCGAGCTGGGACTTCTGCTCGGCGATCACGGTCTCCAGGCTGGCCTTCGCCTTCGCGGCGGCCGTGGCGGCGTCCGCCGCCCGGGTGCTGGCCTCGACCGCCTGCACGGCGACCTGCTGCTGCAGCACGGTGCGGTCCTGGACGCGCTCGAACGCCGACGCCTTCTGGTTGTTGAGGTAGGTCAGCTGGGCGCTGGTGTCGCTCGCCTCGGCCGCCGGCCGGCTGAGCGCGTCGAGCAGGGTGCTCATGTCGGCCAGGTCACCGCCACCGCCGGCATAGGCCTGGTAGGCCAGCTGCCCGAGCGCCTTGCGGTCCTCGCCCAGCTGGGCCGAGAGGGTCTGGTACGCGGCGACATTGCGGTCGGCCTCCTGCCTCGCGGTCCGCTCGGCGTCGCGCGCGGCGGCGTACTCCTCCAGGAGGGTGTTGGCCTGCTTGGCCAGCCGGTCGAGGCGGGTCGCGGCGGCAGCGATGGCGGCGTTGGAGCGGGTCAGGTCGGCGGTCAGCGCCTCCGCCTGGGCGATCTGGGCAGCGAGCTGACCCGCGCTGAGGGCCTGGTCGGCCGCTGCGGCGCGCTTCTCGGCGGCGGCCTTGGCGGCCTTCGCCTTCGCAGCCTTGGCCTTCGCGGCCTTGCTCCTGCTGGTCGGGGCGGGCTTGTCGGCGCCCACTGCCGCAGGGCGCGAGGTCGCTGGGTGCGAGGTGACCGCCGGGATCGCGGGCGTGGAGGCGAGCGCCGGGGTCGACCCGACGAGTACGCCGACGACCACTGCGGCCACGGATAGCGCGGCGCGCATGCCGACCCTCACCACGATGTCCCACTCCCTGTCCGCCACCCCCTGGGCGGCCCCGCACATGTCCTCCCGGCACGCTAGCCGGGGGGCGGGGACCGGCACCTCAGACGTTCTGTCGAGACTCTCGGCCGTTCGTCCGACCCGTTCGCTCCATGAGGCTGACGGTGTGTCCGGATGCGGCGAGTTGGTGCACCTCGACATAGCCCCGGGCGCGGTGGAAGGCGAGCGACGGCTCGTTCGGCGGCTCGATGTTGACCTCGAGGACCAGGCGTCCGCGCGCAGCCGCGGAGGCCTCCACGACGTCGTAGACCGCGGAGGCCAGGCCCCGGCGCCGGTAGGCGTCGTCGACGACGATGCGGTCGAGGTAGTCGAACGCATCGCCGTACCGCGCCGCGAACCAGCGGTAGTTGACCGAGTCGTAGTCGGAGCCGGGGGAGAAGACGAGGACGAAGCCGGCGACCTCGCCGTCGCACACGATGACGTCGGAACGTGAGGCCGAGCCCCGCATCCGGGCGAGCCGCTCGGCGTCCAGCGGTGACAGCAGCTCGACGTGGCGGTGGTTGAGCTCGAGGACCCTCGGCACGTCGTCGTCGGTCATGGGTCGCAGGACGTCGGCCGGGCTCATGGCACGCAGTCTGCCACCCATGACAAATGTCACTTCCGCGCAGGTCACACGCTGCATAGCCTCCGGCGGTCAGGCCGAGATCCGGCCCCGGCTGTCCCCTCATCAGGAGTGTGCGCATGCCCCACCCCGTCCACAGCATCCCCGGCGGCCGCAAGGTCGTCACGAGCACCAGGACGGCGGTGACGGCGGGCGCGGCCCTGCTCGCCCTGGCTGCCGCCACCACCGGTGGCGCCGCCAGCGCCAGCGCACACGGCTCCGACACCCGGCTGGCCCCGCGGACCCACTTCACGATGGCCGACGACGGCTCGAGCGGCCTGACCGCCGGGGGAGAGGGCATCCCCAACATCGACTCGGTCAAGAAGACGATCTACGCCTACTACGGCGATCCCAAGGGCGACGGCAACGCCAACCCGACCAGCTCGCCGTACGTCGCGGAGATGTCCTCGCTGCTCTCGCAGCAGCGTCGCCGCCTGCCACGGCTGCTCGCCGACGCGAAGCGGCACCACGAGAAGCCGGCCATCGTCTTCGACGCCGACGACACCACCCTGTGGACCTACCAGATGGAGGTGGGTGACATGAAGTTCGTGTTCACCCCCGCCGCCCAGCAGCCGTGGGTCGACGGCGAGCGGTTCCCGGCGGTGCCGGGCATGGTCGACTTCGTCAACGACGCCCAGGCGATGGGCTTCACCGTCTTCGGCCTGACCGGTCGCCCCGACAGCCAGAAGGCGCACACCGTCAGCAACCTCGCCAAGGTCGGCTACACCGCCTTCCCCGCAGACCGGTTCTTCACCAAGTTCGACTCCGGCGCGACCCCGCCGTCCTACCTGTCACCGACGTGGTGCTCGGCCTACCCGAAGTGCACCACCGTCGAGTACAAGGCCGGCACGCGCCGCCACCTCGAGAAGGACCTTGGCTACGACGTGGTCCTCAACGTGGGCGACCAGTTCTCCGACCTCCAGGGCGGGTACGCCGACCACTACCTGAAGCTGCCCAACCCCACCTACTACCTCCCGTCGCCCAACCTGCCCGGCGTCAAGCAGCCCCGCCTCGCACCGCGCACCCAGTTCACGATGAAGCCGGACGGCTCCAGCGGCCTGACGCAGGGTGGTGAGGGCATCCCGAACATCGACGTCGTCAAGAAGACGATCGCCGTCTACTACGGGGACCCGGGCACCGGGATCTCGGACAAGGTCTCCTCGCCGTACATCGCCGAGATGACCAAGCTCATCGACCAGCGCAGCCGCGGCATCCTGCAGCAGTGCGCCACCGGCGCCCGGCGCGGCGACAAGCCGGCCATCGTCCTCGACGCCGACGACACCACGCTGTGGACCTACGACATGGAGGTCTCGGCGATGCACTTCGTCTTCGACCCGGTCGTCCAGGACCGCGACTGGGTGCAGCCGCAGCGGTTCCCGGCCACGCCAGGCATGGTGTCCTTCGCCAACGCCGCCGCCGGCGCGGGATGCACGCTGGTCGGCCTCACGGGTCGCAACACGACTCAGCGCGAGGCGACCCTCGGCAACCTCGCCAAGGTCGGCTACACCGGCTTCACCCCGGAGAACTACTACACCAAGTGGACCTCCACCGAGCCGATCCCGTCCTACGCGAGCTGCGTGCTCGCCCCGCGGTGCACCACGATCGAGTACAAGTCGCAGACGCGGGCCCACGTCGAGTCGCAGGGCTTCGACATCATCGCCAACTTCGGCGACCAGTACAGCGACCTCATCGGTGGGCACGCGGATCGGGCCATCAAGCTGCCCAACCCGACGTACTACCTGCCGTAGCAACACTTTTCGGCACGCTCGACTGCACACGCGACGGCGCAGTCCCGGTCCGACCGGGGCGGCGCCGTCGTCGTCCACAAGCCAGGGTCGCCGGCCGGCTCGTCCACAGCGGCCGCCAAGGTCGTCGACGCCGCCCACGGAGCAGGGGAGCCTCGGGTCATGGATGACATGGGGGAGTGGGTCAACGAGGTACGGCTGGTCGGACGCGTCAGCGGCGCGGGGGAGGAGCGCGAGCTGCCCAGCGGCGACACCGTCGTGCAGCTCCGGGTCGTCGTGCCACGGCCGGCCCGAGCCGGCGCGGCTGCTGGTACCGGCGGGGGCGCGCGGGTGGACACGATCGACGTGGCCTGCTGGACGGCGCGGACCCGCAGGTCGGCACTCCGGCTCGCCGACGGCGCGACGGTCGAGGTAACCGGCGCCCTGCGTCGGCGGTTCTTCAGGGCCGGCCCTGCCACCGTGAGCCGGTACGAGGTGGAGGCCTCACGCGTCGCCGCCGTCAGGTCCGTCCGAGCCGCCGCGGGCTGAGCCCGTCGCGCCAAAACCCAGGACCTGCGCGGTTCGTCGCCTGGCCCGAGGAAGTCAGGCGCCGTATCGAGCGACTCGGCCGCTAGGTTCTCCGACCATGGGTGACCTCTTCGGACAGGACGAGTACGGCATCCGGCTCGACTGGGGGCTGACGGGCGCGCAAGCAATCTGCGCCGACCTGGCCGTGGTGGTCGACGTCCTCAGCTTCTCGATCACGGTCACCGTGGCCGTGGAGCGCGGCATGCGTGTGTTCCCGTTCCGGTGGAACGACTCCCGGGCGGGGGAGTTCGCCACCGCACACGACGCGGTCCTGGCCGTCGGGCGGCTCGAGGCCACCAGGGGCGACCGGTCCCAGGCGCCGACGCTGTCACCGTCCGGGCTGCTCGACGGGCCGGTGTGGCCGCGGCTGGTACTGCTGTCACGAACGGGTCGACCATCGCGGCGGCGCTGCAGGCCGCCGGCGCGAGGGTCGCCGTGGGCTGCCTGCGCAACGCCTCCGCCGTCGCGTCCTGGCTTGCTGCCGGCGTCGCGGACGGTCATCGGGTCGCCGTGGTCGCCGCCGGCGAGCGGTGGAGCCGTGACAGCTCGTTGCGGCCGTCCCTCGAGGACCACCTGGGTGCCGGAGCGATCCTCTCGGCCCTGGCGACCCTGGCCGGTGGCGACGGCTTCAGTCCTGAGGCGTCAGTGGCGGCCGACCTGTTCGAGGCGAGCCGTGGCCGACTGGTGAGTCATGTACAGACCTGTGTCGGTGGCCGAGAGCTGGCGGCCAAGGGATTCGCAGCTGACGTGGCTCTCGCGGCCGACCTCGACGCGTCGACAGTCGTCCCAGTGCTCATCCAGGGCGCGTTCGAGGAGAGCGTGCGCCGGCCGGGATCGGCCCTGTTCCAGACCTCCTGAGCACACGGTAGAACGCCGATAATCCACATTATGTCATGTAACTGGACTCCAACCCCTGCCCCACAGTGTCCTGCAGGCGCGGCGAGCCGGTGTTGAGCACCGACGACATGGGTAGGTTCGACATGGGTAGGTTCTGCGCCCATGACCGCCAAAGAGCTCGCCAACCAGGCCACCGCAACCGCCGAGAAGCTCAAGCCCGGGACGTGGGAATCCGTCCAGGCGCTCGCCCTGGCGTCCATCGCCCAGAGCCTCGTCGCCATGGCGGACCGAGATGCCGCCGACTGATCCCGGCTGGTGGCGGACCACGCTGCCGGCTGCCAGACATGACAGGACCCCGTCCTCGTGGACGGGGTCCTGGTGACACGAACTCGTGAGATGCACGCGACCGGCGGGCGCCTACGCCATCATGGACGGGTGCACGGACACGGACAACGCTCAGACAGCGACTNACGCACCGCCATCGCGTGCTCGAAGCACTGCTGGATCACCGGGCAGGTGGCACACAGCGCCTTCGCGCGCTGCTCCCGGCTGAGCCGGCGGTTGCCGCGCTCGGCCTCGTGCGGGAAGAACTCGTCGGGGTCCGTCGTGCGGCACGCACCGTCTGTCTGCCACTCGTAGGAGCTCAACAGCGGCTTGGGAAGTCTCTTGATGCTGCTCATGTGGGGGAATCCTTCTCCTCGAGGCGCGAACCGAAGTGATTCACAACCTATGCAGAACTTGTTCATAGTGCAAGCCATCTGAAGAAGTTCTATAGTCAGTAGTGCCCGGGCAGGGGTCGCCGGTGGTGCATCACCCATCGACGAGGCCAACGGGCACCAAACGTCAACCAGGAGACGAGAGGTCATGGACAGCGAACGCTCGGGTCAGGTCTTCGAGGACCCGATGCAGGGATCGGCACAGGGTTGGAGCTCGGTACAGGGCTCCCCCGGTCTCGACGCGTCCAGCGGCTCCTCCGTCTCCGCCGTCGAGTGGGCCGTGGGAGCCGTCTCCGACCGGCTGGGGCTCTCCCCCGCGACACTGCGCACGTGGGACCGCCGCTACGGCATCGGCCCGTCCCAGCGCACCGAGGGCGGCCACCGTCGGTACAGCGAGGAGGACATCCGCCGGGTCCGGGTCATGGCCCGCTTCACCGCGCGCGGTGTGCCCGCCCAGAGCGCCGCACGTGTCGCGCTGTCGATGGACACCGACCGCCTGCTCATCGAGACCGGCGAGGAGGAGGCCGCCGAGCTGCCGGTGGGCGACGACGTCGGCACCGTGGAGGCGATCTGCTCCGCGGCTCTGTCGCTCGACCCCGGCATGCTGTCCAAGATCTACCAGCGCACCCTGCGCGAGCGGGACCTCGTGACCGCCTGGACCCAGGTGTTCGCCCCCGCCCTGCGGGCCATCGGCGACCAGTGGGGCGCCGGCTCCCTAGGCGTGGAGTCAGAGCACCTCGCCAGCGAGATCCTCGTCAGCGAGCTGCGGACCGTCATCCGGGCCAACCGCCCGCGCAACGCCGCCTCCGAGGCCATCCTGGCCTGCGCCGACGACGAGCAGCACTACATCCCCCTGCTCGCCCTCGAGGCCGAGCTGGCTCGTCACGGCGTCAGCGCCCTCGGCCTCGGCGCCAGGGTGCCCACGCAGGCCCTGCAGAGCCTGCTGCTGTCGCGGCGTCCCTCACGGCTGTTCCTGTGGGCCTCCATCAGCCGCGCCGTCGACGAGCAGCTGTGGTCGGTGCTCACGGACGTGCACTGGCCGCTGCTCGTGGTCCTCGGCGGTCCGGGATGGCCGCAGGAGCCGCCGCTGTCGAACCGGTGGGTCACCGTCACCCGTGCGAGCGACCTCGCGACGGCGACCCAGGCGCTGCTGGCGCCACTCCCCTGATCCTGTCCTGACCCTGCCGCACCCGCGTCGCCGGGCTACCGTGGGCGGATGGCCGACGACCAGCGCGACGACGCACCCCTGACCCTCAACGACGGCACGACGCTCCCCCGCATCGGCTTCGGCACCTACCCGCTCAAGGGCGAGGACGGCATCGAGGCCATGGTGAGCGCCCTCGAGATCGGCTACCGACACCTCGACTCAGCGGTGAACTACGAGAACGAGGCCGAGGTCGGTGAGGCGTTGCGCCGCAGTGGGATTCCTCGCGCAGAGGTGGTCGTGGCGACAAAGGTCCCGGGCCGGTTCCACGAGAAGGGGCTGGCGCTGCAGTCGCTACGTGACTCGGCGGTGCGTCTCGGACTGGAGCAGATCGACCTCGCCCTGATCCACTGGCCCAACCCGAGCCGCGACCTCTACGGGCAGGCGTGGCAGGCCCTGGTGCAGGCGCAGCAGGAGGGACTGGTCCGCAGCATCGGCGTCAGCAACTTCACCGACGCGCACCTGCACCGCATCATCGACGAGACGGGGGTGACGCCGGCCGTCAACCAGGTCGAGCTTCACCCCTACTTCCCCCAGGAGCAGGTGCGCCAGGTCCACCGTGAGCTCGGCATCCTCACCCAGGCTTGGAGCCCCATGGGCAAGCGCAACGCGCCCTTCGCGGAGCCGGCGGTGGCCGACGCAGCCTCCGCGCACGACGTGACACCGGGCCAGGTGGTGCTGCGCTGGCACGTGCAGCTGGGGTCGATGCCGCTGCCCAAGTCGGCGACGCCCGAGCGCCAGCGCGCCAACCTCGACGTGTTCGCGTTCGAGCTGACGGACGAGGAGATGGCGGCCATCACCGGACTCGGACGGGTCGACGGCCGGCTGTTCGGCGGCGACCCCGACACGCACGAGGAGATGTAGGCGCCGCGACCGGGACGGTGCCGGATCGCCCTACTGGGACGGTGCTGGGTCGGCTGGGTCCCCTACTGGGAGGGTGCAGGGTCGGCTGGCTCCCCTACTGGAACGGAGCTGGGTCGCCCGCGCCGACGCGGACGACCTCGGGCGCGCCGTCGGAGAAGTCGACGACGGTCGTGGGCTCGGTGCCGCACTCCCCCGAGTCGATGACGGCGTCGACCTGGTGGTCGAGCTCCTCCTTGACCAACCAGCCCTCGGTCATCGGGTCGGTCTCCCCGGGCAGGATCAGCGTGCTCGACAGCATGGGCTCCCCCAGCTCGGCGAGCAGCGCCTGCACCACCCGGTTGTCCGGGATGCGCACGCCGACCGTCTTCTTCTTGGGGTGCAGCAGCCGGCGCGGCACCTCCTTGGTGGCCGGCAGGATGAACGTGTAGCTGCCCGGCGTGGCCGCCTTGATGGCCCGGAACACCGAGTTGTCGATGTGCACCAGCTGGCCGAGCTGGGCGAAGTCCGCGCACACCAGGGTGAAGTGGTGCTTGTCCGTGAGGTGGCGGATACGGACGATGCGGTCCTTGCCCTCCTGGTTGCCCAGCGCGCACCCGAGGGCGTACCCGGAGTCCGTGGGGTACGCCAGCAGCCCCCCGTCACGGAGCATCTGCACCGCCTGGCTGATCGCCCGGGGCTGTGGGTCCACCGGGTGCACGTCCAGATACCTAGCCATGTGAGGACTGTATGCCGCGGCGGCACCACGGGCGGGCATCGCACTCCCCCGCGCCCGATATGTTGGGCCCGTGCGCGCACTCGTGAAGACCACTGCCGGTCCGGGCCTGGAGCTGCTGGACGTCCCCGAGCCGGAGACCGGCCCCACCGACGTGAAGATCCGGGTGCTCCGGGCGGGCCTGTGCGGCACCGACCTGCACCTCGAGCAGTGGGACGACTGGGCGGCGTCGACCGTCGTGCCGCCGATGACGATCGGCCACGAGTTCTACGGCGAGGTCGTCGAGGTGGGCGAGGACGTGACCAGCGTCAGCGTCGGCCAGCGCGCCTCCGGCGAGGGGCACATCGTGTGCGGCACCTGTCGCAACTGCCGCGCCGGCCGGCGCCACATGTGCATCCACACCAAGGGGATCGGCGTCAACCGGGACGGGGCGTTCGCCGACTACGTCGTGCTCCCTGCCACGAACGTCTGGGTGCAGCCCGACGACCTCGACCCGGACCTGGCCGCCGTCTTCGACCCGCTGGGCAACGCCACCCACACCGCCCTGTCGTTCCCCATGGCCGGTGAGGACGTCGTCATCACCGGCGCCGGGCCGATCGGGGTCATGGCCGCCGCGCTGGCGCGCCACGTGGGAGCCCGCCACGTCGTGGTCACCGACGTCAGCGACTACCGGCTGGGGCTGGCCAAGGACGCGGGCGCCGACCTCGTGGTCAACGCCGCCACGTCCAACCTGCGCGAGGCGATGGACGAGCTCGGCATGAAGGAGGGCTTCGACGTCGGCCTGGAGATGTCGGGCGTCCCCAGTGCCGTCGAGGACATGCTGGCCAACATGAACCACGGTGGCCGGGTCGCGATGCTGGGCCTGCCCAAGGACCCGTTCGCCATCGACTGGGGCCGGGTCATCACGCACATGATCACCATCAAGGGCATCTACGGCCGCGAGATGTACGACACCTGGTACGCCATGAGCTCGATGCTCGGCACCTCCGAGGTGCTGCGGGCGCGCATCGCCTCGGTGATCACCCACCGCTTCCCCGCGGAGAAGTGGCAGGACGCGTTCGCCGCCGCCCGCTCGGGCCAGTGCGGCAAAGTCATCATGGATTGGAGCTGAGCGATGTACGGCACCGTCAAGGACCAGCTGGCCGCCACCCTGCGCGAGATCGAGGAGGCCGGGCTCTACAAGCGTGAGCGCGAGCTGACCTCGCCGCAGTCGGCCCACATCACGACGCGCAAGGCCGAGGCCCTGAACTTCTGCGCCAACAACTACCTGGGACTCGCAGACCACCCCGACGTGGAGGCCGCCGCAGCAAAGGCGTTGCAGGAGTGGGGTTTCGGCATGGCCAGCGTCCGCTTCATCTGCGGGACGCAGGAGCTGCACAAGCAGCTGGAGCGCGCCATCTCGGACTTCCTGCAGACGGACGACACGATCCTCTACTCGTCCTGCTTCGACGCGAACGGCGGCGTCTTCGAGGTGCTGTTCGGCGCCGAGGACGCGATCATCAGCGACGAGCTCAACCACGCCTCGATCATCGACGGCATCCGGCTGTCGAAGGCCAAGCGGTTCCGCTACAAGAACGCCGACATGGAGGACCTGCGCACGCAGCTCGAGGCGGCAGCGGCCGCCGGCGCGCGCCGTACGGTCGTGGTCACCGACGGGGTGTTCTCCATGGACGGCTACCTGGCACCGCTGGACCGGATCTGCGACCTGGCCGACGAGTTCGGCGCGTTGGTGCTCGTCGACGACAGCCACGCAGTCGGCTTCGTCGGCGAGGGTGGACGCGGGACCCCCGAGCGCTTCGGCGTGATGGACCGGGTCGACATCCTCACCGGCACCCTGGGCAAGGCCCTGGGCGGCGCGTCCGGCGGCTACGTCGCCGCACACCAGGAGATCGTCGACCTGCTGCGCCAGCGGTCGCGGCCGTACTTGTTCTCCAACGCGGTCGCGCCGACCGTGGCCGCCGGTTCCCTGAAGGCCCTGGAGATCGCGGCAGAGTCGGCCGAGGCGAGGGGGCGGCTGACGAGCAACACCCAGCTGTTCCGGTCGCTCATGACCGAGGCGGGGTTCGACCTGCTGGCTGGCGAGCACCCCATCACCCCGGTGATGTTCCCCGGTGAGGACGGCGCCCGGAAGGCGGCCCAGATCGCCGACGTCATGCTCGACGAGGGCGTCTACGTCATCGCGTTCTCCTACCCCGTGGTCCCCCAGGGCAAGGCGCGGATCCGGGTGCAGCTGTCCGCCGGGCACTCCGAGGACGACGTGCGTGCCTGCGTCGCCGCGTTCGTGGCGGCCCGAGACAAGATCGCCTGAGCGGCCTCGTCATGGCACGGCTCCTCTACAGCGCGATCTGCTCGCTCGACGGCTACGTCGTGGACGCGGCGGGGCGGTTCGACTGGGCTGTACCCGGCGAGGAGGTGCACCAGTTCGTCAACGACCGTGAGCGACCGGTCGGCACCTACCTGTACGGGCGCCGGTTGTACGAGGTGATGACCTACTGGGCGTCGGACGACCCCGACGCGGACCGGTCGCCGGTCTCCGCGGAGTACCGCAGCATCTGGCAGGCCGCCGACAAGGTCGTCTACTCCGCGTCCCTGTCGTCGGTGCAGACTCCCCGCACGACGTTGTCGCCCACGTTCGACGTCGAGGCGGTCCGCCACCTCAAGGAGTCCGCGACGGCGGACCTCGCCATCGGTGGCGCGACGATCGCGGTCAGCGCCCTGAAGGCCGGCCTGGTCGACGAGGTGTCCCTCTACCTCAACCCGGTGGCAGTCGGCGGCGGCACCCCTGCGCTCCCCCACGACGTCCGGACCGACCTCACGCTCGTCGAGCACCACGTGTTCGGCGACGGGGTCGTGTTCGTGCGCTATGCCGTCTCCTGACCGGCGCGGCCTCAGCCCTCGGCGGCCGCCGCGTCGATCGGGGTGCCCAGCTCCACCGTCCGGCTCACCGTGCACAGCCGGTCGTGCGACATGGCGATGGCCTTGGGCAGCATCTCCCGGGCCCGGTCGCCGCCCTCCCCCTCGGGAAACGTCACGGAGAACCGGACGTGCAGGTCCTGCAGGTGGTTGCCGTCGTCGTCACGGACCTTCTTCCCCGTCGCCTCGACGCGGAACGTCTCGGGCTCGGCGCGCTTGACGGTGATGAAGTCGACGTCGACGGCGCTGCAGCCGGCGATGGCCGTCAACAGCAGCTCGACCGGGGTGAAGTCGGCACTGTCTCCTCCCCCGATGCGCATGGTGCCGCCCCGGGCGTTGGTCACCTCGAAGACACCCTTCTCGACCCGCTCCATGCTGATCGCACGGTGTCCCAGCCCGGTGCCGCCGGTCTCCTCGGCCATCACGATCCCCATTTCTGCGCCAGCGCGCGGACGACGGTCATGTTGCGTGCCGTCCCCGGCACCCCGAGGACCTTCTCGATCCGGGGCCCCGTGAGCTTCGCCTCGTGGAACGGCACCGCGTACTCCATGAGCACATCCTTGCCGATCACCCTCGCGCGCTCACCGGCGGAGTCCCACTCCTCCAGGCCGGCTGCCCGCGCGGCCGGCGGCGCCGTGGCGCAGAAGCTGACGTAGCGCGACGTCTCCCCCTGCAGGGCAACGGGTATCGCGTCGACCTCCGCCACGAGGGCGGGCAGCTCGGCGGGACGCCGAGCGATGGCAACGATGTCGTACCCGGCGTGCTCGCCGAGGAGGCGGCCCACCGCCTGCTCCACCTTGGTCACGCTGCGCATGGCTGTCTCCACGAGGAAGTTGCCGGTCTGGATGTGGGACTCGACGTCGCCGAAGTCGTTGTCCTGCAGGACCTTCCGGGCGTCCGCCATCTTCAGGGTGCGACCCCCGACGTTCACTGCGCGCAGGAAGACCACGTACCTCCCCATCTCACGCTCCTTCCACGACGCGGCGCACAGCGGCGCCCACCAGTGCCATGCCCCCGAGGGCCTCCTCCCGCGTCAGCGGCTCGGCGCGGTCGTCCCACTCGGCCAGCACCGCGTACGCGACCGCGCCGGCAGGACCGGACAGCACCCCGACGTCGCCACGCACTCCGGTGATGGTGCCGGTCTTGTTCCACAGCGACAGGCCGCGGTCGGCGTCGTCGTGGCACAGCGGGTCGAGGCCGAACGCCGAGGCCACCATCGACAGGTCGGCGTTGAGGGAGAGCCAGCCGGCAACCCTCTCGCTGGCACCCGGCGAGACGAGCTCGCGCCGGTGCAGACGCGCGGCGAAGGCGGCCAGGCCCGCTACGCTCCCCGTCGACAGGGTGGGCGGGTCGGACGGGCCGCGCACGTCACGGACCGGCCCGTGCAGCGCCACGTCGTCGATCCCCGCGGCCACCGCGGTCTCCTCGACGGCCCGAGCGCCTCCGACCCGGCGC
This sequence comes from Phycicoccus sp. Soil748, assembly GCF_001428025.1. Taxonomy (GTDB): domain Bacteria; phylum Actinomycetota; class Actinomycetes; order Actinomycetales; family Dermatophilaceae; genus Pedococcus. The sequence goes on along the minus strand of NZ_LMSC01000012.1, from coordinate 256,223 downwards.
AGCAGGACGTTGGTGGCGAGGTTGTCGCTGAACGCCCCGACCAGCGCCGCACAGTCCACGACCTGCATCTCGGCGGTCGCGAGGTGGCGCCACAGGCCGGAGTCGCCGACGAGGTCGTCCGGCCGCGGAACGAGCTGCTGGCTGCCGTCGAGGTCGCCGCTCTCGAGCAACCTCGCGACCTCCAGGAGCAGCAGCACCTTGCCGAGGCTGGCGGTGCGCTGGACCTGGTCGGGGCGGTGCGCTGCCAGCACCTGCCCGGTCGCGGTGTCGACGAGCTGGATGCCCCAGGCCACGGTCGGGCTGGTCGCCAGCCGTGCGACGACCTCCGGTGGCGACGCCGCGCTCACAGGTCGAGGACGCCTTCCCCGAGGTCGCGCACGAGGCCGCCGACCTGCACGGTGCCGTCCTCGCCGACGGTCAGCACGAGCGTCGACGGGCGGCCCACCTGCTCGCCCTGGCTCACCGTCCAGTGGCCGGACCGCCCCTGGGCAGCCAGCCAGGTGCCCAGGTTGGAGCACGCCGAACCGGTGGCCGGGTCCTCGATGGCAGCCGTCCCCTGCGTGAACAGGGCGCGCGCCTCGATCTGGCCCTCGCCGGTCTCGCACCACAGGTAGACCAGCGTCTCGCCTCCTCGGGTGCCCATGCCGGCAAAGCGGCGCATGGCCGCGGCGTCGCCCACCGCGCGGCGTACGGCCTCGACATCGGTCGCGCGCGCGATCACCTGCGCACTGCCGGTGCTGACCTGCTGCACCGGGCCCACGAGGTCCCCGGCCGCCAGCCCGACGCAGCCGGCGATCTCGTCGACCTGGTAGTCGGCCTGCACCGAACCGGGGTTGGCGGTGAGGGTCCACGTGTCGCCGCCGGCCTCCACCGGGATGATGCCGGCGGGCATCGAGAGGGCGAGCGCGTCACCGGCGAGTCCGAGGGCGCGGACGACGTGTGCCGTGCCGAGTGTGGGGTGGCCGGCGAAGGCCATCTCGTAGTGCGGGGTGAAGATCCGGACGCCCGCGTCGGCGCCGTCGACGGGCGGCACGAGGAATGTCGTCTCCGACAGGTTGAACTGGCGGGCGATGCCCTGCATCTGGTCCTCGGAGAGGTCCGCCGCGTCCTGGACGACGGCGAGCGGGTTGCCCGAGAACGGGTCCCCCGGCTGGGCGAAGACGTTGAGCAACCGGTAGGTCAGGCGCATGGGCTCACTCTGTCAGACTGACCGCGTGCCGAGCACCGTGCCGACCCCGCCCGTCTCACCCCCCACGCCCGTGGACCCCCCTTCGGGGCGGCTGGTCCTGCTGCGACACGGCGAGACCGAGTGGTCGCTCTCGGGAAGGCACACCGGCCGGACCGACCTGCCCCTCACGGCGCACGGCGAGGAGCTGGCGATGGCCGCGGGCGCACTGCTCGCCGACTACCACTTCGTCCTGTCGCTCTGCTCCCCGTTGCAGCGCACGCGTCGCACAGCCGAGCTGGCCGGTCTCGCTCCCGAGCTCGACGACGACCTGGTGGAGTGGGACTACGGCGCCTACGAGGGCCTGACGACGTCGCAGATCCGTGACGGGCTGGGTTGGGACTGGACGGTGTTCGCCCACGGCGTGCCCGCCGGTGAGACCCCTGGGGAGACCGTCGAGGAGGTGGCGGCCCGGGCCTCCCGGGTCGTACGACGCGTGCTCCCGGCCCTCGCCGACGGGGACGTTGTGCTCGTCGGCCACGGCCACGCGCTCCGGGTCCTCGCCTCGGTCTTCCTGCGTCAGGAGCCGCGCCTGGGCGCCCAGCTCCTCCTCGACGCGGGCTCGGTGTGCGTGCTGCAGCACGACCGCGAACAGCCGGCGATCCGCGTCTGGAACCACGGACCCACCCTGCCGGAGGGTGCCGAGGCGTGAACCTGCGGCAGCCCGGCGCCTGAGGGGCTACCCGCGGGGGACGCGCGTGCGCGGGGGTCGCACCACCGTGAGGTCGGACCGTCGCGGGGTCGACACCACCGCGGGGCCCCCGGGCACCTGTGTCGCCGGTTGCGGCGCGGGGTCGACCGGCCAGTCCTGCTCACCCGCCTCCTCGAACAGGGCCACGGCGCTGCAGTCGCCGGGGGTGAACCTGGGGCCGTAGCGCACCCCCTGGTGACCGGCGCCGTCCAGCGCCCGGGCCCACGCCTGCGGCACGGCGTACGGGACCATCGTCTCGAGCTCGCGGGTGACGCCGTGGTCTCCCGCCGCCCGGGACTGCAGGTCCGCGACCTCCCGGTCGTCGGGCACCGCCAGCCGCGACACGACGACGTCCTCCAGCAGGCTCTCGGGGACGGCACGGGCGGCGGCGAGGACCGGCCCGACCCGTTCGCGCAGGGCGCTGGCGGGGTCGAGGGCGGCGTAGCAGGTGCCCCGGGGCGCGGGGAGGTCGAACCGACCCGAGCCGTCGCTGCCGAACCACCACGGCCCGCGGTCGGCACGGTGCGCGCGGTACAGCGCGGTGTCGCGGCGGAGGGCTCGGGTGGGAAACCCCTGCAGCGAGGCGGGAGGACCGCCCTGGGCGACCTGCTCGCGAGCGCTCATGCCGCCCAGGTGCCGGCGTCGGCTGCTGCCGCCTCGGCGACCCTGCGGACCGCCGTCGACGAGGACCGGTGGACCACGAGGTAGTCGATGGCGCTGTGGCCCTCGAACACGTCGGTGGGTGTCGTCAGCCAGGCGCCGACCGACCAGCCGTCGACCCCGCGCCGGGTGAACGCCCCGACGGACTCCACGACCCCCGGCCGCACGGCGCCGTTGCGGCCGAACTGCAGCGACGGGTAGAGGAGGTGGCCGTCCGCCGTGCGGCAGGCCAGCACGGTGCCGCGTCGCACGCGGTCGAACAGCGCCTGTCGGCTGATGCCCAGCCACGCCACGAGGCCGGCCGTGTCGTAGAACGGCCCGAGCGGCTGGTCGAGCGGGTGCACCGTCGGCATCGCGGCGACCATGCGGTCGGCGAGGTCGTCGACGTCACCGAGCTCGAGGCTGCGTCCCGAGGCGCGCAGGTCCTCGACCCGCGCCGCGATCCGCTCGCGCAGCGCGTCGGTCAGGGCGTCGACCGGCGTGGTGGTACGGGTGCGGGGCGTCATCCTCGTCGACCTCCATCGAGTCCGTGCCCCGTCAAGGGCGTCAAGGTCAATGGTGCCACCCTAGGGCGTGCCACCGACAGCCGGCGCGGTCAGGGCAGGCGCCGGGCGCGCAGGACCACGTCGTCGACGTGGTGGGCTCCGGCCCCGCCGACGGGGACGACGCGCGGCCGCACCTCGTCGACCTCCACGACCCAGCCGTCGTCGAGCAGGGCCGCGACGTCCGCCGGTGCCACGAAGTCCTCGGGGTCGAAGTCGTGCTCGTGGGCGACGCCGGCGTCGTGCACGTGGTGCACGACGAGGAGCGTGCCGCCCGGGGCGACTGCGCACAGCAGGGCTCGTTCGGCCTCCTGCGCCTCGGTGCGGGGCAGCGCCGGGTACTGCGCCGACACCAGGTCGAAGCTCCCCTCCGGAAGGGCCGCCTCGACGAGCCCGCTGTGCAGCCAGCGGACCTCCACCCCCGCCTCGCGGGCATGCCTGGAGGCGCGTTCGAGGGCGACCCGTGAGACGTCGAGTGCGGTCACGTCCCACCCGCGGCCGGCCAGCCACGCCGCGTCCGCACCCTCGCCGCACCCCACGTCGAGCGCGCGACCGGGCGCCAGCGCGGCCACCTCGGTCACCAGGGCGCCGTTGGGCCGACCGCTCCACACCTGCTCGGCCGCGCCGTACCGCTCGTCCCAGCTCCCGTCGCCCCCACCGAGCCCGGTGCGGTGGCCCTCGGGTCGCGGGTCGTGGTGGTGGTCGTGCGGGCCCGCCGGCCGGCTCGGGTGGGTCACGACACGCCTACGGGAGCGGCCACGTGTGGACCGGCTCGTTGCTGTGCATGTTCTTCGCGTAGTGACGCAGCATCTCCGCCAGGGCGCTCTGCCGGTCCATGCCCGAGGCCTGCAGCCTCGCCACCGCGTCGGTCTGCCACGTGGCACCGTTCGTGCTCGTCGTGCACCGGCCCTCGATGACCGACAGGTAGCGGTCGCGCACGGCCGCGGACACGCCCCATTCGGCAAGCCCCTCGTGGGCCATGGGCAGCAGGTGGCGCAGGACCAGCTCCTCGGCCCGCACCTCACCGAAGCCCGGCCAGTAGAGCCGGGACTCGATGCCGTCGCGCGCCGCGTCGCGGAAGTTCTGCTCGGCCGCGGCGAAGCTCATCTTGCTCCAGATCGGCCGGTCGTCAGACGCGAGCTTGCGGATGACGCCGTAGTAGAACGCGGCGTTGGCGAGGGTGTCGACCAGGGTGGGACCGGCTGGCAGGACACGGTTCTCGACCCGCAGGTGCGGTGTGCCGTTGACGATGTCGTAGATCGGACGGTTCCAGCGGTAGACCGTGCCGTTGTGCAGGCGCAGCTCAGACAGCGACGGGGCCTCGCCGGCCTCGAGCTTGGCCACGGGGTCCTCGTCGGACACCTCCGCGAGCAGGGCCGGGAAGTAGCGGACGTTCTCCTCGAAGAGGTCGAAGATCGAGGTGATCCAGCGCTCCCCGAAGAAGACGCGGGGTCGCACGCCCTGGTTCTTCAGCTCGATGCTGCGGGTGTCGGTGGCCTGGCTGAACAGCTCGATCCGCGTCTCGGCGTGCAGGCGCTGCCCGAAGAAGAACGGCGAGTTGGCCGCGAGCGCGATCTGCGGGGCCACCAGCGCCTGCGCGGCGTTCCAGTGGGCGGCGAAGTCCTGGGGTGCGACCTGCAGGTGCAGCTGCACGCTCGTGCAGGCCGACTCGGGCGCGATGGAGTTGCAGTAGGTGGCGACCCGCTCCCCCGTGGGGCCCTCGATGTCGAGGTAGATGTCCTCGCCACGGGCGTAGAAGATCGAGTCGTTGAGCGCCGTGTAGCGGTTGTTGGCGCTGATCCACTCGCCCTCGAAGTGCTTGGGCATGATCGTCGGCAGGATGCCGACCGCCACGATGTGCGCCCCGCGCTTCTCGGCCGCCGTGGACGCGGCGTTGAGCGAGGCCCGCAGCTCGTCCTCGAGCTGGATGGCCGAGTCGCCCGGCAGCGGGCGAGGGGGCACGTTGAGCTCGATGTTGTACTGCGCCAGCTCGGTCTGGTAGCCGGGGTCGGCGATGGCCTCGAGGACCTCGGCGTTGGCGAACTTGGGCTGGTAGTCGTCGTCGACGAGGTTGAGCTCGATCTCCAGGCCGGTCATCGGCCGGTCGAACTCGAAGACGCTCTGGGACAGCATCCGCTCGAACACGTCGAGGTTCTGGCGCACCTTCTCGCGGTACTGCTGCCGCTGCTCGCGGGTGTAGCTCTGGGCGGTGACTTCCTCCCCCACGGGACCCTCCCTCGACTGGTGGCTGGTGCCGGCGGCCGGGGGTCACGGGAAAGCCCTCGGTGTGACGACCCAACCACACGCCGGGCGCGCCTGCCAACGGCTGTCACCGGGCTCTCCTAGCCTGCTGACGTGCGCTTCCTCCACACCTCCGACTGGCACCTGGGGCGGTCCTTCCACCAGGTGGGGCTGCTGGACGCCCAGGCGCAGTTCGTGGACCACCTCGTCGAGACGGTGCGCACCGAGTCCGTCGACGCGGTCCTGGTCTCCGGCGACGTCTACGACCGGGCGATGCCGGCCCCCGACACCGTCCAGCTGCTCAGCGAGACGGTGACCCGCTTGGTGGCCGAGGGCGCCACCGTGGTCCTGTCCAGCGGCAACCACGACTCCGCGATCAGGCTGGGGTTCGCGAGCGAGCTGCTGGCCCGCACCGGGCTGCACATCCGCTCCTCCCTCGACACCGTCGGCACACCGGTGATGGTGGGCGACGTGGCCGTGCACGCCCTGCCCTACCTGGAGCCGTCCGTGGCGGCCGGCACCCTCGGCACCACCGAGCGCACCCACGCAGGAGTGCTCGGTGCGGCCATGGCCCGGGTCAACGCCGACCGGCTGGCCCGCGGGGGCCGGTCGGTCGTCATGGGCCACGCGTTCGTCACCGGCGGCGCCACCAGCGACTCCGAGCGCGACATCGCCGTCGGCGGCGTCGGCGCGGTGCACCCGCGCACGTTCGCCGGGCACGACTACGTCGCCCTGGGTCACCTCCACGGCCGCCAGCGGGTCAGCGAAACCGTCCGCTACAGCGGCTCGCCGATCGCCCTGTCGTTCAGCGAGCACCGGCAGACCAAGGGTTCGTGGCTGGTCGACCTCGACGAGCACGGTGTCCACGTCGAGCCGGTCGACGCCCCGGTCGCACGCCCGCTGGCGGTGCTGCGAGGCGACCTCGAGGCGCTGCTCGCCGACCCGAGCCACGCGGAGGCGGAGCGCGCCTGGTGCCAGGTCACCCTCACCGATGCCACGCGGCCACCAGGTGCCATGGAGCGGCTGCGTCGCCGGTTCCCCCACACACTGGTGCTGCAGTTCGACCCGCAGGGCGCCCCGGTGCCGGTGCGGTCCTACGCCCAGCGCGCGCAGCAGCAGGACCCGCTCGACGTCTGCTGCACCTTCCTCGACCACGTCCGCGGCCACGCGTCCACCGACGAGGAGCGCGCCGTCGTCGCCCGGGCCGTGGAGGCCGTCAGGGTCGAGAGGGCGGGGCACGACGACGAGGGACAGCTCCGGGCGCCGCGACGGGCGGAGGGGGCAGCATGAGGCTGCACCGCCTCACAGTGACCGCGTTCGGGCCGTTCGCCGGCACGGTCGACGTCGACCTCGACGCCGCAGCCGCCGGCGGCCTGTTCCTCATCCGTGGGGCCACCGGGGCCGGCAAGACGAGCCTCCTCGATGCGATCGCCTTCGCCCTGTACGCCGACGTGCCCGGCTCCCGCTCGAAGAAGGGCCTGCACAGCGACCACGCCGAGCGCGGCGCCGTCCCCCAGGTCACCCTCGAGCTCACGGCCGGTGGCCGACGGTTCCGCCTCGAGCGCTCCCCGGAGTTCATGCGGCCCAAGGCGCGCGGCACCGGCGAGACCAAGGTGCCTGCGAAGGCAGTGCTGTGGGAGCACCGGGGCGGTGGGTGGGACGCCCTGAGCACCCGTCACGACGAGATCGCCGACGTCGTCAAGGACGTCCTCGGCATGGGGTTGGAGCAGTTCAGCAAGGTGGTGCTGCTCCCCCAGGGTGACTTCGCGGCGTTCCTGCGGGCGACGCCCGAGGAGCGACGCGGCCTGCTCGAGCGGCTGTTCGACGTCAGCACCTATGCCGCCGTCGAGGAGTGGTTCGCCACGCGACGCAAGGAGTCGGCGGCTCGCCTGGAGTCGGAGCACGCGGCCCTGCGCTCCGACCTGGCGGTGCTCGCCGACGTCCTGGCCGACGCACCGGCCGGCCTGGTCGCCGAGGCGCTCGGCGAGCCGGGCGCGGACGGCGCGAGCGACTCAGGTGACGGCGGCCCGGCTGCGGCGCCGGACTGGTCGGCGTTGCCGCTCGAGGACCTCCCCGCGGCACTCGACGCCGTGCGGGCAGCGCTCGAGTCCGCCTCGGTGCAGGGGCTCGCGGCGGTCGAGCGCGCGAAGTCCGCCGACGCCCTGGCCACCACCGCGCTGCACCAGGCCCGCGAGGTCCAGGCCCGGCGGGAGCGGGGTCGGCAGGCGACCCTGACGATCGAGCGGCTCACCTCCGGACAGGCCGAGCACGACGCGGCCGTGTCCACGCTCGACGCCGCGCAGAGGGCCCGCTCGGTCGCGGGTGACCTCGCGGCCCACGCCCGGGCGGCCGACGCCGTCGAGCAGGCCCGGGAGCGCGTCGAGGCGACGACCTGCACCGTGACTGCCCTCGGGGTGCCCGTCGACGCCCTGGAGCCCGCGGTGGAGCGGGCGACCGGCGCAGCGGCGGCCCTCGACGAGGCCGAACGGCGCGGACGGTCCTGGCTCGAGCGCACCCGCGAGCACACGGCCCTGGTGGAGCAGACCCACGCCGCCGAGCGCGCCCACACCCAGCTCGGCCAGAGGGTCATCCGCAGTCGAGAGGCGTCCCTGGCGGCCCAGCGAGGGCTCGCCGCGACCACGGAGGCGGCCGGCGCCGTGGCCCCCGCCGCTGCGCGCGTCAAGGAGCTGTCCGTCCTGCACCGGACGAGGACGGCGCTCGACCACGGAGCCGTTGAGCTGGCACAGGCCACGTCCCTCGCGCAGGCGGCCCGTTCCCGGGCAGCCGACCTGCGCGACGTCTACCAGGACCTTCGACAGGCCCGGCTCGACGGCATGGCCGCCGAGCTCGCGGCACGCCTGGAGGACCAGCACCCCTGCCCGGTGTGTGGTTCCCCCGAGCACCCGGCACCGGCCACCGGTGGCGACGTGGTGGCCGCCGAGGTGGTCGAGGCTGCAGAGCACGCCTGGCAGGTCGCGGCCGCCGCGCACGCCGACGCACAGTCAGTGGTCGCCTCCATCGAGGCCGCGCAGGCGGAGCGTGCAGCCCAGCTCGGCGAGGAGCTGCGTGACGCGCAGGCGCTTGCCGAGGCCGTGGTCCACGCCCGTGCCGAGCACGCATCGGCGGTCGAGCGCTCGGCAGCGCTGGACCGTGCCCGCGAGCTCGTGGAGTCCGCCGAAGCCGAGATCGCCACCCTGACCGACCAGGCCGCTGCGCTGCGTGACGGCCTCACCGCCGCGCGGACCACCCTGGCCGCCCTCGAGCAGGACCTCACGACCGACGGCGAGGCCGTGCGCGAGGCACTCCTGCAGCACGGCACCACCTGCCCCTGCGCCGGTGACCAGCACCACCACGTCCATGACGGCGAGACGGCAACCGGCGACGTCTCCGACCTGCTCGAGGTACTGCCGCGGGTCCGCCGGCGCCACGACACCACGGTCCGCCAGCTCCAGGACCACCTGCACGCTGCCCAGGCGCTCGAAGGGGCTCTGGAAGCCCTGGCCGTGGTCGACGCCGCGACCACGGCGGCGCTCACCGAGGCCGGCTTCGCCGACGTCCCGGCGGCACGCTCGGCACTGCTCAGTCCCGCCGACGTCACCGCCCTCAGGGCCCGCACCACCGCTCGCGACACGGCCCTTCTGCAGGCCGCCACCATCGTCGAGGACCCGGACGTGGCTGCGGCCCTCGTCGGCGAGGCGCCTGACCTCGACACGCTCCAGCACGGCGCCGAGGCCGCGCGGACGGCCTACACCTCGGCCCTCGCGGCCGAGACCCTGGTCCGGCGCACCCTCGGTGGCGTCGAGCGGGTGCGCACCGCCGTCGGCGAGCGGTGCGCCGCACTGGCCACCGCAGCGGCCGAGCACGAGGTACTGCGCGAGGTCGCCGACGCGGTCACCGGCACCTCTGCGTCCAACACCCTGCGGATGAGGCTTTCCGCATTCGTCCTGGCGGCGCGGCTCGAGAAGGTCGCGGCGCTGGCCAACGAGCGCCTCGTCACCATGGGCGAGGGCCGCTACCAGCTGCGCCACACCGACGACCTCGCCGCGCGCGGAGCCCGGAGCGGGCTCGGGCTGGAGGTCCTCGACCTGTGGACCGGCCAGGCCCGTGACACCAGCTCGCTGTCCGGCGGTGAGTCGTTCATGGCGTCCCTGGCCCTGGCCCTGGGGCTCGCCGATGCGGTGAGGGAGGAGTCCGGTGGGTTCGACCTGCAGACGCTGTTCGTCGACGAGGGCTTCGGCACGCTCGACGACGAGAGCCTCGAGCAGGTCATGACCGTCCTCGACGGCCTGCGCGAAGGCGGCCGCGCCGTCGGTGTGGTCAGCCACGTGGCCGAGCTGCGCACCCGCATCTCGAGCCAGGTCGTCGTCACCAAGACCGAGCAGGGCTCCACCGTCAGCACCACCGCCACCGACGAAGCGGCCCCCGCCGCCTGAGCCTTCCAGGGGCGGGGGCCGGGTCGGAGCCTTCAGGGCGCCCGGACCTCGAAAAGCCTCAGCTCTCGAACGCCTCGGGCGGCGGGCAGCTGCAGACCAGGTGCCGGTCGCCGTACGCGCCGTCGATGCGGGCAACCGGCGGCCAGTACTTGTCGGCGGCGTGCACCCCGACCGGGAAGGCGGCCTCGGTCCGCTCGTACGGGTACTCCCACTTGCCGGCCAGCGCCTTGGCGGTGTGCGGGGCGTTGCGCAGCATGCTGTCGGCCACGGCCACGTCCCCGGCCTCGACGGCGGCGATCTCGTGGCGGATGGCGATCATCGCGTCGCAGAAGCGGTCGATCTCGTAGCGGTCCTCGCTCTCGGTCGGCTCGACCATGAGCGTGCCAGCCACCGGGAACGACATCGTGGGTGCGTGGAAGCCGTAGTCGATGAGCCGCTTGGCCACGTCGTCGACGCTGACACCGCTGCGCTTGGTGAGCTCGCGCAGGTCGAGGATGCACTCGTGCGCCACGATGCCGTCGTGGCCGGAGTACAGCACCGGGTAGTGCTCACGCAGCCGGGTGGCGATGTAGTTGGCGTTGAGGATCGCGACCTGCGTGGCGCGGGTGAGGCCGGCGCCACCCATCAGCCGCACGTAGGCCCACGAGATCGGCAGGATGCTCGCCGACCCGAACGGCGCCGCCGAGATCGGCCCGACCCCGGTCTCCGGCCCGGCCTCCGCGGACAGCGGGTGGTTGGGCAGGTGCGGGGCGAGGTGCTCGCGCACGGCGACCGGACCGACGCCGGGTCCACCACCGCCGTGCGGGATGCAGAACGTCTTGTGCAGGTTGAGGTGGGAGACGTCCGCGCCGAACTTGCCCGGGCGGGCCAGTCCGACCAGGGCGTTGAGGTTGGCGCCGTCGACGTAGACCTGGCCGCCGGCGTCGTGGACGAGGCCGCACAGCTCGGTGATGGTGTCCTCGAACACCCCGTGGGTCGAGGGGTAGGTCACCATGATCGCGGCGAGGTCGTCGCGGTGCTCCTCGACCTTGGTCCGCAGGTCGTCCATGTCGATGTCGCCGCCGGCAGCCGTCTTGACGACGACGACCTTCATGCCGGCCATCACCGCGCTCGCGGCGTTGGTGCCGTGGGCGCTGGCGGGGATCAGGCAGATCCGGCGCTGCGACTGGCCGTTCGCCTCGTGGTAGGCGTGGATCGCGAGCAGGCCGGCGAACTCGCCCTGAGAGCCGGCGTTCGGCTGCAGCGACACCGCGTCGTACCCGGTGATCTCGCAGAGCCAGGCCGACAGGTCGCTGATGAGCGACCGGATGCCCTCGGTCTGGGACGCCGGGGCGAACGGGTGCAGGTGGGCGAACTCCGGCCAGGTGACCGCGACCATCTCGGTCGTCGCGTTGAGCTTCATGGTGCACGAGCCGAGCGGGATCATGCCGCGGTCGAGGGCGAAGTCGCGGTCCGAGAGCCGGCGCAGGTAGCGCAGCATGGAGGTCTCGCTGCGGTGGCTGTGGAACACCGGGTGGGTCAGGAACTCGCTCGTGCGCACGAGCTCGGCCGGCCACTGCACGTCCCCGACCGTCACCGAGCTGAGCCCGGTGACGCCGAAGGCAGCCCACACGGCGTCGAGGTGGCGCAGATCGGTGGTCTCGTCGACGCTGACCGACACGCGGTCGGCGTCGACGCGCCAGATGTTGACCCCGCGGTGGACGGCTTCGGCGACGACCTCGTCGGCGCGGCCCGGCACCCGCACGGTGAGGGTGTCGAACCAGCTCTCGTTGACGACCTCGACACCGCCGGCAACCAGTCCCTCGGCCAGGGCGCGGGCGTGCCCGTGCACGCGCCGCGCGATCGCGGTGAGGCCGTCCGGACCGTGGTAGACGGCGTACATCGACGCCATCACGGCGAGCAGCACCTGGGCGGTGCAGATGTTGGACGTGGCCTTCTCGCGCCGGATGTGCTGCTCGCGCGTCTGCAGGGCGAGCCGGTAGGCAGGCGTCCCCTCGGTGTCGACGCTCACGCCGACGAGGCGACCGGGCAGCGAACGCTCCAGGCCGGTGCGGACGCTCATGTACCCGGCGTGCGGGCCACCGAAGCCCATCGGCACGCCGAAGCGCTGGGTGGTGCCCACCGCCACGTCGGCGCCCCACTCCCCCGGCGCTGTGGCCAGGGTCAGGGCGAGCAGGTCGGCGGCGGCGGTGACCAGCGCACCCACCTCGTGGGCGGCGGCAGCCACGGCGCGCCAGTCGCGCACCTCACCGTCGGCGCCCGGGTACTGCACGATGACGCCGAAGACGTCACGGTCGCCGGCAGCCGCGCGCAGCGCCTCGGCGGAGTCGACGGCGGTCATGTCGGCAACCACGACGTCGATGCCGAGCGGCAGCGCGCGGGTCTGCATGACCGCCTTCGTCTGGGGGAAGAGGTGCTCGTCGACCAGGAGCACCGCGCCGGTGGCGACCTTGCTGGCGCGGCGCATCAGCGTCATCGCCTCGGCTGCAGCAGTGCCCTCGTCGAGGAGCGACGCACCGGAGGTTGCCAGACCGGTCAGGTCGCTCACGACGGTCTGGAAGTTGATGAGGGCCTCGAGGCGACCCTGGGAGATCTCGGGCTGGTAGGGCGTGTACGCGGTGTACCAGGCGGGGTTCTCCAGCACGTTGCGCTGGATCACGGCCGGGGTGATGGTGCCGTAGTAGCCCAGGCCGATCATCGAGGTCATGACCTGGTTGCGTCGCGCGAGCCCGCGCAGCTCCTCGACCACGGCCGACTCCGAGGCGGCCGGGTCCACCCGCAGCGGCCCCTCGGAGCGGATGGCGCCGGGCAGGGCCGCGTCGACGAGGGACTCGAGGCTGCTGTGCCCGACGGCCTCGAGCATGGCCTGGACGTCGTCGTGGGACGGGCCGATGTGGCGACCGGTGAACTCCGGCAGGTCCGAGGACCACTCCCCCGAGGACCCGGTACCCGAAGACCCGGTGGCGGTGGACGGCGTGGTGGCGTGCTGGGCGGACATGAGGCTCCTGAACGTCGGAATGCTCGGATCGCCTCCCCATCTGTCACGGCGTGGCCGCTCCAGAGGTGCCTGTCCCGCGCAGTCCTGGCGCCTGAGAGGTTCCGGGGAGTTTGCCCCTTCGGCGCCCCGCCACGCGTCACGGTGGACGCACGCGGGGACTCTCCCGCACGGGATGTTCAGCAGGTCCAACCTACAGCACGGGCCGCCGCTCCCGAAGGAACGACGGCCCGTGCCGGACGGTCTCGGGCGTCCTCGGTGGACGCCGGGTGGGTCAGGCCAGCCGGGCCTGGCGCCGCATCCGCAGCTCGTCGCCGGGGTGCTCGGCCGGTGCCTCGTCCTCAGTGCGCTCGCTGGGCAGCTCGGCGAGCTCGCCCTCGACCTCGCGCCAGACGCGGCCGACCGCGATGCCGAAGACTCCCTGGCCACCCTGGACGAGGTCGATGACCTCGTCGGCGGAGGTGCACTCGTAGACCGAGGCGCCGTCGCTCATGAGGGTGATCTGCGCCAGGTCCTCGACCCCGCGCTCACGCAGGTGGGTGATGGCCACGCGGATCTGCTGGAGGGAGACGCCGGTGTCGAGCAACCGCTTGACGACCTTGAGCACGAGGATGTCGCGGAAGCCGTAGAGCCGCTGGGTGCCGGAGCCGGTGGCGCCACGGACCGACGGCTCGACCAGGCCGGTGCGGGCCCAGTAGTCGAGCTGGCGGTAGGTGATGCCGGCGGCCTTGCACGCGGTGGGCCCGCGGTAGCCGGTGTCCTCACGCAGCTCCGGGAGGTCGTCGGTGAACAGCAGCCCCTGTGCCGCGGCGGGCACGCTCGTGTGGCCGTGGCCAGCCTCACTGGTCGTGTTCACGACGCTCACCTCCTGGTGTAACTACACGGGTCGAATTCGGTCTTCCGCTGACGGTACGACCGGGAAAACACCACGTCAACCACCACTGCACCCTCGCGCCCCGGCGTGTCGCGCCGGTTCACCGAACCGTCAACCTCAGGTCAAGGTCGAGGTGTTGAGCGTGGAGAGCTACGCCTCGGGACCGGTTTCGCCCGGTTTGGTCTCGAAGTCCTCGGCCGACACGTGGTCGAGGAACTCGCGGAACCGCTCGACCTCGTCGTCCTTGTCCTCCTCCCCCGTCATCGCCACGCCGGCCTCGTCGAGCAGGGACTCCCCCGCGACGATCGTCGTGCCGGTGCGCAGCGCCAGGGCGATGGCGTCGGAGGACCGGGAGGAGATCTCGGTCGTGCCGTCGAGAACCAGGGCGGCGTGGAAGACACCGTCGCGCAGCTCGACGATGCGTACCTCCGTGAGCCGGTGGCCGAGGCCCTCGATGACGTTCTTCATCAGGTCGTGGGTCAGCGGGCGCGGCGGTTCGATGCCCTGCTGGGCGTAGGCGATGGCCGTCGCCTCGGCCGCCCCGATCCAGATCGGCAGGTAGCGGTCTCCGTCACGCTCGCGCAACAGGACGATGGGGTGGTTGGTGGGCATCTCGACCCGGACTCCGAGGACCTCGAGCTCCTTCACCGTTCCACCGTACCCCGGTTCAGCCGCGGTGCAGCCCGTCCCTCACGAGCGCGGTGTGCAGGGCGATGCACAGCCGCAGGACCTCGGGAGTGGGGTCCGTCTGCGCGCCTCCCCGTCCGGCCTTCCCGGACGCTGCCCGGTGGGGCGTCACGACCTGCTGGACCAGCCCGATCTCCCGGTCGGCGGCGGTCCGGAACGGGCGCAGGTGGCGGGGCTCCACGCCGTACGCAGCCAGCGCCGCCGCGGTGTGGGCGATGCCGAGCGCGGCGTCGCCGTAGTGACCGGTGTCGTCGGGCCGCACGAGGCCGAAGGTCTCGAGCGAGTCCATCGTGGCCTCCTCCAGCCTTGCGGCCGCGACCAGCTCGGCCCTCGTGAGGCGCAGCGAACCGGTGGACGTCAGGGACTCGGAAGTCGGCACGTCGGGGTCGGCGGCCGGCTGCGGCACCGACGGTCGCGGCATACCGGCCGACCCCGCCCGCTCGGGCGTCAGGCCGCGGTCGAGGGCGTCGAGGGCGTCACGGATGACCTTGAGCGGCCAGAAGTGGTCGCGCTGGGCCGTGAGGATGTAGCGGAGCCGCTCGACGTCGGTGGCCGAGTAGGTGCGGTAGCCGGAGCCCGTGCGCGCCGGGGTGACCAGGCCCTCGGTCTCGAGGAAGCGGATCTTGGAGATCGTGACGTCCGGGAAGTCCTCGCGCAGGGCCGCGAGCACCGCCCCGATCGTCATGGACTGACGTGGGCCGCGAGGAGTCACAGCGGCCTTGGTCAGGCCCTGCCGGCGTAGAACACGAGGCGGAACTTGCCGATCTGCACCTCGTCGCCGGTGTGCAGCGTCGCCTCGTCGATCCGCTCACGGTTGACGTAGGTGCCGTTGAGCGAGCCCACGTCGCGCACGACGAAGGTGTCGCCCTCGCGGCGGAAGTTGGCGTGCTTGCGGGACACCGTCACGTCGTCGAGGAAGATGTCGCTGTCAGGGTGACGGCCGGAGTTGACCTCGTCGTCGTCGAGAAGGAAGCGCGCACCGGTGTTGGGGCCGCGGAGCACGACCAGCAGGGCGGTGCCCGGGCGCAGCGCGTCGACGGTGGCCTGGTCGGCCTTGCTCAGGGAGACCTCGACCTCGGCGCTGGTGTCGACCTGCTCGAGATCGGAGATACCGGGGAGCCGCATGGTCGTCGGCTCGTGAGCGTGCGACGCCTGCTCGTCCATCTCGCTGCCGTTCATGGATGCTGCGCTCCTCTGTCGTCGTCAGTCCCCTCTAGCAAAGCACACACCCTAGGCGACGCCGCCGCGCGAGCGCAGCGGAATCTGCCAAGGGGCCGAACGCGGCTCAGCCGAGCTGGGCCTGGTACGCCGCGGGGTCCATCAGGGCCGCGACGGCAGCCTCGTCCGACGGGCGCAGCTCGTACATCCAGCCCTCACCGTAGGGGTCGGTGTTGACGAGCTCGGGGGTGGCGTCCAGCGCCTGGTTGATGGCGGTGACCTCACCGTCGAGCGGCGCATAGAGGTCGCTGACGGACTTGGTGGACTCGACCTCGCCACAGGCGTCGCCGGTGGCCACGGTGTCGCCGACGGTCGGGAGGCTGACGTAGACGACGTCGCCGAGGGCGTCCTGGGCGAAGGCGGTGATCCCGATGCGGACCGTGCCGTCCTCGCCGGAGCGCACCCACTCGTGCTCGGCGGTGTAACGCAGGTCCTGGGGGTACTCCAGCTCGCTCATGGTGCTCCTCGGTGCGCGGGGTGGCGGGTGGTGCAGGTGGCGTGGGGTCCGGCTCTCGCTACTTCGACGGCGCCGGGACGGGCCGAGCGTAACGAGGCGCCTGAAGCGAGTGCAACGCGGTGATGTCGATCGACTCGGCCTGCCGCACCGTGGGCGTCGCGCCGTCGCCGCGGACGGACTCGGTGACCCCTCCGGGGATGTCCATCGCGGAGGCCATCGTGGCCGGGTCACCGATGGCCTTGATGGAGTAGGGCTGGGCCACTCGCTGGCCGCTGACCTCGATCGCGCCGTCGACGTCGGCGAACCAGGTGCTGGCCACGACGCGGACGTCGCCGATCTGCACGGCCTCGGCTCCGGCGTCGCGCAGCTCCTGCAGGGCGTCGAGGAGGCGCGCGGAGGTCACCTTGTGGTCGGGGTCGTTGATGGTCACCACGATCCCGGGTCCGGTGGCCGGCGACGTCCCGGTGAGGATGCCGAGGGTGTCGAGGCGGTCCTGGGCGGACTTCAGCGCCTCGGAGCTCGAGCTCGCGCCCGACAGCAGCGCGTCGCGGCTGCTCTCCAGCTCACGGGTGTCGTTGGCCAGGCGCCCCTGCTCCTGGTTGACGTCGTCGAGGATGCGGACCAGCTCGTCCTCACGCAGCTGCTCCAGCCCGCTCTGGTCGGTCTGCTGGACCTGCGTGGCGATGGCGAACCCGAGGGCGATGGCGAGCAGGGCGGCGAACGCGTTGGCGCGCGTGGCCCGCGGACGCGCCATGCGCAGCAGCCGCTTCCACGAGCTCGGGCCCTCGCCGTCGTCGGGGCCGTAGCCCGGACCGGTCCGGGTCGGGGGGCTGGGAGGGGTGGGAGGGGCGGTGCTCATGCCCGGAACAGGTGCCGGCGGATCGAGGCGACGTTGGAGAAGATGCGGACGCCGAGCACGACGACGACGCCGGTGGACAGCTGCGAGCCGACCCCGAGCTGGTCACCGAGGAAGACGATGAACGCGGCGACGACGACGTTGGCGAGGAAGGAGACGACGAAGACCTTGTCGTTGAAGATCCCGTCGAGGACCGCCCGCACCGCACCGAAGACCGCGTCGAGCGCGGCGATCACGGCGATGGGCAGGTAGGGCTGGAGGACGAGCGGCACGTCCGGCCCCCACAGGAGCCCGATGAGCACTCCGCCGATGAGGCCAAGCAGGGGTATCACGGTGTGTTCTCCGAGGTTGGCGACGATGGGGTGCTGGTCGGGCTGCCGGTCTGGGTCCCGGGCGGGGTGCGGTCGGGTCGGGGCACGGCCGCCTCGCGCACGGTGAGCGACGTGGCGGCCGGGACGGTGAGCTTGTCGGCGGCGTCAATGGAAACACGGATGCCGTAGTTGTCCTTGAGGGCGCGCGCATAGGCGCCACCCGCACTGTCGGCGAACTCCACCTGCAGGTTGTCGGGGTCGCCCAGGACGGTGATCGTGTAGGGCCGGGCCAGCGGCCGGTAGTTGACGAGGATCGCCTCGCCGGCGAAGCGGATGGCGGACCGCGAGGTGAGCCGCTGTCCGTTGACGGAGATCGCCTCGGCACCCGCCTGCCACAGGCCGTTGACCACGACCTGCATGTCCTTGGAGAAGACCTTGCCCTCCTGGCTGCCGGCGTCGGTGCGGGGGTTGCCGTCGGCGCTGTTCTTGTCGACGCCGGGGGCGTTGTCGAGGACGACGACGATGCCCTTGCCGGTGAGGGCCTGGGCGCCGGACGCCGCGTCGAGCGCCTCGAGCCGGCTCTGCAGCGAGCTCGAGCTCTGGGCCAGGGCCTGGCCACGCAGCTGCTCGACCTGCGCCTGCAGGGTGCGCAGCGACGCCTCCTGCCTGTCGACGGCCTTGCGGCGCGACTCGACCTGGTCGACGAGCTGTGCCTTGGCCTTGGCCGCCGACGTGGACGGCGCGCGCAGGGCGACCGCCCCCAGCGTCAGCAACAGGCCCGCCACCACCGCCGCCACGGCGACCGTCGCGGTCCGCGTGCCGGTGCTCGCAGGGAGCCCCTCGGCGACACGGCGCTCGGCGGCGGCGGCGTACCCGGGGTCGAGGGGCCGCTCCATCATCGAGGTGAGCAGCGTCATCGACTCGTCCGGACGGCGCCCCGGGGGCGTGGTCTGGGGGTGGTCGCGGTGCGAGGTGGGGACCATGGGCACCTCAGGAGGCGGCAGCCGTGCGCACGGCCACCACCTGCCGGGCCTGGACGATGTACATGACGCCGGCGACCCAGTACAGGGCGGTGCCCCACCACGCGAAGGCCCACCCGATCGGCAGCGCCCACTCGGCGAAGCCGCTGGTGCCCTGGCCGAGCAGAAGGAGCGGGAACGCGTAGAGGAGGTTGAAGGTGGCGGCCTTGCCGACGAAGTGGACGGGCAGGCCGACCTGGCCGTGGCGCTTGACCCACCACAGCACGCCGGCGAGCAGGACCTCGCGGCCGACGAGCGCCCAGACCAGCCACCACGGGATGATGTCGCGCCAGGCCAGGCCGAAGAGCGTCGTGGCGATGTAGAGGCGGTCGGCGAACGGGTCGAGCAGCTGGCCGAGCCGGGACTCCAGTCCGTAGTGCCGGGCGATCTTGCCGTCGAGGTAGTCACTGATCCCGGAGAGCATCAGGGTGACCAGGGCGATGGCGTCGTGCTCGGCCAGGATCGCCCACAGGAAGACCGGGACGCCGAGCAGGCGCAGCAGGGACAGCACGTTGGGGACGGTGAGCACGCGGTCGGAGACCACGGCCACCCCCGTACCCGTCCCCCGGTCACCCTCGGCTGCCACGCCCGCAGCCTAACGGGCGGTGCAGCCGTAGAGTTCGCAGGCATGGACAACCCGCTGGACGGACCGGGGCTGGAGGCGCTGCACGCGCGCCGCAGCGTGAAGTGGCGGCTCTACGGCCCTGACGTCCTGCCCCTCTGGGTCGCCGAGATGGACGTCGTCCCGGCGGAGCCGGTGCAGCGCGCGGTGGTCGACGCGGTGCGCCGCGGTGACACCGGCTACCCGTGGGCCCCGGACTACACCGAGGCGCTGGCCTCCTTCGCCGGCGACCGGTGGGGCTGGCGGCCCGAACCGGCGACCATGTCGCTGGTGCCGGACGTGATGCTGGGCGTCGTCGAGGTGCTCCGGCTGTTCACCTCCCCCGGCGACGCCGTCGTCGTGAACTCGCCGGTCTACCCGCCGTTCTTCCAGTTCGTGCACAGCCTCGGGCGGCGCGTGGTGGAGGCACCACTCGGTGCCGACGGCCGCCTCGACCCGGTGACGGTCGAGGACGCGTGCGCATCGGCGACCCGCGAGGGCGCCCGGGCGGCATACCTGTTGTGCAACCCCCAGAACCCGACCGGCGCCGTCCACACCCCGGCCGAGCTCACCGCGGTCCTCGAGATCGCGGCGGCCTTCGGCGTCCGCGTGGTCGCCGACGAGATCCACGCCCCGTTAGCCCACCCGGGCGTGCGGTTCACCCCGGTGGCGTCGCTGCCGGCCGGGGCGCGCGCGGTGTCGCTGATGTCGGCGTCGAAGGCCTTCAACCTCGCCGGGCTCAAGGCGGCCGTGGCGGTCCCGGGACCGGAGGCTGTCGACGACCTCGCCCGGGTCCCCGAGGAGGTGTCGCACGGCGCCTCCCACCTCGGCGTCATCGCCCACCGCGCCGCCTACCTCGAGGGCGGTCCCTGGCTCGATGCGCTGCTCGAGGGGCTCGAGGCCAACCGCCTCCTGCTCGGCGACCTGCTGGCCGAGCAGCTTCCGCTCGTGCGCTACCGCGAGCCGCAGGGGACGTTCCTGGCGTGGCTCGACTTCTCCGCCTACGACCTGGGGCCCGACCCGGCCGCGACCCTGCTGGACCGCGCGAAGGTGGCCCTGCACCCGGGCCCGGGCTTCGGTCACGGGGGCACGGGGCACGCCCGGCTCAACTTCGGCACGTCGCCGGCCATCCTCCGCGAGGCGGTGGGCCGCATCGCCGCGGCTGTCGGCTCCTGAGCTCCGTCGGTGGCAGTCCAGCCGGCGTGGCACAGTGGCCCGATGGCCGACCGTGCGTTCGCAGGCTTCCCCACGTGGGGCGTGGAGTTCTACCAGGACCTCGAGGAGGACAACACCCGCGAGTTCTGGGCCGAGCACAAGGAGCAGTGGCAGCGCGAGGTCCGCGACCCGATGCGCGCGCTGGTCGCCGAGCTCGCCGACGAGTTCGGCCCGGGCAAGCTGTTCCGCCCCAACCGCAACCTGCGCTTCAGCGCCGACAAGTCGCCGTACAAGACCCACCAGGCGGCGCTGACCGGTCGGGAGAAGGGTGCCGGGTGGTACCTCCAGCTCGGCGGCGACGGCCTCGTGGTCGGCGGGGGCTTCCGCGCCCACTCCCCTGCCGAGACGGCCAGGTACCGCGCGGCCGTGGACTCCAGCGCCGCCGGGCCGGCGCTCGAGCGCATCGTCGCCGAGCTCGGGTCGGCCGGCTTCACCCTCGAGGGCGCAGCGCTGAAGACCCGGCCCAAGGGGTACGACGCCGACCACCCGAGACTGGAGCTGCTGCGCCGCAAGGAGCTCATGGCCCTGCGCCGCGTGGGCACCCCAGCGTGGCTGTCGACGCCGCGTGCCGCGGACGAGGTACGCGCTGCCTGGCGTCGTGTGCGCCCGCTCACCGAGTGGGTGCTGGAGCACGTCGCCGTCGAGTGACGTTGGGCTTCCCGGCGGCGGCTCGAGCCACTGTCGGAACTGCCGGGTGCGTCCTACAGTCCGGGGATGAGCTTCCTCGTCCCAGCGCAGGCGTACGGCAGGTTCATGGGCCGGTTCTCCGAGCCGCTCGCCGACCAGTTCGTCCAGGTCGCCGAGCTGCGGCCCGGGCAGCGGGCGCTCGACGTGGGCTGCGGACCCGGCGCACTCACCGCCCGCCTCGTCGACGCCCTCGGGGTTGCGGGCGTGGCTGCGGTCGACCCGTCGGAGCCGTTCGTCGAGGCGACGCGGGCTCGGTTCCCCGGGCTCGAGGTGAGGGTCGCCACCGCGGAGGACCTGCCGTTCGCGGACGGGACGTTCGACGCCAGCCTGGCCCAGCTCGTCGTGCACTTCATGGCCGACCCGGTGGCCGGCCTGGCGGAGATGGCACGCGTCACGCGTCCGGGTGGCACGGTCGCAGCCGCCGTGTGGAACCACGCGTCCGGCAACGGGCCGCTGTCACTCTTCTGGGAGGCGGTGCGCGCGGTCGACCCGCAGGAGGAGGGCGAGAGCGACTACGCGGGCGTGCGCGAGGGCGACCTGGCCAGGCTCTTCGACGCGGCTGGGCTGGCTGGAGCGGAGGAGTCGGTCATCACCGTCCACGTCCCCTTCGAGTCGTTCGAGCAGTGGTGGGAGCCCTACCTGCTCGGGGTCGGACCGGCAGGGGTGTACGTGGCCGGTCTCGACGAGGATCGCCGCGACGCCCTGGTGGCCGCGTGCCGGCGCAGCGTGCCGGACGGGCCGTTCGAGGTGGCCGCGTCCTCATGGTGCGTCAGGGCCACGGTGCAGCCGGCCTGACCTCTCTCTACGGACCGACCCGTCGGGCTCGAACCCTCCGGACCGGCAGGTCCGGCTCCCCTCCGCGTTGCAGCCGGCCGCCTGCTGGCTGGCGGCCTCAGCCCTCGGCCACGGCACCGTCGACTGCAAGACCCTCGACGGCCACACCGGCGATCGGCGTCCCCGGCGGGAGGTCCAGCACCTGCTGGTGGATCTGCCCGCAGATGTTGGTCGCCACCACGAAGTCCTGCACCTCAAGGTTGTCGACCGTGAGCGGTCCCCCGAGCACCGGAGGGTGGACGAAGCTGAGCACCTGCGCCTCGCCCGGCACGATGCCCTGCTCGGCAGCCGCGACCGCGAGCTCGCCCATGAGGTAGCGGTCCTGGCCGTCCTGGCTGAGCAGGCTCGCCTCGACCGCGTCCCGGTCACCCCAGGGCGTGGACAGGGCGCCCTCCACCGTGTCGAGGAACGCGAACCCTCCCGGCACCTCGAGGATGACGTCGCCGAACAGCGTCGCCATGACCGGCGTCGCGGCCGACAGGTCGAGCCAGTCCCAGGACTCGAGAGCGCCGGCGTACTCCTCGGCGCTGAACGCCTTCGTCAGGTCCACGCGGTGATTGAACCACGCTCAGGGGCAGCCGGTGAGCCACCCGGGACGAGGGTTGAGGGTGTCGCCGCACCAGCTGAGGTCGTCGTCGTAGTGCACCTCGAACGCCTCCAGCCTGGCGTCCCCCAGCAGCGCCCTGCACATCGCCGCCGAGCCTGCGACGAGGGTGCTGTCCCAGTCGATCTCCGTGGCGATGCACCAGGCACGGTCGGGCGGCCAGACGAGGTTGGCCGACTGGGGCCAGTGGGGCTGCATACCCGGCCACCGCGTCACCGGCGCCCTCGGTGTCTCGAAGACCAGGTAGTCCCTTCCCCGGCCGCGCACCAGCTCTCCCAGCTCGTGGCGACCCTCCGTCCAGGACCCGAAGCCGTCCCACACCGCCTGGTAGAGGCGCCCCTCACCGGGGCAGTGGTCGAGGACCGCCCCGAGGGTGGAGGCAGGGACGGAGCCCTCGTCCGGGTCGATGTCGCTGTGCCGGCCGTCGCCGCGGAAGTCGGCCGCGATGCAGCACCACTGGGCGAGCGGATGGATGAGGCACCCGGACGCCGCCGCCACCTGCGCCCAGGTCCGGCCGTCGCCCGGCGGGTGCAGGACGCGCACCACCGCCTCGTAGCCAGTCGGCACCACGGCCCCCACCGGGACCCCGCGAGCACCTGCGGCGCGCCACTCGACCAGACGGGGCTGCAGCCAGTCACCCACGCCGGGGTCGTGCAGGCGTCGGACCTCGTCCACTCAGGCGCTCCCAGCCAGGGCGAGCCGCACCGGCCGGCCCAGGATGGAACCGAGGCGACGCGTCTCGTCCTCGAGGCCCTGCCGTGGCACCGGTCGGTCGTCGTCGAACCCAGTGACCTCGACGTGGTCGGCACGCACCTTCCACGTGCCACTGACCACCCCGCCGACGATGACGAGGTTCGCTTTGCGGGTCACGGCGTCGCGCCGCGACGCGGGGGTGACACTCTCGTCCTTCGTACCCGGCCCCATGACCCACTGGTCGTGGCCGGGCAGGAACCGCACCTCGTTCGAGGGCTCCGCCGCCAGCAGCGCCTCGACGTCCTCGTGCAGGACGTAGGCGGTCGTGCCGTCGACGTCGAGGGGCACGAGCCGCTCCGACAGCGAGGCGAGCCAGCCGTCGATGCGTCGGCGGCCGGCACTGAGCCCGTTGCCCAGCCAGTAGTGCACGTGGTCGCGCGTCGCCGGGCCGTAGCTGCGGAAGTAGGACTCGACCGCGTGGTGCCCTGCCTCGTCGAGGTCGGGGATGCCCTGCCAGCGCGGGGTGGTGTCGAGCCGCTGGAAGGTGGCCCGGCCGCCCCGCGGTGGACCGAAGCCCATGTCGCCCTGCCAGGTCAGCGGTTTGACCAAGGTGCCCGCGCCGTCGTCGAACACCGCACGCAGGTGCCGGTAGTCACGGTGCCGGGTCACCGCGGCACCCAGCTCGGCCACGGTGAGCGGGCCGCCGGACAGCGCCTCGCGCACCGCAGTGCGGAACGCCGGCCAGGCCTGTGGTGTGAGCCCGTAGAAGTCGACCCAGCTCGTGCGCTCCCACTGCCGCCCCGCTGCGCGCAGCGCGAGGTAGGCCCCGCCGTCCTCCGGCGACAGGTAGTGCACGGCACCCCGGAAGGCGAAGGCCTTGACCACCTCACCGTCGGCCAGCGCCTCGGCCAGCTCGCCGGGGCGTGAGCGCGTACGCCGCGTGCGCACGGCCAGCTCGGCCAGCGAGTCGTCCATGGCCGGCACCGCGCCGAGTCGCTGCACGACTCCCCCGACCGACTCGTCACCGACCGGGTCGAGCAGCTGGCGCCCCAGCCGCCACGCCAGCGCCCGTGGCCAGCTGACCGATGCCTCGGACCGCGCCTCCATGCGGACACCCTCGCACCGGACGCGGCCGTCTCGCCACCGTCAGCACCACGTGGGGACCGGCCGCGAGAGCTATCCCGCCACCACCGAGACGACGTTCATGACCACCATCCACAGCCCGAGGACAGCACCGATGAGCATCGGCAGCAGCGCGGCTTGCCGCCCCGCCACGCGGGCCTTGTTGCCGAACCAGACTGCCGCGGCGCAGGGCAGGAGGAACAGGACGATGGCGGGTACCCCGGCGACGAGGCCGACCCACAGGGGGACGTTGGCCTCCTCGGGCTTGTAGCCGAGGAGCGCGTAGAGGCCCTGCCCCACGGCGAACGCCACGATGAAGAACAGCGGGATGGATCCCACGGCGATCCACGCCCGGGTGAAGTTGCTTCCGCTGCTGCTGGTGCGATGGGCTCCGACGTGCGGAGCGCGGTTGGTGGTTGCCATCACACACCTCCCTGTCCACCTCCAGCGTGGCAGCCATGCAGCGGCAGGACAGGGGCCTTCGGTCCCGCACCTCGACCGACCGCACCTCGACCGACCGCACGACGACCGGTCCACGGCAGGGCACGGGGTCCTATGGTGGGTCGCGTGAGTCCCAGGCCCGGCGAGGTGCTGGACGGTCTGGTCGCCTCCGGGCAGGAGCCCGGCGCGGCCGTCGCCGTCGTGCGGGACGGGCTGGTGGAGGTCGACCACGCCGGCGGCACCCGCGACGACACCGCACCGTGGACGCCCGACACCCTGGTGATGACCTTCTCGGTCGCCAAGCCGTTCGCCGCCCTGACCCTCCTGAGCGCCGTGGGCGAGGGAACCCTCGACCTGGACCAGCCCGTCGCCTCTGCGTGGCCGGAGTACGGGTGCCGGGGCAAGCAGGCGACGACCCTGCTACAACTGCTCTCGCACCAGGCCGGACTGCCTGCCTTCCCGGAGGAGGCGGCGCGCCTCGAGTACGACGACCGGGACGCGCTCGTGGAGTTGCTGGCCGGCGCTGCGCCCGTCCACGCACCGGGCGCGGGAGTCGCCGAGCACGCCCTCACCTACGGCCACCTCCTCGACGAGGTGCTGCGTCGGGCCACCGGCGTGCCGCTGGCGGAGCGGTTCGCGGGCATCGCCCGGGCCGCCGGGTGGGACCTGCACCTGCGACTCGAGGAGCCCGACCTCGCTCGGGTCGCCCGTCTGGTGGAACCCACTGACGACTGGGCAGCTGCGTACCTCGCGGACCCCCGGTGGGGGCCGGCGCTCGGTCGGCCCGCGGGCCTGCTCGACCCCGAGGTGCTGAACTCCGACCACTTCCGGCGCACCGCCTTCCCGGCCGTGTCCCTGCACGCCAACGCCCTGTCTCTCGCCCGGTTCTACGACGACGTGCTCCGGCCGGACGGGTATGTCGCGGGGCTGCTCGGGCGCGACCTGTGGCGGGCCTACACCTCCCCCGCGGCGAGCGGCTACGACGGGGTCATCGGTCGGGACGTCACGTGGACGCTGGGGTTCCAGCTCGACGACGAGGACGGCCGCGTCGACCTGGGGATGGGCGGCGCCGGTGGGTGCGCCGCGTGGGCCGAGCCCGCCGCGGGGTACGGCGCCGCCTACCTCACCCGCGGGCTGGGTGGCCACGCCCGCGCGGACCAGGTGTGGGAGGCGGTCCACGCGGAGTACACCCCGGGGTCCACCGGGAACGCAGAAGGGCCCGGCCTGCCGAAGCAGACCGGACCCTCACGAACGTCGGGCTGACAGGATTTGAACCTGCGACCCCTTGACCCCCAGTCAAGTGCGCTACCAAGCTGCGCCACAGCCCGTTCTTGAGTTGTCACCCCGCGCCGGAACCGTGCCGAGGCAGGTCCGCGGGAGCGAACGAAACCCTAGCGCACGCCATACCGCTGCTTGAAATCGGTATGGCGTGCACCGGCTTCCGACGGTCGCCTACTTGCGGCGGCGCTTCTCGCGGACGCGCACCGAGACCTCGATCGGCGTCCCCTCGAAGCCGAACTCCTCACGCAGGCGACGCTCGAGGAACCGGCGGTAGCCGGCCTCGAGGAAGCCCGAGGCGAAGACCACGAACCGCGGGGGGCGGGTCGAGGCCTGGGTCGCGAACAGGATGCGCGGCTGCTTGCCACCGCGCACCGGGTGGGGGTTGGACGCGACGATCTCGCCGAAGAACGCGTTCAGGCGGCCGGTCGGCACGCGGAAGTCCCACGAGTCGAGCGACTTCTCGAGTGCGGGCACGAGCTTCTCGACGGCGCGACCCGTCTTGGCCGAGATGTTGACGCGCGGCGCCCACGGGATCTGCACGAGCTCGCGCTCGATCTCGCGCTCGAGGTAGTAGCGGCGCTCCTCGTCGAGCAGGTCCCACTTGTTGTAGGCGACGACCAGTGCGCGACCGGCGTCGATGACCTGCTGCACCACGCGGATGTCCTGCTCGGCGATCGACTGCTCGGCGTCGATGAGGACGACGGCGACCTCGGCCTTCTCGAGCGCGGTCTGCGTGCGCAGCGAGGCGTAGAAGTCGGCGCCGCGGGTCTGGTGCACGCGGCGACGGATGCCGGCGGTGTCGACGAAGCGCCAGGTCTTGCCTCCGAGCTCGATGAACTCGTCGACGGGGTCGCGGGTGGTGCCGGCGACGTTGTCGACGACGACGCGGTCCTCACCGGCGAGCTTGTTGAGCAGCGAGGACTTGCCGACGTTGGGACGCCCGATGAGCGCCACCCGGCGCGGGCCACCCCGCTGGTAGGCCTCGGAGTTGGCGGCGACCGACGGCAGCACCTCGAGGACGGCGTCGAGGACGTCGCCGCTCCCCCGGCCGTGCAGCGCCGAGACGGGCCAGGGCTGGCCGAGACCGAGGTTCCACAGGGCGGCGGCGTCGGCCTCGGTGCGCTGGTCGTCGACCTTGTTGGCCACGAGCACGACCGGCTTGCCGGAGCGGCGCAGCAGCTTCACGACCGCCTCGTCGTCGTCGGTGGCCCCGACCGTCGCGTCGACGACGAACATGACCACGTCCGCGAGGTCGACGGCGACCTCGGCCTGCTCGGCGACGCGCAGGTGGATGCCGGTGGCGTCGATCTCCCAGCCGCCGGTGTCGACGAGGGTGAACCGGCGCCCGGCCCAGTCGGCGTCGTAGGCGACACGGTCACGGGTCACCCCGGGCACGTCCTCGACGACGGCCTCGCGGCGGCCGAGGATGCGGTTGACGAGGGTCGACTTGCCGACGTTGGGACGGCCGACGACCGCGACGACCGGCAGCGGCCCGCTGCCGACGACGAAGCCGTCCTCGTCGAGCTCGCCGTCGATGAGCGAACGGTCCTCGTCGGTGAGGTCGAAGTCCTCAAGTCCCACGCGCAGGGCGCGCTCGACAGTCGAGTCGTCGGTCAGGTGCTCACTCACGAAAGGTCCTTGCGTCGGTCTGTGGTCCGGCCACGCGCGCGGTATCGCGCAGGGCCGCCCCACATTGTCGCGCACTTTCGGGTGCGGCCAGGACACGCGCCGCTGCGCGGCACCCTCCTCTCCCTCGCCTCTCCCGCCTCAGGACCCCGGGGGCCGCCCGCGGTTCACGCCTTCGCGCGCGCCCCGTCGTCGTCGGGCAGCGCGACCTGGTGACGCACGGAGGCCTCGGACACGTGGTCGGCGAGGACGTCGCGCAGCTGGGTCGTGGCGGCCGCCAGGCGGGCGCGGCCCTTGAGCCCGGTGTCGGCAGCCAGCTCCACGGGGTGGCCGAACTCGACGACCATGCGGCTGCCGAGCCTCGGCAGCGAGCCCGTCGAGGCGCCTGTCGCCCTGGTGCCGAGGAACGCCACCGGCACGACCGTCGCGCCACCCTGGAGAGCCAGCCAGGCAGCGCCCTGCTGCACGGCGGAGACGTCACCGCGACCCCTGGTCCCCTCGGGGAAGATGCCCACGGCGCCGCCCGACCTGAGGACGGCCACCGCAGAGGTCAGGGCGCTGCGGTCCCCGGAGTTGCGGGTCACGGGGATGTGGCCGATGAACCGCAGGAACCACCCGAGCAGGCCCTTGAACAGCTCGCGCTTGACGAGCACGCAGGTCGGGCGCGGCGCGAGCGCGGGCAGCATCGGGCCGTCGAGGACACCCACGTGGTTGCCGACGAAGAGGACCGGTCCGCCCTTCGGCACGCGGTCACGACCCACCGTGGTCACCCGGTAGAGCGTGCCGAACAGCACCCGGCCGACGACGATGTTGATCATCACCCGCCACCGGGGGGTGACCGCAGGGGCCGGGGGCGCGGCGGTCACACGCCGGCCTTGGCCGGGGCCTCCCGGCGGACGACGTCGATGACCGCCGCGACGCTCTGCTCGAAGTCCAGGTCGGAGGTGTCGACGAGGTGCACGCCCTCGGCGGCCTCGGTGAACTCGGAGACGGTGGAGTCGTCGGCGTCCCGGCGCACGATCTGGTCGCGGGTGGCCTCGACGGCGTGGTCGGCGTCGTGGCCGTGCAGGTCCTTGGACCGTCGGCGCAACCGCGCCTCGACGCTGGCCGTGAGGAGCACCCGGACGTCGGCGTCGGGGGCCACGACCGTGGTGATGTCGCGCCCCTCCGCGACCACTCCCCCGGTCTGCGTGGCGACCTGGTCGATGAGGTCGCGCTGGAGCTGCTGCAGCACCGGGCGGACCCCGGTGTTGGTGGCGACCTTCGACACGACCTCGCTCACGCGCGTCGTGCGGATGTCGTCCTCGATCTCGCGGCCACTGACCCGCACGCTGGCGTGGGCCGGGTCGGTGCCCATCTCCAGCGGGATGTCGCGCGAGGCCTGCTCCACGGCAGCGGCGTCGTCGAGGTCGACCCCCTCCTCGAGGCACCACCAGGTGACCGCGCGGTACATGGCGCCGGTGTCGAGGTAGCCGATGCCGAGCTCGCGGGCCACCGCCCGCGAGACGCTGGACTTGCCGGACCCGGAGGGGCCGTCGATCGCCACGACGAGGTGCTCACTGCTCATGGCCGACAAGCCTATGGGCAGGCGTGCGACCGGCGCGACGCCCGTCCGCGGGGACCGCCCTGCCCCGCGACGCGCCTCGGCCGGCGGCCGGTCAGGCGTGCAGGCGCCAGCCGCGGGCCTGCAGCTCGTCGGCGAGCCGGGAGGCCACCGCGGGAAGCACCGAGACCTCCGCGAGGCCGAACGGCTGCCCCAGCCCGTGCTCGAGGTGCAGGTCCTCGAGGTTGACCCCGGCGTCGCCCACGTCGTGCAGCAGCCGGGCCAGCTGTCCCGGCTGGTCGGGCACGAGCACCACCACGGTCGAGTACGCCGTGGGCGCGGCACCGTGCTTGCCCGGGATCCTCGCGTGGCCGGCGTTCCCCTGGGCGACGACCCTCGCCAGCACCTCCCGGGCGCCCACCCCGTCGCCGCCGGTCAGGGTGTCCAGCGCGGCGATGACCTCGCCGAGCTCGTCGTGCACGTGCGCGAGGACCTCCCGGACCGCCCCGGCGTTGCCGGCCAGGATCTGGGTCCACAGCTGCGGGTCGCTGGCCGCGATGCGGGTGACGTCACGGATGCCCTGCCCGGACAGCGCCACGGCTGGGTCGGACAGGTCACGCAGGCGACCGGCGACCAGTGAGGCAGCGAGCTGGGGCACGTGGGACACCGCCGCCACCGCGGCGTCGTGGTCTGCCGGGCTCATCACGCTCACCGTGCCGCCAGCGGCCAGGGCGAGTGCGCGGACGGTCTCGACGGCAAACGGCGAGGACGCGTCG
Organism: Phycicoccus sp. Soil748; assembly: GCF_001428025.1. GTDB lineage: Bacteria > Actinomycetota > Actinomycetes > Actinomycetales > Dermatophilaceae > Pedococcus. The sequence goes on along the minus strand of NZ_LMSC01000012.1, from coordinate 226,591 downwards.
CCCGGCACCACGACCCAGGCCCGGCCGTCGAACAGGTCTCCCCTGGCCGCGACAGCGCCGGACCGCTCGCGGCCGGCCATGGGGTGCGACCCTACGTACCGCGTGAGGTCGCCCCCCAGGGCCCGCACCTGGTCGAGGACGGCCACCTTGACGGAGGCGACGTCGGTGACCACCGCCGAGGACCACCGCTCGAGCTCGTCGGCGACCACCTGCCCCGCCACGTCGGGCGGTGCGGCGACCACGACGACGTCTGGTGCCGCGTCGTCCGGGGAGGCGACCGCCCCGGCCCCGAGGTCCCGCGCCAGCGCGGTCGCGGTGGGCGACGGGTCGGTGAGCACCACGGCATACCCGGCGCGGGACAGGGCGATGCCCAGGCTCGTGCCGATGAGGCCGGTGCCGACGATCCTGACGCGTGGGGTCACGAGGCGAAGGCTACCGACGCGCCGTGACCCGCCGCTCTAGAGTCCGGCTGCGGTGTAGAGCTTGCCGACCTCGTCCTTGTTGAGCTTGCGCATCTTGCCGGGCTTGGTGTCGCCGAGGTGGATCGGGCCGACCTGCACGCGCACCAGCGACAGGACGGGGTGGCCGACGGCTTCGAGCAGGCGCCGCACGATGTGCTTGCGCCCCTCGTGCAGGACCACCTCGACCAGCGCCTTGCCGGGCTGGGAGTCGATGATCCTGAACGAGTCGACCGACGCCGGACCGTCCTCGAGGGTCACGCCCTCGCGCAGCTGCTTGCCGATGTCGCGCGGCACGGGGCCGGGGATCTGCGCCAGGTAGGTCTTGAGGACGCCGTATTGGGGGTGCTGGAGGCGGTGGGCGAGCTCGCCGTCGTTGGTGAGCAGCAGCAGGCCCTCCGTGTCGGCGTCGAGCCGGCCGACGTGGAAGAGACGCTCGGTGCGGTTGCCGACGTAGTCGCCGATGTTGATCCGGCCGAGCTCGTCGTTCATGGTCGTGACGACGCCGAGCGGCTTGTTGAAGGCGAAGTAGACGCGGCTCTCGTCGAGCTGGACCTTGACGCCGTCGACGTGGACGGTCTGGTCGGGACGGATGCGGACACCGAGCTCGGTGACGACGTGCCCGTCGACCTCGACGCGCCCCTCGCTGATGAGGTTCTCGCAGACCCGGCGCGAGCCGACGCCCGCCGCCGCGAGCAGCTTCTGCAGCCGGACGCCGTCGGGGTCGTGGACGTCGACGGTCGGCACGGGCTGCTCGCGCGGGACCCGGGTGGGCTGGCTGCGCTTGGTCGTGCCGGAACTGCCGCGCTGGGGCCGCTCGGGCCGGCCCTGCGCGCCACCGCGCGGACCTGGCCGACCGCCCGTGCCGCCGGCACCACGGCCACCAGCACCGCCGCGGCCACCGGCTCCGCGGCCGCCGCCCTGCCCGGCACCGGACCCCGGGCGACCACCGCCGGAACGGCTCGCACCGGAGCCTCCGGCGCGACCACCTCCGCCGCCTCGGCCCGATCCGGCTCCGCTGTCTCTGCTGCGTGGGGGTGTCATCCGCGTCCCTGTTCTGCTATCTCGTCGAGCACGTCGATCTCGGGAAGGTACGGCGCGAGGGCCGGGAGGTCGTCGAGGCTGCCGAGCCCCAGACGCTGGAGGAAGTAGGCGGTGGTGCCGTAGAGCACGGCGCCGCCCTCGGTCTCGGTGCCGAGCTCCTCGATGAGGCCACGGTTGACCAGGGTGCGCACGACGCCGTCGACGTTGACGCCACGCACCGCGGACACCCGCGACCGGGAGATGGGCTGGCGGTAGGCGATCACCGCAAGGGTCTCGAGGGACGCCTGGGTGAGCTTGGCCTGCTGGCCGTCGAGGAGGAACTTCTCGACCACCGGTGCGTAGTCGGAGCGGCTGTAGACCCGCCACCCGCCGGCCACTGACCGCAGCGTGAACCCGCGCTGCTGCGCGGCGTACTCGGCCTCGAGCTTCTCGAGGTGGCTGCGCACGTCGTCGACGGGCAGCTCCAGGGCGGAGGCGAGCGCCATCTCGGTGACGGGCTCGTCGACGACCATGAGCACGGCCTCGATCGCGCCACGGGCGCCGCCCGGGAAGTCGTTGACGTCGAAGGCGATCTGCTCCTCGGCGACCACCTCTGGCTCCACGGGCGTCTCGTCGGCGACCACCCCCGCGTCCACCTCGACCGCCGCGTCGGGTCCGGCCGCCGCGACGGGCTCAGGTTGCTGCTCACTCATCGGTCGTCTTCTCCTCGTCGCCTGCGTCGTCGGTCGTGCCGTCGCGCTCGTCGCCCTCGTCCAACTCGTCGCCCTCGTCGAACTCGTCACTGACCTCGATGTCGCCGTCGTCCGTGCCGGTCCAGCGCACGGTGAGCTCGCCGAGGGCCTCGGCCTGCTCGAACGCGATGGCCGCCTCCCGGAACAGCTCCAGCAGGGCCAGGAACCGCGCCACGATGACCAGCGTGGAGTCGGCGTCGGCCACCAGCGACCGGAACGAGCAGACCCGTTCGGTGCGCAGCCGGGTCCCGATGAGGCCGGCCTGCTCGCGGACGCTGACCTGTGGCGCGTGCAGGTGCTCGAGCCCCACCGTCGGCGGCACCTTCGGGGTCATCGCCCGGGCGGCGACCATGGCGAGCTGCTCGGGGGTGATGTTGATGACGAGCTCGGGCAGGAGCTTGGCGAACTGCGGCTCGATACCGGCCTGCCGCGGGGTCATCCGCCCGGCGGTGGCCATCCGCTCGGCGAAGGTGAACGCGATGTCCTTGAACGCGCGGTACTGCAGCAACCGCGCGAACAGCAGGTCGCGGGCCTCGATGAGGGCGAGGTCCTCCTCGTCCTGCGGACCGGTCTGCGGCAGCAGTCGGGCCGACTTGATGTCGAGCAGCGTCGCGGCGATGAGCAGGAACTCGGAGGCCTGCCCCAGGTCCCACTCGGAGTCCGAGGACTGGGCGGCCTTGATGTGGGCGATGAACTCGTCGGTCACCTTCGCCAGGGCGATCTCGGTGATGTCGAGCTTGTGCTTGCTGATGAGCCCGAGCAGCAGGTCGAACGGTCCGGAGAACACGTCCAGGTGCACCTCGAACGGGGCACCGCCGCTGCGACGGGTGATGACGCCGCCGGGGGTGACCTGTCCGGCAGACGGCCCCTCGACGGCGGTGGCCGCCTCGGTCACCTCGTCAGGCCGCCCCACCACGGGCAATCAGCTCTCGGGCCAGCTGCCGGTACGACGCGGCGGCGCCGTGCGTGGACGCGTAGGTGGTGATCGGCTCGGCGGCGAGCGTGGCGTCGGGGAACTTGACCGTCCGGCTGATGACCGTGTGGAACACCTGGTCGCCGAAGTGGTCGACGACGCTGCGCACGACCTCCTTGCTGTGCAGGGTGCGCGAGTCGTACATCGTCGCGAGGATGCCGTCGACCTGCAGGCGCGGGTTGAGGCGGTCGGTGATCTTGTCGATCGTCTCGACGAGCAGGGCGACCCCGCGCATGGCGAAGAACTCGCACTCCAGCGGGATGATCACGCCGTGCGCCGCGGTGAGGGCGTTGACCGTGAGCAGGCCCAGCGAGGGCTGGCAGTCGATGAGGATGACGTCGTAGTCGTCCATGACCGGGCGCAGGACCCGGGCGAGGATCTGCTCGCGGGCGACCTCCCCGACCAGCTGCACCTCGGCGGCCGACAGGTCGATGTTGGCCGGGATGACGTCGAGGTTGTGGGTGGCGGTCGTCTGGATGACGTCACGGACGTCGTGCCCGCGCTCGACGAGCAGGTTGTAGATGGTGACGTCGAGCTCGTTGGCACGGACGCCGAGGCCCACCGACAGCGCACCCTGGGGGTCGAAGTCGACGAGCAGCACCCGGCGACCCACCTCGGCGAGGGCGGCACCCAGGTTGATGGTGGTCGTCGTCTTGCCGACGCCACCCTTCTGGTTGCACATGGCGATGATGCGCGCAGGACCGTGGCTGGGCAGGGGTGCGGGGTCGGGGAAGTCCGGCATGGCACGACCGGTCGGGCCGAGCAGGCCGGGACCCACCGTCTCCGTGCCGGGCAGCCGCGCGTGGTCGCGCTCGGTGCTGCTGGACGTCTCCGGGGTGCCCTGGGCGGACGGTTGCGACTGCGTGGTCACCTCAGGTTCCACAGGCGTTTCACTCCCGGTGAGTTGGCGTTCGACGGTCAGCCTCGCGCTGATCGGGACGACCCTATCAGCGGGCACGGGGGTGGCTCTGGGCGTAGACCTCACGTAGCCTCTGCACCGTGACCAGCGTGTAGATCTGGGTCGTCGTGACCGAGGCGTGGCCGAGCAGCTCCTGCACGACGCGCACGTCCGCGCCGCCGTCGAGCAGGTGCGTCGCGAAGGAGTGCCGCAGGGTGTGCGGCGAGACGTGGGCGGTCAGGTCGGCCCGCTCCGCCGCCGCCTTGAGCACCGCCCAGGCGGACTGCCGGGAGAGCCTGCCTCCGCGCTGGTTGAGGAAGACGGCGGGCGTCCCCCGCCCCTTGGCGGCGAAGGCGGGACGTCCCCGGACGAGGTAGGCGCCGACGGCCTCGGCGGCGTACGAGCCCAGCGGGACGACGCGCTCCTTGCTGCCCTTGCCGAAGAGCCGCACCACGCCCTCGCCGGTGTCGATGTCGTCGATGTCGAGACCGATGGCCTCGGAGATGCGGGCGCCCGCGCCGTACAGCACCTCGAGCAGCGCGCGGTCGCGCAGTGACGCCGGTGTGTCGCCGACGCTGGCGGCCTCCAGGAGCCGCTCGACCTCGTCGACGGCGATCGCCTTGGGCAGCCGGGCCGGTGGCTTCGGTGGGCTGACCGCACTGGCGGGGTCAGTGCGCACCTCACCCTCGAGGGCCAGGAAGCGATGGAGCCCGCGGACGGCCGCGAGGGTCCGCGCGGTCGACGACGCCGCGAGCGGCGGGTGGTCGGCGCTCCCCTCGCGCAGGGTGGCCAGGAAGTCGGCGACGTGGGCCTGCGTCACCTCCGCCGGTTCCAGCACCCCGCGCCCGGCGAGGTACTCGGTGTAGCGGCCGAGGTCGCGACGGTAGGACGTGAGCGTGTTGGCGGCGACGCCGCGCTCGACGTCGAGGTGGGCCAGCCAGCTGCGGACGGCACGCTCCATCGCGCTGGTCGGTGGCACGGATGGGAGTGTAGGCGGCATGAAGCTCTACGCAGACCTGCCGGGCCGCCGCACCCTCCAGATCCTCGCCGACCTCGGCCTGGTGGCCTGGGTCTGCCTGTGGGCCTGGGTCGGGCGGCTGGTCCACGACACGACGATGGAGCTCGCGGCGCCGGGTCACCAGCTGCAGGACGCCGGCTCGGGCTTCCGTCAGCAGATGAACGGAGCCGGCGACGCCGTGCGCGACGTGCCGCTGGTCGGCGACCAGATCGCCACGCCGTTCCGGAAGGCAGGCACCGCCGGCACCACCATCCAGCAGGCGGGGAGCGACCTGGTCGACGCCGTGACCCGGCTGGCGAACGTGCTCGGGTGGGTCACCGCCCTGGTGCCCATCCTCATCGTCGGGCTCATCTGGCTGTTCCTGCGGGGGCGCTTCGTGCGCCGGGCCACGGCAGCCCAGCGCTTCATCGACGAGGCGGCCGACCTCGACCTGTTCGCCCTGCGCGCCATGGCCCGCCAGCCGATGCGCAAGCTCGCCGCCATCTCCCCCGACCCCACCGGCGCCTGGCGGCGCGGCGAGGCGCCGACGATCAGGGCGCTGGCGCTGCTGGAGCTGCGCGACTCAGGCCTGCACCCGCCCGCGGCCTGAGGACTCGGTCAGCTCGCGCAGCCGGGCGGCGTGCTCGGCGGTGAGGGCACCGGGCTCCAGCTGCCAGGACCAGCCGCCCTCGATGCCGGGGGCGTTCATCCGGGCCGACGAGCCCAGCCCGAGCACGTCCTGCGCCTGCATCATGGCCAGGCCGCACGGCGTACCCAGCGCCAGCTCGACCATCGCCCAGCCGGGCTCGGCGTCGCCGTCGGCGGCGACGCCCTGCTCGCGCCAGGCGACGCGGACGAGCTCACGGCGGTGCTCGGGCAGCTCGGCCCACCAGCCGGCGACGGTGTCGTTGTCGTGGGTGCCGGTGTAGACCACTTGGTCGGGCGCGAGGTTGGCCAGGTCGTGGGTGTTGTACTCGTAGGCCGGCTCGAACCCGAACTGCAGCACCGCCATGCCGGGGAAACCCAGGGCCTTGCGCAGGTCGATGACCGGCTGGTCGATGTCGCCGAGGTCCTCGGCCAGCACCGGCAGCGTCCCGAGCGCCTCGCGCGCGGCGTCGAACACGGCGCGACCGGGCCCGGTCTCCCACTGTCCACCGAGCGCCGTCTCGTCACCGGCCGGGATCGCCCAGTACGCCGCGAAGCCGCGGAAGTGGTCGACCCGCACCAGGTCGAACAGCGCGAACGTCCGCCGCAGCCGCTCGACCCACCAGCGGTAGCCGTCCTGCGCCAGTACGTCCCAGCGGTAGAGCGGGTTGCCCCACAGCTGGCCGGTCGCGGCATACGCGTCCGGCGGGCAGCCGGCGACCGCGTCGTCACGGAAGAACTGCGGCCACGCGCGCTCGTCAGCACCGTCGGGCGCGACGTAGATGGGGACGTCCCCGAGGATCTGGATGCCCCGCTCGTGGGCGTGGGCGCGCAGGGCCGACCACTCACGGTCGAAACGCACCTGGTCGGCGAGGTCGCCGCCGAAGCTCGTCCACGAGTCGACCCAGTAGGCCTCCCGCTGGGCGAAGGCGTCCAGCTCCGCCTGGCTCACTGGGGCGTCCGGCTCCTCCAGCAGCGCCGCGGAGGCGGCGAACGCGGACGGCGACTTGTAGGGCGAGCGGTGCTGGTCGGGCACGGAGACGGGCAGCACCTGCCAGACCGACTGGCCGGCCTCGGCGAGCCAGTCGACGAAGTCACGCGCCGGCTCGCCGAGGCGTCCGCCGGGCAGCGAGGTGATGTGCAGCTGCACACCGCTGGCGCGCGCGGCGGTCAGCGGGTGGGTCCCGTCGGGGCCCTCAGGGGTCGGGGCCGTGGGGCTCGTGCCGGTCGTGTCCATGGGTCAGGCCTCCGCGCGCAGGATCTGGGGGTGCAGGTCCTCGGCAGGTGGCGTCCACACCGAGGCGTCGGCGTCGACCTGCTCGCCGGAGCGGATGTCCTTGACCTGGTCGGGGCCCGTGGCGCTGCCGTCGGCGGGCTCGCCCGCGCCGGGGAACCAGACGTACGGCATCCCCCGCCGCTCGGCGTACCGGATCTGCTTGCCGAACTTGGCCGGCTTGGGCGCGACCTCGCACGGTATGCCGCGGGCGCGCAGGGCGGTCGCCACGCGCGTCGAGGTGGGCCGACTGTCCTCGTCGTTGACGGCGACCAGGACGCAGGCCGGCGTCGAGCGGCTGGCGCTGAGCATCTTGTGGCCGAGCAGGAGGCCGAGGAGCCGGGAGACGCCGATGGAGATGCCGACCCCGGGGTAGGTCGTCCTGCCGTCGGACGCGAGCGAGTCGTAGCGGCCCCCGGAGCAGAACGACCCCCACGACTCGTGGCCGACGAGCTGGGTCTCGTAGACCGTGCCGGTGTAGTAGTCGAGGCCGCGGGCGATGCGCAGGTCGGCGACGAGCGCTCCGGGGGCGTTCGCCATACCGGTGTCGATGACGCGGGTCAGCGCCTCCAAGCCCTCGTCGAGGGTCGGGTGCTCGACGCCGAGCTCGCGGACGCGCTCGACGAACGACAGGTCCTCGGTGCGGATCGCCGCGAGCGCGAGGCACCGGTCGGCCTGCTCGCGCGTGAGGCCCGACTCGACGAGGAGGTCGGCGACCTTGGCCGGCCCGATCTTGTCGAGCTTGTCGACGATGCGCAGCGTCCCGATGACGTCGGTGACGCCGATCCCGAGGTAGAAGCCCTCGGGGATCTTGCGGTTGTTGACCTGGATGACCATCCGGCCGATCGGCAGTTTGGCGAACACCTCGGCCATGACGAGCGGGATCTCGGCCTCGAAGTGCGGCGCCAGCTCCCCCACGTCGACGACGTCGATGTCGGCCTGGGTGAACTCGCGGTAGCGGCCCTCCTGCGGCCGCTCGCCGCGCCACACCTTCTGGACCTGGTGCCGGCGGAACGGGAAGGCGAGGTGGCCGGCATTTTCGAGGACGTACCGCGCGAACGGCACGGTGAGGTCGAAGTGCAGGCCCAGCTCGGCGTCGGTGGTCTCCTCGCCGGCCAGCCGGGTCACGCCGTAGATCTCCTTGTCGGCGTCGCCGCCCTTGCCGAGCAGCCGGTCGACGGGTTCGACGGCCCGGGTCTCGATCGAGGGGAACCCGTGCAGCTCGAAGGTCTCGCGGATGATGTCGAGGAAGTGCTGCTCGACGATCCGCTCGGCGGGCAGGTACTCGGGGAAACCGCTGATCGGCGTGATCTTCACGCGCCCAATCCTTGCAGGTAGGGGTTGGTCGCCCGCTCGCGCTCCATCGTGGTGGCCCCGTAGTGCCCCGGGAGGACGAGCGTGGTGTCCGGCAGGGGCAGCACGACGTCGCGCAGGCTCCGGTCCATGGCCGCCGGGTCGCCACCGGGCAGGTCGGTGCGGCCGATCGACCCGGCGAAGAGGACGTCGCCGCTGAGGACAGTACGGTCCACGTCGACCTGGTCGGCCACCCCGTCCGGCACTGCGTCGACCGCGAACATGACCGAGCCCTCGGTGTGCCCGGGCGCGTGCAGCGCCTCCAGCGACAGGCCTGCGAGGTCGAGCCGGGTGCGGTCACGGATCTCCACGACGTTGCTCGGCTCGGTCCACGTGGCCTTGGCCCCGAACTGCTGCTCGAGCATCCCGACGAGACCGGGGTTGGCGTGGGCCAGCAGGTCCACGAGGCGGTAGCGGTCCTCCTCGTGGATGTACGCCGCCGTGTCGGCGCCGCAGACCGGCGTCACCGAGTAGACGTGGTCGATGTGGCCGTGGGTGAGCAGGACGGCGGCCGGGCGCAGCCGGTGCTCGGTGAGCACGGCGCGCAACGTCTCCTCCACACCGATCCCGGGGTCGACGATGACGCACTCCTCCCCCGCTGCCGGGGCCAGGACGTAGCAGTTCGTGTCGAAGGCGGCGGCGGGAAAGGCGACGGTCAGCACGGGCGGCAGCCTAGCGACCGGGCTGCCTGCCTAGACTGGCGCGCGTGACCAAGGAGCAGGAACGAGCCAGGGCGCGTCGACGCCAGGAAAAGCTGGACGCCCGCGCGGCGCAACGCGAGCGCGATGCCGCCAGGAACCGACAGGCCTTCGCCGTCGTGGCCGCGGTGCTGGTCGTCGTCCTGGCGTTCGTCGTCCTGGCCACCAAGCTCGGCGGTGACGACTCCCCCGCAGCCTCACCGAGCGCGACGACGACCCCGTCCACGACCGCCTCCTCCTCGGTCGCAGGGTGCACCGCTCCCCCGCCGCGCCCCACGACGATCAAGACGCAGGGACTCCCCGACAAGGCGACCGCCGCGGGCAAGACGTTCACCGCCGTCCTCACCACCAACTGCGGCGACATCACCCTGCAGCTCGACGGCGCGAAGGCTCCCCAGACCGTCGCCTCGTTCGTCGCCCTGGCGAAGAGCAGCTACTTCGACGACGCCCCGTGCCACCGCCTGACCACGCAGGGCATCTACGTGCTCCAGTGCGGCGACCCGCTCGGCGGGACCGGCACCGGCCCGGGCTACTCCTACGGCATCGAGAACGCGCCCAAGAACGGCCAGTACCCTGCCGGCTCCCTGGCGATGGCGCGCACCAGCGACCCGAAGTCGAACGCCGACCAGTTCTTCCTGGTCTACAAGGACACCGACCTCAGCAGTGTGCCCGAGGGGTACTCCATCTTCGGCACGGTGACCGGTGGAATGGATATTGTCGAGAAGATCGCCGCAGCAGGTGTGAGTGGTGGTGCCACCGATGGCGCCCCGGCTGCACCCATCAGCATCCTCAAGGTTGCTGTGACCGAGAAGAAGGCCTGACGTGACCGAGCAGACGCCCCCGGCAGACCCCACCGAGCCGCAGGACGGCGCCCCGACCGAGGCCACCGCCGTGGCCGACGCGCCGGAGCCCACGGCCACCGACCCGGAGCCCAGCGCCGCCGAGGCACCAGCAGCCGAGGTTCCGGAGGCCGAGCAGGGCCCCACCAACGGCGAGGCACCAGCCGCCGAGCCAGAGGCACCAGCCGACGAGCCGGAGGCACCAGCCGACGAGCCGGAGGCCCCCGCGGCTGAGGCAGCGCCCGCGGTCGAGGAGTCGGCGCCAGCTGCTGTCCAGGAGGCAGCGCCCGCCCCTGTCGAGGAGACGCCCGTGGCGGCGGCCGAGGAGGCAGCGCCCGCGGCTGCGCCGACGCCCAGCCCGCGGCCGCGACCGGTGCCCAAGCCTGCGACGGTCCCGTCCCCCGCGGCGGTGCGCAAGGTCGCCCACCCGCTTCCCACCCTGACCGCGGCGCCGCCGAGCGGCCCGCCGGCCGAGTCCTTCGGACGGGTGGCCGACGACGGCACCGTCTTCGTCAAGGTCGGCGACGAGGAGCGCGAGGTCGGCGCCTACCCGGGCGCCACGCCCGACGAGGCACTGCACTACTTCGCCCGCAAGTACGACGAGCTGTTCGCCTCCGCGGACCTGCTGCACCAGCGCCTGACCACCACGGACCTGTCCGCCAAGGACGCCGCCGAGGGGCTGGCGAAGGTGCGTGAACACGCTGCCGAGGCCAACGTCGTCGGCGACCTCGCCGCCCTCGAGGCCAAGATCGCCGACATCGCGACGGCGGTCGAGGAGCGCAAGAAGACGGAGAACGCCGAGCGCAGCGCCGCGCGCGCCGCTGCCGCCACCGAGCGCGAGGCGATCGTCGCGGAGGCCGAGAAGATCGCCGGCCAGCCCGAGAACAAGATCCAGTGGAAGACCAGCGGCGCCCGGATGCGTGAGCTGCTCGAGGAGTGGAAGAAGCACCAGCGCAGTGGCGCCCGCCTCGACCGCGAGACCGAGGGCGCCCTGTGGCAGCGGTTCAGCCAGGCCCGCAACTCCTTCGACAAGGCCCGCCGGGTCCACTTCGCCCAGCTCGAGACCACGCAGGGCGAGGCGAAGGCCGCCAAGCAGGCGCTCGTCACCGAGGCCGAGGCCCTGGCCACCAGCACCGACTGGGGCGCCACCGCCGGCGCCTTCAAACGACTGATGGACCGCTGGCGCCAGGCCGGTCGGGCCTCGCGATCGGACGACGACGCGCTGTGGGAGCGGTTCAAGGCCGCCCAGGACGCCTTCTTCACCGCCAAGGACGCCGAGGCGGCCAAGGAGGACGAGGAGTTCCGTGGCAACCTCGCTGTGAAGGAGGAGATCCTCAAGGAGGCCGAGGCGATCCTGCCCGTCACCGACCTCGACGCAGCCAAGGCGTCGCTGCGCGGCATCCAGGACCGCTGGGAGGCCGCCGGCAAGGTCCCGCGAGGCGACGTCGACCGCATGGAGAAGGCCATGCGCCGCATCGAGCAGGCCGTCCGTGACGCCGACGAGAAGCGCTGGCACAAGACCAACCCCGAGGTGGCCGCGCGCGCCCAGAGCATGGTCGACCAGCTCGAGTCCTCGGTCGCGTCCCTGCGTGCCGACGTCGAGAAGGCCGAGGCCTCCGGCAACGACAAGAAGCTCAAGGACGCGCGGAACAAGCTCGAGGCGCAGGAGCAGTGGCTCGCCCAGGCTCGCGGCAACCTCGACGAGTTCAGCGGCTGACCGGTCACCCGTGTACGCACCGGCCTTCAACCGGGTGGACGACGAGGACGCCGTCCGCCGGATGGTCGCGGAGGCCGGTGCCGGCGAGCTGGTGACCGTCGGTCCCGACGGGTACCCGGCGGCGACCCGGCTCCCGGTGCTCTGGACCGGCGACACCGTCAGGGCACACTTCGCGCGGGCGAACCAGCACTGGCGGTCCATCACGGCGGGCTCCCCCGGCCTGCTGGTCGTCGGTGGCCCGCAGGCCTACGTGTCGCCCTCCTGGTACGCGTCCAAGGCGGAGCACGGCCGCGTCGTGCCGACCTGGAACTACACGACCGTCCACCTGACCGGCCGGGTGCGGGTGCACGACGACGTCGACTGGCTGCGTGACCTGGTCACCGCCCTCACCGACGCCCACGAGGGCGCTCGCGAACACCCGTGGGCGGTCACGGATGCACCCGACGCGTACGTCGACGGGCAGCTGCGCGGGATCGTCGGCGTCGAGCTCGTGGTGGAGCGGGTCGAGGGCAAGGCCAAGCTGAGCCAGAACCGGTCCGAGCAGGACCGCGCCGGCGTGGTCGAGGGCCTGCGTACCGAGCTGTCTCCCGCGGCCCACCAGGTCGCCGAGCTGATGCAGCCCGACCTGCGCGGCTGACGGTGGCCGACCCCGCCGCGACCGCGCTGCTCGCGGCCGCCACCCTGCACCTCGGCTTCCAGCTCACCGTGACCGTGCTGGTGTACCCCGCCCTGTCCCGCGTCCCCGCAGACGCCTGGTCACCAGCCCACGACGCCCACTCCCGAGCCATCGTCCCGCTCGTCGTGGCGACGTACGGCGCCCTGCTGGCGACCGGGACCTGGGCCCTGCTCACCACCCCGATGACCCCAGGCCTGCTCCTCGCGCTGCTCGGGACCACCGTCACCTTCGCGACGACCGCCTTCGTGGCAGCCCCCACCCACGCCCACCTGGGCCGCGACGGCAAGACCCCACAGGCCATCCACCGCCTCCTGCTCGCAGACAAGGTGCGAGCGGCAGGAGCCTTGGTGGCGACCGCAGGGGCCTTGCTCAACTGGGCCCAGCAGCACTGAAGGAGGGCGGTGGCGTGGCCCGCAGGGGCGTGGCGGGCCTGGCGGGAGCGCGGAGCCAAGCGGAGTGCGGATGGACAGGCCCAAGGGCCACACCACCGCCCGACGGCGAGACGTAGACGCCGGGACGAGAAGGAACGGCCTCAAGCGAAGGACGACCTCAGGCCTTTGCAGAAGCCTTGGTACCGGTGATGCGGTAGACGTCGAAGACGCCGTCGATCTTGCGCACCGCCTTCATCACGTGCTCGAGGTGGCTCGGGTCCCCCATCTCGAACGTGAACTTGCTGATCGCCACCCGGTCGCGTGACGTCTGCACCGACGCCGACAGGATGTTGACGTGCTGGTCGGACAGCACCCGCGTGACGTCCGAGAGCAGCCGGTTGCGGTCGAGCGCCTCGACCTGCAGCTGCACGAGGAACACCGACGCCGACGACGGCGCCCATTCCACCTCGATCATCCGATCCGGTTGCGAGAGAAGGGACTCCGCATTGGTGCAGTCGGTGCGGTGCACCGAGACGCCGTTGCCGCGGGTGATGAACCCCATGATGGGGTCACCGGGGACCGGGGTGCAGCAGCGGGCGAGCTTGACCCACACGTCTGCCGTCCCGACGACCACCACCCCCGGGTCGCCCGAGCGCCGGCGCATGGACCGCGTCGGTGTGGTGGCCTCGGCGAGGTCCTCGGAGGCGCCCTCCTCGCCGCCGAGGGAGACCACGAGCCGGCCCACGACGTGCTGGGCCGACACGTGGCCCTCGCCGACGGCGGCATACAGGGCGTCGATGTCCTGGTAGCGCAGCTCGGACGCGAGCCCGGTGAGGGTCTCGACGGTGAGGAGGCGCTGCAGCGGCAGGCCCTCCTTGCGCATCGCCTTGGCGATGGCGTCCTTGCCGGTCTCGATGGCCTCCTCGCGGCGTTCCTTGGAGAACCACTGCTTGATCTTGTTGCGGGCCCGCGGTGACTTGACGAAGGTCAGCCAGTCGCGTGAGGGACCGGCGCCGTCGGCCTTGGAGGTGAGCACCTCGACGACGTCGCCGTTCTCGAGGGTCGACTCCAGCGGCACGAGCCGGCCGTTGACGCGCCCGCCGATGCAGTGGTGGCCGACCTCGGTGTGCACGGCGTAGGCGAAGTCGACGGGGGTCGCCCCGGCAGGCAGCGCCACGACCTCGCCCTTGGGCGTGAAGACGTAGACCTCGCGGGCGTTGATCTCGAACCGCAGCGAGTCGAGGAACTCGCCCGGGTCGGCGGTCTCCTTCTGCCAGTCGAGCAGCTGGCGCAGCCACGCCATGTCGTTGATGGGGCCGGTCTCGCCGTCCTTGGCACCGGAGGCGGGGGCGGTCCCGTCCTCCTTGTACTTCCAGTGGGCGGCGACGCCGTACTCGGCCCGGCGGTGCATGGTGTGCGTGCGGATCTGGATCTCGACGGCCTTGCCCTCGGGCCCGATGACCGTCGTGTGCAGCGACTGGTACATGTTGAACTTCGGCATCGCGATGTAGTCCTTGAACCGCCCGGGCAGGGGGTTCCACCGCGCGTGCAGCGCACCGAGCGCCGCGTAGCAGTCGCGCACCGAGTCGACGAGGACCCGCACCGCGACGAGGTCGTAGATGTCCTCGAAGTCGCGACCGCGCACGATCATCTTCTGGTAGACGGAGTAGTAGTGCTTGGGGCGGCCGGTGACCGTCGCCTTGATCTTCGCGGTCTTGAGGTCCTCGCTCACCTGCTCGCGGACACCCGAGAGGAACTCCTCCCGCGCCGGCGCCCGCTCGGCCACCAGCCGGACGATCTCGTCGTACACCTTGGGGTAGAGGGTCGCGAAGGACAGGTCCTCCAGCTCCCACTTGATGGTGTTCATGCCGAGCCGGTGGGCCAGCGGTGCGTAGATCTCGAGGGTCTCGCGGGCCTTGCGCTGGGCCGACTCGACGGAGACGTAGCGCCAGGTGCGGGCGTTGTGGAGCCGGTCGGCGAGCTTGATCACCAGGACGCGGATGTCGCGGGCCATGGCCACGACCATCTTGCGCACGGTCTCGGCCTGGGCGGCGTCGCCGTAGGTCACCTTGTCGAGCTTGGTGACGCCGTCGACGAGCATCGCGACCTCACGGCCGAAGTCCTTCTCCAGCTGGGTGAGGCTGTAGGAGGTGTCCTCGACGGTGTCGTGCAGCAGCGCCGCCGCCAGCGTCGCCGGGGTCATGCCGAGCTCGGCGAGGATCGTGGTGACGGCCAGCGGGTGGGTGATGTAGGCGTCGCCGGACTTGCGCTTCTGGCCCCGGTGGGCCTCCTCGGCGACGACGTAGGCCCGCTCGATGACGGTGAGGTCGGCCTTGGGATGGGTGGCACGCACCGTCTGGAGGAGCGGTTCGAGCACCGGGTTGGTCGGCGCCCCGCGGCTGCCGAACCGGGCGAGGCGCGCGCGGACCCGGTTGGAGGAGGACGTGCTCTGCCCCACCGTGCCGGTGACGACGTCCTCGCTCATGGACTGAGCCTACGTGATCCGGGGGCCCCGGATCAGCCGCCCCGGACGACCAGCGTGGTGTGCACGTCGCGCCCCTTCAGGCGGTCGCGACCATGGAGGAACTCGAGCTCGATCGGGGCCTCGAAGGCGACCACCTCGGCCCCTCCGTCCTCGAGCAGGCGGCACGCCGCCTCGGCCGTGCCGCCGGTGGCCAGGACGTCGTCGACGACCAGGACCCGCTCGCCGCCGACGAAGGAGTCCTCGTGGATCTCGATGGTCGCGCTGCCGTACTCGAGGTCGTAGGAGACACCGCGGGTGCGCCCGGGGAGCTTGCCCGCCTTGCGCACCGGCACGAAGCCGATGCCCAGGTGCTGGGCCAGCGCCGCCCCGAAGATGAAGCCCCGCGCCTCGATGCCGACGACCAGGTCGATGCTCCCCCGCCGACGGTCGGCCATGTCGGCGACGACCGCGCCGAAGGCCTTGCCGTCGGCGAGCAGCGGCGTGACGTCCTTGAACACCACACCCGGGCTCGGGAAGTCCGGGATGTCGCGCAGCCGGCTCTCGAGGAGCTCGACGAGCGGGCCGGGCAGCGACTCGGGCACGGCCTGGGTCATGTCAGCGCCGCGACTTCGGGGGCCGGCGCGGCTGGTTGCGCGGTCCTGACGTGGCGTACTTGTGCGTGCCCCGGGCGATGCTCGGCGCGGTCGCACCGACCCCGGCCGACTCCAGCGAACCGGTCTCGGACGGCTCGTCGTCGCGCCCGTGCTCGATGGGGGCGACGTCCGAGGCCAGCACCTGGCCGCCGTGACGGGCCTGGTAGCGCTGCGCCTTCTTGGCGAGCTCCACCATCTCCGGCTCCTTGCCGCGCATGTGCACGAGCAGCGGCGTCGCGATGAAGATCGAGGAGTAGGCACCCACCGCGATACCGACGAACAGCGCCAGCGCGAGGTCGAGCAGGGTGCCCGGGCCCAGGAACAGGAACCCGATGACCAGGATCGACGCGATCGGGAGCAGGGCCACGACGGTGGTGTTGATGGAGCGCACCAGAGTCTGGTTGACGGCCAAGTTGGCCGCCTGGGCGTAGGACATGCGTCCGTTGCCGCGCGCCTCGCCCGTGTTCTCGCGCACCTTGTCGAACACCACGACGGTGTCGTAGAGCGAGTAGCCGAGGATCGTCAGGAAGCCGATCATCGTCGCCGGCGACACCTCGAAGCCGGCAAGCGCGTAGATGCCGACCGTGATGAACAGGTCGTGGACGAGGGCGGCGAGGCCTGCGACAGCCATCTTCCAGGTGCGGAAGTAGATCGCCATCACCGCCGCGACCAGCGCGAGGAAGACGGCAAGGGCCTGCAGCGCCTTCTGGCTGACCGAGGCACCCCACGACGGACCGACGAACGACGCGGAGACGTCACCGGCGGTCGTGTCGAAGGCCCTGGCCAGCGACGACTGCACGTCGCGGATCTTGGCGTCGCTCAGCTTCTCGGTCTGCACGCGGACCGTGCCGGAGCCGATGGTCGTCACCTCAGGGGCAGCGGCCGGGGCGACCGAGGTCACGGCGTCCTTGGCCTTCTGCTCGTAGGTGTCGCCGATCGTCACCTTCGAGACCCGGAACTCCGAGCCGCCCGAGAACTCCAGGCTGAGGTTGAGGCCCTGGAAGACCAGGCCCAGCGTCGCGAGCAGGACGAAGATGCCCGACAGGACGTACCAGCGCTTGTAGCGGCCGACGAAGTCGATCGAGCGCTTGCCGGTGTAGAGGTCGTTGCCCAGTGCGGCGAAGTTGATCACAGCGCGCTCCCGTCGCTCGTGGCGGAGGCGGTCGCAGGCATCGCGACCCGTCCGCGCCCGGCATACCGGGCCCTGTTCGTCTTGGCCCCGAGGCGCTGGGGGTCCAGGCCGGACCAGCGGTGGCCGCCGCCGAAGAACTTGGTGCTCGACAGGATCGCCACGACCGGGTGGGTGAACAGCACCACGACCAGGAGGTCGATGAGCGTGGTCAGCCCGAGCGTGAACGCGAAGCCGCGCACGTTGGACGAGGCCAGCAGGTAGAGCACGAACGCGGCGAGGAAGTTGACGCCGTCGGCGGCCAGGATGGTCCGCCGGGCGCGGCGCCAGCCGGTGTCGACCGCAGCACGCAGCGGACGGCCTTCCCGGACCTCGTCGCGGATGCGTTCGAAGTAGACGATGAAGGAGTCGGCGGTGACACCGATGGCCACGATCAGGCCGGTCACGCCCGCCATGTCGAGGCGGAAGTTCTGCGCCCAGCCCAGCAGCGCGATGGCGACGTAGGTCAGCAGCGCGGCGATGACGATGGAGGCGACGGTCACCAGGCCCAGTGCGCGGTACTGCCCGAGGGAGTACAGGAACACCAGGGCGAAGCCGATGACGCCGGCGACCAGGCCCATGCGCAGCTGCTCGCTGCCGAGGGTCGGGCTGATCTCGTCACGGGTCTGCAGGTCGAACGACAGCGGCAGGGCGCCGAACTTGAGCTGGTTGGCCAGGTCGCGGGCGCTCTCGATGGTGAAGCTGCCCGTGATGCTGGCCTGGCCGTCGAGGATGGCTGCCTGCGCGGTCGGTGCGGTGAGCACCTGCGAGTCCAGCGTCACGGCGAACCGGTTGCGCGGGTCCTCCAGGTTGACCAGGCGCTTGGTGACGTTGCCGAACGCCTTGGTGCCGCTGCTGTTGAAGGACAGGCGGATCTCGACGATGTTGGACGGCTGGCCGTTGGACAGCGGCTGGTAGCCGGCGACAGCGTCCTTGATCTGGTCACCGCGGACCTCGACCGGGCCGAGGATGTACTTCTCGGCGCCGGTGTCGGAGCAGGTGACCAGCGGCTTGGCCGGGTCGTCGACGATGCCGTCGAGGACGCCGTCCTTGGCGCAGTCGAGGGCCTGGAACTCCTGGGTGAGCGCAGGGGTGATCTGGGCGAGGTCGCTGGCGTCCTTGGGCGCGGCGGTGCTCCCCGCGGCGGGCGTGGTGGGGGTCGCGGCGCCCGTCGTGGCCGTCGGGGCAGGCGTGGTGCTCGCACCGGCGGCGGGGGTCGTCGTCGCTCGGACGAACGCGCCCGGCACGGCGCTGCCGGCCTTGGTCGTCGTCGCGCCGGTGGCGGTCGGCACGGCCGGCTTGGTGGCGGTGCCCGTGGCGGTACCGGTCGCCGTACCCGTCGGGGTCCCGCCCGTGGTCGAGGTGCCGGTCGGCACCGGCTGGTTGGTGCCGGGCGCGGCTGCGAGGACCGGCCGGAACTGCATCTGCGAGGAGCGACGGATGGCGTCCTCGGTGGCCTTCGGCGGCGTACCGGGCATGCTCACCACGATGTTGCGGCCACCGCTGGTGGTCACCTCGGCACCCGCGACGCCGTTGGCGTCGACGCGCTGGACGATGATGTCGCGCGCCTGGTTGAGCTGGTCGCTGGAGACCTTGGCGTTGCCCACGAGGCGCGGTGCCAGCACGAGCTGGGTGCCGCCGGCGAGGTCCAGGCCGAGCTTCGGCTTGAACTGGGCGTCGCCCCAGGTCACGGCGGCGAAGAGCAGCCCGTAGAGGGCGATGCTCACGGCCGCGAGGCCCGCCAGGACCTTCAGCGGCTTGCGGTTGTACGGGTTGGTTGCCACGTGGGGTGACCTCTACTCGGGGCTGACGGGACCGGACGGCTGGTCGGACGCCGTCGTGGAGGAAGGGGACTGCGGGGTCTTGAGGCCGATCGCGCGGCGGTCGAAGCGCAGCACCACACCCGGGGCGACCTCGAGGGTGACGACCTGGTCCTCGATCGAGGTGACCCGGCCGAAGAGGCCCGAGGTCGTGCAGACCTCGTCACCGACCGTCAGACCCGCCTGCAGGGACTGCGCCTCGCGCTGCCGTCGACGCTGGCTGAACACCATGAACACGATCAGCAGCACGGGCAGGGCGAAGATCAGCAGGCTGGCTAGCGGTGAGCCGCCACTCGACATGGAGCATCCCTTCACAGTTGGCTGGTGGTGCGCGCAGCCGCATCACCGGGCACGCACAGGTCCCCGGCACCAGCCGGGTGACCGCCCGAGTGTAGGTGACGCACGGCATACCGACCAACGTGCCCTGCCGCAACCGCGTTCCAATTGTGACCATTTCGCGGGCGGTGCCACCCGGGCGGGTCCTCAGGCGCCGAAGCGGCCCTCGCCGGTGTCCAGCGGCAGGGCCGGCTGGCGGTCGAGGCCGGCCGGCGGCGTCAGCCCCAGGTGCTCCCACGCCAGCGCGCTGGCGGCGCGGCCACGCGGGGTGCGCACCATGAAGCCCTCGCGCACGAGGAACGGCTCGGCGACCGTCTCGACGGTGTCGGCCTCCTCGCCGACGGCCACCGCGAGGGTCGACAGCCCGACCGGTCCCCCGCCGAACCGGCGGCACAGGGCGTCGAGGACGGCTCGGTCGAGCCGGTCGAGGCCGCGGTCGTCGACGTCGAAGAGGGCCAGGGCGGCGTGGGCGGCGGCCTCGTCCACGACGTGGCGGCCGTGCACCTGCGCCCAGTCGCGGACCCGACGCAGCAGGCGGTTGGCGATGCGCGGTGTGCCCCGCGACCGGCGGGCGATCTCGGTGATTCCGTCGGGGTCGGCGGCGACATCGAGCAGCCGTGCGGAGCGGTGCAGGATCGCCACGAGGTCGTCGGTGGCGTAGAAGTCGAGGTGGCCGGTGAAGCCGAAGCGGTCGCGCAGCGGCGCGGGGAGCAGGCCCGCCCGCGTGGTCGCCCCGACGACGGTGAACGGTGCGAGCTCGAGCGGGATCGCGGTGGCCCCCGGGCCCTTGCCGACGATGACGTCGACGCGGAAGTCCTCCATGGCGAGGTAGAGCATCTCCTCGGCGGAGCGGGACATCCGGTGGATCTCGTCGAGGAAGAGCACCTCCCCCTCGGTCAGGGACGAGAGCACCGCTGCGAGGTCGCCGGCGTGCTGGATCGCCGGGCCGCTGGTGATGCGGATCGGGCGCTCGAGCTCGGTGCCGATGAGCATCGCCAGGGTCGTCTTGCCGAGGCCGGGCGGCCCCGAGAGCAGGACGTGGTCGGGCGGGGTGCCTCGGCGGCGCGCCGCCTCGAGCACGAGGGACAGCTGGTCACGCACCCTCGACTGCCCCGAGAACTCGCTCAGCCGGCGCGGTCGCAGCGCCATCTCGACCGTGCGCTCGTCGGTTTCGCCCGAGGGGTCGACGATGCGGGCGGTGGCGTCGAGGGAGGAGTCCTCGTACATCTCGGAGCTGAAGCCGTCGCCGGACACTCCTACCGCCCGAGCTCACGCAGCGCGGCGCGCAGCATCTCGGAGACGTTGGCGTCGGCCGGGGCCGTGGCCGCGACCGACGTGACAGCGTCCTCGGCCTGCTTGCCGGAGTAGCCGAGCCCGGTGAGGGCGTCGGTGACCTGGTCGCGCCAGGACGGCCCCGCGGCGGCGGGTGCGGCAGCGGTCGTGCCGGCGACACCGGACGGCACGCCGATCTTGTCCCGCAGCTCGAGCACGATGCGCTCGGCGCCCTTCTTGCCGATGCCCGGCACCTTGGTCAGGGTGGCGAGGTCGGCGCCGGTCACCGCGGCGCGCAGCCGGTCGGGCGCCAGCACGGACAGCATGGCCAGGGCGAGTCGCGGCCCCACCCCGGAGACGGTCTGGACCTGCTCGAAGATGTCGCGCTCCTCGTCGGAGGCGAAGCCGTAGAGGGTCAGTGAGTCCTCGCGCACGACGAGCGTGGTCGCCAGGGTCGCCTCGCGACCGAGGTACTGCGCCGAGGCCGTCGCGGGGGTCGTGTGCAGGAGCATGCCGACTCCCCCGACCTCGACGACGACCCGGTCGAGGCCGATGTGCTGGACCGCGCCACGCACCGAGGCGATCACCGCGACACCGCCCCGGACGGGCGCGCGGACGGGTGGGCGGACGGGACACCGCTGGGAACGGCGCCGGGGGCCCGGGCGCCCACGGCCTTGAGCCGGGCACGCTCGGAGGCCGCGGCGAGGGCGAGGCGCTGGTCGCCGCCGCCGCGCCAGTGGTGGCAGATGGCCAGGGCCAGGGCGTCGGCAGCGTCGGCGGGCCTGGGGGCGACCTCGAGCTCGAGGATGCGGGTGACCATGGCGGTGACCTGTGCCTTGTCGGCGCGGCCCTGCCCGGTGACGGCGGCCTTGACCTCGCTGGGCGTGTGCGTGACGAGCGGCAGGCCGCGGCGCGCGGCGGCCAGGAGCACCAGGCCCGACGCCTGGGCGGTCGTCATGACAGTGGGCACGTGGTCTGCCGCGAAGACGCGCTCGAGGGCGATGGCGTCGGGATCGAACCGGTCGAGCCAGGCGTCGACCTGGTCCTGGAGGTAAACGAGCCGCTCCCCCGTGTCGCGGTCGCCCGGCGTCCGGACGACCCCCACCGCGACCATGGTGAGCCTGCGGCCGCGGCTGCTGTCGACCACACCCAGCCCGCACCGGGTCAGTCCGGGGTCGACCCCGAGTACGCGCACTGCGCTGCTCCCTCGTCCTGGCGGGCGCTGCCGCTCCACCGTCTCGTCATCCGAACACCTGTTCGGTGAACGCTACACGGACGACGCCCCGGCTCCCCCGCAGCAACACGCGGGGAGGACGGGGCGTCCGGCTGGTGGCAGCGAGCGGACCGGTCTGGTCGCCGCCCACTCGGTGTGCCGCCTGCTCGATGTCGTCTACTCGTCGTCCTCGTCGAGCTCGGCGAGGACCTCGTCGCTGATGTCACCGTTGGCGAAGACGTCCTGCACGTCGTCGGAGTCCTCGAGGGCCTCGATGACGCGGATCATCTTGCGGGCGCCGTCGGCGTCGAGCGGCACCTGGAGGTTGGGGACCCATGAGGCCTCGGCCGAGTCGTAGTCGATGCCGGCGTCCTGGACCGCCTTGCGCACGGCGACGAAGTCGGTGGCCTCGGAGATGATCTCGAAGGAGTCGCCGAGGTCGTTGACCTCGTCGGCCCCCGCCTCGAGCACCACCTCGAGGATGTCGTCCTCGGTCTTGTCACCCTTGGGCACCACGACGACGCCCTTGCGGTCGAACACGTAGGAGACCGAGCCCGGGTCGGCGAGCTGCCCGCCGTTGCGGGTCAGCGCGGTCCGGACCTCGGCCGCGGCGCGGTTGCGGTTGTCGGTCAGGCACTCGATGAGGACGGCCACGCCACCTGGCGCGTAGCCCTCGTACGTGATGGTCTCCCAGTCCGAGCCGCCGGCGGTGGCGCCCGAGCCACGCTTGACCGCGTTGTCGATGTTGTTGTTGGGGACCGAGGACTTCTTGGCCTTCTGGATGGCGTCGTAGAGCGTCGGGTTGCCCGTGGGGTCACCGCCACCCGTGCGCGCCGCGACCTCGATGTTCTTGATCAGCTTGGCGAAGAGCTTGCCGCGCTTGGCGTCGATGGCGGCCTTCTTGTGCTTGGTGGTCGCCCATTTGCTGTGGCCGCTCATGCCTTGCCTCTCACGATCTCGACGAACAACTGGTGGAACCGGTGGTCACCGGTCACTTCCGGGTGGAAGGAGGTGGCCATCACCGACCCCTGACGAACGGCGACGATCCTACCTGCGGCCGGGCCGTCCTCGACGCGGGCCAGGACCTCCACGCCCTCGCCGACCTCCTCGACCCACGGGGCGCGGATGAACACGGCCCGCATCGGGGCCCCGCCGATGGCTCGGATGTGGAGGTCCTCCTCGAAGGAGTCGACCTGGCGTCCGAAGGCGTTGCGCCGCACCGTGATGTCGAGACCGCCGAGCGTCTGCTGGTCGGGTCGGGCGTCGGCGATGCGGTCCGCGAGCATGATCATGCCCGCGCACGACCCGTAGGCCGGCATGCCTGCCGCGAGGCGCTCCCGCAGCGGGTCGTACAGGTCGAAGGCGCGGACGAGCTTGTCCATCGTCGTCGACTCGCCACCGGGGATGATGAGCGCGTCGACCGCCTCCAGCTCGCGCGGGCGGCGGACCGTGGCGCTGCGCGCGCCGGCCTGCTCGACGGCGTACAGGTGCTCGCGCACGTCCCCCTGGACGGCGAGGACACCGATGGTCGGGCTGGAGGGATTCGTCACGGCCGGAATGCTACGGGGGCGCCCACCTAGGCTGGTCACCGTGCCCCTGCCCGACGCGCGCATCCGCGCCCGCACCCCCGACGACCTCCCCGCTCTTGCCGAGATGCTCGCGGCGCAACGGCCGTACTCCGGCTACCCCCAGCGCTGGCCCCTGCCCTTCCCTGCCGAGGACTTCATCCGCCGCGACGGCGAGGACGCCGCCTGGGTGGCAGACCTCGACGCCGAGGTCGTCGGCCACGTGTCGGTCTGCGGGGTCGGGACGGGGATGGAGGCGGACCTCTGGACCGCCGGCACGGGGCGCGGGGCCGAGGAGCTGGCAGCGGTCTCGGTGCTGTTCGTGGCCCACACCGCGCGCGGCCGGGGCGTCGGCAGTGGGCTGCTGGCGACAGCGGTCGAGGCGATCCGGGCCAGCGGCCGGACCCCCGTCCTCGACGTGGTCCAGGAGACGACCGCTGCCGTCGAGCTCTACCGCAGGACGGGGTGGGAGGTGGTCGGCGAGGGCCGCCCCTGGTGGCTTCCTGCCGACCACCTGCCCGTGCTCTTCATGGCGCTCCCCGACGACAGGGGCTGAAGCCCCGACGGCGATGACGAAGGGTGGGAACCGGCTGCCTCAGGTGGTGCTGGAGCAGCCGCTTCCCACCCTTCGTTGCAATGGGCGCCGGAAGTGCCGGGAGCGGGTGGCTACCAGCCGCGCTCGGCGAGTCGGTGCGGCTCGGGGATCTCGTCGACGTTGATGCCGACCATGGCCTCACCGAGGCCGCGCGAGACCTTGGCGATCACGTCGGGGTCGTCGAAGAACGTGGTGGCCTTGACGATCGCCTCGGCCCGCTGGGCGGGGTTGCCGGACTTGAAGATGCCCGAGCCGACGAAGACGCCCTCGGCGCCGAGCTGCATCATCATCGCGGCGTCGGCGGGGGTGGCGATGCCGCCGGCGGTGAACAGCACCACAGGCAGCTTGCCGGCCTCGGCGACCTCCTTCACGAGCTCGTAGGGAGCCTGGAGCTCCTTCGCCGCGACGAACAGCTCGTCCTCGGGGAGGTTCTGGAGCTTGCGGATCTGCTGGCGGATCTGGCGCATGTGGGTGGTGGCGTTGGAGACGTCACCGGTGCCGGCCTCACCCTTGGAGCGGATCATCGCCGCACCCTCGGTGATGCGGCGCAGGGCCTCGCCGAGGTTGGTCGCACCACAGACGAAGGGGACGGTGAAGTTCCACTTGTCGATGTGGTTGGCGTAGTCGGCCGGGGTCAGGACCTCGGACTCGTCGATGTAGTCGACGCCGAGGGACTGCAGCACCTGCGCCTCGACGAAGTGGCCGATGCGGGCCTTGGCCATCACCGGGATGGAGACGGCCTCGATGATGCCGTCGATCATGTCGGGGTCGGACATGCGCGAGACGCCGCCCTGGGCGCGGATGTCGGCGGGGACCCGCTCGAGCGCCATGACGGCGACGGCACCGGCGTCCTCGGCGATCTTGGCCTGCTCGGCGTTGACGACGTCCATGATGACGCCGCCCTTGAGCATCTCGGCCATGCCGCGCTTGACGCGGGACGTGCCGGTGGTGGGCTGCGACGAGGGCTGGCTGGCGGGGGTGGTGGTGTCGGCGGACATGACGACGTGCTCCAGATTCTGTTCAGGGCGCAGCGCAGGGGACGCGCTTCGCATCCCATGCTAGTTGGTGCGTCCCGTGCCTCCGACCGCCCCTGCGACCCGGCTGGGACCGGTGGCCGGGGTCAGTCGCGGACGGCGGGAGGCAGCTCGTCGTCGAACTCGACCGTGCGCGGGAGGTCGGCGTGCCCGGCGAGCCGGAAGAGGCGCACGACCGCCTTGCGGCGCACGCGGCGTACGTCGGTGACGGCGTCGTTGTGGAAGCGCCGGGCGAGCTGCACCCGGACCCCGGCTCCCTCGACGCGCTGGAGGGCGGCCGCGCCCGCGGCGTCCTCGGCCCTGATCTCGGCAACCACGTCGGGCGTCAGCGCCGCCTGCAGCGCGGCGGTGAGGTCGCTCTCCAGCCCCTCGCGGGCACCGAAGCTCTGCCCCTCGAGCAGGTCGTCCTCGAGCGCGCGCTCGTTGTGGGCCTCGAGGGAGTCCGAGGCCGCGCCCGCGAGCATCAGGGCGGTGGCGGGATCGACTGCACCGGAGTTGGCGAGCTCCAGGGTCGCCTCCGCCCGGCGGACCAGCTGGGCGTCCAGCGCGGACAACGCACCCTCGGCCCGGGTGTGCAGGCGGTCGAGGCGGGCGGCGTTGTAGGAGAGGTACCACGCCACGCCGAGGAGCACGGCCACCCCGACCGCGGCATACGTCAGGAGCTCCATCAGTCCTCACCTCCGCGCCGCGCACCGCGCAGCAGTCGCGTCCACCGCGTGTCGGTCGGGTCGGCCCGCAGGTGGCCGGTGTGGTCGGTGCGCACGTCGTCCATGCCGTGCGTGACCGTCTCGTAGACCGCCATGACGTCCTCGGCCACGACCGACCAGTCGAACACCATCGCGCGCTTGCTGCCGAGTGCGGCCAGGCGCTCGCGCTCGCCGGGGTCGCCGAGCACGCGGAGCAGCTGTCGCGACAGGTCTCCGGGGTCCTCGTTGGTGAACATCGCCCCGCACCGGCCGCCGTCGAGGACCCGGACGAACGCCGCGAGGTCGGAGGCGACCACGGGCGCTCCGGCACTCATGGCCTCGACGAGGACGATGCCAAAGCTCTCGCCGCCGGTGTGCGGGGCGACGTAGGCGTCGACGGACGAGAGCAGGGCCGCCTTCTCCTCGTCGCTGACCATGCCGAGGAACTCGGTGGCAGAGGCGACCGCAGGATCCATCCGCTCGCGGGCAGCCTCGACGTCACCGGGGCCGGCGACGAGCACGCGCGCCCCGGGGTGCCGCGCCAGCACCGCAGGCATCGCGGCCGCCAGCACCGGGAGGCCCTTGCGGGGCTCGTCGATCCGCCCGAGGAAGGCCAGGGTCGGCGCGTCGGTCGTGCCCTGCCAGGCCGGCTCGGGCGCTGCCTCGGCGAAGCGGGCGACGTTGACACCGTTGGGGATCACGACGGCGTCACCGCCGAGGTGGGTGGTGACCGTGCGGCGCGCGTCCTCGGAGACGGCGATGCGGCCGCTGATCTTCTCGAGGCTGGGCCGCAGCAGCGGGTAGGCGGCCTGCATGGCGCGCGAGCGCAGGTTGGACGTGTGGAACGTGGCGACGACCGGGCCGTCGGCGGACCACAGGGCGAGCAGGGCGATCGAGGGGGTCACCGGCTCGTGGATGTGGAGCACGTCGAACTCGCCACGCTCGAGCCAACGCCCGACCCGAGCCGCGGTGACGGGCCCGAAGTTGAGGCGGGCGACGGAGCCGTTGTAGCGGACGGGGACGGCCCGGCCCACCGACTCGACGTAGTCGGGCAGCGGGGTGTCGTCGTCGGCCGGCGCCAGCACCGACGCGTGGTGTCCCTGGGCGAGGAAGTGCTCGGCGAGGTCGCGCACGTGGAACTGCACTCCCCCGGGCACGTCGAAGGAGTAGGGGCAGACGATCCCGATCCTCACGACGCGGCTCCAGCGGACCCCGGGGCCCCCGCGGCCCCAGCGGCCTCGGTCGCCGCCGACCTCGGCTCGAGGTCCTCGAGGAACACCCGCTGCAGCATGTGCCAGTCGGCGGTGTGCTCGACGATGGCCGCCCCGAGGGCATCGGCGCACTGCTGGGTCATGGCCACGGCCTTGGCGCGGGTCGTGCCGGTCGCCGGCACCTCGACGCGGTCGTGGAAGGTGATGACGACGCGGTGCCGCCAGGACCCGGGTACGGGTTCGTAGTGGATGGACACCGGGTGCAGCGCCACCCCGCTGGCGAGCGCGAGGGCGGCGGGGCCGGCGGCCATCTTCGAGCGGTGGCCGCACAGGTCGACCTCGATCCCCCGGGCCGTCAGGTCGCGGTCCGCGAGCAGGGGCATCAGCACCGGCGCGGCCAGGTGCCCGCGCAGCTGGGCGAAGACGTCACCGCCTCCGGTCAGCGGCAGGATCGTCATGCCCAGCGACTCCCGGAACTCCAGGAACTCGGTGAAGACCTCCTCCGGCTCCAGGCGCTCGGCGACGGTGACGACCGGCGCGATCGCCATGGTCCCCCACGCACCGGCGATGTCCCAGTTGCCGAGGTGGCCGAGGAAGCAGACGACGGGACGGCCCGCGGCGAGCTCGGCGCGCACCGGGGCGTCGCCGTGCACGACAACCTGGGCCTCGATGCCGGCCCGGCTGCGGTCGGGCAGCCGGAACGCCTCGCAGTAGTAGCGCATGTAGGACCGCATGCCGGCGCGCACCAGCGCATCGAGGGCTGGGTCGTCCAGCTCGGGACGCACCCGCGCGTAGTTGCTCCGCAGGCGCTGCACCCCCTTGCCCCCTCGGGCGACGGTGAGGTCGGCGACGCGGTCGAAGGCGGCGTACGCGGCGCGCTCGGGCAGGCGCCGTACGGTGGCCCAGCCGAGGCGGAAGCCGCTCACGGCGAGCAGGTCGCCGAGCCGGCTCACTGGGCTGCGGTGAGCGCCTGGCGGCGCACCATGAGCATGCGCTGCACCACAGTGACCAGGCTCGCCACGGCGAGGAGCGCCAGGACGATCGTCAGCACCACCTCGGGCAGGCCGAGGCCGACCAGGCCCGTGGTCACCAGGACGGCGACGAGGCGGTCGGCGCGCTCGGCGATGCCGACGTCCGCGGAGAAGCCGAGCCCCTCCGCGCGCGCCTTGGCGTAGGACACGACGCTGCCGAGGATGAGGCACGCGAGCGCGAGGCCGGCCATGAGGAAGTCGTCGCCGCGGCCGGCGTACCAGAGGACGAGGCCGCCGAAGATGGCCGAGTCGCCGAACCGGTCGAGGGTGGAGTCGAGGTAGGCGCCCCAGCGGCCGGACCGGCCGGACATGCGGGCCATGACGCCGTCGACGGTGTCGGAGAACACGAAGAGCGTGATGACGATCGTGCCCCAGAAGAACTCGTGGCGCGGGTAGAACGCCAAGGCGCCGAAGCACACGCCGAGGGTCCCGACGATGGTCACGACGTCGGGGCTGATCCCCAGCTTGAGGAACAGCCTGGCAACCGGCGTGAAGATGGTCGTGAAGAGGGCACGTGCGTACTTGTTGAGCATGGTGGGGGCAGCCTACTGAGGCTGGGCGGGGATCCCGGGCGCGCACGCCGCGGTGCCGCCGGGAAGGGCGTAGCGGTGGTCGGCGACCCAGGCGTAGACACGGGCAGCCAGCTGCGAGACGCCCGGCAGCGTGAGCAGGTGCCCCAGGGGCCGCCACAGCGGCGCCCCGTGGGTCAGCCCCGCGGCGATGGCGCGGTGCCCCGCCAGGACCGACCCGTCGCGGCGCACGAACTGGGCGGCCTCGATGCAGTCGGCCTCGGTCACCCCGAGGGAGCCGAGGTCGAGCTCCTGCCACGGCCGCACGTCGTAGCGGTCGCGGCGGTCGACCCAGCGCGAGACGAAGCGGGCGCTGGTCGTGCAGAAGCCGCAGTCCCCGTCGAAGATGAGCAGGCCTCGTTCCCTGTCCCTGGCCATGTCCATGGCCGAAGTCTCTCATCCGCGTGGCACCATGACGGCCATGAGGGGGCGTCGCGCAGGGTCGTCGGGCACGCTCGCACCGGCCTCGTCGGGCGCCCTGCCCCAGCCGCGGTCCGGTGAGCTGGGCTCCTACTCCGTGCTGTGGCGCCTCGCGACCACCGCCGCCGTCGTGACGACCGTGTGCCTCGGCACCTGGGTGGGCAACGACCAGTGGTGGCCGTTCGGGCCGATGTCGCAGTACGCGTTCTCGGTCCGCAACGACGGCGTCATCAACTCCCTCACGATGGACGCGCTCACCGTGGACGGCGAGGTGGTCCGGGTGCCGCTGTCCAAGGAGATGATCGGTATCGAGCGCTCCGAGATCGAGGGCCAGGCGCCACGGATCATTGCCGACCCGGCCCTGCTCCAGGACATCGCGGTGCTGCACCGGCGCCGGCTCCCCCTCGAGGCCGCCTACCGGACCATCTGGCTGCGCAACACCTCGACGAACATCCCCACGGGCAACGCCACCACGTCGACCCTCGCCACCTGGCAGGTGCGCGACCCCCTCGACCCGCGCCCCAGCGGCATACCGGGCGGGGAGGACGGCAGGTGAACGCCCTCGAGCGGTTCCTCGTCCCCGCGGTCCCGCTGGCCCGGGTCGCGTGGCTCCGGCACGTGATCTACCCGTTCGTCCTGCTCGATGTCCTGTGGATCGTCACCGACCCGATCCCCCACGGCGACGTGCCACCAAGCCTCTACCGCGGGCTCGTGGTGCGCGACGCCCTGCACCTGCCGGCACCGTCACACACCTACGTGCACGTGCTCCTCGGCGTCATCGTCCTCAGCGCGCTGGTCGCGGCGACCGGCCGCCTGCCTCGCATCGCGGGTTGGGTCTGCGCCGTGGGGATGCTCGACTGGGTGAGCAACGCGTTCGCCTACTCCAAGGTGGACCACGACCACTTCGCCCTCGTGCTGGCGCTGTTCGTGCTGCCCACCGCGGGCCGGGCGCGGGTGGCCGACGTCGACGTGCGCTCGCAGGCCGCCGGCTGGGCGGTCCGCATGGTGCAGGTCGGGGCAGTCTGCATCTACTGGCTGTCGGCCAGCGCGAAGATGCGGTTCGGCGGGTGGGGCTGGGCGAACGGTGCGACCCTCATCTGGGCGCTCACCAGGCGTCCCAACGGGATCGGCCCCTGGGTCGGCTCGCACCCCGCCCTCACGCACGCCCTGCAGTGGGTGGTGCTGGTCGCCGAGTTCTGCTCGCCTGTCCTGCTGTGGCTGCGCGGCCGGGCGCTGTATGCAGGACTCGCCTTCTGGGCCGGGTTCCACCTGAGCACCTACCTCATGCTCAAGATCCACTTCCTGCCGCTGGTCGTGTGCCTGCTCAGCTTCCTGCCGCTGGAGCGGCTCGGGCCGTGGTGGTCTACCCGTCCGTGGGAGCGGCTGCGGTCGCGGAACCGGTCGCGGGGCCGGTCCCGGCTCCTGTCGCGCCTCCCGGGACGGCGGAGGGCCACGCCGCCGCCAGCCGGCTCCGGACGTCCTCCAGCAGCATCGGAAGAGCTTTCGTCTGCCCGATGATGGGCAGGAAGTTCATGTCGCCGCCCCATCGCGGGACGACGTGCTGGTGCAGGTGCGCCTGCACGCCCGCGCCCGCGACGGCGCCCTGGTTCATGCCGATGTTGTAGCCCATGGGCTGGGAGGTCGCGTCGAGTGCGCCGATGGCCTCCTTGGTGAGGCGACCCAGCTCCAGGGTCTCCTCGTCGGTGAGGTCGACGTAGAGCGAGACGTGGCGGTAGGGGCACACCAGGACGTGCCCGGGGTTGTAGGGGAACAGGTTCATCACGACGTAGCAGTGCTCGCCGCGGTGGACGACGAGCCCCTCCGCGTCACCACGCCCGGGGGCCGCGCAGAACGGGCAGCCGTCGCCGGCGTCCTCGCTCGGCCGCTCGCCGGAGATGTAGGCCATGCGGTGCGGGGTCCACAGCCGCTCGAACCCGTCCGGGACGCTCGCGAAGTCGGTGTGCGGCTCGGGTGGGTGGCTCATGCCCCGATCCTATGCAGGGCACGGCGCAGGGGGCCGGGTACGACGTGGTCCCCCCTCGGCAGAATGGGGTGGTGAGCACCCGTACCGAGCCTGCCCGCACCAGCCTGCGTCGAGGCACCCCTGCCGATGCCGAGGACCTTGCCGAGCTCTTCTGGGAGGCGCGCCGCGAGTCGGTGCCGCACATCCCGATGATCGTGCACCCCCGCGAGAGCGTCCTGCCCTTCGTCGAGCACGTGCTGCTGGCCGAGTTCGAGGTCTGGGTGGCCGAGTCGGGCGGCCGGCTGGTCGGGTTCCTGGCCGTGGTCGCTCCGGACGTGCTGGGCCACCTCTACCTCAGGGCCGACCACACCGGCCACGGCCTCGGGATGCGGTTGCTGGACGTCGCCAAGCAACGGTTCCCCGAGGGGCTGCAGCTGTGGGCGTTCGAGAGCAACACCGACGCGCTGCGGTTCTACGAGCGGCACGGTTTCGTGCCCGTCGAGCACACGGACGGCGACAACGAGGAGGGCGCGCCGGACGTGCGCATGGTCTGGCGTCCACGCGGCCGGTCGAGCAGGCGCAGTACCGCTGCTTCCACACACTGAGTGAGCGCGAAGTGTCGGAACCGGGGTCGGTTGCCGACACTTCGCGCTCACTGAGTCGGGGCGGGAGTTGGTGGCACCGACCCCAGACCGCGCTCAGACCTGGGTGCGGGACTCCACTGCGGCCACGACCTCGGCGATCGCGTCCGCCACCGGGACACCGTTCTTCTGCTCGCCGCTGCGGTAGCGGAACGAGACTGCACCGGCGGAGCGGTCCTCCTCGCCGGCGATGAGCGTGAAGGGGACGCGCGACTTGCTGGCGTTGCGGATCTTCTTGGGGAACCGGTCGTCGCTGTCGTCGATCTCGACGCGGATCCCCTTGCGCCGCAGCTGGTCCGCCACGTCGTGCAGGTAGTCGGAGTACTCCTCCGCGACCGGCACCATGAGGACCTGCACCGGGGAGAGCCAGGGCGGGAACGCACCGGCGTAGTGCTCGACGAGCACGCCGAGGAACCGCTCGATGGAGCCGAACTTGGCCGAGTGGATCATCACCGGCTGCTGGCGGGAGCCGTCGGCAGCCTGGTACTCCAGCCCGAACCGCTCGGGCTGGTTGAAGTCGTACTGGATGGTCGACATCTGCCAGGTGCGGCCGATCGCGTCACGGGCCTGGACGGAGATCTTCGGGCCGTAGTAGGCCGCGCCGCCCGGGTCCATGACCAGCTCGAGGCCCGATCCGGTCGCGACGTCACGCAGCACCTCGGTGGCGTGCTCCCACTGCTCGTCGGAGCCGATGAACTTGTCCTTCTTGTCGCCCTCGGTCTCGCGGGTCGACAGCTCGAGGTAGTAGTCGTCCATCCCGAAGTCACGCAGCAGCGACAGCACGAAGTCCAGCAGGTGCTTGATCTCGCCCGGAGCCTGCTCGGCGGTGACGTAGGAGTGCGAGTCGTCCTGCGTCATGCCCCGCACGCGGGTCAGGCCGTGCACCACACCCGACTTCTCGAACCGGTAGACCGAGCCGAACTCGAACAGCCGCAACGGCAGCTCGCGGTAGGAGCGGCCGCGGGAGCGGAAGATGAGGTTGTGCATGGGGCAGTTCATCGCCTTGAGGCGGTACTCGGTGCCCTCGAACTCCATGGCCGGGAACATGGTGTCCGCGTAGTAAGGCAGGTGCCCCGAGGTGTGGAACAGCCCGTCCTTGCTGATGTGGGGGGTCCCGACGTACTGGAAGCCCTCCTCGATGTGCCGACGGCGGACGTAGTCCTCCATCTCCCGCTTGATGACGCCGCCCTTGGGGTGGAACACGGGCAGGCCGGAGCCGAGCTCGTCGGGGAAGCTGAAGAGGTCCTGCTCGGCGCCGATCTTGCGGTGGTCGCGCTTCTCGGCCTCGGCCAGGCGGTCGAGGTAGGCCTTGAGGTCGTCCTTGGTCGCCCAGGCGGTGCCGTAGACGCGCTGCAGCTGGGGGTTCTTCTCCGACCCGCGCCAGTAGGCGGCGGCGCTGCGCATGAGCTTGAAGGCGTTGCCGAGCACCTTGGTGGTGGGCACGTGCGGTCCGCGGCACAGGTCACCCCAGGCCCGGCTGCCGTCGCGCTTGACGTTGTCGTAGATGGTCAGCTGCGCGCCACCCACCTCGACGTCGGCGCCCTCGGCCGCGTCGCCCGCGGAGCCGCCCTTGAGCCCGATCAGCTCGCACTTGTAGGGCTCGTCGGCGAGCTCGGCGAGGGCGTCGGCGTCGCTGATCTCGCGCCGCACGAAGGTCTGGCCCTCGTTGACGATGCGCTGCATGGTCTTCTCGAGGGCCTTGAGGTCCTCGGGCTGGAACGGCTCCTCGGTGTCGAAGTCGTAGTAGAAGCCGTCACGGATGGGCGGGCCGATCCCGAGGCGCGCCTTGGGGTTGAGCTCCTGGACCGCCTGCGCGAGGACGTGGGCGGCGCTGTGCCGCAGCACGTCGAGGCCGTCCTGCTCCTGGGCGGTCACCGGCTCGACGACGTCGCCGTCGGCGACCACGTGGGCCAGGTCGCGCAGCTCGCCGTTGACTCGGGCGACCAGGACCGCGCGGTCACCCTCGAACAGGTCGGCGGCAGTCGTCTGCTCCGGCACCTGTCGCTCGCTCCCGGCGATGGTGACGGTGATCTGGGCAGACACGGTGCGCTCTCCTCGGTTCAGGGGGTGGGACCGGTGACCGGCCCCGTCGGGGTGCCGCACACGGGACCCGTACGCAGCCCTCCGATGCTATCGGCCGCCGCTCGGCGCCCGCGCGCGAGATACGCAGCCCCCTCGGCACGTCCGGCGGCGCCCGGCCGCGCGGTCCCGGCGGCGAGGTTGTAGACAGGGACCATGATCGTCGCCATCGCCGGAGGACACGGACAGATCGCCCTGCTGCTCGAGAAGGAGCTCACCGGGCGCGGCCACGAGGCCGTCGCGCTGGTGCGCAACCCCGACCACGTCCCGGACGTGGAGAAGCAGGGTGCGCGCGCCGCGGTCGTGGACCTCGAGCACACCACCGTCGAGGCGCTCTCGGCCGCGATCGCAGGCGCAGATGCCGTCGTGTTCGCCGCAGGGGCAGGTCCGGACAGCGGCGCGGCGCGCAAGGAGACCGTTGACCGTGGTGCGGCCGTACTGCTTGCCGACGCGGCCGTCGCAGCAGGGGTCGAGCGCTACGTCATGGTCTCGTCGATGGGCGCCGACTCCGCAGACCCCGACTCCGACGACGTGTTCCAGGTCTACCTGCGGGCCAAGGGTGCCGCGGACGCCGACCTGCGGGCCCGCACCGACCTCGCCTGGACCATCGTGCGTCCGGGTCGGCTCACCGACGACCCCGGCACCGGACGCGTGCAGGTGGGCGAGTCCGTCGGGCGCGGCGAGGTGCCCCGGGCCGACGTCGCAGCGCTGCTCGCCGAGCTGCTGAGCTCCGGCGCCGGCCTCCGTGCCCAGCTCGAGGTCGTGAGCGGGTCGGTGCCCCTGGCCGAAGCTGCGGCTGCCCTGCACGACTGAGACCGGACGTGACCGACCACGACAGCGCCGCGGCGGCGTACCGCGCAGTGACGGACCGTCCGGTGCAGCTCATGGCCAGCCGCTTCGACGACCCCGACGTGCAGCAGCTGGTCGCGGAGGTGCAGGCCTACTACGTCACGATCTACGGCGGACCGGACGACTCCCCCATCGACCACGACGAGTTCACCCCGCCGGCCGGTCACTTCGTGCTGGCGCGCGACGACGACGGCCCGGTCGCCACCGGCGGGTGGCGGCTGCGCCCCGACCTCGACGCGTGGTTCGACGCGACAACCGCCGAGGTCAAGCGCATGTATGTCACCCCGCGGGCCCGCCGCCTGGGCATCTCACGGCTGGTGCTCGCCGAGCTCGAGGCGACCGCGGCGGCCGCCGGCGTCACGATGATCGTCCTGGAGACCGGTGTCGTGCAGCAGGACGCCATCGCGCTCTACACCTCCAGCGGCTACGCCCGGACGATCGACTTCGGCCACTACGCCGACTCCGACCTCTCACGCTGCTACGGCAAGCGCCTCCCGGCCACTGGCACTCGCACCGATTGAACGGCCCCGACGCACGCTCCGGCGCACCTCAGGAGGGAAAGCGCCGCCACCGGCCCTCCGACACCACCTCCACGGCGCCGTCGACCACCATGACGGCCGACTCCTCGTCCAGGACGTAGGCCGGGCCAGCGATGTCAGCGGCCCACTTCTCCGCATGCTCCATGGAGTTGCCCGGGAAGAGGTCGAGGTGGGGGAAGATCGAGAAGTCGACGAGCCCCAGCGTGCGGTCGTCAGGCGCGGAGGGCCACTCCACGAAGTAGTCACCGATCCGCGGCGTGGTGACCATGCTGCCCGCGCTCACCCCCACCCAGACGGTGTCGGTGAGGGACGGCAGCAAGGCCTCCAGCCCCGACTGCCGAATCCAGTGGTACAGGTAGGTCGCGTCACCGCCGTCCACCAGCAGCACGTCGGCGTCCAACACCCACGGGACCCAGCGTTCCTCCCCGATGCTGGGCAGCGCGGTGAGCTCGAGGACGCCCAGTGAGGCCCAGCCGAGGCTGCTCATCCCACCCCACGGCGGCAGGCCGCTGACGAAGCCGCGCACCGAGGTCGGGCCGCACATCGGGTGTCCCCACTGCGCCGTGGGGATGCAGAGTGCCTTCGAGTCGGCGATCTCCTTGCCCAGCAGGTCCACGAGGGCGTCGCGGATGCTCTGGTTCGTGATGCCGCCAGAGGTGAGAAGGAGCTTCACCGATGCCTCCCGAGGTCAGTGCGGACTGCGTACGTTGCGTAGACCCTGCCACCTCGCGGAACTCATCGCCTTGGCAGCCGTTGGCGATGCACGACGCATGACCCATCGCCCGCTCAGGAGTTCAGGCGCCTTCCCGACCGACGGAGTAGGTCAGCAGGACGGCCCCGCTGGGGGTCGGCCGCGCTCGGACGAGGTCGAGTCGGCGGACCTGGTCGTCACCGGTGAACAGCCGGCGCCCAGAGAACCCGACGGTGGGCCCCACCACCAGCTGCAGCTCGTCGACGAGCCCGGCCGCCAGGAGCGACTGGGCCAGCTCGATGCTGCCGTGGATGCCGATGTCGCCGCCGGGTCGGGCCTTGAGTCCCTGGACGAACTGCACCACGGGCTCGTGGACCGCCTCCGCGTTGTGCCACGCGGTCGACAGGGGCGAGGAGGTGATGACGTACTTCTGGACACTGTTGATGAAGCGGGTAAAGGGCTGGTCGTCGGCGGTCGGCCAGAACCGCGCCCACTGGTCGTACATGCCCCGACCGAGCAGCACCGTGTCCTGCGCCGCGATGACCCGTTCCTCGTTCTCCACCATGGCCTCGTCGAACTCGGGCACCGCTGTGCGCTCCCCGGGCTGGATGAAGAACCGGTCAGGGTCGTCCACCGCCCCGTCGAGGGACATCAGGGTGTAGAGCACGATCTTGCGCACGGCGGCCTCCGGCAGGTGTGGGTGTGTGTGAAGGCTCTGACCCGGACCGGGAGCAGAACTCATCGCCCGTCACCACGGGCGGCAGTGCGGATCAGCGTATGCCGACGATCCTGCGCCCGGGCTTGCGGATCGGTCCGCTGTCGGTGGGCACGACGGCCCGCTGGCCGTGCACCTGGAGCTCGCGGATGAGGCGCTGGGCGTCGAGCAGCAGCGAGCCGTAGGCCGGCCACGCGCGGGGGTCCTCGAGCTCGGCCTCACGCACCTGGGCACCCAGGTCATCGATGATCTTGCTGGCCGAGCCGAGGTAGTCGGACACGGCCTCGCGTTCGACGTCCTCGGAGCGGCCGAAGTGCGAGATGGCGCCGGCGACCTTGTCGAGGACCTCGGCGTAGCGCTCGAGGAACTGCTGCGTCGGCGAGGGCTGGCTCTCGTCCTCGTCGGCGGCGTCGACCAGGGTGCGGGCGATGCCCGAGACCTGCCACTGGGTGCGGCGGACGGCCTCGACGGCCTGGGCGTATCCCGTCCAGTCGATCTGGAGCCCGCGGAGGTTGTCCCTGGGGTTGAACCGCAGGCTCTCCCGGCCGGTCTCGATCTCGGCCTGGATGTCGGGTGCGAGGTGGATCAGCTCGGTGCTCGTGTCATACCACTCCCGCGCGTCGTCACCGTCCCAGCCCTCGCGCAGCCCGGCCGCGATGTCGTTGAGCAGCTTGCACACCCGCGCCGTCAGGGTCTTGATCTGCTCGCGGGGCTGCTGCACGTGCAGGGGCGCGAGGACGACCGCGTTGGTCAGCACCCCGATGACGCCGCCGGCGAGGGTCTCGACGATGGTGAGGTAGGTGAACTCCATGTCGGTGCCGCCGACCGTGAGCAGCGACAGCAGCACCATGGTCGGCACCTGGATGCCGTGGTCACCGAGTCGACGCCAGCGTGCGATGAGCAGGGCGAGGTAGAGCACCGGCAGCATCGACCACCAGTGCACGCCGACCACCGACCCGACCAGCCACGCGGCACTCATCCCCACGATGACGGCCACGACGCGCTGGGCGCTGGCGCCGATCGAGCGGACCATCGTGCGGTCGACGACGAGGAGGGCGGCCATCGGGGCGTAGAAGGGGTTGGGGCTGTCGAGGACGCGGACGGCGAACTGCCAGGCGAGCACCGTTGCCAGCGCGGCCTTGCCCATGAGCAGGGCTGCGTCGCGCTGGGGACCCGCGTGGCGGAACGCATGACCCGCCGTGCGGACCCACCCGCTCACCTCGTCCAGGACCCGTGCCGGCCAGGACTGCGGCGGGTGTTCGGCGGAGGACTGCATCCCGCCGACGATAGGTGAGCGCCTCCGCGGCGGCAAAAAGCCGCTGCGGAGGCGCTCACGAGCGACTCAGGTATGTAGCTCGAGGACGAGGTGCTCGCGCCGCTCGTCCCGCCCGGACACCAGGCCCGCGACCGCCCGGTGGGGCGAGTCGTGGACCAGGAGCTCGACCGTCGAGGGCAGCAGCACGGGCTTGCGGAACCACACCGACGACGAGGACGGCCCGTCGGCGCGTGGACCGAGCGCCGCCAGGGTCCGCGCTGCGCTCCACATGCCGTGGGCGATGGCGCGGGGGAAGCCCATCGTCCTGGCGGTCAGGGCGTGCAGGTGGATCGGGTTGACGTCCCCGGACACGGCTGCGTACCGGCGCCCCAGGTCCTCCGGCACCCGCAGGAGGCCTGCTGGCGGCCCCCCGGGCATGTCCGGAGCGCCGGCGCCCCCGGCTGGAGCCGCACCCTGCTCGTCCGCCGCACTGCGGCCGCGGCGCAGGTAGGTGCTGCGGCCCTCCCACACCCGCTCGCCAGCCACCTCGACCTCCGTCAGCAGGTCGACGAGCGTGCCCTTGGGGTGCGGGCGGAGGTCGGCGGCGTGCACGACGATGTCGAGCCGGTCGGCAGTGGTCAGCCGTCGGTGGACGGTGATGTGGTTCTCGAGGTGCACGAGCCCCGGCAGCGCCAGGGGGAAGCCGCGGTCGGCCATGAGCGCGACCTGCAGCGGGAACCCGAGGACGTGCGGGTAGGTGTGCGGCAGGACGTCTCCCCCGGTGAACCGGCACAGGTGCTGGTAGTCCAGCAGCCGCCAACGGTCGACCTCGAGGCGGGCCAGCCGCAGGCCGTGGGAGGGTAGCTGGCCACCACGACCCTTCTGCGACAACGCGGCTCGGGCGAACAGCGGTCCGAGGGAGGGCGCGGACGCGACCTCGCGCAGCTCCACCTCAGGCTCCCAGCAGGCTCTGGCCGCAGACCCGGACGACGTTGCCGGTCACTCCGGCGTTGGCGTCCTGGCTGAACCACGCGATGGTCTCCGCGACGTCCACGGGCAGCCCACCCTGGCTCAGCGAGTTGAGCAGGCGACCCACCTCGCGGGTCGCGAACGGCACCTTGGCCGTCATCTCCGTCTCGATGAACCCCGGTGCCACCGCGTTGACCGTGATGCGGCGTCGGCGCAGGTCTTCATCGGTCGACAGGGCGTCGACGAGCCCGATGACGCCCGCCTTGGACGCTGCGTAGTTGGTCTGGCCCCGGTTGCCGGCTATGCCCGCGATCGAGGAGACGAGGACGACGTGGCCGCCGTCGCGGAGCCCACCGTCGGCCAGGAGCACCTCGTTCATGCGCAGGATCGACCCGAGGTTGACGTCGAGCACCGAGGCCCAGCGCGACTCGTCCATGTTGGCGAGGAGCTTGTCGCGAGTGATGCCGGCGTTGTGGACGACGATGTCGAGCCCGCCGTGGCGGGTGGTGGCGTGGTCGAGGATCCGCTGCCCGGCGTCCGGCGCCGTGACGTCGACCTGCAGCGCGGTGCCACCGACGCGGTTGGCCGTGCGCGCCAACGCCTCACCGGCTGCCGGGATGTCCACGCAGACCACGCGGGCACCGTCACGGGCGAGCACCTGGGCGATCGAGGCACCGATACCGCGCGCCGCCCCGGTCACCACGGCGACCTTCCCCGCCAGCGGGAGGCTCCAGTCGGCGGGCTCCGTGGGCGCGCCTGCCCCGACCCGCACCACCTGCCCGTCGACGTAGGCAGCCCGGCCAGAGAGGAGGAACCGCAGGGTGGCGTCGGCATGGTCCTCCGCGCCCCGGGCCACGAGGATCAGGTTGGCCGTCGCCCCGGCACGCAGCTCCTTGCCCACCGACCGGCTGATGCCCTCGAGCGCACGCCGTGCCGCAGCCTGGACAACCGTCGACGCCTCGGCGGGGGCGGCACCGACGAGCACCACGCGACCCGAGGGCCGGAGGGCCTTGACCGCCGGGCCGAGGACATCGCGCACCAGGGACAGGTCGGCCGGCTCACGGACGGCCGTGAGGTCGAGCACGACGGCTCCGACCTTGGCACCCTCCGGCACCGAGGCGACGACCTCGACACCCTCCCCGGTGAGCAGCGCACGCGCGCGAGCCGCCACCGGCGCCTCCGAGAGCCCGGCCACGACGACGGGGCTGTCGACGAGCGGTGCGTCCGCGGAGTACCGGCGCAGCCGCACGGGGCGAGGCAGCCCGAGCTGCGCTGCGAGCCGTGCGCCGACGGCGCTGTTGACGAAACCAGCGTAGGCGCCGGCCATCACGCGGCCTCGAGGATCGCCATGACGCCCTGGCCACCGGCAGCGCAGATCGAGATCAGGCCACGCGCGCCGGATCCCTTCTCGTGCAACGCCTTTGCCAACGAAGCAACGATCCGTCCCCCGGTGGCGGCGAAGGGGTGCCCAGCCGCGAGGGAGGACCCGTTGACGCTGAGGCGACTCCGGTCGAGCGCCCCCACGGGGGCGTCGAGGCCGAGGCGGTCGCGGCAGAACGACTCGCTCTCCCAGGCGGCCAGGGTGCACAGGACCGTGGCCGCGAACGCCTCGTGGATCTCCACCAGGTCGAAGTCCTGCAGCTTCATCCCCTGGCGCTCGAGCAGGTGAGGCAGGGCGTATGCGGGGGCCATCAGCAGGCCCTCGTGACCCGTGACGTAGTCGACGGCCGCGGTCTGCGCGTCGACGACGTGGGCCAGCACCGGCAGGCCGCGCTCGGCGGCCCACTCGTCGCTGCCGAGCAGCACCACGGAGGCGCCGTCGGTGAGCGGGGTGGAGTTGGCAGCCGTCATCGTGGCGTCGTCCCCACGGCCGAAGACCGGCTTGAGCTTGGAGAGCTTGTCGACCGAGGAGTCGGGGCGCAGGTTCTGGTCACGGGTGAGTCCGAGGTAGGGCGTGACCAGGTCGTCGAAGAAGCCGCGGTCGTAGGCGGCGGCGAGGTTGCGGTGGCTCTCGACCGCGAGCTCGTCCTGCGCCTCGCGGGTGACGCCCCACTGCGCCGCCGTCTGGGCCATGTGCTCGCCCATCGACAGGCCCGTCCGCGGCTCGACGTTGCGCGGCACCTCCGGGACGAGCTGGCCGGGACGCAGCCTCGAGACCGCCTTGAGCCGTTGCGCCGGGGTCTTGGCCCGGTTGAGCGACAGCAGCGCCTGGCGCAGGCCCTCGTGGACGGCGATCGGGGCGTCGGACGCGGTGTCGGTGCCCCCCGCGATGCCGGACTCGACCTGGCCGAGGGCGATCTTGTTGGCGACGAGGACTGCCGCCTCCAGCCCGGTGCCGCACGCCTGCTGCACGTCGTACGCCGGGGTGGTGGCGGCGAGGCTGGAGCCCAGGACCGACTCGCGAGTCAGGTTGAAGTCGCGGCTGTGCTTGAGGACCGCGCCGGCAGCCACCTCCCCCACGTGCTCCCCGGCGAGGCCGTGGCGGGCGACGAGCCCCTCGAGTGCCGCGGTGAGCATGTCCTGGTTGGAGGCCTTCGCGTACGCGCCGTTGGCGCGGGCGAAGGGGATGCGGTTGCCGCCGATGACGGCGGCGCGGCGGGGCGCGGTGGTGGCCACGGATGCTCCTGGGGTCGACTCGATTACTGGCTACGGACGGTAGCAGGTACCCCTCGTACCTGCTACGGTCCCGGACGTGGGCACCATCACCGACGGCCGCAGCACCCGCTGGGACGAGCACCGGGCCACCAGGCGACGAGAGCTCGTCGAGGCCACGCTGCGCGCCATCCGCCAGCACGGTGCCGGCGTGGGCATGGACGACATCGCTGCCGTGGCCGGCACCTCGAAGACGGTCTTCTACCGCCACTTCACCGACCGTGCCGGGCTGTACGCCGCGGTGTCCGAGAGCGTGGACGCCCGCATCCTCCGGGACCTCCAGCGGGCCCTCGGCGTGTCGAGTGGTGCGGACCTGGCCGACGTCGACGTCTCCCCCCGGGCCCTCATCGCCGCAGCCATCGACTCCTACCTTCGGCTGGTCGAGCGCGACCCGGAGGTCTACCGCTTCGTCGTCACCGCTCCCCTGCTGGACGCGCCGTCGAGCGGGGACCCGGCGGGCCCGGTGACGAGCCACATCGCAGCACGGTTGGCCACCGTGCTGGACGAGGCGCTGCTGGCCGCCGGCCGCGACCCGCGCGCTGCGAGCGTGTGGGCCGCCGGCCTCGTCGGCATGGTCCGCGCCGCTGCCGACCAGTGGCTCTCCAGCCCGGGACCGATGCCCCGGGAAGAGCTGACCGACCACCTCACCAACCTCGCCTGGAGCGGACTCGCGTCCGCCTGGACCCCGCAGGAGCAACGATGACCGACCTCGCCACCGAGCTGCGCCACGTCCTCGACGGCCGCTGGGCCCACATCCGGGAGGAGGCGCGCACCGACCTGTCCCCCGCTGACTTCGCGGCTCCTCGTGAGGAGCTCACGATGGAGGAGTACCGCGCCCGCGTCGCGGAGCAGGTGCAGAAGATCGCCGCCACCGGCCACCCCGCTCGCGGCTTCGCCCCCGAGGTGGGCGGGAACGGTGACCTGGGTGGGTCGGTCACGGCGTTCGAGATGCTCGGCCACGCCGACCTCTCCGTCATGGTCAAGGCGGGTGTGCACTGGGGCCTGTTCGGGGGCGCGGTGGCGAACCTCGGCACCGCTGCCCACCACGCGGAGTACCTGCCGCGCATCATCGACGCGACGCTCCCCGGCTGCTTCGCGATGACCGAGACCGGGCACGGCTCGGACGTCCAGTCGCTCGGCACGACCGCGACGTACGACCCCGAGACCGACGAGCTGGTCGTGCACACGCCGGACCTGCGCAGCCGCAAGGACTACATCGGCGGCGCGGCCAGGGACGGGCGCCTCGCGGCGGTGTTCGCCCAGCTGGTGACCGGCGGGGAGAGCCATGGCGTGCACTGCGTCCTCGTAACCATCCGTGACGAGGAGGGCGCCCCGATGCCGGGCGTCACGATCGGCGACTGCGGCGCGAAGGCGGGGCTGGCGGGCGTCGACAACGGGCGGCTGTCGTTCGACCACGTCCGGGTGCCGCGGACCAACCTGCTGGGCCGCTACGGCAACCTTGACGACCAGGGCCGCTACACCTCCCCCATCGACAACCCGACCCGTCGGTTCTTCACGATGCTCGGCACGCTCGTCCGCGGGCGGGTGAGCGTCGCCGGAGCGGCCGGCTCCGCCACCCGTACCGCGCTGGCCCTGGCCGTCACGTATGC
Organism: Phycicoccus sp. Soil748; assembly: GCF_001428025.1. Lineage (GTDB taxonomy): Bacteria > Actinomycetota > Actinomycetes > Actinomycetales > Dermatophilaceae > Pedococcus. Next base: position 183,918 of record NZ_LMSC01000012.1, on the reverse strand, counting down.
CGGGCACCGGCGCCAGTTCGCGCCGCCCGGGACCGACGAGGAGGTCGTGCTGCTGGACTACCGCACCCACCAGCGCAAGCTGCTGCCGGCGCTCGCGCGCTCCTACGCACTGCAGCTGGCCCAGAACGATCTGGTCTCGCTGATGCACGACGTCCAGACCCAGGGCGACGACGCCGACGAGCACCGCCAGCGCGAGCTCGAGGCGCGCGCTGCCGGCATCAAGGCGGTCGCCACGACTCACGCCACCACGACGATCCAGATGTGCCGTGAGGCCTGCGGCGGCGCGGGATACCTTGCGGTCAACCGGCTCCCGTCGCTCAAGGCCGACACCGACGTGTTCACGACGTTCGAGGGCGACAACACCGTCCTGCTGCAGCTCGTCGCCAAGGGGCTGCTGACCGACTACCGCGACACCTTCGGCAACCTCGACACGCTCGGCATGGTGCGGTTCGGGGCGCGACAGCTGACCGGCGTGGTCATCGAGCGGACCGCGGCACGTGGCCTCGTCCAGCGGCTCATCGCGGCGGCACCGGGGCGCGACAGCGAGAAGGGACCGACCGACCGCGGGTGGCAGCTCGACCTGTTCGAGGACCGAGAGAAGCACCTGCTCGAGACGCTCGCGCGTCGGCTGCGGGCAGCCGGCAAGCCGGGCGCCGACGCCTTCGCCGTGTTCAACGACGCCCAGGACCACGTCGTCGAGGCGGCCCGGGCCCACGTGGACCGGACCGTCCTCGAGGCGTTCGTGGCGGCCATCGACGAATGCACCGACCAGGCGGCCGCGGCGATGCTCGGCACCGTGTGCGACCTCTACGCGCTGTCGACGATCGAGGCCGAGAAGGGCTGGTACCTCGAGCACGGCCGGATCACCCCGGCCCGCAGCAAGCAGGTCACCGCGGCGGTCAACGACCTCTGCGCCGTCCTGCGCCCACACGCGCAGACACTCGTCGATGCGTTCGGCATCCCGCAGGAGTGGCTGGGCACCGAGCTACTCGAGCCCGTGGCCTGAGTCCCCTCGCACTGCAACCCTGAGCACCGCGGCCCTGAAACCCCGAGTTCCTCAGCCGCGCAACAAGGTCCGACCGTCGTCGGTGACCGTCCAGAACGGGTTGTGGGCGACCTCCCACGGGTGGCCATCCGGGTCGACGAAGATGCCCGAGTAGCCGCCCCAAGCCGTCTCGGCACCGGCACGCCCGATGGTGGCGCCGGCGGCGCGCGCCTCCTCGAGCAGCGCGTCCACCTCGCCCGGGCCGCCGACGTTGAGGGCGAGCGTCACCCCGCCCCACCCCCCGGAGTCGGTGACCACCGAGTCCTCGGCCAGCGACGCCCGGTCCCACAGGGCGACGACCAGGCCGCCGCACTGGTAGAACGCGACCTCCTCGTCCTCGTTGCCGCGCTGCCAACCCAGGGCCGAGTAGAACGCCTCGGCGCGCGCGAGGTCGCGCACGCCGAGGGTGACCAGCGAGAGCCGCTGGTCCATCAGCCCTGCCACCAGGGGCGCAGCGGCAGGCCGGCCGCGCCCTTGTCGCCGAGCTTGACTGCCAGCACCTGGTGCAGCTGCACGACGTTGCGCTCGAACCCGAGCTGCGACCCGGCCATGTAGAGGCCCCACACCCGCGCTGTGGCCTCGCCGACCTCGGCGACGCACGCGTCCCAGTTGTCGCGCAGGTTGTCGCACCAGCCGGAGAGCGTGCGGGCGTAGTGCTCGCGCAGGTTCTCCTCGTGGCGCACCTCCATGCCGATGTCCTGGATGGCGCTGATGATCGCGCCCGACCCGGTCAGCTCGCCGTCGGGGAAGACGTAGCGGTCGATGAAGGCGCCGGTCGAGGTGCGCTTGTTGTCGGGCCGGGTGATGCAGTGGTTGAGCAGCAGGCCCCCCTCACGCAGCTTGGACTCGATGAACCGGAAGTACGACGGGTAGTTGCGGACGCCGATGTGCTCGGTGAGCCCGATCGAGGACACCGCGTCGAACCCGGTCTCGGTGATGTCGCGGTAGTCCGAGTGCCGGACCTCCGCGAGGTGCGACAGTCCCTCGCGCTCGATGGCGTCGCGCGCCCAGGACGCCTGCTCCGCCGACAGCGTCGCGCCGATGACGTGGACGCCCCGGCGGGCGGCGTAGCGGACCATGCCACCCCAGCCGCAGCCGATGTCGAGCAGCCGGTCGCCCTCCTTGAGCCGCAGCTTGTCGAAGACCAGGCGGTACTTGTACTCCTGCGCCTCCTCCAGCGTCGCCGACTCCGTCGGGTAGGCCGCACACGTGTAGGTCATCGACGGGCCCAGCACCTTCTCGTAGAAGGCGTTGGAGACGTCGTAGTGGTGGTGGATGGCCTCGGCGTCGCGGGTGCGCGTGTGGCGCAGTCCCTCGGCCACCCGGCGCCAGCGCGGGAGCGTCTCCTGCGGCGGGGGCGGCGGCGGCTTGAGCAGCTCGATGCCGAGCGAACGGGCAATGGTGGCAGCGGTCTTCGCGGACGGGACCTGGAAGTGCAACTCGCCCAGCGCCGCGAGCAGCGGGTAGGGGTCGCCGGGGTGCACACCGACCAGCTCGAGGTCGCCCGCGACGTAGGCGCGCGCCATACCGAGGTCGCCGGGAGCGGTCGCGAGGTAGCTGGCCCCGCGCGGGGTGCGCAGGTGCAGGCCGAACTCGGCGTCGTCGGGACCTGTGCGGGAGCCGTCGTACGCGCTGAAGCGCAGGGGCACCTCGCCCCTGGTCACGGCGTCGAGGATCTCGGCCATCGACAACCTGGTGCCGGCGTCGGGATGGTTGCTCTTGAGGATCGTCACTTGCGTCGCACCGCCTTGGAGTAGAGATCGAGCAGTCGGGAACCGGGGTCGTAGCGGCGCTTGAGGTCGGCGTAGGTGTCGCCGCCGTAGAGCCGCCAGAACTCGTCCTCGCTGTAGTACGCGTCGGAGTAGAGGGACTTGTGGCCGTCGAGCCGGGTGACCTCTGCCTCGACGAGCCGGTTGGTCGCGCCCGGGTCTGCCGGGTCGCGGGGGACGCTGGACCAGAAGCCCACGTTGACGTAGGTCTCCCCCGGTCGCAGCGGGTAGAGGGGCCACCGGTCGTGGCTGCGCACGGGGCACAGCCAGATCGGCTCGATGGGCACCTCGCGCAGGAACCAGTGCAGGAACTCGGCGGTGCGCCCGAGCGGCACCTCGATGTCCTGGACCACGCGCTCGCGCGGCGGTCGCCCCTTGCGGGCCTCGAGCCGGTCGGCGACGTCGAAACGGTGGTCGAGCGCGATCAGCTTCCAGTAGAAGGCACTTCGCCGGTAGCGGCGCGGCCAGAAGCGACGGACCCAGGGGTTCTGGGCCCCGAAGGCGCGGCTGCACCAGAACCAGTCGGTGTCCCAGCGCCAGAGGTAGTCGTGGGTGGCGAGGAGGTCGGTGCGCGGCGAGGGCCCGTCGTGCTGCAGTGACCGGTAGTAGACGTCCATGCCGGTGTAGTCGCTGGTCGGACCGGTCAGCGGCGACTTGGTGCCGAGGGTGAGGTAGGCCTCGGTCGCCGAGAAGACCACGCCGTCGAGGTAGTCCACCGGCGTGCCGTCGTGCTGCGACGTCTCGGCGATAACGCCCATCGTGGCCACGAGCTCGTCGAGGTCGTGGAAGCGCAGGTGCCGCAACGCGACTGCGGGATCGACCTCCTCCAGCGCGATGCGCAGCCGGGTGGCGTAGCCGAGGGTGCCGTAGGAGTTGGGGAAGCCGTGGAACAGGTCGGCGTGCTCGCCCTCCGGCCGGGCCGTGACGATCTCGCCGGAGCCGGTGAGGATGTCCATCTCGAGGACGGACTCGTGGGGAAGGCCGTTGCGGAACGACGTCGACTCGATGCCGAGCCCGGTGACGGCGCCGCCAAGGGTGATCGTCTTCAGCTGCGGGACGACCAGCGGCGCCAGGCCGTGGGGCAGTGTGGCGTCGACGAGGTCCTCGTAGGTGCACATGCCCTGGACGTCGGCGGTGCGCGCGTCGGGGTCGACGTCGATGACGCCGGTCAGCCCCGAGACGTCCAGCCCGGGGGCGTCGGTCTTCGCGCGGGCCCGGAAGAGGTTGGAGGTCTTCTTCGCCAGCCGCACCGGAACGTGCGCGGGTATGGCGCGGTAGCTGGCGGCCAGCCTGGCCACCGCCTGCTCGTGGGCTGCGAGCCGCCCCTCCCGGGGGGTCGCCTGTCGCGCGGTCCCTGCCGCCGTGGAGTCAGCCACAACCGGACCCTATGCCGCCGTCGTCGGGGTCGTCACGCGGGTTCCCGCCTCGTGGTCACCGGGTCACCGACACGCACCCGGCCACCGGTCGCGACGTCCGCGTAGACACCGGGGCAGTCGCGCGCCGTACCCGTCACCGCGAGCTCGACGTCCCCCACGTGCAGGCGCGACCCGATGGCCGCGACCAGGTCGGCCGCGGGCAGCGACACGACGAGGTTGGCGCGCGTGTCGGGACGGGTCTCCCCAGCCGCGACGACATGGACCGGCGCCTTCTTGCGTCGGTCGCCCTCGAGTCCGTCGACCTCGACGAGCGACTCGGCGTGGTCGTGGCCGGGCTCGCCCTTGACCGGGTAGGTGTGGATCTCCAGCAGCTCGGCCACGCTCACCCCCCTGCCGGCGCGGAGTCGAGGGCCGTGCGGATCGCAGCGACGAGCCGCTCGGCCGACTCGCGCGTCAGCTCGACGGCGAGGCGCGCGCCCGGTCCGCGCGAGGGGTCGGACAGGTCGATGTTGAGGCTGTGCTCGGCCATGACGTGGACCGGGTGGTCGTAGTAGACCGTGGCGTCGGTGACGTGGAACCACTGGCCCCCCGGGCCCTTGGCGCTCGCGTCCACGCACTCGGTGACGGTGGCGTAGGTGCACATCTCAGGCCTCCGGGGACGGCACGGACAGGTGGGTCGCGAAGAAGTCGCCGATGCGCTCCCAGCCGTCGTTGGCCGCCGCGACGCGGTAGGACGGGCGGTCGGTGGCGAAGAAGGCGTGGCCTGCGCCGTCGTAGGAGTGCAGCTCGTGCGGCTTGCCCAGCCGGGTCAGGATCTCCTCCAGCTCGGCCACGTGCTCAGGGCTCGGGGTCTTGTCCTCCACCCCGAAGAGCCCGAGCAGCGGCGCCGCCAGGTCGGGCAGCTCGTCGACGAGGTTGGTCACGCGCAACGGGAAACCCTCCGGCGGCTGTCCGGTCACGAACGCGCCGTAGCAGTCGACCGCGGCGTCGAGGTCCGTACGGCAGGCGGCCAGCACGCTCTGGCGGCCGCCGGAGCAGTAGCCGATGACGCCGACGCGCCCGTTGCTGCTCGGGAGCGAGCGCAGGTACGCGGCCGCGCCTGAGACGTCCCCCACGAGCCGCGCGTCGGGCACACCGCCAGCGGCGCGCACCGTGGCTGCCGCGTCGTCGGGTGCCGCACCGGGCGCCTCCCGCCAGTACAGGTTGGGGCAGATCGCGTCGTACCCCATCTCGGCGAAGCGGCGCACGATCTCCTTGGTGGCGCGGTCGTAGCCGGGCATGTGGTGGATGACGACGACACCACCGCGGGGGCCGTGACCGTCGGGGCGCGCGAGGTAGGCCTCCACCTCGTCACCACCGTCGCCCGTGATCCGGATCGTCGTCGCACGCAGGGAGTCACTCACCCTTCGGATGCTATGCCTGCGCCTCCCGGCGGGTTCGGCGGCCCGCGCCGCGTCGGCCGGTGGCCCCGTCTGCTACGGCCGGCCCAGCCACGTGTAGATCCGCACGGTGGTCCCGGTCGAGCCCGACCTGACCTGCACGAGGTCGCACAGCTGGTTGGCCATCCAGAGCCCCCGCCCCCGCGACACCTCCTGGGAGGGGCGGCGGCGGCCGGTCATCGGGTCGGAGATCTGCCCGCGCCCCCGCACCTCGCAGACCAGGGCCTCGTCCTGGTGCCAGATGCGCAGCTCCCCCACCCCGCTGCCGTACCTCACGCTGTTGACCGCCACCTCGTGCACCGCGAGGACGAGGTCGTCGCAGCGGTCGGCGCCCACCCCCGCCGACGAGGCGTGGGCGGCCACGTCACGACGGACCGCCGCGTAGTCGCCGTCACCGAAGGACCGGTGCGCCACCACCACGTCGACCCACGGCAGGTCCGCCTCGAACATGGTGCCCACGTGGTGGGCGCCGCCGTACGCCGTGCTGCCGCGGTGCGCCTCGACGTCCAGGACCACGGGGTGGGACCGGTGTGCCTCCTCCACCACCGACGCTGGCAGGCTCTCCACGTCGTACGGGCAGAGCAGCCACAGCGGGGTGTCGGGGTGGACCGCCATGTTGAGCAGGGCCTCGTGCAGCTGGCACTCCGTGAGCTCCACCGCCCGCCGGCCCGCCCAGATGGGTTCGCCGATCCCCCGGACCGGACGCCCCTCGGCGGCGTGCTCGTCGGTGAACGCGTGCCAGGCCGGGATGATGCGCGCGGGGTTGGCGCCGAGCTCCTCCATGTCGACGAACTCGACGCTCCGGGCGTCCGGCCCCAGGGCCTCGCGCAGGAGCTCGGTCTGCGGCCGGGTCACCGCCACCATGACGGCCTGCCCGGCGTCGAGGCCCTCGCGGACGAACCACTCGGTGCCGGCGACGAACTGCTCGTCGCCCGACCAGAGGAACGCCTCGTGCCGGTAGCCGTCGTGGCTCGGCCTGGCGGGACGCAGCGGATGGTCAGCCGCGTCGACCCCCGTGCGGCTCGTGACCTGCTCGCCCTGCTGCGACGTGACAGCTCCCTCCGCCAGGGCCGGTCGGAAGCGACCGGCGCACGGTGCCACCGTCTTCCGGCCACGCTACTCCCGTCGGCACCGGGGGTCGATGATTTTCGCGACCCGGGACCAAGACGACGAAAGCCCCTCTCCGGTGGACCCGGGAGGGGCTTGGTCGTGCGGCCGGCGGACCGACGCGGTGGTGGACGTGAAGGGACTCGAACCCATGGCCTCTCGCGTGTGAAGCGAACGCTCTAACCAACTGAGCTACACGTCCAGGTGCCCTTGCGGGCCTGCCGAAGAATAGCCGGACCCGGTGCCCGGGGCGAAATCGGGTGCCGACCTCCGCGCGTCAGAGCCCGGGCAGCCTCGTCAGCCGGTCCTCGACGACGTCCGGGAAGAACGTCGGCACCCCGGACAGCAGGAACAGCCCGTAGAACACGAGCGCGACGAGCACCGCCGTGGCCAGGCCGACCAGTCCCTTGAACCACAAGGCCTTGGGCCGCAGCCAGTCGTTCCAGTCGTCGAGCCTGGCCCGGCCCCAGTCGAGCAGCCGCTGGGCGCGCTCGAACTCCGACGCCAGGATCCCGATGCCGAGGAAGACGATGAGCCACCCCGGCCCCGGTGCCGGGACGGCGACGAGCCCGGCGATGGTGACGAGGCCGCCCACGATGCCGACGACCCACTTGTAGATGCGGTGGCTGTGCGGGTTGGAGCGGATGCGGCGCCGCCACTCCCAGTCCTTGTCCTCCCGCTGCTGGCGCGGCCGGCGGTCGTCACCGTCGGCGCCCCCACCGTCGGTCGTGACCGAGCCGCGCTGGTCGGTCACGGGTCGAGCCTCTCCGCGCAGAGGCGGGCGAACACCTCGGCGGCGCGCCGCGTGACGGGGCCGACCTCGAGGTCGCGGTCGTCGACGGCGTGGATCGGCAGGACGTCCTTGGTGCTGCTGGTGATGAAGACCTCGTCGGCGTGCTGGAGCACGTCGAGCGGCAGCGCCTCCTCGCGGACCTCCATCCCCTCCTCACGGCACCACTCGATGGTCACCTCGCGGGTGATGCCCGCCAGGCAGCCGGAGCCCAGCGGCGGCGTGCGGATGATCCCGTCGACGACGACGAAGATGTTGGAACCCGTGCACTCGCACAGCTCGCCGCGGGTGTTGGCGAAGACCGCCTCGATCGCGCCGCGCTCCTTGGCGTACGCGAGCGCGACGACGTTCTCGGCGTACGACGTGGTCTTCAGTCCCGCGACCGCGGACCGCTCGTTGCGCGTCCACGGCGTGACGGCGACCTTGGCGCTGGCCGGTGGTCGCGGCTGCGGGCCGGCGGTGACGATGTAGGTCAGCGGGCTGTCGTCGCGGTCCGATCCGAGCGGGCCGGCCCCGCCGGTGACGGAGTAGCGCAGGCGCCCGAACTCGATCGGCGCACCGGCCTCGAGCACCGCCTTGGTGCCCTCGGCGATGAATTCGTGGTCGGCGGGCGGCAGGCCCAGCCCCGCGAGCGTGCGGTCGAGCCGCCGCGCGTGCCGGGTGGCCGCGAAGACCTGCCCCCGGTCGACCTTGGCCGTCTCGAACGCGCCGTCACCGACGGTGACCCCGTGGTCGAGCGCCGCGATGGACGGCTCGTCCACCCCGGTCAGCCGGCCGTTGACCCAGACCCTGACATCCGTCATGGGTCAACCTTCCCAGATGCGAGCCCCACGAGCCGCGCGGCCTTGACCCGTGTCTCCTCCCACTCACCCTCGGGGTCCGACCCCCAGGTGATGCCGGCGCCCGTGCCGAAGCGCAGCCACCGCCGACCGTCGCCACCGCGGTCGGCCCAGAACGTGCGGATGCCGACGGCCAGCTCGGCGGTGCCGCGGTCGAGGTCGACCCACCCGACGGCGCCGCAGTATGGCCCGCGCGCGACCGGCTCGAGGTCGCCGATGGCCTGCAGGGCCGTGTGCTTCGGCGCCCCGGAGACCGACCCGGGCGGGAACGTCGCCGCCAGCACCTCGTCCCACCCCGCCTCCGGGCGAAGGCGGCCCGCGACCGAGGAGACGAGGTGCACCATCCCGGGGTGCTGCTCGGGGGCACAGAGGTGGTCGACCTGCACCGTCCCGGGTCGGCACACGTGGGAGAGGTCGTTGCGGACCAGGTCGACGATCATGACGTTCTCGGCGTAGTCCTTGGGCAGCATGGCCGGCATCGACGTCGCGGTGCCCTTGATGGGCCGCGACTCCAGCCGGTCGCCGTCGCGCAGCAGGAACGCCTCCGGGCTGGCGCACACGACGTCGAGCCCCGCGGAGGGCAGGTGCACCCGGCCGGCGTGCGGGGCCGGGTTGCCCCGGGCGAGCAGCGACGCGAGCCCGTCGAGGTCGGCCTCCTCGGGCAGCTCGTGCGAGAGCACGCGGCAGAGGTTGACCTGGTAGACGGTGCCGTCGGCGATGCGGCGGCGCACCTCCTGCACGCCCTCGACGTACGCCGCGTGGTCCAGGCTCGTCGCCCACTCCCCCTCCAGCGGCGCCCAGGCGACCGGTCGCGGCGGCGGGGCGTCGCGGACCACGTGGTCGAGGCGCACGGCCGTGAAGTGGCCCTCGAACTCGGCGACGACCGCCCAGAACCCCGACGTCACCCCGCCGAGGTCGTGGCGCACCTCGACGGGCTCGGTCGCCACGAGGGACCCGAACCGGACGTGTCCCGATGCGGCCGCCTCCACGACGGCGATCCTAGGGCGACCTACACTCCCCCCTCATGCGCGCTCTCGCCCCCCTCGCCGCGGCCGGCCTCGTGGTCGCCCTCACCGCCGCCTGCTCCGGCAGCGCCGCGGCCCCCGCTGCTTCGACGTCGACCGGCTCGCGGACGACCTCCGGCAGCTCGGCGAGCGCGTCCCCCTCCTCCTCGGCGACCACCGCGGGTGGCTCGTCCACCGGCTCCGCCACCGCTCCGGCCTCCCCGAGCGCCACGACGACCCTGCCCTCCGACCCCGACGTGCTCACCATGGCGTTCGCCGGTGACGTGCACTTCGAGGACTACCTCGCGCCACTCGCGCGGGACCCCCAGGGACTGGCCGAGCTGCGGTCCACGCTGGGCGCTGCCGACCTGTCCGTCGTCAACCTCGAGACCGCGATCACCGAGCGGGGCACCAAGATCGGCAAGGAGTTCCACTTCCGCGCACCCGCCTCGGCCCTGGTGACCGTCCAGAACGCCGGCGTCGACGCCGTGAGCATGGCCAACAACCACGGGGTCGACTACGGCCCGGTCGGGCTGCAGGACACCCTGGCCGCCAAGAAGAGCAGCCCGATCCCCGTCGTCGGGATCGGGGCCGACGAGGCAGAGGCCTATGCGCCGGCCGTCCTGTCGGCAAAGGGCCTGAAGGTGGCGGTGTTCGGCGCCTCCGAGGTGTTCGAGATGACGCTGGCGCGGTACTCCGCCGGGCCGGGCAAGGGCGGCATCGCCAGCGCCGCGCCGGTCACCCGCCTGCGCCAGGCCGTCGCCGCCGCCCACCGCAAGTACGACGTCGTCGTCGTCGTCCTCCACTGGGGCCTGGACTACCAGAAGTGCCCGGACAACCTCTCGGCGGAGACGGCCCAGGCCCTCGCCGAGGCCGGCGCCGACGTGATCGTCGGCGGGCACTCCCACCGCGTGAACGGTGCCGGGTGGCTCGGGCGCTCGTACGTCGCGTACGGCCTGGGCAACTTCGTCTGGTGGCGCAGCCACGAGCCCGACTCCCGCTCGGGTGTCCTCACCCTCTCCCTCGACGTACGGCGCGCCAAGGCCCGCGCGGACGACGGGCACAGCCTGGTGCGCAAGGCCGGCTGGACGCCGATGCTCATCGGCGCTGACGGCATACCCCGCCGGCCGGGGACCGCGGACACCGCCCGGCTCATGGGGCTGTGGAATCAGGCGAACGCCTGCACCGGGCTGGAGTCGTCACCCAGCTGAGCGCCTGACTGAGCGCCTCGCCGGCGGTGGAATGAACGTGACAGCCGCCGGGTTGATGTAGTTGAATTCGCAACTACCAATCAAGGAGCGCGAGGACAGATGCAGTTCGGGATCTTCACCGTCGGGGACGTCACCACCGACCCGACCACCGGCACCACCCCCACCGAGCACGAGCGCATCAAGGCCACGGTCGCCATCGCGAAGAAGGCCGAGGAGGTCGGGCTCGACGTCTTCGCCACCGGCGAGCACCACAACCCGCCGTTCGCCGCCCCGGCCAACCCGCCCGTGCTGCTGGCCTCGGTCGCGGCCCAGACCGAGCGCATCATCCTCTCGACGTCCACCACCCTCATCACCACCAACGACCCGGTGCGCCTCGCGGAGGACTACGCCTACCTCCAGCACCTCGCCGACGGCCGCGTCGACCTGATGATGGGTCGCGGCAACACCGGCCCGGTCTACCCGTGGTTCGGCAAGGACATCCGCGACGGCATCGGGCTGGCCGTGGAGAACTACGCGCTGCTGCGCCGCCTGTGGACCGAGGAGAACGTCACCTGGTCCGGGAAGCACCGCACGCCGCTGCAGGGGTTCACCTCGACACCGCGCCCGCTCGACGGTGTCGCGCCCTTCGTCTGGCACGGGTCGATCCGCAGCCCCGAGATCGCCGAGCAGGCCGCCTACTACGGCGACGGCTTCTTCCACAACAACATCTTCTGGCCGATGAGCCACACCAAGCAGATGGTGGCGCTGTACCGTCGCCGGTTCGAGCACTACGGCCACGGCTCCGCCGACCAGGCCATCGTCGGCCTCGGCGGCCAGGTGTTCATGCGGGCCAACAGCCAGGACGCAGTCCGCGAGTTCCGGCCCTACTTCGACAACGCCCCCGTCTACGGGCACGGGCCGTCGCTGGAGGACTTCAGCCGGGAGACGCCGCTCACCGTGGGGTCGCCGCAGCAGGTCATCGAGCGGTATGCCGCGATGGCCGACCACGTCGGCGACTACCAGCGCCAGCTGTTCCTCATCGACCACGCCGGGCTCCCGCTGAAGACGGTGCTCGAGCAGCTCGACATCCTCGGTGGCGAGGTCGTGCCCGAGGTGCGGAAGATCGCCGCCGCCCGCAAGCCCGCCCACGTCCCCGACGCCCCCACCCACGCCAGCCGCCTCGCCGCGACCCGCAGCGTCAGTGCAGGCGTCGGGGCCGGCGCAACCGCAGCCGCCGCCACGTCCCCCACCCGGCAGACCGAGGAGGTCGCCCGATGAGCACGTCCACGAGCACCACCCGTACGCCGCGCCGCCTCGTGGTCGTCCAGGCCGGGGTCGGGCAGCCGTCCTCCACGCGCCTGCTGGCCGAGCGCCTCGCGACCGCCACCGGGGACGCCCTGCTCGAGCGCGGCGAGGAGTCGGTGGTGGAGTACGTCGACCTGCGCCTGCACGTCCACGAGCTCGCCAACGCCATGCTCACCGGGTTCGCCTCCGGCGCCCTGGCCGAGGCGGTCGAGGCCGTGCGCGGCGCCGACGCCCTGATCGCGGCCACCCCGGTCTACCAGGCGTCCTACAGCGGCCTGTTCAAGAGCTTCGTCGACATCCTCGACGCGGACGCCCTCAGGGGCACCCCCGTGCTGCTCGCGGCGACGGCCGGCACCGCCCGGCACTCCCTGGTGCTGGAGCACGCGATGCGCCCGCTGTTCGCCCACCTCAAGGCCGTCACCGTGCCCACCGCGGTGTTCGCGGCGTCGGAGGACTGGGGTTCGGGTGGTCTCGACCACGGTCTCGCTGCCCGGGTGGACGTCGCTGCGGGCGAGCTGGCCGACCTCGTCAGCGGGGCAGGCTCCGCCCGCCGGGCCCCGGCTCGCCTCGACGGCGAGCTCGCCGACCCGGTGCCGTTCGAGCAGCTGCTGGCCGGCTGACGCGACCGCCCACGCCGGGGGACGTTCGACCCGGGTCCCCCGGCGTGGCCACGCGCAGCATGGACGCATGGGCACAGCACTGGTCGTCTACGAGTCCATGTACGGGAACACCGGACGTGTCGCCCAGGCCATCGCCGAGGGGCTGCGCGACCACGTCGACGCGATCGTCTGCGAGGTGGGTGTCGCCCCTGACACGCTTCCGGACGTCGAGCTGCTCGTCGTCGGCGGGCCGACCCACGCCTTCGGCATGTCGCGCGCCAGCACCCGTGAGGACGCCGCCCGCAGCGCCGCCCGGCCGGTGGTCTCCGGTCGCCGGGGCATCCGGGAGTGGACCGAGGCCTTGAGCGCGCCGACGACCCAGGTGGCGCTGGCGACGTTCGACACCAAGGTCGCCCGGCCGAGGCTGCCGGGGTCCGCGGCCCACGCCGTCGCCCGGCGGCTGCGCCGGCTGGGTGTGCGGCAGGTCTGCCCACCGGAGACGTTCCACGTGCAGGGCCGTGAGGGCCCGCTGTCGGACGGTGAGCTCGAGCGGGCCAGGGCGTGGGGCCAGAGCGTGGCCCGTCAGTGGCGGCGGCACGGCTCCAGCGAGCTCGCAGGCTGACCGCGGCACCTCTCCACCTCCCGTCCGGCACACGGACCCCATACATTGGCTCCATGGGTGCACTGGAGCGCTTCTCCCTGACCGGCAAGGTCGCCGTCGTCACCGGCGGGACGCGCGGCCTGGGTGCCGGGTTCGCCGCCGCGCTCGGGGACGCAGGTGCAGCGGTCATGCTCGTCGGACGTGACGAGGGTGCAGCTGATGGCGTGCTGAAGTCGTTGCGGGACAGCGACATCCGGGCTGAGTTCGTCGCAGCCGACGTCACGTCCCGCGCCGACGTGGAGCGCGTGCTGGCGACGACGCTCGACCGCTTCGACCGCGTCGACGTCCTGGTCAACAACGCCGGGGCCTGCGTCCACGCACCCGCGCTCGACGTCACCCCCGAGGACTGGCGTGCCGTCATGGACGTCAACCTCGACGCGGTCTGGACCTGCTCGCAGACGTTCGGACGTCACTTCGTCGAGCAGCGCGCGGGCACCATCGTCAACATCGGCTCGATGTCCGGCATCATCGTCAACCGCCCCCAGTGGCAGCCGGCCTACAACGCCTCCAAGGCCGCGGTCCACCACCTGACCCGGAGCCTCGCGGCGGAGTGGGCACCGTACGGCGTGCGCGTGAACGCGCTGGCCCCCGGCTACATCAAGACCGACATGTCCCCCGTCGACGACCCCGCGTTCCGTCGGCACTGGATCGAGGACGCGCCCATGCAGCGCTACGGCACGGTCGAGGAGCTGGCCCCGGCCGTCGTCTTCCTCGCCAGCGACGCCTCCTCGTTCGTCACCGGCTCCGTGCTCGTCGCCGACGGCGGCTACACGGCGTTCTGAGATCACCCGGCACCACCGACCCGCAGGAGAAGACATGGCCACGACGCGTACCGCCTCCGCCCACTGGGAGGGCTCCCTCATGGACGGCTCCGGGGAGGTGACCCTCGAGTCCTCGGGCATCGGCACCTACGCCGTCTCCTGGCCCTCGCGCGCCGAGGAGGCGAACGGCAAGACCAGTCCGGAGGAGCTCATCGCCGCGGCCCACTCCACCTGCTTCTCCATGGCCCTCTCCCACGGGCTCGCGCAGGCCGGCACGCCGCCCACCACCATCGACACCACCGCGAACGTGACGTTCCAGCCGGGCACCGGCATCACCGGGATCGCCCTGTCCGTCACGGGATCGGTGCCCGGCATCACCGCCGAGCAGTTCGAGGAGGCCGCCCAGGCAGCCAAGGCCGGCTGCCCGGTGAGCCAGGCCCTCGCGGCGGTGCCCATCACCCTGGAGACGAGCTTCACCGGGTAGGTGCGGGGTGCAGGCCTGGCTGGTGACCGCCGGGGCGCTCGAGGAGCACCCGTCCTCGGACATCCCTGCGCTGCTCGAGCGCACCGACGGGTTCGTGTGGGTCGATGCACCCGACTTCGACGACGAGGTGGAGCACGTGCTCACCGAGCACCTCCACGCGCACCCGCTGGTGCTCCGGGCCTGCCGGGAGCGCAACTTCGTCCCCACCGTGCACGCCTACGAGGAGCACGTGTTCGTCATCGTGCACACGCCGCTGCCCGGTGAGGGCGGTCACGTGCACATGCTCGAGCTCGACCAGCTCGTCGGCACGCGCTACCTCGTGACCGTCCACGGGCCGCGGAACCCGGCGGTGTCGGCAGCCGACGCGACGGCGCAGACGGACGCGGTACGCGAGCGCCTGCTGGCGGGTCGGCTGCGCCCCACTACCCCCGGCGAGCTGTCCTACGCCATCGGGTCGGCGGTCGCGCGCCGGCAGAGCGAGGTCGTCCGCTCGGTCGCCCAACGCCTGCCGGCCCTCGAGATGCGTGTCATGGGTTCGGACTTCCACCAGCCGGAGGCGCTGCTCGAGGAGCTGTTCCTGCTGCGCCACGAGCTGCTCATCTCGCGGACGCAGGCCGGGCAGGCGCACGACGTCTTCGGCCGGCTCGCCTCCCTGGAGCGCTTCTCCTCCGAGGAGTCCCGACGCCACGCCCGTGACCTCAGCGAGCAGTTCGACCGCGTACGCAGCATGGCCGACGACGAGAGCGGGTTCCTGTTCGGGGTGATCGAGCTCTACCAGACCCGGGTCACGACCAAGATGACCGTGGCGATGGAGCGGCTCGCGGTGATCGCGGCCATCACGCTGCCCGTCACCGCCATCGCCTCGGTCTACGGGATGAACGTCATCGTCAACGCGCAGACCCACTGGGTCCAGCTCGCCGTGGTGCTGGCCGTGATGACCTCGATCAGCCTGTGGCTGCTGCGGTGGGCCCGCCGTCAGGGCTGGTGGTGACGACCGCCGCGCAGCCCGCTGACCGCCAGGTAGAGCCCCACCACGGCGACGACCGGTCCGACGACCGCCCACAGGGTCACGCCGCTCATGACGCTCCCGCCCAGGACGCCGATGCCCTGCAGGAGCCAGACGACCCCGACGAGGACGAGGAAGGCCCCGAAGGCAACGCGCACCGGCTTCATCGGTCGAGCGTAACCCCGCTGGCCGGGGCACCACCGCTGTCGGTGGTGCCCCGGCCCGCAGACGTCTCGGCGGCCCTCCCCCGTCAGAAGTCCTCGTCGAACCCGACGGCCCCGCTCACCCCCACCTGGTAGGCGGAGACCCGGCGCTCGAAGAAGTTGGACAGCTCCTGCACGTCCTGCAGCTCCATGAACGCCAGCGGGTTGGTCGCGCCGTACTCGGGCTCGAGGCCCAGCTGCTCGAGCCTGCGGTCAGCAACGCTCTCGAGATAGGTGCGCATGTCGGCCGTCGAGAGCCCCGCCACTCCCCCGCCCAGCAGGTCCTCGGCGAACTGCGCCTCGGCGTCGACAGCCGCCCGCACCATCGCCCGCACCTGACCGGCGAGGTCGTCGTCGAACAGGTCGGGCTCCTCCTCGCGGACCGTCTGCACCACGTCGAACGCGAACGCCATGTGCATCGACTCGTCGCGGAACACCCAGTTGGTCCCGCTGGCCAGGCCGTTGAGCAGCCCCCGCGACCGCAGGAAGTAGACGTAGGCGAAGGCGCCGTAGAAGAACAGCCCTTCGATGCACGCCGCGAAGCAGATGACGTTGAGCAGGAACGCCCTCCGGTGCTCGCGGGTCTCGAGCCGGTCGAGCTCGAAGACCGAGTCAATCCACTCGAAGCAGAAGTCGGCCTTGGCCTTGATCGACGGGATGTTGTCGACCGCCGCGAACGCCGCGTGCCGCTCCTTCTCGTCGGGCACGTAGGTGTCGAGGAGGGTGAGGTAGAACTGCACGTGCACCGCCTCCTCGAACAGCTGCCGGCTGAGGTAGAGGCGTCCCTCGGGCGAGTTCACGTGCTGGTAGAGGTTGAGCACGAGGTTGTTGGCGACGATGGTGTCACCAGTCGCGAAGAACGCCACGAGCCGGCTGACGAGGTGGCGCTCCGCCGCGGTCAGCCGCTGCAGGTCCTTGAGGTCGCTGTGCAGGTCGACCTCCTCGACGGTCCAGGTGTTCTTGATGGCATCGCGGTAGCGCTCGTAGAAGTGCGGGTAGCGCATCGGCCGCAGGGTGAGGTTCATCCCCGGGTCGAGCAGCATCCTCCTGTCCGTGGCGACCGCGTCCGCGGTGGTGTGGGTGGTGTCGGTCGTGGTGCTCATTCGCAGGCCTCGCAGGTCTCGGGGTTCTCCAGGGAGCAGGCGACGGCCTCCTGGTCGGTGGGCTTGACGGCGACCGAGACGGTCGCCTGCTGGATGCGGGTCGCCGGTCGCGACCGCAGGTAGTAGGTCGTCTTGAGGCCGGCCTTCCACGCGTAGAGGTACATCGAGCTGAGCTTGCCGATCGTCGGCGCGGCCAGGAACAGGTTGAGCGACTGGCTCTGGTCGATGAACGGCTGCCTCGCGGCGGCCAGGTCGATGAGCGCCCGCTGCGGCAGCTCCCAGGCCGTCCGGAACAGGTGCCGCACGTCGGCCGGGATCGCGGAGATGCCCTGCACCGACCCCTCGCTGCGCTTGATGGCCTCGCGCACCTCGGGGGTCCACAGGTCCCGGGCCTTGAGCTCTCGCACGAGGGCCGTGTTGACCTGGAGGAACTCGCCGGAGAGCGTCTCGCGCTTGAACAGGTTGGACACCTGCGGCTCGATGCACTCGTAGACACCGGCGATGGACGCGATGGTCGCCGTCGGTGCGATGGCGACGAGCAGCGAGTTGCGGAGTCCATTGTCCTGTACCGCTGCTCGCAGCGCCGCCCAGCGCTCGGCCTGGGTCGGGGTGACACTCCACAGGTCCGGCTGCAGGTCGCCGCGTGCTGCGCGGGTCTGCTCGTACGCCGGGTGGGGACCGTGCTCGGAGGCCAGCTCTGCCGACCGCTCCAGGGCCGAGAGGTAGACCTCCTCGGCGACCCGGGTGGACAGCTCCCGCGCCTCGTCCGAGTCAAACGGCAGGCGCAGGGCGAAGAAGACGTCCTGAAGGCCCATGACGCCGAGCCCGACCGGGCGCCACCGCGGGTTGGAGGCCCCGGACTCCTCGCTCGGGTAGTAGTTGATGTCGATGACGCGGTCGAGGTAGGTCACCGCGGTGCGCACGGTCTCCCGGAGCCGCTCCCAGTCCACGCCGTTACGGGGCGCGGTGAGGTGCTGCGCCAGGTTGACCGAGCCGAGGTTGCAGACCGCGGTCTCGGTGTCCGAGGAGACCTCGATGATCTCCGTGCACAGGTTGGACAGGTGCACTACGGGCGCGCCGGGACCCTGCTCGTCGCTGGTCTGGTTGCAGGTGCGGTTGCTGGCGTCCTTGAACGTCATCCAGCCGTTCCCGGTCTGGGCCAGCGTGCGCATCATCTTCCCGTAGAGCTCGCGGGCGCTGACGGTGCGCACGACGCGGCCGTCGCGCTCCGCGGCCGCATACGCCTTCTCGAAGGCCGGCCCCCACAGGTCTGGCAGCTCGGGCACCTGGTCGGGGTCCACGAGGCTCCACTGCTCGTCGGCCTCGACCCGGCGCATGAACTCGTCGGGGACCCAGTTCGCGATGTTGAGGTTGTGGGTCCGCCGGGCGTCCTCACCGGTGTTGTCGCGCAGCTCGAGGAACTCCTCGATGTCGGGGTGCCACGGCTCGAGGTAGACGCAGGCCGCACCCTTGCGGCGTCCGCCCTGGTTGACCGCCGACACCGACGAGTCGAGGGTGCGCAGCCACGGGACGATGCCGTTGGAGTGGCCGTTCGTGCCCCGAATCAGGGCACCGCGCGAGCGCACCCGCGACCACGAGATGCCGATGCCCCCAGCGAACTTCGACAGCCTTGCAACCTGGGTGTAGCGGTCGTAGATCGACTCGAGCTGGTCGCGCGGCGAGTCCACGAGGTAGCAGGACGACATCTGCGTGTGGCGGGTGCCGGAGTTGAACAGGGTCGGCGAGCTCGGCAGGTAGGCCAAGGACGCCATGAGGCGGTAGAACGCGATGGCCTCCTGCGGCGTGCTGGCCAGGCCGCATGCCACACGGAGCAGGAAGTACTGCGGCGTCTCGATGACGCTCCGCGTCTCGGGGTGCCGCAGCAGATAGCGGTCGTAGACGGTGCGCAGCCCGAAGTACTCGAACCGCCGGTCGTGCGCCACGTCGACAGCGTGGTCGAGCTTGCGGGCGTTGGCCTCGACGAAGGCCGCGGTGTCGTCGCCGATGAGGCCTTCGAGGTGCCCGAGCCGGACGGCTTGGCTGAACGACGCGATCTGCTGGCCGCGCACCTCCTTGTCGATGTAGTTGGACAGCAGCCGGGCGGCCAGCCTGGAGTACTGCGGCTCGGTGGCGGTCATCTCGGCGGCGGTCTGGATCGAGAGCCGGTCGAGCTCGGCCGTGGTGGCGCCGTCGTAGAGCCCGCTGATGGTGCGGGTGGCGATCACCGTCGGGTCGACCTCGTCGAGGTCGTCGCACCAGCGCTCGACGGCGCGGACGATCTTCATCACGTCGACGGGCTCGCTGTCGCCGTTGCGCTTGCGCACCGCCATCGTCGTGCGGCGTGCGGTGGGTGGGGTCGGTTCTGTGGTCGAGTCCTCGACCACGGGCGCCTGGGTCATCCTGCTCTCTCCTCGCGAGCGGTTCGGTGCCGCGGACGCCGGAGGGGACGACGGGGCGACCACGTCGCAGGGACGTCGGACCGCCAAGCCGTGTGACCCACCCGCGAGGCCACGACTCACCGCGCACGGCGTGCGCGGTCGCTGGCAGGTCTTCGGACTCACGGACCCTCCGAGGCCGTCCCGGGCTCTCGCTCGAGGCGTCCACGGCACCTACTGGCCGTCGCTTCCCACACGCCGGGGCGCGCAGTGCTGTGTGACGGCGGTCGTTTCCGCATACCGCTGCGGGGCAGTCCCGGACTCGCACCGGGTTCCCTCTTGCCCCGGACCCCGTTGCGCGGGGTCCGGACCAGCAGGCACACCATATGCGGGAACGCGGCCGGGGTGCGGCACCACATGTGGGGTCAGCGTGTCGCAGCCGGCCGCTCGCCCTTCCGTGGTCTCGCACACCGCGGGGGTGCTCCCAAGGGACCTAGGTCTCTGCCTTCGGCGCCGCGCCGGGGTGACAGTGGACTCGGGACGAGCGACCCGGCCGCCCCGTCACGTGAGGAGCTCGGTGATGTCGGACCAGACGCGGCGGCTGGTGCCGTACCGGCTCGCTGACGGGAGCCACTGGCGGGTCCGGACGGACGTGGTGGGCCGTCACCGCGCACCCGGGGCGCTGCCCGTCGCCGTCGGCGACCTCGCCGGGGCCGGCGACCACCTGCAGCGACGGCCGGCGGGGAGCCGTCCGCCACGCGTTGCCGTCGTCACGGACGAGGCCCAGCTGGGCGACGAGGCGGTCAGCGTGCTGCGCGGCACGCCGGCGCGCTCACCCGACCTGCGCCAGCAGACGGAGATGCGGATCCGGCACTGCTCCTCCCCCGCCGCCAGCGTCCGGGACTACGTGGACCTCACCAGGCACTGCTCAGCACGGAGCCTCGCCGCGGCCGTGGACGCCCTCGCCGACGACCCCGGCTGTGACGCCGTGGTGATCGCCCTGGGCACGACGTCGGCCGACCGGGCGCGGACGCTGGCCCGGGCCGTCGCCCGCGTCTGCCGCGACCACCCCGACACCACGGTGGTCCTGGTGTCACCGACCGGCATCGACCCCTCGAGCCCCCCGGGCGCATGAGCACTCCGGCCGCCCTCGCCCTGGGCGCCGGGCGGACGGCCCACCCCCCCACCTCCACCGGACCCGCAGTGGTGGGCGTCGACGCCCACCATGGGTTCCTGCGGCAGCGGGGCTGACCCGTGCCCACCCGCGCCGCATCGGCGGACCCGGCAGCGGCACCGGGCATGCCCGGGCTCGACAGCGCCGAGGTGGCCCGGCTGCGGGCAGTCCACGGCCCCAACGCCATCCCCGAAGCCCGGCCGCCATCAGTCGGCGTGCGGGTCCTGCGTTCTCTGCGCGACCCCCTGGTGCTCGTGCTGCTCGCCGCCCTGGTCCTCACCCTCGTCACGACTGACCTCACCGACGCAGCCGTGATCGCGCTGGTGGTGGTCGTCAACACCACGCTCGCGGTCCGTCAGGAGGTCAACGCCGACCGGGCGGTTCGGGCCTTGTCCTCGCTCGTGACGCCGTCGGCGACGGTGACCCGCGACGGGCGCGAGCAGACGGTGTCGGTCCGCGACCTCGTGCCGGGCGACCTCGTCCACCTCCGCCAGGGCGACCTCGTGCCCGCCGACGCGGTGCTCGTGGCGGGCACCGGCGTCACGGTCGACGAGTCGATGCTGACCGGTGAGTCGGAGCCGGTCGGGAAGGCGCCTGCGCCCCCAACCGGCCCGCGGACGACGCCTGACGCGCAGCTCGACGCCACGGTCGATCCCTCGGTCGAGGCGGCGGCGCTGGAGGCCGCCACGCTCTACGCCGGGACCGCGGTGGTCCGCGGACGCGGCACGGCCCGGGTCACGGCCACGGGTTCCGCCAGTGCCACCGGTCGCATCGCGGCCCTGATGGTGGGGACGCAGCAGCGCCGCACCCCGTTGCAGCTGCGGATGAGCCGGCTCTCCGGCCACCTCGCCGTCGCGGCCGTCGTGCTGTGCTCCCTGGTCTTCGCACTCGGGCTGTTGCGCGGCGAGCCCGTCGAGCGGATGCTCCTCACCGGGGTCAGCCTCATCGTCGCGGCCGTGCCCGAGTCGCTGCCGCTGGTGGTGACCCTGAGCATGGCCCTGGCAGCACGACGCATGGCCTCGCGACACGCGGTGGTGCGCAACCTCGCGGCCGTCGAGACGCTGGGCTCGGTCACGCTGCTGGCGACGGACAAGACCGGCACCCTGACCGAAGGGTTGATGGCGGTCTCGTCGACCTGGCAGCCCGAGGGCGCCTCGCCGGAGTCCCTCATGCGAGCAGTGGTGCTGTGCAACGACGTCGGTGACGGGGTCGACGGCGGGCTGCGCCACGACCCCACCGAGTCGGCGCTCCTCGACACGGCCGGCGCCGCGGGGGTCGACACCGTGGGGTTGCGGGCGGCGCACCGGCGGCTGGCCGAGGTCCCCTTCGACAGCCGCACGAAGCGGATGACCACCTGGCATGCCGTACCGCAGGAGTCGCCGTGGGCGTCGGACGCACCGGACCCGCAAGCCACCGGTACCGACCCGCTCGCCACCGGCACCTCGGTGCAGGGCCCCGGGAGCGGGGTGCTGGTCGTCTCGAAGGGGGCGCCCGAGGTCATGCTCCGTCCCGACGTGCTCGACGACCCGCCCGAGCTGGTGGCCGAGGCGCTGGAGCAGGCGAGCACCCTGGCCGCCGCCGGCGAACGCGTGCTGGCCGTCGCCATCGGCCGCGTCGGCGCCCTACCCGCACTCGCCGCTGACGTGCCCCGGCTGCACCTGACCGGCCTGGTGGCCCTGCGGGACCTGCCGCGCGCTGCCGCCGCCGAGGCCGTGGCCGCCTGCCAGCGCGCCGGCATCGAGGTCGGACTCGTCACGGGCGACCACCCCGCGACGGCGTGGGCCGTGGCTCGCGCGGTCAACATCCCCGTCGGGTCGGGACCCGTTGCGCTGCACCAGGTGCCCGAACCACAGACACCGGCAGGGGCACCGGGCGTCGCGGAGGTCAGCCGCCACCGCGTCATCGCACGGGCCACCCCCGCCGACAAGCTCGAGCTCATCTCCGCGTGGCAGCACGCCGGCCACGTGGTGGCGATGCTGGGCGACGGCGTCAACGACGCCCCGGCGCTGCACCGCGCCGACATCGGCGTGGCCATGGGCCGCCGCGGCACCGAGGTGGCGCGAGAGGCGGCCGACGTCATCCTCACCGACGACAACCTCGGCACGGTCGTCGCCGCGGTCGAGGAGGGGCGTCGCGTCTACGCCAACATCCGCCGCTTCCTGCTCTACGGCATCTCCGGCGGCGCGGCGGAGATCCTGCTCATGCTGGCCGGGCCGCTGGTGGGGGTGCCGCTGCCCCTGCTGCCGGCGCAGATCCTGTGGGTCAACCTCGTGACGCACTCGTTCGCCGGAGCCGCACTCGGCGCCGAGGCGCTGGAGGACGGCGCCATGACCCGCGGCCCCCGTCCGCCGCGCCAGAACGCTCTCGACGGCCTGTGGTGGCGGCTGGGGCTGCTCGCCGCGGTCGTGGCCTCCGCGGCGCTCGCCGGGGCCGTCGTGGCCGGCGACCACTTCGGGCCCTCCACCGCCCTGCTCGCCCTGGGTGTCGGCCAGCTCTGTGTCGCCCTGGCCCTGCGGTCCCGGACGGCACGTCACCTCGGGCGGCAGCGGCTGGTCCTCCCGGGCGCCCTCGCAGCAGCCGGCCTGCTCCTCGTCGCCGCGGTGACGGTGCCACCCCTCGCCCAGCTCCTCGGTGCGCACCTTCCCCCGCTCTCGTCCTGGGCATGGGCAGCGGGCAGCGGGCTGGCCGCATACGTCGCCGCGCGCCTGGTGCGTCCCTCGAGCCTCTGAGCCCGCGCACTGCCGGCGGGACCTAGGCCCCTGTCCGGTCCACGTCGCGACCGGGACCGTGGGGCCAGCGAAGGGAGCCCACCATGGGAGCTGGGGAAGCGGACGGCGGGAACCACCGATGAGCACCGTGCTGACGTTCCTCGGGGCGGCGGGCACGGTCACCGGGAGCCGGACCCTGGTGGAGCACTCCGGCCGGCGCACCCTCGTGGACTGCGGCCTCTACCAAGGCGAACGGCAGTGGCGTCGCCTCAACTGGGAGCCCTTCCCGGTCGGCGCCCACACCATCGACGAGGTGGTGCTCACCCACACCCACCTCGACCACTGCGGCTACCTGCCTGCGTTGGTACGACAGGGATTCGACGGACCCGTCCGGTGCACGAGCGGAACGGCCGACCTCGCGCCGATCGTCCTGCGTGACAGCGCGCACCTGCTCGAGGAGGAGGCGTCGTACGCGCGCACGAGCGGCTACTCCAAGCACCACCCACCGATGCCGCTCTACACCGGTGGCGACGTGGAGCGGGCCGTGCGGCTCTTCCACGAGACCGCGTACGCCGCCCCGGTCCCCCTGGGCGGCCAGGGCACCCTCGTGCTGGTGCGCGCCGGCCACGTCCTCGGCTCGGCCAACGCCCACCTCACGACGGCGGACACCACGGTGCTGTTCTCGGGCGACCTCGGCCGGCCCGCCCACCCGGTCCTGCTGCCCCGGGAGACACCGCCGGCGGCGCGGGCGGTCGTGGTGGAGTCGACGTACGGCGACCGCAGCCACCCACCGCCGGACCCCGGCCACGACGAGCTGGCCCAGGCCATCACGCGCACCATCGCGCGCGGCGGCTCGGTCGTCATCCCCGCGTTCGCCGTCGACCGCACCGAGCTCGTGCTGCACGCCCTGAGCGAGCTCTGGCGCAGCCGCCGGATCCCCGACGTGCCCGTGTACGTCGACAGCCCGATGGCCCTCGCGGTCCTCGAGGTGTACCGCGACTCCCGGCACCGCGAGGAGCTGCGCCCCGGCCTCGGGACCGAGCTCGTCAGCCTGCCGGGGCTGCGGACGCTGCCGACGGCGGAGGAGTCGACGCGCATCAACCGGCCCCACGAGCCGAGCATCATCGTGTCCTCCTCCGGCATGGCCTCCGGCGGGCGCGTGGTGCACCACCTGAGGGCGTTGCTGCCCGACCGGCGCAACACGGTCGTGCTGACGGGGTACCAGGCGGTCGGCACCCGCGGGCGGGCGCTGGCCGAGGGCGCCCGGGAGGTGAAGATCGCAGGGTCGTACGTCCGGGTGCGCGCCGAGATCGTGCAGGACGAGGGGTTCTCGGTGCACGCCGACGCCGAGGAGCTGCTGGAGTGGCTGCTCGGGCTGCCGGAGGAGCCCGAGACCGTGTTCGTCACCCACGGCGAACCGGAGGCCGCCCACGCCCTGGCCGACCAGGTGCGCGAGCGCACCGGCGCCACCGTCGTGGTGCCCCGGCTCGGCGAGCGCGTCCTGCTCTGACCCCTACCGGGCCGACCCCTACCGGGCGGACCCCTAGCTGGCGGACCCCTAGCGGGCGCCGCTGGTGGTGGGCTCGACCACGGTGTCGGTCGCGGCCCGGCCCTGCTGGGCCGTGGCGGACGTCATGTGGCGGGGCACCACGAGGACGTCACAGGGCATGGCGTCCAGGACGCCTCGGGCCACCGAGCCGGCGATGAGCCCGGCCAGGCGCCCCTCCCCCCGGGTGCCCACGACGAGCAGGTCACGAGGACCGCTGTGGGACAGCAGCGCCGGCACCGGGTCGTCGAGGTCGACCACGACCCGTGCGAGCGAGTGGTCGGGGTCCCGCTGCGCCAGCAGCAGGTCGGCGTGGCGGTCCCAGATCACGGACGCCTCGACGTGCAGCTCGGCCTCCGCCCGCCCGACGGAGTGCACGACGGTCAGCGGCCAGCCGCGGGTCTGCGCCTGGGCGACGGCGACACCGAGCACCGCGTCCGCCGAGGGTGAGGAGTCGACCCCCACGACGACGACCGGGTGGCGACGCGCCAGGGCAGCAGCCTTCGCGGCGTTGGGCTTCACGTGCTGCCCGCCCGCGCCCGCGGAGCCCGTCGGCTCCGCCTGCGGACCGGTCGGCCCCGCCACCATGACCGGGCACCCGAGCCTGCGAGCCAGCGCCTCGCTCGGCGAACCCATCGTGAAGATCCCGACGCCCCGCGCGCCATGGCGCCCCAGCACGAGCACCGACGCCCGTTGCGCCAGGGGCTCGAGCGCGGGCGAGGCGGCGGTGGTGGCGGTGACGGTGCGCGCCGGGACGTCCGTGGTGCGCAGCCGCTCCAGGGCGCGGGCACCGGCCGACCGCACCTCCTCGGCCACCTCGCGCGCCGACCCGGCCCAGTCGCGTGGGCCGTGGGCACCGCGCCCCATACCCTCCTCCAGCGTCACGACGACGAGCTCCTGCCCGCGCCAGCGGGCCTCACGGGCGGCGACGTCCACCGCCTCCAGCGACTCCCACGAACCGTCGCAACCCACGACGACACACCCTTCGGCCTGCGGCTCGGTACGGCGAGGAGCTTCGTTGTCGACCATGGCAGCCTCCGGGTGGGCGTAGGGGCGGGTGGGGGGATGTGCATGCCGCACCCTCAGCGTGGTGTGGGGCCCGGGGAGCCCACAGGGCCATAGGTCCCCTGCGAGGCTCACACCCTCCGCGGGGCCGCCGGGGACCTTCGGCACTGTCCCGTCCTGCCGGGGCGCGTGATCGTCGGCGGTAGGGAGCGCGAGGGATCGCCGGCTCCCGGTGGCGGTCGTGCCTGCGGCCGCCGCGATGCGACGACGGGAGACTCGCCATGACCGCACTGACCACCGCGACCTCGACCCCGCTGGTCGTCTCCTTCGCCGACGGCGACGGGACGATGGCGGAGGTCCTCGGGGGCAAGGGTGCCGGGCTGGCGCAGATGACCCGGCTGGGGCTGCCCGTGCCTGCCGGGTTCACGGTGACGACCGCAGCCTGCCGCGAGTACCTGCGCGAGGGTCACGAGCCTGCCGCCCTGGCCGGGGAGCTGGCTGCGGCACTGGCCCGGCTGGAGCGGACCGCAGGGCGGGCCCTCGGCGACCCGGTGGACCCGCTGCTCGTGTCGGTGCGCTCGGGGGCGAGGTTCTCCATGCCGGGGATGATGGAGACGATCCTCGACGTCGGGCTCACCGACGAGGTCGTGGCGACCGTGGCCGCCCGCCAGGGGGCGCGCTTCGCCTGGGACTCCTACCGGCGCCTCGTGCAGATGTACGGGCGGACGGTGCTGGGGGTCGACGCCGCCCTGTTCGAGGAGCGGCTGGCCCGGGCCAGGGCGGACGCGGGGGTGGCGACCGACCAGGAGCTCTCGGCGGGCGTCCTCGAGGAGGTGACGGGCGACTTCCGGCGGCTGCTGCGCGACAACGCCGGCGAGGACCTGCCCCAGGACCCACGGGACCAGCTGCACCGTGCGGTGCTGGCCGTGTTCGCGTCGTGGACCGGCGACCGCGCGCGCCGCTACCGGGCGCACGAGGGGATCGCCGAGGACCTGGGCACCGCCGTCAACATCGTGCAGATGGTGTTCGGCAACCGCGGCCGGCGCTCCGGGAGCGGCGTCTGCTTCACCCGCAACCCGGCCACCGGTGACCCGGAGCCCTACGGCGACTACCTCGTCGACGCGCAGGGTGAGGACGTCGTCAACGGCAGCCGCCGGACGATGGACCTCGGCGAGCTCGGTGTCCGCGAACCCGCGGTGCACCGCGAGCTGCTCGGCCACCTGGCCACCCTGGAGGGGCACTACCGGGACCTGTGCGACGTGGAGTTCACCGTCGAGGAGGGGCGGCTGTGGATCCTGCAGACCCGGGTGGGCAAGCGGAGCCCGGCGGCGGCGTTCCGCATCGCGTGCGACCTCGTGGACGAGGGTGTCATCGACCTCGACGAGGCGCTGTGCCGGGTGGAGGGGCACCAGCTGGCGTCGCTGCTGCACCCGGGGTTCGTGACGGGCGCCGGAGAGGGGCCGGCGGCTGGCGAAGGCGAGCAGCCGGTCGCGCGTGGGCTGGCGGCCAGCCCCGGGGCGGCCACCGGTCGGGCCGTCTTCGACGCCGCTACTGCGATGGAGTGGGCGGGGCGCGGTGAACGCGTCGTGCTCGTGCGCCCCGAGACGAGCCCGGACGACCTCGGCGGCCTCCTGGCCTCGGCAGCCGTCGTCACCGCCCGCGGTGGGCTGACGTCGCATGCTGCCGTCGTGGCGCGAGGGCTCGGCCGGACCTGCGTCACCGGCGTCGAGGGCCTCGAGGTCGACGAGTCCGCACGCAGGGCAACGCTTCCCGGGGGCGGAGTCCTCAACGAGGGAGACTCGCTGTCCGTCGACGGCTCGACCGGTGAGGTGTTCCTCGGCGCGCGCGAGGTCGTCCCCAGCGCATGTGCCGTGGCCATCCGCAGCTGGTCCACCAGCCGCGGCCAGGACGGCGCGCCGTACCTCTCGCACCCGGACGCCACCGTGCGCTCCGTCGGCCGGCTGCTCGCCCACGCCGACCTGCGCCGCACCGCCGGGGTGCGCGCCAACGCCGAGACGCCGACCGACGCCCGCGCCGCGAGGGAGTACGGCGCGCAGGGCATCGGGCTCGCCCGGACCGAGCACATGCTGCTCGGCGACCGGCGCACCCTCGTGGAGCAGGTCGTCACCGGCCACGAGCGCGCTGCGGCGCTGGCGCGGATCGAGGAGCTGGCCAGGCTGGAGCTGGAGCAGGTGCTCGAGGAGATGGACGGGCTGCCGACCGTCATCCGGCTGATCGACCCGCCACTGCACGAGTTCCTTCCCGACCTGGTCGAACTCGAGGTGCGCACGGCGGTAGCCAGGGCCGTCGGCTCCCCGGACACCGAGGCGGAGCGGCGTCTCGCCATGGTGCGCCGCTGGCACGAGCAGAATCCGATGCTCGGCCTGCGTGGCGTGCGCCTGCTCGCCGCCGTGCCGGAGCTCGTGACCGCCCAGGTGCGCGCGCTGGCCGAGGCCACGGTGTCGCTGCGGAACCGGGGCCGGGACCCGCGCCCCGAGGTGATGGTGCCGCTGGTGGCCGACGCCCGCGAGCTCACCGCCGCACTCGTGCGCATCCGCGCCGAGGTGGACGACGTCGCCACCACCGAGGGCGTGGAGCTGCGCATCCCGCTCGGCGTGATGATCGAGCTCCCGCGGGCAGCCCTCACCTCCGGGCGGCTCGCGGAGGAGGTCGAGTTCTTCTCGTTCGGCACCAACGACCTGACGCAGACCACCTGGGGCATGTCGCGCGACGACGCCGAGACGAGCTTCCTCGCCGCCTACCGCCAGTCCGGGACGCTGACGACCGACCCGTTCTCGACGCTCGACGACGTCGGGGTCGGCCGACTCATCCGCCTGTCGGTGCAGGAGGGCCGACTCGCCCGGCCGACGCTGGGGCTCGGTGTGTGCGGCGAGCACGCCGGTGACCCCGAGTCGATCCACCGCTTGCTGGCGGCCGGCGTCGACTACCTCTCCTGCTCGCCGCCGCGGGTGCCCGTGGCTCGGCTCGAGGCCGGTCGGTATGCCGTCCTGACGTCGGACGGCGGGGCCAGGGGATCGGACACCCGCTGAGGGCGTTCGCGCCGTAGCGGCCTCAGGTGGTCAGGAGGGCGATGGCCACTTGCTGGTGATCAGGACGGCCGTGGCGGCCTCCGGGCGGTCAGGGCGGCCTTGGTCACCTCGGGCTGGTCGAGGCTCACCACGAGCCGGCTGTACCGGGCGTCGTCGAGGCCGACCTCCACGCCCCTGCGCGTGCGGCCACCGACCGCGGCGAAGAGCCGCCTGTGCACGGTGCCGTCGAAGAAGGACCCGTAGGCGAACAGGCCCGGCCAGTACCCGCCGACCACCTTGGAGCACCTGGGTCGCAGCCCTCGGATCCGCTGGATGGGTGCTTCGACGAGCTCGACGCTGGTGACGGCAGACAGCGGCACCCGCACGTCACGGTGTGCCGCGAGGAGGCGCTCCCGCGTGGTCAGCCTGAGGACGACCTGGTCACCCTCGAGAACGAGCTCTGCCATTGGCCCTCCTCAGCTCACCCGTGGTCGGTGCCCGCCCACGCTCTCACGGACCCGTTGTCGGCGAAGGCCCGGGCGACGGCAGGGGGCCGCGCACGGTGCGACGTTGGCGCTGAGCGTCATGCCGGACGACCCCAGAACTCGGCGAGCGTCGCCGCGAGGGCTCGACCCTGCTCGTGACCGCCGACAGCCGCCTGCCGTCGGGTCGAGGGGTCCAGTGCGTTCGCGTCGAACACCTCACCCGCGCCGGCACCGGGGAACACGGTCTCGACCCGGCTCCCGCTCCCCCGCAGCTCCTCGACCTGCGCGGCCAGGTCCATGCGCCACTCGAGCGGCATGCGCGACCGGCCGCTGAACGGTGACAGCACGAGCACGCGCTCGTAGCCCGTTGCGAGGTCGGCGTTCTCGCTGCGCCGGTAGCCCCCGTTGATGTAGAGGCCGTCACCGATCCGGTAGGGCGTCATCGCCGACGTGCTGGCCGCCACCGCGTCCACCAGGTCGACGCCGCTGTGCCGGTCGAACACGACCGGCTCACCCGTGCGGGCGTCGACGGCTACGACCACCAGGTGATGCTGGTCCGGCCACTGGTGGCTGGGGAGCCGGGCTGCGACGATGTCGCGCCAGCGAGCCGCGCCGGATCCCTGCGACGAATCCGCCTGCAGCGCAGCCGCCCCCATCTTGCGACGCATGTCCGGCGCGTCGGCGGCGGAGGCGATGACGGCGTTCGACCACTCGAGGTAGCTCTGCCCGGAGACGCCGCGAGACGCGCTGTGCCGCAGCCCTTCTCGGCCGGTCGCCGGCGGCGACGCAGGGACTTCCGCGAGGATCGGGGCATACAGGTCGGCCGGCGACGTGCCGCTGGTGACCTGCGCGGCAACCGTCGACCCGGCGGAGGTGCCGATGATGACGTCTGCCTCCGTCAGGTCGACGCCTGCGTCGTGGAGCCCGGCGATGAGACCGAGCTCCCAGGCGTTGCCAGCCGCTCCCCCGCCGGCGAGGACCAGGGCACGACGACCAGGTCGGTCAGGTGCCGCCGGGTCGGGCTCGCCGCCTGCGCGGCGCCGTCGTTCGATCTCGGCGCTCAGGCGACGGATGCTGTCGTCATCGGGGTCCACGCGCGCCACGTCCCGAGGCTAGAGGAGCCAGGCAGGGTCGCACCCGCCATTTTTCACCGACCGTCGCGGGGAACGATGACGTTCGCGGCGCCGCCGGTGCCAGGACAGGACCGGTCAGTGGCCCACTGCGACGCCGTCGACGACGACCTGCTTCGTGCCGGCACTGCGGACCACGACCGTGCCGTACCGGGTGACGGGTTCGAGGGGCAGCCACAGCACCTGACGGGTCCTGGTCGTCGCCGAGTAGAGGCTCACCCGACCCAGCTTCACGCCTGCGTGGTAGACGTCGATGCTGCCGCAGGTCGAGCAGGTGGTGGCGACGACCACGAGGCGGCGACCTCGCACGCCGCCGACGCTGAGCTGGGCGCCGAACGTGGTGGTGCGCGAGTACGTGCCGAACAGGTAGGAAGGCGACGAGCCGAGGGTCCAGCCGCGGCCTGCAGCGAGGTCGCGGTCGTCCAGTGGGAGGGCCGTGCACCGTTCGGCGCTCCACGCGCCCACGTTGCCGGCCTTGTCGTGCGACCTGACCGAGTAGCAGTACTGGCTCCCCCGGGTGAGCGTCACGCGCATGGTGCGTGCGGTCAGCCCCTGCCACGCCGCCGGGTACTGGTAGGCGCCGAAGCCGGCCGATCGCGTGGCGACCCGGGCGCGCACGTCGTACGTGGCGAGACCCGAACCTCCGGTGTCCGCAGCGGTCCAGCTCAAGGTCGTGGGCACGGTGGTCTGCACGGAAGCGGGCGCTGCCAGGGACGCGGTGGGTGCGCTCGCGTCGACCAACCAGCTGCGGTTCGCCTCGGTCGAGACCCGGCCGGCGGGGTCGATGCTGCGGGCCGTGACTCGGTGCGACCCCGCCGCGAGCCCGCTGTAGGTCACCGTGGACCCACAGTCCGCCCACGCGGCGGCTGCGTCCAGCCGGCACTGCCTGCGCAGGGACCCGGATGCGTCGTCGGCGTCGGTGGCGCTGACGCTGAGCGTCGCGGTGCGCGTCGTGAAAGCCGGCACTGTGACCGAGACGCCAGGGGTGCTGACGTCCTCGGTCGACCACTTCAGGTCACGCCACCCGGTGGACGCAGGAGACAGCTCGCGGGCAGCAGACCCGTCGGCCCTTGCGACCCAGAGGGTCGCCTCGTACGTGTCGGTGTAGCGGGCGAAGGCCACCTTGGTGCCCGTGGGGTCGAACACCACTTCCCGGTTGTCCCCGGCGGGAAGTGCGAGACGACGGGCGCCCGTGCCGTCCAACCGCATCACCGTGGTGACCCGGTCACCGAGCCAGGCGGCGGGGTCGGCCCGCCGCTCGAGCACCAGGAGCCCCTGCGTCGAGACGGTGAAGTCGTCGACCCAGCTGGTGGCAGGGACGACCGTGGTCCGGCCGTCGCTCAGGCGCACGCGCTCGAGCCTGTCGTCGCGCGAGTTGCGCAGCACGACCTCACCACCGGTCGGCACCGCAGCCAGCTGTGACCGCTCGGGAACGCTGGCCACCTTCCGCAGGCCCGAGCCGTCACGGCGGACCACCCACAGCGCGCGCAGCTCGGAGGACCAACCGCGCAGGAACGCGATGGTCCCGTCCGGCATCCAGATCGCTTCGTACGGCGTGTCAGCGTCACTGGTGCTCGTGGTGCCGGGCACGGTCGTGCACTCCTCGGTCGCCACGGGACAGACGCGCACGTCGGAGTAGGCCGGCGTCACCCACAGCGTGCGGGAGGGGTCGAGGTCGACGCGCTCCAGCGACAGGGTCCTCGCCTGCGAGGTGGTCGCGTCGGTCACCACGCTCTGCGAGGCTCCGTACCAGTCGTTCCCGACGACCTCGCTGTCGACCTTCGCAGGGCTCACCGTGACGTCCGTGGACTCGGCGAACGTGCCGTTCGCGGCCACCAGGGCCAGTGTGCGAGGCCCGGCGCCCGGGACGTTGACCGAGGTGGCCGACGCCGCTGCCGACGCCACGAGGGTCCGCGCTCCCGACGTCGTGTCGTAGACCCGGTACCCGACACGCGGAAGGACGCTGGGCGGCTGCCACGAGAGGGTCGCGGAGGCCCGGCCCTGCTGCGCAGTGAGAGAAGAGGGCGGCTCGACGGGGTTGTAGCCCTCGAAGCGGAGCGGCACGACCAGCGTCGCCCCGGCGTCGCCTCCCACCATGAGGTTCTCGGTGACCAGGTATGCCGGGGCGGTCATGCTGACCTGGACCGTGCACGTCTCGCCCGTGGCCAACGTGACCCCGGTGCAGTGGTTCGCCTCCGCGGCGACCTTGAAGCGCGGGCTCCAGGAGTTCGTGGAGGCGACGGCGACGGCCCCCACCTTCCACGGCTTGGAGCCGGTGTTGCCCACCGTCACGTCCTGGGCGACGGGGGTGCCCGCCAGCGCGCCGGTCGAGATGCTGGCGGGAGTGGCGCGAGGGATGGCGACCAGCCGCGTGGGATCAGGGTCAGCGATACGGATCCGCGCACCCGAGTAGGTCCCGCCGCCGGAGATGGAGCAGGAACCGTCGACGTCGGCCGACAGCGCGGCGACGTCGCCGGTGGCCGTGGCGTCGGCACGGTAGATGGTCAGGCTGCCTGCGGTGAAGGTGCAGCCCGCCGAGCCCCGGGTGAGCTTCATGGTCTGCTCCGGGTCGGGTCCGGTGAAGTCCAGCGACCATGTCCCCGGTCGCGCGGGCCACGCCATCGTGATGCTGGCCGTACCGCCGTGCGAGGTGTCCGTCACCGACACCGTCACCGTCGCGTCGGCGGCATCCACCCGAGCGGTGGGGGCCCCGGCGACCGGCCCGGCGCTGAAGTACTTGTAGCCGCTGGACAGCGGGGCCGGGTTGTCGTGGTCGCCGATGAGGGCGATGTCGCCGGCTCCTGATGCGTCAGCTGCTGATGCGTTGGCACCCGGTGCGGCGGCCGCGGCCCCGCCCAGCACCCCCAACGCCAGGACGACCCCTGCCGCGACCGTCCGAGTCACCCGCACGACACACCCCTGCTCCAGCACCGACGCACCCCTTCGATGCGAGCCCGGCACATCGTAGGGGCCGCCGCCGCGCAGGCGCCGTCAGGTGCTCGAACCTGGTCCGTTCGGCCGAGGGCGCCCGGTCAGACCAGGGCGCCGCCCTCGACCGGCGCGCCGTCCGCCTTCTCGCCGAGCCCGGCCGGGCTCGGACCGGGGGCCCCGTCCGCCATGTCCGCCAGCACGACGGGGCGAGGGGCGCCGTTGGCCACCTGGGGTGCTCGGCGGGTGGCCGCCGCACCCTCGCGGGCGAGGAAGCTGCCGAGCTCCTCGATGGTGCTCATCAACGGCGCGGGGAAGACGACGGTCGTGTTCTTGTCGACCCCGATCTCCACGAGGCTCTGCAGGTTGCGCAGCTGCAGCGCCAGCGGGTGGGCCATCATCGTGTCCGAGGCCTCGCCCAGAGCCGACGCGGCCAGCGACTCGCCCTCGGCGTTGATGATCTTGGCCCTCTTCTCGCGCTCGGCCTCGGCCTGGCGCGCCATGGCCCGCTTCATGCTGTCGGGCAGCTGGATGTCCTTGAGCTCCACGAGCGTCACCTCGACACCCCACTCCACGGTGGTCACGTCGAGGATCGCGCGGATGTCGGCGTTGATGCGGTCGGTCTCCGACAGCGTCTCGTCGAGCGAGTGCTGGCCGACGACCTTGCGCAGGGTGGTCTGGGCGATCTGGTCGATCGCGGCATACACGTTCTCGATGGCGACGACCGACTTCACGGCGTCGACGACGCGGAAGTAGGCGACGGCCGACACGTCCACGCTGACGTTGTCGCGGGTGATGATCCCCTGCGACTGGATCGGCATGGTGACGATCCGCAGCGACACCCGGCGCAGGACGTCGACGATCGGGATGATCACCCGCAGCCCGGGCTTGCGGACGCCGATGACCCGGCCGAGGCGGAACAGGACCCCGAGCTCGTACTGCTTGACGATGCGCAGGGACAGGGCGAGGGCGACGAGCACGACGACGCCGATGACGACCAGGACGGTGGCGGTGGTGGACATGGTGGGCTCCGAGGGGTTGGTACTGGTGTTCCCAGCATGCGCCGACGCCTCGGAAGCGGATCGGGACCAAGGGCCCGACCGGACGACCAGGCGCACTGCCACCGTGGTGCCCCGCCGTCGCGACCCCCGTCGGCCGGCCGACTGATCCGGAGGTGCGCGATGCCGAGTACGTCGTCGCAGGCCGATGTCCGCCGGGTCCTCGCCCGGGCCGCCACCCCCGGCCGGCCGCTGCGGGTCGTCGCGTCCGGCAACGCCGCCGCGCCGTGGGCCCTCCTGCGCGAGCTCGACGCGGCGACCCGGGGCCAGGACGTCGAGCTGTTCATGCTCAACGCGCCCCTGGGCATCCCCGACCACGCCGGCATCGTCCCCGTCACCCCGTTCGCCGGGCCGGGCATGCGGCGGCACCCCGCCACGCGCTACCTCCCCGCCCGGCTGTCCCACGTGCCGAGGCTGCTCTCGACGACCTTCGTGCCCGACCTGGTGCTCGTGACGACCTCGGCACCGTGGAAGGGCCGCGCCTCGCTCGGGATGGAGGTCAACATCCTGCCCGCGGCGATCGAGTCCTGCCGCGCCCACGGCGGGAGCGTCCTCGCCGAGGAGCACGACGACGTGCCCTACACGTTCGGCGACGGTGAGCTCGTGCTCGACCAGCTCGACGTGCTCTGGCGACCGCCCTGCGCCGAGGGCGAGGTCGCGAACGACCTGCCTCGCGCCGCGAACGCTCCTGGCACGCAACGGTCCCCCGTGTCCGGGGACCCCATCGAGGCCATCGGCCGTCGCATCGCCGACCGCGTGCCGTCCGGGGCGACGCTGCAGATGGGTATCGGCGCCGTTCCCGACGCCGTCGTGCCGCGGCTCGCCGGGCGCAGGGCCCTGGCCGTCTGGACCGAGATGGTCTCCGACGGTGTGCTCCACCTCGCCGACGCCGGCGCGCTGGACCCGTCCCGGCCGGTGGTCACCTCGTTCGCCATCGGCGGCGCGCGCCTGCGCGGCTGGCTCGACCGCAACCACGGCGTGCGCATGCTGCGCACCGAGGTCGTCAACGACCCCACGAGGATCGCAGCCAACCCGGCCATGACGAGCATCAACAGCGCCCTGACCGTCGACCTCTACGACCAGGCGAACGCCAGCCACCTCGGCTCGCGGCTGCACTCCGGGCTCGGTGGCCAGTGCGACTTCGTCACGGGTGCGATGCAGTCGAACGGCGGCCAGTCGCTGATCGCGCTGCGTTCCTGGCACCCCAAGGCCGACGCCTCCGCCATCGTGCCGCTGCTGGAGGGCCCGGTCACCTCGTTCCAGCACACGGCCGTGGTCACCGAGCAAGGCACGGCGGAGATGTTCGGTGCCGACTCGGCGCAGCAGGCCCGGGCGCTGATCGACCAGGCAGCCCGCCCCCGGGTGCGGCACGAGCTGTGGGACGAGGCCGAGGCGATGGGCCTGGCTGCGCGCTGACCTCAGCGCGCGTCAGACCGGGCGCAGGTCGGTGGCCCTGTGCAGCAGGACGAGCTCGGCGTCCTCGAGCCGCGCGAGGGGGAAGGCCGACCGGTAGGCCGCGGCCACCACCGCCCACGGGGCGGAGCTGCGGGGCACCACCTCGCCGGTCACGGCATACCGCCGACCGTCCACGAGCACGACGGCCCGGCGTGAGGAGCGGAAGGCGCGCCACCACCGCTTGTGCGACGCTCCCCCGGCCGCGACGACCAGGTCGCTCCCCGTGCGGGCGTACTGCACGGGGAGCCGGACGGTGCGCCCGTCCGAGGCGGTGTACTCCAGCAGCGCGAGCCGCCCGAGGAGCTGGTGCAGGGGCGAGGCGAGGGACCACGAGAGCAGGCGGTGGTGCCGGACCGGTCGCCGCGTGGCGGTGTCCTGCGGCCCAGCGGTCACGAGGTCCCCGCGTGCTCGGTCCCGCCGGCGACCACGAAGCGCCGACCTGTCACCTCGCTGGCCTCGATACGCAGGAAGTGCGGCTTGGAGGAGCCGTGCCAGGGGAAGAGGGGCAGGCTCATGGCGTCGAGGACGTCGTGCAGCCTGGTCAGCTCGACGGCCCGGCCCTTGACCACCACGCTCCACGCGCTGCGGTTCTCGACGTCGTAGCCGTCCACCTCGAACGCCACCAGCCGCCCCACCGCGCTCTCCAGCTTGGCGCCCGCCGCGGTCCGGATGACCACGCTGCCGTGGTCGACCACGTGGTTGACGGGGAAGATCTCCGGGTGGCCGTCGAAGACGGTGGCGAGCCGTCCGACCACCGCCTCGCGCACCAGGGCCCAGCACTCGTGCATCGGCATCTCGGTCATGGGGGTGTCGGTCGTCGTCGCCATACGTCCACGGTGGCGTCGCCGGGCGGCGCGGGGTGGGGTCCAAGGTCCCGAATCCGGCCCTCCGCCAGTGGCGTGCGGGCAGGACCTTCGCCCCTCCCACCACCCCCTGCGGGGCGCGACCGTGAGGGTGACCACCACCGAGAGGACAGGCCATGACCAGGTTGGACGCACAGCCCCGCGACGCCGTTGTCGTGGGTGTCGACCGCTCCGCGGCAGCCCACCACGCGCTCGACGAGGCAGTCGTCCAGGCCCAGCGCATGCACCGGCCCCTGCACATCCTGCACGCCACCGGCATCGGCATCGTCCCGTGGACCGTCGAGCGGCTCGAGGCGCAGGACCGCACCACCGACGAGTTCAGCGACCGCGCCCACACCCTGGCCCCCGACCTCCGCGTGACGAGGGACACCGTGGTCGCCGACCCGGCCGCGGCACTCGTCGAGGCCAGCCAGACCGCCCACGTCCTGGTCCTCGACGCCGGCGGCCTCGGCCACGCGGCCGGCGTCCTGCTCGGCGCGACGACCCACAAGGTGGCGGCGCACTCGCACTGCCCCGTGCTCGTGACGCCACACAACGGCAAGTGGACCCACACCGGCCCGGTCGTGGTCGGGGTGGACGCCTCGAGGCACTCCGCGCCCGCCGTCGAGTGGGCCTTCGCCGAGGCCCAGGCCCGCGGGACCAAGCTCGTGGCCGTGCACTCGTGGTGGTGGGAGGAGCCCGACCCGTTCCTGTCCGGCTACGAGTGGGAAGGTCACTGGCGCGAGGTGGTGGACTCCCAGCGCCTCGAGGTGGCCGAGATGCTCGCCGGCTGGCACGAGAAGTACCCGGACGTCGAGGTCTCCACGACGCTGGTCCGGGCCCAGACCGTGGCCGCGCTGGCGGAGGAGTCCCTCGGGGCCCAGCTGCTCGTCGTGGGCACCCGGGGTCGCGGCGGCTTCACCGGCCTGCTCCTGGGTTCGGTGAGCGCCCACCTCATCGCCCACGCGAGCTGCCCCGTCCTCGTGGTCCCCTCGCCCCGCTCGACCTGACCGACGGCCGGGGGCCGAGAGGCCCCGGCCGACAGATCCAGCGCCGCCGGCCGACCCGGCGGCGCCCACCACCAGCGCACCGGAGGGTCCCATGACCGACACCGACAGCACCGGCCCCGTCACCAGCCCCGTCACCAGCCCCGCCCCCGGTCCGGTCACCGGTCCGGTCACCGAGGTGACCGAGCCGACCGACCACACGGGTATGCGCGTGCTCACCCTCCAGGACTGCCTGGCCCGGATCGGCTCGGCGCCGGTGGGACGCGTGGCCTTCGCCCTCGACGGCGAGATCGCCGTGCTGCCGGTGAACCACACCCTCGACGGGCTCGACATCTGCTTCCGCACCGCGGGCGGCTCCAAGATCCAGGCCGCCATCGACGGCGACCGGGTGTCCTTCGAGGTCGACGGGTTCGACCCGTCCCGGCGCTGGGGCTGGTCGGTCCTGGTCCACGGGACGGCGGGGGTCGTCGACGACGAGCAGCAGGTTGCCCGGCTCGTGGCGATCTCCCGCCCCCCGTGGGTGGCCATGGACCCGTCCTCGACGCGGTGGATCCGGATCTCCACCAGGGACGTCACCGGACGGGAGACGTCCGGCCGCTGACCCGGGGCGTCCGCGGAGCCCTACCGTGGCGCGGTACGCCCGTTACCGTCGCGCGGTACGCACGTTACCGTCGCGCGGTACGCCCGTTCGGCCCCGACGGCACGTGGGTCGCGGCATACACGGCGGCCTGGGTGCGGCGCTCCATCCCCATCTTGGCGAGCACCGACGTGACGTAGTTCTTCACGGTCTTCTCCGCGAGGGCCATCTCCTCGCCGATCTGCCGGTTGGTGAGCCCGGCCGCGATGTGGTTGAGGATCCGGCGCTCCTGCGGGCTGAGCGACCGCAGCCGCGGGTCGGCGTCGCGGTCCTCGCGCCAGCCCGTGCGGACCCGGCGCGCGCGCTCGGGGTCGAGGAGGTTCTCGCCGCGGGCGACCCGCCTGATGGCCTCGATGAGGCCGTTGCCGTGGATGTCCTTGAGGAGGTATCCGGCCGCGCCGGCGAGGATCGCGGCACCGAGGGCGGTGTCGTCGTCGAACGAGGTGAGGATGAGCCCGGCGATCGAGGGGTCGACCGACCGGACCTGGCGGCAGGCGTCGATCCCCGACCCGTCGGGGAGGCGGGCGTCGAAGATCGCGACGTCGGGGCGCAGCGCCGGGATGCGCCGGGCCGCCTCGAGGGCAGACCCCGACTCGCCGATGACGGTGAACCCCTCGGTGCCCTCAAGGAGCTCCCGCAGCCCGCGCCGCACGATCTCGTGGTCGTCGAGAAGGAAGATCGTCGTCATGGGGCGCCCTTTCCGCCGCTGCCAGCGCAGGGGCGGTCGCACCCTGCCCGTCCACGATGCCGCATCAG
Source organism: Phycicoccus sp. Soil748 (assembly GCF_001428025.1). GTDB lineage: Bacteria > Actinomycetota > Actinomycetes > Actinomycetales > Dermatophilaceae > Pedococcus. The sequence goes on along the minus strand of NZ_LMSC01000012.1, from coordinate 145,102 downwards.
CCGTGCTCCTCGCGGGACCATGGTCCTGTCCACCCGGTGTGCCGCGCTGCGCTGCCTGCAGGCACGCTCCACGTGAGCCTGGTGCCGTGCGGGTGCACGGCCTCGACCTCGCACCGTCCCTCCCGGGCGGTCGCGCGTTCGGCGAGGTTGGCCAGGCCGCTGCGCCGGTCGCCGTTGCCGAGCCCCGTCCCGTCGTCGGTGACGACGACCTCGATGCTCGGGCCGATGAAGACCCGCACGGACGCCTCCGTGGCGTGGGCGTGCCGGGCGACGTTGGCGAGGGCCTCGCGGATCACCGCGGACACGTCCATCTCCAGCGCGGGGCCGATCCCGGTGGCCTCCCCCGAAAGGCTGAACCGTGCCCCGAAGCCGAGAACGTCGGCATACCCCGCCACCAGCTCCGCCAGCCGCCCCCGCAGCCCGGCCACCGGCTGGGCGGGGGTGAGCTGGTAGATGGCCCGGCGGATGTCCTTGATCGCGAGGTCGAGCTCGCTCACCGCCTCCTCGATGCGGCCGCGCACGACAGGGTGCTGTGCCAGCCGTTCGCCTGCCTGCAACGAGAGCCCCGTCGCGAAGAGCCGCTGGATGACGTGGTCGTGCATGTCGCGGGCGATTCGTTCACGGTCCTCGAACATCGCGACGGCGGCCCGGTCGTGCTGCGCGCTGGCAGCAACCAGGGCGAGACCCACGTGCTGGGCGAAATCGTCGAGGTGGCCGAGCACCTCGGACGCGGTGTCCGCGTCGGCCGCGTCCCACGTCACGAGCAGCAGGCCGACGTGGCCGACGCCGGCGGTCACCGGGACGAGCGCCGTGGGGCCCGGCTTGTCCAGCCCCGTCATCGCCCGGACGTCGTCGACGATGGCGGCGACCGCTGCTCGCTCCTCTCCGGGAATGAGCAGCAGCGAGTGCCGCACGTCGCGGACGGCCTCCCAGTGAGGACCGTCGAGCACGCCCAGACCGGTCCCGTGGTCACCCGCCATGAACCGGTCCGGTGCGGGCTCGTCGTCGGTGCGGTGGACGGCCACGACGACCGGCGCGTCGCCCTCGCGGTCGCGGGCGACGGCACAGCCACGCGCGCCAGCCACGCGGCACACCTGCTCGGCGGTGACCGCCATGGCGTCGAGCTCGGTCTCGCTCTCGAGCAGGGCCTGGCTGACGTCACCGATCGCCTGCGCCCACCGGCGCTGGGCGCGGCTGCGCTCGTAGAGCCGTGCGTTCTCGATGGCGACACCGGCCGCGCCGGCCAGCGCCACCACGAGGCTCTCGTCCTCCTCGGTGAACGCCGCCGACCCTTCCGTGTCTGCGAGGTAGAGGTTGCCGAAGACCTCGTCCCGAACGCGGATCGGGGCCCCGAGGAAGCTGGCCATGGGCGGGTGGTGCGGCGGGAAGCCGTAGGAGTCGGGGTGGGTCCGGATGTCGCCGATGCGCCGGGGCCTCGGGTCGCGGATGAGCAGCCCGAGGACGCCGTGCCCCCGCGGCAGGTCACCGATCTCCGCACGTTGCTCGTCCGTGAGGCCGTGGGTGATGAACTCCATGAGGTGGTCGCGGTCGGGGGCGAGCACCCCGAGCGCGCCGTACCGCGCCCCCACGAGCTGGCACGCCGAGCGCACGATACGGCGCAGCACCTCGGACAGCTCGAGTCCGGTGCTCACGGCCAGCACGGCGTCGAGAAGACCCTCCGCCTGCAGGGCAGTGCGCGGTGGTCCGTCGGGCGACGTGTGCCAGGGCATGGCCGCAGGATAGGCCGACTCGTGCCTGTTGGGTGCCGGTCCGGGACCTTCGGCCGTGTCCGGTCCCGTTGCGATGGGCACACACTCGCCGCATGACCACGCGCTCAACCCACACCCACCCCTCGGGACCCGAGGTCGTGGCCGGCCTCGTCAACGACGGCTCAGCCGCCGCCGTCGCCGCCGCGGCCGTCCACCTCGCCAACCTCCACGAGGCGCCCATCCGGTTCGTCCAGGTGGTGCCGAGCGCCCTCGACTCGTTCGAGCGGGCCGATGCCGAGACCGCCACGTTCGCGGCCGGGCTCCACGCCCTGCACCACGGCCGGCACCGCGGCGCCACGTTCGAGTCACCCGTCGGCGACCCGGGTCGCCTGCTCGTCGACCGCAGCGCCCGGGCCATCGCCCTGGTCATCGGCGAGGACAGGCTCGGACCGGACGCACCCCCCGGCGCGGGCGACGGTGCCACGGTCGGGGCGTACTGCCTGGCGCACGCGCGGTGCCCGGTCCACGTGGTCCCCCGGCCCAACGGTGCGACGCCAGCTGAGCGCCGTCCCGCGGCCGGACTCACGAGTTAGCAGGACCTAAGCCCATACGTGGCAGGCACATCCGGCCCTAGCGTTCGAGCTGGAGACCTTCGGAGGCAGCACCATCGCCGACGAGGAGGAGCAACCCCTCCGGCTCCCCTGCACCACCCGATGAAGAAGGAGACGACCATGACCACCACCTCGCGTCCGCGCGGCACGGCTTCTGCGGCCGCGACGACGCACCATGACCTGACCGAGACGACCGGTTCGTCAGCACTGGGCCCGGTGCTGGGGATCCTGCGCCTCTCCCTCGGGTGGATCTTCCTGTGGGCGTTCCTGGACAAGACGTTCGCCCTCGGCTTCGCCACCGGCCGTGACGCCAAGACCGGGGTCGTCGACCGCTTCGGTGACGCCGCCTGGATCCATGGAGGATCCCCCACCGAGGGCTTCCTCAAGTTCGGCACCGCCGGTCCGCTCAAGGACTTCTACGGCAGCTTCGCCGGTGCGGCGTGGGCCGACTGGGCGTTCATGATCGGCCTGCTCGGCATCGGGCTCGCCCTCATGCTCGGCATCGGCATGCGGGTCGCCGTGTGGTCCGGCGTCGTCATGCTGGTCATGATGTGGAGCGCCTACCTGGCACCCGACAACAACCCGTTCATGGACGACCACCTCGTCTACGCGCTGTCCCTCGTGGTCCTGCTGCTCGCCGGCGCGGGTCACCACCTCGGGCTCGGCAACGCGTGGAACCGGCTCGACATCGTCCGCCACCACCACTGGCTCCGGTAGCCCTCCGCGGTCCTTCCGCCGGCCAGCACCGACAGGCCCGTTCCCGCCCCGCGGGGACGGGCCCCTTTCGTGCGGTCCCGCGGGGCGCCGTACGACGCACCTCAGCTCAGTGCGCGCTTCAGTGAGCGCAAGGTGCCGTCATGGGACATGCATTCCGACACGTTGCGCTCACTGAGCGTGCAGGTGTCACCGAGCGGGCTGGTGGCCCTCCGCCCGGCTCTGCGCCGGGTTGGACGGTGTGACCACGACGCGGCGTACACCGGCGACCGCGGAGGCCATCACCTCGGCGAGCCGCGCCTCCCGCTTGCCGCGGGTGCCGGACACGGTCACCTGGCCCTCGTTCACCGACACGACCCAGCGGGCACGGCCCAGCTCCGCGAACTCGCGCGTGAGGTGCCGGCGTATCGAGCTGTCGGAGGTGGTCAGCGCCCGCAGGATGTCGCTGCGGCTGACGATGCCGACGAGCCGGCCGTCGTGCGTCACGGGCACGCTCTTCCACCCGGTGTCGGCGAGCAGCTGCCCCACGTCGGCCACGTCCGCGGACTCCATCACCGTCACCGGGTCGGGCGTCATCACCTCGTCCAGCGTGGTCGGCCACGGGTCCTCCGGCGCCTCGACGGGCCGCAGGTGGGCCCGCGGGTCCGGCACCAGGTGGACGCGCAGGACGTCGGCCTCGCTCACGATGCCGACGACGCGGCGGTCGGGGTCGACGACCGGGAGGGCGGAGACGTGCGCGCGCGCCAAGAGCTGGATCGCCACCTCCATCGAGGCACCCAGCGGCAGGCTGTGTGCCGGGACGGTCATGATCTCGCGCACCAGCATGGCGGCCTCCCCGCGGTCGACGGACGTTGCGCTGCAAGGCTCCCGCTCCTACGTGACCCCGGACAGGGACCTAGTGCCCTGTCCGGTCCCGAGGGTGTGGCCGACGGTGGAGGCAGCAGGGAACCCACGACCCAGGAGCACGCCATGGACACCACCCACCGTCCGGTCATCGTCGGCATCGACCTGTCCGGGACGAGCGACCTCGCCCTCGACTGGGCGGCCGAGGAGGCGAGCCGGCGCGCGACGCCGCTCGTCGTCGTCCACACGTACTCCGCCATGGGCTACCCCGCGGTGCGCGCGGGGGTGCCGGGCGCTCCCCTGCCGCCCGACCTGGACCGGGTGTTCCGCGAGACGGCCCTCGAGGCCTGCTCCGAGGCGGCCGAGAAGGTGCGCGCAGGCCACCCGGGCCTGGCCGTCAGCACCGTGACCAGCACCGGCTCACCCGGCGAGGCTCTCGTCGACGCGTCGAAGGAGGCTGCGCTCGTGGTGGTGGGTGCCCGAGGGCTCGGGGCCGTCAGGGGCATGGTCCTGGGCTCGGTGTCGACGCACGTCGCGGCCCACGCCCACTGCCCGGTCGTCGTCGTCCACGAGGCACCCACCCACAGCCTGGGCGACGCCCGCGTCGTCGTGGGCGTGGACGGCTCGGAGGTCTCCGCCGCCGCCATCCGCTTCGCGTTCGAGCAGGCGGACTCCCGGCGTGTCGGCGTCACCGTCGCCCACACGTGGCAGCTCGACAGCGTCGAAGGTGCTGCGGCCGCGATGGCGTGGAGCGTCGACATGGACGAGATCAACGAGGAGGAGCGCTCGCTCGTCGCCGAGGCGGTGGCGGGGTTCGCCGAGCAGTACCCGTCGGTCGACGTGCGCCGCGTGGTGACCCAGGGCCACCCCGTGCACGAGCTGGCCCGGCTCAGCGAGAACGCCGCGCTGCTCGTGGTCGGAACCCGTGGCCGGGGCGCTGTGTCGGGCTGGCTCGCCGGCTCGGTCTCGCAGTCCCTCATCCGCGCCGCCCACTGCCCCGTCGCCGTCGTCCACCCGGACCCCGAGTCGGCACACGCGGCGGCGCACCACGCAGGCGACGGTGAGGGCTTCCGCCTCCCCGTGCCGCCGGTGCGCGAACGGCTCTAGCCGACGTTGCTCAGGCGGGGGTCGGGCGCGTGGGGACCGGGTGTTGGTAGGGCAGCGAGACGAGCTCGAGCACCACGGCAGCTGCACTGCCCGGCTCGGCGACGAGGACGAGCTCCTTGCGGTTGGCCGCGAGCTGCTCGCGCACCTCGAACAGCGACCGTACCCCGGCGCTGGCCAGCTGGGTGACCTCGGTGAGGTCGACGGTCAGCGAACGCACTCCCCCGCGCGACGCGCCGAGCAGGGATGCGCGGGCGCGCTCGGCGGTGTCGAGGTCGACCGTGCCACGGAAGCTCACGACCGGGCCGTCGTCGTCCTCGTGCCCGACGACGTCGAAGTCGGCGATGGGGCGGTCGTCGTCCAGCTCGTCGTCGATCAGCCCGCGACCGGAGGCCATGACCGCCTGCCGGTGCGCGTGGTGGCGCAGCACCACCGTGGTGCCACGGCTGCCCTCGGCCGACCCGGCCGACTGCGGCGGGTGGATCACCTCGGCCTCGTCGACGACCTGGGTCATGAGCAGCAGTCCGCGACCACCGGTGGTGGACGCGGGATCCGGTGAGCGCCAACGCCCTTCGTCCACGACCCGTACGCTGACGCCGCCAGCGGGCAGCACGGCACCGGTGACGGTGAGCGGACCGGGGCGCCCCGCAGGGTAGGCGTGCTCGATGACGTTGGTGACGGCCTCGGTGACCGACAGCTCGAGGGCGAACCGGTCGGCCGGTGAGGCACCGAAGCTCGCCAGCCACGTGCCGAAGGCTGCGTTGACCTGGTGCAGGCTGTCGCGCGTGGCCGTGAGCCGCAGGTCGAGGCCGGGCACGGGCTCGGCGAGGCGCTGGACGGCGAGGACCGTGACGTCGTCCTCGTGGCCGCCGCGCGTCATCAGCTCCATGGTCATCTCGGCGACGCGGTCTGCCACCACGGCTGACGCCCCGAGCGGCATGCTGCTGTTGGTCATCGCATCGGCAGCCACCCTCGCCAGGTCGGCCACACCCTCGTCCAGCGAGTGCCCGGCCCTCTCGACGAGCCCGTCGCTGTACATCAGCACCAGCTCGCCCGGGGCGATGGTGGCGTGGGCCAGCTGGTGCGGCGCACCGGTGCCCAGCGGACCGCCCGAGGCCGCGTCGAGGTGGCGGACAGACCCGTCCTCGGAGACGACGAGCGGGGCCGGGTGCCCGCACCGGGCGTAGACCGCCTGACCGGTCTCGGGGTCCAGGACGAGGACGGCCACGGTCGCGGCACGCATGCTGGGGCTGTGAGAGGCGTAGGCGTCGAGGCGCTCGAGCACCGTCTTCAGCTCGGTCTCGGTGCGCAGCAGCTCCTCCAGGACCGCCCGCAGCTGGCCCATGGCGGCCGACGCGGCGACGCCGTGGCCGACGACGTCGCCGACCACCAGCGCGAGGTGCCCGTTGTCGAGGACAAGGGCGTCGAACCAGTCACCACCTGCGGCCTGGTCCTCAGCCGCGACGAGGTATCGCGCCGCCACGTGCGCCGTCGGCATCACCGGCAGCGCCATGGACAGCAGTGCGCGCTGCAGCTCGACGACGACGTCGTGCACGGCCTCGTAGCGCTCCTGCACGTGGGCGGTGCGCAGGGCCGCCTCGTGGCGCTCGTGCACCCGGTCGGTCACGTCGGTGACGAAGCAGGTGGAGCCCACGACCTCGCCGTCGGGGCCGAACCGCGGCGAGACGGTGAAGTCGACGAAGATCTCGTGCAGTCGGTCGGTGTCGTCACGCCGGATCTGGAAACGCCACTCGGAGCCGACCTGCGTCCTGCCCGTCGTGTAGACGGCGTCGAGGATCTCGAAGAACTGCTGCCCGCGGATCTCCGGCATCACCTCGCTCCACGGGGAGCCGATGAAACCGGGCCGGCCGACGTAACGGCGGTAGGCCTCGTTGGCCGCGACCGCGACGTGGTCGGGTCCCTCCCAGGCCACGACCATCACTGGCAGCTGGTCGAAGACCTCCCGCACGACCTCGGCGGCGCCGGCAGTGTGGTCGAGCGCGGGCGTTGACTCAGGGGTGTCGGCGACTGCAGCCATGAGGTCCTGACCTGCACCAACGGCGGTGTTCCGTGGGTTCACGGACCGAAGATACCCCGGCTCGGCTCCCCCTCGGAAACTAGTGACGCGGCGGATTTGTGACACCCGGCACGAGGTGTGACAAGGGTGACGCAGAGGTGTCGCAAGGCTGTTGCAGAGGTGCGTCAGAGGTGCGGCAGAGGTGGTGCAGAAGGTCGTCAGCCGGCCCGGGGACGACCGTCCCGCCGAGCCTCACCCGACGTGCAGCCACGCTGCCGCGTCGACGGGCAGCGCCCCGTCCTCGAGCGGACTGCTCGACAGCAGAACGGCTTCCGAGCCCAGCGCGTACGGTGCCCGCGACAGGTTCACGACGCAGCGCAGCGCCGTACCCCGCTCGAGGTCGAGCACCCCCTCGGGCGAGTCGCGCCACGTGAGGCCGGTCTCGTGCAGGCCGGGCAGCTCGCGGCGCAGCCGCAGGGCAGCCCGGTGCAGCTGCAGCATGGATGCCGGGTCGGCCGACTCCGCCTCGACGGTGAGCTCGCGCCATCCGGCCGGCTGCGGCAGCCACGGGCGCACTCCCTGCGGGGAGAAGCCGAACGGCGGCTCCTGCCCGCTCCACGGCAGCGGCACGCGGCAGCCGTCACGGCCGCGCATCTGCCCGCCGCTGCGCAGGAACATCGGGTCCTGCAGCACCTCGTCGGGCAGGTCGTCCACGTTGGGCAGGCCGAGCTCCTCGCCCTGGTAGATGTAGGCGCCACCGGGGAGCGCGAGCATCAGCATGGCCGCAGCGCGGGCACGCCGGGTGCCGAGGGCCAGGTCGGGGACCTCCCCCTCGCCGTCGGTGATGAAGTACGAGCTCGTGGTCTTCCTGCCGTAGCGGGTCACGGGGCGGGTCTCGTCGTGGCTGGTCAGCACCCACGTGGACGGGATCCCGCGTGGCGTGAACGAGTCGAGGGTGGCGTCGATGACCTCGCGCAGCGCCCCGGCCTCCCACGGGCCCTTGAGGTAGGGGAAGTTGAACGCCGTGTGCATCTCGTCCGGGCGCAGGTAGTTGCTGAGCCGCTCGGCCGTGCTCACGACGGCCTCGGCGACGAAGACCCGGTCGCCGTCGTAGGTGTCGGCGATCGCCCGCCAGCGCCGGAAGATGTCGTGCACGGTCTCGACGTCCCAGTGCGGGTTGTCGTCCCAGTCGACGGTGCGGAACTGCAGGACACCGCCGTAGTCGGCGTCGGGCAGCCCTGCCTTCTTGGACATCGCGGGCGCCGCGTCGATGCGCAGGCCGTCGACCCCACGGTCGAACCAGAAGCGCAGCACCTCGTCGAAGTCCTCGAGCACCTCGTGGTTGGTCCAGTCGAGGTCGGGCTGCTCGGGGGCGAAGAGGTGCAGGTACCACTGCCCCGGCGACCCGTCCGGCTCGGTGACCCGGGTCCACGCAGGGCCGCCGAAGGCACTGATCCAGTTGTTGGGCGGCAGCTCGCCGGAGTCGCCGCGGCCGTCGCGGAAGAAGTACCGCGCCCGGTCCGGCGCCTGCGGGCCGCCGGCGAGGGCCGCGAGGAACCACGGGTGCTGGTCGGAGGTGTGGTTGGGCACCAGGTCGATGATCACGCGCAGGCCGAGGTCGTGGGCCTCACGCAGCACCGCGTCCGCGTCGGCGAGGGTGCCGAACATGGGGTGGATGTCGCGGAAGTCGCTGACGTCGTAGCCGCCGTCGGCCATCGGCGAAGGGAACCACGGCGAGATCCACAGCCCGTCCACCCCGAGGTCGGCGAGGTATGGCAGCCGCTCACGCAGCCCGAGCAGGTCGCCCTCCCCGTCGCCGTTCCCATCGGCGAAGCTGCGCGGGTACACCTGGTACATCACCGCACTGCGCCACCACGCGTCAGCCGGGGAGGTGCCACCCGCAGGCCCTCCTGCCTCGGGTGCCTGTGACTGGGGCGCGCTGCTCATGGCACTCATGGCTCCTCCTGCGGCTCACGGCCGGCGCCTGCGCCTGGCCCGGTCCCGAACCTAGTGGACGCAACCGCGGAAATGACCGCCCGAACGGTGGTGGTGCGGCAGACTGGCCCGCGTCCACGAGGGGTGATCCGAGGAGTCCGGTGTCAGCTGTGTCCTTCGCGTGCGGCTCCGTCACCTCGAGGACGGGTCGCCGCCGGTGAGCCCCACCCCTGAGCGCCGTGCTCAGCGCCCCACCCCGGAGCGCCCCACCCAGGAGCGCCCCGCCTCGCTGCGCCTCGTCGAGCGCGGCGCGCCGGCGACGAAGCCTCCGACGGGGTCGGCCGGGCAGCACGGCATGCAGGGCTGGTACTGGTCCCTGCCCGCCGCGACCCGTGACGTGCTGACGTTCGTGGTGCTGCTGGCCGGCGTGTTCGCACTGATGACGACCTCCGTGGTCCTGGCCCCGGCCGGCTCTCACGTGGCCGCGTGGTGGCCGGCGTCGGGCCTGTCGGTCGTCGCCCTCCTGTGGACGCGCGGCACGCGGCGCTGGCTCATGGCCCTCGGGCTGCTCGCCATCTCCGTGGTCGCCAACCTCCTCGGCGGCCGCACGCTGGCGGTGTCCATCGGGTATGCCGTGTCGAACCTCCTCGAGACCGTGGTCGTCACGCTGCTCCTCCTGCGCGCCGGGGGCGCTCGCTCGACGCTGGCCAGCATGGCCGGGCTCGGCAAGTTCCTGCAGGCCTGCGCCGCCGGTGCGGCGGTCATCGCCGTCGGCGCCGGGGTCACGGCTGCGGTGAGCGAGGGCGCCGACCTCTTCGCCGTCGGCCGTGCGGTGGGCGCGTCGCACGCCGCCGCCCTCCTGCTGGTGCTCCCCTGGTTCCTCGGGTCCTCACCCGCGCCGGAGCGGCGCCGCGCCGAGCGCGTCGCGCAGTGGCTGGTCCTGGTCGCCGTGGTCGTGGCCGTGTTCGCGCCGCGGCAGAGCCTTCCTCTCGCCTTCGTGCCCTTCGTCCCGCTGATGTGGGGCGCCGTGCGCATGGGCCAGCGCACCGTGTACGCCCAGCTCGTCACGGCCGGCGTCCTCGCCACCGTGCTCAGCGCGCTGGGTGGCGGGCCCTTCGCGCACATCTCGGCGGGCCGGCCACCCGAGGTCGTCTCGATGCTGGTCCAGGCGTTCGTCGTGTGCGCGGCCCTGCTCGTGCTGCCCCTGTCGGTCGCCATCCGCCAGCGGCAGGAGACGATGACCGAGCTGCAGCGCAGCGAGGCGCTGTTCCGCCACGGCTTCAACGGTGCCCGCGTCGGGATGCTGCTGCTCAAGCGCGAGGAGCACGCCCTGTGCGTCGTCGAGATCAACGCCGTGGCGCTGCGGCTGCTCACCGGTGGCGACGGGCGCACGGAGGACGACCTGCTCGGCCAGAGCTGGTCGCAGCTGCTCGGCCCCGCGAGTGCACGGCTGGTCGACGACGTGCTGCCGGCCCCGGTCCACGGCCCGCTCCCGCCCGACGCCACCGGGTGGCAGGGCGAGGTCCGGGTCGCACCGCCCTCGCACGCCTGGCTCGAGGTCACCCTTTCCCCCCTCATCGAGTACTCCGCCGACCTCTACACCGCCCAGCTCGTCGACGTCACCGAGCGCCGGTCCGCCGAGGAGCAGCTGCGCTCCGCGCTGGAGAAGGAGCGCCGCGCGGTCGAGCGGCTCACCGAGCTCGACCAGGCCAAGGACGACTTCGTCACCAACATCAGCCACGAGCTGCGGACCCCCATCACCAGCGTCATCGGCTATGCCGAGATGCTCGCCACCGGCGACGCGGGAGACCTCGACCGGCTGCAGCTCGGCATGGTGGAGAAGGTGCAGCGCAACGCCGGTCGCCTGCTCAGCCTCATCGAGGACGTCCTGGTCGTGTCGAGGGTCGACGCCGGGAGCTTCAGCTTCACCCTGGGCCGGGTCGACGTCCGGTCCTGCGCCTGGGCGGCCTGCGAGTCCCTCGAGAAGCAGGCCCTCGACGCCGGCCTGCGGCTCGCCGTCGCCGCGCCGAGCGGGAGCCTCCACGTCCTCGGCGACGCGGCCCAGCTCGAGCGGGCCCTGATCAACCTCATCTCCAACGCGATCAAGTTCACGCCTGCAGGCGGCGAGGTCACGGTCCGCCTCCGGGTGGACATCGGTGAGGTGCGGATCGCCGTCGAGGACACCGGTATGGGGGTCCCCGAGGCGGAGGCCCACCGACTGTTCGAGCGCTTCTTCCGTTCGAGCACGGCCCAGTCGGAGGCGATCCAGGGCACCGGCCTCGGCCTCACGATCGTCAGCTCCATCGCCCACGCGCACCACGGTGAGGTCGGCTACGCACCACGGCCCGGCGGCGGGTCGGTCTTCTCCATCACGCTCCCCCTCGCCGACGGCCCCCAGAAGGACGACCCGGTCGACATCGAGACCGACGACGTCGACCCCAGCTACTCGCGCTGACCGGTCCGTCGCACCTCACTGGGTGTCTCGCTGTTGAGACTGCTCGCCGCCTGCCTGCGCGCGCACCGGACCTGCTGAGTTCCGGATGTCCCGACCGACGACCGGACGTCCCCTGTCGAGCTCGGTCGCCACGAGGCGCAACGCCATGCGGCGAATGAAGGAGCTGAAGGGGCCGATCAGGAGCCAGTACCGCCTGAATCGGCGCCGGCTCTCCTCGTCCGTCAGGGCCACCCGTGTCTCGATCGTCAGGATCGATGAGTCGTTCCCGTAGGGATCGATCCTCAGGCCGGCGGTGATCTTGGCGTACCCCGGCTTGTCGAAGTGGGTGAACCCATCTGGCGCGGTCGGTGCGTCGGCGGGGTCTGCGACCGCCCTCCAGGGGCGGCTCACCTGACCGAGGACCATCTCGACACCTGGTGTCTCACCGAGAAGGATCCCACCCAGACCGACCAGGTCCTTGAGCCGAAAGGTGGGCGGCGATGTGCTTCGAGCCGAAGTCGCCGAGGGGCGCACCTTCAGCCTTCCCGCGATATGTCGTGGCAGGGCTCTGATGCCGAGCAGAGCCCGAACCAAGGGGGCCTCGAAGAGGTCCACCTGCGTGGCAGCCCGGTAGCAGTCGGCAGGGACTGCCCGGAAGACCTCGGAGTGCACGACGGCAATGTCGAAGTGAGGCGAGAACTGCTCCATGAGCAGCCGTGGGACAGCCGGTGTGCGGGCTGCAGCGGTTGATCCCTGTTCGCGCGGTCCGGACGGTCCGGTCGGTGGCGCACTCATGTCAACAGCCTGCCTGCGGCCGCTGGCAGCGCCACCGGGGCGAAGGTCCTGTACTCGCCGGCCAGCCGCCCGCTCCAGCAAGGAGCAGGACCTCCGGCACTGCGCAGCGCTCTCGCGCCGGGGAGACGATGCCGATGCATCATCGGGAGGGAGTCACCATGGCATACCTGAAGCCGCCGCCACTGACGCGGCACGTTGCCAATCCGCTGGCCATGCGGCTCGGCGGACGCGGCGTCGCCACGCTCACCGTCACCGGTCGTCGCACTGGCAGACCTCGCAAGGTCCCGGTCATCCCCGTCGATATCGGTGAGAAGCACTATCTGGTGTCCCCGTACGGCGAGTCCGACTGGGTGCGCAACCTCAGAGCTGCCGGAAGAGGCGCGTTGAGCCGAAAGGGTCACGCCGAGAACTTCAACGCGAGCGAGGTCCCACCCGAGCAGCGAGAAGCCATCATCGCGCGGTACCGCGCGGTCGCCGGCCACTCCGTGGACAGGTGCTTCGCCCAGATGCCTGCCCCAGCGGACCATCCGGTCTTCCAGGTCGTCCGGGCAGGCCAGACGACCTGACGCGGGCTCAACGTGAAGGAGTACGCGATGGTGCACATCCGCGGTGAGGTCGCGATCGACGCTCCCGTCGAGGAGGTGTTCGACGTGGTCGCCGACGAACGGAACGAGCCCAAGTACAACCCGAGGATCGCTCACGCCGAGCAGCTGACCGGTGGTTCGATCGGAAAGGGCTCACGCTTCGCCGCACAACCCTTGGGAGCAGGCGCCAAAGGTGTCATGACGGTCGAGGTGCTGGAGTACGACAGGCCGCACCAGTTGCACAACGTCATCCGGTCGTCGTACATGCAGGTCGACGGCATGCTCCACTTCAGCGCCCAGGGTGACGGGACACTGATGTGGTGGGACTGGGACATGAGACTGACCGGACCGAGCAAGTTCCTGACGCCAGTACTGGCCCTGATCGGACCGCGATGGGAGTGTCGCAACTGGGAGGGGCTCAAGCGGTACATCGAGTCCGGTCGGCGCTGAGCTGGCGGCGAACTGTGCGCCACTACTTGGCAGCCCAAGGTGCAGGACCGCCGTGATCCGTGTGCTCGGCGGCATGGCTGCGGTGCTCGCGGCCGCCACACTGCTCGCGGGGGTCCCACACATGGCGTTGGGCCGTGCCCGGTGGTCCCCTTGGTTGACGGTTTTCTTCGGGTTCAACGCGCGGTACCGGGTCACCCCCCGCGACGCGTTGCGCGGCGTCCGAGCCGTTGACGTCGCGCTGCTCCTGCTCGTCGGGGCGACGTATGCCGGCTTCTGGCCCGGGCCCGCCACCAGCCATGCCTGGTGGATGACGCTCGCCATCGCCCAGCCTGTCCTAGGGGTCCCGCTTCTGGTGATCACGAAGCTGTCCGGCCGGTCAGGGCTGATGGGCGGCGCTCTCGTCCTCAGCGGCCTCATGGTGGTCGACCGCACCTGGCCCGCGGTCGCCTGGCTGGGTGTAGCCGGCAGCCTCCTTCTGCTGGGGGGCGACCTCGGGACGACGGCGCGGCCCTCCCGAACTCTCGCCGGCGCCCTCGCAGCCGGTTATGTCGCGCTCGTGGTGTGGATCTCTCTGCTCGCGGTGCTCCTGTTCTCGTGACCGCATGTGGACTCTCCACAGCACTGGACGGCCGTGCAGCCGGAGACCGGACACGTCATGACGATGAGCGCGACGTCCGCTGCCGCGGGGTCAGGCCGATGAGGAAGCGCAGGAGCCGTGCTGGCTCACTGCGCGCTCCGGGCCACGAGGTAGAGCGGCAGGAACAGCACCACGAGCAGCAGGCACAAGGCCGCCCACACTTCCGGCCTCTCAACCGTGAGACCACCGAACGTCGCGACGACCGGGCGGTGGAGCTGGACCCGTGAACGGGCATCCTGCAGCACCCAGAGGCTGGTAGCGCCGAGGACCACGACCACGAGTAGGCCACCCAGCACGGAGGTGTACACCCCTTCAGTATCTCTCGGACCAGCTCGGCAATCGCCGGTTTGTCGAGGGGATCGCCTCCATTTCGGTCGCCTCGTCAGACGAACGCGCCGACGCCCGTGATCTCGCGGCCGACGATGAGCGTGTTGATCTCGCGGGTGCCCTCGTAGGAGTAGATGGCCTCGGCGTCGGCGACGAAGCGCCCGACCTGGTGGTCGAGCAGGATCCCGTTGCCGCCCAACAGCTCTCGCGCATACCCGACCGTTTCGCGCATGCGCACCGTGCAGAAGGCCTTGGCCAGCGAGGCCTGCGCGTCGGTCTCCTCGCCGGCGTCCTGCAGGCGGCTCAGCTGGACGCAGAGCGCTGCCGAGGCGGTGGTGTTGCCGAGCATCTGGACGAGCAGGTCCTGGATGAGCTGGAAGCCGGCGATCTTCTGACCGAACTGCTCTCGCTCCTTGGCGTAGGCCAGGGCGTGCTCGTAGGCGCCCAGGGCGCAGCCGACGGCCATCCAGGCGACCCCGGCGCGGGTCGCGCGCAGCACCCGCCCGGTGTCGTCGAACGAGCGGGCGCCCTGCAGCCGGTCGGCCTCGGGGACGCGGACGCCGTCGAGGGTGATGTGCGCGTTCTGCACCACGCGCAGGGCGATCTTGTCGCCGATGGCCTCGGTGGTGAAGCCCGGCGCACCCTTCTCGACCACGAACCCGAGGACCTCGTCGCTGGCGGTGTCGCGTGCCCAGATGACCGTCAGGTCGGCGAACGTGGCGTTGCCGATCCACTTCTTCTCGCCGTCGAGCACCCACTCGTCACCGTCGCGGGTGGCGGTGGTCGTCAGGCCCCCGGCCGCCCCGGAGCCGGCCTCCGGCTCGGTCAGCCCGAACGCGCCGATCTTCTCCCACCGCGCCATCGCGGGCAGCCAGCGCTCCTGCTGCTCCGGTGAACCGCACAGGAGGATCGACCCCATGGCCAGCCCGCTGTGCACCCCGTGGAACGTGGCGATAGACGGGTCGACCCGCGCCATCTCCATCGCGATCATGCCGTCGAGCAGGAAGCGGCGACGTCCGCCACCCGGGCCGTCGGAGGCCAGCCCGGCGGTGCCGAGCGCGGCCAGTCCGGGGACCACCTCGAAGGGGAAGGTCGCCCGCACCCAGTGGTCCGTGATGATCGGCGCCACCTCGCGGGCCATGAACTCCCTGACCCGGTGCAGGATCTCGCGCTCCCCGTCGTCGAGCAGATCCTCGAGCCCGTAGAAGTCGGTGGTCTGCACGGCCATGCGGTGCCTCCGGGGAGTCGTCGTCGACGTGGCGGTCCCGTGACGAGCCGCTCGGTGCGGCCCACCCTAGGTGGAACCGGACCGCCGGGGTCGTCGTTGGCCCCAGCGAACGACCTCTTGCCACAGCGAGCCACCTGACGCGACCAGCCCACGGCCCCGAGGCCGCCGACCACGGAGACGCATGGAACCCCCCAGTACGCCGGGACAGCGCGGCGACGCCCCGTCCGACCCCTCCTGCACCGGGGCTGACGCGTGACCGCCGTGCTGTCCCTCCTCCTCGGGATCCTCGTCGTCCTGCTCATCACCGCGCTCACCGGTTACTTCGTGGCCCAGGAGTTCGCCTACCTCGCGGTCGACCGCAGCCGCCTCGCCGCGCGGGCGGCGTCCGGTGACACCGCGGCGGCGCGGGCCCTGGCGGTCACGCGGCGCACCTCGTTCATGCTGTCCGGCGCACAGCTCGGGATCACCGTCACCGGCCTCGTCGTCGGCTACGTCGCCGAGCCGCTGATCGGCGAGTCGCTGTCGGACCTGCTCGGTGGTGTCGACGTGCCTACCGGTGTGGGCCTGGCCGTCGGCGCCGTCGTGGCCCTGGGCTTCTCGACAGTCGTCCAGATGGTGCTCGGCGAGCTGTTCCCCAAGAACCTCGCCATCGCCCGCCCCGAGCCGGTGGCGTTGTGGCTGGGACGCTCGACGACGCTGTACCTGGGCGTGTTCGGCTGGCTGGTGCACGTCTTCGACCGCGCCTCGACGGCCCTCCTGCGACTGCTCCGCATCGAGCAGGTGCACGACGTGGAGCACTCGGCCAGCGCCCGGGACCTCGAGCACATCGTCGCGGAGTCGCGCGAGACCGGCGACCTGTCGCCGGAGCTGTCGCTGCTGCTCGACCGCATCCTCGACTTCCCCACGCGGGACGCCGGGCACGCGATGGTGCCCCGGGTGCGGGTCGACGTCGTCGGCCCCGAGGACACCGTCGCCGACGTCAGGGCGCTCATGGCAGCCGGCCACTCGCGGTACCCCGTCCTCGACGCGGAGGGCACCGAGGTCCTTGGCGTCGTCGAGCTGCACGACGTGCTGGCCACGGCCTCGGACGACCGGCGCCGGGCGACGGAACTGATGCAGCCACCGGTCGTCGTGCCGGAGTCGATGGCGCTGCCCGACGTCGTGCGCATCCTCGTGGGCGGCCGCCGCGAGCTGGCCTGCGTCATCGACGAGTACGGAAGCTTCGCCGGCATCCTCACCCTCGAGGACTGCGCCGAGGAGCTGGTCGGCGAGCTCACCGACGAGCACGACGTGGACCGGGTAGCGGTCCCCGCGGCCCAGCCGGACGGGTCGTGGCTGCTGGCCGCCGACCTGCCCGTCGACGAGGCCGAGCGGCTCCTGGGTCGGGACCTGCCGCAGGGCGACTACGAGACCCTCTCGGGACTGGTCATCGGCCACCACGGCGCCCTGCCAGGGCCCGGCCAGCACGTCGTGGTGCCTCTGCCCCTCGACGCCGCCGAGCTGGCCGGCGAGGGTGAGCCGACGCCGTACGTCGCCGACGTGGAGGTGCTGACCGTCCAGCGCCACGTGCCCGCGACCGTCCGGGTCCGCATCGCGGAGGCGGCCGACCCGGCCGCGGCCCTGACCGAGGAGCGGTCGTGAGCAACCCGTGGGTCGTCCTGGCCACGACCGTCGCCATCATCGGCCTCTCGGCGTTCTTCGTGGCCGTCGAGTTCTCCCTGATGGCTGCGAAGCGGCACCGCCTGCAGGATGCGGCGCACCACAGCCGCGCCGCCCGGGCCGCCCTGCGCAGCTCGCACGAGCTGACGCTGCTGCTCGCCGGGTCGCAGCTGGGCATCACCGTGTGCACGCTGGCGCTCGGTGCCGTCACCAAGCCCGCGGTCCACCACTGGCTGCTGCCGCCGCTGGAGGCCACCGCGCTGCCCTCCTGGGCGGCCGACTCCCTGGCGTTCGTGCTGGCCCTGCTGGTGGTGACGTTCCTGCACCTGGTCGTCGGGGAGATGGCGCCGAAGTCGTGGGCCATCTCCCACCCGGAGCGGTCGGCGACTCTGCTGGCGCTGCCGATGCGCGGCTTCATGTGGCTCACCCGTCCGCTGCTGCGTGCCCTGAACGCCGTCGCCAACTGGTGCCTGCGGCGGGTCGGCGTCGAGCCCACCGACCAGGTCGTGTCCGGACGCAGCCCCGAGGACCTGCGGCACCTGGTCGAGCACTCCTCGCAGATGGGCGTGCTGGACACCGGCTACTCGGCCCAGCTCGCCGGGGCGCTCGAGCTGCAGACGCTCACGCTCGGCGAGCTCCTCCGGCCCGGCGCGCCCGTCACCACGGTCGACGGCGACGCCACCGCACGCGACCTGTGGGAGGTCTCCTATCGGACCGGGCACCTGCGGCTGCTGGTCCGCCAGGACGGCGCCGTACGCGGCGTGGTGCACGTCCGGGACGTGCTCACCGCGGCGCCGGACCTGCCCGTCGCGGAGGTCGTGCGTCCCGCCGAGACGCTGCCGGGCAGCGCCCTGGTGCACGAGGCGCTCGGCCACATGCGCCAGACCAGCACCCAGCTGCTCGTGGTGACCGACGAGGCCGGTGACACCCTCGGCGTCGTCGGGGTGCCCGACATCCTCGACCGGCTGCTCCCCCGGCCCCAGGACCCCGCGCCCCTGGACCCCGCGCCTCAGAAGCCGGCGGGTGCGTGGGGCAGGTAGCCCCCCTTGAGCCGGGCCACCTCGGCGTCGTCGAGCACCAGGTCGAGCGCTGCCACGGCGTCCTCGAGGTGGCCGGGTCTCGTGGCGCCGATGATCGGGCCGGTGACCACGGGGTTGCGCATCACCCACGCCAGGGCGACCTGCGCACGCGGCACGCCGCGCGCCTCGGCCACCTGCCCCACGGCGTCGACGACGGCTCGGTCGTCGTCGCCGTACAGGGTCTTGCCGAACTCGTCGGTCTCGCTGCGGCTGGTGCGGGTGCCCCACTCGCGGGTGAGCAGTCCGCGGGCGAGCGGGCTCCACGGGATCACGCCGACACCCTCGTCCGCGCACACGGGGAACATCTCCCGCTCCTCCTCGCGGTTGAGCAGGTTGTAGTGGTCCTGCATCGACACGAACGGGGTCCACCCGTGGGCGCGGGCGGTGTGCTGCGCCTTGGAGAACTGCCACGCCCACATGGACGAGGCGCCGAGGTAGCGGGCCTTGCCGGCGCGCACGACGTCGTGCAGCGCCTCCAGCGTCTCCTCGATCGGGGTGTGGGGGTCCCACCGGTGGATCTGGTAGAGGTCGACGTAGTCGGTGCCGAGGCGGGTCAGGCTGGCGTCGATCGCGGACAGGATCGCCTTGCGGGACAGGCCTGCCCCGTTGGGCCCGTCGTGCATCCGGCCGTGCACCTTGGTCGCGATGACGAGCTCGTCGCGACGACCGTGCTCCTTCAGCGCCCGGCCGACGATCTCCTCGCTGCTGCCGGCGGAGTAGACGTTGGCCGTGTCGAAGAAGGTGATGCCTGCATCGAGCGCCTGGCGGATGAGCGGCCGGCTGGCCTCCTCGTCGAGGGTCCAGGCGTGGTTGCCCCGCTGCGGGTCGCCGAAGCTCATGCAGCCCAGGACCAGCGCGGAGACGTCGAGGCCGGTGCGACCGAGCTTGGTGTACCTCATGCGTGCACCAGCACGAGCTTGCCGCGGACGTGCCCGGTGGCGATGGTGCGGTAGGCGTCTGCGGCGTGCTCGAAGGCAAACGTCTGGACCGGGATCTCCAGGCGCCCGTCGGCCAGCAGCGAGGCGGTGAGGGCCAGGGCCTCCACCGGCCGGCTGTCGTCGCCACCGCCGGTGACGCGGGCGCCGGCGGAGCCCGCGCCGAAGTTGGCGATCGAGACGACCTGCGCCGGGTCGACGACGAGCCGGACCAGGTCCTCCGCCGGCGTCTTGCCGGCCACGTCGAAGACGGCGTCCACGGTGCCACCGGCGGCGTCGGTGACGCGGTCGACCACACCCTCGCCGTAGAGCACCGGCGTCGCGCCGAGGTCGCGCAGCAGCGGGTGGTTGGCCTCGCTGGCCGACGCCACCACCGTGGCGCCCCGGGCCACGGCCATCTGGACGGCGACCGCGCCGACGCCTCCTGCGCCGCCGTCGACGAACAGCGTCGTCCCGGCCTCGACCCCGAGCAGCCGCAGCCCTCGCTCGGCGGTCTCCCCCGCGACTCCGGCAGCAGCCACGACGGCCCAGTCGACGCCCGGGGGCCTGGCCGCCCACGCGTCGAGCACGGCGAGCTCGGCCTGGGTGCCGCTGCCCCGGCCGAAGACCTCGTCGCCCACGGCAGCTCCCTCGACACCGTCGCCCACCTCGTCGACGACCCCGGCCGCGTCGAACCCGAGCAGCACCGGCTGGGCGGGGCGCTCGTCCTGCGCCATGGCACCGGACAGCATCTTCACGTCGATCGGGTTGACGCTGGCGGCGCGCACGGCCACGCGCACCTGTCCCGGTCCCGCGTGCGGCTCGGGAGCCTGTCCCCACTCCAGCCGCTCGGGGCCTCCGTACTCCGTGAACTGCAGTGCGCGCATGCGACGTCTCCTCGTTCGGTGCCTCTCTGGCGAAACTACCCGAGCAGCCCCGCCCCAGCAGGTGGGCGGCTCGGACGGTGGTCGGTACTGGTGGGGGCGCCGCGCGCGCGGGATCATGGGAGGGTCCGCGACGCCCCCGCGGGCCAGAGTCGACCCGGTCGCGGGTCCGTTCCCCGGAGATGTGAGTGGACAGTCCCGCTCGTGCGCGACGTCGGCGCCCGACGTCGCCAGGGATGCGGGTCGTGTGGACGGTCGTCGGCTTCCTCGGCGGCGGGATCGTCGGCCTCGTCCTCGTCCTGCCGCGGCTGCGGTTCCTGCGGCCGCGCCGTGTCCTGGCGTGCGACCTGTGCCAGCGCAGGCACCGGCGGCTGCTGGTCGCCATGGTGCTGCTGGCGGCGCTGTCGGTGACGGGGTTCGGGCTGCGCGCGTCGCAGAAGGCCCGGGAGCTGCCGGCCTGCGTGGCCGACGTCTCGATCAGCGAGGGGCGGCGCGTCATCGACCCGCAGGTGCCGCGCCGGGGCTCGCTGCGCTCGACGGTGCGCTCGGTGCTCACGGCCCCGGTCAGTGGGCTGGCCCTGGCCTTCGCCGAGGTGCGTGGCCGTGGCCTGTGCAGCGTGGGCGACCCGCCGATCACCCTGGCGTTCGTGCCGCAGTCGAAGGACCACCCCGGCAGCATGGTGGGTGAGGTGTTCCTGTCCTCCCCCACCCCGCGCATCAACCCCGTCCGCGCGGCGATGCTGGCCAGGCACGAGTCGAGGCACGTCGACCAGTGGGCGGTGTGCAGCACCATCGGGGGCATCGGGCTGCTGCCGGTCGCCTACCTCGTCGACAGCACCGTCTACCCCGGCTCGGAGAACCACTTCGAGCAGTCGGCGGGTCTCGACGCGGGCGGCTACGCCCCGCCTCCCCACCCGCCGGTCGGCCCGCGCCCGTGGGCCGTCGCGTTCTGGGTGGCGGTGGTGCTCGTCATCGGGCGCCGCCGCATCCGGTGGGCGGTGCGCACCCTCGTACGCCGCCACAGCACCCACGCCCCGGACCGCTGCCCGGTGCACACCCCCGGCTGGACCTGACCCCCCTCCGCACCGGACTCATCCCGCGACTTCGTGACCCCAGGCCGGGCCACATGGGTCATCCGTTCGGTCGAGGATTCGTGGCGGGTGGTTTGACCTGCGGATGCGCGGGGAACCCCGGGGTTGTTGCGCCCCGCGACGCAGCGCATAGGGGGCTATGACCGTCGCGGGGCGCGACCCGGATTTGGGCCGCGTCCTGACGGGGCATGATCCGGTTGTCGCGGCCTGGGGTGTGGGTCTGTCGTCCCCCCGGCCAGATCCCCCGGGTCGCGGTCAGGCGCCGACGTAGGCGGCGAGGTGCTCGCCGGTGAGGGTGGAGCGCGCGGCGACGAGGTCGGCCGGGGTGCCCTCGAAGACGACCCGGCCGCCGTCGTGGCCGGCGCCGGGTCCGAGGTCGACGATCCAGTCGGCGTGGGCCATGACGGCCTGGTGGTGCTCGATGACGACGACCGACAGGCCCGAGTCGACGAGGCGGTCGAGGAGCGCGAGCAGGTTGGCGACGTCTGCCAGGTGCAGGCCCGTGGTCGGCTCGTCCAGCACGTAGACCTCGCCCTTCTCGGCCATCTGCGCCGCCAGCTTGAGCCGCTGACGCTCTCCCCCGGACAGCGTGGTCAGCGGCTGGCCCAGGGTGAGGTAGCCGAGCCCGACGTCGGCGAGCCGGACCAGCACCTTGTGCGCCGCCGGGGTGGCCGCGGCGCCGCCGGGGCCGAAGAGCGCCTCCGCCTCGGTCACCGGCATCGCGAGCACCTCGGCGATGTTCTTGCCGCCGAGGGTGTACTCGAGCACCGAGGCCTGGAACCGCCGGCCCTCGCACTCCTCGCACGTCGACTCCACCGTCGCCATGACCCCGAGGTCGGTGTAGATCACCCCGGCGCCGTTGCACGTCGGGCAGGCGCCCTCGGAGTTGGAGCTGAACAGCGCCGGCTTGACTCCGTTGGCCTTGGCGAACGCCTTGCGCACCGGCTCGAGCAGCCCGGTGTAGGTCGCCGGGTTGCTGCGGCGCGACCCCTTGATGGCGCCCTGGTCGACGACGACGACGCCGTCCCGCTTGGCGATGGAACCGTGGACCAGGCTGCTCTTCCCGGAGCCGGCGACCCCGGTCACGACGCAGAGCACCCCGAGCGGCAGGTCGACGTCGACGTCCTTGAGGTTGTGGGTCGACGCGCCCCGGACCTCCATGACCCGGGTCGCCTCGCGCACCTGCTCCTTGAGGGTCGCGCGGTCGTCGAGGTGGTGCCCGGTGGTGGTGTCACTGGCCCGCAGGCCGTCGACGGTGCCCTCGAAGCAGACGGTGCCGCCGGCTGAGCCCGCGCCCGGGCCGAGGTCGACGACGTGGTCGGCGATGGTGATCGTCTCCGGCTTGTGCTCGACGACCAGGACGGTGTTGCCCTTGTCGCGCAGCTGAAGGAGCAGGGTGTTCATCCGCGCGATGTCGTGCGGGTGCAGCCCGATCGTCGGCTCGTCGAAGACGTAGGTGACGTCGGTGAGGGACGAGCCGAGGTGGCGGATCATCTTGGTGCGTTGGGCCTCGCCGCCGGAGAGGGTGCCGGCCGGCCGGTCGAGCGAGAGGTAGCCGAGGCCGATCTCGGTGAACGAGTCGAGCAGGTGCCGCAGGCCGCCCAGCAGCGGGGCCACCGACGCATCCTCGAGGTCGCGGAGCCAGAGCGCGAGGTCGCTGATCTGCATCGAGCAGAGCTCGGCGATGTTCTTGCCGTTGACCTTCGAGGACAGCGCCTCCTTGGACAGCCGTGTGCCACCGCAGTCGGGGCAGGTCGTGAACGTCACCGCCCGCTCGACGAACCGCCGGACGTGAGGCTGCATGGCCTCGACGTCCTTGGAGAGCATCGACTTCTGCACCTTGGTCAGGACGCCCTCGTAGGTGAGGTTGACCCCCTCGACGCGGATCTTCTCGGGCGCGCCGTACAGGAGCTTGTCGAGCTGCTTGGCGGTGAACTGGCCGACCGGCTTGTCCATGGGGAGGCCGGCGCCGCTGAAGATGCGGCCGTACCAGCCGTCCATGCTGTAGCCCGGGACGAGCAGCGCACCCTCGGAAAGCGACCGGCTGCCGTCGTAGATCGCCGTGAGGTCGAAGTCGTTGACGGCACCCATGCCCTCGCAGCGGGGGCACATGCCGCCCTGGTAGACCGCGTCGCGGACGATGCTCTTCTCCTCACGGCCGCCTCTGTCCGTGCGCATCACCCCGCTCGCGACGCGCGTGGGCACGTTGAACGCGAACGCCGTCGACGGCCCGATGTGTGGAACACCGATGCGGCTGAACAGGATCCGCAGCATGGCGTTTGCGTCGGTGGCAGTGCCGACGGTGGAGCGGGGGTTGGCGCCCATCCGCTCCTGGTCGACGATGATCGCCGTCGTCAGGCCCTCGAGGACGTCGACGTCCGGGCGCGACAGGGTCGGCATGAAGTTCTGGACGAAGGCGCTGTAGGTCTCGTTGATCATGCGCTGCGACTCGGCGGCGATGGTCGCGAACACCAGGGAGCTCTTGCCCGACCCCGAGACCCCGGTGAACACCGTGAGCCGGCGTTTGGGGATCTCGACGCTGATGTCCTTGAGGTTGTTCTCCCGCGCGCCCTGGACCCGGATCAGGTCGTGGCGGTCGGCGACCCGTCCCGTCTGCGGCGCCTGCTCCGTCGTCGCCCCCACCGTCGTCGTCCCCATCGTCTCCGTCTCCCCTCGCGCCCGCCGCTGCCGACGGGCTCCCTCGCCCGGCGGTCCCCCGGCGGGACCCACGCTAGCCGCCCTCAGACCTCGAGCACCGCCGTGAACGGCCGTGCCGCCACGGGCAGCACGAAGACACCGTCGCCGTCCGCAGGGACCGCGTCGACGTCGAGCCCCTCCCCCTGCAGCTCGAGCCGGTCGGGCGCGGCCCCGTGGACGTGCAGGTGGTAGGCGGTGCGCCGGAACTGCGGGTAGCCATCGCCCTCGACCTGCGCCGTCAGCCGCAGGCTGCCACCCTCTCGCACGACGGTGAACGTCGTGCGGTGGCAGGCGCCCTGCGGCGACGCGGTGGTGAGGCCGTCGTCCTCGGTCAGCCGGGACACGTGCTCGCCGTCGCCGGTGGGGACGAACAGGTGCAGCTCCACCACCTCGGGGTGGTAGCCGGCCGTCGAGGCGGGGGCCTCCGTCCACATCGGCACGACCGCGCCGCCGCGCGCGTACAGGGGGATGCGGTCCATGGGCGTCGGGGCGATGACGAACCCCCTCCCGCCGACCAGCGACCCGCTGTGCCAGTCGTACCAGTCGCCCTCGGGCAGGTAGACCTGCCGCGAGGTCGCCGCCGGCTCGGTCACCGGGGCGACGAGCAGGTCGGTCCCGAAGAGGTACTGGTCGTCGAGGTCGCGCACCGTGCCGTCGTACTGGTGGTCGAAGACCAACGGCCGCTGCACCGGCTCGCCGGTCGCGGAGGACCGCACGAAGGCGCTGTAGATGTAGGGCATCAGCCGGTAGCGCAGCCCCAGCGCCTCACGGACGATGTCCTGCACGAGGTCACCGAACGCCCAGGCGTACTGGTCGACGTTGCCGATCATGGAGTGGTTGCGGCAGAACGGCGTCAGGACGCCGTACTGCATCCAGCGGGTGAACAGCTCGGCGTTGGAACCGCCGGCGAAGCCGCCGATGTCGGCCCCCACGAAGGGCTGGCCCGAGATCCCGAAGCCTGACGCCATGGCGATGCTCATGCGCAGGTGGTCCCAGCGGGAGAGGTTGTCGCCCATCCAGTTGGCGGCGTAACGCTGGATCCCGGCGAAGCCGGCCCGGGAGAGGATGAAGGTGCGCAGCTCGGGCATCGCCTCGACCAGCCCCTGCCGCGTCCCCATGGCCATGAGCAGGGCGTACTGGTTGTGGTAGCGCTCGTGCGGGTGCTCTCCGTGGCCGAAGCGCATCGCCCGCGACGGGATGGTCCCGGTCGCAGGCTCGTTCATGTCGTTCCAGATGCCGGCGAGCCCGGACCGGACGTGGGCTGCGTTGAGCTCGCCCCACCACTCGCGCGCCTCGGGCGTCACGAAGTCGGGAAAGGCGGTGTTGCCCGGCCAGACCTGGCCGATGTAGGTGTCGCCACCCTCGGTGCGGCAGAACACGTCGCGCTCGAGGCCCTGGTCGAACACCGGGTAGCCCGGGTCCCACTTCACGCCCGGGTCGATGATCGTGATGACCCGGAACCCCTGGTCGGTGAGGCGCTGCAACATGCCCGGCGGGTCGGGGAACCGCTGGCGGTCCCAGGTGAAGACGCGGTAGCCGTCCATGTAGTCGATGTCGAGCCACAGTGCGTCGCAAGGGATCTCGGCGTCCCGGTGCCTGCGGCCGATCTCCTCGACCGCGTCCTGGGTGTAGGCGAACCAACGGCACTGGTGGTAGCCGAGCGACCACAGCGGGGGCAGCTCGGCGCGACCGGTCAGGGCGGTGTACTGCGTGAGGACGGCCGGCATGTCCGGCCCGGCGAAGATGTACTCGGTGTACTGCCCGCCGGCGAAGGTGACCCGGTACTCCTCGTGCGGGGACAGCTCGTACTCGCCGCGGTAGCCGTTGTCGAGGAACGAGGCGGACATCGTCCCCGAGGGGTAGGTCTGGTGGTAGAGGAACGGGACCGTCACGTAGAACGGGTCGAAGTCGACGCTGGTGCGGTCGCCTCGAGGGTCGCCCGGCTCCTTGCCGGCGGTGAACTCCACCGTCTCGCTGGGGCTGAGGACGTCGGTGTTCCACATGGTGAAGTCGCGGCCCTTGCGGTTGTGGCGGCCGCCCTTCTCCCCCAGCCCGAAGAACGCATCCTCCTGCCGGCACCGGCGGCGCAGGGTGAAGGTGTCGTTGAGCGTGGCATACGCCCAGTAGCGACCCTGCTCGTCGGCGGCGGTCTCCACCACGGGTGAGCCGTCCGCCCGGTGCACGTCCAGGCGGAACGGGTCGAGCCACAGCGACACGACCATCGCCGGGGTGACCACACGCACCCGCTCGTCGTCGCGCTCCACCGTGAACTCGACCGGTGCCGCCAGGGGGTCGACGCAGACCGCGAAGGTGGGCGACTCGTCGAAGACGCCACCACGGCTCATCTTCACGCGCACGACGTCGTCGGCGACGAGGTCGACCCGCAGCTGCTCGGTCTCGACCTCGGCGAGCAGGCCGCGAGCGGTCTCGGTGACCGCCCCCACCCGTTCGAAGCGGACGAAGTGGTCGGTTTCGATCACGGTGGTGCCTTTCGCGCCGGGTGCCGGGCAGTGCGTGCGGGTCGAGGCTACTGCTCCCCGGACCGGCTCAGGCGTCGACGGTCAGGTGCAGGGAGACGACGTCAC
The DNA here is from genome assembly GCF_001428025.1 of Phycicoccus sp. Soil748. Lineage (GTDB taxonomy): Bacteria > Actinomycetota > Actinomycetes > Actinomycetales > Dermatophilaceae > Pedococcus. Next base: position 118,805 of record NZ_LMSC01000012.1, on the reverse strand, counting down.
CGACCTCGATCTCCTCCGCACGCAGCACCGCGAACTTGAGCGGGACGGCATACCCACCGTCCTTGGGGAACAGCGAGGTGGTCCACCGCGTCCGCCCGATGCGGGCGGCGACGGGGATCATGCCCCACCCGTAGCTCACCTGGGCCGAGACGGCCTCGAGCGCCCCGCACTCGTCGTCGGGGACGGAGACGAAGTGCCACGGCGCGGGTCCCTTCCAGAACCACACGGGACCGGTGAACTCGAGCTCCATGGAAGCAGGATAGGAGCGCGGTCAGGCGAGGTCCGTCACCTCGCGAACACCCGGAGGTGCGGGCCAGTCGGGCGCAGGTGAGACTGGGTCACCGTGACCCGCCACCACCTCACGCCCACCCGCGACCACGTCGTCCAGACCATCTCCCGAGACTCCCCGCCGGCCCTGCGGGTGCTGCCCGGCGACACCGTGGTGGTCGAGTCGCTGGACTCCGGTGGCCACCTCGAGCCCCAGCAGGTCCCTGGTGAGGAGCGGCCCCGGATGTTCGTCCCGCGGGAGGGCCACTGCCTCACCGGCCCCGTGGAGGTGGTCGGCGCCCGACCCGGCGACGTCCTGTCGGTGCACTTCGCGGCCCTGGTCCCGGGCCCGTGGGGGTGGACGGCCTCCGGAGGCACCGACACCTGGCTCAACCAGCGCCTCGGGGTCGACACCGCCCGCGGCGACCTGCTCTACGCCATCGACGCAGCGGCCGGGGTGGCCCGCAACCAGCTCGGGCACGAGGTGCGGCTCGCGCCGTTCCTCGGCGTCGTGGGGGTCGCGTGCGACGTCCCCGGCGAGCTGTCGACCGTGCCGCCGCGCCCCGAGAGCGGCGGCAACATCGACTGCCGCGACCTCGTGGCCGGGTCCACCCTGTACCTGCCGGTGAACGTGCCCGGGGCCCTGCTCACCGTCGGCGACGGGCACGCCGCGCAGGGCCACGGTGAGGTCGGCGGCACCGCCATCGAGTGCCCCATGACCTCCGAGCTGGTGCTCGACCTCGCCGACGACCCGCCCCTGCGGTCGGTGCACGCGCTCACCCCCGACGCGAGGCTGACGTTCGGCTTCGACGCCGACCTCAACGCCGCCACCGCCGCCGCGCTGTCGGACATGCTGACCTGGCTGGAGCACCTGCTGTCCGTGCCCCGGCCCCAGGCGCTGGCCCTGGCCAGCGCGGTCGTCGACCTGCACGTCACCCAGGTCGCCAACCGCACGTGGGGCGTGCACGCAACGCTCCATCACGACGCACTGCCCCCCGGCGTGCTCGACCGCGCCTGAGCGGGTCGCGACGCGGGACCTAGGGCCCTGAGGCCGGGCTGCCGCGGGCAGTCTGCTGGACACGGGTACGGCGCCCCCGGCGCCCCCCGGCGCCTCCGGGCGTCCGTGCACCCGTCGTCGAAGGACGCCATGACCCTGACCACCGCCGTCGACCGCGCACCGCGCTCGGCCGTGGGGCGCGCCGCCACCGAGTCCGTGGAGGCGGTGCTCGCCTCGCTCGGGGTCACCACCGGGCACGGGCTGTCCGCGGCAGAGGCCGCGCAGCGCCGCGAGGCATACGGGCCCAACGCGGTCGCCACCCACCGCGCGAGCGCGCTGGCGGTGCTCTCCCACCAGCTCCGCTCGCCACTGCTCCTGCTGCTCGTGCTCGCCGCGGCGGCGTCGGCCCTCGTCGGCGAGGGGCGCGACGCCCTGATCATCGGCGTCATCGTCACCCTCTCGGTCGGGTTGGGCTTCGGCAACGAGTACCGCGCCGAACGGGCCGCCGCCGCCCTGCACAGCCAGGTGCGGCACCGCGCGCTGGTCGTCCGCGACGGGGGGTCGGCGCTGGTCGACGTCGAGGAGGTCGTCCCGGGCGACCTGGTGCGGCTGCGGGTCGGTGACGTCGTGCCTGCCGACCTGCGCCTGGTGGAGGCCGAGGAGCTCGAGTGCGACGAGTCCGTCCTCACCGGCGAGTCCCTGCCGGTGACGAAGGGCACCGACCCCGTCGGGCCTGGCACCCCCCTCGCCGACCTGACCGGGGTCGCCCTGATGGGCACCGTCGTGCACGCCGGCGCGGGCCTGGGCGCGGTCGTCGCGACGGGCACCGCCACCGAGCTCGGCGCCATCGCCACGGGCCTGAGCACGCACCAGCTCGACACGACGTTCCAGACCGGGCTGCGCAGGTTCTCGCTCCTCCTGGTCCGCGTCGCCGGCACGCTGACGACGTCGATCTTCGTGGTCAACCTCCTGCTCCACCGGCCGGTCATGGACTCGCTGCTGTTCTCGCTGGCCATCGCCGTGGGCATCACGCCCCAGCTGCTGCCCGCCGTGGTCGCGACCAGCCTTGCCGCCGGGTCGCGGCGGATGAGCCGCCGCAAGGTCCTGGTCAAGCGCCTCGTCTGCATCGAGGACCTAGGCGACGTCGACGTCCTGTTCACCGACAAGACCGGGACGCTCACGGACGGGAGGGTCAGCTTCGCGCGGGCCATCCCCGCGGAGGGGTCCCGGGCGCTCGACGTCATACGCCTCGGGCTGCTGTGCACCGAGGAGGGCTCCGCACCCGGTGCCGCCCTGGGTGCCAACCCCTTGGACCAGGCCCTCTGGGCGGCTCCCGCCGTGGACGCGATGGCCGCCTGGCTCGCGGGCCACACCCGGCTGCACAGCGTCCCGTTCAGCCACCACACGCGCACCATGTCGGTCGTGGTCCGGGACGCGGCGGGTGCGGTGACCACCGTGACCAAAGGCGCCCCCGAGGCGGTCCTCGAGCGGTGCCGCGACGTCCCCGCCTCCGCGCGGGCACGGCTCGCGGCGGAGTTCGATGCCGGCAGCCGCGTCGTCGCGGTGGCGACCGCGCCCGGTCGCGCCGTGGACCTCCCGGCCGTCGACCTGCACCTCGTGGGCCTGCTCGTCTTCCTCGACCCGCCCAAGCGGGGCGTCGAGCGATCCCTTGCCCGCCTGCGCGGGCTGGGCGTGACCGTCAAGCTCGTCACCGGGGACAACGTGGCCGTCGCCACCAAGGTGTGCCGCGACCTCGGCCTGTCGGGCGGTCCGGAGGACGTCCCCCTGGAGGGCGGCGACCTCGACGCGCTCGACGACGCCGCCCTCGCCAGCGCCATCGGCCGGACGTCGGTGTTCGCCCGCGTGAGCCCCGAGCAGAAGGCCCGCATCGTCCGGGTGCAGCGGCTGAGCACCGGTGGGGTCGCCTTCCTCGGCGACGGGGCGAACGACGCCCTCGCCCTGCACGCCGCCGACGTCGGGATCTCGGTCGACTCGGCCACCGACGTCGCCAAGGACGCCGCCGACGTCATCCTCTTGGAGAAGGACCTCGACGTCCTCGCCGACGGGGTCGCGGAGGGACGGCGCATCTTCGCCAACACCATCAAGTACGTCCTCATGGGGACGTCGAGCAACTTCGGCAACATGTTCTCGGCGGCGGGCGCCTCGCTGTTCCTCGCCTTCCTGCCGATGCTGCCGTCGCAGATCCTGCTCAACAACCTGCTCTACGACACCAGCCAGCTGGCCATCCCGACCGACGGCGTCGACGAGGAGCAGCTCCGACGGCCGTCGCACTGGGACATCGGGTTCATCCGCCGCTTCATGCTCGTCTTCGGGCCGCTCAGCTCGGTGTTCGACTTCGCGACGTTCTGGGTGATGCTGCACGTCTTCCACGCCGGCCCTGCGCTCTTCCGGTCGGGGTGGTTCGTGGAGTCCCTCGCGACCCAGACCCTGATCATCATCTCCATCCGCACCCGGCGCGTGCCGTTCTTCCGCAGCCGGCCGAGCGTGCCGCTGGTGGTCGCGGTCCTCGGGGCGCTCGGCGTGGGCGCCGTGCTGCCCTCGAGCCCGCTCGGGCCGGCCCTGGGCTTCCGCCCCCTGCCCATGGGCTTCTTCCTCACCCTCGCGGGCATGGTCGCCGCCTACCTCGTGCTCGTCGAGGTGGGCAAGACCTGGTTCTACCGGGCGGCCCCCGTCGTGCCGGTCCTGCCGGCGCGCACCACCCGCCACCTGCGCAGCCGCGTGTGGCGGTTCACCACGGGCCACCACCTGCCACCCACGGCACCCTCCGTACCCGGCCGGGACGGCCGCGGCCCTGCCTGACCGCCGCACCCTGAGGTCGCGGGGCGAAGGTCCCTCCCCTGCACCGGCCCCGGACGCGACGGTGGAGGGGACCCGAGGAGACAGCCATGACGACCGCAACCCTGAGTCCCACCGCCCAGCCCCGCTACCCCGTCCACGTCGACGGCGCGACCACGCCGACCGGCTCACGCTGGCTGTGGCTCGTGAAGTGGCTGCTGGTGATCCCCCACATCATCGTCCTGACCGTGCTGTGGATCGCGTTCGCGGTGCTCAGCATCGTCGCCTTCGTCGCCATCCTCGTGACCGGCCACTACCCCCGCGCGCTGTTCGAGTTCAACGCCGGCGTGCTGCGGTGGAGCTGGCGGGTCTCCTACTACGCGTATGGCGCCCTCGGCACCGACCGCTACCCGCCGTTCACCCTCGCGGAGGTCCCGGACTACCCCGCGCACTTCGAGGTCGACTACCCCGAGCACCTCTCGCGCGGGCTGGTGCTGGTGAAGTGGTGGCTGCTCGCTCTCCCCCACTACGTCGTGGTCGGCCTGCTCGTCGGCACCGGTTCGTGGATCGCCACCGACGACACGCGCTGGCGCACCTCGTGGGGAGAGGGTGGCCTGATCGGACTGCTGGTGCTCGTGGCCGCCGTCGTGCTCGGCGTGACCGGCACCTACCCGCGCCCCCTCTACGACCTCGTCCTGGGGCTCAACCGCTGGGTGCTGCGGGTCGCCGCGTACGCCGCCCTCATGACCGACGCCTACCCGCCGTTCCGCCTCGACCTCGGCCCCCACGAGCCGGACGTCATGGCCTCGCTGTCGCCGGACCCGGCGCCTCCCACGGGCCCTGCGCCCTCCAGCGCGGCACCGATGACGGCGGCGCCCGCCGGCGCGGCACCCATGACCGCGGCACCCCTCGCGGCAACGCCCGTCGCGGCACCCACGCCATCGACGCCCACGGCTGCAGTGCGCCCGGGCTGGACGCCCGGGCGCACCGTGGCCGTGGTGCTCGGCGCCCTGGTGTCGATCGTGGCGCTGACGATCGCCGTGGGCGGCGGCGCGCTGCTCGTGGCCGACCGGACCATGCGCCACGACGGCTACGTCACGGTGCTCGACCGCCCGGTGGACACCGCTGGGTATGCCGTGTCGGCCACCTCGCTGGACCTGCAGACCATCGCGTCCGGCAACGACATCGCCGACCGGGTGCTGGGACGGATGCGGATCCAGGTGACGCGCCAGGGCAGTGGACCCGACGTCTTCGTCGGGATCGCCCCCAGCGCCGACGTCGAGCGCTACCTCTCAGGCGTCGCCCGCACGGTGCCCGGGCGTCGAGCCTCCCTGGACCGCGACATCGCGGGGGCCGCGCCGAGCACCCCTCCGACCGCGCTCGACACGTGGGTGGCCCGGGCCACCGGCTCTCCGGGCGCCGAGCTCTCCTGGTCACCGCGCAACGGTGACTGGGGCCTGGTCGTCATGAACGCCGACGGCTCGGCGGCGCTGAGCGCGAACGTCGTGGCCGGTGCCGAGCTCCCGTGGCTGGGCACCGCCGGTACCGTGCTGCTCGTCGTGGGACTGCTGGTCCTCGCCCTCGGGGTCGTCATGGTCTCGGTCGCCGTGCTGCGCGCCTCGACCCGTCCGGCGGCCCAGCCGTGACTCGCCGCACGCTGCGGGTCACGGCGGCTGCCGCGCTCGTGCTGCTCCTGGCGTCGTGCGCTGCTGCCGGCAACGACCTGGCCGCCTCCGGGAAGGACATCCCGGGGTTCTGGCTGGGGCTGTGGCACGGGGTGATCAGCCCCGTGACGTTCATCGTCTCCCTCTTCCGCGACGACGTCGGCATCTACGCGGTGCGCAACTCCGGTGGGTGGTACGACTTCGGGTTCCTGTTCGGCGCGTCCGTGGTGTTCTCGAGCGTCGGGCGGTCGGGGAGCTATGCCGCACGTGACTCGAGGAGCCGCGCCGGGAGGCCGGCCCGCCGCTCGTCGGGACCCGCCTGAGCGGACGGTTCGCGTCCGCTTCGTGTGGGAGCCTTCACACGTGGAGGCGACCAACCCGACGGCCCGCGCCCTGCTGTGCCTGGAGCTGCTGCAGGAGTCCCCTGGCACCACGGCCGAGCGGCTCGGTGAGCGGCTGGGCGTCTCCTCACGGGCGGCCCGGCGCTACGTGGGGATCCTGCGTGAGGCCGGCATCCCGGTCGAGTCGGTGCGTGGGCCCTACGGCGGCTACCGCGTCGGTCGCGGGCTGCGGCTCCCGCCCCTGACGTTCAGCGCTTCGGAGGCGCTCGGCCTCGTCATGGCGGTGCTGGACGGGCACCATGACGCGGGTGACACGACCGACCCCGTGGGGAGCGCGCTGGCCAAGATCATCCGCGCCCTGCCGGAAGACGTTGCAGCGCAGGCGGAAGCGGTCCGCCGGGCCACCTCGCCCGCCCCCGACCGCGCGGCGGTCCGACCGGACCCGGCGACTGCCGCTGCCCTCGTGCGGGCCAGCTCCGAGCACCACCGGGTGCGGCTGTCCTACGCCTCGGAGTCGGGGCGCGAGTGGACGGTCCAGGTCGACCCGTGGGCCGTGGTGGTGCGCCACGGCCGGTGGTACCTGCTGTGCCTGGCTCGCCCGGCGGAGCAGGACGCCGGGGTCCGCACCTACCGGGTCGACCGCATCCGCGAGCTCGAGGTGCTGGCCGACCCCTTCACCCCACCCACCGGCATCGACCCCGTCGCGCTGCTCGAGGAGCACCTGGCCAGCGGGTGGGAGCACTCCACCGAGGTGGTCGTCGACGCCCCGGCCGACGAGGTGGCTCACCACCTGCCCGGGGGCCTCGGGCGCCTCGAGCAGGTGGACGCGACGACCTCCCGGCTCGTCGGCAGCACGAGCGACCCGTGGTGGTACGCCCAGCAGCTGGTGCGCCTGCGCGCCCCCTACCGCGTCGTGGGCGGACCGGAGCTCCAGGCGGCCGCCCGCGAGCTCGGCGCACGCCTGTGGTCGGCCGGCGCGACCGAGGACGAGGTCGACCGAGCCATGCCCTGAGGGGCCGCGGTCAGTGACGCGCAGGGCCGTCCGAGCCTGCCGCCCCGTGACTGGCGCCGTGGCCGCGGTGCCGGTGCGAGCGGTCCTTGGGCGGGGTCCTCGTGCCGCCACGGCTGAGGAAGACGAACAGAGCCATCAGGAGCAGGATGACTCCCAGTCCGACCAGCACGAACCACGGGTCGATGGGCACGATGTCCTCCTTGGGTCGTCGGGGTTGGTCACCTCCCATGATGCCCCTCTTCGCCACGCCCAAACCGGGTCTGGCCCCGCTGTTCCCACGCCCCGCCCGCGACGCCCGGCTCGCGACCACCCCGACCGTCGGCGAGGCTGGTGGGACACCGGTCGACCGCACGAGAGGAACCCCATGGTCGAGCTGCGACCACGCCTGATCACCACGACGGCGCCCTCGTCGCCGCACGGTGCCGTGCTGCTGCTGCACGGGGGCGCCGCGCGACGCGGGATGATGCGGGTGAGCCCGACCCAGCAGTCCGTGCTCCGCATGGTGCCCATCGCCGCCCGGGTCGCCGTGGCCGGCCGGGGCCGGCTCGTCGTGCAGCGGCTGCTCAACTCCCGGCGGGGCTGGGACGCCCACCACACCCCGGTGCGCGACGTCGAGTGGGCGCTGGCCCAGCTCGCCGAGCGGTATGGCCCCGAGATGCCCGTGTGCCTCGTCGGCCACTCCCTGGGTGGACGCGCGGCGCTGCTCGCGGGTGGCGCCCCGGCGGTGCGCAGCGTCGTCGCACTGGCGCCGTGGCTCTACCCGCACGAGGGGCACGTCGGCCTCCGCGGCAAGAGGGTGCTGTTCGTGCACGGCGACGGCGACCGGGTCGCGAGCCCGTCGCGGTCGGCCAGCGTCGCCAGGGACCTCGAGCGCACCGCGGACGTCGGCTACGTCACGGTGGCGGGTGGGCGGCACGCGATGCTGCGGCGGCACCACGTGTTCGACGGCGCTGCAGCGGACTTCGCCACCGCGACCCTGCTCGGCGCCGAGGTCGGGGGCGCGGTGGGCAGGGTGCTGTCCGGCGACCGGTGGTTCGAGGTCTGAGACCTGCCGTCGGCGCTCCGGTCAGGGCCAGAGCGCGAGCTCGTCGGCGCGCGGTGCGCGCACCACCTCCGAGGGCGTCCCGAACGTCATCACGGCTTGGTCCTGCGGGTTCCACTGCGGCCACCCGGGGTCGCTGTCGGTGACGAACCGCACCCAGGCGGCGTGCATCTCGTCGGCGAGGCCCTGGGGGGCGTCCGGGCCGACCATGAAGCCGCCGTCGCCGACGGTGTCGAAGACGAACGGCAGCTCGAGCGCGTGGCTCGCGCCGAGGTCGGCCACCGTGGTCTGCCAGGCGAACTCGTACTGGTGGACGGCCCCGCCCGCGCCGTGCTGCGCGGTGGCGAGGTCACGCGTGGGGGCGCGGAAGCCGGCGTCGGTGAGGATGGCCGCGGCGACATCACCGGGAGAGGCGTCCGGACGGTTCGCCGAGTAGGTCTCGACCGCCCCGGCCGGCCACCCGTACCGCGCGGCGAGGACCGGCAGCGCAGCCTCGGTGACCGTCCCGGCGATGCCGGTGGGCACGAGGAACAACCGGAACTCCTCCCGGGTGGTGCCCAGCAGCAGGGGCACCCCCGCCGCGGCACCGGCCGCCAGGGCCGACAGCGGCACGTCCGGCACGACGTCCCCGTCGACGACCGGGAAGGTGCTCATGATGCCGAGGCCGCCGCGCAGGACGCTGGCGCCCCAGCGCCGCGGGTCGGGAGCCGACTGGATGGCCAGCGCGAGGGCGGTCTGGGCGGCGACGACCGCCTGCGGGTCGAGCGCGCCGAACGCCTCCGCGGTGGGCGGCACGCCGAGCATCGTGGCCAGCTCCGCCGCCACGAGCCGGGCGTCGTCCAGCGTGCACACGGCCGCGGCGCCACCGCTCTGGACCACCGCCTGGTGGAACAGCCCTCGTGCAGCCGGTGAGGACATCAGGGTCGCGACGCTCATGGCTCCGGCCGACTCGCCGACGATGGTCACCCGGCCCGGGTCGCCCCCGAAGGCGGCGACGTTGTCGCGCACCCACTCCAGCGCGGCCACCTGGTCGCGCAGGCCGAGGTTGGTCGGCGCGCCGTGCAGCGCGGCGAAGCCCGGCACGCCGAGCCGGTAGTTGACGCCGACCACGACCACGCCGTCACGGGCGAAGGCGGTGCCGTCGTAGGTCGGCACGGAGTTGGCGCCGCGGACGAACGCCCCACCGTGGATCCACACGAGCACCGGCAGGCCAGAGCCGCCTGAGGGCGCCCAGACGTCGACATTGAGGTAGTCGTCACCCGGGGTCACCGAGCTCGGCAGCAACCGGTCCATCGGTGTCGGGTACGGCGACTGTGCCGCGGTCGGCCCGTGCCTCGTGGCGTCCCGCTCCCCCTCCCACGGCTCGACGGGACGAGGCGCGCGGTAGCGGTCGGCACCCACGGCGGGGGCGGCGTACGGGATGCCCAGGAAGGTGTCCACGCCCTCGCGTCGGGAGCCGCGGACGGCGCCGCCGCTCACCTTGGCGACGGCGGTCCGGGTGTCTGTGGGGGGCGTGCCTGCAGCGTCCATACCTGCCATCCAACCTCGTGGGCATACGTCCCGCACGGGTTAGGCGCGACCGCGTCCGGCTCTCCTACCCAGCCCCGAGGCGATGGAGGCGACGGTGGCGACCGCCGTGGCACCGACGGCCGCGGCGGCGACCTGCGGGTAGTGGTGGGCGACGACCTGCTGCCAGCTGCGCGTCTTCGCGCGCGCGTCGAAGGTGCCGTGCGCGCCGAAGTCGCGTCCCTCGGGGCCGTCGGCCGGCTCCCACATGTTGACGGGCTGGTCGGGGTCGCGCGGCTCCCCGGTCTGCTGCGAGGAGTACCCGGTCCGCGCCAGGTAGCGGTCGAGCAGGCCGGGCGCCACTGCGTTGGCGACCAGGGTGCCGACGGTGGAGGCCCCCACCCAGTACTCCCGCCGCCGCGGGTGGTCGGCCGCGAAGGCGACGGCGCGGGCCGCCACCTCCGGCTGGTAGATCGGCGGCACGGGCTGGGCCTTCTGCGGCAGCTTCGAGAGCACCCAGGTGAACTGCGGGGTGTTGAGCGCCGGCATCTGCACCATGGTCACGCTGACCCCGCTGCGGTCGTGCAGCAGCTCGCAGCGCAGCGACTCGTGGAAGCCCTGCACGGCGTGCCGGGCGCCGCAGTAGACCGTCTGGAGCGGGACGCCTCGGTAGGCCAGCGCGGACCCCACCTGGACGATGACGCCCCGGTCGCGCTCGCGCATGCGCCGCAGCACCGACATCGTGCAGTGCACGTAGCCGAGGTAGGTCACCTCGGTCGCCCGCTGGTACTCCTGCGCGGTGATCTCGTGGAACGGCGCGAACACCGACGTGAACGCGCTGTTGACCCACACGTCGACGGGCCCGAGATCCTGCTCGATCTGGGCCACGGCCTCCTCGACGGCCCCGGCGTCCGCGACGTCGACCGGCACGGTGATGACCTCCGCCGCCCCCGCGCGCCGCGCCTCGTCGGCGGCCGCGTCGAGCCCGGTGGTGCCGCGCGCGAGCAGTGCGAGCCGGTCACCCCGTCGGGCGAACTCCTGGACGCACGCGCGCCCTACTCCCCCGCTGGCCCCCGTCACGGCTACCACTCGGCTCATGCGCCACCTCGTTCCTGTCCGTGCCTGGTGTCCGGTCTGCCCGGGATCTCAGGCGATGCGTTCGTCACCCTCGCGGATGACCCGCAGCCACCTGTACCCGTAACCGTCGAGGTCAACCTCCACGGTGGGCGTGCCCGCACCGCCGCGTTCCGGTTCCAGCCGGTAGTCCGAGAGCAGGTCGGTGAGGAGGACGACCGGGGGCAGCCCCTCACCCTCGAGCGCAGCGAGCGACAGCGGCACCCGGCAGGCCTCGGAGCCGAGGTTGTGGACGGCGATGGTGGCCCACTCGTCGAGCCGGGCCACATGGGCCAGCACCGCCGGGAACGGCTGGTCCATCACCTCGAACGCGCCCCACCCCAGCTCCGGCGACTGGCGGTAGCGGCGCACGAGCTGGGCCATGAAGGTCCACAGCGAGTCGGGGTCGTTGCGCTGGGCCGACACGTTGACGTGCTCGGGCCCGAACGCGCCCTCGGTCAGCGGTCGTGCCAGGCGCCTCGGTGCCGCGCTGGAGAACCCTCCGTTGCGGGCCTCGCTCCACTGCATCGGCGTCCGCACGGCGTAGCGGCCAGGGACCTCGAGGTTCTCCCCCATGCCGATCTCCTCGCCGTAGAAGAGCACCGGGCTGCCCGGCAGGGAGAACATCAGCGAGTAGGCGAGCCGGATCCGCCTCGGGTCGCCGTCGAGCATCGGGGGCAGCCGGCGTCGCAGGCCGCGCCCGTAGAGCTGCATGGCGGGGTCGGGGCCGAACGCGTCGAAGACCTCCTGCCGCTCCTCGTCGCTGAGCTTGTCGAGGGTGAGCTCGTCGTGGTTGCGCAGGAAGTTGACCCACTGGCTCTCCTCGTCGACGGGCGGCCTCCCCTCGAGGGCCTCGACCAGTGGGCGCGCGTCGCCGCGGGCCAGCGACAGCCAGGTGGCCTGCATGCCGATGAAGTCGAACTGCATGGTGAGCTCGTCGCCGTCGGCCCCGCCGAAGAACGCCTCCTGCTCCTCGCGGGGCACGTTGACCTCACCGAGCAGGACGACGTCACTGCCCCGCCGGCCGCAGAACGCCTTCACGTGGCGCAGCGTCTCGTGCGGGTCCCACACGAACTTCTCGTCCTTCTTGGGCAGCACGTCGCGGGCGAACAGGAACGGCACGGCGTCGATGCGAAAGCCCGAGACCCCGAGCTCGAGCCACAGGCCCATGACCTTGACGATCTCCTCGCGCACCTCGGGGTTGGCGGTGTTGAGGTCGGGCTGGGTCCGGTAGAAGTTGTGCAGGTACCACTCGTCGGTGCGCTCGTCCTTCTCCCAGATGCTGTCCTCGCGGTCGGGGAACACCACCAGGGCCGAGGTGTCCGGCGGCGTCGTCGAGCGCCACACGTAGTAGTCGCGGTACGGGTTGTCCCTGCTCTTGCGCGCCTCCTTGAACCACGGGTGGTGGTCCGAGGTGTGGTTCATGACGAAGTCGAGGATGACCCGGATGCCGCGCGACCGTGCCGTCCGCACCAGCTCGACGAAGTCGCCGAGGTCGCCCAGGCGCGGGTCCACGGTGAGGAAGTCGGTGATGTCGTAGCCGTCGTCGACGTCACGGGTCGGGTAGAGCGGCATGAGCCACAGGCACGTCACCCCGAGGTCGGCGAGGTAGTCGATGCGCCGGGCCATGCCGACGAGGTCACCCTGGCCGTCGCCGTCGGTGTCGAGGAAGGTCTGGACGTCGGCGCAGTAGAACACCGCCGTCTTCCACCACAGGTCTGCCGTCTTGGACATCTGCACCGGACCTGACTACCACCGTCCGCGCGGCTCGACCACCCTCGTGCGGCGCGCTACCCCTCGACGCCGGTCGCCTCGTGGGAGGACCCCACAGGCTTGGACTCCGGTGAGCCGCGCTCACGCAGGTAGATGCTGAGGACGACCATGCTGCCGACGGCGAGGAACTCCGACTGCCAGTTCTGCAGCGTGCGGTTCCAGAAGTCGGGGGCGGTGAGGTACCCGGTCCAGCTGAGGGGGTCCTGAAGGTCCTGGAGCTGCTCGGCGTTGTAGGCGCTGCGGCCGGCCACCAGCTGGGCGCTCCACGACCCCAGGAAGACCACGCCCATGACCAGGCCGAGGGACCGCGAGTAGAGCGAGGTCCGCCAGCCGCCGACCCGGGCCCAGAGGGGTGAGCTGTCCTCGGCGTACCGCCCGACCTTCTGGTCCTGGTCGGACTCCCGGCCGGCCTTGTCGAGCGGCTTGGACTCCGGAGAGCCCTTCTGCAGCAGCCAGACCGTGAGCAGGATGTAGAGCAGGAACTGGAGGTACTCCGACTGCCAGTTCTCCGCCACGTCGACGGCGAACTGCGACGACGTGACGTACTCGAGCATGGTCAGGGTCGGCAGCCCCGCATCGAGGGCGTTCTCGTTGTAGAAGGCCTGCCCCGACACCGCCTGCCCCACCAGCGCCCCGAGGAGCAGCAGCGTGAAGGCGAGCGTGAGGCTGTTCTCCCGCAGCCACCGCCTCATCGGTGCGCCACCCCGATCGCGATGCAGTAGGCGAGACCCAGGACGATGAACGCGAGGTAGCCGGCGAAGAGCGTGCGCACCTAGTCCCCCTTGATCTTGCAGTCGTAGGGGCGGTCGCCCCGGGACGTGCAAGCCGCAGCCGTGACCCGCCAGCCGTCCCGGAACCGCGCGAGGAAGACGGTGTCCGTGGAGAGGTGGACGATGGCGTCCTTGCCGTAGAGCTGGACCTGGCGGACGATGCCGCCGGCCGGACCCACCTGCAGGGGCAGCGAGCTGTCGCAGGGACCGTCGGTGGACTCGAGCTCCTTGCGCGTCTCGGGTGCCAGAAGGTCGCAGGCAGTGGCCGGCGAGGCCTTGGCGGACGACGCGAACGCGAGGGCCGCGGAGCCGGCGTTGTGGTTCTCGACGTTGCCCTGGCCCACGCAGCCGGCCAGCACCAGGACGGTCGCGGCGAGCAGAGCCGGTGCGGGACACCGGTGCACGGTCCAGCGCCGAGTCGCTGACGACCGCCGAAGACGGGGACGCTTCACGAAACCTGACTCTAACCACCTGCCGCGCATGCCCGGCGGAAGCGCTGGTAGTCGCCCGCCATGGCGACGTCCACCTCCAACGGCGCGGGGTGGGCGGTGTCCCCCGCCGGGCGTTTGTCCGCCGATGCGCCCGGGTACGGGATCCGTTGCGGCAGGGATCGATCCCGGCGACGGGATCCCCTGCCGCACCACGACTCGGCGAGAGTCGGTGGCGGCACGGACGGAAGGCCCACGATCGTGGATCGCATCGCAGACATATGGGGTGCACCCACCCCCCACGCGCGGGGCACTGTGTGGCCGGTACGGGTCGACCAGCACCTCCACGAGGGCGTGGCCGAGGCCGACGTCGAGCAGTGGGTGCAGTCAGCCTGCCTGTTGTGCAGCAACGGGTGTGGCGTCGACATCGCCGTGAAGGACGGCCGCATGGTCGGCGTGCGCGGCCGGGCCGGGGACGTCGTCAACCACGGGCGGCTGGGTCCCAAGGGCCTGTACGGCAGCACCCCCTGGGCGAGCGCCCCCGACCGCCTGACCCGGCCCCTGGTCCGCGACGGCGACAGGCTGGTGGAGACCGACTGGGAGACCGCCATGGGCCGGGTCGTGCAGGAGTCGAAGCGCCTGCTGGACAAGGCCGGTCCGCTCACGCACGCCTTCTACACCAGTGGGCAGCTCTTCCTCGAGGAGTACTTCGCCCTTGCCACGATCGGCAAGGCAGGCCTCGGCACCCCGCACATGGACGGCAACACGCGCCTGTGCACCGCCACGGCCGCAGCCGCGATGAAGGAGTCGTTCGGCGCCGACGGCCAGCCGGGCAGCTACACCGACATCGAGCACTGCGACGCGATCTTCCTCTACGGCCACAACATGGCCGAGACCCAGACGGTGCTCTGGTCGCGGGTGCTCGACCGCACCCGCGGGGACGACCCACCTCGCGTCGTCTGCGTCGACCCGCGGCGGACACCAGTGGCCCGGGAGGCGGAGCGCACCGGCGGCGTGCACCTGGCACCGAAGGTCGGGACCAACCTCGCCCTGGTGAACTGCCTGGCGCGGGAGGTGTTCGCCAACGGCTGGGTCGACGAGGAGTGGGTGGCCGCACACACCCTCGGACGCGAGGAGCTGTGGGAGACGGTCTCGTCCTACGACCCCGAGCGGGTGGCGGGCATCTGCGGGGTCGACGCCGACGACCTGCGTCGGGCCGCGCGGATCTTCGGGGAGAGCGGGGCCGTGCTGTCGACCGTGCTCCAGGGCTTCTACCAGTCGCACCAGGCGACGGCGTCCTCCGTCGCGGTCAACAACCTGCACCTCCTGCGGGGCATGATCGGCCGGCCAGGCTGCGGGATCCTGCAGATGAACGGCCAGCCCACGGCACAGAACAACCGCGAGTGCGGGGCCGACGGCGACCTTCCCGGCTTCCGCAACTGGGACAACCCGAAGCACATCGACGAGCTGGCCAGGCTGTGGAACGTGGACCCGCTGACCATCCCCCACTGGGCGCCGCCGACCCACGCGATGGAGATCTTCGACCATGCCGAGGCAGGCAGCATCGAGTGGCTGTGGGTCAGCGCGACCAACCCCGCGGTGTCGATGCCCGAGTCGGGGCGCATCCGCCGGATCCTCGCCCAGGAGTCGCTCTTCGTCGTGGTGCAGGACCTCTTCCTCACCGAGACCGCCCAGCTGGCCGACGTGGTGCTGCCCGCGGCCGGGTGGGGGGAGAAGACCGGCACGTTCACCAACGTCAACCGCACGGTCCACCTGTCCGAGGACGCCGTACGACCCCCCGGCGAGGCCCGCAGCGATCTCGAGATCTTCCTCATGTACGCCCGCGCCATGGGGTTCACCGACAAGGACGGCGCACCGCTCGCCGCCTGGGAGACACCCGAGGAGGTGTTCGACGCGTGGCGTGAAGCCAGCCGCGGGCGGCCGGTCGACTACAGCGGACTGACCTACGCCATGCTCCGCGGCGGCAGCGGCATCCCCTGGCCGGTCAACGAGTCGGCTCCCCACGGCACCGACCGGCTGTATGCCGACGCGCAGTTCCCCTCGGACACCGAGGTGTGCGAGACCTACGGGCACGACCTGCTCACCGGCGCCGAGGTCACCGAGGAGGAGCACCGCGCCATGGCGCCCGGCGGTCGCGCCTTCCTCAAGGGCGCGGAGTACTCGGCCCCGCACGAGGAGCCGAGCGACGAGTACCCGCTGCTCTACACCACCGGCCGCACCGCCTACCAGTTCCACACGCGCACCAAGACCGGTCGCGCGAGGTCGCTGCAGAAGGCTGCGCCGGCCGCCTGGGTGGAGCTGTCGGTGGACGACGCGCGGCAGCTGGGCGTCGCCGAGGGCGACGTCGTCCGGGTCGAGTCGCCGCGCGGGTCGATCGAGGTCCCGGCCCGCGTCGGTGAGGTCATGCCGGGGGCGGTCTTCGCGCCGTTCCACTACGGCAGCTGGGAGCCCGAGCAGGGAGCGACGGCCGGCGCCGGTCCCGGGCAGGCCAACGAGCTGACCATGGCCGTCTGGGACCCGGTGTCCAAGCAGCCCTACTTCAAGACAGCGGCGTGCCGTGTCACCAAGGTGCGCGACGGCGCAGGACCGAGCCCGGCCCCCACGACGACCGCCTCGCGACCCGCAGCGGACGCCGGCACGGCAGGCCGACGCTCGGTGCCGCAGACCGCCGGCGGCGACGCCACCTCCAGCACCCTGGTCGACGACCCGCCACGCTTCCCCCTGGACCCGGCGCAGGACGGAGACCACTGATGCCCCGGCTCGCCACCTACGTCGGCCTCGTCGACCACGCCGAGCAGGTGCTCGCCGAGTCGCTGCGCACCGTCGCCGAAGCCCAGGCCAAGCACCCGGACATCCACTTCATGTGCGAGACGCTGGCGAAGATGTCCGACGCCCACCGCGAGGAGCTCGCGCCGGTGGTCGAGCGCTACGGCGAGGACGACGCCTCCGAGCCCGAGCGGCTGCACGCGGCCGGGCTCGGCGAGGCGCGCACCGGCCCGCTGGGGCTGCTCCGCGACCTGCAGGACCTCCACGTCCTCGCCCACCTCGTCCTCAGCTCCTGGACAGTGATTCGGCAGGGCGCCCAGGGACTGCGCGACCGGGAGCTCCTCGAGGTGGCGGAGGCGTCCGCGGCGGAGACCCGGCGCCAGATCGCGTGGTTGCAGACCCGCATGAAGGTCGCGGCCCCGCAGGCCCTGATCGTCAGCCCATGAGCATCACTGTCCTGCAACGGGCACAGCAGCGCGCGGGGGCGCTCGGCGCTGGTCTGTATGCCGCCGTCCTCGCCTTCGCGCTGCTCGCCGTCGCCGGCGCCGTCGGGCTCGGCCTGTCACAGCCGTGGCTCTTCCCCAGCCTCGGCCCCACGGTGATGCTCTTCTTCGAGAGCCCCGGCGAGGAGTCGTCACGTCCCGGGCACACGCTGGTGGGCCACCTGGTCGGCATCGCGGTGGGCTGGGCGATGCTGCACCTGTTCGCGCTGCAGGGCCTGCCGCCGGCGCCGGTGGGTGCCCTCACCGCGGGCCACGTCCTCGCCGGGGCGCTCTCGGTCGCCCTCACCTCACTTGTCCTCGTGGCCGTGAAGCACCAGCACCCACCGGCGGGCGCGTCCACGCTCATCGTCAGCCTGGGCATCCTGTCGAGCCCGTCGCAGCTGCTGACCATGGTGCTGGCGGTCCTGCTGGTCACCTCCCTCGGCTGGGCCCTGAACTTGCTGCTGGGTCAGCGGATCAGGGCCTGACAGGTGCGTCCGGACCGCCGCGCGAACCGCGCTGCGGACGCCACGGCTCGTGCTCGTGGGCGAGCCAGACCTGCACCGGGTCCAGCGCGGTCCAGCCGCGGGCCTCGGTGCGCGGCTCGTCGAGCTAGACCGGCTTGCCGGCGAAGAGGTGGTTGCCGCCGCAGTGGTCGAAGTGCAGGTGGTAAGTGTTGACCACGACGTCGGCCCCGGCCAGCACGCGTTCGCCTTCGGCGAGCAGCTCGGCGACGAGGACGGGGGTGACGGTGACCTCCATGGGATCAGTCCTTCCCGGGCTCGCGCAGGGACAGGCGGTAGGTGAGCCAGCTGGAGCGCTCGGCCCCGGCCGCGTCATAGAGGCGCTGCGCGCGGGTGTTGCCCGGAGCCGTCATCCACGACAGGGCGGGGCAGCCCCGCTCTCGAGCGCGCTCGGCACAGGCCTCCAGGAGCAGCCTCCCCACGCCCTGGCCGCGGGTCCCGTCGGCGACGAACAGGTCCTCCATCACGGCGAGCCGGGACGCGCTGGTGGTGTCCCAGCTCCACAGCAGGGTGGCGAAGCCGACCAGCCGCCCCGACTCCTCCCGTGCCACCAGCTGCAGACCGTCCGGGCCGTCCTCGCAGAAGGCCCGGGCCATCGCCAGGAGCGCGTCGTCCTGCGGCGCGGCACCGTAGAAGGAGCTGTAGCCGTGCAGCAGCGGCAGCAACGCCGGCAGGTCGTCGCTCGTGGAACGGGTGATGACGGTCCCCATGGACGAGGACACTAGACCCGGCCGGGGACGGTGGACCCGGCCCAGGACAGTGGACCCGGCCCAGGACAGTGGACCCGGCCGAGGGTAGCGGGCCGTCAGCGCACGCCCTGGCCCACCGTCGACTCCACGAGCCCGGCCGCCAGCTCCCGCAGCTTCTTGTTCCGGTTCTGGGACGCCTTCGAGAGGATCGCGAACGCCTCGTCGGCGCTGCAGTGGTGCGTCGACATGAGGATCCCCAGCGCCATGTCGATCACCTTGCGCGACTCCAGGGCCCGCTTGAGGTTCTCCGCCTGGGCCATCGCCTCGGCGTGGGCGTCGGCGTTCATGACGGCCACGGCGACGTGGGCGGCCACCGCCTCCGCTGCCGCCACCGACTCGTCGGTGAACGAGCCGGCGCTGCTGGAGTAGACGTTGAGGCCGCCGATCGTCGAGCCCTGGAACGGCAGCGGCGCCGACATCGAGCTGTGCAGGCCGAGCTCGCCGACCACCCGCGGGGTGTAGCCCGGCCAGCGCGTCTCGGTGGCCAGGTCGTTGGCGACCAGCATGAGGCCGGTCCGCCCCGCGTCCATGCACGGGCCGTGCCCGGTGGAGTACTGCAGCTCGTCGGCCTCGTAGGCCAGCCGGCCGGCATACGCCGCGGTCCAGGCCCGGTCACCGCGCATCAGGGTGATCGAGGTCTGCTCGGCCCCCGGGAGCGCGTCCCGGGCGATCTGCACGACCTCCGTGAGCACATCGTCGAGCCCACGGTTCACCAGCACCACCCGTGCCAGGGCGGAGTACACCTCTGCCGTCGTCACCTGATCACCTCCGGTCGACCGCGGCACCGGCGGCGCCACTCGTGGGTCACCGGCTCCCTACCCACGGGCCGCCCCGTCCATGCGGCCAGGACCCGCCCTGCCCACGAGAGGACCCCACCGCCGCAGGTCACCGCCCGTGGAAGCTCATGCAGATGACGGAAGTGCGCCGGCGCCGGCGCTCCTAACCTCGGGGCCATGCGAACCCACGCAATCCGCACCCTTGCCGCGCTCGCCGTCACCCTGACCGCCACCACCGGTACCGTCGTCCTCGCCGCCCCCGCCGGGGCCGCCACGGGCTACAGGGTGGAGGTCACCTGCTCGGTGCCGAAGAGGCAGCCGGAGCGACAGCTCGCCCCCGACTCCTGCCTCAACTACGTGCCCGACGGGACGCAGACCTACACCGCCAAGGTCCGCAAGGCTGACGGCAGCGCGGCCGCCGGGGTGACGGTCAAGTGGACGGACAACGCCACCAGTGCGCACTTCCGCCTGAGGCAGAACCCGTGCACCACCAACAGCAGCGGCGTCTGCTCGGCCGAGCTGGTCGTGAAGAACCCGAAGAAGGGCCAGAAGGTCACGGTCACCGCGACGGTCGGCGGCGCGTCGGACAACGGCTACCTGACGTTCGGCTGACCGCTCCCACCCGGGGAGGCTGCAGCGGCCCGGCGTCCGTAGCCATGGACGGTGGCGAGGACCACGACACCGACCAGGCTGCCCACCACCGTCTCCACCCCTCGGTCGAGGACGAGGCCGGCCGCCGGGACGTGGCGCGCGGTCTGGCCCATGAGCAGGGCCAGCGGCGTGATGAACAGCAGCGCCAGCCCGTAGTTGCGACCCACCAGCAGCTCGGTGACGAACTGCAGCACCGCGACGAGCAGCACCAGCGCGACGCCCCGCAGGTCGAGGGCGAGCAGCGCCGCGCTCGGCAGCAGCCCGAGCAGCGTGCCCACGACACGGTGCACAGCCCGTCCGAGCTGGCCCGTCACCCCGCGGACCCCCAGCGGCGCCACGGCCGAGACCATGGCCCAGTACGGATGGCCGATGCCCAGCGCGACCGCGGCACCGCCCGCCACCACGACCGCGACGGCGTCACGCACGGGCAGCCACGACCAGCTCCACGCCAGGGGAAGGGGCGGCGGTTTCGGGCGGCGGCTCCTGGCCGAGAAGAGTCCCCCGACGGCACCCACCACGAGGGCGAACACCGCTGAGGCAGCGGTCACGAGCAGTGCCGGCACGACGTCACGAAGGACGTGCGGCGCGGACGAGCACCCGCCGAACGCGAAGACGAGGAACAGGCACCCCGGTGGGTGCCAGTCCTGGGCACGGGCCAGGTGCGACCCGGCGAAGGCCACCAGGCCCGCAACCGGCACGGCCCACGACGACGGAGACGGCAGGGAGCCCACGAGCACACCCGTCACCGCCGCGACCGTGAGGGCGGCACCCGCCGTGGCCTGCATGGTCGCTCGCGACAGGTGCCGGTGGTTGCGGCCGTAGAGGGAGGTGAAGGCACCGAACGCGGCGTACGCCGACCACTCCGGACGACCCGCCAGCGTCACCGCGGCGAGTGGCACGAAGACCGACACCGCCGCCCGGGCGGCGACCCGGTGCGCCCCCTGGTGCGGGCGCAGGTGCAGCAGGTCGAGCCTGGTCACCGGCCGTTCCCCGCGCCGGCGGCCGACTCGAGCAGGGCCTTCAACCGGGCGAGGTCCTTGGTGGTGGCACGACGCATCGCCCGCTCCAGCGCCGGTGCGGCCACACGGGCGAAGCCCGAGGGCACCCCCCGGTTGCGCAGCGTCATCCGGGTCCGGCCCTCCCCCGTCACGTCCCAGGAGTACGTGGTCTCCATCGGGAACGGGCCGTCGGCGGTCCGCATGACGAGCCTGCGACCGGGCTCGAGCTCGACCACCTCGTAGGTGTAGGCAAGACGCCGACCGAGGAAGTGCGCGACGAAGGACATCCTGGAGCCGAGGGTGAGTGGTGGCGGGGTCTCCCACTCGACGGACCGGATGTTGGCATACCACTCGGGCGCCCTGCCGGGGTCCCCCGCGAAGTCGGCAACCACCGAGAGCGGTCGCGCGATCGTGCACTCCACCTCGACATCGACTCCCATGACTCCATGGTCCCTCACCCGGAGCCGGCGGGACGTAGTGCCCTGTGGCCGGCGACCGGGCGCTCATAGCGTCGGGAGCAGGACGACACGAAGGAGTGGTGGACATGCGACGGCTGCTGGTGCTCGGAGGCGGCACGGCGGGGACGATGGTGGTGAACCGGTTGCGGCGCGCACTGCCGCGGTCCGAGTGGGAGATCACCGTCGTGGACCGCGACGACGACCACCGCTACCAGCCCGGCTACCTGTTCCTCCCCTTCGGGACCTACACGCCGGACCAGGTCACCCGGAAGCGGCACACCTTCATCGCGGACGGCGTCGACCTGGTCCTCGCAGAGGTGGAACGCGTCGACGCCGACACCAACGAGGTCCTCCTGACCGACGGGCGCAGCCTCGGCTACGACTACCTCGTCATCGCCACCGGGACCGTGCCGCGCCCGGACCAGACCCCGGGCATGCTCGGCAGCCAGTGGCGGCGCAGCATCTTCGACTTCTACTCCTACGACGGCGCGGTGGCGCTGGCCACGGCCCTGCGCTCCTTCGACCACGGGCGGCTCGTCGTCCACGTCACCGAGATGCCGGTCAAGTGCCCCGTCGCCCCATTGGAGTTCACCTTCCTCGCCGACGCCTGGCTGCGTGACCGGGGGCTGCGAGACCGGGTGGAGCTCGTGTTCGTCACCCCCCTGTCGGGGGCGTTCACCCAGCCCATCGCCTCCGACCAGCTCGGCGCCATGCTCGAGGAGCGCAAGATCCTGCTCGAGCCGGACTTCATGGTCGAGCGCATCGACGACGTGCAGAAGCTCCTCGTGTCCTACGACGAGCGCGAGGTGCCCTTCGACCTGCTGGTCACGGTCCCGCTCAACATGGGCTCGGAGGTCGTCGCGCGCTCGGGCCTGGGCGACGAGCTCAACTACGTGCCCGTCGACAAGCACACGCTGCAGTCCACGGCCCACGACAACGTCTTCGCGATCGGTGACGCCTCCGACATCCCCGCCTCCAAGGCCGGTTCGGTCGCGCACTTCTCGGTCGAGGTCTTCGTCGACAACTTCCTGCAGCTGGTCCACGGCCGGCCGATGACGGGGTCCTTCGACGGGCACGCCAACTGCTTCGTCGAGACCGGTGACGGCAAGGGCCTGCTCATCGACTTCAACTACGACACCCAGCCGCTGCCCGGCAGGTACCCGCTGCCCGTGGTCGGGCCGCTGAGCCTGCTCAAGGAGACCCGCGCCAACCACCTGGGGAAGCTGGCGTTCCGCTGGGTCTACTGGAACGTCCTGCTGCCCGGTCGACCGCTGCCCCTCCCGGCCCTGATGTCCATGGCGGGCAAGGTCGTTCCCGCCGAGGGCTCCCCCACCCAGGGCTCACCCACCCCGTCACGAGAAGAGGACTGAGAGACCATGCCCGTCACCACCATCGACAGCCGTCCGGTGCACGTCGACCAGGAAGGCTTCCTCACCGACCCGGGTGAGTGGGACGAGGACCTCGCCACCGCCCTCGCCGCCCAGATCGGTATCTCGCTCGGCGAGGCGCACTGGAAGGCGATCCGCTTCCTGCGCGAGGACTTCGCCGCCCGCGGCGAGACCCCGACCCTGCGCCGCGTCACCGTCGCCGGCGGCATACCCACCAAGGAGCTGTTCACGCTCTTCCCCCAGAAGCCCGCCAAGAAGCTCGCCTACGTCGCCGGCCTGCCCAAGCCCCACGGCTGCGTCTAGGCCCACCGCCCCGTTCCCCGAACCCAGGAGGAGTCCTGATGACCACCACCGACACCGCACCCGCCATCGTGCCGAGCTTCGACACCGCGTCGAGCCAGGGGCGCAAGCTCGCCATCATCTGCTCCAAGGGCAGCCTCGACATGGCCTACCCCGGGCTCATCCTGGCCAACGCGGCGCTCGGCGAGGGCGTGGAGACCCACATGTTCTTCACCTTCTGGGGCTTCGACATCATCAACAAGCAGACGATGCACGACCTGAAGTTCACGCCCCTCGGCAACCCTGCGACCCACATGCCGCAAGGCCTCGGCGGCATCCCCGGCATCACCCACATGGCGACGTCGAAGCTGAAGAAGTCGATCGCGGAGCTCGACGTGCCCGAGGTGCCGGAGTTCCTCGAGCAGATCGTGGCCTCCGGCGGGCACCTGTGGGCGTGCCGCATGTCGGCGGACATGAACCACCTGACCGAGGACGACCTGTACGACGAGGTGGAGGCCATCATCAGCGCCAGCGACTTCATCGAGAAGACCGAGGGCGCCCAGCTCCTGTTCATCTGAACGGCGCGGTCGTGGACGGACAGCTGGTGCCCGCTGCGTCACCGGGCCGGGACGCCCCGCCGTCCGGGCCCGCGGACCCGGCTCCCCTGCCGCTGCGCGTCGCCGCGGTCGCCGTGGCCCGGTGCGCCGGCCGGACCGCGGTGCTGCTGGCTCGCCGGGAGGTGCACCTGCCGCGCGGGAACGTGGGGCTGCGCCTGCGTTTCGGCGACGGCAGCATCGGAAGGGTCTACCGCGAGACCGTGGTCGCCCACCCACCCCGCACGCAACGGTGCGTGCTCGTGGTGTCGTTCCGGTTGCGCGGGGTGAGGGGCCTGGGCCACCGTGCCTTCGAGGTCGAGAGCCTGCTCAACACCCCGCTGTTCGTGGGGTTCCCGGGGTTCGTCTCCAAGCTGTGGATCGCAGCGGACGAGCGGGGCGTGTACCGGGGCCTGTACGACTGGGACGACCCCGACCTCGCCGAGGCGTATGCGCGCGCCCTGTGGTGGGTGCTCGCACTCGTCAGCCACCGGGCGTCGATCCACCACCGCGTGGTCCCCGGCAGCAGCAGGGTCGAAGCGTTCGCCGCGGCGGAGCGGCCGGACCCGACTGCTGCACAGCGTCTGTCGGACGACGAGGTCATGGAGGAGGACGGCTGGTGGCGGGTCACCGAGGTCTCCTGAGCGACGTCGACGTCCTCGTGGTCGGGGCCGGGCCGACAGGCCTGGTCACTGCACTGCAGGCCCACGACCACGGCGCCTCGGTGCGGGTGGTCGAGCGCCGGCCACGCGCCTTCCGGCCGTCGCGCGCCATGGTCGTGCACCCCCGGACGCTGGAGGCCCTGCGTCCACTGGGCGTCACGGAGGCGCTGCTCGACCGCACGGACGGCGACCCGCGGGCCGAGCTGCACCTCGGGCGCCGCACCCTCTCCGTGCGCCTCTCCGACCTCGGGCTGCCGGACAGCCCGTTCCCCCACCCTGCCCTGGTGCGCCAGGCGGACGTCGAGGACGTGCTGGCGCAGGCGCTGGAGCGGCGCGGCGTCGCCGTCGAGCGCGGTACCGAGCTCGTCACCCACCACGCCGACGAGGACGGGGCGCAGGTGCGCCTGCGCCGTGACGGCCCGGACGAGCAGGCGCGCTGCCGCTTCCTCGTGGGGTGTGACGGCTCGACGAGCACCGTCCGCCGTGGCGCCCGCGTCGAGTTCGCCGGGGCAGGGCACGCCGAGGAGGTCGTGCTGGCCGACGTCGACCTGGCGACCACGCTCACCTCGGACCGCCTGCACGTCACCGTCGGGCGGCACGGCCTCGCCTTCCTCTTCCCGCTCGGTGAGAACGGGGCGCCCTGGCGGCTCCTGGCCACCCGCCCCGCACGCGCCGGCGGCGAACCGCCCACGCGGGTGGAGGACGACGAGCTGGATCGACTGGTGGCGGGCGCGGGACTACCGGCCGTGGTGACGAGGTGCGCCTGGTCGTCGGTCGTGCCGTTGCAGCACCGGGTCGCGTCGACGTTCCGCGAGGGGCCGGTCTTCCTCGCGGGCGACGCCGCCCACACCAGCTCCCCGGCAGCCGCGCAGGGCATGAACACCGGCCTGGTCGACGGCCTCAACCTCGGGTGGAAGCTCGCCCTGGCGGCCGGTCACGACGCGGCCGAGCCGCTACTCGCCTCCTACGGCGACGAGCGCCGCCCCGTCGCCCGGCAGGTGGTGGCGCTGACCAGGCTCGTGCTCTTCGCCGAGGCGTCGACCTCGCCGGTGGCGGAGCTCGGCCGCGCCCACTTCGCTACCGGGCTCGTGCCGCTGCTGCCCCACCTGCTCGGGCGGCGCCGGCTCTCCGCCACCGTCGCCGCGGTCCTGTCCCAGCGCTGGGTCCGCTACCGGCACAGCGTCCTGTCCCTCGACGACACCCCGTACGCCGCCGGGCCACGCCCCGGGGACCGCCTTCCCGACCGCGAGGTCCTCGTCGACGGACGGACGCGGAGCCTGCACGAGCTCACCGCCCGGCCCGGCATCCACGTGCTGCTCGACCGCGACGCCTCCGCACCCTCCCGCACGGGGCAGCACGTGGTCCTCCACCGCCTCGACGACGCACCGGGCTGCGGCGTGGTGGCGGTCCGGCCCGACGGACACGTGGGCTACCGGTCGGCTCGCGGCGACCTGACCGGGCTGGACCGGTGGCTCGACCTCGTCAACGGGCTGGACCGCACCACTACACGCACCCGCAGCGATGCCCGTGCCGTGGCCCGCACCCGTGCTCCCGGGACCAACGACCCTCCCGCCCGGGCGTCTCCCCGGATGGACTGGACCTCGAGGGGTCACGATGGGCACAGGCCCGGATCGAGTCAACGACCATGACGACCAGCAGTGTCGATGCCGAAGGTGGCCGAGTCCAAGGCCACCCGCGTGGAGATCCACTGAGCGACCGCAGGATCGGGACGACAGGATGAAGAAGCACTCGCAGCCCGACGCCCGACTCCGGGCGCGTCGCCTTGCCACCCGGAAGGACGACGGCCTGGACAGCGCCCCGCTGCGTGAGCTGCTGCAGCGGCTCATGGCCACCGAGGAGGCCCTTGCCACACTGGGCTCGGACGCCCCCGACGTCCTCGCCGAGACCGCCCCCGGCCCGGGCCTGGACGACACCACGGAGATGATCCGGCGCCAGCAGGGCGCCCTGGTGCGGGAGCTGCGCCGTCGCCGGGCCGCCTCGCGGCTGCTGGGCGGTGACTCGCGGCGCGCGCCCTCGGCGGCGTGGCCGCCACCGCCATGGTGACGACCGCCGGGCCGACCGGCGCCGTCAGCCTCGACGCCCACGTCCGGCGCTGGGTCGAACGCGGCCTCATCACCCCCGAGCAGGGGCGTCGCATCCTGGCCGAGGAGCACGGCGAGACCGCTGCCGCAGCGGTCGCGACCGGGCCGACCGTGTCCGAGCCGGGCCCGGCGGCCGCGGTGGCCACACCTGCCCCCGGCCTGCCGGTGACCGTTCCCACCACGCCGTCCGGCAGCCTCGTGACGGAGGCCCTCGGCTACGTCGGAGGCATCCTCATCCTCATCGCGGCCATGGTCATCGGGGGCCTGTACTTCGACGACCTCGGACGGGTGGGCCGCCTCGCCGTCACCCTCACGGCCACGACGGCCCTGGTGGTGGCGGGCTTCCTCGTGCCCGTCGCGGCCGACCGTCCTGCGACCGGCCGGCTGCGCTCGGTCCTGTGGGTGCTGGCCGTCATGGGCACCGGGCTCTTCACGGGGCTGCTGGCGGACCAGACGTTCCACCTGGCGGGCGAGGAGGTGGCCTTCGTGACGTCGGCGGCGACCACCCTCGGGGCCGCCGAGCTCTGGCGTCGCCACCGCTGGCTGCCGCAGCAGGCCGCGGTACTGGTCGGCCTCGCGGTCGCCCTCGGCTCGGGGACCGCTGCCTTCCTCGGCGACGGCGGCTCGGACGCGTCCGGCCTTGCCATCTGGGGACTCGGCGGGGTGTGGCTGATGCTGGGATGGGGCCGGCACCTGCGGCCGCGCTACGGCACCGACCTGCTGGGTGGCATCACGCTGTCGGTGGGCTCCGAGATCACCATGGAGCACGACTGGGGCTCGGTGCTCGCGGTGGCCTCGGCGGTGCTGCTGGTCCTCGCGGGGGTGCGCCTGCGCAGCCTGGTCCTGCTCGCAGTCGGTTCGCTGGCGACGCTCGGCGTCGTGCCGGGGGTCATGCAGCGCTACTTCCCGGACACCGTCGCAGCCCCCCTCGCCCTGCTCGCCGTCGGCATCGTGCTGGTGCTCGCGGCGCTGGCGACCACCAAGGGGTGGGGCCGGCATCGGGGTACGGGTGTGGTGGCCAGACGTGAACCTGCACCGTTGCCGGGCCTGGGCGTGCCGACGATCGCCGGTTTCGCCGTCGTCGTGGCTGTTGCCGTCGCGCTCCTCGCCGTGACCTGAGGGGCGTCAGGCACTCGGAGCCGCGTCGCTCAGGGAGCCGCGTTGCTCAGGCCGGCTCGACCGGCTGGCGCAGGATGGTGCGGAGCCGTTGCGGCGCAGCGCGCCTGGGGTCGCCGAGGTAGATCTCGTGGTGCCGCCCCCGCGGCCGCAGCCCGCCGTCCGCGATCGCCGTGTGGAGCCGCGCCAGGGACGGGGCCTCCTCGGCGTACGGACCCACGTGCAGCAGCTGCGCACACCGGCCCTCCGTCCACGTGCGGAGCTCGATCCGGTCCAGCGCGGTGAGGTTCTTGCCGCGTGCCTGGGCGACGGCCTCGGCGACGACGACGGCGTCGATCGGGTCGCCCTGCACGATCATCGCCTCCCAGCGCCACTCGCCGCGGTCGGTGTCGGCCATCGTCGCGCCGCCGCGGGCCACCTCCTCCACGATGCCCTGCTGTCGTTCACCCTCCACCCACCACAGCGCCTCCAGCGGCATCACCGCAGGCGCCTCGCCGAACGCCTTGCGCGACAGGAAGTGCGCGCCCCAGCTCACCGCGTACAGCGCCTGGATGGCAGCTGCGAAGTCGAAGCCCTCGGGGGCGCCCTGCCCCGGCACGACGAGGTAGGACAGCTCCGGCACGTCGACGAGCTCCACCCTGCCGCGGCGGGGCTTGTACAGCGCGGACAGGGGCTGCGTGGCGACGGTCATCCACCCAGCGTGGGACGCCCCCGGGCGCGGGACAGGGGGCGAAGGTCCCGGGACGACGGCCGGCGTCAGGGTGGCTCAGGAGCGGCCGGCCGAGCCGCGGACGAGGAACGACGTGGCCGAGTCAGCGGTCCGCAGCTCGTCGGCGTCGTCGTCCTCGATCCGGAAGCCTGCGCGCTTGCTGAGCCGGTCGACCAGCTCGACGAAGTCGAGGGAGTCGAGCTCGAGCTCCTGGCGCAGGTCCGCTGAGCCACCCAGCTCCGCGAGCGAGGCGTCGGGCACGATCTCCCGCAGCGTCGTCTCGAGCATGCTGCGGGCCTCTTGTGGGGTCATAGCTCCTCCGGTCTCTGTAGCAACGCGTCGATGGCCCTGAGCAGCCTCGCCCCGGTGGCCCCGTCGCTCGCGCGGTGGTCGCCGGCCAAGGTGGCCGTGACGAGCGGGCGCACCCCGATGAGCCCGTCGACCGCCCACGGGCGCTCGACCGGGGTCCCGAACCCCACGAGGGCCACCTGCGGCGGGTAGATCACGCCCTGGACGCTCTCGACCCCCTGCTCCCCCAGGTTGGACACCGTGATGCTGGGCTCGGCCAGCTCGGAGGCGCGCAGCCGTCCACTGCGCGCCCGGCGGGTCAGGTCGCGAACCCTGGCCATGGTCTCCACGACCGACACCGAGTCGGCCTCGGCGATGGCCGGCACGAGCAGGCCCCCGCCGCGCAGCGACACGATGAACCCGAGTCGCACCTGCACGGCGGGCACGAAGCCGCCGTCGACCCAGTGCCCGTTCAGCTGTGGCACCTGACGGGCGGCGCGCGCGGTGGCCGCCAGCATCAGCGCTGCGGGGACGAGGCGGTCGGCGATTTCCAGCTCGCGGTTGCGCTCGTGCATCCACTGCAGGGCGGCGTGGAGGTCGATGGTGGTGCTGAGGTAGTAGTGCGGGACCTCGCGGTTCGACCGGCTCATCAGCGCCGCGATGGCGGTCCGCATGTCCTGCGGCGCAGCGTGTTCCGCGCGGGGCGGGGTTGTGGCGGGCGGTTCGACCGGGCGACCGTCCCGGCCTGCGGCGGCCGCGTCCCGGCCGGCGGCGGCCGCGTCCCTGACGTCGGCAGCGCGGATGCTCTCCCCTGGCCCCGATCCCGCGAGCGTGGCGAGGTCGACCCCCTGCTCCGCAGCCAGCCGGCGCGCCAGCGGGGAGACGCGAAGCCTGCCGGCTCGCCCGGTGGGTGCCGCCGCAGGTACCCGGCCACGGCCCCGGGGACGTCCCACGTGCCGGTCGAGCGGGTGCCGGTCCACCGCGTGTACGGCGACCGCGTGCTCGACGTCCTGGCGGGTGACCGCTCCGTCGGGGCCCGTGCCGGTGAGCTGGTCCAGGTCGACGCCGAGCTCCCTGGCACGGTGGCGCAGGACCGGGGAGGGAGGGTGGACGGCGGGCACGGCGACGACGGGCGGCGTTGCGGCCACAGCAGGCACGGCCTCGACGGGCGCGGCGCCGTGACCGTCCGCGATCACCGCGAGCGGGGCCCCCACCGGGACCGTCTGGCCCTCCTCGACGAGCAGCTGCTGCACCGTGCCGTCGTCGAAGGTCTCCACCTCGACCGCGGACTTGGGCGTCTCGACCACGGCCACGATGTCGCCGCGGTGGACGGCGTCACCGGCCTTGACGAGCCACTCGAGCAGGATGCCCTCGTCCATGTCGGCGCCGAGCGAGGGCATGCGGAACTCAGCCATCCTCACCCACCGCCCGTCGTGCCGCCTCCACGATCCCGGGCACCTGGGGCAGGGTCGCCTCCTCCAGGTGCTGGGCGTAGGGCACCGGGACCTCGACCGCGCCCACCCGTTCGACGTGTGCGTCGAGCTCGAAGAACGCCTGCTCGGCCACGCGGGCGCTGACCTCCGCTGCGAGGCTGCCGGTGCGCCAGGCCTCGTCGACGACGACGAGCCGGTGGGTGCGGGCGACGGACTCGAGGATGGTCGCGTCGTCCAGCGGCCGGAGCACCCGCAGGTCGACCACCTCGGCGCTGATCCCCTGTGCTGCAAGGGACTCCGCAGCCGTCAGCGCCTTGCCGAGGGTGCCGCCGAAGGCGACCAGCGTGACGTCGGTGCCGCTGCGCCGTACGGCTGCACGCTCGATGTCCACGGGTCCGGGGTCCGCCGGGAGGTGGCCGGAGAGGTTGTAGAGGGAGCCGTGCTCGAAGATGACGACGGGGTCGGGGTCCTGCAGCGCGGGCCACAGCATGCCGCGGGCGTCCTCGAGGGTCGCGGGGGCGAGCACGCGAAGGCCGGGGATGTGCGCGTACCAGCCCTCGAGGCTGTGGGAGTGCTGAGCAGCGAGCTGCCGGCCGGCGCCGGTCGTCATGCGGATGACCAGCGGCACCGACAGCTGCCCTCCGGACATGTGGCGCAGCGTGGCTGCGTTGTTGAGGACCTGGTCGAGCGCCAGCAGGCTGAAGTTGACCGTCATGATCTCGACGACCGGACGCATGCCCCGCATCGCGGCGCCGATCCCCGCCCCGGTGAACGCGGCCTCGGACAGGGGCGTGTCGCGCACCCGGTCCTCGCCGAACTCCTCGAGCAGCCCGAGGCTCACCGCGAACGCCCCGCCGTAGCGGCCGACGTCCTCGCCCATGAGGAACACGCGCGGGTCGCGACGCATCGCCTCGCGGTGCGCCTCCCTCAGGGCCTCGCGGTACGTGGTGGCCGTGGCCGTCGGCGCAGGTGGGGCCGATGCCTTGCGGCCGCGGCGGTGGGTCGCGGTGGCCGTCCGCGGGCTCATGACGCGCTCCCCTCGCCGGGCCCGGTGCTGGTGAGGTGGCGCGTGAGGTCCTCGACGGGCTCGAGAGGCGCCGCGTCGGCGGCAGCGACCGCCGCGGCGATCTCCTGGCCGATCTCCCGCTCCCACTGCTCGACGTCGGCGGTGGTCACCTGACCCCGCTGCACGAGCTGCTCGGTCAGCGCAGGGATCGGGTCGGACCGCTTCCACTGCTCGATCTCGGCCGGGTCGCGGTAGCGGTCGGGGTCGTACATCGAGTGGGCGCGGAAGCGGTAGGTCCGCAGCTCCAGGAAGCACGGCTGCCCGCTGTCACGGACGTAGGCGAGGGCCTTGGTCGTCGCCTCCCGCACCTGGGTGACGTCCATGCCGTCGACCGCCCACGAGACCATGCCGTACGACGCGGCGCGCGCGGCGAGGTCGGTCTGCGCGTGCTCGCGGGCCAGCGACGTCCCCATGGCGTAGCGGTTGTTCTCGCAGCAGAACAGCACGGGGAGGTGCCACAGGGCAGCCAGGTTCGCGCTCTCGTGCCACTCCCCCTCGGCGAACGCCCCGTCGCCGAACAGGCACGCCGTCACGGCAGGGCTGCCGGTCAGGTGGTCGGCCAGCGCCAGGCCGACCGCGACCGGCAGGCCCCCCGCCACGATCGCGTTGCCCCCGTAGAACCGGCGGCCGGCGTCGAACAGGTGCATCGAGCCGCCGCGTCCGCCGCTGCAGCCGGTGGACCTCCCGAACATCTCCGCCATGATCGCCGTCATCGGCACCCCACGCGCCAGGGCGTGCCCGTGCTCGCGGTAGGTCGACACGACCGCGTCCTCGGCTGCCAGCGCGCCCACGACCCCGACGGCGACTGCCTCCTCGCCGATGCACAGATGGAGGAAGCCGCGGATCTTGGTGGCGCTGTAGAGCTCTGCGCACTTCTCCTCGAACCGCCGGATGCGCAGCATCGCCCGCAGCAGGCCGGCGGGCGTGTCCGCGCCGCTCGTCCCGGTCGCCTGCTCGGTGGTGTCCGCGGCCGCACGCTCGGTCGCGGTCCCGCTCCTCTGCTCGGTCGCGGTCATGGCTGTCCTTCCACCGTCGAGAGGTCGCCCTCGGGCAGCCCGAGCTCGCGGGCCTTGAGCAGCCGCCGCATCACCTTGCCGCTGCGGGTGTGAGGGAGTGCCGGGTCGAAGGCGATCTCCCGCGGGGCCACGGACCCGAGCCGGTGCCGCCCGAACGTGATGAGCTCGCGCTGCAGCGCCGGCGTCGCCTCGTACCCCGCCCGGAGCGTGACGAAGGCCTTGACGATCTCGCCGGCGAGCGGGTCGGGCTTGCCGATCACGCCGACCTCCGCGACGGCGGGGTGCTCCATCAGGGCGCTCTCCACCTCGAAGGGGCCGATGAGGTGGCCGGCGGACTTGATGACGTCGTCCGCCCGCCCGACGAACCAGCCGTAGCCGTCGGCGTCGAAGCGGGCCAGGTCGCCGCTGAGGTACCAGCCGTCGGCGAAGCAGGCGCCGTAGCGGTCGGGGTCGTCGAGGTAGGCGCGGAACATCGAGGGCCACCCCGGTCGCAGCGCCAGCTCCCCCACAGCGTCGGGCTCGGTGAGGACTCGAACGTGCCCGTGGACCACCGCGGCCCGGCCGTCCGGCCCGCGCTCGAGGACGGCTGCGGTGATGCCCGGCACCGGCCGCCCCATGGACCCGGGGCGGATCGCCA
This sequence comes from Phycicoccus sp. Soil748, assembly GCF_001428025.1. Classification (GTDB taxonomy): domain Bacteria; phylum Actinomycetota; class Actinomycetes; order Actinomycetales; family Dermatophilaceae; genus Pedococcus. The sequence continues at coordinate 86,382 of NZ_LMSC01000012.1, read as the reverse complement.
TACCGGGGTAGTTGCTCACCATGATCGCGCCGGTCTCGGTCTGCCACCACGTGTCGTGCACCGGCAGCCCGAACGCCTCGACGCCCCACACGACGGCCTCGGGGTTGAGCGGCTCACCGACGCTGACCACGTGCCGCAGCGCCGGGAAGGTGTACTCGTGGGCCATCTGGGACCCGACCCGCATGAGCATCCGCAGCGCGGTCGGCGCCGTGTAGAAGACGGTGACCCGCTCGTCCTGCAGGGTGCGGTACCAGCGCCGGGCGTCGAAGTCGGCCGAGTCCGTGACCACCGTGACCCCGCGGCACAGCGGCCCGATGATGCCGTACGACGTGCCCGTCACCCACCCGGGGTCGGCGGTGCACCAGTAGACGTCCCCCGGCCGCAGGTCCAGGGCGTACATCGCGGTCACGTGGTGCGCCACCACGGCCTCGTGGACGTGCACGGCCGCCTTCGGCTTCCCCGTGGTGCCGCTGGTGAAGTGCAGCAGGGCCGCCTGGTCCGGACGGGTCTGGGCGATCCTGAAGCCGTCGCGGTCCAGCGCCGCGGTGGCCGACTCCACCATCGCCGCCCACGAGCCGGTGTCCTCGGGGCGCGCGCCGGATGCAGCGTCCGCGTCGTCGTCGGCCGGCGCCGCGGCGCCGTCGACGAGGAGCACCGTCTCCAGGTGCGGGAGGCGGTCGCGGAACTGGGCGACCTTGCGCTCGTACGAGATCCGGTCCGTGACCAGGACCCGGACCTTCCCCAGGGACAGCCGCTCGAACACCGGCTCCGGGCCGAAGGCCGGGAAGAGCGGGCAGTAGACGGCGCCGGCCTTGAGCGTGCCGAGGACGGTCAGGTACAGCTCGGGCGAGCGCTGCAACAACGTGCACACGCGGTCGCCCGGGTCCACCCCGAGCGCCTGCAGGCCCACGGCCACGGCGTCGCTCGCCCGCCGGAGCTCGGCGTAGGTCAGCTCGGTGACCAGCTGCCCGCGGTCGAGGAACCGCAGGGCGACCACGTCCCGCAGCGGTCCGGTGGCGTGCCGGTCCACCGCCTCGTGGGCCATGTTGAGGCCGCCTCCGGGCAGCCCGGCGAGCAGGCCCCGAGCCTGCTCCCAGCTGAACGTGCGACAGCGTTCCTCGTAGTCGCCGACGAGCGGTTCGAGCAGCGGGACGTGCCGGATCTCGCGGTCGGTGCGGGTCGAGGTGTCCGCCATGAGCCCACGATGCACCGGCGCCCGAGAGGCCAGCAGGGACCAAAGGCACGCTCCCTAGGGCCGGCCGCCCCGGGGCCGACCTCCCTCGCCACCTGCCGCCCCGCCGTGCCGCAGCCGGATGCCGTCCTCGAGCTCGCCCTGCTCCAGCACCAGCTCGAGGTCGCGCAGGGCCCCGGTGAGCTCGGGCAACCACCGCTGGTCCAGCACGCGCAGCCGGCGCCGGGTGAGGGTGACCTCGGCATCGAGGCGGCGCACCGCCTCCTCGGTGACGGCGAGCGCGGCCCCGGCCTCCACCATCCGCCAGGCCGCGGTGGTCGCGGGCGCGAGGGCGGCGTTGGACCACAGGCGCTCGAGCTGCGGGCCGGCGCGGGTCAGGCTCGCCTCGACGGGGTACGTCACGCCCATCGAGCTCGCCCACGCGACGGTGACACGCACCTGCTGGGCACTGCGCGCCAGCTCGAGCGCGTCCTCCCCGCCGAGCAGGGCCGCCCGGCGCAGCCAGGTCGCGGCGTCCTCGCACGCCCCCGACCAGTCGTGGCGCTGCTGGTCCAGCACCGCCACCAGCTGCCGCCGCTCGGGCAGCAGGATGCGCAGCCGGCGGTCCATCTGCTCACGGCCGCGCCGCGCGGTCTGCAGCCGACGCCGCAGCCAGACGCGCCCCGCCCGCCCGGGTGGGACCGAACGGTGGCCCGTGGTCACGGCCCCACCCCGTAGCGGTCGAGCAGGTCCGACGGCAGCATGGCCAGCTCGCGGCGCGGAAGCGTGCCGACGACCTGCCAGCACCGCCGCAGGGTCTCGTCGAGGGTGCGCCGCTCGGTCCGGGCCTGGTGCACGAGGTCGCGCTCGAGGTGGTCCTCGAGCTGGAGGTAGAGCCGGTCGGTGGCGCTCAGGCCCTCGGTGCCGACGAGCTCTGCCAGCTCGGCCACGTCGCGGGCCCGGGCCAGGGCGGCGAGCAGCTGCGCCGCGACCTCCACGTGTCCCTCGCGGGTGTGCCCCGCCCCGGCGCCGTTGCGCATCAGCCGCGACAACGACCCCAGCGGGTCGACGGGAGGGTAGACGCCGCGCGAGTGGGCCTCGCGGCTGAGGACCACCTGTCCCTCGGTGATGTACCCGGTGAGGTCGGGCACGGGGTGGGTGATGTCGCCCGCGGGCATGGTCAGGACCGGCACGACCGTCACCGAGCCGGGTGTCCCCTCGATGCGCCCGCAGCGTTCGTAGAGGCTGGCGAGGTCGCTGTAGAGGTAGCCGGGGTAGGCGCGCCGGCCCGGCAGCTCGCCGCGGGCGGAGGACACCTCGCGCAGCGCCTCGGCGTAGCTGGTCATGTCGGCCAGCACGACGAGGACGTGCCGGCCTAGCTCGAACGCCAGGTGCTCGGCCACGGTCAGGGCGATGCGGGGCGTCAGGATGCGCTCGATCACCGGGTCGTCGGCGGTGTTGAGCATGAGCACCAGCTCGCCGGCGTCGAGGCGCTCCTCGAGCACGTCGCGCACCGCATCGGCGTCGGCGTGGGTCAGCCCCATGCCGGCGAACACCACCGAGAAGGGGTCGCCGCCGGCGGTGGACTGGGCGGCGATCTGCGCGGCGAGCTCCAGGTGGGGCAGGCCGGCGGCGGAGAAGACCGGGAGCTTCTGGCCGCGGACCAGCGTGGTGAGGGCGTCGATGACGGAGATGCCGGTGAGGACGGGCTCGGCCGGTGAGACCCGGCGGGTGGGGTTGAGCGGGGCCCCGGCGACCGCGGCGGTGCTGGTGCCGGTGATGGGCGGGCCGCCGTCGACGGGCTCGCCGCGGCCGTTGCACACCCGGCCCAGCCAGCCCGGGCCGACAGGCACCCGCAGCGGGCTCCCGGTGAACACCACGCCCGTCGTCTCGGGCACCAGCCCGTCGGTGCCCTCGAGGACCTGCACGACGGCGACGTCCCGGTCGACCTCGAGCACGACCCCGTGGCGGTCACCGCGCTGCGTCCCGTCGGTGCGCACCCGGACCTGCGCGAACTCGTCCCACCCGGTGCCCTGCACCGCCGAGAGGACCAGCAGCGGGCCGTGCACCGCCACGACGCCGTGGTGCTCAACACGGAGCAGGGCCGGGCCGCGGGGGCGCGGGCTCACCGCAGCATCCCCAGGCGCTGGAGCATGACCTGCTGGCGCTCCACGACCGGACCGCTCTCGTCCGGGGGGCACTCCTGCGCCGCCCGCAGCACCGGGGAGAAGTCGACCTCCTCCACCTCGGACGCCGTCACCCCCTGCGCCACCAGGTCCTGGCACTCGTCGACGACCGCGAGCACCAGGTCGACCAGGGCGGCCGTCTTGGCTGCCGAGCAGTGGATGTCGTGCGGCGACAGCGCGCTCTGCTGCAGGACCCCCTCACGCAGGAGGCGGCCGGCCAGCAGCGCGACGCGCTCGGCCCCCGGCAGGGCGTTGACGCCGACGAGGGCGGCCAGCGCGCCGAGCCGGTCAGCCTCGGCGAGGAGCCCGACCACCCGCCCGCGCCGCACCGCCCACTCCGGGTCGCCGTGGCGGGTGTACCAGGCGCCCACCGCCTCCGCCTCGCGCGAGAAGCTGCCGGACCAGGCGACCGCCGGGTAGTGGCGCGCGTACGCGAGGTCGCGGTCCAGGCCCCACACCGCCCGGACGAACCGCTCGGTGTGGGCGGTCACGGGCTCGGTGAGGTCTCCACCGGCCGGGGAGACCGCGCCGATGATCGTGACCGACGCCGCGTCCCCACCGAGGGTCTCCACCCGACCGGCCCGCTCGTAGAAGGCCGCGAGCGCCGACGGGAGCTCGGCCGGGTACCCCTCCTCGGCGGGGAGGGCACCGGAGCGGGACGCGAACTCGCGCAGCGCCTCGGCCCACCGCGACGTCGAGTCGGCGATGACCACGACCTCGTACCCCATGTCGCGGAAGTACTCGGCGACGGTGACCCCGCTGTAGATGCTTGCTTCGCGCGCCATCATGGGCATGTTGGAGGTGTTGGCGATGATGACGGTGCGCTCGGCCAGCCGCCGGCCGGTCGCGGGGTCGGTGAGCTCGCGGAGCTCGGCCAGCACGTCGGCCATCTCGTTGCCGCGCTCGCCGCAGCCGACGTAGACGATGACCTCGGCGGTGCACCACTTCGCGATCTGCTGCAGCAGCATCGTCTTCCCCGTCCCGAACCCGCCGGGCACCGCCACGGTGCCGCCGCGGGCCACCGGGAACACCGCGTCGAGCACCCGCTGGCCGGTGAGCAGCGGCTCGGACGCCCCGAACCTCGCGCGGACCGGCCGCGGCCGGCGCACGGGCCAGTCCTCGACCGCCCGCACGGCTTCACCACCGACGGTCACGAGCGGCTCGGCAGCCGCCCGCACGCCGGCCGGCGCGACCCAGTCCACGGTGCCCGTCAGGCCCGGCGGCACGAGGACGCGGTGCTCCAGGGCACCGGTACCGGGCAGGGTCCCCAGCCGCGTGCCGGCAGAGACCTGCGCACCCACCGCCACCCCCGGCTCCCACTGAACCCGGGCGGTGCCGGCCGCGGGCCTGCCCGCATCGGCCGTCAGCCAGGTGGAGGCGCCGAGCAGCGGGCGCAGCAGGCCGTCGAAGACGCCACCGAGGAGGTGCGGCCCCAGCCGCGCCGACAGCGGCCGGCCCAGGGCGCGCGCGGGCTCACCCACCGCGAGGCCGCCGGTGTACTCGTAGGCCTGGACGGTGGCCACCGAGCCGCGCAGCGCGACGACCTCGCCCGGCACCCCGAGGCCGCCGAGGGCGACGAGCTCGGACATGGCCACCTCCGAGAGCCCGTCGACCTCGACCAGCGGACCACTGACCCGCGACACCCTCGCGCCGGTGCTCAGGAGGTCGTCCACAGCGCCTCCAGGTCCAGCCCGTCGACGGCCCGGCGGGCGAGGACGTCGACCGAGGCGTCGAGCACCCGGCCGTCCGCGGCCACGGCCTGCAGACCACCGTCTGCCGTGACCCGCACCTGCGCCGGCCCTCCGAGCGCGTCCCGCAGGACGGCCTCGAGCCGGTCCCGGTTGCCCGGCCGGTCGAGCAGGTCCCGGACGGCCTGACCTGCCGCCTCGCGCACCTGCGCGTGCAGGGCCGCCTGTGCCTGCAGGAGCGTGGTGCGTCCCCGGCGTCGCGCCGCGGCGAGGTCGGCCGCCACCAAGTCGGCACCCTCGGCGCGCCCCTGCTCGGCGGCGGCAAGGACCGTGGCGTCGATCCTGCGACGCACCTCGGCCACCGACGTCGTGCCCTCGTGCTCGGCCGTCCACACCAGCTCCGCGGCCTCGTGCGTCGCGCGACGCAGGAGCGCACCCACGAGGGGCTCGAGCGCGGACGCCGCCGGGTCGAGGGCCGGGTCTGGAGCAGGGCGCGAGCGGGTCACCGCGGTCATGGCGGCACCACCACGGTGAGGGGCGCACCCGGCGCCAGTCGCGCGTCACCCAACGCCGCCGATGCCAAGGAGGTGAGCACCACCAGCCCGCTGCCCTGCAGGCGGGCCCAGCCCTCTCGCGCCTGGTCGGGTGTCTCGGCCGCGTGGACCGCCACGCCCACCAGGCGCAGGGCGCCGAGGGCCGTCTCCTCGCCCAGGGCGGCCACGTCGCGGGCGTCGCGCCCGGTCGCCGGGGTGGTCATGCCCGGCCGATGAGGATGACGGAGACGATGAGCCCGTAGATGGCGATGCCCTCGGCCAGCCCCACGATGACCATCGCCCGCCCGAACAGCTCGGGCCGTTCGCTGATCGCCGCGAGGGCCGCCGAACCCGTGTAGGCGACGGCGATGGCCGCACCGATCGAGGAGCCCGCCACCGCGATGGCCGCACCCAGAAGTGCCGACCCGTTGGCCGTCCCTGCCGACGCCGCCGTCGTCGCGGCGGTCACCGTCGCCGTGGCGGTGCCGGGGTGCTGTGCCGCTGCCGAGGGGCCGGCGCGGGTCGCGAGCTCGACGAGCACCAGCGCGCCCACGAGCAGGACGCCGTTGGCTGCCGCGACCCACCGCAGCCGTCGGCCGCCGCGGCGCAGGAGCAGGTGCGTCGACGCGCTGACGACGGCGACGGCCGGCAGGGCGATGAGCCAGGTCAACATGGGACCTCCTGGGTGAGGGGCTCGGTCGAGAGCTCGGTCGAGAGCTCGGTGGAGGGCCCGCCGGAGGGCTCGCTCGTGGCCGGCTCGACGGGGTCGACGGGGTCGGTGGTGATCGGCACGTGCCAGGGTCGGAACGGGACGCCCTCACTGTCGAAGACGCGGGAGAACAGCTCGTAGTACTCCAGCCGCAGGGCCTGGATGGCCGCGACGAGACCCTCGAGCGCAAAGGTCACCGCGTTGCCGACCACGAAGAGCACCACCGCACCGATGACGGCGAGGCCACCGCCCGACCAGAGCCCGGTGGTGCCGTCCCACACCACGGCCCCGAGCGCCGCGTGCGTCAGCCCGAACGCCGCGAGCCGGGCGAAGCTGACGAGGTTGGAGCCCAGCCGCACGACGAGGTCGAACAGCTCCACCGCTGCCTCCGCCGCCCCGCCGGCGCCGCCCCCTGAACGCGCCAGCAGCCCCACGTACGCGGTCGTGAGCCCGGCCACCGCGAGCACCACCGCCGCAGCCAAGAGGGCGCCGTACCCGAGGTAGGCGCCGGCCACGGCGGCCACCATCGCGAGGAACAGGGTCGAGCCGGCGAGCCCGGACGGGGCGTAGGCGGCGCGTCGCCACCCGCCTTCCCGATAGCGGTTGACCGTGCCCAGCGCGTACGCGCCCGCGAGCAGGACGCCACCCACCCCGACGCTCGCGGCCAGCAGCTCGACCGGGCTGGCGACCGGGTCCAGCCACAGGGTCGGCAGGACGCCGGTGGGTCCGAAGACCTCGCCGTAGAGGGCGCCGAAGACGATGCTGCACAAGCCCGCGCCGGCCAGGAAGAGCCAGACCCGGCGCCCCGCCCGCATCCACGGCCGGGGCCGCCAGCGCAGGACGAGCGCCGCGATGAGCAGCAGCAGCCCGTGGCCGGCGTCGGCGAACATCATCCCGAACATCACGACGTAGGCGAGGCCCGCCAGCAGCGAGGGGTTCACGTCGGCGTAGGGCACGGTGGCATACGTCTCGACGAGGGGGGCGAAGTCGCGGGAGGCACCGGTCTCGCCGAGCAGGGTCGGCGGCTGCAGGCCGCGCGGCCGAGCCAGTGGCACGACCGCTCCCCCGCACCTCCCCACGCGGTGAGCCAGGGCGGGTATGCGGTCGGCCGGCACCCACCCGACCAGGGCCGACACCCCACTGCGCGTGAGGGCCTGCGCCACCCGTTCCTCGACTTCCGCCTCCCCCGCCACGAGGTCGAGCCTCCCGAGCCGCTCCCAGCGGTCGAGGTCGGGTCCCTGCGGCGACAGGGCCGGTGCCGGGCGGTCGCCGGGCTGCAGCCGCCCGAGCCGCCGGGCGGCGGCCGTCGCGGCGCCCACGCTGTCACCGTCCGGCACGGCGTCGTCGAGCTGCAGGGTCCCCTCGTCGGCGGCCTGCACCAGCACGTCCCGCAGCGCGTCGGCGCACGCGGCGAGCGCCACCCGTTGCATGACGACGGGCTCGAGGGCCTCACGCCACCTCATGGGCGTCCTCCCCCGGGCCGAGGGCCGACCCCAGCGCCGACCGGAGGTCCGACCCGACTCCCGAACCGCGAGCCGACTCGCGAGCGGACCCCTGGGCCGACCCACCGTTGCCGCCGAGGGCGGCGAGCTCGAGGGCCGCCCGCACCCGCCAGGCGTCGACCGAGAGCAGGGCCACCGCCCCCACGAGCACCTCGTGGCCGGGAGGGCTGCGCCGCACCATGGCGCCGGCGTCGCGGTCGACCCGCCGCCACCACCGCGCCTCGGCGCGCCACAGGTCGTGGGGCCCGGACACCCCGGTCAGGGCCCACGAGGCCGTCCGCGGCAGGGCCCCCACGAGCTCCTGCACCGAACCCGCGCGCACGGCGGCCCAGCCCACCACCCGGGCTGCTGCGACCCGGCACGGCTCCGGCAGCGGCCCCTGCCCCGCCTCGAGCTCGCGGGCGAGCAGCAGGGCCACCGAGCCCGCAGCCCAGGGCGTCGCCTCCGGCACCACCGACACGAGCCGGTCCGCGGCCACGGCCTCCATCGTCACGCCGACGGCCCGGAGGTCGTCGCTGCCGGGGTCACCCCACGCCGAGGTGGCCAGCTCCTGTCTCACCTCCGCGGGCGTCGTGGCCCCCTGCACCCGCTGCCAGGCGGTGCCGAGGCCGGCGAGCCGGTGCGGGGCGCGCGGCCGGCGACCGGCCAGGGACTCGAGGTGGTCGAGGGTGTTGGCGACCTCGACCGGCGCCACCATCGCGCGCAGGATCGCCACGCCCTCACGCGGCGACCAGCCGGCGAGGACCCGCAGGTTCCACACCATGGTGTCGACGACCGCGTGCTGCGCCTCGGCAAGCGTCTGGCCCGCCCGCACGTCGTGGCCGTAGGTCGAGGCGGCGAGGAGCTCGACGGCGTCCTCCCACGAACCGGCCTCACCGAGGCGGGTGGCACCGGCCGACCCGAGTCGGCGGCTGGTCATGGCGCGAGCGCGGACGCCGACGGCCACCCACCCCGCACTCATGGTCGACCACCGGGGCCGGTGTCACGTCCCGGTGCCTCCGCCAGGAGCGCCCTCACCGAGGCCACGACCTGCTCCCGGTACGTCGGCAGGAGCTCGCCCAGGCGGACGCCGAGCCGGGAGGCGTGGGCCGCTGCATCGGCCTCCACCACCGCGCCACGGGAGTCCGCCTCGGCCAGCTCCTGAGCCCTGGCATGCGCCCGTGCCGTCGCCGCCCGGGCGGAGGAGTCCGCCAGCAGCCGCTCGACGGCCAGGGCGTCGCGGGTGCGCGCCCGGTCGGCGTCGCGGCGCCCCTGCTCCACGACCTCGCGGCAGTGGGCCAGGGTCGGCGCGAGCGCGGTGAACACCGGCTCCAGCTCCTCGGCGAGGTCACGCGCCCGGTCGGCAGGCACGCCGGCCGGCGTGGCCGAACCCGGCCCGCCCGCGGGGCGGAACCGGTACAGCAGGTCACGGACTCGGGGCACGCGGTCCTCCTCTCCCCTCGCCACGGTAGGCAGCGCACCGAACGTCCCGAGGGGACATAGGTCCCGGGCCGCAGGGGCCCGCCGCTCCTAGCCTGAAGAGGCAGGACCAGCGACCGGTGACCCGGCCGACCCAGCGAGGTGAGCGATGTCAGATCTCGAGCGCAGCCGCATACGCAAGGAAGCCGCGGACGCCGTCACGGCGCGGGCACCACGCGACTCCGACCAGGCCGTCGACACCGCCTTGAGGCGCTACCTCGGGATCGCGATGTTCGACGCGCTGCGCCGTCGCAAGGACGCCCGCCGATCTCCCACGGCAGGCCCCGTTGAGCACGCGTCGACGGAGCAGGAGCCGCGGTCATGACTCGGCGGGTCGAGGAGATCCTGTCGTGGTACCCCGCCTCCAGCCACCGCACCCTGGCCAACCTGCGCCGCATCCTCGAGCAGGGCCGCACCGGCGGCTCCGGCAAGCTCGTGGTGCTGCCCGTGGACCAGGGCGTCGAGCACGGGCCGGCGCGGAGCTTCGCAGCGAACCCGGCGGGCTACGACCCGCGCTACCACGCCCGGCTCGCGCTCGACGCCGGGTGCAGCGCGCACGCACTGCCCCTCGGCGCAGCCGAGCTCGTCGCCCCGACGTACGCGACCGAGCTGCCCCTCATCCTCAAGTGCAACGGCTCCGACTCGCTCTACACGGGGGCCGACCCCGAGCCCGCCGTCGTCGCGACGGTCGAGGACGCGCTGCGCCTGGAGTGCGCCGCGGTCGGCTTCACGATCTACCCCGGCTCCGCCGCCCGCAACCACATGTACGAGGACCTGCGCCGGCTCGCGCGCGACGCGGCCGAGGCGGGGCTGCCCCTCGTGGTGTGGTCCTACCCGCGCGGGTCCGGTGTCTCGACCGAGGGACGCACCGCGGTCGACGTCGTCGCGTACGCGGCGCACCTCGCCTGCCAGCTCGGCGCGCACGTGGTCAAGGTGAAGCCCCCGACGCACCTCATCGAGAACGACGCCGCACGGGCCGCGCTGGAGAAGGCAGGTGTGCCGCTGGAGACGCTCGCGGACCGGGTACGGCACGTGGTGCAGTCGGCCTTCGACGGCCACCGCATCGTCATCTTCTCCGGGGGCGCGGCGAAGGAGACCGCAGCGGTGCTCGAGGAGAACCGGCAGACGGCACTCGGTGGCGGCTTCGGGACCATCATGGGCAGGAACTCGTTCCAGCGGCCCCACCAGGAGGCGATCCAGCTGCTGCACAACGTGATGGACATCCACCTGGGCGAGTAACGACCGGCGTCAGCCTGGCGGAGGCCCGTGCGACGGCCCGTGCGACGGCCCGGGTGAGCGGTTGCCCGGCTGGGCGGACCGCAGGGAGTAGACGGTGGTCCGGATGCGGTGGATCGTCGTGTCGAGCGACTCGGCCATCTCGAGGACGCGGGAGTGCACGGCGGTGTCGGTCTGCACCCTGCCGGCCAGTCCCTGCAACCCCATCCCGACGCTGAACAGCTCGGTGATCACGTCGTCGTGCAGCTCCGCGGCGATCCGGTCGCGGTCCAGCAGCAGGTTCATCAGCTCCTGGTCGGACCGGCTGCGGTCGAGCTCGATGGCCAGCCCGGCGTGGGCGGCGAAGAGGGAGAGGTGCTCGACGTCCGACGCGGTGAAGACGGGCCGGTTGGCGAGCCGGGCGACGCTGAGGGTGCCGAGCACCTCGTCGCGGGCCTGGAGCGGGACGATGACCAGCGGGCCGAGCATCGCGGTGTCGCCGTCACCGAGCGTGCTGCCGTAGTCCTGGATGAGGCGCGGGGCCCCGGTCGTGAACACCCGGCCGGCATGGCTGCCGTCGATGTCGATGGGCAGGTCGGAGACCTGGCCGGCGAGGATCCCGGCCGCGGCGTCGACCCGGAGGGTGCCGGGCTCGACCCCGGGGACGGCGATCGCGGCGAGGTCGGCGTCGGCCCCGAGGGCCGCGTGCCTGGCCACCTGGGCGGTGGCGCGCTCGCCACCCTTGAAGAGATCCTGGGTCAGCAGCGTCGACGCGGAGAGCCACCGGCGCTGCTCCTGGACCTCGGTGTGCACGCGGGAGTTGGCGATCGCCGTGGCCGCACTGTGCGCCAGGGCGGTCACGAGCTGCTCGTCCTCGTCGCTGAACTCGCCGTTCGCGCTCTCGGTGAGGTAGAGGTTGCCGAACACCTGGTCGTGGACGCGGATGGGCACCCCGAGGAAGCTGCGCATCGGAGGGTGGTTCTCGGGGAAGCCGACGGCGGCCGGGTGCTCAGCCAGGGCGCGCAGCCGCAACGCCTCCGGGTGCTCGACCAGCTGGCCGAGCAGGCCGAGGCCCTTCGGCGGGTCTCCGATCAGCGCCACCGTCTCGGCATCCATGCCAGAGTGGATGAACTCCACGAGGTGGCCACCCCGCACCACGCCCAGGGCGGCGTACCGTGCGTCGACGAGCTCCCGTGCGGCTTCGACGACGTGGCGAAGCACCACGTGCACGTCGAGGTCGCCGCTGAAGGCGGCGATGGCACGCAGCAGTGCCCGGAGGCGCCCCTGTGTCGCGAGGACGTCCGCAGCCTGGCTGGTCAGCGCGAGCAGCGTTTCCTCGAGCGCCAGCCGGGGGGCGTCCGGGAAGGTCAGCCTCGGCGGCCCCGACCCGTCGCGCCCGGCCCCATGGTCGTTCCTGCCGTCATCCACTCCGCACCTCCGCCACGATCGACCCCGATCTCCGTGCGGAACAGCACCGTGGTCACCGGCGCCCGGACCTCCAGCATAGGCACTGGTCAGACGCTTGCCCACAAACTCTCGAGGCGGCCCTGACGACCACCGCCGCGGGGACGTTCGCCCCTTACCTGTGCATCCCCAGCAGGACTACTCCTGGAGCATGAGATCGACCTGGGCAACGGCCGTAGCGGCCCTGCTGATGGCCGGGTGCAGCACCGGTGGAGGACCAGCGCCGTCCACGACGGTGGGGCCCACGACCGCCGCCACGTCCTCCAGCACGACGTCCTCCCTCACTTCGACGACGACTCCTCCGACGACCCGGACGACCCCGCGCCGCACCACGACCAGCAGCACGGCGACCCGCCCGTCCGCGCGGCCGACCACCCCGTCCCCCAGGCCCTCACCTCACCCCTCGACGTCCAGCAGGACCACCCCGCCGGTCACGAGCCTGCCGCCGGCCCTGCGCGACGGCGTCGTCACCCGCCTGCCCACCTCGTCGCGGGTCGTGGCGCTGACCTTCGACGGCGGGGCGGGCAGCCAGGGCGCGGCCACCATCCTCGCGACGCTGCGGGCCCAGGGCGTGCCGGCGTCGTTCTTCGTCACCGGGAAGTTCGCCGCGGCCAACCCCTCCACCACACGCCAGATGGCGGCCGTCGGACCTGTGGGCAACCACACGTGGAGCCACCCGGACCTGACCACCGTCGGCAGCAGCACCCTGCAGCAGGAGCTGTCGTTCACGCGCAGCGCCATCCTGGCCGCCACGGGCAAGGACCCCCGACCCCTGTTCCGGTTCCCCTTCGGCGCCTACGACTCCCGGGTGCTGGGCCTCGTCCACGCCCAGGGCTATGGAGCGGTCGGGTGGACCACCGACTCCCTGGGGTGGAAGGGCACGTCCGGCGGCATGACCGTGGACAGCGTCGTCGCCCGCGTGCTCGCCGGCCGCACCCCGGGCCAGGTCGTGCTGATGCACGTCGGTGCCAACCCTGACGACGGCACGACCTTCGACGCCGCAGCGCTGCCGCGCATCATCGCCGGCTACCGTGCAGCGGGCTACGGCTTCACCACCCTGACGGTGCTCACCCACTGAGGCCGTGAAGGCAGGTGGCCCGGCGGGTCACAGCGCCACCACTCCCTTGACGACCGTGGCCAGGGCGCCGGCCATCGCGAGCACCACGACGGCCCTGCTCGCCCGGTCGGCGGGCACGCGTCGCGACAGGAGCTCGCCGAGCAGCAGGCCGACACCGAGTGCGCCCACGGACACCGCCAGCGCCGAGGGCGGAAGGTGCGGGGGTCCCTTGGTCGCGAGCGAGGCGAGGTTCACCAGGACCGCGTAGAACTGGAACGTCGCCACGAAGCGGTGGTGCTCCCAGCGGGTGCTCACCGCGTACAGCACCATCGCCGGTCCGCCGACCCCCGCGGTGACGTTCATGAAGCCGCTCGCCGCTCCGGCCCCCACCGCTCCGGTCGTGCCGTGCAGCACGGCCGTGCGCGGGCCGAGCTGTACCAGGCCGAGGGCCAGGAGCACGATCGTGCCGGTCACGACGAGCAGCACGGGCGCGGGCACCGATCGCGCGACGAACGCGCCGAGCGGGACGACGGCCAGGGCGGGTACGGCAAGCAGGATCCCTCGACGCCACTCGACGTCACGCCAGGTGCGTGCGAGCACCACGACCCCCACGAGCAGGCTCAGGACGTTGGCCAGGATGATCCCGTCGAACGCCCCGGTGGCGAGGACCAGCAGCGGCGCGGCCACCAGGGCGAACCCGACCCCGGTGACTCGCTGGGTCACCGCGCCCGCTGCGACGCCGAGCGGCAGGAAGAGCAGGTCCGCGGTCATCGTCGCTCGCTCACAGCCCCAGGGACAGGTACCGCACGTCTTGGAACTCCTCGAGCCCCAGGGCCGCGCCCTCGCGGCCGAGGCCCGACTGCTTGACCCCACCCATGGGCGCGAAGCACACCGACGGGAGGGCGTTGTTGGCCCCGATGATGCCCACCTCGAGCCGCTCGGCCATCCGCCAGACGCGGCTGACGTCGCGCGACCAGAAGTACCCGGCGAGCCCCATCTCCGTGCCGTTGGCACGCCGCAGGGCCTCGGCCTCGTCGCGGAACGAGAACACCGCGGCCACGGGCCCGAACACCTCGCTGCGCGCCAGGTCGGCGTCGTCGGGGACGTCGGCCAGCAGGGCGGGGGCAACGTACGTGCCCTGGGCCGGGAGGTCGAACGACCGCGTCAGGCGGGTGGCACCTGCGCCGAGCGCCCCGTCCACCATGCCCTGGACGGCCTCCACACGGCTCTGGTCGATGACGGGTCCGAGGTCCGGCAACGGGTCCGCCAGGCCGTTGCCGACGCTCATGGCGTCGATGGCCTCGGTCAACCGGCCGGTGAACTCCTCACGGACCGACTCGTGCACCACGAAGCGGTTGGCTGCGATGCACGACTGGCCGGTGTTGCGGAACTTCGCGAGCATCGCGCCCTCGACCGCTGCGTCGAGGTCGGCGTCCTCGAACACGACGAAGGCCGCGTCACCGCCGAGCTCGAGCAGCGGACGCACGATGCGGCGTGACGCCGACGCCATGATCTCGCGGCCCACCTCGGTCGAGCCGGTGAAGCTCACGGCCCGGACTGCGGGGTGGTCGAGCAGCGCCTGGGTGACCGCACGCGCCGGCCCGTGCACGAGGTTGACGACTCCGGCGGGCACGCCGGCGTCGACGAGGCAGCGGACCAGCTCGGTGACGGCCAACGGCGCCTTCTCCGAGACGCGGGCGACCACGGTGCAGCCGGCGGCCAGCGCGGGGGCGAGCTTGCGGGCCTGGATGGAGCACGGGAAGTTCCACGGGGTGAGGGATGCCACGACCCCCACCGGGCGCGTCAGGGTGAGGTGACGTCGCCCGGGTGCCTCGTGCGGCACCACCTCCCCTGCCGGGCGCCGCGCCTGCTCGGCGAACCAGCGGAAGTACTCCGCCGAGAACGCGACCTCCCCCACCGCCTCCGGGAGCCGCTTGCCCGCCTCGACGGCGAGCAGGCGACCGATGTCGTCCGCCCGGGCGGTCATGAGGTCGGCAGCCTCGCGCAGGATGTCGGCCCGCGACCTCGCCGGCAGGTCTGCCCAGTCCTCGAAGGCCGTCGCCGCCGCGTCGGCGGCACGGGTCGCGTCCCGCGGGCCACCCCACGCGAGGTGGCCGGCGAGGCTGCCGTCGGCGGGGTTGGTCACGTCCACCTGCTCGTCGTGGGTCTCCCAGCGCCCGTCGATCAGGGACTTCGCCAGAGCGGTCACGGTGTCTCTCCTTGGTGCCGGCGGCCGTTCACGGCCGGGTTCGGGGGTGGGTCCTGGCTGGGGCGCGGTCAGCGGACGAGCACGTCGGGCCGGAGGCGGCCGCCGACCTCGAGCGACGGCCACGCCGGGTCGTGCACGAGGGCCTGCGGACCGGACGTCCCGACGACGGCGGTGTCCTCGACCTTGAGCCCCGCCGCGCTGGGGTTCCAGGCCACGACCGACCCGTCGGTCAGCCCGAGGTCGCTGCCTCGGTGCGCCGGGAACTCCCGTGGCTGGAAGCCCGACAGCCCCCCTTGGTGGTGGCGGTGCCACTCCTCGGGGTCGAAGCCGTGGTGTGCGTAGGCGGCGACGCCCTCGGCGAAGGCGTCGCCCAGGCGGCGGCCGGGTCGGCTGGCGTCCAGGAACGCCTGCTCCACGGCGAGCAGCCTCGCGTAGGCGTCCTGCGCCTCGGTGCCGAGCGGGCCGAAGGAGACGATCCGGGTCACGCTGGCCACGAGGCCGTGGCGGCGGGCGCAGCACACCAACATCGCACGGCTGCCCAGCACCTCGAGGGTGGGCAGCGGGTGTCGGTGCGGCCCCGGGCGAGCCCCGCCGCCGACCATGAGCACGACAGGGTCCATCCCGGCAGCCATGAGCTCGGCCGCGAAGAGCCCCGCGGCCGCGTACTCCGTCGTCCCCGGGGTGAGCCGCGCCGCGGTACGGGTGGCCGCCGCCGCCGCGTCCCGGCCGACCTCGGCGAGCAGGGAGCGCTGCCGTGGTGACAGCGTCCGCCGCAGCCCGGTGACGGCCGGCGCGACGTCGACGCTCCCGGGCGTCGGGCGGTCGCTGCCCGTGCCGTCGCCCGAGGGCAGGGCGGCGTCACGGGGCTCCCACCACGGCACGACCTGCCACTCGACCGGCAGGTCGCCGAGCTCGGTGTCGCGCAGCCGCGGGGCCTCGATGGCGTTCGTGACCACGGTCGGCCTCGGTGTCGCCCCCTCGGTGTCGACCACCACGTCGAGGCAGGCGCTGTCGAGCGTGAGGGGCACGTGGACCCGCGACTCCAGCAGCCAGGCGAGCGTCGCGGGGTCACGCAGCACGAGGGTCCGGACGCCGGCGGCCGAGGCCACGTCGGCGAGACCGGCCAGCCGGCCCTCGAAGGCCGCGCGACGGTCATCCATGACGAGTAACCCGTGATGAGACCTTTTGCGTGCCAATGACTTCCACAGCGTCGCCCGTGAGGTGGGCACGGGTGGCACTGCCGTCGAAGCCGGTGAGGGTGAGGTCGGTGTCGGCGGCCTCCCCGTACGCGTGGAGCGTCCACGGCCGCCCGAGCAGGTCGTCGGTGGAGCGGACCTCGCCGTCGACCTCGACCCTGGGTAGAACCGCCCCGCTGCGCACGAGCACCGGCATGGCGTCGAGCGCCACGGTGGCCTCCCTGAAGCCGGGGCCCGTGCAGGTCTCGTCGGTGAGCAGGTCGTGCCACTGCCCCTCAGGCACGTAGAAGCGGCGGGTCACCGGGGCGTCGCCGTCGTCGAACACGGGCACGACCAGCAGGTCGGACCCGAGCATGAAGGCGTCGTCGACGGACTGGGCGACGCGGTCGTCGGGGAACTCCAGCCCCAGCGGCCGCATCACCGGCCAGCCGCGGGACGCGGACTCGTGGGCGACCTGCCAGAGCGTCGGCAGCAGCTCGTAGCGGAGGCGGACCCACCGCCGGGCCGCCTCGAGTGCCACCTCCCCGAAGGCCCAGGGCTCACGCGGGCGCAGGCCGTGGGCACGCATGAGCGGGGAGAACGCCCCGAACTGGGTCCACCGCACGTAGAGGCCGGGCGTCAGCTCCGGGCCGAAGAACCCGCCGATGTCGTGGCTCCAGAAGCCTGGAGCGCTCACGGCGTAGGAGAGCCCGCCCCGGACCGTGGCCTGCATGCCGGCGACGGTCGACTCGGCGTCGCCTCCCCACTGGCCGGGGTAGCGCTGCGACCCGGCCCACCCGCTGCGTCCCCAGACGAGGGGGGCGCGCCCCGTGCAGCGGGCGATGGCGTCGCTGACGGCGCCGTTGTACCGCAACGCGTACACGTTGTGGGCATGGTTGGGCGGTGTGCCGTCGTGCAGCTGCACGTCGTCGGGCAGGGCCTCGCCGAAGTCGGTCTTGAACACGGCCACGCCGTCGTCGAGGAACGCCTCGTGCATGCCCTGCCACCAGGCGACGGCGTCCGGGTTGGTGAAGTCGACCAGCGCGCGCATCCGCCCGTCGGGGGTCGGTGTCTTCTGGATGCCGGCGAGGCTGCCGTCGGTGCGCCGGACGAGGTAGCCCTTGTCGCGGGCGTCCTCGAACCGCGGGCTTGCCGGGTCGAGGTAGGGCAGCTCCCAAACGGACAGGCGGATCCCCAGCTCCCGCAACGTCTGCACGAGCTCACGGCGGTCGCCGAAGCGGCTCTCGTTCCAGATGAAGTCGCAGTTGAGGCGGTCGACCACGAGCCAGTCGGGGTCGAGGTGGACGACGTCCAGCGGCACCTGGTGCTCACGCATCGTGTGCGCGACCTCGAGCACCTCGTCGCGGCTGTGGTAGCGGCAGCGACCCATCCAGTACCCGAACGCCCACAACGGCGGCACCGGTGGTCGGCCGGTGAGGGCGGTGTACGCCGTGAGGCGCGTCTTGGGCG
Source organism: Phycicoccus sp. Soil748 (assembly GCF_001428025.1). Lineage (GTDB taxonomy): Bacteria > Actinomycetota > Actinomycetes > Actinomycetales > Dermatophilaceae > Pedococcus. The sequence continues at coordinate 68,545 of NZ_LMSC01000012.1, read as the reverse complement.
TGCCGCCGGCGACGAGGTACAGGTCGACGGCCTCGTCGTCCACGCCGAGCCCGAGCACCGACGGCCGCCGGTGGCCCACGTCCGCCGTGACGACGGCACCGGTGTTGACGAAGCCGGTGTACCCGGCGGTCGAGTGCCACACCGGCACCGGCTTGTAGGCCATGCCCGTCCCGGTGCCGCACGCGTCCTCACCGCGCAGGACGAGGCGCTGGCCGTTCTTCACGAGGCGGCTGAACTGCTCACCGAAGCCGAGGACGTCCTCGTCGGGGGCGAGCTCCAGGTTGAGGGTCAGGCCGCTCGGGTCCGCGATGGCGGTGGGCGCCATCATCAGCCCTGCCACCTGCCGCAGGCGGTGGGCGGAACGCAGCAGCGTCCGGCCGTTCGCCGGGTCCTCCAGCGTGAGCGTGAACGGCGCACGCCCTATGCGCAGCCGGGCCCCGGCGGTCGAGACCACGACCTCGCCTGCCGTCTCCTCGACCACCAGCGGGGCGGCCTGCGGGGAGGGGTCGGTCACGATGCCGAGCCAGGTGCCGTCGTCGGCCAGCACCTGTGCGCCGGCGGGGGCCAGCGTGAGCCGGAGCGCCTCGGGCGAGGGCGCGCTGACACGCAGCTCGTAGGCCGTCGCGTCAGTGGGCGGGAGGTCGAGGTCCGGCAGGTTGGGCATGGACGTCTCGATGCCCTGTTCGAGGGGCGGCTCCCCAGTCAGCCAGCCGGGCATGATGCCGAGCTGCACCGCAGGGAGGGCGTCGACCGACACCAGCACGGAGCCGGAGTCGTCGCGGCGCACCGACGTGACGCGCCGCAGCAGGAGGGTCTGGCCCACGGTCATCCCTTCACCGAGCCTGCCGTGATGCCGGCCACGAAGTAGCGCTGCAGGAAGACGTACGCCACGACGAGCGGCGCCGAGGCGACGATGACTCCCGTGAACAGCAGCGGGTAGTTGGTCAGGAACTCGCCCTGGAAGTTGAGCAGGGCCAGGGGCAGCGTCGTCTTGGCCGGGTCGTGGATGAACAGCAGCGGGTAGAGCAGGTCGTTCCACTGGATGACGAACAGGAAGATGGCGGTGGCGGCGAGCGACGGGACCGAGACCGGCAGCGCGATCGAACGGTAGGTGCGCCAAGGGCCCGCCCCGTCGATGGACCCGGCCTCGAACAGCTCCCGGGGCAGGGTGCGCATGAACCCCGTCATGATGAAGACCGCCACCGGCAGGGTGGCCACGATCTCGATGAGGACCAGCCCGATGCGGCTGTCGAGCAGCCCGAGGCTCTGGAAGAGCACGTACTGCGGGATCATGTTGGACTGCGCAGGGACGGCCATGCCCAGGACGAGGAAGCCGTAGACGACCATCCCGCGCCAGCCCGGGATCCGCGCCAGGCCGTAGGCGGCGAGGCTGCCCACCGCCAGGGTGATGACGACGGCCGACAGGGTCACGACGGTGCTGTTGACGAACGCCGTCGCCATGCTCGCGTCGGTGAGGACGGCCCGGTAGTTGCCCGGTGACAGCGACGAGGGCGGCGCGAACGGCGCGTCGAACAGCTGCTTGGTCGACTTGAACGAGCCGCTCAGGACGACGAAGAGGGGGACGATGATGAGCAGGGCGTAGATGCCGAGGATGACGCGTCGACCGATCGAACCAGCCATCAGGAGCTCCTTTCACACACCGTGCTGGGTGAGCCGGACGGCCCGCCGCTGCAGGAAGCTGACGAGGGCGATGATGACCATGAACACCACGGACTCCGCTGCGGCGTAACCGAACCGGGAGTTGGTGAAGGTCGTGTAGATGCGCGTGGACAGGATGTCCAGCGAACCCTTGGGGGGGTTGCCACCCAGGCCGAGGATGAGGTCGAACGCCTTGAAGGACTGGATGGTCGTGTAGGCGACCACGATGGCGGTGGCCGGTGCGATCAGCGGCCAGGTGACGTAGCGGAACCGCGCCCAGGTGCCGGCACCGTCGAGCTCGGCCGACTCGTACAGCTCCTCGGGTATCTGCTGCAGGCCCGCCACGAAGATGACCATGAGCTGGCCCGCGTGGGCCCACACCTGGGCCAGCGCGACCCAGTAGATGGCCTTGGACGCGTCACCGAGGAAGGCGCCCTGCAGGCGGTCGAGCCCCACTCCCCCGAGCACCTGGTTGATGAGCCCGAAGTTGGGGTCGTACATGAACTTCCAGACGAACGCGACCGAGACCGACGACAGGATCGCGGGAAGGAAGAACAGGGCCCGGAGGGCGGTCGAGGACTTCGAGTTGCGTTGCAGCAGCAAGGCCAGGAGGAGCGACAACGCGGTCTGCGCGATGACGACGACCAGCAGGAACTTGACGTTGTTGGTCAGCGCCCCGCGGAACAGGTCGTCGTTGGTCGTGATCCTGCTGAAGTTGCCGCCACCGACGTTGGAGAAGGCCGAGCTGATGCCGTCCCAGTCGGTCACGGAGTACTGGAACGCCTGCAGCGTCGGCCCCACGAAGAAGATCACGTAGATCACCACGGCCGGCAGCGGGAACAACCAGAGGGCGGGGTGCACCTTGGGCGCCCGGCCGCCGCCACGGTTCCTCCGCAGCGCCACGCGCGGTTCTCCCGTGCGGACGGCAGGGCTCTTCTCAGACACGGACATCTGAAGCTCCTAGCCCTTGCGCTGCTGGTCCACGACGCGCTGGGCGTCGGCAGCGGCCTGCTCCGGCTTCTTCCCCCCGACGACGGCGACGCAGGCGCCCTCGACCGCCGAGCGGACGTCCAGGTTGTTGAACTGGAACCGGGGCGCGAGCAGGGTCTTCTTGTCCAGCCACGGCGAGAGCGCCTTGAGGTCGGGGTTGGTGTACTCGACACCGCTCACCGTGACGTGCTGGCTCGTGCCGTTGGCGTACTGGCCGGCCACCTCCGGCGTCGACAGGTACTCCAGCCACGCGACACCGGCCGCCTGGTGCTTGGACTTGCTGTTGACGCCGAGCACGAAGGTCGCGTTGTAGATGCCCTCGTACTTCGCCTTGTCGGCCGTCGTCGTGATGGGCGACACCAGGTCCATCGCGAACTTCGCGCCGAGCGCCCGCACCGCGGCGATGTGGTAAGAGCCGGTGGCCAGCATGGCGGCCTTGCCGGTGGCGAAGATCTGCTGGCAGGGCTCGACGGCCGTGCCGGTGCTGTTGGCCTGGAAGTAGGGCTTGAGCTCGACGTACTGCTTCAGCGTCTGCAGGAACCAGTCGTCCGTGCACTTCAGCTCGCCGGCCTCGATCTTGGCGCACATGTCGTCGCTGGGCGCGTTGTTCATGACCATCGAGTTGAAGAGCTGGCCCGCGTTGCCCGGGTCGCCGCCGGGCCAGGCGATGGGCACCACCCCCTGCGACTTGAGCTTGTCGCACAGCGCCAGGAAGGAGTCCCAGTCCTTGGGCGGTGTGCTGCCGCCTGCCTTGGCGACGAGCTCCTTGTTGGTCACCGGCATGTTGAAGACGACCTGGTAGGGGAAGCCGAGCTGGGTGCCGCCCGACTTGCCTGCCGCGATGAGGTCGGCACTGAAGTTCTTCGCCCACGGCTGGCCGGACAGGTCGGTGTAGATGCCCGCCTTGGCCATGTCGACGAACTGGGCGCCGCGGAAGGCCGTGAAGACGTCGCCGACCGAGCCGCCGCGGATGCGCTGCAGCGCCGAGGACTGGTAGTCGTTCGAGGGCGAGATGTCCTGGCGCACGGTCACGCCCGCGTGCTTGGTCTGGAAGTCCTTGATCAGCTTGTCGAAGACCTCCTTGTCCTCGGCCCGCCAGTGGGCGAACGAGATGTCGCCGCTGGCCGACGCGCCCGACTTCGGCGCTGTGGCGCTGGCCTTGCCGGCGGTGCTGCCCGGGCCGACGCAGGCTGCGGCCGTGGCGCCGACCGCGCCCATCCCGAGGACCTGCAGGACCGTGCGACGGGTGATGTGCGGTGCCTTCGACGTGGTGCTCATGACTGCTCCTCGGTGGGTTGGGTGGGGGCGGGGGCGAACTCGACGACGGGGATGCCGAGCTGGTCGGCAGCGGTCCGCAGGGCGGGGCGGACATCGGTCCAGGCCAGGACCGTGTGGTGGGGGAAGCCGTGGGTGACCAGCGACCGGACGAAGTCCTCGGCCGGGGTGTCCAACCGCACGGCCGCCGTGTTGCCCTGGAAACGGTTGGGCTCGGCGACCGACTCGCCGGCGGCGATGAGCAGCCTGAGGCCACGTGCGGGGTCCTCGGTGAGCCGCGCCATGACCACGGGACCGGTCCTCAGCGGGAAGTTGCCGGCCACGCCGATCTTGCGGTTGCAGTGCACCGACTGGGTGGCCTCGGAGGGGTCTGCGGCCAGCGACGTGGCCGCGGCACCGCAGTGCCACAGCCGCACCACGTTGGCGGCAGCGTCGAGGTCCACGGTGTCGACGAGGTAGGTGGAGCCGGACCCCAAGGCCTCGAGCAGGGTCATCGTGATGGCCCCGTACACGTCGCGCTCGCAGGCCGTGGGCGTCCCGGCATCGGCCATCCGGGACAGCGACGAGCACGGGCACACGCCCAGCGACCCCGGGAACTCCGGCCAGCACCGGATCGCCATGGCGGAGAGCCCGGCCGCGGCCTGCCAGCCGCGCAGGGCCGTGGTGACGCACGCGGACAGCTGCTGCTGGGCCGGGTCGACCGCACCGAGCGAGGGCTGGGCGGCCAGGGCATCGGCGTGCTCTGCGTCCGCCTCGTCGTCGGGCACCGCGCCCACCCGGTCGAACATGTCCTCGACGGTGATCTCCTCGACCCGGATGCCGAACAGGGACTCGACGAGGTCCGGGTCGTAGTGGCTGGGCGTGAAGCCGGAGGGGGCGTCGCCGACGAGGCCGAGGGTGCGACCACGCAGTGAGGCGAGGGCAGCGCCCACGCCGGGCTCGTCGTCCGAGCGCGCTCCCCGGGTGGTCGGGAGAGCGGGCGCGTCCGGGAGCCGGCCGGCGAGGGCGGCCTCCAGGGCCGCGCGGACCTGCGGCTCCCCGGGGTCGCCGTAGACGAGCCGCGGCGCGCGGCCCGCGCGGGTGACCAGGGCGTGCCCGAAGAGGTTGGCGCCACAGAGGCTGTTGAGCCAGAGCCGGTCGCCGACGGGGCCCGGCTCCCGGAACGACCAGAGCAGGACCGGCACGTCGAGGTCGGCATAGAGCCGCAGGGCGGGGGTCGCGTCGGAGAAGGAGGCGCAGACGTTGACCACCAGGTCCGCCTCCGACAGGGCGTACGTGCTCGCCTTCTCCACGTCCTCGGGCGTCATGACGAGCTCGGTGGGCCCGCTGACGTCGGCGCCGAGCTCCACCAGGAGCGCTCGCGCCTCGGCGGCTCGCTGCGCGGCGACGTCGACGGCGAAGGTCGGTCGTGCCGTGGGCACCACCACCACGCGGGTGCTGCGCGAGGGGGCAGGCACCGTGGTCATCGTGACACCGCCTCGTCGACCAGCTCGCCCAGCTGCTGCAGGCGCGGCACGGACACCTCGGTCAGGTCGCGCTCGAGGTCGTCGCTGCCGATGACCGACGCCCAGACGGCGCGTCCGGCGAGGAACCCCGACGCGCCCTCCTCGCAGGCCATCCGCACGGCCTGGGGGAACACGTCGGCCGGCACGCCGGAGGAGAGCACCACCCAGGGTGACGACACCGCATCCGTGATCTCGGCGCACCGCCGGCGCATCTGCTTCTCGTCGCCCAACCCCTTGCCGGGCACCTCGGCCTTGTAGAGGTCGACGCCGAGGTCCCCGAGCTCGCGCGCCGCCTCGACCACGCATGCGTCCCAGTCCCAGTCACGTCCGTCCCTGGGCGCCTTGGCCACAGGCTCGATGATGCTCACGAGGCCTGCCTCGCGGCATCGCTCGCGGAACTCCCGGACCATCTCGACCCGGCCGGCGGGGTCCTCGTCCGGTCGGTGGATCACGAGCAGCTTCATGGCGACCGCGCCCTGCGCCCTGACCTCGGTGGGGTCGACCGCCCGGTCGATCTCGACGGCGGTGACGTACTCGCCGTTGCCCGCGATGAAGTGGTCTGCTGCGGCGATGAGCCCGCAGGCCGGCGCGACGGCGGACTCCTCCACGACGGCATCGAACGCGAACTGCTTGTCCACGAGCACCGCCGAGGCGTGGGGGCTGAGGATCCGGGTCGCCGCGACCTTGAACCGTCTCAGCTGCTCGTCGATGACCGGGGCGTCCTGGTGCTGCTCGAACATCCCCCGCATCGCCTCGCGCTGGTCCACGGCCAGCATCGCGAAGGCGCCGCTGGGGCGGGCGATCGACGACAGCGTGTACGCCGTCGGGCTGGGGCTGCTGCTCACAGGGGCTCCTCGGTTCGGGTCAGGCGGGTGCGGGTCGGGCGGGTTCGGGTCAGGCGGGTGCGGGGTCAGGCGGGTTACGGGTCAGGCGGCTGGGGTCAGGCGGGCCGGGCGGTGCGCGCCCGCTGGTGGGCCTCGACGTCGTCGTGGGTGGGGATCGCCGAGCGGCCGTCCAGGCCGAGGCAGGACAGGGCCGCCACGGTGTTGGCGTAGGCGAGGGCATCGGCCAGCGGGAGACGCCGGACGTGGGCAGCGACCAGTGCGCCGTGGAACACGTCACCGGCTCCGAGGGTGCTCACCACGTCGACGGCCTCAGCGGGGGCGGCGGCGCGCTCACCGGAGGCATCGGCCCCCAGGGAGCCCCGGCCGCCGTCGGTGGCCACGACCCGCAGGGCACCGGCGCGGAGCGCCTGGTCGAGCAGCAGCTGCGGGTCACGCGCACCGTGGATGCGTCCCAGTGCCTCGACGGTCGGCACGTACAGGTCCACGCCCGCGGGGGTGAACCCGGGGATGGGGTTCCCGGCATCGACCGAGAGGCGGGGCCGCTGCTCTACCGGGCGCTCGAGGAGGTGGCGGACCGCCGCCCACCCGAGGTGGTCGGCGTGGACCCATTCGGCGCGGTCCAGGAGGTCAGCCGCACGGCTGGTGTCGACCTCGGGCCCGGTACGGGCGCAGATCGCGCGGGTGCCGCGCCGCTGGTCGACGACGATGACGCTCGCGGCCGAGCGGGCGCCTGCACGACGGGAGACCCCGGAGACGTCCACGCCCTCCGCTGCCAGGGAGTCGACGATGAGCTGTCCGTCCGCGTCGTCACCCACGGTGCCGACAAAGGCCGCAGCGACACCGAGCCGGGCCGCAGCGACGGCCGCGGTGGCCGCAGGCCCCCCGCCAGCGAACACGAGGTCCTCGGCGACCACGCGGTCGTCCGGACCCGGGAAGTCCCCGACCAGGGCGATCGAGTCGATGGTCGCCGCCCCGACGAACACCACCGGACCACCGGTCGAGCGGGTGACTGCGCTGTCGGACATGCGGTCTCCTCGGCGGATGTCGACGTCCACACTGACGTCGCGGTCTCGGATGGTGTTAGATTAACAACGGATGTTGGAAAGTCAACACCTTGTGTGATCTATTCTTCACTGGACCGGGGCGGGGCCGCCCTGGGGAGACGGAGGGGCCGTGGGCCGCGAAGCACTGCGTTACGACACGGCGCCGGACCGCCGGCAACTCATCATGGAGCGCCTCCGCGAGAGCGGTTTCGTCTCGGTCGCGAGCCTCACCGAGGACCTCGGCGTCTCCGACATGACGGTCCGTCGTGACCTGCGCAAGCTCGCGCAGCAGGGCGAGGTCCGGCTCGTGCACGGCGGCGTGAGCGCGCTGCACGGTCCGCTCCACACCGCGGCCTTCGTCGGGCGCGCGAGCATGGACTCCGACGCGAAGAAGGCGATCGCCTCGGCGGCCCGCACCCTCGTCGCCGACAAGGACACCATCGCCATCGATGCCGGCACGACGACGTACGCACTGGCGCAGGCGCTGCCCCCGAGCTTCGACGGCACGGTGGTCACGCACTCGGTGCCCGTCGTCCAGCTGCTGCTGAGCCGCGGCCACGGGCGCGTGGTCGGGCTCGGGGGTGAGCTGCTCCACGAGAGCCAGGCGTTCGTCGGCCAGATGACGGTCGACGCCGTGCGCGGCCTGCGCGTCACGACGCTCTTCCTCGGGGCCGCGGCCGTCGACGAGCGCGGGGTCTACGTCGCGACGGACACCGAGCGGCCCACCAAGCTGGCACTCATCGATGTGGCCGACCAGGTCGTGCTGCTGGCCGACCACACGAAGTTCGCGACGTCGGCACCCGTCCTGCTCTGCCCGCACGAGAAGGTCACCACGCTCGTGACCGACGCCGAGCCCCCTGCGGCGGCGGCCGAGCACCTGCGCACCACCGGCACCCGGATCGTCATCGCGTCCTGAGCACGACCACGGCGCAGTCGCAGGACCTGTCCGTACGGTGGGGCCATGACCGCCGAGCCGCTGTGGGACCTGGTCGTGGTCGGTGCGGGTCCGGCCGGCGCGACTGCTGCGCTCGGCGCCCTGCACGAGCGACCGGGCGCCCGCGTCCTGCTGCTGGATCGGGCCGACTTCCCTCGTGACAAGTCCTGCGGCGACGGGGTGGCGCCCCACGTGCTCGACGTGCTGGGGCACGTGGGTGCCGGGGCCGTGGCGGACCGCCTGCGCCGCGACCACTCCCCCGTGTCCACGCTCCAGCTGTCCCTAGGCGGCCTCGAGGTGGAGCGCGCCATGCGACGTCCCGCGCTCGTGGTGCCGCGCGCGGATCTCGACGCCCGCCTCGTGGACGCGGCCGTCGCCGCCGGTGCGGTGCTGCGCCGCCACCGGGTCCGGCACGTCGCGACCGCTGCCGGTGAGGTGGTGCTCGACGGCTCGGTCCGGGGGCGCGTGGTGGTCGCCGCCGACGGGGCCCGCTCGGAGGTACGGCGCGCGCTCGGTGCACCGTTGCGCGGCCGGACGGCCCTGGGGCTGCGGGGCTACGCACCCACGCCGCGGCACCGGGCAGGTCGACAGGTCATCCGGTTCGGCGAAGAGCGCCAGCCGTCCTACGCATGGTCCTTCGACCGCGGCGACGGCTGGTCCAACGTCGGCTACGGGGAGGTGCTCGGCGGCCGCCACCACCCGCCGACGCACGCCCTGATGGTGGACCGGCTCGAGGCGCTGCTCCCCGGCTCGACCGCCGGTGCCGCCTCGTGGCGCGGGCACCACCTGCCGTTGTCGACCGCAGGCACTGGTCGGGAGCAGCCGGACGGCCGCGTGCTCTTCGCGGGCGACGCTGCAGGACTGGTCAACCCGTTGACCGGCGAGGGGATCTACTACGCCGTCGCGACCGGAGCCATGGCCGGCCGCCTCGCCGTCCAGGCGCCAGGCGAGGACCGGCACCCGCTCTTCCCGGTCGTCGCGGGCCGCGGCGCCGTCGACGAAGGGCCCGGCAGCGGGTACCGACGGGCGCTGCGGAGGCTGCTGCGCGGCAACCTCGCGAGCACGGCGGCCGCCGGCAGGCTGACCGCCTCCCCTCGGGTCCTCGCTGCCGGCCTGTCCGCGGCGGCCCGTGACCAAGAGGTCTTCGACGACCTGGTCGAGCTCGGGCTGGGGCGCGGCGTCCTCACGCCGAGGCTGCTGCGCGGGCTCTGGGGCGGCCTGGCGGGCGGGTCGCCGCAGTGGGCTTCCCGGGACACCCGGGTTCTGGACCTCGGCTAGGGGCGCAGGAGCACGAGGGCCACGTCGTCGCGCAGGCCGTCCTCGGCGGTGAGCTCCAGCAGCAGCCGGTCGGCGAGCTCCTCCACGTCGAGCGACCGGTGCTCGGCGAGCACCCGGCTCAGCCGCGCGATACCGACGTCGAGGTCCTCCCCGCGACGCTCCACGAGGCCGTCGGTGTAGAGGAGCAGGGTGCTGCCCGGGGCGAGGGTGGCGGTCCCCAGGGGGCGCCGCTCGATGTCGGTCGTGACCGCCAGCGGCGGCCCCAGGGCGGCGTCGAGGGCCTCCACCGTGCCGTCCGGGTGCACCATCAGCGGCGGGAGGTGCCCGGCGCTGCTGTACGCCGCGAAGCCCAGGTGCGGGTCCAGGACCACCTTGACGGCGGTGGAGGCCGTGGCGTTGGGGTTGTGCCGTGCGATCTGGTCCAGCGCGGCGAGTGCCTGCGGCGGCCCCACGTCGGCGACGGTCAGTGCGGCCAGGGCGCTGCGCAGCTGTCCCATGACGGAGGCGGCGACGAGGCCGTGGCCGACGACGTCTCCGACCGCGACGGCGACGCGCCCGTCACCGATGTCGGTGACGTCGTACCAGTCGCCGCCGACGGACAGCGCCGCCGAGGCGGGCCGGTAGCGCACCGCGACCGCCACCCGTTCGAGCACGGCCTCGGGCACGGCCGCCGGCAGCATCGCGGACTGCACCGCCACCCCCAGCCGTCGCTCGGCCTCGACCGCCTCGTCGAAGAGGTGGGCCTGCTCCATCACCGCCCAGGCCGCGTGCAGCGCCTCCTCGGGCGATGCAGCGTCGCTCGGCGAAGCGCCGGCGCGCACCATCTCCCGGGCCAGGGCCGTCACGTCGAAGACGTTGAACAGCACCCAGCCGGGGTCCTCGCCCCGGGGCAACGGCACCGCGGTGCCCGCCCAGTACCGCTCGTCGAGCTCGCCGGCCACCCGGGCGGAGGGGATGTCGTACCGCTGCGTCCCGAGGATCGCCGGACGGCCCGTGGCCAGCGCAGTCTGCATGACCGAGCGCACGCCGTCGACGGCGCTCGCGGGCACTCGGGCCTCGGGGAACGCGTCGAACAGGGCCCGTCCCACCAGTTGGTCCCGGTCCTGGCCGGCGACGCGCAGGTAGGCGTCGTTGCAGTCCTGGATCACCAGCTGGTCGTCGAGGACGACGCAGGCCGTCGGCACCGCGCGGAAGACCAGCTGGAAGTCCAGGCCGGTGGGCGCGGAGGGTCGCGTCGGGTCGGCGTCGGCGCGGTCTGCCGGGGGCATCCCCGCACCCTATGGCGTGGGGGCACCGCGGTGGGAGTGTTCGGGAAGACCGCCGCATGTGCTGCGGCGGGTCGCTGCCCACCTCGGCGTGGACGCTCGAACCCGGTCGCGCGAGCCGTCCCGTACCCGGTCACGCGCGGCGGTCGACCTCGTGCAGGGCCACCGGACCCAACCGACCGTCGTGCGCCGTCGCGGTCATGTAGGTGCAGGTCGGCTGGCGCCTGCGGTCGGTGGGCGAACCGGGGTTGAGCAGCCGCAGGCCGCGCGGCGTCGTCGAGTCCCAGGGGATGTGGCTGTGGCCGAAGACGAGGACGTCGAGCTTGGGATAGGCCGCCTCGCAACGCAGCTCGCGCCCAGAGGCCTGCCCCGTCTCGTGCACGACGCCGAATCGCAGCCCCTCCACGTCGAGCTCGGCGACCTTGGGCAGCCGGTCGCGCAGGACGCCGTGGTCGTTGTTGCCGGCCACACCGACGAGGCGGCGAGCCCGCGACTGCAGGGCGTCGAGGAGGGCGACGTCGACCCAGTCACCGGCGTGCAGGACCAGGTCGGCCTCGTCGACCGCGCGCCACACCTCCTGCGGGAGGTCCTTGGCCCGCTTCGGCAGGTGCGTGTCGGCGAGCAGCAGCAGACGCGTCGTCATGGGGCCCAGTCAACCGTGCAGCCCCACCGACGGCGACAGCGCTACCCCGCGTGGGCGCGGACCACCTGGCGCTGGCGGCCGAGACCTCCGATGCCGAGCTCCATGACGTCGCCCGGACGCAGGAACACCTGCGGGTCCTGGCCCATCCCCACGCCGGGTGGCGTGCCGGTGTTGACGACGTCGCCGGGCTCCAGCACGAAGAACTGGCTGAGGTAATGGACCACCGTCACCGCGTCGAACACCATGGTCGCGGTCGATCCGGTCTGCCTGCGGGTCCCGTTGACGTCGAGCCACAGGTCCAGGGACCGGTGGTCGCCCACCTCGTCCGACGTCACCAGCCACGGTCCCATCGGGTTGAAGGTCGCGGCCGACTTCCCCTTGCACCACTGGCCGCCACGCTCCATCTGGAACGCGCGCTCGCTCACGTCGTTGCACACGGCGTACCCCGCGATCGCCGCCTCGGCAGCGGCGAGGTCGGGCAGGTAGCTGCACCGCCGGCCGATGACGACGGCGAGCTCCACCTCCCAGTCGGTCTTGGTCGACCCGCGCGGGATGACCACCTCGTCGTCAGGTCCCACCAGCGTGTTGGGCGACTTGGTGAAGACGATGGGTTCCTCGGGCACGGCCTGGCCCGTCTCGGCGGCGTGGTCGCGGTAGTTCAGGCCGATGCACAGGATCTGGTGCGGCCGCGCGACCGGCGCCCCGACGCGCTGTCCGGCCAGATCACGCACCTGGCCAGCAGCAGCGCGGTCGCCGACCAGCGACCGCAGCGCGTCGATCCCACCGTTCTCGAAGAACGCGGCGTCGAAGTCGCGCACCGCGTCCGCGACGTCCACGTAGGTGGAGTCACCCACCAGCACCGCGGGTCGCTCCTCGCCCACCGGTCCGATCCTCAACAGCCGCACGGTGCCGTCCTCCCTCTCCGACGCGTGGTCGGGTCCTCAGTACGTCGCACGGCCGCCGCTGATGTCGTAGACAGCACCGGTCGAGAAGCTGCACTCGTCGGACGCGAGCCACGCCACCAGCGCGGCCAGCTCCTCCGCCCGGCCCAGCCGCTGCATGGGGATCAGCGACACGAGGCGCTCCAGGACCTCTGGCGCGGTCGTCGCGTTCATCGGTGTCTCGAAGACCGCTGGCGCCACGGCGTTGACCAGGACCCCGGTCGTGGCCAGCTCCTTGCCCAGCGACTTCGTCATGGCGATGACGGCCGCCTTGGACGCCGAGTAGGCACTCAGCCTGGGGTTGCCGTCCTTGCCCGCCATCGAGGCGAGGTTGACGATGCGCCCCCAGCCGCGCTCGACCATGCCGGGCGCGACCGCGTGGCACAACCGGAAGGTCCCCGTCACGTTGACGGCGAACGTGCGCTCCCAGTCGGCGGTCGAGACCTCCCACAGCGCCGCGTTGGGTCCGACGACCCCGGCACTGTTGACGAGCACGTCCACGGGCCCCACACGTGCCAGCACGGCCAGCAGGGCCTGCTCGTCGGTGACGTCGACGACCTCGTCGGCCCCCGGGGCCACGTCGAGGCGCACCACCTCGAGGCCCTCCTTGGAAAGGCGTTCGGCGCAGGCCGCACCCAGCCCGCTCATCCCGCCGGTCACGACTGCTCGTCTCACTGGCCACCTCCGGGCTCGTCGGGCCACCCGTCTGGTGTCCCGGGGTCGATGAGGGCACGCAGGTCAGGCCGCGCCCACGCGCCCGTCTGCGACACCGAGAGCCCGCCGTCGACGGGCACCACCGCTCCGGTGACGAACGAGGCGTCGCCGGATGCGAGGAAGTCCACGACGGCAGCGACCTCGTCCGGGGTGCCGGTGCGCCCCACCGCGTAGCCCTCGGTCGCGCGCTCGAGGTCGGTGCCGCCGATGAGGCCGGGCGCCACCGCGTTGACACGGATCCCCGCGGCCCCGTGCTCGAGTGCAAGGACGCGCACGAGCGCCTCCAGCCCGCCCTTGGCCGCCGCATACCCGGCGACGCCGGGTGACACGAGGCGCGCCATTACCGACGACACCGCGACGACCGAGCCGCCGGCGGGCATGTGGGGCAACGCAGCCCGTGCGCTGTAGAAGGCCGAGTCCAGGGTCGCCCCGAGCGCGCTCCGCCACATCTCGTCGGTCTGGTCGACCGCGCGGGCGCGTGGGTTCACGGCTGCGGCGGCCACGAGGACGTCGATGCGTCCGTCGAACAGTCGCAGCACCTCGTCGAACACCCGGCGGACCTCGTCCGGGTCGGAGCAGTCGGCCACGAGGTGCTCGCACAGGTCGTCGGCCGGCGTGAGGCTGATGCCCAGGACCCGGTCCCCGCGCGCGAGGAACCTCCCGACGATGGCCAGCCCGATCGCCGAGCTCGAACCGACCACGACGACAGCGCGGCCCGGGCCCCCAGCGGGAGTGGGCCCGTCGGGCCGGCGCCCCTCGTGCAGCTGCGACATCAGCGGTCCAGGGACAGGCGGTAGGTGACGCGCGACGCCGCGACGTGGAGGTACTCGAACAGCACAGGCTCGCGGTCGGGCGCGAGGCACGAGGTGCGCTCCAGGAGCAGCACCGGGTCGCCCTTGGCCAGATGCAGGAGACCGGCCACGCGCTGGTCGGCCACGCCTGCGCGGATGACGTGGTCGGCCCCGGCCAGCGGGGTCCCGTACTTCTGCTCGAGGATGCTGTAGAACGGTTCGTCGCGCAGGTTCTCGCGTGCGACCCGCGACCCGAGCGACCGCACGAAGTAGCTGTCGTCGAAGGAGATCGGGGTCCCGTTGGCGAGTCGCACCCGTTCGATGTGGACGACGGGCTCCCCCACCGCGCACCGCAGAGCGTCGGCCACCCGCTCCGGCGCGGGCGCCGTCTCCACCAGCTCGACGCTCGCCGTCGCCGTGAGGCCCAGTGCCTCCATGTCCTCGACGAACCCGGTGAGCCGGTCCAGACGTGCCTCCACGGTGGGACGGGTGACGAAGCTGCCGCGCCCGGGGTGGCGCACGATGAGGCCCATGGTCTCCAGGTCGCGCAGACCTCGACGCACGGTGGTGCGGCTCACCTGGAACCGTTCCATGAGCTGCGGCTCGGTGGGCACCTGGTCGCCGGGCTTGAACCGTCCGCTGCGGATGGCCTCGTGCAGGTCGGCCCGGACGACCGCGTGCATGGGCGCCGTTCCCTGCAGCGCCTCGCGCCGCGGCCCTCCTCCGCGTGCCGGCGCGTGCGTGGTCACAGCCCGGCCCGCCTCATCATCCGCTCGAGGTCGGCGTGGTCCACCTGGTCGAGGGAGGGACTGGCGATGCGCACCGTCGTGTGTCGGATGACACCGCGCCGCCGCAGGACCTCCTTGTGGAAGGCGACGTTGTAGAGCACCTCCCGGGTGAACAGCGAGCCCATGGAGTCGATGTCCTCCTGCGCGGCGTCCGGCCCCTGGGCGGCCCACGTCCGGTAGGCACCCACCACCCGGTCGACGAAAGCGGGCGAGGGCATCGTGCCGATGGCACCTCGCTCGAGCTCGTTGACCAGGTACACGCCCCCGATGCCGCCGAACACGCCCTCGATGGCGTCCCCGAGCGCCTTGACGACCGCGGAGATCCCGTGTGTGGGTGGGTTGCTCTCCTCCTTGACGTATCGGACTCCCGGCACCGCGGCCACGACCTCGGCCAGCGCCTGCGCGCCGAGCGGGAAGCCCACGCGTGCGTTCTGCATGATCACCGGCACCCCCACGTCGGCGACCCTGCGGGTGTGCTCGCCGACGAACTGGGCCGAGGGACCGAAGAAGTGCTGCACGTAGGGCACCATCGTCATCACGGCGGCGACCTCGAGGCCCGCCGCGTGCCGCGCGAACTCCACCGCGCTCTCGGTGCTCGCACCGGTCACCCCGACCGCCACCGGCACCCGGTCCCCGGCCGACTCGACGACCGTCTCGACGGCGTGCCGCCGCTCCTGGTCGGTGAGGGTGTAGAACTCGCTCACCACCCCGGGGTACAGGATGCCGTCCGCGCCGTGGTCGAGGCAGAACTCCACCTGCGACCGCAGGCCGTCCGTGTCGAGCGAGCCGTCGGGCCCGAACGTCGTCACCGGGATCGGCACGACCCCTCGCAACGTCGGCGCGTCGGGCCCCCTGCCCTCTGCGGCCTCGTGGTCACCGCGCCCCGCGTCCCGGTCGGCACCCGTCGCACCCACGCCAGCGTCCCGGCCGGCGTCTGCGTCCATGCCTGCTTCCGTGCCAGCGCCCATGGCTGCACCCTGCTCCGTCATCCCCACGTTCCTCTCGTCAACCACATCACTGACCGTCCGACCGTCCAGACCCCCATCGACCCGAGCGCCACGAGGATGACCCGGTCGAGGGTGTCGTGCCTCTTCGACGCCCACCAGCGCCCGAGCAGCGTCCCCGCCACCGCTCCCCCGGCAAGGCGGGCCACCTGCTGCAGGTCGTCCTCGGAGACCGCGCCACGCACGGCCAGCAGGCCGAGCCCCAGCACGCTGATGGCCCCGACGTACGCCGACATGGTGGCCGTCTGCTCCCGGGTGGAGACCCGGCGCCCGTGCACGTACATCGCCACCGCAGGTCCGCTCAGGCCGGTGCTGGTGGCCAGGATCCCACCGAGGATGCCGCTGGGCGCCACCCAGTGCCCGCGCAGCGCCACGGTGCCCGTGCCGACGAGGCCGTACACCGCGTACGCCAGCAGCACGAGCCCCATCAGGCCGGTGACCCACATCGGGTCGAAGTGCTCGAACAGCAGGATGCCCACGGGCAGGCCCACCACCGAGAACGCCGTGAGGGCGCCGAACGTCCGCTGCCGCACCTGCCCGCGCAGCCCCGGGGCCAGGAGCAGCACCACGCTCGTGATCGGCACAAGGCACAGCGCGATGACGACGACCTCGTGGGGCTGGAACACCAGCAGCAGCAGCGGAACCGACAGCACGCTGAAGCCGAAGCCGGTGACCCCGGTGAGGATGCCGGCCAGGAAGACGATGACGACCGGGACCACGAAGGACACGGTCACTTCTCCGAGCCGGCCATGAAGCCCGAAAGGAAGTAACGCACGCCTGTCACGTAGAGCACGAAC
This sequence comes from Phycicoccus sp. Soil748, assembly GCF_001428025.1. Taxonomy (GTDB): domain Bacteria; phylum Actinomycetota; class Actinomycetes; order Actinomycetales; family Dermatophilaceae; genus Pedococcus. The sequence continues at coordinate 52,073 of NZ_LMSC01000012.1, read as the reverse complement.
ATGGGCAGCGCGGCGATGGTGAGGCCGGCCATGACCGCCGGCACGTTGCTCGAGAACTCGCCCTGGAAGAGGGTCAGACCCGCCATCAACGTCCGCTTGTCGTTGCGCTGCAGGAAGATGATGGCGATCAGGAGCTCGTTCCAGACCCACAAGGTGTTGACGATGGCCAGCGTGATGACGCCCGGGCGGGACAGCGGCAGGGCGATCTTGCGGAACATCATGAGGTGGTTGGCGCCGTCGAGCTGCGCCGCCTCGAACAGGGCAGGCGGGAGCCTGCGGAAGAACCCGGTGAGGAAGTAGGTCGTGTAGGGGATCATGAGCCCCACGTAGGCGACCACCGCCCCCTGCAACGTGTTGATCAGCTTGGTCTCGACCATCACCCTGAACAGCGGTATCGCCACCGTGACCGCAGGTGCACCGAGCATGGCGACGAACACCATGAAGACCGCCTGCCGGCCCGGGAAGTCCATGCAGGCCAATGCATATGCAGCCAGCGCGGAGATGGTGATCCCGATCCCCACCGAGAGGACCGTGAGCAGGAAGCTGTTGCGGATCCAGGTCAGGAACATCGGGTTGCCGAGGATCTGCTGGTAGTTGTGCAGCGTCGGTGACGTCGGCAGGGCCAGCTGGCTGTCGGCGTACTGCACCTCGGTCTTGAAGGACGTCGACACCATGAAGTAGAGCGGCACGATGGCAGCCAGCGTCACGACGAGCACCGACCCGTGCTTGGCGACGACGCCCGCCACCGCGCCCGGGGTGGCCCTGGCCGGCTGCGCCGCAGGCTTGGTCACCGGCCTGGCCGCCGACCGCGCTGCGGTGCTCACAGCTCACCTCGCCGGTTGAGCCAGGTGAGGAACCCGACCATGAAGGCGAGGATCACCCCGAGCATGAGCGTGGACAGCGCGGCGGCGTTGCCGAAGTCCCCGTAGATGAAGGCGCGGCTGTAGATGTAGTACTCCATGACGTAGGTGCTGGTGCCGGGCCCGCCCTTGGTGAGGACGAAGACGTAGTTGAAGACCCAGTTGAAGAGGGCCACGACGACGATGCCTGCGTAGAAGGCGATGATGGTCGACATCTGCGGCACCGTGACGTGCCGCAGCCGCTGCCACCAGTTGGCCCCGTCCACCTTGGCCGCGTCGTAGAGGTCCTCGGGCAGCTGGGTCATGCGGGCGAGGAAGAGGATCACGCCGAAGGCCAGCTCGCGCCACTGGATCACCCCGGCGACCGACCACACCGCCGTCTTCGGGTCACCGAGCCAGTTCTGGGCCAGCGCACCCAGGCCAACCGAGCCGAGGATGCTGTTGACCAGGCCCCGGCTCTGCAGGATCTGGCCGAACACGAGGGCAGCGACCACGACGGGCACGACGTACGGCATGAAGATGATCGCCCGGTAGACCCGCCATCCACGGATCTGGTCGTGCAGCACCTGCGCGATGACGATCGACGTCACGACCAGGACCGGCAGCACCACGAACAGCTTGAGGTTGTTGATGACGGCCGCGTGCAAGATCGGGTCCGCGAACAGAGCCCGATAGTTGCTCAGCCCCGCGAACTCGTCGGTGAACGGGTCGAGGAAGCTCGTCCGCACCACCGACACGATCGGGTAGAGGAAGACGAAGGCGAGGAACAGGACGGCGGGCAGCAGGAAGACCATGGCCGCCTGCGCGTCCCGGCGCCGCTTGCGCTGCGGCGCACGGGATGCGGAGATCGATGTCATCGGTGAGGTCACCTCAGGGGTCGGTCGTGCGCGGTCGGGTCAGGCCGTCCGACGGCCGCCTGCTCAGCTGCCGGACCAGTCCTTGAAGTTCTTCAGCTCGTTGGCAGAGGCCTTGCGCCACCCGTCGAGACGCTTCTCGACGTCGGCGGCCGCCTTGGTGGGAGACGTGCCGGAGAACACCGCCTGGACGGCGAGGAAGCTGTTCTCGCGGTCCATCTTCGACGGCCAGAAGTTCTGGTAGCCGATGGTCGACTGGTTGCTCTGGAGCTCCCAGAGGGCCTTGTCCTGCGGGGAGTTCATGGTGCTGCTGTCGAAGCGGTCGTCCGCGGGGAAGAAGCCGGTGGCCTTGTACATCCCGTTGAGCGACTCCGGCCGGTGCAGGTAGGCGAGGAACTTGGCCGCCATCTCCTTGTGCTCGGCGAAGGCCGTGATGAACAGCGGGTGCGAGTTGAAGTGGACCTTGCCCGCGAGCGAACCGCTGCCGCGCTTGGGCGGCGCCATCACCCCGAGGTCGTCGCCGAGGGCCTGCTGGAACTTCGTCAGGCTGCTGGTGATCGCGAAGGCGCACTTGCCGGCGAGGAACATGTTCATCGCGTCCTGGTACTCCAGCGACGTGACGTCGGGGTTGAAGACCTTGGCGTCGATCATCTCCTTGGTCCACGTGAGCCACTCGGAGAACTTCGGGTCGGTGTACCTCTGCTCGCCCAGGACCACTGGCAGCAGCTCGCGCGGGTCGTTGAGGTTCTGGGTGTTGAACATCCCCGAGAAGTTGCCGATACCGGTGAGGTTCTTGACGCCGTAGCCCCAAGGGGTGACGCCGATCTTCCGCAGCGCCGCGGCCGCCGTGATCATCTCGTCCATCGTGGCGGGCGCCTTGTCGGGGTCGAGGCCGGCCTTGCGGAAGAGCGCCTTGTTGTACATGAGCGGGATGGGCGCGTTGTACCAGGGCAGTGCCCACGTCTTGCCCTTGAACTTGTAGATGTCGAGCGCCTGCGGCGGCAGGACGTGCTTCATCTCCTCGGCGTCCAACGTCCCGTCCAGCGGGGCGATGCACTTCTCCCACACGAACTGCATCGTGTAGGTGCCCGAGTACTCGTGCTGCAGGTCGGGCCCGGACTTGGACTGGCAGGCGGTCCGGAAGTTGCTCGCCAGCTGCTCGGACGGCTGGGTCGTCGACTCGATGGTCGTCCCCTTGTTGGCCGCGGTGAACTCCTTGATCACACCGTTCATCCACGCCGTCATCTGGTCGGCGGACTCCACGCTCGGGTTCCACCAGAACTGCAGCTTCTGCGCGCCGCCGGCGCCCCCCGCACCGCTGTCCCCGCCACAGGCGGCCAGCAGCGACGGGACGGCCAGCGTCGCACCGGCAAGCCCCGCCCCCTTGAAGAACGTCCTGCGGTCGAAGCCGCCGAAACCGCCCGTGAAACCGTCCTGACCACCCATTGCGTGCCTCCCCAGCGCCGTTGCTGAAACGTAGGAACGTTATATCTTATGCATAATGTGGTGTCAACGATCCTGAGGGCGCACCCACCCCGTGTCCGAGGGGTCGGCGAAGATGACCCGCTGGACCCGGCTGGACAGGAGCCACCGGCCACCCACCTGGGCGTACGCGTCGTCGTAGGAGGCCACGAGAGACGGCGCGGTGACGACCACGGGGGCCGTCGAACCGACCTCACGCCAGCGGCGGAAGAGGCAGAGGTTGACCCAGCCGCGAGCGGTCGACGGCCCGAGCACCTCGATGTCGATGTTGGTGCACAGGTGCAGCGTCTGCAGGTCGGTCAGCGCCTCGCGCTCGGTGAACGTGGCAGCGATCTGCGCCCGACCGCGCAGCAGCATCTCCGGGGTCTGGAAGACGCCGTCCTCGGTGAAGAGCTCGGCCAGGCGTGACGCCTCACCCCCGTCGGCGAACCGGCAGTAGCGGTAGGTCAGCCGGGCACAGTCCCGTTCCGCGACCAGGGTCTCGAGCGCATCCACCAGGGTCCTCCTCGGTTGGGGTCGTGCGTGGTCAGGCAGCCGTGTACGGGTGTCGCCGAGTGCGCCCGCGTCACTCCGGGAAGGCGGTGGCGTAGAGGCGGCCCTCACGGCTGGGGTCCGGTGGACCCGTGGGCCTCGTCGCCGGCAGGTCCGACCGTGCGGTGGTCACGACCAGCTGGACGCCGGCCACCGTCGTCACGAGGGCGAGTGCGCTCGGGCGCGGCACCGGCACCTCGACGACCTGCCGAAGGCGCCCCTCGAGCGTGTAGCGGTGCAGGACCCCGCAGCCCCAGACCGCCACCCACAGGTCGCCGTCGGGGCCCAGGGCGATGCCGTCGAGGACGCCCTGGCCCCGGTGCCGGACGAGCACCGGCGCCTCGGCCGGCTGTCCCGTCCCCGCGAGCGGGTGCCGGCGCACCGTCCCTGCCGCCGTGTCGACGGCGTACAGGTGCTCACCGTCGGCCGTCACGGCCAGGCCGTTGGCGGTGACATAGCCCTGCACGACCGGTGTCGCGGTCCCCGCTCGCAGGTCGACGGCCACCACGCCGCCACGGGGGGTCACGCGGTCCTGGGTGAACAGGCCCACGAGCAGCCGCCCGGCTGGGTCCACGACCATGTCGTTGGTGCGCACGGTGGACGGGTCCTCGCACACGACGACCGGTGGCACGGCGACTCCCCCCGTATCGAGGACCTGGACGCAGCCGTCGACGGCTACAGCAAGCGAGCCGTCCGCCAAGGGCTGGGCAGCAGTCGGCACGCTCCCGACGCTGCGGCGCTCGACCGCCTCCCACGCGCCATCCCGGTGACCGGCGACCGACACCGTCCCGCCGAGGATGTCGACCCACGAGAGCCGTTGCCGCACCTCGTCCCACCGGGGGCTCTCGGCCAGGAGGTGGTCGCCGAGCGGCAGCTCCTGCCAGTCGGGACGCACCCGTGCAGGTGCACTCACAGCCCGATCTCGACGACCGAGCCGCTCATCGCGCGGACGCGCCCCTCGTCCACCGTGACGCCGATCCCAGGCCCCCTTGGCACCTGCACCACCCCATCCGCCACGGTGAGGCCCTCCTCCACGAGGTGCCCGAAGGTCTCGAGCATGACGGGCTGGAACTCCTGCACCAGGAAGTTCGGAAGGGCTGACGCCAACTGCCACGACGCAGCCATCCCGACGGCCGTGACGACGCCGGTGTGCAGGGCGACGGGCAGGTGCTGCGCCGAGGCCAGCGTGGCGATGGCGAGGGTCTCCCCCACCCCGTTGCGCATGAGGTCGGGCTGCACCACGTCCATCGCCCGGGCGGCCAGCCAGGGCACGAACTGGTGCCGCGTGCGCAACGGCTCACCCACCGCGACGGGGATGTCCAGGCTGCGCACCAGCTCGCGGTGCCCGAGGACGTCCTCGGGGGCCAGGGCCGACTCCAGGAACGCGACGCCGGCCTCTGCCAGCACCCGTCCCAGCGCCTTGGCCTCCGGCAGCGTGTAGCCCCACATCCCGTCCACCGCGAGCCACGCCTCGTCGCCCATGGCCTCGCGCAGGCCCGTCACCTCGTGGCCGTCAGGGCGCGCACCGAAGCCCAGGCACGGCTTCACACCGAAGCCCCGGCGGGCCCACTCGGCCGCCTCCTCGCGACGTCCTTCTGCAGTCTTCTCACGCAGACCGGTGACGTAGCAGGGCAGCTCGTCGCGCAGGCGACCCCCGACCAGCTCCGCCAGCGACAGTCCCGCAGCCTGCCCACGCAGGTCCCACAGGGCCGTGTCCAGGGCAGCGATCGCGTCCTGCTGGAAGCCCCCCACCTGACCGCGGACCCGGAGCGTCTCGTACATGTCCCCCGCGCGGGCCGTGGTCGCCAGGGGGTCCAGGCCGAGCAGGGTCGGGCCGAGCACCTTCTCGACGACGACCAGGACGACCTCCGGCCCGATCGGCGCCTGGGCCTCGCCCCACCCCACGAGCCCCTCGTCGGTCTCGACGCGTACGAGCGCCGCCTCCGAGCGGTCGGAGTAGAGCTGGCGGTGGGGGGCGAACCGGCGGTAGTCCGTCCCGGGGAGTCGCTCCCCCGGACGGACCGCCCCCGACATCGCGTAGGCGTTGTCGGACTTCACCGCGTAGCCGGTGATCTTCGTGATCCTCATCGGTGGCCCGACTCCTGCCTTGGGGGGTCTCGGTGCCCGGCCAGCCTAACCACGCCGACGCCGCTCAGGAAGGGATTCCGACGTCTTTCTGCATAATGTCTACCAGCCGCCGGCCGCTGCCGTGCCGGCCAGTGCCGGGCCCTCTCCGTCGCCAGGCGCCACGTCGTCCGCTGCGGCCGCACGGGCCTTGAGGAAGCCCAGGACGTTGTCCTTGGCGGAGGTGATGTGACGGCGGACTGCCTCCTGCGCCTGCTCCGGCTCGCGCTTGCGGAGGGCCTCGACGATCTCGGCGTGCTGGTCCTGCGCGACGCGCAGGCGTCCCGGCACCGAGGCACGCACCCTCGCCGCCTGGATCCGGCGGTGGATGCGCTCGGCCTCGGCGGCAAGCTCGCGGTTGCCGCAGAGGTCGTCGATCGCGCGGTGGAACTGCACGTCCACCTCGGCGAAGGCGGCATCGCCGACGTCGACCAGCCGCTCGAGCTCGCCGAGGAGGCTGTAGACCGGCCCCAGCTCGAGCTCGGTGCGGGCCACCGCAAGTCGCACCGCCTCGGCCTCCAGGACCAGGCGCAGGTCGTAGAGGTCCGCGACCACACCGTCCTGCAGCGCGGTGACGACGGCGCCACGCCGCGGGTGCACCTGCACCAAGCCGTCGCTCTCCAACCGGCGCAGGGCCTCGCGCACCGGAGTGGTCGACACCCCGAAGTGCTTGGACAGGGGGATCTCGCGGAGCCGCTCACCCGGGTCGAGCCGGCCGGAGGTGATCGCCGCCTGGATCGACTCGCGCACCTGGTCGACCAGGCTGCCCCGGTCGGACAGCCCCTGAAGCACCCCGAGGTCGGTCATGACGCCCAGTATCGGGACGAGCCGCTGCCGCGCGCAATGCGTCGGCCTGCCTGATGCGTCATGCATGATCGGTCGGGCGGGCACGTCGCGGGTGCGCCCGCGGCCATGGTCGTCATGAGTATGCATAATGCCTCATGATCGACACCACCTGGTCCACCGCATCAGAACCCGAGGAGCCCGGCATGCCCACCAGCCCCATCGAGTGGATCGAGGTGCGCGGCGGCCGGGTCGGTGTCGACACCGGCTCGGGGGCGTTGTGCAGCGCCGCACTCGGTCCCGACGGACGCGAGCTGATCGGTGGCACGACCGGCGTCGGGCTCCTTCGGCTGGCCCTGCCGATCCCCGGGTACGGCTCGCACTTCACGGAGACGGGCACGCACGGCGCCCCGGAGGTCGTCCGCGAGGACGACGACACCGTCCGACTCACGTGGTCCCGGCTCACCACCCCCCACCACACCGCACCCGTCCGTGTCGAGGTCGAGCTCCGGTCGGCCCCCGAGGGGCTCGTCGTGCGTGCGCAGGTGCGCAACGACGGCGACCTCCCGATCCCGCAGGTCGCCTTCCCTCAGGTGCTCGGACTGTCCGCAGGCGGCCAGGACCCGGCGGCGCGCGTGTCGCTGCACGCCTCGGCAGCCGGCCACCCGCCACGAGTCGGGGTCAGCGGGTCGGACGAGACGCGCCTGCGGCTCAGCCGCGGCACGGTGTGGCCGCTGCGCCAGCTCTCGATGCGGCCCGACGACGCGTCCTTCCTCGAGACACCCCTCCAGCGCTACTACGGTTACGGCGCCTTCGAGTTCAGCATGAAGTGGCTCGACTACGGCGACTCCCGTGGCGGCCTCACCCTCTACTCCCGAGACCCGCGCTACCGCGCCCAGGGCCTCCTGCTCGAGCGGCCCGACCGGGCGCGGGACGAGTTCGCCCTGAGGTGGCTGCACTTCCCGACGATCGCGCCCGGATCCACCTGGGACAGTGGCGACTTCGTCATCGTCCTGCATGAGGGCGACTGGTATGCCGGCGCCCGGGCCTTCCAGGAGTTCGCCGCGGAGGCCTACCCCTACGACGCACCGCCCCACATCCGCGAGGCCCTCGGGATCCGGTCGGTGTGGCCCGCGATCCGGCACGCGCCGGTCAACTTCACGCTCGAGGAGCTGCCCGAGTACGCCGAGGAGCTCGCCGACCCCTCACTCGGCCTCGCCGAGCTCTGCGTCTGGCACTGGTGGGAGAAGAACGGCCTGCCCATCATCCTGAACCCCCGCCTGGGGACCGAGGACGACCTGCGGGCCGCGCTGACCCGGTGCCGCGGGCTCGGGGTGCCCGTCTCCCTGTTCGTGAGCCACCACCTGCTGCGCGACACCGACGAGTCACTGCAGGAGTGGAAGCACCTCAACGCCGCGGGACAGGCGGTCGGGGACGACTGGACCTACGGGCTGGACTTCCTGCCGCGGTTCCGGGTCCCGTTCATGGGGACGCACGCGATGGTGCGCGGTTCGTTGCTGGCACGGGGTATGCGGGACGCGATCCTGGCCGAGCACGCCAGGCTCCTGGAGCTGGGGGCGACCTCCACCTGCTGGGACCAGTACTGGTCCTGGTTCGAGCCCAACTACAACCCGTCCGCGGACGGGGCACCGGACGAGGAGGGTGACCGGCTGCTGGACGTGGGCCGGGCCATCCACGAGCTCGTGCGCAGCAAGAACCCCCGGGGCACCTTCTCCGGTGAGATGGTCACCGAGCAGAAGGTCCCGGTCCTGGACTACACCTGGGACTGGCGCAACGGCGCAGACCTCGACGAGGACGCACCGTTCCGCTACGTCTTCCCACAGTTCCGGCTCAACGCCAACGTCAACGAGCACCCGCGCGGTTCGCTGCTGGCCTTTGCCGACGGCGGGCTGATCAACGTGATGCCTGGCCAGATGCACAGCCACCGACTCGCCGAGCACCCCGAGCTGGTGGCGACGCTCAGGCAGCTGGCGACGCTGCGCAGGCGCTTCCTGCGGTTCTTCTGCGAGGGACAGTACCGCCACGTCGAGGGGCTCTCCACGTCTGGGTGCCACGCGCGCGCCTACAGCCACGGCGACGAGGTGCTCGTGGTGCTGGTCAACCCCACCGACGCGCCCAGCAGCGCCACGGTCGCGGTGCGACCCGAGGACTGGGGCGGTCGGACGCTCTCGGACGCCCCGCGAGTCGTCGCTCTCGACGGCACGCCTGCCGACGGGGCGGTGACCGCCGGCTACGAGGGGGTCGTCGAGCCCGACGGGCTGCGCGTGCTGCTCTTCAGCTGACCTGGAGCCCGGGCCGCCGCGGCTCGGTCACGAGCGTGTGCGACGTCCAGGCGCGGTAGTCCAGGGTCGAGATCCGGTCGATGGCCCGCACCTGCGTCGTCCACACGTCGTGGCTGATCCGGCAGCGCAGGTAGCCACGTCGCAGGTCGGCGCTGACCAGGTGCGGGTTCGCCCGCGTGCGGACCTCGAGCCCGGAGTCGGTCTCGCCACCGTCGCGGCCGCTCGAGATCGAGGTACCGGCGAACTCCACGCCCACGACGGCCGAGTCGGGGTCCTCGAAGTCCTTCAGGACGTTGAGGTGGTAGTTGCGGTGGATGTCCCCCGTCAGCACCACGAAGCCGCCCGCGTCCTTGGCCGCCACCGTGTCGATCACCCGCTGTTGCGCAGCCTGGTAGGCATCCCACTGGCCCGTGGAGAACCGCTCTCCCGCGGTGTCGTCGCTGTCCAGCCGGCTGAACAGCACCGTGTTGGCCATGACGTCCCAGGTCGTCGCGCCGGACCCGAGGCTGTCGAGCAGCCAGGCCTCCTGCGCCGTGCCGAGGATCTGGCGGCTGGGGTCGCGTCGCTCCGCGGTGTCGCCCACCGTGCTGCCCGGGAGCTGGCCGGTCTTGTACTGGCGCGCGTCGATGACGTGGAAGCGCGCGAGGTCGCCGTAGTCGAGCTGCCGGTACATCCGCGCCGTGTAGCCACTGGGGCGCTGCGGTGACCGCAGGGGCATGTGCTCCCAGAAGGCGCGGTAGGCGTTGGCCCGCAGCTGGTAGAGCGACGGGTCCTCCGCGTCGTAGTCGTTGAAGACCTCGTGGTCGTCCCAGGTCACCATCCACGGCGAGACCCGGTGCGCCTCCTGGAGGTCGGGGTCCGACTTGTAGAGCCCGTACTGCTGACGGAAGCGGCCGAGCGTGTCGGTCTGCCGGGTGAAGTCGGCGGGCAGGGAAGGCGTGTACGGCCACCGAACTGAGGTGGCATCCGTGGCGTACTCGTAGATGTAGTCGCCGGCGAAGTACACGAGGTCCGCAGGCTCGGACGCGGCGTCCTTCCACGCGTGGTACCAGCCCGCACCGAGCGACTGGCACGAAGCGACGACGAGGTCGAGGTGGTCGAGGTGCGCCCCTGGCGCCGGCGCCGTGCGCGTGCGGCCCACGCCACTGAGGTGCGGACCGCAGCGGAACTGGTACCAGTACTCGCGATCCGGGCGCAGACCCCCGACGTCGACGTGCACGCTGTGGGCGTACTCGGCGTGCGCCAGGGCGGTGCCTCGGCGCACCACTGTGGCCATCGACGCGTCCTCGGCCACGACCCACTGCACCGGGAAGCTGTCCGTCGCCATGCCCCCGTCGACCTCGAATGGGCTGGGTGCCAAGCGGGTCCACAGGACCACGGCCGTCGACAGCGGGTCACCCGAGGCGATACCCAGGGTGAAGGGGTAGGGCATGGCCCGCGACCCCGAGACTGCCGCGTGCGCCCGTTCCGGCCTCCCGGCCACGAGCGCGGCCGTGGCAGCGAGCCCGGCGGCGGTGAGGAACCCCCGGCGCCGTAGCCCCTGGGCGATAACTGCAGCGGACTCGTCTTCCCACGAAGGACTCATGTCGTCGCATGCTAGGCAGGCAAAGGCGACAAAACAATACATTCTGCATAACTTCGTCCGTCCACGTGGTGACGCTCGAGCACGGCCACGCGCGGGGACGAAGGACTCTGCCCTCCTCCTCCCCCGTGCCTCGATCCTGAGAGTCGACGCGAAGTGGTGGAGGTGCCCCATGACCGTTCCCTGAACCCGACCACAGCTGCACGCCGAGACGGGGCCGCAGCGACTCGCCTGGGCGGACAACCTCAAGGTCGCCCTCGTCGCCGGCGTCGTCCTCGCCCTCGTCATCCTGGCGTGGAACGGCCTCGAGGGCGCCTGGGTGCTCAGTGAGCCCACCGTCCGCGAACCGCTGCTCAGCATCCTGCTCCTGGTGGCGATCGTCGGTGTCGCGTTCGGCATGCCCCTGTTCTTCATGGTGGCGGGCGTGTTCACGCCGAAGTCCCTGCACCGCAGGGGAACCCGGTTGTTCCTGCGTGACCGCACGATCCGGCTGCTGGTGCCCAGTGTCGCGTTCGTGCTCCTGCTCACCCCGCCGATCGAGTTCGTCGACTCGAGCAACGCCGGCTTCCGCGGAAGCTTCTGGCAGTACATCCCGCACTCGTGGTGGCCACTTCCCCCTCCCCCCGGCCCGACATGGTTCCTCGGCGTGCTCCTGGTGTTCTCGGCCGTGTATGCCGTGGTCCGCCGGAGCCGCCCGTGGCACCCGGGGACGGGGCGCCGGCTCGGCGGACGGGACCTGGCCGGGACGGTGGTACTGGTGGCGGTGATGTCCTACGTCGTGCGGATCTGGGCACCGTTCGGACAGGAGCGCTGGCACCTCGCAGTGGCTCAGGCGCCGGGCTGGGTGGCGGGGTTCACGCTCGGCGTCCTTGCCGGCGAACGCGGCTGGTTCGACCACCTCGACCCGCAGCTCGCCACGCGGGTACGACACGCCGCCTGGTCCTCCATGGCCGGCTGTGCCGCTCTCGTCGCGGCCCTGTCGACCGCAGACGCCGACGTGGACGGCTTCGGCGGCGGGGGCACCTGGCAGTCCATGGCTTTCGCGACCGTCGAGGCGATGGTGCTCGTCACGGTTTCGGTCTGGGTGGTCGACGCGTTCCGGCGCCGCGCTGTCCGCCAAGGTCCGCTGGCGAAGGAGCTGAGCCGCGCGGCGTACGCGACCTTCTTCGTCCACCAGGGCGTCCTGGTGCTGCTCATCCTCGCCAGCCGGCACCTGGCCTGGCCGACCGAGGCGCGGTTCGTCCTCGTGGCCGTCGTGGGTGTGGCCCTGTCGTTCGCCGTCGGTTCCGCGGTGCTGCGCGTCCCCGGCGTCGCGAAGGTGCTGTGACGGCGATGCTCCAAGGCCCTCCCGCGCCGTCGTCCCACGGACTACCGTCGGAGCATGAGGAGCATGTTGGAGCGCCTCACCGAGGCGCAGAACGCTCACGACGCAGAGCGCATGGCGGTCTGCTTCGCCGAGGACTACCGGAGCTCGCAGCCGGCCCACCCCGGCCGCGAGTTCACCGGCAGGGCACAGGTGCTGGCCAACTGGACCGCGGTGTTCCAGGGCGTGCCCGACTTCCGCGGTGACCTCGTCACCCACGTGCGCGAGGGGTCGACAGAGTGGGGCGAGCTGTCATGGCACGGCCACCACACCGACGGGTCGACCTTCGCCATGTGCGGTGTCATCATCCTGACCGTCCGTGACGGACTCATCGCCGACGCCCGGCTGTACGTCGAGCCCGTCGACCGCGGCGACGAGGACATCGAGGCCGCCGTGGAGACGCTGTACCGACCCCCGACCAGTGCCGACGAGAACACCTGAGCCGCACCGACCGTGGCGCGGAGCCCGAGTCCGGACAAACACCCGCGAGTCCCCCCAACGCCGCACTGGATCCGCTCCCCGCCCGCGCAAAGGTCCCGGATCTCCCTCACGAGACTCTGGCGCTGGCTGCGCCCTTGCGCCATCCTCCGGGCCAGGACCCAACCCGGGGTCTGCTCAGAGCTTGGGGGAACCATGAGAATGCTGCGCACCACCCTCACGGCCGTCGCCGCAGGAGCACTGTTCCTGCCGTCACTGGCCACCGCCGCCGTCGCGGCACCGGTGACGAACGACACCGCGGCCACCGCCACCACGATCAGCACCCTGCCGTCCTCGTTCAGCGAGGACACCACCGGCGCGACCACCGACTCCCTGGACGCCGCCCTCAACGCCAACTGCGGGGCACCGTTCACCAACGCCAGCGTCTGGTTCCGCTACACCGCACCCGCCGACGGTGGACTCGTCGCGGACATGTCGGCCTCCGACTACACCGGCGGGTTCATGGCCACTGAGGGCGACCCCTCGAACGGGGCGCTCGTCGCCTGCGGTCCGGAGGCCGTCGGCTTCCCGACCACCGCCGGGCAGACCTACTACATCGTCGCGTTCAGCGACACCGTCACCAACGGCGGACAGCTCGCGGTGACCTTCGACACCGCGCCGCCGCCGCCCGAGATCAGCGTCACGGTCAACCCGCGCGGCACCGCGTACAAGGACGGCTCCGCAAAGCTCACCGGCACCTACTCCTGCACCAACGCCGACGACTTCTCCAGCGAGATCGACGGCACCCTGACCCAGCGGGTGGGCCGGGTCAAGGTCACCGGTGACTTCTTCGTCTACCCGCTGCAGTGCGATGGTGTCGTGCACCAGTGGGTCGGCATGGCTACGAGCAGCAACGGGCTCTTCCGGGGCGGCAAGGGCGCCAGCGTGACGTTCGGCTTCGCGTGCGGCCTGTTCGACTGCTCCCTGGGGTATGCCGAGCAGAAGGTGCAGCTGAGCACCAACAAGAAGTAGCCACCCGGGCGTCCGTCTCGGTCCCCCTGGCGTTGGGGCCGGGACGGACGCCGGGCATGGCCGGGACCGCCGCCGACTCGCCGTCTCGTCGGCTCCCGACATGGCACGATCGCCACCATGGCCCAGCGAGCACCACGATCCCGTGCAGGAATGGCGCCGAACGGCAGGGCTGCCGGGTCCCGCGCCGTCCTGGGCTCCCTCACCGGGCCCGCCGACAGCTGGCTCGGCGCCGGCCTCGAGCACCTCGTCGAGGCAAGGCACCGACGCCGGCTGCAGCGCCTCGGCCACGTGGCCGCGCTCGACGCGGCGTCCGGGATGCCCTCGCGGACCGAGGTGGGCGACGACACCGGGGCAACCGGCGCGCCCACCGCGCCCGAGCCGACGTGGGTGACGCCGTCGCGGGTCCGCTCGGGCAACAGCCTGCGCGTCCTGGTCGACGGGGCCGAGGCGCTCGCGGAGGTGCAGGCTGCGATCCTCGGCGCGCAGCGCAGCGTCCACATCGCCGGGTGGCACTGCAGCCCGGACTTCCGGCTCGTCGAGGGACCCGGCAGCCTGACCCTGCGCGAGCTGCTGGGGACGGTGGCGCACCGGGTGCCGGTGCGGGTGCTCATGTGGGGCGGCCCACCGGTGCCCGTGTTCAAGCCGAGCCGTCGCGACGTCCGTGCCGCGGCCGCCGGCCTGATGAGCGGCACCTCCGTGGAGTGCGCCCTCGACACCCGCGAGTTCACCATGCACTGCCACCACGAGAAGCTGGTCGTCGTCGACGACCGTATCGCCTTCGTGGGCGGCATCGACCTCACGGCACTCGCGGGGAACCGCCTCGACTCCCCTGCGCACCCGCGTACCGGCTCCCTCGGCTGGCACGACGCGTCGACGGTCCTACAGGGGCCCGCGGTGGCCGACGTCGCGGCCCACTTCAACGCTCGTTGGGGTGCTGTCACGGGTGTCACCCTCGACGACCCCGAGCCGGCCCCGCCCGCCGGTGAGGTCGAGGTCGAGCTCGTGCGCACGGTCCCGGAGAAGATGTACGACTTCCTGCCGCGAGGGGAGTTCAGCATCCTGTCCGGCTACCTCGCGGCCCTGCGCTCGGCCCGATCCCACATCTACCTCGAGAACCAGTTCCTCTGGTCTCCCGAGGTCACCGACGTCCTGGTCGCCAAGCTGGAGCACCCACCGGGCAACGACTTTCGTGTGCTGCTGGTGCTTCCCCGCCGACCCAACAACGGGCGCGACACCACCCGGGGGCAGCTCGCCCGGCTCCTCGCCGCCGACGCGGGACGCGACCACCTGCTCGCGACCACCCTGGTCGGCCCGACCCGGGATAGCCCGGGCGTCTACGTCCACGCCAAGATCGGCATCGTCGACGACCGGTGGCTGACCGTCGGCTCCGCCAACCTCAATGAGCACTCCCTCTTCAACGACACCGAGGTCAACGTCCTCACCCTCGACCGGGAGCTGGCCCGCTCGACCCGCCTGCGTCTGTGGGCGGAACACACGGGACGACCGCTGGAGGACCTCGACGGCCCGGTCGCCGAGGTCGTCGACACCGTCTGGCGTCCCATCTGCGACGAGCAGGACGAGGCGAGCGCGGCCGGGAGGGAACCGGTCCACCGCATCGAGCGGCTGCAGGCGCTCTCCCGGCGCGTCGACCTGCTGCAGGGGCCGCTGCGGGGGCTGCTCGTCGACGGCTGAGCAACCCTACGTGGGGGCTGTCGCCACGACGGATGCTCACCCGACGCGCCGTACGGTCACCGGTCGATGGCGACCACCTCGTAGCTCGTGGCGGTGGGCGGGAACCCGGTGTCGAACTTGGCGTTCGCCACGAGCACCTTTCCGGCCACCAGTGCCACCGTCGTCGGGGTCTCGAACAGGCTCGACGTGATGGTCCGCAGCACCGTCCCGCTGCGCAGGCCGTCGGAGAGCTGGGCCTTCACCACGAGGTTGTCGTTGTTGCGGACCACCCACAGGGTCCGGCCGTCGAGCAGGATGCCGTCGACGTTGGGGACGCTCAGGCCGGCGATGGCGCGGCTGGCCCCCGTGCGGGGGTTGACCACATTGACCGCGCCCTGCCCGCTGTGGGCCACGAGGAGCCGGGAGCCGTCTGCGGTGGCCTGGATCCCGTTGCTGTTGAAGGCGCCGCTGAGGTCGGCAGCCGGTCCGCTGAGGTGGAGCGTGGAGAAGGCGCGGGGGCTGCCGCCCCTGACCGGCACGAAGTACAGCACCGCCCGTGAGGAGTCGGTGAACCAGGCCCCCGCATCGGTGAGGGCCACGTCGTTGATGAAGGTCGGCGCGACGGCGAAGGTGTAGGACGCGACGGGCGCACCGGTGAGGGTGCTGTAGACGTAGCCCTGACCGGTCGGGCCCCCGGCCACGAACAGCAGGTGGTGGCGCAGGTCCGCCTTCATACCGGTCGCGAAGCGGCCAGCCGGCGCGTGCACGAACTTCGTGGCGGTGCCGTGGCGTGCGTCGCCCCTGTAGACGTCGCCGGTGAGCAGGTCCCCGGCGTAGAAGGTGGACCCTGCGCCCTTGGCCACCCCCTCGGTCCCCGTCGCCCCCGGCAGCGTGATGGCGACGTCGGCGCGGGCGGACGCCGCCCCGGCGGGCGGCCCCGTGAACGCCAGCGCGGCCATCGCGGCGAGAGCCGCGGCCAGGGCGGATGCCTTCCTCAGTGCAGTCATCGAGGTACCTCTCTTGTCAGGGCAGCCCTGCGATGCCTCGGTGTGGTGGTTCACCCGCCCCCCGCACCAGACTCCGCCCTGCCGTGGACCCGCACAAGAGCCGCTCCCCCTGAGACCCGTTCAGGGTCGCCTCAGGGTGCGGATCCGGCCTCTCCCCGATGTGGCGACCTGCTCGCCACCGACACGATGCTCGCCATGATCACCGTCGAAGCACTCACCAAGACCTACGGCCGCGGGATGACCGCCGTCGACGACGTCTCCTTCACCGCGGCCAGTGGCCGCGTGACGGGCTTCCTCGGCCCCAACGGGGCCGGCAAGTCCACCACCATGCGGATCATGGTCGGCCTCACGCCCGCCACCTCGGGGACGGCCACCGTCGGCGGTCGCCGGTTCACCGAGCTGCCGAACCCCGGCCGGGAGGTGGGGGTCTTGCTGGACGCCTCCGCGCAGCACGCCGGGCGCACCGGCCGCGAGATCCTCACGCTCGCCCAGCGCACCATGGGCCTGCCCCGGACGCGCGTCCAGGAGATGCTCGACCTCGTCAGCCTCACCTCCGAGGAGGCCGACCGGCGCGTGCGCGACTACTCGCTGGGCATGCGCCAGCGCCTCGGCATCGGCACCGCCCTCCTCGGGGACCCGCACGTGCTCATCCTCGACGAGCCCGCGAACGGCCTGGACCCTGCCGGCATCCGGTGGATGCGCGACCTGCTGCGCGGCTTCGCCGACGGCGGTGGCACCGTCCTGCTCTCCTCGCACCTGCTGCACGAGATCGAGGTCGTCGCGGACGACCTCGTCGTCATCGGGAACGGCCGGATCGTCGCCCAGGGCACCAAGGCCGAGCTGCTCGCCGCCGCCGGCACCGTGGCACGGGCCCGCGACACCGCCGCGCTGGAGCAGGCCATGCGCCACGCCGGACTCGCGTTCTCAGCGCACGCCGACGGCAGCGTCCACACCGACGCCACACCCGACCAGGTCGGGGAGGCAGCCCTCTCCGCCCACGTCGTCCTCACCGAGCTCCGTACCGCAGACGGGGCAGGGCTCGAGGAGATGTTCCTCGAGCTCACCGCAGACACCCAGCGCGAAGGAGCAGCAGCATGACCACCACGGTCCAGACCACACCGATCACACCGCCCACCACCCGCAGGGCGACACTGGGCGGCGGAGGTGGGGGGTCCCCACGCCGGTCGACTCCGGCGCGAATCCCGTTGCAGCGCCTGGTCACCGTCGAGCTGCGCAAGATGTTCGACACCCGGTCGGGCTTCTGGCTCATGGCGAGCATCGTCATCACGAGCCTCCTCGCGACCGCCGCCATCATCGTCTTCGCGCCGGACGACCAGCTCACGTTCGACAGCTTCGCGGCCGCCATCGGGGCACCGATGACGGTGATCCTGCCGATGGTCGGGATCCTCGCCGTGACGAGCGAGTGGAGCCAGCGCAGCGGGCTGACGACCTTCACCCTCGTGCCGCACCGCGGGCGGGTGCTGGGCGCCAAGTTCCTCGCGGCCACGTCCGTCGGCATCGGGTCGATGTTCATCGCGCTCGTCGTCGGTGTGCTCGGCACCGTCGGCGGCAGCGCCATCGCCGGGGTCGACCCGGTGTGGGACGTCACCGCCGCCCACTTCGCCCTCATCGTCCTCGGCAGCGTGCTCGGGATGCTGTTCGGCTTCATGCTCGGCCTGCTCATCCGCAGCTCTGCCGGCGCCATCGTCACCTACTTCGTCGTCACCCTGGTCCTGCCCCCGCTGCTCAGCCTGCTGGCGGCGAACCAGAAATGGTTCGCCGACCTGCGGCCGTGGGTCGACTACACCTACGCGCAGGGGCCGCTGTTCGACGGCCGGCTCTCGAGCCAGCAGTGGCAGCACCTCGGCGTCGCCGGGTCGCTCTGGTTCCTGCTCCCCCTGGCGATCGGCCTCCTGATCGTACGGCGCGCCGAGGTCAAGTGAGGAGATGACGTGGCCGGCCGGTCGGGACACCCGACCGGCCGGCTCGTCATGTGGGCTGCCAGAGCTCGATGCGGTTGCCATCAGGGTCAGTGACCCAGCCGAAGCGTCCGACGCCTTCCATCTCCTGCGTCTGCTCGACCACGTCGGCCCCCTTCGACCGCAGCTGCGCGAGCATGGCGTCGAGGTCGCGGACCCGGAAGTTGAGCATCACCTTCTGGTCCGCCGAACCGAAGTAGTCGGTGCCGGTCTCGAAGGGTGCGAAGACCATGGGCCCGGTTTGCGGCTGCCAGAGCCCGTTTTCGTCGGCATCGAGCCCCAGGCAGTCCCGGTACCAGGCGCCCAGTCTCTCGGGGTCGGCGGACCGCACGAAGTACCCACCCACACCCAGTACGCGTTCCATGCCTACCCCATCGCGTTCGTGCCGTCGGAGAGCACGGGTGAGATCAGCCCGAGGACGTTCCCGTCGGGGTCGAGCAGGTAGCCCACACGGCCGATGCCCTGCATGTCGGACAGTGGGAGGGCCTCGGCGGCGCCCAGCTCGAGTCCCGTGCGGAACACCTCGTCGACGTCTCCGTCGACGCCCACCACGACGTTGCAGCCGTTGACGGGCGCCCCCGGCTCCGGCCGCGGCCCTCTCCGCTGGGTGAGGCCGCCGTTGATCCCCTGGCCGGGCGCGTCCACCGTGGCTGCTCCCTCGCCGGTGTCGATCGCCCAGTAGGGCATGTCACCGAACTGCGTGAACGTCCACCCGAGCAGGCGGGAGTAGAAGTCGATGAGCACCTGCGGTTCGGACGCGTGGATCTCGAAGTGGACGACGAGGTTCGCCATGATGATACCCTCCCTATGACCGGGTGGCCGACGCTACGCCCCACCGTGAGCTCCCCACCAGACACCTCGCAACGGGAGAGCTCCGCAGGGCTCGCGCCCACCGTCGGTTCAGTCGTACCCACCCACTGACGTCGCACTCACGGCCCCGGTCAAGGCCGTCGCGACCTCGGCAGCTTGCTGACGACCAGCCGGTAGGACTCGTCAACCGCAGCCAACAGGTCGCGGTCGGGTATGGCGCCGCCGAGGTCGAGGGTGTTCCAGCCCGAACGGCCGATGTAGGGCATCGTGCGGGCGTCGTCGGGGAATTGCCGAAGCCACTCGTCTGCCTCGATCCTGGTGGGCGCGCACTTGAGCCCCACGGAACGGGATGACTCCGAGGCGAAGGCGAAGATCTTGTCGGCCACCTTGACGACGACGTCACCCTCCCAGGGCTCGTCGCGCCAGGCGCCGGGCTTGGCGAGGCAGTGGGCTAGGACGTCCGAGCCGGTCAGCCGGCCGCTGCCGCCCCTCTCGTCCATGGACGCATCCTCCACGCTCAGGCCAGCGTGAGGAAGAGCCTCTCCATCGTGGCCCGGTCCTCGGGGCGGCCTACACGGCGGCGCGCGACGCGCCCGCCCTCTTCTGACCGGGTACCCGCCCGGACGGCGGGTCAGCCCAGGGTGGCGCTGTGGTCGGGCACGTACGTCGTCTGCTCCCGCGGAGGCCGCTCGTACCCCTTGGGCTCGGGGCGCTCAGGCATCCTCAGCACCGGGGACGGCACCTCGACGTACGGGATCGTGGACAGCAGGTGCGCCATCATGTTGAGCCGCGCGCGCTTCTTGGAGTCGGACTCCACGACGTACCACGGGGCCTCGGGGATGTCCGTGTGCACCATCATCTCGTCCTTGGCGCGCGAGTAGTCCTCCCACCGGGTGATGGACTCCAGGTCCATGGTCGAGAGCTTCCACTGGCGCATCGGGTCCCGCAGGCGCGAGGTGAACCGCCGCTGCTGCTCGGAGTCGCTGACGGAAAACCAGTACTTGCGCAGGAGGATCCCATCCTCGACGATCAGCCGTTCGAAGATCGGGCACTGGTGCAGGAACCGCCGGTACTCGTACGGCGTGCAGAACCCCATGACCCGCTCCACCCCGGCGCGGTTGTACCAGGACCGGTCGAACAGGACGATCTCGCCGGCGGCTGGCAGGTGCTCGACGTAGCGCTGGAAGTACCACTGCGTCCGCTCGCGCTCCGTCGGCGTCGGCAGCGCCACGATCCGCACGTTGCGGGGGCTGAGGTACTCGGTGATCCGCTGGATCGTGCCGCCCTTGCCCGCCGCGTCGCGCCCCTCGAAGACCACCACGACCCGCTGCTTCTCTGCCTTGACCCACTCCTGCACCTTGACCAGCTCGGCCTGGAGGCGGAACAGCTCGGCCTCGTAGACCTTGACGGGCAACGACCGCGTCGAAGCCTCGTCCTTCGCCATCCCGCTCAGGACCTCTCCGCACCGGGGACCGGGACGCCAGGCACGGTGTCCCCGATGGCCTCCTGCAGGAGCGCCGCCAGCCCTCCCGCAACCTGCTCCCGCAGCTCGTAGCGGGCGCGCACCAGCGGCACCGGCACCGACAGCACCCGCGTCAGGTCGATCGGCGTGCCGCTCACCACGGCGTCGCAGGCACCCGCCTCGACCGCCGCGCTGATGGTCGCCTCGAGGTCGCGCACCTGGGCCGCGCCGTACCCCATGGCCGGCAGGACCGCGCGCGCGTTCGGGTACCTCGCGTACGTGTCTGCGATGGAGCCCACCGCGTACGGCGACGGGTCGACGACCTCGGCCGCCCCGGCAGCGCGGGCGCCGACGACACCCGCGCCGTACGTCATGGACCCGTGGGTGAGGGTGGGCCCGTCCTCGACGACCAGGACGCGCCGCCCACGGACGGCGGCCTCGTCGTCCACGGTCACGGGGCTGTCCGCCCGCAGGACGGTCGCGTCGGGGTTGAGGGCCCGCACCGACGACTCGACCGCCTCGATGTCCTCGGGCCGTGCGGAGTCGCACTTCGCGACGACCACGACGTCGGCCATCCGGACGTTCGCCTCGCCCGGGTGGTACGCCGCCTCGTCACCGGGTCGCAGCGGGTCGGCCAGCACGAGGTGCAGGTCCGGCGCGTAGAAGGGCAGGTCGTTGTTGCCCCCGTCCCAGAGCACGACGTCCGCCTCCTGCTCGGCCTGGCGCAGGATGCGTTCGTAGTCGACCCCGGCATAGACGACGCCACCGGCGTCGAGGTGCGGCTCGTACTCCTCGCGCTCCTCGATCGTGCAGTCGTACCGGTCGAGGTCGTCGTACGAGGCGTAGCGCTGGCAGGCCTGCGCGACGAGGTCGCCGTAGGGCATGGGGTGGCGCACCGCCACCACGCGCAGTCCACGGTCGCGCAGCAGCCGCGCCAGGTAGCGCGTGGTCTGGCTCTTGCCCACCCCGGTGCGCACCGCCGTCACGGCGACGACCGGCTTGGTGCTGCGCAGCATCGTGCGTCGGGCGCCGTGGAGCCGGAAGTCGGCCCCCGCCGCGATGCACTGGGAGGCGAGGTGCATGACGCGCTCGTGCCGGACGTCGGAGTAGGCGAAGACCACGACGTCGACAGCCTGCCGTCGCACCAGGTCGCCGAGCTCGGACTCGGCGACGATCGGGATGCCCTGTGGGTACAGGGAACCCGCGAGCTCGGCCGGGTAGCGCCGGCCGTCGATGTCGGGGATCTGCGTCGCGGTGAAGGCCACGACCTCGTGGCCCGGGTCGTCGCGGAAGACGACGTTGAAGTCGTGGAAGTCACGTCCGGCCGCGCCGAGGATGACGACGCGCGTACGCGGGGTCGGGCTGGCCGTCATGGCGCCGACTCTCCCACCCGGGAGGCCGCGTGGGCACCAGCACGAGGACTACCCCCGAGGGGGGTCCCGTGGTCGCCTCGTCGGTGGCACGATCGGAGGGTGAGCGACACCGCGGCACGCACCGGGACCGGGAGTGGCGCGCCGACACGACCTGGCGCCAGCGGCTCCCCCACGCACGCGCTCATCTCGATGGAGCACGAGTGGGTGGCCAGCAACTACGGCCCGCTGCCGGTGGTCATCGCGCACGGCGAGGGCGCGTGGGTCACCGACGTGGAGGGGCGTCGCTACCTCGATGCCCTCGCCGGCTACTCGGCCCTGAACTTCGGCCACCGGCACCCGGCGCTCGTCGCCGCCGCGAGGGCCCAGCTCGAGCGCCTCACCCTGACCAGCCGGGCATTCCACAGCGACCGGCTCGGAGTGTTCTGCCGCGACCTCGCCACACTCGCGGGCAAGGACCTCGTCCTGCCCATGAACACCGGGGCCGAGGCCGTCGAGACGGCGATCAAGGCTGCTCGGCGGTGGGGCTACGAGGTCAAGGGCGTCCCGGACGGCCGGGCGCGGATCATCGTCATGCGTGGCAACTTCCACGGCCGCACGACCACGATCGTCGGCTTCTCCGACGACCCCCTGGCCCGGGAGCACTACGGTCCCTACACCCCGGGCTTCGACCTGGTGCCGTTCGGCGACATCGCGGCGCTCGAGGCGGCGGTGACCGACGAGACCGTGGCGGTGCTGCTGGAGCCGATCCAGGGCGAGGCCGGCGTCATCATCCCGCCGGACGGCTGGCTGCGTGACGTGCGCGAGCTGACGCGGCGCCGCAACGTGCTCATGGTCGCCGACGAGATCCAGTCGGGGCTCGGCCGCGCAGGAGCCACCTTCGCCTGCGACCTCGAGGGTGTCGTCCCGGACGTCTACGTGCTGGGCAAGGCCCTCGGCGGCGGGATCCTCCCCGTGTCGGCCGTCGTCGCCGACCGCGACGTGCTCGGCGTGTTCACCCCGGGCAGCCACGGGTCCACGTTCGGCGGCAACCCCCTCGCCGCGGCCGTCGGCCAGGCCGTGGTGGGTCTCCTCGCCACCGGCGAGTACCAGGAGCGGGCGCGTACGCTCGGCGTGGCGCTGCACGCCGGCCTGGAGGCGCTGCTCGGCCATGGTGTGGCCGCGGTCCGGTGCCGCGGGCTGTGGGCCGGCGTCGACATCGACCCACGGATGATGAGTGGGCGCGAGGCGTCCTACCGGCTCCTCGAGCAGGGCGTCCTGGTCAAGGACACCCACGGCTCCACGATCCGCCTGGCGCCGCCGCTCGTGGTCGGCGAGGCCGAGGTGGACATCGTCCTCGAGGCGCTGTCGACCGTTCTGCGGCACTGATGCTCCCGATCCATTGACGGCTCGGTCGACCCTGACGAGACTGGATGGTCGGAGGAATGGGGTGCGCCATGGCGTGGAATCTGACCGGTAGCTACGTCGAGACCTGTTCGTGCGAGCTGATGTGCCCGTGCAACCTCTCCTTCGACCACGGCGCCACCTACGACTTCTGCCGGGTCACACTGGTGTTCAACCTCCGCGAGGGGCAGGTCGAGGGGACGGACGTCTCGGGTCGCAGGGTCGCGCTGATCGCCGACACCCCGAAGGTGATGACCGAGGGCAACTGGCGCTTGGGCGTCTACATCGACGACGGGGCCAGCGACGAGCAGTTCGACAAGCTGGTCGGCGTGTTCGGCGGGTCTCTCGGCGGTCCGATGGGGGCACTCGCGCCGCTCGTGGGCGAGGTGGTGGGCGTGGAGCGCGCCGCCATCGAGGTGACCGACGACGGGCTGCTCCACCGCGTGCGGGTCGGGGACACCATCGACTTCGAGATCGAGGACATCGTCCCGTTCGGCGTGGAGACCGGGGTCCCGGTCCGGTTCCAGGGCATGTTCCACCCCGTCGCGCCGGACCTGACCATGGCCGAGGCCAGGCACACGCGCATCAACGCGTTCGGCATCTCCTACGAGGGCAGGACCGGCCTGTCGACCTCGTCGTTCACCTGGGCCGCCTGACGCTGATGCGTGCGGTGGCTGCCCCGGAGGGCGGCAGGTCGGCCCTCACCCCCGCCTACGCCGCCGTCCGCGTGCGGCTGGGGCTCGTGGCGGCGCTGTTCCTGGTCGCGGCCCTCGGCTGGGTCTGGAGCGTCCACGCCATGCAGGGCATGGACGCCGGTCCCTGGTCCGGCCTGGGCAGCCTCGGCTGGTTCCTCGGCACCTGGGTCGTGATGATGGCCGCGATGATGCTGCCCTCGGTGGCCCCCACCATCGCGCTGTACGCGCGGCTGACCAAGACGGCGTCGCCGGTCTCGCCGTGGCTCTTCGCCGGGGGCTACCTGCTGGCATGGGCGGCCGCCGGGCTGCTGGCCTACGGCATCGGGGCCATGGCCCGCCTCGTCCTGGGCGACGCCCTGAGCTGGGACCGGGCCGGGCGCACGATCGCCGGCGTGACGCTCGCTGCCGCAGCCGTCTACGAGGTCACACCGCTCAAGGACGTGTGCCTGGGCCACTGCCGCACTCCGCTCGGCGCCCTCCTGGGGTCGTGGCGGGACGGGTCGTTGGGCGCGGTTCGCATGGGTGTGCGCAACGGCGCCTGGTGCGTCGGCTGCTGCTGGGCGTTGATGGCGTCGCTGTTCGCCCTCGGGGTGATGAGCGTGACGTGGATGGCGCTCGTGGCGGGGCTGGTCGCCGTCGAGAAGCTGTTGCCCTGGCGTGCTGTGGTGACCTGGGCGACCGCCGGTCTGCTCCTGTTGATCGGTCTCCTCCTGCTGTTGGCACCCGAGGCGCTGCCCGGCCTGACGACACCGTCGGGCATGACGATGTGAGCGCCTCCCGCCGAGCCTGGCGCTCACGCCGGTCGTGAGCGCCATACGCACACAGGGTGCTGCCCGCCCCGGTCGAGCCGGGACGGGCAGCGTGGTGAGCGAAGCAGCTTCGGGTCCTATGGCATGTGGACGGTCAGGTTGCCGTGCGTCACGGTGTACTGGTTCGTCGGCGTGAAGCCGTGCAGGACCATCGAGTCAGCCGTCGTGAGCGACGACGCGACCGAGAATCCGACCTGGTCGGGGCCGCCGAGGACGTCGACGACCTTCCAGACCACGACGGTGCCCTTGAGCGAGCCGGACGGGATCACGTAGTCGAACCAGGCCACATGTGGTGTGACCCTGACACGGTGAACCGAGGCCCGGTAGGCGACAGCGGCACTGAGGTTCCGGTACGACACGTAACCGTGGTCAGCGGTCCATGCGTAGTCGGAGACCTGGAAGGTCATCTGCTGGCTGGCACCGGCAGGACCGAACCACACGCCACCAGTGGCGTGGCCGAGCAGCAGGTAGAGCTGCACGACGGTGATGTCCCCCGCGGTGAGGCGGTAGGCGTACGTGGGCGTGAAGCCCGCGTTCACCATGGCGGCGGCGGCGGTGGCCGACGTCGCGACCGAGAAGCCTGCGGAGTCAGGAGCGCCGTTCGCGACCTTCCACGCCAGGGGCAGCCCACTCAGCCCGGGGAACCCGGCTGGGATGGTGTAGGCGAACCGTGCCTGGGCGTACGAGACCCGAACGACAGGGGTCGCAGCCTCATAGAGGAGCGAGCTGTCGAGGTTCGCGTAGAAGGCGACCCCGGTGTCCATCGTCGGGCCGTAGTCCAACACCGCGAACGCCACGTGCTGGCGGGGGCTGGTGCCGAAGGCGCCGTTGCCGAAGGCATAGCCCCGCAGCCCGGTGCTGCCGGTGCTCCTGGTGTCCAGCCCACCGTTGCTCACGGTGTAGCCGTTGGACGGCGTGAAGCCACTGGCCACCATGGTCAGGGCCTGGCTCGGGGTGGCGGCGACCGAGAAGGCCGCGGTGTCAGGCGAGCTGTCCTTGACCTGCCAGACGATGATCAGGCCGGCGACCGAAGCGGGCGCCGTGGACGGGATCGTGTAGGCGAAGCGGGCTCCGGTGTTGGTGGCCCGGACGGCCATCACGCTGGCGTCATAGGCGACTGCAGCGGAAGCGTTGGCATACGAGACCGTGCCCCGGTCTCCGCTGCTCCTGTCGATCATCGAGAAGGTCAGGTGCTGAGCCGACCCGCCGGTGCCGAGAACGGCGTCACCTACGGCGTATCCGATCGTCGGCCCCGCGATCGGGCTCGGGTCAGCCATCGCCACGACGGGTGCCATGGATAGGCCACTCAGTCCGAGCAGGAAGGCCGACAGGAATGTCAGGACCTTGCGCATGGGAGTGTTCCTTCCACGGGGATGAGGGATCCCCCCTGCCGAGGCCACCGTGTCCCCGCCACAACTGGCCGAGTGCCCACCCCGGTGTCTCCGGGGCTCGTTCATTCCCCGACACCTTCACCGTATGTCGCGGCCTGCGACATCGTCACAGCCGAAGGTCCCGACTCGGGTCTCGCACCGACGGCTGCCAGCCGAGCTCGCTACGCGCGCAACGGGTCGCGGGCGAACCGGGCCAGCCCGATCTCGGGGCTGATCCGCGCGGTGAAGCCGAGCTCGGCACTGGCGCGCGCCGGCGAGGCGACGACGTGCCGGACGTCGCCGAGCCGGTAGTCGCCGGAGACGACCGGCAGCGGGGAGCCGGGTGCAGCGGCCGTGACCATGCGTGCCACGTCGAGGATGGTCACTGGTTGCCCGGAGCACACGTTGTAGGCCGTGTGGCTCCCCCGGTGACGGCCCAGCACGGCCTCGACCGCGGCAACGTTGGCCCGGGCCACGTCCTCGACGTGGACGAAGTCGCGCATCTGCAGACCGTCCTCGAAGACGAGCGGGGCGCGACCTGCCTCCATGGCCGAACGGAAGATGGCCGCGACCCCCGAGTACGGGGTGTCCCTGGGCATGCCGGGCCCGTACACGTTGTGGTAGCGCAGGGAGATCGCCGAGGCGCCGGCCTGCCTTGCCCAGGCTGCGGCATAGTGCTCCTGCGCGACCTTGCTCGAGGCGTAGCTGCTGCGCGGGTCGAGCACGGCGTCCTCGGTCACCGCCTCCCATCCCAGAAGGCGCCCGCACAAGGGACAGCCGTTGTCGAACAGGCCGGCGTCGAGGTGCTCCACGCGTCTTGGGGCCGGTGACTGGTCGCCGTGTGCCGGACAGCGGTAACGCCCCTCGCCGTACACCACCATCGACGACGCCTGCACGAACCGGGACACGCCCGACTCGGACATGGCCGCCAACAGCGCGGCGGTGCCGAGGTCGTTGTGCGCGGCGTACAGCGGCAGGTCGCATACCGTCACCCCTGCACCGACCATGGCGGCAAGGTGACACACCACGTCGACACCGCTCAGAAGGCCCGACCAGTCGCGAGCCTGACGCACGTCGAGGACGTGGACGCCTTCAGGCTCGGTCACGGGACGGGCATGGGCCTGTGGAACCAGTGCGTCCACAGGTACTACCTCGTGACCGACTCCACGCAGGGCCGTAGCCGTGGCCGTGCCGATGAACCCGGCAGCGCCGGTCAACAGCACCTTCATCGTGGATGGGGTCACCACGGCGTCACCAGGAGCGACTGGACCAGCAGCCCCAGGCCGACCTGTCCGACCAGGGCCGACCGACGCCAACGGGCGGGTAGCGTCACCGTGCTGAGCAGCAGCCACGGCACGAACGGGAGCCAGATCCGTTCCACCTCGGCCTTGCTCATCAACGACAGGTCCGCGAGCACCACCGCGACGACGGCGCCGGCGACCAGCGTCATGAGCGGATCTCGCTGCGGGTGACGAAAGGCGTCCAGGAGACGGTGGCCGGAGAGGGCGAGGGCCCCGAACAGTACCGGTCCCGCGCACACCGCCAGCAGGGCCACGTCGGCCCAGAGCCAGTATGCGGCCGGTCGCGCCGTGGCCAGACCGTCCCAGTACCGTTGGTGCAGAACGGGGTACGCATCCCAGTACGCGAACCCAGCCAGGGCGAAACCACCCATCACGGAGGCCACCCCCACCGCCACCACCCCGAGCAGGCGAGCCACCTCGCGCGTCCAGCCTCGCGCGCCGGCCAGGACGGCGAGGACCACCACGGCCATGAGGGGAAGGCCGTACGACAGCATGGCGCACGCGCCGAGCCCGACGCCCGCAGCGCCGGCCCAGGCCTTCGCGACGGGCCGACGGCGGGCAGCACCGGCCATCGCCGCCAGGGCGACGGTCCACGCGGCTGCCGCGGCAAACACCGCGTCGGCCGAGACCGCCTGCCACACCGCGAACGGACCCATCACCAGGAACGGCAGCACTGGGCGGAGACGAGCCTGCTCACCGAGGCCCCGACAGGTCACGGCTACCGCGACCGGCACGGTCGCCGCGACCGCGACAACGACGAGGCCGGCCGCCGGCCCTGAGCCCATGCCGATCCGAGACAGCGCCACGAAGAACAGCAACGCGCCCGGCGGGTGGCCGGCCACGTGCACCGGCCAGCTGTCGCTCGCGGTCAACGGGATCCGGCTGACGAAGGAGCGCAGCAGGTCACCGACGTCATCGACCGCGCGCGCCGATGAGAGGTACTCGCTGGGACGGTCGAGCACCGCGCCGATGCCGTCGACTCCGTCGACGAGGGCCAGCGACACCATCCAGGCCGCAGATGACGCCCACGCCACGACCATGAGTCGGCTCCAGCTCAGCCGCAGCACCCACCCCCAGGGCCTGGCAGTGGCGGACCACCACACCAGCACCAGCACCGGCACCGAACCCAGCCCGACGCGTGGGCCCCACGTCGCCAGCATCGGGGCGGCCAGACCGGCGTGCACGTCGACCCCGGGCAGCCTCGCCACCACGACGGCCACCGCGAACAGCGCGGTCGCGACGCCGGCTCCAGCGGCCAGGACGGCGCCGGCGCGCCCGTCCGCAGGGGCGTCAGGAGCTGGTCCGGAAGGCGGGCGGGTCGCAGTGGTGGCACTGGGTCCGGAGAGCCGTGAGGAGGTCACGTCCCGACACTCGCAGACCCCTTGCCTCGGCGAGGAGTCCACAGACGACTGGTCAGACTCTCGTAATCTTTGGCACCGCAACAGCATCGGTCGCGCGCCTAGCGTCGTGGCATGAGCCTGGACTGCGAACTCATCCTCCCGTGCCGCAACGAGGCGCTCGCACTGCCCGCCCTGCTCGCCGCAGTCCCGTCAGGCATGAAGGTGCTCGTCGTCGACAACGGCTCCACGGATGGAACTGCCGAGGTCGCCCGCGGTCTGGGCGCGCGAGTCGTCGTCGAACACCAACCCGGGTACGGCGCGGCGGTCCAGGCCGGGATCAGGGCCGCCGCGGCGCGGTACGTCGCGGTGATGGACGGTGACGGGTCACTGGACCCCGCCGAGCTGGCGCCACTGCTCGACGACGTCGCGCAAGGACGGGCGACGATGGCGGTCGGGCGACGTCGACCCGTCGCCCGCGGCGTCATCGGCGTGCATGCCCGGCTGTTCAACGCGGCCGCAGCCTGGTGGATCGGCCGACGCACGGGCCTGCGACTGCACGACATCCCCTCGGTCCGGGTGACCCGTCGCACAGACCTGATGGCGCTAGGGGTCCAGGACCTGCGCTTCGGGTACCCGGTGGAGGTTCTCGTCCGGGCGCACCGTGCTGGCTGGTCCGTGGTCGAGCACGACATGACGTACCGGGCCCGGGCCGCTGGCACCACGTCCAAGGTGTCCGGGTCCCTGCGCGGTTCGGCCAAGGCAGCCCATGACCTCGTCAGGTCGCTGCCGTGACCACGGCGACGGTTCTCGTCATGGCCAAGGCGCCCGTACCGGGGGCCGTCAAGACAAGGCTCGGCGCCACGATCGGCCCCGAGGCAGCTGCACGTCTGGCGCATGCGGCCCTGCTGGACACGCTCGCCGTCTGCGAGTCCGTGTTCCCACCAGGGCGACGTGTCATCGCGCTGGCCGGGGCGCCTGCGAGATCGGTCGAGCCTGCCCAGCTGGACCGTGCGCTGTCCGGCTGGGACGTGGTCGCCCAAGAAGGGGCAACGTTCGCGGAGAGGCTCGAGACCGCGCACCGAGACGCTCATGTCACCCACGGTGGTCCGGTGGTGCAGATCGGGATGGACACCCCACACCTCACTGCACGCCACCTGGAGCAGGTCGTCGCAGCCACCAGGAGCGGACGACCGGTGCTGGGCAGGGCACAGGACGGCGGATGGTGGGTGCTGGCGACCACGGCCCCCGGCGACGTCACACAGCTGCGGCGCGTGCCGATGTCGCGCCATGACACCTGGGCCCGTACCCGGGACTGCGTCGAGAGGACAGCAGGGACCGTGCTGCCCACCGAGGAGCTCAACGACGTCGACACCGCGGCCGACGCCGAGGTCGCTGCGGCGGCAGCGCCGAACACCAGGTTCGCCCGCGGCTGGCGCGAGCTCCTCGCCTCCGGGACGGGAGGGACGTCGTGAGCACCCTGGCCAGCACGAGCCTGGACGATGCAGACGCCGACACCACAGCGGCAAGCGCCCACGGACGTGTGTCCCCAGCGAAGGTCTTCGCCGTCGCGCTGACCCTCGGGACCCTCACGGCGGTGATAGACGGTCGCGGCACCCACCACCAGCTCCCAGTCCGGAGCTGGACCGGTCGCGCCTCGCGCAGTGACCGGTTCCTGCTCGACCACTGCCACGGATCCACGATCGACCTGGGCTGCGGCCCCGGTCGCCTCGCGGCGGAGCTCCGAGACCGCGGCCACGACGTGCTGGGCGTCGACGCCTCGCGGTCAGCCATCGCCGAGGCCAGGCGTCGCGACATCCCCGTCGTCTGCGGAAGCCTGTTCGACCCCGTACCGAGCGAGGGCAGCTGGGGCACCGCGCTCCTCGCCGACGGGAACATCGGCATCGGCGGCGACCCCGCCGGACTGCTCGTCCGTGCCGGCCGGATCATCCGCCCCGACGGACGAATCGTGGTCGACCTCGCTCCTGCAGGCACCGGTCTTCGCGTCCACCAGCTCCACCTGCGGGCAGGTGGGCTGGCTTCCACCTCGTTCCCCTGGGCGGAGCTGGGCCCTGACGCGTTGCCGGAGACCGCTGCCGCCGCCCAGCTCACCATCGCCCAGGTCACTCGTCGGCGTGGACGCACCGTCGCCGTCCTCACCCACGCACGGGAGCAGGGCCGTTGAGCAGCACCCGGTTCACCGATGCCCTGACCAGGCTCGTCGACGCACTGCCGGAACCCGATGACTTCCCGAGCACCGCGCGCAACCGCGAGCTCACCGCCCGCGTCGGCACGTGGCTCGGCGCCTGCTTCCTGCTCGCCTTCCTCACCGGCGTCTGGAGCCACCTGGCGCAGCTGCCGGACCCGGTCCTGCCATTGCCCACGCGACCCGTCTGGCTGTACCGGGTGACGCAGGGCGTGCACGTCGCCGCCGGCACCGCCGCCGTCCCCCTGCTGCTCGTCAAGCTGTGGTCGGTCTTCCCCCAGCTGTTCCGCCGCCCGCCCGCCGTGAGGCGCGCGCAGGTGCTCGACGCCGCCGAACGCCTGTCGGTCCTCGTCCTCGTGTCCAGTGCTTCGTTCCAGCTCGTCAGCGGCCTGGCGAACTCCGCCCAGTGGTACCCGTGGTCCTTCTCGTTCCGCGCCACACACTTCGCCATCGGCTGGGTGGCCATGGGTGCGCTCCTCGTGCACGTCGCCGTGAAGCTGCCCGTCATCCGCACGGCGTGGCTCGAGCCCCAGGGGCAGCCGGCGCAAGGCACCGTCTCGCGACGTACCGTCCTAGGTGTCACGTGGGCGGCAGCAGCGGTCGCCGTCGTGACCACCGCAGCCTCCGGTGTGCCCGGAGTCCGCCGGTTGTCGGTCCTCGCGACGCGCACCGGAACCGGACCCGGCGGCATACCCGTCAACAAGACCGCGGCTGCGGCCGGCGTCGCGAGGGCTGCAGCCGACCCCGCCTTCGCCCTCGTGGTCGCCTGGGGCGACACGGAGCGACGCCTTTCCCGAGCGGACCTCGAGGCGATGCCCCAGACCACAGCCACCCTGCCCATCGCGTGCGTCGAGGGATGGAGCGCCTCGGGAGTGTGGGGTGGGGTCCGCGTGGCCGACCTCGTGGACCTGGTCGGCGCCCCCACCGGGTCGGCAGTGCTCGTCGAGTCGCTCCAACGGGTCGGAGCGTCCAGCCGGAGCCGACTTCCGGGCAACGTAGCTGCTGACCGTGAGGCGATCCTCGCCCTGACCCTGGCCGGCGAACCCCTCTCGCTCGACCACGGCTACCCGTGCCGGGTCATCGCCCCCAACCGTCCCGGCGCCTTGCAGACCAAGTGGGTCAGCCGGTTGGAGGTGCGGCCGTGAGCACGGAGCTTCGACTGGTCCGCACCACCATGGCCGCCCTCGGGGCCTTGGTCGGCCTGTACGGCGTCGTCCGGTTCCTCGGCCTCGGGTGGACCAACCTGCTGGCCACCCTCCCGTGGCTGGCTGGTGTCGTGGTCGTCCACGACGGCGTGCTGGCCCCGTTGGTCGTGGTGGCCGGGGTCGCCGCCGCTCGGACGTTGCCGGCCTGGTCCCGTCCGGCCGCCGTGTTCGCGGTGGTGGTCCTGGGCGCGGTCACCCTCGTGGCTGTGCCGGTGCTCGGCCGGTTCGGCGCCAAGGCCGACAACCCCACCCTGTTGGACCGCCCGTACGCAGCAGGCTGGGTCGGCGTCGCCGTCCTAGTCTTGGTCGCAGCGGTCGCGATCGCCGTCCGCGGTCGACGCAAGGGAGCAGCGCGTGGCTGAGGTACTCGTCGTCGACGACGACCTCACCGTCCGGGAGGTCGTCGTGTCCTACCTGCGCGCCGCCGGCCACCACGTACAGGAAGCCGGCAACGGCGAGGACGCGCTCAGGTCGATGCGGGGCAGGGGTGCGGACCTCGTGGTCCTCGACCTCATGCTGCCCGGCGTCGATGGGCTCGAGGTCTGCCGCCGGCTTCGCGAGAGCACCGATGTCCCTGTCATCATGCTCACCGCCCTCGGGGCAGAGACCGACCGCCTGGTCGGTCTGCGGTTGGGCGCCGACGACTACGTCACCAAGCCGTTCAGCCCGCGCGAGCTGGCCCTTCGCGTCGACTCGGTCCTGCGCCGCGTCGGGCAGAGGCACCCCAAGGGCGCCACGGTCACGGATGGCGACCTCGTGGTCGAACCCGCCGAGCACTCGGCCGTCCTGGCCGGGACCGCCCTCCCGCTGACCGTCCGTGAGTTCGACCTGCTCCACTTCCTCGTCGCGAACCCACGCCGGGTGTGGTCACGCGACGCGCTGCTGCGCGAGGTCTGGGGCTGGTCCTTCGGCGACCAGTCGACCGTGACCGTCCACGTCCGTCGCCTGCGGGAGAAGGTCGAGACCGACCCACGGAGGCCGACGCGCCTGCTCACCGTGTGGGGGGTCGGCTACCGGTGGGAACCTCGATGACCCATGACCAGGTCAGCGTGGTGCTCATCGCCGCAGGGTGGTCACTGGGGGTGGGTGTCATCGGCGCCCTCGTCGGCTGGCGCCTGCGACGAGCCCCCATCCGCTGGTCCGTGGGCCTCATCGCCGTCGTCGCGGTCGGCGGTGTGGTGGCCGGCGTGGTGGGCACGGCGCGTGCCATGTTCCTGTCCACGCACGACCTCGGCGTGGTGGTCCTCGTGTGTGGCGTCTCGGGCCTCGTGTCTGCGGCGTTCGCGCTCTTCCTGGCTCGCACCCTGGCCCTCTCCGCGAGACGGCTGCGGGGCATGGCCTCCGCTGTCGGCGCCGGCAAGGACGTCCACCCGCCCGGTGCCGACTCGGCCGAGCTGCGCGCCGTCGCCGAAGAACTCGCGCGGAGCAGTGAACGCCTGCGCACCTCGCAGGCCCGCGAACGACGGCTCGAGCAGTCCCGGCGCGAGCTCGTCGCCTGGGTCTCGCACGACCTGAGGACCCCGTTGGCCGGGCTGCGCGCCATGGCCGAGGCCCTCGACGACGGCATCGCCACCGACCCGCAGCGCTACCACCGGCAGATGCTGAAGGAGACCAACCGGATGGCGACCATGGTCGACGACCTCTTCGAGCTCTCCCGCATCCACGCGGGATCGCTCAACCTCACCCTGCAACCCATGGTGCTGCGCGACGTGGTCAGCGAGACGATCGCCGGAGCCGCCCCGGTGGCCAGGACCCACGGCGTGCAGCTCGGCGGACACGTGCACCCCGACGTCGAGCTCCGCGCCGACGCCACAGCCCTGTCGCGCGTGGTTGCCAACCTCGTCATGAACGCCATCCGCCACACCCCCGCTGACGGGGTCGTCCTCGTCGAGGGCCGCACCGCCGGCGGCCTGGTGGAGCTCACCGTCACCGACGGCTGCGGCGGGATCCACCCCGACGACCTCGACTCCGTCTTCGAGGTGGGCTGGCGCGGCACCCGGGCCCGCACACCGGGCCCCGACAGCGGCGCCGGGCTCGGCCTGGCCATCGTGCGCGGACTCGTCGAGGCGCACCACGGCACCGTCACCGTCGGCAACCACGGCAGCGGGTGCCGTTTCGTCGTCCGCCTGCCCGCCTGACGCACCACATCCCCGGCCGGGATCGCTTGGGTCCCAGACCACGTGAGCGGCTCGGAGCCCGTTTCCGGAGTGGTGCCGGGACGTAGCCGGGACCATCGACCCTTCCTTGGCCACAGGAGCGTCATAGCGTGGGAATCCGCGGGGCGCGGTGTTGTCGGCATTCGCCGCGGTTGGCCGCCAGGCAGGCGCTGGCCGCGATGAGGCACGCAAACCGGTGATGGCTCACGACCCCGCGCCTGAGCCGGTCTGCGGGCACCACGGACTGCGCACACCACCGTCTGCGTGCACCACCTCAGGAGAAGGGCAGAAGATCATGAACCGATACCGTGGCAACGCCATCGCGGTGGGACTCCTGCTCATCGCCTGCACCGCCACCAGCATCCTCAGCGCCGTGCCCCTGGGCGCGACCCTCGAGGGTTCCGACTACCTGGACCGGCTGGCAGTCAGCGACAGCCGTGTCATCTGGACGGCTCTCCTGGAGTTCGCGTGGGCTGCCACCGGCGCGGGCATCGCCATCGCGTTGTACCCCGTCATCCGACGCCACAACCGTGCGCTGGCTCTCGGATCCGTGGCCGGAAGGGTGGTGGAGGGCGTGATGGTCCTCATCGGGACGCTCGGCCTGCTGGTGCTCCTGACGGTCAGCCAGGACTCGCTCGCGGCGGGAGCCGACGCAGCGGCCTTCCGTGCAACCGGAGACGCCTTGCTCGCGGTGCGCGACTGGACAACCGGGTTCGTCGGGATGCTGCCCTTCCTCACCGCAGCCCTGATGTACTACTTCGTGCTCTACCGTGCACGGCTCGTGCCCCGGTGGCTCTCGGGCTGGGGACTGGCCGGTGCCGCGCTGGGCCTGGTCGCCACCGTCTACTCCGGGTACACCCAGGACTTCGGCTTCTCCACCGTCAACACGGTGCTCAACATCCCGATCGCCCTGCAGGAGATGGTCCTGGCCGCCTGGTTGCTGGCCAAGGGATTCAACCCCTCGGACGTCGACGCGGACGGCATCCGTGTGGGCGACGCTGGTCGACCCACGAGGCAAGTCGTCCCGGCATCCCGCCGAGACAAGGGCGCCCAGCTGACCGGGTGAGCTCCACCGTCGGACCAGCCGGCCGCCTCCAGCCCTCATCTCAGACATCGAAACAGCCCCTGACCCTGCGTCTTCGCTGGTAGCGAGAGCGAAGCCGATCGACGGCTTCCCGTACGCCTTGGGACAGCGTGGCCCACGACTCGGCCGTCCCGCCCAGGCCGTTCATCACGAGCAGCAGTTTGTTCAGCAGCTGGGTATCCCCGAGATCGTTGTCGATCTCGTCCAGAAGTTCGGACACGCGGTTGAAGGTGTGGACGACCCCGTCGGAGGCTGAGGTCGTGTTTGCATCGGCCGCGTAGACCCAGGCGACGAGTGCCCCGAACGCGAACCAGGAGGCAGGATCCTCGGGCTCCTCGTCCCGGTCCATTTNGCAGAGCGTGGCGTGCCGCGTCTACTGATGGAATGCTGGTCCGCGCCCGAATCGCGTCGGCGATAGGACCAAGTCCCCCAGGTGGCAGTCCGAGCGAACCCAGTTCTGCGAGGGGAAGTACGACGGACGCGAGCTCGGTCGCCGTCCGACGCTGCTCCTCTGAGGCCATCTGTCGGAGTCGGGACTCGAGCGTCGGCATGGAATCGTGGGGCACGAACAGACATCCTGCATGCTCTGGAAGTGCATCGCACTCACATCCTGAGCGATCTACACGTCGCGTACAGGCTCGTCAGCCGGTGACCGGACTGGGATGCGATGACCACTCCAGCACCGCCGGCGGCGATCACGTGGCCGAACTCCTCGAGCACAAAGCGCGTTGCCATACATCGACGTTCAGGATCTGCTCGATGCTCGCCTGACTGGCTGGCCGTCAGCCATGCCATCGTGGACGTTTCCTCCCGCGAGTCTGTGCTCGCTCTCGTGGCGAAGCCGGCGTCCGCTAGGACCTCTGCGGCCGCCCGAGCGTTCTCCTCCCGTAGATCGGCCAGAAGTACGTCCTTCTCGGCTCTGACCTGGCGGGCGATCGCCTGCCGATCGAACCTGCTCCGATGACGACAGTGACTTCGGTCATCCTGTTTCCCTTCCACTGGATTTGGCTTTTCGCGGCGGCGCGTTGACGTCGCGAGACGTCCTTCGAGTTGCTGTCGGTCGCGGCGATGTTCACCAGACGTGCCGACGCGCACCCGTTCTTCGTGCCATCTCGCGGACGACTTCCTTGCCGAGATTGCGCTGCCGTTGTCGCCTGCGGGCGCCGTTGTGGGAACGACGCGGCAAGGTTGGACGGAACGATCAGCGGTCGATCATGCGTTGCATCGCCTCGGGGTAGCGGGCGCCCTGGACCTGAACGCTGGCGGATGCCGAGTCCAGCTCGCCGAGGTCCTCGGAGGTGAGCTCGAGCTCGGCGGCGGCGAGGTTCTCCTCGAGGCGCTCGAGTCGACGGGTTCCCGGGATCGGGGCGATCCAGGGCCTCTGGGCGAGCAGCCAGGCCAGGGCGACCTGTCCGACCGTGGCGCCCTTGCGCTCGGCGACCGTCCTGATGAGGTCAACGAGGGCGAGGTTGGCCTGCAGGGCCACTCGGTCGAACCGGGGCAGGGAGGCGCGGATGTCACCCTCGCCGAACTGCGACTCGGCGGTCACCTGACCGGTCAGGAAGCCGCGCCCGAGTGGGCTGAAGGGCACAAACCCGATGCCCAGCTCCTCGAGGGCGGGGAGGATCTCGTCCTCGGGCTCCCGCCAGAACAGGGAGTACTCGCTCTGCAGGGCGGTGACCGGCTGCACCGCGTGGGCGCGGCGGATGGTGTTGACGCCGGCCTCCGACATCCCGAAATGGCGCACCTTGCCGGCTTCGATCAAATCCTTGACCGTGCCGGCGACGTCCTCGATGGGGACGTCGGGGTCCACACGGTGCTGGTAGAGCAGGTCGATGGTGTCGGTTCGCAGGCGTCGCAGCGAGCCGTCGACGGCGGCGCGGATGTGCTCCGGCCTGCTGCTGACGCCGGTCTGGCCGCCGTTCTCGTCGAAGGCGAACCCGAACTTGGTGGCGATGACGACATCGTCGCGGACCGGCTGCAGGGCCTCGCCCACGAGCTCCTCGTTGTGGAAGGGGCCGTAGACCTCGGCGGTGTCGAAGAGGGTCACGCCCCGGTCGACCGCTGCCCGCAGGAACGTGATCATCTCCTCCCGCGGCGGCCGCGGGCCGAACGACTGGCTCATGCCCATGCAGCCCAGCCCGAGGGCGGAGACCTTCAGGCCCGGTGTCCCGAGAGTGCGTTCGTGCATCGGTGGTTCTCCTTCGTCGATGTGGGTGGTGGTCAGAGCTGGCCGGCGGGCCGGAGCAGAACCTCGTTGATGGCCAGTCGGCGGGGCCGGCTGAGGGTGAAGGCGATGATCTCGGCGACGTCCTCCGCGGTCACTTCGGGCCCGCTGTACAGCTGCTGGACCCCTTCGAGGGTCTCGGGGTGGGTGGTGTGGTTGGGCAGCTCGGTGGCGACGACACCGGGCTCGATGAGCGTGACCCGGATGTCGGGCAGCAGCTCCTGGCGCAGCGACTCCGACCAGCCGTTGAGGCCCCACTTGGTGGCGGCGTAGACGCCGTTGCCGGCGCGGGCGGTGTGACCGGCGACAGAGGAGATGTTGATGATGTCGCCACCGCGGTCGGCGGCGCCGGCCTTGAGCTGGTCGAGGAAGACCTCGGTGGCGGTGATGGCGCCGAGGAGGTTGACCTCGACCATCGGCCGGTAGTCGGCGCGCTGGTCGGTGTCGAAGGGGCCGAGGAGCATGACGCCGGCGTTGTTGACCAGGACGTCGGCCCCGCCGAGCTCGTCCTGGACACGCCGCGCGGCGGCGACGAGGCTGTCACGGTCGGTGACGTCGGCGGTGATGGCGATGGAGTCGTTGCCGAGCTCCTGCGCGAGCCCCTCGATGCGGTCGGCTCGCCGCGCGAGGAGCGCGACGCGGTAGCCGTCGGCGGCCAGCGCGCGGGCGGTGGCTGCCCCGATGCCTGAGGAGGCGCCGGTGACGACCGCGACCCGTCGGCTGTTGGTGGTGTCGTTCATGGGCTGGGTGTTCCTTCAGATGGGCTGCGGGTCGGTCAGGCTTCGGGGATGTCGCGGCCGAATGCCTCGAGGGTGATGGCCTGGGGCTCGGGGCCGCCGCGCTGGCCGGTGTCGAGGGCGTCGATGGCGGCGAGTTCGTCGGCGGTGAGGTGGAAGTCGAAGACGTCGAAGTTCTCGGCGATGCGGTGCGCCTTGGTCGACTTCGGGATGACCGAACGGCCCTGCTGGAGGTGCCAGCGCAGCATCACCTGGGCCGGGGACTTGCCGTGCCCGTCGGCGATGCCGCCGATGACCGGGTCCTCCAGGGTGCTGCCGTGGCTGCCGTCGCGGTAGAAGGTGATGCCGCCGATGGGTGACCAAGCCTGGGTCAGGATGCCGCGGTCGGCGCCGAGGGCCTGGACCTCACGCTGCTGGAAGTACGGGTGCACCTCGATCTGGTTCACCGCCGGCACGACCGTCGCCTTCTCGAGCAGGCGGTTGAGGTGCTCGACCATGAAGTTGCTGACGCCGATGGCGCGGACCTTGCCCTGCTCGAGCAGTGTCTCCAGGGCCCGGTACGCCTCGAGGGTCTTGTCGAAGGTCGAGGGCAGCGCCTGGTGCAGGATGAGCAGGTCGATCTGGTCGACGCCGAGCTTGCCGGCGCTCTTGTCGAACCCGTGCAGAGTCTGGTCGTAACCGTAGTCGCTGATCCAGATCTTCGTCTCGATGAACACCTCGTCCCGATCGAGTCCTGAGGCGTGGATGGCCTGCCCGACCTCGCGCTCGTTGCCGTAGGCGGCAGCGGTGTCGATGTGCCGGTAGCCGGTGCTCAGCGCCGCCTGGACCGCGGCGCGGGTCTCCTCCGGCGGGGTCTGGAACACCCCCAGCCCGAGGGCGGGCATTTCTACGCCGTTGTTCAGCTTCAGCTGGTCCATGAGTTCCTCTCCATGCTTCGTTTCTGGGTTCTCTTCGCTTGGTGGGTTCGAACGTATGCCGGTCGGACGACGTGGTGGGAGGGCCTGTCATACCCCCTCTTGGTGGCGTCGGTCAGGTCCGCTGGCCGGGCAGTCTCATGCGGCCCAGCCAGTCGGCGGCCGCGGTGGGACCGTCTGCGTGGACGGTCTCGCCCTGGACGGCGAGGCCCTCGCCGATGTTGGCGCCGGGGCAGGCCCGGGTGTACTCCCGCTCGGTGGCGCCCAGGCCGCTGACGGCGAAGGTGACGAACGGGTGGACGTCCTTGCCGGTGAAGTCGTGAGCTTCAGTGAAGGTGTGCATGAGCATCGGCGGCCGAACGTTCCAGATGGGGCTGCCGACCAGGACGACGTCGTAGCCGTCGATCGACTCCACCGGGTTGGCCAGCGCGGGGCGCGCGTCCGCGTCCTGCTCGCGGACGTTGCGGGCCACGGTGGCGTCGTAGTCGTCCGGATACGGGTCGGCGGCGTCGAGGCGGTGTACGTCGTGCTTGACGCCCAGCTGACTCAGGCGGGCGCTGATGATGCCGGCGAGGACCTCGGTGTTGCCGACCGCGAGGTCGACACGGTCGCCGTAGTGGTAGTTCTCCCCGGCCCGGGAGAAGTACGCGAGCAGAACCCGTGCCCGGCCCTCATCGCCCGGTGCGGGCCCCGGCGGGCTGGTGCCGGTGCCGTCGCGGGGCTTGGAGGGGGTGGTGTCGCCGGCGGTGGAAGATCGGGCCGCACCGGACGGGCGGTCTGGCTGGGCGCCGGACGTCCCGGTGGAGCACGCGGCCGGCCCGGTGACCAGCGCCAGGCCGCCGCCGAGGAGCGCCCCCCGCAGGGCGATCCTGCGACCGAGCTGCGGCTGGAGGGCGCGGCTCATCGGCCGGTGTCCTTCCCCGACGGCAGCAGCAGGCTGACAGCGGTGGTCAGCACCAACAAGGCGGCGAGAGCCACCAGGCTGAGGCGCAGTCCGTCCATGAACCCGGCCATGTGTCCGATGACCGCGCCGGCCGCGGCCACCCCCATAGAGCCGCCGACCTGGCGGGCGGTGTTGAGGACGCCGCTGGCGGTCCCCGCCTGCGGGGCGGGCACGGCATCGAGGAGCAACGAGGTGAGCGGTGGCACCGTGAAAGAGCCGCCGACACCCACCGGCACCATGAGCGCGGCGACGGCCGCCAGGGGCAGGTCAGCCGGGGCCACCGCGAGTCCCACCAGCCCGAGGACCATGACGACCTGCCCACCGATGATCGGCACGCGGGAGCCGAACCGCAGCGCGACCCTGGCGGCGGTCGGGTTCAGGATCGCCACCATCGCGGTCATCGGGAGGAACAGCAGACCGGTCTGCAGCGGCGACGCCCCGCGGACCTGCTGGAAGTACAGGCTCTGGACGAACACGATCCCGTAGAAGGCCGCCATGGTGACGAACGCGGCTGCCAGCGAGATGGCCACCGGCCGTGCCCGGAACAGGTGCAGCGGCACCATCGGGTGCCGACCGCGCGCCTAGGAGGCCACGAACCCGGCGGCTCCGACCGCGGCCACCACGAACGCGGCGATCACGTCCGGGTCGCCGTAGGAGCCGCTGCCTCCCTGGATGACCCCGTAGGTGGACCCCACCAGCGCCGCCAGGGCCGTCACTTGGCCGAACGGATCGAAGCGGTGGGAGCGGCGCGGCGAGTTTGGGACCCGGACCAGCAGCGCCAGCGCCAGGCCTCCGACGGGCAGGTTGATGAAGAAGATGATCCGCCAGTCGAGTTGCGTCAGCAGGCCGCCGAGGACGGGGCCGGCAGCCGCTGCGACCGAGCCGCCCAGCGCCCAGTAGGCGACCGCCTTGGCCCGCGCCCGTGCGTCCTCGTAAGCCTCCCGGAGCAGGGCCAGGGACGTGGGTGTGATGAGCGCGGCACCCACCCCCTGGGCGACCCGCGCGGCGACCAGCACCGGAAGGGTCGGCGCGAAACCACACAGGGCCGAGGCGAGGACGAACACTGCCATGCCCAGCCCGTAGGCGCGGCGGGCGCCGACGCGGTCCGACAGCGTGCCGGCGAACAGCAGCAGCGAGGAGAACGTCAACGTGTAGCCGGTCACCACCCACTGCAGCCCCGCCAACCCGCCACCGAGGGCAGCACCGATGTCGGGCAGGGCCACGTTGACGATCTGGGCGTCCAGGGCCACGACGAAGAACCCGAGCATGGCGACACCGAGCGGCGCCAAGCGGCCCAGGTCACGAGCCCGACCAGCCACCCGCACGGCTTCCAGGGCGGGCTCTGGGCCCACGTGGGGGTCGGGGAAGGGAGTCCCGGACTGCGACGTGACGGTTGGCGCGGTGGCTGGCATGTGAAGAACTCCCGGACGGGTGAAGACGGAAAGCACCATGGGCGTCATACGGACCGAGTCGGTGCTTGCCACCAAGCAAAGCCGCACCTGCTCTCGCGTGGCAGTGACGGTCTTTACAGGTACTGCCAGACCCTCCCTCGGGCACCACCGACCCCGTACCGTCGACGGCATGGCTGACCAGACCGGACGCGATGCGAGCAAGCGCGTGGACAACCGCGCCGAGGTGCGCGACTTCCTGACCTCACGTCGGGCGCGCATCACCCCGGCGCAGGCCGGCCTGCCGCTCTACGGCACCAACCGCCGCGTCGCCGGACTGCGCCGCGAGGAGGTCGCCATGCTGGCCGGTGTCAGCACCGACTACTACACCCGGCTCGAGCGCGGAAACCTCACCGGCGCCTCCGAATCCGTCCTCGAAGCCCTGGCCACAGCACTCAAGCTCGACGAGTCCGAACGCACCCACCTCTTCGACCTCGCCCGCGCCGCCAACACCGGCTCCCGGCAGCGCCGAACCACCCCCAGGCAGCAGGTCCGCGAAGGCGTACTGCGCATCCTCGACACGATCGGCGCACCCGCCTACGTCCGGAACAACCGTCTCGACCTATTGGCTGTGAACCGGCTCGGACGCGCGCTGCTGACCGATCTGTACCGGGTCGACGCCTCCCTGGGCAGCTCAGGCTCCCCCCCGAACCTCGCCCGCTACATGTTCCTCGACGACCGCTCCCGCGACTTCTACGTCGACTGGACCGCTGTCGCCAGGGACACCGTCTCAGCGCTCAGGATCGAAGCGGGCCGGAACCCCTACGACCGGGGCCTCACTGACCTCGTCGGGGAGCTGTCGACCCGCAGCGAGGAGTTCCGCATCTGGTGGGCCAGCCACAACGTCCGCCTGCACCGCACCTCCACCAAGGTGATGCACCACCCGGTCGTTGGGGAGCTCGAGCTCACTGGTGAAGCCCTCGCCCTGCCCGGCGACGGCGGACTCACGATCATCACGTACACCGTCGCACCGCACAGCGCATCGGAGCAGGCTCTCGACTTCCTCGCCAGCTGGACCAGCCAGACCGTTGCCCGCGCCGAGGCCAGCGACCCGGCCGCGTCAGAACCGGGGACCGCGCCCTGAGCAAGTCGAGCCAGGCGGATCGTCGGCGGTAGGAGCGGCTCGATTCTCCGCTGTGCGCGTGGACTTCGTTTCGGCTCGAGTTGGCGTCCAGTCCCTTCCCAGCTCACTGGCGTTGACGAGCACCCCGCTCGTCGCAAGAGGCCGGTTCCAGCCGTCGTTGGCACCCACCCCGACGCGACGCGCAGCAATACCGCGCCACGTCACTGGAGCCCGTCTCGAAGCGATTCCGGCCCCACCGGGCCCCGCTCAGTGTCGCGGACTGACTTCTTCCCTGCATGGGAAGTGACGCCGGGTCCTCCGGACGTCCACGCACACCCAGAACCACCGACGGACCGGACCTTGATGCCCCGCAGTCCGTGGTCACTCAGTTGGTCAAGCGGACCCGTTCGCGGGTTCAGAACCAGACAGCCCCTGACCTGCGTCTCCGCTGGTCAGGGGCTGTTTCGTGCTGGTGGGCGATACTGGGTTTGAACCAGTGACCTCTTCCGTGTCAAGCATTCCGGGACAGTCCGTGAGCGTCGCCTGACGTGCAGTTGGGCACGAGCCACTCCCCCGACGTCCGCCCGCATCCGTCCGAACTCGCCTCTGTTGTCAAGCACTTAGTCAAGCAGTCCAATCGTCTGTTGCCAGAACTCCTTCAGCCGGTAAGTGCTCATCGCCATCGCGTGCGCCCGCCGCTGGAACGGCGTGGCCTACACCGAGGCCAGCCGGGGTAGTGCGCTACCTCAACGCCGTCGGGCTGCGAGACCGTGAGCCGTTCAGCTGCCCGCTGGACCGGCACGACCGCAATCGGTGGCAGCAAGCTTCGCAGCCAATGTCCGAGCCTGCCGCGGGGACGTGCGCACAGCTACTTACGTTCGCCGAACGAAGCTAGACCCCGCACATGTCTCGACAGCAGTCGTCACAGGCCCCCACCAGAACCCCCGTCGGCGCTACGTTCCACTGCGCTCGCTCGAGAGAGTCCCCAGAAGCGCGTCGCCTCTCGTCGCGGTAGAGCTCTACCTCTGTGCCGGTGACTGGAGTCGGTCGTGACGATCCCAACCGCTGGCTTGGGGCTGCCGCCGGATGCCGCGCTGCAGGCGCAGGTCGTCGCGCAGCTGGCGAGGGACCGGCAGCCGTCGGGCGGTCAGCTCACGGGCATACACCTCCATGGCGCCCAGCAATGTCTGGCGGGCAGAGAGGAGGCTGGGCCAGTCCACCGGTGCCAGGCGCCCGGCGCTGACTTTCTCGCGGGCTGTGCGCACCTCCCCTGCCAGCTCGGCCAGCGTCGGTAGTGCCAGGGGGTTCGGTGTGCGTACGGCACTGTCGGTATCCATGGTGGGGCCTCACCTCTGTCGCGGGGCCTGGCAGGCCTGAGAAGCGACACCAGCCACAGTACGCGGGTCGCGCTCGCACTCGGACGCGCTGTGCGAGACCGCCAGAAACCTCCGCGCCATGAGCCTTCGTCCCTGGCGGAAGCAACGCCTCGAGCGTCCCCTTGCCTCCGGAACCTGACTGTCGCGCGCATTGTCTGCCCTTGAGTGATGAAACGCAACGCCTCACACGAGCCATGCCACCACGGCACGGGTGCGCCCATGCTGGCCGCGGGGAACCTATTTCGGCGTATTCGCTAGGAGCACATGACATGAGCAACACCGTGACGGCAGGACGACCTGCCGACGCGCGGGGCCATTCGACCCGGCGCTCAGCCATGATCGACAGCAGGCGCACCGCGTTCGTTGCGGGTGTCTTCTACATCATCACCTTCGTCTCGATTCCCACACTCTTCCTGTACGGCCCGGCGAAGAAGGCGGACTTCATCACCAGCACCGGCGCCAGCACGGGCGTGCTCCTGGGCTGCTTCCTCGAGGTCCTCGTCGCTCTGGCCGGCATCGGCACGGCCGTCACGCTGTTCCCCGTGGTCAAGCGGCAGAACGAAGGCATGGCGCTGGGCTTCGTCGCCTCACGCACCCTCGAGGCCGCCATGATCTTCACCTGCGTCGCCAGCC
Organism: Phycicoccus sp. Soil748; assembly: GCF_001428025.1. Taxonomy (GTDB): domain Bacteria; phylum Actinomycetota; class Actinomycetes; order Actinomycetales; family Dermatophilaceae; genus Pedococcus. The sequence goes on along the minus strand of NZ_LMSC01000012.1, from coordinate 7,556 downwards.
TCCTGTCGCTCCTGACCCTGCGACACGATCTCGGAACAGCAGGTGGAGCGGACCGGGCCGCCATGATCGTCACCGGGGCGTCGCACCTCGCGACCTACAACTGGGCGTTCACCCTCGGACAGAGCCTCATGCCCGGCGTGAACGCCATCCTGCTCGGCACCCTGCTGTACCGATCTGGCCTCGTACCACGCGTGCTTCCCGCGATAGGACTGATCGGCGCCCCCTTCCACATCACCGCCGTCGTTCTGACGATGCTCGGCGCTATCGACCGGGTCGGATCCGTGGCTCTGGTCGCGGCACTCCCGATCGCCGTATGGGAGCTCTCGCTCGGCATCTACCTGGTCGTCAAGGGCTTCAAGCCTTCCCCCATCCTCACGCCCGCGGGGCCTCCAGTTCCGCCGGCTGTGCCCAAGCACGAAGCGCTCCCCGTCGCGTGAGCGACGGGACGGACCACCACAGCCGAGCACGCATCGCTCCCGCAACCGCGGATGGCATCCGGGTGTCGCCGCCCACCCTCGCCGAAGTGGTCCACCGCATACCGGTGGGCCGCTCCGGTCAACATCCCACCCCCGAGCACCGCTAACTGCTGTCAGGAGTCACCGCATGATCACCGTCGAAAGCCTCACCATGAAGTACGGGCGCACCCTCGCCGTCGACGACATCAGCTTCACGGCCTCCGCGGGCCGGGTGACCGGGTTCCTCGGACCGAACGGCGCCGGCAAGTCGACCACCATGCGGATCATGGTCGGACTGACCCGGGCCACGCAGGGGACGGTCACCATCGACGGACGACGGTTCGCGGACCTGCCCAACCCGGGACTGGAAGTCGGTGTGCTGCTCGACGCGTCCGCCCAGCACGCCGGCCGCACCGGCCGCGAGATCCTCGTCCTGGCCCAGCAGTTCATGGGCCTTCCGCGCACCCGGGTTGAGGAGATGTTGGAGGTGGTCAGCCTCACCCCCGACGAAGCGTCGCGTCGAGTGCGTGACTACTCCCTCGGCATGCGTCAACGCCTCGGCATCGCCACAGCCCTCATCGGCGACCCGGAGGTCCTGATCCTCGACGAACCCGCCAATGGTCTCGACCCGGCCGGCATCCGATGGATGCGCGACCTGCTGCGAGGGTACGCCGACCGCGGCGGCACGGTCCTGCTCTCATCGCATCTGCTCCACGAGATCGAGGTCATCGCCGACGACATCGTCATGATCGGGCACGGGCGGATCGTGTCCCAGGGAACCAAGACCGAGCTCCTGCACGAGGCCGGCACGATCGTCCGCGCCGACAACGCCATCCAGCTCGAGCTCGCCCTGACCGACTGGGGACTCACCACGCACCCGACCGGCGACGGGGCCCTGCGCACCGAGGCCGACGCCAGTCTCGTCGGCAAGGTCGCCCTCCAAGCCGGTGTCGCACTCACCGAGCTCCGTGCCGCCGAAGGTGCCGGCCTCGAAGAGATGTTCCTCGAGCTCACCTCCGCCACCCAGCGAGAAGGAGTACCGGCATGACCACCATCGCCGCAGGCAGCAGTCACACTCCACGAACGGCCGTCCATCCAGTCCCCCTCACCCGGATCACCGCGGTCGAGCTGCGCAAGATGTTCGACACCCGCTCCGGCTTCTGGTTGATCGCCAGCATCGCCATCACCGCCGTCCTGGCCGCTGGGGGCGTCATCGTTTGGGCCCCCGACGGCCAGCTCACCTACTCCACGTTCGCGACCGCGATCCGGTTCCCCGTCGTCATCATCCTGCCGCTCATCGCCATCCTGGCCGTCACCAGCGAATGGAGCCAACGCACCGGGCTCACCACCTTCACCCTTATCCCGCACCGATACCGGATCATCAGCGCCAAGGCCATCGGTTCGGTCATCATCGCCATCGCGGCCATGGCACTGACCTTCGCGGTCGGTGCCCTCGGCAACCTCCTCGGTGCGGGCGTCAAGGGCGCCCCCCTGGTGTGGGACGTGACCCTCACCCAGTGCCTGTACTACGTCTTCGGGATGGTCCTGAGCCTGCTGGTCGGCTTCATGCTCGGCGTCCTCATCCGGGCCTCGACCGGAGCGATCGTCGCCTACTTCATCCTCACCTTCCTGCTGCCCACGCTCTTCGGCCTGCTGGCCAGCAGCGCGCAGTGGTTCCACACCCTCCAGCCCTGGGTCGACTCCCAGTTCGCCCAGAGCGGGCTCTTCGTCTTCGACAAGTCCCTGACAGGTGAGCAGTGGGCCCACATCGGAGTCACCGGGCTCATCTGGCTCGTCCTCCCCCTCCTCGTCGGGCTCCGACTCGTCATGCGCGCAGAGGTCAAGTAGCTGCCCGGTCACCCGCGCGCCGCTGTCGTTCCCAAATCCGCACCAGCCTGAGAGAAGCACCATCATGACCACCGCGATCCCGCGCCCGACCACCACCATGCAGGCCGTCACGTACGAGGAGTACGGCTCGGCCGACGTCGTGCACGTGGGACAAGCCGTGCGACCCGTGCCCGGCACAGGGCAGGTGCTGTTGCGGGTGCACGCGGCCGGCCTCGATCGAGGGGTTTGGCACACCATGACCGGGACACCCTATGCGGGCCGTCTCGCATTCGGGTTGCGCCGCCCCAAGAACCCGGTCCTCGGTCTCGATGTCGCGGGCACCGTCGTCGCCCTCGGTCCGGGCGTGACCAAGCTCGCCGAAGGAGACGAGGTCTACGGCTTCGGGCAGGGCACGTTCGCCGAGTACGCCCTTGCGCGCGAGGCCAAGCTGTCCCGCAAACCGGTGAACATCTCGTTCGAGCAGGCCGCTGCGGTGCCGGTGTCGGCCGCCACGGCCCTGCAGACCATGGACGCCGGCCGTGTCCGGCCGGGGCAGACGGTGCTCGTCATCGGCGCCTCCGGCGGCGTCGGCACGTATGCCGTCCAGCTGGCCAAGGCGTTCGGTGCACACGTCACCGGTGTATGCAGCACCACCAAGGTGGACCTCGTGCGGTCCCTCGGCGCCGACCACCTCATCGACTACACCAGCGAAGACTTCGCCGACGGCACCCGCCGGTACGACCTCATCATCGACATCGCCGGAAACCCCACCATCAGGCGGCTTCGCCGAGCCCTGAATCCGGCCGGGACCGTCGTGATCGTCGGAGGCGAGGAGGGCGGCAGCTGGACCGGGAGCATGGACCGCCAGCTGCGAGCCATGACGCTGTCGTTGTTCATCCGGCAGCGGCTGACGATGGTCATCGCCAACCAGCGCTGCAGCGACCTCGAGCGCCTCACCGCCCTCATCGAGTCCGGTGCGGTGACGGCGAGCCTCGACCGCACCTACCCCCTGGAGCAGGCCCCGGACGCGATCCGACACCTCGCCGCCGGCCGGGCCCGCGGCAAGGTCGTCATCACTGTCTGACTGCCACCGTCAACGGGTCACCCGTCGCATGAACGTGAACGTCCTTGAAGGAACCCAAGATGTCCAACCGCATCGCACAACCGCCCGTCGAGCACGAAGTCCGATCCCGGCCGCCGACTGCACGACCCGCGGCCGCGTTCCTGAGCTCGCGGCGCGGTGCAGCCCTCGTCGCGGGCATGGGCATCCTCCTGCTGGCAGCCCTGGCCGCGTTCGGCAACCTCGTGGTCGTCGAAGGGCTGGTGACCAAGGGCGACCCCGCCAGGACGGCGCGAGACATCGTGGCATCCGAAGGCACGTTCCGCCTCGGTGTCGCCAGCCTCTACGCCGCGGCAGCCCTCGACATGCTGGTTGCCTGGGCGCTGTTCCAGGTCTTCCGTCCGGTTCACGAGGCGCTCTCGCGGCTCGCGGCCTGGTTCAGGCTCGCCTACGCGGCGGTCTTCCTCGTCGCCATCAGCCAGCTGCACCTGCTTCTGCTCGGCTACCTGACCTACACCTCCAGACAGATGCCCTGGCTGCTAGGCGTCCTGCTCGCCATCGCAGGGCTGGGGTACGCCTTCGACACCATGGCCGCCGTCCTGACCTCGGGGCCCCCGATCGTCGTCTCGACGTTCACCTTCGTCGGTGAGTTCCTCCTTGCAGTGTGGCTCCTCGTTCGCAGCCGCCGGCTCTCGCAGCACGCCACACCATTCGACACCACCGCCACCCGGGCCGGCACCCCATGACGACTGCGCGCCCCCGCCGGGGCCCGTGCATATCCGCGGTCGTTGTCACTCACTTGGTCACTCACCCCGATCCCAAGTCGCGTGGCCCAAGCGTCAGCGACACCGAGCTGGCGCACGCTCTCGTACTGGCTACGGATGTACCGGGGCACATTCGCGCCGGAGTGCGCCCACTTCGTGCAGATTGACGTGTTTTCGATCAGCAGCACGACCGGATGGTCGCATGTGGGGCATGCAGGCGTGCTCAATGGGAGAATCGAACGGTGACATCCACCCTTACCGGAGCGCAACCGGTGCTCTTCGGTCGCGCCCAGGAGTTCGGCGACATTGCCGCCCGGATGGCGGGGGCGGCCGACGGCACGTCCAGGACGCTTCTGGTGTCCGGCGAACCAGGCGTCGGTAAGACGGCCCTGTTGCGCGAGGTGACCAAGCACGTGTCGGAGTCCGCCGAGGTCATCTGGGCGGCCTGCCTGCCAATGAGCTCCTTCTCCGTGCCCCTCTTGCCCTTGGCTTCAGCCCTGCAACGGCGAGCTGCTGGGGTCCCCGCAGGACCGGGCGGCCTCGACGGGTCCGTCGGCTATGCACCCGTGACCTTCGACGCGTGGCTGGACGAGCGGTGCCGTGAGCGGCCCGTGATGCTGGTGGTCGACGACCTGCAATGGGCAGACGAGAGCACACTCGACGTCCTGCTCTACGTGCTCGCAGGTCCTGGAGACCGCCGGCTGCTGGTTGTCGCGTCACTGCGCGATGGCGAAGAGGGTCCGCTGGTGACGTCCTGGCTGTGCAACGTCCGTCGGCTCCCCGGTGTCGAGGAACTACACGTCGGACGGTTGGACCGGCTGGGTGTCGCAGGGCAGTTGACCTCGCTTCTCGGTCGACCACCGCACCAGAGCCTGGTGGACCAAGTCTACGAACGCAGCCGGGGAAATCCGTACCTGACGCAGCTCATCGCCCGCGGGCTTGGCCAGGATGCGACATCGCTACCGGCTGGCCTGCCCCACGAACTGCGCGAAGCAGCAACTCAGCACTGGCACCGGCTCTCTCCTGCCGCCAAGGTCTTGATCCGGATGCTCGCCCTGGCCGGCCGGCCCCAGGGTGGACTTAGGCTGAAGGAGTTCGCCTCAAGGGTCGGGGTCGGCCAGGACATCGTGCCGCTACTCCGAGAAGCGGTGGACGGTGCCGTGCTTGAGGTGGTCCTCGACGGCAGATACTGGTTCGTCCATCCCCTGCTGGCTGAGGTCTTGGAAGACAGTCTGTTGGCCGAGGAACGACAGGCCATCCACGCAGTGCTCGCTGACGCGATTCTCGCCGACGACTCCTTTGAGATGCGACGCGACGTGGATTCTGTGGTGGCAGTCGCTGACCACCACGCGGGGGCGGAGCGTCATGAGGAGGCGTTCCGCTGGGCACTCATCGCAGCGAGGACATCCGGGGAGGCCGGGGGCGCGGCGGAGGAGTTGCGGCTGCTGTGGCGCGCGCTCCGTCTGTGGCCAGCGGTCCCAGACCCCGGCATGACCGAGACCGAGGTTCTGCGACGCATCCAGGCGGCCGCTGACCGGGCGGGAGATGTGGAGGCGGAGCTTGAGGCTGTCGCGCGCCTCCTCGTGATCCTGGATCGGGTGGACGAACCGCTTCTCACGAGTGAACTGCTGGTCCGGAGCATCGACCTCGAGGACGAGCTCGGCCGGCCGTCCGCCGGGGTCGAGAGAGCCAGTGACGCCGTGACGCTCTCCGCGCCGTATCCAGACAGCCCTGAGCATGCCATCGCCACGGCCGAACTGGCCGAAAAGGAACTGTGGAGGGGGGTGCCGTCAGGGGGAGAGCGTGCCGAGCGAGCCGTCCAACTTGCACGGCACTGCGGCTCGGCCACCGCCCTGGCACGCGCCCTGGTCGTGCGGTGCACCGCTTCGGTGTTCGCCGGTGGCCAAGGCGGACTCGACGACGCCCTGGCGGCCATGGCCGCGGCGGCCGAGGCTCGCGACTTCCCGGTCTTCGCGAATGCGGCTGCATGGGCCTCCAACTGCATTGACATCGGTGCGGCCAGTCTGGACGCGACCGCGCTGCTCAGCCGGAGTCGCGAAAGGTTGGAGCTTCTCGGCGCTCCCCACCGCTATGTGGCCAAGCTCTGCGCCCAGGAGGCCTACGCCCTGCTCATGCTCGGACGATGGCAGGTCTGCGTCGAGCGGCTTCGCGTAGCCCTGGGATCGTCACCTGGTCCGCGGGCCGACGGCATCGCCAGACTCACCGCGTCGCTTCTCGACACGCGTCAGGGGCGGTGGGACCAGGCCGAGGCGCACCTGGCCCGGGTGGCGGAGCTGTCGGGCTCGCGCTTCGAGTTCTTCGGCTACCACGCAATCCGCGCTGAGCTGCTGATTGCGCAGGGGGACCCCCTTGCTGGCTTCGAGGCTGCAATGGCCGGGGTCGGCGTGGGACACGCCAACCTGACGGAGCACCTCATGCCCCTGGCCGCGCGAGCTCTCGCCGATGAGGCGCAAGCCCTTCGCGACCAGGGAGAGGATCCTGAACCGGCATTGGCTCGGCTGAGGGCCCTCCGTGAGAGCCACCCGACCATCGTGGTCGTCGTCGGCCCGGGGCCTGCACACGCTCGCGAGATCGAGGCCATGACAGTCCTGTACGACGCAGAGGTCGATCGTGCCGGCAACGGGCAAGGCACCTATGACATATGGGAGCGGGCCGCCGGAGCCAGCGCGGATGCCGGTTTGGCTTGGGACGAGGCGTATTGCTGGTGGCGCGCGGCTGAGTCTCTTCTTCGGTCCTCATCGCGTCACGAGAGAGCAAGGGCGGCCTTGCGGCGCGCGTTCGAACTGAGCACTGCACTCGCGGCGATGCCTCTGGTGAGAGAGGTCGAAGCCCTCGCCCATCAGTGCAGAGTGAACTTGTCGGCTCCCAGCGACATCGGCCCTGCTGTGGCCGCGGCGCTTCCCAACCTCACCCCCCGGGAGCGCGAGATTCTTGCCCTTCTCGTCGGCGGTCGAACATACGCAGAAATCGCGCACGCGCTGTTCATCAGCGAGAAGACCGTCAGTAGCCACATTTCCCACATGCTTCGCAAGACGGGTACCAACAGCCGCGTCGAACTGGCTCAGGTCGCCCGGCGCGTGAACGCCCGGGGGGACTAGACGCCAGCTCGCTGTCCCCGCAGCCCATCGCACATTGGCCGTTTCGGGGTTTCGGGTCGCAGACTCGGCTTCGTCGACGCCCTCGAACGTCCGCGAGTCCGCCGCCGTGCGTCTGAGCAGGGCACGCCAGACGGGAACAGTCGCATCGTGGACGACCGCACCCTCCATGGAGTTCAATGAGAGCCCCCGCCGCTCCACGCGGGCTCGCGTGCCTTCTTCCCTGCGTGGGAAGTGACAACCGGAGTTCCGGATGTCCACGCACACCCGCGGAGTTGAGTCCAGCAGAGTGGTGTACGACGTGGTGACGGCCCGGGCGTAGACGCAGGTGCGG
>NZ_LMSC01000011.1:3670-5061 GCF_001428025.1 Phycicoccus sp. Soil748 | reverse complement strand
AGCCGGCCTGAGAGGGCGACCGGCCACACTGGGACTGAGACACGGCCCAGACTCCTACGGGAGGCAGCAGTGGGGAATATTGCACAATGGGCGAAAGCCTGATGCAGCGACGCCGCGTGAGGGATGACGGCCTTCGGGTTGTAAACCTCTTTCAGCAGGGAAGAAGCGCAAGTGACGGTACCTGCAGAAGAAGCACCGGCTAACTACGTGCCAGCAGCCGCGGTAATACGTAGGGTGCGAGCGTTGTCCGGAATTATTGGGCGTAAAGAGCTTGTAGGCGGTTTGTCGCGTCTGCCGTGAAAATTCGAGGCTCAACCTCGAACTTGCGGTGGGTACGGGCAGACTAGAGTGTGGTAGGGGAGACTGGAATTCCTGGTGTAGCGGTGAAATGCGCAGATATCAGGAGGAACACCGATGGCGAAGGCAGGTCTCTGGGCCACTACTGACGCTGAGAAGCGAAAGCATGGGGAGCGAACAGGATTAGATACCCTGGTAGTCCATGCCGTAAACGTTGGGAACTAGGTGTGGGTCTCATTCCACGAGATCCGTGCCGCAGCTAACGCATTAAGTTCCCCGCCTGGGGAGTACGGCCGCAAGGCTAAAACTCAAAGGAATTGACGGGGGCCCGCACAAGCGGCGGAGCATGCGGATTAATTCGATGCAACGCGAAGAACCTTACNTCGTGTCGTGAGATGTTGGGTTAAGTCCCGCAACGAGCGCAACCCTCGTTCTATGTTGCCAGCACGTGATGGTGGGGACTCATAGGAGACTGCCGGGGTCAACTCGGAGGAAGGTGGGGATGACGTCAAATCATCATGCCCCTTATGTCTTGGGCTTCACGCATGCTACAATGGCCGGTACAAAGGGCTGCGATACCGCGAGGTGGAGCGAATCCCAAAAAACCGGTCTCAGTTCGGATTGGGGTCTGCAACTCGACCCCATGAAGTCGGAGTCGCTAGTAATCGCAGATCAGCAACGCTGCGGTGAATACGTTCCCGGGCCTTGTACACACCGCCCGTCAAGTCACGAAAGTCGGTAACACCCGAAGCCGGTGGCCCAACTCGCAAGAGGGGGAGCCGTCGAAGGTGGGACTGGCGATTGGGACTAAGTCGTAACAAGGTAGCCGTACCGGAAGGTGCGGCTGGATCACCTCCTTTCTAAGGAGCATCTCGTCGCCAGGCGCAAGCTTGGTGGCGCAGAGCCCGAAACTGCCGGCGAATGTTCGGCAGCGGNGTGCTCAAGGGTGGAACATCGATTATTTGGCGCTGACACCAGCTCGTGTCGCAAGTACAAGTCAGGTCCTCGGACCTGGCAGTGGAACGCGGTCGAGGGGGTGGAGGCGTCTGACACGTTGTTGGGTCCTGAAGGCTCGGGCTGCTTGCAGCTTGATC
>NZ_LMSC01000011.1:1683-3376 GCF_001428025.1 Phycicoccus sp. Soil748 | reverse complement strand
GTGCTCAAGGGTGGAACATCGATTATTTGGCGCTGACACCAGCTCGTGTCGCAAGTACAAGTCGGGTCCTCGGACCTGGCAGTGGAACGCGGTCGAGGGGGTGGGGGCGTCTGACACGTTGTTGGGTCCTGAAGGCTCGGGCGAAAGCTTCGANAGGTGCTGGGTGTGGGGTGGGGCCGCCCGTATGTTGAGAACTACACAGTGGACGCGAGCATCTTTGTGGCTCAAGTTTTTAAGGGCACACGGTGGATGCCTTGGCACCAGGAACCGAAGAAGGACGTAGGAATCTGCGATAAGCCTCGGGGAGTCGATAACCAGACTGTGATCCGAGGATTTCCGAATGGGGAAACCCGGCTGGAGGCAAGTCCAGTCACTCCCGCCTGAACACATAGGGCGGGTAGAGGGAACGTGGGGAAGTGAAACATCTCAGTACCCACAGGAAGAGAAAGCAACCGCGATTCCGTGAGTAGTGGCGAGCGAAAGCGGAAGAGGCTAAACCTCAGTTGTGTGATACCTGTCAGGGGTTGCAGCTGGGGGGTCGTGGGACTTTTCGGTCAGTGCTGACACGCTGGCATGGAGTCAGAAATGCGCGTTGTAGTCGAAGGGCATTGAAAGGCCCGGCACAGAGGGTGCTACCCCCGTAGACGAAACAATGCGCACTCCAGAGAAGTATCCCAAGTAGCACGGGGCCCGAGAAATCCCGTGTGAATCTGGCGGGNCCCCGGGAGGGGAGTGAAATAGATCCTGAAACCGTGTGCCTACAATCCGTCGGAGCCTCCTTGTGGGGTGACGGCGTGCCTTTTGAAGAATGAGCCTGCGAGTTAGTGCTCAGTGGCGAGGTTAACCCGTGTGGGGAAGCCGTAGCGAAAGCGAGTCCGAATAGGGCGTTTTAGTCGCTGGGTCTAGACCCGAAGCGGAGTGATCTACCCATGGCCAGGTTGAAGCGACGGTAAGACGTCGTGGAGGACCGAACCCACTTAGGTTGAAAACTGAGGGGATGAGCTGTGGGTAGGGGTGAAAGGCCAATCAAACTCCGTGATAGCTGGTTCTCCCCGAAATGCATTTAGGTGCAGCGTCACGTGTTTCTTACCGGAGGTAGAGCTACTGGATAGCTGATGGGCCTCACCAGGTTACTGACGTTAGCCAAACTCCGAATGCCGGTAAGTGAGAGCGTGGCAGTGAGACTGCGGGGGATAAGCTCCGTAGTCGAGAGGGAAACAGCCCAGACCACCATCTAAGGTCCCTAAGCGTGTGCTAAGTGGGAAAGGATGTGGAGTTGCATTGACAACCAGGAGGTTGGCTTAGAAGCAGCCACCCTTTAAAGAGTGCGTAATAGCTCACTGGTCAAGTGATTCCGCGCCGACAATGTAGCGGGGCTCAAGCACACCACCGAAGCTGTGGCATTGACACTTTGCCCGGCCGTGGCATCTGAGGATCCACGGTCCAAGCGTGTTGATGGGTAGGGGAGCGTCGTGTGGCCAGGGAAGCGGCGGAGTGATCCAGCCGTGGAGGCCACACGAGTGAGAATGCAGGCATGAGTAGCGAATGACGGGCGAGAAACCCGTCCGCCGAATAACCAAGGGTTCCAGGGTCAAGCTAATCTGCCCTGGGTAAGTCGGGACCTAAGGCGAGGCCGACAGGCGTAGTCGATGGACATCCGGTTGATATTCCGGAACCGGCGAANNGAACCGCC
>NZ_LMSC01000011.1:0-1671 GCF_001428025.1 Phycicoccus sp. Soil748 | reverse complement strand
CATGACGAACCTAGTGATGCTAAACGCCCAAAGCCAGTTCCCAACGCCTTCGGGCTGAGGTTGCTGGTGGAGCGCGTGACCCGATCTAGTAGTAGTCAAGCGATGGAGAGACGCAGGAAGGTAGCCTCCGCGTGGCGATGGTAGTCCACGTCCAAGGGTGTAGGGAGTGACCTAGGCAAATCCGGGTCGCACATATCCTGAGACCTGATAGTGACCGCGTATGCGGGAAGCAGGGTGATCCTATGCTGCCAAGAAAATCTTCTAGCGAGGTTCGAGCCGCCCGTACCCCAAACCGACTCNCCCGTAACTTCGGGAGAAGGGGGGCCCAGACCCTGAAGTCACTTGCTGACTAGGGGAAAGGGCCGCAGAGACCAGGGAGAAGCGACTGTTTACTAAAAACACAGGTCCGTGCGAAGTCGCAAGACGATGTATACGGACTGACGCCTGCCCGGTGCTGGAAGGTTAAGAGGACCGGTTAGTTCTTCGGAGCGAAGCTGAGAATTTAAGCCCCAGTAAACGGCGGTGGTAACTATAACCATCCTAAGGTAGCGAAATTCCTTGTCGGGTAAGTTCCGACCTGCACGAATGGCGTAACGACTTCTCCACTGTCTCAACCACGAACTCGGCGAAATTGCACTACGAGTAAAGATGCTCGTTACGCGCAGCAGNGGGAGACTGTGAAGCCGGCACGCCAGTGTCGGTNNNGGAGTCAACGTTGAAATACCACTCTGGTCGTTCTGGATATCTAACCTCGGTCCGTGATCCGGATCAGGGACAGTGCCTGGTGGGTAGTTTAACTGGGGCGGTTGCCTCCTAAAAGGTAACGGAGGCGCCCAAAGGTTCCCTCAGCCTGGTTGGCAATCAGGTTTTGAGTGTAAGTGCACAAGGGAGCTTGACTGTGAGACAGGCATGTCGAGCAGGGACGAAAGTCGGGACTAGTGATCCGGCGGTGGCTTGTGGAAGCGCCGTCGCTCAACGGATAAAAGGTACCCCGGGGATAACAGGCTGATCTTGCCCAAGAGTCCATATCGACGGCATGGTTTGGCACCTCGATGTCGGCTCGTCGCATCCTGGGGCTGGAGTAGGTCCCAAGGGTTGGGCTGTTCGCCCATTAAAGCGGTACGCGAGCTGGGTTTAGAACGTCGTGAGACAGTTCGGTCCCTATCCGCTGTGCGCGTAGGAAACTTGAGAAGAGCTGTCCCTAGTACGAGAGGACCGGGATGGACGAACCTCTGGTGTGTCAGTTGTTCTGCCAAGAGCACGGCTGATTAGCTACGTTCGGAAGTGATAACCGCTGAAAGCATCTAAGCGGGAAGCACGCTTCAAGATGAGGTTTCCATAGGCTTCGGCCTGAGAGGCTCCCAGCTAGACTACTGGGTTGATAGGCCAGACGTGGAAGCACAGCAATGTGTGTAGCTGACTGGTACTAATAAGCCGATAACTTGATACAACAAAGATGTTACGCGTCCACTGTGTGGTTCCCGAGATACGGTCGGGACACCCAACCACTGATACATATCTCCATAGAGTTTCGGCTGTCATAGCGAAGGGGAAACGCCCGGTCCCATTCCGAACCCGGAAGCTAAGCCCTTCAGCGCCGATGGTACTGCACTGGTGACGGTGTGGGAGAGTAGGACGCAGCCGAACACACTTTCCAAGTCGAAAGGGCCT
>NZ_LMSC01000010.1:14695-42671 GCF_001428025.1 Phycicoccus sp. Soil748 | reverse complement strand
CCCACACCGCCTGCGGGAACAAGCCACCCATCACCCGCTTGACCAACCTGTCAGGTCAGTACACCTAGACGCCCCTCGCCTGCCGACCCGGCGGCCGGGTGGCAGACTTCGAGACATGCCCAGCAGCGACCGCATCGACCGCGTCGCCATGCTCAGCGTGCACACCTCTCCGCTGGAGCAGCCGGGCACCGGTGACGCGGGCGGCCTCAACGTCTACGTCGTCGAGGTGGCGCACCAGCTCGCTGCCCGCGGCGTCGAGGTGGAGATCTTCACCCGCACCACCACGGCCGACCAGCCGCCGACCGTCGAGCTCGAGCCCGGGGTGCTCGTCCGGCACGTCACCGCCGGCCCCTACGAGGGGCTGGGCAAGAACGACCTGCCCGGCCAGCTCTGCGCGTTCGCAGCGGGGGTGATGCGCACCGGTGCCCACGCCCCGGAGGACCACTACAGCCTCGTGCACTCCCACTACTGGCTCTCGGGCCAGGTCGGGTGGCTCGCGGCCGACCGGTGGCAGGTGCCGCTGGTCCACACCATGCACACCATGGCGCGGGTCAAGAACCTCCACCTCGCGGGCGGTGACGACCCCGAGCCGTCGGGCCGCGAGATCGGCGAGGTCCAGGTGGTCGAGGCCGCCGACCGCCTCATCGCCAACACCTCGGGCGAGCGGTCCGAGCTGATCGAGCTCTACGCCGCCGAGCCCGAGAAGGTGGTCGTCGTGCCTCCCGGCGTCGACCTGACCCTCTTCTCTCCCGGCGACCAGCGCCAAGCCCGTGCGCAGGTCGGCCTGCCGCTCGACGCGAAGGTGCTGCTCTTCGTGGGGCGCATCCAGCCGTTGAAGGCGCCGGAGGTGCTCGTGCAGGCGGCTGCCGAACTGCTGGCCCGGCACCCGCACTGGCGCGGCGAGCTCGTCGTGGCCGTCCTCGGCGGCCCGAGCGGCTCAGGCCTGGCGCACCCGCAGTCGCTGCAGGAGCTCGCGACCGGGCTGGGCGTGCAGGGCCAGGTCAGGTTCGTCCCACCGGTGCCGCGGACCGAGCTGGCGCAGTGGTACCGCGCCGCCGACCTCGTCGCCGTGCCCTCCTACTCCGAGTCGTTCGGGCTCGTGGCGGTCGAGGCGCAGGCCTGCGGCACCCCGGTCGTGGCCGCGCGGGTCGGTGGCCTGCCGTCCGCGGTGGGGGAGGCCGGAGTGCTGGTGGACGGGCACGACATACCGGTGTGGGCGGACGCGCTGGAAGGGCTGCTGGTGGACCCGGAAACGCGAAAGGCGCTGTCGCACAAGGCGGTCGAGCACGCCGCGTTGTTCGGGTGGGACCGGACGGCGGAGCGGCTCTACGAGGTCTACGTCGAGGCGAAGCGGGCGCGCGCCCGCTCGCAGGAGACGCCGCAGCCCCAGGGCGCCCTCCAGGGCGTGCCCGCGGCGGTGGTCCCGTGAGCCGGCTGGACGAGGTCCTCGAGGAGTTCCTCCGCGAGGCCGGGCTCGAGTGGGAGCAGGGTGCCCGCCGGGGTGAGTACGTCGTGACGCTGCCGGGGGAGAAGAAGCTCAAGACGGTCGTCTCCCTCGTCGTCGGCGCCGACTCGCTGTCGGTGTCGGCGTTCGTCATCCGCAACCCCGACGAGAACCACGAGGAGTTCTACCGCTACCTGCTGCGCAAGAACCTGCGCCTGCCCGGCCTCGCCTACGCGGTCGACGGCTCGGGCGACGTCTACGTGACCGGCAGGCTCCCGGCGGCCGGCGTGGACGCGGCCTACCTCGACCAGGTGGTCGGTGCGCTGCTCGACGCGGCTGACTCCCACTTCAACGAGCTCCTGGCCCTCGGGTTCATCACGAGCATGCGCAAGGAGTGGGAGTGGCGGGTCTCGCGTGGGGAGTCGCTGCGCAACCTGGAGGCGTTCCGGCACCTGCTCGCCCGCCCGGGCGACCCTGCTCCGGCACCCCACCCCGCCTGAGACGGGTCCTGCGCCCGCCGACAGGCGGTCACTAGGCTGCTCCCCATGGCATACACGCTCATCCTCCTGCGCCACGGGCACTCCGAATGGAACGCCAAGAACCTCTTCACCGGCTGGGTCGACGTCGACCTCAACGACCAGGGGAGGCAGGAGGCCGTCGACGGCGGGAAGCTGTTGAAGGACAAGGGAGTGCTGCCGACCGTGCTGCACACCTCGGTGCTGCGTCGGGCCATCACCACCGCCAACCTCGCGCTCGACGCCGCCGACCGCCACTGGATCCCGGTGCGCCGCGACTGGAGGCTCAACGAGCGGCACTACGGAGCCCTCCAGGGCCTCGACAAGGCGGCCACCCGCGAGAAGTACGGCGACGAGCAGTTCATGCTCTGGCGTCGCTCGTTCGACACCCCGCCGCCGCCGATCGAGGTCGGCTCGGAGTTCGACCAGACCGGCGACCCGCGGTACGCCGGGGTCGAGGTGCCCCGCACCGAGTGCCTCAAGGACGTCATCGCCCGGATGATGCCCTACTGGGAGGGCGCCATCCAGGACGACCTGCGCGCCGGCGAGACGGTGCTCGTCACCGCACACGGCAACAGCCTGCGTGCGCTGGTCAAGCACCTCGACCGGATCAGCGACGAGGACATCGCCGCCCTCAACATCCCGACCGGCCAGCCGCTGGTCTACACCCTCGGCGACGACTTCATGCCGACGAAGCCGGGCGAGTACCTCGACCCCGAGGCGGCGGCCGAGGCGGCCGCCGCCGTCGCCAACCAGGGCCGCTAGGGACGGTTGGGCGCCTCGGCCCCCAGCCACGAGTCGCTGCTGGCCAGGTCGAGGGGCCAGAGCCCGAGCTGCCTGCCCTGCGCGTCGTAGGAGGCCACCTCGTACGGCGTGTTGTCGCTGTTCCACACCGGCACCGTCACCCGGGCCGAGCCGTCGACGACCGGGACCTTGGGGCTCGAGGGGTAGATGGTCGGGCTGCCCGACACCAGCTGCACGCTGGCCGCCTTCGGCGCGAACACCTGGGCGGACGTCGTGGTCTGGCGCAGGTCGGTCCCACGCAGGACGAACGGTCGCTGGCCGGCGCTGCTGGAGTTTATCGGCGTGCCGTCCGACAGCTCGATCGTCGAGGCGCTGGTGCCGTTCTTCGCGATGATCGACAGCAGGGCGCTGCGCACCGTCGTCCCGCCCACCGCGGTGTCGACCACCGTGAGCCGCAGGGTGGAGCCAGACGCGTTCTCGGCACCCACCAGCCGGGCGACGGCCGGGTCGACCGGTCCGTCGTAGACCGTGGCCGGCGCCGCGTCCGCCGACGGCACCCCCAGCACCGTCGCGACGCCCGAGGCCATGGCGGCCTCGGCCTTGGCCAGGTAGTCCGCCCCGGTGCACGACAGGCAGATCGAGGTGCCGTCGTCCGGACGGGTGGTGCGGCCCATGAGGGTCACGGGGTTGGAGCTCTTCCCGACGACGCGCACCCGGACGAGCCTGGCCGGGGCGTCGGAGAGGGGGCCCGACCAGACGCCGTCCGTGAGCTGCTCCAGGCGGTAGTCGGCGCGCGTCACCGTCCCGTCTGGGTCGATGCGGACCGTCGGTGACACCCCGACGGTGCGGACCGACGGCGCGGCGAGCACGACGAGTCGTGAGTCGTTGTCCGCGTGCTCGCGCAGGCTCACCAGGTCGTCCAGCCCGCCGGAGGCGGAGGACACCTCCACGAGGTCGGTGGCCGCCGCTCCCCGGGGTCCGGAGTACATGGTCAGGGTCCCGTCCGTCCCGCTCTCTGGTGACCAGGCGACCACCACCCGCGTGGTGTCGAGGTCGGCGGCGTACAGGATGCGTGCGGGGCCGAACTGGTCGCGGACGGCGGTGAGGAAGGCGGCGTTCGTCGCCAGCCCACCCCGGGTCGGCCACGTCGACAGCGTGTTCCACCGCGGGTCCGAGGGGCCCGGCACGACCTGGGAGTGCTTGGCCGGGGTGGTGCGGTGGTCGTCGCCGCGCACCAGCGACGGCACGATGACCGCGACCGCGGCAATGGCCGCCACGGCGCCGACCGCGCCGGCCCGGCGACGACGACGGCTGGTGACGACGGCACCGGCCACGCGCTGGTAGGGGTCGAAGACGGGTCCGTCGACCTCGTCGGCGCGGGAGGACAGCACCTCGCGCAGTTGGTTCTCGATGCTCATGACAGGCTCCTCTCGGCGGTGCCCTGGGTCTGCTGGAGTACGGCGCGCAGCCGCTCGAGGCCGCGTGAGGCCTGGCTCTTCACCGAGCCGGTCGACATGCCGAGCGCCTCGGCCGTGTCGGCCTCCGACAGGTCGTCGAAGTAGCGCAGCACCACCACCGCCCGCATGCGCGGGGGAAGGGCGAGCACCGCGCGGGCGACCTCGTCACGGGTGTCGTACGCGGCGTACGCGTCACCGCGGGCGCGGTCGGCGTGGGCGGGCACCTCGCCGAAGGTCTCGGCGACGCGGCGGCGGCGCCACCACGAGGCGGACTCGTTCGCGAGTGCGGCCCGGGTGTAGGCGTACGGCGAGCCGGCGTGGGCGACGTGGCCCCAGCGCCGGTGCACCTTGACCAGGACGGTCTGCACCAGGTCCTCGGCGCGGCCCTGGTCGCCGGTGAGCAGGAACGCCGTACGCACCAGGGAGTGCCACCGCGCCTGCACGAACTGGCGGAACTCCTCCTCGCCGTCCGTATCCATCCCGGTCCCCCTCGCGCCGGCCGACCGGATGTCGGCACCTGACCCCTAGACGCCGGTCAGCATCCCCCAGGTTGAGAGGTTTCGGAGAAACTTTCGGGTTCTCCGGTGGGTCACGCGCGGGTGGGCTGGTCTTCCTGCTCCTCGTGGTCCTCGGCGACGTCCCACTCGCCGGTGACGAGGTAGACGACCCGGTGGGCCACGGAGACGGCGTGGTCGGCGAAGCGCTCGTAGTAGCGCCCGACCAACGTCATGTCGACGGCCGCCTCGGTGCCGTGCTGCCACGACCCGTCGATGAGGTGGCTGAACAGCTCACGATGCAGCTCGTCCATGGCGTCGTCGTCGCGCTCGAGGGTCTTGGCGTCCTCGACGTCCTTGGCGGCGATGACCTGCCCGCACTTGGCCACGATCCGCTCGGCGACCTGGCCCATCTGCAGGATGGTGGCGCGGATGTCGGCGGGGACGGCCGACTCGGGGTAGCGCAGCCGCGCGACCTTGGCGACGTGGCGCGCGAGGTCGCCCATGCGCTCGAGGTCGGCGCTCATGCGCATCGACGTCACGACCATGCGCAGGTCGGTGGCGACCGGCTGCTGCCGGGCGAGGAGGTCGATCGAGAGGGCGTCGAGGCCCTCTCGCAGGCGGTCGAGCTCCTTGTCGGCGTGGATGACCGACTCGGCCAGCTGGATGTCGGCGTCGAGGAGGGCGGTGGTCGCTCGAGACATGGCCGAGCCCGCGAGGCGGGTCATCTCGACCAGCTGGTCGGAGATCGTGTCGAGGTCCTCGTGGAAGGCGTCGCGCATTACATCCCTAGCGTGAGTGCGGTCTACGTGCGAGCCGAGGCTCCCACGGGGCAGTGAACGGTCGGATGACCTCAGGTGAACATCTGGGGGCCGTCCGCAGGGGCCCCTGCTTTCGTGCGCGGATGGGTATGGCGCGCACCGTACATTGGGAACCGTGGATGCGACCACTGCCGCCGTGCTGGCCGGGTTCGCCGGTCTGCTCACCGGCGCCCTGGCCGTCGTCGCGGTGCGCTACTCCGAGCGGCAGCAGCGCAGCGTCCCCCCGAGCCCGGCGCCCACGCCGCTCCCCGCAGGAGTCGGCGACGTCCTTGCGGTCCTGCGCTCGAGCGCGATCGTCGTGGACTCCGCCGACGCCGTCATCAAGACCTCACCGGCTGCCGTCGCCTACGGCCTGGTCCGCGGGAGCGAGCTCGTCCACGCCGAGCTGCGCCACCTCGCGCGCCAGGTGCGCCGCGACGGCGTGATCCGGGAGTCGCAGCTCGAGCTGCCCCGCGGCCCCCTCGGGCAGGGGCGCTCGATCATGCAGGCGCGCGTGGCGCCGTTGGGCGCCAACCACATCCTGCTCCTCGTCGAGGACCACACCCAGGCCCGTCGGGTCGAGGAGGTCCGCCGCGACTTCGTGGCCAACGTCAGCCACGAGCTCAAGACCCCGGTCGGGGGCATCGGCCTGCTCGCCGAGGCGATCCTCGACGCCAAGGACGACCCCGAGGCCGTGGAGCGCTTCGCCAGCCGCATGCAGGTCGAGAGCCACCGCCTCGCCCGGCTCGTCAAGGAGATCGTGGACCTCTCCAGGCTGCAGGTGGCCGACACCCTCCACGAACCGCGTCTGGTCGACGTGACCGCGGCGGTGCACGAGGCCATCGACTACTCGCGGGTCGGCGCCGACGCCAAGCAGATCGAGATCGCCGAGGCCTGCGCGCCCGACCTCAAGGTCTTCGGCGACGAGGACCTGCTCGTCACCGCGGTGCGCAACCTCGTCGGCAACGCGGTCGCCTACTCCGATCCCGGCACCCGCGTCGCCGTGGGCGGGAGGCTCAACGGCGAGATGGTCGAGGTCACGGTCACCGACCAGGGCCAGGGCATCCCCGAGGCCGAGCAGCAGCGCATCTTCGAGCGCTTCTACCGCGTCGACGCGGCGAGGTCGCGGGCGACCGGCGGCACGGGCCTCGGCCTCGCCATCGTCAAGCACATCTGCGCCAACCACGGCGGTGACGTGACGGTCTGGAGCGAGGAGGGCCGCGGGTCGACGTTCACCATCCGGCTGCCCGCTGCCGCCGACCGCTCCGGCGGCGCCACCCCTGCCCACCCCCACCCGGTCGCCGCCCCGGCGGACCCGGACCAGCCCCAAGGAGAAGCCCCCGCATGACCCGCATCCTGGTCGTCGAGGACGAGGTCTCGTTCTCGGACCCGCTGTCCTACCTCCTGCGCAAGGAGGGGTACGAGGTGGCCGTCGCCGAGACGGGGCCCGCGGCCCTCGAGGACTTCGACCGCGCCGGCGCCGACCTCGTCCTGCTCGACCTCATGCTGCCCGGCCTGTCGGGCACCGAGGTGTGCCGGGCGCTGCGCCAGCGCTCCAACGTGCCGGTCATCATGCTCACGGCCAAGGACAGCGAGATCGACAAGGTCGTGGGCCTCGAGATCGGCGCCGACGACTACGTCACCAAGCCGTACTCCTCCCGCGAGCTCCTCGCCCGCATCAAGGCGGTGCTGCGGCGCCTCTCCGAGCCCGAGGACCTCATGCCGGCGACGATCGAGGCCGGTCCGGTACGGATGGACGTCGAGCGCCACATCGTCACCGTCGGCGGCAGCACCACCCAGCTGCCGCTCAAGGAGTTCGAGCTGCTGGAGATGCTGCTGCGCAACACCGGCCGCGTGCTCACGCGTATGCAGCTGATCGACCGGGTGTGGGGCAGCGACTACGTGGGCGACACCAAGACCCTCGACGTCCACGTCAAACGCCTGCGCGCCAAGATCGAGCCGGACCCCGCCGAGCCGCGCTACATCGTCACCGTGCGCGGCCTGGGCTACAAGTTCGAGTCGGACTGACCCTTCAGGGCGTGGCGGTGGCCGACGGCGCGGCCGTCGGGGACATCGTCGAGTAGTAGCCCACGGCGGGGAGCACCGGCACGGTCACCACGGCGGCAGGGGCCGCCGGCGACTGGACGGTGAGCGTGATGACGTCGCCGGGGTTGACCGGCACCGAGGGGAGCTGGACCTGCGAGCCCTCGGACAGGCGCTCCTGGGAGTACGCCTTCGTCTCGGCGTAGACCGGCTGGCCCTCCGGTAGGGCGAACGCCAGTCGCTGGGCGTCGGCGCTCTTGTTGCTCACCGACGCGGACAGCACGCCGGGCTTGTCCTTGCCCGCGCTGATGACCACGAGGTCGCGCAGCTGGACCGGGCCGAGGTCGACGGCGACCCCGTCGGCGGGCTGGTAGGGGTAGTCGGTCTGCACCGGCGACTGCGTCTGGCAGGCCGACAGGGCCAGTGCAGCACCCACTGCAGCCACGGGGAGGAGTCGACGCAGGGACGTGGGGCGGCCTGCGGAGCGGGCGGCCAGTGGGGTTCGGCGCATCACGGGGGACAGCCTACCGGGC
The DNA here is from genome assembly GCF_001428025.1 of Phycicoccus sp. Soil748. Lineage (GTDB taxonomy): Bacteria > Actinomycetota > Actinomycetes > Actinomycetales > Dermatophilaceae > Pedococcus. The sequence goes on along the minus strand of NZ_LMSC01000010.1, from coordinate 34,641 downwards.
CACCGCTCCGGAGCGCGCACCCGTGCGCGTTGCACGGGAGCAGCGGTTCTGTCAAGACCGAATTGGTTGCCCGACAAGGCATTTGCACGCCTCTGACCAGCACAAATGCAATTCTGCTGGCTTTCCCGGGACCGGCGTGTCGTGATATTCTGAGGGTCGCGAAAGGGGAAAACAGCACATGGTTTTCAAGGTCGGCGAGACGGTCGTGTACCCCCACCACGGGGCTGCACTGATCGAAGAAATCAACACCCGCACGATCAAGGGCGAGGAGAAGATCTACCTCAAGCTCAAGGTGGCCCAGGGCGACCTGACGATCGAGGTTCCTGCAGAGAACTGCGAGGACATCGGCGTCCGGGACGTCGTCGGACAGGAGGGCCTCGACAAGGTCTTCGCCGTCCTGCGCGCCCCCCACACCGAGGAGCCGACCAACTGGTCGCGCCGTTACAAGGCCAACCTCGAGAAGCTCGCCTCCGGCGACGTCATCAAGGTGGCCGAGGTCGTCCGCGACCTGTGGCGCCGGGACAAGGACCGCGGGCTCTCCGCCGGTGAGAAGCGCATGCTCGCCAAGGCCCGCCAGATCCTCGTCTCCGAGCTGGCTCTCGCAGAGAAGACGAACGAGGACAAGGCCGAGGCCATCCTCGACGAGGTCCTCGCCTCCTGAACGCCGCAGTCGTCCTCGTGGCCGGTGGCCGCGGGGCCAGGCTCGGTGCGAGTGAGCCCAAGGCGTTCGTCGCCCTGGGTGGCAGGTCGCTCCTGGAGCACGCCGTCGAGCGTGCACTGGGTGCACCCGAGGTCTCACACGTGATCGTGGTCGCGCCCGCCTCCCACCTCAGGGAGGCGGGCGCGATCGCGTCCCGCAGCGCGCGCCCGCATGACGTCGACGTCGTGGCCGGGGGGGCCGAGCGCACCGATTCGGTGGCCGCCGGCCTGCGCGCCCTGCGGACGGACGACGGCATCGTCCTGGTGCACGACGCAGCCCGCTGCCTGGCGCCGTCGTCGCTGTTCAGCCGGCTGGTCCACGAGGTGCGCTCCGGTCACCCGGCCGTGGTCCCGGGCCTCCTGGTGACCGACACCATCAAGCAGGTCGACTCGCGCGGGGTCGTCGTGGCCACACCCGACCGTGCCGCGCTGCGCGCCGTACAGACCCCGCAGGCCTTCCTGCGTGAGGTCCTGGAGCACGCCCACGCGGCGGGGGTCCACGCCACCGACGACGCCGCGCTGGTCGAGGCGGCCGGTGGGCACGTGCGCGTCGTGGAGGGTGACCGCCTGGCGTTCAAGGTGACGACGCCGGACGACCTCGCGACCGCCCAGCGCCACCTCGACGACGCCTAGTCAGGCCGACCGCTCGAGGGCTGCGCGCACCTCGTCCCACGAGGTGACCGGCCCGTGCGGCGCCGGCGCGTGCAGGGTGCTGATCCAGCCGTCGACGAGCGTGCCCCGCTCGACCAGCAGGTCGGGGACGAACGTGGGAACCGGGAAGCCCGTGCGCCACACCGGCTTGGCGCTGCCCCAGTTGCCGGCGTGGGCCTCCCAGCGCACCGTCTGCCAGCCGAGGTCCTCGAACGCGTGGCGCACGACCACGCGGACGGCGTCGGTCATCACGCCGCGGCCGCGGAAGTCCTGGTGCGTGGCGTAGCCGAGCGACCCCGCGCCGGCGTCGACCTCGAGGACGCGGAGGTCGATCGAGCCCGCGTAGGCGCCGTCGACCTCGATCGCCCAGCAGATCTGGTCGGGTGAGGGAGCGGTGAACTCGGTGACGTAGGACAGCGCCATCTCGGGGGTGTAGCCGAGCGGGACCGTCGTGTAGCGCTGCGCCAGCGGGTCCGTCGCGCGCTGGAAGACACCCTCGGCGTCGGACTCGCGGTGGGGACGCAGGGTCACCAGGTCGCCGGACAGCACGGGGATCGCCAGGGGTTCGCTCATGCGCGGCAACGCTATCCGTCACGTCGGCGCTGTCCACCGGATTACCGGCGACGGTGGTTGGATGGCGCCATGGTGAAGCCAGGGATGCCGCGCACGGGGATCGGGGTCGACGTCCACGGCTTCTCCGCCGACCCGACCCGCGAGCTGTGGGTGGCCGGACTGCTCTGGCCGGGCGAGGTCGGGCTCGAGGGGCACTCCGACGCCGACGTGGCGTGCCACGCGGCGTGCGACGCACTCTTCTCTGCCGCGGGAATCGGTGACCTCGGTCTGCACTTCGGCACCGACCGGCCCGAGCTCGCCGGCGCCTCGGGGCGGACCCTGCTCACGGAGGCCGCCCGCCTGGTGCGGGAGGCCGGGTACGAGGTGGGCAACCTGGCGGTGCAGGTGATCGGCAACCGTCCCAAGATCGGCACCCGGCGACACCTTGCAGAGCAGGCGATGTCGGCCTCGGTCGACGCGCCGGTGTCGCTCAGCGGCACCACCACCGAGGGGCTGGGCCTCACCGGGCGGGGCGAGGGCGTCGCCGCCATCGCGACCGCGCTGGTCTACCCGGTCTGAGCCGAGGAGTACGGCTCGGCCGGCTGCGCCGGCGCCTGCGGTGCGCGTCCCTTGAGCACGGCGAGGACCAGCAGGACGAGCCCGGCGGTGTTCACGAGCCACAGGCCCCCTTGGACCCATCCGTAGGTGCGCGCCTTGAGGGCGAGCGGGGTCCCCGCGTCCCAGAGCATCCACTGCAGCGCGAGCATCCCCCCGAACCGGGCCAGCGCGAGGAGCCCGAGGCCCGCGGCGGCACGCTTGGCCCACGCCGTGCCACGCCCGCGGGACAGGACCGCGCCGGCCGCGCCGAGGAGCAGCAGGATGGAGAGCACGTCCAGCACGTTGACCCCACGGATGTCGAACTGTCCCAGCATGGTTCCCCCTGATCGTCCCTGCAGCGCCGCAGCAGAGCGGCGCAGTGTGCGGCGACAGCGTAGGACGAGCGGGCCCCAGCGGGCTGGAACGCCTTCCGCCGTTTCGGCTCGGGACCCTCCCCGCAGGTAGCCTTGCGCGCGTGAGTCTTCGCCTGTACGACACCGCCACGCGCGAGCTGCGTGAGTTCACCCCGCTGGTTCCCGGCAAGGTGGGCATCTACATCTGTGGGCTCACCACGCAGAGCCAGCCCCACATCGGCCACGTGCGCTTCGCCGTGGCGTTCGACGTGCTGCGCCGCTGGCTCGAGGGGCGCCACGGCTACGACGTGACGCTGGTGCGCAACGTCACCGACATCGACGACAAGATCCTCGCCAAGTCCGCCGAGGCGGGGGAGGAGTGGTTCGCCCTCTCCTACCGCAACGAGGTGGCGACGGCGGCGGCGCTCGCGTCGCTCGGGGTGCTGCTCCCGACCTACGAGCCGCGGGCCACCGGCCACGTCCCGGAGATGATCGAGCTCATGGAGACGCTCGTCGAGAAGGGCCACGCGTATGCCGCGCCGGACGGCAGCGGCGACGTCTACTTCGACGTCAAGAGCTTCCCCGAGTACGGCTCGCTGACCCACCAGAGGATCGAGGACATGGAGGCGGCGCAGGACGCCGACCCGCGCGGCAAGCGCGACCCCCGTGACTTCGCCCTGTGGAAGGGCCGCAAGGAGTCCGAGCCGGCCACCGCCTCGTGGGCGACGCCCTTCGGCATCGGGCGACCGGGGTGGCACCTGGAGTGCTCGGCCATGGCGCGCAAGTACCTCGGTGACGCGTTCGACATCCACGGCGGTGGCGTGGACCTGCGCTTCCCCCACCACGAGAACGAGCAGGCGCAGTCGCACGCGGCCGGCCTCGGGTTCGCGAGCTTCTGGCTGCACAACGCGTGGGTGACGCTGGGCGGCGAGAAGATGAGCAAGTCGCTCGGCAACAGCCTGGTCGTCTCCGAGGTCACCAAGACCGCGCGCCCGCTGGCGCTGCGCTACTACCTGACTGCCGCCCACTACCGCTCCACCATCGACTTCTACGAGGGCTCGCTGCGCGAGGCCGAGGCCACCGTCGAGCGCATCGAGGGCTTCCTGACCCGCGCCGTCCGCGCGCTGCCCGACGGCACCTCCACGACCCCGGATCCCGCGCGGGTCCCGGACGGGTTCGCCGCGGCTATGGACGACGACCTCAACGTCTCAGGGGCGCTGGCCGTCGTGCACGAGACCGTGCGGGCCGGCAACACCGCGCTGGACGACGGCGACACCGAGGCCCTGCTGGCGGCGTTCGAGGCCGTGGTCGCGATGACCGACCTGCTGGGCGTCAACCCGCTCGACCCGCACTGGGGAGCCGACACCACGCCCGGCTCCGGCGACGCGCAGGGCGCCCTCGACGCCCTCGTGCAGGTGCAGCTCGAGGCCCGGGCAGCCGCCCGGGCCGCCCGGGACTTCGCCACGGCCGACGCGATCCGCGACCAGCTCGGTCGCGCCGGGATCGTCATCGAGGACACCGCATCGGGAGCGAACTGGTCGCTGGCCCGGCGGGACAACGAAGAGACAGGCGACATCTGATGGCAGGCAACTCCCAGCGCCGCGGCGCAGTCCGCAAGGGCGCGTCCAAGAAGGGTGCGTCGGTCGGCTCCGGCGGCCAGCGCCGACGTGGCCTCGAGGGCAAGGGTCCTACGCCTCGTGCCGAGGACCGCCCCAACCACAAGGCCCACAAGATGGCCAAGGCCGCCGCGAAGAGCGGGGGGCCGTCCTCGCGCGGCACCGGCTCCCGCGGCGGTGGCGGCCGACGCTCCGGCGGCAAGGCGTCCAGCGAGATCGTGGCCGGCCGCAACTCCGTCGTCGAGGCGCTGCGCGCCGACGTGCCGGTGACGACGATGTACGTCGCGGGCCGCATCGACGCCGACGACCGGGTGCGTGAGGCGCTCAAGACCGCGACGGCCAAGGGCATCGCGGTGCTGGAGACCCCCCGCGGCGAGCTCGACCGGCTCACCGACGGCGCGGTCCACCAGGGCCTGGCACTGCAGGTGCCGCCGTACGAGTACGCCCACCCGCAGGACTTCATCGACCCGCAGGCGCCCGGAATCCCGCTCGTCGTCGCGCTCGACGGCATCACCGACCCCCGCAACCTGGGCGCGATCATCCGCTCGGTGGCAGCGTTCGGCGGACACGGTGTCGTCGTGCCGGAGCGCCGCTCGGTCGGCATGACGGCCAGCGCGTGGAAGACCTCCGCCGGAGCTGCTGCCCGCGTGCCGGTTGCGTTGGCCTCCAACCTGACCCGCGCCCTCGAGGAGTACCGCAAGGCGGGCTTCTTCGTCCTCGGCCTCGACATGGACGGCGACGTCGAGCTGCCAGGTCTGGAGCTGGCGACCGAGCCGATCGTCATCGTCGTGGGGTCGGAGGGCAAGGGTCTGTCGCGGCTCGTGCGCGAGACCTGCGACCAGATCGTGTCGATCCCCATGTCGGCGGCGACCGAGTCCCTCAACGCGGGCATCGCAGCGGGGGTCACCCTCTACGAGGTGGCTCGGCGCAGGGCGCAGGCGGGCTGAATCCCACCCAAGCGCACAGGGGTCCGATAGCGTTCCCGTTCGTCGCGCCCATTGGGGGGAGCGGCGCCCACCACGCTGGAAGGGAACAGCATGTCTGACTACGGAACCCCGCCTCCGCCCCCACCCGGGCCCGAGAGCAACTACGGGCAGATGCCCCAGATGAGCCAGGGCGGGTCGGCGCAGGCCGCGGCCGTCCGCCCGCCGGCGATGGACCAGGCAGTCATGCTGATGAAGGTCGGCGCCGGCCTCAGTTTCCTCGGCCTGCTGCTGGCGCTCCTGAGCCGCGGCACCATCCGTGACGCGGTCGAGAAGGCCTCGCAGAGCAGCGCCACCCCGATGAGCCAGTCGCAGATCGACGCGGCGGTCACCGCCGGCGTCGCCTTCGGCATCGTCGCCGGCCTCATCGGCGTCGCGCTGTGGCTGTGGATGGCCTCGGCCAACGGCAAGGGCAAGTCCTGGGCCCGCATCGTCGCGACGGTGTTCTTCGCCATCAGCGTGCTGAGCTTCCTCGCCAGCCTGATCCAGGCCCAGCCCCTGCTGACCCGGCTGCTCGCCGTCGTGCAGGTGCTGCTCGGGGCCTACATCATCTTCCTGATCTACAAGAAGGAGTCGTCGGAGTTCTACCGCGCCGCGTCCGCGCCGCGGGCCTGACGCAGGAGAGACCGACAGCACGGGCTGCACGACTGCACCGACACCGAGAGGGCGGTGACCACCGAAGGGTGGTCACCGCCCTCTCGCGTGGGCAGCGGGTCTCCCGTGTGGCGGTCAGCCCCTGGGGACCTCGACCACGACGGTGGAGAGCACCTTGTCGGCGAACGTCTGGCGCTTCTCGTCCCACAGGGGCCAGAGGTAGCCGATGTAGAAGAAGCCGTCGAGGACGTGCGCGAGGTCGCGGACGAAGGCCATGCCCGCGCCGATCGGCTGGCCCGTGCGCTCGTCGACCAGCTTGAGCCCCAGCACCTTCTTGCCGATGCTCTGCCCTGTGCGGCCCTGCTTGAAGCTGCGGTTCCAGATCTGGATGCCGAGCATGGCCGCGAAGCCCAGCAGGGCCAGCAGCCCCCCGGCCACCATGAGGCCGACACTGCCCTCGTCGGTCGTGGCCGTGGTCATGGCACCGGTCGCCGCGTCGTAGCGCGAGGTGCTGTCGGGGGCGCCGGCGATGAACAGCACGAGGCCGATGACGTAGGGCACCATCCCGATGAGCTGCACCAGCGTGTCGATGAGCATCGCCCCGACGCGCGAGCCCCAGCCGGCGAGCGGTCCCCAGGGCCCCTGACCGGGGACGTGGGGGTATGCGGCGGCACCGCCGTACTGGGGCGCCTGCCACGCCTGGTCGGGCGCCTGCCAGGCCTGACCGGCGGCCGGCTGCCCCGGGGGCGAGGCGGCCGGCGGTGGCGGTGGGTAGGACTGGTCGGTCATGGGTTCCCCTCGTGCTGGTTCAGTGGTCGTCGAACATGGCGACGACCGGCATCTCGACGGTGTCGACGCCGACGACCGTAGCCTCATCCGGCTTCGAGGGGAGGACGGTTGCCACGTAGTCGCGGATCGCGTCCTCGATGGGGATGTCGTGGCCGGCCCGCTCGGACATGTACCAGCGGTGCTCGAGCACCTCGTGGAAGAGCTCGGCCGGGGCCAGCTTGCCGGCGAGGTCGCGGGGGACCGTGCGCGTGATCGGCTCGTAGATCCGCGCGAGCCAGTCGTGGGCGACGATCTCCTCGTCGTCGTTCTGGCGGTCGGTGCCGGCGCGGTAGGAGTCGAGGTCGTTGAGCAGGCGACGGGCCTGGTTCTCCTCGACGTCGAGCCCGGTGAGGCGCAGCAGGCGCCGGGAGTGGTGACCGGCGTCGACGACCTTGGGCTGGATCGCGATGTGGGTGCCGTCGAAGTCGGTGGAGATGGCCAGCTCGTCGACGTCGAACCCGAGCTCGTTGAGCCGGCGGATGCGCTCGTCGACGCGCCACCGGTCGCCCTTCTCGAACCGCTCGAGGCCGGTGAGCTCGTTCCAGAGCTCGGTGTAGCGGGTGACGATGCGGTTGGAGGTGTCGATGGCGTCCGTGCCGGCCTCCAGGAACCCACCCGCCTCGAGGTCCATGAGCTCGCCGGCGATGTTGACCCGGGCGATGTCGAGGTCGTGCTCGCGCTGCCCGTCGGTCAGCGCCTGGTGCAGCTCACCGGTCTCCGCGTCGACGAGGTAGGCGGCGAACGCCCCGGCGTCGCGGCGGAACAGCGTGTTGGACAGGGAGACGTCGCCCCACCAGAAACCGGTGAGGTGCAGGCGCACCAGCAGGACCGCGAGCGCGTCGATGAGGCGGGTCGAGGTGCCCACGCGCAGCGACTGGCTGAACAGGGCGCGGTAGGGGAGCGAGAACTGCAGGTGCCGGGTGATCAGGCAGGCGTCGAGCGGGTTGCCGTTCACGTCGACGCGGCCGCTGACGACGCCGAAGGGCTCGACGCAGGGCACCTCGATCCGGTTGAGCACCCGCAGCATCTGGTACTCGCGGGCCGCGATGTCCGCCTTGATCTCCTTGACGGCCAGGACGCGGCCGGACAGCTTGACGAACCGCACCACGTGCCGCGAGATGCCTCGGGGGAGCGCGGCCAGGTGCTCCTCGGGCCAGGTCTCCAGCGGGAGCTCCCACGGCAGGTCGAGGAGGGCCGGGTCGGGCCGGGATGCGGTGATGTTCAGGGCCACGGTTCCATGCTCCCAGACGAGTCGTCGCGGGCCGGGCTGCGTCCGCCGCGGGCCGGAAACGGCGCGTGGCCGGCCCCCGGGCTGGGGGCCGGCCACGCGGCGTACACGCTGGTGCGGTCAGTCGCCGAGGCGCTGCCCGGAGCCCGCGTCGAACAGGTGGACGTGGCCGGACTTGGGGGCGAGGTAGACGGTCTCGCCCTTGGCCGGGGGACGGCGGCCGTCGACGCGCGCGATGAACGGGCGCTCGGGGACCTCCGCGCCGGACTCGTCGAAGTCGGCGTGCTGCTTGGCGTTGGTGGAGCCGTAGATGTAGGCGTCCGCGCCGAGCTCCTCGACGACGTCGACCGTCACCGGGATGCCCTGGCCCTCGCTGGTCAGCTCGAGGTCCTCCGGCCGCACGCCGAGGGTGACCTGCTTGCCGCTGGAGGAGTCCAGGCGAGCACGCTCGACCGGGATCTTCGACCCGCCGACCTGGACGCCGCCGTCGGTGACGTCGACGTCGAGCAGGTTCATGGCAGGGGAGCCGATGAAGCCGGCGACGAAGACGTTGTTGGGGTGGTCGTACATGTGGCGCGGGGTGTCGCACTGCATGAGCAGGCCGTCCTTGAGGACCGCGACACGGTCACCCATCGTCATGGCCTCGACCTGGTCGTGGGTGACGTAGACCGTGGTGACCCCGAGGCGACGCTGGAGCGAGGCGATCTGGGTGCGGGTCTGGACGCGGAGCTTGGCGTCGAGGTTGGACAGCGGCTCGTCCATGAGGAAGACCTGGGGCGAGCGGACGATCGCGCGGCCCATGGCGACGCGCTGGCGCTGGCCACCGGACAGCGCCTTCGGCTTGCGCTCGAGGTACTGCTCGAGGTCGAGGATCTTGGCAGCCTCCTCCACGCGCTTGCGGATCTCGCCCTTGTCCACCCCGGCGATCTTGAGCGCGAAGCCCATGTTGTCGGCGACGGTCATGTGCGGGTAGAGCGCGTAGTTCTGGAAGACCATGGCGACGTCGCGGTCCTTGGGGGACAGGTTGGTCACGTCACGGTCGCCGATCCAGATCTTGCCGGCGTTGACCTCCTCCAGACCCGCGAGCATGCGCAGGGAGGTGGACTTGCCACAGCCGGACGGCCCGACGAGGACGAGGAACTCGCCATCCTCGATGTCGATGTTGAGCCTGTCGACAGAGGGCTTGTCGTTGCCGGGGTAGAGGCGGGTGGCCTCGTCGAATTTCACAGTTGCCATGGGCGTCTTTGCCTTTCCTTCACCGGCAGGAACGTGCCGGACGATCCGTTGTAAAGGTGGAGCACCCGGGACGTCGGTGTCCGCGGGTGAGGTCAGTCTGGCCGAGCGAGGCCCGTTGCGCCACCACCCGCCCACGGGATGGCCACGGCTCGATCGCCGGCCGGCCCACGAGCTGACCCACGACGTGGCGACGGGCCACCCGCCGCGGCAGGTGAAACTTCTTGCATGGTGGTGCTCGGGCGCGCTGCAAGTTCTTGCTAGATTGCGCGCAGCCCGCATCACAACACCAGGGGAGGGCGCGTCGTGAAGGCGAGACTGGCCGACATCGCGGCCCACGCGGACGTCAGCGAGGCCACCGTGAGCCGGGTGCTCAACGGCAAGCCGGGCGTGGCCGACTCGACCCGCGAGGCGGTGCTCACCTCCCTCGACGTGCTGGGCTACGACCGCCCCTCGCGGCTGCGGCGCAAGAGCGCCGACCTCGTCGGCCTCATCGTCCCCGAGCTGACCAACCCGATCTTCCCGGCGTTCGCCCAGATCATCGAGACCGCGCTCGCCCGGCACCAGTTCACGCCGGTGCTCTGCACCCAGACGCCGGGCGGGGTGCACGAGGACGAGTACGTACAGATGCTCCTCGACCGCGGCGTGGCTGGGATCATCTACGTCTCCGGCCAGCACGCCGACGTGACCACCGACCCCGAGCGCTACACCAACCTGCGCGAGCGCGGCGTGCCGATCGTGCTCGTCAACGGCTACCACGAGGGCATCGACGCCCCCTTCATCTCCAACGACGACGTCGCCTCGATGGACCTCGCGCTCACCCACCTGGTGCAGCTCGGCCACGCCCGGATCGGCCTGGCCATCGGCCCGGACCGCTACGTCCCCGTCATCCGCAAGATCGCCGGCTTCCGCGCGTCGATGCGCAACCTGCTCGGCCGTGACGACGTCGACGACCTCATCGAGCGGACGATGTTCTCCGTCGAGGGCGGCGACACCGCCGGGGCGCGGCTGCTCGAGAAGGGGTGCACGGCCGTCGTGTGCGGCTCGGACCTCATGGCGCTCGGTGCCATTCGCGCCGTACGCCGCGCCGGGCTGCGGGTGCCAGACGACTTCTCCGTCGTGGGCTACGACGACTCGCCGCTCATCGCGTTCACCGACCCGCCGCTCACGACCGTGCGCCAGAGCGTCCAGGCCATGTCCGAGGCCGCGGTGCATGCCCTGCTCGACGAGATCGCCGGTGAGGCCGCGCCGCGGGCCGAGTACGTCTTTCGACCCGAGCTCGTCGTCCGCGCCTCGACCGGCGCGTCCCCGAAGCGCTAGCCCGTCGTCGCGGCGGCGCTACCCGGTGGCGGCTGCGCTACCCGGTGGCGGCGGCGCGCAGCTCGGCCACCAGTGCGAGCACCTCGGCGGCGTCCTGCGGTCCGTCCACGCGGAACCGCGCGGCGGTGTCGCCCGCCCCCACCTTGACGGTGAGGTCGTCCGCGCCCAGGCACTCGAAGGCGTGCTCGTCGGTGACGTCGTCACCCAGGTAGGCCACGCCCTGCGCCCCGACGGCGTCGCGCAGCACCTCCAGCGCGCTTCCCTTGTCGGCCTCGACCACGCTCATCTCCACGACCTGCTTGCCGTGCAGCACCGACAGGTGGGTATGGCGTGCGGCGACCTGCAGGGCCGCCTCCTCGGCGGCCTGCGCGTCGTCCTCGGCCATGCGCCGGGTGTGCACGACGACCGCGGCGGGCTTGGACTCGAGGTAGACGCCCTCGGGCAGCGAGGCGCACAGCTCCTCCAGCTCGGACACGAGCCGGGCCAGGTGCTCCCGCTGGGCGTCGGTCAGCTCAGGCGCCCCCTGGTCGGCGGCACTGGACTCGCCACCGTGGCTGCCGATCCGCGTGACGTCGCTGTCGGCGAGGCCGGTCAGCTCGGTGAGCGTGGCGAGGTCGCGGCCGGACACCACAGCGGCATACGTGTCGGGCATGGCCGCGAGCCGGCGCAGGTCCTCCACGGTCCCCGGCAGGGGCCGGGACGTCGACGGGTCGAGGACCAGCGGGGCCATCACCCCGTCGAAGTCGGTCGCCACGAGGACACGGTCGTGGGCCACGAGGGCCTCGACGGCCGCTCGCAGGTCGTCCGCGATCACACCCCACCCCGCTCGGGGGCCTTGGCTAGGTTCTCGAGGAAGCGGGCCGCCCAGTGCTGGACGTCGTGGTCGGCGACGCGGCGGCGCATGGCGCGCATGAGGCGGGCCTTCTCCTTCGGCGGGGTCTCGATGGCGCGCATGATCGTCTGCTTGAGGCCCTCGATGTCGTGGGGGTTGCAGACGAACGCCTGGTGCAGCTCGTGGTAGGCGCCGGTGAACTCGGACAGCACGAGCGCGCCGCCGTTGTCGTAGCGGCAGGTGACGTACTCCTTGGCGACGAGGTTCATCCCGTCGCGAAGCGGCGTCACGAGCAGGACGTCGGCGGCGAGGTAGAGCGCCGCCATCTCGTTGCGCGGGTAGGAGTGGTGGAGGTACTGCACGGCCGGCGCGCCGATCGTGCTGAACTCGCCGTTGAGGCGTCCCACCTCGCCCTCGATCTCGGCGCGCAGGTCGCGGTAGGCGTCGACGCGCTCGCGGCTCGGCGTGGCGACCTGGACGAACATCTGCTTCGGCGGGGCCACCCGGCCCTCCTCGAGGAGCTCGCCGTACGCCTTGATCCGGTGCCCGATGCCCTTGGTGTAGTCGAGGCGGTCGACGCCGAGGATGAGGGTCTCGGGGTCGCCCAGCGAGGCGCGGATCTCCTTGGCCCGGGCGTGGGTCTCGGGCTTCTTGGCCAGCTCCTCCAGGCCCTTGAAGTCGATGGAGATCGGTACGGCACTGGCGCGGATGCGGCGAGCACCCTCGGAGCGCGACTCCGAGACGGTGTCGCCCTTGGTGGGCAGGCTCAGCAGCTGGCGGCAGGCGCGGATGAAGTTCTGGGCGTCGGCGACGCGCTGGAACCCGAGGAAGTCGGCCCCGAGCAGTCCCTCGAGGATGGCACGGCGCCACGGCAGCTGGGCGAAGAGCTCGACCGGGGGGAACGGGATGTGGTTGAACCAGCCGATCCGCACGTCCGGGCGCATCTCGCGGACCATCGCCGGCACGAGCTGCAGCTGGTAGTCGTGGACCCAGACCGTGGCGCCCTTGGCCGCGACCTCGCACACGGCCTCGGCGAACCTGCGGTTGACCACCTCGTAGGCCGCGAACCAGTAGCGGTGGAACGTCGCCGAGACGATGACGTCGTGGTAGATCGGCCACAGGGTGTCGTTGCTGAAGCCCTCGTAGTAGTGCGCGACCTCGTCCTCGGAGAGGGCGACCGGGTTGAGGAACATGTCGTCCTGCTCGAACGGCTCGGGTGCCTCGCCGGCCTCGCCCGCCCACCCCACCCAGGCGCCCTCCCGGCCTCGCATCACCGACTCCATGGCGGTCACGAGGCCGCCCGGACTGGTGCGCCACGAGACCTCTCCGTCGGCGTCGACGACACGGTCGACGGGCAGGCGGTTGGCGGCGATCACGAGGTCGAACTTCTGCTTGGTGCGGGGCACTGGCTCATCCACTCCGGGGTCGGGTCTGCGGTCCCCAACCCTATGCCGAGCCCGTCCTGCCGACACCCCCGCCGAGGGTGAGGAACGTGCTCGGTGGCGCGATACCTCCTCTAGCGGTGACCCCCTCGGCGGTCTACGGTCTGAGCATGAGGATCTCCGATGTGGTGCGTCGCAAGGGTGACCAGGTCGTGACCGTCCGCCCGGACGAGTCGGTCGAGAGGCTGCTGGAGCTCCTCCACGAGCACCGCATCGGCGCCCTCGTCGTGAGCGGGGACGGCCACCGCATCGACGGCATCGTCAGCGAGCGCGACATCGTGCGCCACCTGCACAGCGACGGCGCGGCGGTGCTCATCGGGCCGATCTCGGCGATCATGACCGCCGACGTCACGACCTGCGACCCCGACGTCGCCATCGAGGAGCTGGCCCGCACGATGACCGACCAGCGCATCCGCCACGTGCCCGTCGTCGTCGATGGCACGCTGCACGGCATCGTCAGCATCGGTGACATCGTCAAGCACCGGATCGACGAGCTGCAGGCAGAACGTGACCAGCTCGTGGGCTACATCCAGCAGTAGCCTGACCCGTTCCACACAGGCCCCTCCCTTACCGTAGGGGCATGCGGACGGAGGCCCTGGAGGACAGCGACGGCAGCCCCGGCCTACCCGAGGGCCCTCGCGTCGGTCCCTACCGGCTCATCCAGCAGCTCGGCGAGGGCGGTATGGGGGTCGTGCACCTCGCGCTGGCGCCCAACGGCCGCGCCGTCGCGCTCAAGCTCCTGCGCCCGCACGTCGCCCACGACAAGGACGCCCGCACCCGCCTCGCCCGCGAGGTCGACGTGCTCGGCCGGATCCGGGACCCACGGGTGGCGGCGGTCATCGACGCCGACCTCGACGGGGAGCGGCCCTACCTCGTGACGCGCTACGTGCCCGGCCCCCCGCTCGACGAGGTGGTCAAGGAGCACGGGCCCATCCGCGGTGCCGACCTGCTGTCGCTCGGCCGGGGGCTGGCCGAGGCGCTCGATGCCATCCACTCCGCGGACGTCATCCACCGCGACCTCAAGCCCGGCAACGTGCTCATGCTCGACGGTGACCCGGTGCTCATCGACTTCGGCATCGCCCACGTCGCCGACGACGTGCGCATCACCATGACCGGACTGGTCATGGGGACGCCCGGCTACCTCTCGCCCGAGGTCGTCGAAGGGGCGGCGGTCACCGAGGCGACCGACTGGTGGGGCTGGGCGGCGACCCTGACCTTCGCGGCCAGCGGCGCGCCTCCCTTCGGCCGGGGGCCCATGGACGTCGTGCTCAACCGCGTCAGCCGCGGCGAGCCCGACCTCACCGGCGTCGACCCCGCCCTGGCGCCGCTGTTGCAGGCTGCCCTGTCACCGCGGCCCGAGCTGCGTCCCGACGCCGACGAGGTGGTCGAGGCGCTCGAGCGCTACGCCGCCGGCCAGCCGGTGACGCAGGCGCTGCGTACCGATGCCCGCCACACCCAGGTGCTGCAGCAGCCGGCCACCGCGCACTGGGCAGCGCCGCCGGCAGCCGCGACGACCCCGCCCGCGCGCGAGCCGGCGCTGATGGCCCGGGGGCCCGTGGCCCTGCCGGCCGACCGCGATGACTGGGCCGCGCCGTACGCCGACGACGGTCTCGACCGGGGCCTGGGGGACCGGGGCGAGGGCGGCGACCTCGTGCCGTTCGACCTCGACGACGAGGAGGTCTCGGACTGGCAGGCCGCCTGGGAGGGTGAGCCGGGGGAGCCCGACCCGCGGATCGGCCGGGCGCAGCGCACCGGCAGCCTGCTGGCGCTGCTGGCGCTCTTCGTGGCTGCCGCGACCAGCTTCCCGGTCGTGGCAGCCGCCGTTGCGCTGGTCTGGTCCTGGGTCGCGCGCACCGCCGACCGCTCGGTCACCTCGCTCGTGCTCCGCCGCCACCAGAAGGGCCGGCGCCGGTCGGACGTGCCGTTCGCCGTCGCTGCCAGCCCGTGGCACCTCGTTGTAGGTGCCTTCGCGACGGTCGTCAGCGCGATCCTGCCGGTCGTCGTCGGCGTGTGTGCGGTGTTCAGCGCCGCGCTCGCGATGGTGGCGGTCACCGGCGGCTCGCCGGAGCCCAACGCCCGCGGGCCCGTCGCCGCCGGTGCCGTCGTCGCCGGCCTCATGGCGTGGTGGGGCCCCGGGGGGTCCGGTCTGCGCCGCGGCTCGCGCAGCGTGGTGCGCGGTGTCAGCCCTGGCCGCGGAGGGCGCGTCTTCGTGCTCCTGCTCCTGGCCGCTGCGGTCGGGCTCGCGGCCTGGAGCCTCGCCCAGGGCGGGGCTCCGGACTGGTGGCCCTCCCAGAACCCGTCTGCGGTGCTGCCGGGCACGGGTTCCTGATGGTGCAGCAGACCCCGCCGCTGCCTCCCCGGCGGCCGGCGCTGCGGCACAGCCGCATCTGGCGTGGTGAGGACATCACCGACACGCTGCCCATGGTCGACGCGCTGCGGCACACGCCGTACCGCGACGCCCGCGTCCGGCAGGCCGCGGCGGAGGAGCGCGACGCGCGCGCCTCCCTGGACCTCGCGCTGCGGGTGGGCGAGCTGATGCTGCGCTGCGGGGCCGGCGCGCCCCAGGTGGAGTCCTCGGTGATCGCGGTCGCCGCGGCGGCGGGGCTCGACCACCTCGAGGTCGACATCACCCTGCAGTCGCTGCTCGTGCAGTGCACGACCGCGTCCGGCCAGCCGATCACCATGCTGCGGGTCGTGCGGTCGGCGACGCGTGACTTCGCCCGCCTGACTGCGGTGCACGAGTTCGTCGAGAACCTCGTCGCCGGCAGCTACGACCTGGAGGCGGCTGCGGCCCGGCTGCGCGAGATCCGCCGGGCGCCCCGCTTCTGGCCCAGCTGGGCGGTGCGCGGGTCGCTCGGCGTCCTCGCGGCAGCCGTCGCCGTCATGCTCGGTGCCGGTCCGGTCGCCGGCCTCGTCGCCGGGCTCTCGTCGCTCCTCGTGGGGTACGCCGCCCGCACGCTGGGGCGGCACGGCCTGCCGGACTTCTACCAGTCGGCCATCGGTGGCCTGTTCGCCACCGTCATGGCGTGGGGCGCCTTCAGCCTCGGCGCGAACGGTTGGCTGCCGGTGTCGTCGGACGAGTTCGCCTTCATCGTGGCCGGTGGCATCACGGTGCTCCTGCCCGGGCGCACCGTGGCCTCGGCCTTCGAGGACGCCATCTCGGGCTACTCGGTCACCGGGGCGGGGCGGATGTTCGGCGTCTTCCTCACCACCGCCGGGATCATCCTCGGCGTCGCCACCGGGCTGTCGATGACCTTGGCGCTCACCTCGGCGTTCGACCTCCAGCTGGTCTCGCCCTCCGTCATGTCCACCCGGGCGCTCAGTGCGCCCGTCGGGCTGGCGGTGGGCGGCGCGTTCGTCGTCGGGCTCTCGGGAGCGGTGTCGCTGCGCAGCCGCCGAAGGCTGGTCGTCCCGGCCGGGCTGCTGTCAGCCACCGGCGTGGCCGTCTCGCTCGGTGTCGACCGGCTGGAGGCCCTGGGACAGCTCGCGGCTGCCGGGGTCGCGGCGACGGTGCTCGGCTGCGTCGGGCGGCTGGTCGCCCTGCGCATGGGCGCCCCGGCGATGGTCCTGGTCGTGCCCGCGTCCTACGGCCTGCTTCCGGGACTCGCCATCTTCCGCGGCCTCTACGAGATGGTGAACGGCTCGTCGTCCGACTCGGGTTCGCTGTCGCTGCAGGGCGGCATCACGACCCTGCTGGGAGCCATGGCGGTCCTGCTCGCCATCGCCGCCGGCAGCGTGCTGGGCGAGTTCATGGCTGCGCCGTTCGACCGGCGGATGGTGCAGAAGCGCCGGGTACGGCGTCGCTGACGCCTCTCGGGGGGCTCGTCAGGCGCGCGCCTGCTCCACGTCGTGCAGGGGTCGGAACGCGGCGTGGGGCGGGGCACACCTGCCACGGCTCGGTCGTTTGGCCCCATTTCCGCCGACTCGCTTGTCGTCCGGGAGCCGCCCCCTTACGGTTGACCTGCGCATTCGCGCCCCGACAACTCCACACGGCATACCCACCACCATGCACACCCGCAGCGCCGAGCCTCGTCAGGCGGGTGATTCGCCGGAAGATCTCCGGGCACGACGAGGACGGGGGACCCAACTCGACCGCTCCGGCGGCCTTGGGGTGAAGCCGGTACCACCGGCCGGGCACCTGACAGCCCGAACCCGACAGCTCACCTCGCAGGCGCCGGTCAGGAGAGGAACTCCCCCCGCAATGTTCTATGCCCCGAAGCACTCTGCTCGGAAAGCCAAGCCCGTCCGCCGCCGCCTCGCCGGCGTCGCCGTGGCCGGTGCGGCCGCCGTCGCCGGAGGTATGGCGACCACGTCCTCCGCCTCCGCGTCCACCTCCACCGTGTGGGACCGGGTCGCCTCCTGCGAGAGCGGTGGCAACTGGTCGATCAACACCGGCAACGGCTACTACGGCGGCCTGCAGTTCTCCGACAGCACCTGGGACGCCTTCGGCGGTGAGCGCTACGCCTCCACCGCCAACCGTGCCACCAAGGCGCAGCAGATCACCGTCGCCCAGAAGGTGCTCGCCTCGCAGGGCCCGGGCGCATGGCCGACCTGTGGTGCGCGGGCTGGCCTGACCAAGGCCAACGGCGGTGCCGTCAACGCCGGTTCGACCGCGACGCGCGCCTCCCGCTCGTCCGTCCGCTCGGCGCCGGCGCGCTCCGCCGCCCACTCCGTCTCTGCCGGCAAGCTGGTCGTCGACGGCGTGCGCGGCCCCAAGACGAATGCCGCCATCGAGCGCTGGGTCGGCGGGTCCGTCAACGGCACCCTGTCTCGGACGGACGTCAAGGCGCTGCAGCGCAAGGTCGGCTCGGCTCCCGACGGGGTCATCGGCCCGCGCACGGTCCGCGCACTGCAGTCCAAGATCGGCGCCACGCGCAACGGGTCGCACTCCCTCGACCGCGCGACCGTCCGCAGCCTCCAGTCCTACCTCAACCGCCACTGACCCTCGGTGGTCGCCGCCCCACCGGGCGGGTGACCTCCCGTTCGGACCGAAGCGGCCCGGCACCCTCGCGGTGCCGGGCCGCTTCGTCGTGTCGGTACCGGGTCGGGTTACGGGTACGCGCCGCGGCTCACTTCGGTGCCCGCCCCAACTTTCGGCCCAGTGGCCGAAAGTTGGGGAGCAGAGTGCGTCGGGGGTCCCGGGTTTCGGGCGAAGGGCCGAAAGCTGGGCGGGGGAGTGTGTCGCGGCTCGGGTTTGGGGCGAGTGGCCGAAAGCTGAACGGCTGCACACGGCCCGGCACCTCGCGGTGCCGGGCCGCTTCGTCGTGTCGGTACCATCGTGGCCGTCTGCGATGCAGGCGTGCCGGCGTGGCGCAATTGGCAGCGCACCTGTCTTGTAAACAGGGGGTTAGGGGTTCAAGTCCCCTCGTCGGCTCTCTGACCAGCACAAACACCTCAAGCCCCTTCGCCGGAGACGGCAGGTCCATCACTTTGCCCCACGCTTTGAGGTCCGCGGTTGGGGTCGGCCGCCTCCAGAGCCTGCACAACGCGAGGGTCCACGGCGCCCCGTCCGAGGTACACGTCCTGGGTCATCGACACTCGCGAGTGACCTAGCTGGTCGGCGATCATCCGGGCCGTGATGCCCGACCCGTCGAGCACGCTGGCCGTGGTCTTGCGCCACGTGTGGGTCGTGACCCAATCCATGCCGCTGGCCTCCCGGATCTGGAACAACCATCGACTGACGGTGCGGGGCTCCCGGAACCCGCCGTCGACGGTGCCGAACACGGGCTCCTCCGGTCCCACCCCGATCGCAGCCCGACGACGCAGCATCGCCACGCACCAGGTCGGCAGCACCAGAACCCGCTGACCGGCATCGGTCTTCGTCGGCTTGCGAATGAGCCCGCGACCGGTCACCCGGAGCAGGGTCGACGTGACCTCGACGGTGCCGTGGAGCAGGTTGACCTCCGACCACACGACGGCCAGCACCTCCCCGATGCGCAGGCCCGTGGCGAGCATGAACGCGCACAGGTCCGGGAGGTCACGGCTCGTTGCCTTCGGGTCATGGGCGATCGCCAGGAACCATGCCGCCCGCTCCTCCTCCGTGAGGGAGCGCGGCCGACGTCGAGGGGTCGACTTGAGCCGACGAACCTCCCGAGTCGGGTTGAACCGGATCGCACCCTCACGCACCGCCCGACCCATGGCCCCGGAGATGACCGCGCGCGCAGTCCGAGCCGTCGCTGACCCCACCCGCTCGTGCAGGTCGACCAAGAACCGGTCCACCACGGGTGTGGTCACCTGGGTCAGTCGCAGACCACCGAGGCCGGGGGAGACGTGACCCTCCCACTGGCGCCGGTAGGTCTGCAGCGTCCCGGGCGACCGCTGCCCCATCCGCTCCAGCTGCTCGAGGTCGACCATCCACTGCCGGATCGCCTCGTCGAGCGTGTCCCGGCCATTCAGGGTCGAGCTCGCCGAAGCCGCCAACTCCTCCAGCGCCTCCGACACGGCCCGCTGCGCCGCGGCGCGCGAAGGGCCCCAGCGTTCGACCTGCCGGAGGCGACCATCCGTCCCCCGGTACCGCACCCGGCTCCGGTAGCGGACCGCGCCGGCGGCATCGACACGGACCGTCGAAACCGATCCCCACTGGCCCGGCTCCAGAGCGCGGCGCACCATCGCTCAGGCCGCCGTCTTGGTATCGAGCCACGCGAACACGTCGCTCTCCCGGAACCGCAGGTGCCGGCCGATCCGAAAGGCCGGCGGCCCCTCGTGCTTCCAGCGCCAGTCGTAGATCGTCTGGACGGGCACCGAGAGGTACGCCGCGACGTCCTTCACCGTCCACAACGGGTCAAGTCTGTGACACATCTCCAACGTCCTTCCTCGAGTCCAGGTGTCTTGCTTCCGCGCGCTCTTGGTCGTGTTCGCGGGCGGCTGCGGCGGCGGCTTTGGCGAGGGCGGCGTCGCCGGGGGTGTCCCAGNGCTGTAGGTCCATGCTCCGATGACGACGGTGGTGGCTTGGTCGTCGTCCACAGCCAGCAGCTGGGCTTCCATGGCGGCGAGGTCGATGGTGTCGCCGCGGCGGCCT
>NZ_LMSC01000010.1:0-14681 GCF_001428025.1 Phycicoccus sp. Soil748 | reverse complement strand
GCCGAGGGTGACGGAGTAGCGGCGGGACTTGGTGGCGAAGTGGCCGCGGAACCCGAGCTCGTGTGCCCACTTCCCCAGTAGCCCGTATGGCAGGTGAGCCAGGGGTCCTTGTCGGCCGGTGGCGACCCAGTGGTCCTCGACCCGCCTGCCCATGTGGTCGGCGGTGTGCTGGATGCGGCGCAGGTGCGCGTTGGTGTGGTCGGTGGTGTCGGTGGCGGCTTTGGTGGCGTACTTGGCCAGGTACCCGGCGACCTGCTCCGGCGACAACTCCGTGCCGGGGTCGTCGGTGCGGCGGGCGGTGGTGACCGGGCGTGCGTCGACCTGCGCCCCGAACGCCAGCACCCGGGGCACGTCACCGTGGTGGACGGGTGGGGCGGTGAACCGGACAGCGGCCACAGCCTCACGAACGAGGCGGGCGAGGATCGTGGCGGTGATCTGCCGGGGTGCGGGGGCGAACCCGTCGGGAATGCGGGGGCCGTCGAGGCGGATCAGGGTGTGGAAGTGGACCAGGCCGCGGCGTTGGTACTCGGCGACCTTGGCGTACTGCACCGTGACCACCTCGTGCAGCTTGGTGGCGGGGACGGCGAGGTGCCGGGCGAGGGTGCGGCGCAGGGTGATGGTGAACCGCCGCCACAGCTCCGGCGCCCACCACTGCCACACCACATGACTGGCGTAGTCGTAGCAGTCCCGGCAGAGTGGCTGCCCCAGCGCCAAGTCGCCGTCGGTGTGGACGGCCATGCGCGTGGTGGATCGGCCGTGGGCACAGCGGGCCGGCCCGGCGGCGTGGGGTCGGCAGCGCCGTCTGTTGTCCCTCGTGCCGTGCACCGGCCCCGTGGAGGGGGCGGTGAGGGTGGCGAACACCAACGGGTTGTCCGCCACGGTGTCGGGGACGGTCTTCCCGCCACGCACGCCGGCCCGGATCAGCTGGAACATGTCCGCGGCGTACAGGCGGGAGCAGGACGGGCACGCGGACTCGCGCCGGTTCCCGCACCGCACCAGGGTCGACCCCAGCGGCTCGTCCGCGGAGGAGTAGGAGGCCAGCACCTCACCAGTGGCCCGGTCGATGGTGGTGGACGAGCCGACCAGGTGGACCGGGTTGGAGCAGTATCCCACCCGGGAGGCGGCAACGGACCAGTCGTCGAGATCCTCCGACAGCATCCGCGCCAGGATCTGCTTGGACTGGTGCTGGTCGTACCCGGGCAGGTGCAGCTCGTGGTTGTCGTCGAACCGGGGGCGGGGCAGCCCAGCCCACAACGCGTTGCGCGTCTGCAGCGACATGAGCAGCCACCCCTCCCGTGGTGAGGGTGTGCCGTGCGGCCACTGTGCTGACCTCGCGCCGCACGGCACACCCAGTCCAAGGGCGGCCCCACTTGCGATGTTGGAGGAAGCCGGACGGTGCGAGGTCAGCAGCCACACCGGCACTGAAATGGAACGGTTGGCCGCCACCGCCGAACCCCGTACTAGGCAGGCTCGGTGGATGGGCCGGTAAGCGCCACAACCAACCACCAACAACCAGCACCAGTCGCAACAGCCGTGCCAACCGCGGTAACCGTAAAACGTTGTGACGCAATCCGTTTCGGATCCTTCGATCCGACCGCACCGTCAGGTGCGACACTCCTCACCGTCCACCCGAAAGGGGTCCCAGTCCACTGATCGTCGAGAGCTGCAGCAATCCTTGACCGGACCTTTACGCGTCGCGCGGATCCGCGCGATAACCGTCCACCTAGCCCAGCCGTCACCTCATGGTCCAGCATGGGATCCGTGCACCGTCCCAACAGCACCCGTGCCGTACAGCGACGCCGCGCCACGGTGGCAGTGCTGGTCCGCAGTGACGACCCGAAGCGCACGGCGGAGCGCCTCAAACCCGTCGTCGAGGCCCTGGCCGCAGCCGACATCCACGCAGAGGTCGTCGAGTTCGACGACGACCATCCCGACGATTGGCGTCGCAACCTCGAGAAAGCATCCGGGGTGCTCGTCTGGGCCGACCCGCTCACCGATCGGGGCCCCCGGTCCACCCTCGACGCGCAGCTCACCGAGATCGCGCTCGCGGGTACGTGGGTGTCGGCCCACCCCGGCGTCATCCGCAAGATCGGCACGAAGGATGTCCTCGTCACGACTCGCGGGCTGCCCTGGGGCACTGACTCCTTCGCCTACCCGACTCCTGATATCTTTCGGGAATTCTTCCCTGACCGGCTTGCGAAACACGGCACCCTCGTCGTGAAGGGTGACCGGGGGAACGGCGGCCGCACGGTCTGGAAGATAACCCTGCTGGAGCCCCACCGCGCGCCCCCCGCTGCGGCACCCACCGCGACGGTCATGGTCCAACACGCACGCCTGCGCGACGACACCCACACCGTCACCACCCTGGGCCAGTTCATGACCGACCGTTCCCAGATCTACACTGCGGGGGCCGGCAGTGGGCACTTGGTCGACCAACCGTACGAAGCGGGCATCGCCGAGGGGCTCATCCGCTGCTACGTCGTGCGGTCCACCGTGGTCGGCTTCGCGCTCCAGGGCGCGAGCGACTCCGACGCGAGTCCCGCCGGCCACGACTCGCGGAAGCCGGCTGTCCTCGGAGTTCCCGCTCCCAAGACCATGGTTCCGTCGGACCAGCCAGAATTCCGCGCCCTGCGTCACCGCCTCGAGGACGAGTGGATCCCAGCGATGCGAAGCCTGCTCGACATCGCTCCCGACCAGCTGCCGGTCCTGTGGGACATAGACCTCATCCAGGCCACCTCCAACGCCCCCGAACTCACCGGGTTCGTCCCCGGGTTCGTCCTGTGTGAGATCAATGCCAGCAGCGTCATCCCGTTCCCACCCGAAGCGCCGAGCGCCCTCGCCTCGGCCGTCGCGGAGATCCTGTCCAGCTGACGGCCGAACGGGGTGCAGCCGGCCTGCTGCCTAAGCGCCACCCTCCAGATGTTGTGTGCGCAGCCGTAGGGCGTTGCCGATTACGCTGACCGACGACAGCGCCATCGCGGCCGCGGCGATCATCGGCGACAGCAGCAGACCGAACGCGGGATACAGGACGCCGGCAGCCAGTGGGATTCCTGCGGCGTTGTATATGAACGCGAACACGAGGTTCTGACGGATGTTCGACATGGTCGCCTGCGAGAGCGCCCTGGAGCGGACGATGCCGGTCAGGTCGCCCTTGAGAAGAGTGACCCCGGCGCTCTCGATGGCGACGTCGGTGCCGGTGCTCATGGCGATTCCGACGTCTGCGGCGGTGAGGGCTGGGGCGTCGTTGACGCCGTCGCCGGCCATGGCGACCACGCGCCCCTCTGCTCGCAGGGCCTTGACGACGTCGCTCTTGTGGTCGGGCAGGACTTCCGCCTCGACGCGGGCGATGCCCAGGGTGCGGGCGACCGCACGGGCCGTGACCTCGTTGTCGCCGGTGAGCATGACGACCTGGATGCCGTCCTCGCGCAGTGACTGCAGCGCGGCGGGTGTGGTGTCCTTGACCGGGTCGGCGATGGCCAGCAGCCCCGCGAGGTGGTCGTCGACGGCAACGAAAACCACGCTGGCGCCCTCTGCGCGAAGGCGGTCGGCCTCGGCAGCCATGCTGGTCGGGTCGACGTCGTACCCGCTCAAGAAGCCGGCGCTGCCGACCAGGACACGGCGACCCGCGACGGTGGCGGTGACCCCCTTGCCAATAGGGGCGTCGAAGTCGTTGGCGTCGGGCAGGTCCAGCCCGGCGTCGGCGGCAGCCGCGATGACGGCGTGCCCCAGCGGGTGCTGGGAGGAGCGCTCGACCGCCGCGGCCAGGCGCAGGACGTCGGTCTCGTCATGGCCGTTGGTGGTGCCGATGTGCGTGACGGAGGGGCGGCCCTGGGTCAGGGTGCCGGTCTTGTCCACGACGAGGGTGTCGACCTTCTCCATCCGCTCGAGCGCCTCGGCGTTCTTGATGAGCACGCCCAGGGTCGCGCCGCGGCCGACGCCGACCATGATCGAGACGGGGGTGGCCAGTCCGAGGGCACAGGGGCAGGCGATGATGAGGACGCTGACAGCGACCACGAGAGCGTGCGCCAGGCGGGGGTCCGGGCCCATGGTGGCCCACACGGCGAACGCCACCAAGGCAGCTGCGATGACGGCGGGGACGAACACCGCGGACACCTTGTCCGCCAGCCGCTGGATGGGTGCACGGGACCGCTGCGCCTCGGCGACCATCTGCACGATGCGGGCCAGCATGGTGTCCCGGCCGACCTTGTCTGCGCGGATGATCAGGGAGCCGGTCTGGTTGACGGTGCCACCGATGACCGCATCTCCGATCTCCTTGGTGACCGGCATCGACTCCCCGGTGACCATCGACTCGTCGAGGGTGGAGCGGCCGTCCTGGACCGACCCGTCGACCGGCACTGACTCACCGGGCCGGATGCGCAGCAGGTCGCCGACCTGGACCGCGTCGAGGGTGACCTCGGTGTCCGCGCCGTCCTCGCCGACCCGGTGGGCGGTCTTGGGGGTGAGGTCGAGTAGGGCACGGATGGCCCCCGAGGTGCTCTCCCGCGCGCGCAGCTCGAGGACCTGTCCGAGCAGCACCAGGGCGGTGATGACCGACGCGGCTTCGAAGTAGACCGCGACAGCGCCGTCCATCCGGAACGCCTCCGGGAAGACGCCCGGAGCCACCGTGGCGATCACGCTGAACAACCAGGCCACCCCCGTGCCCATGGCGATGAGGGTGAACATGTTGAGCTTCATCGTCCGCACGGACGTCCAGCCCCGCTCGAAGAATGGCGCGCCCGCCCACAGCACCACGGGCGTGGCAAGCACCAGCTGCGCCCAGTTCGCGGCAGTGGCCGAGATGGCGTCGTGCAAGGTGGGGACCAGGTCCCGGCCCATCGACAGGACCAGCACGGGGATGCTGAGCGCGACCGCGACCTTGAACCGCCTGGTCATGTCGGCTAGCTCGGGGTTGGGGCCGGTCTCGGCGGTCACCGTGACCGGCTCGAGGGCCATGCCGCAGATGGGGCAGGTGCCAGGTCCCGGGCGACGAATCTCGGGGTGCATCGGGCAGGTCCACTCCGACGCGCTCGACGCGTCCGCCGGCGGCGCAGTCGGGGTGCCGGCGTGGGGCCCGTGGCCGTGGTGGTGGCCCGCGTTGGGGTCCGCGTGTGGTTGCGAGTGGTCGTCGCGGTGGGTGTAGGCGGCGGGGCCCTGGGCGAACGTGTCCCGGCACCCGGCCGAGCAGAAGTGGTATGTCTGCCCGTCAGCGTCGAGGTGGTGCTCGCCGGTGGAGGGGTCGACGTCCATACCGCAGACGGGGTCCTTGACCAGCGAAGTCGTCGATGAGCTCGAGTGGTCGCGGTGCTTGTCCATACCCACCACCATACCCCTATGGGGTATGCCGTCAAGAGGGCGTTCGGCATCGCCGAACCAGGGCGGCAGCAGCGTTCAGCGGTGGCGACGGCGGCCGGCTACGGGCAGCCGGATGACGAACGTCGCCCCTCGTCCTGGCCCTTCACTGGCCGCGGTGAGCGTTCCGCCGTGGGCGTCGACGATGGCGCGGCTGATGGTGAGCCCGATGCCGGTGCCACCGTGGTGCGACCGGGCGGGGTCGGCGCGGTAGAAGCGCTCGAACACGTGGGGCAGGTCGGTGGCGCTGATGCCGGATCCGGTGTCGGCGACTACGAGCTCGACCGTGTCCTTGGGGCCGGGGCGGGTCGTGACGGTGACGGTCCCGCCGGGGCCAGTGTGGTGCAGAGCGTTCTCGAGCAGGTTGGCCAGGACCTGCGCCATCCGGTCGGGATCGACGTCCACGCTGGCGGGGGTGTTCGTCTCGGTGCGCAGCGTGACACCGCGTTCGCTGTATGCCTCGGCGGCGGCGGCTGATGCGGCGCTCACGACGGTGCCCGTAGGCATAGGCACGGGATGGGTGGTCAGGCGGCCTTCCTCGGCGCGGCTGACGGCGCTGATGTCGTCGGCCAGGCGGTGAAGGCGCCGGGTGTTGTTGCGCAGGACGCTCAGGGTGGCCGGATCGGCGGTGCGGACGCCGTCCTCGATGGCTTCCAGGTGTGCCTCGATGCTGGCCAGAGGGGTGCGCATCTCATGGGCCAGGTCCGACAGCAGCCGGGTGCGGGTGTGCTCGACCTCCCCGAGGCGGTTGGCGAGCTCGTTGACGGTGTCGGCGAGGTGGTCGAACTCCTGCCCTAGGCCGACGGTGGGCACGCGGGTGTCGTAATGGCCGTGGGTGATCCGGGTGGCGGAGTCGGCCACCGCGTCGGTGGACCGCTGCAGGCGGCGGCTGAACCAAGCCGTGACAAGAAGTGCGATGGCGACGGCGGCGATCAGGCCGGTGCCCAGGGCCACGAGCAGGGAGTCCCGGAACCCGCGTTCGATGTGCTCCATCTCGCCGGCGGTGTGCCCGCCGCCGGCCTCGAGCAGGTGCTGGTGGAAGATTCCCGGCCCGATGGCGGAGGCGACCAGCCACGCGGTGCCCGCGCCGGCGATCAGCAGCAGCGCTTGCGCCAGCAGCAGCCGCGTCGATAGTCCCGCGGCGCCGATCGGGGCGGGGCGCGGCCCGGAGGTGTCGCCTTCCACGGCCCGGCTCATGCCCCGGTACCCATCCGGTACCCCACCCCGCGCACCGTGCGGATGTATCGGGAGGCGGCGGCGTCGTCGCCGAGCTTGCGTCGCAAGTGCAGCACGTGGACGTCTACGAGGTGCTCGTCCCCGACCCAACCGGCGCCCCACACGTCCTCGATGAGCTGGCTTCGGGAGAACGCCATCTGCGGACGCGCGGACAGGGCGGCGAGCAGGTCGAACTCGGTGCGGGTCAATGGCACGGGCTCACCGTCCAGCCACACGTCGCGGCCCAGCGGGTCGATCGCCAGCGACCCGAACGAGCGCAGCTGCGGCCCGGGCCCGCCGCGGGCACCCATGGGGCGCGGGCGGCGCAGCATCGCCCGCAGTCGGGCGACCAGCTCACGCGGGCTGAACGGCTTGGTCATGTAGTCATCGGCCCCCACCGACAGCCCGACCAGGGTGTCGACCTCGTCGCTGCGGGCGGTGAGCATCACAACGTACGCGTCGGAGAAAGTCCGCAGCTGCCGGCACACCTCAAGCCCATCCTGGCCGGGCAGCCCGAGGTCCAGGACGACCACGTCCGGGTCGAGTCGCCGTGCCGCCTCAACCGCCCGGAGACCGTCGTGCGCGACCAGCACCTCGTAGCCGTCGTTGGACAGGTACGTGGCAACGAGGTCGGCCATCGGCTCGTCGTCCTCGACCACCAGGGCCCGCAGGCCGACGGGGGGCGTCGCTCCGGCTGGTGCGGGACTGGTCACGTCGCCATCGTCGCAGCCCGACCCACTTGGCATGCGGCCTGTCGGACCCCGGTCGTGGTTCTTCAGCGAACCTTCATCGTTCGGCGACCGGGAAGGCGGCACGACCCGCCCACAGTGGAACCACCGATGGAAGGAACGGTGGTCACAATGATGGGTTGGTACGAAGGAACAGGGTGGGCCGGCTGGCTGGGGATGATGCTGGTCATGGTCGCGTTCTGGGCGTTGGTGGTCGCCGGCATCGTGGCGGTGCTTCGCTGGACCGCAGCTCCGCAGGACCGCCGCACCGAGCACGCCGCTGCGGCACAGTCCGAGCGGGCGCGCGAGGTTCTGGACGAGCGATTCGCCCGCGGAGACATCGACGAGGCCGAGTACACCTCCCGACGGGCTGCGCTGCGAGCCCGGGCNGCCGCGCCGTTCTGTCCGGAGCGGCGGGACTCGCCGGCGCGGCCGCCCTCGCAGCGTGTGGTGGACCGTCCTCCACGCTCATCTCGCCGTCGGCGGCTGCCGTGCAGGCGACCGAGCAGGGTCGACGGCACAGCGGACGCGCCGTCGCCGCTCGCCTGACCGCGGCACCGGGCCGGGTCGACCTCGGCGGCACCGTTGTGGACACGTGGTCCTACGGCACGGTCCCCGGGCCGAGCCTGCGCGCCCAGGTGGGGGACCGGGTCGTGGTCGACCTCACCAACCACCTGCCCGCCCCGACCACGATCCACTGGCACGGCATCGCGCTGCGCAACGACATGGATGGCGTCCCGGGCATGACGCAGGCCCCCGTCACGCCCGGTGCCTCCTTCCGGTACGACTTCACCGTCCCAGACCCGGGCACCTACTTCTTCCACCCGCACGTCGGCGTGCAGCTCGACCGCGGCCTGTACGGCACCCTGGTCGTCGAGGACCCCTCGGAGCCCGGCGGCTACGACCACGACTGGGTCGTCGTCCTCGACGACTGGGTGGACGGCACCGGACGCACCCCCGACCAGGTCCTCGCCTCGCTGCTCGCCGGGACCACCGCCTCAGGCATGGGCGGCATGGGGATGGGTGGCATGAACATGAGCGGTGGCGGGATGGGTGAGTCCATGGGCTCGCCCCTGCTCGGCGGTGCCGGGGACGTTGTGTACCCGCACTACCTGGTCAACGGCCGCACCCCCACCGACCCGGTCACCTTCAACGGCCGGCCCGGACAGCGCGCCCGCGTGCGACTGGTCAATGCAGCCTCCGACACGGCATTCCGCGTTGCTGTCGGCGGCCACCGTCTCACGCTGACCCACGCCGACGGCTTCGCCACACGCCCCGTCACCGGTGACGCGGTCCTGGTCGGGCAGGGTGAGCGCGTCGACCTGCTTCTCACCCTTGGCGACGGAACCTTCCCGTTCGTCGCGTCTGCGGAGGGCAAGTCCGGGAACGCGCTGGCGGTCATCCGCACCGCGGCCGGAGCCGTGCCCGCAGCCGGCAGCCTGCCCGTCGAGCTCGACGGAAAGGTCCTCACCGTCGCCGACCTCGCCCCCGCCGAGTCCGCCCACCTGCCTCCGCGGCGAGTGGACCGCACCCACGACCTGCTCCTGGGCGGGTCGATGAACGGGTACCGGTGGACCATCAACGGGAGGACCTTCGACCAGCAGCAACCACTCGAGGTCCGGCAGGGTGAGCGGGTGAGGCTGCGGATGCGCAACGCGACCATGATGTTCCACCCCATGCACGTCCACGGGCACACGTTCGCGGTTCTCGACGCCCACGGCCGCCCCGGTGTCCGCAAGGACACCGTCGTCGTGCGCCCGATGCAGGCCGTCGTCCTCGACCTCGACGCGACCAACCCCGGCCAGTGGATGACCCACTGCCACAACGCCTACCACGGCGAAGCCGGGATGATGACGACCTTGTCGTACCGCAACTGAGCCACTGAGCCAGAGCGCCACCCAGCGCGGCCCGACAGCACCTACTGGGCAGGTTTCATCGAACCTTCATGGGATCCCGACCGGAATCGCGAGGTGTCGGCGAGACGGTGGATTTCGCAGGCGCCGAGTCATGTCCCCTGCGCCGTCGACCGGCCCATGGACTCGGCGTCTGCCCCGCAAACCTGACCCCAAAGGAGCCCTCACCGTGCGCCGCACCTCCCGCATTCTGATCGTGACCGCCTCGCTCGCCGCAGCCCTGACCGTGGGCGCCTGTAGCGCGGATGGCGGCCACGGGGGCATGAGCGCCATGACTGGGATGGGAAGCACCCCCACCGGCTCGAGGTCATCGGGCGCGGCATCGGACGTCATGTTCGCGCAGATGATGGTGCCTCACCATCAGCAGGCGATCGAGATGGCAGACGTCGCCGAGTCCAAGGCCCAGTCGCCGCAGCTGAAGAAGCTCGCGGCCAACATCAAGGCTGCCCAGGGGCCCGAGATCTCCACCATGAACGCCTGGCTCAAGCAGTGGGGCGCGCCTGCCACCGCCGGTGGGATGGACCACGGCACCGATGGGATGATGACCGACGCCGACATGTCGAAGCTCCGCCGGGCATCAGGTGCCGAGTTCGACCGCATGTGGCTGACCATGATGATCGCCCACCATCAAGGCGCCGTCACGATGGCCAAGAACGCCTTGGCCAGCACCGCCAACATGCAGGTCAAGGCGCTCGCCCAGAGCATTGTGGACGGCCAGGACAGCGAGATCGCCATCATGAAGGGCATGCTGGCCGGCGGATGATCAGACGACTGGGCCACATGTTGCGGTAGTGTTTGCGCATGCATGCAAGTACGCAACCGCCGGTCTGGTCGGATGACGTGGTGACGCTGGCCGTCGAGGTCCTGCGGGTGCTGGCAGACCCGACCCGTCTCCAGCTTGCCGGCCTCCTGCTGGACGACGAGCTGTCCGTCTCCGAGCTTGCCGCGACCCTGGACAGGCCGGTCCCCGGTGTCTCGCAGCACTTGGCGAAGATGCGGATGGCTCGGCTGGTCACGACGCGCAAGCAAGGGACGTCGGTGCTCTACCGGGTGGAGAACGGGCACGTGCGTCAGCTAGTGATCGATGCCATAGGGCACGTGGAGCACCTGCTCGATGCTGTCCCCGCGCACCACCGAGCTAGTGAGGGAACGGCGTGACCCACACCATGCGCGATCACTCCCACCTCGACGGCCGTGGGCATCACCACGAAGATGACCCTGGCCACCACGACGGGCACGACCACGGGCACGGACATGACCACGGCTCGAGTTGGTGGGACCGGCTCCGGCATGGCGTCTCCGAGCTCGTTGGCGGCCACTCGCACGATGCCGCCGACCAGGTCGACGAGGCCCTCGAGGCGAACGCCCGGGGTCGTCGAGCGCTCTGGGTCAGCCTGGCGGCCCTGATGGTGACGGCGCTGCTGCAAGGAGTCGTGGTGGCGTTCACCGGGTCGGTGGCGTTGCTCGGGGACACGCTCCACAACATCGCGGATGCTGTGACGGCGGTGCCGTTGCTGATCGCGTTCTGGCTGGCTCGCCGTCCGGCGAACGACCGGTACACCTATGGGTATGGGCGAGCCGAGGACCTCGCCGGGTTGTTCGTCGTTGCGATGATCGCGCTCTCCAGCCTGCTCGCCGGATGGGAGGCCCTCCAGAGACTCCTCGACCCTCGTGCTGTGTCCCACCTGTGGGCTGTCGCGGCGGCGGGGGTCATCGGGTTCGCCGGCAACGAGCTCGTCGCCCGGTACCGCATCCGGATCGGTCGTCAGATCGGGTCGGCGGCGCTCGTCGCTGACGGGCTCCATGCCCGGACCGACGGTTTCACCTCCCTCGCCGTGGTGGTGGGAGCGATAGGCGTCGCGGTCGGCCTTCCGTGGGCAGACCCCGTTGTCGGGCTTCTCATCGCAGTCGCCATCCTCGGGGTTCTGCGTTCCGCGGTCCGCCAGGTGGGCGCACGGTTGATGGATGCCGTCGAGCCCGAGCTGGTCAGGACCGGACGCGAAGCCGTGGCGACCGTAGAGGGGGTCCTCGAGGTCCGGCATCTGCGGCTTCGCTGGATCGGGCACACGCTGCACGCTGACGCGGACATCACGGTGCCAGCGGACGTGCCCGTGGTCGAGGCGCATGACATCGCCCACCACGCCGAGGAGCACCTGCTCGAGGCGCTTCCGCGACTGGTCGGTGCCGTCATCCACGTCAGCCCCTCCGGCGCTCACCTATAGCGTCGCGATGGCGAGGACTGGGGGACCCGGCTGCTTGAGCCCCGGGTCGGACGTCAGATACCCGAAGGGCGAAGCCTTACCCGCTTCGACGTTGGGGATCCCGTTGGCTCCAGGGCATCGACGGGAGACACACGTGCGTTGCGTATGGACCGTGGAAACGCTGCCGTGGTTGCATTCCACGGTGGAGCCGAAAGTGGCACTTCGCCCGGGTGAAAGGGCGTTACGCCTGCCCGTTCATCCCGCGCTGACACATCAGAGCCGGGCTCGATGATCGGGGTGCCGTCGCCGGCTCCCAGACCCGAGGCTCGGGCGGGCCACGGCGGTGACGTCATCCCCTTCCGAGAGGCGCTGCGCACCTGGTTCGCCATCTCGCTGCAGACCTTTGGAGGGCCGGCAGGGCAGATCGCCGTCATGCAGCGCACGTTGGTGGACGAGAAGCGCTGGATCGGGCAGAGGCGCTTTCTCCACGCGTTGTCCTACTGCACCCTGCTACCCGGCCCAGAGGCCCAACAGCTCGCCATCTATGTCGGGTGGCTGCTCAACGGTGTACGTGGCGGCCTGGCGGCCGGGACCCTGTTCGTCTTGCCGGGTGTTGCCGCGCTGCTCGTCCTCTCCGCGCTGTACGTCGCCGCCGGCGACACCTTGCTAGTCACTGCCCTGTTCGCCGGACTGGCGCCAGCAGTGCTCGCCATCGTTGCCCAAGCCGTCGTCCGTGTGGGCGGCCGGGCCCTCGGTCACCCAGCTCTGGTCGCCGTCGCCGTGGGCGCCTTCCTTGCCCTCGCAGTGTTCGCGATCCCGTTCCCACTGGTCGTTGCCATTGCTGCTGCCGTCGGGTGGGCGCTGGGTCGGTGGGCCCCACGCACCATGCACGTCCACACTGGCGCCGGGAAGGACCCCGACGGCCCTGCACCGCTCATCCCCGACGACGCACTCCACGCCCAGCGCCCGAGCCGGGGACACGCCCTAAAGGTCCTGGGCATCGGCGCCGCCGCGTGGGGCGTGCCGGTCGGGGCGGTCGCAGTCATCACAGGTTCTGGCAGCGTCTTCACGAACCAGGCCTTGTTCTTCACCGGCTCCGCGCTGGTCACGTTCGGCGGGGCCTACGCCGTCCTCGCCTATGTCGCGCAGAAGGCTGTCGAGGTCTACGGCTGGCTGGCACCCGGGGAGATGGTTCGCGGGCTGGCCCTCGCGGAGACCACGCCCGGCCCACTGATCATGGTGGTCCAGTTCGTGGCGTTCGTCGGTGCCTATCGGCAGCCAGGCCCACTGAACCCTTGGGCAGCGGCAGTGCTGGGGGCGCTGCTGACGACATGGGTCACCTTTGTGCCCTGCTTCGTCTTCGTGTTCGTCGGCGCACCCTGGGTCGAACGCCTCCGCGGCAACCATGCGGTGTCATCTGCCCTTGCTGGCATCACCGCGGCCGTCGTTGGTGTCATCGCCAACCTCGCTCTGTTCTTCGCCCTCCACACCCTCTTCGCGTCCACGACGCGGATCACTTGGGGGCCGGCACGCATAGAGGTACCCGAAATCAACGCCCTACGACCCGTCGCCATCGGCATCGCCCTGGCCGCGGCCCTGATGCTGTTCCGGCTCAAGTGGCCGGTCCTGCGCACCCTGGGTGTCTGCGCCCTTCTGGGACTCGCCGCCGGAGTCGTCGTCAGGGCAACCACCTGAGTGGCTAGTGCACCGTCCTCCCCCCGCGCGCGCAGTCGCACAAGTGTGAACCGGCCGCCGCCGAGGCCGTGAGACGTGTGCGGCTTCTCCCGCGCGGCGCCGGGCCAGCGCTCGCGCATCGCCTCATCGGTCACTGAGCCGGTCGTTGGCTCGGCCAAGTCCTCATAGGCGTATGCGCAGTGGGATTCACCACCGTGATGGTGGCACGCGTTGAACGCAACCCTCCGCCTAGCAGTGGCATGCGTCGGTCCAGCATGAGGACCACCGCGTTGAGCCGTCGCGTTCTATGAAGGGACCGTTGAATCGACGAGCGCACCCCGTATAGAACCTCTTCGTCCCCCGCCCAAGACGAAGGAAGCTGCAAAAACACCATCGAGGGACCTTTGGCCGGTAGTTGGCGCCTCGCCTTCTTCAGACTGTCTGCCACGGAGTTGGCGGCGTTTCGCGAGGGCGTCTCATCAGCCTTTGCCTTCACTTCGACAGCGACGCGATGGCCGTCGAGCACGAAGCTTGCGTCATGACTCTTGGCTGTCGATTCATTCGAGGGGTGGAAGACCACGTCACTTCCCGTCTTCACAAGCTGGGCGAGGGCTCGCACCTCGGCCGCGGCGTCACGCAGTTGTCGCGACCACAGTTCCGTGAGCAAGTCGGAGAAGTTATCAATCCGCTGCACCGCGAGAAGGTCCTGGGCAAGGTAGTACGCCCTGGCTGTTCGCTCAGTGGCCATGTAGGCCGTGTCGGCTCCTGCCGCACCGTCAAGCAACAAATATCCATCCCGACCCTTGTCGTCGATCTCGCGGATGAGCCAGTCGCTTCCAAGGAAGTAGTGCAAGACCTCGAGGGACCACTCGAACCTGGCTTGCTGAGTTGCCGTCTGAGGGGACGGAGCTCTGGCGGCAGTCCCCTTCGCGGTACTCAAATCCACGAACCAGCGCTGTATCGGGTCCCCTCCCTGCATGCCGCTCATCTCACCACTAGGCGCGGACAGTAGGGGCGAGCTGGGGGGCTTGGTGAGGACTTTCTTCACTGGTTCAAGCGCGGCTTCGCCGCGACGCCGGGGCCTCCGGCCCCGGCCGTGCCGGGCATGCGGCCTGGCGGCCGTTCCGGGCGCGGCCGGTTCCCTCGGCCCCTCGGCACGAAGCGGCGCCCCGGACCGGTACCGGGACGCTGCTCTCAGCTCAGGCGCGGATCACCTTCTACTGCGCTGATGACGGCAGGGGCCAGCGCGTGCTGGGCTGCCGCAAGCCCCAGCCCTCACCACCTGCGAGGCGTCTGTGCTCAGGCCCGTCCAGCCGGCTCCCATACCGGCATCGCAGCCGGACACCTCCCAGCCGACTTGGGCTCGAGGTCACTGCGCAGACCCGCGTGGTGGCCCAAGCCCCCGACCCATCACTTTGCCCCACGCTTTGAGCCCGAGACGGACCGAGACGTCTGTGCCCTGCCGCGACAACTTGGCTGAGATTCGTGCTGAGAACGATTACGGACAGCAACACCCGAAGTCGCCAGAACTCCCGGGCAGAGTTGAGTCCAGCAGAGTGGTGTACGACGTGGTGACGGCCCGGGCGTAGACGCAGGTGCGG
>NZ_LMSC01000009.1:328894-426320 GCF_001428025.1 Phycicoccus sp. Soil748 | reverse complement strand
CCCCCACAGGAAGGCCCTTTCGCATTTGTGGGCGCATTTCTCTTGGCCGTGCCCGGGTCCGTTCTCGAGGTGTTTGTGTGCAGGGCCCCTGGTGGTGCAGCCAGAGGACCCGTCGTGTCGGTATGACCGGTTAGGGTGGCTCTCCCGGTGGTGGCGACGACGCCGCCACCGAGCCCCCACCGTCGCCGGCCGACCGTCGGCGTCCTGTCCCCGGAGGTCCGATGTCCGCGTCCAACCCCCTTATGGAGCCCGAGTCCGCCGCGACCGCGGGAGCCCCAGTCGCCGATGCCGGCGCCGCCCCAGTCAGCGAGCGCTCACGTCGGCAGGTCCTCGGCATGGCCGTCCTCGGCGGCGCCGGCGCGACTGCGGCGTTCTTCGCCGCGCCGGGTACCGCGGCGGCGTCGCCGAAGGGGCGCCCGGGGTCGGGCACGACGCCGTACCGGCTCACCGTCATGGGCACCACGGACACGCACGGCAACGTCCTCAACTGGGACTACTTCAAGGACGCGGTCTACGACGACGGTCCGCACAACGACATCGGCCTGGCCAAGGTCGCCTCACTCGTCAAGCTCGTCCGTGCGGAGCGTGGGGCGTCCAGCACGCTGCTGCTCGACGCCGGCGACACGATCCAGGGCACGCCCCTGGCCTACTACTACGCCAAGATCGACCCCATCACCGGGGGAGCCGTGCATCCGATGGCCAAGGCGATGAACGCCATGGGCTACGACGCGGCGGCGCTGGGCAACCACGAGTTCAACTACGGGATCGACACGCTCCGGACGTTCGAGTCCCAGCTGGACTTCCCGCTGCTGTCCGCCAACACCGTCGACTGGAAGACCGGGGCTCCGGCCTTCCAGCCCCACGTCATCAAGTCCGTGAAGGTGCCGGGGGTGGCCAAGCCCCTCAAGGTCGGCATCCTCGGCCTGGTGACGCCGGGCGTGGCCATCTGGGACAAGGCGAACGTCGAGGGACGGCTGAAGTTCCCGGGGATCGTCGAGCAGGCCAAGGTCTGGGTCCCGAGGCTCAAGGCCGCCGGCTGCGACCTCGTGATCGTCTCCTGCCACTCGGGAGCCAAGCCCGGGTCCTCCTACGGTGACGCGCTGCCCTACCCGGAGAACGCGTCCTTCCAGCTCGCGGAGCAGGTCGCCGGCGTCGACGCGGTCCTGGTCGGACACGCGCACGCGGAGATCAAGGAGCAGCTCGTCCCCAGCAAGGCGACTCCCGGCAAGAACGTCCTGGTGACCGAGCCGCTGAAGTGGGGGATGCGCCTGTCCGTCATGGACCTCGACGTGGTGCACCAGGCCCGCGGCTGGAAGCTCGTCTCCGCCCACGCCCACCTCCTTGATGCCAACACAGTTCCGGAGGACGCGGCGGTCGCCGCGCTGGTGCGCGAGGACCACGCCGTGGTCCGCACCTACGTCAACTCGGTGATCGGCACCTGCACCGCACCGATGTCGGCGGCCACCGCTCGCTTCGAGGACACTGCGGCGATCGACTTCATCAACCACGTCCAGGCCGACGCCGTGAAGGCTGCCCTCGCGGGCACGCCCGACGCGTCGCTGCCGGTGCTGTCCATCGCGGCGCCGTTCAACCGGGACGCCGCGATCCCGTCCGGCAACGTCACGGTGCGCGACGTGGCGGGTCTCTACGTGTTCGACAACACCCTGCTCGGCATCCGCTTCACCGGTGCGCAGGTCAAGGCCTACCTCGAGTACTCAGCGGCCTACTACGAGACCGTTACGGGTGCCGGGCCGTTCGCCCCCGACGACATCACCAACGCCGTCAACCCGGCCACGGGACTCGAGACGCCTGACTACAACTACGACATCATGGGCGGCCTCGACGCGTCGCTGGCCTACGACATCGACATCGCCAAGCCGGTCGGCCAGCGCATCACCGCCCTGACCTACGGTGGCCAGCCCGTCGACCCTGCCGCGCAGTTCGTGATCGCGATCAACAACTACCGGCAGTCCGGCGGTGGCAACTTCCCGGGCGTGACCACGGCACCGGTGCTCTACAACGCCCAGGTCGAGATCCGCCAGCTGCTGATCGACTGGACCACGGCGCAGGGTGTCATCGACCCCGCGACCTTCACCACCTACGACTGGCGGCTCCTGTCCAACGGCACGCCCGTGGTCGTGGAGGGGGCAGCCGAAGGCGGCCGACACTGACGAGGACGTCGTCCCCGGCTGCTCAGCCGGGGACGACGTCGAGCCGGTAGCCGCGCTTCACCACGGTGCGGATGAGCCCCTTCGCTGCGCACGCGTCCCGCAGCCTGGCGACCGCCACCTCGGCTGTGTGCGGGTCGTTGGACTCGCCGGGGAGCACGGACAGCACCTGCGTACGCGTGACGACCTCGCCTGCGGCAGCCACCAGCAGCCGGAGCACCTCGAGGCCGCTGGGGGACAGCGGCAGGACGTGGCCGTCGAGCACAGCCACGGTGCGGCGCACCTGGAGGCGCCCTGCCACTGTCGTCACGGCAGAGGTCTGCGCCTCCTCGTAGTGGCTGACGAGGCTGCGCACGAGCGCGCCCAGCCGCCCGCGGTCCGGGACGATCGGCTCGATACCCCGCTCGAGGAGGGGGCGAGCGGTCACCGGACCCACCGCTGCGGCGACCATGGCGCCGGAGGTGAACCGGTGCCGCACTGCTGCCCAGACCTCGGCGTCGTCGACGGCGGCGAGCCAGGCGGCGGCACCGGGGGCGGAGGTGAACACGACGGCGTCGATCTCGCCGCCAGCCGCCGCGAGGACCGAGGCTGCCACCGCCTGGGGGTCGGGGGCGGGGCCCCACCGGTAGACGACGAGGCTGTGGACGTCCGCGCCGGCCGCCGCGAGCTCGGTGTCGAGACCGTCCGCGCCGGCGCCGTGGTGCTGCACGGCGATCCGCTGCCCGGCCACACCCTCGGAGAGCAGCAGGTCGAGGATCTCGGCCGAGGTCTCGGACTCCGCGACCCAGTCGGCCTGCAGGGCCGCCGCCTGGATGGCGCCCCTCGCCTTGGGCCCGCGCGCGATGATGCGAGCCTGCACGAGGACCGACGTCAGGTCGTCGGCCATCCCGGCGGCATCCGCTGCCTCCACCCAGCCGCGGAACCCGATGCCGGTCGTGACGACGACCGTGTCTGGAGGGTCGGCGACCAGGGCCTTGGTGTCGAGCAGCAGCTGGTCGTCGTGCTCGTGCGGCACGATGCTCAGGGCAGGGGCGTGCCGCACGGTGGCCCCACGCCGGGACAAGGCCGATCCCAGCTCTCCGGAGCGGCGGTCCGCGGTCACGAGCACGACGCAACCGGCCATGACGGGGGCGAGCGACCCCGGTGCCGGGCGGGTCACGGGGGTGCCGCCAGGAGCCCTGCGACGGCGACGTCGCCGACCACGACCACGGCCGGTGCCCGCACCCCTGACTCCCTCGCGGCCTCGACCACGTCGCAGAGCGCGGCACGAGTCACCCGCTGCGAGGGCAGGGTGGCGTCCTCGACCACCGCGACAGGCGTGGCCGGGGAGGCGCCTGCCGCGAGGAGCTGCGCCACGTGCTGACCCAGCAACGAGACGCCCATGAGCACCACGAGCGTGGCGCTGGAGTCGACGACGCACTGGACCGCGGCCCTGTTGAGCGTCCCGTGGCCATGGGCCACGTGCACCGCCCCTACTGTGCCGCGGTGCGTGACGGGTATGCCTGCGGCTGCCGGTCCGGCCAGCGCCGAGCTCACTCCTGGCACCACCTCCACAGGGATGCCGTGGGCGGCCAGCTCGGACTGCTCCTCACCGCCCCGACCGAAGAGGAAGGGATCGCCGCCCTTGAGCCGGACGACGACCCGACCTCGCTGGGCCTGCTCGACCAGCACGGCGTTGATCTCGTCCTGGGTGGTCGCGTGCGCACCGGGTACCTTGCCGACGTCGATGACCTCCACGTCCTTGCGCAGGGACCTCAGCAGGCTGGTCGGGCCGAGCCGGTCCGTGACGACCACGTCGGCCTCGGCCAGGGCCTGCCGTCCGCGGACGGTGATGAGGTCGGCCGCGCCCGGGCCGCCGCCGACCAGGACCACGCGACCGACCCGGTTGCCGCCGCCGGAGGCACTCACCGGGCGGTGTCGGCGCAGGTCGAGGTCACCGGTCTCGAGGGTCAGGGCCAGCTGGTCGCGCACCGCCCGGGCCCGCGCCGGGTCCGGGCCGTCGGTGGAGGCGACGCCGACGACGAGGCCGGCGTGGCGGGCGGTGGCCGGCGTGCGCGCCGTACCCTCTCCGACCTCGCTCGCGCAGACGCTCCAGGTGCGACGCGCGGTGGCCCAGTCGCAGAGCCGGGCGTTGGCCCGGGCGTCGTCGGTGGCGGCGTGCACGAGCCACATCCCCTCGACGTCGCCCTCACACACCTCCCGGTCGACCCACGTGAGCGCACCGTCGAGGACCGCGTCG
Organism: Phycicoccus sp. Soil748; assembly: GCF_001428025.1. Taxonomy (GTDB): domain Bacteria; phylum Actinomycetota; class Actinomycetes; order Actinomycetales; family Dermatophilaceae; genus Pedococcus. The sequence goes on along the minus strand of NZ_LMSC01000009.1, from coordinate 421,913 downwards.
ACGAGGTCCTCGCACAGCTGCGGTGCAACGACCGTGACGACCGCACCGTCGGCCGCCATCGAGGTCGCCCGCCGGGCAGCCACAGCCCCGCCACCCGCCACCAGGACGGGCCGGCCGGTGACGTCGAGGCCCAGCAGAGTCGTCATCGCGCACCCTGTCCTCCGGGGAGCCCCACGCTCACCACGCCGTCCACGACGTGCACCGGGTACGTCGTCAGGGACCGGGGCTCCTTGCCGACGGGGTCGAGGCACGCCCCGGTGCGCAGGTCGAACACCTGCTTGTACATCGGGGAGGCCACCGTGGGAACGCTGCCGCGGGTGCCGACGATGCCGCGGGACATGACGTTCGCGCCGCTGAAGGGGTCGAGCTGCTGGACGGCGTGCACGTGGTCGTCGAAGGTCCGGAAGAGGGCGACCTGGGTGCCCTCCACGAGGGCCGCAGCGCCTCGTTCACGCGACAGGGACTTCAGGCTGCACACCTCGTGCCAAGTCACGCCGAGGTCGGCCGGCGCGGTGGTCTCGATCGTCATCTGCGCACCTCCAAGGTGGTGCCGGCGATCAGGACAGCTCCGCCGGTGCGTTCGGAATCCGTTGCGGGACGCGGCTGCCCGCGTTCGCTGACATAGACGAGGGTGTCGTCCGGCTGGTCGGGGGCGTTGACGAACGACCCGAACCTGCGCAGCGTCTCGGGGTCGTCGAGCGCGGCCGCCCACTCGTCCTCGTAGCCGTCCACGTGACCCGCCATGGCGTCGTCGAGGTCGGCGCCGATGCCCAGGGAGTCCTCGAGGACCACCGCGCGGATGGCGTCGAGCCCACCCTCGTGGTCCTCGACCCACGCAGCGGTCCGCTGGAGGCGGTCCGCAGTGCGCACGTAGTACATGAGGAACCGGTCGATGGTGCGCACCAGCGTCTCCGTGTCGAGGTCCTCGGCGAGCAGCTGGGCGTGCCGAGGGGTGAAGCCGCCGTTGCCCCCGACGTACACGTTCCAGCCGTGGTCGGTGGCGATGACCCCGACGTCCTTGCCGCGGGCCTCGGCGCACTCGCGCGCGCACCCTGACACGCCCAGCTTGATCTTGTGGGGTGAGCGCAGCCCCCGGTAGCGCAGCTCGAGCGCGATGGCGAGGCCGACCGAGTCCTGCACGCCGTAGCGGCACCAGGTCGAGCCGACGCACGACTTCACCGTGCGCAGCGACTTGCCGTAGGCGTGCCCGGACTCGAAGCCGGCGTCGACCAGCCGCCTCCAGATCCGGGGCAGCTGCTCGATCCGTGCCCCGAACAGGTCGATGCGCTGGCCGCCGGTGATCTTGGTGTAGAGCCCGAAGTCCTTCGCGACCTCGCCGATGGAGATGAGTCCCTCGGGGGTCACCTCACCACCGGGGATGCGGGGCACCACGGAGTAGGAGCCGTCCTTCTGCAGGTTGGCCATGACGTGGTCGTTGGTGTCCTGCAACGAAGCCCGCTCACCCTCGAGGATGTGGCCGGTGCCGAGGGAAGCCAGGATCGAGCCGATGACCGGCTTGCAGATGTCGCAGCCCCGGCCGCGTCCGTGGCGGTCGATGATCTCGCTGAACGTCGTGAGTCCCTGGACCCGCACGACGTCGAACAGCTGCGCGCGTGAGAGGTCGAAGTGCTCGCACAGGGCGTTGCTCACCTCGACCCCGGACTTCTCCAGCTCGGTCGTGACGAGGCGCTTGACGAGAGGGAGGCAGGACCCGCAGCTCGTGCCGGCGCGGGTGCACGCCTTGACGCCCGCGATGTCGGTGCAGCCGCCGTCGGTGACCGAGCAGCGGATGGCACCCGCAGTGACGTTGTTGCACGAGCAGACGGTCGCGTCCTCGGGGAGGTCGCCCGCCGGGGCGGCCGCAGCTCCCTCGGGCAGGAGGTGCGCAGCGGGGTCCCCACCGAGCTCCCGTCCCACCATCGGGCGCAGCGCGGCGTATGCACTGGCGTCGCCGACGAGGATGCCGCCGCGCAGTGTCCGGGCGTCGTCCGACACCACGAGCTTCTTGTAGACCCCGGCCACCGGGTCGGAGATGACGACCTCGAGGCTGCCGGGCTCGCTGGCGAAGGCGTCGCCGAACGACGCGACGTCGACGCCGAGCAGCTTGAGCTTCGTGGACAGGTCTGCCCCGGGGAACGTCCCTCCACCACCGAGCAGGCGGTCCACGACGACCTCGGCCATGGTGTAGCCGGGAGCGACCAGCCCGAGGCAGCGACCACCGATGCAGGCCACCTCGCCGACGGCCCACACCGAGGGGTCCGACGTCGCGCAGGACTCGTCCACGACGACGCCGCCGCGCTCGCCGACCTCCAGGCCGGCTTCACGGGCGAGCTCGTCGCGGGGTCGCACCCCGACGGCGAAGACCACGACGTCGGCCTCGAGCCGGTCGCCGTCGGCGAACTCCATGCCGGCCACCCGTCCGAGCCTGCCCGTGACCTTCGACGTCGCGGTGCCGGTGCGCACCGAGACCCCGAGGGCCTCGATGAGCCGGCGGAGCGCCTCGCCGCCGCCGTCGTCGACCTGCAGGGGCATCAACCGCGGCGCGAACTCGACCACCGTGGTGGAGACGTCCAGGGCCGTCAACGCCCCGGCGGCCTCGAGACCGAGCAGCCCACCGCCGACGACCGCGCCACGCAGGGGGCGACCGAGCTCGGTACGGAGCTGCTCGACGTAGGTCCGCAGGTCGGCGACGTCGTCGATGGTGCGGTAGACGAAGGCCCCGCGCAGGTCCTTGCCCGGGACGGGCGGCACCGCGGCGTACGAGCCGGTCGCGAGGACCAGCGAGTCGTAGGGAAGCACGCGGCCGTCCGAGGTGGCGACCGTCTTGCTCCTGCGGTCGACCGCGGTCGCGGCGACTCCGCGGCGGAGGGTGACGAGCGGGTCGTCCCACAGCTCCTGCCCGCCGAGGGCGAGGTCCTCGGGGTCGCGGCCGGTGAAGTACGAGGTGAGGGCCACCCGGTCGTACGGTGCCCGGGGCTCCTCGCAGAGCAGCGTCACCGCCCATTGGCCGGCGGTGTCCCGGGCCCGCAGGGCGTCGACGAGGCGGCGCGCGACCATGCCGCCGCCGACGACGACGAGCTGCCGCGGGGTGGGGTTATCGACCATGGCGGCCACGCTAGGACGCTGCCGTTTCGGCGCTGTGGATCATGTGTTTCCCCTTCGTTACGTCGTCCTCACGCAGGAGGTCGGAGGTGGGAGAGGCGGCAGGAGCGGTCCCGGGACGGGCGTTCACGGGTGAGCGGCGCAGGACGTCGAGCAGGGTGCAGACGTCCTCGGCGCAGCCGCCGCAGCCGGTGGTGGCCCGGGTGGCGGCCGCGACCTCCTCCACCGTGCCGGCGCCGTCCTGGATGCAGGCCGCGATGGCGCCCCTGCTCACGCCGTTGCAGCGGCAGACGGTCGCATCAGCGGGCAGGTCGGCGGGGGTGGCTGCCGCCGTGGGGCGCGAGGCGAGGGCGGTCAGCAGGAGGTGGGCGGGGTCCAGGGGCACCGGGATGCGCCGGGTGTAGGCCGTCACCAGCTCGGCCGCGACGCTCCCGGCGCCGACGCAGGTGGCGCCGACGAGCCGGTCGCCCGAGACCACCACCTCCACGTGCCGACCCACAGCGGGGTCGCTGAGGCGCAGGGTGCGCTGCGTCGGGTCGCCGGGCCGCTGCACACCGCAGACGCCCATCGTCACGACGTCGAGGCCGTGGGCCTTGAGGCGCACGACGTCGGCGGCGGGGGAGGGGGCTGCGGGCGACCCTGCCGGCGCCGCGTCGCACAGCCGCGCAGCCAGCCTCCGGGACTGCTCCCAACCCTGGGCGACGAGACCGCTCGCGCCGTCCGGGGGTTGCGCGCAGTCGCCGATCGCCGCGACCCGCGGGTCGGCAGCGCAGGCGAGGTCGGATCCGACGACGACTCCGCGATCCACGGCGAGCCCTGACGAGGCCGCCAGGGCGGTGCTGGGGACGGTGCCCGTGGCGAGGACCAGGAGGTCTGCCGGCAGCACCGTCCCGTCGTCGAGCACGAGCCCGGCCAGCCGCCCGTGCCGGGTGAGGGCCTCGACGGCGCCCCGGCCCACGCGCTGGTCGATGCCGAGGCCGGCCATCGCCGCCTCGACGACGCGGCTGGCCTCCTCGTCGAGCTGGCGTTCCATGAGTGCTGGTGCAGGGTGCACGACAGTAACGGTGACGCCGCGACGGGCGAGACCGCAGGCGGCTTCCATGCCGAGCACCCCGGCACCGAGGACGACCGCGTGCCGGGCGTTGAGGGTGGCCGCGACGATCTCGCGGGCGTCGTCGATGGTGCGCAGGGCGTGGACCCCGGACGTCAGCCCGGCACCGGTCCGCAGGCCCGGCAGGGGTGGGACGCGGGCGTCCGACCCGGTCGCGAGCACCAGGCGGTCGTAGCGCAGGTGCCTGCCGTCGTCGATCTCCACGACTCGGTCGTCACGGTCCAGTCGCACCGCGTGCGTGCCGCGCAGCACCGTCAACCGCTCACTGGTGGGAGTCGGAAGGGTGAGCGCGGCCAGGTCGTGCTTGGCGGCGACGACCTCGCTGAGCAGCACCCTGTTGTACGGCTCGCACGCCTCGGCGCCCACCACGGTCACGTCGAACCGCTGCGCCGAGTCGGCGGCGAGCAGGTCCTCCACGAACCGCGACCCGACCATGCCGTTGCCGACCACGACGAGCCGGGTCATGACGCCGCCCCGGTCGCCAGGGCGTGGACTTCTCGCGCCGGGACGGCCGTCGGGTCGACGGGCAGCCCCGCCGTGACGTCGACTGCGCAGACCTTGAACTCGGGCATGCCCGAGACCGGATCGGTGGCGTCGGAGGTCAGCCGGTTGACGCTGTCCGGACCTCCCCAATGGAAGGGCACGAACACCGTGTCGGGGCGTATGCCCTCGCTGACCCGCGCGGGCGCGGTGAGCGACCCCCGGGCAGTGGTGAGGCAGACCGGCTGCCCGTCGACGACGCCGAGTCGCGCAGCCAGCAGCGGGTGCAGCTCGGCCAGTGGTACGGGGACGGCGGCGGCGAGGTCGCGGACCCTGCGCGTCTGGGCGCCGGACTGGTAGTGCTGCAGGACCCGTCCGGTGACGAGGTAGAGCGGGGCGTCAGGACGCAGGTCGTCAGACGGCCCCACGTGGTCGACTGCCACCATGCGTGCGCGCCCTGAGGCGGTGGGGAAGCACTCGAGGAACAGCCGGGGTGTTCCCGGGTGCTCGGGCTCGCCGGCCTCGGCGGGCGGGCAGGGCCACCAGACGGCCGCGCTCTCGTCGTCACGGTCGAGACGGCTGTGGCTCACGCCGCCGTAGTCGGCTCGGCCACCGCTGCTGGCGCGGGCGAGCTCGTCGAAGACCAGGCTGGGATCGGTGTCCCAGGTGCCGGGGGCATCGAGCCGGGACGCGAGCTGGGACCAGACCCACAGCTCGCTGCGTACGCCCGGTGGTGGCTCGACTGCCTTGCGGCGCCTCAGGATCCGCCCTTCGAGCGAGGTCGTGGTCCCCTCCTCCTCCGCCCACTGGGTGACGGGAAGCACGACGTCGGCGAGCAGGGCCGTCTCCGACGGCACGAAGTCGCACACCACGAGCAGGTCCAGGGCAGCCAACCGCTCGGCCACCCGGTGGCCGTTGGGTGCGCTGACGAGGAGGTTGGAGCCGTGGACGAGCAGCGCGCGAGGACCACCTTCCGTGCCCAGCGAGGAGAGCAGCTCGACCGCCGGCTTTCCCTTGCCCGGCAACGACTCCGGCGGCACGCCCCACACCGCGGCGACGTGCGCGCGGGCGTCCGGGTCGTCGATCATGCGGTAGCCGGGGAGCTGGTCGGACTTCTGTCCGTGCTCGCGTCCGCCCTGTCCGTTCCCCTGGCCGGTGACGGCGCCGTACCCGCTGCCCACGCGGCCGGGCAGGCCGAGCACGAGGGCGAGATTGATGGCGGCGGAGACGGTGGCGGTGCCCTGGCGGGACTGCTCCACCCCTCGTCCGGTGAGGACGTACGCACCCCGTCCGCCGTGCACCGGGCTCGAGGCAGCCAGGAGGCGGGCGGCCGCGCGCAGCTGCTCGCCCGGGACGCCGCACACCTGTTCAGCCCGCTCCGGCCACCAGAGCGCGCAACGCCGGCGCACCTCCTCGAGGCCCTCGGTGCGGCGCGCGAGGTAGGCGGTGTCGGCCAGCCCCTCGGCGAGCAGGACGTGCAGGAGGGCCAGGAGCACGACGAGGTCGGTGCCCGGGACGGGTTGCAGGTGCATCCCGGCGCCCTCGCCGGCCAGCTCCGCGGTGGCGCTGCGTCGCGGGTCCACCACGACCAGGCCGCCCCTGCTCCGCGCGCCGGACAGGTGCGCCACCGATGGCGGCATGGTCTCGGCCACGTTGCTCCCGAGCAGGAGCACCGCGTCGGCGCCCGCCAGGTCGGTGAGGGGGAAGGGCAGCCCCCGGTCGATCCCGAGCGAGCGGTTGGCGGCTGCCGCGGCGCTGCTCATGCAGAAGCGGCCGTTGTAGTCGACGTTGGCCGTGCCGAGGGCCACACGAGCGAACTTCCCCAGCTGGTATGCCTTTTCGTTCGTGAGGCCGCCTCCGCCGAACACCGCGACGGCGTCAGGACCGTCCTCGGTGCGGATCCGCGTGAGCTTCCCAGCGACGAGGTCGAGCGCCTCGTCCCAAGTCGCCGGCGCGAGGACGCCCTTCGCGTCACGGACCAGGGGAGTGGTGAGGCGGTCCGGCGCCCGGAGGACCTCGGCGCTCGTCCAGCCCTTCTGGCAGAGACCACCGCGGTTCGTGGGGAAGTCGCGACCAGCCACGGCGACATGGGGCTGCGCGGGCCCAAGGGCGGCCGTGCGTCCGGGAGGGACTGAGGAGGTGAGGCGTTGGGCGCACTGCAGGGCGCAGTACGGGCAGTGGGTCGCGGTGCCGTCGGCAGGGGTGGCGGGCACGACACCCACCTCAGATCGACTCGGCGGCCAGGGGAGAGCCCTTGCGGGCGTACACCGCGTACGTCGTCGCGGCCATGAGGACGTACGCGGCGACGAACACCCCCAGGGCCGGGATGAGCGAGCCGTGGCTCGCCTTGGCCGCCGCGAACCCGCGGGGGATGAGGAAGCCGCCGTACGCCCCCACCGCACCTGCGATGCCGATGCAGCCCGCGGCCGTCTTGCGGGCGACCGGCAGCTGCTCGGGGCTGGTCCCGGCCCGGAAGACGGCCGGGATCATGCGGTAGGTCGCGCCGTTGCCGATGCCTGCACCGAGGAACAGGACGAGGAACGAGCAGAAGAAGACGGCGAAGCTGTGCGTCCGCAGGCCGTCGATGGCGCCGACGGCCCCTGCCGCCAGCACGGCGAACGAGCCGATGGCGACCCGCGCTCCGCCCAAGCGGTCGGCCACCAGCCCACCCACGGGGCGTGACAGCGCGCCGACCACCGCGCCGAGGAAGGCGAGCGTGGTGGGTGCCTGGGGGAACTGCGTCTTCAGCAGGGTCGGGAACGCTCCCGAGTACCCGATGAACGAGCCGAAGGTGCCGATGTAGAGGAACGAGATGACCCAGGTGTGCCGGTTGCGGGCTGCCCGCGCGAAGCTGCCGTAGTCCGAGCGGACGCCGGACAGGTTGTCCATGCCGCGCCAGGCCGCCAGGGCCGCCAGCAGGACCAAGGGGATGAACATCAACCCGGCACGCTCGAGGTGCGTGCCCGCGCCGACGGCGATCACGGCCGGCACGACGAGCTGGACCACGCCGGTGCCCAGGTTTCCACCAGCAGCATTGAGGCCCAACGCCTTTCCCTTCTCGGCCTCGGGGAAGAAGAAGGAGATGTTGGTCATCGAGGAGGCGAAGTTGCCGCCGCCGAAGCCGGCGAGGGCGGCACAGGTCAGCAGCAGGCCGAACGACGCGGACGGTTGGGTGACGACCCAGGCCAGAGCCGTCGATGGGATGAGCAGGAGCAGGGCCGAGACGACGGTCCAGTTGCGGCCGCCGAAGAGGGGGACCGCGAACGTGTAGGGGATCCGGACCGTGGCGCCCACGAGGCTCGGCAGGGCGATGAGCCAGAACTGCTGGTCCAGCGTCAGGTCGAACCCGGCCGCCGGCAGCAACGGCACGACGACGCTCCACAGGGCCCAGACGCAGAACCCGAGGAACTCCGCGCCGATGGACACAGTGAGGTTGCGGCGGGCGATCGCCCGGCCGCCACCGTGCCAGAACGTCGGGTCCTCGGGGTCCCAGTGGTCGAACCAGCGGCCGGGGCGGTGCACCGGTCGGGTCGGGGTGACGGCATCGGTGGTGGTGAGTTCTGTGGTCACCAGCCGAGCGTGGCAAGGAGGTGTTTCGCGACCCGGCAGTGGCCGTTAAGCACCCGTAACAGTTGCCGCACAGCCCGTCGGGGCGGCCTGTGAGAAGTGGCCGTCACCGGCCAGACGGTCGGTCCGTCGGTCAGGCGCCCACGACGGGCGTGCCCCGCAGCTGGACGTCGTGGGCGGCCAGCTCCGCGAGGGCTCGCGCGGTGGTCTCCGGGGCGACGCCCGCGGTGAGGTCGAGCAGCACGATCGTGTCGAAACCTTCCTCCTCGGCGTCCAGGGCGGTCGCGCGGACGCAGTGGTCGGTCGCGATGCCGACGACGTCGACGGCCTCGATCGCCCTGTCCCGCAACCACTCCGCGAGCGGGACCCGCTGGTCGGCCTCGACGGTGAACCCCTCGAAGCCGCTGTAGGCAGCTGCGTGCAGGCCCTTGCGGAAGATCGCCTCGACGTGCTCGAACGCCCGCTCGGCCGCAGGGTGGAACAGTGCGCCGTCGGTGCCCACCCGGCAGTGCGCGGGCCAGGTGTCCACGAAGTCGGGGGAGCTGCTGAAGTGCGCGCCCGGGTCGTCGTGCCAGTCGGCCGTGGCGACGATCGCGGCGTAGTCCTCGGCGTGCTCCGCGACGTAGTCGCTGATCCGGCGGGCGACGTCGGCACCTCCGGTGACGGCCAGCGACCCGCCCTCGCAGAAGTCGTTCTGGAGGTCGACGATGACCAGTGCGCGGCTCATGGCGCCACGCTAGCCTGCGTCGCTCGCGACGATGGCGTCGCGCAGCGCCAGCATGCCGACCACGACCTCCTCGAAGCTGGTGCTCAGCGGCGCGACACCGATCCGGATGCCGTCCGGGTCGCGGTAGTCGGGGATGACGCCCTGCGTCCACAGAGTGGCTGTGATCTCGCGGAACCCGTTGCGCCGCAACGTCACGTGGCCGCCGCGGACCGTGGAGTCGCGGGGGCTGGCCACCTCGACACCGAGAGGTGCGAGCAGGTCGTCGGCGAGGCGGATGACGAGCTCGGTCAGCGCGACCGACTTGGCCCGGATCGCTTCGATGCCCGCCTCCTCGATGACGTCGAGGGAGGCCTGCAGGGGCACCATGGCGAGGATCGGCGGTGTGCCCGAGACGAACGAGCGGATGCCTCCCGCGGGGTCGTAGCCCGGACCCATCTGGAAGGCGTCACGCCGGCCGATCCAGCCCCAGATCGGCTGGCGCAGGGAGCCGTGGTGGCGCTGGGCGACATACGCCCACGCAGGGGATCCCGGACCCCCGTTGAGGTACTTGTAGGTGCACCCGACCGCGAGGTCGACTCCCCAGTCGTCGAGCTGCACCGGCACCGAACCGCCGGTGTGGCTGAGGTCCCACAGGACCAGGCCGCCCGCCTCGTGGACGGCCGCGGTGATGCCGGCTCCGTCGGCGATGAAGCCCGAGCGGTAGGCGACGTGGCTGAAGACGGCGAGCGCCGTCCTCGGTCCCACGACCTCCTTCACCTGCTCCAGCGTGACCCCGGAGCGCTCGTCGGCCTCGATCCACCTCAGGGTCAGACCGCGCTCCGCCGCGATGCCCTCGAGGACGTAGCGGTCGGTGGGGAAGTTGTCGGTGTCGAGGACGACCTCGTCATGTCCTTGGGCCAGCTGGGCGTCGACGGCGGCGCGCGAGAGCTTGTAGAGCAGGACCGTCGTCGAGTCGCCGACGAAGGTCTGGCCAGGGGCTGCACCGAGCACGAGCTCGCCGATGCGGTCGCCGACCCTGCCCGGCCACTCGAGCCACTGCTCGTCCCACGAGCGGATGAGGCGGTCGCCCCAGGGGCCGGCCACGAACTGCTGCAGCCGGTCGACGGCGGCGGCGACCGGACGCCCCAGGGAGTTGCCGTCGAAGTAGGCGACCAGGTCGGTGCCCTCCGGCGTGAGGTAGCGGTCCCGGAGGGCGCTCAGGGGGTCGGCGGCGTCGAGCTCAGCCGCCTCGGCGCGGTAGTCGTGGTCAGCCATGACCGCATCCTGCCGCATGCCCTGCTACCCGCGGGAGTCGACGTACTCCGTCGGGATCGCGGGCTCTCCCCGCTGCAGCCTCAGGGCCGCCGCGGGGAGCTCCGCGCGCGACGCGCCGTGGCGCTCGCGTGCCGCCTCGAGGGTGTGACGTCCGGGGTCGACCCGCTCGCCGGCGCGCACGAGCGGCGCCAACAGGGTGCGGTCGTCGCCGTCGTCCAGGGGTGCGTCGCCGACGCCGATGACCTCCGCCTCGGCCACGCCGTCGGTCGAGCGGCGGCGCAGGGCGTACTTGCGGCCCGCCACCGAGGCCTTGTCCTTGCTCTTCTTCGCCACCCCGACCAGCGTGCCGCCCTCGTCCTCGCGCGCGACGAGCTTGTAGACCATGCCCGCCGTCGGGGCACCGGAACCGGTGACGAGGGAGGTGCCGACGCCGTAGAGGTCGACCGGCCCGGCGGCGAGGCCCGCGATGGCGTACTCGTCGAGGTCCGAGGTGACCACGATCCTGGTGTCGGTGGCCCCGAGCTGGTCCAGCTGGTCGCGCACCTGGCGCGCCTGGACCAGCAGGTCGCCGGAGTCGAGCCGCACGGCACCGAGCTCGGGACCGGCCAGCTCGACCGCGGTGGCGACGGCGGTGGGCACGTCGTAGGTGTCCACGAGCAGGGTCGTGCCCTTGCCGAGGGTCGCGATCTGGGCGGCGAACGCCTCGCGCTCGTCGTCGTGCAGGAGCGTGAACGCGTGCGCGGCCGTGCCCGCCGTGGGCACGCCGTACCTTCGCCCCGCCTCGAGGTTGGAGGTGGTGGCGAACCCGGCCACGTAGGCCGCGCGGGCGGCGGCGACGGCCGCCTCCTCGTGGGTGCGGCGCGAGCCCATCTCGATGCACGGTCGCGAGCCGGCGGCCGCCGTCATCCGGGAGGCCGCGGAGGCGACGGCGCTGTCGTGGTTGAGGATGCTCAGGACGAGCGTCTCCAGCAGCACCCCGTGGGCGAAGTCCGCCTCGACGACGAGCACCGGCGACCCGGGGAAGTAGCACTCGCCCTCGGCGTAGCCCCACACGTCGCCCTCGAAGCGGTAGCCGGCGAGGAAGTCCAGCGTGGTCTCGTCGACCACGTGGCTGTCGCGCAGCCGCCGCAGCTCGGCGTCCCCGAAGCGGAAGGCCTCGATCTCGTCGAGCAGCCGCCCCGTGCCGGCGACCACGCCGTAACGACGTCCCTCCGGCAGCCGGCGGGCGAAGACCTCGAACACGCACTGCCGGGACGCGGCGCCGCTGCGCAGCGCGGCCTCGACCATGGTGAGCTCGTAGTGGTCGGTGAGCAGTGCGGTGGACTCCACCCGGGCAGCCTATGGTGGTGCCGTGCCGTCCGCCCTGTCCGTCACCGCCTCCGTCGCGCCCGTGGAGCAGGAGAGCGTCGCGGCCGACGCGGCGACCGAGCCGGACGTCCCCTGGATCACCTTGGTGTGGAACGACCCGGTCAACCTCATGTCCTACGTGACGTTCGTGTTCCAGACCTACTTCGGCTACTCCAAGGCCAAGGCGGAGCGCCTCATGATGGACGTGCACACCAAGGGCCGCGCCGTGGTGTCGACCGGTGCGCGCGAGCGCATGGAGACCGACACCGAGGCCCTGCAGGGCTACGGCCTGTGGGCCACGTTCCAGAAGGACAGCTGAGTGGCCCGGGGATTCAAGAAGCGGCAGGGGCGCTACGTCGCCAAGCTCGACGCGGTCGAGCGCGGGCTCGTGGTCGGACTCATGGAGCAGGTGCGTGAGCTGGTGCAGCCCGCCGCTGTCCCCGACCCCGAGGACGGTGGTGACGAGTTCGACCGGATCGTCGCCGGCCTCGGTGGCGTCGGTATGGGGGTCTCGCTCGCGGCCGACGACCAGGTCCCCGAGCTCACCGGGGGAGTGCCCGCGCCGCGGGACCCAGCCCTGGACCGGATCTTCCCCACGGCGAACCGGCAGGACGACCAGATGGCGGCCGAGTTCCGCCAGCTCACCGAGGAAGGCCTGCGGGCCCGCAAGACCCGCAACCTCGACACGGCCATTTCGGCCCTGGGTCACCTCGAGGACCAGAAGGTCAGCCTCGACCACGACCAGGCGGTGGCGCTCGTCGTCGCGCTCACGGACGTGCGGCTGGTGCTGGGCGAGCGGCTCGGCCTGCGACAGGACGACGACCTGGACCTCATCGAGGAGCAGGTGTCGAGCCTGGCCGAGGACGACCCGGCGGTCTACGCGCTCGCGGTCTACGACTTCCTCACCTGGCTGCAGGAGACGCTGGCGCACGCGCTGCTGCCCTGAGCCTGGCCGAGGGGTGTGACGGACCAGACGGCCCGGCGGTCACGGGCCACGGCGGTAGCCCGTCTAGCCTTGACCCGTGGCTGACGCACCCATCGGGATCTTCGACTCCGGCTACGGCGGCCTGACCGTCGCCCGGGCCGTGCTCGACCAGCTGCCCCACGAGTCGATCGCCTACTTCGGCGACACCGCCCGCGCGCCGTACGGGCCACGGCCGATCGCCCAGACCCGTGAGTTCGCCCTCGAGTGCCTCGACCGCCTCGTCGACCACGGCGTCAAGGTGCTCGTGATCGCCTGCAACACCGCCAGCGCCGCCGTGCTGCACGACGCCCGCGAGCGCTACGACGTCCCGGTCGTCGAGGTCATCCGCCCCGCCGTGCGCCGCGCCGCGGCCGCCACCCGCAACCACCGCGTCGGCGTCATCTCGACGCGCGGCACCCACCAGTCCGGGGCGTACGTGGACGCGTTCGCCGCTGCGCCCCAGATCGACGTCGCCAGCGTCCCGTGCCCGCGGTTCGTCGAGTTCGTGGAGTCCGGGGTGACGAGCGGCGCGGAGGTCATCGAGACCGCGCGCCACTACCTCGCACCGCTGCAGGAGCGTGAGGTCGACACCCTCGTCCTCGGCTGCACGCACTACCCGCTGCTGACCGGCGCCATCTCCTACGTGATGGGGGAGGGCGTCACCCTGGTGTCGTCGGCGGACGAGACGGCCAAGGACGTTTACCGCGTGCTCGCGGACTCCGACGCCCTGCGCCCGGCGCACCTTCCGCCGCCGAGCCACGGCTTCACCACGACCGGCGACGCGGCGGAGTTCACCCGTCTGGCGCGTCGGTTCCTCGGCCCCGAGGTCGGCGCCGACGACGACACGGTCTTCGGCGACGCCGTCGTGAGGTCGGTACCCACGCCTGCCGCCGCCGGGGCGCCCGCGGTGTCGGGAGGGTCTGTGGCGTCCGAGGTACCTGTGGCATCGGGGGGTGCTCGATGAAGGTGACCGTGGTGGGGTGCTCCGGCTCCTTCGCCGGCCCGGAGTCACCCGCGTCCTCCTACCTCGTCCAGGCCGACCACGAGGGTCGCACGTGGAGCATCGTCCTCGACCTGGGCAACGGTGCCCTCGGTCCGCTGCAGGGACTGGTCGACCTCGCCGACCTCGACGCCGTCTTCATCAGCCACCTGCACCCCGACCACTGCGTCGACATCTGCGGCCTCTACGTCACCCGCAAGTACCGGCCTGGCGGCGCCGTCGCTGGACAGCTCGACGTGCACGCGCCGGCGGGGGCCGGCGACCGTTTCGCCCTGATGTACCACGGTCTGGAGCACACCGGGATGAGCGCCGAGTTCGCGGTGCACGAGCTGGGCGACACGGTGGCGACCACCGTCGGGCCGTTCACGGTCACGGCATACCGCGTCAACCACCCCGTCGAGGCGTACGGGTTCCGGGTCGAGGCCGACGGTGCGGTGCTTGCCTACACCGGGGACACCGACGCCACGGACGCCCTGACGCCGCTGCTGACCGGCGCGGACCTGGCCCTGGTGGACAGCGCCTTCGTGGACGGGCGCGACGAGGCCCAGGGCATCCACCTGTCGGGTCGCCGGGCCGCCGAGGCCGCGGTGGCGGCGGGGGGCGTCGGACGGCTCGTGCTCACCCACATCCCACCGTGGAACGACCCGGAGGTCTGCCGGGCCCAGGCCGCCGAGGCGTGGCCGGGGACGGTGGAGCTCGCAGTGCAGGGCGACACCTGGACCCTGTGGCGCCGGGCCGGCGGGGACGTCGCATCTCCACAGCAGCCGGCCGAGGAGCGGCCCGTGCCCATCGACCGCGCCGCGGGCCTGTCGATGTGGGCGGACTACCGCGCCAGCCGTCCGGGCCTCCCCGACGAGGGCGAGCCCCCGGTGGAGTGCTTCGGCGACAGCCCCGCTTTGGCGGACGAGCTGATCGCCTTCGTGACCGACGGCCCCAAGCGGGCGACGGCCGGCCTGGTCGCCGCGTATGCAGCGGACGGCGAGCCGCTTCCCCGCGTCGGGTCGCACTGGGTCGCCTGCGGCGGCGACGGCCGGCCCCGTGTCGTGCTGCGGACGCAGGAGCTGCGGGTGGGACCGTTGAGCTCGGTGGACGCGCAGTTCGCCTGGGACGAGGGCGAGTACGACCGCTCCCTCGAGTCGTGGCTCGACGGGCACCGGCGATTCTTCCGGCGCGAGTGCGAGCGCATCGGCATCGAGTTCTCCGACGAGCTGGAGGTCGTGTTCGAGCGGTTCAGCCGGGTATGGCCGCCGGGCCTCGCGGACTAGCCTCGGCCCCGGCGCTCGCCGACGAGTGTCGGCTCATGGCGCTCGCGGTCTAGTGTCGGCTCATGGCCAAGCAAGCGACGGTCGAGCTCGCTCCCGGTGTGTGGCGCATCCCCCTGCTCGGCGACTTCGTCAACGGGTTCATCCTGCGCGACGACGACGGCCAGGTGACCCTCGTCGACATGGGCGTCAAGAAGTCCGGCCCGAAGGTCATGGCGGCGCTCGCGTCCATCGACTCGGGCCCGTCCGACGTCACGCGCCTGCTGCTGACCCATGCCCACCCCGACCACGCCGGGGGAGCGGCGCACGTGGCAGCGGCCACGGGCCGTGACTTCGCCATCCACGAGGACGACGCGTCGTACGCGGAAGCCGGTCAGAGCCCGCCCCGTGACCAGTCGTTCCTCATGGCCCGCCTCATGACGCGGCTCATGGGCAGCGGCAACGACTACGCCGCCGTCACGGTGGGGGAGCGGCTGACCGACGGGCAGCTCCTCGACGTCGCGGGCGGCCTCGAGGTCGTGCACACCCCGGGGCACTCACCCGGGCACGTCGCCTACCTGCACCGCTCGTCCGGGGTGCTGATCACCGGCGACTCCATCTTCAATGTCCGGGGCGTGCGGTGGCCGGTCAGGTCCTTCTGCACCGACTTCCGGCTCACCCAGAAGACTGCCCACCGGCTGGCCGAGCTCGACTACACCACGGCGGCGTTCACCCACGGACCGCACATCGCCGACCAGCCCCGCGAGGCGATCCGGCGCTTCCTCGCCCGGCAGAAGGTCTAGAGCCGCTCGCGCAGCCAGTCGAGGTCGGCCCGCTGGCCCTCGAGGCCACCACGCGTCTCGATGACGACCGGCGCGCCGGCGGCCCGCACCGCGGCGGCGAGCTCGTCGGCATCGATGAGCCCTTCGCCGAGGTTGGTGTGCCGGTCGGCGCCGGAGTCGAACTCGTCACGGCTGTCGTTGCAGTGCACGAGGTCGATGCGGCCCGTGATGGAGCGGATGGCGTCCACCGCGCCCGCGAGGGGGATGCCACCGGCGTGGGCGTGGCAGGTGTCGAGGCAGAAGCCGACGTTGTCGGAGCCCTCCGCACTCCCGATGGCGTCCCAGGTGCGGGCGATGCGCTCGAGCGTCCGCGCCATGGCGTTGTCGCCGCCGGCGGTGTTCTCGAGCAGCAGGGGGATCTTGAGGTCGGTGGCCTGGATGGCCTTGCGCCAGTTGTCGAAGCCCTTCTCGACGTCCTCGGCCTTGTCGACGTGGCCGCCGTGGACGATGAGGCCCTTGGCGCCGACCGAGGCGCCGGCGTCGATGAACTGCTGGAGCAGCTTGCGGCTCGGGATGCGGATGCGGTTGTTGGTCGTCGCCACGTTGATGAGGTAGGGCGCGTGGACGTAGAGGTCGACCCCGGCTGCCTCGGCGTCGGCCCGCAGCGCCTCGGCCCCGCCTGCGTACTCCACCTCGGGCCCCTTGTAGCTCTGCGGGTTGCCGAGGAAGAACTGCGACAGACCGGCGCCGCGCTCACGGGCCGCACCCACCGGGTCGGCCGAGTCGACGTGGGCACCGAGGGCGAAGGTTGCAGCCATGGGTCCACCCTAGGGCGGCTCACCGACGGCGGTTAGCCTTGCTGCCGTGACCGACACCACCGCCCCGACCGCCCAGGCCCGCCACGACGGCCGCACCCCCGACCAGACCCGCGAGGTGCGCATCACCCGCAACTGGCTGGACCACGCCGAGGGCAGCGTGCTCGTCGAGTTCGGCCGCACCCGGGTGCTCTGCGCGGCCTCGTTCACCGAGGGCGTGCCGCGCTGGCTCAAGGGCAAGGGCACCGGCTGGGTCACGGCGGAGTACGAGATGCTGCCCCGCGCGACGAACACCCGCTCCGACCGCGAGTCCCGCAAGGGCAAGGTCGGCGGGCGCACCCACGAGATCAGCCGGCTCATCGGCCGCAGCCTGCGGGCGGTCATCGACACCAAGGCGCTCGGCGAGAACACCATCGTCCTGGACTGTGACGTCCTGCAGGCCGACGGCGGCACGCGGACCGCCGCCATCACCGGCGCCTACGTCGCGCTCGTCGACGCCATCGAGGACGCCCGGGCCAAGGGCCTCATCGCCAGGAACGCGAAGCCGCTCACCGGTTCCATCGCCGCGGTCTCGGTCGGCATCGTCAAGGGCCAGGCGGTCATCGACCTCGACTACCCGGAGGACTCGACCGCCGAGACCGACATGAACGTCGTCATGACCGGCGACGGGCGGTTCGTCGAGGTGCAGGGGACCGCGGAGGCCGAGCCCTTCGACCGCGACATGCTGGACGCGCTGCTCGACAAGGCCACCCAGGGCTGTGCCGACCTCGCCGTCCGCCAGCAGGAGGCGCTCGCCGCCACGCCGCGGGAGCGCGAGCTGTGACCCGGGTCGTCCTCGCGACCCGCAACGACCACAAGGTCCTCGAGCTGCGCGCCATCCTCTCCGACGTCGTCGAGGAGCTCGGCCTCGAGATCGTCGGAGCCGGTGACTTCCCCGGTGCGCCCGACGTCGTCGAGGACGAGGTGAGCTTCGAGGGCAACGCCCGGCTCAAGGCGCTGGCGCTCGCCGAGTTCACCGGGCTGCCGTCGCTCGCCGACGACTCGGGGCTGTCGGTCGACGTGCTCGGCGGTGCTCCCGGCATCTTCTCGGCGCGCTGGGCCGGTCGCCACGGCGACGACCGCGCCAACCTCGACCTGCTCCTCGCCCAGACCGCCGACGTCAAGGACGAGCACCGCGCGGCGGCCTTCGTGTGCGCCGCGGTGCTGGCGCTGCCGGACGGTACGGTGCGCTCCACCGAGGGCCGCATGCCGGGTGCGTTGGCGCGAGAGCCCAAGGGTGCCAACGGTTTCGGCTACGACCCGGTGCTGGTCGTCGAGGGCGACACCCGCCACGCGGCTGAGCTGTCGCCGGAGGAGAAGAACGCGATCTCCCACCGCGGCAAGGCGTTCCGCGCCCTGGTCCCGCACCTGCGCGACCTGCTCGGCTGAGGACGCCCCGAGGCCGTACAGTGGCCTCCGCGCGCAAGTGGCGGAATCGGCAGACGCGCCAGGTTTAGGTCCTGGTGCCTTCGGGCGTGCGGGTTCAAGTCCCGCCTTGCGCACCGGACCCGGCTGTCGCGCGCCGGCCCCATCGTGGTCCCGGTATCGCGTCCACGTGCACCTGAACGTGAGGCGCTTCGCAGGGCGGGCTCTGCCACAGGTGGGGGATACGGACACCAAGGGTGCCTGTCGGGGCTGTCACCCGGCTTTCAGGCTGGCGACAGGCGACCACGGGGGCCGCCACTGACAGAAGGACTCCGCCATGCACCTCACCACTCGCCCCGGCCGGTTCGCCGCCGGACTGACCACCGTCGCCGCCGTCGCTTCCTTGGGAGGCACCGCCGCGGTGATGGCGACTCGCACCGGATCACACCCAGGGCAGCACGCCCGGGCTGTCGCTGCGACTGGTCCCGTTTCGGTGAACGGCGTCACGTCAGAGCCCACCGTGACCCAGCGACCGACGATGCCATCCAGCCACCCGCTCGGTGCGACGGCCCGACCGACGCGGCCCGCGCGACCGCTCACCGCAGCGCAGGCTGCGGCCCTCGCAGCGAGCGCGACCAGAGCCCACGTCGACGAGGTGGAAGCGGCCACCGGCCCGGTCGGGACGACGTACGACGTCAAGCTGGTACGCCCGGACGGTTCGAATGTGGAGGTCCTCGTCGTCGCTCGCACTGGTCAGGTCTCCGTCGCGGGTGAGCAGGACAAGGCAGACCCGGCGGCCGAAGGCGCCGCGGGGCTCGAGAGCGTTCCGAACGAGCCTGACCACCCATCCGACAGGTCCGACCACTAGGCGGGCCCAACACCTCGGCACGGTCGCCCGACACCGCACCACGGTGAGGGACACTTGCTCCATGAGATGTGCTGCATTGACTGGCTCAAGTCCCGACGTGCGCACATGACTGCACCCAAGGACGACTGGGAGGACGCGCAGGACCTGCCCAGCAAGGACGCGCTCGACACGGCGTCCTGGCGCCGGGAGGTGCACGCCCTCTATGCCGCCGTCCGCGCGGAGCCGGACCCCGAGGAGGCCCACGCCCTCTGGGTCGAGACGCGGTCGCGCCTGTTCCTCGAGCACCCGGCGTCGCCACGCCGCGAGGGGCAGTCGCTGCGCCACGCGCCGTACGACCCGGCGTTCCGGTTCGTCGTGCCGGTGGAGCCGGCCGAGCAGGAGCCGTGGGAGTTCCTGTCGGCGACCGATGGCGTGGTGCCGTTCCGCGGCGCCGGGCGCGTGACGCTGGAGGGCCTCGGGACGCTGGACCTGTGGTGGCTCGACTCGTACGGCGGAGGCCTGTTCCTCCCCGTGCGCGACGGCTCTGCGGGACAGGAGACCTACGGCGCCGGCCGCTACCTGCTCGACACCGTCAAGGGGGCTGACCTCGGGCGTGACGACCAGGACTCCTGGGTGGTCGACCTCAACTTCGCCTACAACCCCTCGTGCGTCTACGACTACCGCTGGGTGTGCCCGCTGGCGCCGCCCGGCAACCGGGTCGAGGCCAGTGCGCCGGTCGGCGAGCTGCTGCCGGAGGGCTACTGAGCGGCCTCCGACGGACTCGCGCGCCGCGGGACGCCCGTGCCGTACCGTCGGGCTGTGAACCCCCTGCTGCGCGAGCTGCTCCCGGCGCTGCGCCTCGACGAGGGCCACGTCGCCGCCCACCTCGACCTGCGGCCCGGCAGTGCGCTGCCCTCGGTGCTGCCCGTCAGCACGCTGGCCTGCGGGGCCGTCGCCGCGGCAGGGCTGGCCGGGGCCGTCCTGCGTGGCGGCGACCGTGTCCACGTCGACCCGCGCCAGGTCGCCGTCTCTTTCCGGGGCGACCAGCTGCAGAGCCTCGGTGGCGTGGGCGGGTCGGGGTTCGCGCCCCTGTCCGGCTTCTTCGAGACACAGGACGGCTGGGTGCGCACGCACGCCAACTACCCACACCACCGGGCTCGCCTGCTGCGCGCGCTGGGGCTCGGCGAGGACACGACGCGAGACGAGCTGACTGCCTTCATGGCCGCGGCAGGCGCCTCCGAGGTCGAGGACGTCGTGACCGCCGAGCACGGCATCGCGGTGCGCGTGCGCCCGCTGGCCGAGTGGATGGGCGGCGAGCAGGCGCGGGCCGTGGCGACGCACGACGTGCTGGCCGTGACCACGACGGGGGACGCGGCCCCGGCGCCGGTCCGGCCACGACCCCGCGTCCTCGACCTCACCAGGGTCATCGCCGGCCCGGTGGCCACCCGGACGCTGGCGTTCCTCGGCTGCGACGTGCTGCGCGTGGACAGCCCGCACCTGCCCGAGATCGAGGCCCAGCACCTCGAGACCGGGCCGGGCAAGCGGTCCACGCTCGTCGACCTCCACGACGAGCACGCCCGCCGGCGCCTGCACGAGCTCGTGGACGAGGCCGACGTCCTCGTCGTCGGCTACCGGCCCGGGGCGCTCGCGGCATACGGGCTGGACCCCGACGCGCTCGCGCTGACCCACCCACACCTCGTGTGCGCCACCCTCACGGCGTGGACGCCGAGCGGGCCGTGGGGTGGCCGCCGTGGGTTCGACAGCATCGTCCAGGCAGCCACCGGTATCGCGCTGCTGGAGTCGCGCGACGACCGGACCCCTGGTGCCCTGCCGGCCCAGGCGCTCGACCACGCGACGGGGTACCTCCTCGCTGCCGGGGTCCTCACGGCCCTGCGTCGCCGGGCGGTGGAGGGCGGCACCTGGCGCGTGTCCGCGCACCTCGCCCGGACCGCGCACTGGCTGCTCCAGTCCGATGCCCTCGACGCCCCGGCGCAAGCTCTCGACGACCCCTCGCCGTGGATGGTGTCGACTCCCACCGACCTCGGTGAGCTCGTGCAGTCCAGACCCGCCTTCCAGGTCGACGACGGGCCCCGCGAGTTCACCCGGGTCGGCCACCGGTGGGGCGCGGACGCCGCGGAGTGGTCTGCGCCCCAGGGACCGGTCGACCCGCCGGTCCGGGGCCGGAGACCTTGACGCCCTACGGCGCCGGGATGGTGCGCGGGTCGAACCCGAACGGCAGCTCGAGTCGGTGGGCGGCCATGAGCGCGTCGTCGGTGAGCACGTCGCGTGTGGTGCCGTCGGCCACCACGACGCCGTCGGACAGGACGACCGACCGGGGGCAGAGTTCGTAGGCGTAGGGCAGGTCGTGCGTGACCATGAGCACGGTGACGTCGAGCGAGCGGATGATGTCGGCGAGCTCGCGCCGGGACGCGGGGTCGAGGTTGGAGGAGGGCTCGTCGAGCACGAGCACCTCGGGCTCCATGGCCAGCACCGTGGCGACGGCCACGCGGCGCCGCTGGCCGAACGACAGGTGGTGCGGCGGCCGGTCGATGAAGTCGACCATGCCGACCCGGTCGAGGGCGTCGACGACGCGGCGCTCCAGCTCGGCGCCGCGCAGGCCCAGGTTGGCCGGCCCGAACTCGACGTCGGCGCGGACGCTGGGCATGAACAGCTGGTCGTCGGGGTCCTGGAACACCACGCCGACGCGGCGGCGCACCTCCTGGAGGTTCTCCTTCGCGACCGGCAGTCCGGAGACCGCTACCGAACCCGCGCCGGCGGTGAGGATGCCGTTGAGGTGCAGGACCAGCGTCGTCTTGCCGGCGCCGTTCGGGCCGAGCAGGGCCACCCGCTCGCCGCGGTGCACGTGCAGGTTCACGCCGTACAGCGCCTGGTGGCCGTCGGGGTAGGCGTAGGCGAGCCCGCGGACGTCGAGGACCGGGTCGCTCACAGCGCCACCGCCACGGCGAGGGTCACCAGTGCGGCGGTGGGCAGGGCTGCCGCGAGCCGCCACTGGGCGGACGAGGCGGTGAGGGTGTGGGTCACGGGGAGCCTTCCGGTGTAGCCGCGGGACAGCATGGCGAGGTGGATGCGCTCGCCGCGCTCGTAGGACCGGATGAAGAGCGCCCCCACGGTGGAGGCGAGCGCCGGCCACGACCGCACCGACCGGGCCTGGAACCCGCGCGACTCCCGGGCGATGCGCATCCGCGTCAGCTCGCCGGTGACGACCTCGAGGTAGCGCACCATGAAGCCGAAGATCTGCACGAGCTGCTGCGGCAGGCGCAGGCGCTCGAGCCCCGCCAGCAGGTCGCGCGGCTCGGTGGTCGCGGCCAGGGTCAGGGAGGCCAGCACCCCGAGGGTTCCCTTGGCCAGCAGCGCCCACGACGCCCACAGTCCCGGTTCGGACAGGCTCAGCGGCCCGACCGGCACCCGCGGTCCCGATGCCACGAACGGCAGCAGCGCCGCGAAGACGACGAACGGCACCTCGACGACCATCCGCCTGGCGATGTGGCCGAAGGGCAGCCCGGCGAGGCCGACGACGCCCAGGAGCAGGACGGCATACACCGCGAACGCCCAGGCGTGCTGGCGCGGGGTGGCCACGACGACGAGCACGAAGGTGACGAGCGCGACGATCTTGGTGTGTGCGGGGAGGTGGTGCACGGGGGAGTGGCCGTGGAAGTGCAGGTGGTGCCCGTGGCTCGCGCCCACCCGACTACCGCCGGTCTTCGCTGGGGCCGTGGCCGCGGCGGCGCAACAGCCAGGCGAGGCCGCCACCGACGAGGCCCACCACGAGGACACCCACGACGCCGGCGAGGCCGCCGGACAGCCGCGCGTTGCCGACCCCGCGAGTGGAGTACCCGGCGAAGGGTGAGCCGTCGGTGGCGTGCCGGCGCCCGGTCGACAGGAACCCGACCTTCTCGGCGACGTAGTTGAGGCCGTCGGGGTGGCTCGAGGCGTAGTAGGACACGACACCGGCGAGGACGAGCGCGACGAGAAGGCCCACCACGACGAGGCGACGCGTGCTGACCGACCTCATGCGCGGACCTCCTCGCGCACGACGAGCTCCCGTTGCTGCAGGACCTTCCGCGCGCCGTGGACGAGGTCGGGGCGCACGGCGACGATCGAGGAGACGGCGAGCGCGGTGATGACGGCCTCGCCGACGCCGATGAGCAGGTGCCAGCCGACCATGGCCGTGGCCAGCCGGTCGAGGGGGATCGGGGCCTGGCCGCCCACGGCGTACAGCGCCACGAACCCCAGTGCCGCAACGGGGACCGACAGGAACGCGCCGACTGCGGCAGCCGGCACCACCATGCCGACGCGGCGGGGCAGCAGCGCCTGCACCCCGCGGAAGGTGAGCCAGCCGACCCACACGCCCACGAGGCCCATCAGGGTGATGTTGGTGCCGATGGCGGTCAGGCCGCCGTCGGCGAACAGCAGGGCCTGCGCCAGCAACACCACCGTGAGGCAGAGCGTGGCCGTGCACGGACCCACGAGCACGGCGGCGAGGGCGCCGCCCAACAGGTGCCCGGACGTGCCCGCGCCGACGGGGAAGTTGAGCATCTGTGTCGCGAACACGAACGCGGCCACGAGCCCGGCCAGCGGTGCGGTGCGGTCGTCCAGCTCGCGGCGGGCGGCCCCGACCAGCGCGCTGACGACGCCGACCGCGGCGACGCCCGCCGTCGCCAGCGAGGTGGGGGCGTCGAGGAAGCCGTCGGGGACGTGCACGGGGACTCCTTGCCGTCGGGTGGCGAACCCGCTGCTGGGATAGGTTTGCGGGAGGACGACATCCACTCTATTGCAAATCGTTTGCAACTACGCGACCCGAGGAGACCCGCCCGTGAGCGAGCGACTGAGCCCCGGCGACGAAGCGCCGGACTTCACGCTGCCCGACGACCAGGGTGGGGAGGTGACCTTGTCCGACCTGCGCGGCCGCAAGGTCATCGTCTACTTCTACCCGGCCGCCATGACACCCGGCTGCACCACCCAGGCGTGCGACTTCAGCGACAACATCAGCTCCCTGCGCGGCGAGGGCTATGAGGTGCTCGGCATCTCGCCCGATGCCCCGGCCAAGCTCGCGAAGTTCCGCGAGAAGGACGGCCTGACGATCACGCTGCTCTCCGACGCCGACCGGGCCGTGATGACGCGCTGGGGAGCGTTCGGCGAGAAGAAGCTCTACGGCAAGACCGTCGAGGGCGTCATCCGCAGCACGGTCGTGGTCGACGAGCAGGGCCAGGTCTCCCACGCGATGTACAACGTCAAGGCCACCGGCCACGTGGCCAAGCTGCGCCGCGACCTCGGCCTCGCCTGACCCCCGCGGGCACCTCGCCACCACACCGCCCTCCCATCACCATCCAGCCACCCGTAGGAGATCCCGTGAGCGACACGAGCGCCCCGCGTCCGTCCCAGCCCAAGTCGGTCGACCAGATCGAGGCCGACATCGCCGCCGCCCGCGAGCGCCTCGCGGGCACGGTCGACGAGCTGCACACCCGTACCGCGCCGCAGGAGATCGCGCGCCGCCAGGTGCAGTCCGCGCGCGAGAAGTTCACCGAGGCCACCCGCACACCCACGGGTGAGCTGCGTACCGAGCGCGTCGCGGCCCTCGCGGCTGCAGCGGTCGCGCTCATCGGGCTCGGCGCGGTCCGCCGCCGTCGTGGCTGAGGGAGCAGACCGCCTCCCGATCCGCATGCTGCACGACCGGGTGCTGGTCTCCCTCGAGGGCGAGGGTGGCGAGCGCCGGTCCGGTGGCGGGATCGTCATCCCCGCCACCGCCAGCATCGGCCGGCGTCTGGCGTGGGCCACC
This sequence comes from Phycicoccus sp. Soil748, assembly GCF_001428025.1. Lineage (GTDB taxonomy): Bacteria > Actinomycetota > Actinomycetes > Actinomycetales > Dermatophilaceae > Pedococcus. The sequence continues at coordinate 397,475 of NZ_LMSC01000009.1, read as the reverse complement.
GTCGTCGCGACCGGCCAGAACGTCCGCCAGGTCGAGGTCGGTGACCGGGTGCTGTTCGACCCGCAGGACCGCGGTGAGGTCGAGCTGCAGTCCAAGGAGTACGTCCTGCTGCGCGAGAAGGACCTGCACGCCGTCGCTGCCGCGCGGGTCAGCGACGGCGGGCAGACCGGCCTCTACCTCTGAGCGGTCGGGAGCCCGGCCTCGCGCCAGGCCCGGAACCCGCCCTCGACGTCGGTGGCGCGGGTGACCCCGAGCCGCAGCAGGGCGTCCGCGGCCAGTGACGAGGTGTAGCCCTCCTGGCACAGCACGAGCACCCGTGTCGCGAATCCGGCGACGGGCAGCCGGGACTCGTGGCGTGGGTCGAAGCGCCACTCCAGCACGTTGCGCTCGACGACGAGCGGGTGCAGGTGCGCCGCGACCTCGCCCTCGGTCGCCCGCTGTGCCGCGGGACGGATGTCCACCAGGACCGCTCGGCCGTAGAGCACCTCCTGGTATGCCGCCCGCACGCTCACCCGGCGCAGCCGGCTGCGGGCGTCGGCCAGCTGGTCGTCGATCCCGGCGTAGGTGGGTGCCAGCCGCCCGCGGCCCGGGTCCCGCGTCACCGGACCGCTGAACAGCCGTGTCTCCCAGTGCGTCTGGATCGTGGGCGCGGCGCTCACGGCGGTCACCACTGCTCACCGGCCTGCTCGACGCCGGTCACCTTCAGCGTCCCGTCGAGGACCGCGTAGCGGGTCAGGCCGCGCAGCGCGGGGGAGTAGACGTGCACCGACAGGGCGGGGACGTCACCGGGGTTGGCGACGTCGTGCACGTGGTGGCTGCCGAACGACCGGCCCTCGCCGCGGGGCAGCAGCCTCTCGTGCGCCCGGCCGCCGGACCAGCTGTGCTCGGCCAGTGTGCCCTCGACGGTGACGAAGGCGCCCTCGGAGCGCAGGTGGTCGTGCCAGCCGGTCGACGTGCCGACCGGCCACGCGATGAGCCAGATCTCGAGGTGCTCGGTGGCGTCGAGGCGGTGCCAGGTGCGCTCGGTGGCGCCGAGGTCGACGTGGCGGTGGAGGTCGGGGTCGGTGGCGAAGAGCTGCGCCGTGCGGAGCAGCTGGCTACGGGTGAAGCGGTTGACGCCGGGGGTGCCGGCGGTGGTCGTGATGGTCATGGTCCTGCTCCTGGTTCGTCGGTGTCTGTGTTGTGCGAGATGGCGCGTGGAGGCTGCGCATTCGCGGACAGACCGACCCCTGGACCAGGAACAGGTCGAGGTGGATGCGGCGGTGTGCCGTGTGGCTGGTGGCCATGGGATGTCTCCGGGGTTCGAGGGACGCGCTCGAGGCGTCGGGGCTGGTGCGGGACGAGGTCAGGCGCAGCAGCAACACCGCATGACGTCGCCGCACATGGGAGCCATGTGCGCGCGCATCACCGCGGTGGTCGAAGACATGGCTCCAGTGCAGCACGCGGCCCCGGCCGTCGTCCACGAGGTACCCGTGGCGTCTCGCCCTCCGAGAAGCGCAGGCCCGACGCCGGTCCCGACACCCGGCCCCATGCCGATGTCCGGGGCAGGACGCACGAAGGGCCGGCCACAGTGGTGTGACCGGCCCTTCGTGGTGGGTGGTGCGCCATCAGGGACTCGAACCCCGAACCCGCTGATTAAGAGTCAGCTGCTCTGCCAATTGAGCTAATGGCGCGCGAGGAGAGACATTAGCAGGACGATGGCGGCGACGTGAAATCGGCTCCGCTGACGCTCACGACTGCCTCCGTCGGCGGGCTGCGGCGACCAGCGCGGTGCCCGCCGCGACGGCCAGGGCGCCGACCCCGACAGCCAGCCCGAGGCGCAGCCCGGTGCCGTTGCCGGTCCCGGATGCCGTTGCTGCGGAGGCCTTTTCGCTGGACGAGACGCTGGCTGAGGAGCTCGAGGACTGGGGGAGGGGCGTCATGGTCGGCGCGGGCGAGTCGGTGCCCGAAGACGTGGAGGGAGCGCTCGAGGTGGGTGCTGCTGCGGCCAGCCGGAAGGTGCTCGTGTCCGACACCGGGTGGCCGTCCTCGCTGACGACGCGGAAAGCGACCTTGTAGGTGCCGTCAGGCAGCCCCGCGTCGAGGTCGAGGCTGACCGTGGTGCCGTCCACCTTCGCGCGCCCGTTGCCGGCGTCACCTCCGGGGCCGGTCACGGTGACGGTGGCGAAGCTGGAGCTGATGGGCTCGTCGAACGTCAGCACCACCGCGGCAGGCGCCGTGCGCACCGTGGAGCCGTCAGCAGGCGAGACCGACCGCAGCGACGCGTGGGCGTCGGCCCCGAGCGCGGTCACGAGGGAGGACAGCACCCCCAGGAGCAGCCCGAGGACGGCCACCCACACGGTGATGCGGACGGCCCTGTGCTTGCGGTCTGAGTCCATGAACACCGTTCCATCCTGCCTGACGCACTCCGACGTGACGAAGACTCCCGACGTGACGAAGACTCCCGACGTGACGAAGACTCCCGACGTGACGAGGGCCCCCACCTGACGAAGGACGCGAGATGACGAAGGCCCCCGACCGTGACGGTCGGGGGCCTTCGAGTGGGGTGAGCGACGGGGCTTGAACCCGCGACCCCCGCGACCACAACGCGGTGCTCTACCAGCTGAGCTACGCCCACCATGCAACACGACCGGACAAGTCCGGCCGCGGAAGCGACAACCATCGTACCCGTTCCGAAGGGGTGCTCGTGACCACCCCGGCAAGCCGCGGCAGGCCCGTGGTCCGCGCCCGTCAGCCGGGGTCGACCACGTGCCGCGCGGCGATGGCCTTGGCCGTGGCGCTGTCGGGGCCGGGCTGGGGGACGAAGACGGCCTCGCGGTAGTAGCGCAGCTCGGCGATCGACTCGCGGATGTCGGCGAGCGCGCGGTGGCCGCCGGACTTCTTGGGAGAGCTGAAGTAGGCGCGCGGGTACCAGCGGCGGGACAGCTCCTTGATCGAGGAGACGTCGATGATCCGGTAGTGCAGGTGTGCCTCGAGCTCGGCCATGTCGCGGGCGAGGAAGCCGCGGTCGGTGGCGACGGTGTTGCCGCCGAGGGGAGCCTTGCGCGGCTCGGGCACCCACTCGCGCACGTAGGCGAGCACCTGCTCCTGCGCGTCCTGCATGGTCGTGCCGCCCGCCAGCTCCTCGAGCAGGCCCGAGGTGGTGTGCATGTCACGCACGAAGTCGTCCATCTGCTCGAGCGCACCGGCCGGCGGGGCGATGACGACGTCGACGCCGTCGCCGAGCTGGTTGAGCTCGAAGTCGGTGACCAGGGCGGCCACCTCGATGAGGGCGTCGTGCTCGAGGGAGAGCCCGGTCATCTCGCAGTCGATCCAGACGATGCGGTCGTTGATCGAGCGTTCTGTGGGGGTCTGGGTCACCCGCACACCCTACGGCCCACCCGCGACAGGCGCGGGGCGTGCGTCCGGTCGCTGCACTAGCCTGCCGGTCATGACGTGGGGACAGGAGCCTCGGTACGGGGCGGGACCACTGGCCGGGGGGCCGGTCCAGGGTGGTGGGCCGGCCGGTGCGACCGGCCAGGACGGTGTTGCCGGCGGCCCTGGGGTCGGGCGCGGGTCGAGCCGGCGAGCCCTGCGGCGCTGGCTCTTCGTGGCGTTCCTCGTCATCGGGTTCGCGCTCGCAGCACTGGTCCTCGTCGCCTACTACGGCGCGACGCTCGGGGTGGTGACCAGCCTGCTGGGGGTGCTGCTCGCGGCCATCCCCCTCGGCATCGTGATCCCGACCTTCCTGTGGCTCGACCGCTTCGAGGCCGAGCCCAAGCGCTACCTGCTCGTTGCCTTCGCGTGGGGAGCGCTCGTCGCGGCGCTGGTGGCGGGGGTCTTCAACACCGGCGCCAACATCGCCTTCCAGGCGGCCACCGGTGGCTCGCAGTCAGCCATGCTCGCGACCGCGGTGTTCTCCGCTCCGCTGGTGGAGGAGGCCTGCAAGGGCCTGCTGGTGCTGCTCATCTGGTGGTTCAGGCGGCGCGAGTTCGACGGGATCATCGACGGCATGGTCTACGCCGGCATCGTCGCGGCCGGTTTCGCCTTCACCGAGAACATCCAGTACCTCGGGATGGCCTACGCCGACGGTGGCGACCAGGCGCTGACGGGCACGTTCATCGCCCGCTGCATCTTCACGCCGTTCGCCCACCCGATGTTCACGGTCTGCACGGGGATCGGTATCGGGATCGCGGCGACCACGCGCAGCCGGGCCCTGAAGGTCCTGGCGCCCGTTGCGGGATACCTGCTCGCGGCGCTCCTGCACGCGATCTGGAACCTCGCCGCCGTCACGGGAGGGGCCGGGCTCGTCACGGTCTACCTCCTCGTCGAGGTGCCGATCTTCCTCGCCTTCGTGGCCCTCGTGGTGTGGGCGCGGCGACGCGAGGGGCGGCTCATCGGCCGCTACCTGAGCGTCTACGCCGATGCCGGGTGGCTGTCGCCGGGCGAGGTGCAGATGCTCTCGACGATGAGGGGCCGCCGTGCCGCCCGGATGTGGGCGCGTTCGGCCGGCCGGAGGTCGCTCGCCGCGATGCGCGGCTTCCAGGACACTGCCAGCGAGCTGGCGCTGCTGCGGGCCCGCATGCACCACAGCGCCGCCGACGCCCAGGCCCTCGAGAGCGAGCGGGACATGCTCGCCGCGCTCACCGCCCGCCGCCGGGAGATGCTCGGCGCGTACTAGGTTGCTGGGCGTGCGCACCCTCGACATCGCCTCGACCATCGGCCCCGACCTCGTCGCCCTGCGGCGCGAGCTGCACCAGGTGCCCGAGCTCGGCCTCGAGCTGCCCCTGACGCAGCGCCTCGTCCTCGACGCCCTCGTGGGCCTCGACCTCGAGGTCACCCTGGGGAAGGGGCTGTCTTCGGTGGTCGCCGTGCTTCGCGGCCGTGGTGGCGACCGCACCGGCGTCGACCGGCCGGTGGTCCTCCTGCGCGGGGACATGGACGCCCTCCCGGTGACCGAGGACCTCGACCTCGAACACGTGTCGCGGCACCCGGGGCTGATGCACGCCTGCGGCCACGACCTCCACGTCGCCGGCCTCGTCGGCGCGGCACGCATCCTGCACGACCTGCGCGACGAGCTCGAGGGCGACGTCGTGTTCATGTTCCAGCCCGGCGAGGAAGGGCCCGGTGGGGCCGAGCCGATGATCGCCGAAGGGCTGCTCGATGCTGCGGGGCGTCGGGTGGACGCGGCCTACGCCCTGCACGTGTTCTCCTCCGAGCACCCGCTGGGGCAGTGGTTCGGGCGCCCCGGACCGCTCATGGCGGCGGCCGACGAGGTCAAGGTGCGGGTGGTCGGCGAGGGCGGTCACGGGTCGCAGCCGTTCCGGGCCAAGGACCCCATCCCGGTGGCGTGCGAGATCGTCGTGGCCCTGCAGACGCTCGTCACCCGGCAGTTCGACGTCTTCGACCCGGTCGTCATCACGGTGGGCAAGTTCGTGGGCGGCACCAAGGACAACATCATCCCTGACGACGCGGTGTTCGAGGCGACCGTGCGCAGCCTTTCGCCCGAGGCACGCAAGGCGGTGAGCGGGAAGATCACCCTCCTCGCCGAGCAGCTCGCGGCCGCCCACGGGCTCACCGCCGAGGTCGAGCACCTCCCGGGCTACCCCGTCACGGTCAACGACGAGGACGAGTACGCCTTCGCGAAGGACACGATCGTCGACCTGTTCGGCGCCGACCGCTACACCCACCAGCGCGACCCCGAGATGGGCGCGGAGGACTTCTCGTTCGTCGGCGAGCTCGTGCCGAGCGCCTACGTCAACCTCAGCGCCTGCCCGGTCGCCGACCACGCGTCGGCACCGGACAACCACTCGCCGCGGGCCGACTTCGACGACTCCGTCGTCCCCGACGGGGCGGCCCTGCTCGCCGAGCTCGCACTGCGGCGGACCGCCCAGCTGAGCCGCCGGGCGACCACGGCCTGAGCCGCAGCGGCACCGGGACCGGTGGTGGAGGGGCGCCCCCGGCAGGACTCGAACCTGCGACCTAGAGATTAGAAGGCTCTTGCTCTATCCAGCTGAGCTACGGGGGCAGTGCGCGCACAGTCTAGAGGCGCCCCACGAGCAGGCGCGGTAGGCCGCGGCGCCGGGTCAGAGGTGCAGCGAGTACGCGGCGTGGTGCCAGAGGTGGATCGCTGCGTAGGCGCGCCACGGCGACCACGCGGCGGCCCGGGCCGCCACCTCGCGAGGCGTGGCGAGCTCCAGCGCCTTGCGCAGGACGAGGTCGCCGGCCGGGAAGGCGTCGGGGTCACGCATCGCCCGCATCGCGACGTACTCGACCGTCCACGGGCCGATCCCGGGCAGCGCCAGCAGCTCGCGCCGTACGGGCACCGGGTCGACGCCCGGCGCGACGCGGAGGCCGTCGGCGCACGCCCGAGCGACGGCGACGACGGTGCGGGCGCGCTGCCCGGTGACGCCCACGACGGCCTGCAGCTCTGCGGGGTCGACCGCTGCAAGCGTTGCGGGGCACGGGAACTCTACGAGCCCGGTGACCGCATCGAGCCGTCCCCACCGCTCGACGAGCCGGCCGCCGAACGTGCGAGCGGCGACGAGCGAGACGTGCTGTCCGAGCACCGTCATCACCGCAGACTCGAACCCGTCGAACGACCCCAGGATCCGCAGGCCAGGCTGGGCCGACACCAGCGGCGCGAGGACGGGGTCGTCGCCGAGGTGCAGGGCCACGGCGGAGAGGTCGGTCTCGAGGTCGAGCCACCCGCGCACCGACGCGCCGGCTTCGACGAGCGCCTCGGGAGCGCCGTCGCCGTCGACACCCACGACGTCGACGGTGACGTCGTCGGCGCCGAAGACCGCCTCGACGAGCAGCGGCCCCGCGCCCGTGCTCACCAGTCGGGAGTAGGTGCGGGTCGAGGCGTCCACCCGCTCGAGGCCGGGCACCGCGTGGGCCAGCAGGGCGGCGAAGGCCTCCGCCGCGGGGTAGGAGGTGACGGCGGCGACCGTCGTGCGGGTCACGCCTCGCCGCCGAGCGGCATGGTGGCCACCGGTTCGTAGTGGCGCGGCCGGCCCTTCGCCCCCGGCTGCGACGCGAAGAGGGTGACCTCCTCCGCGACCCAGCCCGGTCCGTCGTAGGTGTCCAGGGTGCGCAGCCACCGCGTGGACTCGAACGGCCGGCGCGAGCGGGCCACGGTCAGGTGCGGGTGGAAGGGCCCTCCCTCCGGTGACGCCCCTGCGTGGCTGCAGGCGAGTCGGACGCTTCGGGAGAGCTGGGCCAGTGACTCGAGCGCCGACGGCTCGCCGCCGACCCCCGTCCAGAGCACCCGCGCGTCCTCGGCGTGCGGGAACGCGCCGGCCCCGCGGAGGCTGAGCGCCAGCTCGTCGCGCGCCGCAGCTGCTGCGGCGACGGCCTCGGCGACCTCGTCGACCCGGTGGGCCGGGACCTCGGCCATGAACGCGAGGGTCACGTGCCACAGGCTCGGGTCGACCCAGCGCAGGTCCGGGCCCGCGTCCCGCCGTGGCTCGAGGAAGTCGCCCAGGTCCTCGAGGGCCGGCTCCGGCGGGACGAGGGCGGCGAAGATGCGCATGGCGCCATTCTGGAGGCCGGGACGAGCGGATCGCCGCCGGGCTAGATTTGGCCCGGGAGGAAGGGGTGGACCGTGGCTTCACCAGTGCGCAGCCTGTCGGTGCCGAGGACGTGGTTCCTCACCGTGCGCGCCGTCGAGGTCGCGGTGCTCGTGCTCGTCGCGAGCACCCTGCAGGAGCTGTGGCTCACCTGGCGCGCAAGCGTGCAGTACTCCTCCCCGGACGGCGCCCCTGCGTCCCCGTCGTTCATGGACAGGGTCACCGGTATGGCGCTGTACGGCGGCTTTCGCGGCCCCATCGCGCTGGTCGCATGGTCGCTGCTGCTGGCCGGCTGCCTCGCGGTCCTGCACCGCGCCGGCCCCGTCACCAACGCCCGGGTGGTGCGCTGGGAGTGGCTCGTCCTCTGGGGGGTCCAGGCCCTCGTGGCGCTCGGCCTGGTGGCCCTGGGGGTGCTTGCGCTGTTCGGCGACGACCCGTTCAGCTCCGACGACCCCTCGGTCGTGTCCGGCTACCAGGGCCCGGGGCTGGTGGCACAGGTGCTCGGCAACCTTGCGTGGCCGTTGGCCTCGCTGGTCCTGCTGGCCCCGAGCGGCCTGTGGTGGCTGCGGCTGCCGGCGGAGTTCGAGGAGCCGGAAGGGGACAGGGCGACGGGGGAGAGGACCAGGAGGGCCGGTGCCGAGCCGGCCGGCGCCTGGACCGTCGAGCGAGCGCGCGACGACGACGCCATCGTGCTCGACGGCGTCGAGCACATCCCTGCCGTCGAGCGCCTCGAGCCGCGGCCCTCGGGGCGCGGCGACGGGTCCAGCGCGAGTGGTTACGAGGACTACTTCCGCCGTTCCTAGGTCGCAGGTCCACGCAGGACCTTGCGGACCTCGATCTTGCAGGTCCGGACCGGTCTGTCGCGGCCGGTGGCATGTGGTCGGGTTCGTTAGGCTTGCGCCGTGATTTCCAGTGACGACGCCATGTCGATGTTGGGCGCCGTGACGACCCTCCGCGAGGAGGTGGCCCGGGCCGAGCTGCCCCTCGACATCCCGGGAGTGACTGCCGGCAGGGGGACGCGCGAGGCGCTGCTCAAGCAGCTCGACGACTACGTCATCCCGCGTCTGCGCTCGCTGGACGCCCCGCTGCTCGCCGTCGTCGGCGGCTCCACGGGCGCCGGCAAGTCGACGCTGGTCAACTCCATCGTCGACGACGAGGTGAGCCGCTCCGGCGTCCTGCGCCCCACGACCACCACCCCGGTGCTGGTGCACCACCCCCAGGACGAGCGCTGGTTCCTCGACGACCGCATCCTCCCCGGGCTGCACCGGGTCACCGGCGCACTGTCGGGGTCCAAGGGGACTGCGTCGGGCACGGCGAGCGGCGCGGCGCCCAGCACATCGACTGGCACGGCGACGGAGGCCTCGATGCGGCTGGTCAGGTCCAGCTCGCTGCCCCCGGGCATGGCCCTGCTGGACGCCCCCGACATCGACTCGGTGGTCAGCGCCAACCGCGCCCTCGCAGCTCAGCTGCTCGCCGCTGCCGACCTCTGGCTCTTCGTCACCACGGCAGCCCGCTACGCCGACGCCGTGCCGTGGGACCTGCTGCGGCAGGCGTCCGAGCGCGGCACCGCGGTCGCGATCGTCCTCGACCGCGTGCCGCCCGAGGCGATGGCCGACATCCGCAGCCACCTCGCGGGCATGCTCCGCGAGCAGGGCCTGTCCACGGCGCCGATCTTCGGCATCCCCGAGGCCGCCCTCACCGCCCAGGGCCGGCTGCCCGAGACCGACGTGGCCCGCGTCCGCTCGTGGCTCACCGCCCTGGCCAGCGACGCCCGCGCCCGCTCGGTCATCGTCAGGCAGACCCTCGAGGGCGCGCTCGGCTCGCTCGACCAGCGCGCCGGCCTCCTCGCGACCGCGACGGCCGAGCAGCACGCGGCGGTGGCCGCGCTGCACGACGCGGCTGACGCCGCATACCGCGACGCCGTGCGGGCCGTGGAGCAGGGCGTGACCGACGGGACCCTGCTGCGCGGCGAGGTGCTGGCCCGGTGGCAGGAGTACGTCGGCACCGGCGAGTTCTTCAAGCAGGTCGAGTCGACGATCTCCAGGGTCCGTGACCGGGTCACCGCGGCCATCAAGGGCAACCCGCCGCCGTCCGGCGACCTCGGCGAGGCCCTGCAGTCGGGGGTCGCGGCTCTGATCCAGTCCCAGGGCGAGGGCGCCGCCGCCACCGTGGCCCGCCGGTGGCGACAGCTGCCCGGTGGTGACGCGCTGCTGCAGTCGCACTCCGCGGTCGCGAAGCCGTCGGCGGACTTCACCGCCGCGACCGAGCGCCTCGTCCGCGACTGGCAGGGCGAGCTGCTCGACCTCGTCCGCAGCGAGGGCAAGGACCGGCGCACGACGGCACGCATCGCGGCCTACGGGCTCAACGGGATCGGCGTGGTCCTGATGCTCATCGTGTTCGCCCACACCGGGGGCCTGCTCGCCGGCGCGGAGGTCGGCATCGCCGGCGGCACCGCGGTCCTGGCGCAGAAGGTGCTCGAGGCGATCTTCGGTGACCAGGCGGTGCGCGAGATGGCGGCCACCGCCCGCAAGCGGCTGCTCGAGCGGGTGCGCGACCTGTACGCCGCGGAGCAGCAGAGGTACGACGAGGCCCTCCGGGGCGTGGACATCCAGGCAGGCCGGGCCGAGCGCCTGGCTGATGCTGCAGCAGCGGTGAAGGCGGTTCGATGAGCCCGTTGGTGATGGGCAGGACCAAGGTCAAGGGGATCACGGTCGAGGAGCTCAGGGACCGCTCGACGGCCCTCACGTCGGCGCTCGAGTCCGGCGGGAAGCAGCTCGACCCCGCCCGGGTGCAGGACGCGTCGGCCGTCGTCGACAAGGTCGCCGAGCGCACCTCGAAGACGGGCAACCACACCGTCGTCGCGCTCGCCGGGGCCACGGGTTCGGGCAAGTCGAGCCTGTTCAACGCCCTGGTCGGCGATCAGGTGGCCGTCGTCGGTGCACGCCGCCCGACGACCGCCCACCCGGTCGCCGCGGTGTGGGGGGAGGAGGACGCCGGCGAGCTGCTCGACTGGCTCTCGGTGCGCCAGCGCCACCACGTGCCCCCGTCCGCAACCGGGTCGCTCGGCCTCCCGGGCGGCCAGGCGTGGAACCTCGACGGCCTCGTGCTGCTCGACCTGCCCGACTTCGACTCCCGCGTCGAGTCCCACCGCGTCGAGTCCGAGCGCGTCCTGGAGCTCGTCGACGTGTTCGTCTGGGTCACCGACCCGCAGAAGTACGCCGACGCCCGGCTGCACGACGACTTCCTCAAGGTGCTCTCCATGCACGGTGCGGTGACGGTCGTGGTGCTCAACCAGGCCGACCGGCTCACCCCCGACGCCCTCTCGCAGGTGCGGGGCGACCTCGCCCGCCTGGCCGAGGCCGACGGCATCGGTGGGGTCCAGGTCATCGCCACGTCCGCGACGACGCGAGCCGGGGTCGAGGAGCTCGGCATGCGCCTCGCCACCGCGGTCGCCGCCCAGAACGCCGCCACGGCCCGGCTCGCCGCCGACATCCGCGCCACCGCAGGACGGTTGCGCACCGACGTCGCCGACTCGGAGCCGTCGGTGGCCGAGCAGGTCGACGCCGAGCTGGTCGACGCGCTGTCGCGGGCAGCCGGCATCCCGACCGTCGTCGCCGCCGTCGAGCGCGACTACCGCAACCAGGCCTGGAGCCGGACGGGGTGGCCCTTCACCCGTTGGGTGCAGGGCCTGCGACCTGACCCCATGAAGCGGCTGCGCCTCAACACCCGGGACGCGGTGGAGGAGAAGCTCGCAGTCACGGCGGGCGACGTGCGCTCGGTACTCGGCCGGTCGTCCCTTCCGCCGCCGACCCCTGCCGCCCGGGCCTCTGTCGACCTCGCCACCCGGCGGGTCGGCGACCGCGCCGGGCAGGGTCTGCCGGCACGATGGGCCGAAGCGGTCTCCGACGCGGCGACGCCCCCGGGTCCGGAGCTCGCCGACGCGCTGGACCAGGCCGTCGTGGGCACCTCGCTGCGCGCTCGGGCCCCCATGTGGTGGCGGGCGTTCGGGCTCGCCCAGCTGGTCCTCGCCCTCATTGCTGTGCTGGGCCTCGGCTGGCTCGTCGTGCTGGTCGTGCTCGGCTGGCTGGCGCTGCCCGACGTCGACACGCCTTCCCTGGGGCCGGTGCCGTGGCCGCTGCTCATGTTCGCCGGGGGAGTGGTGCTCGGCGTGGCGCTGGCCGCCCTCGCCCGCTACCTCGCCGTCATCGGAGCACGCCGCCGGGGCCAGCAGATCCGCGCCCGCCTGCTGGAGGCGGTGTCCGGCGTCGCCGCCGAGCGCATCGTCGCCCCGGTGCGCGCTGTCCTCGCGCGGCACCGGGCCGCGCGGGAGGGGCTGGAGCGCGCAGCCGCCTGACGACTCATGCGTGACGTCTGACACCGGACTGGCTGGGTCTGAGGTCGTCCGGGCGGTTCGTCCACAGGTCGGGCCGGTCGGACGGGACGTCCACAGGGCTTCCTGGCTGTCCTTCTCCCCTCGGGCCGCTGCGGCGACGCTTGCCTGCGACCCCGGCAGTCGGGGACGGACACAGACGAGGTGAGCGAGAGATGAACGAGATCTACACGACGGTCATGGGCCGGTTGGTGGCCAACCCGGAGTCGCGGACCACGCGCGGCGGGGTGCCCTTCACGGCGTTCCGGCTGGCGTCGACGGTGCGCCGGCCCAACCCGCAGACGCGGGAGTACGAGGACGGGCCGACGAACTTCTTCAACGTCACCGCCTTCAGGACCCTCGGGGCCAACGTCGGCAACTCCCTGGGCAAGGGCGACCCGGTCATCGTCTACGGCCGCATGCGCGTCAACCAGTGGATGCGCAGCGACAACATCCCCGCGACGTCGGTGGAGATCGACGCCTACAGCGTCGGTCACGACCTGACCTGGGGGACCACCTCGCTGGTCAAGGTGTCGCGAGCCCAGGTGGACCAGTCCGACAGGCTCTCCGACGACGCGGTCCAGTCGGTGCACGCCGAGCTCGAGGGATACAGCCCGGGGGACCCGGAGACCGACGAGTACGAGGTCGTGCCCCAGCCCTCGGGGCTGGTCACCCAGGAGGACGACGAGCGCGAGCTCGCGACGGTGTCGGCTCCCGCCTGACACGGATTCGGGCGTGGGGGCGGCGGCCGTTAGCCTTGCCCCCATGCCCGAGTTCATCTACGTCATGTCGAAGGCCCGCAAGGCCCACGGCGACAAGGTCATCCTCGATGACGTCACCATCTCCTTCTACCCCGGTGCCAAGATCGGCGTGGTGGGACCCAACGGAGCCGGCAAGTCCTCGGTCCTGAAGATCATGGCCGGGCTCGACCAGCCCTCCAACGGCGACGCTCGACTGACCCCGGGATACTCCGTCGGCATCCTCATGCAGGAGCCCGAGCTCAACGAGGACAAGACCGTCCTCGGCAACGTCGAGGAGGGCGCCGGCGAGATCAAGGCGAAGCTCGAGCGCTACAACGCCATCTCCGCGGAGATGGCCGAGCCGGACGCCGACTTCGATGCGCTGATGGAGGAGATGGGCAAGCTCCAGGAGGCCATCGACGCCGCCGACGCCTGGGACCTCGACTCCCAGCTCGAGCAGGCGATGGACGCCCTGCGGTGCCCGCCGCCGGACGCCGACGTCACCGTCCTCTCCGGTGGCGAGCGCCGCCGTGTCGCACTGTGCAAGCTGCTCCTGCAGAAGCCCGACCTCCTGCTGCTCGACGAGCCCACGAACCACCTCGACGCCGAGTCGGTCCTGTGGCTCGAGCAGCACCTCGCGGCCTACCACGGCGCCGTCGTCGCGGTGACCCACGACCGCTACTTCATGGACAACGTCGCCCAGTGGATCCTCGAGCTCGACCGCGGCCGCGCCTACCCCTACGAGGGCAACTACTCGACCTACCTCGAGAAGAAGCGGGCACGCCTGGAGGTCCAGGGCAAGAAGGACGCCAAGCTGGCCAAGCGCCTCGCGACCGAGCTCGAGTGGGTCCGCTCCAACGCCAAGGCCCGCCAGGTGAAGTCCAAGGCCCGTCTGGCCCGCTACGAGGAGATGGCCGCCGAGGCCGACCGCACCCGCAAGCTCGACTTCGACGAGATCCAGATCCCGCCGGGTCCGCGCCTCGGCTCGACGGTCATCGAGGTCAACAACCTCAGGAAGGGCTTCGGCGACCGGGTCCTCATCGACGGCCTGTCCTTCACCTTGCCGCGCAACGGCATCGTCGGCGTCATCGGCCCCAACGGCGTGGGCAAGACCACGCTGTTCAAGACCATCGTGGGGCTCGAGGAGCCCGACAGCGGTTCGGTCAAGGTCGGCGAGACGGTCAAGATGTCCTACGTCGACCAGAGCCGCGCGGGCCTCGACCCGAAGAAGAACCTCTGGGAGACCGTGTCCGACGGCCTCGACCACATCCAGGTCGGCCAGGTCGAGATCCCGTCGCGCGCCTACGTGTCGCAGTTCGGGTTCAAGGGCCCGGACCAGCAGAAGATGACCGGCGTGCTCTCCGGTGGCGAGCGCAACCGCCTCAACCTCGCGCTCACCCTCAAGCAGGGCGGCAACCTGCTGCTGCTCGACGAGCCGACCAACGACCTCGACGTCGAGACCCTCGGCTCCCTCGAGAACGCCCTGCTCGACTTCCCGGGCTGCGCCGTGGTCATCAGCCACGACCGGTGGTTCCTCGACCGGGTGGCGACGCACATCCTCGCCTATGAGGGCACCGAGGAGAACCCGAGCGCCTGGTACTGGTTCGAGGGCAACTTCGAGTCCTACGAGGCCAACAAGATCGAGCGCCTCGGCGCCGACGCGGCCCGGCCGCACCGGGTGACCTACCGCAAGCTCACCCGCGACTGACCGCGGCCTTCCGAGGCCACACGACGCGGACGACGCGCGACGACCGAACAGGTCGTCGCGCGTCGTGCTGTCTGCACCGACGTCGGCGTTCTGCGTTGTGGTCCGGGCACGCCTGTGCGCAGGATGAGGTCATGCGCCTCGGACTGCAGGTCTCCTACTTCTCCTGGCCGGGGGCCCCCGCCTCCATCGGCCCCACCTTCGGCCGGATCGTCCGCGACGCTGAAGGCGCCGGCCTGTCCAGCCTCTGGGTGATGGACCACTTCTTCCAGATCTCGATGATCGGCCCGCCGGACCTCGACATGCTCGAGGGCTACACGGCCCTGGCCTTCGCGGCCGGCCAGACCACCCGTATCGAGCTCGGCACGCTCGTGACGGGCGTGACCTACCGCCACCCCGGGCTGCTGGCCAAGACGGTCACGACCCTCGACGTGCTCTCCGGCGGACGGGCGTGGCTCGGGATCGGCGCCGCGTGGAACGAGGAGGAGCACCGCGGCCTCGGCGTGCCCTACCCGTCCACCGGTGAACGGTTCGAACGGCTGGAGGAGACGCTGCAGATCTGCCTGCAGATGTGGGCCGGCGACGACCGGGCGTACGAGGGGAAGCACCACCTGCTCGAGCGTCCCCTCAACGTGCCGCAGAGCCTGCGACGCCCGCACCCGCCGATCCTCATCGGCGGCGGAGGCGAGAAGAAGACCCTGCGGCTCGTGGCGCAGTACGCCGACGCCTGCAACCTGTTCGACAACGGGCTCGGGCCGGCGGGGATCCCGCGCAAGCTGGACGTGCTGCGCCGGCACTGCGAGGACGTGGGCCGCGACTACGCCGACATCGAGAAGACGGTGCTGGCCCGCGTCACGCTGGGGCCCAAGGGCGGCACCAGCCCCTCGGGTGA
This sequence comes from Phycicoccus sp. Soil748, assembly GCF_001428025.1. Taxonomy (GTDB): domain Bacteria; phylum Actinomycetota; class Actinomycetes; order Actinomycetales; family Dermatophilaceae; genus Pedococcus. Next base: position 382,219 of record NZ_LMSC01000009.1, on the reverse strand, counting down.
GCCCTTCGCGTCGGTCGACGAGACCGTGGAACGGTTCGGCCGGTTGTCGGAGGCCGGCGTCGACACCGTCCTCATGGGCATGTCCAACGACACCGACGAGGCGGTCTACCCGCAGGTGGCCGAGCTCGTCCGCCAGGTCGAGCCGCTGCAGGCGCCGGGCCGCTGACGCCAGGCGCTGCGACCGGTGCTCACGCCGTTGGCGAGGCAGCCGTGGGTCATCGGCGGTGGCTCACCCGAGCCGTGGCTCAGCGGGTGGTGGTTCAGCGGGCGGTGACGAGGCGGATGCCGAGGTCGGCGTACGCGTCGCCGATCGCCGCGGGGGTGCGCTTGATCTCCGGGTCGTACCAGCGCGCCACGTCGACGGCCATCGACATCAGCGCCAGGGTGGTGTCGGGGACGTCGTCGACGCTGAACTCGCCGCTGGCCACCCCGGCGGTCACGACGTCGCGCACCACGGCGTCGATCTGCTTGCGCAGGGCGAGGACGGCGTCGCGGTGCTCGGGGGTCAGGTTGCCGAACTCGTACTGCACGATGCGAGCCACGCGGAAGTGCTCGGCGTGCCAGCGGGAGAAGGTGCCCATGATCGCGCGCAGCGCCTCGGTGGGGGAGCCGGCGCCGGCGGCCGCGGCGACGAGCATGTCGCGTGCGGCCTCGTGGCCCTCGCGGCTCAGCTGGTAGAGCAGCTCCTCCTTGGAGGAGAAGTGGACGTAGACGCCTGCCGGTGACAGCCCGGCGCGGGAGGCGATGTCGCGGGTGGTCGTGGCGTGGAACCCGCGGTCGGCGAACGCCTCGGCGGCGGCCTCGAGCAGCCGGTGGGCAGTGGCCGAGGTCGTGTCCGAGGTGGTGTCCGAGGTCGGTCCCGAAGTCGTGTCGGAGGTGGGGTCGGCCCGGTCCTCGGGGGCGCGCGCGGGGGTCGACATGGTTGACAGCATGCCGCAGCCATCGCAGACTAAGCAAGCGCTTAGTCACCAGCGTTTCACCGTCAAGGAGAGCCATGCCCCGCAACCTCTACGGCCCCGACCACGAGGCCTTCCGCAGCTCGGTCCGCGAGTTCATCGATCGCAACCTCAAGCCCCGCGCCGAGCAGATGCTCGAGGTGAAGTCGATCGACCGCGACATCTGGAAGGAAGCGGGCAAGCAGGGGCTCTTCGGCCTCGACATCCCCGAGGAGTTCGGCGGCATGGGTGCCGACGACTACCGGTTCAACGCGGTGGCTGCCGAGGAGATCGCCGGCTTCAACTTCGCAGTCTCGTCCTGCTTCGGGATCCACTCCGACGTCTGCCCGCCCTACATCGTCGACCTCGGCACGCAGGAGCAGAAGGAGCGCTGGCTGCCCGGCATGGCCAACGGCGACCTCATCTGCGCCATCGCGATGACCGAGCCCTCCGGCGGGTCCGACCTCGCAGCCCTGAAGACCACCGCTGTCCGGGCCGACGACGGCTCCGGCGACTGGATCCTCAATGGTTCCAAGACGTTCATCACCAACGGCTACCAGGCCGACCTCGTGATCGTCGCCGCCCGCACCGACCCGTCCAAGGGCGCCAAGGGCATCAGCCTGCTCATGGTCGAGGCGGGCATGGAGGGCTTCAGCCGCGGCCGCAAGCTCGACAAGGTGGGACAGGAGGAGGCCGACACCTCCGAGCTCTTCTTCGAGAACGTCCGGGTCCCCGACGCCAACCGCCTCGGCGAGGAGGGCCTCGGCTTCATCTCGATGATGCAGCGCCTGCCGCAGGAGCGCATCGGCGCAGCCGTCGCCAACACCGCGCACGCGTTCCAGATCTTCCGCGAGACGGTGGAGTACACCAAGGAGCGCAAGGCGTTCGGCCAGCCCGTGGGCTCGTTCCAGCACAACAAGTTCAAGATGGCTGAGCTGCAGACCAAGCTCGAGGTCACCCAGGCCTACGTCGACGACTGCATCGCCGCCCACGCCGACGGCAACCTCACCGCGGTCGACGCGGCGAAGGCCAAGTGGTGGTCGGCGCAGGTGCAGAACGACGTCCTCGACGAGTGTGTCCAGCTCTACGGCGGCTACGGCTTCATGAACGAGTACCGCGTGGCCCGCGCCTGGCGCGACGCCCGCGTCTCCAAGATCTGGGCCGGGTCCAACGAGATCATGAAGGAGCTCATCGGCCGCGACCTCGGCCTCTGACACCCATGAGCCACCTGACGCACGACAACGCCGTCGCCGTCGTCACGGGCGCCTCTCGCGGGATCGGCCTCGGCATCGCCGAGAAGCTGGTCGCCGAGGGCGCCCGTGTCGTCATCACCGCCCGCAAGCCCGAGGCCCTCGCCGCCGCAGTCGACCACCTCGGCGGCCCGTCCAAGGCCCTCGGCATCGCGGGCAACGCCGCCGACGAGGCCCACCAGGACGAGGTCGTCGCCGCCGCCCGGGAGACCTTCGGTGGCTTCGACCTCCTGGTCAACAACACCGGCATCAACCCCGTCTACGGACCGATGCTCGACACCGAGCTCGACGTCGCCCGCAAGATCATGGAGGTCAACGTCCTCTCGGCGTTCTCGTGGACGCGCAAGGCCGTCGCCGCCGGACTCGGCAGCGAGGCGCACCCCGGGTCCGTGGTCAACATCGCCTCCATCGCCGGCCTCGGCGCCACGGGTGCGATCGGCTGGTACGCCGTGAGCAAGGCCGCGCTGATCCACCTCACCGTCGAGCTGGCCTACCAGCTCGGGCCCGCCGTGCGCGTCAACGCCGTGGCCCCCGCCGTGGTCAAGACGAAGTTCGCCGAGGCGCTGTACGAGGGGCGCGAGGAGAAGGTGGCCGCCGCCTACCCGATGAAGCGGCTCGGCGTCCCCGAGGACATCGCCGGGGCTGTGTCGTTCCTGCTCTCCAAGGAGGCCGGCTGGGTGACGGGGCAGACGCTCGTCGTCGACGGCGGCGTCACGCTCGGCGGCCAGCTGTGACCCTCGACCTCACCGGCCAGGGCGTGGTCGTGACCGGCGCCGGGCGTGGCATCGGTGCGGCCTACGCCAAGGCGTTCGTCACTGCCGGGGCCCGGGTGGTCGTCAACGACCTGGACGCCGAGGCTGCGTCGTCGGTGGCAAAGGCGTTGGGGGACAACGCAGTTGCCGTGCCCGGTGACGCCTCCAGCGAGGACGGCGTGGGCGCGCTGGTGGCCGCGGCGCGGGAGCAGCTCGGCCAGGTCGACGTGTACTGCGCGAACGCCGGCGTTGCCCGGGGCGGCACCGAGGCGGTCGCCGAGAAGGCGTGGGACGCCTCGTGGAACGTCAACGTCATGGCGCACGTCCGGGCTGCCAAGCTGCTCGTGCCCGAGTGGCTGGAGCGGGGGAGTGGCACCTTCGTCGCGACGGTCTCGGCCGCCGGGCTGCTCTCGATCCCCGGCGCGGCGCCGTACGCCGTCACCAAGCACGCGGCGCTGGCGTTCTCGGAGTGGCTGTCGATGACCTACGGCGACAAGGGAGTTCGCGTGCACGCTGTCTGCCCGCAGGGCGTGCGCACCGACATGTTGTGGAGCTCGGGCGCGGCGGGCCGCGCCCTGATGGAGCCGGACGCGGTCGACCCCGAGGACGTCGCCCGCGACCTGTTCGCGGCCATGGAGGCCGGGCAGTTCCTGGTCCTCCCGCACCCCGAGGTCGCCGAGATGTACGCACGTCGGGCGTCCGACCCGGACCGCTGGCTGGCCGGGATGCGGCGCATGGCGGGAGCCCTGCCGGCGGTCACCATGGGCACCGACTGAGGTCCTCAGCCCTGAGCAGCAGGAGGCATTCGTGCAGGCATGGCAGGTCACGTCCCTCGGCGAGCCGTCCGAGGTGTTCGCCCTCGAGGACGTCGCAGCGCCACAGGTGCCGGGTGGGCACGTCCGGGTCCGCGTGCTGGCCACGGCGCTGAACTTCCCCGACGTGCTGATGGCGCGTGGCCACTACCAGGTGCGTCCGGACCTGCCGTTCACGCCCGGGGTGGAGGTCTGTGGCGAGGTGCTGGAGGTCGGGCCGCCCGTCGGTGGGGTCACGACCGACCCCGCGCTCGAGGTCGGTGACCGCGTCGTCGGGACGACCGCCCTGCCGCACGGGGGCCTCGCCGAGCAGTGCCTCATGCCCCTCGCGGGGACGTTCCCGGCCCCCGACGCCCTCGACGACTCCGAGGCGAGCACCCTGACGATCGCCTACCAGACGGCGTACGTCGGGCTGGTGCACCGGGCGGCGCTGCAGCGCGGGGAGACCGTGGTCGTCCACGCGGCGGCGGGCGGTGTCGGCACGGCAGCGGTCCAGGTCGCCAAGGCGCTCGGTGCGCGGGTCGTGGCAGTGGTCGGCGGCGAGGCGAAGGCCGAGGTCGCGAGGCAGGCCGGTGCGGACGTCGTCGTCGACCGCAGCGCCGGCGACCTCGTCGCCGGACTCAAGGAGGCAGTGGGGCGCTCGGGTGCCGACGTGGTGTTCGACCCCGTGGGCGGCGCGTCCTACGAAGCCTCCACCAAGGTCGTCGCGTTCGAGGGTCGCATCGTCGTCGTGGGGTTCACCAGCGGCATCATCCCGGCGCCTGCCCTCGGCCACGCGCTGGTCAAGAACTACTCGATCCTCGGGCTGCACTGGGGCCTCTACCTCCAGCGCGACCCGGCCGTCGCCCGACAGGCCCACGAGGCGCTCTCGGCGTGGGCGGGCGAAGGCCGGGTGAGACCGGTGGTGTCCGAACGGGTCCCGTTCACCGAGGTCCCGGCGGCACTCACGCGCCTCGGTGCCGGTGAGACGACCGGTCGCCTCGTCGTCGACGCCCCCTGAGGCCCGACAGCAGCCGAGGCGACTCACGCCGTAAAGTGCCCGAATGGCCCCTCCTCCCACCAGGTGAGGGCCATTCAGGCAGTTTCCGGCAGCTTTCGCCGCGCCGAAAGCTGCCGAAAGCGCCGGGTCAGGCGACGAGCTGCTGCAGACGGGCGAGCTCCGGCGCCGGGAACAGGGCGCGGGGCAGGAACAGCGAGGGCCGACTGCGCCCGAAGTCCAGGCGCACCACGCGACGCCCCAGGACGCAGCGGCGCACCGAGGCAAAGGGCCAGGTGTCCTCGAAGTCGTCGTCGGTGCGAAGGCGCAGGCCGGACTCCGTGATGTCGGCGCGCACGAGCCGTCCCGGCCGGTACATGCGGCCGACGAGCCGTACCGTGGCGACCGTGCGCAGGGCCACCAGGCCCAGGCACAGGACCCCGATGGTGCCGGAGGCGGCATCGGCGTCCGTGACCGCGAACCCGAGCAGCAGGACTGCCAGGCCCAGGAAGTAGTAGGTGGAGGGCTGTCGCCACAACCGGCCGACGACCGCTCGCTGGACGTCTCGCCTCGTGGCGGCAGTGACGGCCAGCTCGAGGGGCAGGTCGTCACCGGGCGTGGTCCCGGATCGAGCGGCGCCGGGGGTGGGTGGTGACAGCAGGAACGCCAGGTCCTCGTCGGTGAGCAGGGCGCTGGGGACGAACCCTCGGTGGCGGGTCCGCCCCAGCCGCAGGAAGGTGACTGTGCCGCGCCTCTGGTAGGACTCCACGGAGCCGCCGTGGAAGTCCGTGCGCCCGCGGCCGGACTCGAGGGCCAGGACGCCGGGCGCCGTGTACCAGCTCCGCGCGGTGCTGCCGGGAGGGAGGATGCGACGGGTCTCCCGGCCCAGTCGCCACACGATGAACCCGACCTCGATGAGGTAGAGCGCCAAGGCGGCTGCCGCGAAGAACCACCAGGAGAACGACTCCGCCGAGGCGACGACGAGGTAGCCGAGCGCGATGGCGACGCCGCCCAGGACCAGGCCTCGGATGCTGAGGACCGTGCCCCTGGCGGCCGCGCTGATGCACTCGCGCGTCAGTGCCTTGGTGGACCCGAGCTCGATGGGCGGCCGGCCTGAAGGTGTCGCCTCCGCTGCGGGCGTTGCTCCCGCTGGAGGCATGACCGCCTGACCCTCGGCCCAACCGGGCTGCTGCTCGTCCCCCACGGCCACGGAGTGTAGGGCGCGGTGGTGGGTGGCCGGACGCAGTTCGGAGAACCTGTCCAGCGCCCGCCGACCAGTCAGTCGAGGGGGCCGCCCGCGACGTAGATGACCTGCCCGGACACGAAGCCCGCTTCCTCGGAGGTGAGGAACGCGATCGTCGCCGCGATGTCCTCGGGCTGGCCGACGCGCTGCACCGGGATCTGCGAGGCGGAGTGGGCGATGAAGTCCTCGAACGAGACCCCCATCCGCTCGGCCGTCGCCTTGGTCATGTCGGTCTGGATGAAGCCGGGGGCGACGGCGTTGGCCGTGACGTTGAAGCGGCCGAGCTCGATGGCGAGGGTCTTGGTGAACCCCTGCAGACCCGCCTTGGCGGCCGAGTAGTTGGCCTGGCCCCGGTTGCCCTGCGCCGAGCTGGAGGACAGGTTGACGATGCGGCCGTACTTCTCCGCCGTCATGTGCGCCTGCACCGCGCGGGTCATGAGGAACGACCCCTTGAGGTGCACCGACATCACGGTGTCCCAGTCGTCCTCGGTCATCTTGAAGATCAGGTTGTCGCGGATGACGCCCGCGTTGTTGACCAGGATGGTCGGCGCGCCCAGCTCGTCGGCGACCCGCTTGACGGAAGCCTCCACCTGGTCGGCCTTGGAGACGTCCACGCCGACGGCGAGCGCGCGGCCACCCTCGGCGGTGATCGCCTCGACGGTGCCGGCACACGACGCCTCGTCGAGGTCGAGGACGGCCACGGCGTGCCCCTCGGCGGCCAGCCGCCTGGCGGTGGCGGCGCCGATGCCGCGGGCTGCTCCGGTGACGATCGCGACGCGCTGGGTACTCATCGGTCCTCCAAGGGGTGGGACGGCGGTGGGGCTGGCTGGGACGGTCGGTCCGTGTGGTGTGCACTGTACTAAGCGCCCGCTCACCTCCGCGTCGCGCGGGTGCCGTGCGCTGGTCGGCGCGGACGCCGTACCTCCGGCACAATGGGGACCTCCCCGAGGTCACCGGCGCCCTCGACCAGCACGGACGTGGCCCTGGCCGCGACATCGACACGAAGGCGACACATGCAGATCTGGCCCGGCAAGGCTTACCCGCTCGGCGCCACCTACGACGGGACCGGCGTCAACTTCGCGCTCTTCTCCGAGGTGGCCGAGAACGTCGAGCTGTGCCTCATCGACGACGAGGGCGTCGAGACCCGCGTGCCGCTGCCCGAGGTCGACGGCTTCGTGTGGCACGGCTACCTGCCGGGCGTGCAGCCCGGTCAGCGCTACGGCTACCGCGTCCACGGGCCCTACGACCCGGCCGCGGGTCACCGGTGCAACCCCGCCAAGCTGCTGCTCGACCCGTACGCCAAGGCCATCGACGGCCAGCCCGACGGCGACGAGTCCCTGTTCTCCTACCGGTTCGACGACCCGAGCGACGAGCCTGAGAAGGCCAACACCGACGACAGCCTCGGCCACACGATGCTGTCCGTCGTCATCAACCCGTTCTTCGACTGGGGCCAGGACCGCCTGCCGCGCCACGAGTACCACAACAGCGTCATCTACGAAGCCCACGTCAAGGGCCTCACCGAGACCCACCCCGACATCCCGGAGGAGATCCGCGGCACGTATGCCGGCATCGCCCACCCGGTGATCATCGAGCACCTCAAGAACCTCGGCATCACGGCCATCGAGCTCATGCCGGTGCACCAGTTCGTCAACGACTTCACCCTGCGCGACAAGGGCCTTTCCAACTACTGGGGCTACAACACCATCGGCTTCCTCGCGCCGCACAACGGGTATGCCGCGTTCGGCACCCGCGGCGAGCAGGTCGCCGAGTTCAAGGGCATGGTCAAGGCGCTGCACGAGGCGGACATCGAGGTCATCCTCGACGTGGTCTACAACCACACCGCCGAGGGCAACCAGCTCGGCCCGACGATCTGCTTCCGGGGCATCGACAACGCCGCCTACTACCGCCTCGTCGACGAGGACAAGGCGCACTACTACGACACCACCGGCACCGGCAACAGCCTGCTCATGCGTCACCCGCACGTCCTGCAGCTCATCATGGACTCGCTTCGCTACTGGGTCACCGAGATGCACGTCGACGGCTTCCGGTTCGACCTCGCGGCGACACTGGCCCGCCAGTTCCACGAGGTCGACAAGCTGTCGGCGTTCTTCGACCTCGTGCAGCAGGACCCGGTGGTCAGCCAGGTCAAGCTCATCGCCGAGCCCTGGGACGTCGGCGACGGCGGCTATCAGGTCGGCAACTTCCCGCCGCTGTGGACCGAGTGGAACGGCAAGTACCGCGACACCGTGCGCGACTTCTGGCGGGGCGAGAGCGCGACCCTGGGGGAGTTCGCGTCGCGGCTGACGGGTTCCAGCGACCTCTACGAGCACAGCGGCCGCAAGCCCATCGCCTCCATCAACTTCGTCACCGCCCACGACGGCTTCACGCTGCGGGACCTGGTGTCCTACAACGAGAAGCACAACGACGCCAACGGCGAGGACGGCAACGACGGCGAGAGCCACAACCGCTCGTGGAACTGCGGTGTCGAGGGCCCGACCGACGACGCCCAGGTGAACGACCTGCGGCTGCGCCAGCAGCGCAACATGCTGACCACCCTGATGCTGTCGCAGGGCGTGCCGATGCTGCTGCACGGCGACGAGCTGAGCCGCAGCCAGGGCGGCAACAACAACGGCTACTGCCAGGACAACGAGATCTCGTGGATCGACTGGCAGCTCGACCAGGACGAGCTCGACCTCATCGCCTTCACCCAGAACCTCGTCGAGCTGCGCCGGGAGCACCCCGTGTTCCGTCGTCGCCGCTTCTTCGCCGGCTCGGCCGACCACGGTGGCGAGAGCGCCATCGGCGACATCGCCTGGTTCGAGCCCGGGGGCAACCACATGGACGAGGAGTCCTGGGCCAACGGCTTCGCGCGCTCGATGATGGTCTTCCTCAACGGGCAGACCATCCCCGAGCCGGACAGCCGCGGGCAGCAGACCCTCGACGACCACTTCCTCGTGATCTTCAACGGGCACAGCGACGAGATCGACTTCGTCCTGCCGCACGGCGACTACGGCGACCGCTGGGTGACCGTCCTCGACACCACCGCCCAGGAGGTGGAGGCCACCGAGTACAAGCCCGGCGACACGGTCACCGCCCAGGGGCGCAGCACGGTGGTGCTGCGCTGCCCGCGTCCGCTCACCTCGGGTTCGCCTGCCGGGGCGGCCGTCGCCCGCCGATGACCGCGCAGGAGATGGGTATGCAGCGTGGCGCCCCCCACCGTCCCGGCCCGGGGAAGGAGGTGCCCACCGCGACGTACCGGCTCCAGGTCCACGGCGGCTTCACCTTCGACAACGCCTCCGAGCAGGCGAGCTACCTCGACGCGCTCGGGGTCTCGCACGCCTACCTGTCGCCGGTGCTGCAGCCGAGCCCGGGCTCGACGCACGGCTACGACGTGGTCAACCACGACCTCGTCAACGAGGAGGCGGGCGGCGGCACCGAGCTGGCACGCCTGTCGCGGACCCTGTCGCTCTACGGCCTGGGCGTCGTCGTCGACGTGGTGCCCAACCACATGACGACGCCGACCCCCGCGTGGCTCAACCGCCAGTGGTGGTCGGTGCTGCGCGACGGGCTCGGCTCCGAGTACGCGCACTGGTTCGACGTCGACTGGGCCGCCGAGGACGACCGGGTGCTGGTCCCGGTGCTCGGTGCGCCGCTGGGCAAGGTGCTCGCCGACGACGAGCTGTCCGCGGCCCACGACGGCGGGGTGCGCGGCGACGAGGCGGTGCTGCGCTACTACGACCACGCCTTCCCGCTGCGGCCCGGCACCGAGCACCTCCCGCTCGAGGAGCTCGTCGAGGCACAGCACTACCTCCTGTGCGACTGGCGCGAGGGTGGCGAGCGGCTCAACTACCGCCGCTTCTTCGACGTGACGACGCTGGCGGCCATCCGCGTCGAGGACGAGGACGTGTTCGACGCGACGCACCGGCTGCTGCTCTACCTGCACCGGTCGGGCTTCGTCGACGGCTTCCGCATCGACCACCCGGACGGCCTCGCCGACCCGGGCGGCTACCTCGCGCGGCTGGCCGAGGCCACCGGCGACGCCTGGGTGGTGGCGGAGAAGATCCTCGAGGGCCACGAGGAGCTCGCCGACGACTGGCGCTGTGCCGGCACCACCGGCTACGACACGTTGCTGCGGGTCGGGGGCGTCTTCGTCGACCCCGCGGGCAAGGGCCCGCTGACCGACCTGCTGACCCAGGTCGTCGGGCACCCCGAGGAGCTCGACGACGTTGTCACGCAGGCCAAGCGACAGGTGGTCAAGGAGGTCCAGGCCGCCGAGGTCAACCGCCTCATGCGACTCGTGGCCTGCGTGCTGCCCTGGCACGACCAGGACTCGCTGCGGCGGGCCCTCGAGGCGCTGCTCGTGGCGATGGACCGCTACCGCGCCTACCTGGGGGTCGACGAGCCCGCGAGCGGCGACCAGGTCGCGGTCCTCAACGCCGCCGAGTCGCGGGCCATCGCCGCCGTCGCGGGACCCGACCAGCTCTCGGTGAGCACCATCGCCCAGCTCGCGCGCGGTGGACGCCTCCCCGAGGCCCAGGCCGACACCGAGGACGCCCAGCGCGAGTTCCTCGTGCGCTTCCAGCAGACCTGCGGGCCGGTGATGGCCAAGGGCATCGAGGACACGGCGTTCTACCGGTATGCCCGCCTCACCTCGCTCAACGAGGTCGGGGGCGATCCCGAGCGGGTGGGCATCTCCCCGGAGGAGCTGCACGATTTCGCCGCCCGGCAGCTGGCCACCTGGCCGACCACCATGACGACCCTGTCCACCCACGACACCAAGCGCTCGGAGGACGTGCGGGCCCGCCTCGCCGTCGTCTCCGAGCTGTCAGCGGAGTGGCGCACGTGGCTCACCGCTGGTCGACGGCTCGCCGCACCCCACCGCGGGTCGCGCCTCGACGGCGCCACGGAGTACCTCCTGTGGCAGACCGCCGTCGGCGCCTGGCCGATCAGCGCGGAACGGCTGCAGGCCTACGCCACCAAGGCGATTCGCGAGGCCAAGCGGCACACGACGTGGACCGACGTCGACGAGGCCTACGAGCAGGACGTCCAGAGGTTCGTGACCGCGCTGGTCACGCAGCCGGCCCTCGTGGCCCACTGCCAGGCCTGGGTCGACCGCACCGCGCAGGCGTCCCGCGTCAACATCCTCGGACAGAAGCTGCTCCAGCTCGTCGTCCCGGGGGTGCCCGACGTCTACCAGGGCACCGAGCTCGTCGACCTGTCGCTCGTCGACCCCGACAACCGGCGCCCCGTCGACTACGGCGCACGCCGTGACCGGCTGGGCCGCCTCGATGCCGGCGAGACGCCCCACGACCTCAACGACGAGAAGCTCCTGGTCACCTCCCGCGCCCTGAGGCTGCGGCACCACCACGCCCAGTGGTTCACCGGGGAGCAGGCGACCTACGCCCCGGTGCCCACCACGAGCGACCACGCGTTGGCCGTGGGTCGTGGCGACGAGTCCGGGACCCAGGTGGTCGCGGTCGTCACCCGTCTCAGCGAGGGCCTCGGTGACGGCTGGGGCGATGCCCACCTTGCGCTGCCGGAGGGGGAGTGGCACGACCTGCTCACCGGCCGGGCCGTCGTGTCGGTGGAGGGTCGCCCGGGCGTCCGGCTGGGGCGGGTGCTGGCGGACCTCCCCGTCGCCCTGCTCGTGCGGCATGGCACGCTGGGGCGCGATGAGATCGCCTGAGCCGCACACGAACCCGCAGTCGGACCAGCACGCCGAGCTGACGGTCTGGGCGCCCTACGCCGAGGGCGTCGAGGTCGAGTGGTCCCTCGACGGGGGCACGTCGCAGCGCACGGCGATGGAACGCCGCCCGGAGGGCTGGTGGGCCGTCCGCCTCCCGGTCGCGACCTCGGCCGCCGCTGCGCAGACGCTCGACTACGGGTTCCGCGTCGACCGCGGCGACCTCACTCCCGACCCGAGGTCGGCGTGGCAGCCCCAGGGCGTCCACCGCGAGAGCCGCTGGTTCGACACGGGAGCCTTCGCCTGGCACGACGCCACCTGGGCCGGTCCGCAGCAGGGCCTCGGTGTCCTCGGGGCCGTGGTCTACGAGCTGCACGTGGGCACCTTCACCGCCGAGGGCACCCTCGATGCCGCCGTCGAACGCCTCGACCACCTCGTCGACCTCGGGGTCGACGTCGTCGAGCTCATGCCGCTCGCCGTGTGGCCGGGGCGCTGGAACTGGGGCTACGACGGGGTCGGCCCGTGGGCGGTCGACGATGTGTACGGCGGCCCGGCGGCCCTGCAGCGCTTCGTCGACGCCTGCCACGCCGTGGGCCTCGGCGTCTGCCTCGACGTCGTCTACAACCACCTCGGACCGGTCGGCAACTACCTGTCCCGCTTCGGGCCCTACTTCTCCGACGCGCACCCCACGCCGTGGGGGTCGGGGTTCAACCTCGACGGCCCCGACAGCGAGCCGGTGCGCCGCTGGATGGTCGACAACGCGCTGCGGTGGTTCGAAGAGTTCCACGTCGACGCACTGCGCCTCGACGCCGTGCACGAGCTGCGCGACGACTCGGCCACCCACGTGCTGGCCCAGCTCGCCGACGAGGTGGGCGACCTGTCCCGCCGGCTGGGGCGGCCGCTGCACCTCATCGCCGAGAGCGACCTCAACGACGCGGTCATGGTCACCGCGACGGGCGAGGGTGGGCGTGGCATGGACGCCCAGTGGGACGACGACGTCCACCACGCGCTGCACGTGACCCTCACGGGGGAGACGCAGGGCTACTACGCCGACTTCGCGGGGCACTCCCGCGCGCTGCCAGACGGCGGCCCGGTGGCGGTGCTGGCCAAGACGCTCACCCGTGGCTTCCTCCACGACGGCACCTGGTCGAGCTTCCGCGGTCAGGACTGGGGCGCGCCCGTCGACCCGACCGTCGTGGACGCGCGACGTTTCGTGGCCTACCTCCAGACCCACGACCAGGTGGGCAACCGCGCTGTCGGGGAACGGATCTCGGCGCTCGTCAGCCCGTCCCTCCAGGCGGCCGGCGCGGCCCTCTACCTCACCTCGGCCTTCACGCCCATGGTCTTCATGGGCGAGGAGTGGGCGGCCACGACGCCGTTCCAGTTCTTCACCGACTTCGAGGAGCCGGAGATGGCCAAGGCCGTCACCGAGGGGCGCCGGCGCGAGTTCGAGTCGCACGGCTGGGCGGCCCACGACGTGCCCGACCCGCAGGACGAGCAGACCTTCCTGCGCTCCAAGCTGCGGTGGGACGAGCTGGAGGCTGACGATCACGCGCGGATGCTCGGCTGGTACCGCGACCTCATCGCGCTGCGCCGCAGCCACCACGATCTCACCGACGGCCGACTCGACGCGGTGCACGTCGACTTCGACGAGCGTGAGCAGTGGCTCGTCATGCGCCGGGGCGACCTGCGCACCGTGGTCAACCTCGCCGCGTCGCGCTGGACCGTCCCCCTCGACGCCGAGCCGAGCGAGGTCGTCCTCGCGTGGGAGCCGTCGCAGACCAAGCTGAAGCCGCGAGCCCTCTACCTCCCGCCGCACACGGCTGCGGTGGTCAGGGTCGGCTGACCGCTTCCTTCACGCGGACCATGCCCTCCTGCGCCACGGTGGCCACCAGGGTGCCGTCCGCGCCGAACATGCGGCCCAGCCCGAGACCGCGCCCACCCGAGGCCGACGGGGACTCCTGGGTGTAGAGGATCCAGTCGTCGACCTGCGCCGGGCGGTGGAACCACATCGCGTGGTCGAGGCTGGCCGGGCGCAGGCGCCGGTCGCTCCACGCCAGGCCGTGGCGGCGGATGACGGGTTCGAGCAGGGTGTAGTCGGAGGCGTAGGCCAGCACGGCGGCGTGCACCAGCGGGTCGTCGGGAAGGTCGCCGATCGCCTTCAGCCAGACGCTCTGGTGGGCCAGCTGCTCGGGCCCGGGCTCGGCGAAGACGTCGCCCTCCACGTGCCGCAGCTCGATGGGCCGGCGCAGCAGGTGACGCGCGGCGGGGTGGTCGACCGCGCCGTACAGGTCCGACAGCGGCGGCAGCGTCTCGGGGCCGGCCACCTGCGGCATCGTCTCCTGGTGGTCGAGACCTCCGGCGGCCTCCTGGAACGAGGTGATCATCGACAGGATCGGCAGGCCGTCCTGGATCGCGTGCACACGCCGCGTCGAGAACGACCGGCCGTCGCGCATCCGCTCGACCGCGAACCGGATGGGCTTGGTGTCGTCGCCGGGTCGCATGAAGTAGCCGTGCAGCGAGTGGATGGTCCGCACACCGTCGCCGTCGTCGATGTCCGCCACGGTGCGGCCGGCGGCCATGACGCACTGGGCCAGCACCTGGCCGCCGAACACCCGTCCGTGCGGCATCTTCTGGCTGCGCCCGATGAACACCGTCGCCCCGGACTCCCCGAGGTCGATGCTCTCGCCGCCGTCGGCACCCTCGACGGTGATCCGGGCCGTGCCGAGCTCCTCGAGGTGGAGCGTGTCGAGCAGGTCGGTGAGCGGGTCGGGGGAGGCGGGGCCGTCGATGGTCACGGGGCAGAGCCTATGCGCCACAATGTGCCGGTGACGCGGACGGCCCTGACCCCCATGACCCCGCTGCAGCAGCTTCGGGCCGGGCGCACGACGCGCCGGGTGCCGCAGCTGTTCGCCGGGCTCGCGCTCTACGGGATCTCGATGGGCATGCTCGTCCGCGCACAGCTCGGGCTGGACCCCTGGGACGTCCTGCACTACGGCATCGCCCGGCACCTGCCGGTGAGCTTCGGGACCGTGACGATCATCGTCGGCGCTGCCGTGCTGCTCCTCTGGGTGCCCCTGCGCCAGCTGCCGGGGTTCGGCACCGTCGCCAACGTCGTGGTCATCGGCGTCGTCACCGACCTCACGCTGGGGCTGCTCGAGCCCCCGAGCGCCCTCGGGTGGCGCGTGGTCCTGCTGGGTGGCGGCATCCTGCTCAACGGCCTGGCCGGGGCGCTCTACATCGGCAGCCAGTTCGGTCCCGGTCCGCGCGACGGGCTCATGACCGGCCTGGCCCGACGCTCCGGCCGCAGCATCCGACTGGTCCGGACGTCGATCGAGGTCACGGTGCTCGTGGTCGGTTTCCTGCTCGGCGGCGTCGTCGGCGTGGGCACGGTGCTGTATGCCGTGCTCATCGGCCCCACGGTGCAGCTGTTCCTGCCACTGTTCACCGTGCCGCTCGAAGCCCCTGCGGGCCGTGAGGCCGCCGCGCCGGTCGAGGCCCGCTGCGAGTAGCCGCCCAGGGCCGCAGGGCCCCGGCGTGGGCCTCGGGCCGCGACCAAGGGCCGTCCTCAGGCCTCCAGGGCGAGGACGAACGGCAGCACGGCGTCGGCCCCGGCCTCACGAAGCGCCTGCGCTGCCACGGTGAGCGTCCACCGGGACGACGCCAGGTCGTCGACGAGGAGCACCGGCCCGCCGACGGAGCCGAGAGCCTGTCGCATCTCGGGGCCGGGAGCCAGCCGGCCCCACACCCCGGCCAGCCGGAACGCGCTGTTGCCGCCCGCCTCTCCCGCCGGCCCGCCGTGCACCAGGTCGAGGGGGCCCAGCCACTGCAGGCGTCCCATCTCGGCCAGTCCCCGGGCCACCGACTCGACGAGCTGGGGGCGGGTGCGCGACGGAATGCTGGCCACGGCCACCGGGCGCTCGGCCCAGGTCCAGTCGCGAAGGATGGGGACACACGCCCGCAGCAGCTCGGCCGGGGCCGGGCCGTCCTGCTCGCGCAGCAGCGTCCGCAGCTGCTGGCCCCAGCCCAGGTCGGTGAGCCGGGCGACGGCGCGCCCCGGCTCCATCGACTCGCCCGGACCTATGCGGCCCTTGAGCGGCACGCCCAGCCGGTCCATGCCGGAAGGCCACTGCGCCCGCGGTTCGAGCTCGACCCCGGCGCGCTCGAGCCGGCCGCGAGCGGTGGTCACGGCCGTGTCCGGCACCTCGGTGGGGAACCATCCACCGGCGCACGAGTCGCAGCGGCCACAGGGCACGGCGGTGTCGTCGTCGAGCGACTCCTGCAGGAAGGCCATGCGGCACTCGCTGGTCTGCTCGTAGCCGAGCATGAGGTCCTGCTCGCGCACTCGCGCGGCGCTGACGCGCTCGTAGCGCTCGGCGTCGTACGTCCACGGCTCACCGGTCGAGGTCCACCCACCGGGGACGCGCTGCACGGCCCCGTCGACGTCGAGCACCTTGAGCAGCAGCTCGAGACGTGTGCGCCGGATGTCGACGACCGCCTCCAGGGCGACGGTCGACAGCGGCTTGGGCGACTGGGCCAGGGCGGTGAGGACCGCGTCGGCCTGCTCCTGGCGCGGCATCGACGCCGAGGCGAAGTAGGACCAGATGTCCTTGTCCTCCGGCCCGGGCAGGAGCAGCACGTCGGCGCGCTCGGTGGCGCGCCCGGCACGGCCGACCTGCTGGTAGTAGGCCACCGGCGACGAAGGTGCCCCGAGGTGCAGGACGAACCCGAGGTCGGGCTTGTCGAACCCCATACCCAGCGCCGAGGTGGCCACCAGCGCCTTGACCTGGTTGTCGCGCAGCATGGCCTCGAGGCGCTCGCGGTCGGCCGGGTCGGTGCGGCCGGTGTAGGCGCGCACCTCGTGACCCGCCTCCCGCAGGGCGACGGCGACGTCCTCAGCCGCCGACACGGTGAGGGTGTAGACGATGCCGCTGCCGGTCAGGCTGTCGAGGTGGGCCAGCAGCCAGGCGAGCCGCTGCTCGGGAGAGGTGAGGCGCATGACGCCGAGCCGCAGGGAGTCCCGGGCCAGGCCACCGCGCAGCGTCAGGACGTCGTGGCCGCCGGCTCCGAGCTGCTCGACCACGTCGGTGACGACGCGGGCGTTGGCCGTGGCGGTGGTCGCCAGCACGGGGGTGTCGGACGGCAGGGTGGTGAGCAGGTCGCGGATGCGGCGGTAGTCGGGGCGGAAGTCGTGACCCCAGTCGGAGACGCAGTGGGCCTCGTCGACCACGAGCAGGCCGCAGCGACGGGCAAGGTCGGGCAGCTGCTCGTCACGGAACCGGGGGTTGTTGAGCCGCTCGGGGCTCACGAGGAGCACGTCGACCTCGTCGGCGGCCAGGGCCGCGGACACGCGTCCCCACTCGTCGGCGTTGGCGGAGTTCATGGTGACGGCCCGGATGCCGGCGCGCTCGGCCGCGGCGACCTGGTCGCGCATGAGGGCCAGCAACGGGGAGACGATGACGGTCGGGCCCGCGCCCTCCTGGCGGCGCAGGGCGGTGGAGACGAAGTAGACCGCCGACTTGCCCCACCCGGTGCGTTGGACCACGAGCACCCGCCGACGCCGGCCGACCAGGGCCTCGACCGCCTCGAGCTGGCCGTCGCGGAAGTCGGCGTCGGCCCGACCCACCAGCCGCCGCAGGACGTCGGTGGCCCGGGCGCGCAGCCCGGACCCCGGCTTAGCGCCCTGGTCGTGGACGGGGTCGGCGGTGGTCGTCTCCATGGTGACCACCGTATGCGGCCGCCCCGACACCCCTGACAGGATGGGCGCATGGCAGACCAGCCCCGCGAGCGTTACCGGGTCAACGTGCCGCTCCGCTGGAGCGACATGGACGCCTACGGCCACGTCAACAACGTGCAGTTCCTGCGCCTGCTCGAGGACGCTCGCGTCATCGGGTTCGAGGAGTGGTTCGGGCAGGACCGCTCGGTGCTCTCGGAGGGGATCCTCGTGGCCCGCCACGAGATCGAGTACCTCGCGCCGCTGCTGTTCCGGGTGCCGCCGATCGTCGTCGAGATGTGGGCCACCAAGATCGGTGGTGCCGGCTTCGACCTCGCCTACGAGGTGCGCGACGGCCACGCCGGCGACGACACCGTCTACGCACGGGCCGAGACGACCCTCGTGCTCTACGACTTCGCGACGTCGACCCCTCGGCGGATGGCGCCCGACCTGCGCGAGATGCTCGAGGCGCGGGCCGGTGAGCCGGTCCCGTTCCGGTGGCGGCGACGCTGATGGAGCTGCGCTTCCCCGACGCCCAGGGGCTGGACGACCTGCGCACGTATGTCTCGCGCGCCAAGGCCGCCGACGACGACGGAGCGGTGCGCCTGCAGGCGAGCGGCACGACGCTCGCGGCATACGTCGGCGTGCTCCCCGGCAGCGGGCTCATGGGCGAGGGCGCGGTGATCGGGCTGCGCGCCATGCCGTTGGCCGAGCCCGCCGAGCTTGACACCACCGTCTCCCTCGCCTCGGTCACCGACCGGCTCGCCCGTGAGGGCGGCACGACGCTGTCGGTACCGCCGACCACCGTGAGCGTCGGCTGGGCCGCCATGGCGCCGCCGCGCGCCGGATGGGAGCGGGTCGGCGCCCTCACCGCCGAGGAGGTGTATGCCGTCGCGCGCGACGGCATCGCGCAGGTCGCCTCGGGCGCCCCTTCGGACGCCGGCGGCGCCGCCGTGACGGCGCTGCGACGGCAAGTGTGGGGACGGCTGACGACCACCACGCCACCGGTGCCCGCGGGAGGTGCGTTCGCGACCTACGCCCTGGGCTTCGCCGCGCCGGGGTCGGAGGTGACGGTGTGGACCCAAGGCCGTTGGACGCGCCTGTCGACACCGGCCGGGCACGTCCTCATCCGGTGACCTGGCGCGCTCAGGTGCTGATGCGGCGCCCCGCGACGACGACGAGCGCCGACACGACGCTGAGCCCGAGCCACATCGCGACGTAGACCGGCACGTCCTGCCCCGCCCTGGTGTGCATGGCCGCGAAGACGGCGCCTGCCGCAGCGATCCCGAGCACCGAGCCGAGCACGTCGGCGAGCTGCAGCGAGGACGAGGTCGAGCCGTGGTCGGCCGGTGCCGTGAGCAGCAGGGACAGCACCGAGAGGCTGGCGGTGCCCAGACCCATGCCGGTGCCACAGGCGACGAGGGCGACGGCCACGAGGTAGGGGTTCCAGCCGAAGTGGGTCACCGCCACGACGGTGAGCAGGCCGGTGGTGAGCAGCGCGCCGCCCACGGAGACGAGCCGGTGGCGACGTCCCGCCCAGCGGTCGCGACCCTGCACCCACGACCCGGCTGACCAGCCGAGCGAGCCGACCGCGAGGATCGTGCCGGCGGCCCCGAGGGAGAGCCCCCGCTCGTTGACGAGCATCAGCGGGATGTAGGTGATGGTGCCGAAGAACGAGCAGGTGAGCAGGAACCGCGCCACCATCACCGAGGGCAGCCCGCGCCGCATCAGCCAGGTGCCACGGGGCAGCAGCAGGGGAGCCGCGGCCGCGATACCGGCGACGCCGACGACGGCGACCAGGCTCTGCGCCGACCACTCGACCTCGAGGTCGTGGGTGCCCCACTGCAGGGCCCCGGCCGACGCCGCGATGAGCAGCCCCGCCCACGCCGCCCGGGCGTGGGCGCGGTGGTCGCGACCCGACGCCTCGACGCCCTCGTCGGCGGCGTGGATCTGTCCCCGTCGCGCGACGACCGCGACCATCGCGACGACGACCGGCACCACGACCAGCCAGAAGACCCAGCGCCACGAGAAGGTCGTGGTGACCCACGCGGAGATCGGCGGCCCGAGGAGTGAGGGCAGGACCCACGCCGCCGAGATGACGCTGAACACCTTGGGGCGCAACGACTCCGGGTAGGCGCGGCCGATGACGACGTAGCCGGCGACGATGATGAGCCCGGCCCCCAGGCCGGCCACGCCGCGACCGGCGAGGAAGGTCCCGAACCCGGTCGACGAGCCGCACACGCCGCAGCCGACGGCGAACAGCACCTGGCCGAGGTAGAGCGAGGGCAGCGGTCCGGACCGGTCGCACCAGACGCCGGCGAGGACGATGCCGAGCAGCTGCGTGGTGAGCATGACCGAGAACGCCAGCCCGTAGGACCGCACCGCGTCGAGCTCGAGGGCCGCGGCCGGCATGGCGGTCGAGACGGCCATGCCCTCGAAGGCGATGACGGTGATCAGTGCGACGAGCGCGAGCGAGACGAGGGCGTATGCGGGGTCGAACACCCCGCCCCGCGACCCCGCGGCCTTCACGGCGGGGCGGAAGGACGCGGTCACTGCCCCAACGGTACGCCGCGCTCGGCGAGGACGTCGGCCAGCGTGTCGATGCGGTCGGACACGATCCCGTCCACGCCGAGGTCGAACAGCCGGTGCATCTCCTCGGCGTCGTCGATGGTCCAGACGTGCACGTGCTTGCCCATGGCGTGGACGCGTTCGACGAGGGCGCGGGTGACCAGGTCGAGCCGCCGGCCGCCGACCACGTGGCCCGTGGGGACCTGCAGCACCGCGGCGGGGGAGCGCAGCCAGTCGGCCACGAGGCGGGGCGCGAAGCGCAGCACGCCCACCTCGGAGGGCCCGGCCGCGGTCGCCACCGCCGGGCCGAGGAGGGCTCGCACCGCCCGCAGCCTGCCCCGTGAGAACGAGCCGATGCAGACGCGCTCGAAGGCGTCGTGCGCCCGGACGACCGCCGCCAGCGGCTCGATCGCCCCTGCTGCCTTCACGTCGATGTTGACCCGCGCGTCGGGCAGCTCCTCGAGCAGGTCGGACAGCAGCGGGATCGCTTCGCTGCCACCCACGCGGGCGGCGCGCACGGCGGCGTACGGGAGGTCGGCGATGCGCCCCCGCTGGTCGGTGACGCGGTCGAGGACGTGGTCGTGGAAGGCCACGACCCGGCCGTCGCGGGTCGCGTGGACGTCGGTCTCGAGGTAGCGGTAGCCGAGGTCCACGGCGTGGCGGAAGGCGGCCAGGGTGTTCTCCAGCCGCAGGTTCGCCTCGACCTTGGCGCCTCCGCGGTGCGCCAGCCCGATCGGGGTCGGCGCGTCGAAGTACGCGAAGTCGGCGGCTCTCACCGGCCCAGTCTGCCCCGACCCGCCCAGCGCGGGCGGATCGGGGCAGGTGGCTCAGATGGAGGCCCAGACGGTCGTGTCGGTGGGGAGCGAGCCGTCAGCGGCAAGCGGGCCGGACGCGACCAGCACGGTGGCGCCCTCGGGCAGGGCCACTGTGGAGGAGCCGAGGTTGGTGAGCACGAGCGTGTCGCCCTCGCCGGCGCCGGTGTTGACCAGCGCCACCACCTCGTCGCCGTAGCCGTCCAGCACCTGGAGGCCGCCGGTGCCGAGCGAGCGCTCGCGGCGGGTCGCCAGCAGCGTCCGGTAGAGCTCGAGGGTCGAGCCCTCCACGCCGTCCTGCTGGTCGACGGCGTACTCGCCGTACACCGCGGGCTGGGGCAGCCAGGTCGCGTCGGTGGGCCCGAAGCCGAAGGACGGGGCGTCCTTCTCCCACGGGATCGGCACCCGGCACCCGTCGCGGCCGATCTCCTCGCCCTGCGTGCGGATGAACGTGGGGTCCTGGCGGAACTCGGCCGGCATGTCGGTCGACTCGGGCAGGCCCAGTTCCTCGGCCTGGTAGATGTACGCGCCACCGGGCAGCGCCAGCATCAGGGCCGAGGCGGCACGGGCCCGGCGGAGCCCCAGCTCGCGGTCGGGCTGCGGGTCGTCGGCGCTGATGCCGTTGGGCTGGCGCTCGTCGACGGGCAGGCCGAGCCGCGACGCGTGGCGGACGACGTCGTGGTTGGACAGCACCCACGTGCTGGGGGCGCCGACCGAGTCGGCTGCGGACAGCGACGACTCGATGACCGCGCGCAGGTCCTGCGCGTCCCACTTCGCCTTGAGGAAGTCGAAGTTGAACGCCTGGTGCATCTCGTCCTGGCGGACGTAGCGGACTGCACGCTCCTGCGGACGGACCCACGCCTCGGCGCACAGGATGCGGTCGGGCTCGCCGTAGCTGTCGAGCACCTTGCGCCAGCGGCGGTAGACCTCGTGCACGCCGTCCTGGTCCCACATGGGCGGGACCGGGGCGCCGGGCTTGAGCTCGCCGTCGAGGATGTGCAGCTCGGCGTCGTAGTCGGGCAGCCCCGGCTCCTTGACGAGGCCGTGGGCCACGTCGACCCGGAAGCCGTCGATGCCGCGGTCGAGCCAGAAGCGCAGGATCGACTCGAACTCGTCGCCGACCTCGGGGTTGTCCCAGTTGAGGTCGGGCTGCTTGGTGTCGAACAGGTGCAGGTACCACTGGCCGGGGGTGCCGTCGGCCCCGGTGACGCGGGTCCAGCCGTTGCCGCCGAAGACCGAGTGCCAGTCGTTCGGCGGGAGCTCGCCGTGCTCGCCGTTGCCGTCGCGGAAGATGTAGCGGTCGCGCTCGGGACTGCCGGGCGCCGCCGCCAGCGCCTCCTTGAACCACGCGTGCTCGTCGCTGGTGTGGTTGGGGACGAGGTCGACGATCACCTTGAGCCCGAGCTCGTGCGCCTTGGCCACCATGGCGTCGGCGTCGGCCAGGGAGCCGAAGAGCGGGTCGATGTCGCGGTAGTCGGCGACGTCGTAGCCGGCGTCGGCCTGGGGCGAGGTGTAGAAGGGGCTGAACCAGACGGCGTCGACACCCAGCGCCTTGAGGTAGGGCAGGCGCGCGGTCACGCCGGGCAGGTCGCCGATGCCGTCGCCGTCGCCGTCGGCCCAGGAGCGGGGGTAGNTTCAGTCACGGGCAACCATGGTGGGGCATGAGCCCCCTCGGTACGAAACCGGTATTGCGCCGTCTCACTCCTCGTCGAGGGAGTTGACCAGGCTGTGCGCTGCCCGTTCGAGGTAGTCGCGCAGCAGCAGGTCGTTCGCGGGCGCCAGGTCGAGGGTGTCCACGGCCGTCATCATGTGCCGCAGCCAGCGGTCGCGCTGGGCCGGGGTCACCTTGAACGGGTGGTGCCGCATCCTCAGCCGCGGGTGGCCGCGCTGCTCGGAGTAGGTGGTCGGCCCGCCCCAGTACTGCTCGAGGAACAGCCGCAGGCGGTCCTCGGCCGGGCCGAGGTCCTGCTCGGGGTAGAGCGCGCGCAGCGCCGGGTCGTCGGCCACGCCCCGGTAGAACTCGTGCACGAGCTTGCGGAAGGTCTCGTGACCGCCGACCTGGTCGTAGAAGCTGCCGAACTGTCCCGAGGCCGTCACCGGGCACCGCCCGCCGGGCCGAAGGGCGTCATGACCGGCACCTTGACGCCGTGGCTGTCGAACGCGACCTTGACCCGCTCACGGATCTCGCGCGAGACGCCGTACTGCTGCTCCGGGGCCGTCTTGGCGATCACCCGGATGGTGACGACGCTGCCGGTGATGGACTCCACGCCGACCACGTTGGGCTCCTCGAGCAGGGCGGCCTGCCAGTCGGGGGACTGGTCCATCTCGTGCACGACAGAGCGGATCAGCGGGATGACCTTCTCGAGGTTCTCCTCGTAGGAGACGGGGAGGTCGACGATGGCGGTCGACCAGCCCTGGCTCTTGTTGCCGATCCGGACGATCTCGCCGTTGCGGATGTACCAGACCACACCGCTGCCGTCGCGGAGTCGTGTGACGCGGAGGCTGACCTCCTCGACGGTGCCGACGGCCTCGCCCGTGTCGATGACGTCGCCGACGCCGTACTGGTCCTCGAGGATCATGAAGATCCCCGAGAGGAAGTCCTTGACCAGGCTCTGCGCACCGAAGCCGAGGGCGACGCCGCCGACCCCCGCCGTCGCCAGCAGCGGCGCGAGGTTGATGCCGACGATTCCCAGCACCGTGAGCACCACGATCAGGCCCACGACGAACGTGACCGTGCTGCGCAGCAGCGACCCCATGGTCAGGGTGCGCTGACGGTGCCGTTCACGGTCGATGCCCGCGGCTGCCGCGAGGGCGTTGCCGGCCCGGCCGACCCGGCCGGGCTCACGGGCCCGGCGCGCGTCCGACTTGGCCAGCGTCAGCCGGACGACCCGCCCGATCGAGCGCAGCATCAGCCAGCGCAGCACGATCCCGAGGATGACCGTGACGACGACCCTGAGGGGGGCTCCGAGGAACCAGTCCCAGACCCCCTCGGGCGTCAGCTTGGTCAGAGTGCTGAGGAACGACTCAGGCATCGGCATCCCGGGCCTGGGCGCGCAGGGCGCGGGCGATGCCGTCCCGGTTCTCGGCGACCAGGCGCACCAGCCCTGCCGGGGCGTCGGTGTGGGCGTCGAGCCAGCCCTGCGACGCGTCGAGCAGCTGCTGGTCGGCGATCAGGGTGGGGTAGTAGGTCACCAGGATC
Organism: Phycicoccus sp. Soil748; assembly: GCF_001428025.1. Taxonomy (GTDB): domain Bacteria; phylum Actinomycetota; class Actinomycetes; order Actinomycetales; family Dermatophilaceae; genus Pedococcus. The sequence continues at coordinate 358,276 of NZ_LMSC01000009.1, read as the reverse complement.
GACTCGGCGATGGCGTGCGTCCGCGACTCCCAGATGTCGAGCAGGGCCTCGTGGTAGCGCTCGACGTAGGGCCGCAGCAGCTCGGGGTCGTTGGCCTGGGTGAAGCCGAGGCCGGTCGCCTCGACCACCGAGTTGGGCAGTGACGTGTCCTCGACACCGTCGTGCCACGCGGCCGCCTTGGCCTCCGCGGTCGGCATGGCGGCGAGGGCCCGAGCCGCCCGCTCCCGGCCGGTCGCGGTGTTGTCGCGCTCGCGCTCGGCGTCGACCTCGGCCTGCGTGGCGTCGCCTGCCGCGGCCAGCGCCGTGAGCAGGGTCCAGCGCATCTCGGTGTCGACAGCCAGGCCCTCGAGCGTGGTCGTGCCCTCGAACAGCCCGCGCAGGTACGCCGCGTCGTCGCCGCCGCGCTGCACCGACGCGTACGCGGTGAGCAGCTGGAGCTGTGCGTCGCTGCCGGGCTCGGCCGCCTCGGCGAGGCGGCGCAGGCCGGCGGTCACCGTGGCGAGGGTCTCGTCCCGGTGCTGGGGTGCGACGTAGAGGTGCGCCGCGGACGAGAGCTGCGCCAGCACGGTACGGAGCATCGTGGAGTTGGTCTCGCCGGGCAGGGATGCCAGCACCAGGTCGACGAAGTCGCGCGCCGACATCTCCGCGTCGCGGGTCATGTCCCAGGCCGCGCCGAGCACCAGAGCGCGGGGCAGGCTGTCCTGGAAGCCGCGCGGGTGCGCCAGGGCCGTGGCGAGCGAGCGCGCGTCGAGGCGGATCTTGGCGTAGGCCAGGTCCTCGTCGTTGACGAGCAGCAGGTCCGGCACGGGGCGCCCGACCAGCTCGGTGACGGTGGTCTGCGCGCCGTCGACGTCGAGCTCGAGGCGGTCGGTGCGCACGAGCACCGGGCCGTCCGCGCCCTCCTCCACCGAGTAGAGGCCGACCGCGAGGCGGTGGGGACGCAGGGTGGGGTGCTCGGCCGGGCTGGTCTGCTCGATGACCGCGGAGCTGATGAGCCCTTGGTCGTCGGTCTCGACCACCGGGCGCAGCGTGTTGACCCCAGCCGTCTCCAGCCAGAGCTTGGACCACGTGCCGAGGTCACGCCCCGAGGTCTGCTCGAGCTCGCCGAGCAGGTCCTGCAGGGTGGTGTTGCCCCACGCGTGCTTGGCGAAGTAGGCGCGCAGGCCGGCGACGAACGGCTCACGGCCGACGTAGGCGACGAGCTGCTTGAGGACGGAGGCGCCCTTGGCGTAGGTGATGCCGTCGAAGTTGACCTCGACGTCCTCGAGGTCGCGGATCGGTGCGACGATCGGGTGGGTCGAGGAGAGCTGGTCCTGGCGGTAGGCCCACGCCTTCTCGCTGATGCCGAAGGTCGTCCAGGCCGACTCCCACTCGGTGGCCTCGGACTGGCAGGTGGTCGACGCCCACTCGGCGAACGACTCGTTGAGCCACAGGTCGTTCCACCACTTCATGGTGACGAGGTCGCCGAACCACATGTGCGCCAGCTCGTGCAGCAGCGTCAGGGCGCGGCGCTCGATGATCGCCTCGGTGACCTTGGCCCGGAACACGTAGGTCTCGTTGACCGTGACGGCCCCGGCGTTCTCCATCGCACCCATGTTGTACTCGGGCGTGAAGAGGGTGTCGTACTTCTCGAACGGGTACTCGCAGTCGAACTCGTTCTCGAAGAACGCGAATCCCCGCTTGGTGCAGTCGAACACGTTGTCGGCGTCGAGGTGCTCGAGCATCGACCTGCGGCAGAAGATGCCGAGCGGCACGGTGCCGCGGCGGGTCTGCACCTCGTCGCGCACGACCGCGTAGGGGCCGGCGACGAGCGCGGTGATGTAGCAGGACATGCGCTGCGTGGTGGGGAACGCCCACGTCGCCACGCCGTCCCGCACCGGCGTCGGCTCGGGGGTCGGGGCGTTGGAGACGACCTCCCAGTGCGCGGGGGCGGTGATGGTGAAGGCGTAGGTGGCCTTGAGGTCGGGCTGCTCGAAGACCGCGAACATGCGGCGGCAGTCGGCGACCTCGAACTGGGAGTACAGGTAGACCTCGTCGTCGACGGGGTCGACGAAACGGTGCAGACCCTCGCCGGTGTTCATGTAGGCAGCCGTCGCGTCGACCGTCAAGGTGTTGTGCTCGGCGAGCCGGGGGAGGGTGATCCTGACGCCGTCGAAGTGGGTCGCGGGGTCGAGCTCCTCGCCGTTGAGGGTGATCGCCTCCACCGACGGGGCGATGAGGTCGACGAAGGTCTGGCCACCCTCCTGGCCCGTGAACGTCACGGTCGTGGTCGTGCGGAACGTCGTGTCCGACGTCGTGAGGTCGAGCACGACGTCGTAGTGGTCGACGGCCACGAGGGCAGCGCGGGTGAGCGCCTCGTCGCGGGTCAGGTTCTTGCCAGGCAACAGACTGCTCCTGTAGGTGCGAGTGTGCAGGGGAGGGCGCCATCCTCGCACGGCCGACCGGTCGGTCGAGGACCCCTTTACCGCCGGTTGACCGGCAATGGCAGGATTGTTCGGGTGAGTGCCACCGACACGACTGCGCCCCGTACCTCCGCCGAGTTCTGGTTCGACCCCCTGTGCCCGTGGGCCTGGATGACCTCGCGCTGGATGATGGAGGTCGAGAAGGTCCGCCCCGTCGACGTGACCTGGTCGGTCATGAGCCTGGCCGTGCTCAACGAGGGCCGTGACCTGCCCGAGGAGTACCGCGCGATGATGGACCGCGCGTGGGGCCCGGTCCGCGTCATCCTGGCGGCCAAGGAGGAGTACGGCGACAAGGTCGTCAAGCCCCTCTACGACGCGATGGGCACCCGCATCCACCTCGGCGGCGAGAAGGACTACGCCAAGGTCATCGTCCCGGCGCTGGAGGAGGTGGGCCTGCCGCTCGAGCTGGCGGAGTTCGCCGACACCGACGAGCACGACGACCGGCTGCGGGCCAGCCACCAGCGCGGCATCGACCTCGTCGGTGACGACGTGGGCACCCCGGTCGTGGCGGTCGAGGGGGTCGCGTTCTTCGGGCCCGTGGTGAGCCCCGCACCCAAGGGCGAGGCGGCGGCGAAGCTGTGGGACGGTTGCGTCCTCGTGGCCGGCACCCCCGGCTTCTTCGAGCTCAAGCGCAGCCGCACCGTCGGCCCCATCTTCGACTGACCCGACCGGAGACCCATCATGCGAGTCCACATCGGTGGCGACCACGCGGCCTACGACCTGCTCGGTGAGCTGGTCACGTTCCTGGAGTCCGAAGGGCACGAGGTGACCAACCACGGGCCCCACGACTTCGACGCCGAGGACGACTACCCCGTCTTCGTGCTGCGCGCCGCCGAGGCCGTCGCCGCGGACCCCGGCTCGCGGGGCGTCGTGCTCGGAGGGTCGGGCAACGGCGAGCAGATGGCAGCCAACAAGGTCAAGGGCATCCGCGCCGCCCTCTGCTACAACGAGGAGCTCGCCCAGCTTGCGCGCGAGCACAACAACGCCCAGGTCATCTCCATCGGCGGCCGCATGAACACCGTCGAGGAGGCCAAGGAGATGGTGCGCGTGTTCCTCGGCACCGCCTTCTCCGAGGCGCCCCGCCACGTGCGGCGCATCGACATGGTCAGTGCCTACGAGCACGACGGCGCGCTGCCGCCCCTGTCCTGATCGCTGCATTCACCGGTGGGGTGCGTGACCGCCCCGCTAGGCTGCCGGGGCAGGACTGGTCTGGGGGCCGGTCCAGCCCATGACCATGTTGGGTGCCCCTGTACCCCGGACCAGGCCGAAGGATCTCGCACACGTGGACGAAGGCAGGACGGTCCTCGCGCGTCGCTCCGTCCTCACGCGCCTCCAACGGGGACGTACGCGCCTCAACCGGTGGAACACCGGCCTGACGGTCGTCGCCCTCGTGGTCGCCAACCTGTTGCTCTGCTGGGCCCAGGCGGTCGAGGTCCCCTTCTTCCCGTTCTCGGTGTACCTGCCCGTGGCGGTCCTCGCCGGCCTGTTCCTCCCGCCGAAGTGGCTTGCCCTGGTCGACACCACGATCCTGCTCACGGGCATGTTCACCGTCCTGGGGCGTGGGAACGGGTCCGCCAACTACTGGGGCGCCTACGCCGTGCTGATCTCGGTGATGGTCATCATGTTCTGGGTCGCGGCGTCCCGCGCGAGGCTCGGGGTCCAGGGCAACCTCGGCGAGACGATGCTCGTGGACCTGCGCGACCGCCTGCGCACCCAGGGTGAGCTCCCCGAGCTGCCGCCGAGCTGGGGCGCCGAGCTGTCGGTGCTCTCGGCCTACGGCGACTCGTTCTCCGGCGACTTCCTGGTGACCAGTCGCGACGACGACGTCCTCGAGCTGGCGCTGGTCGACGTCTCGGGCAAGGGGATCGCCGCCGGCACGCGCTCGCTGCTGCTCTCGGGCGCGTTCGGTGGCCTGCTGGGCTCGCTGCCCTACGACCAGTTCCTCGACGCCGCCAACGGCTACCTCCTGCGCCAGCAGTGGGACGAGGGCTTCGCCAGCGCGGCGCACGCGATGATCGACCTGTCGACGGGGGAGTACAGCCTCGCCTCGGCCGGCCACCCGCCGCCGGTCAAGTTCTCGGCCGGCTCGGGTCGCTGGCAGGTGCTTGAGGGCGACGAGGGCCCGGTGCTCGGCGTCGCCGAGTCGGTCACGTTCCCGAGGATCACCGGACGGCTGGGCCGTGGTGACGCGCTGCTGCTCTACACCGACGGCGTCATCGAGGTGCGCAACCGCGACCTGCGCGACGGCATCGACCGGATGCTCGGGACGGCCGAGCGCATGATCGGGCGCGGGTTCGAGGGCATGGCGGCCAAGATGTGCGCCGCTGCCCGGGCCGGCGAGACCGACGACCGCGCTGCCGTCCTCGTCTGGCGCCGCTGACGTCTGCCGGTCCTGGGGGCCACGCCTCAGGCGGCGGCACCCTCGCGCGGCCTGCCGCGACGGCTGATGTCGGCGCACTCGAGGCAGACCGACTCGGGGATGACCCCGAGCCGCATGAGCCAGCCGAAGGCGATGCAGCCGACGCAGACCCCGGCGAGCGACTCCAGGGCGGGGAACACCACCATGACGACGCCGATGACGACCACGGGCAGCGTCGCACCGGCCAGCCACAGCGCGCTGGCGGCGACCGTCAGGACCGCCCCGATGGCCGCGGCGAACCGCTTCGGCGGCCCGGCGGTGTACCGGGGAGCGGCGTCGACCCGGGGGCGGACCCAGCGACCCACCAGCTGGGCGACCGGGCTCGCCGACGGTCCCCACCCGGCGCGCAGCACGAAGTCGGCGGCGAGCACGGCGTAGAGCCACCACTGCTGGGTGGCGAGGGCCACGACCCCGACGACGAGGACGACGCCGGCGATGAGGCGCACAGCGACCTCGTCGACGATGTTGGGGAACCGGGAGATGCGCATGGATCCATTATGGGACACATAAGCGACCGTTATCTCCGGCGTCCCGCCCCTCGGGCGAGCCCCGACGGGTTCGTAGGCTGGGACGGTGCAGACGTCAGGGACACGCTCAGAGCCGGCTCCGTCTCCGGACGTGGCGCCGGTGTTGGACGACGAGTTCGGCGAGCCGTTCGGCGACGGCAACGGTGAGGTGCGCGGAAGGGTCCGCTCGTATGCCGCGCGGCGGGGCCGCCTCTCGGCCCTCACCCGGGAGCGGATGGAGCGGCTGCTCCCCGACCACGGCATCCCCGAGGGCCCCCTCGACCCGGCAGCGGCGTTCGGGCGCGAGGCGCCGGTGGTCCTCGAGGTGGGTTGCGGGCACGGGGCGGCCGCGCTCGCCTACGCCGAGGCACACCCCGACCACGACCTCCTGGCCGTCGACGTGTTCACGCCGGCCCTCGCCCGGATGCTCGCCGAGGCGGAGCGCCGCGGTCTTTCCAACGTGTGGGTGCACCAGGGCGACGCCGTGCTCCTGCTCGAGCAGCGCATACCCGTCGCCACGCTCGCGGCGGTGCACCTGTTCTTCCCCGACCCGTGGCCGAAGGCGAAGCACAGCAAACGGAGGTTCCTGGCCAGGCACACCCTCGACCTGGTCGCCTCGCGGCTCGTCCCCGGCGGCCACCTGCTCGTCGCCACCGACCACCCCGTGTACGCCGACCACGCCCGTGCCGAGCTCGCCGCCGACGAGCGCTTCGTCGTGACCGAGGGGGAGCGGCCGTCGTGGCGTCCGACCGACGGCTTCGAGGCGAAGGGGCTCGAGGCGGGACGGAGCGTCGTCGAGTTCCGGGCCGTGCTGTCGGGGTAGCCGGATTCGAACCGGCGGCCTTCCGCTCCCAAAGCGGACGCGCTACCAAGCTGCGCCATACCCCGTGGACGGCGGGCCGATTTCGGTCCGCGCGATCTCGGGCATTAGGCTAACGCCCCGGACCAGCCGCTCCCCGGAGGGGCCGGTGTGCCGCGCGGGTGTAGCTCAATGGTAGAGCCCTAGTCTTCCAAACTAGCTACGCGAGTTCGATTCTCGTCACCCGCTCATCGTGCGAAGGGCCCCACCTCTCGGTGGGGCCCTTCGTCGTGGAGAGTCGCGGTGGTGGCCGTCGGCGTCAGCTCTTCCCGCCCATGCTCAGGGCCCGTGGCCGGCGCCCGTGGTCACAGCCCGTACTCCTCCAGCAGGCGCAGCCAGATCTCGCTCATCGTCGGGTAGGACGGAACCGCGTGCCACAGCGTCGTGAGCGGAACCTTGCCGACGATGGCGACGGTGGCGACGTGGACGAGCTCGGCCACGTCCTGGCCCACGAACGTCGCTCCCACGAGGACGCCCGCGTCCTCGTCGACCACGATCCGCGCCTGCCCCTGGTACCCCTCGGCCTGCAGGCCCGAACCGGCCGCGCTGTCCATGGGGAGGTCGACGACCCGGATCCGCAGCCCGCGCTCGCGAGCCTCGGCCTCGGTCAGCCCAGCGGCTGCCACCTCGGGGTCGGTGAACACCACCTGCGGCGCACCGAGGTCGTCCGCCCACGGCGTCGTCCGGTCGGCGTCCGGTTCCCGGCCCGCTGCCCGGGCACCGATCAGGTCGCCGCACGCGCGGGCCTGGTACTTGCCCATGTGGGTGAGCAACGCGATGCCGTTGACGTCGCCCACGGCGTACAGCCACGGGGTGTCGCCCCGGGCGCCCTCGACCTCCATGCGGGCGTTGACCGCGACGTACCGCGCGTCCGTGAGCTTCCCGCCGACGGCCTCGACGCCCAGGTCCTTCGTGGCGGGCGTGCGACCCACGGCGACGAGCAGCTCGTCGGCGACGACCTTCGCCCCGCCCTCGAGGTGGACGGTCACCTCACCGGTCGACCCGAGTCGTGACACCGACTCCGCAGCGGTGTCGACGCGCACCTCGACCCCGTCGCGCTCGAGGGCCTCCTTGACCGCGGTGCCGGCGAACTCCTCGTGGCGGCCGAGCAGGCCGGGCGCCTGCTCGATGATGGTCACGGTGGAGCCCAGGGCCGCGTAGACCTGCGCCAGCTCGCACGCCACGACCCCGCCGCCGAGCACCGCCAGCCGCTTCGGGATGCGCCTGGAGGTGGTCGCCTCGCGGTTGGTCCACGGCCGGGCCTCCTGCAGCCCGGGGATCGGCGGCACGGTCGGGGCGGTGCCGGTGGCCAGGACCACGGCCTTGCGGGCCCGCACCGCGCGGCCGTCCACCTCGAGCGCGAGCTCGCCGGTCAGGCGGCCCTCCCCGCGCAGCAGGGTGATGCCGACGTGGTCGAGCCAGCCGACCTGCCCGCTGTCGTCGAGGTGGTTGATCCAGGCGTCACGCCGGGCCAGCACCCCCTTCGGGTCGAGGTGGGCGCCCTCCGACCCCTGCACCCGCTGTGAGGCGCGCGTCGCGTGGACCGGCCGCAGCAGGGCCTTGCTGGGGGAGCAGGCGTAGAAGCTGCACTCGCCGCCGACGAGGTGCTTCTCGACGATGGCGACGGTCAGGCCGGCCTTGTGGGCGCGGTCGGCGGCGTTCTCCCCGACCGGGCCGGCGCCGACCACGACGACGTCGAACTCGAGGGGCTGCTCGTGCTCGCTCATGAGCGCACGGCGCCGGCGTCGAGGTTGCCGGTGAGCGCGTCCCACAGCCGGGAGCGGCCTCCGTCGCGGTCGAGCTCGTGCTCGACGCGCCGCACGAGCCGCTCGGACGGCCAGACGTGCCAGGCCATGAGCAGCAGCGACAAGGTGCCGCCGACGACGTAGGTCATGGCGGTGCGGGGCTCGACGACGAACGCCGCGACGAGGGCGACCATCGCCACGGACTCGCAGAGCGCGAAGCGCAGCACCATCGAGGTCTGGTAGGCGGCGCGTCCGGCGGCCACGGCGTCGGACTCGGGGGTGGCCGGGGCGATCGCGGGCACGCGGTAGCCGACGGCCTGCACGAGGAGGTGCACCGCGACCGCGAGCGCGCCCAGTGCCGCGGGCACCCAGACGGGCGGGTAGCCCTCGAGCCCCAGGACCGGCGCCATCACCACGGCGAGGACGACGAGGGCGCCGATGAGGGTGCCGGCGAGGACCCGCAGCTGGGCGAGGGGAGCGGGAGGAGGCGGCGACGAAGGCTGGCTCATGCGCCAAACCTAGGGGGAGGGGCCCCGTACCGCGTGCCGGACGGCCCCGGGCTGGTGCCCGGGGCCGTCGGTGGTGCAGCGCAGTGCAGTGGTGCAGTGCGGTGGTGCGGCCCCGGTCAGAAGGCCGAGGTGCCGTTCGGGGTGCCGAGGCCGGTCGGGCCGTCCCAACCGCTCTTGGCGGTGCACCACGAGGCGCACGTGCCGTTGGAGCCCGACGTCACGTCGAACAGCCCGGAGGTGTGGGCGTAGGGGAGGGTGTTGGCGTAGCCGGCGGTGTTGCCGCTCAGGGCGTAGACCGAGGCGACGATCGGGGCCGACAGGCTCGTGCCGCCGTACTGCGCCCACGACGAGGAGTTCTGCGTGGTCGGGGCGTAGGTGGCCAGGCCGGTGTTGGGGTCGGCGACGGCCGAGACGTCGGCGATGGCGCGGCCGGAGCAGCTCGTCATGGCCGAGGTCTGGCCGGTCGGGGCGGCGTTGAGGGTCGTGCAGCCGGAGCCGGCGCCGTTCCAGGCCGACTCGTTCCAGCCACGGGCCGAGGAGTCCTTGAACAACGAGGTGCCGCCGATCGCGGTGACGTAGTGCGAGGAGGCCGGGAAGCTGCCACCCTGGTAGCCGTTGTCACCGGTCGAGGCGGTGACCGCGATACCGGGGTGGTTGTAGGCCGCGCCGTAGGAGCTGTCGGCCAGGTCGCCGCCGCCGTAGCTGTTGGAGATGGCTGCGACACCGGCCTGCTTGGCGGCCGTGTTCACCGCGGCGCCGAGGTCGGTGAGGCTGGCGCTGTTGGCCTGCACGAGGACGATCTTGCAGGACGGGCAGGTGGCCGAGACGGCGTCGAGGTCGAGGGCCTGCTCACCGGCCCAGCCCGAGTTGAAGCGCGGCAGCGAGGTGCCGCCGGTCTGGTTGATGATGCGCAGGCAGCCGTTGGCGGTCGTGCAGGACGACAGGCCCCACTGGGAGCGGTAGACGCCCAGGTCGCGCTCGGCGTTCGGGTAGCCGTAGGCGTCGACGATGGCCACGGTGCGACCGCCGGCGGACAGCCCGGTCACCTTGTAGGCGCTCTGGATGTCGGCGGGGGTCTTGCCGGAGATCGCCTGGGGGGTGATGGGGCGGCCGGAGGGGTCGACCGCGCGCCCCGAGTCGTCCGTGAGCTTGAGCGCGTGGCAGGCCGCCACGGTCGGGGACGACGGGGTGGCACAGACACGGCTGGCGTGGCTCTTGGCCGAGGGCGCCGCGGACGCGGTGGTGACCGCGGTCGTGACGAGCCCCAGGGATGCCGAGGCCGCCAGTGCGACGGAGAGGATCTGCTTGCGCATGCGTGGATTCTCCTGGTGTGGGGGGATGGGCGACCGATGTCGCCCATGTCGGACCCTGTGCCCGGTATCCATTGCGAGGCAATGCTTTTCGCGCCCGGGTCCGCGACCTTGCAAAGAAATGGCTCGCGGGTGGCGAGAACTTTGCGGAAAGTCGTGACGGATGTCATGGCGTCGTGCCAGTCACGTATGGGTCAGGCCCCTGACCTGCGGCGACGGCTCGGTTCGGTGCGTGACCCGGCAAGGGCTACCATGGGTTTTTGGCCCGCGCGCGCCTTCCGCCGGCGCACTGGGCCTTTCCTGTTGCCCATCTGAACCTGGAGTACCCCGCAGTGAAGAGTGCCGTCGAGACCCTCAACCCGACCCGGGTCAAGCTGACCGTCGAGGTCCCGTTCGAGGAGCTCAAGCCCAGCCTCGACGCGGCATACGCGACCATCGGCTCCCAGATCCAGGTCCCCGGATTCCGCAAGGGCAAGGTGCCGTCGCGCATCATCGACCAGCGGGTCGGCCGTGGCGCCGTGCTGCAGGAGGCCGTCAACGAGGCCCTGCCGCAGTTCTACGGCCAGGCCGTCGAGGACAACAAGGTCCGCCCCATCGGCCAGCCCGAGGTCGACGTGACCGAGGTCCCGGCCGAGGACGGCCAGGAGCTCAAGTTCACCGTCGAGGTCGACGTGCGGCCCGAGGTCGAGCTGCCCGAGGACTTCAGCACCATCACCGTCGAGGTCGACGAGGCCAAGGCGTCCCCCGAGGACGTCGAGGAGCGGCTCATCGCGCTGCAGGAGCGCTTCGGCACCCTCAAGGGCGTCGAGCGCGTCGTCGAGACCGGTGACTTCGTGTCGATCGACCTCGAGGCCTCCATCGGCGACGAGGAGATCGACTCGGTCAAGGGCATCTCCTACGAGGTCGGCTCGGCCAACATGCTCGAGGGCATGGACGACGCGCTGCTCGGCATGGCCGCCGGCGAGACCAAGAAGTTCACCGCGCCGCTGGCCGGTGGTGACCACGAGGGCCAGGACGCCGACGTCACCGTGAGCGTGCAGTCGGTCAAGGTCCGCGAGCTGCCCACCCTCGACGACGACTTCGCCCAGCTGGCGTCGGAGTTCGACACGCTCAAGGAGCTTCGCGCCGACGTCACCAAGCAGGCGGAGAAGGCCAAGAAGTTCGAGCAGGGCGTCCAGGCCCGCGACAAGGTCCTCGAGCACCTCCTCGAGACCGTCGACGTCCCCGTGCCCGACGGCATCGTCGAGGCCGAGGTGCACGCCCACCTCGAGGGCGAGAACCGCCTCGAGGACGACGAGCACCGCGCCGAGGTCGAGGAGAGCACCCGCAAGGCCCTCAAGGCCCAGTTCCTCCTCGACGCCATCGCCGAGAAGGCCGAGGTCAAGGTCGAGCAGCCCGAGCTCATCGAGTACCTCGTGATGTCGGCCCAGCAGTACGGCATGGACCCCAACCAGTTCGCGCAGGCGATCGACCAGCAGGGTCAGGTGCCGGCCATGGTCGCCGAGGTCGCCCGCCGCAAGGCGCTCGCCACCGTGCTCGAGCAGGCCAAGGTCGTCGACACCGCCGGTGCCGAGATCGACCTCAGCGAGGTCACGGCGACCGACATGGTCTCCGAGCTGGCAGCCGACGACCACGAGGGTCACGACCACGAGGGTCACGACCACGAGGGTCACGACCACGACTGAGGCGCAAGCCAACCGAGGCAAACGTGTGCCGCGCCCCGGATCCCGGGGCGCGGCATACGTCGTTTGCGGGATCTGTCGGGTGACGGTGCGCCCGACCCTTGTCTCCATGGACATGACCTCCTTCCACAAGCTGCGGTGGGCGGTGCAGGAGAACGCACACCGAGCGGACCCGCGCCACGCCGCGGCGCTGCAGGCGGCCCTGGAGAGGTCGCTGCGGGCGAGCCGGCTGTTCGCGGAGGTGGAGCTCGGGCGCACCGACGACCCGGACCAGATGGTCATCGGTGTCTGCCGCTGCGCCGACGACGTCGCCCCCTGGGAGGCCGGTGTCGGTGTCGAGCGGCTCTGGGGTGTCGTGGCGCTGGAGGCCAAGTGGGAGGCGCACGCGGTCGGGTGCACCGACAGCCTGATGGAGTTCGAGGGCGCCGTCACGATCGACGACTCGGGGCACTACATCACCGTGCACCTCGTTGCCGAGCCCGCGCCGGTCGCCGAGCCTGCGCCGGTCGCCGAGCCGGCCCCGGCCACAGCCGTGCAGGACGACCAGGCGGCCGGCTCTCCCGCGGTCGGCGCCACGATCGACGCCTGACGCCTGACGCCTGACGCCGGGCTCAGCTCTGCGCAGGTGCTGCGGTGGTCGTCCCGATGCGCAGGTCGCCGGCCTGCAGCTCGTCCTGCGGCCGCTCACCGTCGAGCAGACGGCGCAGCAGCTCCCCGAGCCGGCGCCCCTTCTGCTCGCCGTGCTGGTCGATGGTCGTCAGCGTGCCCGGGAACCACGGCAGCTCGACACCGTCGAACCCGGTGACGCTGAGGTCCTCGGGCACCCGCAGTCCCAGCTCGTCGGCGGCGCGCACCACGCCCATCGCGAGCAGGTCCGACTGTGCGACCACGGCCGTGGGGCGGTCGGCAGGGGGACGGTCGAGCAGCAGCCTGGCCGCGGCAGCACCCTGCTCCACGTCGGGCAGCGAGGTCTGCGCCATCAGCGACGAGTCGTCGAAGACGTCGAGGAACCCCAGCGCCCGGTCGCGGCTGTCGGCGAACTCGGCGTCGTCGAGCGCCGTGCGGGTCGCCAGCCCGGTGGGGCTGTCGTGGCGCAGCGGCATCATGAGGTGGGCGACGCGGTGGTGGCCGAGGTCCTTCAGGTGGCGGCTCACGGCGGCACTGCCGGCCCGGTTGTCGAGCGCGAGCTGCACGACGCGCTCGTCGGCGGGGGAGCCGTCGCCGACCATGGGGATGCCGCGGGCCGCCAGGTGGTCGACGGCCGGGTTGTCGTCTGGTCCGCACAGCGAGAAGACCACCGCGTCCAGGGCCGTGCCGGCCAGCTGGGGGATCGCCTTCTCGGGTGAGCCGGCGTGCTGGGCGATGAGCAGCATCCCGGCGGGCACCTCGTCGAGCACCTGCGAGAGCCCGTCGAGGACGCTGACGGCGAACGGGTCGCGGAAGGCGTGCAGCAGGCGTCCTTCGACGATGACGCCCACGACACCGGACCGGCCGTGGCGCAGCGACGAGGCGAGCGGGTCGGGCCCGGTGTAGCCCAGGCGCGCCGCAGCGGCCAGGACGCGCTCGACGGTGTCGGCGGCCACCGGCCCCTTGCCGCTGAAGGCGAGCGAGGCCGTCGAGGTGGAGACGCCCGCGGCCTCGGCGACAGCCCGCAGCGTGGCCCGGGGTTGACGGTCGGTGGTCATGCGCGACACACTATCGAAACGATTCGATCGAATCGATTCGACCGCTCGCCCTGAAAGCCCTTCGTGAACCACACCGCCTCCCTCGACCGCACCCGCGTCGTCGCCGCCCGCAACGCCGTCTTCGTCGTCTTCGCCCTCGCCGGCATCGCCTTTGCCTCGTTCGCCGCCCGCATCCCCGACGCCAAGGCGGCGCTCGGGCTCTCGGCCGGCCAGCTCGGGCTCACCCTCTTCGCCGCCTCGGCCGGCTCGCTCACGGCGCTCCCGTCAGCGGGGCGGGTGGCCGACCGCATCGGCGCCGCGCGCACCGTCGTGACCGGTGTCATCGTCTCCTTCGCCGGGCTGCTGGTGGTCGCCGCAGGCGTCGACCTGGTCGAGTCCCGCTGGGTCGTCGCGGCCGGCCTGTACTTCGTCGGCATCGGCGTCGGGCTGTGGGACGTCGCGATGAACCTCGAGGGCGCCGCCGTGGAGCGGCTGCTCGGCCGGACCGTCATGCCGCACTTCCACGCGGCGTTCTCCGGCGGCACGGTGCTGAGCGCGCTGGTCGGCGCGGGGATGTCGTGGGCCAAGGTGCCGCTGCTCGCGCACTTCGGCGGCGTGATCGTGGTCGCGTCCGTCGTCGCGGCGTGGGCCCTGCGCTCCTTCCTCCCACGTGCGGTCGAGGCAGAGGCCGAGCCCACCGAGGCGGAGGTGGCTCGGCCCGTGAAACCGCGCTCGGCCTGGCTGGAGCCCCGGACCCTGATGATCGGGCTCGTCGTGCTGGCGGCGGCCTTCACCGAGGGCACCGCCAACGACTGGATCTCCGTGGCCTTCTCCGAGGGCTACGACCTGCCGCGCTGGGCCGGGGTGCTCGGCCTCGCTGCGTTCCTGTCCTTCATGACCGCCGGCCGCCTCCTCGGCACCCGGCTGCTCGACCGCTACGGGCGGGTGCCGGTGCTGCGCGTCACCTTCGTCATGGCGGCCGTGGGTTCGCTCATGGTGATCTTCGGCGGCACGGTGCTCGCCTACGTCGGTGCGGCCATCTGGGGTGTGGGCGCGTCCCTCGGCTTCCCCGTCGGCATCAGCGCGTCCGCCGACGACCCGGCGCGCGCCGCGGCGCGGATGTCGGTCGTCGCCACCATCGGCTACACCGCGTTCATCGCGGGGCCACCCCTGCTCGGCTTCCTCGGCGACCACTTCACCGTGCTCCGCTCGCTGATGGCGGTGACCGTCATGGTCGTGCTCGCGATGCTCGTCATCCCGCAGACCCGCGAGCTGCGGGGGGTCTCCACCGAGGCGGAGGCCAAGGTCTCCGCCTGACACTCCCGAGCCGTCGCGCCCCCGGTCCCGTGCACGGGGAACCTGGGGCGCGCCCCTGCCGGCGTGCGTGCGGCAGGGGCTCGACGCCGTACCCGGCCTGTGCGCTCAGGGCGAACACGGCGTGGATCGGGGACTTACGCCCACCACGTCCGCGTTAGGGTCACTGCAAGCCAAGGACGCCAAGGGAAAAGAGACATGGTGAGCAGCGCCGAGACGCCACAGAGGATCGTCGGTGCGGGCGAGGGCCCGCAAGGCGGTCTGGACGACCACATCTACAACCGCCTCCTCAAGGAGCGGATCATCTTCCTCGGCTCGGACGTCCGCGACGACAACGCGAACGCGATCTGCGCGCAGCTGCTGCTGCTCGCCGCCGAGGACCCCAGCAAGGACATCTGGCTCTACATCAACAGCCCCGGTGGCTCCATCTCCGCGGGCATGGCGATCTACGACACGATGAACTGGATCCCGAACGACGTCGCGACCGTCGCGATGGGCATGGCTGCCTCCATGGGGCAGTTCCTGCTCTCGGCCGGCACGCACGGCAAGCGCTACGCCACGCCGCACGCCCGCGTCATGATGCACCAGCCCTCGGGCGGCATCGGCGGCACCGCCTCGGACATCAAGATCCAGGCCGAGCAGATGCTCTACGTCAAGAACCAGATGGCCGAGCTCATCGCCCAGCACACCGGTCAGACCAAGGAGCAGATCGAGCTCGACTCCGACCGTGACCGCTGGTTCAGCGCCGAGGAGGCCAAGGAGTACGGCTTCGTCGACCACGTGTTCAGCAGCGCCTCCCAGGCCGGCGGCCGCAGCGCAACCGACGACAACCCCGTCACCGGGGACAAGTGAGGACCTCGATGAACTACGACGTCAACCCCGCGATGCACGGCGGTCTCCACGTGCCCGGCCCCTCGAGCCGCTACATCCTGCCGCAGTTCGAGGAGCGCACCTCCTACGGCATGAAGCGCCTCGACCCCTACACCAAGCTGTTCGAGGACCGCATCATCTTCCTCGGGGTGCAGGTCGACGACGCGTCCGCCGACGACGTCATCGCCCAGCTGATCGTGCTCGAGTCCCAGGACCCCGACCGCGACATCCTGATGTACATCAACAGCCCCGGTGGCTCGTTCACGGCGATGACGGCCATCTACGACACCATGCAGTACATCCGCCCGGACGTGCAGACGTTCGTGATCGGGCAGGCCGCCTCGGCGGCCGCGGTGCTGCTGTCGGCAGGCGCGAAGGGCAAGCGGTTCGCCCTCCCGAACGCCCGGATCCTCATCCACCAGCCGGCGCTCGCCGGCGGTGACTACGGCCAGGCCTCCGACATCGAGATCCAGGCCAACGAGGTGCTGCGCATGCGCACCTGGCTCGAGGAGACCTGGGCGGGCCACACCGGCCGGACCATCGAGCAGGTCCGCAACGACATCGAGCGCGACAAGATCCTCTCCGCCGCGGAGGCCAAGGAGTACGGCCTCATCGACGAGGTGCTCGGCTCGCGCAAGGCCACGCTCGACGACTGACGCTGCGCGCCGTACGGCGCCGCGGCCCGATGCCGCCCGCTCACCGCCCGCGCACCGCGTGGGGCTTCGAGCGGGCGGCATCGTCGTCCCCGCCCGCGTCCCTGCCCCCGCGGGTGGCGGCCAGGCTCGTGGCCGTCACCACGGCGAGGATGCCGACGATCACGCCCAGGGAGGCGAGCGTGGGGACCTGGGGGGCCGACGGCCAGACGCCGTGCGCCCAGTGCAGGACGAGCTTGACGCCGATGAAGCCGAGGATGGCCGCGAGGCCGTAGCCGAGGTGGACGAGCCGCGACAGCGCACCCTCCAGCACGAAGTACAGCGCGCGCAGGCCGAGCAGCGCGAAGGCGTTGGTGGCGAACACGAGGTAGGGGTCGCCGGTGATGCCGTAGACCGCAGGCACCGAGTCGACCGCGAAGACGATGTCGGTGGCGAGGATGGCGACGGTGACCAGCGCGAGCGGGGTGAGGGCGCGGCGCCCAGCGTGGCGGTCGGGGCGCCGTACGGTCATGGCGGTCGAGTGGTAGCCGTCCTCGACGGGCATGACCCTGGACAGCAGCCGGACGCTGCGCATCCGGGACACGTCGATGGTGTGGTCCTGGCCGGACAGGGCGTCCTTGAGCAGCTTGACGCCGGTGACCAGGAGCACGGCCCCGAACAGCAGGAACGTCCAGTCGAACGTCTGCAGCATCTGGGCACCGAGGGCGATGAAGACCCCGCGCAGCGCCAGCGCCCCGACCACGCCGATGAGCAGCACGCGCTGCTGCAGCTCGCGGGGCACCGCGAAGGCCGCGAGCAGCAGCATGAACACGAAGAGGTTGTCGACCGACAGCGACTTCTCGACGAGGTAGCCGGTGTAGTACTCGACGCCGATCGTCCCGCCGTGCTGGGACCACAGGTAGCCGCCGAAGGCGACGGGCAGGGCGATGTAGAAGGCCGACCAGCCGACGGCCTCCTTCATGGAGACCTCGTGGGGCCGGCGGGTGAGCAGGAAGTCGAGCAGCACGAGCAGCAGGACGCCCGCGATGCTGACCGCCCACAGCGTGGGGGTGCCGATCGAGTCGCCTGCGGCGGGGTCGGCTGCGGCGGTGACGAGGGTGTGGGGGAGCTGGGGAAGTCCAGGTGTCATGGGGGTTCCTCGGGCGGGTCGAGCCGTCCGAGGTCTCCTTCACCGCACCGGTGGGGCGCGGCGCCGTCCGGGAGCACCATGGGGTGCTCGTACTGACCGGACCGGCTCTGGGAAGTACTCCCCTCGTGGTGGACAGGGTACCGGCGCGCGGCGCCACCCACCAACTTCAGCGACCTGCCGCAAGGGGCAGTCCGTGGGTTGGCGGCAGTTGTCCGCCCTCAGCGGACAAGGCTGACTGGGACCCGACTCGGCGGTTTCAATGGAGCGTAGGAGGCCCTCGGCGCTGTAGCGTCGGGGCCGGTGCTGCTCGGCCTGGGCAGCATGCGAACGGAACGGACCGGAGGACGCCAGTGGCACGCATGGGAGAGAGCGGCGACCTGCTGAAGTGCTCGTTCTGTGGCAAGAGCCAGAAGCAGGTCAAGAAGCTGATCGCGGGTCCGGGTGTCTACATCTGTGACGAGTGCATCGACCTGTGCAACGAGATCATCGAGGAGGAGCTCGCCGAGTCCTCCGAGCTGGGCCTGGACGAGCTGCCCAAGCCCCGCGAGATCTTCGACTTCCTCCAGAACTACGTCGTGGGGCAGGACGTCGCGAAGAAGGCGCTCGCCGTCGCGGTCTACAACCACTACAAGCGGATCCAGGCCGGCGAGGCGACCGCGAAGAAGGACGTCGAGTCCGTCGACATCGCGAAGTCCAACATCCTGCTCATCGGCCCGACCGGCTGCGGCAAGACCTACCTGGCGCAGACGCTCGCGCGCATGCTCAACGTGCCCTTCGCCATCGCCGACGCGACGGCCCTGACCGAGGCCGGCTACGTCGGCGAGGACGTCGAGAACATCCTCCTCAAGCTCATCCAGGCCGCCGACTACGACGTCAAGAAGGCCGAGACGGGCATCATCTACATCGACGAGGTCGACAAGATCGCCCGCAAGTCCGAGAACCCCTCGATCACCCGTGACGTGTCCGGTGAGGGAGTGCAGCAGGCGCTGCTGAAGATCCTCGAGGGCACGACCGCGTCGGTCCCGCCGCAGGGCGGTCGCAAGCACCCGCACCAGGAGTTCATCCAGATCGACACCACCAACGTGCTGTTCATCGTCGGTGGCGCGTTCGCCGGCCTCGAGAAGCTCGTCGAGTCGCGCAACGGCAAGAAGGGCCTGGGCTTCGGCTCCGAGCTGCACACGCCGAAGGACCTGGCCGACTCCATCGGCGAGGTGATGCCCGAGGACCTGATGAAGTTCGGGCTCATCCCCGAGTTCATCGGCCGCCTGCCGGTCATCACCACGGTCAGCCCGCTCGACCAGTCGGCGCTGGTGACCATCCTGTCCGAGCCGCGCAACGCCCTGGTCAAGCAGTACAAGAAGATGTTCGAGATCGACGGCGTCGAGCTCGAGTTCACCGACGACGCGCTGCAGGCCATCGCCGACTCGGCCCTCAAGCGCGGCACGGGCGCCCGTGGCCTCCGCGCGATCATGGAGGAGGTGCTCCTGCCGGTGATGTTCGACGTCCCCAGCGACGACGGCATCTCCCGCGTCGTGGTCACCAAGGAGGTCGTCCAGGACAACGTCCTGCCGACGATCGTGCGCCGCGACGAGGAGCCCAAGCGCACGCGCAAGCGCTCCGCCTGACCCCACCGACACCCGTGAGAGGCCGCCCGGACGTCCGGGCGGCCCCTCACGCGTCGGGGGAGCGGGACGGCGCGTGACCTGCGGTCGACGGGACGGCCGCGTCAACCCCGGTCGTCGTCGCGCGCCAGGAGGTGCACAACCAGGGCGAGCACCGCGGCTGCGGCGATGGCGGCATACGTGAGGCCGACCTCGCCGGGCACGCGCTGCTCCCCGGCGACCAGCGCCAGCGCCCACACCGGGAGCGTGAGGCCGGCGACGACGGCGCCCCGGCGGGCCCACCGGCGCAGCGTCGCGCGGGGGAGCGGTGCGCCGGGCGGCAGGCTCGCCGTCAGCGCGGCGGCCAGGTGGACGACAAGCAGCAGCCACGCCGCGCCGAGCAGCCGCAACCAGGCACCGGCGCCGGCCGGCACGGGCACGGTGGCCACCCAGTGCAGGACGTGGCCCACGACGAGCACGGTCGCCCACGACGACTCCGGGCGCCACGCGGCCCACAAGGTGAGCGGTACGAGCGCCACGGCGGCCACGATGAGCGCGTGCGGCGCGGCGACCAGGGTCAGGACGACGAGGGCGAAGGACGCCACGACGAGCAGTGCGCGGACGGCGGCCTGCGACCGAGACAGCGACAGGGCCGAGGCGAGGCGGTTGGTCGAGGGACGGCGTGGTGCGGTGGCGGCGGTCACCGGCTCACCACCCGGGGAGCGCGGGAGCGGCGACCGAGGTCACGCAGCACCAGGTCGAGGGTGCCCGGACCGGCCCACGGCACGATGGGGACGCCGGCCTCCCGGGCCCGGGCCATCTCGCGTGAGCGCTCGAGCAGCCGGATCCGCCACGCCAGCCGGGTCTCGTCGGGGTGCTCTGCGGCTGTCGCGGCGATGTCGGCGAGGCGCTCGGCGGGAAGGTCGGGCGAGGCGAGCTCGGCGGGGAGGGTGTCGACGGTGACGACCGAGATGCCCCGCCGGGACAGCCCCACCGCGTGGGCCAGCACGTCGGGGGACACGGCGGGCGTGAGGATGACCGCCAGGGTGCCGGCCGAGACGTGGTGCCGCAGCTGCGACCGCAGGCGCTTCTCGTCGCTGACCGTGCCGTCGGCGACCCTGGTGCGGGCCAGGGCGTCCAGCAGCCGGCGCAGGTGGTTGGGCCCCGCGGCGGCGGTCACGGGAGGCAGGTCACGGGCGCCGAGGACGATGAGTCCGACCCGGTCGCCGGCCCGCAGGTAGTGCTCGGCCACGGCGCCGGCAGCGCGCACCGCGTTGTCGAGGCTGCTGCCGGAGCCGTCCACGCCCTCGCTGCGCCCGATGTCGTGCATGGCGTCGACGAGCAGGAGGATCTCGCTGTCCTGGTCGGCGTGCGTCGCGGTGACGTGCAGCTGCCCGGTGCGGGCGGAGACGGGCCAGTGGACGCGGCGCAGCCGGTCACCGAACCGGAACGGCCGGATCTGGTCGAGCTCCCCTCCGTCACCGGGGTGGTGGGAGCGGTTCTGGCCGACGAGGCCGTCGGGGTGCGGCACGGCCACCCGGGCCGTGAACGTGTCGGGGAGCGGCACGGTCGGGACGGCCGGGAGGGAGATCGGTTCGGGCTCCCAGCGGAAGCCGCCGAGGGCGCTGCTCAGGGCCAGGGTGGCCGGCCCGAGCGTGCGGTGTCCCCACCGGGTGCTGCGACAGGTGACCGACAGGACGGTGGGTTCGGTGCCGTGCGGGTCGACCGCGGCGGCCACGGAGCGGGAGCCGGGGTCGTACGCGGTGTGCGGTGTCGGCAGGAGTGTCAGTCCTGCCTCCTCGACCTGGGCGGTGGGCTCGAGGGTCGCCCGCCAGGCGGTGGCCTGTCCCTCACGCAGCAGGGGCGCGGTGGTGCGGACGCGCAGCTCGGGGTCGGCCGTGGGTCGGTGGACGCTGGACCACAGGGCGACCACGAGCAGGGGTGCGCCGAGCACCAGGGCGTCGGGGCGCCGCAGTACGACGCCGACGGCGACGAGCAGGACGCCCAGGCCGAGGGCCCGGACGTGGGCGGGGGTCGCCCGCCACCGCCCGGACACCCGCAGGCCCGCGGCCTCCGCGCCGCTCGCGGCGCCCACGGCGGGGGCTCCGCTCACGGGCGCTCGAAGCCGGTCCGGGCCGAGGCGCCGAGGGGTGCGGGCGTCGGCACCGACGACAGCACGCTGTCGACCACGCTGGCCGCCGACACGTCGTTCATCCACAGCTCGGGGCGGACGGTCACGCGGTGGTCGAGGCAGGCGTGCGCCACGGCCTTGACGTCCTCGGGGGTGACGTAGTCGCGGCCGCGCAGCACGGCATACGCCCGCGACGTGAGCAGCAGCGCCAGCGAGCCGCGCGGCGAGGCGCCCATGAGCAGGTTCTGGTGCGTGCGGGTCGCCGCGGCCAGCTTCACGCAGTACTGGCCGACACCCTCGTCGACGGTCACGGTCTCGACGGCCTGCTGCATCTCCATGAGCCCCGCGGCATCGGTGACGCGCGAGACCTCCTGGGCCTCCTGGCGGCGCTCCATGCGGCGCGACAGGACGTCCCACTCCTCGCGGGCGGTGGGGTAGCCGAAGCTGACGCGCATCAGGAAGCGGTCGAGCTGGGCCTCGGGGAGGGGGTAGGTGCCCTCGTACTCGACGGGGTTGGCCGTGGCGAGGACGTGGAAGGGGCGGGGCAGCCGGAACGTCTCGCCCTCGACCGTGACCTGGCCCTCCTGCATCGCCTCGAGGAGGGCGGACTGCGTCTTGGGGGGCGTGCGGTTGATCTCGTCGGCGAGCAGCAGCCCGGTGAACAGCGGGCCGTGGCGGAAGGTGAACTCGTGGGTGCGCTGGTCGTAGAGGAACGAGCCCGTCAGGTCGCTCGGCAGCAGGTCGGGGGTGAACTGCGCCCGGGCGAAGTCCAGCCCGAGGGCCTGGGCGAAGGAGCGTGCCGCGAGCGTCTTGCCCAGCCCCGGGAAGTCCTCCATGAGCACGTGGCCGCCCGCCAGCACGCCGGCCAGGACGATCTCGAGGCTGCGCCGCTTGCCGACGACGGCGCGCTCGACCTCGGCCAGGATGTCGGCCGCGCGGGCCGAGACCTGCTCAAGCGTCAACGTGGTGGTCGGGGTCGGGGACTGCGTCACTAGAGCTCCTCCAGGGTGGTGGTGAACGCCGCGAGCCGGTCGCCGGGCAACCGGCTCGGCGGGGGCTGGGTGAGGTATGCGGTGAGGTCGGGTCCGAGCGCGGCGCCTGCCGCCTCCGGCTCTTCGGCCAGGGACAGCCCGCGGCGCAGCCGGAGGTGGTCGACGGCCAGCATCGAGACCGCGGCGTGCAGGCGGCGGCCCGCGTCGGCGTCGCCTGCCGCGGCCGCTCGCACGTCGCCCGCCAGCCGCGTGATGCGGGTGTCGACCCCTCGCGGCTGGGCGGGGGCGGTGAAGGTGTGAGACCAGTCGGTGTGGCCCCGCGACTGCCACAGCCCCTGGACGAGGACGCCGAGTGCGGCGACCAGGGCCACGCAGGCCACGAGGAGCCCGGCGCTGGAGAGCACGGGGACGCTGACCGTGACCGCCCCGACGAGCAGGACTGCGGCGAGGGCGAGCAGCAGCACCCGTACGGCGCCGAGACCGGCGAGGTTCCTCCTCATCCGCGCCGACCGGGGTGGCCCGTGGTGACGGGAGCGCTGGTGCCGCTGCGGTGGACCCGCCGCAGGTCGGACTGCACCTGCTGCAGTGCCTCCCGGGCCCGCTCGCGCATGTCCTCGCCCACCGGGTGGGTGGAGAAGCGCGCCTCGCGGTACAGGGCAGCAAGGGTGTCGAGGGGAGCCCGCTCCACGGAGTAGGAGCGCAGCACCGTGGTGACCAGCTCGGCGGAGGTCAGGGAGGCGTCGTCGCGGATGCCGACCGAGCGGACGGCCGACTCCAGGGCCACCCAGGCGGCGACCACGGCGTTGGCCGGGGTGCCGGTGGCCAGCAGCTCCTCGCCCTCCTCGGCGCCGCGCAGGACCGCCTCGGGGAGGATGCTGGCGGGCACGCCGTCGTCAGGCTCCTCCCGGGTCTGCCACCACTCACGCACGGCGCGCGCCGCCGCCACGAGCACGGCGAGGACCACCAGGGCGAGCGCGACCTTGAAGGCCCACGTCATGAGCGTGACGAACAGCGGCTGGTCCTGCCCGGGCATGCCCGAGGACAGCTTCTCGGCCTCGCCTCGCGCCGCCTGCGTGGTGCCGTAGTCCTCGCCGGGCGCCGGCGCCTCGTAGCCGGACAGGTCCCGGCGGGCGAAGATCGCGACCGGCCCGGAGGCGGAGACCCAGGCAGCCAGCAGCAGGGTCGCCCCGCCGCCGGCCAGGAGCAGCCCGTCCCGTCGCGTCATGGTCACCGACCCTAGGCAACCTCCGGCCGCACCTGCAGGGAGGTCAGCGAATGGGTGACATTTCGTTATCTTCCGGCTGGTCAGCGAGCCGCCGATGAGTTTCCGCGCAGGTCGGAGTCTGTCCTCGTGTGGTCCTCCTGTGCCTAGGGTGGGACCGCAGCACCAGCCCGGCGCGGCGGCTCGCGCAGGGGGGACCGACCAGGAGGATGCGATGACCCAGCGCAGCGACACCGACGTCGTCACGAAGGAGCGCCCGGCCCAGGCTGCGTTCCCCGAGCTGACCGACGGCTACCGGCGCGAGCTCACCGCGCACTGCTACCGGATGACCGGCTCGATCCACGACGCCGAGGACCTGGTGCAGGAGACCTACCTGCGCGCCTGGCGCTCGTTCGAGGGGTTCGAGGGGCGGTCGTCGGTGCGCACCTGGCTCTACCGCATCGCGACGAACGTCTGCCTCACGGCGCTGGAGGGCAAGGACCGGAGGCCGCTGCCCACCGGGCTGGGTGCCCCCGCGAGCAGCCCCGGCGACCAGCTCGCCCAGTCGAGCGAGGTCACGTGGCTCGAGCCGGTGCCCGACCCGCTGGTGGTCGGCGAGTCCAGCGACCCGGCGACCATCGTCGCCGAGCGCGAGAGCATCCGCCTGGCGTTCGTGGCGGCCCTACAGCACCTGCCGGCGCGCCAGCGGGCCGTGCTCATCCTGCGCGACGTGCTGCGGTGGAGGGCCTCGGAGGTGGCGCAGGCACTCGACACGACCGAGGTCGCGGTCAACAGCGCCCTGCAGCGGGCCCACGCCCAGCTCGCGAAGGCCGACGTCAGCCAGGACACGCTCGAGACGACCTTGGACCCGGACAAGGAGGCGATGCTCGAGCGGTACGTGAAGGCGTTCTGGGAGAAGGACATCCAGGCCATCGTCGGCATGCTGACCGCCGACGCCGTCTGGGAGATGCCGCCGTACACCGGGTGGTACTCCGGTGCGCAGGACATCGGCCGGCTCATCGACACCCAGTGCCCCGGCGGCGTGCACGACATGCCCATGGTCGCCACGACCGCCAACGGGCAGCCCGCCTACGGGCTCTACATGCGCCAGCCCGACGGCACGTTCGCGCCGTTCCACCTCCAGGTGCTCACGCTGCGGGGCGGC
Organism: Phycicoccus sp. Soil748; assembly: GCF_001428025.1. Lineage (GTDB taxonomy): Bacteria > Actinomycetota > Actinomycetes > Actinomycetales > Dermatophilaceae > Pedococcus. The sequence goes on along the minus strand of NZ_LMSC01000009.1, from coordinate 334,064 downwards.
AAGGTGGAGCACGTGGCGGCGTTCTTCGACGCAGAGCTGTTCGCCACCTTCGGCCTCCCGGCCTCGCTCCCTGCGGACCACGTCGTCGGCGCCGGGGCGCCGTGACCCTGCCCGGGGCCCCGGCCACGGTCCCGCGGACCATCGAGCTGCTCGACCGGGCGGTGGGTTACGCCCGGATCTGCCTGGCCCGCGTGGGCGAGGCCGACCTCGACCGCCCCACCCCGTGCGCGCAGTGGTCCCTGCGCGACCTGCTGGTGCACATGGACGACTCGCTCGCCGCCCTGGGCGAGGCGGCCGGTGCCACCCGGTTGAGCCTGGTGCCGGTGGCCGGCGACGGCGAGGCTGCGGAGCTCCTCGGCAGGGTGCGCCAGCGGGCGTGCAGCCTCGTCGCGCAGTGGGTGCCCGCGCAGGACGGTCCGGTCGCGCTCGGGCAGGCATGGCTCGCGCGCGAGGTCCTCGGCGGCGTCGGCGCCCTGGAGATCACCCTGCACGGCTGGGACGTCGGCCGGTCCGTGGGCGCGGACCTGCCGATCCCCGCGGTGCTGGCGCTCGACCTGTGGCCCTGGGCGCGCGACCACATCACCGACGCCGACCGCCCGGCCAGGTTCGGGGAGCCCCCGGCGGTGTCCTGGTCGGCCTCGCCGCAGGCCCACCTGCTCGCGCGGGCGGGCCGGCGGGAGGCGGCGGTCGCGACGCCCTGATGCTGGACGCCCTGATGCTGGACGCCGTGTGCCGCGACCGGCGAGGATGGGGCCATGGCCTCGGGTTTCCGGTTGCGCGTCGGTGACACCGGGCCCGTCCAGCAGAGCCCGGTCACCTGTGGCTCCGCCTGCCTCACGGTGGCCCGGATGCTGGTCAACCCCGCCTTCGCGCGGTGGATCACCACGGGGGAGGGGCCGCGGGGCGACGCCCCGGCCGGCGCCACCGAGCAGGCGCGCTTCGCTGCCTACGAACGGGTGGTGATGGCGCGGACCAACGGGCTGCGCGGGGCGGGCGGCCGGCTCAACCTGCCCTGGCCGCGTGCCCTCGGCACGCCACCGTGGGGTGCGCGGGCCGAGCTCGAGTACGGCGCCGCCCGCAGGGGCACGACCTACGAGCTGCGCGTGGTCCGACCGCTGCGTGCCGCAGCCCTGAGGGCGGCGCACCGCACCCTGGTCGACGTGGTCGCCGACGGCGAGCCCGCCCTGCTCTACATCGGCAGCGCCACGCTGCCGCGCCACGTCACCCTCGTCCTGCCCGGTGACGGCGACCGCGTGCTCGACGTCTACGACCCCGCCAGTGGCCAGGTCACCCTGCTCGACGAGGGGCGGTTCGCCGGCCACGAGCTGGGCATCGCGGGCTGGGACGTCCCATGGATCACGGTGCAGCCGGACGGGCTGCGCCGCGTTCAGGCCTTCGGCTTCTCCACCGGGATCAGCTCGGCGTCGCGGACCTCGGGGGTCTCGGCCTCGGCATAGGTCGGGGTCGCAGTGATGCGACCCGCGGCGCGCAGGTCGGCCTCCGCCTGCTTCACGCGCGCGACCCACTGCCCGGGACCGGCGAGCACGAGCGAGGCGACCTCGGCGCGCATGCCGACCTTGGCCTCCGACTTGGCCTTGCGGACCCCGGCGAGGGCCTCGCCGACCGCGCCGAGGACGGCGGCGTCGCCGCCCTCACCCGCGGTGAGCTCCTCGACCGTCGGCCAGGCGCTGCGGTGCACGGAGCCCTCGTGCCACCAGGACCAGACCTCCTCGGTGACGTAGGGCAGGAACGGAGCGAGCAGCCGCAGCACCACGTCGAGGGCGATGCGCAGCGCCGCCCGCGCGGACGCGGCGGCCTCCTCGCCCTGGCCGCCGTAGGCACGGTCCTTGACCAGCTCGAGGTAGTCGTCGCAGAAGGTCCAGAAGAACGTCTCGGTGGTCTCGAGCGCGCGGGTGTGGTCCCACGCCTCGAACCCCGCGGTCGCCTTGGCCACGACGTCACGCAGCTCGGCGAGCATGGCGACGTCCAGGGGGTTGGTCACCGCGGCCGACAGGTTGCCCTCGACCTCACCGCCGTCCGTGACGGCGGGTTCGGCTTCGCCAAAGCTGAGCGCGAACTTGCTCGCGTTGAGGACCTTGATGGCCAGGCGGCGGCCGACCTTCATCTGCCCGGTGTCGTAGGCCGCGTCGGCGCCGAGGCGGCCGCTCGCCGCCCAGTAGCGCACCGCGTCGGCGCTGTGCTCCTTGACCACGTCCTCGGGCGTGACGACGTTGCCCTTGGACTTGCTCATCTTCTTGCGGTCGGGGTCGAGGATCCAGCCGGAGAGAGCCGCGTGCCGCCACGGCACCGACCCGAACTCGAGGTGCGAGCGAACCACCGTGGAGAACAGCCAGGTGCGGATGATGTCGTGCGCCTGCGGCCGGACGTCCATCGGGAAGACGTCGGCGAACAGCTCGGGGTCGTCGCGCCAGCGGCCCGCGATCTGGGGCGTCAGGGAGGAGGTGGCCCAGGTGTCCATGATGTCGGGGTCGCCGACGAACCCGCCGGGCTCGCCGCGCTGTGACTCGTCATAGCCCGAGGGCGCCTGCGCGGCGGGGTCGACCGGCAGCTCGTCCTCCGAGGGCACGAGGGGCTTGTCGTACAGGGGGTCGCCGGCGTCGTCGAGCGGGAACCACACGGGGATCGGGACGCCGAAGAAGCGCTGCCGCGAGACGAGCCAGTCACCGTTGAGGCCGCTGACCCAGTTCTCGTAGCGGGCGCGCATGAAGGCCGGGTGGAAGTCGACCTCCCGCCCCCGCTCGACGAGCTCGGCGTTGAGCTCGCGGTCGCGGCCGCCGTTGCGGATGTACCACTGGCGCGACGTCACGATCTCCAAGGGCTTCTCACCGCGCTCGTAGAAGTTCGCCTTGCGCTGGGTCGCCTTCGGCTCGCCGTCGAGGTCGCCGGACGCGCGCAGGGCGGCGACGATGGCCTCACGGGCGCCGAACGTCGTCCTGCCCGCGACCTGCTCGGCGAACAGCGCCGCGCCCGGGCCTGCGGCGACCCACTCCGGGACGTCGGCCTGAATGCGTCCTGACCGGGTGATGATCGAGCGTGTCGGCAGCTGCAGCTCGCGCCACCACATGACGTCGGTGAGGTCGCCGAAGGTGCAGCACATCGCGATGCCGGCGCCCTTGTCGGGCTCGGCCGCGTGGTGCGCGACCACCGGGACCTCCACCCCGAACAGGGGCGAGGTGACCGTGGTCCCGAACAGGGCGGCGTACCGCTCGTCGTCGGGGTGGGCGATGAGCGCCACCACGGACGGGATGAGCTCGGGGCGCGTGGTCTCGATGTGGATGGGGCCGTCGGCGCCGTGGAACGCGACGCGGTGGTAGGCGCCCGGGTAGTCGCGGGCCTCGAGCTCGGCCTGGGCCACGGCCGTCTGGAAGGTGACGTCCCACAGCCCCGGTGCCTCGGACTGGTAGGCCTCGCCGCGGGCGAGGTTGCGCAGGAAGGCCTGCTGGGCCGTGGCCCGCGAGTGGTCGTCGATGGTGCGGTAGGAGATGTCCCAGTCGAGGCTGAAGCCCATACGGCGGAACAGGCTCTCGAACGCCTCCTCGTCCTTGACCGTCAGCTCGTCGCACAGCTCGATGAAGTTCTGCCGCGAGATGGGCTGGGCGTCGGCCGCCTTGAGGCTCTTGGCGTCACCGCGGTGCGGGGGCTCGAAACCCTCGACGTAGGGGAGCGTCGCGTCGCCGCGGACGCCGTAGTAGTTCTGCACGCGCTTCTCGGTGGGCAGGCCGTTGTCGTCCCAGCCGATCGGGTAGAAGACCTCGAAGCCGGCCATCCGCTTGTAGCGGGCCATGCAGTCAGTGTGCGTGTAGGAGAACACGTGCCCCATGTGCAGCGAACCGGACGCGGTCGGGGGAGGGGTGTCGACAGAGAAGACCGCTCCGCGCCCGCGCTCGTGGGCGGACGCCCGGTCGAACGCGTAGGTGCCCTGCTCGCGCCATACCTGCGACCACGTGTCCTCGAGCCCGTCGATGGAGGGCTTGTCGGGGATGGTGGCAGCGCGAGGCGTGGTGGGTGCGTCGGTCATGGCGTGATCTTCCCATCCCGGTTCGTGCGCTGACCAACCGGTTGTCAGGGGGCGACGGTGGTGTCAGGCGGTGCGGCGCCGGCGGCCGGGCCGCAGGGCGCCCCCGAGCGCCAGCGCGATCAGGGCGCTCACCCCGAGCAGAGACCACCACAGGGCGGCGGTGCGCTCGGGGGCGTGCGGGTCGGGGACGGCGCGCAGGTCGATGGCCGGCTTCGGGGTGGCGACCACGGGCGGGCGGGTCACCCCGGGGGCCACGGGTCCGCTCACGCTGCCGTCGGTGAGGGCGGTCAGGGCCTCGTACGGCTGGATGAGTCCCCAGCCGGCCGAGTCGTCGCGGCGGTCGCGCTGGTCGCGCGACGCGGTCGCCTCGAGGCGGTGCTTCCAGCCCGCCGGGCCCTCGGTGGGGAAGCGCTGGGCCAGCAGGGCCGCCGCGGCGCTGGCGTACGCGGTCGCGAAGCTGGTCGACTCCTCCTCTTCCTCCAGGACGCAGTCACCGGCGCCCTTGAAGGTGGTCAGGATGCTCGTCCCCGGGGCCGCGACGTCGACGTGGGGCCCGTGGATCGACCCCTGCCCGACGAAGTCGCCGCGGTCCACCGCGGCGACCGCCACTGCCTGAGGGTATGCAGCGGGGTAGCGCGGCCCGTCGCTCTTGTTCTCGGACACGTTGCGGTTGCCGGCGGAGGCGACGACCAGAGAGCCCTTGCGCGTGGCGTACTCGACGCTCGAGCGCAGGGCGTCGTTGCTCGTGGGGGTGCTCATCGAGACGTTGATGACCTTGGCGCCGTGGTCCGCGGCGTAGCGGATGCCTGCCGCGATGCGGTCGGGACGCGGACCCACACCCTGCTGGCGGCTCCGCTCGTCGTCGGCGTAGAAGACCTGGACGGGCATGACCTTCGACTCCGGTGCCAGGCCGATCACGCCCGAGCCCTTGACGAGCCGGGCGGCGATCTGGCCCGCGATGGCCGTGCCGTGGCCGACCGCGTCGGTGGTGGGCTTGAGTCCGGGGACGAGGGACTTGCCGGGCACGAGTGCCCCCTTGAAGTGGGCGTTGCGGGCGTCCACACCCGAGTCGACGACGGCGACCGTCACGCCCTTGCCGGTCGCGAGCGTCCAGGCGTACCGCGCGTTGAG
>NZ_LMSC01000009.1:328785-328883 GCF_001428025.1 Phycicoccus sp. Soil748 | reverse complement strand
GCGCTGCAGGGCCGGCGGCTCCTCCTTGACGTAGACGGCCTTCTCGTCGGTGCACTCCGCGGCGGCGGCCGGGCTGGCGGTGGCCACGGCCAGCCCGG
>NZ_LMSC01000009.1:94986-328777 GCF_001428025.1 Phycicoccus sp. Soil748 | reverse complement strand
CCGCGGCCAGCAGCGCGGAGGCGAGGCCGCTCGCGACTGCCCGTGCGAGCCGTGGGCAAGGGGTCGCGCGCGTCATTGGGTGCCGGTGGAGATGGCGCCCTGGGCCGCGGACACGCTGAGGGTGGGACCGGACCGGAAGAGGTCGACCCACGGCTGCGGCACGGGCACGACGTCCTTGGCGGAGTAGCCGAGCCGGCCGAGGACGTCGTCGCCGCCCTCGACGGTGTAGGCGGTGGCGGTCTGGTCGACGACCAGCACCGGCCCGCGGTTGATGATGTTGTCGCCGATGGCACGGACCAGCGCACCGGACCCGGCCGCCACCTCGGTGACGCGTCCGTCTCCGGGCTCGACCTTCGGCGCGGTGCTGAGCGCCGTCTGCGGGAGCGTGTTGGGCCCCGAGGTCAGCGTGGCGCAGGGGGCGGCGTCGAGCGCCTGCGGCAGCTGCTCGGGCCACTGCGACGGGACGATGGAGCGGTCGGTGGTCTTCAGCGCGGCGATCTCGGCGGGGGTGACCTGCAGGTCCGCGCCGAGCTTCTGCCCGGAGCCGATCTGGTAGAGCGCGTAGGCGAACGGCGAGAGCAGTGCCAGCTCGCCCGACTGGAGCACGACGTAGCGGCGCGGGGTGTCACCGCTGCCCTTGACCGCGAGCACGGAGCCGACGACGGCTCCGGGCGGGAGGCCGGGGAGGGCCTTGCCCGCGTCGGGGATCGTCAGCGGTCCGAGTGTGGGGCCCTGCGGGAACAGGCTCGTCCAGCTGGCCGGGGCCGGGATGGGGGTCGAGGCGTCGAGGCGCAGCTGGCGGAGCACCGAGGCCGTCGAGCCCGCCGCGACCGGGAGCCGGGACCGGCCGGTGACCACGAAGACACCGCCCGCCGTGGTCACCACGGTCGCGGAGTCGGTGGCCGGCGTGCTCTTCGCGCCCGGGTCGACGACGGTCCGGGTCGCCCCGTCCTGCGCCAGGCACGACACCCACCCGCTGCGCGTCAGCCGGGTCGGGGGCGTGAGCGAGTCCGGGGCCCCGAGGATGCCGATGGCCGCACCCCGGGGGGTCGTGGCGATCTTGTCGTCGTCCACGGTGACGACCTCGAACGAGCCGGCCGCGATGAGCAGGCGGGCGCTGGTGGTGTTGATGACGGGGTACAGCGTCTTCTTGATGGCGACGTACCGTGCGCCGCTCTTCTTCGCGATGACGAGGTGGTTGTCGTCCCAGCCGTTGGGCAGCGCTGGCTTGAGTGCCCCGGTCACCAGTCCGGCAACCGCGACCAGGACGGTCACCGCGATGCCGCCGACGATGGCCCGCAGCGGCCGTTGCGGCTCGACCTCACGCCCGCCCGGGGCGCCGGCGACGAAGGCGGTGGTCAGCCTTCGCCGGCTGAAGGCCTGGGCCTCGACCAGATCCTTCTTCGTGGCCACGCCCGGTTCCTGCCTTTCGCACTGGTTGGTCCGACCCGGGCCACCCTAGGGGTGTCTGCGGGCGCGGGGTCGAGGCGACCCGCCGAGGCGGCGGGCACCGATGGGTCGGTGGCGCAGGAGCCGCTCAGTGGCGGCGCGTGTACCCCGGTGCCACCCGTCGGCGGGCGCCGAGCAGGAGGGCCCCGGCGACCAGCAGGCCGCCCGCGTACGTCGTCAGGGTCGAGACGGGGGAGCCGGTCCGCGCGAGGGCCGGGCGGGCCACGGCCGCAGCCGACGGGACCGCAGCGTTCTGCTGCGTACGGGTGGCCACGAGGTCGGAGTAGTCCTGGTTGGCGCACTCGAGCGCACCGCAGTTGTCGCGGCTGCCGATGTTGCCCTCGACGGCGACCGGGCCGGTGCCGAGGGTGCCGGTGGGAGCGCTGCCGGTGGTGCCGCCACCGGAGTTGCCGGTGCCACCGCCGTGGTTGCCGTTGCCGTTGCCACCGTTGTTGCCGCCGGAGTTGCCACCACCGTTGCCATTACCCCCGCCGTTGCCGCCGCCCTGACCGGGGTCGGTGACGGTCGGCACGCTGCTGGTGGGGGGTGCAGGTGGTTCCGTGGGGTCGGTGCTCGGGTCATCGGTGGGGACGCTGGCGGTGGACGTCGGGGACTCCGTCTCCGACGGCGGGTCCGGGATCTCCGTGGGCAGGTCGACGCAGGCGCGGTGGCCGAGCAGGTTGCACAGCGGGTTGTCGCCGGGACCGTCCTCGGTGGTCGCCTCCGCCGTGGCGGCCGGCGACGAGCAGGCAGCGGGCGTGGCCGCGGCGTCGGCGCTGCCCTCGGTCGTGGCCGCGGCGGCTGCGACGGCCACAGCTCCCTCGAGCGAGGCGGCGTCGGCCGCCGCGGACGGCGCCGCCGTCGCCGTGGCGAGCACAGCGGCCGGAGCGATGGTCGTCGTCACGCACGGCGTGGCGGTGACGTCAGCCTGGGCCGACTGCTGGCCGACGAGCACGAGGCCGGAACCGGCAAGGACAGAAGCAACGAGCGCAAGCGTGCGCCGAGTGGTGTTCACGTGGGTCCCCCTGGACATGTCGTGCGTGGACTGGCCTACCCCTGGCCGCCCCCTGGCGAGCCGCGAGCGATTCTAGGGGAATTGCCATGGAGTGGCACATAAACCCCAAGAGTCGGGTTTCGGTGCCGGTGACCGCCTGTCTCAGAACACCTGCGCGGCCATCGCCGCCAGCGGCAGGACGGCCACGAGGCACACCCCGTCGACGGCGTCGGCCACCCGGCCGAGGCGCACCCTGGCGCGCGGAGCGATGAGGGCGAGTCCCACCACCACGGCTGCTGCCGCGGCCAGGGCCACGCCCATGAGCGGACGCCAGTCGGGGTGGGTCAGGGCCGCGCTCACGCCGACGACGGCGAGGCCGAGGATCCCGACCACCATGGCGATGAGGACCGTGGCCCGGGTCCGGCTGTGCCGCGTGCGCAGCAGAACCGCGCTGAAGCCCACCGCCCCGAGGACCGTGCCGACCCACCCGGTCGCGGCGACGAACGGTGCAGCCAGCAGGGCGACCAGCCCGGCTGACACCGAGAGGCCGAGCAGCAGGTCGTGGCCGGCCACCACCTGGCGTCGCACCGAGCGGCTGTCGACCGCCGGGGCGTCGGCGAAGATCTCGGACTCGGTCCGGGGCGGGTTGGTCGTGAGCCGGCTCGAGGACACCGAGAACCACGGGAAGAGGTTGCCGGCGATCACGGCCACTGCGAAGACGAACGCCGCGACACCGCCGACGGGCAGGTCCGCGAAGGCGACGAGGGCCCCCGACACGGCCATCACCAGACCGGTGATGGGGCCGACGGCGACGGCCGGCCGGTGCTCGCGCACCACCGCGAGCCCCAGGGCGCCGACCAGGGTCGTCGTCGCCCCCGCGAACAGCAGCGGCTTGGCCCACACGGTGCCGTCGGCGGGCACGGCGAAACCGGCCACCGCGGCGTACACGCAGGCGGTGATGGCCAGCGCGGCGCCGGACATCGGCTGGCGGCGGGCGTGCGAGAGGACCGCCGCGGCCACGACGAGGAGCACGGCGACCGCGCCGGCGACGCCGACGACGAGCAGCCCGGTCGTCCGAGCGGTGAACAGCGCCACGGCCCCCGCCGCGAACAGCGCGACGGAGGCACCGAGCGCGGTACGGGCGCTGTTCTCCGGCGTCCACGGGGCGAAGGAGGACTCGACCAGGTCGGCCACGGCCTCCACGACGTCGTCGTAGACCTTGAGCTCGACCGGGTCGCCGGCCGGCTCGAGGGCGAGGACGAAGCCGTCCTCGATGCCCTGGGCCGCGAGGCTGCGGTCCGGCTCCACGGGTATGCCGTCGTGGCGCACCAGCCGGAAGCCGCGGCTCGCGGTGGCGGGGTCGAGCTGGCCCAGCTCACGGGCCAGCTCGGGCACGAGCTCGGCGACGGGTATGCCGCCGGGCAGGCCGAGGTCGGCGCGTCGCGTCCCCGCCGTGACCGACAGGCGGATGAGCGAAGCGGTGCTGCTGCCAGTGCTGCCGGTGCTCACGGTCACAGGCCCCTCCCGGTGACGAAATGTCTCGAAGGCCCCGGTGGGGGCCGACACGCAGCATAGGGGGGAGTTCTCCCCATGTTGCGCCATCCCAAACGTTGCTAGTCTCTCAAATCGGACCTCGGGGGGACGTTCTTTCCAGGTCCGATCCCATGAGGTCACGAGTGGGAAAAGCGTGCCCCGACGGGGGGCCACAAGTGGAAGTTGGGAGGCACCATGCTTGCTGCTGGAGATGGCGTACTCAATAAAGGCGCCGGAATCGTCAGCGACTACAGGGGTCAGCTCGATGGTGAGCTGAAGTCCCTCGAAGGGCGTCTGCAGGGTCTGCAGAACCAGTGGAAGGGCCAGGGCGCCTCGTCGTTCCAGGCGACCTTCACCCGCTGGAAGGAGGACTCGCACAAGATCATCGCTGCGCTGTCCACGTTCGAGGAGAACCTGCGCCAGACGCAGAGCACCTTCACCGAGCGCGACGAGAACGCCGCGTCGGCCATGAAGAACAAGTACGGGGGTATGTGAGCCATGCTGGTTGACCACGGAGGGCTCAGCGCCGCTGCCGGCGACATCGCCCAGGGCGCGAGCAAGATCGAGAACAAGCTCAACGACATGGACCAGGCGCTCTCGCCGCTGAAGAGCGAGTGGGACGGTTCTGCGAAGGAGGCCTACACCCAGGCCAAGCAGAAGTGGACCCAGGCCATCACGGACATGAAGCTCGTGCTGGCGGAGATCGGCCAGGCCGTCGAGACGAGCAACGAGGACTACCGGGACGGCGACAAGAAGTCCGCCGGCCTCTTCCAGTAGGTCCAGTCGCCACGGTCGTGCCGGAGCCCGCATGCACGCGGGCTCCGGCACGTGCCGCGGCCACTGGCCCGACGCCACACCGACGGCACGCACCACGAGACTTGCCCGCGGGCCACAGGGGGCCCGCAGGACACGAGCAGGGGGAGAGACGACATGGCACTGCCTGACGAGGACCGGCAGCAGGTGCAGGGGTACCGCTTCACGAACGGCAAGCTCAAGGCCGACTTCGAGATCATCCGCACGCTGGCGCACAACCGTGGGGCCGTGTGGACCGACAAGGCGACCACCAGCCGCAGCAAGGTCGTGGGGACGACCCTGGACGCCTCGTCGTTCTCGGACATCCCGTCCTGCAAGGAGTTCGGCTCCGTCTACGCCGCGGCGAAGAAGATCTACGAGGAGACGCTCAAGGGCATCGAGCAGGACGTGAAGGACTACCAGGCCAAGCTCCTGCAGGTGGCCAAGCACCTCGAGGACAAGGACAACCAGGCCGGCGAGGTCTTCGCCGCCCTCGCCCAGCCGAACGCCGAGCCCGCCCTGCACAGCACCGACCGCAACACCAAGGCCAACGAGAGCCAGGAGGCGCGGGACGCCGAGCGGCTGCAGGCCCAGGCGACGAAGGAGGCCAACCAGGCCCCCACCACGCCCAGCGGGGCGGGTGCCGACGGCACCGACAACAGCGTCCCGCCGGCCAGCACCGACACCAGCGGCGACAACCTCGTCAACCCCGGTGGACCGCCGCCTGCTCCTGAGGGCGACAAGTCCTTCCAGGCCTCACGCTGACCGACGCCACGACCAGGAGGCACCACCCGTGACACCCACCCGCCGGATCGTGCGGCCCGCCCTGGCGGCGACCCTGGGCCTCGGCCTGCTCGTCGCGCCGCTGGTGGCGACGCCGGGGTCGGTGGCGGCGTCTCCCACCGCGCAGGCGGCCAACCCGACCCCGTGGTGGCCCGCCGCGATGGGGTTCGACGACCTGTCGAAGGCCGGCGCCACCGGGCAGGGCGTCACCGTCGCGGTGCTCGACGGCACGATCGACCCGAACGCCGCAGACATCAGGGGGCGGGTCGCCTCCATCGACACCCCCTGCAAGCAGAAGGCCACCGGTGCGAGCGCGGACGCCGACCACGCCACCCAGATCGCCCAGGTGATCGTCGGGACCGGTGCCTCCTCGGGCGGCACCGCCGGTGTGCGGGGTATCGCGCCGAAGGCCACCCTGCGCCACTACAGCCTGGGGGTCGGGGACCCCAACCGGTGCCAGCTCTCCGTCGACGAGGACGCCACGGAGGCGATCCTCCCGGCGATGAAGCAGGCGCTCGAGGACGGCGCGAAGGTCGTCAACCTGAGCTTCGGCGGCAGCGGCACCGACGACGACACCAAGCAGGCGGTGCTGATGGCGCAGCACGCCGGCGCCATCGTCGTCGCCGCCACCGGTGACGGGTCCCTCAGCTACCCGGCCGGCTACAACGGCGTGGTCGCCGTCAACGGCTGCGACCGGCGCGGTCAGCTCGATCCCCGCGGCGCCAACGACCACGCGTACGGCATCGCGTTCTGCGCCCCCGGCATGGGGCTCGTCGTCGGTCTCCACCGGGGTGGCACGTGGGTCGGTCAGGGAGCGCTCGTGGACGGCACCTCGTACGCCGCGCCGCTCGTCGCCGGCGGCCTGGCCGCGTACTGGTCCAAGTACCCCCGCGCGACCGCGAACCAGGTCCTCCAGGCGGCGCTGCGCCACCCGGGGATGCGCCAGGGGACGAGCACCAACGGGACCAAGGGCTGGATCTATGCCTACCGCCGGGTCGGCTCGGGGTTCCCGACCATCCAGGACGCCTCGAAGACCGGCTTCGGGTGGGGCATCTTCGACCCGGCGGACCTCGTGGGCGTCGACCCGACCACCTACCCGGACACCAACCCGCTGCTGCGCGCCGACCACCCGATCGGCCCGACCGCCGCGGAGGTCGCCGCGGGTGCACTGGGCGGCGACAAGGGCACGTCGACGACGACGAGCTCGCCCTCCGCCACCAGCACGGCGACGCCGAGCACCGTCGCCGCAGCACCGGGGCAGTCGGCACCGCAGGGTTCCGGGCAGGGTTCCGGGCAGGGTTCAGGGCTCCCCGCATGGGTGTGGGCCCTGGTCGCCGTGGTCGTCATCGCCGCCGCAGGTGGCGCACTAGCAGTCAGTCGCAGGGGTGCCGGGACGAGTCCGGCGACCACAACAGGGGAGGGAAGCTGATGGGCGCCAAGGAGTCCGAGCTCAGGAAGATCAACCAGGCGGCAGGCAACATCGAGGCCCAGGCGAAGGAGTGGGACCTGGCAGCCGACGACATCGACCGCCTGGTCGACAGCATCAAGACGACGAAGAACGACCTCTCGGTGGACTGGGAGGGCGAGGGGGCTTCGGCTGCCTACGCGGCCATGGACACCCTGGTGACCAACCTCAAGGACCACGCCAAGGCCCTGCGGGAGGTCAACACCGCCCTGACGTCGGCCAACACCGCGGTCCAGACGGCGCAGACCGCCCTGGCCACCCAGGTGGAGTCGGTCGACACCTCCCCGGACCGCCAGGCCTTCGTGCGGCAGGAGGGGCTCGACGGTTCCGGGCCCATCGGCAAGACCTTCGACCAGGACGCCTACGACGCCGCGGTCGCCGGCCAGGAGGCTGCTCGCGAGGCGGCCGCCGAGAAGGCCCTCCAGAAGCTCAAGGTGGACATGGCCGTCGCCACGCAGGCGCTGCCCGTCGACGCCAAGGACGACTACAACCGCGACCAGACGGCCCTGCCCCCGAGCGGGGGCGGCGGGGGCACTGGTGGTGGGGGTGGCGGCATCCCCTCGGGCGGTGGCACGTCCGGCACCGGGTACTCCGGCAGCAACAGCGGTCCCGTCCCGACCATCGGCACCACGGGCTTCTCGCCGACCGTCACCTGCACCGGCTACCAGCCCGTTGCGCAGGACCCGACGCTGCCGCAGATCATCCCCGACGACGGCACGACGGGGAGCAACGGCACCGTCGACTACGACTTCTCCACGAGCGTCGACGGCACGGTGACAGGCTCTGTCCCGTCCGGTGGCGTCAACGGCACCACCTCGGCCAGCGGCCTCGGCGGCCAGGGCGGCGTCGGCGGCGGCTCCGGCCTCGCGGGCACGGTGGGCGGCCTCGGCATGGTCGCCGGCGGTGCCGGCGTGGGCGGCGCCCTGCGCGGTGGTGTGGGCGGACTGTCCTCGGCCACGCGGGCTGCGGGCGGTGCCGCACGCGGCGCGCTCGGCGGCCTCGGTGGCACCTCGGCCGTGCCCGGCGGTTCGGGCGGCGGGGCTGGTGTCGCCGGCGGCGGAGCCGGTGGCCGTGGCGGTGGCATGGTCCCCGCCGGTGGTGGTGGCGCCTCCGGTGCCGGTGGCCGTGGCTCCTCGTCCCTGACGGGTGCCTCGGGATCGGGCAAGTACGGCGTGCCCAAGTTCGACGGCGCGCAGGGCGGCCGCGCAGGCTCCTCGGTCGTCGGCGGGGGCCAGGGCTCCGGCGCGGGTGGCCGTGGCTCGGGCGCCGGTGCCTCCGGGCGCGGCGGCCGGGGCGGCGCCGTCGGCTCAGGTGGGTCGGCGGGCCGTGGCGGCTCCTCGGAGGAGGAGAAGCAGGACCGCGAGTTCCTCACCCACGAGGACCAGGAGAACTGGTACGACGAGGCCGAGGCGAGCGACTCCGTCTGGGAGTAGGTCGACGAGAACGAGGGGGAGGAACCATGGCACCGAGGATCAAGGTCGAGATCGCCCAGATGGACCTCATCGGGCAGGTCTTCGACAGGCAGCAGACCCACATGCAGGGGGTCGGGCAGTTCGTCCGCGCCAACTGCGGGGCGCAGGGCGCCTTCACCGGCGTGCTCGGGCTGCTCGAGGGCCACTACCGGGGGGCGTACGACGCCGGCACGCGGGGCATGTCCAACGGCGCGACCATCGCCGGGGTCTGCTCGGAGAAGACGGCGGCCACGCGCAGCACCTTCGTGGCCCGGGACCAGGCCGCCTACGAGCGCATCGCCGCGAAGCAGGGCATCAACGCGCCGTACGAGGCCCCTCGCGGGGGCACCGTGCAGCCCGGGGCGCCGATCGGCGGCCCGGGGGCGGGTGGCAAGAGCAGTGGCCCGTTCGACTTCATGAAGCAGTTCAAGGACTGGGTGGGTCTCGGCGACAAGGTGACCCAGCCGTTGCACAGCAACGTCAAGAACCTCTGGAAGGTCAAGGACCGCGACCACGACCTGTCCGACATGACCGACCCCAAGTACTGGATCCAGCGCAAGATCACGCAGCGTTTCAACGACTGGAGCCACGGGATGGACGGCATGACGCCGACGGAGCGGGGCAACGAGCTGCGCCGCCGCCAGCGCGAGGCCTACGAGAACGGCCAGGACTGGTCCCGCGACCACGTCCCGGGGCGCGAGGACGACCGCGGCTCGCGCAGTCCCGCCGGCGGAGCCATGACCGACAAGGACGCCGGCCGGTTCAACACCGCGACGAAGGTGCTGCAGCTGCCGGGGGCGGTGGTCGGTGAGGGTGAGGGCCTGCACGACACCTGGGACCGGCTCCACGACATCGAGGACCAGCAGACGGCCGTGCGCCAGGCAGAGGCTGGACCCAAGAACGACGGCGCCATCAAGTGGGCCACCAAGGACAAGGGAGGCACGTGGTGAGCGTCGTCGAGAAGGTCGACCCGTCGTCGTTGATGTGCACGCCGACCGTGCCGACGGGTGACGACTTCGTCGAGGAGTTCGAGTCCAGCTGCGGCTTCCTGATCGGGCACCTGCTCGGGTTCTGCCGGTCCGCGTTCGACGTCGACCCGGTCTACGAGCTGGTCAAGCCGCTGTGCGGTGACTGGGGCCTGATGGGCAAGGCGCAGACCGGCTGGGGCATCGCCGGCAAGATGTGCACCGGCGTGGGCGAGAACTTCACCGCGCTGAGCACCAACACCCTCGACGTCTGGGAGGGAGAGGCGGCCGACGCGTTCCGGACCCAGATGGTCTCGCTGGGCAAGAACTACTCGACCTACTCCGAGGGCTGCGACCTCATCGGCGAGCTCACCGGCAGCCTCATCGAGGTGGCCAAGTCGGCGGCCCTCGGCATCGCGACGCTCATCTCGTTCCTCAGCGACATCCTGGAACGACTCGTGGTGGAGGCCTCCGTGCCGGTCGTGGGCTGGCTCGTCGGGGCTGCCGACATCGCCATCCACATCCGCAGCTTCTGGTCGAAGTTCGACCGCGCGATCACGCTGCTGCGCAAGGTGCTCGACGCGATCGAGAAGGCCGTCGACGCGATCTACGCCGTCATCAACATCATGCACGCCATCAAGGTCGCGCTCGCCACCATCGCGGGCAGCGCCGCCGCCATCAACGCCACGCACATGGACGGCGCGGCCAGGAACCAGTTCGGGGTGTGAGCAGGTGAGCGAAGCAGACCGCATGATCGCCCAGGTCAGGGCCATGCTCGGTGAGATCCAGAGCATCTCCGACGACATCCAGAAGGAGACCCGCGAGGCGATCAAGGAGCACCAGGACTACCTCAGCAAGGCGGAGGACAGCGACGAGGAGCGGGCCAAGAAGGCCCGGGCAGGGGAGCTGGGGCCGGACTGGCAGAAGATCCAGCGTCGCATCGACCTCGGGGAGACCTCGCCCGGCGCGGTCGCCCTCGCCGCCGACGACTCGACCGCCGCGCAGAACCTGCGCCGCACCGCGGCGGAGCACACGGACGCCATCGCCACCTACCAGCGCGAGCAGCTCGACAGCACCGACGACTCGGCGCAGGACCTGCAGGTCGCGTACGGCGCCGCGCAGGCCCACCTGCGGGAGATCCGCGAGCAGGTGGCCCGGATCCAGGCCCGCCCACTCCCGATCCTCGACTGACCGGCCGCCCGCAGCGACAGGTTCGGCGGCCGGCTCAGGCGCGACGGCGCCGGGTCGGCTTGTCGTCCATGGCCTCGAGCTGGCTGCGGCGCCGCGTCAGGGCCGAGACGCAGGCGGCCTCGGTGACCAGCACCGGCAGTGCCGCGAGGGCGGACCAGCGCCAGGCGTCGTCGCGGTGGTCGGCCGGGTCGTAGCCGAGCGGCTGGAGCATCGGCACCTGCAGCCCGGTGGGGTCGGTGGTCAGCAGGTATCGGTCGCCGACCGCGATCGTCGCGAACGAGTAGTCGTTCACGTTGCGCCGGCCGAGCGTCGACCACGCTGTCGTCCCGACACCGTGGTCGTCGCGCACCCGGACCCGGCTGGAGCCGTTGAAGAGCCGGTCCGACTGGGTGACGACGACCTCGCCACGGGTCTGGACCACCTCCGTGGTCCACAGCCGGAACCCGGCGTACTGGACGAGGAACGTCGCAAAGGGCACGAGGGCGAACACGGCGCACAGGGCCTTGAACGGCACCCTGGCGCTCACCTGCATCACCACGGCCCAGAACACGAGGGTCGCAGCGGCCGTGAGCAGGAGGTTGACCCGTCCCGGCACGGTGTTGCCATCGCCCACCCGGGGGTGCAGCGACCACCAGATGGCGGCGAAGAGTGTCGCGTGCGCAGCGAGGACCAGCAGCACCCGGCCCCAGAGCCGCATCCCCCGGTAGGACTTCTCGGCCGGGTCGACGGCGGGGGCGGCACCCGAGCTGGTGTCCGGGGTGGCGCGGGTGGGCTCCTGGCTGCTCATCGAGCCGTCACCCCGAGGTCATCCGGCGCATGGCCTCGAACCCGTCGGCGGCCAGGGCGGCGGCCGGAAGGCTGAGCACGACCGCGAGCCCCTGGAGCATGTCCGCCAGCCGCGAGAGGCGCGTCGAGTGCCAGCCCCGGGCCAGGGCGATGGCCGAGACGATGGCCACCACCCCGAGGACCACGGCGACGCCGACCACGCCGAAGCCGGGGCCGGCGCCCAGCCGCTGGCCCGCTGCATACGTGCCGAGCAGGGCGGAGAGGGCTGCTGCGGTGAGCAGGGCGAAGCGGGGGAGGCGGTCACGAACGGTCCGCGACTGGAACCCCAGTGCCGTCGTCACGGTGGCGCACAGGCCGACCGTGCCCCACGCCGACCAGGCGGAGCGGCCGGGCGTGGCCACGAGCACGGCCAGGCCGACGGGGGCCACCAGGCACGCCCACACGGTGCCGGCGGCGACCGCCTCGCGGGCGGCGAGGAAGACGCCGTCGATCTCGGTGGGGCGCAGGCGGCGGAACCGGCGGCGTCGCTGCTCGCGGGCGGTCCAGATGGTGGTGGACAGGCGCTCCACGTCGACGAGCTGCTCGTCGGGCACCTCGAAACCCATGGACGGCAGCAGCCGGGTCGCCGCCGGGACGAGTCCGGCCGCGACGGCGGCGACCGCGAACGCCGGCCAGCCCAGGACGATCCCGGCCACGCCGAGCGCCCCGAGCCCCGCGAGGGTGGTCAGGGCAGCGCGGGACGCCCGGTCCACGGGGCCGCCGGTGATGCGGGCGACGCCCGCGAGCGTGGTGGCGAGGGTGCAGGCCGCGATGACGGCGATGCGACCGGAGCTGGGGGACTGGGCCACCGGGAGGGCGAGCCCGGCCCCGAAGCCGAACACGGGGGCAACCAGCCGGGACAGGCGCGCCGCGGACGACTCGGCCGCGTCGGTCGCCAGGGCGAGGCCGGCGAGGAAGAGCGCGCCGGCGGTGACCGCGGCCAGCGCGACGTCGGGCGTGGTGTGGTCGCGGAAGGCGCCGGTGCCGAGGACGACGACCGCGACAGCGGCGAGCCCGGCGCCGGACCAGCGCAGGAGGGTGTCGGTGGAGACCGCGGCCGTGGTCGGGGTCGTCGTGGGGACCACCACGACCGTGCCGCCCGGCTCGACCGGCAGTGCCAGCTCGTCGCGGCGGCGGGTGACCTCGCTGAGCTCACGGCGGGCGATGGTCGCCTCGGACGGCGGGGTGTAGCGGCCGCCCTGGCCCTCGGGGGAGCGGGCGCCACCGGCCACGGCCGAGCGGTCGAGGTTGAGCACGTCGCGCGTCACCTCGTGCGTCGTCGCCCGGATGACCGTGAGCAGCGTGCCCTCGGGCACCGCGTCGCCGAGCACCTCGCCGAGGGCGATGACCCGACCTGCCGGGGTGGCCACGGCATACGGGCTGTTGCGGGGTGCGATGCCGAGGGCTGCCAGCAGGTCTCCGACCTGCGCGTTCGCCGGGGCGACGAGGTCGTATCGTCGGTCGTCGGCGAGCAGTGAGATGCGGTGCGACGACTCGTCGTTCACCTCGGTCCTCCCCTTCTGACGACGCTCCCCAGCGGACTCCCCGCGAACAATAGTGCCTGATTGTCCCGTGAGTACGCGCCTGCGCCCTTCGTCCCGGTCGGACACGGTACGTTGGGGCCCGCTGTGGACGGGAACCGGCCGACTTCGGGGGAGGCCGGCGACGCGGCGCGACGGGCTCGAACGCCGAGGAGGGCGCACACCACCATGTCAGTGACCTTGCGGAGGGGACCTCGCGAAGAGGCGCCCGAAGTACCTTCCGGCCGCATCGTGCTCCAGCCTCCGCCGGAGATCACCCCGAGCGAGGGCGCCGGCGGCCTGCTGCTCAACGCCGTGCCCATGCTCGGCAGCGTCGGCTCGATCGCCTTCGTCGCGCTCTCCCAGCCCGGCGTCAAGGGCTACATCGCCGGCGGCATGTTCCTCATCGCGTCCCTCGGGTTCGTGGGCGTCAACGGCTACCGGCAGCGCCAGCAGCACGCCGCAGGGATCAGCGAGGCGCGGCGGGAGTACCTGGCCTACCTCGGCGAGGTGCGCCAGACCGTCCGCGAGGCGGCCAACCGCCAGCGCGCCGCCGCGCTGTGGAACAACCCCTCGCCGGACGCCCTGGCGGCCCTCTGCGAGGAGCGCACCCGCGTCTGGGAGCGCTCGGCGAGCGACGACGACTTCCTGCGGGTCCGGTTCGGCCGCACCAACCAGCCGCTGTGCATCACCCTCGAGGCCCCCGACACCCCGCCCATGGCGCAGCTCGACCCCGTGGCCGCCTCGGCGCTGCACCGCCTCATGTCCACCCACCGGGTGCAGCCGGACCTGCCGGCCTCGGTCTCCCTGTCCTACTTCTCCCGCCTCGAGGTGACCGGCGACGCCGAGCCCGCGCGGTCCCTGGCACGCGCCATCGTGACCGCCGCGGCGGCCCAGCACGCCCCCGACCAGCTCCAGGTGGCCGTGGTCTCGGCGAGCGACTCGCTGCCGGAGTGGGAGTGGGTCAAGTGGCTGCCCCACGCCCACAGCCAGCGCGAGCGCGACGGCGTCGGCCCCGCGCGCATGGTCGCCACCTCCCTGGCCGACCTCGAGCCGATGCTGCCCGCCGACCTCGTCGAGCGCCCGCGCTTCGGACGCGCCGACCAGCGGACCCTGCCCCACGTGCTCCTCGTCGTCGACGGCGGCGAGGTCCCCCCGGGCAACGCCATCGTCACCGACGAGGGCGTCATGGGCATCACCGTCCTCCACCTCCCCGAGCGGTGGGACGAGCTCAGCCACGAGGGCCGCATGCGCCTGGCCCTCGGCCAGCCGCAACGCTCCGGTCCCTACGAGGGCCGCGTCCCGATGCAGATCATCACCCTGACCACCGAGCCGGCCCAGGGCTTCGCCGACACCCTCTCGATCGTGCAGGCGGAGGCGGCCGCGCGACGGCTCGCCCCCCTGTATGCCGGCGCGGAGCCGGAGCGCCGCGACGCCATGACGAGCTCGACCGAGCTCGTCGACCTCCTCGGGCTCGGCGACGTCCGCGACTACGACCCGGAAGCGGCGTGGCGCCCGCGCCTGCAGCGAGACCGCCTGCGCGTGCCCATCGGTCTCGGCGCTCAGGGGCAGGTCGTCTCGCTCGACATCAAGGAGTCCGCCCAGCAGGGCATGGGTCCGCACGGGCTGGTGATCGGCGCCACCGGCTCCGGCAAGTCCGAGGTGCTGCGCACCCTCGTGCTCGCGCTCGCGATGACCCACTCGTCCGAGGCGCTCAACTTCGTCCTCGTCGACTTCAAGGGTGGTGCGACCTTCGCGGGCATGGCCGACATGCCGCACGTGTCGGCGGTCATCACCAACCTCGGCCAGGAGCTCAGCCTCGTCGACCGCATGCAGGACGCCCTGCACGGTGAGATGGTGCGCCGCCAGGAGCTGCTGCGCTCGGCCGGCAACTTCGCCAACGTCACCGACTACGAGAAGGCGCGCCTCGCCGGCGCCGACCTCGAGCCACTGCCCGCGCTGGTCATCGTCGCCGACGAGTTCAGCGAGCTGCTCAACGCACGGCCCGAGTTCGTCGAGCTGTTCGTGGCCATCGGCCGGCTCGGCCGGTCGCTGTCGATGCACCTGCTGCTCGCCTCGCAGCGGCTGGAGGAGGGGCGCCTGCGCGGCCTGGAGTCGCACCTGTCCTACCGCCTCGGCCTGCGCACCTTCTCGGCCGCCGAGTCCCGCACCGTCATCGGGGTGCCGGACGCCTACGAGCTGCCGGCCGTCCCCGGCCTCGGCTACCTCAAGCCCGACCAGACCACGCTCATCAAGTTCAAGGCCGCCTACGTCTCCGGGCCGCCGCCGGCTCGTCGCCGCATCGCCAGCGACCGCACCAGCGCGACCAACGACATCGTGCCCTTCTCCGCGGCCCCGGTCCTGCGCCTCAACGACACCCCCGAGCCCCAGGTCGTGGACGCCGGGCCGCGCGAGGAGCGGGCGACGTTCGACATCGCCGTGTCCAAGATGCGCGGCAAGGGTCGCCCGGCCCACCAGGTCTGGCTGCCCCCGCTCGACGTGCCGGACGCGCTCGACACGCTGATGGGCGACCTCGCGCCGGACCCCGAGCTCGGCCTCGTGTCGCGCCGCTGGCGGGACGCCGGCTCGCTCGTCGTGCCGATCGGCATCGTCGACCGGCCGCTCGAGCAGCGCCGCGACACCCTCAGCGTCGGCCTCGGCGGAGCGGCCGGGCACGTCGCGATCGTCGGCGGCCCGCGCAGCGGCAAGAGCACGCTGGCCCGCACCCTGGTCACCTCGCTCGCCCTCACGACCACCCCGCTCGAGACCCAGTTCTACGTCCTGGACTTCGGTGGTGGCACGTTCTCGCCGATGGTCAAGCTCGCGCACGTCGCGGGTGTCGCCAGCCGCAACGAGCCCGACGTCGTGCGCCGCACGCTCGCCGAGCTGCGCGGGATCGTCGACAAGCGCGAGGCCTACTTCCGTGCGGAGGGGATCGACTCGATCGAGACCTACCGGCGCCGCCGCGCCGAGGGGCGTGCCGACGACGGGTACGGCGACGTGTTCCTCGTCGTCGACGGCTGGCCGACCATCCGCGCCGAGTTCGACGAGCTGGAGATGCAGATCCAGGAACTCGCGGGACGCGGCCTGACGTTCGGCCTGCACCTCGTGGCCACCACCAACCGCTGGATGGACTTCCGCAGTGCCGTCAAGGACGTCTTCGGCACCCGGCTGGAGCTGCGCCTCGGCGACCCGAGCGACTCCGAGATCGACCGCAAGGTCGCCGCCAACGTGCCCAAGGGACGCCCCGGCCGAGGCATCGAGGCGACCCGGCACCACTTCCTGTCCGCCATCCCGCGCATCGACGGCAGCGGCGACGTCGGCAGCCTCGGCTCCGGTGTCGACGACATGGTCGACCGGGTCAACGCCGCCTGGCAGGGCCCGTCCGGTCCCAAGCTGCGGCTGCTGCCCGACGAGATCCGCATCGACCGGGTCCGGGAGATGGCAGGTCCGGGCGACCGCCGGATCCTGCTCGGCATCGACGAGAGCAACCTCGCGCCCATCGGCCTCGACGTCGTGGAGGAGCCGCACCTCTACCTCTTCGGTGACAGCGACTCGGGCAAGACCGGCATGCTGCGCACGGTCGCCCACGAAATCATGCGCCTCTACACGCCGGAGCAGGCCCAGATCTTCGCCGTCGACTACCGGCGGTCCCTGCTCGGGGAGATCCCGGACGAGTACCTGCGGGACTACTTCACCACCGAGGAGCAGGCGACCCAGAACATCGCCGAGCTCGCGACCTACCTGCGCAGCCGTCTGCCGGGGCCGGACGTGACGCCCGAGCAGCTGCGCAACCGGTCGTGGTGGACCGGCGCCGAGGTGTTCGTCCTCGTCGACGACTACGACCTCGTGGTCACGTCGGCGGGCAGCCCGCTCGCGGCCCTCGTCCCGCTGCTCGCGCAGGCCGGCGACGTGGGACTGCACCTCGTTCTCACCCGGCGTTCCGGTGGTGCGTCGCGGGCGTCGTACGAGCAGGTCATGCAGACCCTTCGTGACCTCGCGACCCCCGGCATCCTGCTCTCGGGCAGCCCCGACGAGGGCCCGCTCATCGGCAACATCAAGGCCGTCCCGGCGGTCCCCGGCCGCGGCCGCCTCGTGTCGCGCGAGACCGGCAACAACGTCGTCCAGCTGGCCTGGACGCCGTCGCGCCACGGGTGACGGGTTCCCTGCGCCCGACCCCTAGGCTGGGCGCATGGAACCCGTCTACCGCACCGTGATCGGCGCCGCCCGCGGGCTCTTCGCCGCGCAGGGGCTCAAGATCCGGATCAACGGCCTCGAGAACGTCCCGCGGCACGGTGGCGGCGTCATGGCGATCAACCACACCGGCTACTTCGACTTCACCTACGCCGGGCTGGTGGGGGTCGAGGTCGGACGCCTCGTGCGGTTCATGGCCAAGAAGTCGATCTGGTCCAACCCGGTGGCCGGACCCCTGATGACGGGGATGAAGCACATCCCCGTCGACCGTGAGGCCGGCACCGAGTCGTTCGCCACGGCGCTGTCGGCCCTGCGTCGCGGCGAGCTCGTGGGCGTGTTCCCCGAGGCGACCATCTCGCGGTCCTTCGAGCTCAAGGCGTTCAAGTCAGGGGCTGCGCGGATGGCCCAGGAGGCCGGGGTGCCGTTGCTGCCGACGACGATCTGGGGCTCGCAGCGGGTGTGGACCAAGGGCCAGCCCAAGCGCATGGGGCGGCACGGGTTCCCCCTGTTCATCACGGTCGGCGCCCCCATCACCGTGGGCGCGGACGAGGACCCCGCCGCGGCGACGGAGCGGATGAAGGCGGCCATGCAGGCGCAGCTGGACGCCGACCAGGCTGCGTACCCGGCGTGGCCCGAGGCCGAGAAGCACCTCCTGCCGGCGCGGCTCGGCGGCACCGCCCCGACCATCGAGGAGGCCGACGAGCTCGACCGCATCGACCGCGCCAAGCGCGTCCGCAGCCAGCGTCGCCCGGCGCGATGAGCCCCCGCGCGGCCTCGCTGCGCACCTCCTAGGGTGAGTCGGGCAATACCGACACCAAGGGGGAAACGCCATGAACCGACTGACGACCGCTGCCGCCGGGGTGACCATCGTCGCGGCACTCGCGGCCTGCGCAGGAGGCTCCACCGGCTCGTCCGACGCGACGGTGCAGGCCAGCCGACCCGCGTCGAGCAGCGCCGCGAGCCCGTCAAGCTCGAGCTCCAGCAGCGCGGCGGGCGAGGCCGCGAAGCTGCCCGACGGGTTCCCGCTGCCGGACGGCGCGCAGCAGCAGGGTGCCGCCACCTCCAGCGACACGCTCACGCTTGCCGACTACACCGTGCCGGACGGCAAGAAGGCCTACGACGGCCTCGTCACCGGCCTCCCGGGTGCGGGCTGGACCATCAGTGCCAAGTCGTGGAGCGACAGCCTGGGTTCGGGCACCATCACCGCGTCCGGCAACGGCACGGACGTCAAGCTGCTCGTCCTCGACCAGGACCTCAGCCTCAGCATCAAGAAGAGCTGACCCGCCCGGTCACCGCCGCGGCGCGACTCGGCGCCACCACTACTGGCACGACGCCACGCGTGGTGGCGATCCGGTCCTCTGCGCCACCACTACTGGCGGGACGCCAGCTCTGGTGGCCGAGGACGAGCCCGTGCGCCGACGGCCGTCCCGGTCAGACGGGGTGGCCGAGGTGCGCCAGCGCCTGGCGCAGCAGGACGCCGTGCCCGTTGTCCATCTCGGCCAGCAGGCCGGGGGCCATGGCCTCCTGGGGCGTGAGCCAGGCCAGGTCGAGGGCGTCCTGCTGCGGGCGGCAGTCACCCTGCACGGGCACGACGAACGCCAGGGACACCGCGTGCTGGCGCGGGTCGTGGAACGGCGTGACCCCCGGGGTGGGGAAGTACTCGGCGACGGTGAACGGCTGGGGGCTGGCGGGGAGCTGGGGCAGCGCCATCGGGCCGAGGTCCTTCTCCAGGTGCCGCACCAGGGCGTCCCGCACCCGCTCGTGGTACAGCACCCGGCCCGAGACGAGCTCGCGGTTCATCTGGCCGTCCTCGGAGGCGCGCAACAGCAGGCCGACCGCGGTGAGGACGCCCCGGTCGTCGACGCGCACCGGCACGGCGTCGACGTAGAGGATCGGCACGCGCTGCCGGGCGGCGTCGAGCTCCTCGTGGGACAGCCAGGACTCACTGCGGTCGAGTTCGAGGGGGCTCATGTCCTCGTTTCTACCAGTCCGGTGGGGTGCAGCGGGTCGCCGCCCCGCCCTGTCGAGACGCCCCGCCCCTGTCGACCCGCCTGACGGGACGACGGCGCGGGCGGCCCGTCAGGACCAGTACACGCGTCCGGGGTTGAGGATGCCGCGGGGGTCGAAGAGCGCCTTCACCGCGCGCTGCCGCTCGAGGGAGGCGGCGCCCACCTCGTCGGGAAGCCAGCGGGACTTGAGCGAACCCACCCCGTGCTCGCCGGTGATGGTGCCGCCCATCGAGAGCGTGACCGCGACGAGCTCCCCGAAGGCCTCCTCCGCGCGGTGGCGGCTGGCCTCGTCGGCGGGGTCGTAGAAGAAGGACGGGTGCAGGTTGCCGTCGCCGCCGTGCCCCGACATCGAGATCTCGACGCCGGTGCGCGCTGAGATCTCGTGGCCCGCGGCGATGAGCTCGGTGAGCCGGCGCACCGGGACGCAGACGTCCTCGATGAAGTGGGTGCCCTTGGCGACGAGCCCGTGGTGCAGGGCGCGCCGTCCTGCGAGGAGGGCGTCGCTCTCCTGCGCGTCGTCGGCGACGGCGACCTCGGTGGCGCCCGCCGCCTCGAGCAGCGTGGCGTAGCGGGCGATGTCCTCGGTGGTGTGCCCGGGCCGGTCTGCCTGGACGATGAGGACGGCCGCGCAGTCGCCCGGGAAGCCGAAGTCGGACACCGACTGCACGGCCGCGATGGACACGTCGTCGAGGAGCTCGAGGAGGCTCGGCCGGTGCCGCTCGCGTCGCAGGGCGACGATCGCGTCGCTGGCCGAGGACAGGGTGCCGAACGTCGCGAGTGCCGTGAGGGCCGGGTCCGGGGCGGGCACGAGCTTCACCACGACCTCGGTGACCACGCCCAGCGTGCCCTCCGAGCCCACGAACAGCCCGGTGAGGTCCAGGCCCGCCACGCCCTTGGCGGTCCGGCGCCCGGTACGGATCACCTCACCGCCGGCGAGGACGACCTCGAGGCCGCGCACGTAGTCGGCGGTGACGCCGTACTTGACACAGCACAGGCCACCGGCGTTGGTGGCGACGTTGCCGCCGATGGTGCAGAACGCCGACGAGGCGGGGTCCGGCGGGTAGAACAGCCCCTCGGCAGCGGCCGCCGCCTTGAGGTCGGCGTTGAGCACCCCCGGCTGGACCACGGCGGTGCCCTCGACGGGGTCGAGGTCGGTCACCGCGGTGAGGCCGGCCAGGCTGAGCACGATGCCGCCGCTCAGGGCGACCGATCCGCCGGCGAGGCCGCTGCGCGCGCCCTGCGGCACGACCGGTGTGCCGGTGGCCTGGGCGTGGGTGAGGACCTCGACCACGTCGGCGAGGTCGCGGGCACGGACCACCTCGAAGGCGTCCGGCGCCGTCGCCCCCACCGACTCGTCGACGGCGTAGGTCGCCTTGACGTCGGGGTCGGTGACGGTTCGGTCCAGCAGCGAGGGTGGCAGGGTCACGCAGACAGCGTATGCCGCGGTGCCGGCTCGGGCTCGAAGGTCACCTCCGCGTCGAACGCGGCCCTGCGTGACGCCCGGCGCAGGGTCGCGAGCACGGCGCGGCCCGTGACGGCGATGAGCACGACGTTGGTGACGGCCCGCCCGAGGTCCCACCAGGCCGACGTGGCGAGGGAGAACAGGGCGAAGCGGCGCAGGTTGTCCCACGGGGCGGCGCCCGCCACGAACGACAGGTGGCTGCCGAGCCCGGTCGAGAACGGCCAGAACGAGAAGTTGAGGGCCACGCCGTACAGCAGGCCGGCCAGGGCGCCGTACACGGCGAGGAGCGGCACCTCCCACCGGTCACGCACCCGCGGAAGCAGCCCGGCTCCGAGGCCCACCCAGGAGGCGCCGAGCATCTGGTAGGGCAGCCATGGTCCGACACCCCCTGTGACGAGGGCGGAGGCGAACAGGGTCGTCGAGCCGAGGACGAAGCCGAAGCCCGGGCCGAAGACGCGGCCGCCGAGCACGAGCAGGAAGAAGACGGTCTCGAGTCCGGCCGTCCCGGCGCCGAGGGGCCGCAGGGCCGCGCCGACGGCCGACAGGACCCCCAGCATCGCCACGGCCTTGACGTCGAGGCCGCCCTCGCTGATCTCGAAGAGCACGACCGCGAGCAGGAGGGGCAGCAGGAGCGCGAAGAGGAGGGGAGCATCGGCGCTGTGGCCCAGGCGGGAGTCGGCGCCGGCGAACAAGGGCCACAGGAACGCCATCACCCCGGCCACCGAGACGAGCACGAGGGCGATGGTCGACCGCGGGCGCAGGGCGACGGCACCCAGGCGTGAGGAGCTCATCGGCCACCGCCGGCGGTCACGGACGGCTCGGGCCGGGCCGCGGCGAGGGCGTGGTCCACCTCGGCGACGGTGAGCAGGCGCAGGGGTGCGAGCACCTTGGCCACCTGGGGGGCGAAGGCGGGGGAGTCGCACAGCACGTCACGGGCGGCGCCGTCGGCGACCACCCGGCCGCCGGCCATGACGACGACCCGGTCGGCGACCCCCGCGGCGAACTCGACGTCGTGGGTCGCCACCAGCACCGCAGACCCGTCCGCGACGAGCTGGCGCAGCAGGCGCGCCAGGGCGTCCTTGGCGGGGTAGTCCAGGCCACGGGTGGGCTCGTCCAGCAGGAGGACCCCCGGGGCGGCGGTGAGCTGGACGGCGACCACGAGCGCGAGGCGCTGGCCCTCGGACAGGTCCCGGGGGTGGCGGTCGCCGGGCACGCCCGGGGCCAGGCGGTCAAGGTGGCTGCGTGCCGTGCCCTCGGCCGCGCCGGCCTCCTGGTCGGCCTGGCGGCACTCCGCCTCGACGGTGGGCAGGTAGAGCAGGTCGCCGGCGCTCTGGGGCACCAGCCCGACGTGGCGGCGGCGCTGGGCCGGGGACTCCCGGGCCGGGTCGACGGTGACAGGGGCGACGCTGACAGGGGCGACGGTGACAGGGGTGACGGTGACAGGGTGTGGCCCCGCGCTCCCAGACCCTGCGCGGCACGACCGGACCTCGACGGACCCGTCGCTGCGGGTCCCGGTGCCGTGCAGGGCCCACAGGAGCGAGGACTTCCCGGAGCCGTTGCGTCCCATGAGGGCGACCACCTCGCCGTCGGTCAGCGCGAGGTCGACACCGTCGACGGCGGTCACGTCGCCGTGGCGCACGGTGACGCCCGAGCCTTCGAGCAGGACGTCCTGCGCGGGGGCGCGGCCGTGCGCCCCGTCCGGCACGGGCACGGTCTCCAAGGTGGTGCGCAGGTCGTGGGCGGCACGCCGCGCGTCACGGACGGTGAGGGGCAGGGGGTCCCAGCCGACCCGGCGGCCGAGGTGGACGACCGCAGGCGCGAGGGGCGAGGCGGCCAGCACCGACGCGGGGTCGCCGTTGGTCACCGTGCCGTCGTCGTGCACGAGCAGCACGTGGTCGGCGAGGCCGACGATGCGTTCGAGCCGGTGCTCGGACACCACGACGGTGAGGCCGAGGTCGTGAACCAGGCGCGAGAGCGTGGCGAGCACCTCTTCCGCGCCGGCGGGGTCCAGGGCGGAGGTGGGCTCGTCGAGGACCAGGACGCGGGGGCCGGCGGTGAGCACCGAACCGATGGCCACGCGCTGCTGCTGGCCCCCCGAGAGGTCGGACAGCGGGGCGTCGCGCAGGTCGGCGATCCCCAGCACGTCGAGCACCTCCTCGACCCGGCGCCGCATCGCCGGCGGGTCCACCGCGAGCTGCTCCAGGGTGTAGGCCAGCTCCTCCTCGACGGTGTCGGTGACGAAGCCGGCCAGCGGGTCCTGCCGGACCACGCCCACGACGTCGGCGAGGTCACGGGGACGGTGGGTGCGGGTGTCCAGGCCGGCGACGGTGACCCGTCCCGAGAGGTGGCCGCCCGTGAAGTGGGGGACCGTGCCGTTGACGGCGCCCAGCAGCGTGGACTTCCCCGCCCCGGTGCGCCCGGCGACCACCGCGAGCTCGCCCTCCTCGACCACGAACGACGCCGCGCGCAGGGCGGGAGCCGGGCTGTCGGCGTACCGGATGGTCACCCCGTCGAAGACCACGGCCGCGTGCGGGCTCACCGCTGCCCCCGGACGGGGGGAGTGGGCGCGGCGAACGCCGGGAGCGCGGCGACGAGCAGGCCCACGACGGCGAGCGGGGGCAGCGCGGGAGGGGCGAGGGGGCCCAGCGGCAGCACGACGGCGGACGGCTCACGGTGCGCGACGACCAGCATGGCGGCCGCGGCGAGGACGCCGGAGCCGGCGACGACCCACTCGGGCCCGGCCCACGGGTCGGGGCGGTAGGAGGTGCGCCGGACGGCCCGGCCGCCGACCGTGAGCCCACCGCCGCAGAGCAGGAGGCCGACGGCCAGCACGGGCAGGCCGACCAGCGGGGGTGTCGTCGCGTCGAGCAGCCCGTAGGTGCCGACCGCGGCCCCGAGCAGCCCGGTCAGGGTCAGTGCCCCGGTGAGGCGCCGTGCCGACGCGGCCTGCTCGGGGCGGCGGCCGTACCCGCGCGAGTCCATGGCCGAGGCCAGCAGGAGCGACCGGTCGAGGGTGTCCTGCAGGACGGGCAGCGCCACTCGGCCCACGGAGCGCAGGCCCTTGCCGCCCTCACCGCGCAGGACGCGGGCCCGGCGGACCCGTTGCACGCTGTCGGCCAGCTGCGGCGCCACGGTGACCGAGATGACGACGGCGGTGCCGATCTCGTGCAGCGCTCCGGGCAGGGCGCGCAGCAGGCGCTTGGGGTTGGCCAGCGCGTTGGCCGCCCCGATGCAGGCGATGAGCGAGGCGAGGCGCAGGCCCTCGACCGCCGCGGCGAGCAGGCCCTCGAGGTAGAGCGGGCCGAGCAGGGTGATGCCCGGCAGGTCGATGCTGGGCAGCGAGTAGAGGCGCGTCTGGCCGACTTTGTAGCCGACCAGCACATGCAGCACGACCCGCAGCACGACGATCCAGGCCCCGAGGAAGAGGTAGAGCCGGAAGGCTCGTGCCCACGGCGAGGAGCCGCGCCGGGCCGCGACGACCAGTGCCGCCACGCTCACCGCGAGGAGCAGCAGCAGCGGGTTGGTCGTGCCCGAGCAGGCCACCGCCAGCCCCACTGCCCACACCCACCACGCCACCGGGTGGAGGTGGCGTGGCAGGGCGCGGGGCAGGAGGGAGGCCATGGACGGACGGCGTCAGCCGTGGGCGCGGCGGCGGAGGGTGAGGTATGCCGCGCCGGCACCAACGACGCCGACGAGGCCGAGCCCCGCGAACAGCGACGTGGGCGAGCCGGAGTCCTCGGCCGCCTGGGCAGCCTGGGCGGTCTGCTCGTCGGACGAAGGGGAGGCCTGGCCACCCCCCGGGGTCTCCGTGGACGCCGTGGTGGTCGTCGCGGACGCGCCCGGCTTCGCCTTCGTGGCGGTGGTGGCGGCCTTGCCGGTGGAGGCGGGGGCGCCCGGGGTNCCCCCCGGTCCCACCCCCGCCGGTGCCCGTGGCGCGCGGGGACGTGGCCCGCGGGGTGCTCGGCGTGCTCGACGACGGCTTCGGCGTGGAGCTGGGGCTCGGCCTCGGGCTCGGCTTCGGGACGGGGGTTGCCGCAGGAGGGGCCGTGCTCGGCGCCCCACCGGAGCCGAACGCGAACCCGACCACGGACCCCGATGGCGGGTCGTACTCCGCCACGCCGCTGCTGCTGTAGGTCCACGAGCCGCCGCGCGAGGCGTGGAAGAAGGCCCAGTAGGCGCTCGACGGGGGCATGCGGTTGCAGGTCTGCGCGGGCACCGAGTTGATCTGGCAGACCACCGTGCCCTGGTACTGCGGCGGGTAGGTGACGTTCGCGACCGCGGTCAGCGCCCTGATGGCGCTGGAGGAGTCGGGGGCGCAGAGGGTCGAGGAGGACGAGCCGTAGTCGATGACCACGGTGACACCGGATGACCCCGAGCAGGCCGCCGCGTCCGCCGCCCCACCCGGGAGGGTGAGGCCGCCGGCGAGGACGAGCCCGGCGGCTGCAGCGAGGCGCCCCAGGGTGCGGATCACGCGTGCACGCCCTTGCGCCGTGCCAGGACCAGCGCTGCAGCACCGACGAGGAGAAGGAGCAGGCCGGCCAGGGCGGTCATCGCCACGTCGGCCCCCGTGAAGGCAAGGGCCTCCGGGGTCGCCGAGGCGGCAGGCGCCCCGGCGGGTGCTGCGGGTGCGTTCGTGCCGGCGGCCGAGCCCGTCGGCGCACCCGTCGTCGCCGTGGCGGTCGAGGTCGTCGACGTCGCTGAGGTCGGGCAGGTCGGTGCCGGGACCACGGTGGTCGCGCCGTCCGAGCCGGCCGACAGCAGGGTGCCGCCGGCGAGGCCCAGGGTGGCCTGCGGCGTCGCCCGCAGCGCGCGGTCGAGGGCCGCGGTGTCGCCGGGCTTTGAGGCGAGCGTCGAGCGGTCGGCGGCGGTGAAGGCGATGCCGCCGCGCAGGTCGCTGGCGAACGTGCAGTCCAGCTGAAGGGAGGCCAGGAACCCCTGGGCGCGCGCGAGCTCGGCGTTGCGGCCACCGGCGGCGAAGGCCTGCGCCGCCACCCCCGCGGTGTTGGCGTTGTACTGGCCGTCACCGTTGAGGAAGCCGCCGTTGGCAGCCTGCTTGCCGGCGAGGAACGTCAGGGCGCGGCTGACCGCCGGGTCGACGGTCCCCCGCAGGCCGATGGCGGCCTGGACCGCGAAGGCCGTGGCGTCGACGTCGCTGGTGCACGAGCCGCCGGCAGCCCCGAGGTCGCCGCGGAAGCCACCGTCGGCGCACTGCTGGGCCAGCAGGTAGTCGACCGCCTCCTTCGGCGCGGACCCGGTGGCCCGACCGACGCCGATGATGTCGAGCGCCTGGCCCGTGGTGTTGGAGTAGTCGCAGATGTCGTACCCGCAGCCGGTCGCCGGGAGGTCGGAGTAGCGGCCGGGCTCGGCCGCGCCGAGCGAGGACTGGAGCTGGGCGAGGAGGTCGACGTGCTTGGGCCCGACGTCGCGCGGGTCGCCGCCGTGGGCCACGACGGCGAGGAGCACCTTGCCGGTCGGACCCGCGTACAGGGAGGAGTAGTCGGTGCCGATGTAGCCGCCGACGTTCTGCTCGAGATAGGCGAAGGCCGCGTCGGCCTCGGCCTTCCCGACCTTGGCACCGTCGAGTCCGAGGACGGCGTCGACGGTGTTGCCGCCGTCGAAGTAGGTGCCGCCGGGGTAGTCGTAGTGGTCGCCGCGGGCGGCGAGCGTGCGCACCATGAAGCCGGCGGCATACCCGGCCTGCTCGGCAGTGCTGCCGGACAGGCGAGCCTGGCTCGCGGCGTTGCTGGTGTCGAAGGGGACGGTGGCGGTGGAGGCCGCCCGGGCCGCCGCCGACGTGGCGGTGCTCGCGGCCGGGGACGTCGCCGTGCTGGTGGTGGTGCTGGCCGACGTGCTCGTGCTGGACGAGCCGGTGGTCGAGCCGCTCGCGGTGCCGGTGGTCGTCGGCGCCGTACCGGTCGGAGCCGTGGTCGTCGGCGCGCCGGTGCTGGTGGTCGTGGTGCCGCCGGTCGACGTCGTGCTCGTCGGGTCGGCGGTGGTGGTCGAGATCGGCGACGTGGTCGTGGCCGGTCCGGTGGTGGTTGCGGGGGTGGGTTCGGTCGTGGCGGCGGTCGCCGCGCCTGGCGCGAGGAGGGCCGCGGCCAGGGCCAGGGCGAGGACAGCGGCCGGACGGGCGCTGCGGGCTGACGGGTGCATGGTGCCTCTTGGTGAGCGAGCGGTGTCGCGACGGTGGCACCGGCACCCGGTGGGGAAAGACAAACCCCCGCTGTCGCTCGCGCGACAACAGGGGGCGGCCTCGGACCCATCGGTGTCCGGGCTCCGCCCCGCGTACCTCGACGGAAATGGAGCCGCTCCGCGTCCCAGGCATTCCGGCTCCCACCTCGAAGGTGGCTCACGGTTGCGGGTCAGCGCCGGATTCGGACCGGCTTCCCCTGGGGCACGTCGTGGTGTCACCCGAGGGCGACGCTGCCGACTGTACACCTGCGGCGCAGGCCGCCCGGAAACCCGGACGAGTCGTCCGTCACAGCCCGCTAGACTGTGGCGACAGGCATCGACCCGGTCATCACCGGTGAGCCTCCGGAAGAACGGGACCACCGCCTCGCGGCGGTCCTCACTAGACCCGGACGGGTGGGCCCGTCATCGCCTTCGGCAAGAGCGGTCGTACGCCGTGTGCCCCGGCACGCGGAGGGCGGCAAGCGAGGTGGCACCGCGGTGTCGCCGGGAGAGCCCGGCGCCGTCGTCCTCGTGCGAAGCAGCACGACACGACGTGAGGACCGCCGACACCATGGCCTACCCCAAGGTCTCCAGCGCCACCCCAGGCACCGATGCCGCGACCCCTTCGCAGGGTGTCGCCGCCTCCCCGAGGTTCCCCGAGATCGAGGAGCGCATCCTCAGGTACTGGGACGAGGACGGCACCTTCATCGCGTCGGTGGAGAACCGCCCGGCCGGCGAGGACGGTGACAACGAGTTCGTCTTCTACGACGGGCCGCCGTTCGCCAACGGCCTGCCGCACTACGGCCACCTGCTGACCGGCTACGTCAAGGACCTCATCCCGCGCTACCAGACCATGCGCGGTCGCCGTGTCGAGCGCCGGTTCGGGTGGGACACCCACGGCCTGCCCGCCGAGCTCGAGGCCATGAGCCAGCTCGGCATCAAGACCAAGGACGAGATCCTCGAGCTGGGCATCGAGAAGTTCAACGCCGCCTGCCGCAGCTCGGTGCTCAAGTACACCGACGACTGGCGCGACTACGTCACCCGCCAGGCGCGCTGGGTCGACTTCGACCACGACTACAAGACGCTCGAGCCCGACTACATGGAGTCGGTCATCTGGGCGTTCAAGCAGCTGCACGACAAGGGCCTGGTCTACGAGGGCTTCCGCGTGCTGCCCTACTGCTGGAACGACCAGACGCCGCTGTCCAACCACGAGCTGCGCATGGACGACGACGTCTACCAGAACCGCCAGGACCCGGCGGTCACCGTCGGCCTGCGCCTGGAGACCGGCGAGCTGGCGCTGGTGTGGACGACCACGCCGTGGACCCTGCCGGCCAACCTCGGGGTCATGGTCGGCCCCGACATCGACTACGTGGTCGTGGAGTCCGACGTCACCGGCACGACGCAGCGCTACGTCATCGGCGAGGCCAGGCTCGCGGCGTACGCCAAGGACCTGTTCGGCCCCGACGAGAAGGACCCGGAGTCGCGGGTCGTCGAGCGGCTCAAGGGGAGCGACCTCGTCGGGCGCTCGTTCACGCCGCCGTTCGACTACTACCTCGGGCACGCCAAGGCGCACCGGGTGTTCCCGGCCGAGTTCGTCACCACCGAGGACGGCACCGGCCTGGTCCACACCGCCGGCGCCTTCGGTGAGGAGGACAAGATCGTCACCGACGCGGCCGGTATCGAGCCCGTCATCCCGGTGGGCCCCGACGGCTGCTTCACCTACCCCGTCACCGACTACGAGGGCGTGCAGGTCTTCGACGCCAACCCGATGGTCATCGAGCACCTCAAGAACCGCACGCGCGGTGAGGGCGAGACCGGCGCGGTCACCGAGGGCACGGTGCTGCTGCGCCGCGAGACCTACGACCACTCCTACCCGCACTGCTGGCGCTGCCGGCAGCCGCTGATCTACATGGCGGTCTCGAGCTGGTTCGTCGAGGTCACCAAGATCAAGGCGCGCATGCTCGAGCTCAACGAGCAGATCACCTGGGTGCCGGAGCACGTCAAGCACGGCCAGTTCGGCAAGTGGCTGGAGAACGCCCGCGACTGGTCGATCTCGCGAAACCGCTTCTGGGGCAGCCCGATCCCGGTCTGGAAGTCCGACAACCCGGAGTACCCGCGCGTCGACGTGTACGGGTCGTTCGAGGAGCTCGAGCGCGACTTCGGGGTGGAGGTGAAGGACCTGCACCGCCCCTTCATCGACGAGCTGACCCGGCCCAACCCTGACGACCCCACCGGGCAGTCGACGATGCGCCGTGTCGAGGACGTCCTGGACGTGTGGTTCGACTCCGGCTCGATGTCGTTCGCGCAGGTGCACTATCCGTTCGAGAACGCCGACTGGTTCGAGCACCACTTCCCGGGCGACTTCATCGTCGAGTACATCGGCCAGACCCGTGGCTGGTTCTACACCCTGCACATCCTGGCGACCGCGCTGTTCGACCGGCCGGCGTTCTCGTCGTGCGTGAGCCACGGCATCGTCCTGGGCTCGGACGGCCAGAAGATGAGCAAGTCGCTGCGCAACTACCCCGACGTGCGCGAGGTCTTCGACCGCGACGGGGCCGACGCGATGCGCTGGTTCCTCATGAGCAGCCCCATCCTGCGCGGCGGCAACCTCGTCGTCACCGAGCAGGGGATCCGCGACGGCGTGCGCCAGGTGCTCATCCCGCTGTGGAACACCTGGTACTTCTTCTCGTTGTACGCCAACGCCTTCCGTGGCCCGAACGGCCGGCAGGGCTATGAGGCGAAGTGGTCCACCGCCTCGACGGACCCGCTCGACCGCTACCTGCTGGCCAAGCTCGGCCAGTACGTGCAGACGATGCAGAGCCAGCTCGACGGCTACGAGGTCGCCAACGCCTGCGAGACGACGCGCGGCTTCCTCGACGTCGTGACCAACTGGTACGTCCGGCGGTCGCGCGAGCGGTTCTGGGACACCGGTGCCGGCGCGCAGACGGGGACTGGCGGGGGAGCGGGTGCCGAGCAGGCGTTCGACACCCTCTACACCGCGCTGGAGGTCGTGTGCCGCATCGCCGCGCCGCTGCTGCCGCTGACCACCGAGGAGATCTGGCGCGGCCTCACCGGAGGGCGCTCGGTGCACCTCACCGACTGGCCGGACGCCTCGGACCTGCCGCACGACGAGGCGCTCGTCGCCGGCATGGACCGGGCCCGCGAGGTCTGCTCCGTCGCGTCGTCGCTGCGCAAGGCCGGTGGCCTGCGGACGCGCCTGCCCCTCGCCGACCTCACGGTGGTCGTCCCGGATGCGTTGTCCCTCAAGGACTTCGGCGCGATCGTGGCCGACGAGGTCAACGTGCGCACGGTGACCCTGCGCGACATCAGCGAGGCGAGCCAGTCCGACTTCGGCATCACGCAGCGGCTCACGGTCAACGCCCGTGCGGCGGGCCCCCGTCTGGGTCGTGACGTGCAGCAGGCCATCAAGGGCAGCAAGTCCGGCGACTGGTCGGTGGCCGAGGACGGCACGGTCACGGCCGGCGGCCTCGACCTGGTCGAGGGCGAGTACACCCTCGAGACCGTGGTGGACTCGGGTGCCCAGGGTGGCTCGCAGGCCACGGCGATGCTGCCCGGCGGCGGGTTCGTCGTGCTCGACACCGAGGTGACGCCCGAGCTGGCCCAGGAGGGCCTGGCCCGTGACGTCGTCCGCGCCGTCCAGCAGGCCCGGCGCGACGCCGGGTTCGAGGTCACCGACCGCATCTCGCTCACCGTGACCGGAAGCCAGGCGGTGTGGGAGGCCACGGTCGCCCACCAGGCGCTCATCGTGGAGGAGACGCTGGCCACGCAGTTCGGCAGCGCCCCGCAGTTGGAGGCGCTGCCCGAGCGGGCCGACGTCGCGCAGGCGACGGTCGGCGACGGCGAGCCCGTGCGGATCAAGGTGATGAAGCTCGCCTGAAGCCACGCGGTACGGCCCGGCGCGAGACCGGGTTCGCCGTGAGTCTTTGAGCGGTTGGCCCGGCCCCCACCGGGTCAACCGCTCAAAGACCGACGACCGGCTGGAGGTCGCGGGCGGTGCGGCCGGCTCAGGCGCGCTCGAGGGCGGACTTGAGGCCGGACAGGACCCACGGCCAGCCGCCTGCCCCGTGCTGGTCGGCAGCGCTGTTGCCGGAGACCTCGAGCGCGGTCGACGGTGCGCCCGTGAGCTCGTGCACCAGCGTGAGCCGGGTGGTGCCGTCGAACGCCGGCTCGACCTCGTAGGTGAGGGTCGTCTCGGGCTCGTCGTTCCAGACCGGGTTCCAGGTCTGGACCAACCTGCGCGGCGGGTCGCACTCGAGGACGCGCCCGGTGACCACGACGTCGGGCATGCCCACGCGCTTCATGTCGTCGGAGGCGGTGTGGCGGAACGTGCCGCCCGGGGTGAGGTCGAACTCCACGTCGCCGCCGTACCCGTACTGCCGGGAGAACTCCGGTGACGTGATCGCCTCCCAGACGCGCTCCGGCGTGGCGTGGATGTAGATGCGGAACACCTGAGTGGTGCCCTCGGCCCCAGGTGTAGCGGCCGGTGTCGCGGTGGCGGTGGTGGTGGTGCTCTGGTCGGTCATGGCTTCTCCTCGAGCTGGCTCTTCAGGGTGGTCAGCGCCGTGAGCCGGCGCTCGGTGTACTTGTCGATCCAGCGGTCGTGGACCTGCTGGATGGGGACGGGGTTGAGGTGGTGGAGCTTCTCCCTGCCGCTGCGCAGGGTGACGACGAGGTTGGCCTCCTCGAGGAGGCGCAGGTGCTTGCTCACGCCGAACCGCGTCATCGGCGTGTGCTCGACCACGACCTCCTCGAGCTCACCCAGGGTGCGCCCGCCCCGTTCGCGGAGGGTGTCGAGCAGCAGGCGCCGGGTGGGGTCGGCCAGCGCCTTGAACACCAGGTCGTCCTGCATGGGCCGAGGTTAGGTGACCATTTGGTCACATGTCAACGGGTGGTCGACGCGGGGATGATGGGGACATGCCTGCCCCTGATGCCGCCCAGCGCGAGGCCGCCCGCAAGCTCGAGCTCGTCAAGGGCATGCGCGAGGTCGAGGAGGCGATCCTCGCCCGCGCCCCCGAGCACGACCTGCAGCCGAGCCTCGACCGGATCGCCGCCGTGATGGAGCTGCTCGGGGACCCCCAGCGCACCTACCCCGTCATCCACCTCACGGGGACCAACGGCAAGACCTCGACGACCCGCATCATCGACACCCTGCTCACCGAGATGGGCCTGCGGACCGGGCGGTTCACCTCGCCGCACCTGCACAGCGTCCGGGAGCGGATCGCCCTGGCGGGGGAGCCGATCAGCGCCGAGAAGTTCATCGCCGCCTACGAGGAGGTGCTGCCGTTCATCGAGATGGTCGACGCCCGCTCGGTCGCCGAGGGCGGCCCGCGCATGACCTACTTCGAGGTGCTCGTGGCCGTCGCGTATGCCGCGTTCGCCGACGCCCCCGTCGACGTCGCCGTCGTCGAGGTGGGCCTCGGTGGGAGCTGGGACGCGACCAACGTCGCGGACGGCTCGGTCGCCGTGGTGACGCCGATCTCGCTCGACCACCAGCACTTCCTCGGCAACGACGTCGTGGCCATCGCCACCGAGAAGTCGGGGATCATCAAGTCCGAGGCGGTCGCCGTCATCGGCACCCAGGAGCCGGACGTCGCCCAGGTGCTGCTCGAGCGCGGCGAGGAGGTCGGCGCGCGGATGACGTTCGAGGGCAACGACTTCGGGCTGCTCAGCCGTGAGGTCGCCGTGGGCGGCCAGCAGATCTCGGTGCGCGGTCTCAGCGGCGACTACGAGGACCTGTTCCTCCCGCTGCACGGCGCCCACCAGGCCCACAACGCCACGCTGGCCCTCACTGCGGTCGAGGCGTTCCTCGGCGGCGGGGAGCAGCGGCTCGACCCCGACATCGTGCGGGCCGGCCTGGCGCGCGCGGCGTCCCCGGGGCGGCTGGAGATCGTGCGCCGCTCGCCGACGGTCATCGTGGACTCGGCCCACAACCCGGCGGGTGCCCTGGCCCTGCGCCAGGCACTGGAGGACTCGTTCACCTTCGCCAAGGTCGTCGGCGTCGTCGCCATCCTCAAGGACAAGGACGCCACGGAGATGCTCGAGGCGTTCGAGCCGGTCTTCGACCACGTCGTCGTCTCCCGCACCACGTCACCGCGGGCTATGCGTCCGGACGACCTCGGCGAGCTGGCTCGCGACATCTTCGGCGACGACCGGGTCACCGTCGTCCAGGACCTCCCCGACGCGCTCGACGTCGCCGCCGGTCTGGCCGACGAGGGCGGCATGAGCGGCGGCGTGGTCGCCACCGGGTCGGTGACCACGGCCGCGGAGGTCCGGATGCTGCTCGGCAGCACCGACGCCTGAGGCGCAGCGAAACCGGGGAGGCCTGCCGGCCGAGGCAATGCCGGCCGGGGCAGGCGCCGTGGGGAGCCCGCCCCCGGGGTCGGCTACCTCTTGCCGATCTGCCCTACTTCGCCCTGGTGGGTCTTGGCGTCGGCCTTGGCGTGCTTCTCGGCGCGCTTCTCCTTGATGGACTTGCTCGCCTTCTTGGCCAGGTGTTGTCGGGGTGACTTGTCGGCCATGGCTGTGCTCCCAGCGCTAGGAAGCCTGAGTGGCTCCGTGCACCGACACTACGCCCGCCGGCACCGAATACCCTCGTCCCATGACCCCTCTTGCCAAGCTGGTCCTGCTGGTGGCCCTGGTCGCCCTGGCGTTCTGGCTGCTGACGAAGTTCCGGGACAACGGACGGAACCGCCGGTGAGGGGAGTCGTCCTCTACGGCAGCCTCGGGAAGTTCACCTGGCGCATGCTCGCCACGGTGCTCGCGGGCCAGGGGATCGTGGTGTTCCTCGGCGCCCTGGTCGCGCGTGGCATCGCGGATGCGCAGGGCGACGCCACCGGGTCCGCCTGGTTGTGGGTGGGCATCGGCCTCGCGGTGCTGTGCTTCGTCGCCGCCGGGCTCATGCGGCGGCCGTGGGGCGTGACGCTGGGCTGGCTCATCCAGGTGGCGACCTTCGCCGCCGGGTTCGTCGTGCCCGCGATGGTCGTCGTCGGGTTCGTCTTCCTCGTGCTGTGGGTGGGTTCGCTGGTCGTGTGCCACCGGGTCGAGCAGGAGCAGGCGCGACGTCAGCGTGAGGCCGCTGCGGCCGAGGGTTAGGGGAGCCCGAAGGCTCGGCGCCGGCTGCGGAGCTGGGTGAGCGCGGCAAGGGGGAGCCACAGCTTCGCCGGCCAGATGGCCAGTCGTTCGGCGGTCCCCGACCAGCTGTCTGCGCCGAGCAGCACCGCGAACGCCAC
The DNA here is from genome assembly GCF_001428025.1 of Phycicoccus sp. Soil748. GTDB lineage: Bacteria > Actinomycetota > Actinomycetes > Actinomycetales > Dermatophilaceae > Pedococcus. The sequence goes on along the minus strand of NZ_LMSC01000009.1, from coordinate 294,723 downwards.
GGCGCCGACGACGGCGGCCACCCCGAGCGCCGTACCGCTGACCCGGACTCGCCCGGTGGTCAGCCAGCGCGCGTGCAGCAGTACGGCGAGGGGCTGGGCCACGAACACCGGCAGGGCCACGAGCGAGTGCAGGGTCGGGTGAGCGTCGACCGGCGCCAGCCCGACGCCGACCGAGAAGGTGCCTGCGACCACCCAGAGCCAGCCGACCACCCTCGCCCTTGCGGCGTCCTGGCGCAGCAGCGGTACGGCGCCGACGGCCTGGAGTGCGCCGAAGACGACGAACACGAGGTTCATGGCCCACGAGGCGGACGAGCAACCGGTCGATGTGGGGGAGTCGCAACCGGTGCCCAGGGCGCTGATCGTGTCGTCGGCCAGGGAGTAGTGGACACCGGCGAGCAGGGCGAGCAGCACCTCGGCGGCGAGGTAGCCCGGCTGGCCCAGCCAGGCGGCATACGGCACCCCGTCCTCGCGCCCCCTGCTCCGGCCTCGCACACCGCGACGGTAGTGCCTGCGGAGGCTGGGTAGGCTGACGCGCGTGACGACGCAGATCGAACGTTCCCTGGTCCTGGTCAAGCCCGACGGTTTCGCCCGCGGCCTCTCCGGTGAGGTCCTCCGGCGCATCGAGGCCAAGGGCTACACCCTGGCCGCGCTCGCGGTGACCACCCCCACCCGCGAGCAGCTGGCCGAGCACTACGCCGAGCACGAGGGCAAGCCGTTCTACGAGCCCCTCGTCGACTTCATGTCCAGCGGCCAGGTGACGGCAGTCGTCATCGAGGGCCACCGCTGCATCGAGGGCTTCCGCGCCCTGGCCGGGGCCACCGACCCCACGGCCGCGCTGCCCGGCACCATCCGCGGCGACCTCGGCCGCGACTGGGGCAAGAAGGTGCAGGAGAACATCGTGCACGGCTCGGACTCCCCGGAGTCGGCCGCCCGCGAGATCGCGATCTGGTTCCCGAACCTCTGACCCCCTCGAGGGGCTGACCCCCTCGACAAGCCCTACCCGGTCTCGACGTCGTCGAGGCCGCTGATCACCACCTCGAGGAGCGCGGCCAGCTGGTCGCGCTCCTCGCGCTTGAGCCCTGCGAGCACGTCCGACTCCACGACGTTCGCCTCGCGCACCGCCGCCTCGAACAGCTCCCAGCCCTGCCTCGTCAGCTCGACCAGGACCCGGGTGCGGTTGGCCGGGTCGGGTGAGCGGCGGACCAGCCCGCGCTCGGTCATCTTGTCCAGCCGGTGCGTCATCGACGAGGCCGCCACGTTGCCGGCGTCCGCGAGCTGCGACGGGGTGACCGGGGCGCCCTCGGACGTCGCGAGGAAGGCGATGACCGACCACTCGCCGTGGGAGAGGTCGAGGTCGGCCAGCTGGCGCGTGTACCACTGGTCGAGCTTGTGGCTCAGTGAGTTGACCGCCGTGATGACGCGCTGCACCGACTCGTCGCCGCCTGCGGCCACATAGCTGGCCACCGCGTCCTGGTACTGCTCGCGGACCGTGCGGGCCTGCCGCTTCCTCGCTGCCATGGCGGCATCCTCGCATGCTAATATTTCGAAATCGAAATATTCGAACTCGAAGAACTGTTGAAGAAGCAATGCGCACCCGTCTGTTGATCCTCGCCTCCGCCGTGGCCACGCTCGGCTGGGGCACCGTCCTGCCCTACCAGTACGCGTATGCCGCTAGCACGCGCGGCTGGGGCTCCCTTGTCGCCGCCGCGGCGTCCAGCCTGTTCTCGGTGGGCGCCCTGCTGGCCGCCCCCATCGGCGGGCGCCTCGCCGACCGCCTCTCGCCGGTGCTCGTCGCCGTCGCCTCCAAGGTCGTGGCCGCCGCCGGTGCGGTCTCGCTGGTCTGGGCCGACGGCCCCACCGCGTTCCTGGTCGGGATGTTCGTCTTCGGCCTCGGCATCACCGCTGCCGGTCCGGCCCAGTCGGTGCTCGTCCTGCGCTGGGTCGGCGGCCAGGACCGCCGCCGCGTGTTCGCCTGGCAGTTCACGGGCCAGGCCCTGGGCATGGCCGTGGGCGCCTTCGCCGCCGGGTACGTCGTCGACCTCGACAGCCACGACGGTATGTGGCCGGCCTTCGTCACCGCCGCGGGTGGGTTCCTGCTGTCCGGCGCCCTGCTCGTGCTGGCGGGCCTGCCGCGCTGGGGCCGTGAGCCGGGCACGCACGACGACTCCACGCTGGTGCCGGACGCGACCGGGTCCGTCGGCCCGCGCGCTGCACTGCGTGCGGTCTGGTCGATCCCGGCCCTGCGCTGGACGGCCCTGGTCACCGTGACCCTCGCGCTGGGCTTCTACGCCCAGTTCGAGTCCGGGCTGCCGGCCTACGCCCTGACCGTGCTGCACGTCGAGGAGACCACGATCGGACTGGCTGCGGCCGTCAACTGCGTCGTCATCATCGCCCTGCAGATGCTCGTCGTGCGCCTCACCGCCCGCCGCAGCGGCGCCGCGCTGCTCATGGGCGTCGGCGCCGTCTGGACCCTGTCGTGGCTGGTGCTGGCAGCGGCCTCGATGGCTCCCGAGCTGGCCGCCGTGCTGTTCGTGACGACCTTCGGCATCTTCGCCGTGGGCGAGACGATGTATGCGCCGGTGCTCAACCCGCTCACCGCCAGCCTGGCCCCGTCCGGCCTCGTCGGCACGACGCTGGGCATGTTCACTGCGCTGCAGACCGGGTTCTCCGCCGTGGGACCGCTGGTCGCCGGCGTCATCCTGGGCGCGGGCCTGGGCAGCCTGTTCATCGGCGTGCACGTGGCCATCAGCCTGCTCGCGGTGTTCGCGGCCTGGCGGCTGCGCGCGGTGCTCAAGACCCCCGCTGCGGCCCCTCGCCCGGTCGAGACCGCGCAGCTCGTCGCCTGACGCGGCTGCGCGCCGTACCCGCACCGGCACGCCGTACCCGCACCGGCGCGGCTGCGGGGTGGGGCGCCGCGCCCCGCGTAGCATCGCGGCCGTGGGCACGACGAGGAGCTGGACGTCGCTGGGCAGGGACCTGGCGATCGACCTCGGCACCGCCAACACCCTGATCTACGAGCGCGGCCGCGGTGTCGTCCTCGACGAGCCGTCGGTCGTCGCCCTGGAGGCCGGGACGTCGTCGCTGCTCGCGGCCGGCACCCGTGCGAAGGAGATGCTCGGGCGCACCCCCGGCCACGTCCGGGCCGTCCGGCCCCTGCAGGACGGCGTCATCAGCGACGCCGACGTCACCGAGCGGATGCTGCGCTACTTCGTCGACCAGGTGCGGCCCTCGCGGCTGTTCCGGCCGCGCATGGTCGTGTGCGTACCCAGCGAGGTCACCGGCGTGGAGCGGCGCGCCCTCGAGGACGCCGCGGTGCGTGCGGGGGCCCGCCGGGTCTACGTCATCGAGGAGCCCATGGCCGCCGCGATCGGCGCCGACCTGCCGGTCAACGACACCGCCGCCTCCATGGTCGTCGACATCGGCGGCGGCACCACCGACGTCGCGGTCATCAGCCTCGGCGGCATCGTCACCTCGCGGTCGCTGCGCGTCGGCGGTGACGAGATCGACGAGGCGATCATCGCCCACGTCAAGAGCGAGTACTCCCTGCTGCTGGGCGAGCGCAGCGCCGAGGACATCAAGGTGCATGCCGGGTCGGCGTTCCCGCTGCGCGAGGAGACGAGCACCCGGGTCCGCGGCCGCGACCTGGTCACCGGGCTCCCCAAGACCGTGACCATCACGAGCAGCGAGGTGCGCCGGGCCATAGAGGGTCCGCTGCTGCAGGTCGTCGAGCTGGTCAGGGCCACCCTCGACGTGTGCCCGCCGGAGCTCGCCGGCGACGTCCTGGACCGTGGCGTCACGCTCACCGGTGGGGGAGCGCTGCTGCCCGGCCTCGACGTGCGACTGCGCCACGAGCTCGGCGTGCCGGTCCGCGTCGCCGACGACCCCCTGCGGGCCGTGGTCCGCGGGTCCGGGCGCTGCGTGGAGGAGTTCGGGACCCTCGAGCGCGTCCTGGTCGACTCGCGCCGCTTCTGACCCATGCCCCGACCTGCCCTGCGACCCGACCCCCGTCCACGCCGTCGCCTCGCGACCGCCCTGGTGCTGCTGACCGCGCTCGCCGGTGCGCTCGACCTGGCCGGTGCGCCCGGGCCCGGCGCCGTGCGAGCGGTGGGGGGTACGGTCCTCGGCCCGCTCGAACGCGTGCTGTCCCACGGCACCTCGGCGCCCCCCTCGGCGGCCGGTGAGGCCCTCGAGGCAGCCACCGACGCAGAGCTGGACCGCGCGCAGGGTGTCCGGGCCGCGGCGTACGCCCGGCTGGTGGCAGCACCCGAGACCCGCGGTCGCCAGTTCGTCGCGGCCCGGGTCGTCGCGGTCGGCCGGGTCGGCGCCGCAGGACCCGAGCGGGTCACCATCGACGCCGGGACCCGCGACGGCGTCCGGGCAGACACCGCCGTCGTCAGCGCCGACGGGCTCGTCGGACGCGTCGTCTCGGTGTCGCCGTGGACCGCGGACGTGCTGCTCCTCGGCGCGGCCGACCTGACCGTCGCCGTCCGGGTGGCACCGTCCGGCGTCCTGGGGTCCGTTGGCAGCGGCGCGCAGGGCAGCCGCCGACGCCCGGCCACACAGCTCGACCTCAGCGCCGTGCAGCGCGGTCGCCTCACCCGTGGCGCCGCCGTCACCACCCTGGGCGGCCTCGACGGCGGACCGTTCCCGCCCGGGTTGCGGGTGGGCACCGTGGCCGACGTCGACACCGACCCGGCCCAGCTCGTCCCGGGTGCCTCGGTGACCCCTTCAGCCGACCTCGCCGCCCTCGACGTCGTCGGGGTCCTCGTTGGGACGGCCCGCACCACGCCGCGTGCACCCGCGACCGGAACCGCGACCGGCCCTGCAGGGGCCGGGGCCGGGGCGGGGACCGCAGGATGAGCGCGCCGGCCGTCGTGCTGCGCGCGCTGCTCGTCGTCGTGGTGGCCCTCGCCCTGGCCACCCTCGGGTCGCGGACCTCGGTCCTGCTGCCCGACCTCGTGCTCCCCGTCGTCGTCGCCGGCGCGCTGCTCTCGGGCACGACCGGTGGCCTGCTGCTGGGACTTGCTGCCGGGTGGGTGGTCGACCTGGTGCCGCCCGGTGCGGCGGTGCTCGGCGCCGGCGCCCTCGCCTATGCCGCGTGCGGGCTGCTCGCCGGCGCCGGCCGCCGGGAGGGCCTGGTGCCGTGGGGGTGGGTGGCCGCCGTCGGCGCAGCCGCCTCCGCCCTGCTCGCCGGGTGCCGCGTGGCGGTCGCGGTGGCCACGGGGGCGCCGGTCTCGCTGCCGGGTGTGGCCGGCTCGTTCGTGCTGACCGCCACCCTGTGCGCCCTTGTCGTTCCGCTGCTCGTCAGGGCCGAGCGGCGCCTCGCCTCCGGGCGGACGGCGTGAGGGGCGTGGGGCGCCGGCGGCCATGGCACCGGCGTGCCCGCGTGGTCCGGTCCCGGCCCGTCGGCGTGGGAGGGGTGGGACCGGTCCGCCGGCCGGACCAGCACCTCGGCCGGGTGTGGGTCTTCGGGCTGGTCGCCCTCAGCCTCATGGGCACCCTCCTCGGGCGGCTCGGCCAGGTCCAGGTCGGCGAGCACGAGGACTACGCGCGTGCCGCCACGACCGTGAACACCCGCACCGTGAGCGAGCCGGCGGTCCGCGGCCGGATCCTCGACCGCCACGGCACCCCGCTCGTCGACAACGCGACCGAGACCGTGGTCACGGTGGCGCGCAAGGTGCTCGCCGACGCCCCCGAGGGCGGCCGCGCGCTGGTGGCCCGCGTGGCGGACGCCCTGCACCTGCCCGTCGAGCAGCTCTGGGGGCGCACCCAGCTCTGTGGGACCGCGGGCGCCCCGGCTGCTCCGGTGTGCTGGGGCGGCTCCGCCTACGTTCCCGTGCCCCTCGTCACCGGTGCCGACCCGAAGCTGGCGCTGGGGCTGCTCGAGCGTCCGGACCTCTTCCCGGGGATCAAGGTCGCGGCGCAGCCGGTGCGTGACTACCCGGCGGTGGCGACGGTCAACGCAGCGCACCTCCTGGGCTACCTCGGCCGCTCCGACGCCGAGGAGGTGGCCCGGTCCCACGGCGCGGTGGGCGACCTCGACCTGGTGGGCCGCGCAGGCCTGGAGGAGCAGTACGACGCGCAGCTGCGCGGGGTGCCCGCCCACGAGACCGTGGCCGTGGACCCGCGCGGCGTCGCGACCTCGGTCGTCTCCACCACCCCCGCCGTCCCCGGCCGCGACCTCGTGACCAACCTCGACGCCCGGGTCCAGGCGGGCGCGGAGAAGGCGCTGCTGGATGCCGCGGACGCCGCGCACCGCCGTGGCCTCGCCGCCGACTCGGGTGCCGCGGTCGTCCTCGACGTGCGCACCGGTGCCGTGGTCGCGGCAGCCAGCTACCCGGCATACGACCCCAGGGTCTGGACGGGCGGCATCTCCAGCCGCGACCTGGCCGGGCTGACCGACCCCGCCGCGGGCACGCCGCTGGTCTCGCGCGTCACGGCGGGGGCCTACCCGCCGGCGTCGACGTTCAAGGTCGTCAGCCTGCCGGCGGCCGTGGCTGCCGGGAACCCGCTGCGCGGCACCTACGACTGCAGCTCCAGCTACACGATCGGGACGCGACGGTTCGCCAACTTCGAGTCCCGCGCCTACGGCCGGATCAGCCTGCGCAAGGGGATCGTGGTCTCCTGCGACACGATCTTCTACGACTTCGCCTACCGCTCGTGGCTCGCCCAGGGCGGGCTGTCGGCGAGGACCGACGCGGCCGACCCGTTCGTCGGCGAGGCAACCGCCTTCGGGCTCGGGTCCCGCACCGGGGTGGACCTGCCCGACGAGCAGGCAGGCCGCATCCCCGACCGGGCGTGGAAGCTGCGGACGTGGGAGGCGACGAGGGCGGACACCTGCGCCCGCGCCCGGTCCGGCTACCCGGAGGTGGCTTCGAAGGACCCGAGCCGCGCGGCATACCTGAAGCAGCTCGCGATGGAGAACTGCGCGACGGGGTTCCAGTTCCGGGCGGGCGACGCCGCCAACTTCGCCATCGGCCAGGGCGACACGACCGTCACGCCGCTGCAGATGGCCCGCGTGTATGCCGCGATCGCCAACGGCGGGACGCTGGTCACGCCGCGGGTCGCCGCCGGGTTCGAGGCGCCGGGCGGACCGCTCGAACCCCTGCCCACGCCGTCCAGCAGCCAGGTGCAGCTGCCTCCCGGCACGATGACGTTCCTGCACGACGCCCTGCGGGGAGTCGTCGAGGAGGGCACGGCCAAGGAGGCCTTCCACGGGTTCCCGTTGCGGCAGTGGCCGGTGGCGGGCAAGACCGGCACGGGCGAGGTGTTCGGCAAGCAGGACACCTCGTGGTTCGTCTCCTACGCGCCGGCGGACCACCCCCGCTACGCAGTCGCGGTCGTCGTCGCCCAGGGCGGGACCGGCGCCACGACCGCAGCACCCGCGGCACGGGAGATCCACGACGTGCTCCGGACGCTGCCCTCGCCGTAGGACGGGCGCTGCTCGTCCCGGCCGAGGTGGGAGCGTGCCGCAGCACTCAGTAGGCTGCCACCCATGGCTGACTTCGATCTCGTGGTTCTCGGTGCTGGTCCTGGTGGGTACGTCGCGGCGATCCGCGCCTCGCAGCTCGGTCTCAAGGCCGCGGTGGTCGAGTCCAAGTACTGGGGCGGTGTGTGCCTCAACGTCGGCTGCATCCCCTCGAAGGCGCTGCTGCGCAACGCCGAGATCGCCCACATCATCACGCAGGAGAAGGCCACGTTCGGCATCTCGGGCGACGCGACGATGGACTTCGGGGTCACCCACTCGCGCAGCCGCAAGGTCGCCGAGGCCAGCGCCAAGGGCGTCCACTTCCTCATGAAGAAGAACAAGATCGAGGAGATCGACGGCTGGGGCACGCTCACCGGCCCGACGTCGATGGACGTCGCGCTCAACTCCGGTGAGAAGCGCTCGGTCACCTTCGACAGGCTCATCATCGCGACCGGCGCCACGACCCGGCTCATCCCCGGGACGTCGCTGTCCGACCGCGTGGTCACCTACGAGGAGCAGATCCTCACCGACCAGCTCCCGGAGTCGGTCGTCATCGCGGGCTCTGGCGCCATCGGCGTCGAGTTCGCCTACGTCATGAAGAACTTCGGGGTCGACGTGACCATCGTGGAGTTCCTCGACCGCATGGTGCCGACCGAGGACGCCGACGTGTCCAAGGAGCTGCTGAAGCAGTACAAGAAGCTCGGCGTCAAGGTCATGCTCTCGACGAAGGTCGAGTCGATCGACGACAGCGGCGAGAAGGTCAAGGTGACCGTGTCGCCCGCGGCCGGCGGAGAGTCCACCGTCCTCGAGACCGACAAGGTGCTGCAGGCCATCGGGTTCGCCCCGAGGATCGAGGGCTACGGCCTCGAGAGCACGGGCGTCAAGACCACCGATCGTGGGGCCATCGCCGTCGACGAGCGCGGCCGCACGAACGTCGAGAACGTCTACGCCATCGGCGACGTCACCGGCAAGCTCATGCTGGCGCACACCGCCGAGGCCATGGGCGTGGTCGCAGCCGAGACGATGGCCGGCGCCGAGACCATGGAGATCAACTTCGACATGATCCCGCGTGCGACGTTCTGCCAGCCGCAGATCGCCTCGTTCGGGTACTCCGAGGAGCAGGCGAAGGAGCGCGGCTACGACGTCAAGACCGCGTCGTTCCCCTTCTCGGCCAACGGCAAGGCACGCGGCATGGCCGAGGGCGTGGGCTTCGTCAAGATCGTCGCCGACGCCAAGCACAACGAGCTCCTGGGCGCGCACCTGATCGGCCCGGAGGTCACCGAGCTCCTTCCCGCGCTGACGCTGGCGCAGCAGTGGGACCTCACCGCCGACGAGGTCGCCCGCAACGTCTTCGCCCACCCGACGCTGTCCGAGGCCGTCAAGGAGGCCATCGAGGGCATCGCCGGCCACATGATCAACCTCTGAGCACGCCCGTCCACATGCCTCGCGTCAGCCTGCCCATCACGACCGAGCGGCTGACCCTGCGCAGCTTCCGCCCCGGCGACGAGGACGACGTCTTCGCCTACCGGTCGGTGGAGTCGGTCGTCCGCTACATACCGGGCGACCCCAAGACGCGCGAGCAGGTGGCCGACCTCGTCGCCGAACGGGCCACCAACGGCCGGATCGACCCCACGTCACCCAACCTCACCCTCGCGGTCGAGCTCGACGGCCGCGTCATCGGCGACGTGCTGATCCTGCTCGAGGGCCTCGGCGGTGCCGACGGGCGGCAGGCCGAGATCGGGTGGGTGTTCGCCCAGGACGTGGCTGGGAAGGGCTACGCCACCGAAGCTGCTCGCGCCATCACCGACGCCGCCTTTCGCGAGGTCGGCGTGCACCGCGTCTGGGCCGAGCTCGAGCCCGAGAACACCGCGTCGTCCCGGGTCTGCGAGCGCCTCGGCATGCGGCGGGAGGCCATGTTCGTCAAGGCGTCGTGGTTCAAGGGGGAGTGGACCGACCTCGCGGTCTACGCGCTGCTGGCCGATGAATGGCCCGCGGGACGGCAGTCCTGAGCCCGGCCACCCCGGAGGCGGTCGACGAGACTGTCGGTGGGGCTCCCGCGACCGACCGCGCCGCCACCCCTGCGGCGCGTCCCCGCAGACGGCCTCCGCTCCCGGCGCTGACCGGGCTGCGCGCCCTGGCTGCCCTGTGGGTCGTGCTGTTCCACTACCGCACCGACCTCGAGGCGCTGGCCCCGTGGCTCGCGCCGTTCCACCGTCTGCTGGGCGCCGGCTACCTCGGCGTCGACCTGTTCTTCCCGCTCAGCGGCTTCGTGCTGGCCTACAACTACGCCGACGTGCTGCGCTCGTTCTCCTGGCGCTCGACCCGTGCCTTCGTGCAGAACCGGTTCGCTCGCGTCTGGCCCGTGCACGTCGTCACCCTGCACGTCGACCTGGCGATGGCGGTCGCCGCCGGCACGCTCGGCGTGGGGGAGGGTGGACACCGACGGACGGTCGAGGCCTACGTCCAGAACCTCTTCATGGTGCACAACTGGTGGAACGACCGCCCCAGCTTCAACGGCCCGGCCTGGTCGATCAGCTCCGAGTGGTTCGCCTACCTGCTCTCGCCGCTGCTGTTCCTGGCCGTCGGCCGGGTCCGGCGGGCGCGGGTGCTCGTCCTGCTGGCCGCGCTGGCGTATGCCGCGATGCTCACCACCTACGCCCTGTTCGCCCTGCCGAACGGCAACCTCGAGCACCTGTTCTTCGTGCGGATCATGGGCGAGTTCCTCGGTGGCGCCTTCCTCTGCCTGGCCTGGGTGCGGGGAGGGTTCTCGGTGCGCCGGCTGCTGCCGCTCTTCCCGCTGGGCCTCGTTGCGGTCGCGCTGGTGCCCGCGGCGTCGTCCGGCGACTACTGGCTGGCTCCCGTGCTCGGTCTCTCGGTCGCGGCCCTCGCGGCATCCTCAGGCTGGGCGACGCGGTGGCTCTCCACCTCGTGGATGGTCGCCGCCGGCGAGGCGTCCTACTGCCTCTACATGACGCACTACCTGCTCCAGCCGCTCGTGCGCGGCCTGCGCGAGTGGGGCGACGGAGCCTGGTGGTCGGCGGCGCTGGCGCTCGCGGCCATCGTGGCGGCCCTCGGTGCCGCGGCGTGGCTGCTCCACATTGCCGTCGAACGCCCGGCCCGCCGCCGTCTCTACGCGCGCGCCTGACCCGCGCCCCCGACGGCAGCCCGCGTCAGCGCCACCACAGCTGTCGCGGTGCCAGAAGTGGTGGCCGAAAGCCCCGGATCCCCACCACTACTGGCAACGAGCCTCCAGTGGTGGCCTGCAGTCCTCGACAGTCACCACAGCTGGCGCCACAGCCGGCGAGGCGGCAGACCCAGTGGGGCTGTGGATGACGCGGATCGCCCTCCCGCGGCGTCGGTCACGCTGGGCTCATGGCCGTGTTCGACCCCACTGTCCCCTTCCGCCGCAGCGATGCGCTGGCTGCGGGGGTGTCGGCGTGGGGGCTTCGGGCCTTCCGGCGGCTGCACCGCGATGTGTACGTCGCGCCGGAGGTCGGGCTGGACGCGCGGGTCCGTGCGCTGGCCGCCCTGACCACGGCGCCTGCCGGCGCCCTGGTCGCGAGGCACACCGCCGCTGAGCTGCTCGGAGGGGTGGTTCCGTCGAGCCCCCACGTCCACCTCGTCCTGCCGAGGGGCAGCCGGGTCCGTGCTGCGGGCATCGAGGCCAGGGTAGGGCGACCACTCTCCAACGCCCGGATCCGCGGGGTTCCCGTGACCACCGCCGAGGACACGTTCGTCGACCTCGGACCCGAGCTCGGTCTGGTGGACCTCGTCGTGCTGGGCGACAGCCTTGTCAGGGCGGGACGGACCACCCCAGCGTCGCTCGTCGCGGCCGCGGCGTCCGCCACCGGGGCCCAGACGCCGGTCCTGCGCCGGGCGGCAGCGCTCGTGCGCACGGGCGTGGACTCACCGATGGAGACCCGCCTCCGCCTGCTCCTGGTCCTGGCCGGGCTGCCGGAACCGGTGGTCAACCATGTCGAGTACGCCGAGGACGGCCGCTGGTTGCGCAGGTTCGACCTGTCCTACCCGGAGCTGAAGGTCGCGGTCGAGTACGACGGGCGTCAGCACGCCGAGTCGCAGCGGCAGTGGGAGCGTGACGTCGAGCGGCGCGAGGGCCTGGACCGCGACGGGTGGCGGTTGGTCGTCGTCCTCGCCAAGGGGGTCTACCGCGAGCCCGCGACGACGCTGGACCGGGTGGTGGCCGCGCTCGCCGCGGCGGGGTCGACAGCCCGGGTCACCAGCGACGAGTGGCGGGCGCACTTCCCCGGGTACTGACCCACCGGGAGCGCCGAGGCGGCAGAAGTGGTGGCGGCGCCGCCCGATACGCCACCAGGTGTGGCAGCGCGGCAGAAGTGGTGGCGGCGCCGCCCGATAAGTCGCCATGAGTGGCGCCACGGCAGAAGTGGTGAGGCGTCACTGCGTCAGCGGTGGAGGCCCACGCACCGCGATTAGGGCGGGGGAGCGGGCCGCTGGTAGCCTTGGGACCGCCGTAGACCGGCCGCGGATCCAGAGCGCCCAGGTGAACCAGCCCTGAGGCACCGCGCAACGATTCCATGAAGGAGCAGTGTCGACCCATGCCGTTGAGCACCGACGTCAAGCAGAAGATCATGTCCGACTACGCCACGCACGAGGGCGACACCGGTTCTCCCGAGGTCCAGATCGCCCTGCTGACGCAGCGCATCCTCGACCTCACCGAGCACTCGCGCCAGCACAAGCACGACCACCACAGCCGCCGCGGCCTGCTCCTGCTGGTCGGCCAGCGCCGCCGGCTCCTGCGCTACCTCGAGAGCGTCGACGTCGAGCGTTACCGCTCGCTGATCAAGCGCCTCGGTCTGCGCCGCTGAACATCCGACAGGGACGGTCCTCCACGAGGGCCGTCCCTGTCGCATGGGGCCGGCACGACGCCGGCCACCCGCACCACCCAGCACCACCAGAAGAAACCCGCGCACAACGACGATGCGCGTGGATGCAGAGATAACAGAAGGAGGGCCCAATGGAGGGTCCAGAGATCCAGTTCGCCGAAGCCACCATCGACAACGGCAAGTTCGGCACCCGCACGGTCCGGTTCGAGACCGGACGCCTGGCCAAGCAGGCCGGCGGCGCCGTCGCCGCCTACCTGGACGAGGACACGATGCTCCTCTCCACCACCACCGCGGGGAAGAGCCCCCGCGAGGGATTCGACTTCTTCCCCCTGACGGTCGACGTCGAGGAGCGGATGTACGCCGCGGGCAAGATCCCCGGCTCGTTCTTCCGTCGTGAGGGCCGCCCCTCCACCGACGCGATCCTCACCTGCCGCCTCATCGACCGCCCGCTGCGCCCGACCTTCACCAAGGGCCTGCGCAACGAGGTCCAGGTCGTCATCACGGTGCTCGCGCTCAACCCCGACCACCAGTACGACGTGCTGGCCATCAACGCGGCCAGCGCCTCCACGCAGATCTCGGGTCTGCCCTTCTCCGGCCCGATCGGTGGCGTCCGCGTCTCCCTGATCGACGGCCAGTGGGTCGCCTTCCCGAACTTCAGCGACATCGAGCGCTCGACCTTCGACATGGTCGTCGCCGGCCGCGTCGCGGGTGACGACGTCGCGATCATGATGGTCGAGGCCGAGTCCACCGAGCAGACCTGGGACCTGGTCAAGAACGAGGGCAAGCAGGCCCCGACCGAAGAGGTCGTCGCGGAGGGCCTCGAGGCCTCCAAGAAGTTCATCAAGGTCCTCTGCGAGGCCCAGGCCGAGCTGGCGAGCAAGTCCGCCAAGCCCGTCCAGGACTTCCCGATCTTCCTCGACTACGAGGACGACGCGTACGCCGCCGTCGAGGCTGCGACCTCTGCCGACCTGACGCAGGCGCTCACCATCGCCGGCAAGCAGGAGCGCGAGGAGCGCATCGACGCGATCAAGGACGCCGCCAAGGCGTCGCTCGCCGGTGAGGGCAAGGAGTTCGAGGGCCGCGAGAAGGAGATCTCCGCTGCCTACCGCTCCGTGCAGAAGAAGCTCATCCGCCAGCGCATCCTGCGCGACAAGGTCCGCATCGACGGCCGTGGCCTCGCTGACATCCGCGCCCTCGGCGCCGAGGTCGAGGTCCTGCCCCGCGTGCACGGTTCGGCGCTGTTCGAGCGCGGCGAGACCCAGATCATGGGTGTCACCACGCTCAACATGCTCCGCATGGAGCAGCAGCTCGACACCCTCTCCCCGGTGACGCGCAAGCGCTACATGCACAACTACAACTTCCCGCCCTACTCCACCGGTGAGACCGGTCGGGTGGGTTCGCCGAAGCGCCGCGAGATCGGCCACGGCGCGCTGGCGGAGCGGGCGCTCATGCCTGTCCTGCCGACGCGTGAGGAGTTCCCCTACGCGATCCGCCAGGTGTCCGAGGCCCTCGGCTCCAACGGCTCGACGTCCATGGGCTCGGTGTGCGCCTCGACCCTGTCGATGCTCAACGCCGGTGTGCCGCTGCGCGCCCCGGTCGCCGGCATCGCCATGGGCCTGGTGTCCGACGAGGTCGACGGCCAGACGCAGTACGCCGCGCTGACCGACATCCTCGGCGCCGAGGACGCGTTCGGTGACATGGACTTCAAGGTCGCCGGCACGCGCGAGTTCGTCACGGCCATCCAGCTCGACACCAAGCTCGACGGCATCCCCGCGTCGGTCCTGGCCGGTGCGCTGACCCAGGCCCGCGACGCGCGCCTGCACATCCTCGACGTCATGAACGAGGCCATCGACACCCCGGACGAGATGAGCCCCTTCGCTCCCCGCGTCATCGCGGTGCAGGTCCCGGTCGACAAGATCGGCGAGGTCATCGGGCCGAAGGGCAAGATGATCAACCAGATCCAGGACGAGACCGGCGCCCAGATCTCGATCGAGGACGACGGCACGGTCTACATCGGGGCGACCGACGGCCCGTCGGCCGAGGCGGCGCGCGCGATGGTCAACGCCATCGCCAACCCGCAGATGCCGGAGGTCGGCGAGCGCTTCCTGGGCACCGTGGTCAAGACCACGACGTTCGGTGCGTTCATCTCCCTGCTGCCCGGCAAGGACGGCCTGCTGCACATCTCCGAGGTGCGCAAGCTCGTCGGTGGCAAGCGGATCGACAACGTCGACGACGTCCTGGCCGTCGGCCAGAAGGTCCAGGTCGAGCTCAAGGAGGTCGACCCGCGCGGCAAGCTGTCGCTGGCCGCCGTCCTGCCCGAGGGTGAGAGTGGCGAGTCCGCCGCCGAGTCCTCGGACGACGACGCGGCCGCGGCCACCGGTTCCACCGACTCGCACGACTCGGGCGAGGACCGTGGCGAGCGTCGCGAGGGCGGCCGCAGCCGCAACCGTCGCCGTCGTGGTGGCGACCGTGCCGACCAGGGCGACGCCCCCGAGGGCGCGGCCACGGCCACGTCCGAGGACGCCAGCTGACGTCCGATCCACAGCACGTCCCGAACGGGCCGGCACACCTCACGGTGTGCCGGCCCGTTCGGCGTCCTGGGTGTCGGTAGTCCCGGGGGTTGCGCTCCGGCCCCGGGCGTCGAAGGCTGTGCCCATGGCTGATGAGCGGACGTTCGTGGTGGTCGGTGGCGGGCTGGCGGGAGCCAAGGCCGTGGAGGCGTTGCGGGACAAGGGTTTCGAGGGGCGGCTCGTCCTGCTCGCGGGGGAGGACCACCTGCCCTACGAGCGACCGCCGCTGTCCAAGGACTACCTCAGGACGGGCGAGGGCCTCGACGACGCCTTCGTCCACGACGCGCAGTGGTACGCCGACCACGACGTCGACGTGCGCACCGGCACCGTGGTCACCGCCCTGGACCGTGACGCGCACGAGGTCGTGACCGAGAGCGGCGAACGGCTCCACTGGGACCGGCTGCTGCTCGCCACGGGCAGCTCGCCGCGACGCCTCACGCTGCCGGGCGCCGACCTCGACGGGGTACTCAGCCTGCGCACCATCGAGGACAGCGACCGGCTCCGTGCCGCGATGGGCCCCGGTCGCCGGCTCGTGCTGGTCGGCGGCGGGTGGATCGGTCTCGAGGTCGCGGCAGCCGCGCGGGAGGCCGGCGCCGAGGTGACGGTGCTCGAGGCCCTGGACCTGCCCCTCGTGCGCGTCCTGGGGCCGACCATCGCCCAGGTGTTCGCCGACCTGCACCGGGAGCACGGGGTCGACCTGCGCACGGGGGTGACCGTCGAGGAGATCACGGGTGAGGGCGGCAGTGTCACCAGGGTACGCCTGGGCGACGGGACCACCGTGCCGGCCGACACGGTCGTCGTCGGCATCGGCGCCGTTCCCAACGTGGGGCTGGCACAGGAGGCCGGTCTCGACGTCGACAACGGAGTGCTCGCCGACGCCGGGGGGCGCACGAGCGACCCCGACGTCTTCGTGGCCGGCGACGTGGCCAACGTCGAGCACCCCTTCCTCGGGCGCCGCGTCCGCGTCGAGCACTGGGCCAACGCGCTCGACCAGCCGCCGCTGGTCGCCGCGGCGATGCTCGACCAGCCCACCCCGGAGCCGCAGCTGCCGTTCTTCTTCAGCGACCAGTACGACCTCGGCCTGGAGTACCACGGCCTGGGCAGCCCCGACGACGAGGTCGTGGTGCGGGGCGACCTCGCCGGACGGGAGTTCCTGGCCTTCTGGCTGCACGACGGGGTCGTCTCGGCCGGCATGAACGTCAACGTCTGGGACGTGGGCGACGCCGTCAAGGGCCTGATCCGCTCCCGTGCCCGTGTCGACCGGGCGAAACTTGCCGACACCGACGAGCCCCTGGAGAACCTGACCTGACCTTTACCTTCTGGACGCCTTCCATACCTCCACAAGGTCTTCCCACCATGTTTGACTGCACCCTTGGCGCCGGGCCCGCATCCATGGGCGGCGCGACTTTCTTCGGGAACAACTCGGGTGTGGAGGACTGCTGTGCGCGAACGCCGCAAGCAACTGATTGGGGCGGCGGGCGCGGTAGCGCTCACCGCTGGTGTGGTCTCCGTGGCGACGGGTGCGCAGGCCGCGCCGTCGCCGACGGCCAGTGTCGTGGTCAACGAGGTGTACGGCGGTGGCGGAAACTCCGGCGCCACGTACAAGAACGACTTCATCGAGCTCGTCAACACCGGTACCGCGCCGGTGAAGGTCGACGGCTGGTCGGTGCAGTCCACCTCGGCCACCGGCACGAGCTGGCAGACGACGGCCGTCTCGGGCACGATCCCCGCGGGCGCGTCGTACGTCGTCCGCGAGGCGGCGGGGAGCGGTGGCACCACTGACGTCCCGGCCGACGCCACCGGCTCGATCGCGATGTCCGGCACGGCCGGCAAGGTCGCGCTCGTCAGCGCGGCGGCGCCGCTGGCGGACTGCGGCGCCAAGTCGACCGCCACGGCGTGCTCGAGCCTGCCGCAGGTGGTCGACTTCGTCGGCTTCGGCACCACGGCCAACGACTACGCCGGGTCCGCCCCGACCGTGGCTCCCAGCAACACCGTGTCGGTGTCGCGAAACGCCAATCACACCAACACGGCCGACAACAGGGCCGACTTCGCGACCGCGGCGGCGACCCCGGTCGCCTGCGGCGACGCCTGCGTCCCGGCCCCGACCGGGCCGCGTACGGCGACTATCGCGGAGGTCCAGGGGACCGGCGCGACGTCGCCGCTCGCCGGTGAGACCGTGGTCGTCGAGGGGGTCGTCACCGCGGCCTACCCGACCGGCGGCTTCAACGGCTTCTTCCTCCAGACCCAGGGCACCGGCCCCGAGCCGCGCCCCGACGGCGCCTCGGACGGCGTCTACGTCTTCCAGCCCGGGTCGCTGTCCCCCGAGGCCGTCGTCGGCAACTTCGTGAAGGTGACCGGCAAGGTCAGCGAGTTCGGCGGCCTGACCGAGATCTCGACCACCGCGGGTGACGTCGTCGACGCGGGTGCCCAGTTCAGCCCCGTCCAGGCCCTGACCACCGGTTGGCCGACCACGGACGCCGGGCGCGAGTCCATCGAGGGCATGCTGTTCCAGCCGACCGGTGCCTACACGGTCACCAACACCTTCGGGACCAACCAGTACGGCGAGGTGGGCCTCGCGGTCGGCACCACGCCGCTGCTGCAGAACACCGAGGTCGCCAAGCCCGGCAGCGCCGAGTCCGCAGCCGTGGTGGCCGACAACGCCAAGCGCCTGGTCACCCTCGACGACGGAGCCTCGACCAACTTCACCGCGAGCAGCTACAGCACCTCGACGTGCAAGCTCCGCCCGGTGCCGTGCCTGCTCAACGCGGACACCACCCCGGCCTACGTCTCCACGACCAAGCCCGTCCGCGTCGGCGCCCCTGCGACCTTCACGGCCCCCGTGGTCGTGGACTACCGCTTCAACCTGTGGCGCTTCCAGCCGAGGGCCCAGGTCGTCGGCCCGGACAACGCAGCCTCCCCGGTGACGTTCACCAACACGCGCACCGCGGCGCCCGACGAGAAGGACCTGAGCCAGCTCGGGACCCCGGACCTCAAGGTCGCCTCGTTCAACGTGCTCAACTACTTCACCGACCTCGGCGACGCCGACCCGTCCTGCCTCGCCTACTACGACCGCGACAGCAGCGGCGACACCGTCCGTGACGGCTGCGACCGTCGCGGCGCCTGGGACGCGGGCGACCTCGCCCGCCAGACCGAGAAGGAGGTGTCGGCGATCAACGCGCTCGACGCCGACGTCGTCGGACTCATGGAGGTCGAGAACTCGGCGCAGTTCGGGCACTCTCGTGACGAGACGCTGTCCCGCCTCGTGGCAGCGCTCAACGCCAAGGCGGGCGCCGGTACCTGGGCGTTCGTGCCGTCGTCGACGGACCTCCCCCCGGTCTCGCAGCAGGACTTCATCACCACGGCGATGATCTACAAGCCGGCCACCGTGATGCGCGTCGACCGTTCGCGCGCGCTCGGCGACCAGAGCGGCACGGGCCAGGCGTTCGTCAACGCCCGTGAGCCGATCGCGCAGACCTTCAAGTCGAAGTACGGCAAGGGCGACAAGTTCCTGTTCGTCGTCAACCACTTCAAGTCCAAGGGCTCGGCCGGCCCCTTCCCCGGGGACGCCGACTCCGGTGACGGCCAGGGCTCCTCGGTGACCAGCCGCATCCTGCAGGCGCAGGCGCTGCGTGACTGGGTGCCCGGTGTCGCGGCGGAGTACGGCGCCAAGGCCGTCGTCNGACTACAACTCCTACACGATGGAGGACCCGCTGGACGTCCTCTACAAGGCGGGGTACACCGACGTGGGCTCCACCTTCGACCCGGGCCAGTACTCGTACTCCTTCTCCGGGCTCTCCGGCTCGCTCGACCACATCCTCGTCAACGCGGCGGGGCTGAAGATGGCGACGGGTGCCGACCACTGGAACATCAACTCGGGTGAGTCGGTGGCGCTGGAGTACAGCCGCTACAACTACCACTCGACCGACTTCCACGACCCGGGTCCGTACCGGTCCTCCGACCACGACCCGGTGGTCCTGGGCCTCAAGGCCTTCGTGAAGTAGCCGGTCGCTCCTCGCCCCGGTGGCGAGGAGCAGCGGACCGTCGATGACGGGTCCGGCCCCACGGGGTCGGGCCCGCCATCGCTACGCTGGCCGACGTGAGCGCGACGACGAAGGTGGCAGTCATCGGGGCATCGGGCCGCATGGGTGGTGAGGTGTGCCGGGCCGTCGAGGCAGCCGACGACCTCGAGCTGGTGGGCCGGTTCGACCAGGGAGACGACCTCGGCGACCTCGCCGGGGCCGACGTGGTGGTCGAGTTCTCGGTCCCCGACGCGTCACCGGCGAACGTCGCCCACTGCGTCGAACGCGGCGTCGACGTCGTCGTCGGCACGACCGGCTGGGACGACTCCCGGCTCGAGTCGCTGCGCGCGACGCTCGCCGAGCACCCCGGGGTCGGCGTCCTCATCGCGCCCAACTTCGCCATCGGCGCGATCCTGATGATGCGTTTCGCCCAGGAGGCGGCGCGCTTCTACGAGTCGGTCGAGGTCATCGAGCTGCACCACCCGGCCAAGGTCGACGCACCGTCGGGCACCGCCGCGCGGACCGCGGTGCTGATCGGCGCCGCTCGCGCCGAGGCCGGCCTCGGCGACGTCCCCGACGCGACGACCCAGGACCCCGACGGGGCGCGCGGCGCCCGGGTCGACGGGGTGCCGGTGCACTCGGTCCGCCTGCGCGGGCTCGTCGCCCACCAGGAGGTGCTGTTCGGCGGGGTGGGGGAGATGCTCACCCTGCGCCACGACAGCTTCGACCGCAGCAGCTTCATGCCGGGCGTCCTGGCCGGGGTGCGGGCCATCGCCGACCACCCCGGCCTCACGGTCGGCCTCGAGCACGTCCTCGGCCTGGACGACTGAGTGCGCGAGAAGGTCACCGCCCTCGTCACGCTCGTCGTCCTCGCGTTCTACGCGGCGACCATCGGCTGGCGCGGGGTCGAGCTCATCGCCGACGGTCGCCCGGTGCCGGTCCTGCTCGGCGTCGCCGTCATCCTCGTGCCCCTGGTGGCGCTCGCGGCGATGCTGCCGCTGGTGCGGCTGGCCCGTGACGGTGCGCGGATGATGGCGCAGGCCAACGCCTCCGGCGCTCACGGCGACTGGGCGCGCGAGCTCGAGCGGGCCGAGGAGTGCCGTGTCGCCCGGGACCGCAAGGGTGAGCAGGCGCACTACCGGGCCGCGGTCCGGGCCTGGCGCGCCGAACGGGGCTGAGCAGACGAGGCGCTCAACGGGGCGCCGCGGCATACGGTGGGCCCATGCACCGTTCACGCATCGGCATCGTCCTCATCGACCACGACGGCGAGCACTACGACGAGAGCCTGGCGTTCTGGGCCGGTGTGCAGGGGACCCGCCCGCGGCAGGACGGCCCGTATGCCTCGGTCGGCGAGGTGGGCACGCTCAACCTCGAGGTGCAGCGGCTCGAGTCCGGCGGCCCACGCATCCACCTCGACATCGAGTCGGACAACGTGGCGGCCGAGGTGCACCGCCTGAGAGGCCTGGGGGCGACGGTGGTGCAGGAGCGGGAGGGCTACGTCATCATGCAGGACCCGGGCGGCGTGGTCTTCTGCGTCGTGGGCATCCAGACGGGCGACCGGTTCGTCGAGGACGCGCTCGAGTGGCCCTGACGAACGGCCTGACCCGCTGAGGAGTTCGCCACCTGCCGAAGCCGTCAGGGGAGGCCGAGCAGCCTCAGCCCGGCGGCGACCGCGGCGGCGAGCACGACCACGACGATGAACGGTGCCCGCAGCACCAGGGCGACGACGGCCACGCCCACGGCTGCGGCGCGCGAGTCCACGACGACTGCCCCCGACGACGACGTCAGTGTCTGCACCCCGACCAGCGCTGCGAGCAGGGCGATCGGCAGCGCCGAGGTGATACGCGTGGTCCGGTCGCCGTCGAGCCACGACGCGGGCACGAGGTGGCCGGCGTACTTGAGGGCGAAGGCCAGGGCGGAGGCGAGCAGCACCGCGGTCCACGTGCTCATCGGTCGGCCCCCTCGTCGGCCCAGTGGTGCGGCGGTGCGGGGTCGTGGTGGGCGCGACGCCAGGCGCCGGCGGCCAGGGCCGTGGTCGCCGCGACGAGTACCGGGACACCGGCAGGCGCGTGCGGCGCGAGGACGACCGCCACGACCGCGGCCGCAGCGGCGATGGCGAAGGCGTCCGCTGAGCGCAGCCGCGGCCACAGCAGGGCGCAGAAGGCTGCCGCCGCTGCCGCGTCGAGACCGTAGCGGCGCGGGTCACCCATGGCGTCGCCTGCGAGCGCGCCGAGGAGGGTGGTGAGGTTCCACAGCACGAACACACCGACGCCGGTGGCCCAGAAACCCAGCCGTCCCGCGGCCGCCTCGGGCTGGGCAACCCCGACCGCCGTGGACTCGTCGATGGTGAGCTGGGCCGCCGCCAGGCGGCTCGGTCCCCGGGCGTCCAGCAGCCGGGAGACCTGCAGCCCGTAGAGGCCGTTGCGCACCCCGAGCAGCGTGGAGGTGGCGATGGCGGCGGGCGCTCCTGCCGGCCCGGCTGCCAGGACCCCGACGAACGCGAACTGCGAGCCTCCGCTGAAGAGCAGCAGCGACAACGCCTGGGTCTGCAGGAGGTCGAGTCCAGCGGCGATGGACAGGGCGCCGAAGCTCACGCCGTACGCCCCGGTCGCCACGGCGACGGACAGCGACTGGCGCAGCACGGCACGGCGACGTGCGGGGGCGAGCGCGACGGTCACTGTGCCTCGGTCACGGGGCGTCGGACGACCCGTCGGGCGACGGCTCAGGCGTCCCGTCGGGACGGATGTCGGCGATCAGGCGCACCTCGCGGGCGGTGTCGCCAGCGGGGGAGACGATGCGGTCGCGGAAGGCGCCGTCGGGGTGCAGGCCGGACGCCACGAGGAACGCGCGGGTCTGCTCGTCCGTGGCCAGCACCCACGCGTGCAGCGTCTCGGCACCCGCCCCACGCAGCGTGTCCACCGCCGCGTTGACCAACCGTGAACCGTGACCCGACCGGCGCGCCTGGGGGTGCACGGCGAGCGCCGAGACCTCGCCGGTCGCCGGGTCGGCGTCGGGGTCCTGGCTGGGCCCTATGGAGGCGAAGCCGACCACCTGGTCGCCTGCGCACGCCGCGAGCAGGCGGTAGACGCCCTGGGGCGGGTTGGCCAGCGACTGGCGCCAGGCGCTCGCGAAGGCCTGCGGCTCGAAGGCCTCGAGCACCTCGGCCGGGACCACGCGGTCGTACGCCTCGCGCCACACCACGGCCTGCACGAACCCGACTGCCGGGGCATCGGTCTCGCGCGCGATGCGGACGCTCGCGTCGGCGAGGGGCCCGGTGGGGTGGGTGTGCGGGTGGTCGTGCCCGTGGTCGTGCCCGTCGTGGTGCGTGGAGCTCATGGCTGCCATCCTCGCACCCGGCCGCGAGACGCCCGTACGCGCACGCAGGTCGCCCGGGGTCGGTCCTGGGTCGGTCCGGGTGGGTGCGGGATGGTCGTCGGCGGTTGCTACGTCACTGAGCGCGTTGTGAGCTCAGTGACGTAGGAGCTGTGAGAGGTCCTCAGACCCGCTCGTAGGTGACCCAGCTGAACCCGTCGCGGTCCTCGCGGGCGGTCTCCTGCCACTGCGCCGGGTCGATCGCGGGGAACCTCACGTCGCCCTCGGGGGACTGGTCGACCTCGGTGATGAGCAGGCGCTGGGCCCACGGCATGGCCTCGGCATAGACCTGGCCGCCGCCGCACACGAAGACCTCGCTCGCGGGACCGGCGAGCGCCAGCGCCTCGGTGAGGGAGTGTGCGGTCTCGACGTCGGGGTGCGACCAGTCCTGCTGGCGCGTCACCACGATCGTGCGCCGACCGGGGAGCACCCGCCCGATCGAGTCGAACGTCTTGCGGCCCATCACCATCGGGTGGCCCATGGTGGTCCGCTTGAAGAACGCGAAGTCCTCGGGAAGGTGCCACGGCATGTCGTTGTCGGCGCCGATGACGCCGTTGCGGCCGACGGCGGCGATGAGGGTCACGTTCGTCATGACCGACAGCGTAGGCCGTGACCGCACCCCGCCCGCCAGCCAGGATGCGTGGGGGCGCACACCTCAGACGGCGATGGGCGCCTTGATCGAGGGGTGGGCCTCGTAGCCGACGAGCTCGAAGTCGCCGAGCTCGAACTCGTCGATCTGCTTGCCGGGTGCGATCCTCATCCGCGGCAGCGGCAGGGGGGTCCGGGTGAGCTGCAGCCGGGCCTGCTCGACGTGGTTGGAGTAGAGGTGGGCGTCACCGAGGGTGTGGACGAAGTCGCCCGGCTCGAGGTCGCACACCTGCGCCACCATCATCGTGAGCAGCGCGTAGGAGGCGATGTTGAACGGGACGCCCAGGAAGATGTCGGCCGAGCGCTGGTAGAGCTGGCACGAGAGCCGGCCGTTCGCGACGTAGAACTGGAACATCGTGTGGCAGGGGGGCAGCGCCATCGAGTCGACGTCGGCGACGTTCCACGCTGAGACGATGTGGCGGCGGCTGTCGGGGTTGGTGCGGATCGACTCGATCACCTTGGCGATCTGGTCGACGTGGCCGCCGTCGGGCGTCGGCCAGGAGCGCCACTGGTAGCCGTAGACCGGTCCGAGGTCACCGTTCTCGTCGGCCCACTCGTCCCAGATCGTGATGCCACACTCCTGCAGCCACCGGACGTTGGAGTCGCCGCGCAGGAACCACAGCAGCTCGCCGATGATCGACTTGAGGTGCAGCTTCTTGGTGGTGAGCACCGGGAAGCCCTCGGAGAGGTCGAACCGCATCTGGTAGCCGAAGACCGAACGCGTGCCCGTGCCGGTCCGGTCGGACTTGTCCGTGCCGGTCGTCATGACGTGGTCGAGGAGGTCCAGGTACTGCTGCACGACGGCAACCTAACACCGCCCGCCGACGGTGGCGGCGCCGTACCGCGGGGTGGAGGGGTGGTGGACGGATGGGGTGGGCGACGGGGTGGAAGGATCCGGCCACGCAGGGCTGGGATGGCGCCATTCCCGTCCGCCTCACGCGCCGGGGACCGGGGCGCACCCGGCGGGGCGATAGCCTGCGGTCATGAGTACAGCCTCGCCGTTCGGTCGACTCCTGACCGCCATGGTCAGCCCCATGCACCCCGACGGGAGCCTGGACCTCGACGGGGCGCGCCGGCTCGCGGAGCACCTGGTCGACACCGGCCACGACGGCATCGTGGTCAACGGCACGACCGGCGAGTCCGCCACGCTCAGCGAGGACGAGAGCATCGAGATGGTCCGCCTCGTCGCCGACACCGTCGGCGACCGGGCCAAGGTCGTCGCGGGCGTCGGCTCCAACGCCACCGCGCACAGCGTCGCCATGACCCGGCGCGCCGCGGACGCCGGCGCCACGGGCCTGCTGCTCGTCACGCCGTACTACAACAAGCCGACCCAGGCCGGGGTGGTGGCGCACTGCCGCGCCGTGGCCGAGGTCACCGACCTGCCGGTGATGCTCTACGACATCCCCGGCCGGACCGCCATCCCGTTCACGACCGAGACGCTGCGCGAGCTGGCCACCGTGCCGAGCATCGTCGCCGTCAAGGACGCCAAGGGTGACCCGTGGGCCTCCACCAAGGTCATGGCCGCCACCGACCTCCTCTACTTCTCCGGCGACGACGCGACCACGCTGCCCTGGCTGTCCCTCGGGGCCGTCGGCACCGTCAGCGTCGTCGGGCACGTCGCCGGACGCGAGTACGCCGCGATGATCGAGGCGGTGGACCGGGGCGACCTGGCCGCCGCCCGTGACATCCACCGGCGGCTCGTCCCTGCGGTCGACGCGATCATGAGCACGTCCCAGGGGGCCATCATGGCCAAGGCCGCGCTCGTCGAGCTCGGCATCATCGAGCACCCGACGGTGCGGCTCCCGCTGCTGGAGTCGCCGCCGGAGCACCTCGACATCCTCCGTACAGGACTCAAGGAGTCTGGTCTGCTGTGAGCCACCCCCACCCCGAGCTCCACCTGCCCCCCAAGCTCGCGGCCGACGGCGTGCGCGTCGTGGCCCTCGGCGGCCTCGGCGAGGTCGGCCGCAACATGGCGGTCATCGAGCACGCCGGGCAGCTGCTCATCATCGACTGCGGGGTGCTCTTCCCCGAGGACCACCACCCGGGCGTCGACCTGATCCTGCCCGACTTCCAGTACATCGAGGACCGGCTGGACCAGGTCCAGGCGATCGTCCTCACCCACGGCCACGAGGACCACATCGGGGCGGTGCCCTACCTCCTCAAGCTGAAGAAGGACATCCCGATCGTCGGCTCGATGCTGACGCTGGCCCTCATCGAGGCCAAGCTCAAGGAGCACCGGATCACTCCTTACACGCTCGGCGTGAAGGAGGGCATGCGCGAGAAGCTCGGCGTCTTCGACTGCGAGTTCGTCGCCGTCAACCACTCGATCCCGGACGCGCTCGCGGTCTTCGTCCGCACCCCGGCGGGCACGATCCTGCACACCGGCGACTTCAAGATGGACCAGCTGCCCCTGGACAACCGGCTCACCGACCTGCGCGCCTTCGCCCGGCTGGGGGAGGAGGGCGTCGACCTGTTCATGACCGACTCGACCAACGCCGAGGTCCCGGGGTTCACGACCCCCGAGAAGGACATCGCCCCGGCGATCGACAAGGTCTTCCGCGACGCCGAGCGCCGCATCATCGTGGCCTGCTTCTCCTCGCACGTGCACCGCGTCCAGCAGGTGCTCAACGCCGCCGAGAAGGCCGGCCGCAAGGTGGCCATGGTCGGTCGCTCGATGATCCGCAACATGGGCATCGCGGCCGAGCTCGGCTACCTCAAGGTGCCCGACGGCGTCCTGGTCGACGTCAAGAAGCTCGACACGTTCCCCGACCACCAGGTGGTGCTGATCTGCACCGGCTCCCAGGGTGAGCCGATGGCCGCCCTGTCGCGCATGGCCAACCGTGACCACCGCATCGACGTGGGCCAGGGCGACACCGTGCTGCTGGCGTCCTCGCTCATCCCGGGCAACGAGAACGCCGTCTACCGGGTCATCAACGGCCTCATGCGCCTCGGCGCCAACGTCGTCCACAAGGGCAACGCCAAGGTGCACGTCTCCGGCCACGCCAGCGCGGGCGAGCTCCTCTACTGCTACAACATCGTGAAGCCCCGCAACGTCATGCCGGTCCACGGCGAGTGGCGCCACCTGGTCGCCAACGCCGAGCTGGCCGTGCAGACCGGCGTCCCTCGCGAGCGGGTGGTGCTGGCCGAGGACGGTGTCGTCGTCGACCTCGTGAAGGGCCGGGCGAAGGTCGTGGGCGCGGTCGACTGCGGCTACGTCTACGTCGACGGCTCGTCGGTGGGCGAGTTCGACGAGGCGCTGCTCAAGGACCGCCGCATCCTGCGCGACGAGGGCTTCATCTCGGTCATCGTCGTCATGGACTCGGCCACCGGGAAGGTCGCGGCGGGTCCGGAGATCCAGGCCCGCGGCTTCGCCGAGGACGACGAGATCTTCCGCCAGGTGCGACCCAAGATCGAGCAGGCGCTCGCCGACGCCACGGGCAACGGCGTCACCGACTCCTACCAGCTCGAGCAGGTCGTCCGCCGCGCCGTGGGCAGCTGGGTCGGGGGCAAGATCCGCCGCCGCCCGATGATCATCCCGGTCGTCATCCAGGCCTGAGGCGCCGGCGGGCCTGAGCCCGCGCCGTCCGGGCCCGAGGCGCCGGCCGGGCCCGAGTCNGGGGGGGGGGCGGGGGCGAGGTCGCGGGTGTCGTCGACCGGCACCCAGCCCTCGCCCGTGTGCACGTACTCGTGCCGCGGCCCGTGGGCAGCGAGGTCGGCGACCGCGGCGAGCAGCCGCTGGACGTGGGCGGCGGTCGTGGCCAGGCCGATGCTGGCGCGCACGGCGGTGTCGGGGCCCTCGGCGTACGGGTCGTCGAGGAGCGTGTCCACGCACAGGTGCGCGCAGAACTTGCCGTCGCGCACGCCGATCCCGTGCTCGGCCGACAGGACCGCGGACACGAGCGAGGAGTCGACCCCGTCGACCGTGAACGTCGCGACCGCGACCCGCTCGTGGCCGTCACCGAACAGCGAGTAGGTCTGCACGCCGTCGATGTCGCGCAGGCCGTCGAGCAGGGCCTTGCCCAGGAGCTGCTCGTGCGCCTCGACGGCGTCGCCGTGCTCGCGCAGCGCGTGGCAGGCGGCGGCCAGCGCGATGGCCCCGATGACGTTGGGGCTGCCGCCCTCGTGCCGCGCCGAGCCCGTGTGCCACTGCACCCCGTGCTCGGTGACCGCCTTGGTGGCGCCGCCGCCGGGCAGGTAGGGGGCCGCGGCGTCGAGCCAGTCGGCGCGACCGGCGAGGACGCCTGCCCCGAAGGGCGCGTAGAGCTTGTGCCCCGACAGGACGACGTAGTCGACGCCGAGCTCGCCGAGGTCGATGCGGCGGTGGGGGGCGTACTGCGCGGCGTCGAGGACGACGCGGGCACCAGCGCGCCGCGCGACCGCCGCCAGCTCGCGGATCGGCCAGACCTCGCCGGTCACGTTGGACGCGCCCGTCAGGACGACGAGACGGTTGCGGCCCTGGCGGGTCCGCAGGGCCTCCCGGAGCAGGACGACCGCGTCGGCGGCGCTGCCGGGCACGGGGATCCGGACCGTCTGGCGGGCCTTCCACGGCAGCAGTG
The DNA here is from genome assembly GCF_001428025.1 of Phycicoccus sp. Soil748. Lineage (GTDB taxonomy): Bacteria > Actinomycetota > Actinomycetes > Actinomycetales > Dermatophilaceae > Pedococcus. The sequence goes on along the minus strand of NZ_LMSC01000009.1, from coordinate 267,228 downwards.
CCGCGTGGTGCTCGGACTCGAAGACGAACACCGAGGTGTCGCGGGGGAGCGAGCGGGACAGCAGGGTGAACGAGTCGGTGCTGTTGCGGGTGAAGACGACCTCGTCCCCCTCGCGCGCCCCGACGAAGGCCGCCACCTCCGCGCGGGCCTGCTCGTACCAGCCGCTCGTCACCGCGGAGGCGTAGCCCTTGCCGCGGTGCACCGAGGAGTAGGTCCGCAGCGCCGTGTCGACGGCGGCCTTCACGCTGACCAGCGCCGGGGTCGAGGCGGCGTGGTCGAAGTTGGCGTAGTCGGTCGGGCCGTCCAGGGTCGGGACGGGCAGCCCGCCGGACACGACGGCGGGCAGTGCTGAGGCGCTGAGGGAGCGCACGGGCAGGGGCGGGACTGCGCGCAGGTGCTCGCGGGCGTGGGCCAGGGGAGCGGTACGGCGCGTCGCCGCCCGGGAGGCCTCGGGAGTGGTGGGCGGGGTGCTGGCTATCGACACGGAGGTCAGCTCCTGGGTCCGGTGGACCCGGGCTGGGCTCGGGTCCGCGCTTGCCACCTGCTCCTGCAGGCGGCCCGGTCGTCACCCGGAGCACCCCACCGCGGTGGAGGGTTGCTGGTCAGCAAGCCGGGGCTGTGCGCTGACACTCATGACCTTGGTCGACGACGGTAGCGGCCGGCTCGGGGCGGCTCCAGCAGGTGGACCGACCTTCCCGTCATCTGAGACGTGCGGCCGGCTGGTGCGCCTGCGCCGACGCCCGGACGGTGTCCCGGAGGATCCGTGGTCGTCGGCGCAGGCCCCGCCAGACGCCCGCCCAGAGTGGCACCGGCACGCCGTATGGCGACAGGGGTGAGCCCCGTCCGTGTCCGAAGTGATGCACCGGCCTCACCCGTTCGGGGGAGGGGCGGCCCGCGGTCGGAGGGACAGATTGGGCGCAGTGCGACGCGTGTGACGCGTGTGTCCGGTGTGGCCGTCGCGTAGCCTGCGGACCATGGCCACACGTCCGTCCACCTCGACGCGCTCCTCCTCGGCCCGGCAGGCGCGCAAGGGCACCACCACGCGCCCTGCCAACCGCCGTTCCCCTGCGCCACGCAAGCAGCCCGCGCGGGGCAAGGCCAGCGGCGGCGGCCTGCCCCTACCGCTGCGCGCGGTCCGGGGGACGTGGATGGGGATGGCGCACGTCGCAGGCGGCGCCGTCCGCCGGGTCGGCAGCAGCGCCCGCGACCTCGAGCCGGAGCACCGTCGCGACGGCCTCGGCTTCACCCTCCTCGGCCTCGCCATCCTCGTCGCCGCCCGCGAGTGGTGGGCCTTCGAGGGTGCGCTCGGCGACGTCGTCCACGCGGTCGTGGCCGGCACCTTCGGCCGCGTCGCCTACGCCGTGCCGCTGGCCCTGCTCTTCCTCGGCCTGCGCCTGCTGCGGGCGCCCCAGGACGACGGCGCGACGTCGCGCATCGGCATCGGCCTCGGTGCGCTCGCCTTCGCCGCCTGTGGCCTGGCCCACGTGTCACAGGGGATCCCTACCCCACCGCAGGGCGCCGACGGCATGCGCGAGGCCGGCGGCATCATCGGCTTCCTCGCCTCCAGCCCGCTCGAGGCGGCGGTCTCCGTGTACGGCACGGTCCCGATCCTGCTCATGCTCGGCTTCTTCGGCCTCCTGGTCATGACGGCCACGCCGGTGCACATGATCCCCGAGCGCCTCGCCGAGCTGCGCGACCACCTGCTGCACCGCGCGGCCGTCGAGCCCGAGCCGGTCGAGGTCGTCGAGGACAAGCCGCGCCGCCGTCGCCGCGTGATCGAGCCCGAGGGGCCCCTCGACGGCGACGAGGCCTTCGAGAAGGCCGCCGTGGTCGTCCCGGACGGCAAGGGCCTGCGCCCCGGCGAGAAGCGACCCACCGCTCCCGGCGTCCTCGCGCCCGGTGCCGCGGGGGCCGCCGCTGCGGCCGCGCCGACCCGCCCGCCCGTGGTCGAGAAGGCCACCCTCGAGGCGCCGCCGACGACCCCGCTGCCGCAGCGGGTCGAGCAGCTCGCCCTCGCCGGCGACATCACCTACACCCTGCCGGACAACGCCCTGCTCGAGCCGGGCTCGCCCCACAAGTCGCGCAGCGCGGCCAACGACCGTGTCGTCGAGGCCCTCACCCAGGTGCTCGACCAGTTCGACATCGACGCGCAGGTGACCGGCTTCAGCCGCGGCCCGACGGTCACCCGCTACGAGGTGGAGCTCGGCCCCGGCATCAAGGTCGAGCGCGTCACCGCCCTGTCCAAGAACATCGCGTACGCCGTCGCCTCGGCCGACGTCCGCATCCTGTCGCCCATCCCGGGCAAGTCGGCCATCGGCATCGAGATCCCCAACACCGACCGCGAGAAGGTCAGCCTCGGCGACGTCCTGCGCAGCCAGGCGGCCCGCGGGAACGAGCACCCGATGGTCATGGGCGTCGGCAAGGACGTCGAGGGCGGCTACGTCATCGCCAACCTCGCGAAGATGCCCCACCTGCTCGTCGCGGGTGCGACGGGCGCCGGCAAGTCGAGTTTCGTCAACTCGATGATCACCTCGATCCTCATGCGCTCGACGCCCGACGAGGTCCGCATGGTCCTGGTCGACCCCAAGCGCGTGGAGCTCACGGCGTACGAGGGGATCCCGCACCTCATCACCCCGATCATCACGAACCCCAAGAAGGCCGCCGAGGCCCTGCAGTGGGTCGTGCGGGAGATGGACACGCGCTACGACGACCTCGCCCAGTTCGGGTTCAAGCACGTCGACGACTTCAACAAGGCGGTCAAGGCCGGCAAGGTGAAGCCGCTGCCCGGCAGCGAGCGCGTCATCCACCCCTACCCGTACCTGCTGGTCATCGTCGACGAGCTCGCCGACCTCATGATGGTCGCCCCGCGCGACGTCGAGGAGTCGATCGTCCGCATCACCCAGCTGGCGCGCGCCGCCGGCATCCACCTCGTCCTGGCGACCCAGCGCCCGTCCGTCGACGTCGTCACCGGCCTCATCAAGGCCAACGTGCCGTCGCGCATGGCCTTCGCGACGTCCTCGCTCGCCGACAGCCGGGTCGTCCTCGACCAGCCCGGCGCGGAGAAGCTCATCGGCCAGGGCGACGCGCTGTTCCTGCCCATGGGCTCCAGCAAGCCGATGCGCGTCCAGGGCGCCTGGGTCACCGAGTCCGAGATCCAGGACGTCGTCAAGCACGTCACCGACCAGCTCAAGCCCAGCTACCGCGAGGACGTCACCGTCGTCGCGGCCAAGAAGCAGGTGGACGACGACATCGGCGACGACCTCGACCTGCTGCTGCAGGCGACCGAGCTCGTCGTGACGACGCAGTTCGGGTCGACGTCGATGCTGCAGCGCAAGCTGCGCGTCGGGTTCGCCAAGGCCGGCCGCCTCATGGACCTGCTCGAGTCGCGCGGTGTGGTCGGGCCGTCGGAGGGCTCCAAGGCCCGCGACGTGCTCGTCAAGCCCGACGACCTGGCCACGACGCTCGCGCTCATGCGCGGCGACGAGGTGCCCGACCCCGAGCCGGTCTTCGACGGCCAGGCGGCTCCCGACCTGCAGGGCGCGGCTGGCGACGTCGAGCGGACCGACGCGGTGCCGGTGGTGGGGACCTACGCCCCCGGCTACGCGCCCGACGCGCGCTACGCGAACGACCCCGTGGCGGCGCAGTACGCCGGCCGCGAAGAGGTCGAGGAGCCGGCCGACGCCTGGGAGCTCACTGGCCGGGACTGAGTCTGCGCCAGGGCGTCGGCGGGCACGGCCCGGACCGGCGCTGGGGATCGTGCTGGGCGCGGCCGTCGTCCACGTCGCCCGCGCCAACGCCGTCGACGTGGCGGTCTTCCTCGGCACCGCCGTCCTCATGCTCGTGGTGCTACGGCGCGACCTGCCGCCACGGACGCCGCCCCGGTGGCTGTCCGGGAGGTGGGCCGGACCGGTGGCGGCCTCGGTCGTGGGGCTGGTCGTTGCCGTGCAGCCGCGGGCGTCAGTCGCCGTCCAGCTGACGCTCGCCGTGGTCGGCTTGGTGGGCCTCGTGGTGGTGCTGCGGGCGGGGGAGGGCGCGCCCGTGCCGCGGCTGCCCACCGCACGCGCCTGGGTCTGGACCGTCCCACTGCTGGCCGGCTGCCTGCTCGAGCTCGCCGACCTCCTCTCCCAGCCGGACGCGCAGACCGACAACCCCGACCACCCGACGTTGAGCACCCTGGTCGACCCCCTGCTCGAGGGACGGCCCATCCGGGTGGTCGTGGCGGTCTGCTGGGCCCTGGCCGGATGGGTCCTCCTGCGGGCCCTCGCGGAGCGGGGGAGCCGGCGGTGACGGCCCGGGCCCTGACCGCCGCGGCCAACGTCGCGCTGCTCGCCTGCCTCGTGGTCCTGGCAGCGGTCGCGCGGCGTCGTCCCGACGTCGTGCCGCGGGTGTCGGAGGTCGTGCGGGAGGCCGCGCGCACCCGGGCGGGCCAGCTGCTCCTGCTGCTCGTGTGGTGGTGGCTGGGGTGGCACTTCCTGCTCGCGGCGTGAGACCGGCGCCCCCGCCGGAATGGATGGCGCACGTCCCGTCGTTGCGAACCCTGTGACCGCAGCCCCCGAGACCGCAGCCCCCGACACCCTCGTCCCGACGCCGGACGGCGTGCCCGTCGACGCCGCTGCCGTCGATGTCCGCACCCCGACCGTCCCTGCCCCGGGGACGGCGCCGACCGGTCGGGCCTACCTGCGCTTCGTCCTGGTGCTCGGGGCCCTCATCGCCATCGGGCCCCTGACGATCGACACCTACCTGCCCGCGCTGCCCTCGATCACGCGCGACCTCGGGGCGTCCGAGTCGGCCGTCCAGCTCACCCTCACCGGCATCCTGCTCGGTATGGGGCTCGGGCAGCTGCTCGTCGGGCCGCTCGCCGACGCCGTGGGCCGCCGCCGCCCCCTCATCGCCGGACTGGCGCTGCACATCGCGGCCTCGGTGTTCTGCGCCTTCGCGCCGTCGATCGAGCTGCTGACCGTCGGTCGCGTCCTGCAGGGCCTGGGCAATGCCGCCGTCGCCGTGGTCTCGATGGCCATGGTGCGGGACCAGTTCGCCGGGTCGGCCGCGGCCACCATGCTGTCGCGCCTGATGCTCGTGATGGGCCTGGCCCCGGTGCTGGCGCCGACCCTCGGCGGAGCCATCCTGCAGGTGACCTCGTGGCGCGGGGTGTTCGTCCTGCTCGCCGTGGCCGGAACCATGATGGTGACGCTGGCGTCGTTCGCCCTGCGCGAGACCCTGCCGGCGCACCGCCGTCGCAGGCTGGCGTTCCGCCCGGTCGTGGCGACCTACGGCTCCCTGCTGCGCGACCGCACCTTCGTCGGGCTGGTGCTGATCAGCGGCCTGATGTTCGCGACGCTGTTCTCCTACATCGGCGGCTCGTCGTTCGTGCTCCAGGACATCTACGGCCTGAGCGTCGCGCAGTTCGGCCTGGTGTTCGGGCTCAACTCGCTCGGCTTCCTGACCGGTTCGCAGGTCAACCCGTTCCTGCTGCGGCGGTTCGAGCCGCAGCTGCTCGTCCGCGCCGGCGTCACCATCGGCGCCGTGGCGGCCCTGCTCATGGTCACCTCCGCCGCCACCCGGTTCGGTGGACTGCCCATGGTGCTGGCGCCGCTGTGGTTCATCCTCCTCGCGTGCGGCCTGACCCTGCCCAACACCCCGGCCCTGGCACTGACGCGTCACGGCGAGGCGGCAGGCACCGCCGCAGCGCTCCTCGGCGCCGCCCAGTTCGTCATCGGCGGCGCGGCTGCGCCCCTCATCGGCGCGATGGGCTCCGACTCGGCCCTCCCGATGACGCTGGTCATGGCGCTCACCGCCTCCCTGGCCCTCGTCGTCGCGACCCTGACGCTGCGCGGAAGGCTCACCCCGGCCTGACGGTCCGCGTCGCCCTCAGCCGGTCCCGGCGAACGGTCGCACCGGCGGCCCGGCAGGGGGCTCGGCGAGGCCGGCCCGGATGTGGCCCACGAGGGCGGCCAGCGGGGCCGGGACCTGGGAGGGCGTCAGGGCTGAGGCGAGCGCCTCTGCCACGACGAGCTTGCGCCCCGAGGTGGTTCCCGCGAACCGCCGCAGCTGGTCGTGCACCGGCCGGCCGTCCCACGCGGGCTGCCGCCGGAACGCCAGGAAGCGGTCCAGGAGGCCGAGCCCGGCCAGCACCTCCTGCACCCGGGCCGTGCCGAGGGCGCGCACCAGCTCGTCCTCGAGGTCCAGGTCGCAGACGTGGAAGCCGAGCGCGGCCATGTCGGCCCGCGTGCCCACCGCGTGACCGACCGCTGCCAGGGCGCGGGACAGGAACGGTGCCTCGGCGGCGTCACCGAGGCCGAGGACCCGCGGCCCGGCGCCCTCGGACGCGTCTGCCACGAGTCGGACGAGGTGGTGGCGCACGTTGGTGACGCCCCCCATGTCCACGAGCTGCACGTCGTGGGCGCGGCCGTCCCCGACGCGGCCGTCCGCGAGAGACCCGACCCCGGAAGGCGCGTCGAGGGCGAGGAGGGCCCGTACGGCGGCGACGTCGCTGCGGCCCTCGAGCAGGACCACGACCCGCGGAACCCTCGGCACGGGTCTCAGTTGCCCTCGAGGTCCTGCCCGCGCGAGCCACGGGCGGCATACACCTGGCAGTCGCTGCCGGTCGACGCCGCCAGGCGGGTGACGAGGTCGGCCCTGCCCTGGGCGGCGGCGATGACGCCCAGGAGGTAGCAGGTCTCCGGGTCGGGAGTCAGAGGGGCGGTCGACGAGACGCCGGCGGACGCCTCGACGGCCTCCAGCCGGACGGACTGACGGTGGTCGACCCAGCCGAGCGCGACCAGGACCACCGCGACGAGCACGAGCGCGAACCCACGGCTCACCGGGCGTCCCAGCTCCATCGCCACGGCGAGCGGCTCGAGCGGCGAGGGCGGGCCGAACGGGCTTGGCTCGGACGGCGTCCCCGGCACGTCACCCGGCTCCTGCGTCCCTGCGTGCGTCGGTGTCCCCATGTCTCCCCCTGGTCGCTGGTCCTGCGGACGAGGGTAGGGGGGTCGCCCCGCCCGCGGGGCCGGAAGAGTGGATCTCCGAGCGGCTCAGTGGTCCTGGGTGCTGGTGTCGAGCAGGGCCGACAGCTGGTCGGCGAGCAGGACCGCGACCCGGCGCTGCTGCACGCTCGGGCGGGAGACGCGCGAGGCGGCGGTGAGGGTGAAGTAGCCGCGCTGCCGACCGCCCACGTGCACCGGCAGGAGGATGACCTCGTCGATGGGCAGCCCGCTGCGGTCGACATCGAGGGTGAGCCCGGACCGGGTCACCGAGCCGTCCCGCCCCAGCACAGGGCCCCCGGGCAGGTGGGTCGACGCGTGGTACTCGCACGAGTCGAGGCGGAGCACGTCCCGGAGGCGGGCCGCGACCGCGGCGATCACGCGCTGGGGCTCGCCTCCGGGGGTCGCCACCGACTCGGCTGTCGCCATCACGCCGTCGAGGTACCCACGGGCGCGGCCGAGCTCGGCGCGCTGGCGCTGTCCCCACAGCGCGAGCTCGTTGACGGCGAACCCGACGAGCAGCAGCAGGACGGCCACCTGGACGTCCTCGGAGTCGTGGATGGTCAGGCTCTCGTAGGGCTTGGTGAGGAAGTAGTCGAAGCCGACCGCACTGGAGACGGAGGCCGCGAGACCTGCGGGTCGCAGCCCGGTCGCGGAGGCGGCGACGATGAGCAGGGCAAGGGCGACGACGGCGCTGGCGTCGGGCAGCGGGCGGCCGGCTGCGGCCAGCACCCCGCACGCCAGGAACGGGACGACCAAGGCCACCGCGGTCACGGCACCACGTCGCGCTTCCAGGACCTCCTCGAGCTTCACGACTCCATGACGCCCACCGATCCCGCTGCAGGTCAAGGGACTTGATGCCTTGTTGACGCTGTGGGCCGCCCTGCGGCGCCGCCGCCTCGGGCAACGCCGTCAAGAACGCGTCAACGCCCGTCACCACGACGTCAAGGGGAGCCACCAGGCCGTCCGCCTGTCCTTCACTGGAGCCGTGATCGAGAACATCATTGCCGCAGTCGCCGGCATCGCCCTGCTCGTGTACCTCGTGTACGCGCTCGTCCGACCGGAGCGCTTCTGATGTCCGGGACCGTCAGTGGCCTGCTGACCATCGGACTGCTCCTCGCGCTCCTCGCCGTGTGTTACCACCCGCTCGGCGCCTGGATGGCCCATGTCTACGGCGACACGCGCCACTGGCGCGTCGAGCGGGTCCTCTACCGGCTCGTCCGGGTCGACCCGGACTCCGAGCAGGGGTGGCGGACCTACGCGGTCAGCGTGGTGGCCTTCTCGGTGGTGAGCATCCTCCTGCTCTTCGGGCTCATCCTCGTGCAGCTGCGACTGCCCCTCACGCAGGGTTCGCAGGGAATGGGTGCCACCACCGCCCTCAACACCGCGGTCTCGTTCGTCACCAACACCAACTGGCAGTCGTATGCCGGTGAGGTGGGAGCCACGCCGATCGTGCAGACGGTCGGGCTGACCGTCCAGAACTTCGTCTCGGCTGCGGTGGGCATGGCCGTCGCCGTGGCCCTCATCCGCGCCGCGGCGCGTCGTTCGGCTCGCGACATCGGCAACTTCTGGGTCGACCTGGTCCGCGGCTCGGTGCGCATCCTGCTCCCGATCGCCGCCGTCGCCGGCGTCGTGCTGCTCGTGGGCGGCGTCGTGCAGAACCTCAGCGCACCGGAGACCGTGAAGGCGCTCGCCGGTGGCGACCAGGTGATCCGGGGCGGCCTGGTCGCGTCACAGGAGGCGATCAAGGAGCTGGGCACCAACGGAGGCGGCTACTTCAACGCCAACTCCGCGCACCCGTTCGAGAACCCGAACGCCGTGACCAACCTGCTCGAGATCTTCCTCCTCCTGCTCATCCCGTTCGCGCTCACCCGGACCTACGGCATCCTGGTCGGCGACCGGCGCCAGGGCTGGGCCCTGCTCGGGTTCGCGGGCGTCCTCTGGGCCGCAGGTGTCGCGGCCACGACCGCCTCCGAGGTCGCCGCCTCGGGTGGGCTCGGCGGCGCGATGGAGGGCAAGGAGCAGCGGTTCGGCCTCTGGGCCTCCACGCTCTTCGCCGCCTCCACCACCGGGACGTCCACCGGTGCGGTCAACTCGATGCACGAGAGCTACAGCCCACTCGGCGGGGGAACCGTGCTCACCACCATGGTGCTGGGCGAGATCTCGCCCGGAGGCGTCGGGTCCGGGCTCTACGGGATCCTCATCGTGGCCATCCTCGCCGTCTTCATCGCCGGTCTCATGGTCGGCCGCACACCGGAGTTCCTCGGCAAGACCATCGGTCGCCGAGAGGTCACGTGCGCAGCCCTCTACATCCTCGTGATGCCCATCCTCGTGCTGGTCTTCACCGGCCTGTCGCTGGTGCTGGACGGGCCCAGGTCGACGATGCTCGCCTCTGGTCCCCACGGCCTCACCGAGGTGATGTACGCGTACGCCTCGGGCAGCAACAACAACGGCAGTGCGTTCGCCGGCCTCACCGCCGACACCCCCTGGTACAACCTGACCCTCGCCGCCTGCATGGTCCTCGGCCGGTTCGTGCCGATGCTGCTCGTGCTGCGGCTCGCGGGCCTGCTCGTCGAGCAGCACCCGCGCCCCGCGACGGCCGGCACCATGCCGACCCACACCCCGCGGTTCGTGGGGCTCCTGACGGGTGTCGCCCTCATCGTCGCCGGGCTGACCTTCTTCCCTGCTCTTGCCCTCGGGCCCATCGCGGAGGCTCTTTCATGACCAAGCACACGATCACCGGCGGGCACTCCCTCAGGGAGGTCGTCCCGCAGGCGCTCCTCAAGCTCGACCCGCGCCACGTCTGGCACTCGCCGGTCATCTTCGTGGTCTGGGTCGGTTCGGTCCTCACGACCGGCCTGGCCGTCAAGGACTCCAGCGTCTTCAGCTGGTCGGTGGCGGTCTGGCTCTGGGCGACCGTGCTCTTCGCCAACGCCGCCGAGGCCGTCGCGGAGGGGCGGGGCAAGGCCCAGGCAGCCTCGCTGCGGGCCACCAAGAAGGAGACCATGGCACGGCGCCTGCGGGAGGACGGCACCGAGGAGCAGGTTCCCGGCTCCGGGCTCCGGATCGGCGACACCGTGGTCGTCGAGGCCGGACAGGTCGTTCCCGGCGACGGCGACGTCGTCGAGGGCGTGGCCACGGTCGACGAGTCGGCGATCACCGGGGAGTCGGCACCGGTGATCCGGGAGTCCGGTGGCGACCGCAGCGCCGTCACCGGCGGCACCACGGTCCTCTCCGACCGCATCGTCGTGCGGATCACCACCAAGCCGGGCGAGAGCTTCATCGACCGGATGATCGCGCTCGTCGAGGGGGCGCAGCGGCAGAAGACCCCCAACGAGATCGCCCTGACGATCCTGCTCACCACGCTGACGATCATCTTCCTCGTGACCGTCATGGCCCTGCAGCCACTGGCCGTCTACTCGGGTCGCTCGCAGTCGGTGATCGTCCTGGTCGCCCTGCTCGTCTGCCTCATCCCCACGACCATCGGCGCGCTGCTGTCCGCGATCGGCATCGCCGGCATGGACCGCCTCGTGCAGCGCAACGTCCTGGCGATGTCGGGCCGCGCCGTCGAGGCCGCCGGCGACGTGTCGACCCTGCTGCTCGACAAGACCGGCACGATCACGCTCGGGAACCGCCAGGCCAGCGAGTTCCTCGGCCTCGACGAGTGCGACGGCCGTGCCCTGCCCGAGGCGGCGCACCTGTCCTCGCTGGCCGACTCAACCCCGGAGGGTCGCTCGATCGTGGAGCTGGCCCACACGGCATACGGCGTCGACGGCTCGCAGACCGCGGAGGCGCTCGCCCTCCAGGGGGCGACGTTCGTCGAGTTCAGCGCGACGACCCGGATGTCGGGGGTGGACCTCCCGGACGGCTCCCGGGTCCGCAAGGGCGCCGGCTCGGCAGTGGCCGCATGGGTGCGCGAGACGGGCGGGACGGTCGACGAACGCGTCACCACCCTCGCCGACCGGATCGGCGCCTCGGGCGGCACACCGCTCGTCGTGGCGGAGCAGGAGGACGGCCGTCCCGCGCGCGTCCTCGGCATCGTGCACCTGAAGGACATCGTGAAGCCGGGCATGCGCGAGCGCTTCGAGCACATGCGTCGGATGGGCATCCGCACGGTGATGATCACCGGCGACAACCCCCTCACCGCCGAGGCCATCGCCCGGGAGGCCGGTGTGGACGACTTCCTGGCCGAGGCCACCCCGGAGGAGAAGATGCGCCTCATCAAGGCCGAGCAGGAGGGTGGGCGGCTGGTCGCGATGACCGGCGACGGCACGAACGACGCGCCCGCGCTCGCCCAGGCCGACGTCGGCGTGGCCATGAACACCGGCACGTCGGCAGCGAAGGAGGCCGGCAACATGGTCGACCTCGACTCGGACCCGACCAAGCTGATCGAGATCGTCGAGATCGGCAAGCAGCTGCTCATCACCCGGGGCGCGCTCACGACGTTCTCGATCGCCAACGACATCGCGAAGTACTTCGCGATCATCCCCGCGATGTTCGTCGTCCTGTTCCCCGGGCTCGACGCCCTCAACGTCATGGGTCTGGCCTCGCCGGAGTCCGCCATCCTGTCCGCGGTCATCTTCAACGCCCTCATCATCCTCGCGCTGATTCCCCTGGCCCTGCGCGGGGTGGGCTACCGACCGAGCGGCGCGAGCAGCCTGCTGAACCGCAACCTGCTGGTCTACGGCCTCGGCGGCATCGTGGTGCCCTTCGTCGGCATCAAGGCCATCGACCTCGTCGTCTCCCTTCTCCCCGGATTGAGCTGAACATGTCGTCGTCAAACACCCGCCAGCTCCTGGCCGCCCTGCGGATGTTCGTGGTGCTCACCGTGCTCCTGGGCGGGCTGTACCCCGCCGCCATCTGGGGGGTGGGCCGGCTCGGCCTCTCGCACCAGGCGGACGGCTCGCGCGTGGAGCGGGGCGGTGTCGTCGTCGGGTCCAGCCTGCTTGGCCAGAACTTCACGGACGACCGCCACTTCCAGGGACGCCCGTCGGCGAGCGAGTACGCCGGCGACGTGAGTGGCGGGACGAACCTGTATGCCTCGGCGCAGGACCAGCAGAAGGCGCTCGCCGACCGGCGCGCGGCCTACGCCGCCGCCAATGGTGGCGCCGCAGCTCCCGCGGACGCGCTGACGGCCTCTGCCAGCGGGCTCGACCCCGACATCTCCCCGGAGAACGCGATGGCGCAGGCTCCTCGGGTGGCTCGGGCCAACGGCCTCGACCGGGGTGCAGTCGTCGACCTGGTCAGGGACCACACCGAGGGTCGCACGCTGGGATTCCTGGGCGAGCCGCGCGTCAACGTCGTGGAGCTCAACCTGGCGCTCGACCAGCTGGTCGCGCGGTGACCAGGCCCATCCGCGTCGTCGACTGACCGCCAGGACAGGGACCAGAATCGCTGCCATGGCCAGGGGGAAGCTCCGCGTGTACCTCGGTGCAGCACCGGGCGTCGGGAAGACCGTCGCCATGCTCTCCGAGGGGCACCGACGCCGCGACCGCGGGACCGACGTCGTCATCGGGGTGGTCGAGAGCCACGGCCGGGCCCACACGGCTGCGCTCGCCGAGGGGCTCGAGCAGGTGCCCCGGCGCACGGTCGAGCACCGTGGCTCCACCCTCACCGAGCTCGACGTCCCCGCAGTCGTCGCCCGCCGCCCGCAGGTGGTCCTCGTCGACGAGCTGGCTCACACCAACGTGCCCGGGAGCCCGCACACCAAGCGGTGGGAGGACGTCGAGGAGATCCTGGCCGCAGGGATCGACGTCATCTCGACGGTCAACATCCAGCACCTGGAGTCGCTCAACGACGTCGTGGAGTCGATCACGGGGGTCCGGCAGCAGGAGACCGTGCCGGACGACGTCGTCCGACGGGCCGACCAGATCGAGCTCGTCGACATGTCGCCGCAGGCGCTGCGGCGGCGCCTCGCTCACGGCAACGTCTACGCCGCAGAGCGGGTCGACGCGGCGCTGGCCAACTACTTCCGCGAGGGCAACCTCACCGCCCTGCGCGAGCTGTCGCTGCTGTGGCTCGCCGACCGGGTCGAGGAGGGGCTCGACCGTTACCGCACCGACCGAGGCATCACCGAGCCGTGGCCGACCCGCGAGCGGGTGGTCGTCGCGCTCACCGGCGACGCCGAGGGCCGGACGCTGCTGCGCCGGGCCGCCCAGATCGCCGCACGGGGCGCCGGCGGCGAGCTGGTCGCCGTCTACGTCACCCCGCCCGACGGCCTCGTCGACGCGCGGCTCGAGCAGCTCGAGGAGCTCCGGCGGCTGACGGCCGAGCTCGGGGGGACGTTCCACACCGTCAAGGGCGACGACATCGCCACCGCGCTGCTCGTCTTCGCCCGCGGTGTCAACGCCCGGCAGATCGTCATCGGCGCGTCGCGGCGCAGGCGCTGGCAGGAGGTGCTCTCGCCCGGCGTCGGGCAGAAGGTCGTCGAGGGCTCCGGCGAGATCGATGTGCACCTGGTCACCCACGAGCTCACCCGGTCGGTCCGGGCGCCGTGGCGGTTCGGGCCGGAGCTGGGCCGCCGCCGTACGGCGCTCGGCTGGGCTCTGGCCGTCGTGGGGACCGCGGTGCTCACGGCTGTCCTGCACGTCACCCCGGCCTGGCACGACCTGCCCCTCGAGGTGCTGCTGTACCTGTTGCTCACCGTGGGGACGGCCCTGGTCGGTGGTGTCTGGCCGGCGGTCGCCGCCGCGGTCCTGGGCAGCACCACCATCAACTGGTTCTTCACCCCGCCGGTCCACACGTTGACGATCTCCGACCCCGAGAACCTCGTCGCGCTCGCGGTATTCCTGCTCGTCGCCGTCGCCGTCTCGTCCGTGGTGCACCTCAGTGAGCGCCGGGCCGCTGCCGCCCGCGAGGCCCAGCGCGAGGCTGCGGCGCTCGCGGCCTCGGCGGAGTCGCTGCTGGGGGAGCGCGACCAGCTGCCGGCGGTCCTGCGCCAGGTGGTGGAGTTCTTCGGAGTGGACTCCGCCGCGGTGGTGCGCCGTCCGACGGTGCGTGACCCGTGGCAGGTGCTCGCCGCCACCAGCGGGTTCGACGTCGCGGCGGTGCGGGACGCGTCCGTGCGCGCCCCGGTCGACGACACGACCTCACTCGTCCTCGTCGGTCGGGTGGTCTCGGCCCAGGACCGGCGGCTGGTGTCGGCGTTCGCGGTGCGGGTGGGCGCCATCCTGCGCCGCGAGGAGCTGGTCCGGCTCGCCGACGCAGGTCGGGCGCTGGCCAAGGACAACCGCGCGCGGACGGCCCTGCTCGCGGCCGTGTCGCACGACCTGCGCACGCCGCTGGCGAGCATCAAGGCCGCGGCCTCGAGCCTGCGCCAGCCGGACGTGGTCTTCGGCGAGGAGGACCGGGCCGACCTGCTCGAGACCATCGAGGAGTCGACCGACCGCCTCACCGTGCTCGTGACCAACCTGCTCGACATGTCACGGCTGCAGAGCGGGGCCGTCGTGCCGCGCCTGGCTGCGGTGCACCTCGACGAGGCCGTGACCGCGGCCGCTGCGCTGCTGCCGGGAGGAGGCCGCGTACGGCTCTCGATGGACGCGGGCCTCCCGCCCGCCTCCGCGGACCCCGGGCTGCTCGACCGTGTCCTCGCCAACGTGCTCGAGAACGCCCTGCGGCACTCTGGCGGGGAGGTGGTGGTGGCCGCGTCGGCGACGGCCGACCGCGTGCAGGTACGGGTCGTCGACCGCGGTGTCGGGGTCCCCGAGGGGGCCAAGGAAGCCATCTTCGCGCCGTTCCAGCGTTTCGGCGACGCGCCCCGCGGCACCGGTGTGGGGCTCGGGCTGGCTGTCGCGCGGGGCCTCGTGGAGGCGTTGGGCGGCACGATCGTCGCCGAGGACACCCCGGGGGGTGGGCTGACCGTGGTCCTCGACCTGGCGCGCCACGAGGCGGCCGCCGGGGAACCGCACGGCACGGACGCGCCCACGGTGCCTGACAGGATGGCGACGTGAGCACGGTCCTGGTGGTCGACGACGAACCCCACCTCCTGCGGACCCTCGCCATCAACCTCCGGGCCCGCGACTACACCGTCGAGACGGCCGGTGACGGGCGCAGCGCCCTGCAGGCGCTGCACGACGGGTCGATCGACCTCGTCGTCCTCGACCTCGGGCTGCCCGACCTCGACGGGGTCGAGGTCCTGCGGCGGCTGCGGCAGTCCTTCGACCTCCCGGTCATCGTGCTCTCCGCCCGCACCGACTCCATCGACAAGGTCGAGGCGCTCGACCTCGGCGCGGACGACTACGTCACGAAGCCGTTCGCCATGGACGAGCTGCTCGCCCGCATCCGGGTCGCGCTGCGGCGGGGCGTCACGGGCGCCCCGTCGACGGTGCCGGCGTTCGCCACCGACCACTTCACCCTCGACTTCGCCGAGCGCCGCGCCGTCGTGGCCGGCGCCGAGGTGCGACTCACCCCCACCGAGTGGAGCCTGCTGGAGGTCCTCGCGCGCAGCCCCGGGCACCTGGTGTCCCAGCGCGACCTGCTGCGAGAGGTGTGGGGCCCGGGCTACGGGCGCGAGTCCAACTACCTGCGCGTCTACGCCAACCAGCTGCGCCGCAAGCTCGAGCCCGACCCCACCCGACCACGCCACCTGCTCACCGAACCGGGTCAGGGCTACCGGCTGGTCGCAGCGCAGGGCTGACCGGGCCCACCTAGGGTGTTCGGCATGCGCCGCTGGTTCAACGCCGTCAAGGGCCACCCGAGCGGGGTCCTCCTGGTGGCCCAGCTGCTCGAGGTGCTCGCCTACCCCTTCGCCGGGGACACCCCGCTCGGACGCACGCTCATCGGCCTGTTCGGGGTGCTCGTGCTGGCTGTCGCCGTGTACGCCGTGCGCGCCACGCCCGCGCTGACCTGGGTGGCCGTGGTGCTGGGGATCCCGGTCGTCGGCCTCACCATCGCCGAGGGGTTCCTCCCCACGAACCAGCAGGTGGTGTTCTGGTCGGCGGTCCTGCACGCCGCGTTCTACGGCTACACCGGGTACGGCCTCATCCGCTACCTGTTCGACGACTCGTGGGTGACCCGCGACGAGATCTTCGCCGTGGGGGCCAACTTCACCGTCGTCTCGTGGGTGTTCGCCTACCTGTTCATGGCGCTGCAGGTCGTCTACCCGGGGTCGTTCATCGCCTACCAGGGGGAGGGGCACCGGACGTTCCTCGAGCTGCTCTACCTGTCCTTCGCCAACTTGACCAGCGTGGGGCTGTCCGACGTCACCGCGGTCCTGCCGCACGCCCGGTCGGTGGTCATCGTCGAGCAGGTGGCCGGCGTCATGTACGTCGCGCTCATCATCGCCCGCGTCGTCGGCCTCACCATCACCCGCTGGCGCAACGGCTAGCAGGGACAGGCTCAGAGCTGAGCCGGCTCGGTGGCTGCGACGAGGTCGAGCAGAAAGGTCGCGATGGCGGCCCGTTCACGGGCGCGGGCGAGCACCTCGGGCGTGGGCTCGTGGTCGAGCAGCTCGAAGGGCATGGACGACAGCGCGTTGAAGATCAGCATGTGGAGCGCGTGCGCCCTGCGGATGGTTGCCTCACTGACCGTCGCGCCCTCCTCGTGCAGGCCACGGACGTACGCCGGCACGATGACCGCCTCGACCTCGGCCAGGCTGCTGGCGGGCCGGCGGCCGATCTGGACGTCGCCGAGCAACAGCTGCCCCAGGTCGAACCCGAGCGGCTGGCTGCTCCAGAAGCCGAAGTCGATGAGGACCACGTCCGAGGAGTCCGTCGTACGCAGCAGGTTGTTGGGGCACGCGTCGCCGTGGGCCGTCCCGAGGGGGACCGACTCGAGCTCCGTGACGTACGCGTCGACCGCCTCCACCTGCGCCAGGAGGCGGGTGCGGAGCTCCTCCCCGAACGTCGCCCGCAGGACCGGGTGCGCCCACAGGCGGTCGTCGCGGAGCATGGGCACCACCTGCACGGTGAGCCGCCCGTCCACGTAGTCGCGCACCGTTCGCCTCCGGTCGCCCTCACCGACGCAGGCCAGTGGGCGCACCCGCTCGCTGGCTGCCAACCGCCCCAACAGGTGGGCCGCATGCGCGAACTCGTCCACCGTCCACGGGGCGTCCCGGGTCGACACCGCCTGCAGCCAGACCGACGCAGACAGCTCGTCGAGGTCGCGCACGGCCACCACGCCCGGCATGGTGAGCCCGTCCGGGAGGCGGTCGACGAGGTCGCTGCGGTAGACCAGCGGTTCGGTGCGCCACGGGACGCTCGCCGCCGCGAGCTCCTTGAACTCCGGTGGCACCGNGTGGGCAGTGCCGGAGACCCAGTAGCGCCCGGCAGTCGTGATGGCCTGCAGGTCGTAGTCGACCACGTCCCACCGCGACCCCAGGATCGACACCTCCTCGCGGCAGACGCCCAACCACCGGGCCACGATGGACGCCAGCTCCGAGTCGGGGACGTGCACGGGACCGAGCTCGGACCGTCCGTCCATGGTCACCACCCCAACCGGTAAAGCAACTTTCCCACCTAGAAAAAGGTAAACTGCCTTTATGACCAGGGTCAAGGGGCAGGACGGTGCAGATGCGCACGTCCTCGAGCTCATGGGTGGGGTCCTCGGGCACTTCCGCGCCCTCGTCGCGCACGAGGACTGGGGGCATCCGTTACGGAGCTCGCACCTCCGGGTGCTGGGTCAGGTCCCCGACGAGGGCATCGCGATCACCGACCTCTCCGAGCGGCTCGGCATGACCAAGCAGGGCTGCGGACAGCTCGTCACCGGCATGGTCGAGCTCGGCCTGGTCGGCGACGGCAAGGACCCCCGCGACGGCCGGGTGCGCCTCGTGACGCTCACGCCCCAGGGTCGACGGACACTCGAACGGTTCGAGCAGCGGGTGGCCGAGACCGAGCGCGCCTGGGCGGGGGCCGTGGGACCGCGGCGCTACGCCACGTTCCGCGCGGTACTGCGTGAGCTGGCCGAGGACGACGCGCGCCGTACCGGCTGACCGGCCGGGCCCGGGTCCGTGGCGCTCAGGTCAGGGCCGACGCCGACGCGTCGGCGCCGTCGAGCTCGGCGATGGTCGCGAGGCTGGGGCCGCGCTGTTCCTGCAGGGCGTGCGCCCCGTCCTCGGCGTCCTGCATGACCCGCAGGATGTTGCCGCTGGTGAGCTTGGCCAGGTCGTCGTCGGACCAGCCGCGGTCGGCCAGGGCCGTCAGGAGCCGCGGGTAGCCGGTGACGTCCTCCAGCCCCTCGGGCAGCTCGGCGACACCGTCGTAGTCGCCGCCGAGCCCGACGTGGTCCACGCCTGCGACCTCGCGGACGTGCTCGATGTGGGCCACGACGTCGTCCAGGGTCGCCTTCGGGGTCGGGTGCTCGGCCTTGTAGGTGTCGTAGAAGGCCGAGTACGCGTCAGCATCGGCCGGCGTGACACCGCGCTCGGCGGCGACGGCGTTGAGCTCCCGGCGCCAGGCCGCGGCCGCCGGGTTCACGAAGGTCGGGACGAAGGTGACCATGCAGACGCCGTGGTTGTCCCGCAGCGACTCCAGCACGTCGTCGGGCGCGTTGCGGGGGCTGTCGCAGACCGCCTTGGCCGAGGAGTGGCTGAAGATGGCCGGCACCTCCGCGACACGCAGGGCGTCGCGCATGGTGTCGGGGGAGACGTGCGAGAGGTCGACGAGCATGCCGATCCGGTTCATCTCGCGGACCACCTCGACCCCGAACGCACTGAGCCCGCCGAGGACCGGCTCGTCGGTGGCCGAGTCGGCCCAGTCGACGTTGCTGTTGTGGGTAAGTGTCATGTAGCCGACGCCGAGGACCCGCAGCATCCGGAGCGTCGCGAGCGAGTTGTTGATCGAGTGACCGCCCTCGGCGCCGAGCAGCGAGGCGATCCGTCCCGACTCCCACGCGGCCCGCACGTCCCCGGCCGTCCGCGCGAACGCGAGCTCGTCGGCATACCGCGCCACGAGCTGGTGCCCCGCATCCACCTGCTCGAGCGTCGCGCTGACCGCGTCGTCGCCGGCCAGCGAGGCCGGGACGAAGACCGACCAGAACTGGGCGCCGACGCCGCCGCGGCGCAGCCGGGGCAGGTCGGTGTGGGTCGGGGTGCCCCCGGCGCCGACGTCGAGGCGGTCGAAGTCGTAGCCCACCAGCTGCCGCGCCTCCCACAGCAGGTCGTTGTGCCCGTCGAGGACGGGCTGGCGCGCCAGCAGCGCTGCCACGCGGTCGGAGGTCGTCTTCGGCGTGCCGCTCGTGGTGGTCATGGCGCCACGCTACCCACCCGTAGAGTGGTGGGCATGAGCTCGACCGTGCAGCGCAGTGTGGCCCTGGTGACCTTGGGGTGCACCCGCAACGAGGTCGACTCCGAGGAGCTGGCCGGCCGACTGGCCGCCGAGGGGTGGCTGCTCGTCGACGACGCCGACGAGGCCGACGTCGCCGTCGTCAACACCTGCGGGTTCGTCGAGCAGGCCAAGAAGGACTCCATCGACGTGCTGCTCGAGGCCTCCTCGCGCAAGGGGCAGTCGAAGACGCAGAAGGTCGTCGCCGTGGGCTGCCTGGCCGAGCGGTACGGCGAGCAGCTCGCCGCCGAGCTCCCCGAGGCCGACGCCGTGCTCGGGTTCGACTCCTACGCAGACATGTCGTCCCACCTGCGCGCGGTCCTCGACGGCCACGCCCCGGCACCGCACACCCCCGGCGACCGCCGCCGCCTCCTGCCCCTGTCGCCGGTCCAGCGCCAGGAGGGCAGCGCCGGTGTCGCGCTCCCCGGCCACGGTGAGGTGTCCAGCGAGCCCGTCGACGTGACCATCGAGGGCCCGGTCCCGGCTTCAGGGCCGCGCGTCATCCGCGCCCGGCTCGACGGCCGTCCGTGGGCGCCGCTCAAGATCGCCAGCGGCTGCGACCGCCGGTGCGCGTTCTGCGCCATCCCCATGTTCCGCGGGGCCTTCGTCTCACGCCGCCCGCACGACATCGTCGCCGAGGCGCGCTGGCTGGGGGAGCGAGGCGTCAAGGAGCTGTTCCTCGTCAGCGAGAACTCCACGTCCTACGGCAAGGACCTCGGCGACATCGGCCTCCTCGAGAAGCTGCTTCCCGAGCTCACCTCGGTGCCCGGCATCGAGCGCGTGCGCGTGTCCTACCTTCAGCCCGCCGAGATCCGTCCCGACCTGCTCGACGCCATGGCCTCGGTGCCGGGCGTCGTCCCGTACTTCGACATCTCGTTCCAGCACGCCTCGGCGCCGCTGCTGCGCTCCATGCGGCGGTTCGGTGGCCGTGAGGCCTTCCTCGGCCTGCTCGAGCAGGTGCGCGCGAGGGTGCCGCTGGCCGGGATCCGCAGCAACGTCATCGTCGGCTTCCCCGGCGAGACCGAGGACGACCTCGCCGAGCTCGAGGCGTTCCTCGTCGCTGCGCGCCTCGACGTCACCGGCGTGTTCGGCTACTCCGACGAGGACGGCACCGAGGCCGAGACCTACGGCGACAAGCTCCCCGAGCACGTCGTTGCCGAGCGGGTCGAGCGCTTCACCGCCCTCATCGAGCAGCTCAACCTCCAGCGCGCCGAGGAGCGCATCGGTGAGGTGCTGTCGGTGCTGGTCGAGTCGGTCCCGGGCGACGCCGAGGACGACGAGCTCATGGTCGTCGGCCGCGCCGAGCACCAGGGCCCCGACGTCGACGGCGTCACGCTGCTCGCGCCCGAGGACTGGCCGCACGTGGCCGTCGGCGACATCGTGCGCGCGACGGTGGTGGCAACCGAGGGCATCGACCTCGTGGCGGAGCCCGCATGAGCGAGTCGGCGCCGCGGCCCGACCCCATGACGCAGCCGGTGCCCACGCCGGCGCCGAGCGCGTGGAACCTCGCCAACGGCCTGACCGTGTCGCGCATCCTCCTCGTCCCGGTCTACGGCGTGCTGCTGCTCGCCGAGGGCGGCGACAGCGCGGCCATGCGCTGGTGGGCCGCCGCCGTGTTCGTGATCGCGACGGCCACCGACCGCGTGGACGGCGACATCGCCCGCGCCCGCGGCCTCATCACCAACTTCGGCAAGATCGCCGACCCCATCGCCGACAAGGCCCTGATGGGTATGGCGTTCGTCGGGCTCGCCGTGCTCGGTGAGCTGCCGTGGTGGGTCACCGTGGTCGTGCTGGTCCGCGAGTGGGGCATCACCGTGATGCGGTTCGTGGTCATCCGCCACGGCGTCATGCCGGCCGGCCGCGGCGGCAAGGTGAAGACCGCGTTGCAGAGCCTGGGGCTGACGCTGTTCACGCTGCCGCTCACGACCTTCCCGGGCGCCCACGCCTGGCAGCTCGTGGCCGACGTGGTGCTCGCGCTGGCGGTCCTGGTGACCGTCGTGACGGGGCTCGACATCGCCCTGAAGGCCCACCGCCTGCGGCAGACCAGCGAGCGCGCGCAGCGCAAGCGTGCGGCGCGGGCCGCTCGTCGTCGATGATGGCCCGATGACCACAGTGCCCATCGAGCCCATCGAGCCCGTCGAGCCTCCGGCCGCCGAGTCGCCGCACGACGCGGCCGAGCGCACCCTCGACGCGCTGCGCGACGCGTCCCTCACCGTGGCCTCGGCCGAGTCGCTGACCGGTGGCCTGGTCACGGCCACCCTCACCGACGTACCCGGGGCCTCGGCGGTGGTGCGCGGTGGCGTCATCAGCTACGCGACCGACGTCAAGGCGCAGGTGCTCGGGGTGGACGCCCAGCTGCTCGACGCGGGCGGTGCGGTCCAGGCCGACGTCGCCCGCCAGATGGCCGTCGGGGTCTGCCGGCTCTGCTCCTCCGACCTCGGGGTGGCCACCACGGGGGTCGCGGGACCGGACGCCCAGGACGGCCACGCCGTCGGCACGGTCTTCGTCGCCGTGGCCCGCAAGGGACAGTCGTACGAGCAGGTCGAGGTGCGCCCGCTGGTGCTGCTCGGCGACCGGCAGCAGATCCGCCGGCAGACGGTCGCGGCCGCGCTGGGCCTGCTCACCGAGGTCGTGGCCGACGTGGTCGCCGAGACCGGGACGGGTGCGACCCCTGGGACGGAAGATTCCGGCTCGGGTGGTCGTTGACGATCCCGAGCACCTGTTTCCCGAATCCTGCGCGCGTGGCGTCAGGGGCTCGGGGTACCGTGGTCACGTACTCGTCCAGCACCAGAGCGTCCGGGCCCCGGACTCTTCGCACCGCACCACTGAGGGAGGCGCCTTGATCCTGCTTCGACGTGAACTCGGGGACGTCCTCCGCGAGCAGCGCCAGTCCCAGGGACGCACCCTGCGCGAGGTCTCGGCTGCGGCGTCGGTGTCGCTCGGCTACCTCAGCGAGGTCGAGCGCGGCGAGAAGGAAGCCTCCTCGGAGCTGCTGTCCTCCATCTGCGGGGCCCTGCGCCTGCCGCTGTCCGAGGTGCTGGGGCAGGTCTCCGAGCGTGTCGCCGAGACCGAGGCGCTGACGGCCCCCGTGGCCCTGCCGCTGCCGCCCGCGGCGATGGTCTCCGCC
Source organism: Phycicoccus sp. Soil748 (assembly GCF_001428025.1). Classification (GTDB taxonomy): domain Bacteria; phylum Actinomycetota; class Actinomycetes; order Actinomycetales; family Dermatophilaceae; genus Pedococcus. The sequence continues at coordinate 244,861 of NZ_LMSC01000009.1, read as the reverse complement.
TCCGCCGCCTGAACCTTCTCCGACCGGTGTCGCAGGACCCTCCGCCCCCTGCCGCGGTGGTGGGCGAGTTGCGCCCGTACTCCGTCCCCGTCGTGGTCGTCGACCCCGACCCCACATGGCCGGGTACCTACGCGCAGGAGCGCGACCGGGTCGTGAGTTCGCTCGGGCCCGTGGCCCTTGCCGTCGACCACGTGGGGTCGACCTCGGTGCCGGGGCTCCCCGCGAAGCCCGTCATCGACATGCTGCTCCAGGTGCCCGACTCCGCCGACGAGGCGAGCTACGTGCCCGCCCTCGAGGCAGTCGGCCTCGTCCTGCGCATCCGGGAGCCCGCCTGGCTCGAGCACCGGGTCCTCTACCGACGTCGCCTCGACGGTGCGCCGCACGACGTCAACCTGCACGTGCTGTCGCCAGACCTGGGGGCGGCTGAGATCCACAGGATGCTCGCGTTCCGCGACTGGCTGCGCAGCCACGACGAGGACCGCGCGCGGTACGCCGCCGTCAAGCGTGAGCTGGCGCAGCGCCGGTGGCGCTACGTGCAGGACTACGCCAAGGCCAAGACCGCAGTCGTCGAGGAGATCCTCGCGCGGGCGGGGGCCTCGGCCGCGCCCTGAGGCGTGGCGCGTGAGTCGGCCGCACGGGCGTGCAGGTTGCGCGTGCTCGTCAGGCGCGACGGTAGGCGTTGGCGCGGCCGCCGGCCGAGCCCATGGGGCGCTGCAGGCGGCCGTCGTCGGTCGGGCCGAGCCCGCCCTGGCACCCGGGGCAGTAGAACATCGTCCGCTCCTGCCCGGGCGGCCCGATCATCGCCACCCGGATCCCGGTGCCGCACCGTCGGCAGGGCCGGCCGGAGCGCGCGTGCACGTAGCTCTCCTCGCCGCGGCGACGGTTGCCGGTGCTCGACTGCACCGCGTGGTGGCGGGCGGTGTCGAGGAGCCGGTGCGCCCGGGCGACGAGCCGCTCGACGACCTCGGGGGCGAGGTCGGCGGCCGGCGTCCACGGCGGCACCCGTTCGATGAAGAGCGACTCCGACGCCCACAGCGTGCCGACACCGGCGAGGTTGCGCTGGTCGAGCAGGGCGGCGCCGATCGTCGTCGGCGAGGCGACGAGTTTGCCGACCGCGGCCCCCGCGTCCCAGTCGGGGCCAAGGACATCAGGGCCGAGGTGGCCGACCAATTCGTCCTCACGGCTGGTGGGGACCAGGTCGAGCATCCCGAGGCGTAGGCCGAGGGCGCTCCAGCGCGTCGTGCCGACTGCAGCTCGCAGGTCGGCGCGGCGCAGCCACCGCGGCAGGTCGGCGGGTGCCTCGACGCGCCACTGCCCCTCCATCCGCAGGTGGGAGTGCAGGGTCATCCCGGCGTCGAGGCGGTGCAGGATGTGCTTCCCCCGGCTCACGACCTCGGTCGTCGTGGCTCCGCGCAGGTCGGTGGTGGCGAGCTCGGGGAAGCGCAGGTCCCAGACCTCGACCCGCTCGCCCGCCAGGGCCTGGTGCAGCCGGTGCGCGGTCCGCCAGACCGTGTCGCCCTCAGGCACGGGTCACCGGCGCAGCCTCAGGCCCCGGGGGGTGGCGTGGAAACCGGCGTTCGCGAGGGCGGACACGAGGGGGTGCTCGGACCCCAGCAGTGCACCGCCGTCGGCCTTCTCCACGGTGAGCCGCCCGAGCGCGCCCTCGCGGACGGCCAGGGCCAGGGCGTCAGCAGCAGCCTGCAGACGGGACGGGTCGTCGGTCCAGGACAGCAGCGTCTTGCCGCCCCGTTCGACGTAGAGCACGAGCTCACCGTCGACGAGCACCACGAGGGCGCCCGCCTTCCGGCCGGGCTGGTGCCCCTTGCGGGCGGGGGTCCCGGCCTCGCTCTGGGCGTCCTCGTCGCCGGCAGCGCGCTCGGGCCACGGCAGCGCCGCGCCGTACGCGTTGGCCGGGTCGGTGGCGGCGAGCACGAGCGCCGGCCCGGTGGGCGCGTCGGGGTCGGTGCCCGGCGTCCTCGCCCCGGCGCGGATGCGGTCGACGGCGCCGGTGGTCGAGAACTGTGCGGCGCCCAGCGACTCGACGAAGTAGCCGCGACGTACGCGGCCGGACTCCTCGGCGGCAGCCAGTACCCGGTAGACGCCGGCGAAGCCTCCCGGGACGTCCTCGGCGACGACGGCGCCGCGCGTGACCACCCCGTAGCGGTCGAGGAGGACCTCGGCGGTTGCGTAGGCGCGCACCGTGGCGTCGTCCTCCACCGGTGGCAGCAGGGACCAGCGTCCTGCCCCGGCGGGGGGACCGGTGCGCGTCGGCAGCGAAGGACGGCCTGGTCCTCGCTGGCCCGAGAGGGTGCCGAGGGACCCGCGGCGTCCTGCGTAGCGCGACGACCGCGGCCCCGAGGAGGTGCGGCGGTGCGCGGCGCGGCCGCCGGAGAGCAGGGCGCGCAGGGGGGCGATGGTGTCGCCGGACACCCGCCCGGCCCAGACCAACCCCCACAGGTCAGTGAGCACCTGCTCGTCGTCGGTGGCACCCACGGCGTCCGACAGCGTCCTGAAGAAGTAGGCGCCGCCACCGGACAGCGCGTCGACCATGACCTGCTGGGTGTCGGTGAGTGGCTCCGTCGACGGTGGGGCCATGGTCAGGTGGGCCGTGTCCGCGAGGTGCAGCGACACCCACCCGTCGTCGCCCGGCAGGGAGCCGTGGCCACGCCAGAGGACCTCCCCGCTGCTGGTCAGCTCGTCGAGCAGGGCCGGGGTGTAGCCGACGACCCGCGACGGCAGGACCAGCGTCTCCAGAGCACTGGCCGGCAGCACGGCGCCGGCGAGCTGCTCCACCGCCCGCACGAGTCCGTCACGACCGCGCAGGCCGCCGCCCACTGACTGCCACTGGGGCAGGAACCGGGCGAGCTCGACCGTCGCCACCGGCTCCACCTCGGCGCGCAGCGCTGCCAGCGAACGCCGCCGCAGCATGCGCAGCACCTCGGCGTCGCAGTAGTCGAGCCCGTGCCTGCCCCCGCCGTTCTCGAGGGGGAGGAGCTCGCCCTCCACCACGCGGCCCGAGGAGACGAGGCGACGCAGGGCGTCCAGGGCCACCGCCGGACCCACACCCCACCACGTCGCGACGGTGGTGACGGGGAACGGTCCGTGGGTGCGGGCAAAGCGTGCGACGAGGTCGCCCAGCGGGTCGGGCACCGGTTCGAGGAACGCCTGGGGCACCCCGACCGGCAGGGAGCAGCCGAGGGCGTCGCGCAGGCGGCCGGCGTCCTCGATGGCGGCCCAGCGCTCCTCACCGGCGACCCGCACCCGGATGAGTCGCCGGGCGCCCTCGAGCTCGACCAGCCACCCGCCGACGTCCTGGTGGGTCAGCGACTCCAGTGACCGGCGCTGGATCTCCGCGAGGGTCAGGGGTCCGAGGACGCGCAGGAGGTCGGCGACGTCCTCGGCGTCACGGCAGGCGCGCTCGGGGACGAGCCGCTGCAGCTCGGACTCGGTGCGCGCGACCTGGGCCGGGTCGAGCAGGTCGCGCAGGGACAGGCCCTCACCACGGCCGAGGAGCTCGGCGAGCAGGGTCGGGTCGAGCGACAGGGCGGCGGCCCGCTTCTCGGCGAGCGGCGAGTCGCCCTCGTAGAGGAACTGGGCGACGTAGCCGAACATCAGGGACCGGGCGAACGGCGAGGGCTGGCGCGACTCGACGTCGACGACCGTGACCTCGCGGGACGCCACCGCCCGCATCAGGCCCTCGAGGCCGGGGACGTCGAAGACGTCCTGCACGCACTCGCGCACCGTCTCGAGGATGATGGGGAACGAGGCGTACTGGCTGGCCACCTCGAGCAGCTGGGCGGCGCGCTGGCGCTGCTGCCACAGGGGCTGGCGGCGGTCGGGCCGTCGCCGGGGGAGGAGGAGGGCGCGCGACGCGCACTCGCGGAAGCGGGCGGCGAACAGGGCCGACCCGCCGATCTCGGAGGTGACTCGGTCGTGGACCTCCTCGGGGTCGAGCCGCACCAGCTCCAAGAGCTCGGCACCCACCCCGCGGCCGTCCTCGAACTCGAGGTCCGGCAGCCGGAACACGATGCCGTCGTCGCCGTGCATCGCCTGGACGTCGACCCCGAACCGCTCGCGCATCCGCGCGGAGACGCACAGCGCCCACGGGGCGTGGACCTGGCCGCCGAACGGAGAGTGCACCGCGACCCGCCAGTCGCCGATCTCGTCACGGAAGCGCTCGACGACGATGGTGCGGTCGTCGGGCACGTGGCCCGTGGCCTCCTTCTGCTCGCGGAGGTAGGCGAGCAGGTTGTCGGTGGCCCACTCGTCGAGCCCGGCGGCGGTGACCCTTGCCCGCGCCTTGGCGTCCGAGAGCCCCACGACCTCGCGGACGAACCCGCCCACGGCCCGGCCCAGCTCGGCGGGGCGGCCCAGCTGGTCGCCCTTCCAGAACGGCAGCTTGCCGGGCAGCCCGGGTGCTGGCGTCACGAGGACGCGGTCGTGGGTGATGTCCTCGATCCGCCAGGTGGAGGTGCCGAGGGTGAAGACGTCACCGACCCGCGACTCGTAGACCATCTCCTCGTCCAGCTCGCCGACCCGCCGACCGGCACCCTCGGAGGAGGCGAGGAACACGGCGTACAGGCCCCGGTCGGGGATCGTGCCGCCGGAGGTGACGGCGAGACGCTGCGCGCCGGGTCGGCCGCTCAGCACGCCGGTGACGCGGTCCCAGACGATGCGGGGCCGCAGCTCGGCGAACTCGTCGCTGGGGTAGCGGCCCGACAGCATGTCGAGCACCGACTCGAGGATGGACCTCGGCAGCGAGGAGAACGGCGTCGCCCCCCGCACGACCTTCTCGAGGTCGTCGACGGTCCACTCGTCGAGGGCGCACATGGCCACGACCTGCTGGGCCAGGACGTCGACGGGGTTGGCCGGGACCTTCAGCGACTCGATGTCGCCGGACCGCATCCGCTCGACGACCACCGCCGTCTGCACCAGGTCGCCGCGGAACTTCGGGAACAACACGCCCCGGGACACCGCGCCCACCTGGTGGCCGGCACGCCCGACCCGTTGCAGCCCGCTGGCCACCGATGGCGGCGACTCCACCTGCACGACGAGGTCGACCGCACCCATGTCGATGCCGAGCTCGAGGCTCGACGTCGCCACGACGGCGGGGAGCCGCCCTGCCTTGAGGTCCTCCTCGATCAGCGCCCGGTGCTCCTTGCTTACGGAGCCGTGGTGGGCCCTGGCCAGCACGGCGGGGGCACCGGCCGAGGCGCCGGCCTGGGCCATGAGCTGGGCAGGGGTGCGTGCCTGGCCGGAACGGGGTGGCCTCGACGCCGCGGATCCCCTCGACCCCTCGACCGTCGCGGCCTCGTCGGCGCTGTCCCGGGTGGAGGTCTGTTCCGCGGCAGCGGCCTCCTCGAGGCGCTCCTCCCAGATCTCGTTGAGCCGGCTGGTGAGGCGCTCGGCGAGCCGGCGGGAGTTGGCGAACACCAGTGTCGAGCGGTGCGCAGCGACGAGATCGACGATGCGCTCCTCGACGTGCGGCCAGATGGAGGCGCGTCGCTCCGCGCCGGCGGCCGGCCCGGACAGGTCGCCCTCGATGACCTCGCCGAGGCTCGACATGTCGGGGATCGGCACGACGACGTCGAGGTCCCACTCCTTGGTGGAGGGTGGCCGCACGATCTCGACGGGCCGGCCACCCGCGAGGTAGCGGGCCACCTCGTCCACGGGCTCGACCGTCGCCGACAGGCCGATGCGCTGGGCGGGCCGCTCGAGCAGCGCGTCGAGGCGTTCAAGGGTCAGGGCCAGGTGTGCTCCCCGCTTGGTGCCGGCGACGGCGTGGACCTCGTCGAGGATCACGGTCTCCACGCCGGCCAGGGCCTCTCGCGCCTGCGACGTCAGGATGAGGAACAGCGACTCGGGCGTGGTGATGAGCACGTCGCTGGGGGTCCGCGCGAACGCCCGTCGCTCGTTGGCCGGGGTGTCACCCGAGCGGACGGCGACGGTGATGTCCGGCTGGGGCAGGCCGAGTCGGGTGGCCGCGTGCCCGATACCGACCAGCGGTGACCGGAGGTTGCGCTCGACGTCGACGGCCAGCGCCTTCATGGGGGAGACGTAGAGCACCCGGCACCGCTTGAGCTTCTCCTCGGGCGGCGGGGTGCTCGCGAGGCGGTCGAGCGCCCAGAGGAACGCCGACAGCGTCTTGCCCGACCCGGTGGGGGCGACGACGAGGGCGTGCTGCCCGGAGCTGATGGCCTGCCAGGCGCCCGCCTGCGCGGCCGTGGGCTCGCTGAAGGAGCCGCGGAACCACTCGGCGGTGGCGGCGGAGAATCGGTCGAGCACGTCGCTGGTCATGTGCTGGACAGCCTGCCACCTGGCACCGACAGCCACCTCGCCGAACCAGGCCTGTCACCGCAGGTCGTCCGGTGTCGCCGGGCGTGCCTAGACTCGCGGGGTGCGACTGAGCAAGTTCTGGGACCTGATGAACGACGAGTTCGGCGAGGCCTACGCCAGCTCGTTGGCCAGGCACCACGTCCTGGGCGTTCTGGGTGACCGCTCACCGCTGGAGGCCATCGAGGCGGGCGAGAGCCCTCGTGTGGTGTGGGCGGCCATCTGCGACGCGATGGACGTGCCCGAGTCCCGGCGACTCGGCGTGGAGCGGAAGCCGGCGCGGTGACGGCGCCGGACTGGGCGGCCCGTCCGCTCGTCCTGGCCCCCATGGCGGGTGGCCCCAGCACCGTCACCCTGGCCGCTGAGGTGGCGCGCGCCGGCGTCTTCCCCTTCCTCGCGGGCGCCTACCTCTCGCCCCAGCGCCTCGCGGACGACGTCGCCGAGCTGCGCTCGCGGTCGTCCGGCCCCTTCGGCGTCAACGTCTTCGCCCCCTCACCGGACCACCCGTCGATGCTCGAGGACGCCCGGGCGTATGCCGCGAACCTGGCACCGTGGGCGGCCGCAGCCGGTGTGGTCCTCGGGGAGCCGCGCTACGACGACGACGCGTTCGACGCCAAGGTCGAGGTCCTCGTGGCGGCCGCGCCGGCCGTTGTGAGCTTCGCGTTCGGCTGGCCACCTGCCGAGGTCGTCGCACGCCTCCAGGCGGTCGGCTGCCAGGTGTGGGTGACGGTCAACGACCCGCAGGAGGCCGACTGGGCGCGCGAGCTGGGGGTGGACGGGCTGGTCGCCCAGGGCTGGGAGGCCGGTGGGCACCGGGGTGGCCCGGTCGACTCGGGCGGCGAGCAGCTGCCGGTGCGCGAGCTGGTGAACGCCCTGCGTGCCCGGTCCGACCTGCCGTTGATGGCGGCCGGGGGAGTGGTGTCCGGTGCCGCTGCGGCCGAGCTGCTCGAGCTGGGCGCCACCGCCGTCGCGATGGGCACGGTGTTCCTGGCGTGCCCCGAGGCCGGCACCGCGCCCGTGCACGTCGACGCCCTGACCCGTCGCGACCGCACGGTCGTCACGCGCGCCTTCACGGGCCGCAGCGCCCGGGCCCTGGCCACCACGTGGACCGACCTGTTCACCGAGGCCGCCCCCGCGGCATACCCGCACGTGCACCACGTGACCGCGCCGCTCCGGGCGCACGGGAAGGCCACCGGCGAAGCGGAGCTCGTGCACCTGTGGGCGGGCGCCGGTCACGCCGAGGTCCGTGCGCTGCCGGCCGCCGAGCTGGCGGCGCTCCTGGTCGCCGAGCTCGCGGCGGCGAAAAGCCGGTGAGGTCTGTCGGCACCTGTCGATAGGTTTCTGCGAGTGAGTGGCGACGACGACATCCTCCTGCGGGCCAGCGGGCTGACCAAGCGCTTCGGCGACTTCGTGGCGGTCGACGGGGTCGACTTCGAGGTGCGCAAGGGGGAGTGCTTCGGGTTCCTCGGTCCCAACGGCGCGGGCAAGTCCTCGACGATGCGGATGGTGGGCTGCGTGTCGCCGGTCAGCGGTGGCGAGCTCCGGCTCTTCGACCTCGACCCGGCCACCGACGGCCCCGCGATCCGCGCCCGGCTGGGCAGCTGTCCCCAGCGCGACACCCTCGACGAGGAGCTCACCGTCGAGGAGAACCTCTGGGTCTACGGTCGCTACTTCGGGTTGTCCCGCAAGGAGGTTCGCGCGCGGGCAGCCGAGCTGCTCGACTTCGCCCAGCTGACCGAGCGCGCCGGCGACAAGGTCGAGCCCCTGTCGGGTGGCATGAAGCGGCGCCTCACCATTGCGCGCTCGCTGATCAACTCGCCCGAGATACTGCTGCTCGACGAGCCGACCACCGGGCTCGACCCGCAGGCTCGACATGTGTTGTGGGACAGGCTGTTCCGGCTCAAGCGGTCCGGGGTGACGCTCGTCCTCACCACCCACTACATGGACGAGGCCGAGCAGCTGTGCGACCGCCTCGTGGTCATGGACCACGGCCGGATCGTCGCCGAGGGGTCGCCGCGCGAACTCATCGAGCAGCACTCGACGCGTGAGGTGTTGGAGCTGCGGTTCGACGTCGACGACCACGCACGTCACGCCGAGCAGGTGAGCGGGATCGGCGAGCGTGTCGAGGTGCTGCCCGACCGGCTGCTCGTCTACGCCCACGACGGGGACCGTGCCTCCGCCGACGTCCACGCCCGCGGGGTCGCGCCGCTGTCCTCGCTCGTGCGCCGCTCGACCCTCGAGGACGTCTTCCTGACCCTGACCGGCCGGACGCTGGTCGACTGATGACCGCCTACGACGACCGTTCCGTGCGGGGCCCGAGGGCGCCACTCTCCGCCGTCGAGCGGGTCCTCGCCGTGTGCGGCTACCACGCGACCGTCTACGCGCGGACCTGGCGCGGCAGCATCGTCACGCGGGTGCTGTCGCCGGTGCTGTTCATGCTCTCCATGGGCATCGGCCTCGGTGCCCTCGTCGACGACCGGGCCGGGGGCATCGACGGCAGGCCCTACCTGCACTTCGTCGTGCCGGGCATCGTGGCCACGCAGACGATGTGGGTGGCCTGGAGCGAGTCGAGCTACCAGGTGCTCGGCTACATCAAGTGGAACATGGGCTACCACGCCCAGCTCGCGACACCGTTGCGCGTCCGCGACGTGCTGGCCGGACACTTCCTGGCGATCACGGGTCACCTCGTCGTGGCGACGAGCCTGTTCATGGTGGTGGCGAGCCTGTTCGGCGGGTTCGACTCGTGGTCCGCGGTCGCGTGCCTTCCGGTCGCGGTGCTGACCGGCCTGGCCTTCGTCACGCCGATCTTCGCTTTCACTGCGACTCAGGAGGGCGACAACGGCTTCAACATCCTCTACCGATGGATCATCACGCCGCTGATGCTCTTCTCCGGCACGTTCTTCCCCGTCGACCAGCTGCCGGGGTGGATGCAGCCCGTGGCGTGGGTGACCCCGCTGTGGCACGGCGTCGAGGCCTGCCGCGCGGTCTCCGGCGGGTGGTCGGCCTCGGGCGGCACGGTCCCCTTCGTGGGCCACCTGCTGGTGCTCGCTGCGTACGCCGTCGCGGGCTGGCTCCTCGCCGAACGCACCTTCACGCGGAGGTTGGCCTCATGACCACGACCCAGCAGGTGCCGGTCGCCAGCCGCCTCGCGAGGGCGCTGCCCATGCCCGCGGGCGCCGGCCTGGCGCGGATGCTGGTGGAGCGCAACATCACCTCGTTTAGGCACGGCTGGATCGCCCTCGTCACGGGGTTCGCCGAGCCGGTGTTCTACCTCTTCTCCCTCGGCATCGGCATCGGCGCGCTGGTGCGGACGGTCACCACCGACTCCGGCATGGTGGTCACCTACCCGCAGTTCGTCGCCCCGGCCCTGCTGGCGGCGTCGGCGATGAACGGCGCCGTCATGGACTCGACCTTCAACGTCTTCTTCAAGCTCAAGTACGCCAAGCTCTACGACGCAGTCCTCGCGACGCCCATGGGGCCCCGCGACGTCGCGGTCGGCGAGATCAGCTGGTCGCTGCTGCGCGGCGGCATGTACTCGGCGGCGTTCCTCGTCGTCGCGCTGCTCGCCGGTGCCGTCCGGTCGTGGTGGGCGCTGCTGGCGCTGCCTGCTGCGGTCTTCATCGGGTTCGCGTTCGCGGCGGTGGGCATGTTCGCGACGACGTTCATGCGGTCCTGGGTGGACTTCGACTACGTCACCCTCGCGGTGCAGCCCATGTTCCTGTTCTCTGCGACGTTCTTCCCGCTGTCGACCTACCCCGACGCGCTGCAGTGGCTGGTGCGCCTCACCCCGCTCTACCACGGGGTCGCGCTCGAACGGGCGCTCGTGCTCGGCGACGTCGGCTGGGGTGTGCTGGGGCACGTCGCCTACCTGCTCGTGCTCGGGGCCGTGGGCGTCGTGGGTGCGGCCCGCCGCCTCGAACGGCTGCTGCTGTCGTGACCCGTGGGCCCGTGACCCGTACGTCCGTGACGCGGTCGCCGCCGCCTAGCATCGCGGCCATGGACGAAGCACCGGACGAAGCCCGGGACGAACCTCAGGGCGAACCCCAGGGCGAACCCCAGGGCGAACCCCAGGACGAGGTGCGCTCGGCTGCCTTCGCGGACCTCGACGCGCTCACGGCATACCGGCTCTGGGCGCTGCGGTCCGACGTCTTCGTGGTCGAGCAGGACTGTCCCTACCTCGACCTCGACGGCCGCGATCTCGAGCCTGGGACCCGCCACCTGTGGCTCGAGCGCGGCGGGGTGCCTGTGGCCACCCTCCGCGTGCTCGACGACCCCGGCGCCGACGGTGGGGCACTGCGTATCGGTCGGGTCGCCACGGCGCGCGCGTGGCGGGGCCGGGGGTTCGCGGCACGGCTCGTCTCGGCAGTGCTGGAGGGGACGGCCCTGGAGGGAGTGCGGGAGCGGGACGTGGTGCTCGACGCGCAGTCCCACCTCGTCGACTGGTACGCGGCGTTCGGGTTCGCCCCGAGCGGCCGCGGCTTCGTCGAGGACGGCATCCCGCACACCCCCATGCGCCGGCCGTCCGGCGGGTAGCCCAAGCCGCTCACGCCGTGGTGAGCGAGCGGCGCAGCCGGAGCGTGGCGGTGCCCAGCAGCGCCACGGCGAAAGCGGACAGGACCGCAAGCGGACCGAGGATGTCCGAGAGCCCACCGCCGCGGGACAGCAGTGTGACCCACGCATCGACGGCCCAGGCATGCGGCGTGAGGTGGCCCGCGGCCCGCACCCCGGCCGGCACGATCTCCAACGGCCACATGCAGCCACCCAGCATCCCGAAGGCGATCCCCACGGCCGGGCCGATGGCGCTCGCCTGCTCAGGCGTGTGGAAGAGGGTCCCGCTCACGAGTCCCGCGCCCGTGCCGACGAGGCACCACACCGTCACCAGCACCGTCGCGGCGAGCGGGTTGCCCCAGTTCACCCCGAACACCAGGCCGCCCACCAGGACGATGAGGGCGGCCTGGGCGACGGCGAGGGTCAGGTAGCACAGCCCCTCGCCGAGTACGAGGTCGCGCGGGCGCACCGGGGCGGCCAGCGCCCTGGAGAAGATGCCCAGCCGACGGGTCTGGATGATGGCCGCCCCGCCGGCGGTGGCGTTGATGAACACGAACAGGACCAGCATCGTCGGTGCGCTGTAGCTGAACCCCAGGGGCAGGTAGCTGCTCGCACTGTCGACGACCTCCGTGCGCACCCCGGCCGTCGGCGACTCGCGCTGCAGCGCCAGGGCCCGGGCGTGGTTCTGGTCGAAGGTTCCGCTGACGCTGCGGGTCGCGAAGGCCGCAGCCTGCACCGTGGCCGCCTGCCGCGCCACGACCGACCGGATCGTCGTGAGCGTCGACCCCCCGGACCCGACCTCACCGGTGCTCAGGACCGGGACGACCACCGAGCCGCCCGACTGCAGAGTGGAGGAGAAGCCGGCCGGCACGAGGACGACGGCCGTCACCTCACCGGACCGCAGCCGCTGCACGCCCGCGTCCCGGGTGGTGGCCCGGACGACCCGCAGCCCCGGTGCCGCGTCGAGACCGGCGACCAGCGCGTCCGCCATGGCGCTGCGGTCAGCCTGCACGACCGCGACGCGCTCCTGCGTGAACCCCGACGTCGTCACCCCGATCAGCAGGATCACCATGAAGGGCAGGAACAGCACGAAGAACAGGAACGTGCGGTCGCGGGCTGCCCGCCGCAGCTCGGTCCAGGCCAGCGTGACGGCGGTCATCGGGCCAGCACCCGCCGTCGCAGGGCGAAGGCCAGCGCCGACGTCGCCACCGCGAACGCCAGCACCGCCAGCAGCGGTCCGACCGCCGCCGTCCACGGCGCACCGCCCGCCAGGTCGGTGAACGCCCGCAGCGCCCAGCCGTTGGGGGTGAGGCGGGCGAGGGCGCGGACGGCGTCGGGCGCCTGCCCGATGAAGACGAAGTTGCCACCGAGCAGGACGAGGCCGAAGGTCAGGATGGAGGCGATGCCCTCGGCCTGCCGCTCGGTCCGGGCCAGGGTGATGACGAGGGCGGTGAGGCCGACGAGGGTGAGGGCGAGGGCCAGGACCAGGGCCGCGACCACCGGAGGTGGACCCCAGTCCGCGCCGAACAGCAACGAGCTGACCACGGCGACGGTCCCGAGGCTCGCCGCCCCGTAGACGAACGTCGCGAGCGACTTGCCGGCCAGGACGGCACCGATACCCAGGGGAGCGACGGAGAGTCGTTCGAGGGTGCCGCCGCTGCGTTCGAGGAACCACCCTCGCGAGCCGAAGCCGATCGCGAAGAACATGAAGAAGGTGCCCATGGCCGGCGCGTAGTAGCTGACCGCCGTGAGGGTCCTCGCCCCGGACGCCTGGGGCTGCACCTGCTCGGGGAGCGGCTGCGCCGACGCCTGCGCGGCCAGCGCGGCGACCGACGAGGCCGGCGCTCCGGCTGCCACCGCGGTGCGCACCGACAGCTGCACGCCCTCGAGGTGGGCGGTGAAGGACTCGGCGAGCGACCGGGCGACCTGTGCGGCGACGGTGGCGTCGACGCTGCCCAGCACCGTGATGGGCTCGCTGCTCCCGGCGGTGACGGCGTCCGAGAAGCCTGCCGGGATGACGAACGCGGCACCGAGGACCCCGTCGGCCACCTTGGACTGCGCGTCGGCCCGGCTCGAGACGGTCCGCACGGTCAGCAGGTCGTGCAGGTCGGGGCTGCGCAGGAACTGGGTGAAGCCGGTGGCGATCGCGCCGTGGTCGTCGTCCACCACCGCCACCGAGGTGTGGAACGACTGGGCTCCGCCGAACGCCACGCTGATCAGCCCGGCAACGGCCATCGGCGCGATGAACCCGAGGACCCATGCCGAGCGGTCCCGCAGCCGCTGCCGCAGGTCCTTCAGCGCGATGGCGACGACGGGGTGCACGTCACTCCCGCAGGGCCGTGCCGGTGAGGTGCAGGAAGACCGCCTCGAGGTCCGGCTCGACCACCTCGACCGAGCGCACCGACGCCCCCGCGCTGCTCGCGGCCGCCAGCACGGTGGGAAGCCGCAGGCGGCCGTCCCTGGCGAGCAGCTCGACCGTGGAGTCGGAGACGTCGACGCTGTCGATGCCCTCCATCGAGCGGCAGGCGGCGGCGAACGACCCCAGGGACCCGCTGGCGGACAACAGGATCCGGTCCCGCTCGCCGACCCGCGCGACCAGCTCGCGCCGGGTGCCCTCGGCGACCAGGCGGCCGCGGTCGATGATGCCGACGCGGTCGCAGAGGCGCTCGGCCTCCTCCATGTAGTGCGTCGTGTACAGCACCGCCAGACCGCTCGAGCCGAGGGCCCGGATGCTCTCCATGATGGCGTGGCGGCTCTGCGGGTCGACCCCGACGGTCGGCTCGTCGAGCACGAGCAGCTCGGGCCGGTGCAGCAGGCTGGCGCCGATGTTGAGCCGGCGCCGCATACCCCCGCTGTAGGCGTCGACCCGGTCGTCCGCACGGTCGGTGAGGTCGACCAGCTCGAGGACCTCGTCGACACGGGCGCGCAGCGCCGAGCCCGAGAGGCGGTAGAGCCGGCCGAAGAACGCGAGGTTCTCGCGCGCGGTCAGGTCGGGGTAGAGCGAGACCTCCTGCGGCACGTAGCCGATGCGCGCCTTGGCCCGGGTCGCGCCGGCCGTCACGTCGATCCCGGCCACCTCGATGGACCCGTCGTCGGGGCTGAGCAGGCCGCACACGAGCCGGATCGTCGTGGTCTTGCCGGCCCCGTTGGGGCCGAGCAGCCCGTAGGCCTCGCCAGGGGCGATGTGGAACGACACGTCGTCGACGGCCACCCGGTCACCGAAGCGGCGCGTGAGGTGGCTGGCGACCAGGACGTCCTCGTACGCGTCGCCGCCGCCGCGTGCGGGCTCCCGGGCACGGGCGGCTGCCGAGGCCGGCGCGGCACCGGTGGACGGTGCAGGTGTCATGGCGTCCCCTCTCCGATGGCCCTCCGCGCCCACGCTGCGCCGCCCGGTCGCCCAGGGGCAGGGTCCGAGGTCCCTGTTCGGGTCGCTGTGGCCGCGCCGACGATGGACGCGAGGCCCATCGGAGGGCGATGGACCGGACGAGGAGCAGGACGATGGCCGCAACCACGAACGACATGACCCTGCCGGAGCGCATCGAGGCGCTGGAGGTGCAGATCCTCGCGCTGCGGACCGAGCTCGCCCGCACCCGGCTGGAGCAGTGGACCGGGCGGCTGGAGCACCTGGAGGTGCAGTACCGCCTCGGCCGGATGGAGACCGACGAGCGGATCGGCTCCCTGCTGACCGACCTCCGGCACCGGATCGCCAAGGCGCGCGCTCGTGCCGAGTCGCGCGGCGAGGCGGCGGGCGAGGCCGTCGACACGCTGGCGACCGGGGTCGAGGTGGTCTTCGCCGACCTGCGCGAGGCGATGGCGCAGGCCCGGGGCGTCGTCACCCGCTAGTCGGGACACGGGGTGGCCGGGCTGCCCGGACGGTGCCTCACGCCGCTCGTGGTGTGGTGGCTGCGCTCAGCCCGGCTGCCCGTGGGGGACGGCGGCCATCGCCTCGACCTCGACGAGCTGGTCGGGCCAACCGAGCACGGTGACCCCCAGCAGGGTGCTAGGGGCCCGGTGCGGGCCCATCCGCGCCTGCACGACCTCCCAGGCGGCGACGAGGTCCTGGCGCCGGGAGCTCGCGACGTAGACCGTGCTCTTGAGGACGTCGCCCAGCCCCGCGCCCGCCGCGCGCAGTGCGGACTCGAGGTGGTCCATGACCACCTTCGCCTGGGCGGCGACGTCACCCGGGGCGACGACCCGTCCCTGCGCGTCGAGCGGGCACGCGCCGGCCGTGAGGACCAGCCGGGTACCCGGTGGCTGCGTCGCCGCGTAGGCGTAGGGGACGCCCGGGTAGAGCCCTGGCACGTCGACGAGCTGGGGTCCGGACATGGCGCCATGGTGGCACGCGCACGGGTTGCGACACGCGCCCGCGTGTCGCGCGCCGGGTCTGCTGCTTCGAACACGTGTTCGGTATGCTCGTCCACAGGTGGCACCACCTGCGGCACCACCGTCCACAGGCTGTTCCTCGGCCCGGGACGGCTGTCGGTGGCGGCACCTAGCGTCTGACCCGACAGCAACTGACAGCGACAGGGTCGAAGGCAGGCGCGCCCGACTCGACAGTGGAAAGAAGGAAACGTGGCCAGGATGCCCGGTGGCAACACTGCAGGTGACCAGAAGGCGAAGTCGCTCGACTCCGTCATGGGACAGATCGAGAAGAACTTCGGCAAGGGCGCGGTCATGCGCCTCGGCGACGACGTGCGTCCCCCCATCGACGTGATTCCCACGGGATCCATCTCCCTCGACGTGGCCCTGGGTATCGGTGGCCTTCCGCGTGGTCGGGTCGTGGAGATCTACGGACCGGAGTCCTCCGGCAAGACCACCGTCGCGCTCCACGCGGTCGCCAGCGCCCAGCGGGCCGGCGGCATCGCGGCGTTCATCGACGCCGAGCACGCCCTCGACCCCGAGTACGCCAAGAAGCTCGGTGTCGACACCGACGCGCTCCTCGTGAGCCAGCCCGACACGGGGGNCTCCGTGGCGGCCCTCGTGCCCCGCGCCGAGATCGAGGGCGAGATGGGTGACAGCCACGTCGGCCTCCAGGCCCGGCTCATGTCCCAGGCCCTGCGCAAGCTCACGGGTGCGCTCAACACCTCGGGCACGACCGCGATCTTCATCAACCAGCTCCGCGAGAAGATCGGCGTCATGTTCGGCTCGCCCGAGACGACGACCGGTGGCAAGGCGCTGAAGTTCTACGCCTCGGTGCGCCTCGACGTCCGCCGCATCGAGACCCTCAAGGACGGCACCGAGCCCGTCGGCAACCGCACCCGCGTCAAGGTCGTCAAGAACAAGGTGGCCCCGCCGTTCAAGCAGGCGGAGTTCGACATCCTCTACGGCCAGGGCATCTCCCGAGAGGGTGGCCTCATCGACATGGGCGTCGAGCACGGCTTCGTGCGCAAGGCCGGCGCCTGGTACACCTACGAGGGCGACCAGCTCGGCCAGGGCAAGGAGAACGCCCGCCAGTTCCTCAAGGACAACCCCGACCTCGGCAACGAGATCGAGAAGAAGGTCAAGGAGAAGCTCGGCATCGGGCCGCAGGTCGACAAGCCGGCCGACGCGGTCCCCGAGGTCCCGGTCGAGTTCTGAGCCATCCCGCATGACTGATCGACACGCTGCGGCGAGGGCGGCCTTCGAGGCTGCCCTCGCCGCGACGTCGTCCGAGGCCGTGGCAGGACACCGGCCCACCGTTGCCCCACGGCGTCCGGAGGCGTGGCAACCCATCCCCGGCGACCCCGAGAGCGACCTGCAGTCGCGGGACGCCGAGCCGGACGCCCACGACGTCGCCCGGCAGATCGTGCTTCGACAGCTCGCGATGGCACCCAGGAGCCGCCAGCAGCTGCGCGACAAGCTCAAGCAGCGTGAGTGCCCCGACGACGTCGCCGAGGCCGTGCTCGACCGCATGACCGAGGTCGGCCTCATCGACGACGAGGCGTTCGCTGGGATGCTGGTGCGGTCGCAGCAGGCCGGGCGTGGGCTGGCCAAGCGAGCGCTGGCCCGCGAGCTGCGCACCAAGGGGGTCGACGACGAGACGGCCCGTGCCACCCTCGACGCCATCGACCCGCACGCCGAGCGCGACCAGGCCGAGCGACTCGTCGCCAAGAAGCTGCGGTCGATGCACGGGCTCGACGTCCTCGTCCAGAAGCGACGGCTGGCAGGGATGCTGGCTCGCAAGGGCTACCCCGCCGACCTGTCGATGTCCGTGATCCGAGAGGCTCTCGCGGAGGCTGCAGAGCACCGGCGGGACTGACCTCCGTTCCCCGGCCGAACCCGGCCCCATCCCTGCTGCAGCGTGGGCAGGCACAGCTGCGCTGGCCGGCCGGCCTCCCTCGACGGGATGGGCTGCTCCGTCCGCTCTTCGGCGCAGCGCGGGTACGCCGCAGTGGTGAAGTCAACCCGCTGCCCGCCTTCCTAGGGTTGACCTGCAGGGTGCCGCAACCCTTGCGAGGGAAAGACAACTGGGTGTCCGCACCACACAGTCGATGAGGGGGATTGCGATGCGCACGTCAGTGAGGCAGCTGGCGGCTGCCACGGTTGTCGGTCTGGCGGCCCTGGTGCCGGCGGTGGTGCTCGCGGCGCCACACGCCCAGGCCGCGACGGGTCCGTCGGGTCTGTGGAACTTCACTGTCGCGGCCGGCAGCGCCACGGTCGCGGACCTCGACGGCAACCCGCAGAACATCTCGCTCAAGGGCAGCTGGAGCCGCGGCACCGGCTACGTGAGCTTCAACGCGGCCCCCGCCTACGGCCAGGCGAACGGGTCGACCTTCAGCCCGGGCGACCTCGAGTTCGCCTTCGGGGCAGTCCTGCGTACGAACAGCCTGGTGGCAAAGTCCAACCCCAACGTCATCCAGGGCGGCATGGGCAACGATCCCGCCCAGTTCAAGATCGCGCTGCAACCGGTCAACGGCGGCACGGCGATCTGCGTCCTCAAGGGCACCAAGGGCTACATGGTCGCCAAGTCCACCCGCACCTCACTGGCCAACGGGGCCTCGCACGAGGTCGTCTGCAGCCGGCAGTCCGGCTCGATCAGCATCGCGGTCGACGGGTACGTCAACACCTACGCGCTGTCACCGGGGACCATCCGGCTGACGTCCGGCCGTCCCCTGTACGTGGGGGGCAAGGGCTCGACGACCACGTGGACCGACCAGTTCCGGGGCCAGCTCGACTGTGCCGGCGTGGTCTCCGGTGCTGGCGCCAGAGCCGCGCTGATGGCCAAGATGCCCTGCTGACGTCGGCTGCAGACCGGATCGGCACGGGGCGTGGCGCCCCTGCAACCAGCGACCTACTGACCTCTGCTCACCCCGGAGGACTGCGCCGGTAGCCTCGCACTCGTGCAACCGCAGCCGTCCGCGCCGCGCTTGACCGCGCTCTCGGCGCGCCTGGTCACGGTGGCCGGCGCCACGCGCACACCTCGGCGCAACCGTTACCTGGCCGACCTGCTCGCCTTCATCGCAGGGATGCTGAACTCCGTGGGGTTCGTGGCCGTCTCCGTCTACACCTCCCACATGACGGGCCTGACCGCATCCGTCGCCGACCACCTCGTGCTCGGGTCGATGCGCCTGGTCGGCACCGGGGTGGAGGCCATCACCTGCTTCGTCCTCGGAGCGATGACCTGCGCGATGCTGTTCAACTGGGGCCGTCGGCGCCACCACGAGGCCCGGTTCGCCAACGTCCTGGTGCTCGAGGCCCTGCTGATCCTCGCCTTCGGAGGGCTGGCCGACCAGCTCACCTGGCGACACCGCGACCTCGTGTTCGTCGCGGTGCTGTGCTTCACCATGGGTCTGCAGAACGCCATCATCACCAAGATCTCCGCCGCGCAGATCCGCACCACGCACGTCACCGGCATGATCACGGACATCGGCATCGAGCTGGGCAAGGCGGCGTACCGCAGCCGGACGGTCGGCCTGCCGCCGGTGCGCGCAGACCTCGGCAAGCTCGGCATGCTGGCCGGGTTGGTCGGTCTGTTCTTCGTCGGCGGAGTGGCCGGCGCCGTCGGCTACCTCGCCCTCGGCTTCACCGTGCTGGTCGCGCCCGCCCTCGTGCTCCTCGTGGTCGCCGCCCCGCCGCTCGTCGCCGACCTCCGGACGCGCTGACGGCGCGCCTCCGGGGCTGCATGCGGGGCCACGCGCCCGCGCGGCATACCAGCCGTGCGCAGCACGTACCCTTGTCGATGCGATGACCACACAGATGACCCCGAAGACCTACGACGTGCGCACCCACGGGTGCCAGATGAACGTGCACGACTCCGAGCGGCTCGCCGGCCTGCTCGAGACGGCCGGCTACGTCGACGTCAACAGCGTCCCCGCGACGGCTCGGCCCGACACCGCCGACGTCGTCGTCTTCAACACCTGCGCCGTGCGTGAGAACGCCGACAACAAGCTCTACGGCAACCTCGGGCAGCTGCGACCGGCGAAGACCGCGAACCCCGACATGCAGATCGCCGTCGGTGGCTGCATGGCCCAGAAGGACCGCGACACCATCGTCGCGCGGGCGCCCTGGGTCGACGTGGTCTTCGGCACCCACAACATCGGCAGCCTCCCGGCGCTTCTCGACCGTGCCCGCCACAACCGCGAGGCCCAGGTCGAGATCCTCGAGAGCCTCGAGGTGTTCCCCAGCACCCTGCCCACCCGACGCGACTCCGCCTATGCCGGCTGGGTCTCGATCTCGGTGGGCTGCAACAACACCTGCACGTTCTGCATCGTGCCGAGCCTGCGCGGCAAGGAGGCCGACCGGCGTCCCGGCGACGTCCTGGCCGAGGTGCAGGCGCTCGTCGAGCAGGGCGTCGTCGAGGTCACCCTGCTGGGCCAGAACGTCAACACCTACGGCGTCGAGTTCGGCGACCGGCTCGCGTTCGGCAAGCTGCTGCGTGCCTGCGGAGAGATCGAGGGCCTCGAGCGGGTGCGCTTCACCAGCCCGCACCCGGCGGCCTTCACCGACGACGTCATCACCGCGATGGCCGAGACGCCCAACGTCATGCCGTCGCTGCACATGCCGCTGCAGTCCGGCTCCGACCGGGTCCTGAAGGAGATGCGCCGGTCCTACCGCAGCGCCAAGTTCCTCGGGATCCTCGACAAGGTCCGCGAGCAGATCCCGGACGCCGCGATCACCACCGACATCATCGTGGGGTTCCCGGGCGAGACCGACGCCGACTTCGAGGAGACGTTGAGGGTGGTCCGCGAAGCCCGCTTCTCCAGCGCCTTCACGTTCCAGTACTCCATCCGCCCCGGGACCCCCGCGGCGACCATGCCCGACCAGCTGCCCAAGGCCGTCGTCCAGGAGCGCTACGAGCGCCTCATCGCAGTGCAGGAGGAGGTCTCCTGGGCCGAGAACCGTGCCCTCGAGGGCCGCGAGGTCGAGGTCCTCGTCGCCACCGGTGAGGGTCGCAAGGACACCGAGACCCACCGGCTCTCGGGCCGGGCGCAGGACAACCGGCTCGTGCACTTCGCCGTGCCCGAGGGCGCAGAGCGGCCCCGGCCCGGCGACATGGTCACCGTCGGCGTCACCTACGGCGCCCCGCACCACCTCGTCGCGGATGCGGCCCTCGCGGGCGGTGTCTACGCCGTACGGCGCACGGCCGGTGGCGACGCGTGGGCCGCCGCGCAGGACTCGCCCGTGCCGGGCAAGCCCGCTGTCTCCCTCGGCATGCCGGGGCTGGGTCGTCCCGCCCAACAGGCCGCCGCCCCCGCCTGTCGCTAGCCACCCTCCGTCAGTCACCCCGACCGGACAACAGGCGTCGCCACACCTCGCGTCCGATAGCGTCCCGACCCACCTCGTCGATCTGGAAGACTCCCCGCATGACCATCCGCCCCATCGTGATCACGGGCGACCCGGTGCTGCACCGCCGCGCCGAGCCCGTGCAGGCGTTCGACGCCGAGCTGGCCGAGCTGATCGCCGACATGTTCGAGACCATGGACGCCGCCAACGGCGTGGGGCTGGCCGCCCCGCAGGTCGGCGTCGGCCTGCGCATCTTCACGTGGCAGATGGACAACGACGACGACGTGCCGGCCCTTGGCGTCATCGTCAACCCCTACGTCACGGCCTCGAAGCCGGCGCAGGAGGACCCCGACCCGCACGAGGAGGTCGAGGGGTGCCTGTCCGTGCCGGGGGAGAGCTTCCCGCTGAAGCGCGGTGAGCGGGCCAGCGTCACCGGGTACGACGCCGACGGCCGGGAGATCTCGTTCGAGGCCACCGGGTGGTTCGCCCGCTGCATGCAGCACGAGTACGACCACCTCAACGGCTTCCTCTACGTCGACCGGCTCAACGACAAGTGGGGCAAGAAGGCCCGCAAGGCCGTGAAGAAGGCCGGCTGGGGCGGCCCCGGCCAGAGCTGGATGCCGGGCGTCGACCCCGACCCGTTCGGTCACGACAGCCCGGACGAGCACGACCTGTGAGCGACTCCCGGTGCCTGCACCGGTGATCGTCGCCGTCGTCGGGCCCACCGCGACGGGCAAGTCCGACCTCGCGCTCGACCTGGCCGAGGTGCTGGGCGGCGAGGTCGTCAACGCCGACGCCAGCCAGCTCTACCGCGGCATGGACATCGGCACGGCCAAGCTGGCGCCGCACGAGCGGCGCGGCACACCCCACCACCAGCTCGATGTGCTGGACGTCACCGACGAGGCGTCGGTGGCTGCCTACCAGGTGGCCTCACGCGCCGACATCGACTCCATCTGCCGGCGCGGGGCGCGGCCCGTGCTGGTCGGCGGGTCAGGCCTGTACGTCCGGGCGGCCCTCGATGTCCTGGACATCCCCCCGACCGACCCGGCGGTCCGGGCCCGGCTCGAGGCGGAGGCCGACGAGCTCGGGACCGGGGCGATGGCGGAGCGCCTGCGCGCCCTGGACCCCGTCGCGATGGAGCAGATCCAGCCCAACAACGTCCGGCGTATCGTGCGTGCGCTCGAGGTGGTCGAGCTCACCGGGCGGCCGTTCTCGGCGACCATGCCCCGGCGGGAGTTCGTCCGCCCGACCGTGGTGCTCGGGCTGCGGGTCGGCCGCCCCGAGCTGGACGCGCGGATCGGAGCGCGGGTCGAGCACATGTGGCGGGCCGGCCTGCTCGACGAGGTGAGGGGCCTCGACGAGCTGGGGCTGCGCCGGGGTCGCACCGCCTCCCGCGCCCTCGGCTACGCCCAGGCCCTCGCCCAGCTCGACGGGACGCTCGACCAGGAGCAGGCGAAGGAGCAGACGGCCACCCTGACCCGCCGGTTCGCCCGCCGGCAGGAGTCGTGGTTCAACGCCGACCCGCGGATCCACTGGCTCGACGCGTCGGCCGACGCGCGGGACGGGCTGCTGGCGCGGGCCCTGGCCGTCGTCAGGGACAATGGCGCCCATGGCTGACCAGACCCCCTTCACCAAGGGCCACGGCACCGAGAACGACTTCGTGCTGGTGCCCGACCTCGAGGGGTCTCGGCCGCTCTCCAGCGAGCAGGCCGCCCGGCTCGCCGACCGCCACGCCGGCATCGGCGGTGACGGCGTCATCCGCGTCGTACCGACCGCCCTGGCGACAGAGGCGCTGGTGCTGCAGCAGGCCTCCGGAGCCCGGTGGTTCATGGACTACCGCAACGCCGACGGCAGCGTCGCCGAGATGTGCGGCAACGGCACCCGGGTCTTCGCGGCCTACCTGCGTCGCGAGGGTCTCGAGACCGCCGACGAGTTCGCCATCGCCACCCGCGCCGGCACGAAGCTCGTGCGGTTCGAGGGGCCGGACCTCATCGCGGTCAACCTCGGTCCGTGGCGGCTGACCCAACCGCACATCGCCGACGCGGAGGGCTTCGACGCCCTCGTCCACGTCGCGGGCCACGACCCGTTCTCGGCCCTGAGCGTCGACCTCGGCAACCCGCACACCGTCGTCGCGCTCCCCGAGACGGTGGACCTCGACGACCTCGACCTCTACCACCACCCCGTCGTCAACCCCGAGCCCGAGCACGGGACCAACATCGAGTTCGTGCGCCCGATCGGGCCCGGCCACGTGCGGATGCGCGTCCGCGAGCGCGGCGTCGGCGAGACCCGCTCCTGCGGCACGGGCGCGGCGGCCGCGGCGATCGCGACCCGGTTCTGGGCCGGTGACATCGGCGACTCCTGGACCGTGGACGTGCTCGGGGGACGGCTGCGCGTGCGCATGCTGCCCGACCAGGAGGTCGAGCTCGCCGGTCCAGCGGCCCTGGTGGCCGACGGCACAACCACCCTCGCCTGAGCTCAGGCCGTGCGGCGGACCTCGAGGACCCGGAAGCCCTTGTCAGAGGCGAAGCGGGACACGGCATACGCGTCTGCGGGGAGCTGGTCGGTGAGCCAGTGCTGCAAGGAGTCGGAGCCCAGGTTCTTCTGGACGACGAGGTAGGCGGCACCGCCGACCACGAGCCGGGGAAGCCAGGTGAGCAGCATGTCGTGCAGCACGGCCTTCCCGACCCGGATGGGCGGGTTGGACCAGATGGCCTCGAACGACAGTGCGTCGGGCACGTCCTCGGGGCGGCAGGCCTGCACCGACTCCAGGCCGAGCGAGGACGCCGTGGTGCGGAGCAGGTCCAGGGACCGCTCGTTGACGTCGACACCCCACACCTGTGCCCCTGGCGAGCGAAGCGCCAGCGTGAGGGTGATCGGACCCCAGCCGCAGCCGAGGTCGAGCAGGGCGCCGGTCGTCGGGGGAGCAGGAGCCACGCGCAGCAGGACGGCGGTGCCCTTGTCCACGCCCTCGGGGCTGAAGATGCCGGAGGCCGTCTGCACGGTGACCTCGCGCCCGGCGAGCTCCACCGTCATCGAGCGTCGCTGGGCAGCGCTGGCCGGTGCGGCGGTGAAGTAGTGGTCGTCGGCGCTCATCGGGGCCAACGGTAGAGCGCGTGGCGTGTCAGGACATAAAGCGGTCGCCCAGGTGGTTGCAGCAATGAGACCCTGAGGGAGATATGACACCACGCTCTGACATCTTCGACTTCCGCGCCGCCGCCCTCGCCGAGGAGACCGCCACCCCGAGGACCGGTGGCGACCTCGGCCCCCAGGACGGCCAAGGCTTCGACGGCGACCAGTACGACCGCGAGGAACGCGCCGCCCTGCGTCGCGTCGCCGGGCTGTCCACCGAGCTCGAGGACGTCACCGAGGTCGAGTACCGCCAGCTGCGCCTCGAGCGCGTCGTGCTCGCCGCGGTGTGGACCGAGGGCACGGCCGAGGACGCCGACAACTCCCTGCGCGAGCTCGCCGCGCTCGCCGAGACGGCCGGCTCGACCGTCCTCGCCGGGCTGGTCCAGCGACGCGACCGTCCGGACACCGGCACCTACCTCGGGTCCGGCAAGGCCCAGGAGCTGCGTGACGTCGTCATCGCCGAGGGTGCCGACACCGTCATCTGCGACACCGAGCTGACCCCGTCGCAGCGCCGCGCGCTGGAGGACGTCGTCAAGGTCAAGGTCATCGACCGCACCGCCCTGATCCTCGACATCTTCGCCCAGCACGCGAAGTCCAAGGAGGGCAAGGCGCAGGTCGAGCTGGCCCAGCTGCAGTACCTCCTCCCCCGCCTGCGCGGCTGGGGCGAGTCGATGTCCCGGCAGGCGGGTGGCCAGGCCGCCGGCGGCCAGGGCATGGGCTCGCGTGGTCCCGGTGAGACGAAGATCGAGCTCGACCGCCGCCGGATCAACACGCGGATGGCCAAGCTGCGCCGCGAGATCAAGGAGATGAAGACCAGCCGCGACACGCGCCGCCTGAGCCGCAAGGCGCACGAGGTGCCCAGTGTCGCGATCGCGGGCTACACCAACGCCGGCAAGTCCTCGCTCCTCAACCGCCTCACCGGCGCCGGGGTGCTGGTGGAGAACCAGCTCTTCGCCACCCTCGACCCGACGGTGCGCCGGGCCGAGACCGAGGACGGGCGGCTCTACACCCTCGCCGACACGGTGGGGTTCGTCCGGCAGCTGCCGACGCAGCTCGTCGAGGCGTTCCGCTCGACGCTCGAGGAGGTGGCCGACGCCGATCTGCTGCTGCACGTCGTCGACGGTTCGCACCCCGACCCGGAGGGCCAGATCAGCGCCGTCCGGGCCGTGCTGGCCGATGTCGACGCCGCTGACGTCAAGGAGGTCGTGGTCGTCAACAAGGCCGACGCGGCCGACCCCGAGGTGCTCGACCGGCTCCGTCGCCACGAGAAGCACTGCATCGTGGTGTCGGCGCGCACCGGCGCCGGGCTCGCCGAGCTGCGCGCGCTCATCGCCGACGAGCTGCCCCGTCCGGACATCGACGTCGAGGTGCTGCTGCCCTACGACCGCGGCGACCTCGTCAGCCGCCTGCACGAGGAGGCCGAGGTGCTCTCGAGCGAGCACACCGAGCGGGGCACGCACGTGAAGGCCCGGGTGCACCCCGAGCTCGCCTCCGAGCTCGCCGACTTCGCCGCCTGACGACACCCCGATGGAGGTCCGCTCCGGGGGCCTGGACACCCCGCAGGTCGCGGCACTGCTGGCTGCCCACGTGGCCGACATGCGCCGCTACTCTCCACCCGACAGCGTGCACACCCTCGACCTCGACCGCCTGCGCACCCCGGACCTCAGCTTCTGGAGCGTCTGGGAGGGCGAAGAGGGGCTCGGGTGCGGGGCACTGCGCGAGCTCGACCGCCGGCACGGCGAGCTGAAGTCGATGCGCACCGCCGCCGAGCACCGCGGACGCGGCGTGGGCGCTCTGGTGCTGGAGCACCTCGTGGCGCAGGCCGTCGCTCGCGGCTACTCGAGGCTGAGCCTCGAGACCGGTTCGCCTGCGGAGTTCGCCCCTGCCCGGCGCCTCTACGCGCGGCGGGGCTTCGTCGAGTGCGGGCCGTTCGGGCCGTATGCCGCCGACGAGTTCAGCGTGTTCATGACCCTCGCCCTGCCTGCGGGCGACGCCCCGCGCGGGTAGCGTCGCCCCATGACTGACGTCGTGGGCATCACCGGAGTGACCGGCGCGGTGGGTGGTGCCGTGGCGAGCCGGCTCGCCGACCTCGGCGACCAGCTGGTGCTGCTGGCCCGACGCCCGGAGGCTGCACCCAAGGTCCCCGGCGCAGCCGTGCGCCGCGCCGAGTACGCCGACACCGCCGTGGTGCGTGCGGCGCTCGCCGGCATCGACACGCTCCTCATGGTGTCGGCGGCCGAGGACGTCGACCGTCGCAGTCAGCACCTCGCCTTCGTCGACGCGGCAGCCGCCGCCGGGGTGCGGCACGTCGTCTACACGTCGTTCCAGGGCGCGGCCGCCGACTGCACCTTCACCCTGGGGCGCGACCACTTTGCCACCGAGAAGGCGATCCGGGCCTCGGGGATGGCCTTCACCTTCCTGCGCGACAGCTTCTACGCCGACTTCCTGCCGCTCATGGTGACCGACGGCGCGATCCGCGGACCGGCCGGTGACGGCAGGGTCGCCGCGGTCGCCCGCGACGACGTCGCCGCGGTCGCCGCCGTCGTGCTCGCCGACTCTGCGGCGCACGCCGGCGCGACCTACGACCTGACCGGGCCCGAGGCGCTCACCCTCGCAGAGGCCGCCGCCACCATCACCGAGGTGACCGGGACGCCCACCCGCTACGTCGCGGAGACGGTGCCCGAGGCGTATGCGTCACGGGCGTCGTACGGCGCCCCCGACTGGCAGGTCGACGCCTGGGTGTCGACCTACACCGCGATCGCCGCCGGTGAGGTCGAGCACGTCAGCGACGCCGTCGAGCGGCTGACGGGCCACCCGGCGACGAGCCTGCGCGAGCTGCTCGAGCGCTCGAGCCGGTAGGGGGCTGCTCGCTGCCCCTGTCGGCTCGGTCGGGGCTCAGGTCAGGTCGCAGTGAGCCGGTAGACCGACACGTGGGAGCGGGAGTCCGCCCGCCGTGAACGCGGACCGGTCCCAGTCGGCATACCTCGCCTCGAGCTCGAACCCCGCGAGGCGTCCCATGAGGTCGAGCTCGGCCGGCCAGATGTAGCGGTGCGGGCTGATGCCGTGGGTGGCCTCGCGCCCGCGTCCGTAGCGGAAGTGGTGCGAGACCACCCGCTGGTGCAGCACGTCGTAGTCGTCGAGGCCGACGTAGCCGGGCTCGCTGGCGAACACCGTCGCGGGGGAGCCGGGCGGGAGCTGGCGCAGCTGGGGCACCCACAGCTCGATGACGAACGCGCCGCCGGGGGAGAGGTGCCGCGCCGCGTTGCGGAAGCACTCGACCTGCTCGTCCTGGGTGAGCAGGTTCGAGACGGTGTTGAACACGAGGTACACCAGGGAGAACTCGCCGGGCGCCCGCGTCGTGGCCATGTCACCGACGACGACGGGTATGGCGTCGGCGCCCACCTTCTCGCGCAGCCTCGCCACCATGGGCTCGGACAGCTCGATGCCCGTGACAGGAACGCCCCGCTCGGCGAGGGGTATGGCGACGCGGCCGGTGCCGATCGCGAGCTCCAGGGCCGCGCCGGTGCCCGCCAGGTCCGCGAGCTGGTCGACGGTGGGCCCCAGGACGTCGTCGGCGAACATGCCCTCGCCGGGGGTGTCGTAGAGGGAGGCGGTCGTCTCGTCCCAGATCTCATCAGGGTGCACGACCTCGACACTGGCCGCCGAGCACCGTTGCTGTCCGCCGGGTTTCGGCTGCCCGGGGTCAGAGTCGACCCGGGGTCAGAGCCGGCGCAAGGCCGTCGTGAGGACGACGGGCTCGCCGGCCTCGTCGGAGGCGTCGAGGTCGACGGTCGCCTCGATGACCCAGTCGTGGTCGCCCTCGGGGTCCTCCAGGGTCTGACGGGCCAGCCACAGCCGGTGCTCACCCTCGGGCTCGTTCTCGCCGGGCGCGGGGCCCGTGGCGGGGGAGAGGTGCAGCAGGCGCGGGCCGCGGGCCGCACCGTCGGTGCCGATCGTGTCGTGCTCGGCGTAGTAGGCGCCGAGTGCCGCGTCCCAGGCCGACTCGTCCATGAGGGGGTGGCGCGGGGGCTCGGGCAGCGCCGCGGCAGCCTCCTCGAGGGCGGCGAGCTCCTCGAAGCGGTCGCGCGAGGCGAGCTCGACCCGGCGGAACATGGCGTTCCTGACCATGACGCGAAAAGCCTTCTCGTTGAACGTGATCGGGCGGCCAGCGCGGGTGCCGCCATGCGCAGCCAGCCGCTCGAGCTCGTCGAGCCGCGCGTTGGCATCGGGATCGGTCAGGGCCTCCCACTCATCGAGGAGTGAGCTGTCGGTCTGGCGGACGGTCTCGCCGAGCCACTCGTGCAGGTCCTCGAACGCCTCGCTGCGGTGCGCCTCCGGGACGGTGTGGCGCAGCGTGCGGTAGGCGTCGGTGAGGTAGCGCAGGACCAGGCCCTCGCTGCGGGCGAGCTGGTAGTACGCGACGAACTCGGTGAACGTCATCGCCCGCTCGTACATGTCGCGCACGACCGACTTCGGCGACAGGGCCGACTCCGACACCCACGGGTGGCTCTGCCGGAAGATCTCGAACGTCGCGTCGAGCAGCTCGGCGAGCGGCTTGGGCCACGAGACGTCCTCGAGCAGCTGCATGCGCTCCTCGTACTCGACGCCGTCGGCCTTCATCTCGGCGACCGCCTCGCCGCGCGCCTTGTACTGCTGCTGCAGCAGGACCTGGCGGGGGTCGTCGAGGATCGCCTCGATGACCGAGACCACGTCGAGGGCGTAGGTCGGCGCCTCCGGATCCAGGACGTCGAGCGCGGCCAGGGCCAGGGGTGCGAGGGGCTGGTTGAGCGCGAAGTCGCTGGCGAGCTCCTCGCGGACGGCGATCGTGCGTCCGCCGGGGCCGGGCGGGTCGACGCGGTGCAGCACACCGGTGTCGAGCAGGCTCCGGCCCAGGGTGATGGCCCGCCGCGCGAGTCGCGCCTGGTTGCGCGGTGACTCGTGGTTGTCGCGCAGCAGACGGCTCAGCGCCGCGACCGGGTCGCCCGGGCGCTGGACGACGTTGAGGATCATCGAGTGGTCGACACGCATGCGCGACACGAGGGGCTCTGGCTCTGCGTGCACGAGCTTGTCGTAGGTCTGCTCGGTCCAGGAGACCTCGCCGTCGGCAGGTTTGCGGCGCTGGACCTTGCGGCGCTTCTTGGGGTCGTCGCCGGCTTTCGCGAGCGCCTTCTCGTTCTCGATCACGTGTTCCGGCGCCTGGACGACGACCGAGCCGCTGGTGTCGAACCCCGCGCGGCCGGCCCGGCCCGCGATCTGGTGGAACTCGCGCGCCTTGAGCACCCGTTGCCGCGACCCGTCGAACTTCACCAGTCCGGTGAAGAGCACCGTGCGGATCGGCACGTTGATGCCGACGCCCAGGGTGTCGGTGCCGCAGATGACCTTGAGCAGGCCGTCCTGGGCGAGCTGCTCGACCAGCCGCCGGTAGCGGGGGAGCATCCCGGCGTGGTGGACCCCGATGCCGGACCGCACGAGCCGGGACAGCGTCTTCCCGAACCCCGCGGTGAACCGGAACCCGCCGATGCGCTCCGCGATGGCCTCGCGGTCGGCCTTGATGACTGACTTCAGGCCGACCAGCGCCTGGGCCTGCTCGAGCGCGGCGGCCTGGGTGAAGTGGACGATGTAGACCGGCGCCTGGTGGGTCGACAGCAGCTCCTCGATCGTCTCGGGCAGCGGGGTCATGGCCCAGGAGAAGCTGAGGGGCACCGGCCGCTCCGTACCCGTCACCAACGCCGTCGACCGGCCGTTGCGGCGGGTGAGGTCCTGGGCGAGCTCGCTCATGTCACCGAGGGTCGCCGACATGAGCAGGAACTGTGCCTGCGGCAGCTCGAGCAGCGGCACCTGCCAGGCCCAGCCGCGGTCGTGCTCGGCGTAGAAGTGGAACTCGTCCATCACGACCAGGCCCACGTCGGCCCGGTCGCCCTCGCGCAGGGCGATGTTGGCCAGCACCTCCGCGGTGCAGCAGATGATCGGGGCGTCGGGGTTGACCGAGGCGTCACCGGTGAGCATGCCGACCTCGCCGGCGCCGAACACCTCGCAGAGGGCGAAGAACTTCTCGCTCACCAGGGCCTTGATCGGCGCGGTGTAGAAGCTGACGCGGTCGTCGGCCAGCGCCGCGAAGTGCGCGCCCGTTGCCACCAGCGACTTGCCCGACCCGGTCGGGGTGGAGAGGACGACGTTCTCGCCGGCGAGCAGGGACAGCAGTGCCTCGTCCTGGTGCGGGTACAGCGGCGTCCCC
This sequence comes from Phycicoccus sp. Soil748, assembly GCF_001428025.1. GTDB lineage: Bacteria > Actinomycetota > Actinomycetes > Actinomycetales > Dermatophilaceae > Pedococcus. The sequence goes on along the minus strand of NZ_LMSC01000009.1, from coordinate 214,914 downwards.
TGAGCCCTGGCCCAGTCGGTGAACGCGTCGTACGCGGCGTCGGGGTCCTTCTCGACGTGGTCGAGCAGCTCAGGCAGGGACGGGGAGGTGGCGGCTGCCTGGTCGGTGCTCATCGCCGACAGTCTCGCAGGCAGCCGCGCTGAGCGGTCGGGTCAGGGCCGGGTGGCGGGGACCGTGGCGGCTCCGGCTCCGGCTCCTCGACGCGCCGCCCAGCGGGCGAGGTCCACGCGGTTCGCCGTGCCGGTCTTGGCGAGCAGGTGGCTGACGTGCGTGCTCACCGTCTTCTCGCTCACCACCAGCGTCCGGGCGATCTCCCCGTAGGTCCGCCCCGCCACGACGTGCGCCAGCACCTCCTCCTCCCGGGCGGTCAGGTGCGCACCCGCGTGCGGTCGTCCGTCCACGGCCGCGGTCACCAAGGGCTCGGCCAGGGGTACGCGGGCCGACCTGGCGAGCGAGGCCACCTGCTCGAGGATGGGGACCGCCTGCAGGTCGAGCGCGAGCTGCTGGGCCCGGCGCAGGGCCTCGACGGCCTCGCCCCGACGGGTGGGACCCGCGTCGAAGAGCGCCTCGGCCAGCCGCCACCGCGCGTAGCACTCGTCCCACGGCAGCACGTCCCGGAGCAGGTCCGCCGTCACCTCCCACGCGTGGACCCGGTCGGGCGCGAGCCGCGCGCGGGCCCGTTCCGCGGCGTACAGCGCGTCGAGCCCCTCGAGCTGTCGGTAGTAGGCCTCGTCGCCACCGGCGTCCTGGATGGTGTGGGGGAAGCGCTGCTCCAGCGCGTCCACCTCGCGCACCAGCGGTCCAGGGTCGGCGCGGGCGTCGTGTTGCTCCTGGGCCAGGTCGGCCAGCGCACGGACGGCCAGGGGCAGCAGCCACTCCGCCATGGTGGGGGAGACGCCGGGCGTGGTCGCCCCTACCAGCGCGGCGTCGACGCACCCTCGCAGGTCGCCTCCGGCGAGCCGCACCCTGGCCCGCACGGCGTCGAACTCGAAGGGGAGGAAGGTGGAGGTCTCGGCGAACAGCTCGTCGGCCCGGGCGAGGTGGCCCTGCGCCTCGTGCACCCGTCCCTGCAGCGCGGCGAGCTCTGCTGCCTGCAGGCGGGCGCCGACGTCGACGAGCGCTCCAGGGGTGCGACCGAGGGCGGAGCGCAGCAGCGCCTGACAGGCCCTCCAGCTCCCGCGCTGCAGCTCTCCCTGGGCCTCGCCGACCGCCAACCACGCCAGGTACGGGTGGGGGAGCCCGAGGTCCTCGCCCTGGGACCGGCGTGCGGCCACGCTGGCGCCCCAGCGCGGGTCGGCCGGGCCGCCCATGGCGTTGGCCTCCCACATGGTCGCGTGGCCGAAGGCGAAGCCGTCGCCGGCGAGGGCGGCGCACGCCACACCCTCCGACCCCCACGCCCGTCCCCTCGCCATGTCCTCGGTGATGACGGCGTGCATGGCGTTCGCCGTGAGGGCGTAGGACAGCGCGCGCGGGTGGCCGCAGGCCCTCGCCCGGGCAAGGGACTCGACCGCCATCCCCGGCGCCGCGGGGTCCTCGGCCCACAGTGCCGCGTGGGCCGCCTCGGCCAGCGCGAACGCGTGCTGCCAGGAGTCGGGTGCGGTGCCGGAGAGCTCGACCGCCCGCGCCAGCTCCTCGCGGTCGAAGAAGCCGCGACCGGTCATGAAGCGCAGGTGCTGGCGCCGGACCACCAGCTCTGCCGCCACGCGGGCCTCGGGGGCAGCATGGTCGAGGAGGGCCTCGGTGGCCTCCAGCTCGCCGTCGAGGTCCCCAGCGCGGAGGGACGCGTCCCGAAGCCTCTCCCACAGGGCGCAGGCCTCGGTCTCGGGTCGACCCAGCTCCGCCAAGGCCTCGACGGCGCGGTGCAGCAGACGCACCACGTCGCCCCACGAGCCGTCGTGCTCGGCGGCGTCGGCAGCCCGCACGGCCCAGGCGTACGTGCCGTCCTCGTCACCGGCCCGGTGGAGGTGGTCGGTCATGAGGATGGCGGTCGCCAGGTCGGCAGCCTCCGTGTGGTGCCTGTCGCAGAGGGCCTCGGCGAACGCGGCGTGCAGCCTGGTGCGTTCGGGCGCAGCCAGTCCCGCCTCCAGCGCCTCCGCCTGCAGCGGGTGGTGGAACCAGTAGCCGTCGGAGTCGTGCACGTCGAGGATGCCCGCCTCCACGCACTCGCGCAGCAAGGGCCCGGCCTCCTCGACGCCGGCCAGCCGGGAAGCCGTGGCGAGCGTCGGCCCCCTCGCCACGGTGCCGCCGACTGCCAGCACCCGGGTGAGCTCTCGAGCGGCCGGTGACAGCTGGAGCCAGGCCCTGAGCACGGCGGAGGTCAGGTCCTCGGGCAACGCCCTGCCGGACAGGCTGGTCGCCGTCGGCGAGAGCCCGGCCACGAGCAGCTGGTTGAGGTAGGCGTTGCCTCCCGTGCGGTCGTGCACCTGCCGGACCAGGGCGTCGTGCGGCTCGTCCCCGAGCAGCGTCGAGAGCTGTTGCCTGGTCTCCTCCAGGGCGAGCGGGCCGAGGTCCTGCCGCACGAACCCCGGCAGTCGCCGCACGTCCGCGAGCCACCGGGTCATGGGGTGCTCCGGGCCGACCTCGCCCCTGCGCACCGTGGCGAGGATGGCCAGCCGCCGGTTCGCGAGCCCCGAGACGAGCCACATCAGGACGTCCAGCGTCCCCTGGTCGGCCCACTGCAGGTCGTCGACGACCAGCGCGACCGCCCCCTGCCGGCACCGTGCCTCGAGCCACCGGTCGAGCCCCTCGGCCGCGTCCTCGCCGGACAAGCCCTGGGAAGCCGTGTCTGCGCCGCCCTCGGCCCAGCCCGCGAGCGCCGACCGCAGGGGCAGCAGCGGGATGCTGAGCGTGGACAGCGGCAGGCAGGCTCCCGCGAGCACGAGGACGTCGTCGGCCGTCGCGCAGGCACGGTGAACGAGCCTGGTCTTGCCGACCCCTGCCTCCCCGGACACGAGTACCGCGCGACCGTGGCCCGCGCGCGCGGACGCGAGTGCCGAGTCGAGCACCTCCAGCTCCTCGACACGACCCACGAAGGCGTCGTCGGCGACGCCCTGCGGCAGCGTCACGTCCTCAGTGTGTCCTCTCGACGCGGCCCGGGGGAAGCGACTTTCAGGGGGTTCCGGGCCGCACCTCAGGGGGTGTGCCCGATGTGGCTCAGGTGGCTGTCGCCGGACCGTGGAGGAGTCAGCACAACACCTCCGCACCCACCACTCCAGGAGCACACCGTGAACACCAGCCAGCACCGTCGAACCGCCTTCGTCCTCTCGGCCACCGCGCCCGTCCTCGCCCTCCTGCTCGCCGTCGGGACCCTCCCGGCCGCGGCCCGGCAGGAGGCCGGGCCCTCCAACCCCCAGCCGGCATCGACCCCCTTCTGCGCCATCGAGCGCGTGGGCAGTCAGTACGTCGCGTGCGACAACCTGACGGGGAACGGGGTCCCGGCACCCGCCTGGGTGGACGAGAGGTGACCTGACCCGGGACCCACGACCGTGACCCCGGCGCCGCGCGCGCCGGGGTCACGGCCGTGCGAGGGCCTGGGGACGCCGCCGTGCGAAGCCCGCGAGCCGTCGTGCGCAGGGTTGGGGACGCCGGTGCCTGGGCCTGCCGCCACGGCATACCCTGTGCGCGTGGCTTCCCTCGACGAACTCCTGCACGCGGCCGTCCAGGGAGTCGGGGGCGTCGAGCGGCCCGGCCAGGTCGAGATGGCGCACGCGGTCGCGGACGCGATCGAGAAGGACGAGCACCTGCTCGTGCAGGCCGGCACCGGCACCGGCAAGTCCCTCGCCTACCTGATCCCGGCGGTCATGCACGCCCAGGCGGTCGGCAAGCCGGCGGTCGTCGCAACGGCGACCCTGGCCCTGCAGGCGCAGATCGTGGACCGCGACATGCCGCGACTGGCGGAGGCCATCACGCCGGTCCTCGGGCGCCGCCCGACCTACGGGCTGGTCAAGGGGCGGCGCAACTACCTGTGCGCGCACAAGCTCGAGGGAGGCTTCCCCGACGAGGACGAGGGGCTGTTCGGCGTCGGCGAGGTCGACAAGGCGGCCTCCCGGCTCGGGCAGGAGGTCGTCCGACTCCGGGAGTGGGCCGACACCACCGAGTCCGGCGACCGCGACGAGCTCGTCCCCGGCGTCAGCGAACGCGCCTGGCGCCAGGTCTCGGTCAGCGCCCACGAGTGCATGGGCAGCAAGTGCCCCGCGCTGGCCGACTGCTTCGTCGAGCGGTCCCGGGAGGCGGCCAAGGACTGCGACGTCATCGTCACCAACCACTCCTTCATGGCGATCGACTCCTTCGAGGGCCGCCAGATGCTCCCCGAGCACGACCTCCTCGTCGTCGACGAGGGCCACGAGCTCGTCGACCGCGTCACCTCCACCATCACCGACGAGCTGACCGCCTCGATGGTGAGTGCCGCGGCGAAGCGTGCCGGCCGGCTCGCCGACTCCGCCGAGGCCGTCGAGGACGCCGCGGTGTTCCTGCAGGGCGTCCTCGACGAGCTGCCCGAGGGCAAGCTCGGCGGGATCCCCGACTCGCTCGCACTGGCGCTGGCGCGCGTGCGCGACACGAGCCGGCAGGTGCAGTCCGAGCTCAAGCCCGAGAAGGGCGTCGAGCCCGACGGGAGCCGCAAGGTCGCCCAGGCGGCGGTCGACGAGATCTTCGAGAACTCCTCACGCATCCTCGAGCAGCGCGACCTCGACGTCGTCTGGGTCAACCGCGACCCACGACGTGGGTCGGTCCTGCGCGTGGCACCGATGAGCGTGGCGATGCTGTTGCGCGACAAGGTGTTCGGTGACCGCACGGTCGTCATGACCTCGGCGACGCTCGAGCTCGGCGGCACGTTCGACGCCGTGGCCGGCACCATGGGGCTGCGGGGCGACGGGGCGCCGGAGTGGCGCGGCCTCGACGTCGGCAGCCCGTTCGACTACCCCCAGCAGGCCATCGCCTACGTCGCCCAGCACCTGCCGGCACCGGGTCGCGACGGCATCAGCGAGCAGACCCTCGACGAGATCGAGGCCCTCGTCCGGGCGTCCGGCGGCCGGGCGCTCGGGCTCTTCTCCTCGATGCGGGCGGCACGCGACGCCACCGAGGCGATGCGCGAGCGCTTCGACGGCGAGATCGGGTTCCTGTGCCAGGGCGAGGACCAGATCACCACGCTGGTGCGGCAGTTCGCCCGCGACCCGAAGACCTGCCTGTTCGGCACGCTCACCCTCTGGCAGGGCGTCGACGTCCCCGGGTCGTCGTGCCAGCTGGTCATCATCGACCGCATCCCGTTCCCGCGCCCCGACGACCCGTTGGCGTCGGCGCGCTCGCAGGCGATCGCCCGGATGGGCGGCAACGGCTTCATGGCGGTCACCGCCACCCACGCCGCGCTGCGGCTCGCCCAGGGCGCCGGCCGCCTCATCCGCCGGGCCGACGACCGGGGCGTCGTCGCCTTCCTCGACTCCCGCATGATCACCGCGCGGTATGCCGGGTTCCTGCAGCGCTCGCTGCCCCCGTTCTGGCCCACCACCGACCGTGACCGGGTGCTGGCCGCCCTCAAGCGGCTCGACGAGACGGCACCGCCGCCGCTGGCCGTCCACGAGCCCGCCCTGCGCGGCGCCACCGGTGCGGTCGTGGGAACGTCGATGGGGCGCACGGGGGAGGACGCCGCCGAGCACCCGCGCCCCGCTGCGCCCGACCCGCGCCCGGTGGCTGCCGACCCGCCGCCCGGCGACTCGTCGCGCACGGCCGTCACCCAGGGACATGCCTGGACACCGGAGTCCGACGAGGAGCTGCGCGACGGGGTCGAGCTCGGGCTGACCCTGGCCGAGCTGGCCGAGAGCCTCGAGCTGCCCCAGGACGTCGTGGCGGCCCGGCTCGCCGGGCTGGGCCTCGAGGCCGACGGCGCCACCGCGATGCAGCTCGACTGACCGGGACGAGCGGTCCCGGGCACCCAGGCGTGCCGGGGCGCGATACTCGTCGCATGGAACGCTCCCCGCACCTGCTCCTGGTCGGTGACGGCCCCGTCGTCGAGGCGCTCGAGGCCCTGTGCGGGCCGTTGGGCTGGACCACCACCGTGTCGGCGCAGCAGGTGCCGGTCGGTCCCGAGCACGACGCCGTCGTCGTCACGAGCCACCACGACGACGTCGACGGGCCGGTGATCCGCGACGCCCTCGCCGCCGGCGCACCGTACGTCGGCGCCATGGGCTCCCGTGCGACGCAGGCGCGCCGGCGCGAGTGGCTGCTCGACCACGGCGTCAGCCAGGAGGCGCTCGCCGCCCTGCATGCGCCCATCGGGCTGGACATCGGTGCCCAGGACCCCGGCGAGATCGCCGTGGCGATCCTCGCCGAGGTCGTGGCGGTACGCCGCGGCGCGGCCACCACGGTGGCGTCGGTGTCCGACCGCGGGGGTGCCATCCACCCCGACCTGGCGCCGGGGGAGGCGTACTGCCCCGGAGGCTGACGGTCGGCGCAGGACTGTCGCCGGGACGTGTCGCACGGTCATGGCAGGCTGACCCCGTGACCGCCACCGCCACCCGATCCGTGCCGCCCCTCGTCCTGGTGACCGGGCCTGAGCAGGTCATCGCAGACCGGGCGCTGGCCGCCACCCTCGAGGAGCTGCGGTCGGCCGACCCCGAGGTCGAGGTGGTGCGCCTCTACGCCGCCTCCTACGAACCGGGCGCCGTGGGCGTGCACGCCAGCCCGTCGCTGTTCGGCGGGGCCAAGGCCATCGTGGTCCACGACCTCGACGAGGCGCCGGACGAGCTGCAGGAGGACCTGCTGGCCTTCCTCGCCGCGCCCGAGCCGGACGTGACGCTGGTCGTCACCCACAAGTCCGGCCAGCGCGGCAAGAAGGTGATCGACACCCTGAAGAAGTCGCAGGCGAGGGTCCTCGAGGCCCCGGCCATCAAGTCCGACCGTGACAAGGCCGACTTCGCCACCAACGAGTTCCGCAGGGCCGGTCGCAAGGCCAGTCCCGACGCCGTCCGCGCGCTCATCGAGGCCGTGGGCAAGGACGTGCGCGAGCTCGCCGCGGCCTGCCAGCAGCTGGTCGCCGACACCACCGGCACCATCGACGAGCAGCTCGTGGCCAGGTACCACGGCGGCAAGGTGGAGGCGACGGGGTTCCGTGTCGCCGACGCAGCCGTCGCCGGCCAGGCCGGCGAGGCACTGAGGCTGCTGCGGCACGCCATCGCGACCGGCGTCGACCCGGTGCCGATCGTCGCGGTGCTCGCCCAGCAGCTGCGCCAGCTGGTCAAGGTGGGGGCCGCCGGCCGCGGGCGGTCCGCCGACGTCGCCCGCGACCTCGGGATGGCGCCGTGGCAGGTCGACAAGGCCCGGCGCGGGCTCAGCGGGTGGGGTCCCGAGGGGCTCGCGGAGTCCATCCAGGCCGTCGCCCTCGCCGACTTCGAGGTCAAGGGAGGCGGCCGCGACCCCGTCTACGCCGTCGAGCGCGCCATCCTCACCATCACCGGAGCGCGCACCGGCCGCTGAGCAGGACGGGCGTGTGCGGCGCGTTTTGGGGGAGCGGCCCAGTCGCTGGTAGATTTGCCCATCGCGTGCGCGCATGGTCGTGCGCGCATGCTGCACCACCCAGAGCGTCTCAACCACGGGTGCCCCACGCCCGGTCCCGAGATGCTTCTGCCGCCCTCTAACGGCAACTACCGACCAACCAAGAGAGACACACCTGTGGCAAACATCAAGTCCCAGCTCAAGCGGATCAAGACGAACCGCACGGCGACCGAGCGCAACAAGGCCGTCAAGAGCGAGCTCAAGACCTGGATCCGCAAGTTCCAGGTCGCCGCGGCGTCGGGCGACGCCACGGCCACCCAGGAGGCGCTGAAGGTTGCCTCCACCAAGCTCGACAAGGCCGTGAGCAAGGGCGTCATCCACGCCAACCAGGCCGCCAACAAGAAGTCGGCCATGGCGAAGAAGGCCAACTCGCTCTGAGCGAGTCACCCTGACATCGCGAAGGGGCCGGTCACCGCGAGGTGACCGGCCCCTTCGTCGTGCCCGGGGCGTGCCCGGGTCGTGCCCGGGTCGTGCCGGTCTCAGCCGAGGGCGAGCGCCTTCAGCCGCGTCAGGTCGCCGTTGAAGTAGTCCTGGTCCAGCGGGGAGTCGGTGTACTGCCAGAACGTGTAGTAGTCCCACCCGGCCGGGAGGGTGCCGGGGGAGGTGTTGTACCGCGCGATCCACAGCGGGTTGGTCGCGGAGAACTGGCTGGTGTTGCCGGTGCACGTCGTCCACCAGCTGGTCGTGGAGTAGATGACGGCGTCGCGACCCGTCCGGGCCTTGTAGCGGGAGGTGAACGCCGCGATCCAGCTGCGGATCGACGCCTGGCTCAGGCCGTAGCAGGTGGCGCCGTAGGGGTTGTACTCGATGTCGAGCACGCCTGGCAGGGTCCTGCCGTCGCCGGACCAGCCGCCGCCGTGGTTCACGAACCAGTCGGCCTGCGCGGTCCCGGTCGAGTTGTCGGGTAGGGCGAAGTGGTACGAGCCACGGATCATGCCGACGTTGTAGGAGCCGTTGTACTGCTGGGCGAAGTAGGAGTTCTGGTAGGTCGTGCCCTCGGTCGCCTTGACGTAGGCGAAACGCTTGCCCTGGCCCCAGTAGGAGGCCCAGTCGACGTTGCCCTGCCACTTGGAGACGTCGATGCCCGAGGTCTGGGCGGCGGCGGCCAAGGTGGACGCCTGCGAGGCCTGGCGGGGTGAGGGCGCGGGACGCCCGCTGCCGTCCTGCGACCAGCCCATCCAGGCGTCGCCACCCGAGCGGATGCCCGCCGAGCGGGCCGACTGGTTCGGTTGGTGCGCGGTCGCGGCGGCCGAGGAGGCCGGGGCGGTCGAGCCATCCGCGCCGGCCGCGGCAGCTGCCGTTGCGGAGGCGGTGAGCAGCATCGCGGCGACGGCCGCGGCGAGCACAGCGGCGGGGCGACGGCGAGGTCGCGTCATGGTGGTTCCCCTTGAGGTCCTGGGGCCGCGGGCGCGGCCCCGCACAAGGTACAAACTGCCTCTGCGGGCACGGGTCAAGCCAGCGTGCCGGGTTACCCTGCGGCAGGGCAAGACTCGACCAAGGTCCGGCCGCTCCTCGGGCGCTGGCGCGGGGGTCAGCCCAGTGCCCGCACCGCGGCGGCGACCTCCTCGAACCGCGCCCGGTCGAGCGTGGCGCCCTCGCGGCGCACCGCGGCCGGGTCCACGCGCAGTACCCGGTCGAGCCGGACCTCGCTGGGACGTCCGGCGCGGTCCCAGGCGCCGGAGCCGATGTCCAGCCAGTGCCGTCCGTACCGCGCCTCCTGGTCGGCGTCGCGGTCGTGGTCCTTGCTGGTGAGCATGAGCCCCAGCAGCCCGTCGCCGTCGTGGCCGACGAGCAGGACGGGTCGGTCCTTGCCCTGCTGGTGGTCCTCCTCGTAGGGCACCCAGGTCCACACGATCTCGCCCGGGTCGGGGCGGCCGTCGGGGTTGGCCGCGTAGGCGAGGTCGGGGACCCCGGTGAAGTCGCCCGGGTAGGCGTGCGGCGCGGTGGCACCACCGGTCGCCCGGCTACGAGGGCGGTCGCCCGGCCGAGGCGCGGCGGGACGCGGGGATGGTGCGGGGTGCGGGGGGCGTCCACCCGTCGCAGGCGTCGAGGGCCTGCGGGTCCTGCTGCGCAGCCACGCCCGTATGCCGTCGCGCGCCGCCCGCCCGACGACCTGGGCCAGCTGCTCACCGAGTCCGCGTCGCGCCATGGCCGTCACGCTACCCGGAGCATCCAGTGCTCAGGCACGGTCCTTTGGACGCCACAGCAGCCGGCCCGGTCGGCGGCGGTCTCGCAGGGCGTGCGAGCGCCACAGCAGCACGGGGTGGCTGGCGAGGGCGTTGACCAGCCACACGAAGAACCCGCGTTCGGTGGTCGCCCGGTCGGCGAGGGCGTTCACGTCGACGCTGCGGTTGAGGTACTTGCCGGCCGCGAGGGTCGCCATGGCGCCGGCGCTGCCGTGCGGGACGAGGGCGTAGCCGAAGTTGTCGGCCGTGTACTCCTGGCTGCGGCTCAGCGTCGACCCCAGGAACGGGATCCACTGCGCGCCGCTGATGGCCAGCACGCGCCAGTAGCTGGTGTGGCCGGCCGCGATGTGACCCACCTCGTGGCCGATGATGAAGCGCAGCGCATCGGGGTTGCGGGCCTGGCCGCCGATCTCGAACAGGTCGCTGTAGATGAAGATGAACCGGCGGAACCCGTGCCCCGAGGCCGCGGCGTTGATCATGCCGTTGCCGAGGACGACGTACGCGTCCGGCACCTTCGGCAGTCCGTGGTGGGCGCAGGAGTCGAGGAGCATCTGGTACGCCTCGGGGTACTGCGTGGGGCTGATCTTCACGCCGTTCAGGCGCTGCTGCGCGTAGAGCTGCCCACGCAGGAAGTAGATGAGGACCGGGGCCGCGAGCAGGATCACGGCATACGGGTCGGGCTGGCGGCGCTCCACCACGGCCGAGGCGACCTCGTAGCCGCACACCGTCCACACGACGAACGACCCGAGGATGACGAGCACCAGGCACAGGTTCTCGAGGGGGTGGCGCAGGTGCGAGCGCACCGACCTGCGGTAGCCGTTCGGGGGCATCGGCGGGTACGGCTGGTAGGGGCCCGGCGCGGGCTGGTACGGGCTGGGCGGAGGCGCCGTCGGGTGGTACGTCTGCTCGGCCATGGGTCCCCTCGCTCGGCGGTCGGCGTCGGGACCGATGCTATGTCTCGACCGGTGGCCCCCCGCACCGAAGGACCCCTGTGGCGTGGGACAGTCCGGGAATGCTCGACCGCGCTCCTGCCGTTGCACCGCTGTGAACGACCCAGCTCCCACCGCGCCGACCGTCGAGGACGCCCTCCTGAGCACCCAGCAAGCGGCTGAGGACCTCGCCCCGGCCGTCCGCCCAGCCCACACCCGCCTGGCCCTGCTGGCGCTGGCGATCGGGGGGTTCGCGATCGGCACGACCGAGTTCGTGACGATGGGCCTGCTGCCCGAGGTCGCCCGGGGTGTCGGCATCTCGATCCCGACCGCCGGGCACGTCGTCTCCGCCTACGCGGCCGGCGTCGTCGTGGGCGCGCCGGTCCTGGCCACACTGGGGTCGAAGATGCCGCGCAAGCAGCTGCTGCTGTGGCTCATGGGTGGCTTCGCCGTCGCCAACGGCCTCTCCGCGCTGGCGTCGAGCTACGGCTTGCTCATGGGAGCCCGCTTCCTGTCCGGGCTGCCGCACGGCGCCTACTTCGGTGTGGGCTCGCTCGTCGCCGCCTCCCTCGTCCCCGCCCACCGCCGCACGTGGGCGGTGTCGATGATGATCACCGGGCTCACCGTGGCCAACATCGTGGGGGTCCCCGTGACCACCCGCATCGGGCAGGCCTACGGGTGGCAGTGGCCGTACGCCGCGGTGTCCGTGATCGCGCTGGTCACCGTGCTCGCCGTGTGGCGCTGGGTGCCGTTCTGCCCGCCCGACGGGGGAGTCACCATGCGCTCGGAGCTGTCGGCCCTGCGCCGGCCCCAGGTGTGGTTCGCGCTCGCGATCGGCACCGTCGGGTTCGGCGGCATGTTCGCGACCTTCTCCTACATCTCCCCGACCATGACCGAGCTCGGCGGCTTCGGCACCAGCGCGATCCCGTTCATCCTGGCCGTCTACGGCGTGGGCATGACCGCCGGTGCCATGCTGTCCGGCCCCGTCTCCCGGATCGGGCTGCTGCGTGGCATCTGCGCCGTCATGGCCACCATCGCGGTGATGCTCGTGGTCTTCGGTCCTGCGGTCCAGGCCGCGAAGTGGCTCGCCGTCGTCGCGGTCTTCATGCTCGGGCTGCTGCCCAGCATCCTCGTGCCCATGCTGCAGACGCGGCTCATGGACGTCGCCCACGAGGGCCAGTCGCTTGCTGCCGCCCTCAACCACTCCACACTCAACATCGCCAACGCCCTCGGCGCCTGGCTCGGCTCGATCGTCCTGTCGGCCGGGCTCGGGTACGAGTGGCCCTCGCGCATCGGCGCGATCCTCGCCGTGCTCGGTGTCGGCATCGCGCTCGCCTCCGGGCTCGCAGGGCGTCGCTCCGCACGGCGTCCCGCTCCAGGCGCCCAACCCGCCTCCGCCTGACGACGCCGGCCGTCCGGGCGTGACAGCCACGGCCGCAGCCTGGCTGCCGCAACGGCTGCGCGGCCGGTCACGGGCAGTGCCGCGCGCATGGGAGGATGAACCGTTCCCGTCCGCATACCCGTGAGGTCTCGAGTACCCGTGTCCCCCCTGGCCCGCACCGCGCTGCAGCCGCACGCAACGCCGCCGGAGCTGATCCGGAACTTCTGCATCATCGCCCACATCGACCACGGCAAGTCGACGCTCGCGGACCGCATGCTGCAGATCACGGGCATCGTCGACGCGCGGGCGATGCGCGCGCAGTACCTCGACCGGATGGACATCGAGCGCGAGCGCGGCATCACCATCAAGAGCCAGGCCGTGCGCATGCCCTGGGAGCTCGAGGGCAAGACCTACGCGCTCAACATGATCGACACCCCGGGACACGTCGACTTCACGTACGAGGTGTCCCGGTCGCTGGCGGCCTGCGAGGGCGCCGTCCTGCTCGTCGACGCGGCGCAGGGGATCGAGGCCCAGACCCTGGCCAACCTCTACCTCGCCATGGAGAACGACCTGGCGATCATCCCGGTGCTCAACAAGATCGACCTGCCGGCGGCACAGCCGGAGAAGTTCGCCGAGGAGCTCGCTGGGCTCATCGGCTGCGAGCCCGAGGACTGCCTGCGGGTCTCCGGCAAGACCGGCGAGGGTGTCGAGCCGTTGCTCGACCAGATCGTCCGCCAGCTGCCGGCCCCGGTCGGGGACCCCGACGCGCCGGCCCGCGCGATGATCTTCGACTCGGTCTACGACACCTACCGCGGCGTCGTCACCTACGTCCGCGTCATCGACGGCAACCTCAACCCGCGCGAGAAGATCGCGATGATGTCCACGCGGGCGACCCACGAGCTGCTCGAGATCGGCGTGAGCTCGCCCGAACCGACCCCGGCGAAGGGTCTCGGCGTCGGCGAGGTGGGCTACCTCATCACCGGGGTGAAGGACGTCCGCCAGTCACGCGTCGGCGACACCGTCACCAACGCCGCCAAGCCGGCCAAGGACGCCCTCGGCGGCTACCGCGACCCCAAGCCGATGGTGTTCTCGGGGCTCTACCCGATCGACGGCTCGGACTACCCCGACCTGCGCGACGCGCTCGACAAGCTCAAGCTCAACGACGCCGCGCTGGTCTACGAGCCCGAGACGTCCGCGGCGCTGGGCTTCGGCTTCCGCATCGGCTTCCTCGGCATGCTGCACCTGGAGATCGTGCGCGAGCGGCTCGAGCGCGAGTTCGACCTCGACCTCATCTCGACACTTCCCAACGTCGTCTACCAGGTGACGATGGACGACGGGAAGGTCCTCGAGGTCACCAACCCGAGCGAGTTCCCGTACGGCAAGGTCTCCTCGGTGACCGAGCCGGTCGTGCGCGCCACGATCCTCGCGCCGAGCGAGTTCATCGGCGCCATCATGGAGCTCTGCCAGCAGAAGCGCGGCAGCCTGCGCGGCATGGACTACCTGTCAGAGGACCGCGTCGAGATGCGCTACACGCTGCCGCTCGCCGAGATCGTCTTCGACTTCTTCGACCAGCTGAAGTCCCGCACCCGCGGCTACGCCTCGCTCGACTACGAACCCGACGGTGAACAGGTCGCCGACCTGGTCAAGGTCGACATCCTGCTCCAGGGCGAGACGGTCGATGCGTTCAGCTCGATCGTGCACAAGGACAAGGCCTACGCGTACGGCGTGATGATGGCCAGCAAGCTCAAGGACCTGATCCCGCGCCAGCAGTTCGAGGTGCCGATCCAGGCCGCCATCGGCGCGCGCATCATCGCCCGCGAGAACATCCGCGCGATCCGCAAGGACGTGCTCGCGAAGTGCTACGGCGGTGACATCAGCCGCAAGCGCAAGCTGCTCGAGAAGCAGAAGGCCGGCAAGAAGCGGATGAAGAACATCGGCTCGGTCGAGGTGCCGCCCGAGGCCTTCATCGCAGCGCTGTCCAACGACGGCGAGAAGGCCAAGAAGTAGCGCTCGCCACAGCGTGGCCCCACGAGGGCTACCCGCCGGTAACCTCGGCGCATGGTCGACACCTACGCGCTCTACCGGCGACTCTCGACGCTGCCCCGGGGGCGCACCCTGTTCTCGCTCGTCTTCGAGCAGGCGGCGCCGTACTTCCGCACCGCCAGGCCGCGTTTCGTCGAGCTCGGGCCGAACCGGGCCGAGCTGAAGATCCGCAAGCGCCGCCGGGTGCAGAACCACCTCGGCACGGTGCACGTCATCGCGATCTGCAACGGCCTCGAGGCGGCGATGGGCGCACTCGCCGAGGCCACGATCCCGGCCCACCGCCGGTGGATACCGCGCGGCATGGAGGTCGACTACGCCGCGAAGGCGACCACCGACATCACCTGCGTGGCCACGACCGACCCGGCCGACTGGACGCGCACCGGTGACGTCGAGGTGCCGGTCCACGTGGTGGCGACCCGTGCCGACGGCACCGCGGTGGTGGAGGGCACGATCCGGCTCTGGGTGACCGACAAGCCGACTCGCTGAGAGCCGGGGCGGCGCACCGGACCCCGCGGCGCACAGGACCCCGCGGCGCACAGGGGCCCGCGGTGCGCGGATTCAGCGGGCACTGCGGCCGAGGCGGCCGCGGACCGCGAGGCGGGCGCAGGCGATGACGGCCACGCCGCCCTCGACGTCGTCACCCAGCCCGCCTGGGCCACGCACCTTCGCGGTATGCGGCAACAGCTCAGGACGTGGCGCGACGTCCTGCTCGAGTCACTGCGAGCGAGTGCACCGGAACTGCACGTCGAGCACGTTCCCCGCGGCGGCCTGAACCTCTGGGCGAGGCTGCCCGATGCCGTCGACGTCGCCCGGGTCGTCCGCGGCTGTGAGGCCCGCGGAGTGGTCATCGCCCCCGGCACCGAGTGGTTCCCGGCCGAGCCGTCGGGACCGTTCGTCCGGCTGAACTTCGCTGCCGAGGAGCCGGCCCCCTTCGCCGAAGCCGCGCACGTCCTGGGTGAGGTCATCCTCCGCGCCGGTTGACCGAGATGGGTGGTCCTCGCGCGTGGGGGGAAGGCGCGCGGCGCGCTGGGCGCGCCGCCTCAGGCGGGGTCGACCGTCTTCACCATGACGCAGTTCTTCAGGCCCTTGGGCCGGTCGTAGGTGAAGCCGAGCCGCTCGTAGAGGCGCCGTGTCCCGTTGTAGAGGAACGACGACGACATCTTCTTGGTCTGGTCGGTCAGGTCGTGCGGGTAGCTCTCGACCGTCCCGCCGCCGGCCTGCGCGATCTGGTCCAGCGCCCCGGTGATCGCCAGCTCCGTGACGCCCTGACGTCGGTGGCTCTTGTCGACGAAGACGCAGGTGATCCGGTAGTCGGGGTCCGCGGTCTTGGTGGCGTCGTACTCCTTGCGATGGTGCAGGGAGGGCAGCTCGACCGGGGTGCCGTACTCGGCCCACGCGATGGCCTCGTCGCCGTCCATCACGAGCGCGGCGTGCGCCTTGCCTTGCTCCACGTAGGACTTCTTCAGCGCCCGGTTGGCCTCTGCACCCTGGCCGCGCTCGGGGCCGTCGGGGTGGAACCAGATGCACCAGCAGCCACCGAAGATGCCGTTGTGGCGCTGGACCAGAGCATCGAACGCGGGCCAGGTCTCGGTGCTGAGGGGCGCGACGGTGTACGACGACTCACTGGCCATGCGGCACTGTATCCCGCCGTCGGCGCCTCGTCGCCGGTCGAACGTACTGGCGCCCTAGTCCGTCTGCGCCGCGAAGACCTCGGCCTGTGCGGAGGCGGAGACGTCGGCACAGACGACTCCGGTGTTGCCGTCTTGGTCGGCGACCACCGTGAGCCCGGGCGCCTCGCTGTCGTCGACGACGGTCCCACCCGCCGCCAGGGCAGCAGCGATCCGCTGCTCGACGACCTCCGGCGGCACGTAGACCTCGAGGTGGAACCGCTGCCTCGGCGTCCCCTGGTCGTCAGCCTCCCCGAACCACAGGTTCGGGACCCGTCCCGTGGCGTCCCGGACCTCGTCACTCGGTGACCCTCGTCCCTGCGACTCGGCGCTTCCGGTCAGCAGGGCCGCCCACACCGGGGCAATCGTCGCCGAGTCGGCCGTGTCGAGGCCCAGCTCGACCTCGCTGACCGAAGCCGGGTCGGCCTCGAGTCCTTGGTCGGCGGCGATCTCGCTGATCCGGCGGGCGAGGTCGACGTCCTGCTGGGTCACCCACTCGACCACGTGCTCGGTGCCCTCGTCGTCGCGGTAGATGGCGTCGGCGGTGACCAGCTCGAGGTCGACGTACGCGGCGCCGATCCTCACGCGCGGGTGGTGGCCGAGGTCGTCGCCCGCCTCGCCCACCGCAGTGACGAACCGCGCACCTGCTCCGAAGTCGTCTACCAGGTAGCGCGCATGAAGTCCCTGGGCCAGCTTGCGCCAGTCGGTCAGCCCGGCCTCGGCGATCTGTCCACCCCTCAACATGTCCATGGGTGGCGACCCTATGCCTGGGCCCGCCCCCAGGGTGGGCGAAGCGGACAACCGCATCTGCCCACGGTCTCAGGCGGGCAGGACCCACCGCGCCACCCCGGCTTGTCCCCCTGCTCGGGGGCGGTTGCGCCGTGGCGACACCACCCCGAGCAGGGGGCCGGACGAGGACCGGAGGGTCAGCCGGCCGTCGCGCGGACCCTGCGGCGAGCGACCAGCAGCCCCGCGCCCGCAGCGGCTGCAGCCGCACCGGTGAGGACCAGCAGCTCGACCCCGGCCGCCCCCGTGAACGCCAGCCTGCTCGGCAGCGCGCTCGCCTGTCCCGCCGCCGAGACCGAGGCGGGCGAGGCCTGGCCCGGGGCCGGGTACGCACTGCTCATCGGCGCCTGCAGGAAGGCCCCTTCGGCCCCGACCGACACGGAGGAGGGCTGGGCAGGTGCGGGAACCTCGGGCTGTTGGCCCGGGAGGGCACCGTGAGGCGGCTGCCCGCTGTCCTCGAATCCACCGGTCTCAGGCTGGGTCTCAGGCTGGGTCACCGGCGGCTGGGCTCCACAGGGCGCCAGCCACAACACCTTCTGCTTCGCGCCACCCGGAGCCTCGAGCGAGTCGACGGTGACCTTCAGGTGGTACCCCTGCTTGGGGTGCGGCGTGACGGCGCCGAGCCCGAGGTCGTCGGCCGTGATGACGCGCGTGGCACCGTCGTAGTCGTGGGCGGCGCCCGTCGCCCGGTCGTCACTGGTCGGTACGGCGGTCTCGTGCAGCAGCACGCCGCCGCCGGTCGGGGCGTGGCCCGTGACGGTGATGTCGGCGGTCTGCCCCTCGTCGAAGCCGAAGAACGTCACGCGGAAGGCGCAGGAGGTGTGCGGCTCGTTGTCGACGCGGGCGTCCCACGCGGCGCCGTCGATCTTGATGGTGCCGTTGTTGCCACGCGGGTCCTTGCTCCGCCGGGGTGCCGGGGTCGCCGCGGTGGAGCCCTTTGGCCGGTGGGCGGCAGCGGCGTGCTGCGACCCGGTGCTCTTCTTCGCGCCTTCGCGCTTGGCCGTCCCCTGGGTCTGCGACGCCGTCCTGTCCTTCCCAGCCCCCGGCTGACGCTTGTCGGTGCGCTCGGGCCGGGCCTTCTTCGCCGACTTCTGTCCAGAGGCGTGCCCCTGGTGCTCCGCACCGTGAGAGGCGCCGCGGCTGGCGGCGTCGGGACCGCTGGCAAGGGCCGCCCCCGCGGCACCCAACGACAGGGCTCCGGCGAGGCCGCAGCTGAGGGCCGCGCGTCCGACCGGCCGGGCCGCCAGCCGGATGGAGGCGGGACGGGATGAGGCGGAATGGTGCACAGCGCTGTTGAGCTTCATGTTTTGGTCTCCCCTAGGTCAAGAACTGTTCAAGTTCAGTGACCCGCTCAACGGGAGACCTCTTCGGAAGTTACGCATTCGGTCATGAAAGTGAATAACTTAAGGAAGGGGCAGCCGCCATTCCGATCGCCGGTCCTCGTCCGGGCTGGTCGGACCAGGGACTTGCGCCCCTCCACGGTGCTGGCAGCGCGAAGGACATTGGGGCGAGGCAGCCACGCACCGAGCCGCGACCCGCTCAGAGGAGGTTGCCGTGTCGGCGAGCCACGTGGGTCATGAGGCCGCTGCGCGGTGTGCGGTTCGAGATGTTCGGCGTCTTCACGGAGTTCGTCCCGAACGAGCGGATCATCGACAGGTGGTCAACGGCCGTCGAAGGGAGCGAGACCTACAGCTTCGAGCGCGAAGGCTCTGGAACCCGGCTGACGCTGAGCCGTGAACGGCGATCGCTGTGGCGGCTCAGCGTCCTCGACAGGCTGTTGGCCCGCTTCGAGGGGCGCGAGGACGAGCAGGCTCTCACGCGCTTGAAGACGCGCTTGGAGTCGGATCGCTTGGAGTCGGATGGGGGCCCGTAGTCGGATGGCCCGTAATCGGATGGCCCTGTGTCGGATGGCCCTGCCGCCGACCGGACAGCAGGAACAGCACGCCCGAGGCCACCAAGGGTGCAAGCAGCAGCCCCACCGACAGGGGCTCGTAGAAGCGGGAGGCTGCGCCGGCCGCTTCCAGCAGGAGGGGCACCACACTCACGGTGAGAATGAGGTAACCGGCCGCACGTGGACGGAACGGGCCCGCCGCTGCAGCCGGTGCGCACACGAACATGACCAGCACGAGCGAGAGCGGGCCATGCCTGTCCTCCCAGCCGTGGGCCGCGCCGTAGTCCACCAGCGACCACACCCCGAAAGCCAGGGGTCCGCACGCCGCGACGGCCAACGCCACGATCGCGCCCCTGGGGCGAGCCAGGGCCAGCAGGGACAGTCCGAGCATGACCAGCACCCCGATGACAGTGCCCCCGATTCCTGCCCAGCCTCCGGGATCTGTCACGGCATAGCCGCCCACGACGAGGGACACCAGGCCGACGAACCCCAGCGTGACCGCCGCGGCGCTCCATCGAAGCGCATCCACACCCTCGACCCGAGCCACCAACCTCGGACGGAACTCGTTCATGGTTCTCACCTCGGATCAAGGCTTGCAGGTGCCCATTCGAGGCGGCTAGGACCATTGGACCTGCTCGTCTGCTGGCGGTCTCGCTGCAAGACTCCGCCCATGGCCAGGTACCTCGTCGCGCCCAGCATCTGGCTCGCCCTGGGCCTGCTCGGCGTGTTCATGCCGGCCCATCTCGCCTCCGAGAGGTTCTTGGACAAGCGCACCGAGCAGCAGCGACAGCAGGTGCGGGACTCCGTCAGCCACCGGCTGCAGTACCTGATGAACGGCGCGATGGGTCTGTTCTGCCTGGTCAGCGCCATCGCGTCGGCCTGGACCGGGCGTGGCTTCTGGTGGATGTGGATGCTGGCGACGATGGCCCACGGCGGCGCGCTGGTCTCCCGTGAGCGGGCTGTGAACCGGTTCATGGTGCGCGCCGGGGAGAAGCGCGAAGCCCTGACGCAGCAGGATCGCACGAGGCAGCGCTACGTCGTCGCCTACGCCACGGTGTCCGTGCTCGCCCTGTCCATCGGCCAGGCAGTGTTGCCGCCGCCGGACCGCGCAGCCGTGTGGGCCTTCAGGAGCAGCGGTCTCAGACGGCCTCCAGGACGAAGAACAGGAAGCACATGAACGACCCGGACCCCATGTCGGGTGGGAGCAGCTCGGCGGGAGTGTCCGGGAGGGCGGTGGTTCGCTGATCGTGGCGAGGCGGAAGCCTGAGGCCGGACTCGTTCTCAGTTCGCGTAGGCCTCCGCGAACTGGTCGTAGTCGGTGGTCGTCATGACGGGCTCCGCTCTGGTGGGACGGTGGACTCCTCGACGGTGCCCAGGTCACGTGGGGCAGAACCGTCACCGCGGGAGGACGACTCGGCCAGCGACCACAGCTCGAGGACGTCCCGTGGCCACACCTCCTCGTCGGTGGTGGCCAGCTCGTCGCGGGACCACCAACGGTGTGCCGTCATCGTGAGCAGCTCCAGGTCGGTGTGCCCGACGGTGCTCACCTCGAACGCCGGCACCCGGACGGACCAGAACACCTCGTCCTGGGTGGTCACCACGTCGCTGTAGCCGTGGACCACGACACGCGTCGCGAGCGGACCCGCGAGGTCTGACGGCGTGACGCGGATCCCGGTCTCCTCGAACAGCTCTCGCACCGCCGCGTCGACGTCGGCCTCGCCGGGTTCGACCCCACCGCCGGGCGTGATCCACCAGCGCGGGACCGGGGACAGTCCGGGATCGCTGTCCTGGAAGAGCAGCAACCGGTCACGGTCGTCGACGAGCAGCACCCGCATGGCCCGGCGCCGGCGGCGGGGCCGCGTGTCCGCGGTGGTCACGCGCGCAGCCGCTTCCTCAGCTGCTCCACCTGCTCGTCGCTCCAGCCCTGCTGCTGCAGCCAGCCGGCGGCGCCCCCGTGACGCTCGGCGAGCACCGTGAGGATGCGGGCCATGGTCTCTGGACGGGGTCGGTGGTGCTCCATCGGCTGGTCCTCCAGCGCCTCGCCGTACGCAGGCCGCGCCCGGAGGCGCTCGACCACCCGCTCGATCCGCTCGCCGGTGGCGACGTAGTCGGCGACGACGTCCTCGTCGGCGACGCCGGCCACCGACAGGGCCAGCCCCACGACGGTCCCCGTGCGGTCCTTGCCGGCGGCGCAGTGCACCACCGTCGCGCCCTCGGCCCGGGCGACGACCTCGAGGGCGCCGAGCACCGAGTCGGGCCGGTCGGCCAGGTAGCCGAGGTAGTGGCTGGCCCAGTGGTCGTCGTCCCGCCGGGGCTGGGGCTGCTGGGCGTGCCGCGACTTCTTCGACCACGGCACGACGAGTGCCTCCTCGGCGGAGATGTCGTGGTCGTCGTCGCGGAGCAGGGAGTGCCGGTGGTGGTTCGCCAGGCCCCGCACCTGCAGGGGAGCCGGGCCCTCGATGTGGACCTCGACGTTGCTGCGCAGGTCGACCACGTCCGTGAGCCCGACGACGTCCACGAGGTGCCGCATGTCGGCCTCGGTGAGGTCCTGGAGGTTGTCCGAGCGCAGCAGCCGCCCCGTCGCGATGGTGTCGCCGTCGGTGGTGGGCAACCCGCCCACGTCACGCATGTTGACGACGCCGTCGAGGTGTATCCAGTGCGGTGGGGTCACGCTGCGACCCTACGCGGCGCCGGTGTCCAGGAGCTGTCCGACACCGGTCGACTCGGCGGCATCGGCCACCGCGGCAGCGACGACGAGGTCGCTGAGGCCGTTGCCGAGGTTCTGGCAGACGACCCGGCCTGCCGGGCGTGGGGCAGCGAGCAGCTCACCGGTCCATGCGCTGGCGGGCGGGTAGTCGCCGAGGCTGCCGATGGCGCGCACCGCCTCGAACTGGGGGAGGTGGTCGGCGACCAGCAGCGAATCACGAGCCAGCTCCGGCCCCACCGAGCTGGCGTAGTCGAGCGGCAGCACGAGCGCATCCGGTGCGACCCAGGATGGGTCGAGCTCGACCCCGGTGAGCCCGATGGACAGCGCGGTGACGACGACCGAACGTCCCTCGACGGCCGAGCGCGCGTCGCCGGTCACGGTGAGGCGCACGTCCGGCACGTGTTCCCCCGCCCAGGCGAGCAGGTCGCGCCGTGCGGCCTCGCGGCGCGCATACACGGCGACGTCGCGGTGACCCAGTGCGTCCAGGACCCGCAGGTGGGTGCGCGCCTGGACCCCGGCCCCGGTGAAGGCGACGAGTGCCCCAGCCGGTGCAAGGGCTGTGATGCAGGCGCCGGTGACCGCCGCCGTGCGGGCGGCGGTGAGCACACCTGCGGCCATGAGGGCGCGAGGGAGCCCGGTCTCCCCGTCGTTGACGACCACGAGCCCGCTTGCGGTCGGGAGTCCCTGCGCCGCGTTCCTCGGGAAGATGCTGATCCACTTGCAGCCCAACAACTTTCGCGCCGGGTATGTCGCGGGCATCGCGTTGGCGAACGCGCCGTCCGCCGCATGCACGGCCGGCTTGGGTGGCACCTCCGCCTCGCCGCGCGACAGCGCGACGAGCGCCTCGCGCACCAGTCGGACGGCCTCCGACGGAGGGGGCAGCAGGGCCTCGACGTCGGCGTCGCTCAGGTAGCGCATCCGACGACCGTAGCCGCGGCTGGGGCTGAGAGGATGGCGTCATGCCCAGTGCCCTTCCCGACGGCGACCCCGCGCCCGCCGACGGACGCCTGCCCGAGTCGGCGCTGGCGACCCTGACGGACCGGTCGTTCGGCATCTACCTGCACGTGCCTTTCTGCTCGGTCCGGTGCGGCTACTGCGACTTCAACACGTACACGCTCACCGAGCTGGGCACCGACGGCGCGAGCGTCGACACGTTCGCCGGCGCGGCCGCGCGCGAGCTCGACCTGGCGCGGTCCGTCCTCGGCGGCGACGTGCCGCAGGTGCAGACCGTCTTCGTGGGCGGGGGCACCCCCACAATGCTCGCGGCGGCTGACCTCGCCGCCATGCTGACGGGCGTGCGCGACCGCTTCGGCCTCGCACCCGGCGCCGAGGTGAGCACCGAGGCCAACCCGGACTCGGTGACCCCCGAGGGCCTCGAGCTGCTCGCGGAGGCTGGTTTCACCCGGGTCTCCCTGGGCATGCAGTCGGCGGTGCCGCACGTCCTGCGCACCCTCGAGCGCACCCACGACCCGGCCAACGTCGCCAAGGCGGTCGACGCCGCCCGCGCGGCCGGGCTGCAGGTCAGCCTCGACCTCATCTACGGCACACCGGGGGAGAGCCTGGACGACTGGCGCACCAGCCTGCGCACCGCCACCGACCTGGGTCCCGACCACGTGTCGGCCTACGCGCTCGTCGTCGAGGACGGCACCAAGCTGGCCGCCCAGGTGCGTCGAGGTCAGGTGCCGGCCCCCGAGGACGACGACGAGGCAGCCAAGTACGAGCTCGCCGACGAGCACCTCGCCGCCGCCGGCTACGGCTGGTACGAGGTGAGCAACTGGGCGGCGCGCGAGGACGCCCGCTGCCGCCACAACGAGGGCTACTGGGCCGACGGCAACTGGTGGGGGATCGGGCCGGGTGCGCACAGCCACGTCGGGGGCGTGCGGTGGTGGAACGTCAAGCACCCCAACGCCTACGCCTCCCGCGTCGCCGCCGGGACGAGTCCCGCGCACGGGCGTGAGACGCTCACCGACGAGCAGCGGTACGACGAGCGGGTGCTCCTCGGCGTACGCCTGGTCGAGGGGCTGCCCATAGAGGAGCTGCGCCCCGAGGGCAGGACCGCGGTGGCGGGCCTCATCGCCGACGGGCTCGTGGACGCGACAGCGGCCCTGCGCCGCCAGCGGGTGGTGCTGACGAGGCAGGGCCGCCTGTTGGCCGACACCGTGGTGCGCCGGCTGCTCGGTCTTCGCTAGACGGAAGTCACTTCACGAAGCGGATGGTGAAGGGCGGGTCGTACCACTCACCCGCGTTGGCCCGCACCGCAGCGATGGCGTGGATCACGACGGCAGCCACCACGATGATCGGGTAGGTGATGAAGCCGACCAGGACCAGCATCAGGATGCCGGACACGATGAGGCCGACGAGGGCCGTGAGCTGCACGTTGACGGCGTTGGCCGCGTGCGCCCGGACGAATGGCCCCCGGTCGCGGTAGACGAGGTAGATCACGAGGCTGGCGACGAAGCCCAGCGTGCCGGCGCTGACGACCATCGCGGCGCCGGAGATGACGTGGGTCAGGGTTGCCCAGGTCTTCTCCTCCTGCTGCGACATCGGCTGGGTCGGCTGCTGCGGGTACTGCGGTGAGGCGGTCATGGTTTCCCTCCGTGAGTGGTGCCTGGCGTCCAGTGAAACGCATCCGGCAGTCCGCGCACAGGGCTTTCGGGGTCGGCGCAGGGCCCGGTCAGGGTCGCGTCAGGGACGACCCCGACGCCGACGGCCGGCCGAGGGCGGCGGGCGAGGCCTCAGTGCCAGCGCTCAGTGCCTCCGCTCAGTGCCTCCGCTCAGTGCCCCGGCTCGGTGACGAAGTCGATGAGCTCCTCGACGCTGGCGAGCAGCGTCGGCTCGAGGTCGGCGTAGGACCGCACCGTCCCGAGGATCTGCTTCCAGGCCCGGGCGATGTCGGCCTGGCTGTCGGCCTGCCAACCCAGGTGGTGGCAGATGCCGTGCTTCCACGACTGCCCGCGGGGGATGACCGGCCACTGCTGCAGCCCGAGCCGCTCCGGCCGCACCGACTGCCACACGTCGACGTAGGGGTGGCCGAGGATCTTGACGTGCGCGGCATACGGGCCCTTGCGGCACGCCTGGACGACCTTGTCCTCCTTGGTCCCGGGCAGGAGGTGGTCGACGAGGACCCCCATCCGCTGGCCCGGTCCGGGGGCGAAGTCGCGGATCGCCCCGGCGAGGTCGTCGACCCCGTCGAGCATCTCGACGACGACCCCCTCGATGCGCAGGTCGTCACCCCAGACCTTCTCCACGAGCTCGGCGTCGTGGCGCCCCTCGACGAAGATGCGCGAACCGCTGGCGACGCGAGCCTTGGCGCCCTCGACGGCCCGGGATCCCGAAGCAGTCCGCGACGTCACGGCCTTGGCCGCGGCGAGCTGGGCGCGGGCGGCGGCGGTGGGCGGGGTGAGGATGACGGGTGCGCCGTCGAGCAGGAAGCCCGGCCCCATCGGGAAGCCTCTGGTGCGTCCGCGGCGGTCCTCGAGGTGCACGACCCGCATGCCGCCGGCCTTCTCGACGCGCACGACGGCCCCGCACCACCCGGTCTGCACGTCCTCGACGACCAGGCCGGTCTCGGCCTCCACCTCGCGGGAGCGTCCCCGCGGGGGGACCTTCCAGTCGCCGGAGAGGACATCGGAGCCATAGCGGTCGGACACCGAGGCAGGGTATGCCGCGGGGTCGCCGACGTTCGCAAGGGCGCGCCGCCGGTGCGGCCGAGAGGTCGGGAACACCGTAGACTTGGCACTCGCTGACCATGAGTGCCAGCGGTGCGGCGGTGGTCGCCGCCGCACCACGACAGACTCACAGGAGGTGTCTGATGAGCGAGGAGCGCCGTCTCGCCGTGCTGCGCGCGATCGTGCAGGACTACGTCGAGACCTCCGAACCCGTGGGGTCCAAGGCCCTCCTCGAGCGCCACCAGCTCGGGGTCTCGGCCGCCACGGTACGCAACGACATGGCCGCCCTGGAGGAGGAGGGGCTCATCGCCGCCCCGCACACCAGCGCCGGGCGGGTGCCGACCGACGCCGGCTACCGGCTCTTCGTCGACCGGCTCAGCTCGGTCAAGCCCATGTCCGCCGCCGAGCGGTCGGCCATCGGCCAGTTCCTCGAGGGCGCCGTCGACCTCGACGACGTCGTCGACCGCACCGTGCGCCTGCTCGCCTCGCTGACCCGGCAGGTCGCGGTCATGCAGTACCCGTCGCTGACGCGCTCGTCGGTGCGGCACATCGAGTTCGTGCCCATGGGCAGCACCCGCCTGATGATCGTGCTCATCGTCAACACCGGCCGGGTGGAGCAGCGAGTCATCGAGACGACGCACGACCTGTCCACGCCCGACGGGGAGGCCACGCTCGGCCTGCTCCGGGCCAAGGTCAACGCGCGAGCGGTCGGCGCTCGACTGGTCGACGCGGCCGACTCCCTCGGCTCGCTGCCGGAGGAGTTCGAGCCGGCCGACCGCGACCTCGTCCGGGCCGTCCTGCGCTCGCTCGACGACGCCCTGGTCGAGGAGCGGGAGGAGCGGGTCGTGCTGGCCGGCACCTCCAACCTCGCCCGCGTCGGCACGGACTTCCCGCTCACCATCGGCCCCGTGCTCGAGGCGCTCGAGCAGCACGTCGTGCTGCTCAAGCTGCTCGGCACCGCCCGTGAGACCTCCGACGCCGTGTCGGTGCGCATCGGCCACGAGAACCCGTTCGCGGGGCTCCAGTCGACGTCGGTCGTCTCCACCGAGTACGGCCACGGCTCCGAGCTGGTCGCCGGGCTCGGCGTCCTCGGACCCACCCGCATGGACTACCCGACCACGATGGCTTCGGTCCGGGCCGTCGCCACCTACGTCTCCCGAATCCTGGCGCAGTGACCGTCGTCCCCGACGGCACCGCGCGACCACGCACCACTGACAAGGACACTCGTTGAACGACTACTACCAGGACCTGGGCGTCTCCAAGGACGCGTCGCCGGAGGACATCAAGCGGGCCTACCGCAAGATGGCGCGCAAGCTGCACCCCGACGTCAACCCCAGCCCCGAGGCCGAGGAGCAGTTCAAGAAGGTCTCCCAGGCCTACGACGTGCTCTCCGACGCCGAGAAGAAGCGCGCCTACGACATGGGCTCCGACCCCTACGCCGCAGGCGCGGCCGGCTTCGGCCAGGGCTTCTCCTTCAGCGACATCATGGACGCCTTCTTCGGGGCGGGCGCCGGGCAGGCCCAGCGCGGCCCACGCTCGCGCCAGCGCCGCGGCCAGGACGCCCTCGTGCGCCTCGACCTCGACCTCGCCGACGCGGTGTTCGGGGGCGAGAAGGAGCTCACCGTCGAGACCGCGGTCGTGTGCTCCACCTGCCACGGTGACGGGGCCCAGCCGGGCACCTCGCGCCGTACCTGTGACGTCTGCGGCGGTCGCGGCGAGATCCAGCAGGTGCAGCGGTCCTTCCTCGGCCAGGTGATGACCACCCGCCCCTGCATGACCTGCCAGGGCTACGGCGAGGTGCTGGTCAGCCCCTGCTTCGAGTGCTCCGGCGACGGCCGGGTCCGCACCCGGCGCACCCTGAAGATCAAGGTGCCCGCCGGCGTCGACACCGGCACCCGTATCCAGCTCGCCGGCGAGGGCGAGGTCGGCCAGGGCGGCGGCCCCGCCGGTGACCTCTACGTCGAGGTCGCGGTGCGTCCGCACCAGACCTTCCAGCGGCGCGGCGACGACCTGCACTGCACGGTCGAGCTGCCCATGACGGCCGCGGCGCTCGGCACGACCCTCAAGCTCGACACCTTCGACGGTGTCAACGAGCTCGAGATCAAGCCGGGCACCCAGGCGGGCGACGCGATGACCCTGCGCGGGCTCGGGGTCACCCACCTGCGCGGCACCGGTCGCGGCGACCTGGTCATCCACGCCAACGTGGTCACGCCGACGCGCCTCGACGACGCCCAGGAGGACCTCCTGCGCCAGCTCGCCGTGCTCCGCGGTGAGGAGCGCCCCGAGGGTCGTCTCTCGCCGGCCCACCCGGGCCTGTTCGGCAAGCTGCGCGACGCGTTCAAGGCCAAGTAGCCGCGCCGTGACGCTGCCCCTGTTCCTCGTCGACGAGGCGGTGCTCGCGGGTGCCGCCTCGGGAGCCCGGGTCGTCCTGGACGGGGCCGAGGGCCGCCACGCCGCGACGGTGCGCCGGATCGGGGTGGGGGAGCACCTCCTGCTCGCCGACGGCGGGGGCCTGGTGGCCACCTGCGTGGTGGAGGCCGCCGCCCCCGCCCGGCTCGACCTCCGGGTCGAGGACATGGCGGTCGAGCCGGAGCCGCAGCCCCGCTTCGTCCTGGTGCAGGCGCTCGCCAAGGGGGAGCGCGACGACCAGGCCATCGAGACCGCCACCGAGCTCGGCGTCGACGAGGTCGTGCCCTGGCAGGCCTCGCGCAGCATCGTGCAATGGCGGGGCGAGCGGGGCGAGAAAGCCCGCCGCAAGTGGGAGTCGACCGTCCGTGCCGCGGCCAAGCAGTCGCGGCGCCCGCGGACCCCTGTCGTCTCCGAGCTGGTGACGTCCAAGGGACTCGCCGGGCGCCTGGCCGCGGCCTCCGCGGCGTTCGTGCTCCACGAGGACGCCACCGAACCCCTTGCCGGACAGGACCTCCCGGCCTCCGGCGAGGTCGTCGTGGTCGTCGGCCCCGAGGGCGGCATCACCCCCGACGAGGTCGCTGCCTTCGAGGCCGCCGGGGCACGCACCGTACGCCTGGGGTCGAGCGTGCTGCGCTCCTCCAGTGCCGGCCCCGCGGCGCTCGCGGTGCTCAGCGCCGGTGCGCGCTGGCGCTGAGCCGGTCCCGCGAGGGCGATGCCCCGCGCGTCACCGCACGGTGAACGTCACCGAGTCCTCGGCCGCGACCGTGCCGTCCTTGGGGCTCGCCGACCTCACCCGGACCGTGTAGGTGCCTGCGCTGAGCCGGCCGAGGTCGACCGAGTAGGTCCCGCGCGACGGCGCCCCGATGGTGGCCATCGCCGTACCGCTCCCGACCGTGGTCGTGCCGCGGTCGAGCTCCCACTGCAGGGTGGCCTCGAAGACGGTGGCCTCGCCCCTGAGCGTGACCGGCGTGCCGGCCGGGAGGACCTGGTCGCGGGTGGGGGCGGTGACCCAGATCGGTGCGAGGTCGCGCCAGGAAAGATCGGCGGACGGCCGGGTGAACAGCTGGTCGGTCGGGATCGACCCGAAGAGGGTCGTGACCCCGCCCGCGACCTGGAAGCGCACCGGGATCGCGCCCCGCCCCAGGGCGGCCTGGGCCGTCCACACGAGCTCCTGCACGGCGAGCCGCTGGACCTCGGGCGTGAAGCCCTCGGCGCCGGGCCCGCTGAGCTCCACCTGGATCGTGTCGGAGGTGACCTTCACCGACGAGACGGTGGTGCCCGACCAGGGCTGGAGGTAGCCGTCGGTGTTCGAGTAGGGCTGGGCGTTCATGGCCACCGCCAGGGCGGCCTGCACCCGGTCGGCGTCGGTGGCTGCCCGGGGCAGCTCACCACGCACGAACTCGCGGAACAACCTGTAGGTGGGCGTGGTGTCGCCGATGGGGCCCACGAAGTAGGCAGGCAGGGCAGCCTGCACGGTCGCACCGGTTCCGCTGGTGGTCGACCCCGTCGGCGAGGTCTGGGCGGTCGGGGGCGCCGTCGTCGGAGCTCCGGTGACGGACGGGGCCGACGCCGACGGCGAGCCGGCAGGAGGACCGGGCGTGCCGCTGGTGTCCTGGGTCGCCCACCAGGCGCCTCCGGCGATGGCGGCGACCAGTGCCGCGGCAGCCACCGGCGCGAGCCAGTGCCGAGAACCGGTCCCACCGGTCGCGGGGCCGACCTCGTGCGCCTCCTGCAGGATCGCGTCGAGGCGGTCGCCGGGGCGCATCTTGCGGGCCTCGTGCGCCAGTGACTGCCGCAGCCGCCGCTCCACGCGCTCGAGCTCGCCCGGCTCGAGGTCGGGGTGAAGGAAGTCCGTGCGGTCGCTCATCGCCCGACCTCCACCCGGTCGCGCAGTGAGGCGAGCCCACGGTGGGCATGGGCCTTTACCGAGCCCGCGGAGATGCCGAGGGCGTCGGCGATCTCGGCCTCGCTCAGGTCGAGGTAGTAGCGCATGGTCAGGACCTCTCTCTGGCGCTGGGGGAGGCGTCCGAGCGCCTCGATCATCGAGCTGGTGGCCTCGGCCTCGAGGGCGTGGGCCTCGGCGCTCGACTCGGTACGGCGGGCCGGGCCTCCGGGCTCGGCCCGCTCCCGGGTGAGGTATCGCTCCTCGACGCCGCGGTGGCGCAGACCCGAGCGGGCGCCGTTGACCACGGCCCGGCGCAGGTAGGCGGCTGCGCTCTCGTGGCTGCGCAACGTGTCCCAGCGCCGGTGCACGGCGATGAACGCGTCCTGCACGACCTCCTCGGCGGCGAGGTCGTCGCGCAGCAGCAGCCAGGCCAGGCGCACCAGGCCCGTCCAGTGCGCCGCGTACAGCTCGGCGATGGCCTCGTCGGCGGCTGGGCGGGTCTCCCCGCCGGGGTCGCGTTCTGCCACGCTCAACAGTCTCACGCCCCCTTGACGCGCAGCCGACCCCGCCGGTTGACGCGCCGGGCGGATAGTGTCCGAGCCATGGCCGACTGCATCTTCTGCTCGATCGTCGCCGGGGACGTCCCCGCCGAGGTGGTCCGCGAGGACGAGCACACCGTGGCGTTCCGGGACCTCGACCCGCAGGCCCCGACCCACGTGCTCGTCATCCCGAGGCGTCACGTCCCGGACGTCGGTGCTCTTGCCCTGGAGGCGCCTGAGGAGGTCGCCCCGCTCGTCGACGCGGTGCGCGCGGTGGCCGAGCAGGAGGGGGTGGCGGACGCGGGGTACCGCAGCGTCTTCAACACCGGAGCGCAGGCCCACCAGACCGTCTTCCACGCCCACGTGCACGTGCTCGGGGGCCGGGCAATGACGTGGCCACCCGGCTGAGCGGCACCGTAGACTGGGACGACCATGCCTGAAGACGATCATCCGACCACGCCGGGGGGCGCAGCCGACGGCGCTCGTCCCCTCCCCATCCACACCGTCGAGATCCCTCCGCAGGTCCAGATGGTCACGCTGCTCGGCCCGCGCGACGAGCTGCTGCGGACCATGGAGCGGGCGTTCCCGCAGCTGGAGATCCACGTCCGTGGCAACGAGTTCCACCTGTCCGGCCCCAGCGCCGAGGTGGCCCTGGCGGAGCGGACGATCGACGAGCTGCTCCTGGTGATCGAGGGCGGTCAGCCGCTCAACCGCGACGCCGTGGAGCGTTCGATCGGCATGCTGCGCGAGCAGACCAAGGAGCGTCCGGCCGACGTCCTGACGATGAACATCGTCAGCTCCCGCGGTCGCACCATCCGGCCCAAGACGCTGAACCAGAAGCACTACGTCGACGCGATCGACGAGCACACCGTGGTCTTCGGCATCGGCCCTGCCGGCACCGGCAAGACCTACCTCGCGATGGCCAAGGCCGTCGCTGCCCTGCAGGCCAAGCAGGTCAACCGGATCATCCTCACGCGGCCGGCCGTCGAGGCCGGTGAGCGCCTCGGCTTCCTGCCCGGCACGCTCAACGACAAGATCGACCCCTACCTGCGGCCGCTGTACGACGCACTGCACGACATGGTCGACCCCGAGTCGATCCCGCGCCTCATGGCCGCCGGCACCATCGAGGTCGCGCCGCTCGCTTATATGCGCGGTAGAACTCTTAATGATGCGTTCATCATCCTCGACGAGGCCCAGAACACCTCTCCCGAGCAGATGAAGATGTTCCTGACCCGTCTGGGGTTCGGCTCCAAGATGGTCGTCACCGGTGACGTCACCCAGGTCGACCTGCCGGACGGCACGCGGTCCGGGCTGCGGGTCGTCCGCGACATCCTGGCCGGCGTCGAGGACATCCACTTCTCCGTGCTGACGCCGCAGGACGTCGTCCGGCACCGGCTCGTCGGGGCCATCGTCGACGCCTACGGCCGCTGGGACGACCAGCAGGGCGAGACCCACGGGCAGCAGGGACGGGGGCCGCGTGAGCGTCGACGTTCTCAATGAGACCGACTACCAGCTCGACGAGCTCGAGCTGGTGGCCCTGAGCAAGTACGTCATGGGCGAGATGCGGGTCCACCCGGGCGCCGACCTCTGCCTGCGCCTCGTCGACGAGGCCGCCATGGAGGTCCTGCACGTGCAGTGGATGGACCTGCCCGGCCCGACCGACGTCATGTCGTTCCCGATGGACGAGCTGCGCCCCGGCCGCGAGGGCGAGGAACCCGAGGAGGGCGTCCTCGGCGACATCGTGCTCTGCCCGTCGGTCGCGGCCAAGCAGGCCGCCGAGGCCGGTCATGCCACCGAGGAGGAGCTGCTGCTCCTCACCACCCACGGCATCCTGCACCTGCTCGGCTACGACCACGCCGAACCCGAGGAGGAGCGCGAGATGTTCGAGCTCCAGCGCCAGCTGCTGCTGACGTTCCTCGCGGGTCGCGGTCGCCGCAACCCCTGATGGCGCAGCGATGACCCGCCTCGTGCTGGCCGCGCTCCTCAGCATCGCCGTGGCGTTCCTGCTCACGGCCGCTGAGGCCGCGATCTGGCGCATGTCCCGGGTGCGGGCGCACGAGCTGCTCGAGGAGCGCCGCCCCGGGTCGAAGTCGCTGGACCGCATCGTCAGCGACAGCGCTGCCTACCTGTCCGTCACCGCGTTCCTGCGCGTCGTCGCCGAGGCGACGACCGCGGTGCTCATCACCCTCGGGGCGGTCGACCTCGTCGACGGCTTCTGGAAGCCGCTGCTCATCGCGATCGGCGTCATGGCCCTCGTGTCGTTCGTCGTCGTGGGCGTCTCGCCGCGCACGCTCGGACGGCAGAACGCCGACGCCGTCGCGCTCGTCGCGTCACCGGTGATCGTCGGCCTGCGCACGTTCCTCGGACCGGTCGCGCGCGTCCTCGTCGCCCTCGGCAACGCGGTGACGCCGGGGCGCGGCTACCGCGACGGGCCCTTCCAGAGCGAGTCCGAGCTGCGCGACCTGGTCGACCTCGCGGGGGAGAGCGCGGTCATCGAGGCGGGCGAGCGCGAGATGATCCACTCGGTCTTCGAGCTCGGCGACACGGTGGCCCGCGAGGTCATGGTGCCGCGCACCGACATGGTGACGATCGACGGCGAGAAGTCGCTGCGCTCGGCCATGTCGCTGTTCCTGCGCTCGGGGTTCTCGCGCATCCCGGTCGTCGGCGACGGGTCCGACGACATCCTCGGGCTGCTCTACTTCAAGGACGTCGTACGCCGCGTCAACGCCGACCCGGAGGCCGGCTCGCTGCCGGTCACGGCGCAGATGCGCCCCATGCACTACGTCCCGGAGAGCAAGCCGGTGGACGACCTGCTGCGCGAGATGCAGCGCGACCAGAGCCACTTCGCCGTCGTCGTCGACGAGTACGGCGGGACCGCAGGCCTGGTCACCATCGAGGACATCATCGAGGAGATCGTCGGCGAGATCGCCGACGAGTACGACCGCGAGGCTCCCGGCGTGGAGGACCTGGGGGACGGCACCGTACGCGTGCCGGCCACCATGGACATCGACGACCTGGCCGACCTGTTCGAGGTCGAGATCGACGAGGACGAGGTCGACACCGTCGGCGGGCTCATCGGCAAGAGCATCGGCCGGGTGCCCATCGTCGGGTCCCGGGCCGAGGTGGCCGGGCTGTCGCTCACCGCGGAGCGGATGGCCGGCCGGCGGCACCGCATCGCCTCGGTCATCGTCGAGCGGCTGCACGCCGTCGAGGAGGGCGGGACCGAGGACGGCGCCGAGCGCACTACGGTGGAGGCCGAACGCGAGGGAGTGTCATGACAGCGAGTGGTCCCGGTCCCACCGGTGCGCAGGCCGACGGGCCCGAGGCGACCCGTCCCTACCTGGCCGGTTTCGCCTGCCTCGTCGGGCGGCCGAACGCCGGCAAGTCGACGCTGACCAATGCCCTGGTGGGGCAGAAGGTCGCGATCACCTCCTCGAAGCCGCAGACGACCCGCCACACGATCCGCGGCATCGTCACCTCGCCGCGCTCCCAGCTGGTGCTCGTCGACACCCCCGGCCTGCACAAGCCGCGCACCCTGCTGGGGGAGCGGCTCAACGACGTGGTGCGCGAGACCCTGCTCGAGGTCGACGTCATCGGGTTCTGCCTGCCGGCCGACCAGAAGATCGGGCCGGGGGACAGCTTCATCGCCCGCGAGCTCAAGGAGATCCAGCAGGGCAAGCGACGGCCGGTGGTCGCCATCGCGACCAAGACCGACCGGGTCGACCGCCAGCGGCTCGCCGAGCACCTCATGGCCATCGACCAGCTCGGCTCCTGGGACGCGATCGTGCCGTGCTCGGCCGTCGACGGGTCGCAGGTCGACGAGGTCGCCGAGGTGCTGGCCTCCTACCTGCCGACCTCCCCGGGACCGCTCTACCCCGAGGGCGTCCTCACCGACGAGCCCCAGATGGTGATGATCGCCGAGCTCGTGCGCGAGGCCGCCCTCGAGGGCGTGCGCGACGAGCTGCCGCACTCCCTGGCCGTTGTCGTGGAGGAGATGGTCCAGCGCGAGGGGCGTCCGGCGGACAAGCCGCTGCTCGACGTGCGGGTCAACGTCTTCGTCGAGCGCTCGTCGCAGAAGGCCATCATCATCGGGCGGGGTGGGTCGCGGCTGCGCGAGGTCGGGACGACCGCCCGCCAGGGGATCGAGAAGCTCCTCGGCCAGAAGGTCTACCTCGACCTGCACGTGAAGATCGCCAAGGACTGGCAGCGCGACCCCAAGCAGCTGCAGCGACTCGGGTTCTGAGCCGGGTTCCGAGACCTGTTCCTAGCCCTGATCCGAGCCAAAGCTCACGTGGCGAGACTCACGTCTCGTCGAGATCCGTTGCAGTGCAACGGTTTCGATGCACTTCTGAATTGGTTCCCGGTAACCACGATTTGAGATCGCGCCTCGTTCTCGGCAGGCTGGGCGGTCGACCGACACGGTTTTGATACGCAACTGACCAGGACAGCGAAGGAGCGGCGCCCTCCCCAAAGAGGGCGCCTACACCACGTGGACACGACACTGACCAAGACGGGCCCAGCCGCTCCGGCTGAGGCCACGGGCGAGCACACAGCCCTCGACAGCCCGCACCCCGCCCTCGACCCCGTCATCGAGGAGCACCCGGCCGAGGAGCCGCAGAAGGTCGACACGATCGTCTTCGGCGTCACCGCCGCCATCGCGATCGCGTTCGTGCTGTGGGGGTTCCTCAGCACCGACACGCTGAGCTCGGCCTCCGGCGCCGGCCTCGAATGGGTCGTGCACAACATGGGCTGGCTGTTCTCCCTCGTCGCCTCGGGCTTCGTCCTGTTCGTGATCTGGCTCGCGGCAAGCAAGTTCGGCCGCATCCCCCTCGGGCGTGACGACGAGGAGCCGGAGTTCAAGACCGTCTCGTGGATCGCGATGATGTTCTCCGCGGGCATGGGCATCGGCCTGATGTTCTACGGCGTCTCGGAGCCGCTGTCGCACTTCGTGAAGCCGCCGCCCGGCACCGGTGCCGCAGGCAACCCGCAGGCCGTGCAGAACGCCATGGCCACCACGCTGTTCCACTGGACGCTGCACCCGTGGGCCATCTACGCGGTCGTCGGCCTCGCCGTGGCGTACGGCGTCTTCCGCAAGGGCCGCTCGCTGCTCATCAGCTCGGCGTTCGCCCCGCTGCTGGGCAAGCGCGCCGAGGGCCCGGCCGGTCGCGTCATCGACATGCTCGCGATCTTCGCCACCCTGTTCGGCTCGGCTGCCTCGCTCGGCCTCGGCGCCCTGCAGATCGGCTCCGGCCTGACGATCGTCGCCGGCATCGGCAAGGCCGGCAACATGGTCCTCGTCGCGATCATCGCGGTACTCACCGTCTGCTTCATCCTGTCGGCCGTCTCCGGCCTGGCCAAGGGCATCCAGTGGCTGTCCAACATCAACATGGTGCTGGCGCTGGCCCTCGCGGTCTTCGTCTTCGTCGTGGGCCCGACGGTCTTCATCCTCAACCTCGTGCCCACCGAGATCGGTTCCTACTTCCAGAACCTGGCGATGATGTCGGCCCGCACCGACGCCGCCGGTGGCGACGCCATGAAGACCTGGTTGTCGGGCTGGACCATCTTCTACTGGGCCTGGTGGGTCAGCTGGACCCCCTTCGTCGGCATGTTCATCGCCCGCATCTCGCGCGGCCGCACCATCCGCCAGTTCGTCACCGGTGTGCTGCTCGTCCCGAGCGTCGTGTCGCTCGTGTGGTTCGCCATCTTCGGTGGTGCCGGCATCGACATGCAGCGCGGTGGCACCGACCTCGCGGGCGCGGGCTCGACCGAGGGCACCCTCTTCGAGATGCTTTCGCACATGCCGCTGTCGACGATCACGTCGGTCCTGGTGATGGTGCTCGTGGCGATCTTCTTCGTCTCCGGCGCCGATGCCGCGTCCATCGTCATGGGCACGCTCTCCGAGCGCGGCACCCTGGCCCCGAGCCGCAAGACGGTGATCTTCTGGGGCGCGGCCACGGGCGCGGTCGCGGCGGTGATGCTGCTCGTCGGTGGTGAGGAT
Source organism: Phycicoccus sp. Soil748 (assembly GCF_001428025.1). Taxonomy (GTDB): domain Bacteria; phylum Actinomycetota; class Actinomycetes; order Actinomycetales; family Dermatophilaceae; genus Pedococcus. The sequence continues at coordinate 179,280 of NZ_LMSC01000009.1, read as the reverse complement.
GCGCTGTCCGGGCTGCAGAACATCACCATCGTGGCTGCCCTGCCGTTCCTGATCGTCATGGTCGGCCTCGCGATCGCCCTGGTGAAGGACCTGAGCAACGACCCGCTCATCGTGCGCCGCGCGTATGCCGTCGCCGCGATCGAGCAGGCCGTCGTGGCAGGCGTCACCGAGCACGGCGACGACTTCACCCTCACCTACGAGGAGTCCGCCCCCGGCGAGGGCGTCGGCGACCTGGTGCCCACCGCGCCGGTGACCGGGCACGCGGGCCATGACGAGCTCGATACGGCCGATGTGCGTGCAGGATCCGCCACATCGTGAGCCGCTGAGCCGGTGCACGACCGGGCCGACCTATCCTTGGTCCCATGAGAGTTGGTGTCTTCGGGGCCACCGGGCAGGTCGGCTCGGTCATGCGTGCACTTCTCGCCGAGCGGGCGTTCCCGGTCGACGAGATCCGTTTCTTCGCGTCGGCGCGCTCTGCCGGCACGACGCTGCCGTGGGCCGGTGGCGAGGTCACCGTGGAGGACTCGGCCACCGCTGACTTCTCCGGCCTCGACATCGCGCTGTTCTCCAACGGGGGAGCGGCCTCCAAGGAGCTCGCGCCCAGGGTCGCCGCAGCCGGAGCCGTCGTCGTCGACAACTCCTCCGCCTGGCGCAAGGACCCCGAGGTCCCGCTGGTCGTGAGCGAGGTCAACGCCGACGACCTCGACACCATCCCCAAGGGCATCGTCGCCAACCCCAACTGCACCACCATGGCCGCCATGCCGGTCCTCAAGCCGCTGCACGACGAGGCCGGTCTCGTGCGCCTCACCGTCGCGTCGTACCAGGCCGTGTCCGGCTCCGGTGGCAAGGGCGTGCAGGAGCTCGACGGACAGCTGCGCGGCGGGTATGCCGCCGGCGAGCCTGCCGGCCTCGCCCTCGACGGTCGCGCGGTCGAGGTCCCTGCGCCCAACGTCTACGCGGTGCCGGTGGGGTTCAACGTGATCCCGCTGGCCGGCTCGATCGTCGAGGACGGCTCACTGGAGACCGACGAGGAGCAGAAGCTCCGCAACGAGTCGCGCAAGATCCTGCACATCGACGACCTGCGCGTCTCCGGGACCTGCGTGCGCGTGCCGGTGTTCACCGGGCACTCGCTGGCGATCCACGCCGAGTTCGACCGTGAGATCAGTCCCGAGCGCGCACTGGAGCTGCTGGCGAAGGCGCCTGGCGTCGTCGTCACCGACGTGCCCAACCCGCTCGAGGCCGCCGGCCGCGACGACGTCTACGTCGGCCGAGTGCGCGCCGACCAGGCGGCCCCGGAGGGCAAGGGGCTCGTGCTGTTCGTCGTCGGCGACAACCTGCGCAAGGGTGCCGCCCTCAACGCGGTGCAGATCGCCGAGGAGCTGCTCAAGCGTCGGTGAGCCGGTCCCACCGCGCGAAGGGTGGCGATCTGCCGCTTCAACTCCACCCGAGGCGGCAGATCGCCACCCTTTCGTCGCGTCGGGGCCGCGGCCCCACTGACCCGTCAGACGTCGGTCATCCAGTGCTGGTAGGTCTTGCTGACCTCCATGCCGACGTGCTGGTAGAGCGGTAGCGCGCCCGTCCGTGAGTCGGTCGACAGCTCGCTACGGGTGGCGCCGTGCTCGCGGGCGCGCTCGAACGCGTCGACGAGCAGCGCCCGGGCGAGGCCCTTGCCGCGCTGGTCGGCGCGCACCGCCAGCTGGTCGACGTAGCCGCACCCCTCGGTGACGATCATGAAGGCGACGCCGACCGGTGTGCCGTCGGGGTCGACGGCGAACCTGATCTGCCAGGGCTCGAAGCCGGGCCGGCGCACCGTGCGGGCTGCCCAGTCGTCGAACGCGCTCGGCTGGCGGTCCGGCCACTCGTTGAAGGCATCCTCGACGAGCAGGTGGGCGACCTGTTCGTCCGCCCCGGGGACGAGGTCGCGCAGGAGGTAGCCGTGGGGGAGGGGCTGCGGCTCGATGGCCGCCCCCTCGGGCACGACGAGCACCCACGAGGTCCAGCCCTCGCGGTAGCCGAGGGTGGTGAAGAGCCGTTCCGCCGAGCTGCCGAGGGGCACGGTCTGGCCGACCAGCGTGCCGCCGCGGCGACGCGAGCAGTCCTCCACCCAGGCCGCCAGCCACGTGCCGATGCCACGCCCTCGGTGGTCGGGGTGCACCGTGGCCTCGGCACGACGGGTCTTGTACACCTCCGCCGCCGCGACCAGGGTCGGTCCGTCGAACACCCCGACACTCTCCTGCTCGAGGTCGAAGCTCGGCCGCTGCCAGTCGCCCTCGATGTCCTCGGGCTCGATGGCGACCTCCCCGGCGTCCGCCTGCTCGGAGGTGGCGAACAGCTCGTACATGGCGCGGGCGTCAGACATCCGCAGCGGGCGGGCGGTGAGGCCGTCGGGCAGGTCCATGGGGCTCATGGTGGCGGGTGCGCCCGCGCTCGCGCACGGCCTTTTCGGCGACTTCGTGGTCCCGGTCGCGGGGGGATGGCCGGATTGCGGCCATTGTGAGAGAGTCCTCTCGAAACAGTTCTCTCACATCGAGGTGACCCGGTGACCAACCCCTATGGCGACGTCGAGCTCACGCCGCGGGACATCCGCGCCCTGGCCCACCCCACGCGCCTCGCCATCCTGGCCCGGCTCCAGCAGCACGGCCCGAGCACCGCGACCGCACTGGCCCCCGAGGTGGGGGCCACCCCGTCGGTCACGAGCTGGCACCTGCGCCACCTCGCCGGCCACGGCCTCGTCCGGGACGCCCAGGTCGCGTCCGACGGTCGCCAGCGGTGGTGGGAGGCGGTCGGCCGCGGCTTCCGCTTCACCCCCTCGGAGGACGAGACGGGACGTGACGCCGCCGTGCTCCTGTCGCGCGTGGTGTTCGACCAGGCCCGCGACCTGCCGGACCGCTGGGCCGCGGAGGCCGAACCGCTGCTCGAGGACGACTGGCGGGCCTCGGCAGGGCTGTCCAACACCCGGATCGTCGTGACGTCCGAGGAGCTGGCCGAGGTGGAGGCAGCCATCGAACAGGTGCTCGCGCCGTACGTCCTGCGCAAGTCCGAGCCCGACGTGGTGCCGGGCGCGCGCTCGGTGCGGATGCTCCGCTACGTGCTGCCCGAGGCCGCGACCGACGAGGGGGAGCCGGCATGAGCGAGCCCCTGTGGCGGGACCGGCGGTTCGCGACCTACTGGGTGGGGCAGGGGATCTCGCAGTTCGGCGACCGGATCACCGGGCTCGCCCTGCCGCTCATCGCGGTCACCACCCTGCACGCGGGGGCCACCACGGTGGGCCTCCTCACGGCTGCGGTGTGGGCGCCGAACCTGCTGTCCCTCTTCGTCGGCGCCTGGGTCGACCACCACGTGCGAAAGCGGCGGCTGCTCATCCTGGCCGACCTGCTGCGCTGCGCCGTGCTGCTGACGCTGCCGGTGGCGCACCTGGTGGGGGCGATGACCCTCGGCCAGCTGTTCGCGGTCGCGCTGGTGGCCGGCCTCGGGCAGGTGCTCTACCAGACGGCGTACCCGAGCTTCTTCGTCGCGCTCGTGCGCCGCGACCAGTTCGTGGAGGCCAACAGCCTGCTGAGCGGTACCCGGTCGGCCTCGTTCGTGGCCGGTCCCGCCGTCGCCGGCGGCCTGGTCCAGGCAGTCACGGCACCGATGGCCATGCTCGTCGACGCGGTCACCTTCGCGGTGTCGGCCGTCCTCATCGGGCGGGTGAAGGTGCCCGACCTGCCGGTGGACGGCGCCGAGGGGACGAGCCTGCTGCGGCGGGCGCGGGACGGGATGGGCCTGGTGCTCCACGACGCCTACCTGCGGGCGGCCCTCGTGTGTGCCACCACGATCAACCTGTTCAACCTCATGGCGGGCGCGCTGGTCGTGCTCTTCGCGAGCCGGCAGCTGGGGATGTCGGCCGGGCTCATCGGGCTCGCCCTCGGGATCGGGGCGACGGGCGGCCTCCTCGGCACGGTTCTCGCCGGGCCGCTGTCGCGAAGGATCGGCATCGGGCGCACCATCGCGGTGGGCGCTGTGGTCTTCTCCGCCCCCTTCGCGCTGATGCCGCTGGCGCAGGGCCCGATGTGGGCGCGCGCCGGGGTGGTGGCGGCCGTCGAGCTCGTCTCCTCCGTCGGCGTGATGTGCCTCGACATCCCGCTCAACGCGCTCATGACGGCGGTGACCCCCGACGGCGTCCGCAGCCGGGTGACCGGCGCGTTCTCGACGGTGAACTACGGGATCCGTCCCGCCGGCGCGGTGCTCGGCGGCGTGGTGGGGGAGTGGATCGGCTTGGGGCCGACCATGGTGGTCGCCGCGGTGGGTGGCTCGCTGTCGGTGCTGTGGCTGCTGTGGTCACCCGTCATCTCGACCCGCACCCTGGACGACCTCCGCGGTGCGACCATCTCGTCGCCCGCGTGACACGGACCTCTGGCCCTAACGCGGCCCGCCGGTGCACGGTGACCTGAGGGGACACCCACACCACGGGGGAGGTCCGCAGTGTCCCAGCCACAGCTCCGCGCCAGCCGTTCGACCAGGACGTCGAACGCCGCAGCCCGACGGTCCGACGTCGGCCGCAGGGTCGGGTTCGTCATCGGCGCCGTCGTCAACGCCGTCCTGCTCTGGTGGGTCAACATCGCGCCCGGATGGCAGGTGGTGCCGTTCCTCACCGACGACACGCGTCAGGTGCTCGGCCTCGTCAACGCCTCGCTCGCGGTCGGCCTGGTGTCCAGCCTCGTCTCCGCGGTCCTGCTGTGGTTCCGGTTGCGGGCCTTCGGTGACCTGGTGCAGAACGCTGTCGGCCTCGCTGCCCTGGTGCGCCTGTGGCAGGTCTTCCCGTTCGACCTCGGCGGACAGGGGTTCGACTGGGACCTCGTGGTGCGCTGCGCGCTCGTCCTCGGCATGGTCGGGTCGGTGATCGGCGCACTGGTGGCCGTGGTGCGCCTGATCCGCGGCCGCTGAGCGGGGCCGCGCCGCCCCGTGCCGCCGAGACCGGCTGACGGGGGACCGTCCGGATCGTGAGCGACGAGTCCCGTGCGATGGACGTACCGCGACGACGCGGCATATCCTCCGAGAGTGCGTATGCAGCGCCTCCTCCTTCGCCGCCGCGGCGGGGCCTGACCGATCAGCCGCCCCTCGTCGCGGAGTAGCGTTGCCCTGGCTGAGCCTCTGACAGAGCCACCAGCGACGAATCGATAGGCGAGACACCATGATCCACCCGCAGCAGCCCTCGGGCATGCCGGTCGCGAAGTACGTGCCCTTCCAGGACCAGATCGTGGTCGACCTCCCCGACCGCACGTGGCCGACGAAGGTCCTCGACAGGGCGCCCCGGTGGTGCGCGGTCGACCTGCGCGACGGCAACCAGGCACTGATCGACCCGATGAGCCCGGACCGCAAGAAGCGGATGTTCGAGCTGCTCGTGCGCATGGGCTACAAGGAGATCGAGGTCGGCTTCCCCTCGGCCAGCCAGACGGACTTCGATTTCGTGCGGATGCTCATCGAGGACGACATGATCCCCGACGACGTCACGATCCAGGTGCTGACGCAGTGCCGCGACCACCTCATCGAGCGGACCTTCGACGCGATCCGTGGGGCCAAGCAGGCCATCGTGCACTTCTACAACTCGACGTCGGTGCTGCAGCGGCGGGTGGTGTTCGGGCTCGACCAGGACGGCATCGTCGACATCGCGGTCCAGGGCGCGCGGCTGTGCCGCAAGCTCGAGGAGACGGTGCCCGACACCGTCGTCTACTACGAGTACAGCCCCGAGTCCTACACCGGCACCGAGCTCGAGTTCGCCGTGCGGATCTGCAACGAGGTCATCGACGTCATCGACCCGACGCCGGACCACAAGATGATCATCAACCTTCCGGCGACCGTCGAGATGGCGACGCCGAACGTCTACGCCGACTCGATCGAGTGGATGACCCGCCACCTCGAGCGCCGCGAGTCGATCGTGGTGTCGCTGCACCCGCACAACGACCGCGGCACCGGCGTCGCGGCGGCCGAGCTGGGCTACCTCGCCGGCGCCGACCGCATCGAGGGCTGCCTGTTCGGCAACGGTGAGCGCACCGGCAACGTCGACCTGGTGACCCTCGGCATGAACCTGTTCAGCCAGGGCATCGACCCGCAGATCGACTTCTCCGACCTCGACGAGATCCGGCGGACCGTCGAGCACTGCAACCAGCTGCCGGTGCCCGAGCGGCACCCCTGGGGCGGCGACCTGGTCTTCACGGCGTTCTCCGGCTCGCACCAGGACGCCATCAAGAAGGGCTTCGAGGACATGGACCGCCAGGTGGCGGCCACCGGCAAGAAGATCGACGACCTCGTCTGGGGCGTGCCCTACCTGCCCATCGACCCGCACGACGTCGGCCGGTCCTACGAGGCCGTCGTCCGCGTCAACAGCCAGTCCGGCAAGGGCGGTGTCGCCTACATCCTGAAGGCCGAGCACCAGCTCGACCTGCCGCGCCGGCTGCAGATCGAGTTCAGCGGAGTGGTGCAGGCCAAGACCGACAGCGAGGGTGGCGAGGTCAGCCCCGCCGAGCTGTGGAGCGTGTTCCAGGACGAGTACCTGCCCGCCGTCGACGGTGCGGCCAACGCGTGGGGGCGGTTCACTCCGGTCAGCCACGCGCTGGAGAGCCAGGCCGACGGCGCCGACCGCATCGTCGCCACGATGCTCGACCAGGGTGTCGAGGTGCAGGTCGAGGGCACCGGCAACGGCCCGATCGCTGCCTTCATCGACGCCCTGTCGACGCTCGACATCGACGTGCGCGTCCTCGACTACGCCGAGCACGCACTGTCCGCCGGTGGTGACGCCCGGGCGGCGGCGTACGTGGAGTGCGCCGTCGGTGACCGCGTCCTGTGGGGCGTCGGGCTGCACAGCTCGATCGTCAAGGCGTCGCTGACCGCGGTGCTGTCCGCCGTCAACCGCGCCCTGCGTGAGGCCGCCTGACTCGCTCGGCCGTCCACGAGGGACCGCTCAGCGCACACCCTGTGGCCGGAACTGGATGGAGATGCGCGGGCCCACGGCCTTGGTCGACTTGGGGATGCAGTGGTCCCAGGTGCGCTGGCAGGAGCCGCCCATGACGACCAGGTCACCGTGCCCGAGGGAGAAGCCGATCGACTCGCCACCACCGCGGGGCCGCAGCATCAGGGGCCTGGCGGACCCGATCGACAGGATGGCCACCATCGTGTCGAGGTCCTTCGACCGGCCGATGCGGTCCCCGTGCCACGCAACCGAGTCGCGGCCGTCGCGGTAGAGGCACATGCCCGCGCTGACGAACGGCTCGCCGAGCTCGTTCGCGTACCAGCGGCTCAGCTCGTCGCGCGCTTGGTCGAGGACGGGGTGGGGGAGTGCCTCGCCCTCCCCGTAGAACTTGAGGAGCCGGGGGACGTCGACGACGCGCTCGTACATCTCACGCTTCTCGGCGTGCCACGGCACCTCGTGGTGGAGGGCGTCGAACAGCTGCTCGGCGCCGGTGAGCCAACCCGGTCGGTAGTCGACCCAGGCGCCGCGGCTCAGCTGCGTGCGGGTGAGCCGGTGGTCGAGGCCGTGCAGCTGGATCTCGTCGGCGGTGTCGAGGAGCGAGCCCTGGAGTGCCATGCCCATGCCCGGAGCATAACCCACGTTCGAACAGGTGTTCTACAGGTGTCGCTGGTCTTGCCATTTCCTCAGGTCAGGGGCCTAACCTCGAGAGGGCGAGGGAGGAGGCGATGTCCGTGTGGGCTCCATACGGTCTCGAGCGAGCCGTGGGCGCTGTGGTCTCCAAGGTGCTCGGCATGGTCCTCCTGGCCGCGGTCGTCGTGGCGCTGCTCGTGCCTCGCGAGCCCAACATCCCCTACGACCACGTCTGGGTCTGGGTCGGGTTCGGGGCGTTCGCGGGTCTGTGGCTGACGCTGGTCGCCGGCCGACGGCGGTTGGCGGCCTCCCGGCCGTTGCGCTGGCTGGCGCGGCGGGCGGGCTGGGTGTCGTGGTTCCTCACCCTGCTCGGGACCGCCGCGTGCCTCGTGGTGGCGCTCAACCTCGTCTATCCGGTGGGCTGGGACGCCAAGGCGATGTCCAACCTCGGCAGTCGCCTCGCCCAGGGCCCGGCACCGCTCTTCTACTACCGCTACCTCTCGCGCTACCCCAACCAGATCCCCTTCGCCGCCATCTCGCGGATGAGCTGGGAGCTGAAGGGGCTGCTGGGCTGGGACCAGCGGACCGTCTTCGCGCTGGTCAACGCCGCGTGCGTCGGGGTGTCGCTCCAGAGCCTGTACGTCGTGGTGCGCCGGGTACGCAGTGCGCCATCCGGCCTCGTCGCGCAGGTCGCGGGGATCGCCCTGGTCGCCCTGTCCCCCTGGGTGACCGTGCCCTACACCGACATCGTGACGCTGCCGTGGCCCATCCTCGCCACCGCACTGGCCCTCACCGCCGCCACCCGGTCCTCGCGGGTGGCGGGCGTGGCCCTGGGCGTTGCCGCCGTCGCCGCGCTGGCGGTGGGGTTCGTGCTCAAGACGACTCCGGTGGCGACGATGGCGGGGGTGCTGGCGCTGGGCGTCGTGGTCGTGGCCAGCCTCCTGCGCCGGCCGCGTCGCGCGGCTGCCGCCGGTGCCGTGGTGCTCGTGGCGGCGGGGGTGTTCCTCGGCGCGTCGGCGGGAGCCGATGCGGCCCTGTCCAGGGCATCGGGCCTCGACCTGACGCGGGTGGACACGAGCCGGACGCCACCGCTGTCCTGGTGGGTGGCCATGGGCATGACGTCGACGCAGGGCAACACCAAGCGGTATGGCGCGTACAACGCGACCATGGTGGCCAGGACCGTCCACCTCGACCACACCGAGCTGGTGCGCTGGTCGGACCAGGCGCTGCGGCAGCGACTGCACGAGCTCGGGCCGACGGGGTACGCCACGTTCGCCGCCAACAAGGTCACCTGGAACCTCGGCGACGGCATGTTCTGGGCCTGGGGCGAGGGCAGTGACGCGACGACACCGGTGCCTCGACACGGGCCCCTGACTCCGTGGATCGTGTCGTGGAGCCATCCCCAGGGCACCCACTACGCGCTCCGGGCCGGGCTCACCCAGGGACTGTGGCTGGTCGTGCTCCTGGCCGCCGGGCTGGGGCTGCTGGTGCGCCCCTACCGTCGCGACGTGGCGCTCGTCGTGGCGTCGGTGTTCGCCATCATCCTGTTCACGCTGGTGTTCCAGGGGCGGTCGCGCTACCTGCTCGTCTACTCGCCGGTGTTCGTGGCGCTCGCCGCGGCGGTCGCCCCTGGCGGCCGCAACGGCCTGGTGCAACCGGCCCGGCTGGCCCTCAGTCGCGTGCGCTCGCGCTCAGCCGGTCGACCTCGGCTGTGAGCTCTCGTCGCAGCTCGTCGTGCTGGGGGCCGAGCACGGTGTCGGCATCAGGCTCGCGCCACCGCTCGATCGGGTGCAGGGCCACCGGGCGCCAGGTGTGGTCGGGACCCTCCCACTCGTAGCGCGGCCAGACGTGGGCGTGCAGGAACGCGTCGTGGTTGCCCTGGATCTCCAGGTTGATGCGCCGGAACGCCGGGTCGCGACGGGCGCACACCGTCTGCACCGCCTCGCCGAGCAGCTCCATGTCGGCCAGGAACTCCAGGCGGCGGGACAGGGGCAGGTCCGTCAGCCGGTCTGCGCCGGGGGTGTCGGTGACGAGCACGCAGTACCCGGGCAGGAACTGCACGTCGTCGATCACCGCGAACCCGGCGCGGAGCCGTCGCAGCACCGTGGGGTTCTCCCCGCGCAGTGCCGCCCCCACCCGGTCCTGCCTCCAGTCGCCCATGGCCGGCGACCCTACGGCACCGCCTCCCGGCCGCAGCCCCGCTGTGGGGGAGAATGGCGTCATGCCCCTGTACCGCGACGAAGGCATCGTCCTGCGCACCCAGAAGCTGGGCGAGGCCGACCGCATCGTCACCCTGCTCACGCGGGGGCTGGGCAAGGTGCGCGTGGTGGGCAAGGGCGTACGGCGCACGAAGAGCCGGTTCGGGGCGCGGCTGGAGCCGGCCATGTGGGTCGACGTCCAGTGCTTCGAGGGCCGCACGCTCGACACCGTCACCCAGGCGGAGTCGCTCGCCTCCTGGGGCGACGTCCTGGCCCGCGACTACACGACCTACACGGCCGCGGCGGCCATGCTCGAGACGGCGGACCGGCTCACCGAGGAGCGCGAGCCGAACGTCCAGCAGTACCTCCTGCTCCAAGGGGCCCTGCGCTCGATGGCCGAGGGTCTGCACGACCCGGGCCTGGTCCTCGACGCCTACCTGCTGCGGGCCCTGGCCGTCGCCGGCTGGGCACCGAGCTTCCACGACTGTGCGCGCTGCGGTGCCCACGGCCCGCACCGCGCCTTCAACCTCGCCGCGGGCGGCACGGTGTGCTCGGCCTGCCGCCCACCGGGCTCGGCGGCCCCGGCCCCGGAGACGTTGTCGCTGCTGGCGGCGCTGCTCGCCGGTGACTGGTCCGTGGCCGACGCCTCGAGTGGACGCCACCGCCGCGAGGGGAGCACCCTGGCCAGCGCCTTCCTGCAGTGGCACCTGGAGCGGGGTGTGCGATCGTTGCGCCTCGTGGACCGACGAGACCCCGACGCCCCGACCCAGGTGGACTCCCGCGTGACGTGGTCGGCCGTGCCGCTGATCGCGGCGGTGGAGAAGGTCGACCAGGCGCACGCCGCAGCCCAGGCGGCCCAGGCGTGAGCGCTGGATACGCCAAGCCCTTCCCGCATCCGAGCGGAGCCCAACCTCCTTCTCTCCCCAAGGAGCTCGTGCCGCGACACGTGGCGGTGGTCATGGACGGCAACGGCCGCTGGGCCAACCAGCGAGGCCTTCCGCGCACCAAGGGCCACGAGGCTGGGGAGGCGGCCCTCCTCGACGTCGTCGCCGGGGCCATCGAGATCGGCGTGACGCACCTGTCGGCCTACGCGTTCTCGACGGAGAACTGGAAGCGCAGTCCCGACGAGGTGCGCTTCCTCATGGGGTTCAACCGTGACGTCATCCGCCGCCGCCGCGACCAGCTCCACGAGTGGGGCGTGCGCATGCGCTGGGTCGGGCGGCGCCCCCGGCTGTGGGGCTCGGTCATCAAGGAGCTCGAGACGGCGCAGGAGCTGACCAGGGACAACACCGGGCTGACGCTGTACTTCTGCGTCAACTACGGCGGCCGCGCCGAGATCGCCGACGCCGTGCAGCGCATCGCCGAGCAGGTGCAGCGCGGCAAGCTCAAGCCGGGCTCGATCGACGAGAAGACCATCGCCCGCCACCTGCCCGAGGCGGACATGCCCGACGTCGACCTGTTCGTGCGGAGCTCGGGGGAGCAGCGCACCAGCAACTTCCTGCTGTGGCAGAGCGCCTACGCCGAGATGGTCTTCCAGGACACGCTGTGGCCCGACTACGACCGTCGACACCTGTGGCAGGCCATCCAGACGTATGCCGAGCGCGACCGCCGCTACGGCGGCGCAGTCGACCTGCCGACGGGCTGAGTCAGCGGGCGCAGCCGGCGCAGGTGCCGAAGATCTCCAGGGTGTGGTGGACGTCGGTGAAGCCGTGCTCGGCGCTGACCCTGGTCGCCCAGGCCTCGACGGTGGGGCCCTCGACCTCGACGGTGCGACCGCAGTCGCGGCACACCAGGTGGTGGTGGTGGCCGGTCGAGCAGGCCCGGTAGACGGCCTCGCCGTCGTCGGTGCGCAGCATGTCGATCTCGCCGTCGGCGGCCATGGCCTGAAGGTTGCGGTAGACGGTGGCGAGGCCGACCTTGTCGCCGCCCGCGCGCAGCAGCGCGTGCAGCTCCTGGGCCGAGCGGAACTCGCCCGTGCCGGCGAGCAGCGCAGCCACCGCGGCCCGCTGGCGGGTGGGACGGCGAGGAACGTCCACCGCCTCGGTGGCCGAGCGGTTGGTCGCGCTCGCGGTGCGGTCCTGGACTCCGGTCATCGCGGTGCCGTCTCCTTCGGGGTGGTGCCGCCGGTCGGCTCGCCGTGGGTGTGGCCGCCGGGGGCGTGCTCGTCGTAGTGCCCCTCGTGGGGCGCGTGCAGGTGGCCGTCGTGGACGTAGTCGAGGTGGTCGTCGTGGGCGACAGCCGCGTGGCCGCAACCCGGTCCGTGCTCGTGGTCGTGGCGCTCGGCCCGGCGGTGGCGGGCCGCCCGCGCGGTGGCGACCGCTCCGCTCAGGCTTGCGACGACCACGAAGAAGCCGATGGCCAGCAGGACGATGGTGCCGCCGGACGGGGTCTCGGCGTAGAACGACGCGACGACACCGCCCACGCTGGAGACGACGCCGACCAGGACGGCCCAGCGCACCGAGGCCCGGAAGCTGCGCCCGAGCAGCTGGGCCGTGGCGTTGGGGATGATCATCAGGGCGCTGATGAGCAGCAGGCCTACCACCCGCATCGAGACGACGACGGTGACGGCGGTCAGCACCGCCAGGGCGATGTTGAGGCCGGTGACCGGGAGGCCGCTGGCGCGGGCGTACTCCTCGTCGTTGGCCACCGCGAACAGCCAGGGCCGCAGCAGCCAGGTCGCCAGCAGCACCACGAGGGCGAGCCCGGCGAACACCCACAGGTCCTTCTGGTCCGCGGTGGTGATCGCCCCGAAGAGGTATGCCGTGAGGTTGGCAGGGCTGCTGCTCGGCGACTTGGCGATGATGACGACACCGGCGGCGATGCCGCCGTAGAACATCACGGCCAGGGCGATGTCGCCGCTGGTGCGGCCCCGGCCGCGGATCACCTCGATCGCGATGGCGGCGGCCACCGCGGCGAGCAGGGCCGTGAGCACGGGCGCCTGCCCGGTGAGCAGGCCGACGGCCACACCGGCGAGGGCGACGTGCCCCATGCCGTCGCCGATCAGCGACAGCCGCCGCTGCACGAGGAACACGCCCACCAGCGGCGCGGCGATGCCGACGAGCAGGGCCGCGAGCAGCGCCTGGCGCATGAAGTCGAGGGAGAGGAGCTCAGTCACCGGATGCCTCCCCTCGGGTCGAGCGGGCCGGACGCCGGCGTGCCCTGCACGCGGGTCCTGGGCGCGACCTCGTCGTGGTCGTGCTCGTGGTGGTCGTGGTGGTCTGGCACGAACTGCCCTGTGCGCGTGGCGAACTCGTCCGGCGTGCCGTCGAACGCGATCCTGCCTCCCTGGACCAGGACGATGCGCGAGACGATGCCCGCCAGAGCGGTCAGCTCGTGGGTGACGATGACCATGGTCGTCCCGCGCCGGCGCAGGCGGGCGAGGACCGTCGACAGCACGTGCTGGTTGGCGGCGTCGACGCCGGCCGTGGGCTCGTCCATGAGCAGGACGTCGGGCTCCGAGGCGAGGGCGCGGGCGATGAGCACCCTCCGCTGCTGGCCGCCCGACAGCGTGGACACGTCGGCGGCGGCGCGGTCGGACAGCCCGACCACCTCCAGGGCGCGGTCGATGACCTCCTGGTCCCGCGGCGTACGGCGCACCGGCCACCACCACCGCTGGTGGGGGAGCCGTCCGACGGCGACGATCTCCTCGACCGTGGCCCGCACCGAGGCGGAGAGCGTGTGCCGCTGGGGCACGTAGCCGAGCCGTGCGTGCTCGTGGAAGGACTCGCGCGGCGTGCCGAACAGCCTCACCTCGCCGCCGAGCCGGTCGTTGAGCCCGAGCATCCCCCGCACGAGCGTCGACTTGCCCGAGCCGTTGGGCCCGAGCACCGCGACGACCTCGCCGGCGCGGACGGTGAGGTCGGCGCCCTGGATGACGGCCTGGTCGGCGTAGCCGAAGGACGCGCGGTCGAGCTCGAGGACGGGCGTCCCGGCGGGTGCTGTGGTGGTCACGAACACTCCTGTCCTGCTTCGAGGGTGGCGAGGTTGGCCCGCATGACGCTGGGGTAGTCGCGACCGGCGGATGCGGTGGTGATGCCCTCGAGGGGGTCGAGCACCGCCAGTCTCGCACCGGTCTCGCGGGCCAGGGTCCTGGCGACGTCCTCGCTGACGAGGGTCTCGGCGTAGACCGTCGCGGCGCCGCTGCGCCGGATGCGGTCGGTGATGTCCGCCAGCGCGGCCGGGCTGGGTTCGGCGTCCGGCGTGAGCCCGGTGATGCTCTGCTGGGTCAGCCCGTAGGCCCGCGCGAGGTAGCCGAACGCGGCGTGCGCGGTGACCAGGTCCTTGACCCTGCACTGCTCCAGCCCGCTCCGGAACTGCCGGTCGAGTGTCGTCATGGTGGCGCGGAACGCCTTGGCGTTGGAGGTGTACTCCGCTGCGTGCGCCGGGTCACGCCGGCCAAGCTCCGCGCCGATCGCGTCCCCGACGTCGGCGTAGCGCAGCGGGTCGAGCCAGAAGTGGGGGTCCTTCGCCGCATGGTCGTCGTGCTGCGCGTGGGCCGACTCGGTCTCGTCCGCGGCGGTGAGGTCGAGTCGGGCGGCGGCAGAGACGTCGAGCGCGGTGTGCCTGGCCTCGCTGCGCACGGCGTCGTCGACGGCAGGCTGGAAGCCCTTCTCGTAGACGACCAGGTCGGCCAGGGCGACGTGGGCGACCTGACGGGGGTTGAGCTCGAGGTCGTGCGGCTCCGCGCCGGGCTTGGTGAGGGACTGCACCTCGACGAGGTCCCCGCCGACCTGGCTCACGGCGTACTCGAGGGGGTAGAACGCGGCCGCGACGGTGACCTTGCCGGAGTCCGCGCTTCCACCGAGTCCGCTACCGCACGCGCTGGTGAGGACCAGGGCGACCAGGGCAGCGGCTGGGCCGAGCAGACGGCGGGGTGACATGACCATGATTCTCAACTGAAATGAGAACCATTGTCAAAACCTCCCGGGTCAGCTCCGGGGGAAGGCCTGCGTGATCGTGATCGCCACGGCCATCAGCAGGATGGTGGCGCGCATGAGGCGGGGCACCGGCTCGAGGACGGGCCACGACAGGTAGAGGGTCCAGAGCAGGAACAGCACGACGAGGAGCAGCAGGACCCAGCCCCACCCCGGCACGAACAGGCCGGCGACCATCAGAGCCAGGATGGCGAGGAAGGGGACCGGCCGGGGGAGCGCGTTCAGCCGCTGGAGGGCGGGCAGGCTGGCTCGCTGGATGGACTCACGCAGGGAGGACACGCGCCAAACCCTAGATGGTGGGCCTGGGGTGGCTCGCGCGCCATACCCCGTCGAGGCTGCGGCGACCGCACAGTAACCTTCTGCGCATGGCCGCACCCTCCACCGTCGACACCGTCGTCTCCCTCTGCAAGCGCCGCGGGTTCGTGTTCCCGTGCGGCGAGATCTACGGCGGCACGAGGTCCGCCTGGGACTACGGCCCGCTGGGTGTGGAGCTCAAGGAGAACATCAAGCGGCAGTGGTGGAAGTCGACCGTCACCGGCCGTGACGACGTGGTCGGGCTCGACTCGTCGGTGATCCTGCCGCGCCAGACGTGGGAGGCCTCGGGCCACGTCGCGACCTTCTCCGACCCGCTGGTCGAGTGCCTGTCGTGCCACAAGCGCTTCCGCGCCGACCACCTGCAGGAGGCCGTCGCCGAGAAGAAGGGCATCGCCGACCCCGACGAGGTCAAGCTCGTCGACATCGCCTGCACCAACTGCGGCACCCGAGGCCAGTGGACCGAGCCGCGCCAGTTCTCCGGCCTGCTCAAGACCCACCTCGGTGTCGTCGAGGACGAGTCGGGGCTGCACTACCTGCGCCCCGAGACCGCCCAGGGCATCTTCCTCAACTTCCTCAACGTCATGCAGTCAGCGCGCAAGAAGCCGCCGTTCGGCATCGCCCAGACCGGCAAGAGCTTCCGCAACGAGATCACCCCGGGCAACTTCATCTTCCGCACCCGCGAGTTCGAGCAGATGGAGATGGAGTTCTTCGTCAAGCCGGGCGAGGACGAGGAGTGGCACCAGTACTGGATCGACGAGCGCACCCGCTGGTACACCGACCTCGGCATCGACCCCGACAACCTGCGCCACTACGAGCACGCCCAGGAGAAGCTGAGCCACTACTCCAAGCGCACCGTCGACATCGAGTACCGCTTCAACTTCGCCGGCAGCGAGTGGGGCGAGCTCGAGGGCATCGCCAACCGCACCGACTTCGACCTCAAGACCCACAGCCAGCACTCGGGCACCGACCTCGTCTACTTCGACCAGGCCAGCGGGGAGAAGTACACGCCCTACGTCATCGAGCCGGCGGCCGGCCTGTCGCGCTCGCTCATGACGTTCCTCGTCGACGCCTACACCGAGGACGAGGCCCCCAACACCAAGGGCGGCGTCGACAAGCGCGTCGTGCTCAAGCTCGACAAGCGGCTGGCGCCGGTCAAGGCCGCCGTCCTGCCGCTGTCGCGCAACGCCGACCTGTCGCCCAAGGCACGCGACCTCGCGGCCACGCTGCGCCAGCACTGGAACATCGACTTCGACGACGCGGGCGCCATCGGCCGCCGCTACCGCCGCCAGGACGAGATCGGCACGCCGTTCTGCATCACGGTCGACTTCGACACCCTCGACGACCAGGCGGTGACCATCCGTGAGCGCGACACCATGGCGCAGGAGCGGGTCGCCCTCGACCAGGTCGAGGGGTACCTCGGGTCGCGCCTGCTCGGCTGCTGACGTCCGGACCCGGCGGCCGCTCGACCCCGCTCTGCCCACTTCACTGCGCCCTGCCCACGAAAGCTTCGTGGGCAGGGCGCACTGTTGTGGGCTGAGTCGCGGCGCGCCCCGACCCATCCGTGGGTCAATGGGGTGACGAACCCCGGTGGCGCCTCGATGTCGTGGGCGCACCGGAGCCCCAGGGAGGTGTCGTGCAGCGCGAGGTGGACGCCGACTTCGCCCGGTACGTCCGGGCCCGTCAGCACCAGCTGCTCCGTGCCGCCAACCTGGTCTGCGGCAACGGCCCGCGTGCCGAGGAGGTCCTCGAGCAGGCCCTCGCCACGGCTGCCGGGCGCTGGCACCGGATGCGGGACGAGCCGGACCTCGCCGTCCGCCGGCTCCTCTACCGCGACGCAGTCTCCTCCCGGGGTGGTCGCGTCGACGCCCACGGGGTGCTGGCCGCGCTGACGCCCGGGCACCGGGCGCTGCTGGTCCTGCGGTACTTCGAGGAGCGCAGCGAGCCGCAGGTGGCGGAGGTGCTCGGGGGCACGGTCCCCGAGGTGGCGCGCGAGACCTCGGCGGCGGTCACCCGGCTGCACGAGCTGTACCCGGCCCACGACGTGACCGAGCTGCTGGACGACGCGAGCGGCGGTGTGGACGAGGTCGACCTGGCCCAGCGCGCCTGGGACGCAGCGCTCGCCGGCCGTCGACTGCGGCGACGACGGGTCGCCTCCACGGTCGCGGGTCTCGCAGCGGTGGGGGTGGTGGTGGCGGTCGCCCAGGGTGCGGGACGTGTCGGGCCCGTGCCTGCTCCGTCACCCACCACGACGACGAGCAAGCCTGCGCTGCAACGTCTTCCGGACGGCACGATGTATGCCGCGATGCCGCTGGAGGGCGAGGAGGATGGCCTGCCCGACTTCGACGCAGGACTGCCGTCGGCCATCGACCCCGAGGGGAGAACGGTGCGCCTGTCGACGCTCTCCTCCCCGCCGGGCTCCGTGGTCGCGGTCTACCTGCGCAGGGCGGCCACGCACTACCGCGCCGTGCTGGTGCCCGCGGACCGCACGCAGGTCCTCGTCGACACCCTCGACCTGCTGCCGACGCGCGACTCCGGCGGCAACGAGGGAGAACCGTTGGGGGCGAAGGCGATCAGCGCCGACGGCCGGTACGTGGTGTTCGCCCAACCCCGTGCGGTCGTGCGGCTCGACCTGCGCACCGGCGCGGTCGACCGGTATGCCGTGCCGGCACCGGACCTGCTCGTGGCCGGCTGGCGCGCCGGGAGCACGGTGGTTGCGCGCACGGCGGGGGAGGCGTGGAGCCTCGACCTGTCCCAGCCGTCACCGACGGCCGCGCGCAGCGCCGTGCCTGTGGCGCTGACGCGAGGCGTCGCCGTACCCGTCACGGACCTGGCCGGCGAGACCGTCACCGCGGGCCGCTGGGCCGCCAGCGGCGCGTACTTCGACCAGGACGTCACCTCACCGGTGATCGTGCGCGGCAACGGCCCGATCTACCAGGGGCTCGTCGCCGTCGACCAGGACGCGCGCGCCGGGCGGGTGCTGCTGGCACCCGAGTCGCCCGACGGCCGGACCGGACGGGTGAAGGAGTGCTGCACCGTGCTGGCGTGGGCCGACCCGTCGACCGTGCTCTTCCGGTCCAGCGGCTACGACGGGTCGTGGGTCCTGGCCTGGAACGTGGAGACGGGTCGGGTCTACGACGTCACCCGGCTCGACGAGGGCGGCGGCGTCGACTACCCGCACGCCGTCGCGCTCGCCGTCGGCAGCCGGGGCTAGGTGTGGCTCAGGCCAGGGTGGCCGTGTCGATGACGAAGCGGTAGCGGACGTCGGAGGCGAGGACGCGCTGGTTGGCCTCGTTGACCTGGTCCGCCGAGATGACCTCGACCTCGGCGCCGATGCCGTGCAGGATCAGCGTCCCGCCACCGACGAGGTCCCGAACCAGAACGGCACTCCTCCATCTCCCGTCACGACGCACGAACCGTCTCCGCCACGCCCGCGGCGACGTACAGGACCGCGAGGCACAGGGCCAGGATGTCGGCCAGCCTTCGCCGGGCCATGGCTTGTTGTCCGAGCCGGGGCGTGGCGCGGCAACAGACCCGGAACCTGAACGGAACCTGACAGACGTCATGGTGATCTCGTGACGCCCGTCGCAGGTTCACGCCTGTCCGGTCCGGCAGGCTCCTGCCATGACCCAGACCCGTACGCTGCGCCGGCCCACCGGGGGAGCCGTCGCCGACACCCTTCCCGCGATCGAGCTCGTGGGGCTCACCAAGAGCTTCGGCGCCGTCCGCGCCGTCCGCGGCATCGACCTGACGATCGCTCCCGGTGAGGTGGTGGCCTTCCTCGGCCCCAACGGCGCCGGCAAGACCACCACCGTCGACATGCTGCTCGGCCTGTCCCGGCCCGACGAGGGGTCCGTCCGAGTCCACGGCCTGGAGCCGGGGCACGCGGTCCGCCGCGGCCTGGTCGCTGCCGTGATGCAGACCGGTGGCCTGCTCAAGGACCTGACCGTCGAGGAGACGCTGCGGCTCACCGCGAGCCTGTTCGCCGACACCCGTCCCGTCGGCGAGGTGCTCGAGCGTGCCGGCATCGCCGACATCGCCGACCGCCGGGTCGGGAAGTGCTCTGGCGGCCAGCAGCAGCGGCTGCGGTTCGCCATGGCCCTGCTGCCCGACCCGGAGCTGCTCGTCCTCGACGAGCCGACGACCGGCATGGACGTGGGGGGCCGGCGCGAGTTCTGGGCAGCGATACGGGAGGACGCGTCCCGTGGCCGCACCGTCGTCTTCGCGACGCACTACCTCGAGGAGGCGGACGCCTACGCCGACCGCGTCGTCCTCGTCAGCCATGGCCGGGTCGTCGCCGACGGGACCGCGGCGCAGGTGAAGTCGCTGGTCTCGGGGCGCACCGTGCGAGCAACCCTCCCCAACGCCGATCAGGCTGTCCTGCAGGCGATCCCGGGAGTAGAGACCGTCGAGGTGCGCGGCGACTCCGTCATCGTGAGCTCGACCGACAGCGACGCCGTGCTGCGCCACCTGCTGACCCGCACGGCAGCGCGTGACCTCGAGGTCACAGCTCGCGGCCTCGAGGACGCCTTCATCTCGCTGACCTCCGAAGGAGCACAGTCATGACCACCGCCGACCTGGCCGCCAATGAGCGGTCCGTCCCACGCTTCGGGAGCTTCAACTCCACGCTGGTGCGCCTCGAGCTGCGCCGCATGCTCCGCAACCGCCGCACCGTCATCTTCTCCGTCGTCATGCCGGTGCTGTTCTTCCTGCTGTTCGGCACGGGCAAGTCCTACTCGGACGAGAGCGCCGGCCACGGCAACGTCGCCGCCTTCATCATGGTCAGCATGGCCCTCTACGGGGCGATGCTGTCGACGACCGGCGGCGGGGCGATGGTCGCGGTCGAACGCAGCCAGGGCTGGAGCCGCCAACTGCGCCTCACGCCGCTGAGCTCCACGGCATACATCTCGGTGAAGGTGCTCGTCGCCATGCTGCTCGGGGCCCTGTCGGTGGTCGTGACCTATGCCGCCGGCGCCCTCACCGGGGCGCACATGGACACGTCGGTGTGGCTCGTCACGGGGGTCGCCGTGTGGGTCGGGTCGCTCGTCTTCGCAGCGTTCGGCGTCTTCATGGGCTACCTGCTGCCGAGCGAGAACGTGATGCAGATCCTCGGTCCCGGCCTCGCCCTGTTCGCCTTCCTCGGTGGGCTCTTCCTGCCGTTGGAGGAGATGAGCCCGACGTTCCGGACGATCGCCCACTTCACGCCGATGTACGGCCTCAACGAGGTGGTGCACGCACCCCTGACCGGCGACGCACCGGGCTGGGCCGCCGTGGTGAACGTCCTCGTCTGGTTGGCCGTGTTCGTCGGGGGCGCGGTATGGCGCTTCGGCCGGGACACCGCCCGCGTCTGAGCCTCCGTCCCGCCACGGCCCTGGGGGATCATCGTCTCCCCGCCCGGGCGCCTCGGCCAGGCAGCACGACGAGTCGCTCGGGAGGTGCCGCCGGCGCCGAGGTGTTTGGATCGGGGTATGCGGATCTTCTTCACCGGAGGCAGCGGCAAGGCCGGCAAGCACGTGGCGCCATACCTGGCCGGACAGGGCCACCACGTCACCAACGCCGACCTCGTCCCCCTCGGGCACCCCGGCATCACCGACCTCAGGGTCGACCTCACCGACACCGGCGAGGTGTACTCGGCCCTCGCCGGGCTGGCGACCTTCGAGGAGCTGGAGCTCCCTGAGAAGCCCGCGTACGACGCGGTGGTGCACTTCGCGGCGGTGCCGGCGATCCTGCTCACCTCCGACGCGAGGACGTACGCCACCAACGTCCTGAGCACCTACAACGTGCTGGAGGCTGCGACCCGGCTCGGCGTGCGCAAGGTGGTCTTCGCGTCCTCGGAGACGACCTACGGGATCTGCTTCGCCCAGGGCGAGCGACGACCGCTCTACGTGCCGGTGGACGAGGAGCACCCCACGGTGCCGGAGGACTCGTACGCGATGTCGAAGGTGGCAAACGAGGTGACCGCCCGGTCGTTCCAGGCGCGCACCGGTGCCGACGTCTACGGCCTGCGCATCAACAACGTCATCGAGCCGCACGAGTACGCCGAGAAGTTCCCTGACTTCCTCGCGGACCCGGCCCTGCGGCGACGAAATGTGTTCGCCTACATCGACACCCGTGACCTTGGCCAGATGGTGCAGCGCTGCCTGGAGGTCGACGGACTCGGCTACGAGGTGTTCAACGTCGCCAACGCCGACCTGTCGGTGGCGGCCACGTCGCAGGAGGTCGTGGACCGGTTCTACGACGGCGTCGACGTGCGTCGCGAGATGGAGCCCGACGAGACGTTCTACTCCATCGACAAGGCTCGCCGGCTGCTCGGGTACGAGCCCCAGCACTCGTGGCGCGACGTGCTCACGGACTCCGGGGACCGTCGACTGGAGGGGTGAGGCTGAGCGCGCGCGCCCGCCGCTGAGTCGGGGCGCTGCGCGCCGACGTCAGCGGGGAGGGCAGGAGCGCTCCGATGGTGAGCCCCGCCAGGCCGGCGAGGTACTCGTTGACCTGTTGGCCCCGCACCGACAGGTAGATGACTGCTCCCAGGGTCGAGAGGGCTGACACGATGACGGCCAGGCTCGAGACCCGGGCTGTGAACTCGTCACGCATGACGACCTCCAACCTGGGGTGGGCGGGTTGCCCAACCTCTTGTCGTCAAGGAGGTGGCGTGGTGGGCTGCTGATACCCGGAACGGGTGCTGGTCGCTGGGAGGAGGCGCGGTGCAGGAGGCGTTGGACCTGGCGTTCCCGTTCCACGGACGGTGGCTGGTGCAGAACAGTCCTGCCGACCGCGTGCCCAGCCACGGCACCACGGCGTTCGCCAGCTCGTTCGCCATCGACTTCGTGCCCGTGGACGCCGGGGGAAGGTCTGCCCCCGTACGGTTCCGTACGCTCGTGGTTACCGAGCCGCCGCAACGCTTTCCAGGCTTCGGCCGGGAGGTTCTGGCCCCGGTCGAGGGACTGGTCGTCGCGGCGGACGACGGTCAGGAGGACCATGCGGCACACCGCGGGCTCCCCTCTGTCACCTATGCCCTCACCCAGGGACGGCGAGCGGCGGCAGGCTGGGCCGCCCTCGCGGGCAACCACGTCCTCGTCCAGACGCGTCCCGGCGCCGTCGTCGCCCTGTGCCACCTGCAGCAGGGCAGCGTCGACGTCCGGGTGGGGGAGGTGGTGCGGGTCGGGCAGGAGGTGGGTCGGTGCGGCAACTCCGGCAACAGCACCGAGCCACACCTGCACGTCCAGGCCCTCGACCGCGTCGACGTGGAGCAGGCCCGACCGGTCCGCGTCACCTTCCTGGGCTCCCTTCCGCGCACGGGAGAGGCGGTCGGGGCGTAGGCCGGCCGCCGGGCGGTCCTGCGACGGTGCCGGGCCCGGCGACGAAGACGTGCGGAGGTGGCGCCAGAGCCGCCACGAGGACCACGTCACCAGGACGGCCCACACGACCGTGGACGCGCCCGACTCGTCGTCGCCTCCTGGCTGGGATCTCCAGAAGTGCTGCGGTGGGTGGATGAGCGTGTGGCGGATGCCGACGGCGAGGTAGGCGAGCAGCACGACCCATCCCCAGCGAGCCGTGACCACGGACCCGATGAGCACCACCGACGCGAGCGCGACCCAGTACCGCAGGCCCCTCGGACGGGCGGGCGTCCACCGCGCCGCGTCGTCGATCTGACGAGGACCCCGCACTCGCGCCAGCTTCACGGAGCGGACCGTACAGCACGGAGGCTGGGGCGGGTCAGCCGTCGACGAGCCCTCGGGCCAGCTGGGCAGCGCCGACCGTCACCACGCCCACGCACACCAGGTACGCCGCGAGGTGCCCGGGGGAGAGGGGCAGCCGCTCGTGCAGCAGGGAGGCGCCGAGCAGCACGGCGACGACGGGAGCGGTGGCTTCGTTGGCCGGGAAGCTCGCGGCCAGTGGTCCCACCTGGAAGGAGACCTGCGTCAGCACGAGTGCGGAGGCGCCCACCAGGAGAAGGCACCCGAGCGGCACCCACCCCTCGGGGTGCACGAGGGTGGACGGACCGGAGCCCTGCCAGAGCGTCGCCACCGAGTCCAGCAGCACCCCGACGAGACCGAACCAGGCCCCGGCCAGCGCACCGTAGGCCGCGGCCCGGACCTGCGGGGACGAAGCCCTGACGGCGAGGACCACGACGGTCCCGACGGCGGCCGCACACGCCACGGACCAGGCTGCTGCGGCCGCCGAGAGCGGGGACGCCCGGCCGGGGTCGCCGACCAGGGCGAAGAAGACGGCGAGGGAGCCCAGGATGCCGACGCAGGCGGCATAGTCACGCAGGCCGGGGACAGGTCCGCCGAGCCGGTGCCCCACGGGTAGCGCCACGGGAACCGCGAGGACGAGCAGCGGCTGGACGAGCAGCACAGGGCCGGTCGCCAGGGCGACGACCTGCAGGGCCAGTCCGACGGTGTCGCCGCCCGCGGCGGCCAGCCACCGCGGGTCGCGCAGGAGGGCGACGACGCCGCGGGCGTCGGCGCGGCCGCTCCCGCGGTGCGCCACCCGGTGCTGGACGGCCGTGGCCGTGCCGTACGCCACCGCGGACAGCACGGCACAGGGCACTGCGACGGCCAAGGACACCTCGCGACCGTATCCCTCGGACGAGGTCGACGGCTGAAGGCGGGGGTGTGCTGGCTTCGCAGAGGCCTGGGTGCGGGCTCGCGCTACGGCACGTCAGCGCGAGGGACGGCACGTCAGCGGGCCGGCCGAGAGCCGCGGCCGCGGTGCGCAACCTCCATCCGGATCCCGGTCACACCGAGCGCCAGCAGCAGCACGGACGGCAGCAACAGCGGTGAGCGCCATGGCGCGATCTCGCCATAGCTGGTCGTCGCGACGACCAGCCCGACGGTCGTGGCCGTCCCGGCCACGAGCTCTATGGTGCTGAGGATCAGCGACAGAGGACCTGCGCGGCCTGCCTGCGGCCGTGCCACCACGCGCAGTGCCGCAGCGGTGAAGGCAGCGGCTGCCAGCGCGAGCACGATTCCGGGGACCAGGAAGACGCCTCCCAGCTCGGCACCCGGGCCTCGTGCGGTGATGATCATCGATCCTGCGAACACCAGTGCAGCGGCGCCGACCACCAGGTGGCCGTAACCCATCCCGAGATGACTGGTGTCCCGCCCACGCTGTCCTGGTCCCACGAGCCAAGGGAACCATCGATCAGGGGCAGCACACCTGAGCACCAAGACCTAGCTCTGACCAGACGGAAGGCTGACGAGGCAACCCGAATGGCTGCGGCTACGCGACCGCCCTGCGGGAGAACGTGAGGTGCGTGACGCCGTTGGGGGAGGAGACCGTCTCGACGTCGAACGCCTCCTCGACGGCCTCGAGCCCGTCCCACAGGCGCACGCCGCGGCCGAGCACGATGGGCACCTGGACGAGGTGCATGTGGTCGACGAGGCCAGCCAGGAGGAACTCGCGCACGACCGTGGCACCCCCGCCGATGCGGACGTCCAGCCCTCCGGCTGCCTCCCGGGCGACCTCGAGCGCCTCGGCCGGTGTCGCGTCGAGGAAGTGGAAGGTGGTGCCGCCCTCCATCTCCATCGGGGGCCGCGGGTGGTGGGTCAGGACGAAGGTCGGTGTGTGGAAGGGCGGGTTCGGACCCCACCAGCCCTTCCAGTCCGGGTCGTCCCCCCAGCCGGGCGGGCCGAACTTGTTGGCGCCCATGATCTCGGCCCCCACGCCGTGGTCGAAGCGTCGGGCGAAGGCGTTGTCGACACCGTCGCTCCCGCTGGGATCCCAGTACTGCGTGGCGAACATCCAGGTGTGCAGCCGCTGGCCGGCATGGCCGAACGGGGTCTCGAGCGTCTGTGGCTCGCCCGTGGCGAAGCCGTCGAGCGAGATGGCGAAGTTGTGGATCCGTGTGCGTGACATCGGCGCTCTCCTCGGTCGGCAGTCGGGCGGGCTGGTCCTGCGAGGACTGACCCGACCGACCGAACATACTCATCGGCCGGGGTGGGGGGCCGAGTTCGCCTCTTCCGTCGTGGCCGACTTCGGGGAGACTGTCTGCCATGACCGCTGACGAGGTGGACGCCTACCTGGCACTACTGGAGGAGCCGAAGAAGAGCACCCTCGAGGCGCTGCGCCGGTCGATCCTCGAGGTCGTGCCGGACGCGCAGGAGTGCATCTCCTACGGCATGCCGGCGTTCCGGGTCGGCGGGAAGGTGGTCGCCGGGTTCGCGGCGTTCACGAACCACCTGGCCTACCTGCCCCACAGCGGCACCGTGCTGGCGGACCTGGGTGACGCCCTCGAGGACTACGAGCACACGAGCGGCTCCCTGCACTTCGCGGTCGACCAGCCCCTGCCCGACGAGCTGGTGCGCAGGCTCGTCGAGGCCAAGCTCGCTCGTCTGGGCTAGCGCCGGGCCTGCGAAGAAATGTCGTGGTGGCTGTCAGCCCCCTTCCCTAGGGTGGGCGCATGCCTTCGGTGAAGCAGGTCCAGATCACCTTCGACTGCGCCCAGCCCGAGCGGGTCGCCCGCTTCTGGTGCGAGGTACTGGGGTACGTCGTCCCGCCCGCACCGCCCGGGTTCGAGTCGTGGGACGACTTCAACGCGTCCCTGCCGCCAGAGAAGCAGGACTCCGCCTTCGCCTGCGTCGACCCGGACGGAGCGGGTCCACGGCTGTTCTTCCAGCGAGTCCCCGAGGGCAAGGTCGTCAAGAACCGCGTGCACCTCGACGTCCGCGTCGGGACGGGCATGGTGGGTGAGGAGCGCCTCGCCGCGCTTGAGGCCGAGTGCGCTCGCCTTCTGCCGCTGGGCGCGACCAGGCTGCGCCTGCTGGAGGCCGACGAGGAGAACGAGTCGTGCCTGGTCATGCAGGACGTCGAGGGCAACGAGTTCTGCCTCGACTGACCACGAGCCCGGCAGAGGAGGAGCCGTCGTGGCCGTGAGCACGGGCGCCGACGAGTGGCAGGCCGACGGCCTCGACCTGGCCGGTTACCTGCACCGTCTCCAGCTGCCGGCTGTGGCCCCGAGCTGGGGAGCGCTCGCCGAGCTGCACGAGCGGCACGTCCGCACCTTCACGTTCGACAACATCGACGTGTTCCTCGGCCAGCACCCCGGCGTCTCCCTCGACCGGGTGCAGGAGAAGTTCGTCGGCCGGGGCCGTGGCGGCTACTGCTTCGAGCACAGCACGATCTTCGCCGCCGCCCTGCAACGCCTCGGCTACGACGTCAGGCGCCACCTGGGACGGGTTGGCGACCCGACGACCGGCAGCCAGCAGGGCCGCACGCACATGGTCGTCGATGTCGTCCTCGACGGGGAGCGACTGCTCTGCGACCCGGGCTTCGGCATGAGCCTGCGCCGCCCGATACCGATGGTCGACGGGGCCGAGGACGACTACCTGCCGGGCTGGCGCTACCGCATGCGCCACACCCGAGGTGGCTGGGCCCTGGACCGGCACCGCGACGGGGGCTGGGAGGTGACCCACACGACCGACGAGCTCGAGGTGCGGCCTGTCGACGTGGTCATGGGCCACCACTTCACGAGCACGTTCCCCGGGTCCCACTTCACGCAGGGACTCATCCTCACCAAGCACCTGTCCGGCAGCCATGTCGCGGTGACCGAGGAGACCCTGACCATCCGCACTCCCGGGCAGCCGACCGAGCACCGACCCCTGCGCCCCGGAGAGCACGACGAGTGGCTCACCGCGCTGGGCGTGCCGCTGACGGCCGACGAGCGCAGCCGCCTCCTGGACAAGCTGAAGGATCCCTGACAGACGTCACGGCCAGGTCGTGACGCGCGTCGCGGGTCCCACCGGGAGGCCGGCGGCACGGTGGGGTCATGACCACGCGAGGATCGCTATGGCGCCCCGGCCGACGCTCCGTTCGCGCCTGATCGCCGCACTCGCCGCCGCGACGGAGGTCGACTCTGCGAGGCTTGGGGCTGTGAGCACGCACCCCGAGCCCCGGCCTGCCGAGGAGTTCGCCGAGCCGCGTCCCCGGCTGCTCACCGGCGACGAGGACCAGCCGCTCAGCGGGCGCCTGCTCGGCGTGTTCTTCGCCGGCATCTGGCTCGTGTTCCTCTCCGACGCCTTCTCCGCGGCGTGGAGCGACCGGACCGAGCTGCGCGGGGACACGGCGCTGACGGTGCTCGTCGCGTTCGTCGTCCTCTACCTCGCCCACTTCCTGCACCTGCGTCGAGCCGTCTGGGGGGCGCTGGGCACTCCGCCGCGCACCTGGTACGTCTCCCGGGTCGGGCTGTTGTCCTGGGTGGGCCTGGCGGTGCTGGCCGCCCTGTCGACCGTCACGGTGGGACAGGAGGGCGCCAGCACCTGGGTCTTCCTCGCGGTCTCGGGGCTGTGGACGTTCCGGCTGCGGCTGGGCCTGGTCCTCGGCCTGGTCCTGGTGGTCCTCTACGAGTTCCTCACCTTCCACGTCGACACCTGGACCCACGACGCGAGCATCAGCATGTCCATGGTCCTCGCCATGGCTGCCGTCACCGGGGCCATGGTGGCGGCGCAGCGCCAGCGCGCCCTCGCCGAGGCGCGCCAGGAGAACGCGCAGCTGGCCATCCAGGAGGAGCGCAACCGGATGGCCCGCGACGTCCACGACATCCTCGGCCACAGTCTGACCGTCATCACGGTCAAGGCCGAGCTCGCCGCCCGACTCCTCGAGGTCAGCCCCGAGCGGGCCCGCGCCGAGGTCGCCGACCTCGAGCGGCTCGCGCGCGACGCCTTGGCAGACGTCCGCCAGGCGGTGGTCGGGTTCCGCGAGATGTCCCTGCCGGCCGAGCTCGCCCGCGCGCGGGCAGCCCTCGCCACGGCCGGGATCGAGGCCGACCTCCCCACCGCCGTCGACGCCGTACCCACCCGGCTGCGCGAGGTGTGTGCCTGGACCCTGCGCGAGGGCGTCACCAACGTGATCCGGCACAGCGGAGCCACCACCTGCAGCGTCACCCTCGACGAAACCGGAATCTGCGTGCGCGACGACGGCACCGGGCCCGTGCCCGGCACACCCGGCACGGGCCTGCTCGGCCTCACCGAGCGCGCCGAAGCGGCGGGGGCGCACCTGCGGACACGGGGGTTGGTGCCGCACGGGTTCGAGCTCGCCGTGCGCACGGCGGCCCGACCCGTCGGCGGCGGAGTCGACCCCGGTGAGAAGGTGGACGCGTGACGATCAGGCTGCTCCTCGCCGACGACCAGGCCCTGGTGCGCGGCGCCCTCGCGACGCTGCTCGGGCTCGAGCCCGACATGGAGGTCGTGTCCGAGGTGGGCCGCGGCGACGAGGTGGTCGAGGCTGCCCGTCGCACCTCACCGGACGTCGCCCTCGTCGACGTGGAGATGCCCGGCCTCGACGGGATCGCCGCCACCGCCGCGCTGCACGAGGCGCTGCCGGGGGTACGGGTGCTCATCGTGACGACGTTCGGCCGCCCGGGGTTCCTGCGGCGCGCCCTGCAGGCCGGCGCGAGCGGGTTCGTCGTCAAGGACACCCCGGCGCGCCAGCTCGCGGAGGCGGTACGCCGCGTCGCCGCAGGGCTGCGCGTGGTCGACCCCGCGCTCGCGGCCGACTCGCTCTCCGGCGGGGAGTCGCCGCTCACCGCCCGGGAGACCGAGGTGCTGCTCGCCGCCCGGGGGGGTGGTTCGGTCGCGGACATCGCGCGCCACGTGAGCCTTTCGGAGGGCACCGTGCGCAACCACCTGTCCTCGGCGATCGGCAAGACCATGGCGCGCAACCGGGCTGACGCGGTCCGCATCGCCGACGAGTTCGGCTGGCTCTAGGAACCGCTGCGCACCTCGATGCGCAGCCACGTGAACGCACCGAGGTCCTCGACCGTCAGCGACCGCGGACCCGCCAGGTCGTCGGCCAGGAACCTCACCGAGGTCCCCGACCTCTCGCCCGGCGTGACCGGCCCCTCGCCCGGCGTGACCGGCAGCAGCTCGTCGTCGGGGAGGCCGTGGCGGTAGGTCTGCGACCACGCGCCGTCGACCCGGTGGTTCTCGTGCACGAGCGCCGAGCTGAGGGCGGCCACCGTCGACATCCCCCGCCTGGGTAGGCCGTCGGGCAGGCGGGGCCCGTCGACGGCGTCGAAGAACCTGACGTCCCGCGTCGCCATCACCGGCTTGCGGACGACGCGACCCTCAGCGTCCACCCGGGTGTCGGTGCCACGCCCGTCGTCGGCCACGGTGACCGAGCCGTCGCCGTGCTCCGTGACCACCGCACGGCCCACCCGACCCAGCGCCTGCGCCTCGTCGTCGGCGTACGCGAGCACCTCGAGGAGCAGGTGCCTTCGGCCGCCGACCTCCCACGCCTGCCCACCGACCTGCCCTGTCCGCGCACCGCGACGCACATCGGCGAGGTGCTCGACGTCGAGGTCGCAGGCCCAGTCGTGGGTGGTCACGGTCCACGTCGATCGCTCGCTCACGACCTCGACCCTAGGCCCCTGGCGCCGCCTCCTCGGCACCCGCGCCGGACCCACCCGACGGCGTCCCGAACCACGTCGTGAGCGCCTGCACCAGCCCGGCACCCGTCCCGTCGCCGACCCACGCCACGTGCCCGTCAGGCCGCACCAGCACCGCGGGGGGCGCCTCGACCGCACCGACCACCGGCAGCTCCCATGGCCCTGTGTACGACGCGTCGACGAGCTGTACCCGGTCGGCCCAGCAGCCCACGTCCAGGGCTCCGGGCCGTCCGAGGTTGACCAGCACCGGACGCGCCGAGTGCAGCAGCGGGTAGACGCGCACCACCTCGTCGCCGACCTGCAGGTCGAGGTCGGGCATCCGCCGCCCCAGCAGCGGGTGTCCTTCGCCGAGGTCGTAGCGCACGTCGAGGCCGGAGATGATGCCCACGACGTGGCGCCGCGGCTCGTCCATGGCCACCAGCTCGTCCAGCAGCTCCCGCACCGCCGCGATGCGGGCGTCCTGTCGCTGGAGCGCGCTGACCGACTTGCTGTACTCCAGCGCACGGGCGTCCGCCGGGTGGCGCTCGGCGTGGTAGGTGTCGAGCAGTGTCTCGGGCGAGACGCCGTGCACCACCTGCGCGAGCTTCCAGCCCAGGTTCACCGCGTCCTGGACCCCGAGCCCGATGCCCTGACCGCCGGCGGGGGAGTGGATGTGGGCAGCGTCGCCGGCCACCAGGACCCTGCCCTTGCGGTACGTCGCCGCCTGGCGGGTCGCGTCGGTGAACCTCGAGATCCACGTCGGGTCGTGGACGCCGAAGTCGGTGCCGTAGACCGCCTGCAGGTTGGCGCTGAGGTCGGCCAGCGTGGGTTCGGTCGTGGCGCCCAGCTCTGCCTCGCCGGAGACCACCCGCACGGTGTGCCCGTTCTCCATGAAGCTGAGCCCGTGCACCCCGTGGGCGTCGAGCTTCACGCCCTGGGGCAGCTCCTCGGTGACCTCGACCTCGGCGATGAGCGCACTCTGGGTCGCCTCCCACCCGGGGAACTCGATCCCGGCGGCCTTGCGGACCGCGCTGCGCCCACCGTCGGCGCCGACGACGTACTGCGCCCGCACCCCCTCACCGCCGTTCAGCCGCACGTCGACACCGTCGTCGCCCTCGACGAGGCCCGTGACCTCGACCCCGCGACGGGTCGGCACGCCCAGCTCCTCGACCCAGCCGGCCAGGATCCGCTCGATGTGGTTCTGCCACAGGCCGAGCGTGTACGGGTGCCGGGTCGGGAAGTCGCTCATGTCGAGCATGAGCCGCCCCGAGTACGGCACGTCGTAGGTCTTGCCCTCGGCCAGGAACCGTTCGGCGATGCCCCGCTGGTCGAGGATCTCGATCGTGCGCGCGTGGAAGCCACCGGCGCGTGACCCCAGCAGCTCGGCTGTCGGCCGACGCTCCAGGACCACGACGTCGACGCCTGCCAGGGCGAGCTCACCAGCCAGCATCAGGCCCGTCGGACCGCCGCCCACGACCGCCACGTCCACCATGTCCACCACGTTCATCTCCCCCTGCTCGTCACCGCCCGTCGCCGGGCACGGCCGCCCAGTGTGGAGCACCCCGGGGGCCTTGCCGCAAGCCCCCGGTCGCGCTATACCTTGGTAGTGGCGAGGAGCAGTGCCCCTCGCCTTCGTCGTGGGTGGGGTGGCGGACGAGGCGCCGGCCGCGCGGCGTCGCCCAGGTGCCGGTCAGGCCGTGGCGACCGGGCGGGCAGGGTCGGTGATCCACTCGCTCCACGACCCGACGTAGAGCGCGGCGTCGATGCCCGCCTCGTGCATGGCCAGCAGGGCGTGCGCGGCAGTGACGCCCGAGCCGCAGTAGACGCCCACAGGTGCGCTGGCGGTGCCGATCCCCAACCGGGAGTAGTGCTCCCGCAGCTCAGCCGGCTCGAGGAACCTGCCGTCGGGTCGGGCGTTGTCGGTCGTCGGGGCATTGACCGCGCCGGGGATGTGGCCGGCCACCGGGTCGATCGGCTCGGACAGCCCTGCGAACCGTTCCGCCGCCCTCGCGTCCACCAGGGTCCCCGTGCGGGCGACCTTCGCGGCTGCGTCCGCGTCGAGGACGGGTAGCGATCCCGGCCGTGCGGTGAAAGCGCCTGCGCCTGCCACCGGGACCTCGGCCGTCGTCGGCCCGCCGTCCTCGACCCACGCGGACAGCCCGCCGTCGAGCACCCGCACGTCCTGGAGCCCGACCCAGCGCAGCACCCACCATGCGCGTGCCGCCGCGAAGGACGGCCCCTGGTCGTACACGACCACCCGGCTGTCCTGGTCGACCCCGGCACGCCGCAGCGCCGCCGCGACGACCTGGGGATCGGGCAGCGGGTGCCTACCACGGGGTCCTGGCGGGCCGGCGAGCTCGGCGTCGAGGTCGACGTACGCGGCCCCGGGCAGGTGCTCCGCGGCATACCGCTCACGGCCGCTCGGCCCCTGCGCGCCGGTGAGGACCCACTGCACGTCGATGACGACGGGCGGGGAGGGCTGGGCGAGCTCGGCTCGCAGGTCGGCGGCATCGACGAGGGCGCTCATTCGGCCAGTCAAGCAGCAGATGGGACACTGGTGCCGCCATGACCGCCACCACCGCACCCCAGACCCACGCGCCGCGCCCCGGCACCGCGACGCCCGGCACCGCCGTGCTGCCGCCGCTGCAGATCGGGCGCCACACCATCGGGTCGCCCGTCGTGCTCGCGCCGATGGCCGGCATCACCAACCGGGCGTTCCGCAAGCTGTGCCGCGAGTACGGCGAGAACGGGCTGGAAGCGGGTGGCGCGAGTGGCGCCACGTCGCTCTACGTCAGCGAGATGATCACCTCCCGCGCGCTGGTCGAGCGCACCCCGGAGTCGATGAGGCTGATCGAGCACGACCCGGAGGAGTCGCCCCGGTCGATCCAGCTCTACGGCGTCGACCCCGCGACGGTCGGGGCGGCGGTGCGGATGCTCGTCACCGAGGACCGGGCCGACCACATCGACCTCAACTTCGGCTGCCCGGTCCCGAAGGTCACCCGCAAGGGTGGCGGCGCGGCGCTGCCGTGGAAGAAGGATCTCTTCGAGGCCATCGTGACCACCGCGGTGCGGGAGGCGAGCCCGTACGACGTGCCGGTCACCGTGAAGATGCGCAAGGGCATCGACGACGACCACCTGACCTACCTCGAGGCCGGCCTCACCGCCGAACGCGCAGGCGTGGCCGCCGTTGCGCTGCATGGCCGTACGGCGTCGCAGGCCTACTCGGGGCAGGCCGACTGGAGCGCCATCGCCCGGCTCAAGGAGACGGTGCGGACCGTCCCGGTCCTCGGCAACGGCGACATCTGGTCGGCCGAGGACGCGGTGCGCATGGTGCACGAGACGGGGTGCGACGGCGTCGTCGTCGGCCGCGGGTGCCTGGGGCGGCCCTGGCTGTTCACCGACCTCGCCGCGGCGTTCGCCGGCACCACGGCGCGGGCGCAGCCCACGCTGGGGGAGGTGACGGCCACGATGCGCCGTCACACCGAGTACCTCGTCGACTTCTACGGTGACGAGTACAAGGCCTGCCGCGACATCCGCAAGCACATCGCCTGGTACCTCAAGGGATTCCCCGCCGGCTCGACGGTGCGGCACTTGCTGGCGCTGGTCGACTCGCTGGAGGCGCTCGACGCGCTGATCGCCACCATGGAGGCCGACGCCCCCTGGCCGGGAGAGGCCGCCGAGGGGCAGCGGGGGCGGGCCGGTTCACCCCGACACGTCGCGCTGCCCGACGGCTGGCTGAGCTCCCGGACCCTGGACGACGCGTCACGCGAGGCGGTCGCGCAGGCCGAGCTGTCCGTCTCCGGGGGCTGACCGGGCAGGGGGGAGCCCGCTGTCCCTCGACCGGCCTGGGACATACCCCTCGTCGAGGGACGAACTCCTCGTCATGGACACGCTTTTCGGCTCATCCCCTCCACGGGCCAGGTCCCTACGGTGAGCGATGAGCCATCCGTACTTGGCTCATCCCGATGGAGGAGAGCACAGATGCGACGATCCCGCACGGTCGCCATCACCGGAGCGGTGGCCCTGGCCACGTCGGCTCTGGCTGGGACGACAGCAGCCGCGGCCACACACACCGCGACGACGCAGGTCGGTGCAGCCGCCAGCACCCGCTACGTCATCCTCGCCGACCGCGCAGCCGACGCGGACACCCTGGCCGAAGCGCTGCGTGGCGCGGGTGGCCAGGTCAGCTCGGTCAACCGGGCCATCGGCATGGTCGCCGTGGAGTCGACCTCGAGCGTGTTCCTCGCCCGCGCCCGTGCCCTGCCCGGCGTCCAGGTCGCCGGTCGCGACGGTGTCGTCGGCAGGTCGCCCGACGCGGCCAAGGTGAAGGTCGCCGTCCTCAAGGAGCACCAGTCGTCCCTGCGCACCTCGGCGGGGGCGAGCGCCGCAGGAGCGCGGAGTGCGCAGTCGGCGGCTGCCACCAAGGGGCCCTCGGACCCACTGGACAGCCTGCTGTGGGGCATGGACATGATCAAGGCCCCCGCCGCCCACGCGAAGCAGCTGGGAGACAAGCGGGTGCGGGTCGGCGTCATGGACACCGGGGTCGACGGCACCCACCCTGACCTCGCCGCCAACTTCGACCGGACGCTGTCCCGCAACTTCACCAAGGACATGCCCGTCATCGACGGTCCCTGCGAGGTCGCGTCCTGTGTCGACCCCGCCGACGTCGACGACGACGGCCACGGCACCCACGTCGCCGGCACGATGGCGGCAGCCATGAACGGCATGGGCGTGTCGGGCGTCGCACCGGACGTGGGCATCGTCAACGTCCGCGCCGGCCAGGACAGCGGCTACTTCTTCCTCGCTCCCACGGCCAACGCGCTGACCTACTCGGGCGACGTCGGCATCGACGTGGTGAACATGTCCTTCTACGTCGACCCCTGGCTCTACAACTGTCGGGGCGGTGCCCCGGAGGACACACCGGAGCAGGCGGCCGAGCAGGACCTCATCATCGAGACGATGACCCGGGCGCTGAACTACGCCCACCGCAAGGGCGTCACCCTCGTGGCTGCGCTGGGCAACGACCACGACGACGTCTCCCACCCGCGCACCGACGTCTCGAGCCCGGACTTCCCGGTGGGCACGGAGCACTCGCGCACGATCGACGACGCGAGCTGCCTCGACCTCCCGGTCGAAGGTCCCCACGTCATCGGCGTCTCCGCCCTGGGGCCGTCGGCGCGCAAGGCCGACTACTCCAACCACGCCGGCAACCTGCGCTCGGGTGAGCTCGAGGTGTCGGCTCCCGGCGGCTGGTACCGCGACGGTCTCGGCACGGACTCGTACCTCACCAACGAGAACCTCATCCTGTCGACGGCCCCGCGCAACGTGATGGTCGCCGAGGGACAGGTCGACGCCAACGGCGACGTCACACCGCTGGGGGAGTCGCTGGGCACCATGAAGGCCTGCACGAGCCGTCCCGCCCCGGGCGCGAGCGCCTGCGGCTACTACCAGTACCTCCAGGGCACGTCGATGGCCTCACCGCACGCCGCAGGAGTTGCGGCCCTCGCGGTCTCGGCGCACGGAAAGGTCGTGGGCGGCAGCGGGTTCGGGCTCGCGCCCGACCGTGTGCGCCGGCTCCTCATGGACACTGCGACCAACCACGCCTGTCCCACCCCCGCGCTCCAGTCGTACGTCGACGTGGGCCGGACGGCAGAGTTCGACGCCCTGTGCGTCGGGAGCCGTGCCTTCAACGGCTTCTACGGGGACGGCATCGTCAACGCCCTGGGCGTCGTGAGGTAGCGACAGGGGCGGTGGAGGCTCGCCACCGGGCGAGCGTCCACCGCCTCGTCGTGCAGCGGTCCCTGCGGGCTGTCAGGCCTCCTGCGCCGCCGCTCCGTGGGCCAGCGACTCGAGGAGCTGGCTGTTGAAGGCCGGCAGGTCGTCGGGGTTGCGGCTGGTGATGAGGTTGCCGTCGACGACGACCTCCTTGTCGACCCACTCGGCGCCGGCGTTGCGCAGGTCGGTCTGCAGGCTGGGCCAGCTCGTGACGGTGCGCCCCTTGAGGACGTCGGCCTCGATGAGGGTCCACGGCGCGTGGCAGATGGCCGCCACGGGCTTGCCGCTGGCGACGAAGTCACGGACGAACGCGACGGCGTCGTCGTCGGTGCGCAGGGCGTCGGGGTTCGCCACACCGCCCGGCAGCACGAGGGCGTCGTAGTCGTCGACCGAGGCTGACGACACGGTCTTGTCGACCGGCCGCGTCTCGGCCTTGTCGAGGTGGTCGAAGGTCTGCACCTCGCCGGACTCCGGGGAGAGCAGGACGGGCTGGGCACCGGCGTCCGTGACGGCCTGCCACGGGTCGGTCAGCTCGACGCGCTCGATGCCCTCGGAGGCGACGAGGAAGGCGATGGTCTTTCCACTCAGATGGCTCATGTCTCCACCCTGCGGTGAGTGGCTGCGCGCCGCAATCGGAGCAGCCGTCCCGGGCTCCTTGTCGGTGGGCCGTGGCACGCTGTGCCCATGATCGGGACACCCGGTGGGACCCCGGAGCGGCCGGCGACCTTCTTCTCGGGGCCACAGGAGTTCTGGGCGTGGCTGGAGGCCAACCACGACTCGGCGACGGAGCTGTGGATGGGCCTGTACAAGAAGCACGTGCCCGAGCGCGGCCTGACCTGGGAGGCCGCCGTCGTCGAGGCCCTGTGCTGGGGGTGGATCGACTCGGTCGCCCAGCGCGTCGACGAGCACTCCGTGCGCCAGCGGTGGACGCCGCGCAAGGCCTCGAGCAACTGGAGCACGGTCAACATCACCACCGTCGAGCGCCTCCTCGTCGAAGGGCGCATGCAGCCGCCGGGGTTGGCTGCCTACGAGCGCCGCAGCCCAGAGCGGTCGGGGGTCTACGCCTACGAGAACCGCGAGCGTGAGCTGCCCGCGGCGTACGCAGAGCAGCTCGCCGCCGACCCGCGCGCGGCCGCGTTCTGGGAGGTGGCCACCCCGTCCTACCGCAAGCTCGCCGTCAACTGGGTGCTCACGGCCAAGCAGGAGGCCACGCGGCACAAGCGGATGACCCAGCTCGTCGACGACAGCTCGCACGGCCGGCTCATCCCGTCGCAGCGCTACGGCGAGCAGCCCCGGTGGGTGGAGCGCGCGGCAGCGGCGGCCGAGGCGGCTGCCGCCGCCGGGGGAGCCGGAGCCTAGAGTTCCCCGCGTGGGATACACCGAGGCCGACCGCGAGCGCTGGGTCCGCGAGGACCCGGTGCTCAAGCGCGCCGACCGTGACGACTTCGCCCGGGACCGCGCCCGACTCGTGCACTCGGCCTCCCTACGACGGCTGTCGGCCAAGACGCAGGTGGTCCAACCCAGCGACGACGACTTCGTCCGCAACCGGCTGACGCACTCCCTCGAGGTGGCCCAGATCGGTCGCGAGTTCGGCGCAGCCCTGGGCTGCAACGCCGACGTCGTCGACACCGCCTGCCTGGCCCACGACCTCGGTCACCCTCCCTTCGGCCACAACGGTGAGCAGGCGCTCGACGCGGTGGCCACGGACATCGGCGGCTTCGAGGGCAACGCCCAGACCCTGAGGCTGCTCACCCGGCTCGAGCCCAAGCGCACCCACGCCGACGGCCGCCCAGCAGGACTCAACCTCACCCGGGCGAGCCTCGACGCGACGACGAAGTACCCCTGGGCCCGAGGAGCGGCGCCGGTTGCGGTCGGGCCCACGGTGAAGTTCGGCGTCTACGCCGACGACCTCCCGGTGTACGAGTGGTACCGCGCAGGCCGCGAACCGGGCACCCGCTGCATCGAGGCCGACGTCATGGACTGGTCCGACGACGTGGCCTACTCCGTCCACGACGTCGAGGACGCCATCGCCTCCGGGCGCCTCGACGTCCGGCGGCTGCGCGACGCCACCGACGTCGACAGCGTGGTCGCCGTGGCCACGGGGCTCTACGCCGCCGACCTCGGCTCCGACGCCCTCGGCGCCGCCCTCGAACGCGTCCTCGCGAGCGGTGCGGTCCCCACGACGTACGACGGCGGGCGCAGCGACCGGGCAGCCTTGAAGGACATGACCTCCCGGCTCATCGGCCGCTTCGTCCTCGCCGTCGAGGTGGCCACTCGCGAGCGCCACGGTTCGGGCTCGCTGACCCGCTACGACGCCGACCTCGTCGTCCCCGACGACACCAGGGCGGAGTGCGCCGTGCTCAAGGCGGTGGCAGCCCACTTCGTCATGCACGCCCAGGAGCGCGTGACCGTCATGGCCGGGCAGCGGCAGGTCGTGCGCTCCCTCGTCGAGGCCTACCAGGCCGATCCGCCCGGACGGCTCGACCCCGACCTGCTCGCGGACTGGAAGGCGGCCGCCTCCGACGCCGAGGCGTTGCGCGTCGTGGTCGACCAGGTGGCCTCGCTCAGCGACGTGCGGGCCCTCGCGCTGCACGAGCGCTGGTGCTGAGGCGTCACCGGCGCCGCCGCCCCTGACGCCGGCGACGACGCCGGGAGCGGGACGGACCGCGTCAGGCGGGGGTGAAGGCGCGGGCCTCGCCGATGACGCTGAGCCCCACGATCGTGCCGGTGGAGGGCACCTCGGTGCCGTGGATGCGCGCAGTGACGACCGTGTGGTCGCCCTGCAGGCGCAGTGCCACCAGGGCGTCGTGGCCGAAGTAGGTCGTCGAGAGGACCTCGGCGCAGGGGTGGCCGGGGGCGACGCTGCCGAGCTGGATCTGCTCGGGCCGAAGCAGCACGTCGACCGTGCCGGCCGGGGCGGGCTGGTGCACCTTGAGCCGTCCGAGTGCGGTCGCCACGGACGTGCCCTCGGCGCGTCCACGCAGGAACACCGCGTCACCGAGGAACGCCGCGGCGTGCCGGTCGGCCGGCGTGGCATACACCTCCGTCGGGGCGCCCACCTGGGCGAAGCGGCCCTCGTGCATGATCGCCACCTCGTCGGCGAACGACAGCGCCTCGGACTGGTCATGGGTCACCAGCACCACGGTCACGCCCTCGTGGGCCAGGGCGTCGGCGACGGCCTGGCGCGTCGAGGCACGCAGGCCGGCGTCGAGGGAGGAGAACGGCTCGTCGAGGAGCACCACGCTGGGCCGGCGGGCCAGCGCCCGGGCCAGCGCGACGCGCTGCTGCTGGCCGCCGCTCAGCTGGTCGGGGCGGCGCTTGGCGAGGTCGGGGGTCAGGCCCACCAGCTCGAGCAGCTCGCCGACCCGGGCGCCGGTGCGCCGCGCCGCACGGGGGAGGCCGTAGGACACGTTGGCGCCGACCGACAGGTGGGGGAAGAGGTTGCCCTCCTGCGGCACGTAGCCGATGCCACGACGCTCCGGGGGGACCCAGGTGTCGGGTCCGACGACGGTGCGGTCGTCGAGCTGGACCGTCCCTGCGTCGGGGGTCTGGAACCCGGCCACGACCCGCAGCAGCGTCGTCTTGCCGCAGCCCGAGGGGCCGAGGATGGCCGTGGTCGTCCCGGAGGGCACCACGAGGTCGATGCCGTGCAGGACGGGACGCGGTCCGTAGGACGCGTCGACCCCGGCAACACGCAGGGTGGTCACAGCGCAGGCTCCTCATCGGGTCGTCGCAGCAGCAGGTAGGTGAGCGGGGCGGACACCAGGACCATCGCGGCGGCGTACGGTGCCGCGCCCGCGTAGTCGATGCTCTCACTCGCACTCCAGAACGCGGTGGCCAGTGTCTGGGTGCCGGTCGGCGCGAGCAGCAGGGTGGCGGTGAGCTCGGTCGACACGGCGATGAACACCATGGCGAAGCCGGCCAGCGTGCCCGGCAGCGTCAGGGGGACCAGGACGCGGGTGAAGGCGCGCCACGGGCTGTCGCCGAGGGCGCGGGCGGCGTCGGTCAGCTCCTCGGGCGCGTGGGCCATGGCCGCGCGGATGCTGACCATGGCGCGGGGGATGAACAGGATCGCGTAGGCCGCGACGAGGACGACGCTGGTCTGGTAGACGGCGTTGGCGTACTTGACCGACAGGGTGACCAGGGCGAGCGCGATGACCACACCGGGCAGCGACGAGGCGACGTAGGTGGCGCGCTCGACCAGCACCGACAGCCAGCTGCGGCGGCGGGCGATGAGCCACGCGATGGGGAACGCCGCGACGACGGTGACGACACCCGCGCCGAGACCGAGGCCGAGCGTGCTGCCCAGGGTCCTGGCCACCTGGGCCGGGTCGACCTGCGCGCTGCCGGCAGCCAGCCAGTAGACGAGGCTCCCCAACGGCA
Source organism: Phycicoccus sp. Soil748 (assembly GCF_001428025.1). Classification (GTDB taxonomy): domain Bacteria; phylum Actinomycetota; class Actinomycetes; order Actinomycetales; family Dermatophilaceae; genus Pedococcus. Next base: position 139,734 of record NZ_LMSC01000009.1, on the reverse strand, counting down.
CGCCCAGCGACAGGGCGGTCAGGGCCGTCATCGCCAGCAGGGACGGGACCGTCCAGCGGCCGAGCCGGGCCGGGAGCGCGCGACGGGCGGCGCCGCGGCCGAACCTCGCGAGCCGGACGGTGCCGCGCAGCAGCGCCTCCACCGTGAGCAGCCCCAGGCAGAGGGCGATGAGCACCAGGGCCAGGACGCTGCCGGCGCTGTTGCTGAACGCGACCTGGAACTGCTCGAGGATCGCGGTGGTGAAGGTCGGGAAGCGAAGCATCGCCAGCACGCCGAACTCCGAGAGCAGGTGCAGCGACACCAGCAGCATGCCGCCGAGCATCGCCGGGCGCAGCTGCGGCAGGACGGCACGGAAGAAGGTGCGCCACGGGCCCTGCCCGAGCGAGCGCGAGGAGTCCTCCATGGCCTGGTCGAGCCCGCGCAGCACCGCCGCCACAGGCAGGAAGACGAACGGGAAGTAGGACAGCGTGGTGACCAGCACGGCGCCGCGGAGCCCTTCGAGGTCCGGGCGGACGGTGACCCACGCGTAGCTGTTGACGAAGGCGGGGACCGCCAGCGGCGCGACCATCAGCACCCGCCAGTACTTCGCTCCCGGGAGCGAGGTGCGCTCCACGAGCCAGGCGGTCCCGATACCCAGCACGGTGGTGAGGGCGACGGTGACGACCACGAGCGAGGCGGTGTTGCGCAGCAGCTCGCCGACCCGCGGACGCCACAGCAGCGACCACGCCTGGCCGAGGCCGGTGTCGAACGCGGTCGACACGACCACGAGCAGGGGCAGCACGCACAGCGCCGCCACGGCCAGGCTGGCCGTGACGACTGCGGTGGGCGCGGAGGGGCCGCGCCGGCGACGAGCCACCTAGAGGATGCCCGCGGCGGTCATCAGCTCGATGACCTTGGGGCCGTTCAGGGTGTAGGGGTCGACCTTGGGCGCCTGCAGCGACTCGAGCGGCTCGAGGGCCTTGTCGGACGCGACACCGTTGCCGACGGCGTACTCCTTGGCGTCGCTGGTGGCGAGCATGGTCTGCCCCTCCTTGCCGGTGATGAAGGCGAGGAACTTCTGCGCGTTGGCCGCGTGCTTGCTCGACTTCAGCACCGCACCGCCGGAGATGCTGACGAAGGCACCCGGGTCCTGGTTGCGGAAGTAGAGGAGCTTGGTGTTCTTGCTGCCGGCCTTGGTCAGGGCCTGGTCGCGGTACCAGTAGTAGTGGTACATGATCCCGACAGGGACCTGGCCGGCGTTGACGGCCTTCATCACGGCGATGTTGTTCTGGTAGATCTTCGCGCCGTCCTTGAGTCCCTTGAGCCAGGCCTGCGTCCTGGCCTCGCCCTGGGTCGCCAGGATGGCGCTGACGATGGCCTGGAAGTCGGCGCCGCCCGCGGCAGCACCCCACTTGCCCGACCACTTCGGGTCCTGCAGGTCCATGATCGACTTCGGCAGCTCGGCCGCCGAGATCTTGTCGGGGTTGTAGACCAGGACGGTCGAGCGCGCGGCGATGCCGACCCAGTCCTTGGAGGACGGCGCGTAGCCGGAGCCGACCTGGGCGATGGTCGAGGCGTCGACCGGGGCGAGCAGCCCGGCGCGCTGCACCGTGGTCATGGCGGGCGAGTTCTCGGTGAGGAAGACGTCGGCCGGCGACCTGTCGCCCTCCTGCACGATCTGCGATCCCATCGAGGAGTCGCTGCCGTAGCGGATCTGGACCTTGATGCCGCTCTCCTCCTGGAACTTCTTGGCCCAGGCCTCGGTGAGGTTCTCGTGCTGCGCGCTGTAGATCGTGAGCTTGTCCGGGTCGAGGTTCTTGCCGGCCTCGAGGGTCCCGCCGCCGCAGCCGGCGAGGCCGAGGGCGGCAGTCGCCGCCAGGGCGACGAGGACGGTGCGTCGGGGCATCACGGTCGGGTACTCCTGGGGGTCGGCTGCAGGGAAGGGGCGCGCGTCTGGCACCGTGGTCGGTGGTCGCGCGCTGGGCGTCCTCGCCGTTGAGAAGGCAAGGCTTACCTTACTCTCGCCTCCGGCTCAGTCGAAATCGGCATTCCGGACGACGGAACGTCGGGGGGTGCCTCGCTCCGCGCCGCACCGCCCAGGGCCTCGGTTGCGCTCGCGCCACGTACGCCGCTGTGGAGCATCTGGCGCGCCGTCCACCCGAGCAGCAGCGTGCCGCCCACGGGGACCTCCATGCCGATGACGAAGAACCGGTAGAGCAGGACTCCGGCGGCCGCGGAGGCCGGGTTCGCGCCCATCCGCACGAGGTAGGCGGTCATGCCGAGCTCCACGAACCCGGTGGCGCCCGGGGTGACCACCGCGAGGGAGAGCACCCGCTCGACGGCGAACGCCGCGAAGACGACGGAGGCTGCCGGCGGGGTGCCGACCGCTGCGAGGCACAGCCACAGCAGGGCGGCCTGCGCGGCGGCGTACAGCAGCTTGCCCGCCGTGAGGCGTGGCCACGCGTGCCGGACGAGCTCGATGATGGCGCCCCGCATCTCCACGGCGCGGGCCTCCTGGCCTCCCGCCGTGCGGTGCAGACGGACCTGGAGGCGGTCGGCGGCCGCGCCGAGCCGCCGCGCCCCGACGTCGGTGCGGAGCAGGAACGCGGTGAGCGCGGCTGCCGCGAGGAGTGCGGCGACCGACCCGAGGCCGGCGCTGAGGAGCAGGTCGCCCTCACCGCGCCCTTCGAGGCCGAACCACCCGAGGGCCACCGCAGGCACCACGAGCCGCCCGAGGACGTCCCAGATGTTCGTCACCAGGGCCCACCGCACGAACGCGGTCGTGGTGAAGCCCCACCGCCGGCAGGACCACCAGTTGACGGCCGTGCCGAGGGCGCCACCGAGGGGCACGACGTTGGACACGCTGCTGCCGGAGATGTTGAGGAAGAAGGCGCGCCGGTGGCTGAGCCCCGGGAGGGCAGCCACCAGCACGATGGTGTGGACCCACAGCCCCGCCAGCCACACCGCCGCGAGCAGGACGAACCAGGGCAGCGGCACGGAGCCGAGCACCGTGCCGATCTCCGTCCACGTGGCATTGGCGATCCGCGGCAGGCCGAGGGTGAGCAGCACCACAGCCGTCGCGACGGCGGCCAGCGCCTCGACGGCCCGGCGGGCGACACGACGACCCTCCCCGGTCATGACTGCAGTCTGCGGCCGTGCAGGCGTCCTCGGCCGGGCCCAAGGTCCCCCGCCTGCGACGGGACTGTGGGGGAGCGCCACGACGGCATCGGCGGACCACCTAGACTCGGCCGCGACAAGGAGGGCCAGTGGCGGGTCGGATCAAGGCCGAGGACGTCGCGCTCGTCAAGGAGCGGTCGTCGATCGAGGACGTCGTGCGCGAGCACGTGACGCTGCGACCCGCGGGCCCGGGCTCGATGAAGGGGCTGTGCCCCTTCCACGACGAGAAGACGCCCTCCTTCAACATCCGGCCCACCGTCGGCGCCTGGCACTGCTTCGGCTGCGGCGAGGGCGGCGACGTCATCTCGTTCGTGCAGAAGGTCGAGCACCTGACGTTCAGCGAGTCGGTCGAGCGGCTGGCCCAGAAGCTCGGGATGGAGCTGCACTACGAGGAGGGTGGGCGCCCGCGCGACGGAGAGAGCCTCGGCCGGCGCTCGCGCCTGCTGGAGGCCCACCGGGCGGCGCAGGAGTTCTACCACCACGCGCTGCTCAACTCCCCGGAGGCGCGGATCGGGCGCGACTTCCTGCGCGAGCGGGGGTTCGACAGCGAGGCGGCCAAGCGCTTCGGCGTGGGGTTCGCCCCCCGCGGCGGCGAGGAGCTCTCGCGCCACCTGCGGTCCAAGGGCTTCACCGACGACGAGCTGACCATCGGTGGCCTGTCGGGCCGGGGGAGCCGGGGGCTCTACGACCGGTTCCGTGGACGGCTGGTCTGGCCCATCCGCGACATCACCGGCGACACGGTCGGCTTCGGCGCGCGCCGCCTGTTCGACGACGACCGGATCGCCGCGAAGTACCTCAACACCTCCGAGACGCCCATCTACAAGAAGTCCACCGTCCTCTACGGCCTCGACCTGGCGAAGAAGTCGATCGCGGGGGACCGCAAGGCCGTGGTCGTCGAGGGCTACACCGACGTCATGGCCTGCCACCTCGCCGGCATCGAGGGTGCGGTCGCCACCTGTGGCACCGCGTTCGGTGTCGACCACATCAAGGTGCTGCGCCGCATCATGCGCGACGAGGCCGACCTCGCCCCTGCGCGCGTCGTCTTCACCTTCGACGGTGACGCCGCCGGGCAGAAGGCGGCCATGAAGGCGTTCGGCGAGGACCAGCGCTGGGCCTCCCAGTCGTTCGTGGCCGTGGCCGACGGCGGAATGGACCCGTGCGAGCTCCGGATCGCCAAGGGCGACGACGCCGTGCGCCACCTCGTCGACGACGCCGTGCCGATGTTCGAGTTCGCCGTGCGCACCACCATCGCACGGTTCGACCTGTCGACGGCGGAGGGCCGGGTGCAGGGGATGCGCGCGGCGGCGCCGATCGTCAACAGCATCCGCGACAGCTCGATGCGCCCGGAGTACATCCGCACCGTGGCCGGGTGGATCGGCGTCGAGGTGGAGCAGGTCCAGGCGGAGGTCTCCCGCGCGCAGCGCCTCGCCGCCCGCGACGCCAAGGCCGACGGCGACGCCAGGCCCGGTGCCGGTACGGGTGGCGGAGCCGGTCAGGCTCCGGGTCACCCCCAGCGCGGCCAGCGCGCGGACGCCGACATGGTCCCCGAGCCGTCCTTCGAGGAGGCGCGAGCGGCGCTGCCGGCCCCCGACCTGCGGGACCCCGTGGTGTTCGCCGAGCGGCAGCTGCTGCAGACCCTGTTGCAGTACCCCGACAGCTTCGAGCCCGCCGACATCGACAGCCTCGACGCGGAGGCCTTCACCGCGCCGGCCCACCGGGCGGTCTTCGACGGCATCCGCGCCGCGGGTGGCCCCCGTCGTGGGCTGTCGACCCAGGCCTGGGCCGACACCGTGGCCGAGGCCGCCCCGTTGTCCGTACGTGGCCTCGTCTCCGAGCTCGCCGTGGCGCCCCTGCCCACCCGTTTCGACAAGGCGACGGGGCTGCCCGAGCGCCGCTACGTCGACGCGCTCCTCGTGCGCGTCCAGGAGGTCTCCTTGACCCGCAAGATCGGCGACGCCATGTCCGCGATGCGCCGCATGGCCGCCGACCCCCATACCGACCCCGCGCAGGCGCGCGACCTCAGCGGCGAGCTGCAGGACCTCCAGCGCGAGCTGGCCCGGCTGCGCGACCGGGCGAGCTGATGGGCATCTCGCTGCGCCGCGGCGCCAAGCTCCCCGAGGCGGTCAAGCAGGCCCTCGCGCTCGGTCCGCGCGAGAGGGTGCTGTCCTTCGCCGCCGAGGAGGCCGGTGGCCGGCCGACCGGCACCACCGTGGTCGCCACCACCCACGGCCTGTATGCCGTCGACGCGACGGGGACGCGCGTCGTCGCCCGGCCGTGGCACGAGGTCGACGCGGGGTCGTGGTCGGCCGAGCTGCACCAGCTGACGGTGACGTGGGTCGACCGCGCCGCACCGGCGCAGTGGGTGCTGGGCGATTCGTCCCTGCTGCCGGAGACGCTGCGCGAGCGGGTGCAGGCCAGCGTGGTGCTGGCCCAGAAGTTCGAGGTGGGTCCGCGCCGCTCCGCCCGGGCCGTGATCCGCCAGGACCTCGCCACCGGGGACCTTGTCGAGCAGGTCGTCCTGGGCAGGAACGTACGGGCCGACGACCCCGAGGTGGCGCTCGCCGCCGACCAGGCGCTGGACTACCTGCGCGAGCAGGTCGGCCTCTCCTGAGCCCGCGCAGCGGTGCCCCCGAGCGCGGCAGGAAGCCGGTTCCGCGACCATCTGGGGAGGTGCCGCCGACCCNCCCGCCGAAGCACTTTCCCCTGTAGCTCAATTGGCAGAGCAGCCGACTGTTAATCGGCAGGTTGTTGGTTCGAGTCCAACCGGGGGAGCAACCACGAAGGCCCGGGTCACAGGACCCGGGCCTTCGTCGTGTCCGAGCTCGGACCGTCAGGTGTTGGTGGCGTCGGTGTTGACGACGCCCTCGCCGCCCAGGGTGGACTGCTCGGCCGTCGTGCCGGTCACCGGGCCGCCACCGCCGACCACCGCGCGACCGCGCCGCGACAGCCGGCGCTGGACCCGTGAGGCGACGACGGTCAGGGCGTAGTTGATGACGATGAACAGCAGTGCCGCGACGAGGTAGGCCGGCACGGTGTTGGCGAACGCCGACCCGAGCGTCTTGCTCCAGTTCAGGAGCTCGAGGTAGGTCACCTGGTAACCCAGCGCCGAGTCCTTGAGGATGACGACGAACTGGCCGATCAGGGCCGGCAGCATCGCGGTCAGGGCCTGCGGCAGCTGGATCGAGCGCATCACCTGCGAGCGCGTCAGCCCCAGCGACAGGCCGGCCTCGGACTGGCCCTTGGGCAGGGAGAAGACGCCGGAGCGGACCAGCTCGGCGATGACGGAGCCGTTGTAGAGCGTCAGGCCGGTGACCACGGCGGCCAGCGGGGCGGTCTCCGCGGAGAACAACGTGCCCCGGGCATACAGCCCGAAGTAGGCGAAGATCATCATGAGCAGGACGGGTACGGCGCGGAAGAACTCCACGACGACGCCACAGGCCCAGCGCAACGAGGTGATGGACGACAGGCGCCCGACGCCGAACACGATGCCGAAGACCCCGGCCAGGACGATGGAGATCGCCGCGGCCTTGAACGTCCCGAGCAGGCCGGGCACGAGGTAGTCGCGCCACACCGCCCGGTCGGTGACGAACGGCTTCCACAAGGCGCCCTGGAGCTGGTTGGCGTCCTTCATCTTGAGCACGACCAGGACGAGGACCCCGATGGCCACGACGAGGCCCAGCGCGGCGAGGACGGCGTGGCGGCGACGGGCCCGCGGGCCGGGGGCGTCGAAGAGGACGGAGGCGCTCACCGCTTCACCGCCAGGCGTCGCGACAGGTGGGTGAACAGCAGGCCGAGCGGCAGGGTGAGGATGACGAACCCGATCGCGAAGATGGCGAAGACGGAGAAGGACCCGGTCTCGTTCTCGATGACCTCCTGCATGAGGCCGGCCGCGTCGGCGGTGCCGATGACCGCGGCGACGGTGGTGTTCTTGATGAGGGCGATGAGGACCGAGCCGAGCGGCGCGACCGAGCCGCGGAACGCCTGCGGCAGGATGACGTTGACCATGCTCTGGCCGAACGTCAGGCCCACCGCGCGTGCGGCCTCGGCCTGGCCGGCCGGCACGGTGTTGACGCCGGACCGCAGGGCCTCGCAGACGAACGCCGCGTGGTAGACCGACAGGACCACGATCGCCCAGCGGATGGCGTTCTGCTGCACGTCCTGCGACAGCGGCAGGCCCATGATGTAGGTGACGCCGAGGACGCTGAGGACCATCATCAGCGTGAGCGGGACGTTGCGGAACACGTTGACGTAGCTCGTGCCCAGCAGGCGCAGCACGGCCACGGGGGAGACGCGCATGACGGCGACGACGGTCCCGAGGACCAGCGCGCCGAGGGCCCCGAAGAAGGCCAGCCGGATCGTCAGCCAGAACGCGCCGAGCACGTCGTAGCTGCCCAGGATGTCGCCCATGCAGGGAACCTTCCGTCGCAGGGTGGGGGCAGGGGTGAGGCGGTACGCCGCCCGCTCGCGCTCCACGCGGAGGGGAGCGGGCGGCGTACCCGGCGCTCAGGCCGTCAGGCGCAGGCGTCCTGCTTGGGCGGGTTGGTGGCGCTGTCGACCTTGAACCCGGCGGGGCCGAGGTTCTTGTCGACGGCCTTCTGCCACTCGCCGGAGCTGATCATCTTGGCGATCGCGGTGTTGACCTTCTCGCACATGGCCTTGTCGCCCTTCTTGAGGCCGATGCCGTAGCGCTCCTCGGAGAAGGTCTTGCCGACGACCTTGAGCTTGCCCTTGTACTGGTCCTGCGAGGCGTAGCCCGCGAGGATCGTGTTGTCGGTCGTGAGGGCGTCGACGCCCTTGGAGACCAGCGCCGCGACGCACTCGGAGTAGGTGCCGAACTCCTGGAGCTGCACGCCCGGGTACTTGTCCTTGACCTTCTGGGCAGAGGTCGAGCCCTTGACCGAGCACAGGCGCTTGCCGGTGAGGGTCTCGGGGCCGGTGATGGTGCTCTCGTCGCTGCGGACGAGCAGGTCCTGGCCGGCGATGAAGTAGGGGCCGGCGAAGGACACCTTCTGCTTGCGCTCGTCGGTGATCGAGTAGGTCGCGACGACCATCTTCACCTGGCCGGTGGAGATCAGCGTCTCGCGCTGGGCCGACGGGGCCTGGACCCACGAGATGTCCTTGGCGTCGTGGCCGAGCTCCTTGGCCACGTAGGTCGCGACGTCGACGTCGAAACCGGTGTAGCTGGAGCCCTCCTTGAGGCCGAGACCGGGCTGGTCGAACTTGATGCCGATCTTGAAGTCACCGCCGCCGCCACCGCCACTGTCCTTGGCGCTGTCCCCGCACGCGGTCAGGCTGAGCGCGATCACCGATGCGGCGGCGATCGCACCAAACTGGCGAACCTTCATGTGTTTCCTCCTGGGTGTGGTCGCGACGCCGGTGCGACGCGGTCGAGCAGGTCGAGCGAGGTGCGGCCGTCCAGCGAGCTGGCCGGACCGTTCAGTGGGTGAGGATCTTCCCGAGGAAGTCCTTGGCGCGGTCGGACTTCGGCGCCGTGAAGAACGCCTCGGGCGCCTGCTCCTCGACGATCTGGCCGTCGGCCATGAAGACGACACGGTTGGCGGCCTTGCGGGCGAAGCCCATCTCGTGCGTGACGACGACCATCGTCATGCCCTCCTTGGCCAGCTCGACCATCACGTCGAGGACCTCGTTGATCATCTCGGGGTCCAGGGCCGAGGTGGGCTCGTCGAAGAGCATGACCTTGGGGTCCATGGCGAGGGAGCGCGCGATCGCCACGCGCTGCTGCTGCCCGCCGGAGAGCTGTGCCGGGAACTTCTGCGCCTGGTGGGCCACCCCGACGCGCTCGAGCAGCTCCATGGCGCGCTTCTCGGCCTGTGCCTTCGGCGTCTTGCGCGCCTTGATCGGGCCGAGGGTGACGTTGTCGAGGATCGTCTTGTGGGCGAAGAGGTTGAACGACTGGAACACCATGCCGACGTCGGCGCGCAGCTGCGCGAGCTCCTTGCCCTCCTCGGGCAGCGTCTTGCCGTCGATGGTGATAGAGCCGGTCTCGAAGGTCTCGAGCCGGTTGATGGTGCGGCAGAGCGTGGACTTGCCGGACCCCGAGGGACCGATGACCACGACGACCTCGCCGGCCCCGATCGACAGGTTGATGTCGCGCAGGACGTGCAGGTCGCCGAAGTGCTTGTTGACGTCCTTGAGGACGACGAGTGGCTCCGTCATGTCCGGCAACCTACCGCTACGCGCCCCTCGCGGGACCACCCGCACCGGGACCGTCACGCAACGGCAACCTGCCGAAGTGGTGCTCAGGCGGCGTCGACGCCCCGTCGCGCAGGGGCAGTCGGCAACGGCCTGAAGTCCTCTCGACGGCCCTGCCCGGACAGCGTCCGCCACTGCTGCCAGCCGTCGACGTCGCGGCGCTGCAGCAGGAAGTACCAGGCGTAGCGCGCCTCGTCCGGCCAGCGGCGCCACCGCAGCCCCGGCTGTGCGGTGAGGTAGCCCAGGTTGCGGAACGTGCGCTCGCGCCGGGTGGTGTCCCGGGGCACGAGGACGGTGAGCCGGCCCCCGGCCAGCGGCGCCCAGTCGTCGTGGCCGGCCGGGTGCAGGTAGGTGGCGGGGCTGCACGTGCCGAACCGCAGCCGGCTGCGACGCAGCCGCCGGTGGATCTCGACCTCGTCCCCGCGGACGAACAGCCGCGGGTCCGGGACGCCGACCACGTCGAGCGCCCGGGCGGAGAACAGCGCGCCGTTGAAGAGGTTGGCGACGTCCGGCACGAGCACGTCGGTGCCGAGCCGGTCGCGGCGGCGCACCCAGGTCAGCCCCCGGCGCAGCGGGAACGCCAGCCGGTCGGGGTCGTCCTCGTCGACCACGAGCGGGGACACGACGTCGAGGGCGTGGTCGGCGGCGCACGTCAGCAGCCGTCCGAGGGTGTACGGGGAGCCGGGGCGGCCGTCGTCGTCGGCGAGCCACACCCAGTCCGCACCGAGCGCCCGGGCCGCGAGGACGCCGTACGCGTAGCCGCCCGCCCCGCCGAGGTTGGTCTCGGAGCGCAGGAGCGTGTGCTGGGTCCCGCTGCCTGCCAACGCCTGTGCCAACGCGTCGGCCACGCCCGGTTCGGTGCCGTTGTCCACCACGACGAGGTGGTCGGGGCGGTGGTGCTGGGCGGCGACGGCCTCGAGGCACCGGGTCAGCAGGGCGACCCGGTCACAGGTGACGACGACGCAGACCACGCGCGGCTGGCGAGCTCTCACGCCAGGCAGGCTAGGAGCGGCAGGCGCCCACCGGACACACGGCAGGGGCCGGGCAGGTGAACGCCGGGTGCCGTTGCGGTGTCGGGCCTCCCGGCGTCGCCCCGGTCCTTGGCGCACGCTCCGCCTCGTGGTCACGGCGAGTTCACCGTCGCGTCGCGCACCCTCCCTAGCGTCGCCGGCGTGAGCACTCCCTTCTCCTTGCTGCTGCCCGTCTACCGCGGCGACCGCGCCGACCACCTCGCACGGTCGTTCCAGAGCACGGTCCACGAGCAGGTGCGACGACCGTCGGAGGTGGTCGTCGTCCAGGACGGCCACGTCGGGCCCGAGCTCGCCTCGGCCCTCGAGCGCCTCGAGTCCGCCAGCCCGGTGCCCGTGCGACGGCTGCGCCTGAAGCACAACGTCGGCCTCGCCCAGGCACTGCAGTGCGGGCTGTCGGCCTGCTCCCACGAGGTCGTCGCGCGGATGGACGCCGACGACATCAGCCTGCCGCACCGGTTCGCCGTCCAGCTGCCGCTGGTGGAGGCGGGCGCCGACCTCGTGGGCGCGGGGATGCGCGAGTTCGGCGAGTCGACCCCCGTCGCGGGCCTGCTGCGCGTGCCGCCCACCGACCCGGCCGGGATCGCCGTGGAGGCCCGCCTGCGCAGCCCGTTCAACCACCCGACGGTGGTCTACCGGCGGTCGGCGGTGCTGCAGGCCGGCGGCTACCGGGAGCTGCCGCTGCTGGAGGACTACTGGCTCTTCACGCGCATGATCGAGTCCGGGTCGGTGGTCGCCAACCTGCCCGAGCCGCTGGTGCTCTACCGCGTCGACGCCGGCTCCTACCAGCGCCGCGGTGGGCTCCGGCTGCTGCGCTCGGAGCTGGGGCTCCAGCGGCGGCTGCGGGCGGAGGGCTTCACCTCCCGCGCGGAGATGGCCCGCAACATCGCGGTCCGCGGTGGGTACCGGGTCATCCCTGTCGGGCTGCGGAAGTCGTTGTACCGCAACCGGTTCACCATCGAGGCGGGGACTCTCGGCGAGACGGTCGAGCGAGAGGCCGGTCCACTGGGGCACCGACAGGACACGCAGTCGTGCACCCGGCCGGAGCCCCGGCTGGATACGCGGCCCGGCGCCGGGCGGGAGCTCGCATGAGGGCGGACCTCGTTGTCGTCGGCTCGGGCCTGTTCGGGCTGACGGTCGCCGAGCAGGCGGCCGAGCGCGGGCTCGACGTCGCGGTGGTCGAGCGCCGTGACCACGTCGGCGGCAACGCCTGGAGCGAGACCGACCCCGACACCGGCATCGAGGTGCACCGCTACGGCGCGCACCTGTTCCACACCTCCAACGAGCGGGTCTGGGAGTACGTCAACCGGTTCACGGCCTTCACCGCCTACCAGCACCGCGTCTGGACCGTGCACCACGGCGAGGTCTACCCGCTGCCGATCAACCTCGGCACCCTCAACCAGTTCTTCAGCGCCAACCTCGGGCCTCAGGCGGCTCGTGACCTGGTGGCCTCGCAGGCTGCCGAGCTGACGGGGGAGCCGCGCAACCTCGAGGAGAAGGCGATCTCGCTCATCGGGCGCCCCCTCTACGAGGCGTTCATCCGCGACTACACCGCCAAGCAGTGGCAGACCGACCCGCGGGAGCTGCCGGCGGAGGTCATCAGCCGGCTGCCGGTGCGCTACACCTACGACAACCGCTACTTCAACGACCGCTACGAGGGCCTCCCGGTCGACGGGTACGCCGCGTGGCTGACCCGCATGGCCGACCACCCGCGCATCTCGGTGCACCTCGGCGTCGACTTCCTCGCCGACGACCACGGCTTGTCGCGGGAGGCGGTGACCGGCCAGGTCCCGGTCGTCTACACGGGCCCGGTCGNGCTGCCGGTAGGCGACTTCCAGGGCGCGCCGGTCATGAACTACGCCGATGCCGACGTCGACTTCACCCGCATCCTGGAGTTCCGCCACTTCCACCCAGAGCGTGACTACCGCAGCGACCGGACGGTGGTGGTGCGCGAGCGTTCGAGGGCTGCCGGCCCCGGCGACGAGCCCTACTACCCCGTCAACACCTCCGAGGACCGTCGCCGGCTGCTCGCCTACCGCGAGCTCGTCGCCGACGAACAGGGCCGCGGAGTGGCCTTCGGCGGGCGGCTCGGGACCTACCAGTACCTCGACATGCACATGGCGATCGCCTCCGCGTTGCGGCTGGTCGACGACCTCGCCTCGCTGGTGCACACCCGTCCGCGGCCACGGCGCGGGCGCGAGGTGTCGGCGTCCGCGGGGGTGGCGTCATGACGACCTCCGACCGCCCGCTCGCCCGCGTGGTGTTCCCAACCGACGGCGACCTCGACGTGCTGCCGCTCTACGTCGACGGCCAGCAGGTGCCGGTCGCGGTGGAGGACGGGACGACGGTGCCGGTGCCCTACGACCAGAACCCCGACCAGGTGCTCAGCCGGCGCTCCTACCGCATCGGCCACGGGGAGCGGGTGTCCTTCGCGACGTACTTCAACGCCTTCCCGGCCGGGTACTGGCGCCGGTGGTCGTCGCTGGCCGGCGTCCGGCTGTGCGTGCGCACCACCGGTCCCGGGACGCTGGTCGTCTACCGCTNCGTGGCGCTGCCACTGGACACCTTCGCCGACGGCGGGTGGTACTGGTTCGACCTCGTCGCGGGGCGCGGCGAGCTGGTGCTCGACTCCGCGGACTGGCTGGCGGGGGAGCGGCTGGCCGGCGCCGACGCCCCGCGGAGGGGCACGGTCACGGTGGGCATCACGACGTTCAACCGCCCCGCCTACTGCACGGCCCTGCTGACCCAGCTCGGCGAGGCGGAGGAGCTGCGCGACCTCGTGGACGAGGTGGTGGTGGTCGACCAGGGGACGAAGGCTGTCCGCGCCGACGAGCAGTTCCCCACGGCTGCAACGGCTCTCGGATCGCGGGTGCGTGTCATGGAACAGCCCAACCTGGGCGGCTCGGGTGGCTTCGCCCGCGCCATGATGGAGACCCTGGACGCCGGGGTGAGCGACCACGTCCTCCTGCTCGACGACGACGTCGTCTGCGAGCCCGAGGGGATCGCCCGCGCCGTCGCCTTCGCCGACCACGCGCGTACGCCCACCGTCGTCGGCGGCCACATGTTCTCCATGTACGAGCGCTCGGTGCTGCACGCCTGGGCCGAGCGCGTGCTGCCGTGGCAGTTCCGGTGGAGCCCGGCGGCCGCCACGCGCCACGACCACGACCTGTCGACCTCCAACCTGCGGTCGACGCCGTGGCTGCACCGCCGGTCCGCTGCCGACTACAACGGTTGGTGGATGTGCCTCGTCCCGACCACGGTCCTGCGCGACGTCGGCCTGTCGCTGCCGGTCTTCATCAAGTGGGACGACGCTGAGTTCGGGCTGCGCGCCCGCGAGGCCGGGTACCCCACCGTGTCGCTCCCCGGTGCGGCCGTGTGGCACGTGCCGTGGACGGACAAGGACGACTCGGTCGACTGGCAGGCCTACTTCCACGCGCGCAACCGCTTCGTCGCCGCCCTGCTGCACTCGCCGTTCGAGCACGGCGGCCGGATGGTGCGGGAGAGCCTCGCCATCCAGCTCAAGCACCTCGTTGCGATGCAGTACTCGGCCGCCGACCTGCGCGAGCAGGCGCTGCTCGACGTCCTCGCCGGGCCCGGGAGGCTGCACGAGCAGCTGCCCACCAAGCTGGGGGAGGTCCGGGCGCGTCGCGCCGGCTTCGACGACGCGCAGGTGGTCGCCGACCCCCGCGAGCTGGCGCCGGTGCGACCGGGACGGCCTCGCAAGCGGGACCAGCGCGCCGAGCAGCCACGGGACGGCGCGGGTCGGCTGCTGGCCGCGGTGCGTGGTGTGGCTCGTCAGGCCATGCCCGTCCCCGAGTCGGCCCGGCAGGCGCCGGACCGCGAGGTGGCCTCGGCCGACGCGGGCTGGTGGACCCTGTCCGGGCTCGACTCCGCCCTGGTCTCCACGACCGACGGGACCGGCGTCTCGTGGCACCGGCGCGACCGTCGCCACGTCATCGCCGCGGCACGCCGGTCGACGGCGGTCCACCGGCGGCTGCTGCGCGAGTGGCCGCGGCTGGCGGCCGAGTACCGCGCTGCGCTGCCCGACCTCGTGGGCGTCGACGCGTGGCGCAAGACCCTGGACCAGCCGCTGCCGGACGACGCCGTCCGGTGACCTCGACCATGAGCACCTCCGCCGGAGTGCCGGATGCCGTGCAGCCGGACCTCGGGCAACCGGACCTCGGGCAACCGGACCTCGGGCAACCGGACACCGGCGCGCCGTTCGTCGTGCAGGGACGGGGAGGGGGCCTGCGCGAGGTCGCACGCCGCCGGTTCCTGCTCTCCCTGCTCGTGCGCAAGGAGCTGCGGGTCCGCTACCGGGCGTCGGTGCTCGGCCTCGGCTGGTCCTACGTCAAGCCCGCCGTCCAGTTCGGCGTCTACTTCATCGGGCTCGGGATGGTGTTGCGGCAGAATGCCATCGGCGACTATGCGGTCTACCTGTTCGGTGGTCTCGTGGTGATGACCACCTTCGGCGAAGCCCTCGGCAACGCCACCCGCTCGGTCGTCGCGAACGCCGACCTGGTGCGCAAGATCTACCTGCCACGCGAGCTCTTCCCCGTCTCGAGCCTGGCCGTCGCGGGCGTGCACCTGGCGCCGCAGCTGCTGGTCCTAGTGGTCGGTGCCGTGGTCGCGGGATGGACGCCCGACCCGGTCGGGGTGGTCGCGCTGCTTGCCGGGCTGGGGCTGACCGGCATCCTCGCGCTGGGGCTCGGGCTGCTGCTGGGTGCCGCCAACGTGCTGTTCCGTGACGTCGAGAACGTCGTCGACCTCGTCCTGGTGGTGCTCGTGTGGACGAGCCCGGTCCTCTACCCGTGGCAGCGGGTGGCAGACCTCCTGGGCGCCGACTCCTGGTGGTTCCGCCTCTACCAGTCCAACCCGCTCACCGTGGCCGTCGAGCTCGTCCACCGGGGCACCTGGGCGCAGGCCTCGCCGGGCAACGCGTTGGCGATGCCGCCAGGGCTGGGCGGAAGGTGCGCCGTCGCGTTCCTCGTCGCCCTGTCCACGGTCGTCGTGGGGCAGTGGGTGTTCGGGCGGCTGTCCGGCCGGTTCGCGCAGGAGCTGTGATGACCACCAGCGCCCTCGTCGACCGGGCCGCCGTCGAGGTGTCGGGCGTCTCCAAGCACTTCCGGCTGCGCCACACCCATTCCCTCAAGGAAGCCGTCGTCTGGACCGTGCAGGGGCGGGCGCGCACCGACGACTTCACGGCACTGCACCCGTTGGACCTGACCATCGAACCGGGGGAGACGCTGGCGCTCCTGGGCCGCAACGGTTCTGGCAAGTCGACGTTGCTCAAGCTGCTGGCGGGGGTGATGGCGCCCGACAGCGGGCAGGTGCGGGTGCGCGGCAGGGTGGCTGGCCTGCTGGAGGTGGGTGCCGGCTTCCACCCCGACCTCACCGGGCGGGAGAACGTCTTCCTCAACGCGGCGATCCTCGGGCTGTCGCGCGAGCAGGTGCAGGAGCGCTTCGACGGCATCGTGGCCTTCGCCGACATCGGCCGGTTCCTCGACACGCAGGTGCGGTTCTACTCCTCGGGGATGTTCCTGCGGCTCGCCTTCGCCGTGGCCGTGCACACCGAGCCGGACGTCTTCCTCGTCGACGAGATCCTCGCCGTCGGTGACGAGGCGTTCCGCGCGAAGTGCCTCGACCGCATCGAGCGGCTCGCCCACGAGGGGCGCACGCTGGTCGTCGTCAGCCACGACCTGCCCCTCGTCGAGCGACTGTGCAGCCGAGGGGTCCTGCTCGACCAGGGGCGCCTGGTTGCCGACGGCCCGGTCCGGCTCGCGGTGGAGCGGCTGAGGGCTGCCGGTTGAGCGCATGGCTCGAGCTGCTGCCGGTGGTGCTGGTGGCAGCCGGCGTCCTGCTGGTCCCGGGGGTCGCCATCGCCTGGGCAGCCGGACTGCGCGGGACGCTGGCGCTGGGGGTGGCGGCGCCGCTGTCGGTGACGACCATCGCGATGACAGCGGTCCTCGCAGGCCGGATGGGAGTGCCCTTCGGACCGGTCCCGGTGCTCGCGGCGACCACGGCCGGGGTGGCCCTGGCGCTGGCCTCGTCGGGACTCGGTCGCCGACCGTGGCGCGCCGGGCAGGCGCGGCCCAGCCGCCGCACCGTACGTGGGGTGACCCGGCCTGCGCCTGCCACCGTCGCAGGCGTCGCCGGCGCTGCCGTGGGTGGTCTCTGCGCGGCGGCAGCGGTGGTGCGGGGTGTCGGCGACCCTGCGCGGTTCCCCCAGACGTTCGACGCGGTGTTCCACCTCAACGCCGTCCAGCGTGCGCTCGAGTCCGGCAACGCCTCCTCGCTGTGGCTCGGCACGGTCGCCGCTCCTGAGCGCGCCTCGGTGTTCTACCCGGCGGCGTGGCACGACGTGGTGGTCCTCGTGGTGCAGGCGAGCGGGGCGCCGCTGGTGGCGGGAGTGACCGCGGTGTCCGTCATCGTCGCCGGGGTGCTCTGGCCGCTCGCCTGCACCGCCCTGGCCGCTGAGGCGTTCGCAGGACGGACGGGCACGGTGGTGGCCGCAGGGGTGCTGTCCGCCGCCTTCGGGGCGACGCCGTTCCTGCTGCTGTCCTACGGCACGCTCTGGCCCAACGCCTTGGCGACCGCCCTGCTGCCGGGCATCCTCGCCTGCGTGTTGGGTGTGTGGCGCGGCGGGCCGATTGCCAGGGCAGGGGCGGGCATCGACGCCGAGGTCTTGGCCGGGGCGCGTCCTGTGCTGGGCCTGCCGGCGCGGAAGAGGGTCCGACCTGCCCTCGTGGCGGCTGGCACGCTGCCGGGCCTGGTCCTGGCGCACCCCAACGCCGTGCTCAGCCTGCTGTTCTACCTCACGGTGCTCGGCGCGGTCGCCGGCCTCGTCTGGGCCGCCCGGCTACGGGTCTCCTGGCGGCTGCGGTGGGTCGTGGCGGCCGCCGGTCTGGCGCTGCTGTCTGCCGAGGCGTGGCTGGTCGCGGCGTCGCCGGTGTTCGCCACGACCCGGCGCACGAGCTGGCCGGCACGTCAGAGCCTGGCGCAGGCAGCGGGGGAGTGGCTCCTGTCCGCCCCCATGCGCACCCCCGTGCCGTGGCTCGCCGCTGCCCTCGTCCTGGTCGGCGCGGCTGCTGCGCTGCGACGCCGAGACCACTGGTGGCTCCTGGCCTGCCACGCCACCGCGGGGGCGCTGTTCGTCCTCGTCGCCGGGAGCGACGGGAGGCTGGCCCGCGCGGTGAGCGGGCCCTGGTACGACGACCCCTTCCGCCTCGCGGCCCTCCTCGGATTGACGGCGGTTCCGTTGGCCGCCCTCGGCCTCGAGTGTGTGGTCGACGCCGCGCGCGGGCGCTGCGTCGAACGGTTGCGGCTGCCCGACGGCCTGAGCCACGGCGTCCTCGTCGCGCTCGCAGCCGTGCTCGTCGCGGGCGTCACGGGCGGTGCGTACGCCGGCGCCAACAGCCGCGTGGTCGCGACGTGGTACGGCGGGCATGGCCTTGCGGGCCCGGCGGAGCTGGCCCTGCTGCAGCGCCTTCCCCGATGGGTGCCGAGAGGGCAGGTGGTGGCCGGGAACCCTTGGAACGGCTCGGCGCTGGCGAGTCCGGTGGCTGGCGTGCCCACCCTGTTCCCGCACCTCAACGGCGACTGGGGCACTGACCGCGACCTGCTCGCCGGTCACCTCGAGCAGGCCGCCACCGACCCCAGCGTCTGCCCGGCTGTCGAACGGCTGCACGTGGGGTTCGTCCTCGACGGCACGGTCGCGTTCTGGCCCGGGGACCGGCGACAGGCCCGGTACGCGGGGCTGTCCGTCGAGGGCGTGCAGGGCTTCGAGCCGGTGGACAGCGGCGGACGCCTGACCCTCTACCGGGTCGTGGCCTGCGAGCCGCGGGGGTCTCGGCCGTCCTGACACCGCAGGAGCACCCGGCGGACGACAGCGCTCCCGTCCACCCACAGGGCGGACGGGAGCGCTGGTCTGCGGTCCGTCCCTCGAGTCGGACCGCGGCCCGGCGAGTGGATGAGCTCGGACGGGCGGTGTCGGCGGGCTCGGCTGCTGGAGTGGGGGTGCGCTGGGCGGTGCCGACCTCACGAAGGTAGCGCGGCCGAGGGCACCGGCGACATGGGACTTACCGGACCTTTGCCAGGAGGGGACGCACTCCTTACCGCAGCCGCCCGAAGTGTCCGGTCCGTCCCGGTTGCCGGTCTCAGCTCGTCCGGCGGCGCAGGTAGCCCCAGGCGAGGGTCGCGCAGGCCAGCCCGTTGACCGCGCCCACGAGGATGTCGGTCACGTGGTGCATGCCCCGGTAGAGGCGCGCATAGGCCACGAGCACGGGTACGAGCAGGAACAGCGTCGTGAGCACCCGGCGCAGCCAAGACCGCTCGATGCGCTGGGCGAGCAGGGCGAAGGTGACGTAGAGCGCGGTCGATGCGCCCACGTGCCCGCTCGGGTAGCTCGACGTGGGTGGCGCCGGGTCGAGGTGCGGCACGGTGGGGCGCTGCCGGCCGACCACGGTCGTGGCGATGACGAAAACCGTTGCCTGCAGGGCGATGGCGAGCGCAGGCGTGACCGCCACCCACCACTGCCGGGTGCGCCACCAGAGGATCGCGACCGCGACCACGCAGACGCCGATGACGATCTCGGTGTTGCCGATGTGCGACCAGACGGCGGTGATGTCGTCCCAGGTGGGCGTGCGCGTCTTCTGCACGTCGCGGCTCACGGCGTTCTCGCTGTTGAGGCCGCCGAGGGGGCCGCGGATCAGCTCGCCGATGCCGACGATGGCCGCCCACAAAAGGACGGCCGGGGCAACGGCTCGCAGGGCCGCGTCGCGCAGCGCCTCGCCGATGCCGGGGGTGCTCTGGTCATCGGAGTATCGGGTGAGGAACGGCACGCGGAACTTCCCTCGTCAGCAGTGGCCAGAGCTGGGTGGGCTCGAGCCGGTGGTGCTCGAGCGGGTCGGGCTCGAGCCGGGTCGACCCAGGGCGGTCGTGCCCGGGCGTGAGCGCAGGCTATAGCCGGAGGCGGGTCCTCGCGCGGGCGAGCGGCACGACACGCGAACCTGCCCGCGCGGCCTGAGGACCGGCTGAGAACCGGCTGAGGACACTGCTACTGCAGCAGGCTCACGCCGCGCGAGATCACCAGCACCGAGAGCATGAGGGCCGACACGGACTCCACTGCCATGAGCATCTTGGCGCGAGGCGAGAGCGGCATGGTGTCGGTGGGGCTGAAGGCGGAGGAGTTGGTGACCGACACGTAGAGGTAGTCGATGAAGCCGGGCGTCCACCCCGACCTGGCGGCGGAGCGAGCGGCGACCTCGGTGATGGCGTCGTGGTCCTCGTCCTGCGGGAACCGGAAGTCCGCCACGGGTAGGCGAGGACGCGGCTGCCGGCTACGGGTCACCGGGCCGCCTCGGTCCAGCTCCCAGTAGGCCAGCGCGAAGACGATGACGTTGGTCAACCACACCTGCCCGGCCGCCAGCAGGAGGCGAGGCCCCTGCTTGGCCTGACCGCTGACCAGGGCGTCGACGAGCAGGACCAGGGATGCGGCATTGGTGGCCGCGATGAGCAGCACCAGGGCGATCGACAGGTTGCGCAGCCACCGGTTCTCCCGGGTCATGCGGCGGGGGTTCGCGGCGACGAGCGGGAGGAACAGGACGACCTCGAGCACCGGCACCGCGATCCGGGGGCCGAGGTGCAGGCCCTCGGGCAGCGCGGCGTACAACGCGATGGCTACGACCACGGCGATGGCTGCGGGCAGGCGGGGTTCGCCCGCGTGGTTGCGGCGAGGCGGTCGGTCGGTCACGGTCCCGGTGTAGTCCGTGCGCGCCCCGTCGTGGAGGCGACACACCGTGGGGTCCTCACCGCAGATCGTTGCCCCTGCTCAGGAGACGGCGGCCCGCACCAGCTCGGTCACGCGCTCCTCCACGGACGGGCTCCACCTCATCAGTGCGTAGGACACCGGCCAGAGGTCGCCGTCGTCGAGGTTGGCGGCGTCCTGGAAACCGAGCGTGGAGTAGCGGTAGCCGAACTTGCCGGAGTCCTGGAAGAAGACCACGACCTTGCCGTCCTCGTTGGCGTAGGCGGGCATGCCGTACCAGGTCTTGGGCAGCAGGCCGGGAGCTGCCGTGGTCACCGCCACGTGGACGCGCTCTGCAAGGGCGCGGTCGTCGGGGTCCATCTGCGCGATGCGCTCGAGCAGCGCGTCGAGGCCGTCGGCTGCCTTGGCGCCCTTCTTGCCCGCGGCGCGCAGCTCGGCAGCTCGTTCCTTCATGGCCGCGCGCTCCTGGGCGCTGAAGCCGTCCGTCTCGGTCGTGGTCGTCTTCGTGGGCATCTGGCGCTCCCCTCTCGGTGGTGTGGCGGCGGTCTGCCGCCCTCCCCTGGAGAGGCTAGGACCCCGGAGCCGACCGGTGCTTCTCGATTCCTGCTCGACTTGAGCCCGGGTCGGGAGCGACCTCGACCGACCGTGCGCCTCCGCCACACGGCTACTGTCGGTGGCATGGATCTGGAGCCGGAGGGGTTCGTCGAACAGGGGTATGGCGCTGTGGGCGACGCCTTCCGTCGCAACTTCCAGGACCCGGGGGAGGACGCCGCGGCAGTGGCGGTGTTCCACGGGGGTCGGCTCGTCGCTGACCTGTGGGGTGGGGAGGACGTCGTGAACCGGCGGGCGATGCCCCGCGACGGCCTGATGATGGTCGCCTCCTGCAGCAAGGGGATCACCGCGACGGTGCTGGCGATGCTGGTCCAGCAGGGGCGGATCGACCCCGACGAGCGCGTGGGCACCTACTGGCCCGAGTTCGCGGTCAACGGCAAGGAGCGTGCCACGGTCGGGATGGTCGCCTCCCACACCGTGGGCCTGCCATACCCACCGCTCGGCACGGGGCTGCAGGGCCTCGACCTGCACCGCGGCGAGGCGGTCACCCGGGCGCTCGCCGCCGCAGAACCGCTGTGGGAGCCCGGCACGGCGATGGCCTACCACCCTGTGACCTACGGGACCTTGCTCGACGAGATCGTCCGCCGCGCAACGGGTTCCACGATCGCGTCCCACGTCCGCCGGATGGTTGCCGAGCCCCTCGGCGTCGAGATGTGGATGGGCCTGCCCGCGGAGCTCGACGGCCGGGTGGTGCCCGGGCTGTGGGAGCAGGCGAGCCCGATGGCACCGACCGGCGAGGAGGATGCCGAGCCGGGCTCCTATGCCGCACGGAGGCTGGCGTTCCTGCGCGAGAACCCGCCGATGGACCCTGACTTCACCGACCCGCAGGAGGTGCGCGCCCACTACGCCGCCGAGCGGCCGGGCATCGGTGCGATCACCAACGCCCGGGCGCTCGCCACGATGTATGCCGCCGTGCTCGGTCCCGTCGACGGGACCCGCCTCGTGGACGAATCGACCTTGGAGCTGGCCCTCACGCCCCGCACGGACGACGTCGAGACCCTCATCGAGAGCGGCACGGCGGGGCCGGACATCCGCTTCGGCCTGGGCTACCAGCTGGCCTCGCCGAGCATGCCGGGGTTCGGGCCGAGCTCCTTCGGGCACACCGGTGCCGGGGCACGGCTCGGCATCGCCGACACCGAGCACCAAGTGGCGTTCGGCTACGTCTGCAGCAGGATGCGCAACATCGGACCCCACGGCGACCCGCGCTGGGCAGCCCTCGTCGAGGCCATCCGCGGCTGCCTCTGAGGACGCGCACTACGTCGGATGGACGGTGCTGCCGCCTCAGGCGGCGACCACACTGGGACGACACCACCTGCGCGGTCCCCAGCGGCCAGCGTCTCGTGGTGCCGGGGAGCTGGCACCAGCGGGGTGACACCGTGATTGCGTTCGAAGACCTCTACCTCACCGAGTTCGCGCGCCCCGCGTTGGACGTGAGCGACCTCGGCCCTTCGTGGCAACCCCGCGCCGCCAGGACGGTGGAGCGCACGCAGTCGCCTGACGCTGGACCGCGAGACGCCGCCCAGCCCAGCCCCTGGGCCATCGCCGGCGTGGTCGTCCTCACGGCGCTGGCCGTCATGACCGGCCTGCAGAACCGGTCTGCGGCCCTCATCCGACCAGCGACCGACAGGTTCCTGGAGAGCAGCTCGCAGCTGCTCGTGACCTCGTTGACCGGCCAGTGCGCGGTGGCCGCGCTGACCCTGGTCGGACCCACCAATTCTGCGACCTGCGCGGCATCCCTGGCCGCACGCGCGCGTGCCCTCGAGTTCGACCCACTCAGGTGACGACAGCCGCATCCGTTGCAGCACAGCCGAACTCAGCAGCAACCGACGGTTGGGGTGGCCGCGTCGCAGCAGGCGCGCGGGCCCAGCTCTGCCACCGCCATACCGGCCACCACGAGCAACCCGCCCAACCAGCCGAGCCACCCCAGAGCCCTCTCGCCGGCAGCGACGGCGATCACCGCTGCGAACACGGGTTCCATCGTCATCGTGCCCGCCGTGGTCGTCGCGGTCAACATGCTCTGCGCCCAGGCCTGGACGGCGAGGGCGAGGCACGTGGCCACCACGCCGAGGTAGAGCACGGAGGTCCACGCGGCCGGCGTGGGCGGGAACCTCACACCCCGGACGATGGCAGTGACGAAGCACAGGGCGGCCGCCACCGAGACACTCAGCACGGTCAGCCCGAAGACGTTGCCGGCTGTCGACCGCTGGCTGAGTCCGGCGATGTGGACGGCGAAGCAAGCTGCACCCTCGAGGGTGAGGGCCGCTCCGAGCAGTGATGGCGCTGTGCTGCTCTCTGCGATGCCCGCGATCCCGGCCGTGGACCGGGCGACTGCCTGCCAGCCTGTCCGACCGACGTGCTCCTCGAACACCAGCGCCGCGACGACCGGGGTGAGGACGACGGCGGCACCGGTCAGGAACCCGGACAGCCCTGCTGGAGTGTGTTGCAGGCCGGTGGTCTGCAACAGGAAGCCTGCGGCCAAGGCGCCTCCCAGGACCATCCCGTGCCTGCCTTCAGCTCGACTGAGGCGGAAGAGGGCGCCAGGACGGAACAGGAGCAGGACCGCAGCGCCGATCCCGAAGCGCCACATGAGGAAGGTCGCCGGCGTCGAGAGGGCGTGCCGTCTGCTCACGACCGAGAGCTGCGTGGCTGCGTTCTGGCCCGCCGCGATACGAATGCGGACACCGAGCGCACGGGGGGGTGAAAGTCCGTTAACGGAGTCAGGTCCAAGCTGGGCAGGCTCCCGCTCGCGTGTAGTGCTCGCGACTCAGGTATCGGCGGTTTGGCTGCGGTTCGTTCTGCGTTCCGCGACGATGGTGGTGGCGGAAGCAGGGGCGTTTGAGGTGGGGGAAAGCATGCGCCGTGCAAGGAGTGATCGCGGCGCCTGGGTCATCGCCGCGGCTTGGATCCTCGCCAGTTGCTCAGGCGCGCAGGGCGAGGGCGCGAGACATGCCTCGTCGGTAGCCCCGCCAACCACCCCCACGAGCTGTGACGGGGGAGCCATCTCGGATGCTCCCAAGCTGCTGCTGACCAACGCCGAGCAGTTCCGTGGCAAGGGCCTGACTGCCTGCGATGTAGACCGAGCCACGGATGGGTCGCTGACCTTCACGACAACCTCGGGACGCCCTGATTCGCTAGGGCGTCATGACCTCGCCCCACTCATCGCCTTCGACGGGGGTCCGCTCCCGGCGGATTGTCATATCTCGACGACGAGCCGCCTGTTCGTCCTCATCGACGAGCAGTGGTGGGAGGGACGCCAGGTCGGGTGCGACGGCTGACGTGATGGCTGCACGGGATAGGACACGTGGAGACACCATGCCGATGCGCGCGCACGGTTCGGTCGACTCCAGGTGGGCTCGGGTATGGAGGCCGTTGCCTACTCCTTGGTCGCCACGACCATGTAGTTCTCGGCCTGCGGGTCGAAGGTGCTTCTCTCGACCGTGAGTCCGACGCCCTGCATTTCCAAGGTGAGGTCCTCATACCGATATGGCCACGACGACAACAGCTCAGAGCAGACATCGACCGATCCATCGGCCCCGAGCCTCGCGACGGCTATCTCGATGTGGTGCTCCTGTTCCCAGTGCTCCGGGATTTCCCAGCGATAAGCGACGACAGCATCGCGGTCATTCCTTCGCACCAGTCGATCCCGGATGTCCAGCCGGGACCCACCGGCGCGCACGAGCTCCCAGTTGCGTGACGTGAGAACCAACCGTCCGCCGGGACGCAGCAGCCGCGACATCGACTCCAGTGCAGCTGACCTGGCTCGGGCCCCCTCTGCATGGTGCAGCGAGTTGCCGACGCAGAACACCATGTGGAAGCTCGCGTCGTCGAAATGATCAGGCAACTCATTCCAGGCGGCGCGAACCGTTCGCAACGATGCACCGAGTTCGTCAGCCAGCTCCGCAGTGCGACGGACCATCGCGGCGCTGGCGTCGGTCGCCACCACCCGCATGCCCAGGCCGGCGAGGCCGACCGCCAGTTGTCCGGTGCCGCACGAGGAGTCGAGGACCCGGGCGTTGGGCGGAAGGAGCGTGACCACGTCGTCGAACGCGGAAGCGAATGCGGACGGGGTCGCTTTCGCATCGGAGATGAGCCACTCGTAGACCTCTGCGAGCGCGCCGTAGCCCGCCACCACAACCACCTCCGTCAGCTCGGCAGATTCAGAAATGCTGCCTCCAGTAGATCAGCGCGGCGGCCCAGTCAACGATCGGATTTTCATGAGGGCAAACGTGCGACCATGCCGCGATCCGCGCGCGCCCGTCTGCAGACCACCTAGGTGCGATCTCGGGATACGGGAGCAGGGGTCTCAGCGGCTCAGTGCCACCGCGAAGGCGATGAAAAGAACGGCCGCACCCAAGGTCAGGAGATGATCCCGCAAGGGGTGGGTGGGGTATTCATCGAGCTTCAGTGGCGTCATCATGGGCAGCCTCGGCGGACCAGCCGGTGAAGGAGCAGCCATCGGACCTCCCAAGTCGAGGCATCAGATGCACTCGTGACAAGGGTAGGGCCCCGACGAAGTCGAGGAAAGGTCCCCACCCAGGGACGCTTGGGCGGCGGGCGCTAGGCCGGTTGTCTCAGTGGGCGTGGCCGAGTCTCTGCGTGCCGCCAGCGCCGTCGGTCCACCTCTCGGCTGCGGCGACCGCCAGGAAGACCATCGCCAGCACCAGGAACGGCAGAACCATCACCCCTGTCGACCCGCCGAAGGCGGACCACAGACTCTGTCCGCCAGCACGGTCCATGCTTGCCACGGTCGCCACGAACTGCGCGGCGGCACCGGCCAGCAGAAGCCACCCGGCTTCAGCCGCTCGGTGGACACCCAGCAGGCCGCAAGGGATCAAGACCGCGAACATGGAGACGACACCGACCGGACCCCGGACGTCTCGGTCGATGACGTGGGCGAGAGCGTCCACGATCACCCACCCAGCCACCAGCGCCAGCACGACAGGGAGCACCTTCGAGCTCCGGCCGGGCCACACCAGCGCCAAGACACTCAGCGCGATCAGGGGCAGGGCCCATGCGGCGGTGAGGACCACGGCTTCCCACCCACCGGGGTCGGCAAACGTCTCGCCTGCGATGAAGAGCCCGGCGAGAGTGCCGAACAGCGTCAGCAACCCCACGGCGACGACTCGAAGGACACGACCGAACATGCCGACCTCCTTCATCACTCGCACGATCTCTCACCATGCGCGGGTGAGGTAGAGGCGCAGGTCCTTCGGGGTATGTGATGAAAGGCGCTCACATGCCGCGCATTCGGTGTTGTCTCATTGGATGCAACTCGACCGCGACATGTCCGTCTGTGTCAAAGGATCAGCCGAAACAACTGTCAACCATCAGGCGAACCACCGTCAGGCATCAACCGAAGACCAAACGTCCGACATCAGCCGAAGTCATACACGCGTCTGGTGGGGCAGGTCGGGCTTGAACCGACGACCGACGGATTATGAGACGTCCGGAAGTCGCAGGACAGACGGCGATCTGAGCCAATTCGTGCTCAGTTGGTGGTCGTTCGCTGACGTGCTCCGAGGACCATTTTCAAACTGGTGTGCCACCCCTGCGCCACAGCAGCCGTACCGAGGCACGCGGGCCTGCGCAGTGACCTCGAGCTCGGACGGCTGGGAGGTGTCCGGCTGCGATGCCGGTACGGGAGCCCGCCGAACGGGTCTGAGGACGGAAGTTGGGTGTGGGGTGAGGGCTGGGGGCTTGCGGCAGCCAGGCACGCGCCGGCCCCTGCCGTCACCAGCGCAGTAGCGGTGATGGTCGCCTGAGCTGAGAGCAGAGTCCTGGTACTGGTCCGGGGCGCTGCTCTTGTGCGTGGGCGTGGGGTGCGGTGGGGTGCGCGAGGACGGCGCGCCAGCGCCGCCCGCAGCGTGGGGCCCCAGCGCGGGGTCCCACGCCGCCGCGGCGGAGCCGCGGCCTTGAACCAGTGAAGAAACTCCTCACCGAAACCCAGGAGCTTGGCCGGGCTGAACGTCCTCTCATGCCGAGATGAGTACGACTGCTGATCCACAGACACGCGGTGATTCCGTGGGTGGTGAGGTACCTGCTTTGAGGTGGTTCCGAAACTGGTCGATGAAGGTGTGGGCCCTTGTGGTCCTCGGGGCCTCTGTGGCCGTTGCAACGGGATGGGGGTCCTCTGCCAGTAGTTGATGCGATGCCCAGGCGGGGGTCGAAGGGTTTCGCGAAGGTCAATCCGGCGGTGCACAGGACCGCAGTGGTCGGGTCGTCTTTGCGTGAACGAGCGGGTCAGGCGGTCTTCGAACGGGAAGCGGCAAAGCGCTTGTCGTGTCACCTGTTCGGTCAGAGTGTTGTCACCGGGTGCCGCCCACCGTGCGGATAGTTCACGCGTGAAATACGTTGCTGATGGCCGACAAGGGAGTGCCAATGAGCAGGTCCAGCAATCTGCGACTGAACGACCAGCTGTGCTTCGCGTTGTACGCCGCGACGAACCAGGTGACCCGGGCGTACCGGCCTCTGCTGGAAGCCGTCGGGCTGACGTATCCGCAGTACCTGGTGATGCTGGTGCTGTGGGAGTCCGATGACCAACCGGCCCACGAGATTGCCGACCGGTTGCAGCTGTCGCCGGCCGCGGTCAGCCCCATCCTGGGGCGCCTCGAGGAGGCTGGGCTCGTCGTGCGCGACCAGGACCCGGATGACGCTCGAACCCGTCGAGTTCGCCTCACACCCAAGGGTGCTGCCGTCGAGCTGGGCGCGTCACGGGCGCAGCTGAACGTCGTCGAGCAGACCGGGTTGTGCGGCGATGAGCTGACCGGGTTGCGCGATGACCTGCACGACCTGGTGATGCGGATGTCGGTGCGAACCTCGTGACCGCGCACAGCGCACCACTCGACGGCTGGAACGGCGAAGGCGACGACGCGCAGTCGTTGGGCGATTTGCTAGTCCGCTGCGCATCCGGGGACGAGGCCGCCTTCGCGCAGGTCTACGCGGCGACGGCGCCGCGCGTGTTCGGGCTGGTGCTGCGGGTCGTGGTCCAGCACGCCCTCGCCGAGGAGATCACCCAGGACGTCTTCGCTTACGTGTGGGCCGAGGCCGGCCGGTACGAACCGTCGCGGGGCAGCGCAGCCGGCTGGATTCTGACCATTGCGCACCGGCGCGCGGTGGACCGGGTCCGCAGTGTCAGCGCGAGCCGCACCCGTGAGGACGTGTGGACACGGAAGGTGACGCCGGCACCATTCGACTCAACCGCCGAGTCGGCACACTCCTCCTTCGAAGCCGCCAGAGTCCGAGGCGCCCTGGCAGCGCTCACGATGAAGCAGCGCACCGCCGTCCAGCTCGCGTACTTCCACGGCCTGACATACACCGAGGTTGCTTCGCACCTGGACATTCCGCACAGCACCGCGAAGACCCGCATCAGGGACGGGTTGCGCTCACTGGCGCACGCTCTAGACCCAGGGGTTGCCAGCGCCTAGAGGAGCCCACGTCGGGTGCGCGATTCCGTGGCTGGTCCTACAGGCGCCGACCGAGTGCGCCGGATGTCAGACCTGCACCTCGCGATCTCGAGCCACAAGCGTCGGGCACATGCAGACCTTCCGTCCCATGGAGGCGTTGCTGTTGGGAGATGATGGGCTGGTGAGCGTTGATGTGAGGGTGGAATGCACGATCGAGCGGCCCTCCGCGGAAGTAGCGACCTTTGCCGGTGACCCGGGTAGGGCTCCGGAGTGGTACGCCAACATCGTGTCTGTGCGCTGGCTGACACCAGAGCCCCTGTCCGTGGGGTCGAGGATGGACTTCGTCGCCCACTTCCTCGGGCGGCGACTCGCCTACACCTACGAGGTCGTCGAGCTCGTGCCTGGGCGCAGGCTGGTGATGCGCACTGCTGATGGCCCGTTCCCGATGGAGACCACGTACGAGTGGGAGCCGGTGCACGAGGGAGCGACGCGGATGACGCTGCGCAACCAGGGCTCCCCGTCAGGCTTTGCCAAGATCAGCGAGCCGATGGTGAAGCGCGCCATGACGCGCGCCACGACCAAGGACCTGGCCAGGCTCAAGGGCATCCTCGAAGCGTCCGGCTAAGAACCCGAACCTCTGCCGGACCGCCTCGTTCATGCGGGAAGTCGGACGACAAAACGGCAGCCCCCGCCGTGGTTGCTGACGGTGACCGTGAACCAAGGCATCAACATCATCTGGCCCAAGCGTTAGTCAAGTGAGAGCCGAGCGTCCGCTCATGCCGCGTTGAGGGATCTGCAAACGCTTAGTCGTTACGCAGCACCAGCACCCGACCCTGGCCCGTTGAGCCGCGCCACATTTCCGCGCGGTAAGGCTGGGCGCCGGGCGCGCCGGGAGGGGGACGCCAACCCGCAATATCCTCGAAGTCGGCGCTTACGACAGCCCACGCCTGCCGCCCCTCGGCCGCCACGTGCCAACGCACCCCCTCGCCACAACTGTGGACGGCGACAGGAAGCTCGCGTGTTCGGAAGAGGTCGTTGATTTCTTTGCGGTCCAGCTCAACCTCAGATGGCTCGTATTCCGCCCCGGTGGGGTCGAAAAGACGTACGCCCCCAGTTCCCCAGCGCCATCGAGCGATGCCCTGCTGGGTGGCGGGCCGCCGTCGCTTGGACATGCATTGATTCTCGCAGGCCGCAGGCCGCATGCCGGCACGTCCGGATCTGCCGCGATCCGCGCGGTGATGCCGATTAGCGGTCGACCCATCCGCCCATGCCATGGAACCCGACCTATTGACGTTGTCGGCGGGCCGCTCTGAACTGGGCTCGGTACATCTCCTTTGTGCCCTCGGGTAGCGATTCCCACGACCTGAAGAAGCCCACGCCGCCGACCGAGGCATCCCCTCGATGTAGGCGGCGGGCTTGATCTTCGACTTCTTCCGCCTCATCTGGCCGCTTCTGTTCGGTAGCCATGCTCCACGATAGGACTTGGTGTCCTCATCTGCCGCGATCCGCGCGGGCTCTGCCCATATCCGGTCGTGCGGGCGCCGGCCTGTAGTCGATCCGGACTATGAGCGATTGCGATGTCCCGGTCGTTCGGTTGACCGAGGAGGCAATGCAGACCGTCCAATCCGGTAGGCCCCCTCGTCTCGAATACGGGTCAGGCGTCGTGCGACTGCACTGCAGGGGCGCCCGAGCGAAGAGGATCCTCCATGAAGAAGCGATTTGCCGTGCTGCTCGCAGCGCCCCTCGCCGTGCTCGTGTCGGGCGGTGCTGCTATGGCCGTCGGTGCCAGCCACTACGACGCGACGCTGCGACCCGTACCCCACCGCCACTCAGCAGACGGCGGCTCTCAGGTGCACGGCACTGCGGTGCTGCGGTTGAGCGGCCGAACGCTCGACATCAACCTGAAGGCATCCGGTCTGACCCCCAACGAGCCCCACGCGATGCACATCCACGGCCTCGTGGACTCCAGGAACGAGTGCCCGGACATCTCCGCCGACGTCAACACTGGAGACCCGATCGACCCCTCCACCTTCGTGGCGGGCAAGCCCGACGGGCTGATCTCGCTGTCGGAGGGCGCTCCGTCCTACGGGCCCATCGACGTGTCGCTGACCGCGCGCGGCGACACCAGCCCGGCCAGCGGCCTGACCCTCGAGCGGTTCGTTAAGGCGGACTCGCGCGGGAACCTGACGTATCACCGCTCGGTCGTGGTCCCCAAGGACATCGCGACGAACCTCTCTGACCTGCACATTGTGATCCACGGTGCCGACCTGCCCTCGGACAAGGACCACTCCTCGCTCAGCAACCTGTTCGAGGCGACCCTTCCTGTCGCCTGCGGCGCGATCAACAAGTCCAGCTGACCCGAAGGGTCGTCGCTAGGACACACCGGCTCAGGTCCATGCGACAGTCCGCATTGGACCTGAGCCGCTGTCACGGGCAGCGGAACGGGTTCGACCAGCCGCCGGGTCGGTAGGTGGTTCGACATGAGGGTCACCACAGCATCGTCAGTGTTCGGTCCGAACGTGTCGTGGCCGGGCGCGCCCTCAAGGTCGTAAGCGAGGTCGCGGGTGTCGCAATGCCGGTCAGTGTGGGTGCCGCCGGCCGGCAGCCCGGAGGCGGACCGCGCCCAGGAATAGTCCTTGCCGGAGTGTGCGTACACGGCCCGCTCCTCGTCCTGGGACCGGTGTCCGTTGTCCGGATCCACCTGGGGCGCGTCCGTGACGTTGTCCTTGGTGAACGGCACCGTAAGGCCCCGGCCACCGACGCTGGAGTTCGGGAGCGGGATGAAGCTCTCGTTCATGCCGCACAGGCCGGTGTTGACGGTGACCCACTCGGGGCGGCCGGTCTGGTCGTCGAGGTAGACCTGACCGGCACGGTCGATCTTGTCGCCGTTGATGTCGTAGGCGTCGGCCCCTTGGACCTGCGGGATGTCCTGCTCTGCAATCGTGCTTCGCACTGCTGTCTCTCAGTGTGGGTTGGGGTTGAGGGGCGGGGGTCGGTTGTGAAGGCGGACCCCCGCCCCGGTCGTGCACGCGCGCGGACGTCGCCCGGGCGGGTCGCTAGACCTGGCCGTAACCGTTGCCCGAGCCGTCAGCCCGCGTGGCGCCACCAGCTGTCTGGTCGAAGACGGCGGTGTCGTCGCCGACGTAGGCGGTGCTGGTGCCACCCTGGGGCGACATGGTGGGGTCCTCCTCGGAGGAGTACCGGTCCTTGGCCGCCTGGGCCTGCGCCTTCACCGAAGGAGCGCTGGCGGCCTCGCGGCGGATGGCGCCGGCCTCCTGCGCAGCAGTGTTGAGGTAGCCCTCCCAGCGCGACTGCATGGGCTTGATCAGGCCGCCGCCGACTCCGACGATGAGGATGCCGCTGATCGTGGCGAGGACCGCGACGAGCACCGGCAGGGTCACCGTGGTGGCGATGCCGACCTGGTTGAGCGCGGCGATGACGCCGAGGCCGATGATGAAGAAAGCGGCGATGTTGGCCAGCGTCCGGCCGTACGAGAGCCCGCCGAGGGTGTTGGTGAGCAGCTCCTTGACGGCGGCGGCGATGGCGGCCGTCACGACGATGATGATGACGGCGACGATAGCCTTGGGCAGGAAGGCGATCACGCCGGTGAGGAGCTGGCTGATCGGGTTGGGACCGAACACGCCGAACGCCATCTGCAGGACGAAGAGCAGCAGGGCGTAGTAGATGAGCTTGCCGACGATGTCTGAGGCGTCGTACTTGCTCTGGGACAGGGCCTTCTTCACGCCTCCGCGCTCGACGGCGCGGTCGAAGCCGACGCGCTCGAGGACCTTGTCGACGGCCTTCCCGATGAGCTTGGCGACGAAGTAGCCAATGATGAGGATGGCCAGGAAGGCCACCAGTTTGGGGACGAAGAGGGCGACGCTGCGTAGCGCGTCGTGGAGCTCGTTCGACATTGAGGTTCTCCCTAACGAGGTAAATGGGACGTTTGCCAGCCTTACGCCATAAGGCTATGTCCGCAACTCGAACGGCGATCTTCCCGTGTTGGTCTCGTTGTGCCCACCGGCGTCTGATGCGAAACAATCAGGCATCACCGGACGCATGGAGGGCACCATGGACGAACACTTCTCCGGGGGGCCCGACTCGGCCGCGACGGGCTCCGTTGGCAGGCAACCCCTGACGCGTCGGCTGGTGCTCAACACCGCCATCAGCCTCATGGATGCCGAAGGCGCGCAGCAGCTGACCATGCGGCGCCTCGGTGAGGCCCTTGGGGTGGAGGCTATGTCGCTCTACCACCACGTCAACGGACGCGAGGACCTGCTTGAAGGTGTGGTGGACCTCCTTGTCGACCAGATCCGGGTGCAGCCGGAGGACACCGGGACCCGGCACACGGGGTGGCAGGCGGTGCTCCAGCTGCTGGCCCACCAGGTCCGCGACCTCGCGGTCGCTCACCCCAAGATTTTTCCCCTCATCGCCACCCGGCACCCCGCCGCTCCATGGCTGCGTCCACCGTTGCGGAGCCTGCGCGTCGTGGAGGACTTCCTCGAGTCGCTGACGTCTCTCGGCTTCTCGGGCGCTCAGGCAGCCAGGGTGTACCGGGCCTTCACCAGCTTCCTGCTGGGCCACCTGCTCTTGGAGGCGGCGAGCGCTGGCGCCGAGACGTCACCGGTGGAGGAGCCCCTTGACGAAGGTGACGCAGACCTTGCCAACGAGGACGCCGAGCTGTCCCTGGACGACTTCCCGACCGTGAAGCGACTCCGCCCGATGCTGTCCCAAGACCGCAGCAAGGCAGAGTTCGAAGAGGCCCTCGAGGGGCTCCTGAACAGGCTTGACCTTGAACTGGCGCAGTAGCGGGCCCGACTGGTCGTTCTATTACGACAACCCTTGATGGTCGGCGGCTTTAAGAAAGCGTCGTAGATTCGGCGGCGCTTGCATGTCTCCGCTTATGCCGCGACCAGGCGCGGTCTTGCCGATGAACGGATGTAGGGCGCGTCGACGACAGACTGCGCAGTCCGGCTGTCATGCGACGGTGCGAAGCCTCCGCTCATGCCGCAATCTGCGTGCTCGCTCGGAACAGGGCCGGGACGACTATCGTGCGCGCGTGGCGGGCGACGACCTGCAACTGACTAGCGCCCAGGCATATGAGGCGGCCCATCGTTTCGTGTGGCTCCCGTGCTTGGCGGCAGTCCCATGCTCGTGCTTGTTGGGCACAAGAGAACGGCTTTCGGGTGCTGCGCCGTGTCCTTCTCAGGAGTCCCAAACGCAGACGCGATGGCCTTGGCACAGGTGTGGGGACAACTGCGGGTAGGACTCGGGCCCAGGGTGAGATCTGTGTGCGCTGCCCGACGTGGCTCGCCCCGGCGCCATGACAGAACGTGATGGCGCAGGGGCGAGAGGAGGTTGTTAGTTGGTGACGGTTGCTTCGTAGGTGAGGATCTCGGTGCCGTTGCCTTCATCGCCGTTGTCGGGGGCGACGCGCATGGTGAGGTGGTTGCCGTCGGCGGACATCTTGAAGGGGTTGCGGGTGGCGACGTGTCCCGCGGTGGACCACTTTTGGAAGGGGACGTCTCGGGTGACCTGGTGGGACTTGAGGTCGATCAGGGCGACCCCGCCGAGTTCGTAGGTGGCGGCTGTTCCGCCCGCGGTAGGGGTCTGGGGCAGGTTGGTGACGCCGGCGCAGAGCATCTTGCTGTTGGGCACGTACTGGCAATCTTGGTAGTCGATGAAGAAGTTGGGGTTGTCCCACGTCTTCAGTTGCTTGCCCGTGTTGCTCCATTCGGCGAAGCGGCGCGAGCCCCAGGTGTTGCCTACGAGGTGACCAGTTTGCTTGTCGAAGACGATGCCGCCGAAGTGGTCCTTGACCTCGAACTGCTTGTGGACCTGGAGG
The DNA here is from genome assembly GCF_001428025.1 of Phycicoccus sp. Soil748. GTDB lineage: Bacteria > Actinomycetota > Actinomycetes > Actinomycetales > Dermatophilaceae > Pedococcus. The sequence goes on along the minus strand of NZ_LMSC01000009.1, from coordinate 105,711 downwards.
CTGTCGGCGTCGACGCGGTAGATGATCGCGCTGGAGTTGGGGCGGTATTGGGCGACCGGTACCCAGACGTTGGTGCCGTCGAAGTCGATGCCGCCGGGGTGGTACATGTCGCCCTCGCCGAGGGTGATGTCCTTCTGGAGGTTGCCCGCGCGGTCCATGACGAAGAGGTGTCCGATGCCCTTGCCGGGGGTGCGGTCGTAGCCACCTTGTGGGGTGGGGTACTTCACGGTGGGCTCGAGGATCTGGACCGAGGAGAGGAAGATGTGGTCGGGGGTGAAAGCGATTCCCTCGGTGTGGAAGCTAGGAAAGTTCAGTTTCAGCTTGTTCGTCAGTTGCCAATCGCTGTTGCGGGTGACCTTGCTGAAGCTGCTCGCGAGTTCAGAATTCGCGGTGTGCTGCTCGGGGCGTTCGGCGGCGTGGGCGGTGGCGACTGCAGCGCTGCCGGTGGAGACGGCGAGGACGGCGGCCAGGACTGCGCCTTGGATGCGGTTCATGAGAACCCTTTCGGTCTTGGGAGGACAGGGGCCCTGTGACGCTAGAAAGGGTTCGTGAATGTGACACGTCGGGAGCCCGCACTCCGTGTGAACACCGTTCCTGCCTGTCGACCGGGAGGGGCCCGCGAGCCCGAAGCGGAGCAGCGGAGCCTGCTGGAGAGGTCAGCAAGGGTGGCCGCAGGCCATCACGCAGTAACGCTCAGCGCCCTTGAGGCGGGCGGAGTGGAGCGCCGGGTCGAGGGCGGTTGGGCTCCTCGAGTTCACTGACACCAGTGGTTGCGCCCCGGTTCACCCGGGGGTCGTCGACTCGTTGATCGCTTCTCCTAACTTCCGGCGTATGAGACCTCTACGTTCTGTTCTGACTGCAGCCAGCGCCGCGACGTTGTGCCTGTCCGCGGCTGGCGCCGCTTCCGCGACGACGTCCAGCACTCCGGGGCCCGGCGTCCTTCCACAGAAGACCCAGTTTGACCTGCAGGCGCACCGTGGCGGTATCGGCATGACCACCGAGGAGTCCCTGCCGGGATTCGCGAAGGCGCTGCGGCTGGGCGTCAGCACCCTGGAGCTTGACACCCACATCACCAAGGACGACAAGGTCGTGGTCAACCACGACCGTCAGATCAGCGCTCAGAAGTGCCGGGACACGGCCGCGGCCTTCGCGGGTGACCCGATGTACCCGTACGTCGGGAAGTACATCAAGGACCTGACGCTGGCCGAGATCAAGACCATGGACTGCGGGTACCAGCAGTTGCCCGGCTTCCCGCAGCAGGAGCAGATCAAGGGCTGGCGCATGGCTGAGCTCAAGGATGTTCTGAACCTCGTGAAGGACTACCACGCCAACCAGGTCAAGCTGAACATCGAGACGAAGGTCGAGGCGGGCGCCCCTGAGCAGACCGCTCCGCGTGAGCAATTCGTGCGACGGGTCTACGAAGAGATCCACGCCTCGGGCATTGAGCGCCAGGTCACGATCCAGTCCTTCGACTGGGGCGCACTCAAGCTGATGCACAGCTACGCGCCGACTTGGCCGCTGGTCGCCCTGACGAACTACGACTTCCTGCAGGTCGGCAAGCCCGGTGCGTCGCCCTGGCTGGGCGGGATCGACTCCGACACCTACGGCGGTGACCTCATCCAGTCGGCCAAAGCTGCCGTTCCTGGGCTTACGGCGGTGTCACCGAACTACGGCTTTCCGCAGAACGGCAAGGTCGGCGACCCGGGTTTCCGCTTCTACCCCGACGAGCAGATGGTCACCGAGGCCCACGACAACGGCCTGAAGGTCATCCCTTGGACCTGTGACGACAACGCCACCATCGAGGCGCTCATGGACATGGACGTCGACGGCATCATCACCAACTACCCCAACCACGTCCGCGACATCATGGCCAAGCGCGGCATGCGACTGCCGANCGCGACATCATGGCCAAGCGCGGCATGCGACTGCCGAAGGCGTCCCCCGCTCCCTGAGGCCCGTCGAGTCGAGGCGGGGCACCTCGTATCGAGGTGCCCCGCTTCGTCGTCAGGGTGGGATTCGGTGAGGTGCGCAGCTGAACGGTGGCCAGGATGTGCAGTACCCGGTTGATCTGTCGGTTCCTGCCACGGGACAGGCGGTGGCACATGGTCGCCAGAGCACGCGTCGATGGGTGCAGTGCCGGTCCAGGAGGCGAAGTGGTTGTGGTCGGGGAGCGGGTGATGTCACCGACCTCGACGAGCAGCCGGGCTGCGCCGGAAGGCCCGCAGGCGTATGGCCGCCGAGCTTGAGTGAACACCACACCCGGATGATCTGCCAGCGCGCGGCGCCGGTCGATGAGCACACGCAGGACGGCCAGGTTGACGACCGGCCGCAGGCCGCTCATCCGGGTGCCGACCAAGGCGATGGAGTGCGCGTCGGTGGCGTCGGCCTTTCGGCCTTGGCCGGTGACGAGGGCGCGCACCCTCGCGGACAGCTTCGGTGGCACGTCGATGACCTGTTCACCATCGGCCAGCGGGCGCAGGGCGATGTGCTGGCCGATGCCGTTGCAGCCCTTGGTGGCCACAGCCGGGCCGGCCCCTGCTTCGCAACCGTGACCATGGCGCGGTCGCCGTCGCTGTCGGTGCCGAACCGGCCTGACCCGACGATGCGCTCATCGCCGTGCTGACCTCAATCGTTACTGACCGCTTGTGCGGGTCCATACCGATCACGACCCGTGCCGACGCTTGGTCCATGCCGTCCTCCTCTGCTCGTAACTGTGTGGTTGTCGAGCTAGGAGGGCCGAGCTGCTTCGAGCTGGGCACGCCCCTCTTGAGCCTCTCCCGCTCTGGAGACCGACGCCCGGGACTGCGCTGGCCAAATGAGAGCCACACCAAGGTGGGCAGCCGATGTGAGAGCGACAGCCCGAACGCCTGGGCCGAGCCTCGTCAGGCACCGGCCGTACGCCGACGAAACAAGCAGCCGATGAGCGGACGTGATGAGATTCCAATCGGCTGGCTGCACCCTTGCTGGATGGCAGACCTTCTGCGCACAACGCGCCGGGCAACCGCAGTGACCTTGGCGATGATGCTGCCGATCTGAGGAGTGGCGCAGCAGTACGGACCCGGCCGGTTCTCTGCCGCACGAGGGGTCGTACCCGCGGCGTGGCGGCACAAACTTCGCGCCCCACGCTCGCCCCGGTGGCTAGAGTGCGGCCCGTGACAGGACCTCCCGGGCGGCGCCCCGCAGTGACATGGCTGGTCGGCACGCTCATGGTGCTGACTGGATGCTCCGGACAGGGCAACGCCGAGAACCACAACGCCGAAGCGGCGGCTGTGGCCTTCGCCTCGTCCGCCAAGAGCTCGCCGGGCACCGCCTGCGACCTGCTCGCCCCGCATACCCGCAAGGAGCTGGAGTCCACCGACGGGCCTTGCGAACGCTCGCTGCCCGGGCAGGCCGCCTCGGGTGGCGCGGCCGTGCGCGGGGTCCAGGTCTACGGCAAGGACGCTATCGTCCACCTCTCCACGGACACGGTCTTCCTCGCGCGCTTCAGGACCGGCTGGCGCGTCACGGCGGCAGCCTGCACGCCTCAGGGCGACCGCCCCTACGACTGCAAGATCAAGGGGAACTAGGTGCGCGCACTCTTCCTGGGCTACCTCGCGCTCATCGTGCTCGGCCTCGCCTACTGCATCGCCATCGGGATGGCGCACCGATGAGGCGCCGGCTGCGGGAGAACAGCCTGACTCTCGCCTTCACGCTGCTGCTCCTAGTCGCCCTCGTTGGACAAGCCGTGTCGGGCCACGCGCTGTACAACGAGAGCGCGCAGGACGCAGGGCTGCCCACACTGACGATGGTCGAGTACCTCACCTCGTCACAGTTCACCGTCGACGTCGCCGAGAACTGGCAGTCCGAGTACCTCCAGTTCCTCCTCTACATCCTGCTCACCGTCTGGCTGCTGCAGAAGGGCTCGCCGGAGTCCAAGCCGCTGGACAAGGCCGGCCGTGAGTCCGACGCGGACCAGAAGGTCGGACGCTACGCCGAGGACACGTCGCCGCGCTGGGCCCGGGTCGGGGGCTGGCGGACCGCCTTGTACTCGCGGTCGCTCGTGTTGGTCATGGGCCTGGTGTTCGTGGGCTCGTGGAGCGCCCAGCTGGTGGCCGGCCGCAGCGCCTTCAACGCCGACCAGCTGCAGGACTTGCAGGATCCCCTCGGCTGGACCGCCTACCTGGTCGCCCCGGACTTCTGGAACCGCACGTTGCAGAACTGGCAGTCGGAGTTCCTTGCCGTCGCCAGCATGGTCGTGTTCAGCATCTACCTGCGGGAGCGGGGCTCGCCCGAGTCCAAGCCCGTGGGCTCCCCCCACACCGCCACCGGCGTGGAAGGGTAAGCAACCTGGATCCTCGGCGCTACCCCAGCTAGCGCAGCGGTTGTGAGGTGTGCGACGGCGTGCTGCGCGGGGACAGGCCCGACGCCGTCCGATTCGTAGGCGGGTGGCCGCCCGCTGTCCGGCGGGCCACGACGAGGTGACCGCCGAGGAACCCCGGCACCCCCGTGATCGCCGTGCCGGGAGCCATGAGCGTCAGGCCGTCGTGCCGTCCCTCTTCGGAGTGCTTTGCCCGTACCCAGCATCGCTAGCGGGCACTTTGGATGTGCCGTTGCCGAGTCGTAGCGTTGTCACGGCCCCAACCTACAAGTGGTTGGCGAAGGCGCCGGGATGCGTGGTTGCGACCGTGCTGGACGGGCCGCACGCTTGGCGCCCTCCATCACGTGTTGACTGATGCGTAAACCATCGGCACGGAAGGGGGTCGGCGGCCCCGCAACGACCGCCCGGAGGGTTGGCGAGACCCCTCGGGTCTCCACCAGGTCCCGCGCGACCCTCCCAAGTTCCTCCAGGCCCTGCGCAGAAGTCACTCATACCCGCACTGGCAACCCCAGCTTTCGATCGCGAAAGGGGCGACGACTGCCTGACGGCCAGCTCTGTTGGAGAGGCCGGGGGCAGTCCCTCCGCCACCGTGTTGCAACGCTCGTTGGGTCGCACCGAACCGGGTAAGCGAAGCTCAGTCCATCTCCCAGCTGAACGTCACGATCACCACGTGCGGGGGCATCGATTCCTCGGCGATCACCACGGCAGGCTCCTCGGCTAACGCGTGATCGGCGGCGAGGCCCAACTGTGTCAGGCGGGCTCGGGCTTCCCCGACAAGGCGGCTGTGAGACTTCGAGTCTCGAACGGCGGATTTGGGCACGATTACCGCGGTCGCGACGCGCATGGTCGACTCCTTGGCTCAGGCGCTATTTCGCGCCTTCACCGTTTCCGCGAGTGTTCCTGCGGGCGCAAAACCCAACTGCATCTCAGCATGCGCCTTGCCGTTTGGGCTTGCCATAGCTCGTCGGAGCCACGAGACGAGTTAGCACAACAGGGGCGCCCTCAACTTCTTCCCTCACCGCCTGCTCGGTGGGACCATCAGGCGGGCCGTCGCTACGACGTGAGGTCGAAGGGCGACGTGACCGCCCGCTCTTCTTTTCGGCGAACCTCAGGAGAGCTGGGCGGTCAGGGGGCGGACCTGTCGCCTCTGTGCGAGCAGCCCGGCCTTGAGTAACTCGGGCTCGANCTCTTGTCACCTCAACAGCACAGCAGCCTCTGCGGTGAGGGGGGAGGTCGCGGGGACCGCTGTGGCTCGACGGTAGGCGCGGCGGCGTGAGCAGCGCTTCGGTCATGATGCGTAGGGGCAACCAGCCGGATGGGGTAGGCCCCCTGGGGTCTCGCCCGCGAGTGTCACCGGGACGCTTTCGTTCTGGGCGAACGTAGGGACGAAGGTCCCTCGTCAACTCGAGTCGAACCTCGCACGCTGGGCCTCTGGGCGCCTGGCGGGAAGGGCGTCGCGCCTACTTGGACGCCGCGAGAAGTCCCCATCGTGGCTAACGGGGGCGTCGGGATGTGTAGCCGTGCCCGGGCCGCACGCCCGGCGCCCTTCGCGAAAGCACCCCCGCCCGGTAGCCGTCCGGGCGGGGGCACTTCGTTCGGCCCGCGGCCACCGCGACCCCTGTGTGGGATGGTCTTGAAAGGAGTCGTTTCCCTGCGTCGCGTCAACCTTGCTGGTCGAGGGCCCAACGCTACTCCTGCCCGCCGGGTCCATGACGCAATCTCCCTCGTCTTTCCGCGCGTGGACGACGGCACGTGTAGCAACTGCGAGCAGGGGCCCTCGCCTAAAGCTATCCGGGAGCAACGCAGTAGCTTCGTGCTGTCTTGGGGTGTTTGGTGTGATTAGGCTGCGGGTACCGAAGCGTCGTGACTTGGACGTCGCCCTTAGACGAGGATGGCCTCTTGCCCGCCACCCAGCCCCCGGAGTATGAATCGTCGCCATTGCGCACGGTCATTAGCGCAGCCGAGCTCGCCACTCGTTTGGACAAGCGGCTGTACGCGTCGGGCATCACCGACTCCGCGGTGCATCAGGGATGTGTGGCCGCGGTGCGCCAGGGCGTCGCGGCGGTGATCACCCGTCCAGAGCACCTGGAGCTCGCCTCAGATGTCCTGAGAGGTTCGGGTGTGGGGCTGGCGACCGCTATCCGGTGGCACGGACGCGACGATGAGCTGCTCGTGGTCGACGATGTGGTGAAGGAAGCCGAGTCCCTGGTGGGCAGCGGTGCCACAGAGGTCGCCTACATCATCACGCCGGCGCGCCTTGAGCCTGAGGAGGGTCGGCAGGTGGCCAATCACGTCGCCAAGGTGGTTGAGACAGTCGTGCCCCGGGGAGCCAAGGTGCGGACGATCATGGCGTCCGAGGACCTGACCGAAGACGAGATCCAACGCACCTGCCAGCAGGTTGCGGCCGCGGGGGCGTGGATGGTTCAGGGCGGATCTTGGCGGCCCGGACGGACCGGTCTGAACCACGTCGAGACGATCCGAGCCGCCCTACCTCCTGAGGTACTGGTCAAGTGGACCGAGCCGATCAGGGCTCTGAGCACGATGCTGCTGTGCATGTCGCTGGGCGTCGACCGCTTCAACTGCGATGTGGACCAGATCCTCAGCGACGCCAGGCGCGCGGAGTGGCTGGCGCCGCTCACCATTCCGGCCAAGGGGCTCGACTACTAGGACGACAGATCTGGGTGCGACGGGCTGGAATCGGGATCGCCCCCGTCTCCACGCGCGGAGGCGGGGGCGACCGTTGCAGGTGAGGACCAGGGGGCTCCTCCGCAACCGCCCAAGCCTAGAACACCGAGCCGAGCGGAGGAATCCACTGTCGGAGCCTGGCTCAGCCAGCGGTGCGACCGACGGCGGCGCCCCCTGGGGAAGCGTCGTTCCCAGCGCCGCCGCGGCCGCTCACGCTAGAGCCTGCCGACCGGGGGATGGACCAGGCGGACCCTTACGCGATGCAGAGACCCTACGACCGGCTCGATACCCCCCGCGTCCCCCCGATGGCGTAGGTCCCACCTCAGCGCAAGGTCATCGCCGAGAGGGCAACTGCAATGGCTGTCGCGAGCAGCCAGACCGAGACCAGCCACTCAGCCAGCAGTGCTCGACCCGGCCGCACGCGACCACATCCTGGGCATGACGCCAAGTCGCCTGCGTAACGGCACGCGAGACAGGGTGGGGGCACCCTCGGACGTTATGAGGCACGCAGGGTGGCGCGCGAATCGTCAGGAAGACATTGTCCGTTCAGTCGACCCACGGTGTGCGTCTTTCGGCTCGTGCGTGATGACGCTCCGGGCACCCCGCCCGGGCACGAAAGGCATGGCCACCCCTGTGCGTCTGGTTACCCTGCCGCCGACGCCAGAAGCTACCTCGCCGCCAACGCGAAACCGAAGATCGCCACGTTCCTCGCGGAGTGGACGGGCCTTTCCGCGCCAAAGGCCAGGGGGTCAGATGAGACCGAAGGAACCAGCGAGGTAGCCCAACGCCGTCGCCAGCCCCACTAAGACCAGCCACACAAGGCCGCGCTTCAACACGTGCATGACGTGAGGCCCCTTAGACGCTGCCGGCGACCTTGTCGAAGATCCCGGACAGGTTCCCTCCGAGCAGGGCGACGGCGACAACGATGACGATGGCGATGAGGGCGACCATCAGGCCGTACTCGACTGCGGTAGCGCCTCGTTCGGCGACTCGCGCGTGAAGCCTAATGACGTAGTTGCGCACGGGGAGTTCCCTTCGTGAAGGTGGATCGGCTGACTGCGGAGCCCTGAGCGTTCCAGCCGACCGGCGGGGCGCTCATCCACCTTCAGCACTGTTCGCCCTAACCGAACGGTTCGTCCGCACCGCCACCCGCGCGGGTTGACATCGAAGACTTTTGGTCGTAGCAAACGCGACACGGGGAGATTGCCCACCATTCTTGGGCAGAGAATGGGGGCACTCCATCGGCCGATGGCTACCGACCCCTTGAAGCAGTGGCCGGAAGCGGCATTGCCCTGCATCGCGTCAACCTCGCTCGCTCATGCCGCGATCTGCGCGGTCATGCTGATGAGCGAGCGCTTGGCATGTCGATGGATGGCGCCGACAACGAAAGTCCGACTCCCTCGTGTACCGAGGAAGGGTCAGGCTGGCTTGCTGCATTGACCAGCGCTGGAGTAGGGCAGCATCGGCTGACACAAACGGCACTAGGAAATTGTGGGGAAGTGCTCGAAGGTGCGCGCTCCTAGCCTCGTGCACATCGTCAGGGATTTGCGCACTACTTCGAGGTGAACATGCCACAGCGACGACGGGCGGCCTCAGGTCTGATAGCCGTAATCGTGGCGGCGTCAGTGTGGGTGAGCCATGAGGGCGTCGAGGTGGGCCGCACAGTGATTCTGGACTGCCACCTCCTGTGTCCGGAGGTCATCGCAAATCCGGCCGCCAGGGACGCAGTCAGCCAAGGCAGGAACATCTTCAAGGCTCTGCGCGCCGGTGAGCCCGACGAAAGGGTCGTAGCCAAGGCAGGTTGTGCCGTCATGAACGCAGGGCTCAGTGAAGATTCTGGTCAACAGGCCTTGGCCGATCAGATCCGCGGGTACGTTGTTGATTCCGCCGGCGATGAGGTGGCAAACGCAGTCGATAAGCCCATCAAGAAGGCGGCGAGCGCGATCCGAGCGGCGCAGCTTCACGGAGGAGTCGGTCGCTGGTACTTCGAATACTGCCTGACTTAACACGCTCCGTCCGTGCCTGTCACCGCTGCCTGCTGTCATGAGCATGACCCTCAGTTCACCCCTGTCTGCGCAGACGTCATGGACTGCGTTGACGGGAACGGCACGGGCTGGTCAACCCGGCTGCTTATGAGTAAAGGCTGGGTCAAATCTTGACCCCCAGACTGACGNCCCGCCGAGCCTGCCTGAAACGGGGCTCGGTGGTGGCGGTCAACCGTTCAACCCAGTGCCGGTGCGGCTGCTGACCTCGCACTGCCCGGCTCCCTCCAACACACAGTGGGGCCGCCCTTGGACAGGGTGTGCCGTGTGGCGCGAGGTCAGCACAGAGGCCGCACGGCACACCCTCACCAGGGAAGGGGGTGGCCGTTCATGTCGCAGGAGACACGCAACGCGTTGTGGGCCGGGCTGCCCCGCCCCCAGTTCGACGACAACAACCAGCTGCACCTGCCCGGGTACGACCAGCACCAGTCCAAACAGATCCTGGCGCGGATGCTGTCGGATAACCTGGACGGGTGGTCGGTCGCCGCCTCCCGGGTGGGGTTCTGCTCGAACCCGGTCCACCTGGTCGGGGCTTCCACCACCCTCGACCGCGCCACCGGCGAGATCCTGTCCACGTACTCCTCAGCGGACGAGCCGTTGGGGTCGACCGTGGTGCGGTGTGGGAACAGGCGAGAGGCCGCCTGCCCGTCCTGCTCCCGCCTGTACGCCGCGGACATGTTCCAGCTGATCCGGGCCGGCGTCAGGGGCGGCAAGACCGTCCCCGATACCGTGGCGGACAACCCTTTGGTCTTCGCCACCCTCACCGCACCATCCATGGGATCGGTGCACGGCACCCGCGACAACAGCCGCCGCTGCCGCCCCCACGCCACCGGCCAGCCCCGCTGCCCGCACGGACGCCCGACGACGTGCCTGGCCGTCCACGCCCAAGATGACGAAGCGCTGGGGCAGCCGCTGTGCCGGGACTGCTACGACTACGCCAGCCATGTGGTGTGGCAGTGGTGGGCCCCGGAGTNNGTGGCGCCGGTTCACCATCACCCTGCGCCGCACCCTCGCCCACCACCTCGGCATCCCCGCCACTCAACTGCACGAGGTGGTCACCGTGCAGTACGCCAAGGTCGCCGAGTACCAACGCCGCGGGCTGGTCCACTTCCACGCCCTGATCCGCCTCGACGGCCCCCGCACCCCAGACGGGTTCGCCCCCGCACTCCGCCAGGTCACCGCCACCAACCTCGCCCGCCTGGTCCGCGAGGCCGTGGCCGCGGTCCGGTTCACCGCCCCACCCGTCCACGAAGATGACGTGCCCCGGGTGCTCGCGTTCGGACGCCAGGTCGACGCCCGCCCCGTCACCGGCGCCCGCCGCACCGACGACCCCTCGAATGCCCTGTCGCCGGAGCAGGTGGCCGGCTACCTGGCCAAGTACGCCACCAAGGCCGCCACCGACACCACCGACCACTCCAACGCGCACCTGCGCCGCATCCAGCACACCGCCGACCAGCTCGGCCGGCGGGTCGAGGACGACTGGGTCGCCACCGGCCGCCAAGGACCCCTGGCCGATGTCCCGTACGGGCTGCTCNCTCCGTCACCCTCGGCCAGCTCCGCCGCGCCAGACGCCGCGCCCAACAGCTGCTCGCCGACGCCAACCGACGCGGCGACACCATTGACCTGGCCGCGATGGAGGCG
>NZ_LMSC01000009.1:0-94966 GCF_001428025.1 Phycicoccus sp. Soil748 | reverse complement strand
GGCTGTGGACGACGACCAAGCCACCACCGTCGTCATCGGAGCATGGACCTACAGCCACACCGGGTGGGACACCCCCGGCGACGCAGCCCTCGCCAAAGCCGCCGCCGCGGCCGCCCGCGAACACGACCAGGAGCGAGTAGCGCAGCGGAAGGCACACATCGATAAGGAGGACAGGCAATGAGAAGACAACGGACGACCGATGAGCCGCCGAGACCGACGTCATCGAAGGTGGTGGCGATCGAGCCTCTGTGGACGATCCACGATGTCTCGAAGTACCTCGGCGTCCCGGTGGGGACCCTCTACCAGTGGCGCCATCGGGGGATGGGGCCGCCCGCGGTGCGCCTGGGCAAACACCTGCGCTACCAACCGGCCGCGGTCCGGACTTGGGTCACGGAGCAGGTGGCCTGACGATGGCCAGCATCACGAAGGACCCGCGCAACGGTCAATGGCTGGCCCGCTGGCGTGACCCGCAGCACCGGCAGCGCAAGAAGTCGTTCAGCAGGAAGGTCGACGCCGAGCGCTTCCTCGCGGCTCTCCTGGCTGAGATGAACCGCGGCAACTACCTCGACCCGGCGGCAGGCAAGGTCACCGTCGGGGAGTTCGCCAAGGTGTGGGTGGCCGGCCTTTCGCACCTGAAGNCCCGCCTGTCCGGCGTGGCTCCCTCGGACGTAGCGGCGTGGATCGGCGAGCTGACCGAGGGCGGGGCGAGGCCATCGACGGTCCGGCAGGTCCACCGCGTGTTCTCCCTGATCATGGATCTCGCCCTGCGCGACGGCCGCATCGGTCGCAACCCGGCTGTGGGGGTGCGATTGCCGAGAGCCGTGCGCGGAGAGCCACGCTTCCTCTCTCCGCCTGAGCTGACAGCACTCGTGCGCGCATCGGGGTCGGGTGGTCTGGCCATCTGCATCCTGGCTTTCACCGGCATCCGCTTCGGCGAGCTCACCGCCCTTCGGGTGGTCCGCGTGGACCTCGAGCGACGACGGCTGCACATCGCCGAGAGCGCCTCCGAGATCGGCGGCCGCCTCGTCTGGAGCACGACCAAGAACCACCAGACGCGGTCCGTTCCCGTTCCCCCTGGGCTGGTACCGATGCTCGCGGAAGCGGTCGCGGGCAAGGAGCCGGGGGACCTGGTCTTCATGTCGCCGCACGGGGGTCCGCTCCGACTGGGCAACTGGCGCACCCGAGTCTTCGACCCCGCGTGTGCCTCCGCCGGGATCGTCGGGCTGACTCCGCACGACCTGCGCCACACCGCCGCCTCCCTGGCCATCGCCGCTGGGGCGAACGTCAAGGCCGTCCAGCGGATGCTCGGGCACTCCTCGGCCGCGATGACGCTCGACGTCTACGCCGGACTGTTCGGTGACGACCTCGACACGGTGGCCGCTCTGCTCGATGCGCATGTGCCACAAATGCGCCACAGCGCTGAGATCACGGCTGCTGCCGGAGGTTGAAATGACGCCGCATAGGGCGCTGACCTGCATTGATGCATGGTGGGGCAGGTCGGGCTTGAACCGACGACCGACGGATTATGAGTCCGCTGCTCTGACCGACTGAGCTACTGCCCCGGGACGGCTCGCACCGCCAGGGCGAGATTGTGTCAGACCCGGTGACGACGGCGAGAACGCCCGCTCACAGCGAGCCACAGCCAGTGACAGCAGATCCACGGCCCAGCCCGGACGCTGCCACAGGGCGCCGCCCGACCGTGGAGCCCCACCCACCACGAGGAGCACTCCATGAAGATCCGCATCGTCCCCGTCGCCGCCGGCCTCGCCGCAGCCGCCGGCATCGCCCTCACCGGCGCGTCCCTGGCCAGCGCCGACACCAGCACCCCGGCCGCCTCGACCGCCTCCTACGGTGCCAGCGCCCCCGCAGCGGGCGAGGCACCAGCCGCAGCCAACGGCAACACCGACCCGACCAAGCCGATGCGCTCGGATGAGACGCTGCTCACCGGCGACGTGGCGGCCAGGGTCACCGCGGCCGCCAAGGCCAAGGAGCCGACCGCGACCATCGAGCGGGTCGAGACCGACTCCGACGGCGTGTACGAGGCGCACATGGTGCGCACGGACGGCACGCACATCATCGTGCAGGTCGACAAGAGCTACGCCATGACGGCCGTCCAGGAGGGCGGCGCTGGCGGCGGGCCCGGGGCACGGGGCGGCCAGGGCGGCGCACCCTCGCCGTCGTCCGGGCAGGCCTCGTCCTCGACGGCGCCCTCCGCCAGCTGAGCCGGGGACGCCCCGACAAGGCGGAACCCACCCGCGTCAGCGGGTAGTGCAGCACGGTCCACCCAGAAGAGGGGACGGTATGGCGTCGGGGCCACCCGACGCCGTACCGCACCAGGGGCCCACCGCCGACCGCCACCAGCGCCGCGGTGAGCACGCGAGGGATGTTTCGCTCGATACTGGTGATAGTGCTGGTGTCGCTGTGGTCCGTGGTGCACAATGGGCGCCAGCACAGCCAAACTGAAGAGTCGCGGCGACCAGCCGAGCCACCAGCAGTGCAGAGGTTCGTGGGGAAGACGTCCNGGTGTTCATTCACTCCACCCCGAAAGCGCTGTGCCCGCACATCACCTGGGCGCTGGAGTCCGCCCTCGACAGCCGGCTCTCCATCGAGTGGACGCCTCAACCTGCCGGTGCCGCCCTCGTCCGCGCGGAGTTCCCGTGGACTGGTGCACAAGGCACCGGCGCCAAGCTCGCCTCGACGCTGCGCGGGTGGGACAACCTGCGCTACGAGATCACCGAGGAGCCCAGCCCCGGTGCCGACGGGTCGCGGTGGTCGCACACCCCGTCCCTCGGGATCCACCACACGTGGACCTCGGCGGCCGGCGACGCGGTCGTCAACGAGGACCGGCTGCGCGAGGTGCTGCGCCTGTCGCAAGGCTCGCCCGAGGCGATGGCCGACATGCTCGAGGAGATCCTGGGCGCCGACTGGGACGCCGAGCTCGAGCCCTTCCGCTACGCCGGCGACGGCGCGCCCGTGCGCTGGCTGCACAAGGTCGGCTGAACACGCAAGTGCCCCCTCCCGCCGAAGGCAGGAGGGGGCACTCGTCGTGCTCGGGGCCGTCAGGACGGCCGGCCGTCACGAACCGGGGAGCGGTCCGGTCACGGCTGGCAGCTGGCGGTCGAGAAGCTCGACGAGGAGTTGATGCAGGTGGACACGAACTTCTCGAAGTCGGGCTGGCGCCAGGTGTTCCAGAAGTCGCCGTGCAGGGTCTCGCCGTCCTTGACCCCGGCGTGGGAGTCCGAGTCGAGCGAGATGTCGTTGCCGGCACCGGTGTAGGTGAACTGGAACGTCTCACGCAGCTCGACCATCTTGTTCGGGAAGCCGGACGGGCACGTGGAGACCCCGCTCTTCTTCACCGCGTAGGCGTAGTGGGCGTTGTCGTTGGTGTTACCCACGTCGGTCGACTTGTGGTTGGGCAGCACCCCGTCCCAGCAGGACGGGAAGTCGACGTGCGCCGTCAGCGTGTGACCCGGCTTGCCGGACTGGCCGACGCAGGACGGGATCGACGGGCCGGTCGGCACGCCGGAGTACTGGCCGCAGCCCCAGTCGTGCTTGGTGGCGACCAGACGCGTGTCCGCGGGGAAGGCCTTGGCCTGGCCGAAGTCCTTGTGGTCGAAGGACCGGTAGTACGCGGTGAACGCCTGCGCGGGGACGAGCTGGCCGGCCTTGGCGCCGGAGTTGTAACGCAGCGTGGGGACCCAGTAGCCGGCGGAGTCCGCCGACGTGGACTGGCCGAGGACGGCGGCGCAGTTGTTGGCCTTGCCGGCGAGGTCGGCGTAGTTGGCCTTGTCCGGGTTCGACAGCGAGTGCCAGGCGATGTTGCCGAAGAACTGGTGCTCGTGCTCGGAACCGGTGCCGTTGTGGTTGACGATGGGGTCGTAGCGTCCGACGGCGACCACGGGCTGGCTGTTCTCGTCACACTTGACCTTGCCCATTGCGTTAGCTGGGGCGGCCGACATGAGGGCTGTGACCGATACGAGGGCGATCAGAGCCAGGGCTATGCGTTGACGCATTCTTCTCCTTGGTTGGGGGAACGGCTGCGTCCGGGCATGCCAGAGCTCGGCACGCTGGACGGGCCCCTTTGGGGGGAGGGGCGCGCGCGTGACGGCATGACGACGCAGTCGTCGTCACGTTCGCCGACACATCTCGGCGCCGAACCGGGTCGCCCTGCGTTCGCCGGTCGGCACGACCCCGGGCACTCCGCGCTCACCGCGGATCACATCGGGGGCTCGACCCCGGAACGCGGGGCCAACGAGCAGCCGCGGACGAGAGTACATCATCTCCGCCCCTTCACCACATCGCTGATCTTTCGGACATCGGGCGAGCCGCTGACCTGCACGGTTCGGCGTCTGCCGAGTCCGTCTGTAGCCTCTTCGGCTGACCAACCGACCCGGAGGTGTCCCTTGACCCGTCGCGAAGCCGCGGCAAGGACGAGCGTGGTGGCGTCGGCCGCAGCAGGAGGCGTGATCCTGCTGTGGTCCGCCTGGCGCGTCCTGACCGCCCCACTACCCACCGCCGCCGCCACCGCAGCCTGGCTGCTGTGGGGGGTCTCGGTCGTCGCCCTGGTGACCTTCGTGCTCTACCTGCGCGAGATGGCCCGCCACGGGCTGGGATCGCGCCACGCCAGCTGGAAGCCGTTGCCCGGCGTGCTGCTGCTGTGGGTGGGCGGACTCACCGCCCTGGTGGCGTTCGGGTTCGTGCTGCCGGACCGCCCGGGCGACACGGCCCAGCCCGACGTGGACACCGCCGCGACCTCACCCAGCACGACCGCTGCGCCGGCCCCGGCGGCCACGAGCGCCCCGAGGACCTCGCCGACCACACCCCGCGCCACCCGAGCCGCGGTGGCACCCGCCCGGGCCACGTCGCAGCCGCAGCCCGTCTCGCCCCCCTCGACCGTGCAGTCGACGACCCGCACGGCGACGTCGGCACCCTCGCCGACCAGCACGACCCCCACGCCCACGGCAACCACCACCACCACGCCGTTGCTCGACATCGTCCTGCCGCCCGGCCGCGGGCACGCGAAGCCCCCGCACACCCGCTGAGCTAGCGGACGAGCTTGCCGAAGCGCTGGGCGAGCGTGAGCGGTGGCGCCTCGCCGGCGACGTCGAGCGGCCGGTCGGCCCGGCCCTCTCCGAGGGGCAGGAACGCCTTGCCGGCGCGGGCCCGGATGACGCTGAGCTCGTGCGGCCGGAACAGCTCCACGGGCAGCGCCCAGAAGGTGGGACGGTGCTCGATGACGACGACGTCGTCGTACTGGTGCACGGCGGTGACCAGCGAGTAGCCGTACTCCACCGCGGAGTCCAGGTCGCGGACCCTGATCGACTCCTGGCCCACGGTGACGGCGATGAAGCGGCCGGGCACCACCTCGCGCGCCAGCCACTCGTCGTGACGGCGCATCATGAGCAGGACGATCACGACGTAGGCGAGGACGCCCACTGCCGGCAGCCCTCCCATCAGCCACCACACCAGGGTGTCGGAGCGCTCCGCGTACTCCCAGGCGCAGACCAGGGACGCCACGGCGGCGACGACGAGGACAGGCACGACCTGCCGCAGGACCATCGGGCAGCGCAGCGTGTACCGCCACAGCCCGCGCCTCAGGCGCTCGGCGAGGTGGTCGTCGATGATGTGTACGCGTTCGCGGCCCCAGCCCCGCGCAGCGGTCGATCCCACCAACTCCGTGCCCCCTGACTCATCCGGGGCACACGCTACTGAGTCGACCGGGTCACGGCTTCGTCACCGGACAAACACCATCCGAACGGGGGACCAGCCCTTAACTGTGCTGGTCCGCCGCCCGGAAAGTGAATGCGTGGTGTGAGGCGCCCGACGGTCAGACCGAGGTGAAGACCACCGCGACGTTGTGGCCCCCGAAGCCGAACGAGTTGTTCAGGGCCGCGATGTCGCCCTGCGGCAGCTTGCGGGCCTCGCCGTGCACGACGTCGAGCTTGATGGCCGGGTCGAAGTCGTCGAGGTTGATCGTGGCCGGTGCCGTGCGGTGGTGCAGCGCGAGCACCGTCAGGACGCCCTCGAGCGCACCCGCGGCACCCAGGAGGTGACCGGTCATCGACTTCGTGGCGCTGACCGGCATGCCGTCGGCGTCGTCACCGAACGCGCGGCGGATGGCGTTGGACTCGGCGACGTCACCGACGGGCGTCGAGGTGGCGTGGGCGTTGACGTGCACGATGTCCTTGGCCTGCAAGCCTGCTCGCTGCACGGCCTCGACCATCGCACGGGACGCGCCGGCGCCCTCCGGCTCGGGCGCGGCAATGTGGTGGGAGTCGGCCGACATGCCGACGCCACCGATCTCGGCGTAGATCTTGGCGCCGCGGGCCTTGGCGGCCTCGTACTCCTCGAGCACCATCACCGCGGCACCCTCGCCGAGGACGAACCCGTCGCGGCCGGTGTCGTAGGGCCGGGACGCACGCTCCGGCTCGTCGTTGCGGGTCGACAGGGCCTGCATGGCGGCGAAGCCGGCGATGGGCAGCGCGTGCACGGCGCCCTCCGTGCCACCGGCGACCGCGATGTCGGCGCGGCCGGAGCGGATCATCTCGTAGGCGTAGCCCATGGCCTCGAGGCCCGAGGCGCAGGCCGACACGGGGGTGTGGGCACCGGCGCGGGCGCCGAGCTCGAGCGAGACCGCGGCCGAGGAGGCATTGGGCATGAGCATCGGGACGGCGAGGGGGAAGACCCGGCGAGGGCCCTTCTCCTTGAGGTTGTCCCACTGCGACAGCAGGGTCCACACGCCGCCGATGCCGGTGCCGATGCATGCGGCGAGACGCTCCGGGTCACCCTCGGGCGAGCCGGCGTCGGCCCAGGCCTCGCGGGCGGCGATGAGGGCGTACTGCGCGCTGGGATCCATGCGCCGGACCTCGACCTTGGTGAGGACCTGGTCGGCAGGCGTCTCCAGCGTCGCGGCGAACTTCACCGGGAGGTCGTACTTCTCCACCCACTCGTAGGGCATGGTCTTGGCGCCGGAGCGGCCGGCCAGGATGGCGTCCCACGTGTCGGGGACGTTGCCCCCCACCGGGGTGGTGGCTCCGAGGCCCGTGACGACGACGCGTCGTTCGGCGGTCATGGCTGGAGGTGCTCCTTCGTGAGGGGTGGAGGGAAGGGGTGGTGCTGCGGGGTGGGCGCCGGCGCCCCGGGTAGGGGGCGCGGCGCGCCACCCCGCGGTGGTGCGTGGTGGAGCGCCGGGGCTCAGGCCTGGTTCTTGGAGATGAAGGACACGGCGTCGCCGACCGTCTTGAGGTTCTTGACCTCGTCGTCGGGGATGCGCACGCCGAACTTCTCCTCGGCGTTGACGACGATCGTCATCATCGACAGGGAGTCGATGTCGAGGTCGTCGGTGAAGGACTTCTCCGACTGCACCGACTCGGTGTCCAGGCCGGTCTCCTCGTTGACGATCTCGGCCAGACCCTCGAGGATCTCCTGCTCGCTCTGCGCCATTCGGCTCAGCTCCTTCGTGTATCGACTGCTGTCGGGTGGGTGGTTGGCCCTGGTGTTCCGTGTTTCACCCGCGGGCCAGCGGGAGTCGTGGTGCCGCTAGGGCAGGACGATGACCTGCGCCGCGTAGACGAGGCCGGCGCCGAAGCCGATCTGCAGCGCGAGGCCTCCGTGGGGCGCCTCGCCCTCGCGCAGCATCCGCTCGGTGGCGAGCGGGATGGACGCGGCGGAGGTGTTGGCGGTCTCGGCGATGTCGCGGGCGACGGCGATGTCGGTCGGCAGCTTGAGCTGCTTGATCATCGCGTCGATGATCCGCATGTTGGCCTGGTGGGGGATGAACGCGTCGAGGTCCTCGGCCCGCACCCCGGCGGCGTCGAGCGCCTTCTGGGCCACGGGCGCCATACCCCACACGGCCCACCGGAAGACCGACTGGCCGGCCATCCCGATCGCGGGCCAACCCAGGTCCTTCTCGCGGACGTCGACCCAGGAGTCGCGCTGGGAGATGGTCTTCCACTGCGCGCCCTCGGAGCCCCAGACCGTGGGGCCGATGGCGGGGGTGTCCGACGGGCCCACGACGGCAGCGCCGGCGCCGTCGCCGAAGATGAACGCGGACCCGCGGTCGGTGAGGTCGGTGAAGTCCGACAGCTTCTCGACGCCGATCACCAGGACGTGGCGCGCGCTGCCGCCACGGACCATGTCGCTGGCGAGGCTGATGCCGTGGCAGTAGCCGGCGCAGGCGGCGGAGATGTCGAACGCCGCGGCCTGGATGCCGAGGCGGTCGGCCACGATCGGTGCAGCCGCCGGGGTCTGGTAGGGGTGGGTGACCGTGGCGACGATGACGGCGTCGATGGCCGACGGCTCGAGGCCGGCGGCGCGCAGGGCCTCGAGCGAGGCGGCGACGGACATGTCGACGACGGACTCGTCCTTGGCGGCGAAGCGGCGGCTCTTGATGCCGGACCGCTCCTGGATCCACTCGTCGGAGGAGTCGATGGCCTCGACGAGCTCGGCGTTCATCACGACACGCTCGGGGCGGTAGCCGCCGACGCCCATGATGCGCGAGAAGGCGGCGCCCTCGGGAGCGGTGATGGATCCGGTGCCCTTGGGGGAGGGAGTGGTCATGTCAGGCCTCGCGCTCGGGGGTGGTGGCCTCGGAGGCGGGGTCGCCGCCCTGCGCCGAGTCGGTGATCAGCTGCTGTGCCGCCGTGAGGTCGTCGGGCGTCTTGACGGCCACCGTGGTGACCCCCGGCATCCCGCGCTTGGCGAGGCCGGTGAGGGTGCCGGCGGGGCAGAGCTCGACGAGCGCGGTGACCCCGCTGTCGACCATGGTCTGCATGCACAGGTCCCAGCGCACGGGGCTGCTCACCTGGCGGACGAGGCGGGCCAGGGCGTCGGTGCCTCCTGCGACCGGGCGGCCGTCGGCGTTGGACAGCAGCGTCACCCCCGGGTCGCTGACGTCGAAGTCGGCGGCGAGGGTCTCCAGGGCGGCCACGGCAGGCGCCATGTGGTGGGTGTGGAACGCACCTGCGACCTGCAGCGGGATGACCCGGGCCCGGGCAGGCGGGTCGGCCGCGAGGGCGGCGAGCTGCTCGAGGGTGCCGGCGGCGACCGTCTGCCCGGCACCGTTGGCGTTGGCGGCGGTGAGCCCGTGGCGCTCGAGCACGGTCTGGACCTCCGCGGGATCGCCCCCGAGGACGGCGCTCATGCCGGTCGGAGCCTGCGCCGCGGCGGCGGCCATGCCGGTGCCGCGCTCACGGACGAAGACCATGGCGTCGTGGCCCGACAGCACGCCGGCCAGGCCTGCGGCCGTGATCTCGCCGACCGAGTGGCCGGCGGTGACGCCGACCGGACCGACCGGGCCGTCGGGCAGGAGCACCGCTGCGGCGGCGAGCCCGGCCGCGACGATGAGCGGCTGCGCGACCGCGGTGTCCTTGATCGTGTCGGCGTCGGAGGTGGTGCCGTGGGCGACCAGGTCCAGGCCGGCCACGTCGGACAGCGCCTCCAGGCGCTCACGGAACGGGGCCAGCTCGAGCCAGGGCGCGAGGAAGCCGGGGGTCTGGGAGCCCTGTCCGGGGCAGACGATGGCGAGCACGGTCCCAGCCTCGCGTGCGGACCTCGCCCGGGACGTGACCGTTTGGCACGAACATCCCGCGCGGGTTTTGGAGGTTTCCTCCAAAGAGGGGGGCGTCAGGCCGGTGGGGCGTAGCGCACGGCGGCGGGCACGGCACGGCTCAGCCGCCCGAGGGCGAGCGCGATCCGCACGGTGTGCGCGTCGTGGGGGTCGGTCAGCTGGTAGCCGGTGAGGTCGGCGATCTTGCCCAGGCGGTAGCGCACCGTGTTGGGGTGGACGAAGAGCAGGCGGGCCGTCCCCTCGAGCCCGCCGCCGGTCTCCAGGTAGGAGGCGGCGGTCTCGAGCAGGGCGCCGCCGCTGGTCGCGAGCGGGTGCCAGATGCGGTCGAGCAGGAGGGCGCGGGCGGGTGCGTCGCCGATGAGCACCCGCTCGGCCAGCAGGTCGTCGGCGGCCACCGGTCGCGGCGCCTCCGGCCACGCCTGGGCGCACGAGTGCCCCGCGAGGGCGGCCCGGGCGCTGCGCCCGGCGGCGAACAGGTGGGGCACGGTCGGGCCGACCACCACGGGCCCGTCGCCGAACTGGTCGCCGACCTCCCGCGCAGAGGCCATCGCGTCCTGCACGTTGCCGAGGATGCACACGAGGCGGCGGCCCTGGACCGCGACGAGGGTGTCCACGCCGACCCGTTCCGCCGCACGGCGCAGGCCGTCGACCACGCCGGCCGGGCTGCCCTCGGGCGTGCTGCCCGCGACGACGGCCACCCGGGTTGTGGTGCCCCATCCCAGCGCGGCGGCGCGCGACTGCATCGAGTCGTCGGCCTCGCCACGCAGGACGGCGTCGACGACCAGGCCCTCGAGGCGGGCGTCCCAGGCACCCCGGGCCTCGGCCGCGTGGGCATAGACCTCGGCGGCCGCGAAGGCGATCTCGCGTGAGTAGCGCAGCACCGACTCGCGCAGCGCCTGCTCCTCACCGGGCTCGGCCAGGGCGGTGGCGTCCTGCTCGACGACGTCGACGACCGACCGCACGAGGTCCAGCGTCTGCCGCAGGGTGATCGACCGGGTCAGCTCTCGCGGGGCGGTGCCGAAGACGTCGGCCGTGACCGGGGTCTGGTCGCCACCCTCACGCAGCCACGCGATGAACGCCGCGATGCCGGCCTGGGCGACCAGGCCGACCCAGGAGCGGTCCTCCGCCGACAGCGCGCGGTACCAGTCGTGGGCAGCCTCCATGCGCCTCGTGGCGCCGCTCGACAGCTCGCCGGCCGCGCGCTCCACCCGCTGGAGGGTGGCGGGAGAGGTGCGCAGGGCCGCAGGCATGCTCGGAGTCTATTTGTATGGGGCCCACAACCGCGTGCACGGGAGCGCGCCCAGGGTTCGGCACGGCTTCACCCGCCGGCCACCGCCGAGTCGCCCGCCGCGGACGGCCGGTTCCTAGCGTCCGGGGGCATGACCAGAACCCTGCCCGTCCTCGCCACCACTGCCGCACTCCTCCTGGCCGGCACCGTCGCCGCGTCGACCGCCGGTGCCGCACCGGCCGCCCGCCCGGGTCCGGGTGCCGGCACCAACCCGGGCTCCGCGCAGTACGTCCGCCAGGCACCCACCGCCCACCCGCTGGTCATCGCGCACCGCGGTGCCTCCGGCTACCGGCCCGAGCACACCACTGCGGCCTACGAGCTGGCGGTGGCCATGGGCGCCGACTACATCGAGCCCGACCTGGTGATGACCAGGGACGGCGTGCTCGTGGACCGCCACGAGCCGGAGATCTCCGGGACCACCGACGTCGCCGACCACCCCGAGTTCGCCGACCGCCGGACGACCAAGGTGCTCGACGGCGTGCGCACCACCGGCTGGTTCACCGAGGACTTCACCCTCGCCGAGCTCAGGACGCTGCGGGCCAAGGAGCGGCTGCCGCAGATCCGCCAGGAGAACACGCTCTACGACGGCCGCTACCCGGTGCCCACCTTCGCCGAGGTGCTGGCGCTGCGGGAGAAGCTCTCGCGGGAGTACGGCCGCCCGGTGGGGATCATCCCCGAGATCAAGCACTCGACGTACTTCCACGCCCAGGGCCTCGACCCCGAGACCGCGCTGATGAAGCTCGTGCGCCGCTACTCGCTCAACCGCCCGGACGCGCCCCTGTGGGTGCAGAGCTTCGAGCTGACCAACCTCGTCGCCCTGCGCCGGGACCACGGCTACCGGGCGAACGAGGTCTTCCTCGCCAGCGGGTCCGGGGCGCCGTTCGACCTGCAGAGCACCGGCGACCCGCGCACCTACGCCGACCTGCTGAGCCCGGCGGGACTGCGCGGCCTGGCGCGCACCGTCGACGGCATCGGCCCGGACAAGAACCTGGTCATCGCGCGCGAGGCTGACGGCAGCCTCGGTGCGCCGACCGGGCTCGTCGGTGCGGCGCACGCTTCGGGCCTGGCGGTGACGCCGTACACCTTCCGCGCCGAGAACACCTTCCTGCCGACCGACTACCGCGTCGGGACCGACCCTGCCGACTTCGGCCGGGCCGTCGACGAGGACGTGGCGTTCATGCGGGCCGGCGTCGACGGGCTGTTCTGCGACCAGCCCGACATCTGCGTCACCGCGCGCAAGCAGTTCCTCGGGCGCGACTGACCCTCAGCGGCACCTCAGCGGCACCTCAGCGGCACCTCGGCGGAACCGGGCGCTGGGCGCGCGCGAGTCCGTTCCGGCTCAGCCTGCGTGGTCGCGCCAGGAGTGCTGGGGGTCGTAGCCCAGCACGCGTCGCGCCTTGTCGATGCCGAGGAGCGTCTCGTGCTCGCCCAGCTCCTTGCGGACCTCGACACCGGGGAAGACCTCGGCGACGAGGTCCGCACTCGAGCGGCTCATCACCGTGTCGGCGTTGGCGATGACGAACACCTCGACGCCGGGCTCGGTGCGCTCCAGCCCCAGACGCACCGCCTGGGCGCCGTCGCGGGCGTCGATGTAGCCCCAGAGGTTCCACTTGCGCAGCGAGGCGTCGGCGTCGAAGGCGGGGAACGCTGCGTAGTCCTCGGGGTCCATGACGTTGGAGAACCGCAGGCCGACCATCGTCAGCTCGGGGTCCCAGCGGCAGAAGTGCCTCGCCATCTCCTCCTCGAGCGCCTTGTTGAGCGAGTAGGTCGACTCCGGTCGCGGGTCGTACTCCTCGTCGACGGGCACGTAGGGCGGGGGAGTGTCGAACGGCAGCCCGAGCACCGTCTCGCTGGACGCCCAGACGATGCTGCGGATCCGCAGCGCCCGGGCGGCCGCGAACACGTTGTAGGTCGCGGCCGAGTTGTTGGCGAAGGTGGCCGCGTTGGTGCTCAGGCCCGGTGCCGGGATGGCCGCGAGGTGCACGACCGCGTCGACGGGGGTCGGGTGCTCGTCGACGCCGCCGGACAGCGCCTCGAGGACCTGCCCGTAGTCGGTGAGGTCGACCGCCACGAACGGCGTCTCCGGCGAGGCCGGACGGGTCCGGTCGAGCGCCAGCACGTCGTAGCCGCGGTCGGCCAGGTGGGCGACGACGGTGCGGCCGAGCTTGCCGGAAGAACCCGTGACGGCGACCCGGCGGGCGGGCTGGGCGGACTGCGCGGAGGAGGTCATCCGACCATCCTGCCCCAGACGCACGTATGCCGCCCGCTCAGGATGAGCGGGCGGCATACCTGTTGTGCCACACGGAGATCCGTCACTGACGGACGGGTCGGGTTAGGCGGTCAGCTCTCGCCGCCGGCGTTGCCGGAGGTGCCGGCGGTGACGTCGAGCAGGCGGTAGCGGGCCGCCGCCTCGCGCGGGACGGAGCCGTCGATCTCGCCACGCTCGGCGAGCATCTGCAGCGTCCGCACCGCCATCGACGGGCCGTCGATGTGGAAGAAGCGGCGCGCCGCCGGCCGGGTGTCGGAGAACCCGAACCCGTCGGCACCGAGCGACGCGAAGTCACCGGGCACCCACTGCTGGATCTGGTCCTGCACTTGGCGCATGTAGTCGGACACCGCCACGACGGGGCCCCTGGTGTCGCGCAGGCGCTGCGTGACGTAGGGGACGCGGCGCTCCTCGTCAGGGTGGAGGAAGGCGTGCTCGTCGGCGGCGAGGCCGTCGCGACGCAGCTCGGTCCACGACGTCACCGACCAGACGTCCGCCACCACGCCCCAGTCGTTGCGCAGCAGCTCCTGGGCCTCGAGGGCCCACGGGACGCCGACGCCGGAGGCGAGAAGCTGGGCCCGCGGCGCGTCGTCGCCGAGGCCGTCGCTGGTGCCGCGGGCGAACAGGTACATGCCCTTGAGAATGCCCTCGCGGTCGACGTCCTCCGGCTCGGCCGGCTGGCTCATCGGCTCGTTGTAGACGGTGATGTAGTAGATGACGTTCTCGGGGTTGTCGCCGTACATGCGGCGCAGCCCGTCCTCCATGATGTGGCCGATCTCGAAGGCGAACGCGGGGTCGTAGGACACGACCGCCGGGTTGGTCGCCGCGAGGATCGGGCTGTGGCCGTCGGCGTGCTGCAGGCCCTCACCGGTCAGGGTGGTGCGGCCCGCTGTCGCGCCGATGAGGAAGCCGCGCGTCATCTGGTCGGCAGCCGCCCAGATCGAGTCGCCGGTGCGCTGGAACCCGAACATCGAGTAGAAGACGTAGATCGGGATCATCGGCTCGCCGTGCGTGGCGTAGGACGTGCCCGCCGCGGTGAAGGCCGCCATAGAGCCCGCCTCGTTGATGCCGAGGTGCAGGATCTGCCCGTCCTTGGCCTCCTTGTAGGCCAGCATCAGCTCGGCGTCGACCGACGTGTACTTCTGCCCGTGCGGGTTGTAGATCTTGATCGTCGGGAAGAACGAGTCCATCCCGAAGGTGCGCGCCTCGTCGGGGATGATCGGCACGACGCGCTTGCCGAACTCCTTGTCGCGCATGAGCTCCTTGAGCAGCCGCACGAAGGCCATGGTCGTGGCGACCTGCTGCTTGCCGGTGCCCTTCTTGACCACGGCGTACGCGGAGTGGTCGGGGAGCTTGAGCGGCTCGTGCTGGACACGACGTACCGGCAGCGGGCCGCCGAGCTTCTGGCGCCGCTCGCGCAGGTACTGGATGGTCGGGTCGTCCGGTCCCGGGTGGAAGTACGGGGGACGGTAGGGGTCCTTCTCGAGCTGCTCGTCGCTGACGGGGATCTTCAGGCTGTCGCGCAAGCCCTTGAGGTCGTCGAGGGTGAACTTCTTCATCTGGTGCGTGGCGTTGCGGCCGGCGAAGTGCGTCCCGAGCCCGTAGCCCTTGATCGTCTTCGCGAGGATGACGGTCGGCTGGCCGTTGTGGTTCATCGCGGCCTGGTAGGCGGCGAACACCTTGCGGTAGTCGTGGCCGCCGCGCTTGAGCTTCCACCAGATGTCCTCGTCGGACCAGTCCTTGACCATCTCGCGGGTGCGCGGGTCGCGGCCGAAGAAGTTCTCGCGGACGTACTTGCCGTCGTTGGCGCGGAAGGTCTGGTAGTCGCCGTCGCTCGTGGTGTTCATGATGTGCGCGAGGGCGCCGTCACGGTCCGCCGCGAGCAGCGGGTCCCAGCCGCGGCCCCAGACGACCTTGATGACGTTCCAGCCCGCGCCGCGGAAGAACGACTCGAGCTCCTGGATGATCTTGCCGTTGCCGCGGACCGGGCCGTCGAGGCGCTGCAGGTTGCAGTTGATGACGAAGGTGAGGTTGTCGAGCTCCTCGCCGGCCGCGAGCTGCAGCAGCCCACGGGACTCCGGCTCGTCCATCTCGCCGTCGCCGAGGAACGCCCAGACGTGCTGCTGGCTGGTGTCCTTGAGGCCGCGGTTGTGCAGGTACTTGTTGAACTGTGCCTGGTAGATCGCGTTCATCGGGCCGATGCCCATGGACACGGTCGGGAACTGCCAGAAGTCCGGCATGAGGCGCGGGTGCGGGTAGGACGGCAGCGCGAGCGGCTGGCCGGCCACGACGTGGCTGTGCTCCTGGCGGAAGCCGTCGAGCTGGTCCTCGGAGAGCCGGCCCTCGAGGAACGCCCGGGCGTACATGCCCGGGGAGGCGTGGCCCTGGAAGAACACCTGGTCGCCGCCGCCGGGGTGGTCGGCGCCGCGCCAGAAGTGGTTGAAACCCACCTCGTAGAGGGTGGCTGCCGAGGCGTACGTCGAGATGTGGCCGCCGACCCCGATGCCGGGGGCCTGGGCGCGGTGGACCATGACGCCGGCGTTCCAGCGCAGGTAGGCGCGGTAGCGGCGCTCGACCTCCTCGTCGCCGGGGAACCACGGCTCGGCCTCGGGGCTGATCGTGTTGATGTAGTCGGTCGCCGTCAGCGACGGCACCCCGACCTGCATCTCCCGAGCGCGCTCGAGCAACTTGAGCATGACGTAGCGGGCCCGCTGGCGACCGCCCTCCTCGATGACTCCGTCGAGGGAGTCGAGCCACTCCTGGGTCTCATCGGGGTCGATGTCCGGGAGCTGGCTGGGGATGCCGTTGAGAATGGGTCCGGCTTCCTCGCGTGCGGCCACGGTGGTGAGTCCTTTCTCGCGCCACGGTCGCGGGGTTGCCTGCGACCAGCACCCATCTTCCCCCCTTCCATGGCGAGGGTCACAACCCGGTCGGCCCTACTGGCCAGTATGCGGAGCACGCGGCAGTGCGCCCGGGGCGCGCGCCGATTTCACCCACGGCTCCCGAGTTGGGAGACTGGGTGCCGATGTCTTCCCTCCTGGTCAACCCCACCACCCCCGGTGAGGACTCCCGCAGTGCGCGTCGTGCCCGGTTCCGTGGCGACATCGAGGGCCTGCGCGCCGTGGCCGTCACCGCCGTCGTGGCGTTCCACGCGGGCCTCGGTCTCGTCAGCGGCGGCTTCGTCGGCGTCGACGTCTTCTTCGTCCTGTCGGGCTTCCTCATCACCGGCCTGCTCGTCGACGAGCTGGCCCGGACGGGGCGCATCTCCCTGACCCACTTCTACGCCCGGCGCGTGCGCCGACTGCTGCCGCTGGCGGCCCTCGTGCTGGCCACGACCGCGGCGGCCACCCAGGTCCTCGTGCCCGCCATCGACCGCGCGGGCGTCGCGGTCGACCTGGCCGCGGCCGCCCTCGGGGTGGCCAACTGGCGCTTCGCCCTCGAGGCGACGCAGTACATGGCCGACACCGACAAGTCGCCGGTCCTGCACTTCTGGTCCCTCGGGGTCGAGGAGCAGTTCTACGTCGTGTGGCCGCTGCTCCTCGTCGTGCTCATCGGCATGTCCGGGGTGGCGCGCAGGTCGTGGGCCGTGGCGTTCCGCCGCATGGCCTGGGCGCTCGGCGGGGTCTTCGTGGTCTCGCTCCTGCTGTCGATCCAGCAGACGAGCTCCGGTGCGGCCGGGGCCTACTACGGGCTCCACACCCGCGCCTGGGAGCTCGCCGCCGGTGGCGGGCTCGCCCTCGTGCGCCCGGTGCTCGGCCAGCTGACCCGGCGCGCGGCCACGGGTGCCGCCTGGCTGGGCGCAGCCCTCGTCGTGGGCTCTGTGCTCCTGATGGACGAGGCCACGCCGTTCCCGGGTCTCGCTGCGGCAGTGCCCGTGCTGGGCACTGTGCTGCTGTTGGTCGGAGGCGTCAAGGCCGGCGACCGGGGGGTCTCGGCGCTCCTGAGCCAGGCCGGGCCGCGGTTCGTCGGGCGCGTGTCGTACGCGTGGTACCTCTGGCACTGGCCCTGCCTGGTCCTCGCCGGGGCGCGGTGGCCAGAGGTCAGTGCCGACGGGGCGGCGTCCCCCGGCAACCACGCCCGGCCGCTGGTGGTGGTCGCGGCCCTGGTGGTGTCGTTCCTCCTCGCCGTGGCCAGCCACTACCTCGTCGAGCAGCCGCTGCGGGCCGCGCAGTTCCTCACCGTCTCGCGCCGCCGGTCGGCCCAGTGGGGTGGCGTCTTCGTCGCGACCTCCCTCGTCGCTGCGTGCGGCCTGGCCGTGAGCACCAAGCTCGCGGGGGAGCAGCCCGTGGCCGCGGTCGCCTCCGCCAAGGCCACCCGCGGAGCCACCGCCCACCTCGCCACCGACGTCGCGGGGCCTCGCACGCCGTCCGATGCGCGCGCGAGTCGGCCGAAGGACAGCACCCCGTGCTACACGGGGTACGCGACCACCGACGCGCCCCCGCCGGAGGAGTGCCGCATCGGGCCTGCCGACGGTGGGAAGAAGACCATCGCCCTGCTCGGTGACTCACACGCGCAGCAGTGGCTCCCGGCGCTCGCCCGGGCGGCCGAGGAGAAGGGCTGGACGGTCTACCACTACGCCAAGCCGTCGTGCACCATGACCGACGTCCCGATCTTCCACGTGCAGGCCAAGGGCCGCTACACCGCGTGCGAGGAGTGGCGTGGCCACGTCCTGGACCAGGTCTCGAAGATCGACGGGCTCGACGCCGTCGTCATCGGGCGCTGGAAGGACTACAAGGACATCGCCCTGCAGGCCGACGGCTCACGGGCGACGCCGGACACCATCGCCGACCTGTGGTCCAAGGGCTCCGCACGGACCTACCCGACGCTGGCGAAGGTGGCGCCGAGGATCGTGGTCATGACCGACACCCCGCGCCCGCCGCACGACGTGCCCGCGTGCCTGTCCCGCACCGAGGACGCGGCCGACTGCGCCTTCGACCGGACCGCGACGACGCACCAGGACGGTGCGCTCCTGGCGGCCGAGAAGGCGGCGGCGCCGAAGGCGTTCCGCACCATCGACCTGACGCCCGTGATCTGCCCGCAGCAGTCGTGCCCGGTCGTGTCGCCGGCAGGGTTGATCATGTACCGCGACTCCAACCACCTCACCGACGGCTACAGCGAGAGCCTCTGGAAGCTCATGGCCTCCGAGCTCACCAGGGCGATGGCCTGACGGGGAGCCCCGGCAGTGACCGGGTGGCAACCCGCCCGACCCGCACCCCCAGCAGCCTCAGGTGTCGAGGCGGTGCTCGCCGGCGTAGACGGTGAGGCGTGGGGCGCGGGCGAAGCCCACCAGGGTCAGGCCCGCCTCGCGGGCGAGGCCGACTGCGAGGGACGACGGGGCGGACACCGCCACCAGGGCGGGGATGCCGGCCATGACCGCCTTCTGCACGAGCTCGAAGCTGGCCCGGCCGCTCACCACGAGGACGTGCCCGGTCAGCGGCAGCCGCCCCTCTCGACCGGCCCAGCCGACGACCTTGTCGACGGCGTTGTGGCGGCCGACGTCCTCCCGCACGACGAGCGCCTGGCCGTCAGCCGTGAACAGGCCTGCGGCATGGAGCCCTCCCGTCCGGTCGAACGCCTTCTGGTGGGTGCGCAGCTCGTCGGGCATCGCCACGAGCGTCGCGGGGGACAGGCGCACGGGGTCGGCGTCCACGGCGTACGGGCGGCGCGTGGTGATGGCGTCGATGCTCGTCTTGCCGCACACCCCACAGGCGCTGGACGTGTACTCGTGGCGCTCGCTGCGCGACAGGTCCAGCGTCGCGCCGGGCGCCAGGGTCACGTCCACGACGTTGTAGGTGGGGGAGCCGGACTCGTCCTCGTCGAGGCAGTGCATCAGCGTCGCCACGTCGGCGGCGTCGCGCAGGGCGCCCTCGGTGAGCAGGTGCCCGATGGTGAGGTCGAAGTCGTCACCGGGCGTGCGCATCGTCACCGACATCGACGTGCCGCCCACGCGCATCTCGAGGGGCTCCTCGACCGCGACGGTGTCGGGCCGGGCTCTCGACACCACTCCGTCGGGGGTCACCTCGAGCCGGACCGCCGGAGTTCGCTGCGTCACCCTGCCCACACCCGCACACTATGCCGACGCCGGACGGGGTGCGCGGTGGCGTCCTGCCGAAGCGCCGGTCCACCGGGCCGCCGCCCGGTTAGGTTGGTGGCGTGAGCGACTCGACCTCTCCCGGGCCCCTGGACGGCACCGTCGACGCGCGGGTGGTGGTGCGGCTCCACGGTGACGGCGGCCTGCCGTGGCGGTCCGTGTCGCCGCGCCTGCGCACTGCCCGCCTCACCGTCGCGGCGTGCGTCCTCACCCCGCTGCTCGTCGTGGCGCTGCTGGTCGCCGTGCTCGCCTGGACGTGGGCCTGGGTCGTGGTCGCGGGACTCGTCCTCGCAGCAGGTGTCGCCGCGTGGGTCGTCACGCGCCAGGTGTCGGCGATCTCGTGGGCTGAGACGGCCGAGGAGCTGGTCGTCCGGCGCGGCCGGCTGTTCCGCTCGCTGGTGTCGGTGCCCTACGGCCGGCTGCAGTACGTCGACGTGCAGTCCGGCCCGCTGGTCCGTCGCCTCGGCATGGCGACCGTCGAGCTGCACACCGCCTCACCGGAGAGCGGCGGTCGCATCCCCGGTCTGCCCACGGCCGAGGCGGAGGCCCTGCGCGAACGGCTCGCCGCCCGCGGCGAGTCCCAGCGCGCGGGACTGTGAGCGACCCGGTGAGCGACCCGGTGAGGGACGGGGTGAGCGACGCGGTGTACGACTCCGTGGACGGGGCCGACCACGGGCCTGCCCCGGCGGTCGAAGAGGCCGACTGGCAGCACCTGCACCCGCTGTCCCCGCTGCTGCGCGGCGGCCTCGCGTTCCTCGCGGTGATGGCCTACGTCGTGTCGCAGCAGGCCGACCGGCTCGTGGGTGCCGCGGGCGACGACCCCACCGACGGGCACCTGGGGTGGGCCGCGATCGGGGTGCTCGTCGTCCTGCTGGCCATCGTCGGCGGCGCCTGGCTGTCGTGGCGGTTCTCCCGCTACCGGGTCACGGCCACCCTCATCGAGCTGCGCACCGGCTTCGTGTTCCGCCAGCACCGGCAGGTGCGGTTCGACCGGGTCCAGGCCGTCGACGTCGGGCGACCGCTGCTCGCCCGCCTGACGGGGCTGTCCGAGGTCGTGGTGCGCTCGGCCGGGGGGCGCGACTCGCACCTCACCCTGGCGTTCCTCTCCGACGCCCGCGCCCAGGAGGTCCGCGAACAGCTGGTCGCGCTCGCCGCCCGCGAGGACGAGCTGTCCCGTCCGCACGAGACCGCCGGCCGCCTCACTGACGAGCCCTTCGCCGACGCCGCCTCGGCCGAGGGGCCAGGACGAGTCGTCGCCGAACAGGTCGCCGAGGGGGTCGTGTCCGTGCCCAACAGCCGTGTCGTGCAGTCGATCCTCTTCACGGGCCAGTCCCTGCTGCTGGTCCTGGCGGTGCCCGCCCTCGTCGGCTCGATCCTCGGGGGCATCCCCGGGATGCTGGCCTGGCTCGGCCCGACCGCGCTGGCCATCGGGGGCGCCCAGGCCAAGCGGCTCACCCACGAGACCAACTTCGAGGTGGTCCACCAGGGCGACCGGCTGCGGCTGCGCCACGGGCTGACCGACCTGCGCACGACGACGGTGCCGCTGCACCGCATCCAGGCCGTCGAGGTGAGCCAGTCGCTGCCGTGGCGGTTGACCGGGTGGTGGCGGCTGCGGGTCAACGTCGCGGGCGCCGGCCGCGGCGACGACGAGACCGACACGGTGCTGCTGCCGGTGGGCACGCTCGACGAGGCGCTGGCCGTGCTGTCGCTGGTCCAGCCCGGCGCCGTAGCCCCCGTCGCGGTGGCCGCCCTGACGGGGCACGGCACGTCCCAGGGGTTCACGACGGCCACCCGACGTGCCCGCTTCCTCGACCCCCTCAGCTGGCGGCGGCGCGGGTATGCCGTGCTGCCGGACCTGCTCGTGACCCGGCGCGGGCTGCTCTACCGCAGCGCGCAGTTCGTGCCGCACGCCCGGGTGCAGTCGCTCGCGGTGACGCAGGGGCCGGTGGAGCGCGCCGCCGGCGTCGCCACCGTCCGGCTCGTCTCCACGCCGGGACCTGTGAGGCCGCTGGTCGCCCACCTCGACAGCGCCGACGCCGAACAGCTGCTGACCGAGCAGGTCGTGCGCTCCGCCCGTGCCCGCAACCGCGTGCACAGCCCGGCAGGCCAGTGGCCGGGGCGTCCACATCGCGGCTGAACAGCGGCGATTCCGTGGACCTGGTTGCGCAAACGGGCCGGACAGAGTGGACTGTGCGCCACAGTGGGGCAGCACGGTCGACACAGGGTCGACGCCCACGAGGAGAATCGGAGAAGGTACGTGAGCACGTCCGCGCAGACGGCGCCGCAGAGTGGGGCCGGCCGTCTGGGGTTCGCCGCAGGCCAGGTGATCCAGGAGTTCGGCTACGACACGGACGTCGACGACGACCTCCGGTTCGCCATCGAGGACCTCACGGGCACCGAGCTGGAGGACGAGGACTACGCCGACGTCGCCGACGCGGTCCTCATCTGGTGGCGTGAGGGCGACGGCGACCTCGTCGACGCCGTCGTCGACGCCCTGACCAACCTCGCCGAGGGCGCCTTCATCGTGGTCCTGGCCCCCAAGGCGGGTCGCCCGGGCCACGTCCAGGCCAGCGACATCGAGGAGGCCGCCACCACGGCCGGCCTGCACACCTCGGGCACCGTCAACGCCTGCGACGACTGGACCGGTACCCGCCTCGTCGCCCCCAAGTCGGTGCGTCGCTGAGATCGCTGGCAGACTGCCGGCCATGACCACACCGCTGTCCGTCGGGGACGTCGCGCCCGACTTCACGCTCAAGGACCAGAACGGCCAGGACGTCACCCTGTCGTCCTTCAAGGGCGCCAAGAACGTCGTCGTGGTGTTCTACCCCTTCGCCTTCTCCGGCATCTGCACCGGGGAGCTGTGCGAGATCCGCGACAACCTCGGCGCCTTCGTCTCCGACGACGTCCAGGTGCTCGCCATCTCGACCGACCACATGTTCAGCCAGCGCGCCTGGGCCGACAAGGAGGGCTACTTCTTCCCCCTGCTGTCGGACTTCTGGCCGCACGGGGCCGTGGCAGAGTCCTTCGGGGTCCTCAACGAGCAGGCCGGGGCCGCGCTGCGCGGCACGTTCCTGCTCGACCGCGAGGGGGTCGTGCGCTGGACCCTCATCAACGAGATCGGCCAGGGCCGTGACTTCACCGGCTACCACGAGGCGCTGCGCGAGCTGTCTGCCTGACACCTGACCCGGACAGGGCCGGTGCACCGTCTCGGTGCACCGGCCCTGCCGTGTTCCTGCCGTGTGTCCCCGCCGCTACGGCGTGGGCGGCGTGATGCGGATCTGCGCAGCCATGTTGTCCTGCATGGCCTTGGTGACCTTGACCACCGTGCCGTAGCCGACACCGTCGTCGGCGGGGTTGCCGGTGCCCAGCGGCGTGGCCACCCCGATGTCCTCACCGAACAGCTCGGGGATGAGCTTCCCGCGCTGGTCGACGATGCGGACGCTGTAGGGCGCGTTGTCCTGCGAGGGCACGACCGTCGAGGCGTCGGCGTCGCGGTAGAACAGCCGGCCGTCGTCGCGCAGCTCGAACCCGGGGTACCAGCCCTGGTCGTCGGTGAAGGTCGTCACCGCACCCTGGGCCGGGTGGGTGTTGCACTTCTCCACGGTGATCGCGTCGTCGGTCAGGCACTCCTTGAAGGAGTACGAGCCGAAGAGGTTGAACGCCGCGTTGGACGACTGCGGGCGCGACGGCAGGTTCTTCAGCGTCGTCGGGTCCAGGGCTGCCGCGGCGCCGGTGCGGCGCAGCGGGTCGAAGTGGCTGTCCACGATGAGCAGGCCGCCCTTGGCGCCCTCGCTCGGCAGTGACGTGAGGTTGTTCAGGACGTGGTTGGCGCTGCCGTAGGAGGTGTCGCGGTACCAGACCAGGGCGCCGGGGGCGTTGTACCTGATCTTCTCCACCTTCCATGCGCCGCCCTCACCGAGCTTCTGGTACGTGGTGTCGTAGGCGTACTTCAGGCCCTTGTCGAAGCCGTCGGTGTTGCGCCACTCGACCAGGTAGTACTGCGCCTGGCTGGAGGTGCCGGTGTCGAGCACCCAGCCGGCCCCGCTCGTGTCGACCCAGGTGCCGACGGTCGCGGTCCAGCCGTTGTTGGCCTCGGCGTCGTCGCTCCAGAGCGTCGAGCCACCCGCGGTGACCGCGAGGTCGTCGACGAACCAGCCCTTGTCCTCGAAGCCGGCGTCGGTGGCATACAGCATCCGCACCTTGACCGTCTTCCCGGCGTACGCGGCCAGGCTGATCCAGTCGTGCTCCCAGCCGTCTGTCGCACCGGTGAGGCCGTACTTCTTGCCGCCGTAGTCCTTCATCCGGCCGTTGGGGTCGGAGTACCCGTCGGGGGTGGACACCTCGGCGCCGGACTCGTCGAAGACCTTCTGCTCCGTCCAGGTCGCGCCACCGTCGGTGGACACCTCGACGAACCCGAAGTCCCAGTCGGCCTCGATGGAGTAGTCGTTCCACATCCAGAACCTGGCGTCGCCGGCTCCGGCGGGGACGGTGACGTCACGGGCGAGGGTGTTCTTCGCCCACGACTGGTCGGCGCTGGAGTACCACATGGTCGACCCGCTGTGCGGTGTCGCCAGGGTCAGGGTCTTGTTGGGCAGGTTGACCTTGATGCCGTCGGCCGTGCCCTTCGGGGTGCGGCTCGTCTGGCCCACGACGACCGTGCGCGACTTGTCGCCGGGGTTGACGACGACCGGGTCGGCCCAGCCGAGGACCCACTTGTCCCAGATGCCCATGTGCGTGGGGATCGACTGGAAGATCGGGCCGGAGTGCGAGCCCGAGCTCATGAGGTCCCAGAAGTCGACGTCGGAGTCGCCGCCGCTGGCGGTGTCGTAGAGGTCCGGCAGGCCGAGGTCGTGGCCGTACTCGTGGGCGAAGACGCCGACGCCGGAGTCCTCAGGTTGGACGATGTAGTTGCTCAACCGCAGGTTGGTCCCGGGGACCGGGGCACCACCGGCGACCGCCGAGGAGTGCGCCCAGATGGCGTACGGGCCCTCGGCGCCGCCACCACCGGACTTGTCCTCGCCGGCGTGGACCAGCACGACGTGGTCGATGACGCCGTCAGGCTCGAAGACGTTGCCGTCACCGTCGACGTCGCCCTGGTCCTCGACGTCGTAGTCGGCCCACGGGAAGCTCGGGTCGGCGGCGGCGAGCGCGGCGACCGCGTCGATGGGGAGCTGGCCCGGCCCGAGGGGGTTGCTCGGGTGGCCCTGCATGTCCTGGATCGCGCCGTACGTCCACTCACCGGTGGTGGGGTCCTGGAAGCAGCGGGTGGCGCCGTAGTAGGCCTCGGAGTGCGGCACGGTCACCCACGGGGTGGCGGCGCCGGTCACCGTGTAGGCGCCCTTGGACATCTCCTCGTACATGTTGCGCATCGTGTAGCCGGAGATGTCGAAGCCGGGCTTGCCGTCCGGGCCCTTGAGGTCGGTGCGGACGCGCTCGGTGATGCCCTGCTTCGTGTAGAGCATCGTGTTGTAGTGCTGGGACGAGAAGTCCTTGACCCACATGGAGTTGTTGTCGAGCAGGTCGGAGTCGGCGGGGTTGGGGATCTGGTTGTGGGTCGGTCCGTTCTGGACGTTGCCCTTGACGCAGGTCTCGGCGCCGAAGCCGTCGGGCACCATCGAACCCGAGAAGTCGTCGTTCGCCGACTCGTTGAACTCGACGAGGATCGTGAGGAGCTTGGCCTCCTGGGTGGTCTTCGCCTGCTTGAACTTGTTCTTGATCGCCTTCGGGCTCCTGCCCGACCGGATCGACTCGGCCTCCGCCTTGGCGAGCTGGCGCGCCGCCACGGGGTTGCCCTTGGCGTGCTTGGCGTCGTAGGCCTTGGCCTTGGCCAGCACCTCCGCGCGGCCCTTCGCCGCAGTCCCGGACTTCACGCTGCTGCCCGCCCGGACGTCGGTGCCGAAGGCCGCCTCCGCACGGGGGGCGACCGTGTTGAGGTAGTAGTCGCCACCGGGGGCGACGGGTGCGCTGGCCGGCGAGGGTGCGGGCGCCGCCGCCGTCGAACCCGAGGCGCCGACGGCCGCGAGGCCGGTGGCGACGAGTGCGACGGTGGGTACGACCGCAGCGGCCCGGAGCGAACGCCCCGTGATCCTGCGTTGCGTCATGTTTCCTCCATGTCTGCCCCGAGCCGTGCGGGTCCGCGGGCGCAGTGGACCCCTGCGGTGGGGTCCGAGTGCCGGGCATACTGCTCCCGCCCGGCCGTTTTGGGAAGGGACAGACGACGTATTCCGCGCAGTCCGGGAAGATTCACCGCTGCCACGCCCCACCTGCAACAATGGCGCCGCACGACCCAGCCGCGGTCGTGCGAGGGCCTGTAGCTCAGTTGGTAGAGCACCGCGTTTACACCGCGGGTGTCGTCGGTTCGAGCCCGGCCGGGCCCACGTGCACCCCACCCTCGCCGACGTCGTCCGCGCCCTCGAGGGCCTCTACCCGCCCTCCACCGCCCAGTCGTGGGACCAGGTCGGCCTCGTGTCGGGTGACCTCGCCCAGCCGGTCGAGCGGGTGCTCTTCGCCGTCGACCCGACGCTCGCGGTGATCGAGGAGGCCCGGACCCTGGGGGCCGACCTCCTGGTCACCCACCACCCGTTGCTGCTGCGGGGCGTCCACAGCGTCGCCACGTCGACCGCGAAGGGCGCGAGCGTCACGGCCCTGGTCGTCCACGACATCGCGCTCTACGTCGCCCACACCAACGCAGACTCCGCCTCACCGGGGGTCAACGACGCCCTGGCCGAGGCCTGCGGGCTCCGGGAGAGCGAGCCGCTGACGGTGGTCGAGGGCCGCCCGCTGGGCCGGGTGGGGCAGCTCGCGGAACCCACCACGCTCGAGGACTTCACGACGTCCCTCCAGCGTGCGCTGCCGCGCTCCCCGGGCGGGCTGCGCGTCGCCGGGCCGCCCGACGGCACCGTACGACGCGTGGCCGTGATGGGCGGCGCGGGCGACGACCTGTTCGACGCCGTCCGAGCAGCCGGGGCCGATGTCTACGTCACGGCCGACCTGCGCCACCACCCCGCGCTCGAGGCGCGGGAGGAGGCCCGAGGCGGCACGCCGTACCTCGTCGATGCCGGCCACTGGGCGACCGAGTCGCTGTGGCTGCAGGTGGCGGCGCAGCGGTTGCAGGACGCGCTTGCAGCGACGGACGAGGCGACAACTACAGTGGAGACCCACATTTCCACACTGCGCACCGACCCCTGGGACTTCGTCGTCGGTGCCGAGCCGCCCGGAGGTACGTCCTGAAAGCCGACCCGTCACGCCAGTGGAGGCTGCTCGACCTGCAGGCGATCGACACGCGACTCGACCAGATCGCCCACGCGACGAAGAACCTGCCGCAGCGCGCCCGCCTCGCCGAGCTCGAGCAGCGGGCCGCGGCCCTCGACTCGGAGCTGGTCCGCGCTCGCACCGAGCTCGGTGACATCGAGCGCGAGGTGTCCAAGGCGGAGTCCGACGTGCAGCTGGTCCGCGAGCGGTCCGCCCGCAACCGCTCTCGCCTCGACGCCGGCACCGGCTCGGCCAAGGACCTGCAGGCCCTCCAGCACGAGCTCGACTCCCTGGGCCGGCGGCAGGCCGAGCTCGAGGACGTCGAGATCGAGATCATGGAGCGCGCCGAGGGCGCCGAGGCCGAGGTGGCACGGCTCGAGGCCGAGCACGCCACGCTGGCCACCGAGCTCGAAGCCGCCAAGGTCGCCCGCGACGAGGCCCTGCGCGACTACGAGGCCGAGGCCACGAAGGTCGCTGCCCCGCGCGCCGACACCGTCGCCGGCGTGGGTGAGGACCTGGTGGCGCTCTACGAGAAGATCCGCACCCAGGCCGGTGGCCTCGGGGCGGCTGCCCTGCGCCAACGGCGTTGCGGCGGTTGCCAGCTCGAGCTCAACAACGTCGAGATGAACCGCATCAAGGCAGCTGCGGAAGACGAGGTCCTGCGCTGCGAGGAGTGCCGCCGGATCCTGGTCCGCACCTCCGAGTCCGGCCTCTGACCGGTGGGTCGCGCACTCGTCGTCGAGGCCGACGGCGGCTCCCGGGGCAACCCCGGGGTCGCCGGCTACGGGGCCCTCGTCCGTGACCCCTCCACGGGGCGCGTCCTCTGGGAGGGCGCGGCGCCGCTCGGCAGGGAGTCCAACAACGTCGCCGAGTACTCGGGCCTCATCGCCGGGCTGCGCGCCGCCCAGCGCATCGACCCGGCAGCCGAGGTGCTGGCCCGCCTCGACTCCAAGCTCGTGGTCGAGCAGATGGCGGGGCGCTGGAAGATCAAGCACGAGGACATGCGCCGCCTGGCCCTCGAGGCCAGGGAGCTCGCGGCCGAGCTGAAGCGAGCCGGGGGCTCGGTGGCCTACGCGTGGGTGCCCCGCGCCGAGAACAAGGACGCCGACGCCCTCTCCAACGCGGGCATGGACGGGCGCACCATCGACCGCATGCTCGAGGCGCCTTCGGAGCCGGACCGGCGCGCAGCCGTCGCCGACGAGGACGCGGTGGCCGAGGAGATCGTGCAGGAGATCGTGCAGGAGGTTGTGGAGGAGGTCGTCGACCCGACGCCCGCCGCAGTCCTGCCAGGGCCGGGCCACGGCCCGACGACCCGCATCGTCCTCGTGCGTCACGGCGTCACTGACTTCACGACCGCGGCCCGGCTCGACGGCCGCGGCGGCAGTGACCCCTCGCTCAACGACGCCGGTCGCGACCAGGCGGCGTCCGCCGGTCGCGCCCTGGCGCACCTGCTCGGCGGCTCGGAGGCGCGGCTGGTCACCTCGTCCCTGGCCCGCGCCCGGGAGACCGGCGCGGCGGTGGGGGAGGCCATCGGCGCCACCCCGGTCGTCGACGCCGCCTGGGACGAGCAGGACTTCGGCGACTGGGACGGCGCGAGCGTGCACGACCTGGCGCGCGAGCAGCCCGACGAGCTCGCCCGCCTGCGCCACGACGCGGCATACGCACGTCCCGGCGGCGAGACCCACGCCGAGCTGGCGGAGCGCGTCCTCGCGGCCTACTCGCGCGTCGTCGCTGCCGGCGGCACGACCGTCGTGGTCTGCCACCGCAAGCCCATCATGGTGGTCCTCGCCGACGTGCTGGGCATCCCGCACGACCGCGTGTGGCGGCTGGCCGCGGCTCCCGGCTCGCTCAACGCCCTCGAGGTCTGGCCCGACGGCACCGTGAGCGTGGTCTTCACCAACCGCACCTGAGCAGCTCAACCGCACCCTCGCCCGACCGCACCCTCGCTCGACCACCATGTGGCCCGCTCGTCTCGCCATGTGGCGGCCGTCCTAGGCTGGCGGCATGAGCTATGCGGGAGACGTCGCGCCCGAGGAGGCGTATGCAGCCCTGGCCGCGGACGAGGACGCCGTCCTCGTGGACGTGCGCACGAGCGCGGAGTGGAGCTACGTCGGGCTGCCCGACCTGACCGCCCTGGGCAAGAAGGTCGTCCTGGTGGAGTGGCAGCGCTACCCCGACGGCGCCGTCAACGGCGACTTCGTCGAGCAGTTGCGCGACGCCGGGCTGCCGGACGGCGCCCCGCTGTACTTCCTGTGCCGCTCCGGGGTGCGGTCGGTCGCCGCCGCCGAGGCCGCCACCGGCGCCGGGCTCGAGCCGTCGTTCAACGTCCTCGACGGCTTCGAGGGACCGCACGACGACCGGGG
The DNA here is from genome assembly GCF_001428025.1 of Phycicoccus sp. Soil748. GTDB lineage: Bacteria > Actinomycetota > Actinomycetes > Actinomycetales > Dermatophilaceae > Pedococcus. The sequence goes on along the minus strand of NZ_LMSC01000009.1, from coordinate 66,139 downwards.
CCACCGCAGCGTCGCCGGGTGGAAGAACGCGGGCCTGCCGTGGAGGCAGGGATGAGCGAGGGCCGCACCTACCGCCCTGACACCCTCGCCGTGCGAGCAGGACTGGCGCGCAGCGGGTTCGACGAGACCTCCGAGGCGCTGTTCCTCACCTCCGGCTTCGTCTACGAGAGCGCCGAGCAGGCCGAGGCGGCGTTCAAGGACGAGGTCGACCACTTCATCTACTCCCGCTACGGCAACCCCACGGTGACCATGTTCGAGCAGCGGCTGCGCGAGCTCGAGGGCGCCGAGGCCTGCTTCGCCACCGCGTCGGGGATGTCGGCCGTGTTCGTCGCCCTGGCAGCCCTGCTCGGCCAGGGCGACCGCGTCGTCTCCTCGCGCGGGCTGTTCGGCTCGTGCTTCGTGATCCTCGACGAGATTCTGCCGCGCTGGGGGGTCGAGACCGTGTTCGTCGACGGTCCGGACCTCGACCAGTGGCGCGAGGCGCTGTCGGTGCCCACCCAGGCGGTGTTCTTCGAGACGCCGAGCAACCCCATGCAGGAGCTCGTCGACATGCGGGCCGTCTCCGACCTGGCCCACGCGGCCGGGGCGAAGGTCGTCGTCGACAACGTCTTCGGCACGCCGGTCTTCTCCCGGCCCTTGGAGCACGGCGCCGACGTCGTCGTCTACTCCGCCACCAAGCACATCGACGGCCAGGGCCGGACCCTGGGCGGGGCGGTGCTCGGCACGAGCGAGTTCGTCGACGGCCCGGTCAAGAACCTCATGCGCCACACCGGGCCCGCGATGTCACCGTTCAACGCGTGGGTCCTCGTCAAGGGGCTCGAGACGCTCGGCCTGCGCGTGCGGCAGCAGGCCGCCAACGCGCTCGCCGTGGCCGAGGCGCTCGAGGCGCACCCGTCGGTGACGACGGTGCTCTACCCGTGGCTGCCCTCCCACCCGCAGCACGAGCTGGCGCGACGGCAGATGCTCGGGGGTGGCACCGTGGTGACGTTCGAGCTCGCCGGCGGCAAGGCCGAGGCGTTCACGCTGATGAACGCCCTCGAGGTCGTCGACATCAGCAACAACCTCGGCGACGCGAAGTCGATGGTCACCCACCCGGCCACGACGACGCACCGCCGGCTCACGCCCGAGGCCCGGGCAGCCGTCGGCATCACCGACGGCACCGTGCGCATCTCCGTCGGGCTCGAGGACCCGCTGGACGTCATCGAGGACCTCCTGCGAGGCCTGCCCGGCTAGGGCAGCCAGGCGAGGGCAGCGACGGAGAGCCCGCCGGCGACCAGCGCGCACGCCGTTCCCTGGCCGGCGAGGCGCCACGGGCTCACCGTCAGCCCGCGCGCGCGGCACCGCTGGGCCCAGAGCAGGGTGGCCAGCGAGGCCCATGGCGTCACGAGCGGTGCGACGTTGACCCCGATGAGCAGGGCCATGAGCCGCTGCGGGGCGTCCGCGGTCACCGACTCGAGCCCGATGTAGGCGGGCAGGTTGTTCGCGACGTTGGCGGCCAGGGCGCCGCTGCCGGCCACGCGGAAGAGGTCGGCAGGCGTCGTGCCCGAGCCGGCCAACGAGGCGAGCAGCGGCTGCAGACCGTGGCGCAGCGCCACGTCGATCACGACGAAGAGGGCCGCCACCCCCAGCGCCATCTGCCACGGGACGGAGACCGACCGCAGCCTCCTGCGGTCGCGCAGGGCGACCGCGACGAGCAGGACCACCGCGGCGACGCCGGACACCCAGGCGGGGGAGAGCCCCAGCGCGAAGAGCGGGCCCACCGCGAGGCACACCGCCCCGGCGATGCGCAGCATGACGGCGTCGTGCGGCTCCGGCGGAGCGTCGGGGGCGTAGCGACCGCGCAGGTCGCGGCAGTGGAAGACCCACAGCACGAGCAGGGTGCCCACGACGGCGGCGGTGGCCGGTGCCGCTGCCAGGCGCACGTACCCGGCGTGCCCCACGGACATCTCGTCGAAGCGGTGCAGCGACAGCAGGTTGCTGAGGTTGGAGACGGGCAGGAGCAGGCTGGCGGTGTTGGCCAGCCACAGCGTCGTCATGGCGAACGGCAGGGGCGAGATGCCCAGCTGGGCGGCGATCGCGAGCCCCACCGGCGTCAGCAGCACCGCGGTGGTGTCGAGGCTCAGGAAGACTGTGCAGGCGACTGCGACCACGACGAACAGCAACCACAGCACAGGCACGCGATGGCGTCCGGCTCGGGACGCCCAGTGCCCGGCGACGTCGAAGACGCCCGCGGCCTCGGCGATCTCGGCGACCACCGTGATGGCGACGAAGAAGACCAGGACCGGGACGACCCGGGCCGCGAGGTCGGCGAGCTCGGCCGTGCTCATGCGTGGCTGGTCACTCTGGGGCCGTCGCGTCGAGCACCCACGGCTTGCCGGGGCGACCGGGCGCGGAGAGCGTGACGTCGAACGCGTCCTGGAGCACCTCGACCAGCTGGGGCACGCGGCGTACGTCCCGGCCCACCTGGCAGAGGTGCCGCGCGACCAGCCCGCGGGTGTGCTTGGCCATGTGCGTCGCCCCCGGCACGCGAACCTGCACCCAGCGGTCGGCGAGGTCGTCCTGGGGGACCCAGGCCGCGGCGTACGTGCTGGAGCGGCAGTCGACGACGACGCCGCGCGAGGCGGCCTGCGGCAGCACCCGGCCGAGCTCGGGCTTCCACACGGAGGCGAGCGGGCCGACGCCCGGGAGGTTGACGGCCATGGACAGGCGGTAGGGGACGATCGCATCGGTGGGGCGCACGGCGCCGTACAGGGCCGACACGACGACGAGCCAGCGGTTGGCCCGGCGCCGGGCGGCCACGTCGAGGGAAGGGTAGTCCAGGGCGTCATAGAGCACCCCCGTGTAGACCTGCGCCGCCGGCAGCGTGGCGGCCGTGGCCAGCCTGGTGTTGCGCGCGATGTCGTCGGCGAGGTTGGGGCTCACCCCGAGGATCTCCGCCGCACCGGGCCGTGCGCTGACCTCGGCGAGGGCGCCTGCGACCTGCGCGCGGGTGGCGCCCAGCTCCGGGAAGCTCAGGCGGTCGCCGTCGAGGCGGCGCCCCCGGGCCCGGCCCGTCTTCGACTCCGACGGGGGCAGGAGGATGAGCACGAGGGCAAGACTAGGTCGGCGGGCAGCGCGGCACCCCGCTGGGTAGGTTGACGCCATGCCCCAGCGCCGAATCCAGGTCCAGCGGCCCGTCGCCGAGCGCGCGGTCGCCCAGTCCACCGAGCTGCAGGCGCGCTTCGCCGCGATCCGCGCCGAGGCCGGTGTGCCGGAGGCGTTCCCGCGCGAGGTGGACGCGGAGGCCGAGCGGGTCTCGTCGTCGCCCGACCTGCCCGACCGCGACGAGACCGCGGTCGCGTTCCTCACCATCGACCCGCCGGGGTCGATGGACCTCGACCAGGCCCTGCACATCGAACGGCTCGGCGACGGGCACCGCGTCCGCTACGCCATCGCCGACGTACCCGCCTTCGTGCGCCCCGGCGGGGTCCTCGACGCCGAGACCCGTCGGCGCGGCCAGACGATCTACGCCCCCGACCAGCGCACCCCCCTGCACCCGCCGGTGATGAGCGAGGGTGCCGCGAGCCTGCTGCCCGGGCAGGTGCGGTCGGCGTTCGTCTGGGACCTGCAGCTCGACGGCGAGGGCGAAGTCGTCGAGACCGCCCTGTACCGCGCCCGCGTCCGCAGCACCGACCGGCTGGACTACGTCGGGGTCCAGAAGGCGCTCGACGCAGGCGGGGCCGACGAGCGGCTGGAGCTGCTCAAGGAGGTGGGACTGCGACGGCTGGAGCTGGAGCGTCGTCGCGGCGGCGCCAGTCTGCCCATGCCGGAGCAGGAGGTGACCGAGGACGAGAGCGGCCACTACCGCCTGCACTTCCGCCCCCCGCTGGACGTCGAGGACTGGAACGCCCAGGTCTCCCTCATGACCGGTATGGCCGCCGCCCAGCTCATGATCAAGGCCGGCGTGGGCATCCTGCGCACGATGCCGGCCCCGGACGCCGACGCCGTGGGGCGGTTCCGGCACGCGAGCCGCGCCCTGGGCGTCGAGTGGGCCAAGGGCACGCCGTACGGCGAGTTCCTCCGCACGCTCGACCGCACCAACCCGAAGCACCTCGCCCTCATCCACGAGGCGACGGCGCTGTTCCGCGGGGCCGGCTACACCCCCTTCGACGGCGAGGTGCCGGCCGAGCCCGAGCACGCTGCCGTCGCCGCGCCGTACGCCCACGTCACCGCACCGCTGCGTCGCCTCGTCGACCGGTTCGGGCTGGCCGTCTGCGAGGCCGTCGCCAGTGGACGGGACGTGCCGGGCTGGGCCAGGGAGGCACTCCCGTCCCTGCCCGAGGTCATGGCCGCTTCCGACAAGGTGGCCTCGGCGGTCGAGCGGGGCTGCGCCGACGCGGTCGAGGCCGCCGCGCTGGAGGACCAGGTGGGGCAGGAGTTCGACGCCATGGTGGTCGACCAGCGCGAGGCGGACCGGGCCGTCGTGCAGGTGCAGGACCCGGCCGTGCTCGCCAACGCCACGGGAGCCCACGAGCTGGGTACGCGGGTGCGGGTGCGTCTCACGGAGGCCACGGTGGCCACGAGCACGGTGCGGTTCGCGATCGTCGGCTGAGGTCCGCAGGGTAGGGGGCTCAGCCCCCTGACGGCCCTTCGGTGCTGTTCGCGGTGGCCGTGGTCGTCGTGTTCGCGGTGGCCGTGCTGGTCGTGGCGGCGGTCGTGGTGGTGGCGGCGGTCGTGGTGGTCGCTGAGGTGGTGGTCGAGGGGCTGGTGGCGCACGGGTCGGGGATGATCGTGGTGGGACTCGAGCTGCTCGAGGGAGATGCGGTCGGGCTGGTCGTGCTCGACGTGCTCGTCGAGGCACTGGTGGTGGGGCTGCTCGGGGTCGGGCAGGTCGTGCTGGACGAGGACGGGGTCGTCGTCGGCGGGGACGTGGTCGATGACGTCGGGGAGGACGTGGTCGATGACGTCGGGGAGGACGTCGGGGAGGACGTCGGCGACGTGGTCGAGGCCGTCGGAGCGCTCGTGGTGGTCGTGGACGGTGGCCGTGTGGTGGTCGAGGTACCAGTGTCCGTCGAGCTGCTCGAGCTGCTCGAGGGGCGCGTGGCCGTGGTCGTCGCCGTGGTCGTCGCCGTGGTCGTGGTCGGCGCAGCGGAACCCGTCGTCGTGGCCGGGGCGGCGGCGACCTGGGGGACCGCGCCACCGGGCGTCATGGTGGGAGCCAGGCGGAGCACGTCGGCGAGGTAGGCCGCCGAGTGGTTGTAGGACAGGATCGCCGAGCGCAGGCCGGGAGCGGTGGCGAGGTCGCGCCCGCCGGCGCACAGGTAGGCGGCCGCCGACCACGCGCTGTCCTCGACGTTCTGGGGGTCACTGGTTCCGTCGCCGTTGCCGTCCCGGCCCCAGCGGGCCCAGGTGGAGGGGATGAACTGCATCGGGCCGACAGCCCGGTCCCAGGTCGTGTCGTGGTCCCAGCGGCCCCCGTCGGTGTCGGGGATGGCTGCATACCCGTGGCCGTCCAGCACCGGGCCCAGCACGGCGGGCACCGCTCGGTGGTGGCTGTCGAGGCCGCGGCCGGCGAGCGAGCCGGACTCGACCTGGCCGATGGCGGCGAGCAGCCCCACGGGCAGGTGGCAGGCGGTCGGGACCGAGGACGCGGCGGAGCGGTAGGCGCTCCAGAGGACCTCGGGCACCTGCGTCGGACCGACGAGCGGTGGCACGGCCCGGTCTGCGGAGGTGACCACGGACCCGGTGACCACCAGTGGAGCCCCGAGCCGCGTCTGCACGACCTGCACGAAGTCCAGCGCTCCTGCGCGCCGCTGGCCCACGAGGAGGTCGCGCTGCGTCACGTCCCAGTCGTCGGCGCGGCTCGACCCCACGGCGGCCTCGGACGTCTCGGCGGGCGACGCGGTCGCACCGGCGGAGGAGGGGGGACCGGAGGCGGCTCCGCCACCGAAGAGCAGCGCGCCCCCGAGCAGCAGGGCCGAGGCGGCAGTGGTGGCGGGGCGGCTCACCGACAGCCGGACCACGCGAGGCCCAGGGCCGTGCGGTGTGTCGGCCATCAGTCCTCCCACCAGGTTGGCCGTCGTGCGCGCTGCGGGGATGCGGCCTTCCGGACGCCCCCGTCGCGCGATGGTAAGCACGCCACCCGCGCCGTGGCGACCCCCTCCTGCACGGTATTTCGCACCTGTGGGACTGGTGTGGCGGAAGGGGTGGGTGTGGCACCTCCGGCTGCCCTATCCTTGCTCTCGGATGAGTCGGCCAGGCGGTCGCGTCGGTGGGCAACCACCGCCGAGGAACGTCCGGGCTCCACAGGGCAGGGTGGTGGCCAACAGCCACCCGGGGTGACCCGCGGGACAGTGCCACAGAGAACAGACCGCCACGGTGGACCACGCAGCCCTCGGGCCGCGCAGGCACCGTGGTAAGGGTGAAACGGTGGTGTAAGAGACCACCAGCGGGCCAGGTGACTGGCCCGGCTAGGTAAACCCCACCCGGAGCAAGCTCAGACAGTGTGCGTTCGAGGGCGGCCCGCCCGAGCACACGGGTAGAGCGCTGGAGGCAGTCGGCAACGGCTGTCGTAGATGGATGACCGTCACCGGGAGCCGGGCAACCAGCTCCCGGGACAGAACCCGGCGTATCGGTCGACTCATCCCCCGCGGCCCGCGGTGGGAACTGCTGAGCGCACCTAGAGAAGAACTTCTCGGGGTCGATGTCGAAGAGCCCCGTTGCCGTTCGACGTGTGTGCAAGAGAGCATGACCCACCCGAATGGAAGGACCACCTGAGATGCCTCGCTTCATGGGATTCGTCAAGATGGAAGAAGGATCGGGCGCGCCGCCGCAGGCGCTGTTCGACGCGATGGACGGCTACATCGGCGAGCAGGCCGCCAAGGGCGCGTTCCTCGACGGGGGTGGCCTCTTCGGCACCGAGGACGCCGTGAACTTCGTCGTCCGCAGGGGCGAGACCTCACGTGTCGATGGCCCCTTCGCAGAGGCCAAGGAGGTCGTCGGCGGATGGGCCATCCTGCAGTACGACACCCTCGAGGAGGCCATCGAGGGGCAGCGCGAGTTCGCCGACCTGCACGCGAAGTACTGGCCCGAGTGCAACATGGTCGCCACCCTGCGCCAGATCTCCGAAGCGCCGCCGGAGGCCGCCGACGCCTGACCGCGGTCGGCCACCCCCAGCCGGGGCGGACGCCGCCTGTGGGCGACGTCCGCCCCCTAGGCTGAGGACGTGCCAGGCGAGACCCCGACTGTCGCGGCGATCACCACCGCCTGGCGGCGGGAGTCGGCGCGGATCGTCGGCGCCCTCACCCGGATGACGCGCGACGTCGAGCTCGCCGAGGACCTGGCGCAGGACGCCCTCGTGGCCGCACTCGAGCAGTGGCCGCTGACCGGCGTCCCGATCAACCCCGCCGCGTGGCTCATGACGACCGCCAAGCGCCGGGGGATCGACCACTTCCGTCGTGCCGACAACCTCCGTCGCAAGACCGAGGAGCTGGGGCAGGCGCTGGTCGCGGGAGAGGAGGAGCAGGTGCCCGACCTCGACGCCCAGGTCGACCACATCGAGGACGACGTGCTGCGCCTCATCTTCCTGACCTGCCACCCCTCCCTGAGTGCGGAGTCGCGCGCCGCGCTCACCCTTCGCCTCGTCGCCGGCCTCACCACCAGTGAGATCGCCAGAGGTTTCCTGTCCACCGAAACCGCCATGGGACAACGGATCTCGCGGGCGAAGAAGACGCTGTCGGAGGCCCGTGCAGACTTCGAGCTCCCCACGGGCACAGAGCGGGACGCGCGCCTCGATGACGTGATGGCGGTGATCTACCTCGTCTTCAACGAGGGCTACTCGGCTGCCGCCGGCGAGGACTGGATGCGGCCGGAGCTGGCGAGCGAGGGCATCCGGCTGGCGCGGATGCTGGCCGAGCTCATGCCCCTCGAGCCCGAGGTGCTGGGACTTCAGGCGCTGCTGGAGATCCAGGGCTCGCGTCTCGCCGCGCGGCTGGACGACGACGGCGCGCCGGTGCTGCTGGAGGCGCAGGACCGGACCCGGTGGGACGAGCTGCTCGTCCGGCGTGGGCTGGCCGCGCTGCGTCGGGCCCAGGCGCTCGCCGTGCGTGGCAGACCCATAGGGAAGTACTTCCTCCAGGCGTCGATCGCAGCGCAGCACGCGCGCGCTCCACGGGCGGAGGACACCGACTGGCGCCAGATCGCGAGGCTGTACGACGTCCTGGCCACGGCGGCGCCGGGGCCGGTGGTCGAGGTCAACCGCGCGGTCGCCCACGGACGGGCGTTCGACCCCGCAGCCGGGCTGGCCGTGCTCGCGGGGCTCACCGGGGACGAGCTCGGTGGCTCGCCCCTCCTGCCCAGCGTGCGCGGCGACCTGCTCGAGCGGGCGGGCAGGCACGCCGACGCAGCAGCCGCCTTCAGCGAGGCGGCTGCCCTGTCCCGCAACGAGGCCGAGCGCTCGGTGCTGCGGCGGCGGGCAGAGGAGAACCTCGCGAGCGTGTCGAAACCCGGCTGACCCGTTCGACGTACGGGGGAAGACGTCCCACACCGAGGAGAGACCATGCCCAACCGGACCAGCGCCAGGACCCCAGCCAGCACCACGAGCGGCACCCGCTTCGTCACCTCCGCCGACGGCACCGCGATCGCGTACGACGTGACCGGGACCGGACCAGCCGTCGTCGTGGTCGAGGGCGCCCTCTGCCAGCGGACGATGGGCACGGCCAAGGCCCTCATCCCGGTGCTGTCGCAGGACCATGCGGTCCACGCCTACGACCGGCGCGGTCGCGGCGAGAGCGGTCCCGGCACGGCGCCGTACTCGGTCGAGCGAGAGGTGGAGGACCTGGTGGCCGTCCTCGAGGCGGCGGGTCCCGACGCGCTCGTCGTCGGAGCCTCGTCGGGGGCCGCGCTGGTGCTCGAGGCGTTGCGGGCGGGCGTGCCGATGGGCAGGGTCGCGCTGTACGAGGTGCCCTTCATCGTCGACGGCAGCCATGCCCCCCACGGCACCGACCTCGGCGCGCGGACCCAGCGGCTGGTCGACTCCGGCCGACGGGGCGAGGCGGTCACGCTGTTCCTGCGCACGGTCGGCGTGCCTGCAACGGGGGTGGCGCTGATGCGCCTGATGCCGGTCTGGAAGAAGGTGTGCGCCGTCGCGCACACCCTGCCCCACGACTACGCGATCGTCCTGGACCACCAACAGGGAGAGCCGCTCCCGGACGGCTACCTGGCGGGCGTCACGGTGCCGGTGCTGGTACTCGTGGGCGGAAAGAGCCCTGCGTACATGAAGAACGCGCAGGCCGCGGTCGCCGGTGCGCTGCCGGACGCAACGCTGCGGGAACTGCCCGGCGAGTCGCACATGGTGCGGGGCAGGGCCACGGCGCCTGCGCTGCAAGAGTTCTGGGAGAGCTGAACGGGCTCCGGGCGAACCGGGCAACCGGGCAACCCCGGCTTCCGCGGCACCCGTCGCCTGGGGCGGGGCCCCGCGCGGGCCTCGGCTACCAGCCGCCTCCGCCGCCGCTGGACCCGAAGCGGTCGTCCCCCCTCTGCTGCCTGCTCGCCCGGTCGGACCAGTCCTGCCAGTCGTCCGCCTTCGGCTGGTAGCGGCGTCGCCGCACCACCGCAGCGATGGTCCCCATCACCAGCAACAGGACGAGGAACGGCAGGAGAACCCAGAACGCGACTGTCCAGAACACGGCGATCACCCCTTCAGGCCGGCACCACCAGTCTCCCGCGGGGGCGAATACCTGGGTATGGCTCGGTGTGACCATCGCACGTTCGTGCGTATGGCGACGGGCCCGGACGACTTTGAAGCGCCACCCACGCCCTGGCGTTGGTGGCGCTTCAAGCTCGAGGGGGCGGTGGCCGCCGCAGGTGCGTCGGGAGAGCCGGGCGCGCGGCAGTCCTTGCTACAACGCGCAGTTGGGCTCGGCGGGGGTGTTGATGCAGGCGGTCACCAGGCTCTGCAGGCTGGCCTGCTGCCAGGTGTTCCAGAAGTCGCCGTGGGCGGAGCGGCCGTCGGTCGTCCCGGCCATCGAGTCGGACGACAGCCCCACGTCGGTGCCTGCGCCGATGTACTTGAACTGCAACGACTCCCGCAGCGAGATCATCTTGTAGGGGAAGCCGGTGGGGCACGAGACGACGCCGCTCTTCTTGGTGGAGTAGGCGTAGTGGGCGTTGTCCGTGGTGTTGCCGACCGTCGTCGTGTAGTGGCGCGGCCGCACGCCGTCCCAGCAGTTCGGGAAGTCGATGTGCAGCGTCAGGGTCTTGCCGGGGGAGCCGTCGGCACCCAGGCAGCTCGGGACGGACAGCGAGGGCGCGACCGGCATGTACTGCCCGCACGTCCACGCGTACCGGGTCCCGATGAGCCGGGTGTCCGCCGGGAACGCCATACCCGGGCCGGTGTCCGGGCCGCCGACGCCGGTGAAGGGGCGGTAGTAGGCGGTGAAGGCCTGCACGGGGATGGTCTGGCGGGTGCCGGTGGTGTAGCGCAGCGTGGGGGTCCAGTACCCGGCGGTGTCGCTCAGCTCGCGGCAGTTGGTGCCCTTGCTCACGAGGTCGGCGTAGTTGGCGAAGTTGCCCTTGGACAGCCAGCCGTTGTTGCCGAAGAACTGGTGGGTGTGGACCATCGCCATGGTCTCGTTGTGGTGGACGATCGGGTCGACGGCAGCGGTGCCGGTGGTCTGCTTGCACTTGACCTTGAGCAGGGCCGAGGCGGAGGAGGCGGAGCCGACGAGGCCGGCGAGGACGAGGGCTGCGGCGAGGGCGGCAGCGGAGAGTCTGCGGTGCATCTGGGTGTCCTTGGTACGGCGCCACACGGGCGGGCAGGGGGAGTGGCCGCGCTCGGGACCAGCCCGAGGGGGGGTCACGGCCAGGGCCGAAGGTAGCCGCGGTGGGCTGTCGCCCGACTTCGTACCAGCCGGCAGGCGGCCGAACGATCGACCGGTCCCAGCCCAACGGTGGAGCGCTGCGGACGGATCTGGCAGGCGACGGCAAAGAGTTGGTCAACCGCCGACCCGGCGTGCTCTCGCGGGTGTATGGCGCAAGGTTGCCCCCGCCTGCATGAGGCAGACGGGGGCGACCAGGTCGTCGACCGGGAGCAGGGGGCTCCCGGACGACCGCGCGATGCTACCCCTCGGAACGCCCGTTCCGCTCTGACGAAACGCCGCATGGGGCATAATCGGTAGCGGTCAAAGCGTGGCCTTCCCCGCCCGGGCGCATCAGGTGCCCGGGTGTCGCAGAGGAGACCACGTTGACACCCGAGACCGGCAGCTCCGGCGCCGCCATGACGTTCGACCTGCACGTCGGCGAGGAGCGGTGGTGCTGGTCGGAGTCGCTGCGCGAGCTCCTCGGCGTCGCGCCGGACGAGCCGGCCACGACCTCGCGGCTGTTCGCCAACGTCGCCCACGACGACCTGGCTGCCACCTGGTCGGCGTTCCGGGAGGCGACCCGGCGTGAGGGGACGTTCTCGTTCACGTTCGACCTGCGCGACGCCCGGCACCGCCTGTGCCGGGTCGTGATGGCCGGGCACAGCATCGCCCGGGACGGCACGGTCGAGGAGCTGTCCGGCTTCCTCGTCGACATCACCGAGACGCTGCGCGCCAACGAGCAGCACGCCGTCGAGGCGTCCAGCGTCCACCGCGCCGCCATCGAGCAGGCCAAGGGCGCCCTCATGCTGAGCTTCGGCATCTCCGACGAGGCGGCCTTCGAGATCCTGCGTGCGGAGTCCAACCGGCACAACCTCAAGCTGGCCGTGGTCGCCCAGCGGATCACCGCACGCCTCAGCGACCCGGTGTTCGCCCGGGAGGACCCGGTGAGGTCGCTGCTCGACATCCTCAAGACGCTGCCCCTGCCGGAGCGGCCGTCGGCGCTGTCGCCCGAGGAGCCCGCGCCCGGCACGTCCGTCTGACCCGGCCTCCGCCGCTGGGCGTGCGGCCCGAGGAGCACCTGCCCCCGCACGAATCCGCGGGCCGCACGTCCCTTCAGTTCCCACCCGACCCCACCGTCAAACGCAGTGGGGACGCGCAGTTTGCAGTATGGCCACCGGCGGTGGGTCGCTCCGAGAATGGCTCCATGGTTCGCCAGGCCGTGCTCGACGGGATCGCCTCGATCGTGACGGCCTCCATGCTCGTGGCTGCGTGGGCGGCCGGGCGGCACGGCGGCCTCTGGTGACCTGACGCGTACGGTGCGGGCGCCGGCCCCGCGTCATACCGTGGGGCCATGCGGATCACCCACCTCGGCCATGCCTGCCTCCTCGTCGAGATCGGCGACGCGCGCATCCTGCTCGACCCGGGCACGTTCTCGCCGGCGGCAGCCGACCAGCGCGACCTCGACGCAGTCCTGGTGACCCACCAGCACGCCGACCACCTCGATGTCGACCGGTTGCCCGACCTGCTGGCGGCCAATGACGGCGCGCAGCTGCTGGTCGACCCGGAGTCGGCGGAGCTGCTGCGCGGCAAGGGGATCGAGGCGCAGCCGGTCGCGGGCGGCGACACCGCCACGGTCAAGGGCGTGACCGTCACGGGGGTGGGGGAGATGCACGCCCTCATCCACGACGAGGTCCCGAGGATCCACAACACCGGCATGCGGCTGTCCGCCGACGGTGAGCCGACGTTCTTCCACCCCGGCGACGCGCTCGACGCAGAGCCCGGCCAGGTGGACGTCCTCGCCTTCCCGCTCAGCGCCCCCTGGTCGCGCAGCCGGGACATGACCGCGTTCCTGCGCCGCCTCGAAGCGCCTCATGCGGTGCCGATCCACGACGCGATCCTCAGCGACGTGGGGCGCAAGCTCTACCTCACCCAGGCGGGCAACCTGGGCTGCGCCACGACCCGCATCCACGACCTCGCCGGCGGGCGCAGCGAGGACTTCACCACCTGAGCCGCGCGGCTTCGCTAGCGTCAGGGCATGCCGGACGACCAGATCGCCCTCCGCCTGCGGGGCCTGACCAAGCGCTTCGGGGCGATGACCGCGGTCGACCGCCTCGACCTCGACGTGCCGCGGGGCTCGTTCTTCGGGCTGGTCGGGCCGAACGGCGCAGGGAAGACCACCACGCTGTCCATGGCCACCGGGCTGCTGCGCCCCGACGCCGGCAGCGCCCACGTGCTCGGGACCGACGTCTGGGCCGACCCGGTCGCAGCCAAGGCCCGTATCGGCGTCCTCCCGGACGGCCTGCGCCTGTTCGACCGCCTCACCGGGCTCCAGCTGGTCACCTACGCCGGCCTCCTGCGCGGTATGGAGCGTGGGCTCGTCGCCCAGCGCGTCCGGGAGCTGCTCGCGGCGCTCGGCCTCACCGAGGCGCAGGACAAGCTCGTCATCGACTACTCCGCCGGCATGACGAAGAAGATCACCCTCGCGTGCGCCCTCGTCCACGCGCCCCGGCTGCTCGTCCTGGACGAGCCGTTCGAGGCGGTGGACCCGGTGTCCGCCCGCACCATCCGGGGCATCCTGGAGGACTTCGCGGCCAACGGCGGCACCGTCGTGCTGTCCAGCCACGTGATGGACCTCGTCGAGCGGATCTGCAGCCACGTCGCGATCATCGCCGGCGGCCAGGTCCGGGCCGTCGGCACCGTGGACGAGGTCCGCGGCGGCATGAGCCTCGACGACAGGTTCCTCGACCTCGTCGGGGGGAGCACGGACGTGGAGGGGCTCGCGTGGTTGCGCACCTCCTCCGACTGAAGCTCCACCTGCTGCGCAACGGCCTGCGCCGCAGCCCCGCGGCGCTGATCGGCATGGTCCTCGGGGTGCTCTACGGCGGGGGCATCGTCGTCGCCGTGGTCAGCGGTCTCATCGCCCTGCGCTTCGCGCCGGACGCCGAGCTCGCACGTGCCCTGGTCGTCGTGGGCGGTTCGGCCACGGTCGCCGGCTGGGCGCTCCTGCCGGTGGTCCTGTTCGGGATCGACCCCACCCTCGACCCCGCACGCTTCGCCACCTTCTCCGTCCGTGAGCGCACGCTGGCCCTCGGCCTGGCCCTGGGCGCCCTCGTCGGGCTGCCCGGCGTGGCCACCGTCGTCGTCGTGCTGGCCACCGTCTTCACCGGGTCGCGCACCCCGGTGGCCGCCCTGGTCGCCCTCCTCGGTGGCGTCCTCGGGCTCGCCAGCTGCGTGCTCGTGAGCCGCATCGTCGCCGGGGCCTCCTCGGCCGTGCTGGCGACACGTCGCGGTCGGGACGTCGCCGGGGTCGGCGGCCTGCTCGTGCTGCTCAGCCTCGGCCCGGTCGCCGGGCTGGTCAACGACGGGGGCATCACCGTCGCCGGCCTCAAGACGCTCGGCCGCGTGCTCGCCTGGACCCCGCTCGGCTGGGCCTGGGCGGCGTCGGGTGACGTCGTGGCCGGTGACTGGGGCGTTGCCGGTATCCGCCTCCTCCTCGCGGCGGCCCTCTGCCTGGTCCTCTTCGCGGTCTGGGAGCGGCTGCTCGTGGCGGTGCTGCGCAACCCGCACTCCACGGCCGCCAGTGGCTCCGGTGGCGCTCGCCGCGGCCTCGGCCTGTTCGCGCGGCTGCCCGGTACGCCCATGGGCGCGATCGCCGCGCGGGCCGGCACCTACTGGCTGCGCGACCCACGGTTCAACTTCCCCGCCATCATGACCACCCTGCTGCCGGCCGGCCTGCTCTTCCCCGGCATGGCGGGCTCCCACCTGGCGCTCGCGGCGATGCCGCTGGTGTCCGCCTACCTCATCGGCTGGGGGCAGCACAACGACGTCGGGTACGACTCGACCGCCTTCTGGCTCCACGTCGCCTCCGGCGTCGACGGGGTCGCGGACCGGGTGGGTCGGCTGTTCCCCTCCGCGGTACTGGCGTTGGTGTGCGTCCCGGGGTACGCGGTGCTCGGCCCGCTCGTGGGCGGCTCGTGGGCGCTGCTGCCGGCATCGCTCGGCGCAGGGATCGGCCTGGCCCTCAGCGGGTTCGCGGTGGCGTGCGTGACCAGTGCGGTCAAGCAGTACGCCGTGCCGGTGCCGGGCGAGAGCCCCTTCAGCAGCAGGCCGGGGTCGGTGGGGGTCACCTTCGCGGTGCAGACGGTCTGCGGCGGCGCCGTGGTCGTGCTGTCGCTGCCGGTCCTGGTCCTGGCCGGCCTGGCCTTCTTCGGCTGGCACTGGGCCGGCTGGGCGGCACTGGTCGTCGGGCCCGTCGTGGGAGTGCTGGCCTTCGTCGCCGGGGTTCGCCTCGGGGCGAGCCTGTTCGGTCGGCGCCAGGCCGACCTGCTCCAGGACCTCGTCTCGATGGCCTGACCCTCCGAACCGCCCGGGTCCGCTCGGGTCAGGCCTCAGTGCTGGCGGCGGTCGTGCTCCTCGTGGGCGAGGTGCGCGGCGCCGATGATGCCGGCCTTGTTCTGCAGGGTCGCGGCCACGATCGGGGTCTTGAGCTTGAGCAGCGGCAGGAACTGCTCGGCGTCCTTGGACACCCCGCCGCCCACGACGAAAAGGTCCGGCCAGAGCAGCGCCTCGACGTGGCTGTAGTAGCGCTGGAGCCGCTTGGCCCACTCCGGGTAGCTCAGATCCTCCTTGTCCTTGACCGAGGAGGCGGCCCTGGACTCGGCGTCGTAGCCGTCGATCTCGAGGTGGCCGAGCTCGGAGTTGGGGATGAGCTTGCCGTCGTAGATCAGGGCCGAGCCGATCCCGGTGCCCAGGGTCGTCATGACGACCAGACCCTGGTGTCCCTTGGCTGCGCCGTAGTGCATCTCGGCCACGCCGGCGGCGTCGGCGTCGTTGACCAGGACGATGTCGTGCCCGAGCTTCGCCTCGAGCATCGGCTCGGCGTCGAAGTCGAGCCAGGACTTGTCGATGTTCGCGGCCGAGCGCACCACGCCGTGGGTGACGACACCGGGGATGGTGACACCGATGGGGGAGTCACCCCGGACGTCCTCGAAGTGCTCGACCACCTGGTTGATGACGTTGGCGACCGCCTCGGGCGTCGACACCACCGGGGTGTCGATGCGCAGCCGCTTGGCCGCGAACGTCCCCTCGGACAGGTCGACCGGCGCACCCTTGATCCCGCTGCCGCCGACGTCGATCCCGAGCGGGAGTCCCTGCTTCTCGTGCTTGGCCATGGTGTGCCGCCTCCTTGCGGCCGCCGTGCGTCGGGGTGGAGCTGGTCAGGGCAGGGTCAGGATCTCGTTGCCGTGCTCGGTGATGAGGATGGTGTGCTCGAACTGCGCCGAACGTCGGCGGTCCTTGGTGACCACGGTCCAGCCGTCGTCCCACATCTCCCAGTCGGGCGTCCCGAGGTTGAGCATGGGCTCGATGGTGAACGTCATGCCCGGCTCGATCACCGTGGCGTACGAGGGGGCAGCGTCGTAGTGGGGGATGACCAGGCCGCTGTGGAACGACCGGCCGATGCCGTGGCCCGTGAAGTCGCGCACGACGCCGTAGCCGAAACGCTTGGCATAGCTCTGGATGACCCGGCCGATGATGTTGATCTCCCGGCCCGGGACCGCTGCCTTGATGCCGCGCATCATCGCCTCGCGGGTGCGCTCGACCAGCAGGCGGGACTCCTCGTCGACGTCGCCGACGAGGTAGGTGGCATCGGTGTCACCGTGCACGCCACCGATGTAGGCGGTGATGTCGATGTTGACGATGTCGCCGTCCTCGAGCGGGCGGCTGTCCGGGATGCCGTGGCAGATGACCTCGTTGACCGACGTGCACAGCGACTTCGGGAAGCCCTTGTAGCCGAGGGTCGAGGGGTAGGCGCCGTGGTCCATGAGGAACTCGTGCCCGACTCGGTCGACCTCGTCCGTCGTCACCCCTGGCGAGATGACGGCCGCGGCGACGGCCATGGCCTGGGCGGCGATCCGTCCCGCCACGCGCATCTTCTCGATCGTCTCGGCGTCCTTGACGTCGCCGCCCTCCTCGCGCACCGGCGCCGGCCGGTCGACGTACTCGGGCCGCTCGATGGTGGTGGGCACCGGGCGGCGCGGAGACACCTCTCCGGGGGCCACGCTTGCGTACGTCAACGGCATACGGTGGAGTCTAGAGAGGTCCACAGATCCGTCGAGTTGGAGGCACCCCATGGCTTACTGGTTCAACGTCGATACGCGTCAGGTCGAGACCGACGACAACAAGAGCCAGGGGGACCACCTCATGGGCCCCTACGACACCCAGGACGCGGCGTCCCGCGCCCTCGACAGCGCGCGCGAGCGCTCGGAGAAGTGGGACGCCGAGGACCGCGCCTGGGAAGAGGGCCGCTCCGAGGACTGACCGCCGGTCAGCCTCGTCAGTCCGCGAGCCGGTGCACCGAGACCGCGTAGCCGCCGCCCTCGTGCCAGGCCGTCCGGTCCCACGCGCCATGGCGCCGGACGAACGTCAGCCCGGTCACCTCGCAGGCCCGGTCGTAGTCCGCCAGCGGCGTGACGGGGCAGCCCTGCGGCAGGTGCGCGGCGTCCAGCCCGAAGCCGGCGACGAGCAGGCCGCCCGGCTGGAGGTGGGCAGCGATGCGCTCCACCGTCGACAGCAGCGTGCCCGGGGCCAGCAGCGGGATGACGTTGCCGGCGAGCACAGCCATCTCGAACGCCTGGGAGCGCAGCTGCAGCCGGCTGAGGTCCTGGCGCACCCAGGTGGTCGACGGGTCACGCTGCTCGGCCACCTCGATCATCGCGGCGTCAGCGTCGACGCCGGTGCAGTGGTAGCCGAGCGCGGTGAGCTGGATGGCGACCCGGCCCGTGCCGCAGCCCGCGTCCAGGACCCGGACGGGCGGGCTCATCAACGAGGCGACGAACGCCGCCTCACCATGGATGTCCATGCCCTTGGCGGCCAGGTCGTCGAAGCGCTGCTGGTAGGCCGTGGCGGCGCCGGGTCCCCCGGACACCTCGGACCAGCGCGTACGCGGCTCCATCTCGGTCATGCTCGCTCACCTCTTCCTCCCACGGCGGACACCCAGCCTAGGTTCCGTTGGGACGCAGCGGAACCCGTCCCGACGGTCACTCGCCCAGCTCACGGAGCCCGGGCAGCACGCGGTCGGCTAACGTCGTCAGGAACCGCGACTGGTCGGCGCCCGGGCCGTGGAAGACCAGGTGGTTGAAACCGAGGTCGACGTAGGGCCGCACGGCGTCGACGACCTCCTCCGGGTCGTCGGTGACGATCCACCGCGACGCCACCTGCTCGTCGGGCAGGTCGTCGCCGAGGCGCTCCATCTCCATCGGGTCGGTCGTCCCGTGCTTCTGCTCCGCAGTGAGCGACAGCGCCGCCCAGAAGCGGCAGTTCGCCACGGCCTGCTCACGGTCGGGGTCCCAGGAGAGCTTGACCTCGATCATCCGGTCGAGGTCCTCGCGGGTGCGCCCCGACTTCTCCAGCCCCTCGTCCACTGCGGGCAGCAGCTTGTCGCGGTAGAGCTCCTCGCCCTTGCCGGACGTGCAGATGAACCCGTCACCAGCCCGCCCGGCGTAGCGCGCGACCAGCGGTCCACCGGCTGCGACGTAGACGGGCACGGGCTGGTCCGGCTTGTCGTAGACGGTCGCGTCGGTGGTGCGGTAGTAGTCGCCCTCGAACGTCACCCGGTCCTCGGTCCAGAGCCGGCGCATCAGCGTGACGGCCTCGCGCAGCCGGGCGAACCGCTCCTTGAACTCCGGCCACTCCTCGACCGACCCGACGACGACCTCGTTGAGTGCCTCGCCGGTGCCGATGCCGAGCATCAGGCGGCCCGGCTGCAGGCACGCGAGGGTGCCGAAGGCCTGCGCCACGACCGCCGGGTTGTAGCGGAACGTCGGAGTCATGACCGAGGTGCCGATCTGCACCCGCTCGGTGCGCTCGCCGAGGGCGGCGAGCCACGCCAGGGAGAACGGCGCGTGCCCACCGTGGTGGCGCCAGGGCTGGAAGTGGTCGGAGACCATGACGCTGTCGAGCCCGAGCTGCTCCGCCTGGACGGCGAAGTCGAGCAGCTCCCGGGGGGAGAACTGCTCGGCGGAGGCCTTGTACCCGATGCGCAGCGTCATGCGCCCCACCGTATGCCGCGCACGGCGGCGGCGCGCTGCCCGGGCGCCACGTGCGCGTGGCAGGGTCCTCCCATGGACACCGACGCCCCGCCGCTGACCGATCTCGAGACCAAGGTGCTCCAGGCGCTCGACCCCGAGGCGATGCTGGCCGACCTCGCCGAGCTCGTCGCGTTCGCCCCGGTGGGCGGGACCGACGGTGAGGACGCGGTGCAGCGCTGGTGCGCCCGGCGGCTGCGCGAGCTCGGGTTCACGGTGCACGAGTGGGACGTCGACCTGGCCGCGGCGCGCAGCAGCGCCGCCTACCCGGGCGAGGAGGTGCGGCGCGACCGCCTCGTCGGGGTCGTCGGGCAGCGAGGCGGCGCGGAGGGAGAAGCGCCTGCCCTGGTCCTGTGCGGCCACACCGACGTCGTGCCCGCAGGTGACCCCGGCCGGTGGGGCAGCGACCCGTTCGCCCTGCAGGTCCACGGAGACGGCGACGTGCGCGTGCTCACCGGTCGGGGGACCTGCGACATGCTCGGTGGCGTCGCGGCCGTCCTCGCCGCCGCCCGCGCCCTCGCCTCCTGCGGGGTGGAGACCAGCCGTGGCCTCGCGGTGCACCTCGTCAGCGGTGAGGAGGACGGTGGCGTCGGCGCCTGGTCCACCCTCGCCGCCGGCCACCGCGGAGACGCCTGCGTCATCGCCGAGCCCACGGGCGGTGCCGTCATCCCGGCCAACGCCGG
The DNA here is from genome assembly GCF_001428025.1 of Phycicoccus sp. Soil748. Classification (GTDB taxonomy): domain Bacteria; phylum Actinomycetota; class Actinomycetes; order Actinomycetales; family Dermatophilaceae; genus Pedococcus. The sequence continues at coordinate 46,534 of NZ_LMSC01000009.1, read as the reverse complement.
CTCGCTGACGTTCCGCCTCGAGGTGCCGGGGCGCTCGGCCCACGGGTCCACCCGCACCCTCGGAGAGAGCGCGGTGGACCACTTCGTCGGGGTGCTCGCGACCCTGCGCTCACTGGAGGCGGCCCGCAACGCGCACGCGCCCTACGACTTCGCCCACCTCGACCTCGTCGCGCCCATCGCGGTCGGCATCGTCAGGGCGGGGGAGTGGGCGAGCACCGTCCCCGACCGGCTCGTGGCAGAGGGCCGGTACGGCGTGCTGCCGGGCGAGCCCTTGGAGGAGGCCCGCGCGGCGTTCGAGGCCGCGGTGGCCGCGACCGGTGACCAGGACCCCTGGCTGCGCGAGCACCCGGTGGTCGTGAGCTGGCCGGGTGGCGCGTTCGCCTCGGGAGCCCTGCCCGACGGGCACCCGCTGCTCGAGGAGACTTGTGCCGCAGCCACCTCGGCAGGTGCCGGCCGACCACGGGTCGAGGGGGCTCCCTACGGCTCGGACCTGCGGCACTACGCGGAGCGCGGCATCCCGACGCTGCAGTACGGGCCGGGATCGCTCGGTGCGGCGCACGCGGTCGACGAGTCGGTGACCGCCCGCGAGCTCATGACCTGTGCGCGCACCTACGCGCTGCTGGCCCTGCGCCGCTGCGGCGCGACCGCCCCCTAGGGACGAGCGCGCCGCAGCAGCACCGTGGCTCAGCAGGAGGGTCAGGTCAGAAGACGATCCCTCGCGCGGCGAACTTGTCCTTGACGAGCTTGGCCGCGGCGGCGCCGTCGTGGGCCAGTGCCTCGGTGTACGTCGCCTTCGCCGCAGCCGAGAAGCTGGTGTCGGGCGCGTAGCTGAACTGGCTGTTGACCAGGGTGCGGTCCCACGCGGCCGTCGTCTTGCCGAGCGACACGTAGCCCTTGCGGATCTCCCACAGCGCCTGGCTCCAGATCTGCCCGTCGTAGTGCACCTCGCCCTTCTTGTCGGCCACCGTGAGGTTGAGGTCGAAACGCCGGATGCAGTGCGGCGCAGCGGTGTACGACGTGGAGTCCCAGTCCATGGGGCACGCCTCCTGCGCCTTCATCGGCCAGCCGTACTGCTTGTCGGCGGCCAGGCCGACGGACACCGCGAGGTAGTCGCCGAAGGACTCGCCGATCGAGCCCGCCTCCTCGCTGGTGCCGTAGCCGGGGACCTGCGAGGCGTGCACGGCGTGGCCGTACTCGTGGACGATGACCTCGGCGTCCTCCGCGTCGTCGACGCCGCCCTTGCCGAGACGGATCCGGTAGGGCTTGTCGGTCTGGTAGGAGTTGTCGCCGCCGTACTGGTCGACCTTGACGCTGAACTGCTCCTTCACCACGCCGGGCAGCGTGGACCCGAACCCGAGGGACTGCAGGTACTCCTGCGCCTGGTTGACCCAGAAGTAGGCCATCACCTGCTCGAACTGGTCCTGGTGGCGCGTGTAGTCGAACGTGTTGGTGGTGCTGAACGCCGGTGTCCCCGTAGCCGACTCGACCTGGACCCACGACCCGCGCAGGTAACCGGAGCCGTCGAGGTTGCGCAGCGGGACGGTGGCGTAGGCCGACGCGGGGACCGCGGCGTCGGAGTCCTTCTGGTCGGTCAGGGACTGGTCGCCCGAGGACTGCACCGGGTTGACCATGAACACCGATCCGCGGCCGGTGGTGGATCCGCTGCCGGCCTTGGTCGCCTGGGCCGGTGCTGCGGCCAGGCACAGGGCCAGCGCGGTGGCGCCGACGGCAAGGGCACTGGCGGTACGTCGGGTGGGGGTCACGTGGGTCCTCCGCTCACGAGGGTGCGGCCCCGCCGGGTCCGGTCGGGGTCCACCGGTGGACGTTAGCCCGCCGGTGGCCCTGGTGGGGTCCTACGCGTGGTGGAGCTACTCGAGAAAGGAGTGCTCGGACGCGGGGAACGCGCCGGAGGCGACGTCGGCGGCATACGCGGAGGCAGCCCGACCGAGCTCGCCGCGCAGGTCGGCGTACTTCTTGACGAAGCGCGGGGCCTTGCCGCCCCGCAGGCCGGCCATGTCCTGCCAGACGAGGACCTGGGCGTCGCACTCCGGGCCGGCGCCGATGCCGATCGTGGGGATGGACAGCACCTCGGTGACCCTCGCCGCCAGCGGTGCCGGGACCATCTCCATGACGACGGCGAAGCAGCCGGCCTCCTGCAGGGCCAGCGCGTCCTCGACGAGGCGGTCGGCGGAGTCGCCGCGGCCCTGCACCTTGTAGCCGCCCAGGACGTGCTCGCTCTGGGGGGTGAAGCCGATGTGGCCCATGACGGGGATGCCGGCACGGACGAGCAGCTCGACCTCGGGCACCATCGACGCGCCGCCCTCGAGCTTGACCGCGTGCGCCATGCCCTCCTTCATGAACCGGGTCGCCGTGGCGAGGGCCTGCTGCGGGCTGGCCTGGTAGGACCCGAAGGGGAGGTCGGCGACGACCATCGCGCGTCGCGCCGAGGAGGTGACCGCGCGCACGAGGGGCACGAGGTGGTCGACGGTCACGGGCACGGTGGTCTCGAAGCCGTAGACGTTGTTGCCGGCCGAGTCGCCCACGAGCAGGACGGGGATCCCTGCCTCGTCGAAGATCTCTGCGGCATACATGTCGTAGGCGGTGAGCATCGCCCACTTCTCGCCGCGCTCCTTCATGGCCTGCAGGTGCGGGACCCGGACCCGGCGCTGCGGGGCGGCCTGCGCGCCCGTGCCGTAGGGGGCCGTGACCTCGGTCGGGGTGCTCGTCGTCGAGGGGTGGTCGCTCATGCAGGCATCCTAGGAGGAGGCGCCCGGGCGGCCCGTGCGCCGGCCCACGAGAGGGCTCGGTACCACCTGTCGGGCCGTTCGTGCGGAATGCGCCTCCAGTTGTCATTCACAGAACATCAATAGGCCGAACGGGTGAATCTCTTTACCGAGTCCTGACCATTCCAGACATTCCGTATGGCCTGATCCCGTGTTTGGGTCGTCCCTATGTGTGTCGGAACCCGGCGTGCAGACGTGAATGTCAATTGGAGGATCAGTGAAGAGACGTTACGTGAGCGTTCTCTCGGGGGTGGCTGTCGCAGCCGTCGCCATGAGCATGGCTTCGGCACCTGCGCAGGCAAAGCCTGCCCCCAAGGTGGCCAGCGAGCCCAACTACCAGAACCGTTCCCACGACCTGCCCAACCCGCTCGGTGACGCCCAGCGCGACCTGCGCGAGGAGGCGGTCAAGCAGCTCATCAAGGGTGAGGCCACGACCGAGACCCGCGGTGGCGAGCGGGTCATCAAGGTGAAGGGCAGCAAGAACGCCAAGGCCAAGGGCACCAAGGCCGCCAAGGACAAGTACGTCGACTGGCCCGTCAACCGCGAGGAGGACATCTTCACCGTCCTCGCCGACTTCGGCAGCCAGACCAAGCCTGTCACGGGCGGCACGGCCGGTCCGGTGCACAACCAGATCCCGTCGCCCGACCGCAAGTGGGACGGCAGCAAGACCGACGACAACTCCACGTACTGGACCGCGGACTTCAACCGCGAGCACTACCTGGACATGATGTTCGGCGAGGGGGAGTCGTTCAAGGACTTCTACACCAAGCTCTCCAACGGCCGCTTCCTGGCCAAGGGCGACGTCTCCAACTGGGTCCAGGTGCCCTACAACGAGTCCGCCTACGGCAGCAACAACCAGAGCGACGCCGCCGGCTACTGGCCGTTCATCGCCGACACCGCGACGGCTTGGTACAACGACCAGAAGGCGCAGGGCAAGACCGACGCCGAGATCAAGACCTACCTGTCGCAGTTCGACAAGATCGACCGCTACGACTACGACGGTGACGGCAACTTCAACGAGCCCGACGGCTACATCGACCACTTCCAGGCCATCCACGCCGGTGAGGGCGAGGAGGCCGGTGGTGGCGCGCAGGGCGAGGACGCCATCTGGTCGCACCGCTGGTACGCCTACTCCAACAACCAGGGCAAGACCGGCCCCGCCGGCAACCTGCTCGGTGGCGTGCCGCTCGGCAACTCCGGCATGTGGATCGGTGACTACACCACCGAGCCCGAGAACGGTGGCCTCGGTGTGTTCGCGCACGAGTTCGGCCACGACCTCGGCCTGCCGGACCTCTACGACACCGCGGGTGGCGACAACGGCACCGGCTTCTGGACGCTGATGTCCGGTGGCTCGTGGCTCAACCACGGCACCGACTCGATCGGCACCACCCCCGGCAACATGGGTGCGTGGGAGAAGCTGCAGCTCGGCTGGCTCGACTACCAGCAGGTCGACTACGGCTACGACCGTGACGTCAAGGTCGGCCCGGCCGACCGTGACAGCAAGACGCTGCCGCAGGCCCTGCTGGTCAACCTCCCGGACAAGACCGTGGCGACCAGCTACAACAAGCCGCACAGCGGTGCCACCGAGTGGTGGGGCGGTTCCGCCGACAGCCTCAACAGCACGCTGACCCGGACCATCGACCTCACGGGCAAGACGTCCGCCTCGATCTCGGCCTGGATGCAGTACAACATCGAGCAGGACTACGACGCCCTGTACGCCGAGGCCTCCACCAACGGTGGCAGCACCTGGGAGCAGGTCGGCGACCTCGTCGACGGGCCGGCCGGCAACGCCGCGCTGACCCCGTGGGCCCAGAAGACCTGGGACCTGTCCAAGTACGCGGGCCAGAGCATCAGCTTCCGGTTCCGCTACGCGACCGACGGCGGCCTGCACTACCAGGGCCCGTTCCTGGACGACATCACCATCACCGCCAACGGCGCCCCGGTCCTGACCGACGACGTCGAGAACGGTGACAACGGCTGGACCGCGTCCGGCTTCACCCGCATGGGTGGCTCGACCTCCAAGGTGGTGCAGCACTACTACCTGGCCGAGAACCGCGTCTACAACGGCTACGACAAGACGCTGAAGACCGGGCCGTACAACTTCGGCTGGTCCAACACCCGTCCTGACTGGGTGGAGCGGTTCCCGTACCAGAACGGCCTGCTGGTCACCTATGTCGACGGGCAGTACAGCGACAACAACACCAGCGTGCACCCGGGCCACGGCCTCGTGCTCCCGGTGGATGCCCGCTACCTGCCGATCAAGTTCCCGAACGGGACCCTGCTCGGCAACCGTCGCCAGCCGTTCGACGCCACCTTCGGGCAGGAGAAGACCGACGCGGTCACCTTCCACCTCAACGGTGTGCCGACCACGGTGAAGTCGAGCAAGGCCATCCCGACCTTCTACGACCTCGACAAGAAGGCGTACTGGACCGCGGACAACCCGATGAACTCCGTCCAGGTGGCCGGTTCGGGCACGAGCATCACGGTGGCCAAGACCACCAACCACGCGCAGGACATGACGCTCAAGGTGCGCTTCGACAAGTAGCCACCACGCCGGCCACGGCCGGTGAGCGGCACCCTCACGGCAGGGCCCCGGGACACGTCCCGGGGCCCTGTTCCGTGCTGTCCGGGTGGTGGCGGCCGGGCCGGGGCACCAGACTCGGGCGCGAGGGCGCCCGGCCGGGTGCTCCCACCACGGACGAGGAGGTTGCGGGAGATGACTGAGGGCTTCGAGGTCGGACACGCCAGTGGCGAGCTGGACGACGCGACGCGGCACGCGCTGGTGGCTGCACAGCTGCGCGGCGAGGAGAAGGCCAAGGGCCGCGACCCGGAGGCCGTCATCGCCGCCGTCGCCGAGGAGATCCGTGGCCTGGGCCTCGAGCCCGACCAGCAGGAGCTCGAGCGCCGGTACGCCGCCATCGACCCTGACCTCCCCGTGACCAGCGACACCGAGCAGGCGCGCGAGGACACGCAGACCGGGGAGCCCGTGGAGCAGGAGCCCACTCCGTAGGCTGCCGGGCGTGATCTACGACGACGTCGTCATCGGAGCCGGCCACAACGGGCTCACCACCGCTGCCTACCTAGCCCGGGCGGGGCGCACCGTCCTGGTGCTGGAGGCCGCCGACCACGTCGGCGGGGCGGCGGTGTCGGCGCAGGCGTTCCCCGGTGTGGACGCGCGCCTGTCGCGCTACTCCTACCTGGTCTCGCTGCTGCCGCGACAGGTGATGGCCGACCTCGACCTGGATGTCCGGCTGATCCGGCGCCGCTACTCGTCCTTCACGCCCGTGCCGGGCGATCCGACGCGGGGGCTGCTCGTCGACCACGGGGACCCCGGCGCGACAGCCGCCGGCTTCGAGGCGCTCACCGGCAGCCGCGCCGAGTACGCCGCGTGGCAGGACTTCTACGGGCGGGTGCAGCGCCTCGCCGAGCGGGTCTTTCCCACGGTCCTGGAACCCCTGCGCACCCAGGCCGACCTGGCCGCCCGGGTCGGCGACGACGCGCTGTGGGAGGCGCTGGTGCGCCGCCCGCTCGGCGAGGTGCTCGAGCAGACCTTCGGTGACGACACGGTGCGCGGCGTCGTGGCGACCGACGCGCTGATCGGCACGTTCGCGGACCTGCGGGGCGCGGACCTGCGGCAGAACGTCTGCTTCCTCTACCACCTCATCGGCGGCGGCACGGGCGACTGGGACGTGCCCGTGGGTGGCATGGGCGCTGTCACCGACGGACTGGCCCGAACCGCCGTGGCCGCAGGTGCCGAGATCCGCACGGGGACAAGGGTGCTCGCGGTCGACCCCGACGGAGAGGTGTCCTGGGAGGGCGGCTCGGCCCGCGCCCGTACCATCCACGCCGCCTGTGCGCCGGCGGTCCTCAACCGGTTGCTGGAGGCCGCGGGCGCCGCCGCCGTGGAGACCGAGGTGGAGCCCGAGGGTGCCCAGCTCAAGGTCAACATGCTGCTGTCGCGGCTGCCACGACTGCGCGACGCCTCGGTCGACCCGGCCGGTGCGTTCGCCGGCACGTTCCACATCAACGAGGGCTACGGCCAGCTGCAGGAGTCGTGGGCGGCGGCGTCCGCGGGCCGGGTGCCCCAGCTGCCGCCGTGCGAGATCTACTGCCACAGCCTGTCCGACCGCTCGATCCTCGGTCCCGAGCTCGCCGCGACCGACGCCCAGACGCTGACGCTGTTCGGGCTTCACCTGCCGGCCCGGCTGTTCCGGGGCTCGCCCGAGGACCACGACGCGGTCAAGGACCTGGCGCTCGCCCGCACGCTGGAGTCGCTCAACTCGGTGCTGGCCGAGCCCATCCAGGACGTGCTGCTGCGCGACGGCGACGGCGCCTACTGCCTCGAGGCGCGGACCCCGGTCGAGCTCGAGGCCGACCTCGGGCTCCCCGGCGGCAACATCTTCCACCGCTCGCTCCAGTGGCCCTGGGCGGAGCAGGAGTCCGAGGTGGGCACCTGGGGCGTCGAGACCCGGCACGCGAAGGTGCGGGTGTCCGGGGCCGGGGCGCGTCGTGGTGGTGGCGTCAGCGGCATCCCGGGCCACAACAGCGCGCAGTCGGTTCTCACGGGCTGAGCGCTGCGGCGCTGCGAGGCGCACCGCGGCGCACGACTAGGGCAGGATCACCCCCATGGATCGTCAGCAGGAGTTCGTCCTTCGCACCATCGAGGAGCGCGACATCCGCTTCGTGCGGCTGTGGTTCACCGACGTGCTCGGCACCCTGAAGTCGGTGGCCGTGGCGCCGGCCGAGCTCGAGGGCGCGTTCGCCGAGGGCATCGGCTTCGACGGCTCCGCGATCGAGGGGTTCGCCCGGGTCTACGAGGCCGACATGCTGGCCAAGCCCGACCCGGCGACGTTCCAGGTGCTCCCGTGGCGTGGTGAGAACCCCGGCACCGCCCGCATGTTCTGCGACATCACCCTGCCCGACGGGTCGCCCAGCTTCGCCGACCCGCGCCACGTGCTGCAGCGCGCGCTGGGCAAGGCCTCCGACCTCGGGTTCACCTTCTACACCCACCCCGAGATCGAGTTCTACCTGCTGAAGCAGGGGTTCGCGCCGGGGGAGAGCCCCGAACCCGTCGACCAGGCCGGCTACTTCGACCACGTGCCGCACGGCACCGGCCACGACTTCCGCCGCGCCGCCATCACCATGCTCGAGTCGATGGGCATCTCGGTCGAGTTCAGCCACCATGAGGGCGGCCCGGGCCAGAACGAGATCGACCTGCGCTACGCCGACGCGCTCTCGACGGCCGACAACATCATGACGTTCCGGACGGTCATCAAGGAGGTCGCGCTCGAGCAGGGCATCTTCGCGTCGTTCATGCCCAAGCCCTTCGCGCAGCACCCGGGCTCGGGGATGCACACGCACATGTCGCTGTTCGACGGCGACAGCAACGCCTTCTACGAGGCGGGCGCGCCCTACCAGCTGAGCAAGGTGGGCCGTCAGTTCATCGCCGGGCTGCTGCACCACGGCGCCGAGATCACCGCCGTCACCAACCAGTGGGTCAACTCCTACAAGCGGCTGTGGGGCGGCGGGGAGGCCCCGGCGCACCTCACGTGGGGCCACAACAACCGCTCGGCCATGGTGCGCGTGCCGATGTACAAGCCCACCAAGGGCCAGAGCAGCCGGGTCGAGGTCCGCACCCTCGACGCCGCCGCCAACCCCTACCTCGCGTTCGCGCTGATGCTCGCGGCCGGCCTCAAGGGCATCGAGGAGGACTACCCGCTGCCCGCCGAGACCGAGGACGACGTGTGGGGCCTCACCTCCGGTGAGCGCCAGGCGATGGGTATCGAGCCGCTGCCCACCTCGCTCCACGAGGCCATCCGCGTCATGGAGAAGAGCGACCTGGTGGCCGACACCCTGGGCGAGCACGTGTTCGACTTCTTCCTGCGCAACAAGCGCGCCGAGTGGGACGACTACCGCGGCGAGATCACCCGCTTCGAGCTCGAGCGCTACCTGCCCGGGCTGTGATCTCGGGCCGCGCGACCTCCCGGTCGGCGACGCTCGCACGGCTGGGCTTCGCCGACCCGCCCCGGGCCGAGCAGCTGCTGGCCGACCCGGCGCTCTCCGGTCTGGTCGACCCCCTCGACGACGTCTTCAACGACGGCCTGCCCGACGCGCTCGGCGCCGTCGCCGACCCCGACCTCGCCCTGCTCAGCGTCGTGCGCCTCATGGAGGCGCTGCGGGCCTCCGAGCCCAGGCGCCGTGACGAGGAGTCGGGAGCGGCCACCGAGGTGACAGGCCTGGTCGCGGCCCTGCGCCACCCGGGCGCGGCCCGCGACCGGCTGCTCGCGGTCCTCGGTGCCTCGAGCGCCCTCGGCGACCACCTCGTGGCGCACCCCGAGCACTGGCGCAGCGTCGCCGAGGCGCGACCGCGCACGCCGGAGCAGCGGGTCGAGGAACTGGTCACCGCCGTGCGCGAGACCGGCGGCCGCACGCCGTACGACGCCCTGCGCATCGGCTACCGGCGGCAGCTGCTCGGCATCGCGGCGCTCGACCTCACCACCGACGACGCCCCCGCCGCGCTGCCCGAGGCGGCGGCAGCGCTGGCGGACCTCGCCGAGGCGGCGCTCGAGGCGGCCCTGCAGATCGCCCGCGACCACGTCGGTGACGACGCGGACCTGTGCGACTTCGCGGTGATCGGGATGGGCAAGACCGGGGGGCGCGAGCTCAACTACGTCAGCGACGTCGACGTCATCTTCGTGGCCGAGCCGCGCGAGGGCGTCGACGAGCCACGTGCGCTCGCCGCGGGCACCGCGCTCGCGACCCACCTCATGCGGGCGTGCTCCACCTCGACGGGGGAGGGCACGCTGTGGCCGGTCGACGCGGCCCTGCGCCCCGAGGGCAAGAACGGTCCGCTGGTGAGGACCGTCGAGAGCCACCGCGCCTACTACGAGCGCTGGGCCAAGACCTGGGAGTTCCAGGCGCTGCTCAAGGCGCGACCCGTCGCCGGCGACCGGGCGCTGGGTGGGGCCTACCTGGAGGCGGTGCGGCCGATGGTGTGGCAGGCGGCCTCGCGGGACAACTTCGTCGAGGACGTCCAGGCGATGCGTCGCCGGGTGGAGCAGCACGTGCCCGCCGCCGAGGCCGACCGCCAGCTGAAGCTCGGGCCGGGCGGGCTGCGCGACGTCGAGTTCAGCGTGCAGCTGCTGCAGCTGGTGCACGGCCGGGCCGACGCCTCGCTGCGCTCCGGCACCACGCTCGAGGCGCTGGACGCCCTCGCCAGGGGTGGCTACGTGGGGCGCGACGACGCCGCGACGCTCGATGCCGCCTACCGGCTGCTGCGGACCCTGGAGCACCGGATCCAGCTGTTCCGGCTGCGCCGCACCCACCTCATGCCCACGGCGGAGGCCGACCTGCGCCGGCTCGGCCGCGCCCTGGGGCACCGGTCGGACGCCGCCAAGGCGGTCGAGGCCCAGCGGCAGGCGCAGGCCCGGGAGGTGCGCCGCATCCACGAGCGGCTGTTCTACCGGCCCCTGCTCGCCGCGGTCGCACGCCTCAGCACCAGCGACGCGCGGCTGGGGCCGGAGGCCGCCCGCGAGCGGCTGGCCGCCCTGGGCTTCCGCGACCCCGCCGGGGCCATCCGCCACCTCGAGGCGCTCACCTCCGGGGTGAGCCGCCGGGCCGCGATCCAGCGGACGCTGCTGCCGGTGATGCTCGCTTGGTTCGCCGACGAGGCCGATCCCGACGGTGGGCTGCTCGCGTTCCGCAAGGTCAGCGAGGAGCTGGGGTCGACCCACTGGTACCTGCGCCTCCTGCGTGACGAGGGCTCGGCCGCCGAGCGGCTGGCGCACACCCTGGCCCGCAGCCGCTACGCCGCCGACCTGCTCGTCGGGGCGCCCGAGTCGGTGGCGATGCTGGGCGACCCGGGCGGGCTCACCCCCCTTCCGCGGGCCGACCTCGTCCGGCGGATGACCGCCGCGGCCGGCCGGCAGGCCGACCCCGACCGGGCCGTGCGGGCCGCGCGCAGCCTGCGGCGCCAGGAGCTCTTCCGCATCGCCGTCGCCGACCTCACCGGCGAGCTCGACCTCCAGCAGGTCGGCACCGCCCTCACCGACCTCACCGCCGCCCTGCTCGAGACAGCGCTCTCGGTGGCGGTCCGGGTCGTCGAGGAGCGCCACGGGCCGCGGTGCACCCGCCTGCTCGTCGTCGGGATGGGGCGCCTCGGTGGGGGAGAGGTGGGGTACGGCTCCGACGCCGACGTGCTCTTCGTCCACGACCCCCTCGACGGCGCCGACGAGAAGGTCGCCCAGGAGCAGGCGCTGGAGACCGTGCAGGAGCTGCGCCGGCTGCTCGGGTCCGCGGGTCCGGACCCCGCGCTCGGGCTCGACGCCGACCTGCGCCCCGAGGGCAAGAGCGGACCGCTCGTCCGCAGCCTCGCGAGCTACCGCGCCTACTACGCGCGCTGGTCGCTCACGTGGGAGTCGCAGGCGCTGCTGCGGGCGATGCCGATCGCCGCCGACGGGGAGCTGGGCACGAGATTCCTCGAGCTCGTCGACCCGCTGCGCTGGCCCGACGAGGGCCTCACGGCCACCCAGGTGCGCGAGATCCGGCGGCTCAAGGCCCGGATGGAGGCCGAGCGCCTGCCCCGCGGCGCCGACCCGAAGAGCCACTTCAAGCTCGGGCGCGGTGGTCTCAGCGACGTCGAGTGGACCGTCCAGCTGGTCCAGATGCAGCACGCCCACGAGGTCGAGGGACTGCGCACGACCTCGACGCTGCCCGCCCTGGAGGCCGCGGTCGGGGCGGGGTACCTCGACGAGGAGCAGGGCGAGGCGCTGCGGGCGTCGTGGACCATGGCCTCCCGGCTTCGCAACGCCGCGGTGCTCTTCCGGGGCAAGCCCGCCGAGAGCGTCCCGTCCGACCTGCGGGTCGCCGACGGCGTCAGCCGCATCCTGGGCGGCGAACCGGGCTCCGGCGCCGACCTCGCCGGGGCCTACCGGCGGGTGGCGAGGCACGCCCGCGCGGTCACCGAGTCCAACTTTTACGGGTCCCGGTAGCGGGGTACGGTCGGTCAATGGTCAGCGGGAAGGACGGCGCCGTCGCGGTGCCCTCGTACACCGAGGTGCTCCGCACCCCCGTGTTCCTCCCCGTCTTCGCCGCCTCCACCCTGTCCACCTGGGGCGACTACATCGCCCGGATCACGGTGGCGGCCGTGGTCTACACGTGGACCGGGTCGGCGCTCGCGACGGCAGCCACCTTCGCGGTGTCCCTCGTCCCTAGCATCCTCGGACGGGCGCTGCTCGCCCCGCTCTGCGACCGGCTGGCCCCGCGGACCACCCTCGTCGGCACCCACCTCATCCGGGCTGCCCTCGTGGTGCTGCTCGTGCTCGCCGTCCGCACCACCGAGTCCGTGTCGCTCGTGCTCGGCCTCGTCTTCGTGCTCGAGTTCGTGGGTGGTCCCGCCATGACCGCCAGCCAGATGCTGCTCACCGACCTGTTCCCCGTACGCCGCGTGTACGCCCGTGCGTTCGGGCTCACCACCCTGGCCACGCAGGTCAACCAGGCCATCGGGCTCGCCCTCGGCGGCGTCGTCGTGGGGCTGGTGGGTGACACCACGGCGCTGCTGCTCGACCTCGCCACCTTCCTCGTCGGCGCCGTCGTGCTCGCCGTCGTCACGCCACCGAAGGCAGTGGTCGACGGCGCGGACGGCCCGCTGTCCGGGCTGCTGGGCGACCTGGCCGAGGGTTGGCGACAGATCCGCACCAGCAGCGTCCTGACCATGCTGCTCCTGCTGTCCCTGGCCAGCGCCCTCGCCGCCGCGGCGCCGGAGGCGGTGGCGCTGCCCTACGCGAGCGACCACACCGGGTCCTCCACGTGGGGCGGCCTGCTCATGGCCGCCCCCATCCTCGGCGCCGTGGCCGGCCTCCTGCTCCTGGGCCGGCTGCCCGCGGAGCGCCAGTTCCGCCTCGTGCTCCGGCTGGCCCTGGTCATGCCGCTGCCGCTGCTCGTGACGATCTTCGAGCCGCCGCTGCCGGTGGTGTGGGCTGCGTGGTTCGTCTCAGGTGCCCTGCAGAGCTACATGCTGCCGCTGCAGTCGGCCTTCACCCTCCTGGTGCCCACCGCAATGCGCGGCCGGGTGTTCGGCCTCGCCGGCGCCCTGTCGGTCGGGGTCACCGGTCTCTGCTTCCTCGCCGCGGGCTGGGTCTCGGAGCACACCTCGCCGGCCGCCTCGGTCGGGATCTGCGCCGTCCTCACGCTGGGCATGTTCGTGCTGCTGGCGGCCCGCTGGCCGGGGGAGCAGATGCAGGACGAGATCGACGCGACGTTCGGCCCCGTCGAGACGAGCGTGACCCTCGCCGCGACCCAGCCAGACCCTGCCGGGGAGCAGCCCGCGCCCCCACAGCCCGAGCCCGGGGGCGACCCCGTGCTCCGTCGGTCATCCGGGGGCTGAGACCGCCACCGGCGGGGTTCGGACGTCCACAGGGCCCCGCCTAGACTTGGGCCCATGATGTCCACGATCGACCTGCGCGGACGCGACCTCGGTGCCCGCGAGCTGCGCCACCTGCTGCCGCGAGCCGAGTTCGACGTGGCGGCGGCCGTCGAGACCGTCCGGCCCCTGTGCGAGGACGTGCGCCACCGCGGCGCGGAGGCCCTCTACGAGCTCGGTGAGCGCTTCGACGGCGTCCGCCCGCCCACGCTGCGGGTGCCGGCCGAGGTCATCACCGCAGCCCTCGACACGCTGGCCCCGGACGTCTGGGCCGCCCTCGACGAGTCCATCCGCCGCGCCCGCCTCGTGCACGAGGACCAGCGCCGCAGCACCACGACCACCCAGGTGGTCCCCGGTGGCTCCGTCACCGAGCGCTGGGTGCCGGTCGACAGGGTCGGGCTCTACGTGCCCGGCGGCCGGGCCGTCTACCCCTCCAGCGTGGTCATGAACGTCGTCCCCGCGCAGGTTGCCGAGGTCGGTTCCCTCGCGGTCGCCAGCCCTCCCCAACGTGAGAACACCGGTATCTTCGCCGGCTACCCGCACCCGACGGTCCTGGCCGCCTGCGCCCTGCTGGGGGTCGAGGAGGTGTATGCCGTCGGCGGCGCCCAGGCCGTGGCTGCGTTCGCCTACGGCTTCACCGACGGTGAGGGAGACGACGCGGTCGTCGCCGAGCCCGTCGACCTGGTCACCGGCCCGGGCAACATCTACGTCACCGCGGCCAAGCGGCTGCTCAAGGGGCTCATCGGCATCGACTCGGAGGCTGGCACCACCGAGATCGCCATCCTCGCCGACGACTCCGCCGACCCGGTCCACGTCGCCGCCGACCTCATCAGCCAGGCCGAGCACGACCCGTTCGCCGCCTCCGTCCTGGTCACCGCGAGCACGGAGCTGGCCGACGCCGTCGCCGCCGCCGTCGAGCGGCGCGTGCCGGCGACCAAGCACGCCGACCGGGTGCGCACCGCCCTCACCGGCCCGCAGTCCGGGCTGGTGCTCGTCGACGACCTCGACCAGGGGCTGCAGGTGGTCAACGCCTACGCCGCGGAGCACCTCGAGATCCAGACCGACGACGCCGCCGCCGTGGCCGCACGGGTGCGCAACGCCGGCGCGGTGTTCGTCGGCGCCTTCTCGCCCGTGAGCCTCGGCGACTACGTCGCCGGGTCCAACCACGTCCTGCCCACCGGGGGCTGCGCCTGCCACAGCAGCGGCCTGTCCGTGCAGTCGTTCCTGCGCGGCACCCACGTCGTCGACTACAGCCGCGAGGCACTGCAGGACGTTGCCCACCACGTCGTCGCCCTGTCGCAGGCCGAGGACCTCCCCGCCCACGGCGAGGCGGTCACCGCCCGCTTCGACGACGGCCGTTGAGGCGGTGCGACCGACCGTGAGCGGGTCCACCGACGTGACCACCGACCTCGACGCCAACCGGGCGCGCCTCGACGCCCTCCTGCGCGAGGACCTGCGTGGCGCGAGCCCCTACGGCGCGCCCCAGCTCGACGTCCCCGTGCGGCTCAACACCAACGAGAGCTCCTACCCCGTGCCCGAGGACGTGGTCGCGGACATCACGGCGCGCGTGGCCGCGGTGGCGCCGACGCTCAACCGCTATCCCGACCGCGAGTTCACCGAGCTCCGCACGGCGCTCGCGGCATACCTGACCTCCGCCTCGGGCGTCGAGGTGGAGCCGGCGCAGGTCTGGGCCGGCAACGGGTCCAACGAGGTGCTCCAGCACGTCGTCCTGGCGTTCGGCGGTCCCGGGCGCACGGCCCTCGGGTTCACGCCGGCCTACTCGATGCACCCCCTGATCAGCACCGGCACGGGCATGACGTGGGTGGACGGGCTGCGCGGCGCCGGTCCCTACGCGCCGTTCGACCTCACCGCCGAGTCGGCGGTGGAGCAGGTGCGCGAGCACCAGCCGCACGTCGTCTTCCTCTGCTCGCCCAACAACCCGACCGGCACCGCGCTGGGCCTCGACGTGGTGGAGGCGGTGTACGCCGCGGCCGAGCGGGCCGTCGTCGTCGTGGACGAGGCGTACGCCGAGTTCGCCCGTCCCGGCACCCCGAGCGCGCTGACCCTGCTCGAAGGGCGTCCGCGCCTGGTCGTCACCCGGACCATGAGCAAGGCGTTCGCCTTCGCGGGCGGTCGCCTCGGCTACCTCGCGGCGGACCCCGCCCTCGTCGACGCGCTGCGGCTCGTGCGGCTGCCCTACCACCTGTCGGCCCCCACGCAGGCGATCGCGCTGGGCGCCCTCGCGCACGCCGACCAGATGCTCGGCACCGTCGAGGCCATCAAGGAGCAGCGCGACCGCATGGTGTCCCGGCTCGCCGAGCTCGGCTACGCCCCGGTCGCCAGCGACGCCAACTTCGTCCTGTTCGGCGGTCTCGCCGACGCCGCGGCGACGTGGCGGGCGCTGCTCGAGCGGGGTGTGCTGGTCCGCGACGTCGGCATCCCCCACTATCTTCGTGTCACGGCCGGGACCCCGGCCGAGACGGACGCGTTCCTGGCCGCCGTGGCCGAGATCGCCGACACCGCCACCGACAGGAGCGCCCCGTGACCGCAGGTGACCGCAGGGTCTCGCTGAGCCGGTCGACCTCGGAGTCCAGCGTCGAGCTCGAGCTCGACCTCGACGGCACCGGTGTTGCCGACGTCTCGACCGGCGTGCGGTTCTACGACCACATGCTCACCTCGCTGGCCAAGCACTCGCTCATCGACCTGCGCGTCAAGGCCACCGGTGACGTCGACGTCGACGCCCACCACACCGTCGAGGACGTCGCCATCGTGCTCGGCGACGCCCTGCGCGAGGCCCTGGGCGACAAGAGCGGCATCTCCCGCTTCGGCGACGCCACCGTCCCGCTCGACGAGGCGCTGGTCCACGCGGTCGTCGACGTCGCGGGGCGGCCCTACGTCGTCCACACCGGCGAGCCCGAGGGCCAGGCCTACGTCGTCATCGGGGGCACCTACGTCGGTTCGCTCACGCGCCACGTCTGGGAGTCGTTCGCCGGCCGCGCCGGCATCGCGCTGCACGTCCGGGTGCTGTCCGGCCGCGACCCGCACCACATCGTCGAGGCACAGTTCAAGGCCGTGGCGCGGGCGCTGCGTGCCGCGGTGGCCCGCGACCCGCGCGTGAGCGGCGTACCCAGCGCGAAGGGCAGCCTCTCCACGTGAGCGTGCCGCGGCAGTCCGCGCGGGCGTCGCGCGGACTGCTCCTCGTGCGCGGCGAGCCCGCGCGCGCCTCGGGCTGGGTGCGACGCGGCCTGGTCGCCTGCGAGGTCGTGCCTCAGGGGGAGTGGATCGCACTCGTCCCGGCCGAGCCCGCTTCGCGCGCCGGTGCGCCGTACGACGACCCGGTCGCGACCCTCGTCGGGCGGCCACTGCCCGGCAGGATCCGTCCCGCCCTCGGCTTCTTCGTCGTGGGCGACCGGGCGGTGGTGTCGGTCCGGCCTCGCGGCTGGCGCGCCACCCAGCGCTGGCTCGTCTGGGAACCGGGGGAGGGCCGCGTCCGGACGCCGGCCCTCGAGGTGGCCCGCCCCACCGACCTGGTCGCGGCGGCGCACGCCCGGTCGGGACCGGGAGCAGTGGCCGCTGTCGTCGCCGACCGCTCCGGGGACGCCACCGGGTGGCTGCGCACGCTGATGGCGACCCTGGGCCTGCCGGGGTCCGACCTGCTGACGGCGGGTGCGTCCCCACGTGGCCAGGTCGTGGCCCCGACCGCCCAGGCGGTCGCCCGCTTCGAGTCCCGCATGGCAGAGCAGGCGCGGCACCGCGCCGAGATGGAGGAGAGCTGATGGCGCACGTCGTGGTGTTCGACTACGGCAGCGGCAACGTCCGGTCCGCCGTCCGTGCCCTCGAGCACGTCGGCGCCGAGGTCACCCTGACCGGCGACAAGGCAACGGCCCTGGACGCCGACGGCCTGTTCGTCCCCGGGGTGGGCAACTTCCACGCCTGCCTCACCGGGCTGCGGGCCGCCGAGGGACCCCTGGTGATCGAGACCCGGCTGGCCGGCGGGCGTCCCGTGCTCGGCGTCTGTGTCGGGATGCAGGTGCTGTTCGACGGCAGCGAGGAGCC
The DNA here is from genome assembly GCF_001428025.1 of Phycicoccus sp. Soil748. Lineage (GTDB taxonomy): Bacteria > Actinomycetota > Actinomycetes > Actinomycetales > Dermatophilaceae > Pedococcus. The sequence continues at coordinate 29,275 of NZ_LMSC01000009.1, read as the reverse complement.
CGGCGCCAGCCCCGAGGAGGGGCTGGGCGAGTGGCCCGGCACCGTGACGAGGCTGCAGGCCGACGTGGTGCCGCACATGGGCTGGAGCGAGGTCACCGTGGCCCAGGGCACCCGGCTGTTCGCCGGCGTCGAGTCCGAGCGGTTCTACTTCGTGCACTCCTACGCCGTCCAGGAGTGGGTGCTCGAGCCGCCCACCGGTGCGTTCGCCGTGGTCGCCCCCAAGGTCACCTGGTCCGAGCACGGCCGTCCCTTCGTCGCGGCGGTCGAGAACGGACCCCTGTCGGCCACCCAGTTCCACCCCGAGAAGTCGGGCGACGCGGGCCTGACCCTGCTCGAGAACTGGGTGCACTCGCTGTGACCCCCACCGTCAGCTGATCCCCCACGCCGTCGTCCCCGCACGTCTGCGCCACCCCGGCTCCACCCTCAACCCGACCAGCCCCCAACCCGACCAGCCCCACCCCGACCGCAAGGACCCCCATGACCGGCCCCCGCCTCGAACTCCTGCCCGCCGTCGACGTCGCTGACGGCCAGGCCGTCCAGCTCGTGCAGGGGGTGGCCGGCACGGGTGGCCAGTTCGGCGACCCGTGGCAGGCGGCGCTCGCCTGGCAGGAGCAGGGGGCCGAGTGGCTGCACCTCGTCGACCTCGACGCGGCGTTCGGGCGCGGCTCCAACCGCGAGCTGCTGGCCGACATCGTCGGGCGCCTGGACGTCAAGGTGGAGATGAGCGGCGGGATCCGGGACGCCGCCTCCCTCGAGGCCGCGCTCGCCACCGGCTGCCGCCGGGTCAACCTCGGCACCGCGGCCCTGGAGGACCCCGAGTGGACCGCCGCCGCCATCGCGGAACACGGCGACCGCATCGCCGTGGGCCTCGACGTGCGCGGCACCACCCTGGCCGCCCGCGGCTGGACCCAGGAGGGCGGCGACCTGTGGGAGACCCTGGCGCGCCTGGACCGTGAGGGCTGCGCCCGCTACGTCGTCACCGACGTCAACAAGGACGGGATGCTCAAGGGCCCCAACCTGGAGCTGCTGCGTGACGTGTGCGCCCGCACGGACCGTCCGGTCGTCGCCTCCGGCGGCGTCTCGACCCTCGAGGACATCGAGGCCATCCGGGGGCTCGTGCCCGACGGCGTCGAGGGCGCGATCGTGGGGTCGGCGCTCTACCGGGGCGCGTTCACGCTGCCCGACGCCCTCGACGTGGCAGGCCGCCCGTGACCAGCCCTACACCGCCGCACGACTCGGCCGGGATCCCCTTCGGTGGCCGGGAGCTGACCGGCACCGGGTTCGACGGGGACACCGGCGCCGCCGACCCCGCGCTGGTCGCCGCGATGTCCGACCCCGGGGACGAGCGTGCCCTCGTGGCCGCGGTCTCCGCGGCGCGCCTGCTGGTGCCGATCGTGGCCGAGCCCGTCTCCACCGTCTCCACCGGCGAGCTCGTCGTGGAGAAGCAGACCGACATGGCAGCCGTCACGCTGGTCGCCCCCGACGGCGCCCGGGCGCTGCCGGTCTTCAGCTCCATGCAGGCGATCGCCGCGTGGGACCCGCAGGCCCGCCCCGTACCCGTCACCGCGGCCCGCGCCGCCCAGGCGGCGGTCAGCGAACGGTGCGACGTGATGGTCCTCGACGTGGCGGGGGAGAGGCCGCTCGCCCTGCGCCCGAGCATGGTCTGGGCCCTGGCCCAGCAGCGCGAGTGGCTGCCGGCGCACGAGGACGACTCGGTGGCCCGCGCGGTCGCCGACGCGGTGCGCGAGCAGCCCGACGTCGTCGGTCACGAGCTCGCCGCCGGGGCGCCGGGCGAGGGCGTCCTGCGGGTGCAGCTCACGCTGGTGCCGGGTCTGGCCGCCGAACGGGTGCAGGCCGTGGCGACGGCCATCGGGGAACGCCTCGCCACCGACGGCGAGATCAGGGCCCGCATCGACGGGCTCGCCTTCTCGATCTCCTGAGCGACCTCAGCCGCCGTGCGGCGCGGGGAGCTCGGTGACGCCGGCGACCGCGTCGACCGGCAGGGCCCGGTACAGGTGGGGGAACGTCTCGCCCGTCGCAGGGTTGCCCACCTCGACCACGGGTGGCTCGGGCAGCCGGGACTCGTCGATCTCGAGCAGCAGCAGCGGGCCGGTCACGTCCCGGTAGAACGACCTGCGCACCACCGGCCACTGCTCGGCGGAGGAGCAGTGGATGAAGCCCTCGTCGGCGAGGGTGCGCCCACGGGTGGACTGCGTGTAGCTGCCCGTCCGCTGCGCCTGCCCCCAGTGCTCGGGCTCCGCCAGGTGGTAGATCGTCATCCGGGGAGCGTATGCCGCGTGCCCCGCGAAGGGGGGCACGCGGCACGGCGCAGCTCGCTAGCGGCCCGCCTGCGTGCGGGTCTCGACGACGGGCTCGTGCAGGTCCTTGGCGTCGTCCGCCTCGCCGCCGGGGTTCGTGCCCCCGGAGCCCGCGCGCACGGCCTCCTCGATCTGCTTGCCGGTGTCGGCGTCCACGTTCTTCCAGTACTCGAACGCCCGCTCGAGCACGGGGCTTCGCACCCCGCCGAGCAGGTGGCCGGCCACGGTCTTCACGAACTGCTCGCGCTGGTCGTCGTCCCAGACCTCGCGCACCAGGGTGCCGGCCTGGCCGAAGTCGTCGTCGTCCTCGCGCAGCGTGTAGGCCTGGCGCACCATCGCGCCGTCGGACTCCCAGCTCTCCTCGGCCTCGCCGACCTGGTCGGCGTACCCGCGGCCCTCGCTGTTGGGTGCGTAGACGGGCTGGTCACCGTGGTGGTCGTAGGCCATCGGCCCGTCCTGCGTGTAGGTGTTGAGCTCGGCGACCGCCTTGGCCCGGTTCACCGGCAGCTGGTGGTAGTTCGGGCCGATGCGGTAGCGGTGGGTGTCTGCGTACGCGAACGCCCGCCCCAGCAGCATCTTGTCGGGGGAGAAGCCGATCCCCGGCACCAGGGCCGACGGCTCGAACGCGGCCTGCTCGACCTCGGCGAAGAAGTTCTCCGGGTTGCGGTTCAGGGTCATCGTGCCGACCTTGATGAGCGGGTAGTCCGAGTGCGGCCAGACCTTGGTGAGGTCGAACGGGTTGAGGTGGTAGGTCTTCGCGTCCTCGTACGGCATGACCTGCACCGACAGCGTCCAGCTGGGGTGCTCGCCGCGCTCGATCGCCTCGTACAGGTCGCGGCGGTGGAAGTCGGCGTCCTGCCCGGCGATGACCGTGGCCTCGTCGCCGGTGAGGCCCTGGACGCCCTGGTCGCTGTGGAAGTGGTACTTGACCCAGGACTTCTCGCCGGCCGCGTTGACCCACATGTAGGTGTGGGACCCGTAGCCGTTCATGTGCCGGAACGAGCGGGGGATGCCCCGGTCGCCCATGAGGTAGGTGACCTGGTGGGCGGACTCGGGGTTGAGGCTCCAGAAGTCCCACTGCATGTGGTTGTCGCGCAGACCCGAGCCGCCGCGGCGCTTCTGGCTGCGGATGAAGTGCGGGAACTTCATGGTGTCGCGGATGAAGAAGACCGGCGTGTTGTTGCCGACGAGGTCGTAGTTGCCCTCGGGCGTGTAGAACTTCAGCGCGAACCCGCGCGGGTCGCGCCAGGTGTCGGGGGAGCCCTGCTCACCTGCGACGGTCGAGAAGCGGGCCAGCATCTCGACCGTGCTCCCCTTCTGGAACAGCGCAGCCTTGGTGTGTGCCGAGACGTCCTCCGTGCAGACGAACTCGCCGAACGCACCGGAGCCCTTGGCGTGCACGTTGCGCTCGGGGATGCGCTCGCGGTTGAAGTGCGCCATCTGGTTCAGGAAGTGCACGTCGTGCAGGACGATCGGCCCGTCCGGGCCGATGGTGAGGCTGTTGCGGTCGCTGGGGGCAGGGGCGCCGGTGTCGGTCGTCGACCCGAGCCGGGCCTCCTCGCTCGGTGCGGTCCGGATCGACTCCGGCGTGGCCTGCTGGTCCGTCATCGCTGCTCCTTCGTGTGGTGGTGGTTGCGTTCTCTCGTCCCGACGCGGGCCCGAGCAGCGTCTCCACCCTCCCTCCGGAACGCCCGTGCCGCATCCGGACGGTGGTCCGTTCGTCTCGACCCTGCTGTCAGGGGCCAAATCCGTTTGGCCGGTGTCGGTGCCTGCTGGGACAGTGGGGCAGTGCTCCACCGCTACCGCCGCGTCCTCGCCCTGCCGGCCCTGCGCCGGGCCCTCGTCCTGGGGTTCCTCGTGCGGCTGCCGGTGTTCACCGGGGGCATCGTCCTCACGCTCCACGTCGTGTCCGCCCTCGACCGCTCGTACGGCGCCGCCGGCCTGGTCTCGGCAGCCGCGACCGTCGCGATCGCGGTGAGTGGGCCGTGGCGCGGGCGCCTGCTCGACCGGATGGGCCTGCGGCGCGTCGTCGTGCCGTCGATCGTGGTCGCAGCTGCCTGCTGGTCGGTCGCGCCCTTCGTGTCCTACTGGCCGCTGCTCGTCCTGGCCTCGCTGGCCGGCCTCTTCGTGATCCCGGCGTTCTCCATCATCCGCCAGGCGATCATCGCCGCGGTGCCGGAGAGCGACCGCCGCACCGCGATCTCGCTCGACTCCGTCGCCGTCGAGCTGTCCTTCATGGTCGGGCCGGCCCTCGGGGTCTGGGCGGCCACGGTGTGGCCGACGTCGTGGGTGCTGTTCGCCATCCAGATGCTCGGGGTGGCCGCAGGCATCCTGCTGTGGGTCGTCAACCCGGTGATCCGCGAGGAGGCCGCGCGCGAGGTCGACGACCAGGGTGTCCCCGTCGAGACGGCCTCGGCCGTGCGCCGCTCGGCGTGGTTCAGGCCCCCGTTCGTCGCCGTCTGCCTGAGCGCGTTCGCAGCCACCCTGGTGCTCGGCGGCTCCGACATCTCGTTCGTCGCGGCGCTGCGCGACTTCGGCACTCCCGCGTCCATCGGCTGGGTGCTGGCCGTGTGGGGCCTCGGCTCACTGGTCGGCGGCCTCGTCTACGGCGGGCTGCACCGGTCGGTCTCGGCGTTCTGGCTGCTCGGCGGGCTGGCCGTGGTCACCGCGCCGATGGCGCTCGCCTCCGGGGCGCCGTCGCTGGCGGTCCTGGGGTTCGTCGCCGGCCTGTTCTGCGCCCCGACGATCACCGCGACGGTCGACCAGGCCAGCCGCGTCGTGCCGGCGGACGCCCGGGGCGAGGCGATGGGGTGGCACGGGTCCTTCATGACCGCGGGCTCTGCGCTCGGCGCGCCGCTGGCCGGGGTCGCCATCGACCACGTCGCCTGGGGGGCCGGGTTCGTGGTGGTCGCCGTCGCCGGGCTCCTGCTGGCCCTCGTCGGCGCGGCCGCGACCTCCGGACGGGCCCGGCGCCACCGGGCCCACCGCGCCCAGCGGTCCGAGGACCGCGCCCGCGCGGCCGCGACCGTGTGACCCGGCGCCACCCAGCCCTGACTTCCTGCGGGCCTCGTGCAAAGCGGGTGTCGTTCGGCAACCAGAGGACGAATAGCCCCCGTGTTGCCGAACGACACCCGCTTTGCGGTGGTAGTCGAGCTGCGGCGGGCAGTCGAGTGCGACGAGTGGCCCAGCCCGGCGGCTCAGACGACGGAGCCGGTGAGCTTCTCGCCGGGGCCCTGTCCGGGCGAGTCGGGGATGACCGACGCCTCGCGGAACGCCAGCTGCAGCGACTTGAGGCCGTCCCGCAGGGGAGCGGCGTGCTGGCTGCCGAGGTCGGGCGCCGAGGCGGTGATCAGGCCGGCGAGGGCGTTGATGAGGCGACGGGCCTCGTCGAGGTCGAGGTGCTCGGCAGCGTCCGGTCCCTCGGCCAGCCCGCACTTGACGGCTGCGGCGCTCATGAGGTGGATCGCCGCGGTGGTGATGACCTCGACGGCCGGCACCTCGGAGATGTCGCGCGTCTGCTGGGCCAGGGCGGCGCCGGAGTCACCGGGACCGGCGGGGGACCCGGGTGCCGCGTCGGGGTCGGTCGGGTGGGGATTGGGAGATTCCGTGCTCACGCTGGTAGCCTTGCAGATCGACCGGCCGTGACCACGCACGGGGTCGCCTTGGGAAGGTTCCGCGGCGGCCACGACAGGGCCACGGTGTGCAAGAGAAGCAGCACCTGCTTCCACCCGCGTCGACCACTTCGGTCGCCGGGTCCCCCGGGTCACCGAGGCGTAGGCCGCGGGCGTGAGCTCCGCAGCATACGGTCCCTCGGGGTCCCGTGACGGAACTGGTGAGGCTTCTCGCGCGACAGCGGCGAGGAGCCTCTTCTCGTTGGGTGCGGTCGGACGTTTCCCTGACCGAAGGAGCAGCACCATCAGCGAGCCTCGCATCAACGACCGCATCCGGGTTCCGGAAGTGCGGTTGGTTGGCCCCAACGGAGAGCAGGTCGGCATCGTGCGCGTCGAGGACGCGCTGCGGCTCGCCGCCGAGGCAGACCTCGACCTCGTCGAGGTCGCCCCGATGGCCAAGCCTCCAGTCGCCAAGCTCATGGACTTCGGCAAGTTCAAGTACGAAGCCGCACTGAAGGCGCGCGAAGCGCGCAAGAACCAGGTCAACACGGTCATCAAGGAGATCAAGCTCCGCCCGAAGATCGACCCGCACGACTACGGCACCAAGAAGGGCCACGTCGAGCGCTTCCTCAAGGGCGGCGACAAGGTCAAGGTGACGATCATGTTCCGCGGACGCGAGCAGTCGCGCCCCGAGCTGGGCTTCCGCCTCCTGCAGCGCCTCGCCGAGGACGTGCTGGAGCTGGGCACGGTCGAGTCCGCGCCCAAGCAGGACGGCCGCAACATGATCATGGTCCTGGCCCCCACGAAGAAGAAGTCCGAGGCGATGGCAGAGCAGCGCCGCGCACGGACCTCCGACTCGGGCCACGCCGCCCAGGCCGCCGATGCCCCTGAGACACCCGCCGAGGCACCGGAGGCCGCACCGGTCGCCGAGACGCCGGAGGCGACACCGGCCGCCGACGCGACCGCTGTCCCCGAGGCGACGACGGCCGAGTAGGCCGCCCCCACCACGTAGTTCCGACCACTGGCCCCACCAGCTGGTCACGTTCCACCCGGCTACACCACCCCGGCCGCACCACCCCCGGCCACGTCAACAGCAAGGAGATCGGCAGCCATGCCGAAGATGAAGACGCACTCCGGTGCCAAGAAGCGCTTCCGGATCACGGGCAAGGGCAAGGTCATGCGCGAGCAGGCCAACGGCCGCCACCTGCTCGAGCACAAGTCCTCGCGCTACACCCGCTCGATCGCGAACGACGTCGAGGTGTCCAAGCCGGACTCCAAGAAGGTCAAGAAGCTCCTCGGCCGCTGAGCCGAGCCCATCCACCCCATTGTTTGGCCGGGCTCAGCACGAAGCCTCGCAAGCAGATAGACAGCAAGGAGAACTCACGTGGCACGCGTGAAGCGGGCAGTCAACGCCCAGAAGAAGCGCCGGGTCGTCCTCGAGCGCGCCAGCGGTTACCGCGGGCAGCGTTCGCGGCTCTACCGCAAGGCCAAGGAGCAGGTCACCCACAGCCTCGGCTATGCCTACCGGGACCGTCGCGCCAAGAAGGGTGACTTCCGTCGCCTCTGGATCCAGCGCATCAACGCCGGCGCCCGCGCCAACGGCATGACCTACAACCGCTTCATCCAGGGCCTCAAGGCCGCGGAGATCGAGGTCGACCGCCGCATGCTGGCCGAGCTGGCCGTCAACGACGAGGCTGCCTTCGCCGCGCTCGTCGAGATCGCGCGCGCGAACGTCCCGGCCGTGGCCGAGACCGCCAGCGCCTGATCCAGCGCGTCACCGCACCACTCGAGCGCCGGGACATGGCCCCGCCGTCCTCACCCCTGACCAACCCCCGGTCGGACAGGGTCAAGGCGGTCCGGGCCCTGTCCCGGCGCTCGGTGCGTGAGAAGGCCGGCCGCTTCCTCGTCGAGGGACCCCAGTCGGTGCGGGAGGTCGTCCGCCACCGGCCCGAGCTGGTCCTGGACCTCTACCTCACAGCCGACGCCGCGGCGCGGTATGCCGAGGTCGTCGAGGCGGCACGCGCTGCCGACCTCTACGTCCACGAGGTCTCCGACGAGGTCCTCGCCGCGATGAGCGAGACGCCGACTCCCCAAGGCCTCGCTGCGGTGTGCCGGGTGCCCGGCGGCTCGCTCGACGACGTCCTCTCCGGGTCGCCGCGGCTGCTGGTCCTGCTGACCAACGTGCGGGACCCCGGCAACGCGGGCACCGTCATCCGCGGCGCGGACGCCGCGGGGGCCGACGCCGTACTCGTCAGCGACGCCTCCGTGGACGTGCTCTCGCCCAAGGTCGTGCGCTCCACGGCCGGGTCGCTCTTCCACCTGCCGGTGGTGACCGGGCTGCCCGTCGAGGCCACCATCGACCGGCTGCGCGAGGCGGGCATCCGCGTCCTCGCCGCAGACGGTGCCGGCACCGTCCTGCTCCCCGACGTCGACCTCGCTCCGTCGCACGCGTGGGTGATGGGCAACGAGGCGTGGGGTCTGGAGGAGTCCGTCCGCGCACGCTGCGACGAGGTCGTCCGGGTGCCGATCCACGGCAAGGCCGAGTCGCTCAACCTCGCCATGGCCGCCACGGTCTGCCTCTACGCGTCCGCGGCAGCCCAGAGGGGCTAGGGTTCGCGCCATGGACTACCGGCCCGGCTCCATCCTCGACCCCGAACGGGCAGCCCAGGCCAGTGAGCTGCTCCCGGACGGGCTCGTCGCGGCCGAGGCAGACGCCACCGTCAGCTTCCTCAACCGGCGCGCGACCCAGGTGCTCGGCATGCGTCGACGCGACCTGCTCGGCCGCGACATCCGCGAGGCGCTCATCCTGCGTGACAGCGACGGCACGGACTGGTGGGAGGCCACCGACCCCTGGTCCGGGATCAACATCCGCACCGGGCACCGGGAGAAGTTCCTCATGCTCGAGGGCGGCCGCGAGGTGCTGGTCACCGCCAAGTACCTGCGTCCCGCGCGCAACCAGCCGGTCAACCGGGTGCTCATCATGGTCCGCGACGCCGAGGCACGACGCCGGCTCGAGGCCGACCACGCGGCGCTCATCTCCACCGTGGCCCACGAGCTGCGGTCCCCGCTGACCTCCGTCAAGGGCTTCTCCTCGACCCTGCTGCGCCGGTGGGACCGGTTCACCGACGACCAGAAGCGGCTGATGATCGAGACGATCGAGGCCGACGCCGACCGGGTCACCCGCCTCATCACCGAGCTGCTCGACGTGTCGCGCATCGACGCGGGGCGCCTGCAGATCCGCCCGCAGCCGATCGACGTGGCCGCGGTGTTCGGCCGCCACGTCGAGCGGGCGGTCGCCAGCGGGCAGGACCGGGAGCGCTTCCGGGTCGAGGTGCCCGAGGACCTGCCCGAGGTGTGGGCCGACCCCGACCGGCTCGACCAGATCCTGTCCAACCTCATCGAGAACGCCTTCCGCCACGGCGACGGCGTCACCACGCTCGCGGCACTGCCGTCCGAGGGCGACTCGCAGGAGGGGCTCGCCGCCCGCGGCCACCGCACCACCGGAGTCGACCTCGTGGTGAGCGACGAGGGCAAGGGCATCACCCCCGACCACCGCGACCTCGTGTTCAGCCGGTTCTGGCACGGCTCGGGCCGCGGCAGCACCGGGCTCGGGCTCTACGTCGTCAAGGGCCTGGTCGAGGCGCACGGAGGCCAGGTGCGGGTCGAGTCCGCCGAGCCCAGCGGCGGCGCCCAGTTCCGCCTGACCCTGCCCTCGGAGCCTCCGGACTACCTCGCCTGAGTCGAGTGCTCGGAACCGGGTTGCGTGACTGGCAGGACAGCGGCCAGTCTGGGTGGATGCTCCTCGCCCACCTGCGATTTACCGCGCCTCCGGCCGCGGTCGCACTGCTGCGCTGAGGGTGTTCCCGCTCGCCGGAGGCTGAACCCCGACCGTGCGGCGCCGCCGCACGCCCCTAGACTCGGTGGGCCCGTTCCGGGCGCCGAGAGCACGCACCGCAGGTCCGCTCCTGCGACCCGTGTCGACAGAGGAAAAGGCATGTCTGGACCCAACACGCAGTACGACCCGGTCGAGGTCGCCGCACTGGACCCCGCGGCCGTCGAGCAGGCCGTGACCGATGCGCTGGCGGCGATCGCCGCCGCCGACTCGCTCGAGGCCCTCAAGGCCGCTCGCCTCGCGCACCAGGGCGAGAAGAGCCCCCTGGCCCTCGCCAACCGGGAGATCGGCGCCCTCCCGCCGAGCGCCAAGGCCGAGGCCGGCAAGCGCGTCGGGCAGGCCCGGGGCCGGGTCGGGCAGGCGCTGGCCGGCCGCCAGGTCGAGCTCGAGGCGGAGCGGGACGCGCGCATCCTCGTGGAGGAGACGGTCGACCTGACCGTCCGCACCCCGCGTCGCCCGCTCGGTGCGCGGCACCCGATCAGCCTGGTCTCCGAGCGGATCGAGGACATCTTCGTGGCCATGGGCTGGGAGATCGCCGAGGGCCCGGAGGTCGAGTCGGAGTGGCTCAACTTCGACGCGCTCAACCTCTCGCCGGACCACCCGGCCCGTGGTGAGGCCGACACCTTCTTCGTCGCCCCCGCCGGCTCCGGGCTGGTGCTGCGCACCCACACCTCGCCCGTTCAGGTGCGCACCATGCTCGACCGCGAGCCGCCCATCTACATCCTGTGCCCGGGCAAGGTGTTCCGCACCGACGACCTCGACGCCACGCACACGCCGGTGTTCCACCAGTTCGAGGGCCTGGTCGTCGACGAGGGCATCACCATGGCCCACCTCAAGGGCGCGCTCGACGCGTTCGTCCAGCGGCTCTTCGGCGACGGCATCGTCACCCGGCTGCGCCCCAACTACTTCCCCTTCACCGAGCCCAGCGCCGAGATCGACTGCCAGTGCTGGGTGTGCGGTGGCGCCGACGCGTCGTGCCGCACCTGCGGCGGCACCGGCTGGATCGAGCTCGGCGGCTGCGGCATGGTCAACCAGCGCGTGCTGCGCGCCGCGGGCGTCGACCCGCAGCGCTACTCGGGGTTCGCCTTCGGCCTCGGCATCGAGCGATCGCTGATGCTGCGCCACGGGGTGGGGGACATGCACGACATCGTCGAGGGAGACGTCCGCTTCTCCCGCCAGTTCGGAATGGAGATCTGATGCACGCGCCCGTGTCCTGGCTACGCGAGCTGGCCGACGTGCCCGCCGACGCCACCGGTGCCGACATCGCCGCAGCGCTCGTCAAGGTCGGCCTCGAGGAGGAGGGCCTGAGCGGTGGCGACATCAGCGGCCCCATCGTCGTCGGCCGCGTCCTGACCGTCGAGCCCGAGCCGCAGAAGAACGGCAAGACCGTCAACTGGTGCACCGTCGACGTGGGCGACCACGGCCAGCGGGTCACCGAGGGCAAGGCCCAGGAGATCGTCTGCGGCGCCCACAACTTCTCCGCCGGTGACCTGGTGGTCTGTGTGCTCCCGGGTGGCGTGCTGCCCGGCGGGTTCGAGATCTCGGCGCGCAAGACCTACGGCCACGTCTCCAACGGCATGATCTGCTCGGCCCGCGAGCTCGGCCTCGGCGACGACCACGACGGCATCATCCTGCTCACCGAGCTCCTGGGCGCCGACGCCGCTGCGTCGCTCCAGCCCGGCGACGACGCCATCGCCCTGCTCGGCCTGGCCGACGAGGTCGTCGAGGTCAACGTCACGCCCGACCGTGGGTACTGCTTCTCACTGCGCGGCATCGCCCGCGAGTACGCCCTGTCGACCGGTGCCGCCTACCGCGATCCGGCCGACCTGCGCGTCGCCGAGGGTGATGGCACGGGGTACCCGGTCCACCTCACCGACGACGCGCCGGTCGAGGGCGTCGTCGGGTGCGACCGATACGTCGCCCGCGTCGTGCGCGGGGTGGACGTGGGCGCGGCGACACCGCAGTGGATGCGCAAGCGCCTCACCCAGGTGGGCATGCGCCCGATCTCGCTGGCCGTCGACGTGACCAACTACGTCATGATGCTGCTCGGCCAGCCGCTGCACGCGTTCGACCTGCAGACGCTGTCGGGCGCCGTGGGCACCCGCCGCGCCCGAGTGGGGGAGAAGCTCACGACCCTCGATGACGTGGCGAGGGCGCTCGACCCCGAGGACCTGCTCATCGTCGACGGCTCCGACACCCCTCTGGCGATCGCGGGCGTGATGGGGGGCGAGGCCTCGGAGGTCACGTCCGCCACGACCGACGTCCTCATCGAGGCGGCACACTTCGACCCGATCTCGATCGCGCGGTCGTCGCGCCGGCACCGCCTGGTGACCGAGGCCTCCAAGCGCTTCGAGCGCGGCGTCGACCCGGCCGTGGCCGCGGCCGCCGCCCAGCTGGCCGTCGACCTGCTCGTCGAGCACGGTGGCGGCACCGCTGACCCGGGGGCCACCGACGTCGGCGAGCCGCGGACTCCTGCGGCGATCGCCTTCGACACCGCCCTGCCGACGCGCTACGTCGGCCTCGACTACCCGCGCGAGGAGGTGCTGTCCACGCTGCGCGCCATCGGGTGCGTGGTGCAGGACGACGCCGGTGACGCCGGTGACGCTGGTGACGACGTCGTGACCGTGCAGCCGCCGTCGTGGCGCCCGGACCTGGCCGACGGCCCGGACCTCGTGGAGGAGGTCGCCCGTGTCCGGGGGTACGACCAGATCCCCTCGGTGCTGCCCCAGCCCAAGGACGGCCACGGCCTGACCCACGGGCAGCGGGTGCGTCGAGTCATCGCGACGACCCTGGCCCACCAGGGACTGGTCGAGGTGCTCACCTACCCCTTCGTCGCCCGCGACCTGTTCGACCGCCTCGGTTACGCCCCCGACGACTCGCGCCGGCGCGCCGAGGCCCTGGTGAACCCCCTGTCCGAGGAGGCGCCGCTGATGCGCACCTCGGTGCTCGACACCCTGCAGGACGCCTTGCGCCGCAACGTCGCCCGCGGTCACCGGGACGTCGCCGTGTACGAGGTCGGCCTGGTCACCGTTGGTCGTGAGGACGCCGCGGTGGCTCCGGTGCCCGGCATCGAGGTCCGGCCCGACGACGCCACGCTCGACCGCATCCGCGAGGCGGTGCCCGCCCAGCCGCGCCACGTGGCGATGGCCGCGGCGGGAGACGCCTCCGTGGCAGGTCCGTGGGGGCCGGCGCGGCCGTACGACGCCTCCGACGCGGTGGCATGGGTCCTCACCCTCGGCACCGCGCTCGGGCTCGACCTCGAGGTGCAGGCGGCCGACCGCTCGCCGTGGCACCCGGGCCGCTGCGCGAGCATCTCCCTGCCCGACGGCACGGTGGTCGGGCACGCGGGCGAGCTGCACCCGAAGGTCACCGCGGCACTCGACCTCCCCGCGCGCAGCGTCGCTGCCGAGGTCGACGTCGACGTGCTCATCGCCGCGACCGGGACGCCCCGCCAGGCGGACGAGCTGTCCACCTACCCCGCCGCCCACACCGACGTGGCGCTGGTCGTCGACGAACAGGTTCCCGCCGGCCGTGTCGAGGCCGCCCTGCGCGCAGGAGCGGGGGAGGGCCTGGAGTCGGTGCACCTGTTCGACGTCTACCGCGGCGAGCAGGTCGGGGACGGGCGCAAGTCGCTGGCCTACCGCCTGACCTTCCGCGCCCCGGACCGCACGCTGACCACCGACGAGGTCAGCGCCCTGCGCGACGCGGCGGTCGCCGCCGCGGCCGAGCAGACCGGCGCGGTGCAGCGGTGAGCGCAGGTCCGGCAGAGGCGCGCCCCGTTGCAGTCGTGACTGGGGCCTCGCGCGGCATCGGCAGGCACCTGGCCGACGCGTTCGAGCAGGCCGGGTACGTCGTCGAGCGCGGCTCCAGCGCGGTCGCCGACGTGACCGACCGCGCCGCCGTCGACCGATGGGTGGCCGACGTGGTGGACCGCCGCGGCCGCGTCGACGTCCTCGTCAACAACGCCGGTGTGATCGACACCGAGGTCCCCATCCACGAGGCCGACCCCGACGAGTGGTGGCGCACCATGGAGGTCAACGTCCTCGGTCCGTTCCTCGTGACCCGGGCCGTGCTGCCGCACATGCTCGCCGCCGGCTCGGGCCGCGTGCTCAACCTCAACAGCGGCGCCGGCGTCCGTCCGGGTGCCGTCGCGTCGGCCTACAACGCGAGCAAGACGGCGCTCGCCCGCGTCACCGGTTCCACGCAGCTCGCCGGCGAGGGGCGCGGCGTCCTGGCCTTCGACCTCGCCCCCGGGGTGGTCAGGACCGACATGACCGAGGCGATGACCGCGCACGAGGACCGCACCGAGTGGACCGACCCGGGTGAGGTGACCGCGTTGGCTCTGGCACTGGCCTCCGGCGAGCTCGACGTCTGGGCGGGTCGTATGGTGCGCGCCGGTGTGGACACGCCCGCCTCGCTGCACGACCGGGCCGCGGGCGGCCTGGACGACGTGGACCGCACCATCACGCTGATGCCGTGGGGCGACGACGACCCCCTCGGGTAGATGACGCGCGCCTCCACCGAGAGGACCGGGCGATGGTGTACCTCGGCGGTGGGCAACCGCTACCGTGGCCGGACCAAGGGGAGGGGACACGATGACGGGGACGACGCGACCGACGGTGGAGCACCGGGTGGAGGCTGCCGGGGAGCAGCCTGACTACTCGGGACGTGAGTTCAGCCCTGAGGAGGTCGAGGCAGGGGCGCACCGGGACTTCATCGGAGGAGTCTGGGACAGCCACGGCCAGCGCCAGCTGGACTACCAGGTGGGGCGTGGGCTCCAGCCGCACCACCGGGTGCTGGACATCGGGTGCGGGCCGTTCCGGGCCGGGCGGCACTTCGTCGACTACCTGGAGCCGGGCCACTACTACGGCATCGACGCCAACCGCTCCCTCATCCAGGCCGGCTACGACGTCGAGCTCTCGGACGCCCAGCGCGACCGCCTGCCCGTGACGAACCTGCGCGCCAACGACCGCTTCGACGGCGACTTCGGGGTGCTCGTCGACGTCGCCATGGCCCAGTCGGTCTTCACGCACGTCTCGCTCAACCACATCAGGCTCTGCCTGCACCGGACCGCCAAGGTGGTCCGGCCCGGTGGGTCGTTCTACGCGACCTTCTTCGAGCGTCCCGCCACGACCCCCGTGGACACGATCATCCCGTCCAAGAAGGGCAAGCCGTTCTTCACGGAGAAGAACGTCTTCTGGTACTACCGCGACGACCTCGCGTGGGCTGCGTCGTTCGGTCCCTGGGAGTACCGCTACATCGGCGAGTGGGGGCACCCCGCGCACCAGAAGATGGCCCAGTTCGTCCGGCTCACCGACGCGGAGGCGGCCCGGCGCGCCCGAGCGGCGCAGGCGGGGCAGGCCTCGGCGCTCGGGCCCCAGGTCAAGCGGTTCGTACGGCGTGGCCGGCGCTGGGCCGCCCGTCACCTCGACCCGGGCTGAGCCGCGGACGCCGCGGACGCCGCGGGCGTCGCGGGGTCGCGCGCCCCCCGCTGAATACTTTTGTCATGCCGTGTATAGTCATGCGTCATGGTGCGAGTGGCAGTGGCGGGTGCGAGTGGCTACGCGGGCGGGGAGGTCCTCCGGCTGCTCCTGGCCCACCCGAACGTCGAGATCGGTGCCGTCACCGCGGCCTCGAGCGCCGGACAGCTGCTCGGCGCAGTGCACCCGCACCTGACCACGCTGGGGTCGCGCGTGCTCGAGGAGACGACGCCGCAGACCCTGGCCGGGCACGACGTCGTGTTCCTCGCCCTGCCCCACGGCCACTCGGGCGCGCTGGTCGCCGAGCTCGACGACCAGGTCGTGGTCGTCGACTGCGGCGCGGACTTCCGGCTGCGTGACGCGACCGCCTGGGAGGCCTTCTACGACACCCCCCACGCCGGCACCTGGGCCTACGGCCTGCCCGAGCTGCCCGTCGGTGGCGGCGGCCGGCAGCGCACGGCGATCCAGGGCCAGACCAGGGTCGCGGTGCCCGGCTGCTACCCGACCGCCGTGTCCCTCGCCCTGGCCCCCGGCTTCGCGGCCGGCCTGCTCGGCAGGGACGGCGTGGTCGTCGTCGCCGCCTCCGGCACCTCCGGGGCGGGCAAGGCGCTCAAGCCCCACCTGCTCGGGGCGGAGGTCATGGGTGCCATGTCGCCGTACGGCGTCGGCGGCACCCACCGGCACACCCCCGAGATCGAGCAGAACCTCACCGCCGCCGCGGGGGAGCCGGTCGCGGTGTCCTTCACCCCGACGCTCGCGCCGATGCCCCGGGGCATCCTCGCGACCTGTACCGCGCCGCTCGCGGAGGGCGTGGACCCCACCGCCGTCCGCGCGGCCTGGGAGGACGCGTATGCCGACGAGCCGTTCGTCCACCTGCTGCCGCTGGGGACGTGGCCGTCCACGGGCAGCGTCCTCGGCAGCAACCTCGTGCACCTCCAGGTCACCGTCGACGAGCGCGTCGGCAGGGTCGTGGTCGTGGCCGCGGTCGACAACCTCACCAAGGGCACGGCGGGCGCGGCGGTGCAGTGCATGAACCTCGTGCTGGGGCTGCCCGAGACGACCGGCCTGCCCGTGGCGGGGGTGGCGCCGTGAGCCTGCCGCTGCACCTGATGAGGCACGACCAGGACGTCGCGTTCGTGCGCCTGCCGGCAGGGGAGGAGCCGACGTGGGACTGGCGCACCGGCCCCCTGGCCTCCATCACCTACACCGACAGCGAGACCTCGCTCGTCGCCGCCTTCGACACGCTGCCCGACGGTGTGCGCCGCCAGGGCCCGCTCACGGCGTTCGAGATCGCCGGGCCGCTCGACTTCACCATGGTGGGTGTGCTCTCCGGGTTGCTGGAACCGTTGGCGCGCAAGGGGATCAGCATCCTGGCGCTGTCGACCTACGACACCGACTGGATCCTCGTCGACAGCGAGCGCGCCGACGACGCGGCCGACACCTGGCGGCGGGGCGGCAACACCGTCGCCCCGGCGCGGCTGACCGGAGGTGCGTCATGAGCGTCACCGCGGCCAAGGGGTTCCGCGCCGCCGGGGTGGCCGCCGGGCTCAAGAGCACCGGCGCGCCAGACCTGGCCCTGGTCGTCAACGACGGGCCGGACCACCGCGCTGCCGCCGTCTTCACGAGCAACCGCGTCGAGGCCGCGCCCGTGACGTGGTCGCGCCAGGCCTGCCTCGACGGCCGGGTCGACGCGGTCGTCCTCAACTCCGGGGGCGCCAACGCCTGCACCGGGCCCCAGGGCTTCGCCGACACCCATGCCACCGCCGAGCGCGTCGCCGAAGTCCTGGGTGTGGCGTCCCACGACGTCGCCGTCTGCTCCACCGGCCTCATCGGCGAGCTGTTGCCCATGGACAAGGTCCTGGCCGGCGTCGACGCCGCCGCCGGCGCGCTGGGCCCCGACGGCGGGGAGGCGGCTGCGGTCGCCATACGCACCACCGACACGGTCCACAAGCAGGCCGTGGCCCACCGCGACGGCTGGACCGTCGGCGGCATGGCCAAGGGCGCGGGCATGCTCGCACCGGCGCTGGCCACGATGCTCGTGGTCGTCACCACCGACGCGGTGGTCGGCGAGGGCGTCCTCGACGGCGTCCTGCGGGAGGCCACGGCGACGACCTTCGACCGGGTCGACTCCGACGGGTGCCAGTCGACCAACGACACCGTCCTCCTGCTCGCCTCCGGCGCCTCGGGCGTCGCCCCTGGCCCGGACGAGCTGGCTGCCGCGGTGACGCAGGTCTGTGCCGACCTGGCGCGACAGCTCGTCGCCGACGCCGAGGGCGCCCACCACGACATCGCCATCGAGGTGATCGGCGCCGCCAGCGAGGCCGACGCCCTCGAGGTGGCCCGCGCGGTCGCGCGCAACAACCTGTTCAAGTGCGCGGTGTTCGGCAACGACCCCAACTGGGGCCGCGTCCTCGCAGCGGTCGGCACGACGTCGGCGCAGTTCGACCCCCACGCCCTGGACGTCTCCATGAACGGTGTGCAGGTGTGCCGGTCCGGGGGAGTGGGCGAGGACCGGTCGCTGGTCGACCTCACGTCCCGCGAGGTGCACGTCGTCGTCGACCTGCACGCGGGCACCGAGGCCGCGACCATCTGGACCAACGACCTCACCCACGACTACGTCCACGAGAACTCGGCCTACTCGAGCTGAAGGAAGCCATGCCCCCGTCCCCGAGCACCATCCGCGGCCACATCGGCGCCGCGGCCCTGCGCGTCGCCCAGGGCAAGGCGCAGACCCTGGTCGAGGCCCTGCCGTGGCTCGAGCGGTTCCGCGGGGCCCTGGTCGTCGTCAAGTACGGCGGCAACGCCATGGTCGACGACACCCTGAAGGCCGCGTTCGCCCAGGACGTGGCGTTCCTGCGCTACGCCGGCCTGCGCCCCGTCGTGGTCCACGGCGGCGGCCCCCAGATCGCGTCGATGCTCGACCGCCTCGGGCTACGCAGCGAGTTCGTCTCCGGGCTGCGGGTGACGACCCCGGAGGTGATGGACGTCGTCCGCATGGTGCTCACCGGCCAGGTCGGTCGTGAGCTCGTCGGCCTCCTCAACCAGCACGGCCCCGTCGCCGTAGGGCTGTCAGGAGAGGACGCCGGGCTGTTCGGCGCCCGACGCCGTGGCACGGTCGTCGACGGCGAGGACGTCGACCTCGGGCTCGTGGGCGACGTCGTCACGGTCGACCCCGGCGCGGTCCAGGACATCCTCGACGCCGGGCGCATCCCCGTGGTCTCCACCGTCGCACCGGACCTCGACGTCGACGGCCAGGTGCTCAACATCAACGCCGACACCGCGGCTGCTGCACTCGCGGTGGCCCTGGGCGCGCACAAGCTCGTCATGCTCACCGACGTCGAGGGCATCTACGCCGCGTGGCCCGACCCGGACTCGCTGCTGTCGTCGCTACCCGTCAGCGAGGCCCGGGACCTGCTCGACCGCGTCGACGCCGGCATGATCCCCAAGCTCGAGGCGTGCATCCGCGCCGTCGACCAGGGCGTGCCACAGGCGCACGTCATCGACGGCCGGCAGCCGCACTCGCTGCTCCTGGAGGTCTTCACCTCCGAGGGCATCGGCACCATGGTCGTCCCCGACGAGCCCAACCCCAGCGAGACGGAAGGCGGCCAGTGACCGTGACCCACAACGACGAGCTCCTCGCCCGCTACGAGAACTCGGTCCTGGGCGTCTTCGGCCGCCCACCGCTGGTGCTGTCCCACGGCGAGGGCTGCTGGGTCTGGGACGTCGACGGGCGCCGCTACCTCGACCTGGTGGGCGGCATCGCCGTCAACGCCCTGGGCCACGGCCACCCGGCCCTGGTCAGTGCCGTCAGCAAGCAGGCCGGCGAGGCCATCCACATCTCCAACCTGTTCACCTCACCGGCCCAGATCGCCCTGGCCGAGCGGCTCCTCGGCATCGCCGAGGCCCCCGAGGGCTCCCGGGTCTTCTTCGCCAACTCGGGCGCCGAGGCCATCGAGGCCGCCATCAAGCTGAGCCGGCGCACCGGCCGTCCGGGCATCGTCGCTGCGGAGGGCGCCTTCCACGGGCGCACCACTGGGGCGCTGGCCCTCACCCACAAGGCGGCCTACCGCGAGCCGTTCGCCCCGCTCATGCCCGGCGTCTCCCACGTCCCGTACGGCGACGAGGAGGCCCTGCGCGCTGCCGTGGGACCGGACACCGGTGCTGTCGTCCTCGAGCCCGTCCAGGGCGAGGCGGGCGTGCTCGACGCTGGCGCTGCCTACCTGCGCCTGGCCCGGGAGCTCACCTCGGCGGCGGGTGCCCTGCTGGTCCTGGACGAGATCCAGACGGGTATCGGGCGCACCGGCACGTGGTTCGCGTTCCAGCAGGCGGGCGTGGTGCCCGATGCCATCACGGTGGCCAAGGGGCTCGGCGGGGGTGTGCCGATCGGGGCGCTCGTGACGTTCGGACCCGCGGTCTCCGGACTGCTCACCGCCGGCCAGCACGGCTCCACCTTCGGGGGCAACCCGCTCGCGGCCGCGGCCGGGCTCGCCGTCATCGACACCGTCGAGGCGGAGGGGCTGCTCAGCCATGCCGCGCGGGCAGGGGAGCACCTCGTCGAGGCCGTGACGGCGCTGGGCCACCCGCTCGTCGCCGGGGTGCGAGGCCGTGGGCTGCTCCGCGCGATCACCTTCACCGCGCCCGTGGCCGCCCAACTCGCTGCCGCCGCCCGTGACGCGGGGTTCATCGTCAATCCCGTCGCGCCCGACGCGCTGCGGCTCGCCCCGCCGCTCGTCGTCACCCTCGACCAGCTCGACACGTTCGTCGCCGCCCTGCCTGCCCTGCTCGACGCCGCCACCGCCCCGGAGGAGAACCCGTGACCCGCCACTTCCTGCGCGACGACGACCTGACCGCCGAGGAGCAGGCCCTGGTCCTGCAGCGCGCGCTGGAGCTCAAGGCGGCGCCGTTCTCCCGCCGCCCCCTGGAGGGTCCCCGGACCGTCTCGGTGGTCTTCGACAAGCCCACCCTGCGCACGCAGGTGTCGTTCGCCGGCGCCATCAGCCAGCTCGGCGGCCTGCCGCTGGTCGTCGACGGCAACCTGGCCCAGATCGGCACCCGGGAGTCCATCGCCGACGTCGCCCGCGTCCTCGGCCCGCAGTCGGCCGCGATCGTGTGGCGCACCCACGGCCAGGACCGCATCGAGGAGATGGCCCGGTACGCCGGTGTCCCCGTCGTCAACGCCCTCACCGACGAGTTCCACCCCTGCCAGATCCTCGCCGACCTGCTCACCGTCCTCGAGCACAAGGGCAGCCTAAAGGGCCTGACGCTCGCCTACGTCGGCGACGGGGCCAACAACATGGCGCACTCCTACCTGCTGGGCTGCGCCCTGGCCGGCATGCACGTGCGCATCGGCACGCCGCCGAGCCACCAGCCCGACGCCGCGATCCTCGCCAGGGCGCAGGAGATCGCCGCCGAGCAGGGCGGGTCGGCCACCGTGCACGCCGACGCGGCGCAGGCCGTGGCCGGCGCCGACGCGGTCGTCACGGACACCTGGGTCTCGATGGGCATGGAGGAGCAGAAGGGCGACCGGCAGGGCGCCGACAGCCCCTTCGTCCCCTATGCCGTGACCGAGGAGCTGATGGCCGGCGCCGACGCCGACGCGCTGTTCCTGCACTGCCTCCCGGCCTACCGGGGCTTCGAGGTGGTCTCCGCGGTGATCGACGGGCCGCAGTCGGTGGTCTGGGACGAGGCCGAGAACCGGCTGCACGCCCAGAAGGCCCTGCTGTCCTTCCTCCTCGAGGGGCCCGCGTGACCATCGCCGCCACCCGCACCGGTCGCCAGCGCCGCATCGTCGAGCTGCTCGGCCGCCACGAGGTGCGTTCGCAGGGCGACCTGCTCGGCCTCCTCGCCCAGGACGGCATCGAGGTCACCCAGGCCACGCTCTCGCGCGACCTGCTCGACCTCGGCGCCGTCAAGGTGCGGTCGGGGCGCGCGCTCGTGTACGCCGTGCCGGGAGAGGGCGGCGACCGCACCGCGCGCCCGGCCCCCGACGGCGGTGAGGTGAGTGCCCGGCTGCGACGGGTGTGCGAGGAGCTGCTCGTGACGGCCGAGCCGTCGCACAACCTCGTGGTCCTGCGCACGCCCCCCGGGGCGGCGAGCTTCCTCGCCTCGGCGCTCGACCACACCACCCTGCCGGGGGTGCTCGGCACCATCGCCGGCGACGACACCATCATGGTGATCACCACCGGTGCGCCGGCGAGCAGGAGCACCGCGGCGACCCTGTTGGCGCTCGCCAGCGACTGACGCGGGACGCCCGCCCCCGCGTCGCACCACCCCGTACACCGGCGGCCGCCCCCCCAGCAGCCGCCCAGCAGGACACCACCCCGCCCCTCCCGCCACACCACCCAGGAGCACCCGTGAGCCCCGTCACCGAGCACACCCCCGACCCCGGCACGACGCCGTCCGAGTCCCGGGTCAGCCTGTGGGGCGGTCGCTTCGCCGGGGGGCCGGCGGACGCGCTCGCGGCGCTGAGCCGGTCCACGCACTTCGACTGGAGGCTCGCGCCGTACGACATCGCGGGCTCGCGCGCCCACGCCCGGGTGCTGCACGCAGCCGGCCTGCTCGATGAGGCCACGCTCGCGGAGATGCTCGAGGGGCTGGCGCAGCTCCTCGCGGACGTCGAGTCCGGTGCCTTCGCGCCGGGCGAGGACGACGAGGACGTGCACACCGCCCTGGAGCGGGGCCTGATCGAGCGTGCCGGGGCCGACGTGGGAGGCCGCCTGCGCGCCGGGCGGTCCCGCAACGACCAGGTCGCCACGCTCTTCCGCATGTACCTGCGCGACCACGCCCGCGTGGTCGCGGCGCTGGTGCTCGACGTCGTCGACGCCCTGGTGTCGCAGGCGGCACGCCACGAAGGGGTCGCGATGCCCGGACGCACCCACCTCCAGCACGCCCAGCCCGTCCTGCTCGGCCACCACCTGCTCGCCCACGCCTGGGCGCTGCTGCGCGACGTCCAGCGCCTGAAGGACTGGGACGTCCGGGCTGCGGTCTCGCCCTACGGTTCGGGCGCGCTCGCTGGCTCCTCGTTGGGCCTGGACCCCGAGGCGGTCGCCTCCGACCTCGGCTTCACGACGTCGGTGGAGAACTCGATCGACGGCACGGCGTCGCGGGACTTCGTGGCCGAGCTGGCCTTCGTCGCCGCGATGACCGCGGTCGACGTCTCCCGGCTGGCCGAGGAGGTCGTGCTCTGGGCGACCAAGGAGTTCTCCTTCGTCAGGCTCGACGACGCCTACTCCACGGGGTCGAGCATCATGCCGCAGAAGAAGAACCCCGACGTGGCCGAGCTCGCGCGCGGCAAGGCCGGCCGGCTGGTGGGTGACCTCGCGGGTCTGCTGACCACGCTCAAGGCGCTGCCGCTGGCCTACAACCGCGACCTCCAGGAGGACAAGGAGCCGGTCTTCGACGCCGTCGACACCCTCGAGCTCCTGCTGCCCGCCTTCAGCGGGATGGTCGAGACCATGGAGTTCGACACCGAGCGGCTGGCCTCCCTGGCGCCGCAGGGGTTCTCGCTCGCGACCGACGTCGCCGAGTGGCTCGTGCGCGAGGGGGTGCCTTTCCGCGTCGCCCACGAGGTGGCCGGCGCCTGCGTGCGCGAGTGCGAGGAGCGGGGTATCGAGCTCTGGGACCTCACGGACGCGGACCTTTCCGCCATCTCGGAGCACCTGACCCCCGGCGTCCGCGACGTGCTCAGCGTCGAGGGTTCCCTCGCCTCACGGGACGCCAAGGGCGGCACGGCACCGGCCCGGGTCGCCGAGCAGCTGGGGCGGGTGCGCGAGGCGGTCGCCTCGGCCCGCGCCTGGGCGGCGGCGCCCATCGCGGTCCGCTGACCGAGCGGTCGGCCGAAACAGCCGGCCGAAGCAGCGGTCCCCAGAAACGCGTTCGGCGGAGTGCCACGAATTCGGGCTGCCTTCGCGCTAGGTTCGGTGACGTGGGTCACAGTCGACCCGCCTCGACCTCCGCGACAAGGACGGTGCCATGGGTGTCAGCGACGACCTCACAGCAGCTGCGGGTCACGTGGCCGGACTCCGACGGGCGGTGACCGCGCTCACCAAGGAGCTCGGCAACACCCTCGACCTCCAACGGCTGCGCGACGACGTCGTCCGCCTCGCCGACGACGTCGACCTCGTGGCCCGGGGTGCCGGTGTCGGCTCCCAGGACCGCGCCGGGGGCCCCGGCGAGATCGTGTTCATCCCCGACGAGGACTACGACCCGGCGCTCTGGTCGGACGCCGAGGACGAGGGCGTCGGTCCGTCCCGGGGCCGCTGAGGTGTCGAACGCCCCCTTCAGCGGAGGCGTCCACGCCCCCGGCCGGGCCAGGATCGCTGCACGCACGCTCCGTGAGGACCGGTGGTGGCTGCAGCCCTTCCTCACCTTCGTCTGCTTCAGCGCGTGGCTGCTCTACGGCCTGGTCCGCGCCAGCCTCCAGAAGGACTACTTCGTCGCCGACTACGGCTACCTCACGCCCTTCTACTCGCCGTGCCTGTCCACGTCGTGCGAGCCCGGGTCCGCCCACTTCGGGACGCCGTTCGGTGAGTGGCCGGCGCTGATCCCGTTCGCGGCCCTGACGCTGCCGTTCCTGCTGCTGTTCCGGCTGACGTGCTACTACTACCGCAAGGCCTACTACCGCTCGTTCTGGATGAGCCCGCCGGCCTGCGCGGTCCCGGAGGCGCACCGCGACTACTCCGGTGAGACGCGCTTCCCGCTCATCATGCAGAACCTCCACCGCTACTTCTTCTACGCCGCGGTGCTCATCAGCCTCATCAACACCTACGACGTGTTGCACGCCTTCCGGGGCAAGGACGGCGGTTTCGGACTCGGCCTCGGCACGCTGATCCTGCTCGCCAACGTCGTCCTCCTCTGGTGCTACACGCTCGGGTGCCACTCCTGCCGCAACATCGTCGGGGGCCGGCTCAACCACTTCAGCAAGCACCCGCTGCGCTACAAGGCGTGGGGCCTGGTGGGCAGGCTGAACGCCCGGCACATGACGTTCGCGTGGGTGACCCTCGGCAGCCTCGTCGTCACCGACGCCTACATCGCCCTGGTCTCCGCCGGGACGATCTCCGACCTGCGGATCATCAACTAGGGAGCGCGTGTGACCGACGCCGAACGTCCACAGGGCCGCGAGGGCCTCGACGCCGAGAGCCCCGAGCGGCACGAGTACGACGTGATCGTCATCGGTGCGGGTGGGGCCGGCCTGCGGGCGGCGATCGAGGCGCGCGAGCAGGGGCTGCGCACCGCCGTCATCTGCAAGAGCCTGTTCGGCAAGGCGCACACGGTCATGGCCGAGGGCGGCATCGCCGCGTCGATGGGCAACGCCAACGCCAAGGACAGCTGGCAGGTCCACTTCCGCGACACCCTGCGCGGCGGCAAGTTCCTCAACAACCCGCGCATGGCCGAGCTGCACGCCAAGGAGGCGCCGCAGCGGGTGTGGGAGCTCGAGACCTACGGTGCGCTGTTCGACCGCACCAAGGACGGCCGCATCAGCCAGCGCAACTTCGGCGGCCACGAGTACCCGCGGCTGGCCCACGTCGGCGACCGCACCGGCCTGGAGCTGATCCGCACCCTGCAGCAGAAGATCGTCAGCCTGCAGCAGCAGGACCGCCGCGAGACCGGCGACTACGAGTCCCGCCTGCGGGTGTTCGCCGAGCTCACCGTCACCGACATCCTCAAGGACGCCTCGGGCGCGGTGTCGGGCGCCGTCGGCTACTGGCGCGAGACGGGACGGTTCGTCCACTTCTCGGCGCCGGCGATCGTCCTGGCCACCGGGGGGATCGGCAAGTCCTTCAAGGTCACCAGCAACTCCTGGGAGTACACCGGCGACGGCCACGCCCTGGCCCTTCGCGCCGGCGCGGCCCTGATCAACATGGAGTTCATCCAGTTCCACCCCACCGGCATGGTCTGGCCCCCGTCGGTCAAGGGGATCCTCGTCACCGAGTCGGTGCGTGGCGACGGGGGAGTGCTGCGCAACTCCGACGGCAAGCGCTTCATGTTCGACTACGTCCCCGACGTGTTCCGGGGCCAGTACGCCGACTCCGAGGAGGAGGCCGACCGCTGGTACGAGGACCCGGAGAACAACAAGCGACCGCCCGAGCTGCTGCCCCGGGACGAGGTCGCCCGGGCGATCAACAGCGAGGTGAAGGAGGGCCGCGGATCACCCCACGGCGGTGTCTTCCTCGACGTCTCGACGCGGCTGCCGGCCGAGGAGATCATCCGCCGGCTGCCCTCGATGCACCACCAGTTCAAGGAGCTCGCCGACGTCGACATCACGGCCGAGCCGATGGAGGTGGGGCCCACGTGCCACTACGTCATGGGTGGCGTGGAGGTCGACGCCGACACGGCGGCCACGGCGGTGCCCGGGCTCTACGCCGCGGGCGAGGTGGCTGGTGGCATGCACGGCTCCAACCGCCTGGGTGGCAACAGCCTGTCGGACCTGCTGGTGTTCGGTCGACGCGCGGGACTTGGCGCCGCGGAATACGTTGCGGGGCTTGGTGGCTCGCGTCCGTCGACGAGTGAGGCCGACGTCCTGGCCGCGCTGGAGACGGCGCTGGCGCCCTACCGCGAGGCGGACGAGAACCCGTACGCGCTGCACAGCGAGATGCAGCAGAAGATGAACGACCTCGTCGGGATCATCCGCCGGGAGGGCGAGGTCCGCGAGGCCCTCGAGGTGCTCGACGAGCTGGACGAGCGGGCGAAGAACGTTGGTGTGCAAGGGGGACGCGCGTTCAACCCCGGGTGGCACCTCGCGCTCGACCTGCGCAACATGCTGGCCGTCTGCCGCTGCGTGGCGATGGCGGCCCTGGAGCGGACCGAGTCCCGTGGCGGCCACACCCGCGAGGACTTCCCGGGCATGGACCCGAAGTGGCGTGGCGTCAACCTCGTGTGCACCCTCGAGGGCGACGGGGGGATCGCCCTGCGGCACCAGCCGGTGCCGGAGATCCGGCAGGACCTGCTCGAGCTCTTCGAGCGCACCGAGCTGGCCAAGTACCTCACCGAGGGCGAGCTGGCCCGCCGCGACGGTCCGGGTGCAGCGCAGCAGAGCGACGACGGGAGCGGGGCATGAGCTACGACGCGAGGTTCAAGGTGTGGCGTGGCGACGCCGACGGCGGTGGCCTGCAGGACTACACCGTCGAGGTCAACGAGGGGGAGGTCGTCCTCGACATCATCCACCGGCTCCAGGCCACGCAGGCCCCCGACCTCGCGGTCCGGTGGAACTGCAAGGCGGGCAAGTGCGGCTCGTGCAGCGCCGAGGTCAACGGTCGGCCGCGCCTGCTGTGCATGACGCGGATGAGCACCTTCGAGGAGAGCCAGACCATCACGGTGACGCCGCTGCGCACGTTCCCCGTGCAGCGCGACCTTGTCACCGACGTGTCCTTCAACTACCAGAAGGCCCGTGAGGTGCAGGCGTTCACGCCGCCGGAGGACCTGCAGCCCGGCGACTACCGGATGCAGCAGGTCGACGTGCAGCGCAGCCAGGAGTTCCGCAAGTGCATCGAGTGCTTCCTGTGCCAGGACGTCTGCCACGTGGTGCGCGACCACGAGGACAACAAGCAGGCCTTCGCCGGGCCCCGGTTCCTCATGCGGGTCGCCGAGCTCGACATGCACCCGCTCGACACCGCTGACCGGCGGCCGGCCGCGCGTGAGCAGCACGGCCTCGGCTACTGCAACATCACCAAGTGCTGCACCGAGGTCTGCCCCGAGCACATCAAGATCACCGACAACGCCCTGATCCCCCTGAAGGAGCGCGTCGTGGACCGTCACTACGATCCCGTGGTGTGGCTCGGCTCCAAGATCCGCCGGCGCAAGGACTGAGCGAGGTCCTGCGCGGCGAACGGCTGCCGCGGTCGTTCTTCGCCCGCGACGTCCTCACCGTCGCCCGGGAGCTGCTCGGTGCCACGGTCTCCCACGCCGGTGTGCGCATCCGGCTCACCGAGGTGGAGGCGTACGCGGGGCAGGCCGACCCCGGGTCGCACGCCTTCCGCGGCCCCACCCCGCGCACCGAGGTGATGTTCGGTCCCGCGGGTCACCTCTACGTCTACTTCACCTACGGCATGCACTGGTGCGCCAACGTCGTGTGCGGCACCGAGGGCAGCGCCAGCGCGGTCCTGCTGCGGGCCGGCGAGGTGGTCGAGGGGGAGGACGTCGCCGCTGCGCGGCGTGAGGGGGTACGCCGCCGCGACTGGGCGCGCGGGCCGGCTCGGCTCGCCACGACGCTGGGCGTCGACGGCGCGCTCACCGGTGCCGACGCCTGCGTGCCAGGGTCGGTCGTGGCGTTCCACGCCCCCGCGGCGGGAGCCGGGACCGGTGAGGTGCACACCGGCCCGCGGGTCGGTGTCGCAGGGGCCGGAGGCGACGCCCTGGCGCACCCGTGGAGGTTCTGGCTCGCCGACGAGCCCACCGTCTCGGTGTACCGGCCCGCGAAACCCCGTCCACGGCGCGGACCGTCATAGGGCAGGCTGTGCCCGTGCGCGCGGTCCCGCGAGGCACGACGACCGGACAAGGAGAACCCACACCGTGAGCGACATCCTCGACGAGCTGCAGTGGCGAGGGCTGGTGGCGCAGACCACCGACGAGTCCGCGCTGCGCCAGGCACTCGCCGACGGGCCGATCACGGCGTATTGCGGCTTCGACCCCACGGCTCCGTCGCTGCACTTCGGCAACCTCGTGCAGCTGGTCGTCATGCGGCACCTGCAACGAGCGGGCCACCGCATCATCTGCCTCGTGGGTGGCTCCACGGGACTGATCGGCGACCCGCGCCCGTCCTCGGAGCGGGTCCTGAAGACCAAGGAGCAGACGGCCCAGTGGGTCGCCGGCATCCAGGAGCAGGTGCGTCCCTTCCTCGACTTCGAGGGCGACAACGCCGCCATCATGGTCAACAACCTCGACTGGACGGCGCCGATGTCGGCGCTGGACTTCCTGCGCGACATCGGCAAGCACTTCCGGGTCAACCAGATGGTCAAGAAGGACGCTGTCGCCGCGCGGCTGAACAGCGACGAGGGCATCTCCTACACCGAGTTCAGCTACCAGATCCTCCAAGGCCTGGACTACCTACAGCTCTACCGCGACTACGGCTGCACGCTGCAGACCGGTGGGCAGGACCAGTGGGGCAACCTCACCGCCGGTTCCGACCTGATCCACCGGGTGGAGGGGAGGTCGGTGCACCTGCTGACGACCCCGCTCATCACCGACGCGTCGGGCACCAAGTTCGGCAAGAGCGAGGGCAACGCCATCTGGCTCAACGCCGAGATGACCAGCCCGTACGCCTGGTACCAGTACTGGATCAACGTCGAGGACGCCTCCGTCGTCAAGCTGCTCAAGGTCTTCACCGATCGCAGCGCCGACGACATCGCCCGGCTCGAGCAGTCGCTGGAGGAGAAGCCGTTCCTGCGTGAGGCACAGAAGGCGCTGGCCGCCGACGTGACGACGCTCGTGCACGGTGCCGAGGCGACGGCCGCGGTCCAGGCGGCGTCCGAGGCCCTGTTCGGCAAGGGTGACGTCACCGCGCTGGACGCCCGCACCCTCGGCGACGCCACCGGGGAGCTGCCCGGGGGAGCGGTGTCCGTCGGGATGTCGGTGACCGATGCGCTCGTCGCCGTCGGCCTGGTCGACTCCCGCAACGCCGCGCGCCGGGCGATCGGCGACGGCGGGGCCTCGCTCAACAACGTCAAGCTGTCCGACCCCGAGCGGGTGCTCGAGGAGGACGACTTCCTGCACGGGTCGGTCGCCCTGCTGCGGCGTGGGCGCAAGTCCCTGGCGGCCGGGCGCAGGGTGGCTGAAGAGGCCGCAGCCCGCTGACCTGCGGATTTGTCTTTCGCGTCGAGTCCCGTCTAATGTTCTCGACGTCAGCCCGACAGGGAGGAACGGACACCACCGCGGTCACCACCGCGAAGAAGGCCGGTCCCGGGGCTGAACCCCACATGCAGTACAGTTCTTCTCCGGCGCGCTTCGGTGCGCCGCACAGCAAGAGCGTGGGGGCTTTCC
>NZ_LMSC01000008.1:85992-303053 GCF_001428025.1 Phycicoccus sp. Soil748 | reverse complement strand
TCCCACGTCATCCCCTCAGATCGAGGAGTCGCACTCCCTCAACCAACCTGCCAGGTCAGTACATCTAGGTCGACGGCGACGGTGCGGGCTGCGGCCGGGCGAACGACGAGACGGTGAGGAACGCGGCGTTCGACCAGACGTGGACGTCGATGCGACCCTCCTCACGCACGTCCACCCCTCGCGCCACGCGCCCCGGCCCGACGCCGACGTTCGTCCCGAGGTTGGTGGAGAACGCCGCTTGCCCTTCCGCCGAGCTCGGCGCCAGCCACGCCGCCTTCCTGCGCAGGTTGACCGACGGCAGGGCCGGGCGGATCCCCGTCGTCAGGGGACGGTGGTCGAGGTGCCAGACCACGCCGTCGGCACCGTTGACGTCGACGCCGAGCCGGATCACCGAGCCGGCGAGCTCCACCCGCATCACGAGGGGCATCGTCACCTCGCCGTCGGAGACGTGCCCGAAGTAGGTGGCCCGACCCGGCAGGAAGGTGAGCTCGTCGATGGTGACGTTGCTGAGCACCCGGGTCACCTTCTCCTCGGTGTCGACCCCGCGTCCCGTCGCCCGCCCCTCGAGGGCCGAGAGCATCGACCCGCCGATCACCGTCTGGGTGAGCAGGTCCTCGCCGCGCAGGATCCGCAACCCGTCGGGGTACAGCGAGACCGAGACCCCGCCACCCAGGGTGGCGACGCCCTTGGCGTCCGCAGCCACGGTGAGCAGCCCCGGGGAGATGTCGTCGAACCCCTCGTCGCGCCCCAGCCACCCGGGGAGGTGGGTCGAGAGGCCGAGCAGCGCCAGTGCCGTGAGCGAGGCCACCAGCGCGACCATGCTGCGGCTGATGTCGATCTGGCGCCCGGGCACGGGATCACCCTAGGGGCGTGGCCTGGTGGCGCCTGCCCGTAGGCTGCCCCGCGTGGTGCGACAGCGACCGGTCGGGACGGTCACCCGGGGCACCACCAACCCCAACCGCCTGCGGCGCGTGGACCGCTGGCTCGCCGGCCCCCAGGCCTGGCGCCTGCGCCGCCCCGGTCCGCCGCCCGTCGTCGTCGACCTCGGGTACGGCGCCTCGCCGGTCACCGCTGTCGAGCTGCACGACCGCCTACGCCGGGTGCGCCCCGACGTCGAGGTGGTCGGCATCGAGATCGAGCCGGACCGCGTGGCCCTGGGCCAGGCCCTGGCGCGCGACGGGCTCTCTTTCGCCCTCGGCGGGTTCGAGGTGCCGCTTCCCCGGGGACGACAGGCGACGGTGGTCCGCGCGTTCAACGTGCTCCGGCAGTACGACGAGTCACAGGTCGGCGCGGCGTGGGCCACCGTGCAGGACCGGCTGACGCCCGACGGCCTGCTCGTCGACGGCACCTGCGACGAGCTCGGACGGCGCAGCACCTGGGTCGCGGTCGACCGCCACGGTCCGCTGTCGCTGACCCTGTCGTGGCGGCTGCGCGGGCTGCACACACCGTCGGACGTCGCCGAGCGCCTGCCCAAGGCGCTCATCCACCGCAACGTCGCGGGCGAGGCCGTGCACGGGTGGCTCTCGGCGCTGGACCGCTCGTGGTCGCACGCCGCCCACCACGGGAGCTTCGGCCGGCGACAGCGCTTCCTCGCGACGGTGCAGGCCCTGCGCGACGAGGGCTGGCCGGTGCTCGACGGCCCGAGCCGATGGAGGCTCGGCGAGGTCACCGTCGCCTGGGACGCGGTGGCGCCGGCGGCGTAGGTCAGCCGGTGGCGCGTCCACCGGTGAGCGTCGGGTCAGCAGGCGCGTCGCTTCAGTGGGGCGTCGCGTCAGCGGGCGTAGTCGTCCTCGAGGCGCACGATGTCGGCCTCGTCGAAGTCGCCGAACGCCACCTCGAGCAGCCGCCCCGGGGCGTCGCCCCGGTTGGCCATCCGGTGGACGGCGCCCTGCGGGACCCAGACCTTCTCCCCCGGCTGGGCGCTCCACGTGCGCTCACCCACGGTGACCTCGATGGGCCCGTCGAGCACCTGCCAGAACTCACCGCGGTGCTCGTGCGTCTGCAGCGACAGCCGGTGGCCCGGCTGGACCGTGATGATCTTGACCGTCACGCGCTCGTTGGAGACGAACTGCTCGAACTGCCCCCACGGGCGCTCCTGGACGAAGATCTCCTCGCGCGGGTCGCGCATGGCCTCCCCCTGACCTGCCACGGCGGTCACCACGGTCCGTAGGGGCCCATGTGCTGGCTCCCGCCCCCTCGTCCCACCATCTGCCTCAGGGCCGGCCTCACGTCGGCCAGGTAGATCGCGGCGCCGACGAACGCGATGAGGCCGATCGAGAAGATCCGCCCGGAGGACCCCAGCGAGACGAAGCCCAGGAGGACGGCGACGGCCAGGATGATCGTCCAGAACTGCTTGGTGCGCTTGCCCGCCGCGACGTAGACCTCCGGCCGGTAGCGCAGCGCGTCGACCAGGGCGAAGACCTCGGCGGCGAACGCCACGAGGCTGAGCAGCAGCGTCACCACGGCCTGCAGGCTTCCGAGTGTCCCGAACATGGACGACAGCCTAGACGTCAGACGTCGACGACCAGGGTCACCGGCCCGTCGTTGACCAGGGAGACGTCCATCATCGCGCCGAACCGCCCTGTGGCGACCTCGACCCCACGGGCCCGCAGCGCCTGCACGACCGCGTCGACCAGGGGTTCGGCGACCGGCCCGGGGGCGGCGTTGTTCCACGACGGGCGTCGCCCCTTGCGGGTGTCGGCGTAGAGCGTGAACTGGCTGACGACGAGCACCGGGGCGCCCACGTCGGCGACCGAGCGCTCGTCGCGCAGGATCCTCAGCTCGCTGATCTTGCGGGCCATCGTGGCGACCTGGTCGGGCCCGTCGTCGTGGGTCACGCCGACCAGGGCCACCAGCCCGGGACCGTCGATGGCGCCGACGACGACCCCGCCGACGGTCACCGAGGCACTGCTCACGCGCTGCAGGACGGCACGCACGGCTGGGGTCGGCCCCGGCTCAGATGTTGACGGCGACGATGGCGCCGACCGGCTCGCCGTGCCCGAGCACCGGCGAGTGCTCCAGCTGGGCGAGGGCCGGGGAGTCGACGCCGAGGCGTCGCAGGGCGGCAGCGAGGATGACCGGCTTGGCGCGGGGGTAGCCGTCGGCGACCTTGAGGGCGACGCCGCGGCCGTCGGCCAGCCCCACGGCGTACACGGACTCGGCACCGTCCTTGGCGATGAGGCCGGGAGTGTGCTCGATGAGGGCGGTGACGTCGCGGCCGGTGCCGCCGAGGTAGGCGGGGTTGGCGCGGATCGCGTCGGCCACCTCGGCCTCGTGGGTGCCGGCCGGGGCCGAGGCCATGGCGCCGAACGCGCGGGCCAGGCCGGCGAGCGTCACGGCCATCACCGGGGCCCCACAGCCGTCGACCGCGGTGGAGGTGATCTCGTCGCCGGTGAGCTCGGCCAGCGTCTGCGCGATGGCCTGCTGCAGCGGGTGCGAGGGGTCGCGGTACGTCGTGGTGTCCCAGCCGTTGACCACGCAGGTGGCGAGCATCGCGGCGTGCTTGCCGGAGCAGTTCTGGGTGATGGGCAGCTTGCCGCCCCCGCTGCGCAGGACCGCCTCGCGCGCGTCGTCGTTCACGGGGTAGTCGGGGGTGTTCTGCAGGGCGCCCTCGGTGAGCCCGACGGAGGCGAGCATCTCGCGCACCGCCGTGAGGTGGAAGTCCTCACCAGAGTGGCTCGCCGACGCGATGGCGAGATGGTGGGCCGGCATACGGAGCCCCGCACGCACCATGGCCAGCGTCTGCACCGGCTTGTTGGACGACCGCGGGAACACCGGGTCGTCGACGGCGCCCAGCGCGAGCAGGTGCGCGCCGTCCGGCCCGGTCGCGACCACGGAGGCACGGTGGGCGGACTCCACGAACCCGCCACGCACGTAGTGCGCGAGGACGGGGGCGTCGTCGAGGGCGGGCGGGGTGGCGGTATGCAGCGTGCTCACCCCACCGAGCCTAGCCACGGTCAGCGGACGACGGACGGCCCCCACCCCGTGTGGGGTGGGGGCCGTTCGCGGCGCTGCAGGGCAGGGCCCGGCTCAGTCGCCGGTCACTCGCTGGTCAGTCGCCGACCTTGGCGGCGGCGGTGGTGCTGGCCTTCTTCGCAGTCGACGCGGTCTTCTTCGCACCGGTGGTCGCGCGCTTGGTGGCGGACTTGGTGGCGGTGGCGGACTTCTTGGTGGTGGTCGAGGTGCGCTTGGCAGCCGTACGGGTGCGCTTGGCGGACTCCTTGGCGGCCGTGGCCACCTCGGCGGTCTCCACGGCGACCGAGCCCGCGACGACGTCGGCGACCGTGGCGGCCTCCTTGCGACCGGTGGTCAGCGTGGCCTTGGCGGAGCGCTGGATGTCGGTGGCCGACTTGCGCACGGTGGTGACCGCACCCTTGCCGAGGGCGACGGTGGTGCCGGCCTGGGCGATC
This sequence comes from Phycicoccus sp. Soil748, assembly GCF_001428025.1. Taxonomy (GTDB): domain Bacteria; phylum Actinomycetota; class Actinomycetes; order Actinomycetales; family Dermatophilaceae; genus Pedococcus. Next base: position 298,644 of record NZ_LMSC01000008.1, on the reverse strand, counting down.
AGGTCCTGGGTGGCCTTCTGGGTGCGGACGCGCTTGACGAGCTGCTCGCCGCGGGCGGCGACGGACTCGTAGGACTCCTGCGCCTTGCCGGCCAGCACGAGGCTGCGGTTGAGCGCCAGGGCCGGCAGCTCCTGCGCCTGCTCGGCGACACCGAGGACGCGGGTCTGCGCGCGGGTCTGGAGGGCGGCCGGGTCGAGGTCTGCGGCGAGCTCGGCGCGCAGCGCCTCGGTGCGGGCCGCGGCGCGGGTGCGGGCCTCGCGGACCTTCTCGACGGCCAGGTCGGTCAGGCCCACGGCGGCGAACACCGGGGTCGTGTCGATGACGTTCTTGCGGATGTCGGCAACGAGTGCCATGTCATTCTCCTTCGGTGCGGGTGGTGGAGGTCTTGGCTGCCCGGGTCGTGGGCTTGCGCGTGGTGCCGGAGGCGGCCTTGCGCGTGGTGCCGGAGGCGGCCTTGCGGGTGCGGGTGCTCCTCGGGGCGGCGTCGCCACCGACGAACGAGTCGTAGATGTCCAGCAGGGCGGACTTCTGACGGGCGTTGAGTCGCGGGTCGGCGCCGATGACGGCCCGGGTGTCCGGCGCCTCGGCCTGGTGGCCCTGGCGCTCGTCGAGGATGCCGGCCCGCACGTAGAGCGACTCGGCGGAGACCTCGAGGCCCTTGGCGAGCTGCTGGAGGATCTCGGCGCTGGGCTTCTTCAGGCCCCGCTCGATCTGCGACAGGTAGGGGTTGGAGACCCCGGCCAGCTCGGACAGCTGGCGCAGCGAGAGCCTGGCGGTCTGGCGCTGCTCGCGCAGGTAGTCACCGAGGCTCTCACCTCCCAGGGGTCCCAGCGGAATCCGGCTCATGCCTCCAGTGTGCTTGCTCTAGTTAGCAAAATGCAAACTGCAGGCAGCGTGACGGTGACCACATCCCGTCCGGTGTCAGGCGGTGCGGCGGTCCTTGACGCCCAGCAGGGCGCGGGCGTCATCCGTCGACATCGCAGGACGCTGCATCACCTCGGCGAGGTGCGCCGCGCGCTCGACGAGCTCACGGTTGTGCTGGACCTGGACTCCGCGCGAGAACACCACGTTGTCCTCCATCCCGACGCGCAGGTGGCCGCCTGCCGCGAGGGCCGCGGCAGCGATGGGCAGGTGGGTGCGCCCGATACCAGTCGCCGACCAGGAGGTGACCTCGGCGGGCAGCATCGAGACGCCGGCGACGAGGGCGGCCGGCGTCCCCGGCATGCCGCCCGGGACACCGGTCACGAAGTCGACGTGCACCTTGCCGCCGAAGGGCAGCCCGTGGGTGTCGATGAGGCGGGCGAGGGCGGCGACGTGGCCGAGGTCGAACAGCTCGAACTCCGGCACGACCTCGCGCTCCTGCGCCTGCACGTAGAGGTCGGACATGAAGCCGTAGGGGTTGAGGAAGACGTCGTCCCCGAAGTTGGTGGTGCCGCAGGTGAGCGAGCAGGAGTCGGGCTCGGCGTCGAGGACCGTCAGCCGCTGCTCGAGCGGGTCATGGACGCTGCCACCGGTCGACAGCTGCACCACCAGGGTCGTCTGCTCCCGAAGGGCGTCGACCGCGGCCTTGAGGTGGCCGTGGTCGAGCGTCGGGCGGTGCTCGGCGTCGCGGATGTGCAGGTGGATCATCGACGCGCCGGCGGCCTCGCACGAGACGGCGGTCTCGACGAGCTCCTCGAGCGTGGTCGGCAGCTGCGGGAAGTCACCCTTGGACAGCTCGGCGCCGGTGGGTGCGACGGTGATCAGGGTGCCGGGGGTCGTGGCCATGGCGGACATCTTGGCAGCAGTGCCGTGCCATTGCGGCCGCCTCTAGCGCACCGTCCCTGCAAGTGGGTGTGGGAGACTGGCGGGCGCCCGACCGCAAACTCGAACAAGCGGCGACAACCGGCGACCGGCAACACAACGAAAGCAGGACCGTGGACCTCCGCGACTACTACCGAGTGGTCAGCAAGCGCTGGCGCCTCATCACCGCCGTGACGCTCCTCGTCGTCGCGCTCGCCGCCCTCTTCACGTTGACCAGTCCGAAGGTGTACCAGGCGCGCACCCAGCTGTTCGTCTCCACCTCGGCGGGCGCCGACTCCACCCAGCTGCTCCAGGGCAACACCTTCAGCCAGCAGCGGGTGAAGTCCTACGCCGACCTGATCACGACGCCCGCCGTGCTCGACCCGGTGATCAAGGAGCTGGGCCTCGACATGTCGGCCGACAGCCTCGGGCAGAAGATCACCGCGACCGTCCCGATCGAGACGGTCCTGATCGACGTGCTGGTCACCGACCGCAACCCCCAGTCGGCGGCGAACATCGCCGACGCCGTGGGCAAGCAGTTCTCGGCGAGCATCCTCGACCTGGAGCGGGTGTCCGACACCTCCCCCAGCCCGGTCAAGGTGTCGGTCGTGCGCCCGCCCTCGGTGCCCACCGCGCCCATCAGCCCCAACCCGGTGCGCAACATCGGCCTGGGGGTCGTCCTCGGCATCGTGCTCGGACTCGGCACCGCGCTCCTGCGGGACACCTTCGACACCTCCGTGCGGAGCGAGCGCGACGTCAAGGACGCCACGGACGAGACCGTCATCGGCGGGATCCTCTTCGACCCTGATGCGCCCAAGCACCCGCTCATCGTCCAGTCGGACCCCCACAGCACGCGCGCGGAGGCGTTCCGGGCGCTGCGTACCAACCTGCAGTTCGTCGACGCCGCCAAGCACCCGCGGTCGATCGTCTTCACGTCCTCCCTCCCTGGAGAGGGCAAGACCACCACGACCGCCAACCTCGCCATCAGCATGGCCGCGGCAGGTGCGCGCGTGTGCGTGATCGAGGGTGACCTCCGCCGTCCCCGCCTCCTGCGCTACATGGGCATGGAGGGTGCGGTCGGGCTGACCAACGTGCTGATCGGTCAGGCAGACCTCGCCGACGTCCTGCAGCCCTACGGGGACACCGGCATCCAGGTGCTGGGCGCAGGTCAGATCCCGCCCAACCCGAGCGAGCTCCTGGGTTCGGACACCATGTCGCGCACCATCCGCCAGCTCGAGCAGATGTTCGACTACGTCATCATCGACGCTCCCCCCGTCCTGCCTGCGACCGACTCGACGGTGTTGAGCACCATCACCGGCGGCGTGGTCATGGTGGCTGGCTGCGGAGTCGTGAAGAAGGAACAGCTCAACCGGGCACTCGAGTCGCTGGAGACCGTCGGCGGCAACCTGCTCGGCATCGTGGTCAACCGCATCCCCACCCGCGGGGCCGACGCCGGCACCTACTACTACGGCAACGGCTACGCGCCGCTCACGGCTGACCGCAGCCGCAAGCAGCGCGCCAAGGACCGCCAGAGCGCCAGCGTCTGACCCTCGGCACCTCCGCTCTGACCCTCGCCACCTCCGCTCAGGGGGCCACGACCTCGGTCTGGCTGGCCGTCACCCCGTCGACCTCCAACGTCGCGTCGACGGGGGTGTTGCGCTTCAGGAGGGCGAGCCCGATCGGGCCGTCCTCGAAGTGTCTCGCCACCGAGGTGACCCACCCGACCTGACGATCTTCGAGCAGGATGGCCCCGCCCCGTTCGGGGAGGCCGTGCCCGGAGCCGTCGAGGTGCAGGAAGGTCAGGCGCCGCGGTGGCCGCCCCAGGTTGTGGACCCGCGCCACCGTCTCCTGTCCCCGGTAGCAGCCCTTGTGCAGGTGGACGGCGGTACGCAGCCAGTCGGTCTCGTGGGGGATGGTGCGGTGGTCCGTCTCGAAGCCCAGCCGCGGGCGCCAGGCAGCCACGCGCAGCGCCTCCGCCGCCCACGTGCCCGCAAGATCCCGGTCGCCGACTGCCGACGCGAGGTCTGCCATCGGCACGATCACCTCGCGCCACGCGCGGCCCCGGGCCGGGTGACCCTCGTCGGGGCCGTAGGCGGCGGTGTCGCCGACGAGCCCGGGCCAGGGGTCGCGCCACGCCAGGTGCTCACCCGGGAGGGCCTCGGCGGAGGAGGACTCGCCCACCACGGCCCAGTCGTCACTGACGTCGTTGACGTCGACGCGCAGCATGAAGCGCATCGAGGCCAGCCACGCGGTGAGGGCCGGCGCGGTACCCGGCTCGGTCGTGATCCAGGTGGTCTCGCCGTCGTCGACCAGGTGGAGGTCGTGCTCGATGTGCCCCTTGGGACTGAGGACGAGCGACTCCCGGGACTGCAGCGGCGGCAGGCCAGTGAGGTGCTGGGTCGTGATCGAGTGCAGCCAGGACAGCCTGTCGGGGCCGGAGACCGTGACCACGCCACGGTGGGACAGGTCGACCACCGCCAGGCCGTCCACCAGGAGGCGCTGCTCCCGCATGGGGTTGCCGTAGTGGGCCGCGACGCCCGCGTCAGCCCCGTCCCCCTCGACCGCTCCCGGTCGCGACAACAGCGCCGAGCGACGGCGGTCGTCCGTCGGGCCAGCTGCAGGGGGGGCCTCGCTGGGGAGGCGCTCGCGGGTCGTCTCGTCCGCAGGGTCAGTGGTCGTGCGTGGGTCCACGCTGGGGCTCCTTCGCGCTCTGGTGGCCATCGGGGCCGCTCGCGCACTCTGCGCACTCGCCGTGCACCGCCATGTGCGTCACGTCAGCGACAAAGCCCGTGGCCCTGAGAACATTCCCGATGAAGGCATCTGCCGCCTGCCGGTCGCACTGCTGCACGCGGCCGCACGACCGGCAGACGAGGTGGACGTGGTCGGCGTGGTCCGCCAGGTGGTAGCTCGGTGCATGGTGGTCGAGGTGGGTGTGGCCGACGATACCCAGGGACTCCAACGCCTCCAGGGCCCGGTACACCGTCGAGGTGGCCAGCGGCGTCCCCCCGTCTGCCGAGACCCGGGCCACGACGTCGTCCGGGGTGGCGTGCCCGAGGGTCGCGACCGCGTCCAGCACCCGTTGGCGTTGGGGGGTCATCCTGAGTCCGTGGGCTCGCAACAGCTCACCTGCGTCGTACACGGTCCCACTCTACGGTCGGCGAGGTACCCGACCTCGAGGCCTCGGGACCCGACAGCGACGGCCGGGCGTGCAGCCGGCTGCCCGTATGCGGCACAGCGGCACGCCGGCACGTCCGCACCCGGCACACCGGTCGAGCGTCAGCTCTTCCAGGTGGAGTAGGCCTTGTCGGAACGGTAGGTGTCGTCGCCCACCGCCAGCCATCCACCATCGGTGGTGACCGCCAGGGCAACGGTCCCGGGCTCGACCTTCGCGGTGTCCAGCGCCGCGCACCCCACGACGGTGTCGGGGCTCGCGGCGTCGACCACCGCCACCCCCGCACAGCCACCGAGGCCGGGGGCGGCCACCAGCACGCGCCCCCCGTTCGTCTGGGCGACCGCCAGGGCGCCGTCGAGCGTCGCCCGGGTCTTCCAGTGGTCACCGCTGGCGCTGGACAGGACCCGCCCGTCGGCGCACAGCACCACCGCACCGGCGTCCACCACGGAGAGGTCGACGACGGCCTCGCCGCCGCACGGGCGCCCCAGGTGACCCTTCGGAAGACCTATGGAGCCGGCGCTGTGCGGGTCGCGGAACCACGCGTCCTGCACCGCGCGAGGGGTCCCGAAGCTCCCCGAGTAGGAGTCGGCCTGCCGGATCCGGGCGGCGCACCGAGCCCCGGAGTCGGCTCCGACGGCGAAGGCCGACCCGTTGGCCCGCACCCTGACCCTCGTCAGGACGTCGAACGGCGCCGTCTGCGCTTTCCAGGACCGCCCCCCGTCCGTCGTCAGGGCCATCGTTGCTCCCCCGTCTGCGCAGGTCCCGGTCGTGAAGCGGACGGCGGTGGTCGGGTTGACCACGGTCAGCCCGACCACGAGCGGGACAGCCTCGGCCGCCGGGGAGGAGGAGGTGGTTGCCGACGCTCCCGGCGCAGCCGCGCCGTCGCCGGCCCCGACGGGCGTGGCCACGACCGGCGCTCCCCCGCCCGTCACCGGCTCATGGGTGGTGGTGAGCGCGGTCCCGACCAGGACGACGTCGACGACCAGCAGCACGGCGAGGCCGACGGTGCCCATCCGCTCCGAGAGACGTCCCATCAGGCCCTGCCCAGTGCGTGGGCAACGCTCGGCAGCGATTCCATGATCTGCCGGCTCATCTCGTCGAAGACCTCGTCTGCGCGACGGAAGGGGTCGACGATGTCGGCATCGAGGTCGCTCAGGGGTGCGCGCGCCCCTCGCTGGGCGACCGCCAGTCCCACGGCACGCACGACCTGTTCCCGGGCGGACCCGGTCACGGCGTGCAGCCGCTCGGCGGGGACCCTAGCGACGAGCTCCGCGAACTCGCGGAAGGAGAACACGTAGCGCAGGGCCCGGGGGTGCAGCCGGGCGACCTCGGCGCGGTGGGCGCGGGTCGCGGTCAGCACCAGGTCCGACTCGGCGACCATCGACGCCGTGAGCTGACGAGCGACGAAGCCGTGAGCGGCGTACCCGGCATCCTCGAGGCGAACCTGGGCGCGCGCGTCCATGCCGTGGCCGGCCAACGCACCCGTACCCGCGCTGCTGACCAGCGCCGCCCCGGTCCCCCAGGAGCCATCCAGCTCAGCCTGCAGGGCACGCTCGAGGAAGGGTGAACGGCAGATGTTGCCGGTGCAGACCGTGAGGATCTGCGCGGTGGCCGTCACCAGCTCTCAACCAACGCGCTTGAGCTCGGCCGACACGTGGCTCTGCAGCTTCTGGCCGGCGGCGGCCATGTCCATGGCCCACAGCAGGTTGGAGTTGACCAGGCCGTAGAGGCGCGTCGCGGCGTTGTACTCCTTGGCGTGCGGGCTGCGCAGGACACCGTCGGTGCGCAGCTCGATCTTGGCCGGCTCGGCCTTGCCGAAGTAGAGCTCGACGATGCCCGTGGGGTGGGTCAGCAGCAGCTCGACCTCGCCGCCCTCCACGGGGCGCCAGAAGCCGAGCTCGGTCGCCAGCGGACGCACCTGCTCCCCGGCCTCGTTGAGCAGCCAGGTCTGGCTGCGCCAGGTCAGGAAGGGCCGGCCGTCATGGCTGACCTCGATCTCCTGGCCGAAGTTCGCCGACTCGATGGTGGGGTAGCCGACGACGCCGGCGCCCTCCCAGCGGCCGATCATCCAGGCCAGCGGCGCGAGCTCACGCGGCAGGTCGGTGTCGAGGTGGAACACCATCAGCGGGGCGTCTTGACCAGGCGGTAGACGACGAACCCGGCGAACCAGGTGATCACGACGGCGGAGGCGACGAGCAGGCCGATGTAGAAGGTGTGCACGAGCCAGATCGTAGCCTGTAGCCCATGACCGTCCCCACAGCTCCGGCAACCCCGAGCACGCGCCTGGTGGTGAAGGCCACCTGCGGCACCGACGCACCCGAGCGCCTCAACCAGGCCCTCACCGTCGCGGCGACCGCGGCGGCCAGCGGCGTCGACGTCAGCCTGTGGCTCACCGGCGACGCCACGTGGATGGCCGTGCCCGGCCGGGCCGAGGAGTTCGAGCTGCCCCACGCCGCAGCCGCTGCGGACCTCATGGCCGCCGTGCTGGCGGCAGGCCGGGTCACCGTCTGCGGCCAGTGCGCTGCCCGCCGTGAGCTCACCGAGGCCGACCTCGTCCCTGGTGCAGTGGTGCGAGGCGCTGCGGCGTTCGTCGAGGAGGTCATGGCGCCGGCCACCCAGGCGCTGGTGTACTGAGCCGGCCCCCTTCACGGTGCCGGCGCCCGGTCCACGGGGGACGGCGCGTCAGGAAAGGTCGCTCAGGCGACGAAGTAGCGCACCACGACGTAGGCGACGACCCCCACCAGCAGCGACGACGACGCCCCGACCGCCAGCTGGGCACGCGCCATCGCGGTTGCCGGGAGCACGGCCATGACGCGGCGCGCCGCGTGCGACACCGCTGCCGAGAACAGGCCCAGCAGGGCAGCCGGCCACAGGCGCGGGTGGTCGGCAACCACCGAGACCAGCATGCCGGCGAGGCCGCCGAGCACCATCGAGATGAACAGCGCCCACTGCCGCAGCCTCGGCACCTTGATGAGCGGGTCCGCGAGGACGCCGAGGCCGAGCCCCGCCATCGCGGCGGCCAGGGCGTGGTCGCCGTGCAGCACCTCGGGGATGGGTGCCAGGGCGATCCCCGCCGAGATCACCGCCAGCCCGGTGACGCTCGCCGACACCGACTCGGCGAGCCGTGGCCGGCCGTCCCGGCGCATGAGCTGGTGCAGGAACGCCACGATCACCGACACGGCCATCGCGGCCGGCATCCACTGGAGGTAGGGCGCCTCGTCGGTGAGCAGGACCGCGGCAGTCATGAGCACGGTGCCGACGGCCAGCACGGTGCTCGTGCCCCGAGGGCTCGGTAGGCTCAGCAGCTGGGGCCAGCCCCAGGCGAGGACGAGTCCTGCGAGCGCGACGGACACGGCGACGAAGCCCGGGCTGGCGTACGCGGTCAGGCCGACCAGGGCCGCGAACGCCATGGTCGTGACCATGGTGAGCGGCCGGGCGAGCAGGGCTCGCCGGGGCAGCACCTGCGGACCGCGACGGCTGCTGGCGCGACGCTCACGACGGGTCAGCGGCACCGCACCCTCGGGGGCCTGCTGCTCGGGAACGTCGGACACAGCCCGCATCCTCGCATCACCCACCGGCGAAGGGCGGCAGGACCTCGAGGACGGACCCACCGGTGAGGGGTGCCTCCCGGTCCACGGACCTGCCGTCGAGCAGCAGGGTGCTGACGGCGGCCACGGGCTCGAGCGGCGGGTGCAGTGCCACGACGGCGGCGAGGGCTGCCCCCACGGTCGTGACGTCGGTCAGCTCGTCCTGCTCCACACCGGCGGCGGCACGCGCCCCGGCCCAGTAGCGGATGGTCACCGCACCCACGGCGCGGTCGGACGGCGTACCCACTGCTCTCCCCTCCTCGACCTGATGCTGAGACGGGGGTCTCAGCATGTGTGCGCCATCTCGGCGGCACCCCCGGCACCGTATCCTTCTCTGGCATGGCCCGTCTGCTGCTGCTGACCAACGCCCTGGCGCCCAGCGCCGAGGTGCTGCCGGCACTGGGGCTGCTGTCGCACCAGGTGCGGATCCTCCCGGCCGAGCCCACCGCCCTCGTGGACGCCCCGCCCGCTGACGCGGTGCTGCTGGACGCCCGCCGCGACCTCGCGGTCTCCCGCTCGCTGTGCCGGGTGCTGCGCGCCACCGGGATGTCCGTGCCGCTCATCGCCGTCCTGACCGAGGGCGGCCTCGCCGGCATCACCGCGGAGTGGGGTGTCGACGAGGTGCTGCTGGAGTCCGCGGGCCCCGCCGAGGTGGAGGCGCGGCTCCGGCTCGCGGCCGGCCGCCTGCAGGACCTCCAGGAGCCGGAGGAGGTCCAGATCACCTCCGGTGACGTCACCATCGACGAGGCCACCTACTCGGCACGCGTGCGCGGACGGCTGCTCGACCTCACCTACAAGGAGTTCGAGCTCCTCAAGTACCTCGCGCAGCACCCGGGCCGCGTCTTCAGCCGTGCCCAGCTCCTGCAGGAGGTCTGGGGCTACGACTACTACGGCGGCACGCGCACCGTCGACGTCCACGTCCGCCGGCTGCGCGCCAAGCTCGGTTCCGAGCACGAGGTGCTCATCGGCACGGTGCGCAACGTCGGCTACCGCTTCGTGCCTGCCGAGGACGTCGCCGCCGACGCCTGAGCACCGGCAGCTCCTGCCGTCGTGTGGCGGCTGCGGCCGCGTCCGGCCGCGCGACCGCGCGACACGCGAGAAGGCGCCCCTCCCGTCCGGGAGGGGCGCCTTCGTCGTACAGCGGGTCGGTCAGTTCTTCGTGATGCGCGTGTCCGTCGTCGGGCTGTAGGGCGAGTGCGCCTGCAGGTAGTTGGCGAACGCGTCGATGTCGAGCCCGCCGAAGAACCGGCCGGTGCCATCGCGGAACCCGGGCAGGCCGTCGCCACCGTCGGCGACGAAGTTGTTCGTCACCACCCGGTAGGTCGCGGTGTCGCTGATCGGGGACCCGCCGAGCGTCACCGGGCCAAGGACCCGGCTGCCGGAGGCGTCGCTGTAGCTGTAGGCGAACCCGTTGGAGACCTGGAGGATGACCGGGCGGGCCGTGGAGTTGGGCGAGGTCTTCGCACCGCCACCCCACTGCTCGAGCAGGATCTCCTTGATCTGGGCGCCGGTGAGCGAGACGGAGACGAGGTAGTTGTTGAACGGCTGGACCTGGAAGGCCTCGTCGTAGGTCACGTCGCCGGGCGCCTCACCCCACGGGGAGTTGCTGTAGGTGAGGTTGGTCCGGATGCCGCCCGGGTTCATGAAGGCGATGACCGGGGGCTGGCCGCCGGTCGTGGTCGACGGGTCGGCGAGCTGGGCGTCCGCGATGAGGTCGCCGAGCTTGGACTCCCCACCGGCGTTCGAGGCGGTCGTGATGTCGCCACTGATGCTGCCGAGGACCTTGCTCGCGACCGGACGGATGAGCGTCTTGTAGTCGGCGATGAGCTTGGTCTGGGCGGCGTCCTTGAACTCGGGGTCACGGGTGACGACGACGTTGCTGCCCGACACGGCACTGCGCACGATGTCCTGGGTGCGCCGGTCGAAGGTCAGGTCGGTCTCGGTGACGAGCCGGCCGAACGACGACGCGGAGGTGACCAGTCGGGGCTGGCCGGCCGGGTCGGGGATGCTGCACACGTACGGCGTGTGGGTGTGGCCGCTGATGATCACGTCGATCTGGGGCGACAGCTTCTGCGCGATCGGGATGATCGGGCTGGCCGGGACGTTCAGGCCGTCGCTGGTGCCCGTCGGGCAGGCCGAGTCGTACTTGTTCTCGAGGCCGGTCGCCGGGTTGGTGTGCGGGCCGCCGGGGTAGGTGGCCGTGCGGGCCGGCACGCCGCCCTGGTGGATGAGGACGACGATGGCCTTGACACCCTTCGCCTCGAGCTGCGGCACGAGCGCGTTGGCGGTCTCCACCTCGTCGGTGAACTCCAGGCCCTCGATGCCGGAGGCGGTCACGATGTTGGGGGTGTCCTTGAGGGTCATGCCGATGAAGCCGACCTTGGCACCCTTGAAGTTCTTCACCCAGGTGGCCGGGAGGATGGTCTGGCCGTTGGCCTTGTACTTGACGTTGGCCGCGAGGATCGGGAAGTTCGCGCCGGTGAAGGTCTTGCCGCCGGGGCAGGAGTCCTGGTTGGCCGCACCCGCGCCGTCGTCGATGCAGCCGCCGTTCGCGAGGCGCTGGAGCTCCTTGTAGCCCTCGTCGAACTCGTGGTTGCCCACGGCCGTGACGTCGAGCCCGAGGCTGTTCATGGCCTCGATGCTGGGCTCGTCGTGGAAGGCGGCCGACAGCAGCGGGGACGCACCGACGATGTCACCGGCCGCGACGGTGGCGGTGTACGGGTGTCCCGCACGCAGGGCCTTGAGGTGGCCCGCCAGGTACTCCACCCCACCGGCGTTGACCGTGGTCGGCGTCACGGCGTAGGAGGTCACACCCGTGCTCGGGTTCGTCGAGGACGTCTCGGTGTAGGTGTCCGACGTGATGATCCGGCCACTGGAGCCCGCCGGGGGCTCGAGGTTGCCGTGGAAGTCGTTGAAGGACAGGAGCTGGATGTCGATGGTCGGGCCGTTCGAGGCGGCCTGCGAGCTGCCGCTGACGAAGGCGGCGCCCGACGCGGCGAGCGCAGCGACGGCCACGACGCCCGACAAGCGCCTGGTACGGGGAGAGGTCATGAATGCATCCTTGTGCGGAAAGGGTGTCCCCGGCGGTAGCCGGACCCGTGCACGCTAACGGCGCGACCGCGGGAAAGGAAGATGCGTGGTGCAATGCTTTCCGTGCCTTCATCACAGATCTGCCGCAGCGACACGTTGACGGACCCGGAGCGCGCGCAGGTGCGTGAGCTGCAGCGTCGCGCGACGTCCGAGGACGGGGTGCGGCCGCTGTCCGAGCAGACCGAGCTCGCCCTCGCGGCAGGGCCGGGCGAGGTGCGCCACTACCTCGTGGTCGAGGACGGCGCCGGCGGCCAGGCGACCGTGCAGGCCTACGCGCAGCTCGACGACGCCGCCGCGCCGGACGCCTCGGGCGAGCTCGTCGTCGACCCGGCAGCCCGCCGCCGCGGGCTGGGCACCGCCCTCGCGGAGGCGGTCCTGGCCGACGCCCCCGCGGCCCGGCTGTGGTCGCACGGGCAGCTCCCCGGTGCCACCGCCCTGGCGCACCGCCTCCGGCTGCAAGCCGTCCGGGAGCTGCACAAGATGGCGCGGCCGCTCACACCTGCCGACCTGGACCCGGCGGCCGTCGCCCTGCCAGAGGGGTTCCGCGCCAGGACGTTCGAGCCCGGCCGCGACGAGGAGCCCTGGCTGGCCACCAACGCCGCCGCCTTCGCCCAGCACCCGGAGCAGGGCCGGATGACGCTGGCGGACCTGCAGGACCGGATGGCGCAGCCGTGGTTCGACGCGGCCGGCTTCGTCATCGTCACCGCAGACGACGCACCCGACGACGCACCTGACGAGGTGGCCGCGTTTCACTGGACCAAGGTCGACCCTGACACCCCGACGGTCGGGCGGGCCCACGGCGGCGAGGGTCGCGAAGCGAGCCACAGCGCCGGGGAGGTGTACGTGGTGGGCGTGCACCCGCGGTACCAGGGACGTGGGCTGGGCCGTCCGCTCACGGCGCTCGGGCTCGCGCACCTCGCCTCCCTCGGGCTGGAAGAGGTGGACCTGTACGTCGACGGCGACAACCACGCGGCGATACACACCTACACGGCGCTCGGGTTCCGCAGCATCATGGTGGACGTCATGTATTCGCACGCAGTTCACGAACCACTGTCAGGATGAGCGCATGAGCGTGACCAGCCGCACCGCCGAGCAGGCCGAGGCCCTCGACGGCGGGCCCGCGGACGTCGCCGGCCAGGAGGTGTCGATCGCGAGCGCCCAGCCGCGCGCCTCCAACGGCCGGTTCATGCGCGTGGTGCACGGCCCCAGCCAGACGGACGCCAGCGGCCTGCCCAGTGACCGGTTCCTCGACCGCGAGATCTCGTGGCTGCAGTTCAACGAGCGGGTCCTCCAGCTCGCGGCGGACGACTCGGTGCCCCTGCTCGAGCGGGCCCGTTTCCTGGCCATCTTCACCTCGAACCTCGACGAGTTCTTCATGGTGCGCGTCGCCGGCCTCAAACGCCGTATCGCGACCGGGCTGGCTGTGCGCTCGGCCTCGGGCCTCGAGCCGCGCGAGGTGCTCGAGCAGATCTCACTGGTCGCCCACGAGCTGCAGGCGATGCAGAGCGTGGTCTACAAGGACAAGGTGCAGCCGGCCCTGGAGGACGAGGGCATCTCGGTGGTCCGCTGGGACGAGCTGAGCGACGCCGAGCGCGAGCTCCAGAGCGAGCTCTTCGCCGACCGCGTCTTCCCCGTGCTCACGCCGCTGGCCGTCGACCCGGCCCACCCGTTCCCCTACATCTCCGGCCTGTCCCTCAACCTCGCCGTGGTGCTGGTCAACCCCAAGACCGGCAAGGAGCACTTCGCCCGCGTCAAGGTGCCGCCGCTGCTGCCACGGCTCCTGCACATCGAGCCCGAGGCCGGGGACCCGGTGACCTCCGACCTCTTCTCGACGCGGTTCGTGCCGCTCGAGGACGTCATCGCGGCCCACCTCGACATGCTGTTCCCCGGGATGGAGGTGCAGGAGCACTTCACCTTCCGCGTCACCCGCAACGAGGACCTCGAGGTCGAGGAGGACGACGCCGAGAACATCCTCACGGCCCTGGAGCGCGAGCTCACACGCCGCCGGTTCGGGCCGCCCGTGCGGCTCGAGGTCGACGAGACCATCGACGACCACGTGCTCGACATGCTGGTGCGCGAGCTGGGGGTCAGCGAGAGCGAGGTCTACCGGCTGCCGGCGCCGCTCGACCTGCGTGGCCTCAACCTCATCGCCGACCTCGAGCGGTCCGACCTGCGCTACGAGCCGTTCCGTGGCCAGTCCCACCCCGACCTGTCGCCCGCCGAGAGCTCCAAGGCCGCCGACATCCTGTCCGTGGTGCGCGACAAGGACGTCCTGCTGCACCACCCCTACGACTCCTTCTCCACGTCGGTGCAGTCGTTCATCGAGCAGGCCGCCGCCGACCCCAACGTCCTGGCGATCAAGCAGACCCTCTACCGCACCAGCGGCGACTCCCCCATCATCGACGCCCTCATCGACGCCGCCGAGGCCGGCAAGCAGGTGCTGGCGATCGTGGAGATCAAGGCCCGCTTCGACGAGCAGAACAACATCTCCTGGGCCCGCAAGCTCGAGCACGCCGGCGTCCACGTGGTCTACGGCATCGTGGGGCTCAAGACGCACGCCAAGCTCTGCATGGTGGTCCGCCAGGAGACCGACGGCACGCTGCGGCGGTTCTGCCACATCGGCACCGGCAACTACAACGGCAAGACGGCCCGCATCTACGAGGACCTCGGCCTCCTGACCTCCGACCCCCAGGTCGGCGACGACCTGGCCCGGCTGTTCAACCAGCTGTCGGGGTTCGCTCCCCGCAGCAAGTTCAAGCGCCTGCTCGTGGCGCCGCGCTCGGTCCGCTCCGGCCTCGTCGACCGCATCGAGGCCGAGATGGACCACGCCGAGGCGGGTGAGGGCGGCCTCGTGCAGATCAAGGTCAACTCGATCGTCGACGAGCAGGTGATCGACGCCCTCTACCGCGCCTCGCAGGCCGGCGTGCAGGTCGACGTCTGGGTGCGCGGGATCTGTGCGCTGCGCCCCGGGGTCGAGGGCCTGTCCGACAACATCCGGGTGCGCTCGGTGCTGGGCCGCTTCCTCGAGCACTCGCGCGTCTTCCTCTTCGGCAACGCCGGCGACCCCGAGGTCTACATCGGCAGCGCCGACATGATGCACCGCAACCTCGACCGCCGCGTCGAGGCGCTGGTGCGCCTCGCCGAGCCCCGACACGTCGAGGACCTCCAGGCACTGCTCGCCCGTGGGATGAGCGACGAGTACGCCCACTGGGAGCTCGGCGGCGACGGGCGCTGGACGCGCGTGACGCTCGACGCCGACGGCGGACCGCTCCCCGACCTCCAGGCAGCCATGATCGAGGCCCACGCGAAGCGCCGCCGCAAGGCCCGCCGGCGTTGACCGCCCCCATCCCCGCCGCGGGCACCGTCCCGTGGCGCCGACGGCGCGGCCAGCTCGAGGTGGCGCTGGTGCACCGGCCCAAGTACGACGACTGGTCGTGGGCGAAGGGCAAGCTCGACCCCGGTGAGCCGTGGCCCGTCGCGGCGGTCCGGGAGACCCTCGAGGAGACGTCCCTGCCGGTGGGCCTCGGCCGCCCGCTGCCGACCGCGGAGTACGTCGTCCTCGACGGCGACGGCGCCCCGGCGACCAAGACCGTGCACTACTGGGCCGCCGAGGCGACGCAGCCGGCGGGCCCGCTGCAGAACGAGATCGACGAGGTCCGGTGGCTCGACGTGGTTGCCGCGTCCGACCGGCTGGACTACGCGCGCGACCGCGAACAGCTGCGCGCCCTGGTCCGCGCCGACAAGGCGGGCACCCTCACGACCTGGCCCCTCGTGCTGGTGCGGCACGCTCGTGCGGTGGGCCGGGGCTCCTGGCAGGGCGAGGACACGCAGCGCCCGCTCGACCAGGTCGGCGAGGGCCGGGCCGCCGCGATCGCCTCCCTGCTCGGCGCCTACGGGGTGCGGCGGCTGGTCAGCTCACCGTCGGTGCGCTGCGCCCGCACCCTCGCGCCGTACGCCGCGGAGCGCGGCCTCCCGCTGCGCACCAAGGACGGGCTCAGCGAGGAGGGGTATGCAGCCGACCCCACGCGGGCGGTGCGCCACCTGCACCGGCTCGTCGAGCGCGGTACGCCGTCGGCCCTGTGCAGCCACGGGCCGGTGCTGCCCGACCTGCTGGCCTGCCTCCTGGAGCGCGTCCACCCGGGCGAGCCGGATGCAGCCGCCGTCGCGGCGAACCTCCAAGCCGCCCGGGAGGACGCCATGGGCAAGGGCGAGGCGCTCGTGGTGCACCTCGTCGGCCAGGGCGAGGCGGCCCGGGTCGTGGCCGTGGAGCGCCACCTGCCCTGAACCGTGGCCCCCTGCCCCGGCGGCACCGCAGTGCCCTGACCAGCGGCTTCGTCCAGCCGACAGGCCGTTGCTGACCGGGTGCTGACCGGCCGTTCACGTGGAACCCGCCCACGGGTCGGTGTGACGCCCTCCAATGTCTGGCTGGTGTTCACCCTGCGTTCACCCACGACGGGCCGCGGCGTCATTCGCCCTGCCTACCTTCGCTGACGTCGGGCACCCACGCCCGCCACGAGTTTCCACCCGAGTTCCCTTGTTGAGAGGTTTGAACACCGTGAAGATCCAGCGTCTCGGCCTGCTGGCCAGCGTCGCCGTGGTCGGGTCCATCGCCCTGACGGCGTGCGGCTCCGACAACAACAACGGCTCCGACGCCGCCGGCGGCGGCTCGTCGAGCTCCAGCTCGTCCGACTGCCCGACGGGCACCCTGAACGCCGAGGGCTCCTCCGCCCAGAAGAACGCGATCGACGAGGCCATCTCGGCCTTCCAGGACACCTGCTCCGGGGCGACCGTCAACTACAACCCGACCGGCTCGGGCGCGGGCATCAAGCAGTTCCTCGCCGGCCAGGTCGACTTCGCCGGCTCCGACTCCGCGCTCAAGACGACGGAGAAGGACGGCAAGGTCGAGGCCGACGAGGCCGCCAAGTACTGCGGTTCCCCCGCCTGGAACCTGCCCATGGTGACCGGCCCCATCGCCGTCGCCTACCACGTCAAGGGCGTCGACAAGCTCGTCCTGACCCCCGAGGTCATCGCCAACATCTTCAACGGCAAGGTGACCACCTGGAACGACGCCTCGATCGCCAAGATCAACTCCGGCGTCACGCTCCCCTCCGAGCCCATCAAGGTCTTCTTCCGCTCGGACGAGTCCGGCACCACCGAGAACTTCACCAAGTACCTCAACGGGGCGGCGCCGTCCGCCTGGACCGCCGAGCCGGCCAAGAGCTGGACCGGCAAGGGCGAGGGCAAGGAGAAGTCGGCGGGTGTCGCCGGCGCGGTGCAGTCCACCGAGGGTGGCATCACCTACGCCGAGTGGTCCTACGCCAAGGACAACAAGCTCGGCATCGCCCAGATCGACAACGGCGCCGGCCCGGTCGAGCTCACCGGTGAGACCGTCGGGAAGGCCGTTGCCACCGCGAAGTCAGACGGCCAGGGCAACGACCTGCGCCTCAAGCTCGACTACGCCACCAAGGAGGCCGGGGCCTACCCGATCAACCTGGTGACCTACGAGATCGTCTGCTCCAAGAGCAAGGACCCGGCCAAGGCCAAGCTCGTCAAGTCCTTCCTCAAGAGCTTCGCCTCCGAGCAGACCCAGAAGTCCCTCGAGGAGATCGGCTACGCGCCGCTCCCCGACGAGGTCCGCACCAAGGTCGACGCGGCGATCGACGCGCTGTCCTGACCACCGAGCGTGTCGGGGGCCCGCTGACCGGGCCCCCGGCACGCTGTTGCACTTCCCTCCCCCAACCGCGATAGGCATCACGTGTCATCAGTGACCGGCGTATCCCTGGCCGACGAGACCCCCGGACCCCACGGCAGCGCACCGCTCAGCGGCGACGGCGCCGGCACCGGCCGCCTCGGCGACCGCCTCTTCGGCGGCGCCGCCAAGGGCGCAGGCCTGCTCGTCATCGCCCTCGTCACCCTCGTGGGCGTCTTCCTGCTGTGGCAGGCCATCCCGGCCCTGGCCCGCAACGACGCCAACTTCCTCACCTCGCGCGAGTGGTCGGTCGACGGGGCGCACCCGCGTTTCGGCATCGTCGAGCTGCTCTGGACGACCGTCACGGTGAGCGCCATCGCGATGCTCATCGCCGTGCCGGTGGGTGTGGCGGTGGCCCTGTTCATCACGCAGTACGCGCCGGCCTGGCTCTCCCGCCCCGCGGCCAGCCTCATCGACCTGCTCGCCGCGGTCCCCTCGATCGTCTACGGCATCTGGGGCCTGCGGACGTTCGGGCCGGTGTTCGAGCCCGTCCAGGGGTTCCTGCAGCACACGCTCGGCTGGATCCCGCTGTTCACCGGCGCCGGCATCAGCGGCGGCAGCACGATCCTGTTCGTCGGCATCGTGCTGGCCATCATGGTGCTGCCCATCGTCACCGCCCTGTCGCGCGAGGTCTTCGCGCAGACGCCGGTGACGCACAAGGAGGGGGCGCTGGCCCTCGGCGCCACCCGCTGGGAGATGATCCGCACCGCGGTGCTGCCCTTCGGCAAGCCCGGCATCATCTCCGCCTCGATGCTCGGCCTCGGCCGGGCCCTCGGCGAGACCATCGCCGTGACGATCATCCTCTCCACGCTGCCCGACGGTGCGAAGTGGACCTGGTCGCTGCTCAACGGTGGCGAGACCTTCGCCTCGCGGATCGCCAACAACGCGGCCGAGTTCGACACGCCGCAGAAGGCGGGCGCCTTCATCGCCGCCGGGCTCGTGCTCTTCGTCCTGACCTTCGTGGTCAACGCGATCGCGCGCGTCGTGATCGAGCGCAGGAAGGCCTTCAGCGAATGACGACCTCGACCACTGCTTCGCCCGGCCCCTCGGCCGGGTCCGCCGGTGCCTCCGCGTCCGGCACCTCCAGGGCCGGCGCGACCTCCGCTGCGACGACCGGTGCGGCTGCCACGCCACCGTCCACGCGCGGTACGGCGCCCACCGAACTCGGCCACAAGGCCCGCGGGCGGGCGGTCAAGGACCAGCTCGCGCGGGTGGTGATGTGGGCGGCGTTCCTGCTCGCCCTCGTCCCGCTCGTGTGGATCCTGTGGACCGTCGGCTCCAAGGGCTACCACCTGCTCCTCGACGCGCAGTGGTGGACCAACTCCCAGCGCGGGATCACCTCCCGGCGTGAGGGCGGGGGCGCCGTCCACGCCATCCAAGGGACCCTGATCCAAGGCCTGACCACCGCGGCGATCTCCGTGCCGATCGGCATCCTGACCGCGATCTACCTCGTCGAGTACGGCCGCGGCCGGCTCGCCAAGGCCGTGTCGTTCATGGTCGACATCCTCACCGGCGTCCCGTCGATCGTCGCCGGCCTGTTCGTCTACGCGCTCTGGGTGACGACGTTCGGGCTGCAGCGCGTCGGCTTCGCGGTCTGCCTCGCCCTCGTGCTCCTCATGATCCCCGTGGTGGTGCGCTCGACCGAGGAGATGCTCAAGCTCGTGCCGAACGAGCTGCGCGAGGCCTCCTACGCCCTCGGGGTGCCGAAGTGGAAGACGATCATGAAGGTGGTGCTGCCGACCGCGTTCTCCGGCATCGTCACCGGCGTGCTGCTCGGCCTGGCTCGCGTCATGGGCGAGACCGCCCCGCTGCTGATCCTCGGGCCCTACACGAAGTCGATCGCGACGGACCTCTTCGGTGGCCTCATGCCCACGCTGCCGACGATGATCAACCAGGACCGCACCGAGGTGCTGCAGCCCGCCGTCGACCGCATGTGGGCGTCCGCGCTCACCCTCATCCTCATCGTGCTCCTGCTCAACGTCGCCGGCCGGGTCGTCGCCCGCTTCGGCTCCGTCAAGCGGTAGCGGCGCCCGCGCCGTACCGCCGCCCCCTCCCGAACCTCCCCCAGCTCCCTGCAAGCGAAGGACGAACACCCCTCATGGCCAAGCGAATCGACGTCAGCGACCTGAACGTCTACTACGGCGGGTTCAAGGCCGTCGAAGGCGTCACGATGACCGTGGAACCGCGCTCGGTGACTGCGTTCATCGGGCCGTCCGGCTGCGGCAAGTCGACGTTCCTGCGCACGCTCAACCGCATGCACGAGGTCACCCCTGGCGGTCGCGTCGAGGGCAAGGTCATGCTCGACGACCAGGACCTCTACGCCTCCAGCGTCGACCCGGTGGCGGTGCGCCGGACGGTCGGCATGGTGTTCCAGCGACCCAACCCGTTCCCGACGATGTCCATCTACGACAACGTCGCCGCCGGCCTGCGGCTCAACGGCGTCAAGGGCAGGAAGAAGCTCGACGAGGTCGTGGAGAAGTCACTCCAGGGTGCCAACCTCTGGAAGGAGGTCAAGGACCGGCTCGGCAAGCCCGGCGCCGGCCTCTCCGGTGGGCAGCAGCAGCGGCTGTGCATCGCGCGCGCCATCGCCGTCGAGCCGCAGGTGCTCCTCATGGACGAGCCCTGCTCGGCCCTCGACCCGATCTCCACGCTGGCCATCGAGGACCTGATCGGCGAGCTGAAGAGCAAGTACACGATCGTCATCGTCACGCACAACATGCAGCAGGCGGCCCGCGTCTCGGACCGGACGGCGTTCTTCAACCTCGCCGCGACCGGCAAGCCCGGCAAGCTCGTGGAGATCGACGACACCCAGCGCATCTTCAACAACCCCAGCGTGAAGGCGACCGAGGACTACATCTCCGGCCGCTTCGGCTGACCCCGGGCCCCTCCCCTCCTCTCTCCCCGACTCAGACCCCGCTTGTTGCCGGCAGCTGGTCACCAAACGGGTCTTTGGCGCCCTGGGTGACGATTCACCGGCAACAAGTGGCGTGGGATACGGGGCGCTGGCGGCAGCTCACGCCACTCCCTCAGCACGCCTTGCGCCTCGTCCCGCCAGAGGCACCGCACCCGATCGGCCCGAGCGCGATGGCTGGCCGCGCGCAGTGCAACCTCGAGACCGCCACCTCCGGCACGCAGGGCCGAGCTGCCCCACCGCGCCACGGCCAGGCCCACGGACTCCAGCTCGCGCTCGCGGTCACGCTCCCGAACCATGAGGGCCGCCGCCCGCTCGGCGTCCCACGCCTCGTCGAACTGGCCCAGGTACTTGCTGCGCCCATCGGCCTCACCCACGACGCCGAGGTCCGCCCAGAGCAGGTCGACACGTCCGACGAAGGCGCCGTCGAGCCGGTGGATGCCGACCTGGCTCAGCGGCACCGGCCACCCCAGGGCCACTGCTGTTCCCACTGAGGCCGATTCCAGCCACGACTCACGCCGTCCATCGGCCAAGGAGATTCCCAGGTCCGCGGTTCGGACCCCCGGCCACCCGCGCTGCTGCCTGCGTACCCGCTCCAGCGCCCGGA
This sequence comes from Phycicoccus sp. Soil748, assembly GCF_001428025.1. Taxonomy (GTDB): domain Bacteria; phylum Actinomycetota; class Actinomycetes; order Actinomycetales; family Dermatophilaceae; genus Pedococcus. Next base: position 277,746 of record NZ_LMSC01000008.1, on the reverse strand, counting down.
CGACGGTCGCTCCGGCGCCCAGGGCCGCGTCGGCGATTGCCAGTCCGTCGCGGAGCCGGAGCGTGCGCAGACAGTCGACAACCGTCCGGTCAACCGTCGTGACCGGCACCCCCTCGACCACCGTGACGTGATCGCCCGGAAGGGCTCCGTCGAGAACACGACGCCAGTCGTCGTGCGCCGCCGTGCGCGTCGAGTCGCGGGCCGTCAGGCATACGGCACCCGTGGGACCCCACGGCCGCGGGAGCCCATGGAGGAGCGCGGCCGATGTATGGCTCACGACGGACCCTGCTACGGACAGCTGGGCGGCACGCGCGAGGGCCGTGTGCGCCTCGGTAGCCGAGAGGCGTGACCAACACGAGCGCGCGGCATACAGATGGCGGGAAAGGACTACCAGCTCACCGCGCCGGACACCACCGGCGATCGCAGTGCTGCTCAGTCCCGCGGCGTGGGCCTCGCGCGACAGGAACGGCTGCGGCAGCCTGAGCCATGCGTCGACGGGTGTGGTGCGCACCAGGTCACGGTGACGGGCATCCGGTGGCTGCGGCGGCGATGGGGCGCCAGCTGTGGACACCCGTCACCACACACGCCACCTGTGGACAGTCCACGACCCACTTGTTGCCGATGGCTCGTCACGCCGCGGCCGAATCAACCCTTCCGTGACCACCCACTGGCAACAAGCCGGGGAGGGGCGGGGCCGGGTCAGAGGAAGAGGTGGATGATCCAGAAGCTGATGGCGGCGACGATGCCGGCTCCGGGGAAGGTGAGGACCCAGGCGCCGACGATGTTGCCGGCGACACCCCAGCGGACCGCGGACAGGCGCTTCGTGGCGCCCACGCCCATGATCGCGGAGGTGATGGTGTGGGTCGTCGAGATCGGGGCGCCGAACGCGAGGCCCGCGACGTAGAGGATCGACGCTGCGGTCGTCTCGGCGGCGAAGCCCTGCGGCGGGTCGAGGTGGATGATGCGCCGGCCCAGCGTGCGCATGATCCGCCAGCCACCGGCATACGTGCCGAGGGAGATGACGATGGCGGAGATCAGCAGCACCCACCACGGGACACCAGAGCCGGAGTGGTAGCCACCCACGGTCAGTGCGAGCACGACCACACCGGCCGTCTTCGAGGCGTCCTGCAGGCCGTGGCCGAACGCCATGGCGGCCGCGGAAGCGGTCTGGGCGTAACGGAAACCACGCGACACGCGGCCCGGCTGGGCGCCGCGGAACAGCCACAGGATCGCTGTCATGACGAGGTAGCCGAGGATGACGCCGACGACCGGCGACAGCACCATCGGGATGACGACCTTCTCGAAGATCCCCTGCCACTTCACGGTCGCGCCGGCAGCGAGCGCCGCACCGCCGAGGCCGCCGATGAGGGCGTGGGACGACGACGAGGGCAGGCCGTACCACCAGGTGAGGAGGTTCCAGCCGATCGCGCCGATGAGGGCGGCGGCGCAGATGCCCAGGCCGACCGAGCCGACCGGGGCGTCGATGATGCCCTTGCCGACGGTGTCAGCGACCTTCTTGCCGAAGAACGCGCCGAACAGGTTGGCGACGGCGGCCATCGCGAGGGCGACGCGGGGGGTGAGCGCGCGCGTCGAGACCGAGGTCGCGATGGCGTTCGCCGCGTCGTGGAAACCGTTGGTGTAGTTGAAGCCCATCGCCAGGGCGATGACGATTCCGACCGGAAGCCATTCCATGGGAGGGCTCAGGACTCCTTGACCGCGATGCTCTCGACCTTGTGCGCGACAGCCTCGAAGGCGTCGGCGGCGGCCTCGAGCTCCTCGATGACCTCCTTGAGCTTCATCACGGTGATGGCGTCGGTGCCGTACTCGCCGTTGAAGAGCGCCGCGAGCAGGCCGCGGTAGATCTGGTCGGCCTGGTTCTCGAGGCGGTTGATCTCGATCCAGTACTCGGAGAGGTCCCTCATCGAGCGCAGCCGCGGCATCGCCTCGGCGGTCAGCTCGGACATCCGCGACAGCACCTCGACCTGGTCTGACACGCCGGCCGGGAGGTCACCGATGCGGTAGAGCACGATCAGGTCGACCGCCGCGTCCATGAGGTCCATGCAGTCGTCGAGCGTGGACGCCAGGCCGTGGATGTCCTCACGGTCGAACGGGGTGATGAACGAGCTGTTGACCTTGCGGATGATCTCGTGGGTCGCCTCGTCGGCGGCGTGCTCGATCTCCCGCATCCGGGTCGCCACGGCTTCACGCTCGGCGTGTGCGACACCCAGGATGGTGGTCAGCTCACGGGATCCGTCGATGAGGTACGAAGCCGACTTGGCGAACAGGTCGTAGAAGCTGTTCTCCTGGGGGGTGAGGCGAAAGCCCACGGTTCTCTCCGGTCATGCGGGGGGATGGCCGGGGACGATGCTACGGGCAACCCGGCTCGAAAGCGCAACCCGGTAGGGGTCGGATGTTCACCCGGTGTTTCAGGCGTTGAGGCGCCGGACCGACCGGTGGGGACGCTCGGTGAGGTCGCCGGCGGGCTCGCAGTGTCCGCGGTGGATGCCGAGGGCACGGTCGATCTCGTCGTCGGTGAGCGGTCGTTCGCTGGCGGAGGCGGCCACCACGAGGTCCCCGACGAGCTCGATCTCGTCCTGGAGCGCGTCGTCGGTGAGCTCTGCACCGGCGTGCGGATCGGTGGTCATGGCAAAACGCTAACGGAGGGGTGACCTGTTCGCGTCACCAGTTTGCGATGTCTTGACCAGTGGCACGCACGAACCACCCGAATGGGTCATGTGCCCACCATCAGGACTAGTCACTTTCACCTATGCCCGATGATGGGGCCATGGCGCTCGAGGTCGGTGGTGGCGCGGTGGACGGCCCTGAAGGCCCGGGGGTCGCTCCGACAGAGGTCGAGGACCGTGGGTCCTTCACCCATGGCGTATGCCGCGTGTGCGGCTGGCTGGGCCCGGGTCGCCGGGCGCGCAGCACCTCGCACCGGGACGCGGCGACCCATGCGGACAGCTGCCCGGGGGCACCGGAGGAGTGACCTCGGTGGAGGGTCGTACGCCGGGCTGGGAGCGCCTCACGGCGCGTGGCCGCTCGTAGCGGCTTCAGTTGGGACCCGGGGCTACCGCAGCCCGGCGCACACCAGACTCTAACCCCGCGGGCCCGGGGTCTGTTCCCCCGTTCGGCCCCTTGTGGACAAGAAATCCGCGGTGGTCCGAGCCGACCTCAGAGCAGCTCCCCGGCGCGCCACAACGCAGCACAGGCCTCCAGGTCACCTGCGGTCGACAGCATCGACGCGGCGCGCTCGGTCTGCCGCCCGGCGGCGTCGCGGTCCTGGGCGTCCGTCGTGTGCGCCCGGTCGGCCCGGCCGGCAGCCACGACGCGGCAGAACGCCGCTGCGCGCTGCAGGGCGACGGCCAGGTCGCCCTCGAAGACCCCGCGCAGGATCGCGTCGGTGAGCTGGCGCAGCTCTGACGGCCCCGGGGGTTCGGCCACGCCCGCCACCGCGTGGTTGACGTCCGTGAACCGCATACCGGCGGCGTAGTCGGCGGCCGCCTCCTCGGGACTGCGCTGCACCCACTCGCGCAGCGCGTAGAGGCGCCACAGCGCACCCGGGAGGCTGCGCGGTGGGCGGTCGGCCCAGAGCTCGGCCACCGTCGAGAGGCCCAGGTCGTCCACAAGGGCGACGAGGCGCGCGGTGACCTGGGGGTCGTCGGAGGCACGCCCGGTGCCCACGAGCACGGCCGCCGTCTCGTGCGCGACCTCGGTCACCTCGGCGGGGTCGGGCACGGTGCCGCCCTGCGACTCCATGGCGGCAGGGCTGAAGAACGCAGGTCGGCGCGGGCCGGGGCGGCCGCTGGGCTCGTTTCTCATCGCCTCCAGTGTCCCAGCCGGGCGTTCGGTGCGCCGGTCAGGCGATCCAGGTCGAGGTGACGCCGAGGACACCCGCGCCGTCGAGGTCCTTCAACGACATCCCGACGAACCCCGCGGCCTGGTCCGAGGTCTGCCAGCGGAACTTCGGTTCGGCCGTGGTGGCCGCCTCGACGATCACCTCCGCCGCCTGCTCCGAGGTCTGGGCGTTGTCGAACGCGCCGGCGGTGCGCCGGAGGTAGGCGCCGAGGAGCGCGGCATACGGGTCGTCGGTCGGCGCGTCTGCATCCGCGCGGTGGACGTTGCCGACGAACTCGCTTGCCACTGGACCGGGTTCGACGACGCTGACGACCACGCCGAACGTGGCCGCTACGGGGGCGAGTGACTGCATGAGTCCCTCGACGGCGAACTTCGACGCGCAGTAGGCGTCGGCGAACGGTTGCCCCACGGCACCGCCCACGCTGGTGACCGTCACGACCCGGCCGCGACCCGCCGCCCGCATTGAGGGCAGCACCAGCCGGGTGAGGCGGGCGACCCCGAGGTAGTTGACGTCGAGCTGCTCCTGGAGCTGGGCGTCGGTGAGCTGCTCGAGGGTCGCCACCGCACCACGGCCGGCGTTGTTGACCAGCACGTCGATGCGTCCGTGGTCGGCGAGGACGCCCTGCACCGCAGCCTCCGCGCTCTCGGGGTCGGTGACGTCGAGCGACCGGACGTCGACGTCGACGCCGGGCTCGCGAGGCCGCGTCGCGGAGCGCGTCCACCCGGCCCGTGTCGCGCATCGTCGCCACCACGGTCAGCCCCGCCCGGGCGAGGCCCACGGCCGCTGCGAGGCCCATCCCGCTGGACGTTCCGGTGACCAAGGCGACATCGCGGGGAGGCGTCATCCCCGGATCGTATGCCCACGGCGGGCGTCCTGCCCCGGGCCGCGGACCGGCCCGGAACCCTCCGGCGGACCGACCCGCGACCCTCTGGCGGACCGACCCGCGACCCTCCGCCCGACCCGACGGCGGACCCGCCCGAATCCCGACCCCAAGTCGGCCCCAAGTCCTGCTCAAGCGCTGCGCCGCAGGCTGCTCACACAGTCACAGCAGACCAAGGAGCACGCACCATGAGCATCACCACCACCCTCTCCGAGCAGCGCGCCGCGTCCCTGCGGGGCGCCTGTCCTGACGGGGTCCACCTGCCCGGCGACGCGGCGTACGACGCGGCCAGGTTGCCGTGGAACGTGGCGCTGGACCAGCGCCCGGCCGCCGTGGCGACACCCCGCACCGTCGCCGAGGTCCAGGAGGTCATCCGGCGCGCAGTGGCCGCCGGCCTGCGGGTCGCGCCGCAGAGCACCGGGCACAACGCCGGCCCGCTCGTCGCCCAGGGCCTCGACGACGTCGTCGTGCTGCGCACCTCGGCCATGACCGGGGTGCGCATCGACCCGCAGCGCCGGGTGGCCCGCGTCGAGGGCGGGGCCCTGTGGCTGCACGCCACCGAGTCGGCCGGCGACCACGGCCTGGCGGCCCTGCACGGCAGCTCGCCCGACGTGGGCATCGCCGGGTACTCCCTCGGCGGCGGCATCGGGTGGTACGCCCGCAAGCTCGGGCTGGCCACCAACAGCCTGCTCGCGGTCGAGCTCGTCACCGCCGACGGCGAGCACGTCCGCGCCGACGCGACGCAGAACCCCGAGCTGTTCTGGGCCCTGCGGGGTGGCGGCGGCAGCTTCGGTGTGGTCACCGCCCTCGAGTTCCGGCTCTACGACATCGCCTCGGCCTACGCGGGCATGCTCGTCTGGGACGTTGCGCAGGCCGAGCCCGCCCTGCGCCGGTGGGTCGACTGGTCGGCCGGGGCGCCGGACGAGGTCACGACGGCGTTCCGTGTCCTCAACCTCCCGCCGCTGCCGGACATCCCGGCCCCGCTGCGCGGACGCTCCGTCGTCGTCATCGACGGGGCCGTGCTCGCGGCGGACCACGAGGCGCAGGCGGTCCTGGCGGACCTGCGGTCGCTGACCCCGGAGATCGACACGTTCGGCCGGGTCCCGGCTCGCTCGCTGGTGCGCCTGCACATGGACCCGGAGGGGCCGACGCCGGCGGTCTCGGACTCGGCGATGCTTGGCAGCCTCCCCGACGCCGGGGTCGACGCGTTCCTGTCCGAGGTCGGTCCCGGCTCGAGCTCGACGCTGCTGCTGGCCGAGCTGCGGCAGCTGGGCGGTGCGGTCGGGCGGGACCATGAGGGCGGCGGTGCGCTGAAGCGCCTCGACGGTGCCTTCGTCGCCTTCGCCGCCGCCATCGCCGCGACGCCGGAGATGGCAGCGCAGGGCGAGCAGGACGCCCACCGGCTCACCAAGGCCCTGTCCCCGTGGGCGAACGGCCGCAGCTACCTCAACTTCGCGGAGAACCCGGTGGACCCGAGGTCCGGCTATGAGGAGCGGACCTGGCTGCAGCTCAAGGGCATCCGGTCCGCGGTCGACCCGCACGGCACCTTCGTCGGCAACCACCGCATCCCGCGGCTCGTGGAGAACCAGCGCGTCACCGACTGAGCCCGCACGCGCGTACGGCGCCCCGCCCCATCTGGGTGGGGCGCCGTACGAGCTGTCCGGCCGGGGCGCCGTACCAGCTGTCCGTACCTACCTGGGCCGAGGCGCCGTACGGGCCGGGACCGGTCTTGCATCCGTCGAAAGGACGAGTGGCACGGCCCTGCCCGGCCCTATCCTCGGCCGGGTGAGAGTGGGTGTCCTCGGCACTGCTGAAGCCCAGCTGGACGGCGTGCCCGTGGACCTCGGCACTCGCAAGCAGCGCGCGCTCGTCGCCGCCCTCGCGATGAACCGCGGCCGGCCTGTCTCGGTGGACGCCCTGGTCGACCTGCTCTGGCCCGTCGGCGCACCACCGGGCGTGACCGGCACGCTTCAGGCGTACGTCGCGGGGCTGCGCCGCGCCCTCGAACCCGACCGAGCCGCTCGGGCACCCTCCACCGTGCTCGTCACCGTCACGCCCGGGTACGCGCTGCGCCTGGGCGAGGACGACGTCGACGCGCACCGCTTCGACCGCGCCGTCAGCCGCGCCCACCGGCGGCTCGGCCACGCGGATCGGGTGCAGGACAGCCGCGGGCTCACCGCCTCCGAGCTGGCCGAGATCACGGCGGAGCTCGACGCGGCACTGGCGCAGTGGCGCGGTGAGCCGTACGCCGACCTCGAGGACGCACCGTCCGCGGTGGCCGAGCGGGCGCGCTTGCAGGAGCTGCGCCTCGTCGCCCTCGAGGACCGCGCCGTGGCCGCGCTCGAGCTCGGGCACCACGGCACCGTGGCTGGGGAGCTCGAGGCGCTCACCACCGCGCACCCGCTGCGCGAACGGCTCTGGGCACTGCGGGCCCTGGCCCTGACCCGCGCCGGTCGGCAGGCCGACGCCCTCGAGGCCCTGCGCCAGTTGCGGGAGGTGCTCGCGGACGAGCTCGGGCTCGAACCCAGCGCCGACCTGCGCGAGCTGCAGGGTGCCGTGCTGCGCCAGGACCCGAGCCTCGAGTGGCGGGCACCGGGCGGCGCCACGGCAGCCGCACCAGCCCCTTCTCCCCCGGCGCCTGGTCTGGCCACGGGACGGTCCTCCGCCCGGTCCTCGGTGCGGCTAGGCCAGATCGAGTCGGTCGTGCCCAGCCTGCCGCCCTGGCCGATGGTCGGGCGCGAGTCCCAGCTGGGAGCGGTCCTCGAGCAGCTGGACCAGGCCGAGACAGGGTCACCGGCCTTCGTGGCCCTCGTCGGGGAGCCGGGCATCGGCAAGAGCCGGCTCGCCGCCGAGCTGGCCACGCGCGCCGGCGAACGGGGCGCGGCGGTGCTGCTGGGACGGTGCTCGCAGGACGACGGCGCACCACCGCTGTGGCCGTGGCTGCAGGTCCTGCGCGGGCTCGGGCGCGACCTGCCAGAGCTCCCGGACGACGGCAGTGCACCGTTCGGGGTTTGGGAGCAGATCGTCGCTGACGTCGTCGAGGCCGCGCGGGGCCCCGCGGTGGTCGTGGTCCTCGACGACCTGCACTGGGCCGACGTCGCCTCGCTGCGCGTGCTGCGGCTGCTCGTGGAGAGCGCGACCGACGCGCGGCTGCTCGTCCTGTCGACCTGGCGCAACCGCCCCGAACCCACCGGTGCGCTCGCCGACGTCGCCGAGGCCCTCGCGCGGCGGCACGCGCTCCGGGTGGACCTGCACGGGCTCGCCCCCCACGAGGTGGGCCGGGTCGTCGAGGCGGTCGCCGGGTCGGAGCCCACCGCGACGCAGGCCGTGGAGCTGGCGCACCGCACCGACGGCAACCCGTTCTTCCTCGTGGAGTATGCGCGGCTGGCCCGTGACGGGGGCGGCCTCACCGTGCTCGAGGGTGAGGCGCACCCGCCCGCGGCGGTCCACGACGTGCTCGTACGGCGCCTGCAGCGCCTCCCCGAGGAGTCGCTCACGGCGCTGCGCTGGGCCGCGGTGCTCGGTCGCCAGTTCGACCTGCCGACCCTGGCCGAGGTCTCGGGGTCGCCGGAGGAGGAGCTCCTCGACCGCCTGGACCCTGCGCTGGACGCCGGCCTGCTGCGTGAGGACGGGATCGAGCTCTACCTCTTCGGGCACGCCCTGGTCCGCGACACCATCTACGGCTCCCTGTCCGCCACCCGCCGCGCGCGGGCCCACGCGCGCGTCGCCGCGGCGCTGCAGGGCAGGCCCGGGCGCGAGACCGAGCTGGCCAGGCACTGGCTCGCCGCCGGGCCCTCGTATGCCGCCCGGGGCTGGCTCGCCGCCGTGTCCGCCGCCGTGGTGGCGCGGCGCCTGCACGCGTACGACGAGGCGACGGACCTGCTCGTCTCGGCGCTCGACACCCACCCGCTCGACCCGGACGGCACCCCGCGGGAGCGCTTCGACCTGCTGTGCGACCTCGCCGACGCTCGTCGCTGGGCCGGCGACTGGGCCGGTCTGGTCGAGGCGGTCGAGGAGGCGATCGGGGTCGCCGACGAGATCGGGGACGTCGAGCTGGTCGGCCGCGCCGCCACGATGACCGCCGTGGGCGCGCTGTGGCAGTCGGGCCCGCACGGCACCGTCAACGAGGTCGTGGTCTCCGCCCTGCGTCGGGTGCTCGCCGCGCTGCCGGAGCAGGACAGCCCGTTGCGCTGTCGGGTGATGCTCAGCCTGGCCCTCGAGACCTACTACGGCTCGGGGTACGACGAGCGCACCGCCCTGGTCGAGGAGGGGCTGGCGATGGCCGACCGGGTCGGGGACCCTGCCCTGCTCCTGGACGGCTACCAGCTCGCGTTCGTGGCCCTGTGGTGCCCGCGGACCGCGCCCCAGCGGCTGCGCTACGTCAGCGAGGCCATGCTCCTGGCCCACCAGCTCGGCGACGACCGCGCCTACGTCGTGACGACGACGCTGCGGGCCGTCGTCTCGGGCGAGCTCGGGCTCCCGGCCGAGATGTGGGAGCACGCCGCGGTCGCCCGTGACGCGGCGGAGCGGCAGCGGCTCCCCTACGGGATCATCGTGCTCGACAGCCTCGAGCTGCCGTGGCTGGCCATGGCCGGGCACTTCGAGGAGTGCGAGGAGCGGCTGGCCAACATCCGGCTGCTCGACCAGCGGATGTCGTTGCACCAGACCGACGACGCGACACTCGGGGCGATGATGGCACTGCGCGTCTGGCAGGGCCGGGCCTCGGAGATGGCCGACGGGCTCATGGCGGCCGAGGCCCAGAGCCCCCTGCCTCTGGCGGCCGTCGTGGCGATGTTCCTCCTGCGCAGCGGGCGCAGGGACCTGGCCGAGGAGTACGTCGCCGGGCACCCTCTCGACCTCGGCCACGACGACTGGTTCGCGATGCTCACGTGGTGCTCGGCGGCCGAGGTCGCCCTCGGCCGCGATGACCGCGAGCTCGGGGTGCGGGCCTACGAGCTGCTCGCGCCGTACGAGGGCTTCTCGTGCTGTGCCGGGTCGGGGGTGGCCCTGGGGCCGGTGGACGCCTTCCTCGCCCTCGCCGCTGCCGCGGGCGGGGAGAAGGACGTGGCCGCTCGGCATGCCGAGCGCGCGCTGGAGCTGTGCGAGAACTGGCAGGTCCCGCTGGCGGCGCAGTGGTTGCGCGACCAGCGGGACCTGTTCGGGTTCTGAGGACGGTTCTGAGGACCGGGCCTCAGGGGCGGTCGACATAGGCGAACGCCACCCGCTCGCGCTGCTCGAAGCGGCGCCGCGTCAGCAGCCACATCAGGTGGTGAGGACGACCCGACCGCCCGAACACGGTGCGGCGCAAGGGAGCCGGCACCTGGTGCATCGCCCACGGCACGAGCGCCAGCACCTGGGCGGGGCGCAGGCCGGACCGGAAGTGCACCTCCTCCAGCTCCTGCCACTCCTCGTTGGTCATGACCTCCTGCACGATGGCGATGGCCAGCGTCTCCTCGTGCTCGAGGTGGCGGCCCAGGCTGCTCTTCGCCGCCGTGAGCCGGATGGCCAGCGCCGAACGGGCGTCGTCGTCCGCGTGCGTCGACAGCCGGGCGAAGCCTGCCGCGCACGCCTGCAGGATCGGGTCGATCTCGGCGTGCTCGGCCTCCATCGCCTCCAGGATCGCGCGGCCTTCGTCGTCGGTGCGGTCGAGGAGGAGGGGCCAGAGCCCGGCGTCCTCGCCGCTGTGGTGGTGGTGCAGCGCCGCGGCGAAGGCGTCCCAGCGTGCGGCGAGCGCCCGCCAGGTCGTCCGCGCCCCGGCTGGGGTGGCCGTCGCCGCGGCCGCGAAGGCCGTGAGGTCGCGCCGGAACGCGTGGTGCATCACGTACATCATCGTCATGTCCACCGGGCCGGGGTGGGCTGCCGCCTGTCCCGGGAAGCGCAGCTGCTCGGGCCAGGCTGGCAGGACGTCGTGGCTGCTCGTGGCGGTAGGGGTGGTCGGGTCGGTCGTCGTCGTCATGGTGGTTCCTCTCAGAAGGTGCCGACGGGCGTGCGCTCGTCGTCGTGGGTCGGGGCCGGGTTCACGGCCTTGGTGGGGGCGCCGAGCGGGGTCGGGGAGCCGTCCGCCGGCGCGGTGGGAACCGCGACGCCGTCGTCGTCCTCGACCTCGGCGCGGACGACGGGGAGCAGCCGGTCCAGCCAGCCGGGCACCCACCAGTTGCGGTCGCCGAGCAGCGACATGGTGGCCGGCACGAGGACCATGCGGATCACGGTGGCGTCGAGCAGGATCGCCGCGGCCATGCCGACCCCGAGCATCTTCACGACGGCGTCGACCTCGGTGGCGAACCCCAGGAAGACGGCCACCATGATCGCGGCTGCGCTGGAGATGACCCGGCCGGTGGAGGAGAGTCCCCGGACGACCGATCCCTTGGAGTCGCCGGTGCGGAGCCAGTCCTCCCGGACCCGCGAGAGCAGGAACACCTCGTAGTCCATCGAGAGCCCGAACAGGATCGCGAACATGAGGATCGGGACCCAGCTCGAGACGGCCACGGGGTGGTCGAGACCGAGCGCCGAGGCGCCCCAACCCCACTGGAAGACCGCCGTCAGCACGCCGTACGCGGCGCCGATGCTCAGCAGGTTCATGGCTGCCGCCTTGAGCGGGACCACGACCGACCGGAACACCATCGCGAGCAGGAGGACCGACACTGCCACCACGAACACGATGACGACCCAGAGCCTGGCCGCGAGCATGTCGGCGATGTCGGAGAAGAAGGCGGTGCCGCCGGTGAGCTCGACACCCTTCGGGAGGTCCGCGCGCAGGTCTGCCACGAGGGTGCCGGTGCGCTCGTCGGTGGGCGCCAGGCTCGGTATGGCGTCGAAGACGGCGAGGGCGCCGTCCGGCGAGACCGTGGTCGGGGTGAGTGCGCTGACGAAAGCGTGGGTCCGCACGGAGGTCCTCACCGAGGCGAGCTCGTCGTCGTCGACCACGGTGCGGTCCACGACGAACGTGAGGGGCCCGTTGGCACCGGCGCCGTACTCCGCCGCGACGAGGTCGTAGGCGCGCCGGGTGGTGAGGTCGGTCGAGGCGCTGCTCGCGTCCTGAGGCCAGGTGCGCATGTCGAGCGCGGGGACGGCGAGGGTCAGCATGAGCACGGCCGCCCCGACCGCCCACGGGAGCGGGCGGCGCCCGACGCGGGCGGCCCAGCGCGCGGTCAGCGGTGCGCGCCCCGCCGTGCCCGTTCGGCCGGCGACGGCGGGGGCGGTGGCCCCGGCGCCGCCACCGTGGGCGGTGGTGAGGGACGTGACCGCCCGACGCCTGCGGCTGGGCCGCTCGCGCCGCGGCAGCAGCCGCAGCCCGGCGAACCGCGCCAGAGCGGGCACGAGCGTCAACGACGCGGCGGCCACGGCCACGACGGCGATCGCGGTGGCGAACCCGAAGGAGCTGTAGACCGGGAGGCCGGCCAGGCGCAGCCCCATCAGCGAGACGAGCACGGTGCTGGCGGCGAAGACGACGGACCGGCCGGCCGTGGCACTCGCGCGGCCCGCGGCCTCGACCACCGGCAGCCCCTGCCGCAGGTACTCCACATGGCGGGTGACGAGCAGCAGTGCGTAGTCGATCCCCACGCCGAGGCCGACCATGGTGGCGACCATCGGTGCGGCGGTGCTCACGTCGGTGGCGGCGGCCAGCAGCGTGATGCCCGCGCTGCCGATGCCGAGCCCGACGAGCGCGGCGCCGATGGGCAGCCCGGCGCCCACCACGGACCCGAACGCGAAGACGAGGACCACCAGGGCCGCGACGATGCCGATGAGCTCGCCACGCCCCTGCATCGGGGCCACAGCGCTCTCGGGCAGCTCACCGCCGAGCTCGACCTGCAGGCCGGTCGCGCGGGTGGGTGCGACGGCTGCGTCGAGCGGCTCGAGGTGACCCATGAGGTCGGTGTCGGTGACGGGCGCGTCGTACCCGACCGTGAGCAACGACGTGTCGCCGTCGGCTGATGCCACGGCCGGTTGGACCGTGACGACGTGCGGCAGGCGCTGCAGGCGCGCGGCAAGAGCACCCATGGTCGCGGGGTCGACGTCGGCGCCGCGGCGGTCGTGCACGACGACCCGCGCCGAGGTGTTCCCGGCGCCCGGTTGGTGCGCGCGGAGCTGGTCGACGCCGACCTGGGCACGCGCACCCGGTACGTCGTAGTCGTCGTGCGGGGTGCCACCGAACGCGGCGGCGAGCCCGGCGACGGCAGCCGCCACGACGAGCCAGGCGGAGATCGTCCGCCAGGGGTGGAGTGCGGCGCCTCGGCCGAGGCGGTGGAGCAAGCGAGACATGGGTTCGTCCTTCGAGGGTGCGGTGCTGGTCGTGAACCAGCGTGCGACCGGGCACTTGCGCACCACTTGGGACGGACTTGGGGTCGGACCAGCCTCGGGACCTCAGAGCTGGGTGTTGAGGTAGGCCTGCCCGGCGTTGACCGTCCTGGCGTTCCACGTGCCGGCGCCGTCGCGGGCGATCCCGAGGTAGGACTGCAGGGCGGCCATCGAGGCCGGGCCCCAGAGGCCGTCCGCCGTCGTGCCCACGCGCGCCTGGAGGGCGCGGACGGTGGTCGATCCCAGGGTTCCGGTGACCGTCACCCGCAGCCAGCGCTGCAGGGCGGAGACGGTCAGGGGACCGAGCACGCCGTCGGTGGCCAGGCGGGGCGCGAGCAGGCCGTAGGTCGCCTTGGCGAGCAGGACGCGGTACGCCGCCGCGTCGACCTTCGCCCGGAACACCGGGTCGGTCGTGGCCCTCGCGTTCACCGCGGCGACCATGGTGGGCAGCACGGAGGCGATGACCGTCAGGACGACGTCACCGCCGGCGGCGATGAAGGCGACCGCGCGCGTGCCGGGCGACCAGGCCGCGACCTGCTTGGCGTTGCCGAGGTCGTCGCTGACCACGATGCCCTTGAAGCCGAGGTCGCCCCGGATCATCCCGGTGATGACGGTGGGCGAGAACACGGCCGGGTGGCTCGCGTCGATCCGGGAGTACACCGCCAGCGACACCATGACCACGGGCGCCCCTGCGGCGATGGCGGCGCGGAACGGGGCGATGTCGGCGGAGGTGCGCGTCGTGACCGTGTCGGTCACGCCGGCCGACGTGTCGGTGTTGGCGGTGACGTGCCCCAGACCGGGGAAGTGCTTGGCGGTCACCGCCAGCCCGGCGCTGCGCTCACCGCGGACGACGTCGCTGCCCTTGGTGGCGACCACTGTCGGGGTGTGGCCGTACTCGCGGTACCAGTAGCCGATGGGCGGGTTCCGCGTGCCCAGGGTCGCGGGGACGGTGTCCATGACCGGCGCGAGGTTGAGGTTGACGCCCGCCCGCGCCAGCTGGAGCCCCCACGAGGCCGCGGACGCGGTGAGCGTCGTATCGGCCCAGGTGCCCTGGGTCAGGGCGGTGGGAATGCGCGTGAAGCCGCTGCCCTGCAACACCTGTACGGCGCCGCCCTCCTGGTCGGTCGCGACGAGGAGAGGCACCCCGGCCGTCGCCGTGGACGTCGTGCGCCGGTCGGCGGTGGCAGCCAGGTAGCGGACCGGGGTGGTCCCGGCGTAGCTGCGCCCGGTCAGGATGAGGTTGCCCACGTGGAAGGTGGAGATGGCAGAGGCGGCGGCCGTCGACAGCCCGGTGGCCGGCGTCCCCACCATGAACAGCTGCCCGACGCGCTGCGCCTGCGTCATCCGGGCGAGGGCCGCCTGCGCGAGGCTCGCCGGGGTCGTGACGCTCGCCGTGACGCGGCCCGGTGCCGCGGCCGGTGTCGTGCCCGGTGTCGTGGCCGCGCCGGCGGGACCGGCGGGACCGGCGACGGTCGCCACGGTGGAGGCGCCCGTGATCGCCAGTGCGGCGACGAGGGAGACGACCCTGGTCGACGTCCGACGCCTCATATCTCTGTGACGAACGAACCCCGCTCGGGGTTGCCCCGAGTCGGCCTCAGTAGGAGACGTACCCCTGCGCGCTCGTGGCACCGAGGTACCCGGTGGACGTCCCGGCGTACACCCAGCGGTAGTACATCCGCTTCCGGGGCTGCACGGAGTACGACACCGTCCCGGTGCTGCTCGTGCGGACCTGGGTGCCGGTGCGCCATGTGCTGGTGCCGTAGGCGCGGTACTGGAGGGAGACGTAGACGTACTTCATGGACGCACCGGCGCCGGTCGTCAGGCGTCCGGAGAGGGCGTCCGGCCGCCCCGACCGCACGGCCATGGTGACCTTGGTCGGGATTCGCACCAGCGGCGCGGCGCTGGCCGAGGACACGGTGGACGGGCCGCCGGCGTGGACGAGCTGGAAGTACCCGTTTCGGTAGGCGTTCCAGCTCCACGCGACCTTGCCGTAGGCGTCGGTCCGCAGGGTCGTGACGGATGCCCAGGTGCTCGTGCCGTACCACTTGACCTTGAGGGTCACGGGCGTGCCGGTGGGCAGCGCCTTGCCGGTGACCGCGTTGGCGAGGCTCCCGGAGAACGTGGTGGGGTACCCGGACTTGACGACCAGGGCGGTCCTGGTGGGCACCTTGACGATGACCGGGCCCGAGGTGGAGGCCGCGTGGATGTCGTTGCCGGAAAAGGCGAACCGGTAGGTGGCAGCCGTCGACGCCGACGCGGTGTACGACACCTTCCCGCTCGCGTCCGTGACCGCGGTGCCGGCAGCCGAGTACGACGCGGAGCCGTACGGCGCGCGCTGCACCGTGACGAGTGCGCCCGTGACGGGCTGAGCCGACACCGAGTCACGCATCACCGAGGACAGGGTGACCGAGGTCGTCCCGGTGGCGGTCACACTCGTCCACGACGTGGCGGCGGCCGAGGTCCCGCCAGTCGGCGGGGGCGACATCGCGGGGACGGTGTCGAGGTAGGAGGAGCTCGCGACGTTCCAGTGGTCCGCCAGGTAGGTCCCCGCCACCGGGCTGGTCGAGAAGTAGTCGTCGTGGTTGCAGTCGAGCAGGGGCTCGTGGGCCGTGGGGCAGACCTGGCGCATCGGTGTGCTGGACCCGTCGGGGTAGCACATGAGGTCGCCGTCGTCGGTGCAGTGCCCGTACTGCGAGGCGTTCGGGGCGCCGCCCTGGACCGCGCCGAGGGTGTGGACGAGCTCGTGCCCGGCGCTGGTCTGGTCGTTCGGGAACGCGGCGAAGCAGCCTTGGTACACGGCGCCGTACTGCGCGGCGTAGTCGTCGTTGTCGTTGTTGGTCGGGCTCTCGTCGAGGTACCGGTCACCGATCCCGCAGATGCCCGGGTTGGCGGCAGGGGCGTCGCCGAAGACGAGGTACTTGCGGTCGGCCCGGTTGAGGCCCTGCGAGGCCAGCGAGCTCTTCAGGACGGACCAGTCGCTGGATCCGTTGGTGCTGTTGCGGATGGCACCGGCAGGCACCTGCACGACCGCGATCTGGGGCACGCACTCGGTGTCGGCCGCCCAGCGGACGCGTCGGCCGCCCCCGGTCTCGGCGGACGACACGGCGAACACGTCGTCGATGTTCGCGATCTCGTTGCGGATCACCGCTTCCTTGCCGGCGAAGTCGTCGGCCGAGCCCGCCTCGTAGGCGTAGACGACCTGGACCCGCTTGCCGTCACTGCCCGTCCCGGTGCACGACGGCTCGACGTGCTGGGACAGCAAGTTGGTCATGTGCGGGGTGCCGGCCGGGACGGTCGCCGCGGAGGTGCCGAGCACGGGGTCGCCCGAGGCGGGGTTGTCCGCCCCGGCCGGGCGGGACGTCCCCCGGGTGACGTCGGCTGAGGCAAGGGGGTCCGACGTGGCGACGGGCGTGCCGAACCGGTCCAGGCCGATCCCAGCGCGACTGGTCAGTGCGGCGTCGGAGACGGGCTTGGTCGCATCGAAGCCCGGCGGCGACGGGGCCACCATCGAGTGCAGCACCGGGCCGTTGCTGGCACCCATGCGGGCGTGGTCCATCAGGCGCAGGTTCGCGGCCAGGACCGGGCTGGCCTGTGCGGATCCCCCGCCCGCAGCGACACCGACGGCGCCCACGGCCGCAGCGGCGAGGGTGAGCGGGAGCAGGCGCGTGAAGGTGCGGGCGCGCGCGGAGGAGTTCATGGTGCGCAGAAAGTAGCCGCCGACGAGTGCGCCGGGTCACCGAAATCGCGGACGCAGATGACAGGTCGAGCCGAAGGGATGACCCACGCCAGGCACCCTCGAGGGGTGCGGCATACTTCCGTGCAGGGTTCCGTGGAGGGCTTGGGTGGATTGAAGCGTGGAACCCCCGGGCCTCTGGGGGATCAGGGATTTAGTTCTGACGCGGGCGTTTACCTCGTACGCGAGCGGCGGCATTCCTGTGCGGTGGGACGCCCTTGGCCCATGTGTGGAACGTGAGTGCGCACCGGCTGGAACGCGGCACGGTCCGCTTCGCGGACCGTGCCGGGCATGATGCGAGTTGCCCTCTCCTCCGCTGCCTGCCCCACCACCGTGTCCAGGTCCTGCGGGGCGGGCGTGGTGTCGGTGTGGGCGTTGTAGCGCATGCGCGGGGACCGTTCGCCCCAGGTCCGATTCGTCCAGACACCGCAGGACAACACCGGCACGGCTACGCAAAACGGCGGGCCCGCGACCGCCGCAGTCGGGGGCACAGTCGAGGGCGGTGCATCAGCGGTGCACGGAACCGTGTGCACTGGCGCGGGTCTTCGGGACGGCAGGGGACAGCAAAGGCAGGCAACGAAGTCGGGTAAGGGGACGGCTCATGATCGGTCGACGGTGCGGGCAGGCGTTGATAGGTGGTTTCCTGGTGGTGGCTGTCACCGCCGCGGCGTGCGGCGGCGGCAAGGTCGAGGTCGCGCAGGCGGCCGTGCGGGAGGTGGGCACCGTCGTCGGGAGCTCACGGGGCACGCTGGAGCTCACCGCCGGCGACGTGACCCACCTGGCGTCCGAGGCGGGGGTCGCTGAGGGAGTCATCCGGGACACCGCCCCGAAGCTGGACAACGAGACCCTGTGGTCGCAGTCGATGACGAACCTGCACCAGATGTACGAGGCCACCCCGGACGAGGTCCGCTCGAACCTGGTCAGCATCGCCTGCGATGGCGTGCGCGGGAAGATCACCACCGCCCAGCAGCTGGAGGAGAACATCGCCGAACGGTTCGCCGACTACTCCCCCAGCGAGGGCCAGCAGCTGGCCAACGACGTCCTCGGCCTGTGGCAGAACCTGTACGAAGCGCGCACGAGCTCGGACCCGAACCTTCAGGCGAGCGCGGTCCTGACGTGCTTCACCGTGGAGCACATGGTCGGCTGACCGCCCCGCCCCGGGCGGCTGCTCCGGCGCGGCCTCTCGTGGGCGTGGGCGCGCGGGCATGGGTACGGCCCGCATCCCCCAGGTTCCGGGAACGCGGGCCGTGATGGGTCAGCGCTGCGCGCTCGAGGCGGTCGGCCTCGTCTCCAGCCCCTCGCGGGACTTAACGACGTGCACGGTGACGCCGTCGGCGTCCGCGTGCACCGTCTGCACGAGCAGCGCACGCGGGCGGTCAGCTGCTCGCGTAGCAGAACAGAGGCACGCCGAGTTCACCCGAAGCGCGCCCGACGCCATGGGCTGCGATCCTTGGCCATCTGGTGCGGTACCGCTACGCCATCGCCGCTGCGCCGTTCGCTGCCCGGTACCCTGTCACCGCCGGGGTCACTGCGATCGATCTTCCCTAGGGAAGTCCCTAGGGAAGTCCCGACTAAATCCCTGATCCCCCGGGCCTCTAGCTCAATTGGCAGAGCTGCGGACTTTTAATCCGTAGGTTGTGGGTTCGAGCCCCACGGGGCCCACAAACACGCACGTCAGCGACCTGAGCAGTGCAGTCAGCCCCTCGACAGCGGCGGAGAAGGACACGGAGCAGGACACGCTCACGGCGTCTCCACCACGTCGGTGGACCGTCCGGCGTCCGGGTCGAATCCCTCCAACGCCAGGGCGACGCTCGGGTCCACAGCACGCCGGCCCAGGTAGACGTCCTGCGTCATGGACACCCGCGAGTGCCCCAGCTGGTCAGCGATCAGCCGTGCGGTCGCACCGCTCCCATCCAGCAGCGTCGCCACCGTCTTGCGATACGTGTGCGGCTTCACCCAGTCGAACTCCGTGCCGGCGCGCACCTCCCGGAAGGCCCGGCCGACGTTGTTGCGATCCCGGTAGCCACCCTTCGCATCAGCGAAGACCGGGCCGTCGAAGGCCCCGAGACGCACCCGACGAGCCTTTAACATCGCCAGGCACCACCCGGGAAGGAGCAGCACGCGGTACGACGTCTTCGACTTGAGCCGGGATGCTCGTAGCCCCTTCCCCTTGACCCGGATGACCGTGCGCTCGACGTTGACCACGCCGCGATCCATGTCGACGTCGCTCCACCGGATCCCCAACGCCTCACCGAGACGCAGGCCCGTCGCGAGGATGAACCGCGCCAGCTCGGGAAGGTCCTTCCTCCTGGCGACCGGGTCGGCGTCCAGGATCGCCAGCCAGTCGCTGATCTCCTTGACCGACAAGGCCCGAGCGGTCCGGTCGCGATCAGCCTCCAATGGCGTGACGTCGCGCACCGGGTTCACGCTCAAACCGTCGCGACGCACCAGCCAGCCGCAGAGGCCCGACAGCACGGTGCGGCACAGCTTCGCCGTGGCGTAGCCCTTCTCCTCGAGGACCGACTGGAGGAACCGGTCCATCCGAGCCGTGCTGACCTCCCCGAGCTTGAGCGACCCGACTCCCGGGATCACGTGCCGCTCGATGGCGTCGCGGTACAGGTCCAACGTCGACGGAGACCGGCTGCCACGCTCGACCAGGCCCTCGAACATGGCGAGCCAGCCGCGAGCCCCGTCGGCCAGAGTCGACCGCGGCGTGAAGTCGCCATCCGCCCCAACCGTCAGAGCACGACGCAGCGACACCTCCACGGCACGACGAGCCTCGGCCTTCGACTTCCCAGTGGCGCGGAGACGCCGACGGATGCCGGAGAAGTCGCGGTAGTAGACCATCGCCACCGTCCGACCACGCTCGGCGCTGAAGAAGACCTCCCCATGCTCACCCAGGCCGAGCACGCTCACGCCGAAACCCCAACGGCGAGCGAGGCAAACCACGCCTTCACGTCCTCACCGCGATACCGGACCCGCTTGCCCACCCGACGCCCGGGCGGCCCCTTCCCAGCACCCCGCCACCAGTACACGGTCTGAACCGGCACCCCGAGGTAGTAAGCCACATCCTCGACCGTCCACAACCGGTCGTCACTCAAGACTCTCGTCTCACCGCTCATCACCCTTCACCTCTCAGTTCGATTGCCCAGCAACACGTTTAATCTCCGCTCGGTGTTGTGCATACTCGCGTGCCCGAGCCGCAGCGGCGCGAGCGAGCTGGACGTCGCCCTCGGTGTCCCACCCGATCCCGGCGAAGGCCCAGGACCCGATGACGAGCGTGGTTTCGTCCTCGTCGTCGGCGAGCAGCTGTGCTTCCATCGCTGTCAGGTCCACGGGTATACCGGTGCGTTGCGCGTCCGCGAGCAGCGCCTGGGCACGTCGGCGGGCACGTCGTAGCGCGCCGAGGGTGACCGAGTAGCGGCGGGACTTCGTGGCGAAATGGCCCCGGAACCCCAGCGCGGTGTGCCACTTGCCAAGCAGCCCGTAGGTCAGCTCCTTCAGCTCGCACGGCATGCCCGCGGCGGCCCATTCGTCCTCGACGAGGGTCGCGAACTCGCCCGCCACGGTTTGGATCCGGCGCAGGTGGGAGTTCGATGCCTCGCCGTCGACGGTGTCAGTGGCGGACTTGGTCGAGTACTTCGCCAGGTACCCGGCGACCTGCTCCGGTGCCAAGGGCCCGTTCGGGTCGTCGGTGCGATGTCCCACCTTCACCGGTCGGGAGTCGGCCTGGGCGCCGAACGCCAGCACTCGGTCGACGTCGTCGGCCAACACCGGGGGCGCGGTGAACCGGACCGAACGTGCCGCTTCCTGGACCAGGTCGGCCAGGTGCTGCGCGGTCAGCCACCCGGGGGCGGGGGCAAAGCCTTCATCGGCCTTGGGCCCGTCGAGGCGGATCAGGGCGTGGAAGTGGATCAGGCCGCGGCGTTGGTACTCGGCCACCTTGGAGTACTGCACCGTGACGTGGTCATTGAGCTTGGCCTCGCGAACGTCGAGGCGTTGGGCGAGGAGTCTTTTGAGGGCGATGGTGAACCGTCGCCACAGCTCGGGCGCCCACCACTGCCAGACGATGTGGGAGGCGTAGTTGTAGCACTCCCAGCACAGCGGCTGCCCCAGCAGCGGGTCCCCGTCCTCGTGCTTGGCTAGGCAGGTCGTGAGTCGGCCGTGCTCGCACCGTGACATCTTGGCGTGGGGGCGGCAGGCTCGTCCGTTGTCGCGTTTGCCGTGGACGTGGCCGAACGACGGCGCGGTCAAGGTGGCAAAGACCAGCGGGTTCTCCCCCACCCGCTCGGGGACGCCCTTGCCACCAGCGACGCCGGAGCGGATGAGGTGGAACATGTCGGCCGCGTAGACCCGGGAGCAGGACGGGCACTTGTCCGCCCTGCGGTTGCCGCACCGGATCAACGTCGTCCCCAACGGTTCGGAGTCCGAGGAGTACGACGACAGCACCTCCCCCGTGCCCGCGTCGACCCGGGTAGAGGTCCCGGTCAGGTGGATCGGGTTGGTGCACGACCCGACCCGCGCCACGGCGGTCGACCAGTCCTCGAAGTCCGGGGATAGCAGCCGCTTCACGACCTGTGCCGCGACCCGGGGTGAGGCGAGGTCGAGGTCCAGTTCTGCCTCGTCCCCGAACCCGGCGAAGGGTCGCGGCGGCGTCGCGGCTCCGGTCGTGGTCATGGCGGTCAGGCGACCTGGGACCCGTTGCGGTTGCGCGGCTTACGGGGCTTTCTGGGCTTGCCCGCGGCCCCGTCCCCCGTGGCTGTCGTCTTCGCGGCCCTAGGTGCCGTCGTGGCCGTGGCCGTTGACCCTGCCTCGGCTCGGGGAGCAACTGGGGTCGGGCGCGATGGCCAGGAGTCGAACGGGTCGGCCGGCTTGGGTGCGCGCGGCGCGGTCAGGGCAGCGGATGCGGTCACCGACGATGCGAGGTCGGCGATATCGGCGTCGGTCAGATAGGAGGCGCGGACCCTTCGTATGGCGCGGGTGCCTTCGACCCGGATGAAGGCCACTCCGGGGGTACGTTCGGAGATGTGGTCCGCGGTGGCGCCCATGTCGCGGGCTCCGTCGCCGAGGACCATGTCGACCTGGATCGGGTTGTCCAGGCGCATCGCGACCCGGGTCGGGAACAGATCGCGCCAGCCGACGACGTCCTTGCCGGGGTCCTGCACCGCCGCCAGCACGGTGATGCCGACCGCGCGTCCCTTGGTGAGCAGCAGCCCGAGGGCCTGTTCAATCCGTCGGACGGTGGTGCGCTCGGCGAACGCCGTCAGGGTGGCGAGCTCGTCGATCACAGCGAGCAGGTGCGGGGACTCTACCGATGGCTGGTGCTTGCGGATGCCCTGGGCGGCGAGGGTCTTGGCACGGGCGTCCATGACGGCGACGAGGTCTTCGAGCAGGTCGCACATCGTCTCCGGGGTGCCGTCCTCAAACCTCGAGAACAACCGCTCCCCTGGCCGCAGTTCCATGCCGCCCTTGGGGTCGATGGCCCACACCTGCACCCACCCCTCATCGATCGCCGCAGACAGCCCACGCAGCGACCACAGCACCGACCCCTTGCCCGCCCCGGTCGCTCCCGCGATGAGGACATGGGTGCCCCACAGGGAGAACCGCCAGTCCGTGCCGTCCTCGTGCCGACCCACAGGGACAGCGGCGAGGTTCAGCTGGTCGAAGGCCTTCACGGGCAGTGGGCGGACGGTGGCGGTCAGGACGTCGGCGCGGTGCAGCTCGACCCACACCGATGACGTCCCGGCCCGCGTGACCCGTGCTTCCCGGACCCCGAACGCCACCGCCAGGGCTTCGGAGCGGCGGGCGTAGTCGTCCAAGGTCAGCCCGACCGGGATGACCACCAGGGCCTTCACGATCCCAGCCGGGGACACGTGGACCTTCGTCAGCGCCCCGTAGGTGTAGCCGCTGCGCCGACCCTCACGCTCGGGGACCACCAGACCGAGGCGCGGTGCGATCCGCGCCCACTTCGCCGGGTAGAGCACCGAGAGCCACACCCGGGTCAGGCGCGGCCGCACCGTTCGCCGGTACGAATCCGCCCACACCACCCGCCACCCCACCAGCGCGACCAGCAGGGCGACGACAAGTCCGACGGCGAGCCACCGGCCCACCACATAGTCGATTGCCACCAGCCCGCCCGCAGGCACGGAGACGACCGGGAACCGGACCGCCAAACGCACCAGCCGCAGCGCGGTCGTCACGGCCAGGAACGCCGCCCGGAAGGTGCCCTCGACCATGATCGCGACCGGGTCGTCGCTGCCGAACATGCCACCCCTGCTGGCCATCCCTCATCACCCCTAGGCGGTGCGACGGGCGTCGGCGGCGATGGCCATCAGCTGGCCCTGGGCAGCACTCCACGCCGATACCGCTCGCCAGATCCCGACAGCGATGTCCCGGTTCGGCGCCTCCGCCAGCTCCTGTTGGACCTTCGCCATCTCGTGCCGCATTCCGTCCATCCGCGACACCTCCAGTCCGAGCACGGCCGGAACGTCCCTCACGTCCACGTCGAGGGCGTCGGCCCACTGAACGGCTTCAACGGGGCGCATCACGCGACCCCCTTCTCAGGCGCACCGGCCGGCACCTTGCCGGATCCGGATACCTCCCCAGGCTTAGGGGCACGCATCCCGTCCGCACGGAACGACCAGGCGATGTTCGGCCGGTTACCCCGGTCATCAATCCATGCCGTCACCGTCAGGTTCTCGAACATCACCGGCCGGAACGGGAGCCCCTCCAGCTTCGGCGGCGGCACCGGCTGCTGGTCAGCGCCGATCTTCACCACGACCTCGGTCTGACCCTTCCGAGCCATGGAGTCACCGTCGACCACCCGGACCTGCCAGACCCGCTTGTCCGTCACCTTGTCCCGCGTCTGCACATCCCCCGGCTCCCGACCAGCCTCCCTAGCCGCCCGGATCAGTTCGTACTCCTCGACCGGCTCCACCTCACCCACCACGAACGCCCCTTCCGGGAAGACGTCCTCAAACGGAACCCGCATCCTCTGCTGAATCGCCATGGCTCTCCCTCTCGTCGGTGAACCACTTAGAGGTGGTTCTATTGAGAACCTAACACTGACTCCCGATTAGAACCGGTTCTATTTACCGACTTCTTACCTGACGTTCATTACCGCTAGCGTTATGACCATTGATGGTGGACGACGACCAGAGCGGATGGACGAACGATGGGCTTGGGCTACCGCGAGCTGGCGGCGCAGTTGCGCGGCGAGATCGAGCGAGGCGACTACACGCCTGGCTCGACCCTGCCCAAGCAGGACGACCTCGCCATCGAGTTCGGAGTCAACGTCAAGACCGTCCGCAACGCCGTCGCCCTGCTCGAGGCCGAAGGTCTGGTCACGCCCGTGCGCCGTCGAGGAACCATCGTGCGCGAACGACCCCCGATGCGCCGACTCGGAGCAGACCGGTACGCCAAGAGCAAGTGGAAGTACGGCGACAGCGTGGCCTTCGTTGCCGACCGTGAGGCATCGGGCCAGCCTTGGCATCGCACTGACCAGACGCAGACCGTCGACCTGGTCAGCCCACCACCCAGAGCCATCGAAGTTCTGGGTGTCGACCCCGAAGGCCAGGTCTACGCGCGGTCGCGCACGGTGAAGCTCGAGGGCCGGCCAACCCACACGCTGACGAGCTACTACCGACCCGAGGACGTCGAGGGCACTCCACTGGTCGACCCGACGCCGGGGCCAGCCGGTCGCGGCGGTGGCTTCGCGGTCCTCACGCTTCAGGGCCTCGAACCCCACCAGGTCACCGAGACCTTCCACGCCCGCATGCCTACACCCGATGAAATCTCGACACTCGAGCTTCCTGCCGGCGAGCCCGTCATGATCTTGGAGCGGATCACCAGGACCAAGGAGGGGCATGCCGTCGAGTACGCGACCGGAGTCCACGCCGCGTCACGCTTTTCGTGGACCTACACCTACGACATGCCCGACTGAGGAGGACACCGTGAGCGTCATGGACGATGCCCAGATCCTCTGGGACTACCACCAGATGCACCACGAGCCGCGAAACACCGATGTCGCCATCGGGCTCGGAAGTCACGACATCGGCGTCGCCGAACACGCAGCCCACCTCTACCACCAGGGCCGGTTCCCTCTGATCGTCTTCACCGGAGCCAACGCACCAACGACGGTCGAGACATTCCCCCGAGGGGAGGCAGTCCACTACGCCGAGCGGGCCGAAAAGCTCGGGGTGCCTGACACGGCGATCGTTCTCGAAGAGCATGCCCGGAACACCGGGGAAAACTTCACCATGACCCGCGCACTCCTCGACCGCGAGGGCATCCACCCGACGTCCGCAACCATCATCAGCCGGCCCTACCAACAGCGCCGCGCGTATGCGACCTGCCGGAAGCTCTGGCCCGAGCTAGACGTCATCTGCTCCTCGCGCCCCCAGTCCCTATCTGACTACATCACCTCCATCGGAGACCAGGACAAGGTCCTCACCATGCTCGTTGGGGACACACAACGAATCTGGGTGTACGCAGAACAGGGTTTCGCCACGCCACAGACGGTTCCAAGACGCGTCTGGGACGCTTACCAATCCCTCGTCGCAACGGGTTTCACCAGTCGGATCGTGCGGGAGGCCCCAGATGCTTCCAACGCCTCCGCCGAACAAGGCCCCATGGGTCGAGCGGCTGGCAGAAGCCGGACCAACCCACCTGAAGCGCCCGGGATCTAAACCCAAACGGAGCCCGTCGCCAGAACGCCTTGCGCGACGGCCTCCCGAGCAGCACTAGGGCCAGTCACCACCGTTTCCGGCAGGGACTGGCCCTAGCGACTCCCGCGGCGTCAGAGCAAGATCAACTCGCGGAACTTGGCGTTGTCACCCTCGCCCTCGACGACCATGATCTTGTTTCCCTTGCTCAGTTCGTCTGAAACCAGCTTCCACAAGGCGATGGCGCGACGGACGCCCTCAGTGACAGAGACTCCTTGGGACGTGGACAGCGTCTTCAGGGCGCCAGCCACATCGTTTGCGAGGTTGACGGAGAGGCGCACCACGTCCCTGTTGGAGACGGCGGTAGCCCCTGCCCCGTCCGCGCGGACCTGCTCCTGTGTGTTGCTCATTTTCTTCCCTTCCGGGGTGCACCGACTCGCCGCCATCTTCACTGGCGGCTTCGGTCTGCTGTGGTGGGTGTCTTGCGTGCTGCCGCTGGGCGGCAGTTAGTGGATCGTCGTGGCTCTAGGCGATCGGCTCCAAGAGAGGCCCCTCCGGGCTCCAGGACTCGATGGTGGCGGGAGATTCCATCGACTTCCTCTCTCTCTTCATTACTGAAGTAACAAGCACGAGGGTACACCGTGTCAAGGGTTTTTCCACATCCTGTGCAAGTTACATACGTGTTCTTTACACAGGATATCCACAACCGGTGTGTACATGCATCCGCACTCTACACACACAGATGACACACATCATGTACAAACGGTGGTGACAGTCGGTACGATCAGCTGACTACCCATGCAGCCGCGCTTGCGGCCGCAGCCCCGATGAGAGGAACCGGTCAGTCATGAGCACTTGCAGACCACCTCAAACCCTGCACGAAGGGACACGTAAGCGATGTTGGAGATTCCCCCGCCTCGGCTAGTAGCAATCGATCCGAACCCGGCGCCACCCGCTCCAGACCGTGACAAACTCCCTGCAGCGAGAGCAGAGAGCACGATCGGGGAGGTGCTGGGGGTGTCGGTGCTGTGTGAAGACTGTTTGCCTGGCATGTTGTCCGTCGCCCAAGTCGAGCCCTTGGAGTGGCACGGCGACCTCTGCGAGGACCCTGACGAACGTCCTAACACCCTCACGGAGCCGCCCTGGGGCGACCTCGGCCCCATCCTCTACAGGAGGGACCTTTGAGCGTACAGGGGGAAGACCCCTTCGTGGAGAACGAGATGCCGCAGGGCTTCGGCGCCAGCGGCACCGCTCGCCTAGACGCGCGCCGGGGACGCAAGGAGCGCTGGTACCTGACCTACTGGCTCCTGTTGCTGACCTCTTGCCTTACTCTCGCGGTATTGGCGATCGCCGTCTGGGCGCCGGGAGAGGTCTGGACTCGTCTCACGTCCCAGGTAGGTTTTCTCCTCACGCCGTTTCACACGCTTCTGGGCATAGCTATTGGCTACTACTTTGCTGACAAGCGCCGTCAGGAATAAGTCCAGCTCGCGCGTCCGGGGATCATCCGGCTGCGCCGACCTGATGTCGATGATGACGAGCGACAACACGTGTTGGTCATGAACGGTCAGTCCCTGGTCGCCCATAGCGTCCCCGGACTCCCACTCATCGCCGACGACGAACGCTTCCCAGACTCCTGGGTCTAGCCTCCGCCATCAGGGTTGGCCAGCTCTTCACCTTTGGCGGCTGTAAAGCGATCCATATCTAGGATCGCGCGACGGATGGCGCGGAGATCCTGCGGCGGCACATCTACATACGTCTCCTGCTCGATCCCGGGCAGCATGCCTTGTGGCGACGAGTTCGTGTTGATGAGGTCCACGTAGGCGCCATAGTCGATGACATAGACGTCATATCGTTCGCCGGGCTCATCTTGGGCCGAGTACCCACGCCTTACGAGGTGCAATACGCGCGCCTCGAACAGGGCAACAAGAAGGGGCGTTTGCGCGTCTCGCCGGTTGACCAGGAACCCTCGGGCTCGACGGCCGCGAATCACCTCATCGATGATCCAACTCAGTAGCTCCTGAGCACCCTTCACGCCCTTGAGGGCGGCCTCTTTGTCCGAGTGGTACCACGTGCGCGACGCACCTCGAACTTCCGGCACAGATATCTTTCGGTCAAGCGCCTTCAGGGCGGCGTTGCCAGCAATGTTGATCGCGTCACGAGGCACTCCTTCGGCGGCGCGAACTAGCTCGTCCAACGCCCGCCTGTCGGTGAACCCAAGCCGGACCACGTCATTAGGGCCATTGAGGCCATCGATCGGCGCGACGAACCCAGAGGTGAGGTGCTTGTAGAACAGGCCCAGAAAGAATTCTCTGGCCCGCTCCTCACTCTGCTCAAAGACCATGAAGTCGTCCAGGTCAAGGTTGGCCGAGACGTCGGCGCCCACCTCGATGCCTATGGAACCGCCTTCGCGACCTACTGAGCGAAAGTGACTTTGCTGCTCAATGGAGGCGATCTTGACCGTGAACTGTTGCTGCAGTGGCAAGACGCAACGAACAAGGAACTCAGCCAGGTAGGGCTGGATCGCGGCCGGAACGCTGCTCCACTCGTCGATCAAAAGCCATATTCGGCGCCGGCCTAACTCTGCGCCCAGCTCTCTCAGCGCTTTCGCCACGTCAGTGAAATTCAGGTGCAGACGTTCCTCGCCGCGCCGAATCGTCCGACTGCTGTCACGTTCCTCGGCAGTCCGTGCTCGCTCGCCACCCAGCCTAGCTCGCAAACCAGAAGCGCTGCCCGTCGCCTCAGCACTCACGCCGCCTTTGCGTGTCGTACCGCTGGTTTCCGCGTCTTCGACCTCGATCTCGCCGACGACGGTGACAGAACCGATCGCCTCAAGCAGTGCATCCAGACGACGGGTAAACACCCTATTGCCCAAGAGCTTCTCGTCGGTGATCGCCATCTCAAGGATTGCGTCGTACAACTGATGAAGGAGGTCGCGCATCAGCCTGCTCGCGCGTTCGGTGAGGCCCACTGCGTCCGACTCTACGAACAGGCCACCCGGAGAGCCCACAGTGCGCAGGTCGAAGTAGACAGCAAGAGCGTCGGCGCCTCCCAGCGTGGCGGCTAGATACCGAAGAGCGTGAGTCTTTCCGGTGCCTCTTCGACCGTAGATGATCTGATGGTCGACCGACGCGAGACCCGCGGCGATACCTGAGTCCACGAATGTGTCTCGCAGTTCGTCAGCGTGGCGCGCCTCGGCTCGCTTCGGAATCAGCGTGAGCGCTTGGTTTATTGGGGTTAGGCCAGCCACACGCCGACCTTATCGGGCCAGGTACCCGTGAGGAGNGGGCCCCCGCGCTCCGGGCGCTTCGCGCCCTACGCGCACCCCACCGCACCCCACGCCCGACACGAACGAGCCCCGGCGATCACGTCACCAGGGCTCGAAGCTTCACTCGTTGCTCGATCACGGACCCCGCTGCGGCCTACCGTGGCACCAGGACGACTCGACGACCTGGAGGCTGCCGTGGACCCCGAGGAGATCTGCTCCGAGCTGGACCGCGTACGCGCCGACTTTCGCGATCTCCTCGACACGGCCACGGTCGCCGAGCTTCGACAGCCCAGCGAGGGCACCAAGTGGACCAACGAGCAGCTGCTCTTCCACATGCTCTTCGGCTACTTGCTCGTGCGGAACCTTCGGCTCCTCGTCCTCGCCTTCGCCCGCCTGCCCGACGGCGCCTCCAGACGATTCGCAGCACTCCTGAACGCCGGCACCCGGCCCTTCCACGTCATCAACTACCTCGGCTCCCTGGGCGGAGCACGCGCCCTGGGCTACACCGGCATGGAACGACTCATGGACCGCGTCATCAGCAGCCTGCAAGCATCCCTGCGCCGACAGTCCACCGCCTCGCTCGACCTGAGCATGCACTTCCCGGTCGGCTGGGATCCCTACTTCAAGGACCTCATGACCCTCCGCGACGTCTACCACTACCCCACCCAGCACTACGAGCACCACAGACGACAACTCACCCTGACCAGCACCCGCGGCGGCTGAGCCGGTCACCTCACCCTTGAGCCGCCGACCCTTCGCTCCACCGTCCGCCCGCCTCCGGACCGCATCAAGGCCGCTACGCGTCACTCCGTGATGGCCTGCGGCCAGCCTTGACCCGGCCACTCCGGCAGGCCCCACTGCTCCGCTATCGGTTCGGTGGCTCCTTCTGCCCACCTCACCGACAGGACCCGCATGGATCAGAAGACCTCTGGCGGTTTCGGCTCGCCGGTCCATGAGCTCTTGTGACCGCGCGGGAAGACCCAACGGAACACGCTCAGCCCCGGTTGCTTGCACCAGCAGTCGTCGGCGCAGCCGCAGGCGATGCGACCCATGCGCTCCCGTGCCAACCCGACGAGCGCAGCGCCCACGTACACACCGACCGCCAACCCCAAGACCCGCTTCATGACAGCACCTCCACCAATTGATCCACAGTCGGCGAGCCTGCACGGCCCTCCGGGGTCGAGAACACCCGACAGGCCAGCGCGGGCTGCTCACCGCCACTCGCGAAGGGGTCCAGGCCATCCACAAGGATGGTCGGCGACCCGATGAAACCCAGCCGCTCCGCTTCCTCGGGGGTCTCCACCAGCACGTGCCGCACCTCCTCGCCCTCCCGACCGACGCGCGAAAGCGCGGAACGCAGCCGTTCCTCAGCGACCGTTCGGTGAGGGCACCCATCGAAGTACAGCAGCCGAATGTCCATGACCCCATGATGCGCCTCCCCGAACCCACTGTCGGCACCCGGGGCGAAGGACACCGAGCAGGACACGAGGACAGCATTCGCGGCCCGAACAACCACAACCACGCGGCAGCCGCCAAGCACGAGAACCGGCCTAAAGTCCTCACGGCCGCACGCCTGACGGGCACTCCGTAGGTTGTGGGTTCGAGCCCCACGGGGCCCACAAACCCGCAGGTCCGCGCGGGATCTCGTCCAGCATGCGCGACGCCCGGCCGCACGGTGCTTGGGTGGAGCATGGACAACGCATCTTGGGGGGCAGCGGTGACCACCTGGGCCGTGGTCAATCTCGTGAACCTCCTGCAAGCGGTCGGGTTCGCATCCCGGCCCCGTCACGGCATGGCGGTCAACCGAGCCCTGGGCGTGGTGATTGCCGTGCTCGCCGTTCCGGCCACGGTGGCCCTGGTGATCTACGCGCGGGCGCGCAGCCCTTGGTGGGCCGGACCCGCCCTCTTCGACCTGTTCGTCATCTTCATGCTCGCCGTGGACTACGTCCGGCCAGTGGAGTTTCGGCGCCCTGCCAAGCCGGCCATCCTCGCGCCGTACCTCCTGCTGTTCTTCGGCAGCATCCTGGTGATGGGCCTGTCGATGTACGAGCTGAACCGTGGCCTCTGGCTGGTCACCGTCGGCACGTCCGCGACGCTGCTGGCCAGCATGGCGGTGGCCCTGCGCAGCGGAGAGGGTTGAGCACCTCCTCGCCGGATGTCAGCCAGACCGGTCGAGGGGCCGAGAGCGCGACTGGCTTTGTGGCCAGCCCTCAGAAACCGGGTCCGGGCCCCGTCCAGCTCGGTCCGCCGTGGATCTTCGGCACGTTCGGGTCCTCGTCGCCGTGCTCGTCCGCCCACCTCTCCTGCGGGGTCCGATGGTCGTGGTGACGAGCGATGACACCTCTGACGGCGAGCGTCAGGAAGGCACCGGCGCCCAGGACGAACAAGGCGCTGAAGAGGATCGGTACGAGGACGTCCATGGGGCGGCCTAGAACGATCCGCCACTGATACCGGTGGTGCTCCCGGCGCTCATGGCACCGGGTCCGGTGACGTTGCCACCCGGACCGGACTCGCGCTCCTTGTGGCAGCGACCACACCGTACGTAGCGCTGGCCGTCGTCGGTGTGCGCCCACTCCCAGGAGTGGTGGAGGTTTGTCCGGCACAGGAACGGTCGGGTTGGGGCTGAGCGTGCCATGGGACCCCCTCGTCGTCGATGTCACCACGGTACGGCGCTGTGCGCCTCCCAACACCCCACTCGCCGGATCACGACTCTGCGCGAGGGGGCCGGGGCGCCGTCCCGGGAGGACACTGTTCTTCGCGGTCGCCAGCAGAGGAGTCGTCATGTCGATGTCATCATCCGAGCTGCCTCCCGGCACCACGCCCGCGGTGCCGGCGTCAGGGCCGGAGACGGTGCCGGTGGGCGTCCGCGTACAGATCCTCGCAACCGAGCACTGGAGCCTGTTGGCCACCCGCGGCCTGATGTGGTCGGAGGTCATGAGCCGGATCACCATCCACCTCACCGTGGCCTCCGCCTCCCTGGTCGTGCTGGCGCTGTTCGCCCAGAGCTCAGGCTTCGGCAACGCCTTTCACGTCATGGCCATCGGGCTCGCGGCAGCCGTCCTCGTGATGGGTGTGCTCACCCAGGCTCGGGTGCTCAACGCCAGCATCGACGACGCCTCGACCATCCTCGGCATGAACCGGCTCCGGGCTGCCTACCTCGAGATCGACCCAACCCTCGCGCCGTACTTCGTGACGTCGCCCCACGACGACCAGGCGGGGCTCATGCACACCTACCTCATGGGCTGGCCGCGTCGGACGTTCAGCCATGTCATCGCGAGCACCAGCATCTTCCTCACGGTGTTCAACGCCATCGTCGCCGGGACCCTCTCCGCACTCGTCGCGGGCGCCGCCGACGCGCCCGCGGCCGTCGTCGCGGTCGTCGGCGCGGTGGTGGGCATCGGTTTCGTCGCCGGGCAGCTGGTGGTCGGTCGGCGGTCCTTCGGCACCATCCGCCAGGCGTCCCACTTCCCGACACCCTCCCCGGACCGCGTCCAGGAGGCACAGGGAGTGGTCTCCCTCTAGTCCTCCTGGGGACGTCCCGTCGCTCGCACCAGCGCGGCCACCTCACCGGCGTGGGGGAACACGTTGTTGTGCGACCCGGGGAGGACGACCACCCGGGTCGGGCCGCCGGCCCCTGCGGCGAGCTCATCCAGCCACCCCCGTGGGGCAAACGCGTCCCCCTCACCCGCGGTGAGGGTCAGCGGCAGCTCGAGCGACGCGACCCTTGCCTCGGGCCGGTGGCGCAGCCCCGACAGGACGATCCGTATGACGTCGGTGCGCACCCGTGCGAGGTCCCGCACCACGACCAGCTCTCGCGGGGTTTCCTTCCGGTAGGCCCTGAGCGCCGCCGGCGCGAGCCTGCGCAACCGTCGCTGGCCCGGCTCGAAAGTCGGCCCTGCCATGACCAGTCCGTCGACCTCGACCGAGGGCGCGACGGTCAGCACCGTCTCGAGCGCGACCTGGGCTCCGGTGGAGTGCCCGAAGACGACCACCGTGCCGAGGTCGGCCTGCCCGAGCCACTGCGCCCCGGCCTCGGCGAGCCCGTGGATGGTCGGCGTCACGCGGCCCCGCCGCCTGCG
The DNA here is from genome assembly GCF_001428025.1 of Phycicoccus sp. Soil748. Taxonomy (GTDB): domain Bacteria; phylum Actinomycetota; class Actinomycetes; order Actinomycetales; family Dermatophilaceae; genus Pedococcus. The sequence goes on along the minus strand of NZ_LMSC01000008.1, from coordinate 244,972 downwards.
GAAGGCCAGGGCATCGAACACCACGACCTGAGCGCCACCCGCGGCGAGGGCGCGCGCCAGAGGGAGGAGGTATCGCGGCAGGCCGAGACCGGGGAACATCACGACGCTGCGGTCCATGCCACCCGTGGCCGGGGAGAACATGCCACCCGTGGGCGGAGAGAACCAGAGGGACCGCACCGGACCTGCCGGCAGTCGGTGCCAGCGTTCGCGCTCCACGACATCGGCGACACCGTCGCAACCCATCCCTGCCACCGGCCACCCCTCTCGGGGCCAGACTCGCACACCGCGGTGCAGACTGGGCACGTGAGCAACGTCGAGACCGACCCGCAGGAGACCGTCTGCACCGACGCCCCCGACGACGGGGCCGGCGCCGCGGCAGCGGTGGAGGTCCTCGAGCCCCGCGACGTCCCCCTCGGCGGCCCGCGGGCGATGACGGTGCGGCGCACACTCCCCCAGCGGCAGCGCTCCATGATCGGCGCGTGGTGCTTCGCCGACCACTACGGGCCGGACGACGTCTCCGCGACCGGTGGCATGGACGTCCCACCTCACCCCCACACGGGCCTGCAGACGGTGAGCTGGTTGTTCACCGGCGAGGTCGAGCACCGCGACAGCCTCGGGACCCACTGCCTGGTGCGGCCCGGCGAGCTCAACCTCATGACCGGCGGGTTCGGCATCGCCCACTCCGAGGTCTCCACGCCGGGGACGACGACGCTCCACGGCGCCCAGCTCTGGGTGGCCCTCCCGCAGGCGCACCTCGACGCACCGAGGCAGTTCCAGCACCACGTCCCCGAGGCCGTGCGCGTCGAGGGCGCCACCCTCCGGGTCTTCCTCGGCACGCTCGCCGGCCAGGCCTCACCCGTCGAGACGTTCACCCCCCTGCTGGGCGCCGAGCTGGTCCTCGACCCCGGCGCCACCGTCACGCTCGACGTCGACCCCGGCTTCGAGCACGGCATCCTCGCCGACAGTCCCGGCGTGGCCGTCGAGGGGACACCGGTCGCCCGTGCGGCCCTCGCCTTCCTCCCCACCGGCCGCAGCGCACTGCGGCTGGCCAACGACGGCGACGAGCCGGCGCGGGCCCTCCTGCTCGGCGGGCTGCCGTTCGAGGAGGAGGTCGTGATGTGGTGGAACTTCGTGGGGCGCAGACACGAGGACATCGTCGCGGCCCGCGAGGCGTGGATGGCCCACTCCGAGCGCTTTGGTGAGGTGGAGGGGTATGAGGGCCCGGTGCAGCACCTGCCGGCGCCCGTGATCCCGGGAGTCCGGATCCGCCCGCGCAGCAACGCATCTCGCGGCCCCCGAGGCTCGTGAGAGGATCCCGTCGCACGCACATCGCCGCGCTCGGCGTGGGTGTGCTGGTCGCTGCGGTCGCCGTCACCGCGTACGTCCTGACACCGCGGACCGAGGGCGTCAGCGGCGACTGGTCGGCGCGGTCAGTCGGCGGCACCGTGGTGGCGGGGCGCGCCCTCCTGGCTGGCGGCAACACCGCTCTGGACCTGCGCACCGGCACCAGGGTCACGCTCGGATCGGTCAGCGGCGGCACGCCGTACGTCGCCGACGAACGGCTCGTCATCGCCGGCCCCGGACGCCTCGACTCCGTACGGCTGGACGCCTCGGCGCGCTGGACCTGGCGCGCGCCGGCGGGCACCACCCCCGTCCCCCTCGCCGCGAGCTCGGGCACCACCATGGTCGCGACCTGCCCGCCCACCGGCGCCGGAGCTCGCTGCCGCCTCGTGGGCCTTGACGCGAAGGGCCACGAGGCGTGGCAGTCGACCGGTGCCGTCCTGATCCACAAGGCCCCGGCCGCCGGCTCGAGCGGGTCACCCGGCGCGAGCAGCGCGCCCGCGTCTCCCGCCGGCGGTCTGCCCCGCGCGCACGCCGACCCGGTGGACGGCGGCGGCCTGCTGGTCACCGACCCGGTCACCGGCCGCCAGGTCCTGCTGCCGGGGTCGACCTTCCTCGCCGTGCCCGACGGGCCGGTCGTGGTGCCCGTGGTCCAGGACGGGCAGTGCGTGGTGTCTGCCACGACCGGGGCCGAGCCCGTGTGGACGAGGGTGCTCGGTCCCTGCCCGGGCGGCCGGCTGCCACGCCTGTTCGACACCGCCGGGTCGGTCCGCCTCGACTGGCCCGGCACGTCCCGGGCCCTCGACCTCGCCACCGGGAAGGACACCGCGGCCACGCCGCCCCCCGGACGGGGCGAGCTCGCCCGGGCAAGCGGCCTCGTCGCCACCCACCGCGACCTCCCGGTCCGCACCGACCCGCTGCACTGGGGCGACACGCTCCACGCCATCGAGCTCCGTACGGCCCGGGGCGACCCGGACGCCGACCCGGTCGCGCGCATCGTCTCCTCCCACCCGCTCGACCTCCTGCTGCTCGAACCCCGGGCCGTGGTGGTGCGCGACGGCGACCAGGTCGTGCGTTACACGCTCGACCGGACATCGGCCACACTGGAGCCATGAGCCCCGACGCCGGCCGGCCGGCCGCGAGACGCCCGTTCCTCGTGCCGTTCGTCCTCGGCCTCTGCACGCTCATCCTGGTCCGGGAAGGCCTGCCGCGACTCTTCCACGGCATCAGCTACTGGGTGGTCTTCATCGCAGGCCTGGCCGTCGGCTGGGTCGTCTTCACCGTCACCGAGCGCCTGCTCGTGCGACGAGCCGCCCAGCGCGAGAACGGAACCCGCCCATGAGCGCCACGAACGGTCACACCCCCACACCGACCGGTCCCGTGCTGGTCACCGGCTGCTCGTCGGGCATCGGCGCGGCCACCGCCGACCTCCTCGTCAAGGCCGGGCACACCGTCTACGCCACCGCCCGCCGCACGGGGACCGTCGACGAGCTCGAGGCGGCCGGTGCGCGCGTCCTGCCGCTCGACGTCACCTCCGAGCAGTCGAGGGTCGACGCGGTGGGCGCCATCGAGGCCGAGCACGGACGCGTGGGCGCGCTCGTCAACAACGCCGGTTACGGCGAGTACGGCACCATCGAGGAGACCGATCTCGACAAGGTGCGGAAGATGTTCGAGACCAACGTCTTCGGGCTCTCGCGCCTCACCCAGCTGGTCCTGCCCGCGATGCGCGCGGCGGGCGCCGGGCGCATCGTCAACATCGGGTCCATGGGTGGGCGCTTCACCTGGCCCGTCGGCGGCTACTACCACGCGACCAAGTACGCGGTGGAGGCCATCACCGACGCCCTGCGCAACGAGGTGCGCCCGTTCGGCATCCACGTGAGCCTCATCGAGCCGGGCCTCATCCGCACGGGCTTCGAGGACACTGCCATGGGCTCCGACGCCGCGAGCACCGACCCGGACTCCCCGTATGCCGCGCTGCTCGCCGCGAGCGCGAGCGCGACGGGCAACGGCTACGCCAACCCGGTGCTCGCCACGGGGCCCGAGTCGGTCGCCCGGGTCGTCCTCAAGGCCGTGGAGTCCGGGCGACCGCGCTCGCGCTACGTCGTCACCCCCGCGGCCCGCGCGATGATCGCGGCCCGCACCCTCGGCGGCGACCGCGTGTGGGACGGCATCGTCCGGCAGCAGTTCAAGGCCTGACCCGCACCCGCGCCTAGACTCGGGGCGTGCAGTTCCTCAACGGTCTCCAGCCCCAGCTCGACCTGACCTACGACGACGTGTTCATGGTCCCGAGCCGCTCCGACGTCACGAGCCGCCTCGACGTGGACCTCGCCTCGGCCGACGGCAGCGGCACGACCATCCCCCTCGTCGTCGCCAACATGACGGCCATCGCGGGCCGCCGCATGGCCGAGACCGTCGCGCGTCGCGGGGCGCTCGCGGTCATCCCGCAGGACATCCCGGTCGACGTGGTCACCGAGGTCACCTCCTGGGTCAAGCAGCGCCACCTGGTCCACGACACCCCGATCACCCTCCACGTCCACGACACCGCCGGCGCTGCCCTCGGGCTGCTGCCCAAGCGCGCCCACGGTGCGGCCGTGGTCGTCGACGAGTCGGGCAAGCGCCCCGTCGGCGTGGTCACCGAGGCCGACCTCACCGGCGTCGACCGGTTCACCCAGGTCGGAGAGGTCATGTCGGCGCACCCGGTCCTCGTGACCGACGGCACCGACCCGGAGGAGGCCTTCGACCTCCTGGCCACCACCCACCACCACGTCGCCCCGGTCGTCGACGATGCCGGCAACCTCGTCGGCATCATCACCCGTTCCGGCGCCCTGCGTGCCCGCCTCTACACGCCCAACACCGACGACCAGGGCCGCCTACGCATCGCGGCCGCGGTCGGCATCAACGGCGACGTCGCCGCCAAGGCGAGCGCCCTCCTCGACGCCGGGGTCGACCTGCTCGTCATGGACACCGCGCACGGCCACCAGGAGAAGATGCTCGACGCCCTCAAGGCCGTCCGCGCCCTCGACCCGCAGGTGCCCGTCGTGGCCGGCAACGTCGTCTCCGAGGCCGGGGTGCGCGACCTCGTCGAGGCCGGCGCCGACATCGTCAAGGTGGGTGTCGGGCCGGGCGCCATGTGCACCACCCGGATGATGACGGCCGTCGGACGCCCGCAGTTCTCGGCGGTCCTCGAGTGCGCCGCTGAGGCACGCAACCACGGCAAGCACGTCTGGGCCGATGGCGGCGTACGGCACCCTCGTGACGTCGCCCTGGCCCTGGCCGCGGGCGCCTCCAACGTCATGGTCGGCTCGTGGTTCGCCGGCACCCTGGAGAGCCCCGGCGACCTCTACACCGACGAGCGCGGCCGCCGCTACAAGGAGTCGTTCGGCATGGCCTCGAGCCGCGCGGTCCGCAACCGCACCGCCAGCGACACGGCGTACGAGCGGGCCCGCAAGGCGCTCTTCGAGGAGGGCATCTCCTCGGCGCGGATGTTCATCGACCCGGCCCGCCCCAGCGTCGAGGACGTCATCGACCAGATCGTGGCGGGGGTGCGGTCGAGCTTCACGTATGCGGGGGCACGCACCGTCGAGGAGTTCGCCGAGCGTGCGATCGTCGGGCTCCAGAGCACCGCGGGGTTCGCCGAGGGCCGACCGCTGCACACGTCCTGGTGAGCAGGGGCTCCACCCGTGGTTGCCACCGTCACCCCGTTGTCGGCCCCTGTCGAGCCCGACGAGGCGCTGCGGCGGATCGCGTTCCTGCTGGAGCGGGAACGAGCCGGCACCTACCGTGTCGAGGCCTTCCGCAAGGCCGTCGCCACGGTCCGGGAGACGCCTGACGACGAGCTCGCCCAGCGGGCCGAGGCCGGCACGCTGCAGGCCCTGCCCGGCATCGGGAAGTCCACCGCCGGGGTCATCGCCGAGGCCGTCGTCGGGGAGCTGCCCGCCTACCTGGAGACGTTGCAGGACAAGGCGAAGCCGCTCGTCGAAGGCGGCGAGGACCTGTTCGCCGCCCTGCGCGGCGACTGCCACTCGCACTCCAGCTGGTCCGACGGCGGGAGCCCCATCGAGGAGATGGTCCTGACGGCCGTCGAGCTCGGCCACGAGTGGCTGGTGCTCACCGACCACTCGCCCCAGCTGCGGGTGGCGAACGGCCTGACGGTCGAGCGGCTGACCAAGCAGCTGAAGGTGGTCGACGCCGTCAACGCCTCGCTCGGCGACGGCTTCCGGCTGCTCAAGGGCATCGAGGTCGACATCCTCGACGACGGCTCCCTCGACCAGACCGAGGAGATGCTGGGGCGGCTCGACCTCGTGACCGCCAGCGTGCACTCCAAGCTGCGCATGAACGCCGCGCCCATGACCCGTCGCATGGTGGCCGCCGTCTCCAACCCGCGCGTCAACGTCCTGGGCCACTGCACCGGCCGGCTCGTCGAGGGTGGCCGGGGCAAGCGCCCGCAGTCCGAGTTCGACGCCCGGGCCGTGTTCGAGGCCTGTGCGGAGCACGGCACGGCGGTGGAGATCAACAGCCGCCCCGAGCGGCAGGACCCCCCTGACGACCTGCTCGCCCTCGCCGTCGACATCGGCTGCCTGTTCGCCGTGGACTCCGACGCGCACGCCCCGGGCCAGCTGGAGATGAAGGCCTACGGGTGCGAGCGCGCCGAGCGGCTCGGGGTGCCGTGGGACCGGATCGTGACCACCTGGGACGTCGACCGCCTCCTCGAGTGGACGGGGAGTGCGTCGTGACCCACCCCGTCCTGCGCGTCGACGAGCACTCGCCGCTCGCACCGTTCGAGCAGGTCCGCGACCAGCTGGGCGACCTGATCGCCACCGGTGGCCTGGCCGAGGGCGAACGCCTGCCCACCGTCCGGGGACTCGCCACCGAGCTGGGCCTCGCGGCGGGCACCGTGGCCCGCGCCTACAAGGAGCTCGAGGCAGCCGGCCTCGTCACGACCCGCAGCCGCGCCGGCACCGTCGTCGCCCCGCAGTCCCAGTCGTCGGAGGTGGCCCTCCGGACGGCTGCGCGGGCCTTCGCGACGACAGTCGTCGACGTCGGGATGGACGACCAGACCGCCCTCGACGCGGTGCGCCAGGCTCTGCGTGCGGCCCGGACGGGCACCGGTTCCTGAGCGTCCGAGGCCCGCTGCAGGCTGCCCCGGCGGCTCGCTCGGACCCCGTTTTGGAGATCGCGGCAGTCACCCCCTATGCTTTCCGAGTCCTCGACGGATCCGCGCCTGGCGCTAACGGCGGGGGGCCGTTGAACCGGTCCCCATCGTCTAGCGGCCCAGGACCCCGCCCTTTCACGGCGGTAGCACGGGTTCGAATCCCGTTGGGGATACGCACCACCAGCACGACATGCACCACCCAAGGCCCCGTAGCGCAGTTGGTTAGCGCGCCGCCCTGTCACGGCGGAGGTCGCCGGTTCGAGCCCGGTCGGGGTCGCTCGAGAACGAAAGAGGCCCACACGAGAGTGTGGGCCTCTTTCGCGTCTGCGGACTGCGGTCACTCGCTGACGGTGATGACGACCTTGCCTCGGACGTGGCCCCCGGCGCTCACGGTGAAGGCGTCGGCCGTCTGCGCGAGGGGGAAGACGTCGGCGACGGGCACGGTGAGCTTGCCCTCGTCCGCCAGGTCCGCGAGCGCGGCCAGGTCCTCGGCATCGGGACGCACCCACAGGTACAGCCCGCTCTCGTCGGCGACCTCACCCTCGACGACGGACCCGTGGCGCCCGCTGTCGGCAAGGACCGCCTTGGTCACGTCCAGCACACCGCCCACGAAGTCGGTCACGACGTCGACGCCCTCGGGCGCCAGCGCACGCACTCGCTCGGCCAGCCCGTCGCCGTACGCCACGGGCTCGGCACCCAGCCCGCGCAGGAACTCGTGGTTCTTCTCGGACGCGGTGCCGATGACGCGGGCGCCGAGGGCCTTGGCGATCTGGACGGCGAGGATCCCCACCCCACCGGCAGCCGCGTGGACGAGCACGGTCTCGCCGGGCTTCGCGCCGAGCCGGGTGAGCAGCTGGTATGCCGTGAGGCCGGCGAGTGGCAGGCCCGCGGCCTGGTGCCAGTCGAGGGCCTTCGGCTTCTTCGCGACCGTGCGGACGGGGGCGGCGACGAGCTCGGCGTAGGTGCCGGCGTGCACCCAGTCCTTGCGGGCGTAGGCCATGACCTCGTCGCCGACCTCGAACTCGGGGGTGTCGAGGCCGACCTTCTCGACGACGCCGGAGACGTCCCAGCCCGGGATGGCGGGGAGCTCGACGTTCATCATGGGGTCGAGGTAGCCGGCGACGACCTTCCAGTCGACCGGGTTGACCGAGGCGCTGCGCACGCGGATCAGCACCTCACCGGGACCGACCTTGGGCTCCGGGACGTCGGTGAGGGTGAGGACGCTGGGGTCGCCGTACTCGGCGTAGGTGATGGCCTTCATGCTCGGGACAACCGGCGCGCGTGCGGCCCCATTCCGGTTCGCGCCTCGATGTGAGGAGGGTCGCCCGGATCGGCTATGATCCTGCAGTCGCGACGGTCCGCCACGGGCTACGGCCCCAGGATCGCCGCGAACTGCATGTCCGGACTCCGGGCATGCATCAGCACCACCCACGGCCAGGTAGCTCAGTTGGTACGAGCGTCCGACTGAAAATCGGAAGGTCGGCGGTTCGACCCCGCCCCTGGCCACCACAAACCCGCAGGTCAGACCACTGGCCCGCGGGTTTCGTGTTGTTCGGGGTCGTTCTTGCTAACGCTTTTGCTAACAGCCTCGGTGGACACCGCACGGGCGAAGATGTCCGCGACGCCCGCGGCGGACTCCCGTAGCACGTGTGCGTAGACCCGCAGCGTCACCGCCGGGTCGCTGTGTCCGAGCCGGTTGGCGACGACGTGCACCGGCACCCCCTCGAGCAGGAGCAGCGTCGCGTGAAGGTGGCGCAGGTCGTGCAGCCGGATCGATGGAAGCGGCCTTTGTGGTCTTGGCAGCGGCAGTGCTGGGTGGCCCCGCGTGGCCCGGGTCGTGGGGTTGTTGTGGGCCTCGATGAGCTTCGGCATCAGCTGGGTGACCGTGTCCGGGTAGAGCGGCGCGCCCATCTGTGTGGTGAAGACCCGGCCGTTGCCCTGCCACTCAGGCCCGGCAAGCTCTTGGTCGGCCTCCTGGCGGCTTTGGTGGTCCTTGAGCACGGCAACGGTTCCGGCATCGATGCTGACGACTCGGCTGCGCCCTCCCTTGGTGGTGCCGTCGATGCGCTCACCATCGATGACGTTGGTCGACCCCTCGAACCTCAGCATGCCGGCCTCGAGGTCGACGTCTGTCCACCTCAGGTGCAATACCTCTCCTCGGCGACCACCCGTGAAGGCCGCCACTCGATAGAAGGCGTGCAGTCGGTGAGCCGAGATGGAGTCGAGGAAGGCGTGCAGATCCTCGGCGGTCCACACCAGGCGCGGCTCCCTTCCCGGGTCTCGGGGCAGCTTGGCCTTCAGGGCAGGGTTCGACGCCAGGACCCCGTCGATCATCACGGCGTCGTTGAGTGCCTTGCGCAGCGTTCGGTGGACGTGACGCACCGTCGGCACCGACAGCGGCCGTCCATCGCGACCACCTCCCTTGACCAGGTCGGCGTAGAGCTTGGACAGGGTGGCTGGACGTAGGCCCTGCAGCCGGCTCGAACCGATGTGCGGGATCACATACCGCCGCACGTCGTCGCGGTAGCCGGCCCAGGTCTTGGGCTTGACCGCCGCCGCGTGACCCGCGAGCCATTCCTCGAGGTAGGTCCTCACCGTCACCCGGTTCTGGTCCACGTACTCCCCACGTCGAGCGGCGACCCGCGCACGGTCGCGTGCCGCCTTGGCCTCGGACTCGGTGGCGAAGCCGCCGACCCACTTGGGCCTGCTGGTGCCAGTCACGGGGTTCGAGACACGGATGACATACGACCAGGTGCTCCCGCGGCGGGTTACCCCGTCCTTCACTGGAGCCATCAGGCCACCCCGCGAAGCGACTCCACGAAGGCCCGAAGATCATCCCTCCGGATCCTGCGGCACCCGTCGAAGCGCACGCTCGGCAGTACGCCAGACTGCATCAGCTCGTAGATCTTGGCCCGACTCACGCCGAGGCACTCTGCCGCTTCGGTCGCGCGGTAGAGCAGCTTCTCGGCGTGGATCACCACCCGTTCACTTCCGTCTTCCTTCATGACTACTCGCTCCTTGCTCATCACAGTTCTTGTTGAGGTCTGTCCTGCGCTGGGCTGCACGCTCCTGGTCGTGCTCGCGGGCGGCTGCGGCGGCGGCTTTGGCGAGGGCGGCGTCGCCGGGGGTGTCCCACCCGGTGTGGCTGTAGGTCCATGATCCGATGACGACGGTGGTGGCCTGGTCGTCGTCCACAGCCAGCAGCTGCGCCTCCATCGCGGCGAGGTCGATGGTTTCGCCGCGTCGGTTGGCGTCGGCGACGAGCTGTTGGGCACGGCGTCTGGCTNGGAGTAGCGGCGGGACTTGGTGGCGAAGTGGCCGCGGAACCCGAGCTCGTGCGCCCACTTCCCCAGCAGCCCGTACGGCAGATCTGCCAGGGGGCCTTGGCGACCGCGGTTAACCCAGTCGTCCTCGACCCGGCGACCGAGCTGGTCGGCGGTGTGTTGGATGCGGCGCAGGTGGGCGTTGGAGTGGTCGGTGGTGTCCGAGGCGGCCTTGGTCGCGTACTTGGCCAGGTACCCGGCCACCTGCTCCGGCGACAAGACCGTTCCTGGGTCGTCGGTGCGCCGGGCGGGGGTGACCGGTCTTGCGTCGACCTGGCGACCAAACGCCAGCACCCGGCTGGCGTCGTGGTCGTGGACCGGTGGGGCGGTGAACCGGACCGATGCCACGGCCTCGCGCACGAGGTGGGCGAGGATGGCCGCGGTGACCTGGCGTGGGGCGGGCGCGAACCCACCCTCAACATCACGGGGACCGTCGAGGCGGATCAGGGTGTGGAAGTGGACCAGACCGCGGCGCTGGTACTCGGCGACCTTGGCGTACTGCACCGTCACCACCTCATGCAGCGTGNTGGCGGGGATGCCGAGGTGGTGGGCGAGGGTGCGGCGCAGGGTGATGGTGAACCGGCGCCACAGCTCCGGCGCCCACCATTGCCACACCACGTGCGAGGTGTGGTCGTAGCAGTCGGCGCACAGCGGCTGTCCCAGCTGACGGTCGTCGTCGGCGTGGACGGTCATGCACGAGGTTCGTCGGCCGTGGACGCAACTGTGCATTCCGGTGGCGTGGGGGCGGCAGCGGCGGTTGTTGTCGCGGGTGCCGTGTACCGGTCCCATGGAGGGTGCGGTGAGGGTGGCGAATACCAGCGGGTTGTCCGCCACCTGGTCGGGGATGGTCTTGCCGCCCCTGACCCCGGCCCGGATGAGCTGGAACATGTCGGCGGCGTAGAGGCGGGAGCAGGACGGGCACGCGGATTCGCGCCGGTTCCCGCACCGCACCACCGTCGATCCCAGCGGCTCGTCCGCGGAGGAGTACGACGCCAGGATCTCGCCGGTGGCCCGGTCGATCGTGGTGGACGAGCCGACGAGGTGGACCGGGTTGGAGCAGAACCCGACCCGGGAGGCGGCGGCTGACCAGTCGTCGAGGTCGTCGGACAGCAGCCGCGCCAGGATCTGCTTCGACTGGTGCTGGTCGTACCCGGGTAGGTGCAGCTGGTGGTTGTCGTCGAACCGGGGGCGGGGCAGCCCAGCCCACAACGCGTTGCGTGTCTCCTGCGACATGAACGGCCACCCCCTTCCCTGGTGAGGGTGTGCCGTGCGGCCTCTGTGCTGACCTCGCGCCGCACGGCACACCCAGTCCGAGGGCGGCCCCACTGTGTGTTGGAGGAAGCCGGGCGGTGCGAGGTCAGCAGCCGCANCAGTCACACCATGCGGTGCGACACCACTCACCGTCCACCGCGGAAGGGCCTCAGTCCACTGATTGTCGGTCTGGGGGTCGAGATTTGACGCAGCCTTTACCCAATGGGCGTCCCCTTCGGCCAGGGGCAGATCCGTTAGTTGCTGGGTGTCTGCTTTCACCCCGCGTCGATCAGGTCGCAGTGACGTGCATCAGCCCTCTGTGGTCACGTCGACTAAACCACCAGGTTGACCTCGTCGCTCGCCAAGATTCGAAACACACCAAGGATGGCCTGTTTGGGCAGGAGGAGCGTTTGGAAGTCTGCGTCAGCCTGCGCCAAGGACCCCCACGCGTTGCGTCCCTGCCGGGCCCGAAGAGTAACTCCAGCAGCGAAAGGTCCACGACCAGCTCGTGACTCGGGCGCGTGGAGAACGACGTCGTGCCTTCAGGGCCGTCGGGAAGGAGGTCGTCTGGCAGACGAGGGTGGGGGGCGTGCTTCTCTGACAATCGCGAGCCAGAATGTTATAGCGCCGGCAGGCGGCGCCGGCGTCGCCGAAGGGGTCGAGGAAGCGCTAGATGAGCCGGAGGAGGATGCGCACCCGCGTTTGTCGTCCGCCGGTCTGGCGTCGCGCACGCGGATCGCGGGGTGCTCTCTAGGGGTCAGCGCAACACTTCTCTGATCGGAGGAGGTTGCGATGGTCCGTCGTTATCAAGGGTTGTCGCCGGCGCAGGTCGACGAGATCTGGGTTCGGTCGCGAGCCGGTCATGGGCCCAAGCCGACGGCGCGGACGTTGGGGTTGCCGACGAGCACCGTGCGCACGTACCTGCTGCGCTGTGGTGGCATCCGCCCGGGACCTCGACATCGGACGGCGGGTCGGTTGAGGTTCGAGGAGCGCGAGGAGATCTCTCGTGACTGGGGACCCAGTAGATGGCGCCGCGGACAGAGGTTCGAACCATCGTTGCGCAAGCGCAATGATTGCGTGGTAGAAACATTGTATGCGTGCCGCTTCCGTCGCCTCGGTGGCTTCTCCCCATGTGCTGCGGGAGTACGCCTTCCTGGGGGACGGTGAGCGGGGGGCTTTGGTGGGTCCCCGTGGTGATGTGGCTTGGATGTGCGCACCTCGCTGGCACGACGATGCGGTGTTTGCGTCATTGCTCGGGGTGCCGAGCGCGTATTCGGTGACACCGGTGGGCCGTTCCGTGTGGGGTGGCTGGTACGAGGACGGGTCGTTGATCTGGCGCAGCCGGTGGGTTACGGAGACTGGCTTTGTCGAGTGTCGGGAAGCGCTGGCCTTTCCGGGGGATGTCGATACCGCAGTTCTGCTTCGGCGGGTGGTTGCGAGGTCCGGTCCAGCTCATGTGCGGATTCTGCTGGCGCCCCGGGCGGAGTTCGGCCGGTACGGGCTGTCCCGGCTTTCGCGCGCTGATGGGGTGTGGCGGGGGGGCACTGGTGGACTGCACGTGAGGTGGAGCGGCGCCGAGGAAGCGCGTCCCGTGGCTGGCGGTGCTCTTGAACTTGAGCTGACTCTGCAGGAGGGCGAGCACCGTGACCTCATCCTGGAGATCTCCACAAAGTCCTTGGCACGGCGGCGACTGCGTGACCCCGACAGCACGTGGGAGGCAACCGAGTACGCGTGGGAGCAGTCGACGCCGTCCATGGACGTCACGGTCGCCGCGGACGATGCGCGTCAGTCACGGGCGTTCCTGCGAGGCATGACGTCAAGCACTGGCGCGATGGTGGCGGCGTCGACGACGTCGCTGCCCGAACGGGCGGCCCAGGGTCGCAACTACGACTACCGGTATGCGTGGATACGTGACCAGTGCTACGCCGGGCAGGCCATGGCCGCATGTGGCGACGTCGACCTGCTCGACTGCGCCGTCGCGTTCGTCACTGAGCGCGTCTTGGCTGACGGCGACCGGCTCGCGCCTGCCTACACGATCGACGGCCGCCCAGTGCCTTCGGAGCGCAGCTTGGACCTGCCCGGGTACCCGGGCGCGACGAGCACGGTCGGCAACTGGGTCTACGAGCAGTTCCAGTTGGACAACTTCGGTGAGGTGCTCCTGCTGCTGGCAGCGGCGGCCGGCAAGGACCGGTTGGACCTTGAGCAGTGGCGCGCCGCGGAAGTGACTGTCGCCGCCATCAAGAGCCGCTGGCAGGAGGCCGACTCCGGCATCTGGGAACTTCAACCGCGCCGCTGGACGCATTCACGTCTCATGTGCGCAGCTGGCTTACGCGCCCTAGGGCGCCATGCACCCTCGCGCCAAGGGGCGGCGTGGACCTCACTGGCAGACGCGATCGTGTCGGATACGTCCGCTGACTGCGTGCACGAGTCAGGACGATGGATGCGTTCACCCGACGACGAACGCGTCGATGCCAGCCTGCTGCTGCCCGGTCTGCGCGGGGCTGTGCCGGCACGGGACCCGCGCACCGTCGCCACGGTCGAAGCAGTGGAACGCGAGCTGGGCGTGAAGGGTTACGTGTACCGGTTCCCTCAGGACGCGCGCCCGCTGGGGGAAGCCGAAGGCGCCTTCTTGCTGTGCGGTTTCCACATGTCTATGGCCGCCCACCAGCAAGGCGACCACACGCAGGCGATGCGTTGGTTCGAGCGCAACCGCGCGGCCTGCGGATCGCCGGGACTGTTCACCGAGGAGTACGACGTCGAGCAAAGGCAACTGCGAGGGAACTACCCCCAAGCATTCGTCCACGCCCTGCTCATCGAAGCCGCAGCCCGGCTCGCGGGACCGAGCCATGTCCCGATGACTTGAGCGCCACTGGTTGGCCGAAGGACGCTCAGCGGCGCCGTGCCCTGAGCTGGAAAGGACAGATCATGAGTCAAGGTCGGCATCACCGATGCGAGGAGCCAGACGCTCGAAATCCTCAGGTCGTCGCCGTGACCGGCGCTTCCGGCGGCATCGGTCGAGCAACCGCTATCGCCTTCGGTCGCCGCGGTGCCCATGTCGCGCTCATCGCTCGCGGCGAAAAGGGCTTGGAGGCCGCGGCCCAAGAGGTCCGCGCGGCCGGCGGGCAGGCGCTGTGCGTCCAGGTCGACGTGGCTGATGCTGAACAGGTGGAGCAGGCGGTCGCCCGGATCGAGCACGAGCTGGGCCCTGTTGATGTGTGGGTGAACGTGGCGTTCACGTCCGTGTTCAGCCGCTTCGAGGGCATCACGGCCAAGGAGTTCGCCCGGGTGACCGAGGTGAGCTACTTGGGGTACGTGTACGCCACCAAGGCCGTCCTGCCGAGGATGAAGGAGCGAGGCCGAGGCGTCATCGTGCAGGTGGGGTCCGCGCTTGCCTATCGCGGCATCCCGCTGCAGACGGCCTACTGCGGGGCCAAGCACGCGATCCAGGGCTTCCACGAGTCCTTGCGGTGCGAGCTGCTACACGACAAGAGCCCAGTGAAGGTCACCATGGTGCAGATGCCCGCGGTCAACACGCCCCAGTTCTCCTGGGTCCTGTCCCGGCTGCCGCGTCGGCCTCAGCCGGTGCCGCCCATCTATCAGCCTGAAGTGGCGGCCCGGATGGTGGTGCACGCGGCTGACCACCCCGAGCGCCGCGAGTACTGGGTGGGCGGCAGCACCGTCGGGACACTGGCGGCGAACGCGGTCGCACCTGGGCTGCTCGACCGGTACCTGGCGCGTACCGGGGTGTCGTCGCAGCAGACGGACGAAACCCAACCGCCAGACGCGCCCGCCAACCTGTGGGAGCCCGCCGACGCGTCGAAGGACTTCGGGACCCACGGGCGGTTCGACTCCCGCTCGACGGGGCGCAGCGTCCAGACGTGGGCGTCACGACATCACGGCCTGCTGGGCGCCTCGGTCGCCGCGGCGGCAGCCGCAGCGGGTGCGAGCTCGGCCCTGGTACGGCGAAGATGATCGCACCTACGCAAACGCTACCGACACACGTCAGATGCTGAGGTAGGGCAGGTCACAGTGAGGAGGGTGCAGATGAGGCCCAGCGACGCCGTCAGGCTCACGTACGGGATAGCTCTCATCCTTGCCCCGCGGTGGGTCGCGTCCACCGTCGGCGCCTGCCTCGACGGCCGAGCCACAGCGACAGCTCGCGTGCTCGGCCTGAGGCACGTGACCCAGGCGGTCGTCCTCTCCACTGACCGGGGTGGGCAGCTTCGCCCCGTGGCGCGATGGGTGGACCGTCTGCACGCTGGAAGCATGCTCCTGCTGGCGGCGTGGGCTCCTGGCCGCGAACGAGTCGCCCTCACCGACGCAACCATTGCAGCAACGTTCGCCGCCTTCGCCAATCCCGCACCCCGCGAAGCTGACATCCGACGTGAGCAGTCGACCGGCCCGCGCTCAGACCTGCTCGAGCTGCCTGCGCCCCCGCACCCGTTCGGTCTCAGCGTCCCCGAGGACGACCCGGACCTTCAGGCGTTGGTGCGCCGGCGACGTGACGCCCAACTACAGCAAGCGGTGTACGAGGCGTACCTCCAGACCAGGGGCGGCGAACTGGATGACGTCCGCAACGCACTCACGCGAGCCATCGACGCAGCCGGCCTCGGGACACCGACCAGTGCGTGGCTCACCGCGGCGGCCGTCGACATCGCCGCGGGCAACATCTACGTCGTCAGCGGTCCCGCGATGCACGACGTGGGCCTGCAGCTGCCCCCACACGGACCGACCTGACCGCCAACGGCAAGCCTCAGTGCGACAGTCCCAGGAGGAAGGCTTCCTCGCCGTGGGGTGGGTCTCCGGCTGCGGCCGCGAAGGACTCCAGCGCGCGTGCCAGAGCGCGACGTTGGGCGCTGGTCATGGAGGACATGATGGCCGCAATGGCCTCGCGCCGGTGGCCCATGACCCCCTGCACGACGTCGTGGCCAGCGTCGGTGAGCTCGAGAGCGAGGTAACGCCGGTCGGAAGGGTCTTCGGTTCGGCGCAGGAGGCCGGCCACCACGAGCCGCTCCACGGTGCGCGTCGCGTTGGAGGGATGCACGCCGAGCGCTTCCGCGACCTGGCCGAGGTTCATGCTTCCCCGGTCGGCCACCAACACCAGGACGCGCAGCTGCGGTAGCGACACCTGGTCCTCGACCTCGGCGACCGAGCGCGCCACGACGCCCATGAGCACCCGAGCGGCCCGCATGACGGCATCGGCCTGCCGTCCCGGGTCGTCCACAGGTGCCTCGCGCGGTGGGGTCATGCCTTGAGTATGCCAGTCGTTGCGGTGCCTCAACTGTTGCGCTTGCAGGTGCACCGGTGGCATGTCATCGTCATAACAGTTGCATGAGCGCAATCATTGCACAATTGGAGACTTGAGGAGTCCGCCTTGCCGAGCGACCACGCCAAACGAGCACGTGGCGCGAGCCGGCGGGTGCGTGACGTCGCGCCGCTACCCCCTGCTGCTGGCGGCGACGTCTCAGGACACGGTGTGAGGCGGACCGACAGGGCGCTCAGGGGGTTCGCCGGGTGGCTGGACGACCGCACGGGAGCCGCCAAGCCCCTCAGCAACCTGATGCGTAAGGTCTTCCCGGACCACTGGTCGTTCATGCTCGGGGAGGTGGCGCTGTACTCCCTGCTCGTGTTGTTGGTCACCGGGACATTTCTGACGGTCTGGTTCGTGCCGAGCAGCGCGCACGTCGTGTACCACGGCTCCTACGTCCCTCTGGATGGCCTCACCGTCAGCGAGGCATACCGGTCAACGGTGCGCATCTCCTTCGAGGTTCGCGGCGGCCTGCTGATACGCCAAACGCACCACTGGGCGGCGCTGCTGTTCATCGTCGCCATCTCGGTTCACATGATGCGGGTCTTCTTCACCGGCGCGTTCCGCAAACCGCGCGAGCTGAACTGGGTGATCGGGGTGACGCTGTCCCTGCTGGCGGTCATCGAGGGATTCGCCGGCTACTCCTTGCCCGACGACCTGCTGTCCGGCACGGGCCTACGCATCGCCAACGGGCTCATGCTCTCCATTCCGGTGGTCGGTTCATGGCTCGCCTTCGCGGTCTTCGGAGGCCAGTTCCCCGGCGACGCCATCATCCCGAGGCTGTACGTGGCCCACATCCTGCTCATCCCCGCCCTACTCGTCAGCCTCGCCGTGACGCACGTGCTCGTCGTCGTCGTCCAGAAGCACACCCAGTTCCCCGGACCCGGGCGCACCAACCGCAACGTCGTCGGCTTCCCGCTCATGCCGGTGTACGCCGCCAAGGCCGGCGGCTTCTTCTTCATCGTCTTCGGCACGACCACCCTCATCGCCGCGCTCGTCACCATCAACCCGATCTGGCTCTTCGGCCCGTACAACCCCACCGCCGCATCGGCCGACTCCCAACCCGACTGGTACATGGGCTTCGCCGAGGGAGCACTGAGGCTCATGCCGTCCTGGGAGATCCACGCCCTGGGACACACACTGAGCCTCAACGTGCTGATCCCCGGCGTGCTGCTCATTCCCACCATGTACGGGCTCGCCGCGGCCTACCCGTTCCTGGAACGGTGGGCCACCCGCGCAGGACCACAGGAGCACCACCTGCTCGACCAGCCCAGAAACGCCGCCACCCGCACAGCCATCGGCGCCGCAGCTCTCACCTTCTACGGGTGCCTGCTCCTCGCCGGCGGCAACGACATCATCGCGCTCAAGTTGCACCTGTCCATCGAGGCCATCACCACCACCCTGCGCGTCGCAGTCCTGACAGCTCCACCCGCCGTCGCCTGGGTCACCTACCGCACCTGCCTGGCCCTGCAGCGCCGGGACCGCGCGACCGTCATCCACGGACGGGAGACCGGCATCCTCGTGCGCACCGCCGGAGGGGGCTTCATCGAACGGCACGATCGCCTCTCCCCGGACGAAACCTGGGCCCTGTTGTCGCACGAACAACCCGAGCTCGGAACCCACTTGGCGTCCGTGCAGTCGGACCACAGCTACCCGGTCCACGATGACTGCGCCGCCGCCACGAGGCCCGATGTGGTGGGGAACGGCACACCGAACCAGGTCACGCAACGGAGACGGTGGCGACGGTTGCGTTATGTAGTGGCGCGCCTCTATTTGTCGGACCAGATTGCACGCCCCGCACCCTCAGACCAGCGGCACGCTCATGATGTCGCTGAGCAGCAGCATTCGGCCCTTCGTCATGAGCACGTGGGCGGTCCGACGAGGCAGCGCGACGAGTGACGTCGCCAGTGGTAGACCGACCGTTCAGACAACCGGATTGGAACAAGCATGCAGTTCAGTGACGCCATCGAGCTGGTGGGCAAGGGCATCGACTCAGCAGGCGTCGCCGTACTGGTCGCAGGCGCAGCCATTGCAGCCAGTCGCGCCGCCAGGAATGCGCGCATGAGAGAGCCCGACACGTACCGTCGGTTCCGTCAACAGCTCGGCCGCTCCATCCTGCTCGGCCTGGAGCTGCTGGTCGCGGCCGACATCATCCGCACGGTCGCGGTCACACCAACACTGAGCAGCGTCGCCGTCCTCGCCCTCATCGTCGCCATCCGGACGTTCCTCAGCTTCTCCCTCGAGCTCGAGATCTCCGGTAGATGGCCCTGGCAGCACCAGCCAGGTCAGGCAGACGCGTGACCACCAACCGCTGGGCGTCGACCACAACATTGGACACGGCGACGATGCCACTGCCCGGCACCTCGCCTCAAAGCGGTGACCGTTCGTCAATCGCCCAAGGGTGGACTCTCGTTGAAAGGAGCGTGCGCTGATGAACCTGTTGCCGCACCTACCCCTCGGAATCGAGTTGTTGATCTTCGTCGGAGCCGCAGCCGTGATTTGGGTTGCGGGCATCCCCTTGTCGAACTACACCGACATTCTCGCCGACCGGCTCCACCTCGGACAGGCCCTCGGCGGCCTCATCCTCCTCGCGGTCGCCACGAACCTTCCCGAGATCGCCATCACCTACAGCGCCGCCGCCAGCGGCAAGCTTGACGTGGCCGTCAGCAACATCCTCGGCGGTATCGCCATCCAGACCGTCGTCCTGGTCGCCCTCGACGCGTTCGGGGTCCGTGAACGACGACCGCTGACCTACCAGGCTGCAAGCCTGACCCTGGTCGTCGAAGGCGCCATCGTCCTGGCCGTGCTCGTCGTGGTCGTCATGGGCACCCAGCTGCCCAAAAACCTCGTGTTCGCCCGACTCAGCCCCGACGTCGTGCTCATCGCACTGGTCTGGGTCAGTGGGCTCATGCTGACCCAGCGTGCAGGCGCCAGGCTGCCCTGGAGCAACAGCGGTGAGGCGCCCGACAGCCAACCCAAACCTCGCGGCCATTCCCAGAAGACCCGGTCCGCGGAGGCCGCCCGCAAGGGCATCAGCACCACCCGCGTCGTCCTCATCTTCGGTGCGGCGGCGGTCGCCACCCTCGTCGCCGGCGCCCTGGCGGAGGAGAGCGGCACCGCAGCTGCCGACAAGGTCGGACTGTCCGGCGCCTTGTTCGGGGCCACCGTCCTCGCCGCCGCGACCTCGCTTCCCGAGCTCAGCACCGGACTGACCGCCACGAAGCAAGGCGACTACAAACTCGCGTTCGGTGACATCTTCGGCGGCAACGCCTTTCTCCCGGTGCTGTTCCTGCTAGCCGTGCTGGTGTCCGGGAAGGCGGTCCTACCCAACGCGCACGCGGCCGACATCTACCTCACCGGGCTGGCAGCCCTGCTGACCATCGTCTACATGGCGGGCCTGCTCTTCCGCCCGGCCAAGCAGCACGCGCGCCTGGGCATCGACAGCATCGCCGTCCTCCTGCTCTACGCCGCCGGGGTCATCGGCCTCATCGTCCTCCCGCAGTAGGTGGCCCAGACAGTCCCCCCGCGTCACCCGAACCGCAGAAGTGAACTGCGCGACTGTGCGGAAACGTGCCAAGCCGTCGCAGCTGGTCGGCTCGACCACCCGGACCGCGGCAGATCCGTTCGTTCCCTGGCACGACTGACGGGGGCACTCGTGGGGGCTCCGATCGCGTGCGCCGCAAGGACTGGACGCGGTCCGTAGAGGGGGCGATGATCGGCTGCGAGTGGTGTCTCGCGGAGCTGAGCGGGGGCAGGTGCATGAGTGTTTCCGACGGGCGGAGATGGGTGCGGGGGCGGCACCTTGTGATGTCGGCGCTGCTGGGCACCGTCGCCGGCGTGGTCTGCGTGGCGTGGCTGTTGCCTCGCCAGTTTGTGCTGCTCGCCGATGCTTCCGAGCCGCTACAGACCCCATTCACCCTGCTTACCTACACCTTCGATGGAGTCATCATCGTGGCCTGCTGCATGGCCGTGGTGGCGGGACGGTCTCGCGGTCTGCCAGCTGCCGGCTCTGCCGTGTGGCATGCCACGGCCGGCTTGGTCGGTGGGGGACTGGAGGGTCTGGTTCTGACCGTCGCGGTCGCGGGTCTGCTGCACTTCCGCACGGATGGCGCGGTGGTGGCGTTGGAGTTCGCGATCGCAGCTGGCTGCGCGGCGCTGGGCATCTGTCTGGGGGCGGTCAGATGGGCTCTGCGGGCTGACTTGGCCGGTCAGGGAGCTGCACGGTAGGCCGAGCGAAGGCGCGGCACCGTTCGGGCGCGTTTGCACCAAGAGGCCAACGGCTGAGCCCAGCTGCCCTTGGGCTGCTACCGCGAACGCGCTCAGGCGCCGTGGGTCGGAGGCTGCTCCTGGGAGGCTGGCGGCAACCGGCACCCTCTTACCCCGTCCTCACCGGCGAGGCCGCCTGAACCCGCAGGCATGAGCGGACGTTCGGCCGGCCATGCTCCGGGGCATCGGTGAGGAGNGATGGGGCCCCGCGCTGCGGGCGGCGCTGGCGCGCCGTCCTCGCGCACCCCACCGCACCCCACACCAACAGACAAAGAAGTCGCGCCCCGGACCAGTACCAGGACGCCGCCCTCAGCTCCGGCCACCTCACCCTTTACTGCGCTGGTGACGGCAGGGGCCGGCGCGTGCCTGGCTGCCGCAAGCCCCAGCCCTCACCGCCGTCGGTCGCGTGGTTCTCAGACCCGTTCGGCCGGCTCCACACCCGCATCGCAGCGGGTCACCCTTCCGTCTGTTTGGCCCGGGTCACTGCGCAGACCCGCGTGGTCACCAGGGCGGATCTTGCTAACGGATTTGCTAACACGGACATCCGAAATCACGGACGACACCGGACTGGACTTCCCTCTGCTGAGCACGAATTCGGACCAACGAAGCCCCTCTAGACCCCCTCCGAACTCCTGAAAATCGGAAGGTCGGCGGTTCGACCCCGCCCCTGGCCACCACAAGCCCGCAGGTCAGAGCACTGGCCCGCGGGTTTCGTGCTTCCCGGGGTCGCTCCTGCTAACGCTTTTTCTTGCGGCGGGCACTTCGCCAGTATGGGAACCGTGCAGTCGTCGGCGCGACCGGACTGCGGGAGTTCCGGACGTCATGGGAGTCGCTGCTCGTAGCGTCGTAGCGTCGGATGCGGGGGGAAGGTGGTTCGCGTGGTTTCGTCAGTTCGGACCCACCCGCGCCGTAGGTAGAAGCGGGTAGCGCGCGTGTTCTCGTCGAAGACTCTCAGAAAGATCTCTCGGTGCCCTTTCGCCCTCAGGTGCTCCAGAAGCTCCGTATGAGCGAGACCGGCGAGCCCAGTGCCCCAGGTCGAGACAGCCGTACCGAAGTGCAGGAGCTCATCAGCTCGCGTCGCGGCGAATCCAGCCACTCGTCCGGCGTCGTTGATGACGAAGCAGTCAACATCGGGGTCAGCGATCTCACGCTTCCACCCCTCACGAACCTGGTGCTCAGGGAAAGGATGCGTCTTCTGCGGGAAGATATGGCCGAGGCTCGCGACCGCGCCCTCTCGCTGCACTGCGATCAGGGTCTCAAGGTCTGCCAAGTTAAGTGGCCCTATGACGGACATACCTCGAGCCCTTCCGCGCGACAGTTGACCGGGAGATTTGATCGGCTCGGCGCGATCCGCCGGGGGCCGCGATGCTGTCAAGAGTCGAGCTGGTGGGTCGCGGGTGGTGACGAGCCGAGTGCGCCGTGTGCTCGGCCAGCGAGATAGAGCTGCACGTTCTTGGCCACCTGCTCGAGTGGTTTCGGTGGTAGGTAGGCGTGGGCGCCCGCATCGAGCAAGCGGCCGACGGGACCCGGCATGTCGAGGCCGAACTCGGGGTCGAGGATCTCGGTGACGATGATCTGTGCGTGCGGGAAGAGCAGGGTCCAACGGTGGGTGAGCTGAGGGCTGTGCGCACAGGTGAGAACGACATCGGCGGTGTCCGGGGCGTCGTGGAAATCGAGGACGACCCAGTCCAGGCCGAAGGACTGGCGCAGCAGTTCGCGTGCGGGACCGCTGAGGCGCATCGTCGTCGCCAGGACCTTGGCGCCCTCGCGCAGGTCGCTGCCCTTAGTCGCGTGTTTGGTCGCAGGGGCGGGGACGATGGTGCCCTCGAGAACTGCGGAGGAGTACGTGAGGGTGGCGATGGTCTGCCCGTCGCGGCGAAGGAGCACCGGTCCGGAGGTTGCCAGGCTTTCCACCCATGCCCGCAGCCCGGGCTCGAGGTGGTCGAGGTCGACGACGGCCGGTCCCGTCATGGCGACTCGAGGGCGAAGAACAAGAAGCAGATGAAGCGGCGCCCCTCAGAGGGTAGGAGCTCGGTGGGAGTGTCTGGATCCGCAGCAGGCTCGGTGGCACTGGTGATGACGAGGCCGGCGTTGAGGAACGCGTTGATGACGTCCTGCAGTGGTCGGTGCCAGTAGGTGAGGGTGAACGTGGCGCCGTCGTGCTCGTAGTCCTCGGAGTACCGGGTCAGGGCGAAGTAGTCCTCGTCCTGGTAGCAGAATGCGTAGACGAAGGGGTGGATGATCGATACCACCAGCCGCCCACCGGGCTTGAGCACACGGCGCAGCTCCGCAAGGGCCGGTGCCCAATCCTGCACGTAGTGCAGAGCCAGTGAGCAGGTGACGACGTCGAACTCATCGTCGTCGTATGGAAGCGGTGCGGAGAGGTCGGCGACCCGGACGTCCGAGTCGCTGCCGAGGCGGTCCGCAGCGATGTCGATCATCGCTGGGCTGAGGTCGAACCCGGCCACGACGGCGCCGTGGTCGCGCAGCGCCACCATGAGAGGGCCGTGGCCGCAACCTGCGTCCAAGACCCGTTTTCCCCTGACGTCCCCGGCTAGGCGGAGCATCTCGGGTCGGGCGTACCAGGCGTTGAACAGGCTGTTGTCGTTGGCGGAGGCGTACGTGGCCGCAAAGCCGTCGTAGTCAGGGGCTCTAGAGGTGACGGCGTCGGTGCTGGTCATTGCTGCTGCTCCTTGGGAGGTCCGTACGTGGTGGCGCCGATGTCCTCGACGAGGGCGGCCATGACGACTCCGTAGTAGGCGCGGCGCTCCACGCCGTCGTCGACGTCGTTCAGGGTGCGGGAGGTGTCGGTCCAGCGGTCGAGGAGCTCCGCGAACTCGCGGCGCATCTGCTGGAGTTCGGTGTCGCTGAGGCGCACCGCGAAGTCGTCGCTGATCGTGCGTTGCTGGCCGCTGGGGAGGTCGGCGGGGGCCGGTGGCTCCTGGATGGCGCGATGCAGCGCGAGCACGTGGCCTTCGGCGACGCGGCGAAGGACACCTACCGCGGCCTCCCCGCCCTCGAGCTGCCGCATCGCATCGAGGTCGATCTCGAAGCCTCGGTCGGACGTCATGCGCCACCAGCGTTCCCGCCCGTTCTCGGACCGCTCGGGGTTCTCCTCGATCAACCCGTACTTGGCCAGCTGCCGGAGATGGAAACTGACCGAGTTCGCCGGCTCGCCAAGACCACTGGCCAGATCCACGACGCGAGCCGTCCCCCGCCGCGACAACTCGCCGAGCAGTCGCATTCTCAGCGGATGCGTGACCGCGAGGACCGCTTTGGGGTCGGAGATCCTCGTGGGGGACATGCGCGGAGAGTCGTCGGACACGAAGCCCACGATGCCGTGCACGCAGCGAACGCGCAAGCAGATTTGCGCAATTTCACTTGCGATTAGCCGAGCAGCCCCCTGTGAACCCGCAGGCGAGACCACTGGCCTGCGGGTCTCGTCCTTCCTGACGGCAGCCCACACGAGGCCCTCGTGAGGGTGGGGAACCACCGGCCCCAGCGGGGCGTCCCTTCGGCATGACGACACGCACCCTCGCGCTCCGGTGCTCTGCCCTCTCGGCGCTGCTGGTCGTGCTGACCGGATGTGGCGGCGCTCCGACCCACCTGCCCAACGAACCCGTGAGCCCGGTGGCGCCCCGGTCGGTCGACTCGGGCGGCCAGGCGTTCTCGCTCTACACGCATTGCGGGATCGACGAGCTGCAGGTCGACGGCAGGTTCTACGAGCGTGTGGGCGGGCTCCTCGACGACGGCAGCGGCAACCCACCCAGGGGATGGGACAACCCGTACCAGGCAGGCCGGGTCACCCGCAGCGGAAGCGTCATCATCTTCTCCGACGACAAGGGCCATCGAGAGCGGTTCGAGCTGCGGCGGGGCGCCACCGCCTTCACCCGCACCTGCTCTTGAGTGCCAGACCTCACCGGCCGCCTGAGCATCAGGGCCCTTTGGCCCTGAGTCGGTCCACCTCGACCGACCTACGGTGGCTGGATGGACGTCCAGGAACTGCTGTCGAAGGTCACCAGTGACCTCTCCGTGAAGCGTGTGTTCGGCGAACCCATCGAGCACGACGGGACGCTGATCGTGCCGGTTGCCCGTGTCCGCGGAGGGGCGGGCGGGGGCACCAGCACGGCCGAGGCCAACGAGGGGTCGGGGGGTGGAGGCGGGGTGGACGCGCGACCGATCGGCGTCTTCGTCGTCAAGGGGCCCGACGTCTCGTGGCAGCCGGCACTCGACGTCACCCGCGTCGCGATCGGTGGGCAGGTCCTCGCGATCGTGCTCTTCCTCGTGCTGCGGTCGGTCCTGCGCCGTCACTGACCCGGCCTGATCAGCCGGTGGCGGTGCCCGGGCGCGAGAGGACGGGGCCGGTGCCGTCGGACCGGTAGGCAGGGTGGCGGCTGCCGGTGCGGCGGGCCACCACGAGGTGGCCGCCGAGGAAGCCCGAGAGCCCGGTGACCGCGGTGCCGGCGAGCTTGAGCGCCAGGCCGAGGCGCGGTGACCGCTCCTGCGTGGCGAGCGAACCCGCATACAGGCCCAGGGCCAGGACGTTGAGCGTCCCGTGCGCCGACGCGACCCTGGTCTCCGGCCGCGAGGTCTGCCGCCACTCCGCCAGACCCGTGGCGGCGGCTGGCACGGCCGCAGCCAACCCGGCCGCCAGCAGGCGCCGGGAGGCTGGGCGGTCCTTGCCATGACCCAGCAGGTCGAGGACCAGGCTCGAGGTCCAGAACCCGATCGGCAGGTCGGTCAGGAACGGGTGCAGAGCATGCCCCACGTCCCGCCCCAGCAGGATCCGCTGCAGAGGCTCCCTCCCGGCGGGTGACGCCAGACCTGCCAGGGCCGGGGCGAGGCGGTCCAGCGCGGCGGTGCGCTCCAGCTGTTGCACCAGGCGCACGAGCAGCGGCGCCCCGACGGTGACCGACGGGGTGGAGTCGGGAAGGTGGTCGGCGGTCGCGGAGGTCATGCCCGGCCAGTGCCCCCGGACCGCACCCGCCAAACCCGTCACTCGCGCGGGGTGATCCGCAGCGCCGGCATGGGCTGCGGCGCCTTGTGGCCGAGGCGCTGGGTCTCCGGGACGTCGGTCGGCGAGGCGCCGGCGAGCGCCGCGACCGCAGTACGGGCGCGACGGCGCTGCGTCTGGTTCTCCCAGTTGTACGACGGCGCGCCACCCACCGGCAGGTCGAGCAGGTCCTTGAACGAGTGGGTTCCGTCCGGGTGGCTGCCGGCCGGGCCGAGGGCCCGCTCCACCTGTCCTCCGGCCACCTCCACCAGTGACAGGCTGGTACGCAGCCGCAGCCACCGGTGGTTCTCCCAACCGGTCCAGCCGTTCTCCCCGGGCAGCGAGAACCGCTCCCGCAGGACCTGGCCGGCCAGCTGACCCCGGCGCGCGAGCGCCGCGATCCGTGAAGGCGGCATGGCGAGGTTCATGCCGCCCTCCTCGGGCGACAGGCTGACGTGGGCGATCCGGTCGCGGAAGCCCGGCAGTGGCAGCTGGAGCAGGTCGTTCCAGTTCTGCATGGTGTCCAGGATCGCCTTGGCGAAGCCCGGCAGCGTCGGCCCCGCCGCGTCGAAGAGGTTGGGCGCCTGCGCGCGGCCCGCGCCGTTGCCGATCGGCAGGTAGACCGAGCTCGACTCGTCACCGGGAACGGGCGGATGCGCCGGGTGGTGCGGTCGCAGGTTGACGCCGAACGTCGGCCGCGTCGGGGCGAAGCTGTCGAAGAAGTGGATGGGGAAGTTGCTCGTGATCCCGCCGTCGGAGAACCACACCCGGTCGGCACGCAGCGAGACTCCTTCGGCCCGCAGCCGGCGGACCGCCTCGCGCACGACCGCGTCCTCGGAGACCAGGTCGCCCGGGGCGGCGTCCGCCTCGGTCGCCTGTTCGGTGGCGACCGCCGTGAGGGCGGCGCTGATGCGGTCGAGCGGTTCGGTGTTGGTGGCCCGGTCCACCGCGTGCAGCGGCACGGCGCTGATGAGGACGGGGAACGACAGGCTCATGCGGGCCGCCACCACGACCGGCACGTCAGCTGCCGCGGGGAAGGGCACGAGGGGGGCCAGCAGCTCGTCGGCCACCCGGCGGCGCCGGCGGTCGGTGGGCGAGCCGCCCACCGGGGCGGGGTGCGCCAGCACCCAGTCGACCACTGCCGGGGGGAAGAGCCGCCGCAGCCCCCCCGGGTCGACGTAGAACCCGACGGACTCGAAGGGCATGCGGTAGGGACGGCTGCGGGTCACGCAGGTCGTCATCACCTCGAGGTTGATCGCCGGCGACTCGGGACGAGCCGTGCCCGCGATGCGAGGCGCACCGGGTCCGGCCCAGAGGTGCCCGAACGTCAGCGGCCCCCTCTCCGCCGCACCCGCCGCCGCACCCGACGCCGCACCGGACCGCAGGCCGGCCGCCCGGTCGAGGAGGTCGGTGAGCCAGGGCGTCAGCGCGGCGCTGCCCTCGAACCCGTCGCCCTCCATACCGCTGCACATCCCGTAGAGGTTGTCGGGCACGTCGCGCAGGAGCACCCGGCCGAGCACCCAGACCGTCCCGGCCAGCAGTCCGACCACGAGGAGCAGCCAGCCGAGCACGCCCACGAGCGTCGTCGCCCAGGTCCCCGCCCCGGAGACCCCGACAGCGACCACGACCGCCACGAGGACCAGCACCGCGACACCCAGGGCCACCGGCGCGCGACCGACCAGGCGCCCGACCCCCGCACCCAGGACGACGGCAGCCACCACGGCGAGCAGCCCCCAGGCCGCGCCGGACGCGCCCGCGGCGACCAGCAGCAGCAGGCCCGCAAGCGCCCCCAGGAGCAGGCGCCACCACCCGCCCGCGGCCATGGCGGCAGAGCGGAGGCCACGCAGGGCCAGCCCGGTCCGTGACCCACCGCCACCGCCTCCGAGCGAGGCGACGAACAGGGCGTGCAGGGGCGCGGTACGGCGCTGGGGCTGGAACAGCGTGAAGAGCCGCGACCGCCCCTGGTGCGTGCCACCCAGCACCCCCGGGAGCCCCGCGAGCACCGGGTACCCGGCGCCGGGCCGGTGCCGCCCGTACTCCGCTGCCGCGGCCGCCGCCGCAGCGATCGCCCCCGCCGAGGTGCCACCCACGTTGACCAGGCGGTAGCGGGTCGCGAGGTCGCACACGGCCCACGGGTAGACGATGCCGCTGGTGATGCCGCCCTTCATGACGACGTCGCAGGTGGCGGGAGGGCTCGCGTAGGCCTCGGGCCGGCCGAGCGGCTCGGGGACCGTCAGCGGAGGGTTCTGGTCCGTGCTCATGGGCATCCCCCGGAGGTGCGTCGGCTGGTCGTCCACGCTAGCGGCGGCGGTCAGGTTGTCGGAAGGCTCGCCCGCGTGCAGATGTCTGGTCTCGAAAACGAGTGTTTGACCGTGCTTGGGTGGCGTTGATCGGTGAAGATCTCCCTTGTGCACGATCTCGCCGCCGGGGGGCCCGACCCCCAGGACCTCAGCCGCTGGCTCGTCCAGGCGTCACCGGACGGCCTGTGGGTCTTCGACGGCGAGGGCCGCACGGTCTTGGCGAACGACCGGCTCGCGGCCCTGCTCGGCCGCACACCGGAGGAGATGCAGGGCCTGTCGGTCTTCGAGACCCTCGACCAGCAGGGCAGGGAGGAGTTCCGCCACCACCTGCAGGACCTGCGGACGACGAGCGAGCCGGGCGACAACCTCGAGTGCAGCCTGCTGCGCAAGGACGGCACCCGGTTCTGGGCCCTGGTCAGCCACACCCCGATCCGCGACGACGACGGCGGGCACGTCGGGTGGCTGCACCGCGTCACCGAGTACAGCCACCAGCGCCGGCTGATCGACACCCTCCAGCGGCGCGAGCACCAGCTCGCGGAGGCCCAGCGCATCGCCCGGATCGGCAGCTGGGAGTGGGACGTCGCCCACGACGTGGTCACCTGGTCGGACGAGCTCTACCGGATCTACGAGGTCGAGCCGGACAGCGGCCTGGTCCCCGACTACCAGTCGTTCATCGACCACCTCCACCCCGACGACCGCGACGCCGTCGCCGCCGCCATCGGCCAGGCGATGGCCGGTGACGACGTCTTCGAGTTCGACGCCCGCGTGGTCCGCACGACCGGCGCCCTTGCGTGGATCCGGGGTCGCGGGCGGGTGGCGCGAGACGGCGACGGCCAGGTCGTCCGCATGGGCGGCACCGCCCAGGACATCACCGCCAGCAAGGACGCCGAGCAGGCGCTGGCCCTGCTGTCGGCCATGGCCACCGCCGCGAACGGGGCCACCAGCCTGCGTGACGTCGTGCCCCAGATCCTCGTCGACGTGGCCACCCACACCGGCTGGCGCCCCGTCGCGGCCTGCATGGTGGACGACGACGGCAGCCTGAGGCCCGTCGAGGGCGTCCGCGAGGCACCCGAGGCCGACCTCACCGAGGCCCTGCGCCTGACCCGCCTCGCGGTCGGCTCGCGCACCCCCGAGGTGTCCACGACCACCGAGGGCACCATGCTCGTGGCCGTCCCCGTGGTCGCCGAGGACCGCACCGCCTGCGTCATCGTCATGGACACCCGGGCGGCGACCGCCCTCTCCGACACCGACGGCGTCACCATGGGTCAGGCCTCCGCCCTCTTCGCCCGGGTCGCGGAGCGCGAGTGGACGCGGGAGCGCCTGGCCCGGGCCCGTGACGACGCCATGGCCGCCTCCGTGGCCAAGTCCGAGTTCCTGGCCACCATGAGCCACGAGATCCGCACCCCGCTCAACGGCGTCATCGGACTGTCCGAGCTGCTGGGGCGCACCGAGCTGACCGACCGCCAGCGCCGCCTCGCCGACGGGATCGACGCCGCAGGTCGCCACCTTCTGTCCCTGGTCAACGACATCCTCGACCTGTCCAAGATCGAGGCCGGGCGCCTCGACCTCGAGCGGGTCGACTTCGACCCCCGGGCCGTCATCGAGCAGAACAGCACGATCGTCGTGGAGCAGGCGCGGTCCAAGGGCCTTGAGCTCGCGGTCTCCTGCCAGCCCGACCTGCCCCTGGCTGTCAGTGGCGACCCGGTGCGGTTCGGCCAGGTCGTCGCCAACCTGACATCCAACGCGGTGAAGTTCACCGCCAGGGGTGAGGTCGTCGTCCGGGCCTCGGTCGAGGACACCGGTGACGACACAGTGGTCCTGCGCGTCGAGGTCAGCGACACCGGGGCCGGGATGACGCCCGAAGTCCAGTCCCGGCTCTTCACGGCCTTCTCCCAAGGCGACACCTCCACCACCCGCGAGTTCGGCGGCACCGGCCTCGGCCTGGCGATCTCGCGCCAGATCGTGACGGCCATGGGCGGCAAGATCGGCGTCAACAGCGAACCCGGGTCGGGCAGCACATTCTGGTTCACCGCCACGTTCGCCCCGGCCGCCGAGCTGCCCCGCCGGCCCGCTCCCGGCACCGCCGCAGTGGCCGGCCTGCGGGTGCTGGTCGTCGACGACAACGAGACCAACCGGTTCATCCTCGATGAGCAGCTCGCCGCCTGGAAGGTCGAGGCCGCACTGGCGTCGTCGGGGGTCGAGGGCCTGGGCCTGCTCGACGAGGCCGACCGGCGCGGCGCCCCGTTCGACATCGTGCTGCTCGACTACCTCATGCCCGGCGTCAACGGCGAGCAGTTCGCCCGCATGGTGCGCGGTGACGGCCGGTTCGCACGGACCCGCATCATCCTGCTGAGCTCCTCGATGGACCTCGACACCGCGGCGCTCGCCGACGCCGGCATCGACCTCTCGCTGACCAAACCCGTCTTCGCCTCGCACCTCTTCGACAGCCTCGCCACGGTCGCGTCGGCGCCCGCGGGCGCCGGCCGCGACAGCCTGCCTGCCCCCCTCGTCGCGCCCCGGCCCGACCCCGAGGTCCCCACCGGTCGGCTCGGCCACGTCCTCGTGGTCGAGGACAACGCGGTCAACCAGATGGTCGCCGTGGGCATCCTCGAGAGCCTCGGGTATGCCGCCTCGGTCGCCGAGAACGGCGTGGTCGGCGTCTCCACCTACCTGGGTGACCCGGACGCCTACGACGCGATCCTCATGGACTGCCAGATGCCCCAGATGGACGGGTATGCCGCGACACGCGCGATTCGTGCCCGGGAGGACGCCGGTGCGCGCGTCCCGATCGTCGCGATGACCGCTGCCGCCATCGCCGGCGAGCGCGAACGCTGCCTGCTGGCCGGCATGGACGACTTCCTCACCAAGCCGGTCGACGTGGCACTGCTGCGCGCGACCCTGGCCCGGTGGGTCCCCCAGCCGGAGGAGGTCGGGGCGCCCGACGAGCCGTCCGAGGGCGCCACGGAGCAGGAGCCGGGCGGCACCGTGGAGCAGGAGGGGGCCACCGTGCCCGATCTCGACCCCGAGGTCCTCGACACCGCCCGGCTCGGTGAGCTGCTCGACCTCGACCCCGGCGACCCGTCGATGCTGCTGCGCTTCATCAGCCGCTTCGGCACCGGCTCGGCCCAGACCATGGCCACGCTCGTGGAGGCGCGGGACGCCGGCCGCGCGCACGAGATGGGCCGGGCCGCCCACGCGCTCAAGGGCAGCGCCGCGAACCTCGGCGCGACCTGGCTCGCGACGGTGTGCAAGCTGCTGGAGGACCTCGGCGACGAGGGCGGGCTCGCCGACGACGAAGCCCTGGCCGCGTTGGCCAGGGCTCGTGAGCAGGCGGTGTCAGCGCTGGAGGAGTACGCCGCCGCCCTCCGTGGTGG
The DNA here is from genome assembly GCF_001428025.1 of Phycicoccus sp. Soil748. Taxonomy (GTDB): domain Bacteria; phylum Actinomycetota; class Actinomycetes; order Actinomycetales; family Dermatophilaceae; genus Pedococcus. The sequence continues at coordinate 213,664 of NZ_LMSC01000008.1, read as the reverse complement.
GGCCTGAGGACACGCAGGCCCCACCACGGAGGCGGGTCGACCGGTACCGAGCCCGGGGGTGCTCGGCGCGAGCGTGGTCACGCTCGCGCGGCGTGCCGCCCGTCAGACCGCTTCGACGTCCCAGCGCTGGACCGGGGTGGCGAGGTAGCCACCGGTACGGGCCCCGAGGGCCAGCCGCCGGCGCACCTCGCGCATGAGCTCCTCGTTGGACGCGAGGAGAAGGGTCTCGGTGGGGCTCATCGGAGCCATGACGTGCAGGCCGCAGCCCTCGGCAGCCCGCAGGACGATCTCGCGGACCGGCACGGAGAGCGCCCGGGCGAGGGCCAGCATGTCCTCACCCTCGGGCCAGCCGGCCAGCACCGGGGAGTCGAGGATCGTGGCGAGCATCCACTCGTCGATGTCGGTGCGCTCGGCGAGGACGGCACGGTTCCACCCGAGCAGGTTCATCTGGTCCTGCACGAAGACGCCGAGGCTGTTGGTCACTGGTCACTCCTTGGTTTCACGTGCGCAAGTTACGTGATGATGAAACAGGGATGGGGGATGTTGAATGGTCGGACTTTGCCAACCCTTGAAGGTCCGGTCCCCCGTTCGGGTGAGCGCGGCTAGTCCGTCCTCCCAAGCCCCAGCTCGCCGAGCACCTCGTCGGTGTCGGCACCCGGTTCGCGCGCCGGTTCGCCCGGTCGTCCGGGCGTCGCCGAGAACCTCGGTACGGCGCCCGGCTGGTGGGCGGCGGGCCCACCACCCGGCTCGTGGGCGTACGTGCCGCGGGCCCGCAGGTGGGCGTCGGTGCGCGCCTCCTCCATGGTGAGGACCGGTGCCACACAGGCGTCCAGCCCGGCGAACACCCGCGTCCACTCGGCCAGGGTGCGCAGGCCGAACCGCATCTCGAGCTCACGGTGCATCCGCGGCCACCACTGGCGGTCGAGCTGCCCGGCGACGCGCTCCGGCGACCACAGGTCGAGTCCCTCGAGGAGCCGGGCGTAGAAGGCCGGCTCGAGCGCCCCGACCGCCACCCACCGGTCGTCGCGCGTCCGGTAGCAGCGGTAGAACGGCGCTCCGCCGTCGAGGAGGTTCTCGCCGCGCGGCGCCGACCAGAGGCCGGAGGCCAGCATGGACTGGTGCATGGCCGTCATGCTCGCGACCCCGTCCACGATCGCGGCGTCGACGACCTGCCCCTCACCGGTCGCGCGCGCGTGCAGGACTGCCGACACCACCCCTAGGGCGAGCATCGCCCCGCCGCCACCGAAGTCTCCCAGGAGGTTGAGGGGCGGCACCGGGCGCCCGTCGTCACCGGCGAAGGCGTCGAGGACCCCGCTCACGGCGAGGTAGGTGATGTCGTGGCCGGCCAGCGCGGCATACGGCCCGCTCTGGCCCCAGCCGGTCATGCGGCCGTAGACGAGGCGGGGGTTGCGGCGCAGCGCCTCGTCGGGTCCGAAGCCGAGGCGCTCGGCGACTCCCGGACGGAAACCCTCGACGAGCACGTCGCTGCGACCCACGAGCTCCATGACGGCGCGCAGCCCGTCGGCCGACTTCAGGTCGAGCACCACGGATCGACGGCCGCGCAGCAGGACGGCGTGGGTGCCACGCAGGTCCTCCTGCGGCCGGTCGACGCGCACGACGTCCGCGCCCAGGTCGGCGAGCAGCATTGCCGCGAACGGCCCGGGACCGATGCCCCCGATCTCGACGACCTTCAGCCCGGCGAGCGGACCGTGACCTGGACGTGGGACCGCTTGTGCTGAAACGGTATCCGGGTCAGGCGCCATCGGGGCAACCTAGCGAATGCGACCGTCCCGTGGGGTGACGGACGACGACGAGCGCTGGCTGCCGATCCCCGGGCCCTGCCCCCGGGGGTCGGCCAGCGGCTCAGATGACGTCGGAGAGAAGTGCCCTGACCTCAGCCTCCCGGTAGCGGCGGTGGCCTCCGAGCGTGCGGATCGAGTTGAGCTTCCCGGCCTTCGCCCAACGCGTGACGGTCTTGGGGTCCACGCGGAACAACGACGCGACTTCCGCGGGGGTGAGCAACTTCTCGACCTCGGTGGTGCGAGTAACCATGACTTTCTCCTCGTGCAGGGGACGTCTTTCAATAATCGGACAAGCGGGACCTCTTGGGAACATTCCTTACGGGTGGTCCGTAATGGTCCGTTGGGACTAGTCACCCGACCACCATGTGGTCGCAATACGCTGTGCGCAGGCGCGCGACCCGCGCCGAGCCAACCCGTCAGCGCCCTCCCGAGCTCCAGGAGTCACCACCGTGACCACGTCCTCCGCGCCGTCCTCCGCCACCTCCGCCGTCGCCTCCATGTCCCAGCACGAGCAGGTGGTGTTCTGCCACGACCGGGAGACCGGCCTGCGCGCCATCATCGGCATCTACAGCACGGCCCTCGGGCCGGCCCTCGGCGGCACGCGCTTCTACCCGTACGCCTCCGAGGAGGCCGCGCTCAGCGACATGCTGCGCCTGTCCAAGGGGATGGCCTACAAGAACGCCGTGGCCGGCCTCGACCTCGGCGGCGGCAAGGCCGTGATCATCGGTGACCCGGCGACCGACAAGACGCCCGAGCTGCTGCGCGCCTACGGACGCTTCGTCGAGAGCCTGGGCGGCCGCTACGTCACGGCCTGCGACGTGGGCACCTACGTCGCCGACATGGACGTCGTCAGCGAGACCACGCGCTTCGCCACCGGCCGGTCCGAGGCCAACGGCGGCGCGGGCGACTCCTCGGTGCTCACCGCGTACGGCGTGTTCCAGGGCCAGCGCGCGTGCGCCCAGCACCTGTGGGGCAAGCCCACCCTCGAGGGACGCACGGTCGGCATCGCCGGGGTCGGCAAGGTCGGGCACATCCTCGCCGGCCACCTCCTCGAGGACGGCGCGAAGGTCGTCGTCACCGACGTCAACCAGGACGCGGTCGCCGCGCTCCGGTCCGCCCACCCCGAGGTCGAGGTGGTCGCCGACACCGCCGCGCTCGTGCGGTCCGACATCGACGTCTACGCCCCCTGTGCCCTCGGCGGCGCCCTCGACGAGCAGACCGTGGCCGCCCTGCAGGCCACCGTCGTCTGTGGCGGCGCCAACAACCAGCTCGTCACCGAGGGCCCCGGCGGCACCGCCGACCAGCTCAAGGCGCGCGGGATCACCTACGCCCCCGACTTCCTGGTCAACGCCGGTGGCGTCATCCAGGTGAGCGACGAGCTCCACGGCTTCGACTTCGAGCGCGCCAAGAAGGCGGCCACGGCGATCTTCGACCACACCCTCGAGGTGCTGCGGACGGCCGACGCCCACGGCAGCACCCCGGCGGCGGCCGCGGACCACATCGCCGAGGAGCGGATGGCCGCCAAGGCGGCCGGCGGGATCTGGCTGCCGGCCCGCTGAAGTCGTCCCGCAAGACGGGAGTCCTGCGGCCAAACTTGCCACGCTCCTGTAGCGTTGGCCCCACGACATATACACGATTCCCGGGACCGCTCCGCGGAGTCGAGCCGTCACTTTGACGACTCGTACCCAGCGATGCCGTCCCGCCAGACGCATGAGGGGGTCACGCCATGGGGCGCGGCCGGGCCAAGGCCAAGCAGACGAAGGTTGCTCGGGAGCTGAAGTACTTCTCCCCGAACACCGACTTCAGTTCGCTTGAGCAAGAACTGCACGGGTCTTCCTACGCGGAGCCGGAGCGAGTCTCCAACGACTCCGCGGGCGAGGACGAGTACGACGAGTACGGGAAGTGGGCGTCGGGTCAGCGATGACCTGAGCGCCTGACCAACCACCTCACCTCATGCGCGGGCCCTCGGGCCCGTGTGTCACCGCAGTCCCGCGGCACACCGCCATGCGCGTGTGCCGCGGCGCTGCGGCGTCGGAGCGCGCCCGCGGGTCTACGCTCCCGCCATGAGCACAGACACGCGTGAGCAGACGCGGCGCCTCGGGGTCGAGACGACCGGCATCGAGATCATCGACGAGGCCGACCGGACCGCCCGCCCGTTCGACCTCTTCTGGCCGTGGTTCGCGGCCAACGTGTCGGTCTTCGGCATCAGCTACGCCGCGTTCGCCCTCCAGTTCGGCATCTCCTTCTGGCAGGGCGTCCTGGTCGCCGTCGTCGGCATCGTCGTGTCATTCCTGCTCTGCGGGGTCATCGCGATCGCCGGCAAGCGCGGCTCGGCGCCGACCATGGTGCTGTCGCGGGCGGCGTTCGGGGTCACCGGGCAGAAGGTGCCCGGCGTCATCTCGTGGCTGACCTCGATCGGCTGGGAGACCTTCCTCGCGATCACCGCGACCCTGGCCACCGCGACGATCTTTCGCGAGCTCGGGTGGGGCGGTGGCACCGCGACGAAGGTCGTGGCCGCACTGGTCACCGCCGCACTCGTCGTGCTGGCCTCCGTCGCCGGCTACCACGTGATCATGCGGCTCCAGTCGTGGCTCACCTGGATCACCGGCGTGGTCACGGTGGTGTACGTCGCGATGACCGTCGACCACGTGCACTGGGACGCCGTGAGCGCCCTGAAGGCGGGGACCACCCAGCAGGTGGTCGGCGCGCTGGTGCTGGTGATGACCGGGTTCGGGCTCGGGTGGATCAACATCGCCGCCGACTGGTCGCGCTACCAGCGCCGCGACGCCTCGGGCGCCTCGATCGTCTGGTGGAACACCTTCGGTGGGGCGCTCGCGCCGGTGCTGCTCGTCCTCTACGGCCTGCTGCTCGCCGGCTCTGACCAGAAGCTCATGGACGGCATCTCGGCCGACCCGGTCGGCACCCTGGCGACCATCCTGCCCACCTGGGTGCTCGTGCCGTTCCTCGTCGCCGCGATACTCGCGCTCGTCAGCGGCGCGGTCCTCGGCATCTACTCCTCGGGCCTCACCCTGCTCTCGCTCGGCGTCCGCATCCCCCGGCCGAGCGCCGCGTTCGTCGACGGCGTCATCCTCACCCTCGGCACGATCTGGGTCGTCTTCTTCGCCCAGGACTTCCTGGGCCCGTTCCAGTCGTTCCTCATCACCCTCGGCGTCCCGCTCGCCGCCTGGGCCGGGATCATGATCGGCGACATCTGGCTCCGCCGTCGCGACTACGACGAGGAGGCGCTGTTCGACGCCCGCGGCCGCTACGGCGCGTGGGACTGGGTGTCGATCGGCCTGATGGTCGTGGCCTCGGTCGTCGGCTGGGGGCTGGTCGTCAACCTGTTCGCCGACGACGCCTCGTGGAACAACTGGCAGGGCTACCTACTCGGTCCGCTCGGCCTCGGAGGCAAGGACGGCGACTGGGCCTACGCCAACCTCGGCGTGCTGCTCGCCCTGGTGATCGGGCTGGTCGGCACGCTCGCCCTGCGGCGCGGCACCGTACGGCGCCAGGAGGAGCACCTCGACACCGGCCTCGAAGGCCACCTCGAAGGCCACGGGGAGGGCCACCCGCAGCAGGGGCCGGGAGCCGGGGTCGGCGCGTGACCCAGCCGGCCTGGCTGGTGGGCATCGACCTCCAGCACGTCTTCGGCGACCCCGCGAGCGCTTGGTGCGCCCCCCGGTACGGCGCGGCGGCCGCCCAGGTGGCCCGGCTCGCGCGCGCCTTCGGTGACCGGACCGTGCTGACCCGCTTCGTCGCACCGCAGCGTCCCGAGGGCGCGTGGGCGCCGTACTACGAGGAGTTCCCGTGGGCCCTGGTCGGTGACGAGGACCCGCTCTACGCCCTCACCGACGAGGTGGCCGACCTGCCCGGCCGGGTCGTGACGGCGCCGACGTTCGGCAAGTGGGCCGAGCTGCTGCCGGTGGTGGGCGAGCGCCCACGCCTGGTGGTGACGGGGGTGGCCACCGACTGCTGCGTCATCTCGACGGTGTTGGCCGCCGCGGACGCAGGCGCCTCGGTCACCGTCGTCGCCGACGCGTGCGCCGGCTCGACCGACGACAACCACGCCAAGGCGCTCGACGTCATGGCCCTCTACGGACCGCTGGTCACCCTCGCCACCACCGACGAGCTGCTCGCCAGCCTCGCGTAGCACGGTCACGGCCGGCAGCCCGCTACGCCACCGAGGCGGTCCCAGGGGCGCCAGATGCACGCATCCCCCGAGGCTCGGACCAGAAGTCAGTAGCCTGCCCCGGCGCCGCCCCAGGGAAGGATGGAGCTCCCGTGGCCGGTCGCGAAGGCCTTGGCTTCCGCGGCCGGGTCCGGCTGTGTGCCGATGACGCGGGCTCCGCCCTGGTCGACCCCGGGGTCCGCGGGCGCGGGGTCGGCGCCGTCCCACGCGGCATACCCGGCGAAGAGGCCGAACACCGCGTCCGAGCCGACCACCGCCTCGGCCAGGACCCGGAGCACGCCCGGTTCGCAGGCCGCGAGGAACGCACCGGGGCTGCGGCGTTCGCCGACGACGACGAGCCGAGCCGTCGCGGAGGTCGCGTCCGGCGAGAGCCGCTGACCGGCGACGAACGCCTGGCGCACGGCCTCGAGCACCGGCCCGCGGACGCCGGCGGCCGGACCGGACAGCGCCTCGTCGTGGGCCGCTTGGAGGGCGTCGGCCGGAGCCGTCCTCAGCAGGTAGCGGTACTGCCGGACCACCGGGTCCTCCTCAGCTCCCGCCGCGTCAGCTCGACGTCCGTCCCCACCCCACCGGTTGCTCGTCATGCCTCAGGGTAGGACGCCACGACGGGCGTGCGGGCGCGAACGAGGCGAGTCCGCCCGGCTCAGCGGCCGCGGCCGAAGGAGTCCGGGGTGCTGGGTCCGCCCGCGTAGTCGAGGTAGCTGACCCGCACGGTGAGGGGGGTCCTCCACCGCTCGGCGAACCCGCTGTCGGTCCACGGCTCCTCGGCGGCCACGGGGTCGCTGCCGTCCCAGGCGGCATACCCGCCGAAGAGCCCGAAGGAGGCCTCGGCGAGGACGACGAGGTCCGCGAGCCGGCGCAGGGTGGGCGGGTGCATGGCCGCGAGGAAGGCGCCGGGCGCTCGGCGTTCGCCCAGGGTCACGAGGTGGGCGAGGGCCCGCACGTCGCCACGGTCGAGCCGCAGGCCGGCGACGAGCCCGTCCTGCACCGCGGCGAGGACCTGCCCGCGGTCGCGCCACCCGAGCCCCGAGAGCGCCTCCACGTGCGCCATCTCAAGGGCGTCGGCGGGGGCGGTGCGCAGCAGGAACCGGTACTGGCGCACGACGACGTCCTCGCGCTCGGCCCGCTCCGCGTCCATCTGCTGACGGTACGCCGCTGCGTCCCGTCCTAGAAGGGGCGCAGCCCGAGCCCGAGGGACAGCACCACCGCACCGGCCCCGACGCCGAGCAGGCCGGTGGTGAGCCCGGCGAGCCAGCGCGGGGTGAGGCCCTCGGCGGCTCCGGCGACGACCCAGCCCAGTCCCCACGAGACCCCGAGGCACAGCAGGACGGCGAGGGTCGTGACGACCGTGACCGGCGTGGTGTCGAGCGGGTGCCCGGGTGTCACCGCGCCGGCGACGGTGCCCACGATGCCCAGCAGGGCCGTGAACGCCATGGCCACGAACACGAGGCCGAGGGCGCCCAGGGTGCCGACGGCTGCCGACCAGCACCAGGTCGTCGTCGAACGGGCGCCGCGGCAGCTGTCCGTGGTGGGCCCGCTGTCCATGGCGACAGTGTGGAGCCTGCCCCACGGGCCGCCCCATCCGTGCCGCTACTCAGGCGGGGTGGTCACCCACGACCTGGACGGCGCCGCCGTCGACGCCCTTGGCTCCGTGGACGACCTCGACCCCGGGCTCGAGGGACGCGCCCTCCAGCGCCTCGACCTCGCCGAGGACCCAGGCGGGGATGCCCCGGGACGACAGCTCGCGGGTCGCGGCGTCGACCTGGTCGGCCGGCAGCATGGCGACGAACCCGACGCCCATGTTGAGGGTGCGCTCGAGGTCCGCGCGGGGCACCTGACCGAGGGCGCCGACGGTGGAGAACACCGCGGGCGGCGTCCAGCTGGAGCGGTCGAGGCGTGCGAGGACGCCCTGCGGCAGGACGCGGGCGAGGTTGGCCGCCAGTCCGCCACCGGTGACGTGCGACAGGGCGTGGACGTCGATGCCGTCGGTCCGGATGAGGTCGAGCAGGTCCGCGGAGTAGACCCGGGTCGGGGTGAGCAGCTCCTCCCCCAGCGTCTGGCCGAACTCCTCGACGTGACGGTCGAGGGCCCAGCCGGCCGAGGCCACGACACGTCGGACGAGGGAGTAGCCGTTGCTGTGGAGCCCGCTCGAACCCAGCGCCAGGACGACGTCACCCGCCCGGACACGGTCCGGTCCCAGCACGTCGGCGTGCTCCACGACGCCCGTGGCGGCGCCGGCGACGTCGTACTCGTCGGGGTCCAGCAGCCCCGGGTGCTCGGCGGTCTCGCCGCCCACGAGGGCCACGCGGGCCTGCTCGCAGGCCGCCGCGATCCCGGAGACGATGGCCGCGACCCGCTCGGGCACCACGCGGCCGGTGGCGATGTAGTCGGTCATGAACAGCGGCTCGGCGCCGCACACGACGATGTCGTCGACGACCATGCCCACGAGGTCGAACCCGATGGTGTCGTGGCGGTCGAGCGCCTGGGCGATCGCGACCTTGGTGCCGACACCGTCGGTGGACGTGGCGAGGACCGGGTGGGTCATCCGTGCGATGGCGCTCGCGTCGAACATGCCCGCGAACCCGCCGAGGCCGCCGAGGACCTCGGGCCGGGTGGCCCGGCGCACGGAGGCCTTCATGAGCTCGACCGCCCTGTCACCGGCCTCGACGTCGACACCGGCGGAGGCATAGGTGATCGGTTCGCTCACGCGGGCCAGCCTAGTCCCCGCCCGCCGCCCCTCGGTTCGCCCGTCCGCCCTGTTGCCCTGTTGTCCTGGTTGCCCCCCGTAGCCCCCCGGGTCGAGGTATTCGCCGACCACGATCGGGTCGTTGAATACCTCGACCGGTGGGGAGTCGCCGTCCACAGGGGGTCGCCCACCGCCCGGGCGTCCACACGTCGGCGGTGGACGACCACCCCGCGGCCGTTCCATGAGCCAGCGTCGTCGCATGACCACGACGGGCGTCCCGGCATCTCGGACGACGAGCTGGCGGCGTGCCGCTGCTACTCGGCTGGCCGAGGCCACTGACGGCGTGCTGTCCCGTGACACGCTCGCCGGGATCGGGGTCGACGACCGCATGGTTCGTCGCGAGGTGTCGGCCGGGCGCTGGCGCCTGCACGGCAGGCAGACCGTCGCGGTCCACACGGGCCCTCTGGGCCCCGGCGCGTGGCGGCGACGAGCCGTGTGGGAGGTGGGTGCCGGCATCGCCGCCCTCGACGGGGTGAGCGCACTCCAGGCGGCCGGGCTCACCGGTTTCGAGGACGACGTGGTCCACGTGTCGGTCAGGCACACGGCTGCGGTCCGGGCGGTCGACGGGCTGCGGGTGCACAAGCTCGCGCGACGGGTGGAGGGCGAGCTGGCAGCGGCTCTGCACCGGTGCGCAGCTGCTCCAGGCGGCCGAGGCGACGCGAGGGCGGACGAGGCGGCGCCTGATAGCGGTCATCGCCCGTGACGTCGCCCTCGGTGCGCAGTCGCTCGGGGAGCTCGACTTCGCACGCCTGTGCCGCGCCCGCGGCCTGCCGGAGCCGACCCGACAGGCGCTGCGCCACGGCGTTCGCGGACGGGTCTACCTCGATGCGGCGTGGGAGGACATCGGTCTCGCCGTGGAGATCGACGGCGTCGGCCACCGGTTCGGGCTGGCCGTCACCGACGACAACCTGCGCCAGAACGAGCTCGCGCTGGCCGACCACACCGTCCTGCGCATTGACCTCGTGGGGCTGCGGCTGGAGGAACGGCGGTTCATGGACCAGGTGGTCGCCGCCCATGCCCGGCTGTCAGCCCGGCGCCGACCGTCCTCGGCCCAGCCTCGTTCGAGGTATTCGGCAACCAGGTCCGGGTAGGCGAATACCTCGAACGAGAGAAGGTTGGGCGTCAGGGGCGGGTGAGCGCGTCGGCGGCCCCGCCGGAGACCCCGAGGCTCACGCCGTCGACGTCGAGCGGCAGGGTCTCGAAGAGGTTCTTGCCGAGGCGGCTGGAGTCGGGCAGCTCGACCGGGTACTGGCCCGAGAAGCACGCCGTGCACAGCTGGTCGCGCGGCTGCTCGGTGGCGGCCACCATGCCCTCCTCGCTGATGTACCCGAGGGAGTCGGCGCCGATGGAGGTGCAGACCTCCTCGACCCCGATGCCGGTGGCGATGAGCTCGGCCCGGGTCGCGAAGTCGATGCCGTAGAAGCAGGGCCAGCGCACCGGCGGGCTCGAGATCCGCACGTGCACCTCGGCTGCGCCGGCCTCGCGCAGCATCCGCACCAGGGCCCGCTGGGTGTTGCCGCGCACGATGGAGTCGTCGACCACGACGAGGCGCTTGCCCTTGATGACCTCGCGCAGCGGGTTGAGCTTGAGCCGGATGCCGAGCTGGCGGATGGTCTGCGACGGGGCGATGAAGGTGCGGCCGACGTAGGAGTTCTTGACCAGGCCCTGGCCGTAGGGGATGCCGGACTCCTGCGCGTAGCCGATCGCGGCCGGGGTGCCGGACTCGGGCGTCGGCATCACCAGGTCGGCCTCGACCGGGTGCTCCCGCGCGAGGGCGCGACCCATCTCGACCCGCGACTCGTGGACGCCCCGGCCGTTGATGGTGGTGTCGGGGCGGGCCAGGTAGACGTACTCGAAGACGCAGCCCTTGCGGTCGGTCTCGGCGAAGCGCTGCGAGCGCAGGCCGTCCTCGTCGATGGCGATGAGCTCGCCCGGCTCGACCTCGCGGATCAGCGAGGCGCCGACGATGTCGAGCGCCGCGGTCTCGGAGGCGACGACCCAGCCGCGCTCGAGGCGGCCCAGGACCAGCGGGCGGATGCCCTGCGGGTCGCGGGCGGCATACAGGGTGTGCTCGTCCATGAAGACGAAGCAGAAGGCACCCCGGAGCCGGGGCAGCAGGTCCATCGCCGCGGCCTCGAGCGAGCGGTCGGGGTCATCGGCGAGCAGCGCGGTCACCAGCGCGGTGTCGGTGGTGTTGCCGCGCACCAGCTCGCCGCCGCCGTGGTTGAACCCCTCGGCCTTGCGGTCCGCGACGAGGTCGCGCAGCTCGGCGGAGTTGATGAGGTTGCCGTTGTGCGCCAGGGCAACGGTGGACTCGGCGTGGCCGCCGAGGGTGGGCTGGGCGTTCTCCCAGGTGGAGCCACCGGTCGTGGAGTAGCGGCAGTGCCCGACCGCGAGGTGGCCGCGCAGCGAGGCGAGCGAGCGCTCGTCGAAGACCTGGGACACCAGCCCCATGTCCTTGTAGACGAGGATCGAGCGGCCGTCGGAGGTCGCGATGCCGGCGGACTCCTGCCCGCGGTGCTGCAGCGCGTAGAGGCCGTAGTAGGCGAGCTTGGCCACCTCCTCGCCGGGAGCCCAGACGCCGAAGACCCCACAGGCGTCCTGCGGGCCCTTCTCACCAGGGAGGAGGTCGTGCGTCAGCTGTCCGTCGCCGCGTGCCACGTGCGCCAGTCTCCCACAGCGGCGGAGGCCTCAGTCGCGGCGTTCCAGCAGGACCGCGAGGACCGCAGCCGCCAGCCCAAGCACGCAAGCGCCCAGAAGCCCGAGGAAGAGCACGGCCGAGGAGTCGCTGAAGCTGCGGCCGTACTCCGTCGTGTCCTGGCTCCCGCCGAGGTAGGCGTAGGCGGACCCGACCACGAAGCCGAGGATCGCCCCCGTGGCGATGAAGGCGACGAAGTTGGGCCGGCGACGACGGGTGGGAGGCACACTGTCACGCTACCCGCCCACCGCAGGGCGCCGGACCCGTACCCATCCACAGCGGGGCGGGGTACGAATGACGTCCATGCAGCCGACCACGAAGACCCAGCGCCTCGGGTACGCCGTGTGCGGCCTCCTCGCCGCCCTCACCGGGATGGCGGTGGGCCACCTCGTCGCTGCCTTCGTCGACCCCGCGTCATCGCCCGTGCTCGCGGTGGGCTCGACCGTCGTCGACGCGACGCCCACACCGGTCAAGGAGTGGGCGGTGCGGACGTTCGGCACCGCAGACAAGGCGGTCCTGCTCAGCAGCGTCGCCGTGGTCACCGCGCTGGCCGCGCTGGGCATCGGCTTGGTGGCGCGACGCAGGCCGTCACTCGCCGGCGCGCTCGTCGTGGTGCTCGCGGGCCTTGCGGGCCTGGCCGCCCTGCTGCGGCCGACCGCCTCGCCGGTCGACGTCCTGCCCGCGTTCGCCGCCGCAGTGGTCGGTGTCGCCGTGCTCCACGGACTTCTACGACTGCTCCCCGGCCACCGGGCAGCCGCGTCCGCATCCGCGGGCGACCACCACGAGTCACCGCTCGACCACTCGGCCCAGGCCGACGGCGTGCCGTCGACGACCGGTCGCCGCACCTTCCTCGTCGGCGCCGCCGGCGCCACGGTGGGCGCGGCCGCGGTCGGTGCCCTCGGCCAGCGGCTCGCCGCGGCCCCGACGCTGCCGGCCTCGGTGAGCCTCCCCGCCCCCGCGAGCACGGCGGACCCGCTGCCGACCGGCCTGGACGGCAAGGTCAAGGGCATCACCAAGTTCGTCACCGACCCCAAGGACTTCTACCGCGTCGACACGGCCCTGGTCATCCCGCGGGTCGACGTGGAGAGCTGGAAGCTGGAGGTCGACGGCATGGTCGAGCGGCCGTTCTCGATCACCTTCGACGAGCTCGTGAAGATGCCCATGGTCGAGCGCGACATCACCCTCAACTGCGTCAGCAACGAGGTGGGCGGTCCCTACATCTCCTCCACCCGCTGGCAGGGCGTGCTCGTCCGCGACCTGCTCGAGCGCGCAGGCGTCAAGCAGGGCGTCGACCAGATCTTCAGCGAGTCGACCGACGGCATGACGATCTCCACCCCGGTCGAGGCGCTCACGGACGACCGCGACGCCATGGTGGCCGTCGCCATGGGCGGCCAGCCGCTCCCCGCGCGCCACGGCTTCCCCGCCCGACTCGTCACGCCGGGACTGTACGGGTTCGTCGGTGCCACGAAGTGGCTCACCAGGCTGACCGCCACCACCTACGCCAAGGACAAGGCGTACTGGACCCAGCGCGACTGGGCCATCGACGGCACGGTCAAGACGCAGGCCCGCATCGACACCCCCCGAGGGCTGGCGACGTACGCCCCCGGACGCATCGTGGTCGGTGGTGTCGCCTGGGCCCAGGGCCGCGGCATCAAGGAGGTCGAGGTGCGCGTCGACGACGGCCCGTGGCAGAAGGCGACCCTGGGACCCGACGGCGGCACCGACTACTGGCGGCAGTGGTACTGGGCGTGGGACGCCAAGAGCGGCCGGCACGACCTCACGGTGCGCGCCACCGACGGCACCGGCACGGTCCAGACTGCCGAGCGCGCCGACCCGTTCCCCGGTGGGGCATCCGGCTACCACTCGATCGTCGTCATCGTGTCCTGACGAATCCACTACTGCCACAAGGAATCCCCTGTCACCCTTCGCGGTGGCAGGGGATTCCTGTGTCGACGAAGAGACGTAGGGATTTCTGGAAATAGTTGCGGCAGAAGCCAATCCATCCTCCCAGTAGAGGCGAATACCGGGTGTAAGAACGTCACCCACCAAGGAGCCACGTCATGCGACTCGCCCGCCGCAGCACCATCGCTGCCCTCAGCCTCGCCCTCCCCCTGTCCCTCGCGGCCTGTGGGAACTCCGGTTCGGACACCGCTGCCTCGTCCTCGTCGTCCTCGATGCCGAGCTCCAGCAGCTCGAGCTCCTCCTCCTCGTCGTCGTCCTCCTCGGACGACATGATGGCCAAGCCGTTCGGGGCCGGCTGCTCCGCGGTCCCCGCGGACGGCAAGGGCTCCTTCTCGGGCATGGCCACCGACCCGGTCGCCACCGCCGCCAGCAACAACCCGGTCCTGTCCACCCTGGTCACCGCGGTCGGTGAGGCGGGCCTGGGCGAGACCCTCAACTCCGCCAAGGACATCACCGTCTTCGCGCCGAGCAACGACGCCTTCAAGGCCGTGCCGAAGGCGACCATGGACGCCGCGATGAAGGACCCGAAGGGCCTGCTCACCAAGGTGCTCACCAACCACGTCGTCGAGGGTCGCCTGACCCCCGACCAGCTGGCCGGCGACCACAAGACCCTGGGTGGCGGGACCATCACCGTCTCCGGCTCCGGCGAGTCGTTCAAGGTCGGCGAGGCCAACGTGATCTGCGGCAACGTGCAAACCGCCAACGCCACGGTGTACATCATCGACGGCGTGCTGCTGCCGAAGTAAGCCTGATCAGTGATGATGGTGTCCATGGCAGCGACGTCCCCAGGCCCCGCCCCGGCATGGGGAGGTCCTGCCGTGGCGCCGGACCTCTCCGAGCTCCTCCGAGCGTGCGCCCTCGGCGACGAGTCCGCGTTCGCCCGGCTCTACGACGCAGTGTCCTCACGCGTCTACGGGCTGGTGCTGCGGGTCGTGCGTGACCCGGCGCAGTCGGAGGAGGTCGCCCAGGAGGCCCTGCTGGACATCTGGCGCACCAGCGCCCGGTTCGACCCCGAGCGTGGCAGCGCGGTGAGCTGGATGCTCACCATCGCCCATCGCAAGGCGGTCGACCGGGTGCGGTCCGCGCAGGCCTCCACCGACCGCGAGGACAGCTACGGCTCCCGCAACCAGGAACGCTCGTTCGACCAGACGGTCGAGACGGTCGAGCGGCGCCTGGACGCCCAGCGGGTCCGCAACGCGATGGACGTGCTCACCGACACCCAGCGCAAGGCCGTGGAGCTCGCCTACTTCGGCGGCTACACCCACACCGAGGTGGCCTCCCTCCTCGGCGTCCCGCTGGGGACGGCCAAGACCCGAATACGTGACGGTTTGATCCGCCTGAGAGACACCCTGGGGGTGCAGCAATGAGTGCCGACGTCCACAGCCTGGTCGGCGCCTACGCGGTCGACGCGATCGACGAGCAGGAGCGCGCCGCGTTCGAGCGCCACCTCGCCGAGTGCCCCGAGTGCCGCGCCGAGGTCGCCAGCCTGGTCGAGGCCGGCGCCCACCTCTCCCTCGTCAGCGAGGCCGTTCCCCCGCCCGGCATGCGGGCCGCGGTCCTCGCCAGGATCCGCACCGTCCGCCCCCTGCCGCCGCTCGAGCAGCCGGAAGCCGGCGGGCGCGGGCTCCAGGACGACGACGCCCCGGACCCCGACGCCCCTGCGGCACGCATCCCCGTCGTCATCGACGACGACCCGGAGCCGGCACCCGATGCCCGGGCCCCGGACCTGCCGGCCAACGTGGTCCCCCTGCGTCGTCGCCGTCGCCCGGTGGCGGAGTGGCTCGTCGGCGCCGCCGCCGCCGTCGCCCTCATCGCCGGGGGCATCGCGTGGAGCCCTTGGGACAACGGGCCGGCCAAGGCGCCCGTGTCGGCGTCCGAGCAGGTGCTCGAGGCACCCGACGCCCAGCGGGTCGTGAAGAACATCGGTGACGCCAAGGTGACCATCGTGCGCAGCGCCTCGCTGCACAAGGCCGTCGTGGTCGCCGACAACATGGCTGCCGCGCCCACCGGCAAGGACTACCAGTTCTGGTTCGACCAGCCCGGCAAGGGAATGGTCAACGCCGGCGTCATGCCGCACGGCAGCGCCTCGACCCTGACGGTGATGCTCGAGGGCGACGCCTCGACGGCCTCGGCTGCCGGGGTCACGCTCGAGCCGGCCGGGGGCTCGACCGCGCCGACGAGCGCTCCGCTGGCGCTGTTCTCCTTCAGCTGAGCGAGCGCAGGTCGTCGAGCCTCTCGGCGACCTGCTCCAGCACCGCCTCCGAGCCCGAGTAGGGCTCGGAGGCGCGCGGCCAGTGCGTGACGACGTCGGTGAACCCGAGGCGCCCCGCCCGGCCCACCATGTCCTCGAACAGGCCCACGGACTCCAGGGAGAACCGTGGCGAGCCGTCGAGCGACAGGTAGCGGTCCAGCGGTTGCTCCCGGGCCGCGGTGGCCTCCGCCTCGTCGAGCAGCCGACCGAGCGCCTCGACGCCCGACCACCAGTCCTCAAGGGTGTCGCCACCGCGGCCGTAGGTCACCCAGCCCTGACCGTACCGAGCCGCCAGGCGCAGCGACCGCGGGCCGTTGGCCGCCACGAGGAACGGCAGGCGCGGCTGCTGCACCGCGCCGGGCAGCGTCCGGGCGTCGGCAGTCGTGTAGTGCTCGCCGCGGTGGTCGACGTGGTCCTCGAGCAGGAGCCGGTCGAGGACCTCGACGAACTCGTGGAACCGGTCGACCCGTTCCCTGAGCGGCCGGTCCTCCCCGAGGATGCGCGAGTCGAGGTCGCCGCCGGTGCCGAGGCCGACGACGAGGCGCCCACCCGAGACGTCGTCGACGGCGAGCAGGTCGCGCAGGAACGCATAGGGGTGGCGGTAGTTGGGTGAGCTGACGAACGTGCCCAGCCGGATCCGCGAGGTGACCGTGGCCGCCGCGGTCAGGGTCGGCAACGCGCCGAACCAGGGGGAGTCGGGCAGCCCCGCCCACACGAGGTGGTCGTAGGTCCACGCGTGGTCGAACCCGTACTCCTCGGCGCGGCGCCACAACGGCGCGGCCTCGGTCCAGCGGTGCTCCGGGAGGATCGTGATGCCGACGCGCATGTCGCGACCGTATCCCGTCCCGGGGGCGGGCCCACGCGCCACACCTCCGCCGAGGCACGCCACCGGTGGCGTGGGAGGCTGGGCCCATGAAGGCCACCGTGCTGCACGCCCCCGGAGACGTCCGACTCGACGAGGTCCCGGACCCGACCATCGCCAAGCCCACCGACGCGATCGTGCGGGTGACCGCTGCCTGCGTGTGCGGCAGCGACCTGTGGCCCTACCGCGGCATCAACGACGTGACCGAGCCGTCGCGCATCGGCCACGAGTTCGTCGGCATCGTCGAGGAGGTCGGCAGCGAGGTGCGCAGCCTGCGCGCGGGCGACTTCGTCATCGCGCCGTTCATGTACTCCGACAACACGTGCCCGCACTGCCGCGTCGGCATCCAGTCGCAGTGCGACCACGGCGGGTTCTGGGGCGGGCCGGACCGCGACGGTGTGATGGCGGACGGCGGCCAGGGCGAGTACGTCCGCGTGCCGCTCGCCGACGGCACCCTGGTCTCCACCCGTGAGGTCCCCGACGACGCGCTGGTGCCGTCGCTGCTGACGCTGTCCGACGTGATGGGCACCGGCTGGCACGCCGCCGTGGCCGCCCGGGTGGCCGAGGGCGACACCGTCGTCGTCGTCGGCGACGGCGCGGTGGGGCTGAGCGGCGTCCTCGCGGCGGCCCGGATGGGGGCCGAGCGCATCATCGCCATGTCACGCCACGAGCCGCGGCAGAAGGTGGCGCGCGAGTTCGGTGCCACCGACGTGGTCGAGGCGCGTGGTGACGAGGCGGTCGCGGCCGTCCTCGAGCTCACCGGCGGCGTCGGCGCGGACGCCGTCCTGGAGTGCGTGGGCACCAAGGAGTCGATGCTCACCGCGATCGCGGCCGCCCGGCCCGGTGCGACGGTGGGCTACGTCGGCGCCCCCCACGGTGTCGAGTACCCCGTGCGCGACATGTTCGTGCGCAACGTCGGCGTCGCCGGCGGCATGGCCCCGGCGCGGCAGTACCTGCCCGAGCTGCGCGACGACGTCCTTGCCGGCGCCATCAACCCCGGCCTGGTGTTCGACCTCGAGCTCCCGCTGGCCGAGGTCGCCGAGGGCTACGCGGCGATGGACGAGCGTCGCGCCATCAAGTCGCTGCTGCGGCCCTGACGGTGTCGTCGGTCGAGCTCGTCGACGACGGGAGCGGCGGGACCGTCGTGATGATGGACGGCCACCCCCAGTCGCACGTGCAGCTCGACGACCCGCGCCTGATCGTCTTCGAGTACGTCCAGTTCCTCGCTGCGCTCCTCGACGCCCTGCCCGAGGGACCGCTGGTCGTCACCCACCTCGGCGGGGCCGGACTGACCCTTCCGCGCTACCTCGCCCACACCCGCCCCGGTTCGCCGCAGGTCGTCCTCGAGCCGGACGCCGACCTCACCCAGGCGGTGCGCCACCAGCTCCCCCTCCCGCGCGGTCACCGGATCCGCGTGCGCCCGGTCGACGGCCGCAGCGGGCTGAGCGCCCTGGCGGAGTCCAGCGCGGACGTCGTGGTCGTCGACGCGTTCGCCGGCGGCCGGGTGCCCGCCGAGCTGGCGTCGACCCCGTGGTTCACCGACGTGCGCCGGGTGCTGCGCCCCGGCGGGCTGCTGCTCATGAACACCGCTGACGAGCCGAACCGCCGCCACCTCGCGCGGCTGCACGCATCCATCAGCGAGGTGCTACCGCATACCGCAGCCGTGGCCACCTCGGAGGTGCGCAAGGGCCGCCGCTTCGGCAACACCGTCCTTGCCGCGAGCGCCCAGCCGCTGCCGCTGGAGGCGATGACGCGCCGCATCGCGATGACGGCGTTCTCCGCGACGCTGCTCCACGGGCCGCAGCTCACCAGGTCACTCGGATCGGCCCAGCCCTTCGGCGACGAGGACGCCCAGGCGTCGCCGGAGCCACCGGTGGTCGATCGTTGGCGCGTGCGCTGACCCGGCAGGATGAGGCCATGACGACTGCCGCTGGCCTGCGCCTGCCGACGACCCGCACCCCCGACCCCATGGAGGCGCCTGTCCTGCGCTGGGGCGTCATCGCGCCCGGCGGCATCGCGCGGTCGTTCGTCGCGGCCCTGCAGGCCAGGACCCGTCAGCAGGTCGTCGCGGTCGCCTCCCGCAGCACCGACCGGGCGGAGTCCTTCGCCCGCGACTTCGGGGTGCCGGCGGCGTACGGATCGTACGAGGAGCTCGTGGCCGACCCCGAGGTCGACGTCGTCTACGTCGCCTCGCCGCACAGCGAGCACGCCGCCCACGCGCTGCTGGCGCTGGGTGCGGGCAAACCGGTCCTCGTGGAGAAGGCCTTCACCCGCAACGCCGCCGAGGCCCGCGCGGTGTTCGAGGCGGCCGGGGGCCGGGGCCTGTTCGCGATGGAGGCGATGTGGACGCGCTTCCTGCCGCACCTCGACGTCGTGCGCCAGTGCCTCGAGAAGGGACTGCTCGGTGAGGTGCACATGGTCGCTGCCGACCACGGTCAGCTGCTGCACCCCGACGGTCCCCAGCGGCTGTCCGACCCCGCCCTCGCCGGTGGCGCCCTCCTCGACCTCGGGGTCTACCCGCTCTCGTTCGCCTCGATGGTGCTGGGCACCCTGACCGACGTCACGGCCACCGGTTCCCTCACCGGGCTGGGGGTCGACGCGCAGGAGTCGGTCGTGGTCCGCAACGAGCACGGCGCGATCGGCCTGGTCGGGTCGAGCATGGTGGCTAGCACCCCGACGACGGCGTCGATCGCCGGCACCATCGCGCGGCTCGAGCTCGCCACCCCGTTCTTCGCCCAGTCGACCCTGCGCCTGGTCGGCCCCGACGACGAGGTGCTCGACGTGCTGGAGCCCAGCGACCGCGAGCACGGGCTGCACTTCGAGGCCGCGGAGGCAGCGCGGTGCATCGCCGCCGGCGCGACCGAGTCGCCCCTCATGCCGTGGTCGGAGACCGTGGCGGTCATGGCCGCGATGGACTCGGTACGCCGCCAGCTGGGCGTCACGTTCCCCGGCGAGTGAGCGCGTCGCTCAGGCCAGGGGCATGTGCTGGTCGAGGTCGGCGCGGTGCCCGCTGACGCGCAGGCTCCCGGCGTCCCAGGCCGCCTGCCAGCTCACCAGCCCGGTGGCCACCTCGAGCCACGTCTGGGCGTCGGTCTCGACGACGTTGGGCGGCGTGCCGCGGGTGTGGGTGGTCCCTGCGACGCACTGCACCGCCCCGAACGGTGGCACGCGCACCTCCACGCTGCGTCCGGGGGCGACGGTCGCCAGCTCCTCGAGGGTGTAGCGCACAGCCGTGGCCAGGTCGTCCCGCGAGGTGTCGAGCCGCTCAGCGCGCCACCGCTCCACGGCGGCGCGGCCGGCGGCGACGGGGACTCGGCGACGCGGCGGCATACCGGCATCGTAGGTGGCGTGGACGCGATGCCTGCCACGGCGCCTGACACGTGCCTGACACATGCCTCGTCCTCGTCCGGACATGGTCACTCCATGGGTAGTTCTACCCATCGACGCTGTCGGCACCCGGCCGTAGTCTTCGAGGCGGGGACACCAAGGGGACGAACGGTCCGGCCGCGCGGAGGGGGAGCGCGACCGGACCGCTCGCACGTCACGGGCCGGTACGGGTGGTTTCGCCGCGTCGGGTCGGGCAGCCTTGCGGTGGGTCAGGCGGCCTTGCGGTGGGTCAGGCGGCCTTGCGCTGGGGCAGGAAGACCCAGACGCAGGCCCCGCCCAGCTCAGAATCCGTGATGCCTATGCGCCCCCCGTGCGACTGCACGATGCGGCGGCACGTGCTCAGGCCGATGCCCAGGCCGTCGACCGACTCCTGGTCCTCGCCGCGCGCCAGCAGCTCGAACACCCGGTCGCGGTCCTCGACGGCGACGCCCGGCCCGTTGTCGTCGACCGTGACGCGCCACCCGCCGGGAACGGCCTCTGCGCCGACGCCCACCACAGGCCGCTGCCCGTGCCCGGCGCTGAACTTCACGGCGTTGGCGAGGAGGTTCTGCAGCAGGGCGCGCAGCAGGGTGCCGTCACCGGTGACCGTGGGCAGGGCGCCCACCTCCACCTCGGCTCGCCGCGCCACGACCTCCGCGGACAGGTCCTCCAGCACCGCCTTGGCCTCCTGCTGCAGGTCCACCGGGGCGAGCCGCGCTCCCCCGCCGACGCGGGCGAAGGCCAGCAGGTCGCCGATCATCGCCGTCATGCGCGCGGCGGACGACTCGGCGCGGGCGAGTGCGCGAGCGGCGTCGGGCACCTCCGAGACGCCGGGGGTGTCGGCCGCGACCTCGAGGAACCCGACGAGCGCCGCGAGCGGGTTGCGCAGGTCGTGGCTGACCTGTCCGGCGAACTGGGTGAGCTGCTCGTTGGACCGGGCGAGCTCCCGGCTCAGGCGTCGCAGCTCGAGGACGTCGACGACCTGCTCCGCGAGGACCTCCAGCGCCCGGGCCCCCGAGGCGGACAGGCCACGCGGGACGTCGTCGAAGACGCAGAGGGTGCCGATGGGCACCCCCGTCGGCGTCACCAGCGGGCTCGAGGCGTAGAAGCGCACCGACGCGATGTCGCCGGTGACGAACGGGTTCGTGGCGAACCGCGCGTCGAGGCGCGCGTCCGGCCCCACCACCAGCTCGGCGTCGCCGAGGACCCGGGCGCACATGGAGTCCTCACGGGCGCACACGCTCGCCGTGAGGCCGACGGCCGCGACCTGGTGCTGGTGCCGGTCGTCGATGATGTTGATCACCGCCGTGGGCACGTCGCACACGGCGGCGGCCAGCTCGACCAGCCTCTGCAGCTCCGGCTCGGGCTCCCGCCCCAGCACCTCGTACTCGTCGATCGCCTCGCGGCGCGCGAGGTCCTGCACTGAGCTCAACGACACTCCTCGGTTGCGTTCCCCCCTACCTGGTCGCCCCCGCTCCGGCCGCCTACCTGCCGAAGACCTCCGGCAGCGTACGGGTGTGGGCGTCGCGAAGCGCGGCAAGACCCACCGAGAAGTGGCCCTGGACGTCGATCCCGTCGGTCTGGTCGTCGACGACACCGATGCGCGCGTGGACCTGTCCTCGGGCGGTGCACATGTCGGTGAACCGCACCTCCTCCGAGCGGGGCACGCTGACGACGACCCGGGCGGTCGACTCGCTGTAGAGCGCGGTGAAGGCGTCGACGCCGTCGCGCTCGCACACCTCGTCGAGCCAGATCCGCGCACCGACGCCGTACCTCATCGTCGCCTCGGCGAGGGCGACCGCGAGGCCGCCGTCGGAGAGGTCGTGGGCCGCGTCGACGAGGCCGTCGCGGCTTGCGTTGACGAGGATCTCGCCGAGGAGCTGCTCGGCGCCGAGGTCGACCTTGGGCGGCAGGCCGCCCAGGTGGCCGTGGACGACGTGCGCCCACTCGCCACCGGCGAGCTCGTCGCGGGTGGCGCCGAGGAGGTAGACGACCTGGCCGGGCGTCTTCCAGCCCGACGGGGTGCGCCGGGCGACGTCGTCCATGACGCCCAGGACGCCGATGACCGGGGTGGGGTGGATGGCCGTGTCGCCGGTCTGGTTGTAGAAGCTGACGTTGCCGCCGGTGACCGGGATGCCGAGGGTCTTGCAGCCCTCGGCGATGCCTTTGACCGCCTCGCGGAACTGCCACATCACGCCCGGGTCCTCCGGCGAGCCGAAGTTGAGGCAGTCGGTGACGGCGAGCGGCGTCGCACCTGCGGTGGCGACGTTGCGGTAGGACTCGGCGAGCGCGAGCTGGGCCCCTGTGTAGGGGTCGAGCTTGGCGAACCGGCTGTTGCAGTCGGTGGAGATCGCGACGCCGCGGCCCGTCTCCTCGTCGACACGCACCACCCCGGCGTCGTCGGGCATCGCGAGCGCGGTGTTGCCCAGGACGTAGCGGTCGTACTGGTCGGTGACCCAGGACTTGTCGCACAGGTTGGGCGAGGCCAGCAGGGTGAGCAGGTCGGCCTTCAGGCCCTCGCCGTCGACCGGCTTGGCCAGCGTGCCGGTCCCGTTGGCCTGCAACAGGTCCAGGTAGTCCGGGCGCGCCAGGGGGCGGTGGTAGGTCGGGCCCTCGTGGGCGACCGAGCGCGGCGGCACGTCGACGATGACCTCGCCGTGCCAGGTGATGACGAGGTGGTCGCCGTCGGTCACCTCGCCGAGGACGGTCGCCTCGACGTCCCAGCGGTCGGTGATGGCCATGAACTCGTCGAGCTTCCCCGGCTCGACCACGGCCATCATGCGCTCCTGGCTCTCCGACATGAGGATCTCCTCAGGGCGGAGCGAGGCGTCACGCAGCGGGACCCGGTCGAGCTCGATCTGCATGCCGCCGTCACCGTTGGACGCGAGCTCGCTGGTGGCGCAGGACAGGCCCGCACCGCCGAGGTCCTGGATGCCGTCCACGACGTGCGCGGCATACAGGTCGAGGCAGCACTCGATGAGCACCTTCTCGGCGAACGGGTCGCCGACCTGCACCGCGGGGCGCTTGGTGGGGCCGCCCTCGTCGAAGGTCTCGGACGCGAGGACCGAGACGCCGCCGATGCCGTCGCCACCGGTCCTGGCGCCGAACAGGATCACCTTGTTGCCGACGCCGGAGGCCTTGGCGAGGTGGATGTCCTCGACGCGCATGGCGCCGACGCACAGGGCGTTGACGAGCGGGTTGCCCTGGTAGCAGTCGTCGAACACGACCTCGCCGCCGATGTTGGNGTCGGGGTGGTGCAGGTTGCCGAACCGCAGCGGGTCCATCACGGCGATCGGCCGGGCGCCCATCGACATGATGTCGCGGATGATGCCGCCGACACCGGTGGCAGCGCCCTGGTAGGGCTCGACGTAGGACGGGTGGTTGTGCGACTCGACCTTGAAGGTCACCGCCCAGCCGTCACCGATGTCGACGACACCGGCGTTCTCGCCGATGCCGACCAGGAGCTTCTCACGCATCTCGTCTGTGGTGTTCTCCCCCCAGAGGGAGAAGTGCACCTTGCTGGACTTGTAGGAGCAGTGCTCGCTCCACATCACGGAGTACATCGCGAGCTCGGCGCTGGTGGGGCGGCGGCCGACGATCTCGCGGATGTTGTGGTACTCGTCCGCCTTCAGCCCGAGCTCGGCCCACGGCTGCTCGGTGTCCGGGGTCTGCGCAGCGTGCGAGACCGTGTCGAGGACCGGTCGGTCGACCTGGGCCGTCATGCCGAAACCACCTGTCGCAGAACGGAAGTGAAGAACGGGAGCCCGTCGGTCGAGGGGCCGTAGCCCTCCTCGACACAGTGCTCGGGGTGGGGCATGAGGCCCACGATGTTGCCGCGGTCGTTGCTGATGCCCGCGATGGCTCGGTAGGAGCCGTTGGGGTTGTCGCCGGCATAGCGGAAGACCACGCGGCCCTCAACCTCGAGCTCGTCGAGCGTGCGCTCGTCCGCGACGAAACCGCCCTCGCCGTTCTTGAGGACGACGGTGATCTCCTGCCCGGCCTCGAAGTCGGAGGTCCAGGCGGTCGACGCGTTCTCGACGACGAGCCGCTGGTCGACGCAGTTGAACTTGCGGTGGTCGTTGCGGATCAGCGCGCCCGGCAGCAGGTGGCTCTCGCAGAGCACCTGGAACCCGTTGCAGATGCCCAGGACCGGCAGGCCACCCTGGGCGGCCGGGATGAGCGCGTCCATGACCGGCGCGAAACGGGCGATGGCACCGCAGCGCAGGTAGTCGCCGTACGAGAACCCGCCCGGGAGGATGACCGCGTCGACACCCTTGAGGTCGGCGTCACCGTGCCAGAGGCTGACGGCCTCGCCGCCGACTGCGCGCACCGCGCGGGCGGCGTCACGGTCGTCGAGGGAGCCCGGAAACGTGACGACCCCGACCTTCACCGGCCGGGGTCCTCGTCGTGCGCGGAGTCGCGGACGCTCACGACGTCCTCGATCACGGGGTTGGACAGCAGCTTCTCGGCCGCTTCGCGCGCCGCCGCGAGCACCTCGTCGGTGACTTCGCCGTCCACGGTGAGGACGAAGCGCTTGCCCTGCCTCACGTCGGTGAACTGCTCGAAGCCGAGCCGGGGGAGCGCCCCGTTCACGGCCTGCCCCTGGGGGTCGAGGATCTCTGGCTTCAGCATGACGTCAATGACGACGTGGCCCATTCGGGTGTCTCCTGGGTTGATGCGGGGTCCAGCGCGGGGGATGGCGCGGGGTGAAGGCGTCGGCAGTCTATCGGGGCCGTGCGGTGCCGCCGTCCACGGTCAGCCCGCGGTCAGCCCACGGGCTTGACGACGACGGTTGACACCCCGGTCGACGGGGAGGAACGTCCGGCGCAGGACCCACCTGGACGCCAAGGAGGCGGCATGAACCCCGTCATGAGGACCGTGATGCGTGGAGCGTCCAAGCTCGCCGTAGCCGTCTACAAGGCGTCGGGAGGGAAGGTCGGCGGCCGGGCCGCGGGCGGGGTCCCGGTGCTGCTCCTCACCGTGTCAGGACGCAAGACAGGCCAGCCCCACACGAACCCGGTCGGCTACTTCGAGCACGAGGGTGGCTACCTCGTCGTCGGGTCGGCCGGCGGGACGCCGCAGGACCCGCAGTGGTTCAGGAACCTGCGTGCCGCGAGCAGCGCCGAGGTCCAGGTGGGTCGCCGGGCCTTCCCGGTCAGCGTCCGGGAGCTGACCGGCGCCGAGCGCGACACGGCCTGGACCGACATCGTCCTCGTCCGCTGCCCGCCCTTCGGCAAGTACGAGCAGAAGACCACAAGGAAGATGCCACTCGCCCTGCTGACCCCGACGCCGTAGCCGTCGCCGGGCCTGCTCGCCCAGGCGACGGCCGGTCAGGTGCGGGCGGCGGCGAGCGCCGCGAGGATCGAGGCGACCGTGCGGTCGACGTCCTCGGCCGTGGTCATCCACCCTGAGACCGAGATGCGCATGACCGCCCGGCCCTCCCAGGTGCTTCCACCCAGCCACGCCTCCCCCGCGTCCTGCACCCCGGTGACGACGGCCCGGGTGACCTCGTCGGAGTCGTCGAAGCGGACGAGCACCTGGTTGAGGACCACGTCGTTGAGCACCTCGACGCCCGGGTCGGCATCGGCCAGGCCCGTCGCGAAGCGCAGCGCGTGGGCACACGACCGGTCGACGAGGTCGGCCACCCCACGGCGGCCCAGCTGCACCAGCGCCGCCCAGACGGCGAAGCCTCGGGCCCGCCGCGAGGCCTCGGGCACGTACCGGTAGGGGTCGCGGCCGGCTCCGGGCACGACGTACGGCGCCTCCCACGACATCGCCGCGACGTGGGCGTCCGGGTCCCGGGTGGCGACGAACGCCCCGTCGTAGGGGACGTTGAGCCACTTGTGGCAGTCGGTCGCCCACGAGTCGGCCCGGTCCACGCCCGCGACGAGCGGGCGCAGTCGCTCGCTGGCCCCGGCCCACAGCCCGAACGCACCGTCGACGTGCAGCCAGGCACCGGCGGCGCCGCAGAGGTCGGCGATCGCCGGGAAGGGGTCGAACGCACCGGTGTTGACGTTGCCGGCCTGGGCGCAGACGATGACCGGCCCGCGGTCGCGGCGCAGCACGCGCTCGAGCTCGCCGGGGAGCATCCGGCCCTGGTCGTCGCTCGCGGCGACATCCGGGCGGCTGCCGAACCCGGCCAGCCGGAGCGCCTGCGCGATCGTGGCGTGCGCCTGTCCGCCCACGACGACCTGCACCGGCGGCGCCCCCTGCAGCCCGTCGGCCTCGACGTCCCACCCGGCCCGCGCGAGGACCGCATGCCGGGCCGTGGCCAGGGCGGTGAAGTTGGCCATCTGCGCCCCGGTGGGGAAGCCGTAGGACGAGCCCTCGGGCAGGCCGAGCAGCTCCAGCAGCCAGTTCCCCGCGACCTCCTCGGCGGCCGCTGCGGCCGGCGACATGACCTCGAGGCCGGCGACCTGGTCCCACGCGGCGGCGAGCCAGTCCGCCGCCATCGCCGCCTCGAGGGTGCCGCCCACGACGTACCCGAAGTAGCGCGGGCCGCTGGAGGCCACGAGGCCCGGACCCGCTGCCGCGACCAGCCGGGCCACGACGTCCTCCGGCGCGCTGCCCTCGGCCGGCAGCGGTCCGGCGAAGCCGTCGAGGCGGGCGGTGGGGGCGGTCGGACCGACCCGGCGGTCACGCAGTCCGTCGAGGTGGGCGCGTGCGGCCGAGGCGGCCACCGCGAGGGCTGGGTGGTCCTCCAGGTCCTCCACGCCCGCAGGCTACGCCCGCGTGCCGGTGGGGAGAACCCGCATCAGGCGTGCGTCAGGTGAAGGATCGGCCGGTCAGGCGCTCGTACGCCTCGACATACTTCGCCCGGGTCTGCTCGACGACGTCCTCGGGCAGGTCGGGCGGCGCCTCGCCGGACGCCCGGTCCCAGCCGCTGGCGGAGGAGGTGAGCCAGTCGCGCACGAACTGCTTGTCGTAGGACGGCTGCTGGTGGCCCGGCTCCCACAGGTCGGCCGGCCAGAAGCGCGACGAGTCCGGGGTGAGGACCTCGTCGGCCAGCATGACGTCGTCGCCGTCGAGGCCGAACTCGACCTTGGTGTCGGCGATGAGGATCCCCCGCTCGGCGGCGATCTCGTTGCCCCGGGCGAGGATCGCGGTGGTCAGGTCGCGGACGCGTGCGGCGAGGGGGGCGCCGATCTCGGCCTCGACGTCGGCGTACGGCATGGGCTGGTCGTGCTCGCCCATCGGCGCCTTGGTCGAGGGTGTGAAGACGGGCGACGGCAGGCGCGACCCGTCGACGAGCCCCTCGGGCAGCGCCACCCCGGAGACGTGCCCGTCGGCGCGGTACTCGTTGAGCCCCCCGCCGGTGAGGTAGGCGCGAGCCACGCACTCCACGGGCAGCATCTCGAGGCGTCGCACGAGCACCGCCCGCCCCGCCACGGCGTCGGGGACGTCGGTCGAGACGACGTGGTTGGGCACGAGGTCGGTGAGTCGCTCGAACCACCACAGCGACAGCTGGGTCAGCACCGCGCCCTTGTCGGGGATGGGGGTGTCGAGGACGAAGTCGTAGGCGGACATGCGGTCGCTGGCGACGAGAAGGAGCTGGTCGCCGCGCGGCGCACCCGACTCGTCGAGCGGGGCGTAGAGGTCGCGGACCTTGCCCGAGTAGACGTGGGCGTAGCCGGGCAGCACGAGCGGCTGGGAGGACGTCATGGCCGACATCCTCCCAGTCGTCGCCGGGTCACTGCGTGGAGGTCCAGCGCCGAGACTTGACCTCAAGTCGACTTGAACTTCGAGGATGGGCCGCATGCCCACCACCACGGCGCCCAGCCGCCGCGACAGCAGGCCGGCGAGCCTGTTCACCCGCGACCACCTGCCCTTTGCGGTCGGGGCGGTCGCGCTCGTGACGCTGGGGGCGTTCGAGAACCGCGCGACGACGACGGTGCTCCCCACCGCCGCCCGCGACCTCGACGCGCTGTGGCTGTTCGGCGCGGCCAGCGCTGCACCGCTCGTGTCGTTCGTGCTCGCCACCGTGGTGGCCGGCGCGTGGGCCGACCACCGGGGACCGGTGCGGCCGCTGCAGGCGGGGATGGCGGTGTTCGTCGCCTCCCAGGTCGCGATGGCCGCGGCGCCGGGTATGGCGGTGCTCACCCTGGGCCGGTTCGGCTCGGGGATCGCCGAGGCCTTCATGGACGTCTCCCTCACCGTCCTGCTGGCCCGGGCACTGCCAGAAGCGTTGCGGGCCAAGGTCTTCGCAGCGTTCGCCGCGGCCTGGGTGCTGCCGTCGCTGCTGGGTCCGCCCATCGCGGGCGTGCTCGCCGAGGTGTGGTCGTGGCGGGCGGTCTTCGCCGTGGGCGTCGCCCTCTTGGTGCCCGCCTGGCTGCTGCTGCGTCCGTCGATGCGCGCCGCGGCAACCACCGCAGCGCCCACCCGGTGGACCGGCCAGGAGCACCGCGCGGTGCGAGCGGCCGCCCTCGCTGCCGTCGGCCTCGCCGGCCTGACCGCCGGCGGGTCGCTGCTGGGACGCGACGGCAGCACGAGGGCGCTCGG
Source organism: Phycicoccus sp. Soil748 (assembly GCF_001428025.1). Classification (GTDB taxonomy): domain Bacteria; phylum Actinomycetota; class Actinomycetes; order Actinomycetales; family Dermatophilaceae; genus Pedococcus. The sequence continues at coordinate 185,289 of NZ_LMSC01000008.1, read as the reverse complement.
GGTGGGCCTGGCTGTCGCCGGACTGGCGTGCACCGTCCCGGCGGTCCGCACCGTCCTGCCGGCCGGGACCCTGCGGCTGGCCCGCGGCATACCGGCCCTCGTGGCCCTGCGGGGGCTCGTGGCCGCAGCGTTCGGCACGGCCGGGAGCCTGCTGCCGCTCATGCTGTCGACGGTGCACGGCCTGGGGCCGGCTGCGGCCGGGACCAGCCTGACCGTGACGGGGCTGTGCTGGGCGGCCGGGTCGCAGCTGCACGGCCTCGATGTCGTGCAGCGCCGCGTCAGGGCGGTCCGCCGGCTGCAGCTGGGCTTCGCCCTCATCACGGTCGGCGTCCTCGGGCCGGCGCTGACCAGCCTCGACGCCCTCGGCGTGGTGGCGGGGCTGGCGCTCTGGGGGGTCGCCGGGCTGGGCATGGGCATCGTGTCACCCACCCTGTCCACCCAGCTGCTGCTCTTCGCGCCGGTCTCCGACCAGGGCCGGGTCACCGCGGCGTCCAGCCTCACGGCGTCGGTGGCACAGGCCGTGGCGCTGGCAGCGGCGGGTGCCCTGATCGCGTGGCAGGCTCCGGCGCTTCCCGGCTGGCTCTTCGCCGGGGTGATGGCCGCCGGCGCGGCCGTCGGCGCCGTCGGCTGGGCCGCAGCCCGCCGCGCCGGCTGAGCCGAGGCCTGCCGCGCCGGGTGAGCCGACGCGTGCGTCAGCCCACGTGGAGCTCGTTGCGCTCGGCGGCCAGGGCGATGTCGCTGCGGTGGTGCGAGCCCTCGAGCTCGATGGCGTCCACGGCGGCATACGCCCGCTCGCGCGCCTGGGAGAGGCTGTCGCCGAGGGCCACCACGGACAGCACGCGGCCGCCGGCGGACACCAGCGTCCCGTCGTCGTCGCGGGCGGTGCCTGCGTGCAGGACGTACGCGGTGGGCACGTCGGTCGCCTCCTCGATGCCGGTGACAGGGTCACCGGTGCGCGGGGTGCCCGGGTAGTTGTGCGAGGCCACGACCACGGTCACGGCGTGCTGGCCGGACCAGTGCAGGGCGCCCACGTCGGCGAGGTGGCCGGTGGCTGCGGCCATCAGCAGCCCGCCGAGCGGCGTCTGCAGCCGGGAGAGCACGACCTGGGTCTCGGGGTCGCCGAACCGGGCGTTGAACTCGATGACGCGCGGGCCCCGGGAGGTGAGCGCGAGCCCGATGAACAGGACACCGGAGAACGGCGTCCCGCGGCGGCGCATCTCGTCGACGGTGGGCTGGGCCACGCGGGTGACGAGCTCGTCGACCATCGACGCCGGCGCCCAGTCGAGCGGCGAGTAGGCCCCCATGCCGCCGGTGTTGGGGCCGCGGTCGCCGTCGAACACCCGCTTGAAGTCCTGGGCGGGCGCCAGGGGCACCACCGTCTCGCCGTCGCACAGGACGAACAGCGACACCTCCGGCCCGTCGAGGAACTCCTCGACGACGACCTGACCCCTGTCCTTGGCGAGGCAGGCGCGGGCATGCTCCAGCGCCTCCTCCAGGTCGTCGGTCACGACGACGCCCTTGCCTGCGGCGAGGCCGTCGTCCTTGACTACGTGGGGGGCGCCGATGGCGTCGAGGGCGTCGGCCACCTCCTCGACGGTGCTGCACACGCGTGCCATGGCCGTCGGCACGTCGGCGGCTGCCATCACCTCCTTGGCGAACGCCTTGCTGCCCTCGAGCCGGGCCGCCGCAGCGGACGGGCCGAAGACCGCGAAGCCCGCCTCGCGCACCACGTCGGCGACACCGGCCACGAGGGGGGCCTCGGGCCCGATGACCACGAGGTCCACGCCGTGGCGACGCGCGAGGTCGGCGACGCCCTCACCGTCGAGCAGGCCGCCGGGCAGCGGCTCGCACAGCGCGACCACGTCCATGCCCGGGTTGCCCGGGGCCACGACGACGGCGTCGACCGCCGGGTCGGCGCCGAGGCTGCGGACGATGGCGTGCTCGCGGGCACCGGATCCGATGACGAGAACCTTCACGGCCCCAGCCTAGGGAACCGCGGCGGAGATGAGTGCGCGGCGTCCCCGGGAGGCAGGGGGGGACTTTCTCCCTGGGGACGCCGCGCAGCCGACGTGCGGTCGCCTGGCGGGGGAACCTGCAACACGGCACGCGGGTCGACAGTGTCGACCCCGCCAGAGTGGACCATGACCCGGCCGCCCGTAAAGCCCTGGACTGTCGGACTTTCGCCATTGACGGGATCTCGACAGGACACCACCATGGTCCCAGCACGCGCCCGGGAGGAGCAGAGCATGGGCACGAGGTCCCGCACGACCACCCCGCTGCCACGCCATGCCCGCTGAACCCGACGTGGCCCCTGCCACCGCCTCCGGGCCCGTTCTGCCGCTCGACCTCGAGCCTGCGCAGGGCGACGCCGACGCCGCGGTGACCCGCGTCTACCTCGCCGCCCTCCAGCACCCCGAGCCCTCCCGTTCCCTCCTGGTGGCGCAGGGGATGCGGTCCGACGTCGTCGACCGCTGCCTCGCCGTCCTGGAGGACCGCGGCCTGGTCCGGCTCCACGGGGGCGGGATGGTCGAGGTGGTGCCGCCGGACATCTCGCTGCCCACCCTGGCCCTCACCTACGAGCGCCGTGCCCGCGAGACCCGTTCCGCGGCGCACGAGCTGGCCCAGGTGTTCTTCCAGGCGCGTTCATCGTCGACGGCACCGGACCCGGGCTCGATCCGGATCCTCACGTCCCTCGACGAGGTGGCGGCCGCGACGGCGGAGGCGATCGCGGCGGGTACCGAGCTCGTGCGCACCTTCCGCGCGCCGTCCCCGCGCACCGACGCCATCTTCTCCAGCCCGCTGCACAGCCACGAGGAGCCGAGCCGCGGTGCCGGCGGCCGGGTGCTCGACATGATGTCCGTCTACGACACCCGCATCCTCGAGGCGCCGGACGTCCTCACCGTCCTCGAGGCGCGCGAACGCGGGGGTGAGCGCTACCGGTTCACCTCGGCGGTGCCGTTCTCCTGCGTCATCGTCGACGACGCCGCGGCGGTGGTCGACCTCAGCGCCTTCGACGCGAGCGGTTCGGGGTCGGCCCTGGTCCGGTCGAGGCCCATGGTGCTGGCCCTCATCGCCCTCGCCGACCACCTGTGGGCCCTGGGGTCGCCACTGCACCGCCCCGGCGGCGGCCCGGCGGCGGAGCAGCGCGACCAGCAGATCCTGTCGCTGCTCGCCGCCGGGGCACCCGACGCGACCATCGCCCGCCAGACCGGGGTGTCCCAGCGCACCGTCGAGCGACGGGTCCGGGCCCTCATGGACCAGCTGGGCGCCAACACCAGGTTCCAGGCCGGGGTCCAGGCCGCGCGACGCGGCATGCTGTGACCCGGCCCCCTCCCGTCCTGCACGGCCCGTCGGGTTGTGGGATGCGGCGGTGGGGCGTCGGCGCGGATGGCTAGACTCGTGCGTTCTCTGCAGGACGAGCAGGCCGTACGACAAGAAAGTCACCACCGTGACCGCTCCGGACCACACCACCTCCAAGGCGACCACCGCCGAGGTGGCGCGCGAGATCGCCGTCGAGCAGGCGCACGTCGACCTCGTCCACGCCGAGCTCGCCAAGGCCCAGGCGCGGGCCGGTCTCGTGGAGGCCGACGGCTTGGCGCGCGGGCGCACCGACCGCACCGGCGACGTCCGCGACGAGGAGCTGACCGGGCTGTTCGAGCGTGACGCCTTGGTGTTCAACGCCGCTCGTCGTCGCTCGACCCTGGACACCCAGTACGAAGGCCTCGTCTTCGGCCGTCTCGACCTCGACCACGCGCTGGGCAAGGAGGGCGCCGACCCCGATCGCGAGACGCGCTACATCGGTCGCCTCGGCGTCCGTGACGACGACTACGAGCCGCTGGTCGTCGACTGGCGAGCCCCCGCCGCGGCCGCCTTCTACCGCGCCACCCCGGTCGAGCCGATGGACGTGCTGCGCCGACGGGTGCTGCGCTGCAAGGGTCCTGACGTCGTGGGGGTCGAGGACGACCTGATGGTCGCCGAGGCGCCCGACGACCTCGTCGTCGTCGGCGACGGCGCGCTGCTCGCCGCCCTGACCCGCAGCCGCGGCGCTCAGATGCGCGACATCGTGGCCACCATCCAGCGGCACCAGGACGAGGCCATCCGCGCCTCCGCCCGCGGCGTCACCGAGATCACGGGCGGCCCCGGCACCGGCAAGACCGTCGTGGCGCTGCACCGCGCCGCCTACCTGCTCTACTCCGACCGCCGCCGCTTCGAGTCCGGCGGCATCCTCGTGGTCGGCCCCTCCTCCGCCTACACCGCCTACATCGAGCGCGTGCTCCCCTCGCTCGGCGAGGAGTCGGTGACCCTGCGGTCCCTCGGTGACGTCGTCGACGGCGTCACCGCCGTGCGTCTCGACCCGCCGGCGGTCGCAGCCACCAAGGGTTCGCTCCGCGTACGCCGCCTGCTCGCCCGCGCGGCCTCGGACACCCCGCCGGGGGCGCCGAAGCAGTTCCGCGCGTTCGTCAACGGCAAGGCGGTCCGCGTCGACACCCCTGCCCTCGACCGGATCCGCAGCCAGGTGCTCCGCGGTCACCAGCGCAACAACGCGGCTAAGGCCGTGCGCGCCCAGCTCGCCGAGGCGGCGTGGGCCAGCGTGCGCGAGGGCGACCGCGCCGAGTTCATGGACCGCTTCGAGGACCACCTCGAGGTCGTCACCTTCCTCGAGCAGTGGTGGCCCCAGGTCGACCCGCGGGAGGTGCTGCTCTGGCTCGCCGACCCCTCCCTGGCACACCGCCACGGCAAGGGCGCCCTCACGCCCCAGGAGTGCGACGACTTCGCGGCCTCGATGCAGGTGGCGCTGGAGACGGGCACCTGGTCGGTGGCCGACGCGGCGCTCGTCGACGACCTCGCCGCCCGCCTGGGCACCGTGCAGGACGCGCCCGCCGAGGAGCGCGGCTTCTACGAGATCGAGGAGCTCGACGACGTCTCGCAGTTCGGCGTCGCCGAGGTCCGCGCCAGCCGCCAGGGCAGCGACGGCTCCAGCACCCGCACGTCGCGCACGGCCCCGACCGACCCGCGCGAGCGACTGCTGCAGGGCCGCGTCGAGGGTCCCGGCGAGTACGCCCACGTCCTCGTCGACGAGGCCCAGGACCTGTCCCCCATGCAGTGGCGCATGCTCGGTCGCCGCGGCCGGTACTCGTCGTGGACCGTCGTCGGTGACGCGGCCCAGGCGTCGTGGCCCGACGCAATGGAGGCCGGCCGGGCGCGTGAGGAGGCGTTCGGCACCCAGGAGCGACGCCTGTTCCACATGGACACCAACTACCGCAACGCGCGCGAGATCTTCGACTACGCCGCCGAGGTCGTCCGGGCCTCGGTCCCCGACGCCGACATCCCCCAGGCCGTGCGGGAGACCGGTGCGCAGCCGGTCGACGCAGTGGTGACGAGCGGCCGTTGGGCGGAGGTGGGCACCGACGCGGTGGAGACCCTGCTGGGTGAGGTCGAGGGCTCCGTCGCGGTGGTCACCCCCGCCCGGCACGCAGCGGAGCTGGCGGCGCTGGCCGACCTCGACGACCGGGTCGTGGTCATCGACCCGATGTCGACCAAGGGCCTGGAGTACGACGCCACGGTCATCGTCGACCCCGACGAGATCACCGCCGAGTCACCCGGCGGCATCCGCGTCCTCTACGTCGCCCTGACCCGCGCGGCCCACCGCATGACGGTGCTCCGCCCCGCCTGACCAGCGCCTCTTCTGCCGACCCCGACGGCCTTCCGCGCCCTGCGGCCCGTCGACGGATTGACCATCCCGGTCAACAAGTCACGACGAAATGACTGCTTCCAGTGGTTCTGTGCTGCTTTGTCATCGACCGAACGGCGGCACCACTACGCATTTTTACCTGATGCCTTTACCCAATCTTTACTAATACTTTCCTTTCACGGGGGTTCCCCATACCTGCGGGTGAAGCGGGGGAAACCAACACTGCGAAGGGGAAAACTCATGATGTCCACGCGCAAGAGCGCCGTACTGGCGCTGACCCTGGCCACCGGCCCGCTGCTGATCGCCAGCACCGCCCACGCCGCGCCCAGCTGCGGCACACCGGCCGTCGAGGCCGTCTACACGACCGTCCACCACGACGCCGAGAGCGTCGTCACCGGCCAGCACAAGGTCGTCGACCAGCCGGCCCAGCCGGCCGTGCCCGCCGTCTGGGCCACCGAGTCCTACGTCATCACTCCGGCCGTGCCGGCCGTGCCCGCGGTAACGGCCCAGGAGACCCAGTGGACCGTCGGCAACAGCACCGGTCCCGATGGCGACGGGTGGGCCACGACCGGCCAGACCAAGGACCACGCTGCCGTCACCCAGACGCGGTACCAGTGGGAGAAGGTGACGACGACCACGCAGTACGAGTGGGTCATCAAGGTCATCGACCAGCCCGAGACCACGACCATCGTCCACCACGACGCGGTCTACAGGGACGTCGTGGTCCCGGCCACGTACAAGGACGTCGTCGACGTCCCGGAGCACGTCGTCCACCACGACGCCGTCTACGACACGAGCCTGTACCAGTACGTCAACAAGCAGGGCAGGACCCAGTTCCAGCCCCTTGGCTGGAACACCGCGGACGGTCACGACCAGGGCTGGAACATCGTCATGCCGTACGTCCACCCGGTCGTCACCGAGGCCTGGGACGAGACCGTCCCTGCGACGTACAAGCAGGAGGTCGACGTCCCTGAGCACACGGTCCAGGAGCTCGTCACCGCCGCCTACGACCAGACCGTCACGGCGCCCGAGAAGAGCCACTACGACAAGCAGTGGACGACCTCCCCCACCGAGGCTCCGGCCGACGGCTGGGTGCGCAGCGCCACCGAGCCCCTCGTCACCACCGAGACCGACACCGTCTTCACCGTGGACGACGAGACGGCCCCGGAGGGCTACTCGCTCGTGGGTCAGGAGACCACCGTCCTCAAGCCGGCCTACACCGAGTACGAGTGGGCGCGCACCGTGGTCGTCACCCCGGCCCAGCCCGAGGTCCCGGCGGTCATGGGTGAGCGCCAGGTGCTCGTCTCCCCGGAGGTCCCTGCCACCGACGAGGTCTCCCACATGGAGGACACCATCGTCACCACCCCGGCCTACGACACCCAGGAGCTCGTGACGCCTGCGGTCCCGGCCGGCGAGGCGTGCCCGGTCATCAGCACCGGCGGCGAGGAGATCGCGGGCCCCGGTGGCTCGGGCGACCCGAAGACCACCAGCTCGGCCAGCGCCGTGCCGACCCTGGCCTTCACCGGCTTCGACCCCGAGCTGTATGTCGCAGGCGGCCTGGTGCTCCTGTTCGTCGGCTCCGGCCTCACCGTCGTGGCTCGCCGCCGCGAGCACTGACGGTCCACCAGACCGACGCGGCGGGGCTTCGCAGCCACCGCGTCGTACCGGGCGTCGCCTCTTCCCCCGAGGCGGCGCCCGGTTGTGCGTGGCGAGGGGAGCGTCAGTCGCCGAGCAGGGAGTGACGGCTGATGATCTCGTCGCGGCCGGGGCCGACGCCGATCGCCGACACCCTGGCGCCGATGAGCTCCTCGAGCCGCAGCACGTAGGCCCGGGCGTTCGCCGGCAGCTCCTCGAAGGTGCGGCAGGTGGAGATGTCCTCCCGCCAGCCCGGCAGCTCCTCGTAGACCGGCTTGGCGTGGTGGAAGTCGGTCTGGTTGACCGGCATCTCGTCGTGGCGGACGCCGTCGACGTCGTAGGCGACGCACACCGGGATCGTGTCGAGGCCGGTGAGCACGTCGAGCTTGGTGATGACGAAGTCCGTGGTGCCGTTGACGCGCGTGGAGTAGCGGCCCACCACCGTGTCGACCCAGCCGCAGCGACGCGGACGACCGGTGGTCGTGCCGTACTCGGCGCCGGTCTTGCGCAGGAACTCACCCTTGTCGTCGAACAGCTCGGTCGGGAACGGCCCCTCGCCCACCCTCGTCGAGTAGGCCTTGAGGATGGCGATGACCCGGTCGACCCGCGTCGGGGGGATGCCCGACCCGGTGCAGGCGCCACCGGCCGTCGCGTTGGACGAGGTGACGAACGGGTAGGTGCCGTGGTCGACGTCGAGCAGGGTGGCCTGGCCGGCCTCGAGGAGCACCGTCTTGCCCTCGTTGAGCGCCTTCTCGAGCACGAGCGAGGTGTCGGCGACCATGGGCCGCAGGCGGTCGACGTAGCCGAGCAGCTCGTCCATGACCTCCTCGACCCCGACGGCGCGACGGTTGTAGATCTTGGCGAGGATCTGGTTCTTGAAGGCCAGCGCGGCCTCGACCTTCTGGCGCAGGATCTTCTCGTCGAACAGGTCCTGCACCCGGATGCCGTTGCGGGCCATCTTGTCGGCGTAGGTCGGTCCGATGCCGCGGCCGGTGGTGCCGATCTTGCGCGACCCGAGGAAGCGCTCGGTCACCTTGTCCAGGACCCGGTTGTACGGCGCGATGATGTGCGCGTTGGCGCTCACCAGCAGCCGGGAGGTGTCGACGCCCCGGGCCTCGAGGCCGTCGAGCTCCTCGAAGAGCACGGCGAGGTCGACGACGACACCGTTGCCGATGACGGGGGTGCAGGTCGGCGTGAGGATTCCGGAGGGCAGCAGGTGCAGCGCGTACTTCTCGCGCTTGCCGTCCTTCTCGATGACGATGGTGTGGCCGGCGTTGTTGCCGCCGTTGAACTTCACGACGTAGTCGACGTCGGAGCCCATGAGGTCGGTCGCCTTGCCCTTGCCCTCGTCGCCCCACTGCGCGCCCACGAGCACGATCGCCGGCATACCAGCACCTCTTCCATCACCACGGTCTCGAGCAGAAATGCAGCGAGCCCCTCGCGTACTGCGCGGGGCCCGTACCGGTGAAGGCTACCGGTCCGTGGGATCGGCCAGCGTGGCGAGACCAGCCCGGGCCGCGGCCACGCCGAGCTGGAACCGGGTCTGGACGCCGTGACGGTCCATGAGCTGGGCCACCCTGCGGCGCACCGTGCGCAGGCTGCAGTGCAGGTAGCGGGCGATCGACTCGTCCTTGAGCCCGAGCGCCAGCAGCCGCATGAGCTCCTGCTCTGCGGGGTCGGGGCCGCCCTCCGGGGCCACGGGCAGGGCTCGGGCGAAGGACCGGTCGAACAGGGCCGTGAACGCGGACACCAGCATCGGGTCACGGATCAGCACGTAGTCGGCGGCGGGGTTGCCCCAGTCGGCGACCGCCACCACCGCCTCCTGGTCGAAGACCGCGAAGTCGGTGGGGGGCACGAGGCTCAGCCGCTGCTCCTCACCCGCGTCGGCCCACGCGCGCACCCAGGTCCGGCCGGCCTTGGTGTCCATGATGTCGATGGGGTAGATCGTCTGCTGCCGGAACGCACCGGCGGACAGCAGCTCTCGGGTCTGGCGGTTGACGTCCGGGTCGAGCCCCGAGCCGACCTCGACGGTCATGGCGCAGTGGCGCACGATCGAGGTGGTGCTGTCGACGAGGTGGCGCAGCACCGACGGCGCGAGGTCCGCCGGCAGCGGCTCGACGACGCGCTGTCCGCGCGTGGAGACGCTGCCAGCCGCCGAGGCCAGCTCGTAGAGGGCGAAGCGCACCTCGGCCAGGTCCTCGCGCCTCGCCTCGAGCTGCCGCTCGCCGCGCTCGAGGATGCGCTGCAGGCGCTCCACGGGGTCCACGAAGAGGGCCTGCACCTGGCGGCGCGGCTCATCGGTGCTGGTCACAGGCCCCCGTCCTCCGTCGGCATCATCTGGCCATTGGCACCATAGTGACACCACTGAGGCCGAAGGCGATGCACAATGAGCGCGCCACCTCGTCGACGACGCAGGGGACGCACCGACGACGGGCACGCGGGACGGACCACGGTCCTCCCCCAAGGGGGCGACGGCGGGGGGAGGGATCCGACCAGATCCCTCCCTCCGCCGTCACCATGCCCACGGCCCGACCAACCCGCCGACCAACCCGCCGACCAACGGCCGCCCAACCCCCCGCCGTCCCGCGACGTCTGTGCTGGTGACCGCACGTCCACGACGGGGGAAGTCCGATGACCACGCGACACCAGCCCACCACGCCAGCCACCGCATCCGCCCTCTCGGCCGTGATGCTCGCCATCGCGATCGCCGTCGTGCTCGCGGGGTGCGGGCCCTCGAAGGGCCCCGCCACCACGACCGGCACGAGCTCGACGACACCCGCGCCGGCGACGGTCACGGTGACCACCACCGTGACCGCGTCACCGACGGCGACCAGGCCCGTGCCGACGAAGCCGACCCGGCCGACCATCGACCCGTCGCCCACCACGCCACCGCCGGGCAAGGACGCCCCGGCGATCCCGCGCTCGGCGCAGGACTACGGCATCGCCTTCGTCACCGCGTGGGTCAAGGGCGACCGGACCCGCGCCACCCAGCTCGGCAGCGAGGCAGCGGTCAAGGACGCGTTCGCCGTGCGGCCCGGCGTGGCGCCGCGGTTCCAGCACTGCGAAGGCGCCGCGGGCTCGAGCTACTGCACCTGGGAGGGCGACGAGTACACGCTGCAGCTGCGCATCCTCAACGAGACCGCCTCCACGGGACAGCCACACGCCGTGACCGAGGTCGCCTTCCGGCACTGAGCAGCACCGAGCAGCACCGAGCAGCCGCGCGCCACGGAGCCGGCGACCTCGGGGGTCGCCGGCTCCGTGGCGCTGCAGGTGGTGAGGCGTCGTCGGCTAGAGGCCGAGCTCGCGGGCCCCGGTCGTGGAGGAGTCGCGCAGGAACTCGGTGCAGCGGTGCTCCTCGTCGGTCTCGCCGATCGCGCCGGCCGCCTTGGCCAGGGCAGCAAGCGCGCGCAGGAACCCTCGGTTGGGCTCGTGCTCCCAGGGGACGGGTCCCTGGCCGCGCCACCCGTTCTTGCGCAACGAGTCCAGCGCCCGGTGGTAGCCGGTGCGGGCGTAGGCGTAGCCCTCGACGGTGCGGCCGTCGGCGAGCGCGTCCTCGGCGAGGGTCGCCCAGGCCAGCGAGGAGGTGGGGTGTGCCGCGGCCACCTGGTCGGCGGCCACCCCCTCCTCCAGCTTGGCTGCCGCGGGGTCGACGGGCAGGCGGGTCTCGGGGATGCCGAGCAGGTTGTCGCTCATGCGTGGGTGCCCGCCGAGCGCAGGTGCTGGCAGGCCTCGACGACGCGGGCCGCCATGCCGGCCTCCGCCTCCTTGCCCCAGGCGCGCGGGTCGTACTGCTTCTTGTTGCCGACCTCGCCGTCGATCTTGAACACGCCCTCGTAGTTGGTCAGCATGTAGCCGGCCACGGGGCGGGTGAAGGCGTACTGGGTGTCGGTGTCGATGTTCATCTTGACGACGCCGTAGTCGACGGCCGCGGCGATCTCCTCGGCCGTGGAGCCCGAGCCGCCGTGGAAGACGAGGTGGAACGGCTTCTCGTCCGGCGTGCCGAACTCGCGGTGCACGGCGTCCTGCGCGGCCTTGAGGACCTCGGGCCGCAGCTTGACGTTGCCCGGCTTGTAGACGCCGTGGACGTTGCCGAAGGTCAGGGCCGTCATGAAGTAGCCGTTCTCGCCGGTACCGAGGGCCCTCGCCGTGGCGATCGCGTCCTCGGGCGTCGAGTAGAGCTTGTCGTTGATCTCGTTGGCGACGCCGTCCTCCTCGCCACCGACGACGCCGACCTCGATCTCGAGGACGACGTTCGCGGCCTTGCAGGCGTCGAGCAGCTCGCGGGCGATGGTGAGGTTCTCGTCGAGCGGCACGGCCGATCCGTCCCACATGTGCGACTGGAACCACGGGGTCCCGCCGGCCTTGACCCGCTCGGTGGAGGCGGCCAGCAGCGGCCGGACGAACCCGTCGAGCTTGTCCTTGGGGCAGTGGTCGGTGTGCAGCGCGATGTTGACGTCGTAGTTCCTGGCGACCTCGTGGGCGTAGGCCGCGAGCGCCAGGGCACCGGACACCATGTCCTTGACCGTGGGACCGGAGAGGTACTCCGCGCCGCCGGTGGACACCTGCACGATGCCGTCGCTGCCCGCCTCGGCGAACCCGCGGATCGCGGCGTTGAGCGTCTGCGAGGACGACACGTTGATCGCGGGGTAGGCGAAGGAGCCTGCCTTCGCGCGGTCGAGCATGTCGGCGTACACCTCAGGGGTGGCGATGGGCATGGGGTCTCCTTAGAGCCATCTGCGGGACTTCGTCGTCGCGCCGATCCTTTCACGTCCGCAGCCGCCCACGACACCCGTCGTCTCAGGCGTCAAGCGCGTCTCGGCGCCCCGTCAGCAGGGCCCGCTCCGCGTCGTTGGCGCAGCGCGCTATCGCGACGGCGTACGCGGCGCGGGCACCGTCGTGGTCTCCGGCGCGGCTGAGCAGCTCGGCCCGCACCGCAGGCAGGCGGTGGCTGTGCGGCAGCTGCTCGTCGAGGTCGTCGAGCAGGGCGAGTCCGGCTCGTGGTCCGTCGGCCTCCGCGACCGCGACGGCGCGCGCCAGCCGGGCGCTCGGGGTCGGGGCGAGCCTGAGCAACGTGTCGTAGTGGGCGACGACGCGGTCCCAGCGCGTCGAGGCGGCGTCGGGGGCGGTGGCGTGCTCGGCCGCGATCCGGGCCTGCACGGCATACCCGGCCGCCTGGACGGTGACCCGTCCGGTGAGGGCAGGAGAGGCGAGCAGCGCCAGCGCCTCGTCGACCTCGTCGCGGTGCCAGCGGCTGCGGTCCTGGTCGGGCAGCAGCACGATCGCTCCGTGCGCGTCGACGCGGGCGTCGCGGCGTGAGTGCTGCAGCAGCATCAGGGCGAGCAACGCCGTGAGGACCGGCTCGCCGGGACGCAGGCCGAGGACCACCCGGACCAGGCGCACCGCCTCACCGGCCAGCTCGGCGCGGAGGGCGTCGGGGCCGCTGCCGGGGGCGTACCCGGCGGTGAAGGCGAGGTAGGCCGTCTGGGCCAGGACGTCGAGCCGCTCGGGCAGCTCGGTGGCCGCGGGGACGGCGAAGGGGATGCCCGCCGTGACGATCTTCTTCTTCGCCCGGGTGAGACGGGCAGCCATGGTCGGCTCCGGCACGAGGAACAGGCGCGCCACGTCGGCCGTGGTGACACCCAGGACGAGGCGCAGGGTGAGGGCGCTCGCGGCCGCCGGGTCGAGCGCGGGGTGGCTGCACATGAGGACCAGGCGCAGGAGGTCGTCCTCGACGAGGTCACCCGGGTCGGCCCGCACGGCGCCACTCCCCTCCTCCTCGGCCGCCACGACGAGCAGCGGCACCTTGCGCCGGGCCATCGCCTCACCGCGGAGCCGGTCGAGGATCCGGCGCCGTGCGGTCGTGTGGAGCCACCCGGCCGGGTTGTCGGGCACCCCGTCGCGCGCCCAGCGCCGGGCGGCGGCCTCGACCGCGTCGGCCAGCGCGTCCTCCACGAGGTCGAGCCGGCGGAACCGGGCGAGGAGGAGGGACACCAACCGGCCCCACTCCTCGCGCACGACCCGGGCGAGCGCGGCGTCCGGGCCGTCCGAGACGTCCCGGCCGCCCGGGCCGCTCGGCTTGCTCGGGTCGTGCTCGTCGGCGCCGGCGGTCACCGGCCCTCGTACCCCTCGACCTGCACCGTCGGTCGGACCTCGACCGTGTAGGACCTCGGCAGGAGCTTGGCCGCGGCGATGGCGGTGTCGAGGTCGGGGAGCTCGACGTCGTAGTAGCCGCCGACCTGCTCGGTCAGCTCGACGAAGGGGCCGTCGGTGACGACCGGGCCGCCTGCACGGTGGCGGATGGTCGTCGCGGTCTCGGCGTCGGCGAGGGCGGCGCTCTCCCGCCTGCTTCCGTGCTCGTCGACGAACCTCTCGAAGGCGTGGTGGGCGTCGAAGAGCTCCTGGCGGGCCTCCTCGTCGGCCGCCTCCCACTCACCCGGCTCAGAGGCGATGAGGACGACGTACCTCACGAGGGACGGTCCTCCGGCTTGACCACGCGCCGTACCTCGATGCCGTCGCCGAGGGCGGCGATGATCTGGCAGCAGTCCACCAGGTCGTCGAGGTCGTCGGTCTCCACCTGGTAGAAGCCGCCGACCTGCTCGGTGACCTCGGCGAACGGACCGTCGGTCGGGGTGCCACCACCGGCGGGGATGCTGCGGGCCTCGCCCGAGGCGTGGAGCTCGGCGCCGCCGGTGATCTTGTGCCCCCGGCGGCCGAGCTCCTCACCGAACCGGGTGTACTCGGCGTACCCGGCCGTGCGCTGCTCGACGCTCATGGTGGTCCACCAGCGGTCGGCATCCCCCATGATCAGCACGACGTACTCGGTCATCGCGCTCCCCTCACATCGCCACGGTCGGACGGATCTCGACCGCCGGGTGGAACGGCGTCGACAGCAGGCGGCCGCAGACCTGCGCCAGGTCGTCGACGTCGTCGGACTCGACCAGGTAGTAGCCGGCGACCTGCTCGGCGCTCTCGGCGAAGGGGCCGTCGGTCACGGTGACGTCGTCGAGCGCGCTGCCGCGGGCGACCCGCGCGTGGGTCGAGGGCGTCAGCTGGGCTCCGCCGACCATCTTGTGGCCACGGGTCCCGAGCAGCTCGACGAACTCGGTGTGGGCGGTGTGCAGCTCCTGCTTCTCCTGGTCGCTCGCGGTGGCGTAGCGCGCCTCCGGGCTCGGCAGGAGCACGAGGTACTGGGTCATGGCTGGTCCTCTCATCGGTGGGTGCGTGCACCCTGATGACGCACGGGCGCCGTCCTGATCGACAGCCTGCCGGAAAAGAATCCGGGAACGTGGCCCTTGGACCCACCCGTGAGGGCACAGTTCGACGTCATGGGGGGTGTGGGACAGGAGGGGATGGCCGGGTTCGAGCGCTTCGTGCAGTCGCGCTCGGGCACCCTGCTGCGCACCGCGTACCTGCTCTCCGGCGACCGTCACCTGGCCGAGGACCTCCTCCAGGACACCCTGGCCAAGGTGGCCCAGCACTGGGAGGCCGTCGAGGAGGAGGGCAACCCGGAGGCCTACGCCCGCACCGTCCTCTACCACCGCGCCGTCGACACGTGGCGGATGCGACTGCGCCGGCCACGGGTGGTCGGCGAGCCGGCCCTCGAGCCCACCGACGGCGCCGACCTGTCCGCCGAGTCCGAGCGACGGCTGCTCCTGCAGGCCGCACTGGGCCGCCTCACCCCCAAGCAGCGCGCGGTGCTCGTGCTCCGCTTCTACGAGGACCGCACCGAGGCCCAGGCCGCGGCCGTGCTGGGTTGCTCGGTGAGCACCGTGAAGACCACGACCCGCGATGCGCTCAAGCGCCTCCGGGTCACCGCACCCGAGCTCGTCGAGCTCACCGACCGACTGGTGGTGACGTGATGGGCCCCGTGCTGTCCGACGCCCTCGCAGACCTTGCCGACGACCTCGACGGCCCCGGTCACGCACGGACGGTGCCCGACCTCGCCGCCACCGCGTGGTCCCGCGGCCGACGCCGGCGTCGTCGGGTGCGCAGCACCCGTGTCGCACTCGCCGCGGCGGCTGTGGTCGCGGTCGTGGTCGCCGTGCTGCCGGGGTCGTGGGACCGGGACGCCCTACCGGCCGCCCCGTCGGGGTCCGTGACCCTGGGCCACCCCGTGCGCATCGCGAGGCCGTGGTCCGTCAGCGACCTCCCTCGGCGGGGCGAGCCGCTCGCCGCGGTCGCCCTGTCCGAGGGGATGGGCCGCAACAGCGGGTGGTACGGCGTCACCCAGGACGGCGGCCTGCGTCGCCTGCCCGTCCGTGGCGGCTTCATGGACGGTGTGGTCCCCGCGTTGTCAGCCGACGGACGCGTCCTCGGCTACGTCGACTCCGGCGACGGCCGCTACCGGATCCACGACGTCGTGACCGGACGGACCACGACCTTCCCGGAGGTGGGCACCACGGCGTACCCCGACGCGCAGCACGAACCCACCTACCCGTACGGCGTGGGCGCCCAGACCCCCGGCTACGTCTCGCCCGACGGCACGCGGGTCGCCCTGGCCGGTGCCACGACCGGCAACGACGGCTCCGTCGCGATCCTCGTGCTCGGCACCGACGGGTCGGTCCGCCCCTTGGCGGCCGACTCTGGGTACAGCCTCGCCGGCTGGCTCGACGACCACACCGTGCTCGCCGTCGCGGGGCGCGACTCCGGTCCTGACACCGACCTCACGACCACCCTCACCCCGGTGGCCCTGGGCCTGGACGGCTCGGTCCGCAGGCTGCCGGTGCTGCGGCCCGCCACGCCCGTGTCCGGCTTCGCCTACAGCCAGTGGAGCCCTTCCCTCTCGCCCGACCGCAGGTCCCTCGCCATCGGCCTCGGCGGCGACCAGCACGACTCGGGACCTGGTTCCGGGTCGGGTTCGGGTTCGGGGTCGACCGTGCTGGTCTTCGACGTGGCCAGCGGTCGTGAGGTGGACACCTCCGAGGTCGCGTCACCGTTCCTGCCCCCGACGACGGCCTCCCATGCCGGCGCCAAGCACCTCGAGTGGCGTGGGGCCACGTGGTACGGCACGCCTCCCGGCGAGGTGGTCACCGCCGTGGCTCCACGCACGACCGGCGCGCCGGCGCTCGTCGCCGACCCGGCGCTGCGCCTGGGGTGGCTCGACCTCGCCGACGACGCCCTTGCGGGACCGGCACACAGCAGCCTGCTGGGCACCCACACGGGCTGGGCGGCCTGGCACTGGCGCGAGCTGTTGCTCGGCGCCGCCGCCCTGATGGTCCTGGGCCTCACCCGCCGCGGGCTGCTGTCGGCAGCTGCCCGAACCGGTGGCGCCTGACCCAGGCGTGCATGGCGACCGCCGCGGCAGCCCCGGCGTTGATCGAGCGCGTGGAGCCGAACTGCTCGATGTGCAGGACCGCAGCGCAGGCCCGGCGCGCCTCCAGCGACAGCCCGGGGCCCTCCTGCCCGAAGAGCAGGACGCACTCCCGCGGCAGGTCGTAGGTCTCCAGCGGCACCGAACCGGGGAGGTTGTCGATGCCGACGACGGGTATGGCGCGTGCCGTCCCGTCCTCGGCGCGTCCGGCGGTCTCGGCCCACGCCAGGAGGTCGTCCACCGTGGGGTGGTGGTGCTCGTGCTGGTAGCGGTCGGTCACCATCGCCCCACGCCGGTTCCAGCGCCGCTTGCCGACGATGTGGAAAGCCTTGGCGTTGAAGGCGTTCGCGGTCCTGATGACGGAGCCGATGTTGAAGTCGTGGCCCCAGTTCTCGACGGCGACGTGGAAGTCGTGGCGGCGGGTGTCGAGGTCGGCGACGATCGCGTCGTGCCGCCAGTAGCGGTAGGCGTCGACGACGTTGCGGCGGTCGCCGTCGCGCAGCAGCTCGGCGTCCCACTGGTCCCCCGCCGGCCACTCACCGACCCACGGCCCGACGCCGACCTCGTCATCACGGCCGGCGCGGCCAGGGCCAGCGCCCGCCAGGTCGTCGTCGCTCACGGGGGCCACCCTAGGCGCGCGATGGCTGCGCGACGGAAAAGCCGTTGCCCGGCCGGGGGTGCGGCTGCTGCCATGGAGGAGCACGACCCACCCACCCGAACGACCCACAGACCGGAGAAACCGATGCGAGCTGCCGACACGTCCCGCCAGGTACCCACCTACCGAATGGATGTGAAGGCAGTTGCGCACGTTGACCGTCGGGGTCGTCGCGCATGTTGACGCCGGCAAGACCAGCCTGACCGAACGGATCCTGCACGAGGCGGGAGTCCTCGACCACCCCGGCAGCGTCGACGCCGGTGACACCCGGACCGACTCGCTCGACCTCGAGCGACGCCGCGGCATCACGATCCGCTCCGCGGTCGCCTCGTTCGCCTGGCACGACACCCTCGTCAACCTCGTCGACACCCCCGGGCACTCGGACTTCGTCGCCGAGGTCGAGCGCTCGCTGGCCGTCCTCGACGCCGCTGTCCTCGTCGTGTCCTCGGTCGAGGGGGTGCAGGCGCAGACCCTGGTGCTCGCCCGCGCCCTGCAGCGGCTCGGGCTGCCGACCGTGCTGTTCGTGAACAAGCTCGACCGCACCGGCGCCGATCCCGACCGGGTCCTCGCGCAGGTGGGCGAGCGCCTCACGCCCGACGCGGTGCCCCTGGGAACGGTGGACGCGCCCGGGACCCCGCAGGCGGCATACCTGCCATTCGTGCCGACGGACGGCGAACGCGCCGACCTGCGCGAGCGGACGCGGGCGGCTCGGGTGCAGCCGGTGGTCTTCGGGTCGGCGATCACGGGAGCCGGGGTGCCGGCCCTGCTCGACGCCCTCACGGACCTCGTCGCCGAGGACGCCGCCTGCACGACGCCGCCGGGCGAGGACCACCACCACCTCCAGGACCAGGACCACGACCACGACCACGACCACGAGCCCGCCGCCGGGACCGTCTTCAAGCTCGACCGGTCCGCCGCGGGGAGCCGGCTGACCTACGTGCGGGTGACGGGCGGCACGCTGCGGGTCCGCGACCGGCTCGAGGTGGGCGGACGCGTACCCGAACGCGTGACGGGTCTGGAGGTCTTCGGCCCCGACGGGCTGCGCAGGGTCGAGCAGGTCGACCGGGGGCGGATCGCCGTGCTCCGCGGTCCGGTGACGGCCCGGGTGGGCGACACCTTCGGCACCGGTGGGCTCCGGGCGCGGCAGGTCGAGCTGGGCCGGCCCAGCCTCGAGACGGTCGTGGACCCGGTCGAGCCCAGCCAACGAGGACGGCTGTTCGCCGCCCTGACCGAGCTCGCGGAGCAGGACCCGCTCATCGCCCTGCGCCTCGACGACGGCCGTGGCGAGGTCGCGGTCTCGCTCTACGGCGAGGTCCAGAAGGAGGTGATCGCCACCTTCCTCGCCGAGGACCACGGCGTGAAGGCGTCGTTCCGGCCGACGACCCCGATCTGCGTCGAGCGCGTCCGGGCGGCCGGATCGGCGCACCAGCTGATCGACGTCAGCCCCAACCCGTTCCTCGCCACGGTGGGGCTGCGGGTCGAGCCGGCGCCGGTCGGCAGCGGCGTCGACCTCGCGCTGGAGGTCGAGCTCGGCTCGATGCCACCGGCGTTCTTCGCCGCCGTCCGCGAGGGCGTCGACGGCACCCTCACCGAGGCCGTGCACGGCTGGTCGGTGCCGGACTGCCGCGTGGTGGTGACCCACTCGGGCTACTACCCGAGGCAGAGCGCGATGCACGCCGGGTTCGACAAGAAGATGTCGAGCACCGCGGCGGACTTCCGCAGCCTGGCCCGGCTCGTGCTCGCCGAGGCCCTCGCCCGGGCCGGGACGGTCGTCTGCGCGCCCGTGCACCGGTTCGAGCTCGAGGTGCCGCAGGACCTGGTCGGGACGGTGCTCGCCGAGCTGCCCCACCACCGCGCCGTACCCCACGACACCCGGGTGCCCGGCACCTCCGCGACCGCTGCCGCCGTGCTGAGCGGCGACGTGCCGGCCGACGAGGTCCACGGCCTCGCCCAGCGGCTGCCGCACCTGACGCGGGGCGAGGGGGTGCTCACCACCGTCCTCGACCACCACGCTCCGGTGACCGGTCCCCCACCGCGTCGCACCCGGGCCCTGCCCGACCCGTTCGCGCAGGTCGGAGACTGGGGGCGTGTCCAGCGCAGCTGGCCAGCCCGGTAGGCCCCCGGCGAGCCCGCGCTCAGGTGACGCACAGGGAGCACCCGGCTGCGACCCGTACCCTTGACCCATGCACTCACTCAGCACCAACTGGATGGACCCCCAGTGGCTCCTCGACCACTTCGGCTCCCAGTTCTTCTGGGTGAGCGTCGCGATCGTCTTCGTCGAGTGCGGGCTGCTCTTCCCGATCCTGCCCGGCGACTCGCTGCTGTTCGCGATCGGGCTGTTCATCAGCACCGGCGACTTCAGCATGAACCTCGTCGTGGCCCTGCTCGTCCTGAGCGCGGCCGCGTTCGCCGGCAACGTCGTCGGCTACGAGATCGGGCGCGCCGTGGGACGTCCCCTGTACGAGCGCGACGGCCGGCTGCTCAAGAAGAAGTACTTCGACGACAGCCACGCCTTCTTCGAGAAGCACGGCGCCAAGGCGCTGGTCATCGGCCGCTTCGTGCCGATCGTGCGCACGTTCATCACCGTCGTCGCCGGCGTCAGCCGCATGGACCGCCGCCACTTCTTCGTGTGGAGCGGCGTGGGCGCGGTCCTGTGGGTGTGGGTCGTCACCCTGCTCGGCTACTTCCTCGGCAACTCGTTCCCCGCGCTGAAGGACCACCTCGAGCTCGCGATCCTGGCCATCGTGGCGGTCTCGGTGGTCCCCATGGTGGTCGAGGTCGTCCGGGCCCGTCGCGGCCACACCCCCTCCGAGAAGATCGTGGACGAGGCCGGCGAGGCGT
Organism: Phycicoccus sp. Soil748; assembly: GCF_001428025.1. Taxonomy (GTDB): domain Bacteria; phylum Actinomycetota; class Actinomycetes; order Actinomycetales; family Dermatophilaceae; genus Pedococcus. Next base: position 165,156 of record NZ_LMSC01000008.1, on the reverse strand, counting down.
ACGACGACCTCACCGACGAGCGCGCCTGATCCCTACAGCTCGATCAGGCCGGCCCGCAGGGCTGCGGTGACCGCGGCGGTGCGGTCGGTGACGTCGAGCTTCTCGAACGCCCGCAGCAGGTGCGTCTTCACCGTGGCCTCGCCGATGTGCAGCTCGCGCCCGACCGCGGCGTTGGACAGCCCACGGGCGACGCAGCGCAGGACCTCGGTCTCCCGTTCGGTGAGCGAGGGTCCGGCGGGCGCGCGGAGCCGGCTGGCCAGGGTCGCCATGACCGGCGGGGCGAGGACGGTCTCGCCGCGGGCGGCTCGCCGGATGGCGTCGGCCAGCACCTCGCGAGGCGAGTCCTTGAGCAGGTAGCCGTTGGCCCCCGCCTCGACGGCCCGGACGATGTCGGCGTCGGTGTCGTAGGTGGTGAGGACGAGGACGGCCGGGGCGTCGGGTCGTGCCCGCAGCCGGGCCGTCGCGGCGGCGCCGTCGAGCACCGGCATCCGCAGGTCCATGAGGACGACGTCGGGCGACAGCCGCTCGACGAGCAGGACCGCCTCCGCACCGTCGGCGGCCTCCCCGACGACCTCGAAGTCGGGGTGCTCCGAGAGCATCGCCGCGAGCCCCATCCGCACGACCGGGTGGTCGTCGACGACCAGCAGCCGCAACGTCATCGGGGCACCTCCATGCGCAGCCGTGTCCCCGCGCCGGGGGCGCTGCTGACCTCGAAGCGCCCGCCCACCTCGCCGGCCCGCGCGGTGGCACCGTCGAGGCCGTAGCCGCGATCCGGGTCGTCGGGGGCGAAGCCCACGCCGTCGTCGGCGACCTCGAGCGAGACCGGCGCGTCGGCGGCATACGTGAGGCGGACCTCGAAGGTCCGCGCCTGCGCGTGCCTGCGGACGTTGGCCAGCCCCTCCTGGGCGGTGCGGAGCAGGACGACCTCGGAGTTGGCGGGGAGCACCGTCGGCTCACCCTGCACGACCAGGGTGCCCTGCATGCCCGACTCGGCGGCGACGGCGTCGACCAGCCGGCCGAGCGCCTCGGACAGCGTGCGGGACTGGAGGTGGCCGGGCGTCATCTCGGCCACGATGAGCCGCGCCTCGGAGAGGTTGTCGGCGGCGGTCTGCTCGATGAGGCGCACGCGCTCGCGGACCACCTCGAGGTCGCCCCGGTCGAGCGCCGCCTCGGTGGCCCGGGCCAGGGTGACCACCGAGGTGAACCCCTGGGCCAGCGTGTCGTGGATCTCGCGGGACATGCGTTCGCGCTCGCTCGCGACCCCCTGGGCACGCTCGGCGGCTGCCAGCTGCGCCTGCGTGCGACGGAGCTCGTCGATGGTGAACGCCCGGGAGTCGGCCTCGCGGATGAGCTTGTGGATGAACAGCCCCATGACCAGGGAGAGGGTCAGCGTGATGACCGTGCTGATGGCGATGCCGAGGACGTCGTCGCCGGTGCGGGGGGCCTGCCAGAGGCGTACGGCGCCGATGGCCAGGACCGCGGCGACCACCACCGCAGCGGCGTGGTTGCGCCGCAGCATCGCCCAGGTCTGGGGGAAGAGCCCGAAGGTGAGGACCCACGCCGTACCCGTCCCGTCCACCGCCATGAGCGCCACGAGGGCGACCCAGGCGACGGCGACGTAGCGGACGCCGGCGGTCCGTTCCTCGTCACCGATGCCGCGACGGCCCCAGACGAGGTACGCGGCGGCGATGACGCCCACCCCGAGCAGGGACCACCCGAGGTGGTCGGGCTCCTCGGCGACCAGGACGCCGGCCGTCGTGGCGACCAGGACGCCGAAGAAGACGTGCCACCAGACGAGCTGGCGACGCCACATCTCGTCGAGCTCACCCGTGGAGGTGCCCGGCACCGGCCGGCAGTCCACGGGCTGGTCGGCGCTCATCGGCCCATCATGTCGTGCCGCGCTTGGTCCAGCGGAACGTCCGCGCGCAGATGACGAGCCCCGCGGCGAGCCACGCGCCCAGGACGAGCGCGGTCCGGCCGTGCTCCCAGACCCCGGCCATCTCCTGGCCCTGCCAGTCCTGGGGGAAGAACACCGAGCGCATGCCCTGGGCGATCCACTTCAGCGGGAACAGCGACGCCACCTGCTTGAGCCAGTCGGGCAGGTCCGTGAAGGCGAAGTAGACGCCGGAGATGAACTGCAGGACCAGCGTCGGGGCGATGACCACGGCCCCCACCGACCGGGAGGACGTCGCCACCGAGGAATAGGCGATCCCGAGCACGGTGCCGCAGGCGACGCCGAGCAGGAAGACCCACGCGAACGTGAACCAGTGCACCGCGTCGGTGGGCAGCTGCACGCCGAACCCGAGCCGCGCGATGGCGATGAGCAGCACGAACTGCGCCAGGGAGGTGCTGGCGACCAGCCCGACCTTGCCGAGGAAGTAGGCCACGGGGGGCATCGGCGTCGAGCGCAGCCGCTTGAGCGTGCCGTCGTCGCGCTCCACCGCGACGCTGAGCGCCATCGACTGGAAACTCGTGAGCATCACGCCGGCCGCGACCATGCCGGGCAGGAAGAACCGGGCGGCATTGACGCCGGCGTCGGCCGCGTCGCCCTCGGAGAACGAGTCACCGAAGATCACCGCGAACATCGACAGCATGAGGATCGGGAAGGCGAACGAGAAGAACACCGCCTCCTTCTCGCGGAAGTACATCTTCAGCTCCAGGACCGTGCGGTCCCAGCCGATCGCTGCGGCGTTCACGCCGACACCGCCATCGCATCGGCCGGCGCGACCTCGTGGAGGTGCGGGGCGATCAGCGACAGGTAGGTGTCCTCGAGCGAGGGTCGCGTGACCGTGAGCCGCGGCACCTCACCTCCCAGACGGGCGGACAGCTCCGCGACGTACTGCGTGGGCACGCTGGTCCGCTCGGTGCGCCGGGCGCCGCCCTCCTCCCACGAGACCGTGGCCTCCGAGGAGGCGCGGCCACCGAGGTTGGCCGGGGTGTCGAGGGCGAGCATCCGGCCCGCGGCGATGACCCCGACCCGGTCGGCGAGGTGCTCGGCCTCGTCGAGGTAGTGGGTGGTCAGCAGGATCGTCGTGCCGCCGTCGGTGAGGGAGCGGATGAGGTCCCAGAAGTCGCGACGCGCCTGCGGGTCGAACCCGGTCGTCGGCTCGTCGAGGAACAGCAGCTCCGGCGACCCCACGATCCCGAGACCCACGTCGAGGCGTCGTCGCTGGCCCCCGCTGAGCTTGCCGATGCGGTCGTCCGCCTTGTCCTGCAGGCCGACCGCGGCGATGACCTCGTCGACGTCGCGGGGGTTGCGGTAGACCTTGGCGGTGCTGGCGACGGCCTCCCGCGGGGTGAGCAGGTCGAGGCCGGTGGAGGTCTGCAGCACGATCCCGATGCGGTTGCGCCACGCGAGGTCCGCGTCCTCCGGGTCGCTGCCGAGGACCTTCACGTCCCCGCCGTCGCGGCGCCGGAAGCCCTCGAGGACCTCGACGGTGGTGGTCTTGCCGGCGCCGTTCGGGCCGAGCAGGGCGAAGACCTCGCCCGCCTCGATCTGCAGGTCGATGCCGTCGACCGCCTCGCGGGACCCGTAGGTCTTGCGCAGGCCGGTCACGGTGATGGGTGCGTCCATGGGACCAGCCTGCCGCGGCAGCAGTCCCGCGCGGGAGCACTTTCCGGTTGAACCGTCGTCCACCGACCGGTGGACGGCGCGTCAGGGCTGGGTGGGCGGCGACGCCGGGGGCTGCTCGGCGGGAGGCGGGGTCGCCGCGGGACCGGACCCGGCGGCATACCCGCTCGGGGGCGGGATGGTCGCCTCGCGCTGGCCGAAGTCGACCTTCACCGCGTCGCGCTCCTCGCCCTGCACCTCGAAGTACTCCTCGCGGTGGATGCCGAACATGTTCGCCACGATGTTGCTCGGGACCGTCTCGACCTTGGTGTTGAGCTCGCGCACGTTGGCGTTGTAGTAGCGCCGCGCGGAGGCGATGCGGTCCTCGGTCGCGGTGAGCTCCTGCTGCAGGGCCAGGAAGTTCTGGTTGGCCTTGAGGTCGGGGTAGGCCTCGGCCACGGCGATGAGGCGCCCGAGCGCCTGGCTGAGCAGGCCCTCGCTCTGCGCCTGCTGGGCGGGGCTCTGGCCACCGGCCATGGCGGCCGACCGGGCCTTCATGACGTCCTCGAGGGTGCCCCGCTCGTGGGCCGCGTAGCCCTTGACCGTCTCGACGAGGTTGCCAATGAGGTCGTGCCGGCGCTTGAGCTCGACGTCGATCTGGCGCCAGGCCTCCTGCACGAGGTTGCGCAGCTTGATGAGGCCGTTGTAGATGCCGACGGCTGCGAGGACCAGCAGCACGACGACGACGGCGATGACGATCCAGATGATCATGGGACTCCCCTAGGTCTTCCTGAGTGCCCTGAGCCTAGGCCCTGCGCGCAGCGGGGGGCAGTATGCCGTGCGGCTCAGGCGAGGCCGAGCTCCTCGAGCCCGTAGACGAAGCGGTACTCGAACCCGGCCTCGGCGAACTTCTCCGCGGCACCGGTGGCCCGGTCGGCGATCGTGGCCACGGCGACGACCTCGGCGCCGGCCTCGCGTGCGGCGTTCGCGGCCTCGAGCGGCGAGGCGCCGGTCGTGGAGGTGTCCTCGACGATGACGACACGGCGACCCTGGATCGAGGGCCCTTCGATGCGCTGCTGCAGGCCGTGCGCCTTGCCGGCCTTGCGGACCACGAACGCGTCCTTGCGCTCCCCCGCGGCGGCGCTGGCGTGCAGGATCGACGTGGCGACCGGGTCGGCACCCAGGGTCAGGCCGCCCACCGCGTCGTACGCCAGGTCGGAGACGAGGTCGCGCATGACCAGGCCGACCAGCGGGGCCGCCTCACCGTCGAGGGTGATCCGGCGCAGGTCGACGTAGTAGTCCGCCTCCTTGCCCGAGGAGAGGGTGACGCGGCCGTGGACGATGGCCTTGTCCTTGATGATCTCGAGCAGGCGGGCGCGGGCGGCGGAGGTGTCGGTCACGGCTCAGCAGCCTACCGAGCGTCGCGACGCTGCTTCGGACGGTGCACCGTACGGGCGCGCGAGCGGACCAGTGCGCGAGGGAGGAAGCGCAGCCCGGCGACGACGGCCTTGTACTGCGCCCCGGGCACGGACACGACCTTGCCCTTGGCGACGTCCTCGAGGCAGTCGTGCACGAGACGACGGGCGTCGAGCCACATGAACCCCGGCACCCCCGACATGGTGACCCCGGCACGCTGGTGGAACTCGGTGTGGGTGAAACCGGGGCAGAGCGCCGTGGCGGTGACCCCGGTCCCGGCCAGCTCGCCGGCGAGCGACTCGGTGAACACGGTGACGAAGGACTTCTCCGCCGAGTAGCTGCCCGAGGTGATGAAGCCGGCCACCGAGGAGACGTTGACGATGGCGCCGTGCCCGCGTTCGCGCATGGCCCGCGCCCCCGCGTGCGAGAGGACCAGGACGGCCCGGCAGAGCACGTCGAAGACGGCCTCCTCCTGGCTGACCTCGTTGTCGAGGAACCGCTTGCGCAGGGAGGACCCGGCGTTGTTGACGAGCAGGTCGACCGGCCGGGCGGCGTCGGCGAGGCGCTCGGCGACCTTGCCGGTGTCGGCCCGGTCGGACAGGTCGGCCACGAGGATCTCCGTGGCCACGCCGTACTTGGCCTGGAGCTCGTCCGAGACGTTCTCGAGCCGGGCGCGGTCGCGGGCGACGAGCACCACGTCGTGGCCCCGCTCGGCGAGCTGGTGGGCGAACGAGAGGCCGATGCCGGCGGTCGCGCCGGTGACGAGGGCAGTGCTCATGGGCCCACTGTAGGTGCGTCCCCTTAGGGTTGCCCCGTGCGCATCGCGACGTGGAACGTCAACTCCATCAGGTCCCGGATCGACCGCGTCGAGGCGTGGCTCCAGCGCACGGACGTCGACGTCCTGGCGATCCAGGAGACCAAGGCCACGGACGCCCAGTTCCCGTTCGACCGGCTCGCTGCGCTCGGCTACGAGGTGGCCCACCACGGGCTCAACCACTGGAACGGCGTGGCCATCGTCTCGCGTGTGGGGCTTGCCGACGTGGTGCCCTCCTTCGCGGACGCACCCTCGTGGGGCGAGCCGCCCGTGGTGGAGGCCCGCGCGCTGACCGCGACCTGCGGCGGCATCAAGGTCACCTCCGTCTACGTGCCGAACGGCCGGGCTCTCGAGGACCCCCACATGGCCTACAAGCTGCAGTGGCTCGCCGCCCTGCGTGCGCAGGCCCAGCACTCGGTCGAGGCCGGCGAGACCGCCGCCATCATGGGCGACTGGAACATCGCGCCTCAGGACGAGGACGTCTGGTCGATGGAGTACTACCTCGACAAGAGCCACGTGTCGCCGCCCGAGCGGGCGGCCTTCCAGGCGGTGCTGGACACCGGGTTCGTCGACGTCGTGCGGCCCCACACGTCCGAGCCCGGCACCTTCACCTACTGGGACTACACGCGCCTGAGCTTCCAGAAGCGCCGCGGCATGCGGATCGACTTCATCCTCGGCTCCCCCGCGTTCGCCGACCGGGTGCTCGGCGCGGCGATCGACCGCGAGGAGCGCAAGGGCAAGGGCGCCTCCGACCACGCCCCCGTCGTCGTCGAGATCGCCGACTGACCTCAGCGCCGGGATCGACCGAGGCCGAGTCCGGTCGAGGCGATGGCGCCGAGAAGTGCCGCGACGGCGGCCCCGGCGAAGACGGTCTGCACCTGCACGACACCGGCAGCGACCAGCGCATTGGTGTCGGACTGGTCGGGCAGGGCCGCGACCGTGGCGTAGTAGCGGTGCAGGCCGATGGCGGTCAGGAGCGCGAGCCCGACCACCATGCCGACCATCCGTGCGACGACGACCAGCGCGGAGGCGACACCGTGAGCCTCGTGGGGGGCGGCGGCCAGCGCGGCGTTGTTGACGGGGGCGAGGGCCAGCCCGATGCCGAGGCCGACCAGCGCCAGGACGACCGTCGCGGAGAGGTGGTCCAGGGCGCCGTCGCCCCAGCGGCTCATCACGAACAGGCCGACCGCCGCCAGGGCCAGGCCCACGCCGCTGACGACGCCGTCGCCGAGCCGACGCAGCGACCATCCACCGAGCAGCGCACCCACCGGCACGGCGACCAGGAACCGGACGAGCACCAGCGCGGCCTCGGTCTGGGAGCTGGTCAGCGTGAGCCGGGCCAGCACCGGCACGTCGACCACCACGGCCACGAGCGCGACCCCGGCGCAGGCACTCACCAGCAGGGCGTACCGCGCGCGGCCGCGGACGACCCCACGCGCCACGAGCGGCGTCTCGACCCGGCGGTGCCGCCACAGGTAGGCGCCGAAGGCCAACGCCCCCAACGGCAGGAGCGCGAGCCCCAGCGGCCCGACGACCTCCCGCTCCGGGTCGCTGGCGGCGAAGGTCAGCACGACGCTGCCGAGCGCAACGGCCAGGAGCAGCGCGCCGGGCAGGTCGGCGCGCCCGAGCACGGCCCACCAGCCGCGGGCGCTGACCCCCAGCCACGCGAGCACCAGGACGAGCGCCGCGACGCCGACCGGGGTGGCCAGCCGCGAGGTCGACCCGCCGAACGGCACGAACGGCACCCCGAGGGTCACGTCCGTGACCAACCGCTGCGGCGCCGCGAGGGCGAGGCCCGTGACGACGAGGGCCAGGACACCGACGACGAGCGGCACGGCGCGGGGCCGCCCCGGCCGCTGACCACCGGCGAGCAGCACCGCGCCGGTCAGCACGACACCGGCGATCGCGTTGAGCCAGAAGATCGTCCGCCAGCCCGAGACCGCCAGCACGACGGCGCCGAGCACGGGCCCGAGCACGCTGCCGAGCTCCTGCACCGCCCCCACGACGCCCAGTGGCACGCCGCGCCTCCCGACGGGCCAGAGGTCGGCCACGAGGGCCAGGGTCGCCGGCACGAGACCACCGCCGCCGATCCCCTGCAGCACTCGCCCCGAGACGAGCACCGGCAGCTCGACGGCGAGGGCGGTCACCGCCGACCCGACGACGAAGATCGCCAGGCAGGCCACCAGGATCCGTTGCCGCGCAACGAGGTCCGCGAGTCGTCCGATCAGCGGCAGCACGGCGATGTAGCCGAGCAGGAAGCCCGAGATGATCGGGGTCGCCTTCTGCAGCGCGTCGATGCCCAGGCCGACGCCGGTCATCATGTCGGTGAGCGCCAGCACGACGACATACGTGTCGGCCGCCGCGAGCGCCACGGCCACGGAGGCCGTCGCGAGCAGCGCCCTAGGGGCGGGTGATCGCAACGGCCTTGGCCAGGCTCGTGAGGTGCAGGGTGTAGGTCGAGGTGGCGCCGGCGTAGAACGGGCCCTTGATGACGACGGTGCGCAGCTCCTTGTCGGAGCGGGTCACGCCGTAGGTCACGTCGAAGGTGCCGTTGCGGTCACCGGTGACGAGCAGGTCGGCCACCGCGCCGCCGGGGAGCTTGCCCGTGAAGGTGTTGAGGACGTCTGCCCCGTCACGGACGGTGGAGGCCTTGGCGAGGTCCTGCGTCCTCGTGATGAGGCTGGTGATGCCGGTCGAGGTGTTGAACAGCTGGGCCGGGTTGGGGGCGCCGTACTTGGCCGGGTCGATCTTGACGAACGACGGCGTGAAGAACTTCATGTAGACGTCCTGCTCCACGGCCACGACCTGCACTGTGCCGGTGATGCCGCGGATCGAGGCGTTGAGGGTGCCCTGGAAGGACGGCGGGGTGAAGACGCCGGTGCCCTTGGCGGCCGAGACGCCGACGGCCTTGCCGGGCAGCCCCGTCGACTCGAGGGTGAAGTCCACCGCAGGGCTCTTCTCCAGCTTCGCGCGGGCCGCCGCGAGCTGCTGGGCCGGGGACTGCTCCACCGCACCGCCGTCGCCACCACTCGAGCAGCCGGCCACCGCCAGCAACGACAGGACGGCGGCGACAGCTGCAACGGCTGGGCGGAGGGTGGCGCGCACAGGCCCACCGTAACCGCCCGGCACCCACCACAGGTCCGGACGCGCAGGCCGCGCAGGGGACTGCTCCCCATGGTCGGTTCGCCTTGCGGCTCCTAGCGTTCCCCGCACACCGGCACCGTGCCGGCCGTCACGAGGGGGAACTCCCATGCAGCTGCTCAGCACCCACCGCCGCCGGCTGGCGACCGCCGCCGCGTCCGTCGTCCTGGTCGCCGTCCCACTGGTCTCGACCGTCGCGGCGAACGCGGCGGACACCGCGACGGGCCGCGTCAACACGAGCGGCGCCGCGCTCAAGGTCCGCTCGGCCCCGACGACGAGCTCCACCGTCGTCGGCACCCGCGCCGACGGGGCGCGCGTCACCATCACCTGCCCGACCTACGGCCAGCAGGTGTCGGGCACCTATGGCAGCTCGACGGTCTGGGACAAGCTCAAGAGCGGCGGCTACGTCAGCGACGCCTTCGTCAAGACCGGCTCCGACGGCCTGGTCGCCCCGCTCTGCAAGGGCACCACGCCTCCGCCGCCGACGCACACCCAGTCGGCCAAGGTCACCGCCACGATCGCCGCCGCCAAGGGGATGCTCGGCAGGTACCCGTACTCATGGGGTGGCGGCAACGCCTTCGGCCCGACCNGCCCCAGCGGGATCGACGACCGCAACACCGTGGGCTTCGACTGCTCCGGCCTCATGGAGTACGTCTTCCACAAGGGCGCCGGTCTGCGCCTGTCGAGCACCTCGCGCAGCCAGTACGCCGACGGGCCCCGCGTCCCGATCTCCCAGATCAAGGCCGGAGACATGGTCTTCTGGTCCCGCTCGAGCAGGACCGCGTCCGGCATCCACCACGTCGCCCTCTACATCGGTGACGGCAAGATCGCGGAGGCCAACCGCGTGAGCGGCCCCGACATCCGCGTCCGCGCCTTCTCCCGCAGCGAGTCCGGTGTCATGCCCTACGTGGTGCGCCCGATCCGCTGACCACCGGGGTCCAGCCGCACGAGCGGAGGGGTATGGCGCGGGGTCACCCCGCGCCCTACCCCTCACCTCTGCGTCGCGGCGATCCGGCTTGCGTCAGTCGGGCGTCGCCTCGTGACCGGGCCGCCCGGGGGTGCGGCGCCCGGCCTTCATCTCGGCCTCGAAGACGTGCCGACGCCCCTCCATCAGCTCGTCGCGCACGAGCTTCTCCAGCCGCTGGAAGTCGGCGTAGTAGCCGTCGTCGAACTCCTCGACGACCTGGAACGTCCAGCGGCCGTCGAGGACGTTGCGGCCGACGAGCTCGGTCTCGAGGCGCTCGGCGAGGCCGGCGTGACCCGCCTTGCGCAGCAGGTCGCAGGCGTCGCCGAGGGCGAGGTCGGCGGTGCCGGTGAGGCGGTGCAGGCCGTAGAGCCGGCCGCGCACCTCCTCGATCGCCTCGAACGCCTCGCTCACCTTGCCGACCGCCTCGACGGTGGCGTCGTCGACACCCTCCGGCCGCCGGTCGAGGCCCTCCTCGCCCGGCCGGGCCCGCCAGCCACCCTGCCCGTCCACGTCCTCGCTCATGCCGGAAGTCTGCGCGATCAGGCGGCGGCGCGCACCACGAGGTGGTCGGCGTCGTCGTCGCGGTCGACCACCACGCTCTCGCCGTCACGGACCTGCCCGGACAGCACGGCCTTGGCCAGCCGGTCGCCGATCTCCTTCTGCACCAGTCGCCGCAGCGGGCGCGCGCCGTAGGCCGGGTCGTAGCCGGTGATGGCAAGCCACTCCCTCGCCGCGTCGGTGACCTCGAGGGTGATGCGGCGGTCGACCAGGCGGGTGGCCAGCTCGCGCACCTGCAGCTCGACGATGTGGCTGAGCTCGTCGGAGGACAGCGGGTCGAAGATGACGACCTCGTCGAGCCGGTTGAGGAACTCCGGCTTGAAGCTCGCCCGCACCACCCCCATGACGGCGTCGCGCTTGGCCTGCTCGTCCATCAGCGGGTCGATGAGGAACTGGCTGCCGAGGTTGCTGGTCATGACGAGGATGACGTTGCGGAAGTCGACCGTGCGGCCCTGCCCGTCGGTGAGCCGGCCGTCGTCGAGGACCTGCAGCAGGATGTCGAACGTCTCCGGGTGAGCCTTCTCCACCTCGTCGAGGAGCACGACCGAGTAGGGGCGCCGGCGCACCGCCTCGGTGAGCTGGCCGCCCTCCTCGTACCCGACGTACCCGGGGGGCGCCCCGATGAGGCGCGCGACCGAGTGCCGCTCGGAGTACTCGCTCATGTCGATGCGCACCATGGCGCGCTCGTCGTCGAACAGGAAGTCGGCGAGGCTCTTCGCGAGCTCGGTCTTGCCGACACCGGTCGGTCCGAGGAAGAGGAACGACCCGGTCGGCCGGTTGGGGTCGGCGAGGCCGGCCCGCGAGCGCCGTACCGCGTCGCTCACGGCCGCCACCGCCGTGGACTGGCCGATGAGGCGCGCGCCGATGATCGACTCCATCGACAGCAGCTTCGCGGTCTCGCCCTGCAGCAGGCGGCCGGCGGGGATGCCGGTCCACGCGGAGATGACCTCGGCGATGTCGTCAGCGCCCACGCGCTCCTTGACCATGAGGTCCTCGGCCTGGCTGCCCTCGGCCTCCTGCGCGCTGCGCAGCGACGTCTCCAGGGCCGGGATCTCGCCGTAGAGGATCCGCGACGCCTTCTCGTAGTCGCCCTCGCGCTGGAGCCGGTCGGCCTGGCTGCGCGCCTCGTCGATCTGCGACTTGAGGTCGCCGACGCGGTTGAGGCCGGACTTCTCGGACTCCCAGCGGGCGTTGAGGGCGGCGAGCTCCTCGGACTTGTCGGCGAGGTCCTTGCGCAGCCGCTCGAGGCGCTCGACCGAGGCCTCGTCGGTCTCGCGGGCGAGGTGCAGCTCCTCCATGCGCAACCGGTCGACCGCACGCCGGAGCTGGTCGATCTCGACCGGCGAGGAGTCGATCTCCATGCGCAGCCGGGAGGCAGCCTCGTCGACCAGGTCGATGGCCTTGTCGGGCAGCTGGCGCCCGCTGATGTAGCGGTCGGACAGGCTGGCCGCGGCGACGAGCGCGGCGTCCTCGATCTCGACCTTGTGGTGCGCCTCGTAGCGCTCCTTGAGGCCGCGCAGGATGGCGATGGTGTCCTCGACCGACGGCTCGCCGACGAAGACCTGCTGGAACCGGCGCTCGAGGGCGGGGTCCTTCTCGATGTGCTGGCGGTACTCGTCGAGCGTCGTCGCGCCGACCAGGCGCAGCTCGCCCCGGGCCAGCAGCGGCTTGAGCATGTTGCCGGCGTCCATGGCGCCCTCGCCGGTCGCCCCCGCCCCGACGACGGTGTGCAGCTCGTCGATGAACGTGACGATCTGCCCGTTGCTGGCCCTGATCTCCTCGAGCACGGCCTTGAGCCGCTCCTCGAACTCGCCGCGGTACTTCGCGCCGGCCACCATCGCCCCGAGGTCGAGGCTGATGAGCCGCTTCTCGCGCAGGGACTCGGGCACGTCGCCGTCCACGATCCGCTGGGCGAGCCCCTCGACCACGGCGGTCTTGCCGACACCCGGCTCGCCGATCAGGACGGGGTTGTTCTTGGTGCGGCGCGCGAGCACCTGGACGACGCGGCGGATCTCGGTGTCGCGGCCGATGACCGGGTCGAGCTTGCCGTCGCGGGCCATCTGGGTGAGGTCCGAGCCGTACTTCTCCAGCGCCTCACCGGCCTCGGCCGGCGTCTCGCTGCTCACCTTGCGACCGGCCCGCAGGGCGTCGATCTTGGCCTCCATGTCCTTGGCGCCGCGCTGCTTCACCGCCGCGAGGTGGCCGGTCTCGGCCAGCGCGAGCAGGAGCAGGTCGACCGCGAGGTAGGCGTCGCCCCGTGCGCGCATCAGGGTGTCGGCGTGCTGCAGGACGGCGACCGCCTCGCGCCCGAACGTCGGCGGCTGGTTGGCGCCCGTGGTCGTCGGCAGGGTGCGCAGCCGCGCGTCGGCCTGGCCGAGCACGTGGGCCGCCCCCGTGCCGGCAGCCTGGAGCAGCACGTCGGCCTGGGCGTTCTCGAGCTGGATCAGGGCGCTCGTGAGGTGGTCGGGGGTGATCTCGGGGTTGCCGGCCGTCTGGGCGGCGCGCTGGGCGAGGGCGAGGGCCTCGCCGACCTTGGCGGTGGGCTTCAGATCCATGCCTGGGTGCTCCTGTGTGGTTCAAACGGGGTCGTGCAGCTGCTGGTCAGTCAGCTCACTGGAGGCAACCGCTCCAAAGTTGAGTGTATTCCGCTCAACCTTGGAGCGAAGGAGTACTAGGTCCCGTCGACCGTCGTCAGAGCCCGGCGGGCGTCGTGGGCTCCGGGTCGTACCAGCCGCCCCGCTCCTCGGCGAGCGCGCTGAACCGGTCACGCAGGCCACCCTCGACGGGGCCGGACTCGTCGGCGACGTTCTCCTCGACCACGTGGACCGCCCACTCGTGGTCCTCGGAGTCGTCCTCGCCGGCCAGGGCCTCGCGCACGACCTGGGCCGCGAAACCCTCCTCCACGAGCTCGGCCGCGACCTCGTCGGCGGTGTCACGGTCGGGGAAGACCAGCAGGTGCTCGCTCACGCAGTGAGTATGCCTCGCGGCAGGCGGTGCCGCCCCGCGCCGCGCGGGCCGCGAGAGGGAGGCAGCGACGGGTGCGGGCGGCTGCCCGCGCCCGCCGGTCGGCCAGACCTCAGCCTCGGGGGGTCGGGCGCCAGACGACGAGCGCCTGCGACCGGCCGCTGCGGGGCCGCTGCCCCGCCCGGACGGCGATGACGTCACCGGTCGGCCCCACGGCGAACACCCTGTGGCCGAGCCCGGCGGCCCCGCGCAGTGCCGTGACCTCGCGGTCGAGCTCGCGGACCCGGGACTGCAGGGCGTCGACCTGGTTCTCGAGCTCGAGGATGCGCTGGATGCCGGCGAGGCTCACGCCCTCCTGGGACAGTCGCTGCACCTCGCGGAGCATCGCCACGTCGCGGCCCGAGTAGCGTCGGCCACCACCGCGGGTGCGTGACGGGCTGACCAGGCCGAGCCGGTCGTACTGCCGCAACGTCTGGGCGTGCATCCCCGCGAGCGTGGCGGCGACGGAGATGACGAAGACGGGCGCGTCGTCGTCAGGCGAGAAGCCCCGGACCTCGGCCACCATGGGTCACCTCCGCGCGTTGGCGAAGAGCTCGGCGCGGGGGTCCTGGCCCTCGTCCTGCGCCCGCAGCGCCTCCACGGCTGCGACGGCGTCGTCGGAGAGCCGCTGCGGCACGACGACCATGACGCGGGCGAGCAGGTCACCGGGACCGGACTTCACCGGGACCCCGCGGCCCTTGACGCGCAGCACCCGGCCACTGGGGGTGCCAGGGGCGATCCGCACCTTGACGGGCTCGCCCGACAGGGTCGGCACGGAGACGGTGGCCCCCAGCGCCGCCTCGGCGAAGGTGACGGGCAGGTCGACGGTGAGGTTGTCGCCCTCGCGCCCGAAGACCGGGTGCTTGTCGACGGTCACCGTGAGGATCAGGTCGCCCGGCTCGGCGCCGCGGTCGCCCGGCTGGCCCTTGCCGCGCAGCCGGATCTTCTGGCCGTCCTTGACCCCGGCCGGGATGCGGGTCGTGACCTGGTCGCCGCCACCGGTGCCGAGGGTGACCGTGGCCCCCTGGACGGCGTCCCGGAACGACAGGGACGTCCGCGCCGTGAGGTCGCCGCCCTTGCGCGGACCGGTCGGGGCGCGGAAGCCCGCGCCCCCGCCGTACGGCGAGCCGCCACCTCCGCCGAACATGCCGCCGAGCAGGTCCTCGAGGTTGGGCTGCCCGCCGCCGCCGCCGGTGGAGTAGCGGACGCGCGGCCCGCCGGCCCCGCCGCCGCCGCCGAACATCGACGAGAACACGTCCTCGAAGCCGCCGGCCCCCGCGCCGCCGCCGGGGCCGCCCGCGGTGAAGCGGGCGCCCCCTCGGGCCATCTGGCGGACGGCGTCGTACTCGCGCCGCTTCTCGGGGTCGGCGAGGACCGAGTGGGCCTCGCCGATGTCCTTGAAGCGCTGCTCGGCCGCCGCGTCACCCGCGTTCTGGTCGGGGTGGTGCTTGCGGGCGAGCTTGCGGTAGGCCTTCTTGATCGCGGCCGCGTCGGCGTCCTGGGGGACGCCGAGGATCGCGTAGAAGTCCTTCTCGAACCAGTCCTGGCTGGCCATGCGGGCGTCCTCCTCTCAGCGGTGCGGGGTGGCGGGTCGTGCTGGTGCTGCTGATGTCACTCGGGGTCCGCCACGGCGACGCGCGCCGCACGCAGGACCTGCTCGCCCGCACGGTACCCCGGCTGGAGCACCTGCACGACGGTCGTCGAACCGGACGAGGCGACCGAGCCGTCCTGCGGCCAGGCGGTGTGCATGAGCGCCTCGTGCAGGTTGGGGTCGAACTCCTCGCCGGCCGCGCCGTAGCGCTGCAAGCCGAACTTGCCGAGCGTCGTCTCGAGCTTGTCGGCGATGGACGCGAACGGCCCGCCCTCGAGGTCGCCGTGCTCGCGCGCGGCGTGGATGTCGTCGAGCACCGGCAGCAGCGCCTCGATGACCGACTGGGCAGCGCGCTCCTGCACGACGGCCCGGTCGCGGTCGACCCGGCGCTTGTAGTTGACGTACTCGGCCTGCAGCCGCTGCAGGTCCGAGAGCCGCTCGGCGGCCAGGGCGGTGTCGGGGTGGGCGCCACCGGAGGGCGCGGCCTCGCCGGCGGCCGGAGCCTCACCGGCGGGGGCCTGCCCCGCGACCGCGGCCTGTTCGGCCTCGAGCGCCGCCTCGGCGGTGGTGGGCTCGAACTCCTCCGAGCCCACCATCGCCTCGGCTCCGTCGGGCTGGTCAGCCGTCGGGTGCTGGTCGGTCACTTCTTCTCCTCGTCGTCCTCGACGACCTCGGCGTCCACGACGTCGTCGTCGGAGGACGAGCCCGCGGAGGCACCCTCGCCCGCACCGTCACCGGCGGCGCCGGCCTGGTCGGACTCGGCCGCGGCGGCGTACATCGCGGTGCCGAGCTTCTGCGACTCCTCGGAGAGCTTGGAGGTCTTCGCCGAGATGTCCTCGGGCGTCGCGCCCGACTCCGGCTTCAGGGCCGCCTTCAGGTCCTCGAGCGCGGCGTCGACGTCGCCCCGGCCGTCGGCGGGGAGCTTGTCGGCGTTGTCGGTGAGGAACTTCTCCGTCGAGTAGACGAGGTTCTCCGCGGTGTTGCGGGCCTCGGTCTCCTCGCGGCGCTTCTTGTCCTCCTCGGCGTGCGCCTCGGCCTCCTTGATCATCCGCTCGATGTCCTCCTTGGCGAGGGCGGAACCACCGGAGATGGTGATCTTCTGCTCCTGGCCGGTGCCACGGTCCTTGGCGGAGACGTTGACGATGCCGTTGGCGTCGATGTCGAACGTGACCTCGACCTGCGGCACGCCGCGGGGCGCGGGCGCGATACCGCTGAGCTCGAAGGTGCCGAGCTGCTTGTTGTGCTGGGCGATCTCGCGCTCACCCTGGAAGACCTGGATGAGGACGCTCGGCTGGTTGTCCTCGGCGGTGGAGAACACCTCGGAGCGCTTGGTCGGGATGGCGGTGTTGCGCTCGATGAGCTTGGTGAACAGGCCGCCCTTGGTCTCGATGCCGAGCGACAGCGGCGTGACGTCGATGAGCAGGACGTCCTTGCGCTCGCCCTTGAGGACACCGGCCTGCAGGGACGCGCCCACGGCCACGACCTCGTCGGGGTTGACGCCCTTGTTGGGCTCCTTGCCCCCGGTGAGCTCCTTGACGAGGGCGCTCACGGCCGGCATGCGGGTCGAGCCACCGACGAGGACCACGTGGTCGATGTCCGACAGCGAGATGCCGGCATCCTTGATGACGTTGTGGAACGGCTGCTTGGTGCGGTCGAGGAGGTCCTTGGTGAGCTGCTCGAACTGCGCGCGGCTCATCGTCTCCTCGAGGTGGATCGGGCCGTTCTCCGACATCGAGAGGTACTGCAGCGAGATGTTGGTGCTGGTCGAGGAGGAGAGCTCCTTCTTGGCCTGCTCCGCCGCGTCGCGCAGGCGCTGCATGGCGATCTTGTCCTTGGACAGGTCGACGCCCGAGGTGTTCTTCACCGTCGTGAGCAGGTGGGTGACGATGCGCTCGTCCCAGTCGTCGCCACCGAGCTTGTTGTCACCGCTGGTGGACCGGACCTGGATGGTCGAGAAGCCGTCCTCCGGGTCCTTGCCGACCTCGAGGAGGGACACGTCGAAGGTGCCACCACCGAGGTCGAAGACGAGGATGAGCTCGTCCTCCTTGCCCTTGTCGAGGCCGTAGGCGAGCGCGGCAGCGGTCGGCTCGTTGATGATGCGCAGGACGTTGAGGCCCGCGATCTCACCGGCCTCCTTGGTGGCCTGGCGCTCGTGGTCGTCGAAGTACGCGGGGACGGTGATGACGGCGTCGGTCACGTCCTCGCCGAGGTAGGACTCGGCGTCGCGCTTGAGCTTCTGCAGGATGCGGGCGCTGATCTCCTGAGCCGTGTAGACCTTGCCGTCGATCTCGGGCGACTTCCAGTCGGTGCCGATGTGGCGCTTGACCGACCGGACGGTGCGGTCGACGTTGGTGACGGCCTGGCGCTTGGCGATCTCGCCGACGAGCACCTCACCGCCCTTGGAGAACGCGACGACGGACGGCGTGGTGCGCCCACCCTCCGCGTTCGCGATGATCGTCGGCTCGCCGCCCTCGAGGACGGCGACGGCCGAGTTGGTGGTGCCGAGGTCGATGCCGACCGCACGTGCCATGGTGATGCTCCCTAAGGTGCTCGAGGTTGAGTTTCCTTCACTCAAGTTAGGACGACGCCCCGGCAGGTGCAAATCCGGGGTCGCGAACTTGAGTACACCAGGCTCAACTTCGTGGTGGCCGCCGATGTTCCCGGCACGCCCGGTGGCCCCTTCTCGAGGGGGACCGGGCGGCGGGGTACGGGGTCAGACCGGCAGTTCGCCGGGTCCCACCGCCGGGGTGCGGGCGGGCGGCACCGTGCCGGTGACGACCTCGAAGCCGTCTCCCGTCCCGTTGCCGAGGCCGTTGTGGCGGGCCCGGCGGTGCGGGTCGGGGACCCCGGCCGTGTAGACCATCTCGTGCTCGTCGCCACGACCCACCACCGGCATGCTGCCGAGCTCGCGGGTCAGGACCGGGCCCTGGCCGTCGAGCGCGACGACGGCCGGAGCGCCCGGTGCCGCCTCGACCCGCTCGCCGCGGACGACGAACTCGACGGGACCACCCTCGACGACCGTGAACGAGATCGACTCCGGCAGCAGCTCGACGACGACCCGCGTGCCGCGCACCCGCAGCCGGAACTCCAGGCGCGGCCAGGACGCCGGCAGCCGCGGGTCGAAGGTCAGGGTGCCGTTCTGGTCGCGCATGCCGCCGAACCCGTAGACGGCGGCGTTCCACACCCCGCCGCACGAGGCGATGTGCACGCCGTCGGCGGCGTTGCGGTGCAGGTCGGCGAGGTCGACGTAGAGCCCGGCGTGGAAGTAGCGCAGCGCCAGGTCCTGGTAGCCCACCTCGGCAGCGATGATCGACTGGACCACGGCCGACAGGGTGGAGTCGCCGGTCGTGATCGGGTCGTAGTACTCGAAGTCGGCGCGCTTCTCATCGACGCTGAACAGGTCGCCCTGCAGGAACAGGGCCGCCACCACGTCAGCCTGCTTGAGCACCTGGAACCGGTAGATGACCAGCGGGTGGTAGTGCAGCAGCAGGGGTCGCTTGTCGGCCGGGGTCGCCGCGAGGTCCCACACCTCCCGCTCCAGGAAGTGCTGGTCCTGCGGGTGCACGCCCATCCCCTCGTCATACGGGATGTGCATGCCCTGGGCGCACCGCGCCCACTCCTCGATCTCCTCCTCGTCGACATCCAGCCGCGCCACCATCCGCGCGTACTCCAGCGGGCGACGCTCCTGCAGGATGCGCGACCAGCGCGCGGCCTGCCGCAGGTTGTCGCGCGCCATGACGTTGGTGAAGAGGTTGTTGTTGACGACGGTCGTGTACTCGTCGGGGCCGGTGACGCCGTGGATGTGGAACTTGGGCTCGCGCCGGCCGAGCCAGAACCCGAGGTCGGCCCACATCCGCGCGGTCTCGACGAGCACGTCGATGCCCTCGCGCATCATGAAGTCCTCGTCGCCGGTGGCGCTGACGTACTTGGACAGGGCGTAGGCGATGTCGGCGTTGATGTGGAACTGCGCGGTGCCGGCAGCGTAGTAGGCCGACGCCTCCTCGCCGTTGATCGTGCGCCACGGGAACGCCGCACCCGACTGGGAGAGCTCGCGTGCGCGGCGCCTGGCGGCCGGGAGCATCTGGTAGCGGAAGCGCAGCGCGCCACGGGCCATCCACGGCGAGGTGTAGCTGAGGAACGGCAGGACGTAGGTCTCGGTGTCCCAGAAGTAGTGGCCCTCGTAGCCGGAGCCGGTGACGCCCTTGGCCGGGATGCCGGCCTGCTCGACGCGGCCGGCGGCCTGCGCGAGCTGGAAGAGGTTCCAGCGGACGGCCTGCTGCACCGCCGGGTGGCCGTCGACGACCACGTCGGAGTCGGCCCAGAACCGGTCGAGCCAGCGACGCTGCTCGCGGAACATCTCCTCGACACCGACCTCGCGCACCCGGTCGAGGGTGCGCCGGCCGCGGTCGACCAGCTCACGCACGGGCACCCCGCGGGAGGAGTGGTAGGCGGCGACCTTGGTGACCGTGATCGGCACGCCCTGCTTGGCAGTGACGCGGTAGACCTTCTTGGCGAGGTCCTCCTCCGCGTGCGCCAGCTCCTCGAACGCGTTGTCCGTGCGGATCTCGTGGTCCACCGCGACGGCGACGGTCATCCCCGAGTTCGCGCACCGGTAGCCGAGGATGGCGCGGCGCTCGCTGCACCAGTGGCTCTGCGGCAGGAGCACCCGCTCGCTGAACGTGCTGGCCCGGCGGGGGTCGAAGCCGGCGCCCATGGCGGCCGCCTTGACGAAGTACTCGTCCTGGCCGTCCTGCCGGTTGAGCACCTGCGACGAGATGGCCACCGGGGCGTCGCCGTCGAGGAGGGTCACCTCGAAGGTCATGACGGCGAGGTGGCGCTGCTCGAAGGACACCATGCGCTGCGACTCGACCTTGACCCGCTTGCCCGACGGCGTGCTCCAGATGAGCGAGCGGCGCAGCACGCCGTCGGCGAGGTCGAGCGAGCGCTCGTAGTGCTCGAGGTCGGCCACCGACAGCAGCAGCGGCTCGTCGTCGACGTAGAGCTTGATGGTCTTGACGTCGGGCACGTTGACGATGGTCTGGCCGGTCTGGGCGAACCCGAAGGCGTCCTCGGCGTGCCGGATGCGCCAGGTCTCGTGGAAGCCGTTGATGAACGTGCCGTGGGCGTGGGTCTCGCGCCCCTCCTCGGGGTTGCCGCGCATGCCGAGGTAGCCGTTGCCGACGGCGAACACCGTCTCGGTAACGCCCAGGTCGTCGTTGGAGTAGCCGGTCTCGACCCAGCGCCACTCGTCGACGGGGAAGCGGGTGCGGTCGACGGGGTCCCGCCGGATGGACGCGGCCCGGCTCGTGCCGTCGTCGTTCACGGCCGCACCAGCTCGTCGAGCTCGGCCACGACGAGGTCGGCTCCGCCGTCGCTGAGCTCCTGTGCGCCGGCGCCGCGGTCGACACCGACCACGAGGCCGAAGGCGCCCGCCCGACCTGCCTGCACGCCGGAGAGTGCGTCCTCGAGCACCACGGCCCGCTCCCGCGGCACGCCGAGCTGCTCGGCTGCGTACAGGAAGGTGTCGGGGGCCGGCTTGCCCGGCAGGCCCCGGGCGGCGGCGACCTGGCCGTCCACGACGACCTCGAAGCGGTCGGCGAGGCCGGCGGCCTCGAGGACGGCTGGGGCGTTGCGGGAGGAGGACACCACGGCGACGGCGACGCCGAGCTCGGCGAGCCGGTCGAGCAGGACCACCGAGGCGGGGTACGGCGTGACGCCCTCGTCGTGCAGCACCTGGCTGAAGGCGGCGTTCTTGCGGTTGCCGAGGCCGCAGACGGTCTCCTGCTCCGGGCTGTCGTCGGGCGTGCCCTCGGGCAGGGTGATGCCGCGGGAGGCGAGGAAGGTGCGTACGCCGTCGTAGCGCGGCTTGCCGTCGACGGAGGCGAAGTAGTCGGCGTCGGTGTAGGGCTGCTGGCCGTCGCCGCGGTCGCGCAGGTAGTCGTTGAACATGACGTCCCAGGCCCGCATGTGGACCTCTGCGGTGGGGGTCAGCACACCGTCGAGGTCGAACAGGGCAGCGTCGTAGTCGCTCCAGTCCACGGGTCAAGGCTAGAGCCCGCACGGGGGCGCAGCGGACCGGGGCGCGCGGGTCAGCCCGTGGCGGCGGCGACCTCGCGCGCCAGGGCCGGCGGCATGTAGTCGTAGCGGGCGAAGGCGCGGGTGAACGAGCCGGTGCCGTGAGAGACCGAGCGCAGGTCCACGGGGTAGCGGGACAGCTCGTGCGCCGGCACCTCGGCGTGCACCACGGTCCGCCCCGGCAGCTCGGCGGGCTCGGTGCCGTGGACCTGCCCGCGCCGGCCCCGCAGGTCGGCCAGCACGCTGCCCACCGCGTCGTCGGAGACCTCGATGTGGACGGTGTCGACGGGTTCGAGCAGGGCGACCGTCGTGTCGTTGGCCGCCTCCCGCAACGCCATCGCCGCCGCCGTCTGGAACGCCATGTCCGAGGAGTCGACCGAGTGCGCCTTGCCGTCGGTGAGCGTGACGCGCACGTCGACGACCGGGTACCCGGCGAGGACGCCTTTCGCGAGCTGGTGGCGGACGCCCTTCTCCACCGACGGGATGTACTGCCTCGGGACGGCCCCGCCCACGACCTTGTCGACGAACTCGATGCCGGCCCCGCGCTCCAGCGGCTCGACCACGAGGTGGCACACGGCGTACTGGCCGTGCCCGCCGGACTGCTTGACCAATCGGCCCTGCACGGTCGTCGGACGGGCGAAGGTCTCGCGGAGCGAGGTCCGCACCGGTTCGACGTCTACCGGCACGTGGTGCCGCGAGGCGAGCAGGGCGATGACCTGGTCGACGTGGGCCGGGCCCATCGCCCAGAGGACGAGCTGCCGCGTCTCGGCGTTGTGCTCCAGGCGCAGGGTGACGTCCTCGGCCGCGAGCCGCTGCAGCGCGGTGGCCAGCTTGTCCTCGTCTCCCTTGGAGCGGGCGTGGATCGCCACGGGCAGCAAGGGGTTCGGCAGCACCCACGGCTCGACGAGGGCCGGCTGGTCGCGGCGCGAGAGGGTGTCGGAGGTCTCGGCGGACCCGACCTTGGTGACGAGGGCGAGGTCACCGGCGACCGCCACCCCCTTGGGCCGCGTCTCGTCGGCCAGTGGCGACGACAGGGGTCCGACGCGCTCGTCGTCGGAGTCGTGGTCGGCGTGCTCGTCGACGAGGTGGGCGGCGAAGTGCTGCAGGTGGCCGGAGACGTGCACCGGCTCGTCGGGCCGCAGGGTGCCGCTGAAGACCCGCACCAGCGAGAGCCGGCCGATGAACGGGTCGGTCGTCGTCCGCACCACCTCGGCGACCAGGGGTCCGTCGGGGTCGCAGGTCACGGGCCCGAACGCCGCGCCCGCCGCGGTGTAGACGGTCGGCACGGCCGCGTCGACCGGCGAGGGGAAGCCCTTCTCGAAGAGCTCGAACAGCTCCTCGACACCGACCCCGGCCGGGGCGTGCGTCGGCAGCACCGGGAAGAAGCGTGCGGTGGCGATGGCCGTGCGCAGGTCGGCAGAGACCGCGTCGGGGTCGACCTCCTCGCCGCCGAGGTAGCGGTCGAGCAGCGCCTCGTCCTCGGACTGCTCGATCACCGACTCCAGCAGCTGCGGTCGCTGTGCGTCGATGAGCGCCGCCTCGTCGGCGTCGGGCGCGCGGTCCGGCGCCGGAGCGCCGTCGCCGTTGCCGTCCGTCGCGTCGGTGACGGTCCGTCGCAGCAGGGCGAGCAGGCCGCGTACGGCGCCGTCACGGACCAGCGGCAGCGCGATGGGCTCGGTGTCGCCGAACGCCCGTCGGCAGGCGGCCACCGTCGTGTCGTAGTCGGCCCGGGCGGCCTCCAGCCGCGTCACCGCCACCGCGCGGGGCATGCCCACCGCGTCGCACTCGCGCCACAGCAGGCGGGTGGCCTCGTCCACACCGTCGGCGGCCGAGACGACGAACAGGGCGGCGTCGGCGGCGCGCAGCCCCGCGCGGACCTCGCCGACGAAGTCCGGGTGGCCGGGGGTGTCCAGGAGGTTGACCACGACCGAGCCGCTCGGCACCGAGGCCGCGCCCAGCGCCGTGGTGGTCGGGGCGTCCCCGTCACGAGCGCGGCGGCCCGGGACCCGGGCCGCCACGAGACGCTCGAAGAGGGCGGTCTTGCCGGCCCCCGACGCCCCCACCAGCACGACGTTGCGGATGGCCTCGGGGGACGTCGGGGAGGCGTCGTCGTTGACGCGGTTCATGGGGCCACCCTGCCCCCGGCGCGGGCGGCGCACAAGAGCCGGATGACGCACTCCTTGCCCCTCCTGGGCGCCGTCGCCGATCCGCCCCAGACCCGTCGCCGATCCGCCACCGAGGCGCCACCGAGGGGTTGGTCAGCGGGCGAGCAGCGCGACGGCGAGGGGCGCGAGCGCCAGGAGCAGCACGACGGTGTCCGCCGTCCGCCACGGCGCCGCCCGGGCCCAGGTGCGCCGGGAGGCCGTCGCGAACCCGCGGGCGTCCATGGCCACGGCCAGGGCCGCCGCGGCCTGCAGGGAGCGCACGAGCATCCCCAGCGTGAGGGCCCACAGCTCGGCGAGGACGGACCTCGGTGACCGTGCCGTCGCCGCGATGCCCCGCACCCGGCGGGCCCTGGAGATCTCGGTCCACACCTCACCGAACGTGTGGACCCGCTGCAGGGCAGCGGCCAGGGCCACCACCGGCCGCGCCGGCAGGCGCAGCCGTTGCGCGAGGTGGTCGCCGAGGGCGTCGGCGTCGACGTGCTGGACGAGCACGGCGGACGGCAGGACGATGACCAGCACCCGCAGCCCGGCCGTGGCCACCACGTCGAGGTCCCGGCTGCCGAGCAGCCAGGTCGACCAGGCCACGGACACCGCGCCGAGGAGCCCGGCCACCATACGGAGGGCCACGCCGGTGACGCGGCCCCGGGGCGCCGGGCCCAGGTCGGACGAGGAGCCGTGGCCCCTTCGTGCGTGGCGCGCGGGGGCGCTCAGCGCGACGGCCGCGAGCAGCAGCTGGAGGGCGAGCACGAGCAGGCTCGCGGTCCAGCGCGGCGACGCCACCCCTGCGGGCACCGCGAGCAGCGCGGCGCCGAGCAGGGACAGGGGACCCGCGTGCGTGACCAGCGGCCGGCGAGGGGTCGGGGGCTCGGGCGGTTGGGCGGGCCGCTCAACCGTCGTGACCCGGTCGGCGCGCTCGATGGCGCCCGCGTCATGGGTGGTGAGGACGACGGCCGACCCAGCGTCCCGCAGGCCCTCGAGCAGCCCCATCACCGCGGCCCAGGTCTGGCGGTCCTGGCCGACGGTTGCCTCGTCGGCCAGGAGCACCGCCGGCTGGTGCGCGACGGCCGAGGCCATCGCCAACCGACGCTGCTCCCCGCCGGAGAGGTGGCGCGGGTCGGCCTGCTCGAGGGCGCCGAGCCCGAGGACGTCGAGCAGCGCGCGGCACCGGGCGAGGGCCTCCGACTCGACCAGCCCGAGGGCGCGCGAGGTCGTCATCACCTCGTCCAGGACGGTCGTCGCCACGATCGTCGAGCTCGCCCACTGGGGCACCCACGCCAGCGTGCGCGCCAGGTCGATGGTGTCCCAGTCGGCGGGGTCGCGACGTCCCCCGGCCGCGAGGTCGGGGTGCACCCGGACTTCGCCGGCCTGGTGCTCGAGCAGGCCCGCGGCTGCCAGCATGAGGGTCGACTTGCCTGCGCCGGACGGGCCGACGAGGGCGTGCCCCTCCCCCGCCCGCACCTGGAGCCACTGGTCGTCGACCGCCACGCTCGTGCGGGTCGAGCCGTCCAGGCGTCGCGCGGAGCGCTCCACGCGCACGGCGGCCGCGTCGAGCGCGACCACGTGGGCCCCGAGCCGCCCGGGGCCGAAGGTGCCGGGTGGGACCGGGGCCGGCACCGGGTCGGGCACGCCGGGCACCCAGATGCCCTGCGCGGCCAGCGCCTCGCCCTGGTCGGCGAGCACCTGGTGCGGGTCGCCGTCCGCGACGACGTGACCGGTGTCGTCCAGGACGATGATGCGGTCGACGACGTCGACCCACGGCCCGAGCCGGTGCTCGACCACCACTGTGGTGAGCCCGCGCGCGGCCGTCACCCGGTCGACGACGTCGCGCACCGACGCGGTGGTGTCGGGGTCGAGCATCGCGGTCGGCTCGTCGAGCAGGAGCAGGGTGGGCTCGAGGGCGAGGGCGCCCGCCAGCGCGAGCCGCTGCTGCTCGCCACCGGACAACGCGTGCGTCGGGGTGTCCAGCGCCATCGTGAGGCCCACGGCAGCCAGGGCCGCCGTCACGCGCTCGGGCATCGCCTCGCGGGGCACCCCGGTGTTCTCGAGGCCGAAGGCCACGTCGCGGCCGATGGTCGCCGAGACGACCCCGGCGCCCGGTTCCTGCAGCACCAGGCCGACGGCTCCGGCCCGCCGACCGGGGGGTTCCCCGTCGAGCAGGACGGTGCCGGTGCGCTCACCCGAGTCGGCCACCTCGAGGACCCCGGCGAGCCCGCGCAGCAGNCGTCGACTTGCCGGAGCCGCTCGGGCCGACGAGCAGGACGCGCTGCCCCGCGCCGATGGTCAGGTCGAGGCCGGGGATGACCGGGTCACGGCGGCCGTAGGGGCGCCAGGCCAGTCCCCGGACCTCGACCTGCCCGGNNNGATGGTCAGACAGCGCGTGACTCCCGCGCCTCCTGGCCGGCAGGGAAGGCGCCGAGCGCCCCCGCTCCGGCGAGCGCGCGGGTGAGCAGCCAGCCCACGCCGCCCGCGATGGCGGCGCCGGCGACGGTGAAGACCACGGCGTAGGCGACCTTGTAGCCCATGCCCCAGTCGGTCCAGTAGACCGCCCACTCGTACACCGCCTCGAGCGGGGCGGCGAGCGCCCCGGCGAGCATCGCCGCGCCCAGGCCGAAGGCGCCGTAGCCGAGCAGGAGGAAGCCGATCTCCGCCCCGAGGCCCTCGAGGATGCCGGAGACGAGCGTCGTCGCACCCCACTGCGTGCCGGGGAGCATGGAGACGAGCGCCGCCACGACCTCGCAGGCCAGGGCCGCGCCGGGACGGCGGATGACGAGGCCGCCGACCACGCCGGCCATCAGCCAGGGCGCGCTGGTGATGCCCTGCAGCGGCGGGAAGACGGCGCCGAGGCCGTTGGCCGGCGCCTGGTAGGCGAGGCCCCAGCCCCAGTACGCGATGCCGAAGGCCGCGCCCAGGAAGGCGACGGTGAGCAGGTCGACGGTGCGCCAGCCCAGGAGGGGGGCGGTGGCGCGGATGCTGCCGCGACGGATCGTGGCGACCGTCGGGGTGTTGGTGGTGCTCATGGTGGTCCTCTCGAGATCCAGGAAGGTTCGAGGGGGTCGCACCGGTCGGCGACCGCACCCGCGGACCACCGACAGGTGCTCGAGATTCTCGACTCCCTACGCCGGTGCGAACCGGATCAGGTGTGAGGGTCTGCGGTCGCCCGCACTCTCAGCGCTCTCGCGCTCCCCTGTCGTTACGTGGCACACGCTACTCCTCCGTGACAGGGTGGTGTGAGAGAGCAGGGACGGCATCCCGCGCGACTACCGCGGTATGAGCGGTCACGGACGAACGAGCTGGAGGACGACATGGGCCCGATGGTGTGGCGAGTGATGGGCACGGGTTCGGCGGTGCTGGCCGGCATCGTCGCCAACAAGCTGGTGACGGCCATCTGGAAGAAAGCCGGCAAGGACGCGACCCTCGACCCCCGCGACCCCCGTACGCCGTGGAAGGACGCGGTGGTGTTCGCCGCCCTCACCGGCCTGGCCGTCGGTGCGACCAGGGTCGCGGTGACCCGCAAGGCCGCGCAGTACTACGCCAAGTCCTCGGGCCACCTCCCGAAGGCCATGCANGCGCGGCACTCGTGCGTGTGGAGCGGGTCAGGCCTTGAGGTCCGCACGGCGGCGCAGGACGTGGGCCCCGACACCGAGCAGCAGCAGCGCCCCACCGAGGCCGGCGAGCGGGCCGTTGTCCGAACCGGTGGCAGCCAGCTCGGGGCGGGCGGCCGGGGCCGCCGCGGGGGCGGCACCGGGCACGGCGACCGGGATCGCCGAGGCCGGGGCGGCGGTGATGGTGAAGTCGGCGGCGCCGACCGCGTCGGGGTTGCTGGGGTCGCCGCAGACGACGATGGCGAGCGCGTCGCCGGTGTCGACGAACTCACCGGCGGTCAGCGTGTCGTTGTAGGTGACGGTGCCGTCGGCGGCCGGGGTGACGACCTCGTCGAGGAAGGGCTCGTCGTTCTCGCCGACGCCCGCGAGGACCTCCGCGGTGGTGGTGCCGGGGGCGCAGGCGCCGGTGATCGTGTACTTCGAGCCGATGGCGACGGTGGACGGGCTGACCGTCACGTCGATCTGGTCGAAGAGGAGGTCGGTGGCCAGCAGGAACTGGGCAGAAGCCGTGCCGAGGGCGGCGGGCTCGTCGTAGCGGAAGCAGTCGACGGTGACGTTCGCGGCGCCGAAGTCGCCCTTGGAGAGGTCGAGGTCGGCGGAGTAGGACAGGTCGGTCCCATCGACCTTGACACTCTCGCGGGCGATCTCGGTG
The DNA here is from genome assembly GCF_001428025.1 of Phycicoccus sp. Soil748. Classification (GTDB taxonomy): domain Bacteria; phylum Actinomycetota; class Actinomycetes; order Actinomycetales; family Dermatophilaceae; genus Pedococcus. The sequence continues at coordinate 137,622 of NZ_LMSC01000008.1, read as the reverse complement.
CCGTTCTGGGAGACCGTGAGCACGGCAGCCGTGCTGCGGGCGGCGCACGTGCCCGAGGCGTTGAGCACCTGGTCGGACATGACGACGTCCGACGGGTCGAGCTTGATCGTGGTCCCGGGGGCCGCGCTGGCCGGACCGGCCAGGAAGAGGCCGGCGCCGAGGACGGCGACGGCAGCCGCGGCGGACAGGCGGAAGCGGGCAGCAGGCATGGGGTTCCTCGTGGGTTCGTGGTGTCAGGGCGAGCAGGTGCGGTGCTCGCGCGGCGACAGTAGCGAGCGGGTGCCGCCCACACCGACAAAACGACACGCATTGCGTCTCGACGCAACACACTCGGGCCGAACGGCCGAGGTCAGCCGCCCACGCAGCCCGGTGACTGCAGGGGGCTCAGGGCCGCGGTGGTCTCCTCGGTCATGAACGCGAACGGCACCGCGGTGTCCTCGAACCGTGCCGGCACGGCGACGACCCCCGCGGCAGCCGCGCCGCGCAGAGCCCTGGCCAGGGACAGGATCTGGGGCACCCGGAGACCGCCGTCGCGGCGCAGGCTGGGCCCGGCGGCCCAGAGGGCGCGCTGCACGGTGACCGGGTCGTCGAGCGCGGCACTGACCCCTCCGAGGACCTGGGCGGCATGGGTGGAACGCGTCGGGTCGGCGGCGCGGTCGGCCACCCACCGCCCACCGCGCTTCACCTCCGGGTGCCGCGAGCGCACCCAGGCAAGGGCCTGCCGGCCGTCGAGGCGCTGCGGGCCGGCCTGCAGGTCGAGCTGGGCCCGCCGGTCACGGGTGGGCGCGGCCAGGGTGACCCGGACCCCACCGACCGTGTCGACCAGGTCGACGAGGGCGGCGAAGTCGGCGACCACCACGTGGTCCACCCCGACGCCCACGTCGGCGCAGAGGCTGTCGACCAGCGCCTGCGGGCCGTCGGCCAGCGAGAGGCCGAGGCGGTGGGGGGCGTCCCGCTCCTCGCCGACGTAGAGGTCACGCGGCACGGAGTACAGGCGAGCCGGTCCGTCCTGCGGGGCCCGCAGGAGCAGGACGAGGTCGGCGCGCTCACCGTGGGGCTGGTTGGCGTCCGCGTAGCGGCGCTGGTCCGCCGCGTCGAGCCGCTCGCGCGAGTCCGAGGCGACCAGGAGGTATGTCGTGCCGCCGCCGGACCGCGACGGGCTGACGTCGAGCCGCGTCACCCGGGCGCTGAGGACCAGCGCGTCCCCGACGACCACCAACGCCGCCACGAGCAGGGTGGCCGCGGCGACGACGCCGGCGCGACGCCGGCGGGTCCGGGACGCCACCCTCAGGCCCGGAGGTCCAGCGCACGGGCGATCGGCACGCCGGCCCGGTAGGACAGGTGCACGTGCGAGGGGGCGTCGAGCACGGTGAGGTCGGCGCGGGCGCCCACGACCAGCCGGCCGACGTCGTCGCGACGCAGCGACCTCGCCGAGCCGGCTGTCGCGGCGTGCACGGCCTGCCCCGGCGTCAGGCCCATCTCGCGAACGGCGAGGGCGATGACGAACGGCATGGACGAGGAGTAGCAGGTGCCCGGGTTGCAGTCGGTGGCGAGGGCGATGTCGACCCCGGCCCGCAGCAGGGCGGCTGCGTCGGGGTAGGGCGAGCGCGTCGAGAACTCCACGCCCGGCAGCAGCGTGGCGACGGTGGTGCCGGCGGCGAGCGCGTCGACGTCCGCGCCGGACAGGTAGGTGCAGTGGTCGACACTGGCGGCGCCGAGCTCGACGGCAAGCTGGACGCCGGGTCCGGGGCCCAGCTGGTTGCCGTGGACGCGCAGCCCGAGCCCGGCCTCCCGCCCCGCGACCAGCACGGCACGGGCCTCCTCGGCGGTGAAGGCGTGGGCCGAGTGGGGCTCGCAGAAGACGTCGACCCAACGGGCGTACGGCGCCGCGGCCGCGAGCATCGGGCCCGTCACCAGGTCGAGGTAGGCCGCGCGGTCGGCGGCGTACTCGGCCGGCACGACGTGCGCCCCGAGGAACGTCGTCTCCTGCGTGACCTCGCGGGCCAGGCGCAGGGCGCGCACCTCGTCCTCGACGGTGAGCCCGTAGCCGCTCTTCACCTCCACGGTGGTCGTCCCCTGCGCGCGCATCTCCGCGACCCGGGCGGCCAGCAGCGCGCGCAGCTCGTCGTCGGTCGCTGCCCGTGTCGAAGCCACCGACACCCCGATCCCGCCGCCGTCGTAGGGCGTGCCGGCCATCCGGGCAGCGAACTCGTCCCCCCGGTCGCCGGCGAACACCAGGTGGGCGTGGGAGTCGACGAAGCCGGGTAGGACGGCTCGGCCGCCGACGTCGACGCGCCGGTCGGCGGCGGGCGCCGCCGACTGCGGACCGATCCACGCGACGAGACCGTCCTCGACCACCACCGCGGCGCCGCTGCGGGCGCCGAGCCCGTCCGTGCCGGTCCCGTCACAGGTGACGAGCTCACCGATGCCGGCGACGACGACGCTGCTCACCGGTGCTCCCGCACGGCGGCCAGCGACGTCGTCAGCAGGCCGGCCACGTCGCCCAGCCGGTGCTGCGCGTCGCGGACGACGACCCGGCCGCCCACGACCACCAGGTCGACGTCTGAGCGCGTGGCGCTGTAGAGGATCTGGCCTGCCTTCGAGCCGGCGGTGTTGACGGTGTCGGTGCGCACGAGGACGAAGTCTGCAGGCTCGCCGTCGGCGACCGTGCCGCCCTCGGCCCACCCGAGGCTGCGGTAGCCGTCGACGCTCGCGGCCCGCATGAGCTCGTCGGCGGTGAACCGGCCGCGCTCGTTGCTCGCGAGGCGCTCGTGCATCTCCAGGCCCCGGACCTCCTCGAAGAGGTCGATCACGGCGTGCTGGTCGGACCCGAGGGTCAGCCGCACGCCCGCGTCGGCCAGCGCCCTGGCGGGTCCGATGCCGTCGGCGAGGTCGCGCTCGGTCGTGGGGCAGAAGCACGCGGTGGTCCGGTGGTTTCCCAGCAGCGCGGTGTCGTCGTCGGTGAGGTGGGTGGCGTGGACCGCGGTGAAGCGCTGGGTGAGGAGCCCCGCGTCCGCGAGCAGGCGGGTCGGCGTCGCGCCGTAGAACATCTGGGTCGCGAGGTTCTCGCCCGGCTGCTCGCTGACGTGGGCGTGCACGGTGCGTCCGCGGGTCACCTCGGCCAGCGGCTTGAGCTGGTCGCGGGGTACGGCGCGCACGGAGTGGACGGCTGCGCCGACCCGGGTCGTGGCATCGGGCTCCAGTGCGGCCACCCGCGACGCCCAGGCGTCGACGTCCCCGTCGGAGAACCGCTCCTGCACGTCGTCCAGCGGCAGGTGCCCGTCACCGGTGAGGCCGCCGGCGAGGTAGCACGTGTCGAGCAGCGTCAGCCGCACCCCGGCCTCCCGGGCCGCCTCGACGAGGGCGTGCCCCATCGCGTTCGGGTCGCTGTAGTGGCGTGCTCGCGCCTCGTGGTGCAGGTAGTGGAACTCGCCGACCACCGTGATGCCTGCCAGCGCCATCTCGGCGAACACCGCCCGGGCAAGCGCGTGGTAGGTGTCCGGCGTGAGGTGCCGCGTCACGGCGTACATCTGCTCGCGCCAGGTCCAGAAGTTGCCCCCGTCGCCGTGGGTGCGGCCCCTCAGGGCGCGGTGGAAGGCGTGGCTGTGCGCGTTGGCGAGGCCGGGCAGCAGGACGCCGTGCAGGCGCTCGTCACCGGGCTCGGGGCGGGCCCTGCGGCGCACGCCAGCGAAGCGGCCGTCGACGACCTCGAAGCGCACCTCGGTCGCGAGTCCCGTGGGCAGCCAGGCGTGCTCGGCCCAGTACGTCGTCATGCCCGGCCGCCCGCACCCGGACCCTGCGCGCCCGCGAGGTCCTCCAGGACGGTGGTGAGCGCCTGGACGCCCTCGAGGCAGTCGGACAGCTCGGCATGCTCGCGGGGCGAGTGCGAGACACCGGTGGGGTTGCGGACGAAGAGCATCGCCGTGGGCACGCCGGCGTTGGCGAAGATCCCCGCGTCGTGGCCCGCCCCCGTGCCGAGGGCCGGCACGTTGCCCAGCACCGTCTGCAGCCGGGCGCCGAGCACCGCGTCGAACGGCGTCGAGGCCGTCCAGGACTCCTCGCTCACCACCCCGCCGGCCTGCTCGACCATCGAGCGGACGTCGGCCACCGCCCGGCGCACCGCCCGCGGGCTCGCCCCGCGCGCGTCGAGCCAGCCGGTCACGGCGCTGGGTATGGCGTTGACCCCGCCGGGGGTGACGGCGACCTTGCCGACCGTCGCGACGCAGCCGTGAGTGGTGGCCGCCTCACGTGCGGCGAGCACGGCGCCGGCGAAGCCGAGCATGGCGTCGTGGCGGTCCTCGAGCTGCGTCGTCCCCGCGTGGTTGGCCTCGCCGGGGAAGTCGAGCCGCCAGCGGCCGTGCGGCCAGATGTCGGTGCCGACCGCCACCGGGTGGCCGAGGTCGACGAGCGCCCGGCCCTGCTCCACGTGCAGCTCGACGAACGCGCCCACCCGGGCGACGGTCTCGTCGTCGCGGCCGATCTGGTGCGGGTCCCGGCCCGCGGCCTGCAGCGCGTCGGCCATAGTCGTGCCGTCGGCGTCGGTCAGGCTGCGGGCACGCCGACCCGTCATGGCGCCGGTGATGACCCGTGACCCGGCGCAGGCGACCCCGAAGCGGGCGCCCTCCTCGTCGACGAAGTTGACGACGCCGATGGGGCGTCGGGGCGCAAAACCCTTGTCGCGCAGCGCATCGAGCGCCGAGAAGGCGCTGACCACACCGAGCGGGCCGTCGAAGGCACCCCCGTCGGGGACGCTGTCGAGGTGCGACCCGGTGACGACGCCGGGGTCGCCGTCACGCACCGCCTGGTCGGGGTCACCCCACCACGCCCACTGGTTGCCCATCCGGTCCTCGGTGAGGTCGAGCCCGCGGCGGGCGGCCTCGGCGGCGAACCACTCCCGCAGGTCGTGGTCGGCCCGGCTCCACGCGAACCTGCGGTAGCCGCCCGAGCGCTCGCTGCGCCCCACCGGCTCCAGCTCGGCCCACATCGACTCGAAGCTCACTGCGCCCTCTCCACGACCTCGCCGGCACGGGTGACGACCCCGCGGCGGCGGGGTCGGCGAACAGGACCATTGCACACCAGCGAGCTCACGGACGGTGGCGGCTCGCCCGCCATACCGTCTCGGATGGCAGACGCCCGGCTTCGGCAGGCGCCCTTGGGGTAGACCGGGCCCATGCGAATCGGAAACGTCGACGTGCGGCCCATCGGGGGGACCGCAGGCTGCCTGACCATGATCCTGGCCTCCGTGCTGCTCTCGGTCGTCCTGACGGTGGTGCTCAACCTGCTCCTGCGCTGAGCCGTCCCGGCGGCCCGGCGCTGCTCACTAGGCTGGCCGCCAGGACGAGCACGGCCGGGAGGTTGGGGTGGAGAGCGTGACCAGTGCCGATGTCGCGCGCGACAGCGGGGTCTCCCGGACGACCGTCAGCTACGTGCTCAACGACACCCCGGGTGTCCGCGTCTCGGACGAGACCCGCGCCCGGGTCCGGGCCTCCGCCGATCGGCTCGGCTACCACCCCTCAGTCGCCGCACGGACGTTGCGCACCGGACGCAGCGACCTCGTCCTCTACGTCCTTCCCGACTGGCCCCTGGGGCCGGCTGTCGACACCCTGCTGGACCACCTCGCCGGCGAGCTCGCGCAGCGCGGCCTCACCCTGCTCGTGCACCACGCCCGGTCCGGCCGGCCGCTGCGCGAGCTGTGGCGCACCGTTACGCCCCTGGCCGTGGTGGGGGTCCTGGGGTTCACGCGCGAGGACCGAGAGGCCATGCAGCGGGCGGGGATCCGGGCCATCGAATCACCGTTCTCGGGAGACGTCCCCGACGTCTTCGCCGCGACGCAGGAGCGCATCGGGAGGCTGCAGGCTGCCCACCTGGTCGCCAGGGGCTGCACGGTCCTCGGCTACGCCGCCCCAACCGACTCCCGGGTCCGGCTGTTCGCCGAGCTTCGGCTCGCGGGTGTCCGGGCAACGTGCGCCGAGGCGGGACTGCCGGCCCCGGTCGTCGTCCCGGTCGAGCTCACGACGCAGGCGGCGCGGACGGCGCTGCGCACCTTGCGGGACGGGGACGCCCCGGTCACCGGGGTGGCCGCCTACAACGACGACGTCGCCCTCGCGGTCCTCGCCGCGGCCCGGGCAGAGGGGGTCGCCTGCCCCGACCAGCTCGCCGTGGTGGGAGTCGACGACACCACCGCGGCGCAGTTCTCGGTGCCGACGCTGACGACCGTCGCGCAGTCCCTGGACGCCCAGGCGCGACACCTGGCAGCCGCCGTCGTGGCCGCCCTCGACCACTCCGGCACGGCAGGACCGCCCCCGGACGACACCGTGCACCTCGTCGTCCGGGGGTCGGCCTGAGGGCTACGGGGCCGGGTAGTCGGTGACGTAGACGGGCACCCCGACCTTGGTCGTGTCGGCAGCCCCGCCCACGCCGTTGACCACGTGGTCCAGCACGCCGCCACCGAGGTTGACCGTGAGCAGGTGGTGCAGGCGGACGCCCGGCGCCTGCGGCACCTCGAAGCCGTTCGCGGTGTGGATCGACGGGTCGTTGCGGTTGTAGACGTAGGACCCGCCGCCGTACAGCCGGTGGCTGGTCACGCCGTCGGCCACCTTGTACGCGGCCCAGCCGCGGACCCCGTCGTGGTCCCAGTCGGCCTGGGTCGGCGGGTCGTAGGGCAGCTCGTTCTGGAAGAAGATCGTCGTGCCGCGCTCCCCGTTCCAGACGACGTTGTGCTGCTGGAAGTGCTCGACGAACAGGCCCGTGGCGGTGACGTCGTCACCGTTGACGACCACGCCGTTGAGCCCCGTGTTGGTCCGCCAGCGGTCGGTGTCGCCACTCACCCCGGCGGTGAAGGGCTCCACCCCGTGGTCGGCCCGCCAGACCCAGGTGTGGTCGACGAGGACGTCGTCGCTGTTCACCTCGAGAGCGGTCCGGGTGCGCCCGACGTGCGGTCCGCCGACCCTGAAGTAGACGTCCGAGAGGGTCGTCGGGTCGCTCGAGGCGTCATGCGGGACACCGTTGTTGCCGTGACGGGTGCCGACGCGCAGCAGGGCCGGAGACTCGACCGTCCCCGCGTCGACCGTGACGCCGGCGACGACGACCCCAGGCACGTCCGCGACCGTCAGGGGGACGGCCCCACCGACCGCGGTCAGGGTGGCGTGGCCCAGGCCGAGCACGACCGTCCCCGGGCGCTTGATGCTGATGCTCCGGTCGATGTCGTAGACACCGGGGGTCAGGAGCAGGTCGAGCCCGCGGGCCAGCTGGTTGTTGATCTCCTGCACCGGAGTCGACGGGCTCGCCACGAAGAACCTGTCGAGCGCGACGGTCCGCCCCGGCGTCAGGCCCTGGGCCCAGGAGATCCCCCGGCTGTCGCGTCGCGCGGACGGGACCCGCACGGCGTACCGGCCCTGCCCGTCGACGAAGAGGTACGGCTTCTCCCGGCTCACGGGGGTGCGGTCGAGCGTCGTGTAGGGCGGGTCGGGGTATCCCGTTTCGGCGGGCGCGCCGACGACGCCCGAGAACACGGCGTTCCACACGCCGTTGCTCCACCCGGCGACCTCGCTGTTGCGGGTGAACCACTGCTGCTGGGAACCGTTGATGGTGAACGGGATCCGTGAGTCCGCGATGAAGCCACCGCTGGCGTACTGCGGTCCGGCGGTGCAGTAGTCCATCAGCGACAGGTTGGCGCCGCTGATGTCGAGCCGGCGCATCGAGACGGCCTGCGACACCGCCCAGAAGTTCGCCGAGGCGCGGCAGCCGTCCTGTCCGGTGGCATCCACGTGGAGGGTGAGGTTGGACAGCGTCCGCCAGAAGTTGTCGAGGGCGATGCAGTTGCTGGTGCCGCCGTCACCGAGGCAGCGGTTGTAGACCTCGACCTTGCCGTTGATGGTCACGTCACCCGGGGAGGCTCCGAGGCCGGCGACCTCGGTGTAGTAGCCGACCTTGACCTGCAGCGGCTGGGCGGCCGTGCCGTAGGTGCCGGGAGCGAAGAGGAACGCGTGTCGGGCGGTGCCCATCTCGTTGTCGACCTGCTGGGAGGCGAACGCGTCCATCTCGGCCTGGATCCGGGACACCGGCATGCTCGGGTCGAAGACGGTGACCGCCGGGCCGAGGGCAGGTGCCGCCGGGTCGGTGGGTGCCGCCGGTGCGGCTGGTGCGGCTGGTGCAGTCGGCGCGGCGGCCGCGGCGTGGGCGCTCGGGGCCACGAGGCCGCCGAGCGCGAGCGTGGCCACGGCCGCGAGGGCGAGCACCGGGGTACGGGACCGCCTGCGACGGCTTGGCAAGGGGTGGTGGGGCACGGGGCACCTCTTCGTCGAGGGACTGGTGACTCGTGTCACCACCGTGCAGGGTGGCCGGGGGCCAGGACCGTGTCAAGGGCGCGTCCACGCCTCCGCAGCCCCTGCCGCGGCTGGTGAGGGCGCCCCGGACTTTCGGCCACTCGCCCGCAAGCCGCAGCCCCGCGCCCTACTCAGCACGAAACTTTCGGCCACTCGCCCGCAAGCCCCAGCCCCGCGCCCTACTCAGCACGAAACTTTCGGCCACTCGCCCGCAAGCCCGGGCCCCGCGCCGTACCGGGTGCGCGACGCCTACCCTCGTCCCATGAGCGACGACGGTGCGGCCCGGGCCGCGGCAGCGCTGGAGGCGAGCGGCATCCCGCACACCATCACCCGCCACGGCAGGGTCGGCTCACTGGAGGAGGCCGCCGCGGCACGAGGCGTGGAGCCCCGCGACATCGTCAAGACGCTCGTCGTGCGGCGCGCCGAGGACGACTACCTCTTCGTCCTCGTCCCCGGCAGACGCGAGATCAGCTGGCCCAAGCTGCGAGCCCTGCTCGGGGTCAACCGCATGTCGATGCCCGACGCGGCGACGGCCAAGGACGTCACCGGGTACGAGCGCGGCACCATCACGCCGTTCGGGTCGACGCGGGCGTGGCCCGTCGTCGCCGACGCGACGCTGACGGGCCGGCCCCTGTCGATCGGGGCCGGCGCCCACGGCGTCGCGGCAACCCTCCAGGCCGACGACCTCGTACGGGTGCTCGACGCCCAGGTCGCCGACGTCACCGAACCCACCGGCTGACCCAACCCCAAGCTCCGCCCCGCTCCCACCCGAGCTTTGGGGGCCGGAACGCTCGTGAATGCGCGCGCTGCAGCACCCAAAGTTGGCGCGGGTCGGGGCGGGCCGGGGGCGGGGTGCCTCAGCCCTCGCGCATCGGGATGCGGACGCCCTGCTCGGCGGCCGTGCGCTCGGCGATGTCGTATCCCGCGTCGACGTGCCGGATGACGCCCATCGCCGGGTCGTTGGTGAGCACCCGGGCGAGCTTCTGGGCCGCGAGGTCGGTGCCGTCGGCCAGTGAGACCTGGCCGGCGTGCAGCGACCGGCCGATGCCGACACCGCCACCGTGGTGGATCGAGACCCAGCTCGCACCGGAGGAGGTGTTGACCAGGGCGTTGAGCAGCGGCCAGTCGGCGATGGCGTCGGAGCCGTCGAGCATCGACTCGGTCTCGCGGTAGGGGCTCGCCACCGACCCGGTGTCCAGGTGGTCGCGGCCGATGACGATCGGCGCGCTCACCTCGCCGGTGCGGACCAGCTCGTTGAACGCCAGGCCCGCCTTGTCGCGCTCCCCCTGGCCGAGCCAGCAGATGCGGGCAGGCAGGCCCTGGAACGCGATCCGCTCCTGCGCCCCCCGGATCCACTTGTGCAGCCGGTCGTTGTCCGGGAACAGGTCCAGCACGGCACGGTCGGTGGCGGCGATGTCCTTCGGGTCGCCGGAGAGGGCAGCCCAGCGGAACGGGCCCTTGCCCTCGCAGAAGAGCGGTCGGATGTAGGCGGGCACGAACCCGGGGAACTCGAACGCCCGCTCGTAGCCACCCTGGCGAGCCTCGTCGCGGATGCTGTTGCCGTAGTCGAAGACCTCGGCGCCGCCGTCCTGGAACTCGACCATGGCCTGCACGTGCTTGGCCATCGACGCCCGGGCCCGGTCGGTGAACTCCTCCGGCTTCTTCTCCGCGTACTCGTGCCAGTCGTCAAGGTCGATGCCCTCGGGCAGGTAGGACAGCGGGTCGTGGGCCGAGGTCTGGTCGGTGACGATGTCGATGGCGACACCGCGACGCAGCAGCTCGGGGAACACCGTGGCCGCGTTGCCCACGACACCGATCGACCAGGCCCGCCTCTCCTCCTTGGCCTTCAGCGACTTCGCGATGGCGTCGTCGAGGGAGTCGGCGACCTCGTCGAGGTAGCGGTGCTCGACCCGGCGGTGCAGGCGGGCGGGGTCGACGTCGACGATGAGGCAGACACCGCCGTTGAGGGTGACGGCCAGCGGCTGCGCGCCACCCATACCGCCGCAGCCACCGGTGAGGGTCAGGGTGCCGGCGAGCGTCCCGCCGAACCCCTTCTCGGCGACGGCGGCGAACGTCTCGTAGGTGCCCTGCACGATCCCCTGGGTGCCGATGTAGATCCACGAGCCGGCCGTCATCTGGCCGTACATCGTCAGCCCGAGGTGCTCGAGCCGGCGGAACTCCGGCCACGTGGCCCAGTCGCCGACGAGGTTGGAGTTGGCGATGAGCACGCGCGGCGCCCACTCGTGGGTCTGCATGACGCCGACGGGACGCCCGCTCTGCACGAGCATGGTCTCGTCCTGCTTGAGCGTCGACAGGGTGCGGACCATGGCGTCGAACGACTTCCAGTCACGGGCCGCCCGGCCGGTGCCGCCGTAGACGACGAGGTCGTCGGGACGCTCGGCAACCTCGGGGTCGAGGTTGTTCATGAGCATCCGCAGCGGCGCCTCGGCACCCCAGTGGGTGGCGTGCGTGAGGGCGGTGCCGCGGGGTGCGCGGACGGGACGGGCGCCTTCCATGTCGTTCTCCTTCAGGCTTCGTACGGGCGGGTGGTCGAGCGAGTGTTCGTCGAGGTGGTGGAAGATCGTGGTCGTCCGGGCCGATGGCGACGGTTCACCACCATCTCGGTATGGCGTGGGCTAGCTGAGGGGGCCGGTGACGGCTTCGGCCGCGGCAAGGGCCCCGCCGCTGGCGACGAGCCGGACCGCCGTCTCGATCTCGGGGGCGAGGAACCGGTCTGGGCCGGGGGCCGGGGCACCGGCCGCGCGCAGGGCGGCGACGACGGCGGCGGTGGCCGGTGCGGGCGTGAGCGGGGCCCGCAGCTCCAGGGCTCGGGCCGCCGTGAGCAGCTCGACGGCCAGCACCCGTGTGAGCCCGTCGACGGAGCGCCGCAGCTTGCGGGCGGCCGACCACCCCATCGACACGTGGTCCTCCTGCATGGCGCTCGAGGGGATCGAGTCGACGGACGCCGGTGCCGCGAGCCGCTTCATCTCCGAGACGATCGCGGCCTGGGTGTACTGCGCGATCATGTGCCCGCTGTCGACGCCGGGGTCGTCGGCGAGGAAGGCGTGCAGCCCGTGGTTGCGGGAGACGTCGAGGAACCGGTCGGTGCGCCGCTCGGAGATGGAGGCGAGGTCGGCAGCGACGATCGCGAGGAAGTCCAGGACGTAGGCGACCGGCGCCCCGTGGAAGTTGCCGTTGGACTCGACGCGGCCGTCCGGCGTCACCACAGGGTTGTCGACGGCGGACGCCAGCTCGTACCCGGCGACCCGCGCCGCGTGCTCCACCGTGTCGCGCACGCCACCGGCGACCTGCGGCGAGCAGCGCAGCGAGTAGGCGTCCTGGACGCGGGTGCAGGCCTCGGGGTCGCGGTGGCTGTCACGGATCCCGCTGCCCTGCATCACCTTCCGCAGGTTGGCGGCCGACAGCGCCTGGCCGGGCTGTGGCCTCAGGGCGTGCAGGTCGGCGGCGAAGACGTCGTCCGTCCCGAGCTGGCCCTCGACGCTCATCGCTGCGGTGACGTCGGCGACCTTGAGCAGCATCCGAAGGTCGGTGATGGCCAGGACGAGCATGCCCAGCATCCCGTCGGTGCCGTTGATCAGGGCTAGGCCCTCCTTCTCCCGCAGCTCGACGGGAGTGATCCCGGCGGCGGCGAAGACCTCCTCCGTCGGCAGCTTCTCACCGGTCGCGTCGCGGACGACACCCTCGCCCATCAGTGCCAGGGCGCAGTGCGACAACGGGGCGAGGTCGCCGGAGCAGCCGAGCGAGCCGTACTCGTGGACGACCGGGGTGATGCCGGCGTTGAGCATGGCGACGTAGGTCGTGAGCGTCTCCTCGCGAATGCCGGTGCGCCCGGTCGCCAGCGTGGAGATGCGCAGCAGCATCAGTGCGCGGACGACCTCGCGCTCGACCTCGGGGCCGGAGCCGGCGGCGTGCGAGCGGACCAGCGAGCGCTGCAGCTGGGCACGCAGCTCGACGGGGATGTGCCTGGTGGCGAGCGCGCCGAAGCCGGTCGAGACGCCGTAGTGCGCCTGGTCGTCGTCGGCGAGCGCGTCGATGACAGCGCGCGTGCGCCGCACCTCGGCGAGGGCCTCCGGCGAGACCTCGACCCGGGCGTCCTGCCGGGCCACGGCGACGACGTCCTCGAAGGACAGGGGGCCCACCCCGACGGTCACGGACGCGGTGGGCCGGCTGCTCGTGGTGTCAGGGCTGGAGGCAGTGGCGGTCATGCCTTCAATTGCAGCGCAGCCGCTCGCGGTGCGGGAGGCGCGCACGCGCCATACCGTCTCGCATGCGAGACCGTGCTCGCGTCGGCGGGGGCCGGCTCAGTAGCAGCCGGTGGCGGTGGCGGTCAGGGCGTCGACCGCGGCGCGGGCGCCGGCCGTCGCCGTGTTGGCGTTGACCAACAGCGAGAACAACCGCTCGCGCCCGTCCTTGCCCTGGGCTATCCCGCTCAGCGTGACGACGTCGTCGAGGCTGCCGGTCTTGGCGCGCACGATGGAGCGGGCGCAGCTGGTCGGCGCGGTGGTGAAGCGGTTCTCCAGCGTGCCGGAGACGCCTGCCACCGGCATGCCCGGCGAGGCGAACACCACGCTGTTGACGTCGGGCTGGGTGCGCATCTTCTTGACGAGGTACAGCGCGGTCGTCACCGGCATGCGGTCGGAGCGCGAGAGGCCGGAGCCGTCGTAGAACACGAGCCCCTTGGTGTAGACGCCGTAGCGCTGCAGCACCTGGAGCGCGTTGGCCCTCGCGCCGGTCCAGTCACCGGCGAACCCGCGCTTGAGGGCGGCGAGGCGGAAGAGTGCCTCGGCGTAGTCGTTCTGGCTGACGTTGAGCATCGCCTGGACCATCGACCCCACGCTGGGCGAGGTCGAGCCGGCCACGGTCGTCGAGCCGGTCTCCACGACCGCCCGACCGACGCCGTTGACCGTGAGGCCGTAGGACCGGAGCTGGTTGGCGAGCACGTAGCCGGCGTTGACGGAGGTGTCCATGACATTGACCTGGTCGACCACCAGGGCCCGGACGGGGGCGACCTCCGACGGCACCCACTCGGCCTTCCAGCCGGTGGCGTTGGTGGGGGCGGGGAAGAGCGAGTCGTCGACGAACACCTTCACCGCCGTGATGCCCTGCGCCTTGTACGTGCTGGCGACCGTCGAGGCCATCGTTTTCAGCCGGGCCGAGGTGAGCGTCGGGTCACCGACACCCTTGAGGTAGACCGAGCTCTTGTAGCGGCTCCCCTGCAGCACCGAGGTGGTGAGCGTGGCGCCGCCACCGAGTGACTTCATCGCGACGTATGCGGTGATGAGCTTCTCGTTGGACGCGGGGAGGCGCGTCGTGGTCGTGCTCCTCGACCACACCGCGCGCCCGGTGGCGAGGTCGACGACCTGGCCGCTCCACGCCGTACCCAGCCGGGTGTCCTTGGCGCGCGTGGTGAGCTTGGTCGCGATGCTGGAGGTGAGGTCGGTCGTCGTCGTGGTGGTCGCGTCGGTCGACGCCGTGCCGGCTGAGCGGCTGAGCGGGCCGCCGGTCGGGCCGAATGGCGCCAGTCCCGTCGAGGCGGCCGTGGTGCGCGGCACCCCCGTGGTCGAGGCCGCACGCTCGAGGTCACCGGACGCGGTCGGGCCGGCTGCCGCCGGGGTGACCGAGGCTGCAGTGACCGCCGCGGCGAGCACTGCGGTGAGGGCGGCGAGCGCGGCGGGGCGGGGGCGCGAGATGGTCATGGAAGCTCCTCGGGTCGCGCCGAGGGTAGCCCCCGAGGTGTGACGTATGGGACGGAAGTGCCTGGTTCCTGACCAACCCCTGACCATGTGCCCCTCCGTGCGGCGGGGGCGCGGCGGACTCAGGCGCGGGTGACGAGGATGCCGTCCTCGTCGGCCCAGAGCTGCTGGCCGGGCACGAAGTCGACACCGCCGAACGACACCGTGACGTCGCGCTCGCCGACACCTTCCTTGGAGCTCTTGCGAGGGTTGGAGCCCAGGGCCAGGGCGCCGAGCGGCAGGTCGCGCAGGGTGACCACGTCGCGGACGGCGCCGTTGATGATGACGCCGGACCACCCGCTCTCGACCGCGGAGCCGGCGATGAGGTCACCCATGAGCGCTGACTCCAGCGAGCCCCCACCGTCGACGACCATCACCCGCCCCTCGCCCGGCTCGGCCAGCCGGGCCTTGAGCAGCGCGTTGTCGCGGTGGCAGCGGATCGTGCTGATCACCCCGTGGAAGGCTCGATGGCCTCCGTAGCTGCGGAACTGGACCGCGCAGGACTGCAGGTCCTCTCCGTGCTCGTCGTAGAGGTCGGCCGTGGCCGGGCTCGTCGCGTCACCGTGGGTGCCAGCTCCCTCGCTCATGCGCTCATCCTGCCTTGACGGCCAGGACGGGGCAGTCCGCGTCGAGCAGGATGCGCTGGGCCGCCGAGCCGAGCAACAGCTTGCCGACCGGTGTCCGGTGGCGCAGCCCGATCACGATCACCGACGCCTTCTCTTCCCGGGCCACGTCGAGGATGACCTCGGCCGCGTCGCCGCCCTCCTCGATCTGGCGCACCTCGAACTCGAGCGCGAGCTCCTCGAGGTCGCGACGCACCCGCTCGAGCTGCTCCTCACCCGCACGACGTGCGTCCACGAGGACGTCGTCGCGGGACATGTTGACCACGAGGAGCCGCTCGCCGCGCCGCCGGGCCTCGGCGACGGCAGCGGTGAGGGCGGACTCGCCCAGGGGGTTGGGCACGAAGCCCACGAGCACGGTCATGTCAGGCCTCCGGGGAGTTGAAGCTGTAGCCGGCGCGGGCGCTCGCCAGGGCGTCGGGGCCCTGGCCGTCGCCGCTGCCGGGGCCGTCGTGGTGGTCACCCGAGCCGCCCGAGCGCCCGAGGCGGCTGCGGACGAGGCCGACGAGGGGCCAGGCGAGGGCGATGACGATGAGGACGTAGCAGACCCACGCCACCGGTCCTCCGACCAGGCCGGAGAGGTCGCCGCCGGTGAGCTGCAGCGACTGCCGCCCCTTGCGCTCGACGAGCGGGCCGAGGATGACGCCCACGATGAGCGGCAGGACGGGGAGCCCGAACCGCCGCATCGCGAACCCGAGCAGCCCCAGCGCGAGCAGCAGCCACAGGTCGAACGGCTGGCTGTTCACGGCATACGCACCCATGGAGGCGAAGAACAGGATGCCGGCGTAGAGGTAGGGCCGCGGGATCTGCAGCAGCTTGGCCCAGGCGGGGGCGAGGGGGAGGTTGAGCAGCAGCAGCATGGTGTTGCCGATGAACAGGCTCGCGATGAGCGCCCAGACGAGCGCCGGCTCCTTGGTGAGGAGCAGCGGGCCGGGCTCGATGCCCCAGCCCTGGAGGGCAGCCAGCATGATCGCCGCGGTGGCGTTGGTCGGCAGGCCGAGGGCGAGCATCGGCACGAGGGTGCCTGCGGCGGAGGCGTTGTTGGCCGCCTCAGGCCCGGCCACGCCCTCGATGGCGCCCTTGCCGAACTCCTCCGGGTGCCTGGAGAGCTTCTTCTCGGCGGTGTAGGACAGCAGCGTCGGGATCTCGGCGCCGCCGGCGGGCATGGCGCCGAAGGGGAAGCCGAGCAGGGTGCCGCGCAGCCAGGGCTTCCACGAGCGGGACCAGTCGCTGCGTCCCATCCACGGACGGCCGACGGGGATGACCTCGCCCGCCTTGCGCCGCAGGTGCGCCGCGACCCACAGGGCCTCGCCGACGGCGAAGATGCCGACCGCCACGACGACGACGTCGATGCCGTCCGCGAGCTGGGGCAGGCCGCCGGTGAGCCGCTGCTGACCGGTGACGAAGTCGATGCCGACGACGCCGATGGTCAGGCCGACGAGCAGCGAGGCGAGGCCTCGGACCCGGGAGGCGCCCAGCACCGCGGTGACCCCGGTGAAGGTGAGCAGGATGATCGCGAGGTACTCGGGAGCACCGAGGCTGATCGCGAACTTGGCGACCTGCGGCATGAGGAAGACGATGCCCAGCGTGCCGATGGTGCCGGCGATGAAGGACCCGATGGCCGAGGTCGCGAGCGCCTGGGCGGCGCGTCCGGCCTTGGCCATCTTGTTGCCCTCGATGGCGGTCACCACCGACGCGGACTCGCCGGGGGTGTTGAGCAGGATCGAGGTCGTGGAGCCGCCGTACATGCCGCCGTAGAAGATGCCCGCGAACAGGATCAGGCCCTCGACGGGCGCCATGCCGTAGGTGATCGGCAGGAGCAGGGCGACCGTCATGGCCGGGCCGATGCCCGGCAGCACGCCGACGGCGGTCCCGACGGTGACGCCGAGCAGGGCGATGAGGAGGTTCATCGGCGACAGGACGTCGCCGAAACCGCCGATGAGGCTGGTGATGTTGTCCATCAGAGGATTCCCTGCAGGATGCCCGCGGGCAGGTTGACGCCGAGGCCGATGGCGAAGGCGTAGAAGGTGATGAGCGACAGCGCGACTCCGGCGGCCAGCCCACGGACGTGGTGGCGGTTTCCGAGGGCGAACGCCGAGCCCCAGAAGAGCAGGGCTCCGCTGATGACCCAGCCGAGTGGCTCGATGAGCAGCGCGTTGACCGCGAAGGCGGCGATGAGCATGCCGATGGTGCGCCAGTCGACGCTGGTCGACAGGTCGACGTCCTCACCCTCCTCGGCCTCGCCGTGGCCGCCTCGGGCGATGTCGACGGCGTAGAAGGCCGCGACGACGAGCAGCAGCACCCCGAGCAGGATCGGCATGGGCTTGGGGCCCACCGGGTCGTTGCTGCTCGACACCGCACCGATCCGGCTGGCGTCGAACAGGACGTAGGCGCCGAGCAGGGCCAGGCCGGCACACAGGCCGTACTGCGCGCGGTCCTTGGTCCCGCCGGCCCCGCCCGCCGCGGCGGTGGCGTCGGGCGCCACCACCGCGTCGGAGGTTCCGGGTCCCGTGGTCTCGGGGTGCTGCGGGCTCATGCGAGGCCGAGCTGCTTGAGGATGTCGGCGACCTGGGTGTCCTGGTCCTTGAGGAAGGTGCTGAACTCGTCACCGGTGGCGAAGGCGTCGGTCCAGCCGCGCTTGGCCTCCTCGTCCTTCCAGGCCTGCGAGTCGTGCATCTTGGTCAGGGCGTCGACCCAGACCTTCTTGTCGGCGTCGGAGATGCCGGGAGGGGCCACGATGCCGCGCCAGTTCGTGAACACCAGGTCGATGCCCTGGTCCTTGAGCGTCTTGACGTCCTTGAGCGCGTCGATCGGCTTCTCGCTGGTCACCGCGAGGACGCGCACGTCGCCGGCCTCGACCTGGTCGAGGAACTCGCCGAAGCCGCTGGCACCGAACGCGATCTTGTTGCCGAGCAGCGCGGGCAGGAGCTCGCCGCCACCGTCGTAGGACACGTAGCTGACCTGCTTGGGGTCGATGCCGACGGCCTTGGCCAGCTGCATCGGCAGCAGGTGGTCGGGACCGCCCGGCGAGGAACCGCCGCCGACGGCCATCTTCTTCGGGTCGGCCTTCCACGCGGCGACGAGCTGGTTGATGTCCTTGTAGGGCGAGTCCTTCGGGACCACGATCGCCCCGGCCTCCTCGATCAGCTTGGCGATCGGGGTGGTGTCGTTGAGGGTGGCCTTGGACTTCTGCGTGTAGGCCGCGCCGACGACGCCGAGGCCCATCTGCATGGCCAGCTTGCCGTTGCCCTTCTCGTTGACGACGCGCTGCAGGCCGACGGTGCCACCGGCGCCCGGGAGGTTGAAGACCTGGACGGAGCTGGTGATCTTCGACGACTCGAGCACCTTGGCCGCGGTGCGCGCAGTGGTGTCGTAGCCGCCGCCGGGCGAGTTGGGGACCATGATCTGCAGGCCGCTGGCGGGCTTGCCGTCGTTGCTGGCCGAGGTGCCGGTGCCCTGGTTGGCGGTCGCGCCGCAAGCGGCGACGAGGAAGGTGGAGGCCACGGCTGCCGCAGCAGCCAGACCGGTGAATCGAGCTCTCATCGTTGAGGCCTCTTTCGCGTGGAGTGGGTCGAGCGGGATGATCGTGCTCGCCCCGCGGGCGATTCGTCGCCCTTGTGTCACCAGAGAAGGTTGAGTTCATAGTGGTCATGCGCGCACTGCGCCGGCGGACGCTGGCCGGGCAGCTGCTCTTCCTCCAGCTGGGCATCATCACCGTCGTCCTCGTCAGCGTCGGCGCGGTGTCCCTGGCCCAGTCGCAGGCCACCTTCAACCGCGTCGAGGGCCGCCGCGTGTCCGCGCTGGCCGAGCAGCTGGCCGCCAACCCGCTGGTCCTCTACAACCTCGACCTGCCCGAGCAGCGCACCGGCCTGGCCACGCTCGCCCTGCAGACGGTGACGCAGTCGCGCGTCACCACCGTGACCATCGCCGACGAGGACGAGAACGTCCGGGTCTCCACGGACCCGTCCATGGAGACCCGGCCGCTGCCGCTGGGTGCGAGGTCCGTCGGCACCGGCGCGAGCTGGTCAGGGGTCATGCAGCTCGACGGCAACCGGATGCTCGTCAGCCAGGTGCCGGTCCTCAGCCTCGCCAAGGGACACGTCGGCGAGCACCTCGGGACCGTGATGATCACCGAGGACTTCCCCTCGGTCTGGGAGCGGCTGCGCGGCGCCTCGTCGTACCTGCTCACCTACCTCGGCATCGCGCTGGCCCTCGGCGTGGCCGGCTCGTGGCTGCTCGCCCGGCGCATCAAGCGGCAGACCCTCGGCCTGGAGCCGCACGAGATCACCGGGCTGGCAGAGCACCGCGAGGCACTCCTCTACGGGATCGCCGAGGGGGTGATCGCGCTCGACCCCCACCAGCGGGTCACCCTCGTCAACGACGTCGCCCGCCGCCTGCTCGACCTGCCCGAGCACGCCGCCGGCATGAGCCTGCGCGACCTGCGGGTCGAGGGCCGCCTGCTCGACGTCCTCACCGGCACCGGCCCGGACGGCCCGCGCGACGGTGGCCGCGTGACGGGCCGTGACGACGACGAGTCCCCTCGTGACGAGGTCGTCATCCGCCGCGGCCGGGTGCTCGTCATGAACCGCATGCACGTGACCCGCGACGGGCGCCACCTCGGCACGGTCACCACGCTGCGTGACCGCACCGCCCTGGCCAACCTCGAGCGCGAGCTCGGCTCGTTCCGCAGCACCACCTCGCTGCTGCGCGCGCAGACCCACGAGTTCGCCAACCAGCTGCACACCATCAGCGGCCTCATCCAGCTCGGGGAGTACGACGAGGTCGTGCGCTACGTCGACGCCGTCACCGAGCGTCGCCAGTCCCTCGACCTTCTCGTCAACAGCCGGGTCCGCGACCCCGCCGTTGCCGCCCTGCTCATGGCCAAGGCGTCGCTCGCCTCCGAGCGTCGCGCCGACCTGCGGGTGTCCGACGAGACCTCGCTCGACCGCCTGGACCCCGAGGACTCCGCCGACGTCGCGACCGTCGTCGGCAACCTCGTCGACAACGCGATCGACGCCGTGAGCAGCATCCCCGGCAACGGCCCTGGTAGCGGCCCGACCGGCCAGTGGGTCGAGGTGACCATCCGCCAGGACGCGTCCAGCGTCGAGGTGCGGGTGTCCGACTCCGGGCCGGGGGTGCCGCCCGAGGTGGCGCAGGAGGTCTTCGCCCACGGCTTCACGACCAAGGCGGCCACGGCCGGCGAGCGCGGCATCGGCCTGGCCCTGACCCGGCTGGTGTGCCAGCGACGTGGGGGCGAGGTGCAGCTCGCGCGGTCGCCGGAGGGCGGCGCGGTGTTCGTGGCGCAGCTCGGCATCGCGCCGGTGGCGACCCCGGCGGGGGACAACCGGTGATCCGCGTCCTCGTCGTCGACGACGACTTCATGGTTGCGCGGGTGCACACCGGGTTCGTCTCGCGCGTCGAGGGATTCGAGGTCGTGGGCACCTGCCACAGCGGTGCGGACGCGGTCGCCGCGGCCGGTGAGCTCGGCCCCGACCTCGTGCTGCTCGACCTCTACCTGCCCGACCAGTTCGGCCTCGACGTCCTCGGCGAGCTGCGCCGGGCCGGTCACGAGTGCGACGTCATGGTGATCACCGCGGCCAAGGAGGCCGACGCCGTCCGGGGCGCCCTGCGCCAGGGCGTCGTCGACTACGTCCTCAAGCCGTTCGGCTTCGAGGACCTCCGCGAGCGCCTGGAGCGGTATGCCGCGCAGCGCGACGCGCTCACCGCCGCCCAGGTCCGCGGCCAGGAGGACATAGACCGGGTGCTGTCGCGCGGGGGCGCCGCCCCCACCGCCGCGGCCCTGCCGAAGGGCATGAGCCCGCAGACCGCGCGCCTGGTGGAGTCGGCCCTGCGCGGCGCCACCGACAACCTGTCCGCGTCCGAGGCCGCCGAGCAGGTCGGCCTCAGCCGGGTCAGCGCGCGGCGCTACCTCGAGTACTTCTGCAGCATCGGCCAGGCCGAGGTGTCGCTGCGCTACGGGTCGGCAGGCCGTCCCGAACGCCGCTACCGCTGGGGTGCCTGACGCGTGGCCAACGCTCCCGCCGCCCGGCACACCCTCGAGGTGCTCACCCTGCTCGCGCGCCATACCGAGCCCCTGCCGGCGGGCGCCATCGCCCGTGAGCTCGGGCTGCCGCGGTCGACGACCTACCACCTGCTCGCCGTACTGCGCGACCACGGCTTCGTGACCCACCTCGAGGAGGAGCGCCGCTACGGGCTCGGGGTGGCGGCGTTCGAGCTCGGCTCGGCCTACCAGCGGCAGGCGCCGCTGCAGCGCATCGCCCGGCCGCTGCTCGGGCGCCTGGTCGACTCCACGACCCACAACGCCCACCTCGCGGTGCTGCACGGACGCGACGTGCTCTACGTCATCGAGGAGCGCGCTCCCGGTCGGCCCCTGCTGGTCACCGACGTGGGCGTGCGGCTGCCCGCGTCGCTGACCGCAAGCGGCCTCGCGATGCTGGCCGAGCTTCCGCCTGCCCAGGTGCGGGCGCTGTTCCCGCACAAGGACTCCCTCGTCCAGCGCGACGGGCACGGACCCACGACGGTGAGCGAGCTGCGCCGCGAGCTCACCGCGGTCCGGGCCCGCGGCTACGCCGTCGAGGACGACTCCGTCAGTGCGGGGCTGTCATCGGTGGCCCGCGCGGTCGTCGACCACACCGGCCACCCGGTCGCCGGGGTCGCGCTGACCTTCCCGCGTGACGAGGTCGACGAGACCGAGCGGAAGCGGCTCGTCGCCGCAGTCGGCCGCGTGGCCGCGACGCTGACGGCACGCATCGGCGGGGTCCGCTGATCCGACCGGGGGTCCTGCCACACTGTCGTGGTCGGAAAGGGGGGAGACCATGACGACGACCCACGTGTCCACCGGGCGGCGACGGCGGCAGCGCCTGCGGCGGACCGTCACCATCGCCGTCTCGCTGCTCCTCGTCGGGGGAGGCACGGCGGGGTATGCCGCCTGGCACGGAGGGGACGCCACCGCCGACGACGCCTCGGCCCAGGGTCGGGGCCCGCAGCCCGTCGCAGCCGTGCCCTCGGGCGCCGCCACGCCACGGTCCACCTCCAGGGCAGCGCGCCCCCACGCCTCGTCCAAGCCCCACCACTCGCCGGCGGCGACGAGCTTCGCCCCCGTGGTCACCGACCGCATCCCCGAACCGACCACCAGCATCGCCTTCAGCGCCCCGGTGCCCGGCCTGACCAACATGCAGCAGCCGGCGGCGCGGGCGTTCGAGCGCGCTTTCGCCGCAGCGCGGTCCGCCGGCCTCGCGCCGCAGGTCCGCTCGGCCTGGCGCAGCCGGCAGTACCAGCAGGTGCTGTTCGACCGCGCCGTCGCCACCTACGGGTCCAAGGCCGAGGCCGGTCGCTGGGTGCTCACCCCGCTGCGGTCCGCGCACGTCAAGGGGTACGCCGTGGACGTGCACCCCGCGGCGGTGGCGTCCTGGCTCGAGGAGCACGGGTCGGCGTACGGGCTCTGCCGCACCTACGACAACGAGTGGTGGCACTTCGAGTACGTCGCCTCGACCACCTGCCCCGCCCGCAGGCCGGACGCCGCCGGCTGAGACCACCACAATGGCGGGCGTGACCACCGTGACCGCCGTCGTGCTCTGCGGAGGGGCCGGCACCCGCTTCGGCGGCGACAAGACCCGGGCCGCCTTCGGCCCCACCACCGTCCTCGACCACCTCGTGCGCGGCCTGCCGCCCACCTGGACCGTCGTCTGCGTCGGCGAGCCGCGCGAGCTGTCGCGACCGGTCCGCTGGTGCCGCGAGGAGCCGCCGGGCGGCGGCCCCGTCGCCGCCCTGGCCGCAGCGCTGGTCCACGTGGGCGACCCGGTCGTCGTCGCGCTCGGCGGGGACATGCCGTACGCCGCCGGACCGGCACCCGCACTCGTGGCACAGCTGGCCGGCCAGCCCGATGTCGACGCGGTCGTGGGACGCGACGCCGGCGGACGGCTGCAGCCGCTGCTCGCCGCCTACCGGGCGGATGCCCTCCGCGACGCCGTACCCGACCCGCCCCAGGGCGCCCCGCTCATGCGGGTGCTCGACCGACTGCGGACCGCCGTCGTCCCGCTCGAGGCGCCGGGCACCCTCGACGTCGACACCCCCGCGGACCTCGAGGACGCCCGCCATAGGCTCGACCCATGAAGGCCATCACGATCCCCCAGCCCGGTGACGCCGACGCCCTCGTCCTCTCGGACGTCCCCGACCCCGAGCCCGCGGCCGGCGAGGTGCGGGTCCGGGTCGCGGCGGCCGGGGTCAACCGTGCCGACGTGATGCAGCGGCTGGGCCACTACCCGCCGCCGCCCGGAGCCCCTGAGTACCCCGGTCTCGAGGTCAGCGGCACGGTCGAGGCGCTGGGCGCGGGCGTCGAGGGCTGGGCGGTCGGCGACCAGGTGTGCGCCCTGCTGTCCGGTGGCGGCTACGCCGAGCTGGTCTGCGTGCCCGCCGGCCAGCTGCTGCCCGTGCCGCACGGCGTGAGCCTGCAGGACGCCGCTGCGCTGCCCGAGGTGGTCAGCACCGTCTGGAGCAACGTCTTCATGACCGCCAACCTGCTGCCCGGCCAGACCGTGCTCATCCACGGCGGGTCGTCGGGCATCGGCACCATGGCCATCCAGCTGGCCCGCGAGGTCGGCGCCCGCGTGGTCGTCACCGCCGGGTCAGCCGCCAAGCTCGAGGCGTGCCGCCAGCTCGGGGCGGAGATCCTCGTCAACTACCGCGAGCAGGACTTCGTCGAGGAGGTCAGGGCCGCGACCGGCGGTGCCGGGGCCGACGTCATCCTCGACAACATGGGCGCCAAGTACCTCGCCCGCAACGTCGAGGCCCTGGCCCCCGGCGGACGCCTCGTCGTCATCGGGCTGCAGGGCGGCGCGAACGCCGAGCTCGACCTCGGCCTGTTGCTGCGCAAGCGCGGCGCCGTCATCGCCACCTCCCTGCGGGCGCGCCCCGCCGACGAGAAGGCCGCCATCGTCGCCGCGGTCCGCGAGCACGTCTGGCCGCTGGTCGAGGACGGCCGCGTGCGGCCGGTCGTCCACTCGACGCATGCGCTCGCCGACGCCCCCGCGGCCCACCGCGAGCTCGAGGAGAGCGGCCACATCGGCAAGATCCTGCTCACGCCCTGACAGCCACGGCACCACCTGCCACGCTTCGGGGGTGAGCACCCTCGCCGTCGTCCTCGTGGCCCTCGTGGCGGCCCTCCATGCCTACATCGTCGTGCTAGAGATGCTGCTGTGGACGACCCCGCGCGGCCGGGCTGCCTTCGGCCTGACACCGGAGTTCGCCGAGTCCACCAGGGCGCTCGCCGCCAACCAGGGCCTCTACAACGGGTTCCTCGCGGCCGGCCTGCTGTGGGGGCTGGTGGGTCCGGCCGACCACCGGTTCGCGTTCCGGGTGTTCTTCCTGGCTTGTGTGGTCGTGGCCGGGGTGTACGGCGCCGCCACCGCGAGCCACCGGATCCTCTTCGTCCAGGCGCTGCCGGGTGCGGTCACCCTCGCCGTGGTGCTTGTTGCCGGCTGACCGGGGCACCCCTTCCGCACCGGTAGAATGAGGCGTCCGGTCCCGTGGCCGCAGCGCTGAGCTGAGGCCCTCGCCCGGAATGCTCAGGGTTCCTGTGCGCCTCGGAGGCGGGTTCGGCGCACGCCCGTTCGCCGTACCCCGGCACCGCCCCGAGGACCTGAGCCCGTGTCACCGATCGCCTCCTACCGCCAGCTGCTGCGCCTGGCCGGCCCCCTCTACGTCGTCATCGCCTTCGTCGGCCGGCTGCCCCTGGCCATGAGCCAGATGGGCGCCCTGCTGCTCGTGTCCGGGACCACCGGTTCGTATGCCGCGGGCGGACTCGCCGCCGGCTCCCTCGCCGTCGCGAACGCCGTCTGCTCCCCCGTCGCGGCGGCCCTCGCCGACCGCGTCGGGCAGCGGCCCGTGGTGCTCGCCCAGTCCGTGCTCGGCGGCCTCGGCCTGCTAGCCCTGGTGGCCCTCGCCCGCTCCGACGCCTCCGGTGCCGTGCTCGCCACGGCCGCCGGCGCGACCGGCGCCTTCCTGCCGCAGATCGGTCCCCTGGCCCGCGTCCGCTGGCGCCCCATCACCCGGGGAGCCGGGGCGCGTCAGCACCGGCTCGTCGAGGCGGCGTTCTCGTACGAGGGCGCGGCCGACGAGGCCACCTTCGTGCTCGGCCCGGCCCTGCTCGGCCTGCTGCTCCTGCTCGCCGACCCGGGCGCCGGGCTGGTCGTGGCCGCGGTCCTGCTCGTCGGCTTCGGCGGCGCGTTCGCCCTGCACCCGACGGCACGCCTCGCCCACACCCCGCGCCGCGAGGGGCAGCCGCGGGTGCGGGTCATGTCCGCGACGCTGGCGGTGCTGATGGTCGCCCAGGGCCTCATCGGCGCCTTCTTCGGCTCGGTGCAGACCGGCACGAGCGTGCTGGCCACCGCGGAGGGCCACGCGGGGATCGCGGGGCTCGTGCACGCGGTCCTCGGAGTCGGCAGCGTCGCCGCCGGCCTCGCCATCGCCGGGGTGCCCGAGCGCTTCGGCTTCCCGCTGCGGATGCTGGTCGCGGCAGCCGGCCTGCTGGTGCTGTCACTGCCCCTGCTCGCGGTCGGGTCGCTGCAGTCGCTGGTGCTCGTCGTGCTGGTGCTCGGGTTCGTCGTGGCGCCCTACATGATCAGCAACTTCACCATGGGCGAGCGCAGCGCCCCGCCCGCGAAGGTGGGCACCGCCATGACGCTGCTCGCGGCGGCCACCGGCCTCGGGTACGCCGTGGGGTCGGCCGTGGCGGGCCGGCTCGCCGACAGCCACGGGCACACCGCGGCGTTCGGGGTCACCGTCGGGGCCGCCGCCGGTGCCCTGGCGCTCTCGCTCGCCGCCCAGCCGCTGCTACGCCCTGGCGGCCGGACGGCGCCGACGAGCCACGCGGCCGCCCTGACCGCCTCCGCGCCCGAGGACGTGCCGACACCCGCCTGATGCTTGACGGCGTCCCCTGATACTCGGTATACCTTCCTCTCACCGGGAGGAATACCCGGTATAGGGGACACCGCAGGGGGATCACGGCGGCCCGGCACCCGCGCCGGGCCGCCACCCCTCACCGAGAGGGGCACCGATGTCGGTCCGGCAGGGACTGCTCGCACTGCTCGCGCAGCAGCCGATGTACGGCGCCCAGCTCCGCTCGGAGTTCGAGGCACGCACGGGTGGCACCTGGCCACTCAACGTCGGGCAGGTCTACACGACGCTGGCCCGGCTCGAGCGTGACGGGCTCGTGGAGGAGGTCGGCGCCGACGACGAGGGCCGCATCTCCTACCGGCTGACCCGCACCGGTCGGGCCGAGGTCGCCCAGTGGTGGCTGTCACCGGTCGACCGGGAGACCACCCCGCGTGACGAGCTCGTCATCAAGCTCGCCCTCGCCGTGACCGTCGAGGGGGTCGACGTCCACCGGGTCGTGCAGACCCAACGCACCGCGACGCTGCGCCACCTGCAGGACCTCACCCGGCTCAAGCAGCGCGCCACCACCCACCGCGAGTCGGCCGAGGGCGGCGACGGCAACGTCGACCTCGCCTGGCTGCTCGTGCTGGAGAACCTCATCTACTCGGCCGAGGCCGAGGTCCGCTGGCTCGACCACGTCGAGGCCCGCCTCGTCCGCGAGGCGAGCCGGCCACGCCGGGCAGCACGCACCGTACCCACCGCCGACGACGAGGGGCTCGGCCCGGCCGGGAGCTCGTCGGCACCGCACCGCACCACCACGACGACGCCCAGGGGGGCCCAGTGAAGACCATCGAGACACCGTTCGGCACGTCCGGCAGCGCACCACGCACCGGCGACCCGATCCTGCGCCTGGAGAACGTGGTCCGGGTGCACGGCACCGACTCCACCGCGGTGCGCGCCCTGGCCGGGGTGAGCCTCGACGTCCACGCGGGCGAGCTGGTCGCGGTCATGGGCCCCAGCGGCTCGGGCAAGTCGACGCTGCTCAACCTCGCCGGCGGCCTCGACTCGGCGACCAGCGGGCAGGTGCTCANGGGGTTCGTCTTCCAGGACTTCAACCTCATCCCCTCGCTCACCGCCGTCGAGAACGTCGCCCTGCCGCTCGAGCTCGACGGGCAGCGGGTGGGCCGGGCCCGCAAGCTCGCCCTGGAGGCGCTGACGCTCGTCGGCGTCGCCGAGCTGGCCGACCGCTACCCCGACAAGATGTCCGGCGGCCAGCAGCAGCGGGTCGCCATCTCCCGGGCCCTGGTCGGCGACCGCCGGCTGGTGCTCGCCGACGAGCCCACGGGCGCGCTCGACTCCCACACCGGCGAGGGCGTGCTGCGGGTGCTGCGCGAGCGCTGCGACGACGGGGCCGCAGGGCTGCTCGTCACCCACGAGGCCCGGCACGCCGCCTGGGCCGATCGGGTCGTCTTCCTCCGCGACGGGGTCGTCGTCGACAGCACCGGCTCGGCGCAGACCGCCGAGGCCCTGCTCGACCCGGCGCTCTGAGCGCGGACATGACCACCCTCACCCCGCCCCGCGCCCAGAGCTCTGTCCCCGAGCGTCCCGACGGCGGCCCTTCCGGCTCGCGGTTCGCCCGCTGGCGCGCCTCGTGGCGCGTCGCCCTCCGGATGGCCTGGCGCGACGCCCGCCGCCACCGGGGGCGCAGCATCCTCGTCTTCGTCATGGTGGCGCTGCCCACCGGCCTCCTCGTCGGCATCGCCACCTTCGCCTCGTCGGAGACGGTCACCGGCACCGACCGCGTCCCGCTCGCGCTGGGGCCGGCCCGGGCGGCGGTCAGCGGGCCCGACAACCGGTCGCTCCAGCAGGGGGCCGACCCCGACCAGGCGATGTCCTTCGGCGAGGCCGACCGCGCGGCGAAGGCGATCCCTGGCTTCGACCGTGACGTCAGCTCGGGCGCGCCGTCCAACGTCGCCGCGATCCAGCGGCTCACCGGTGGCGAGGTGGCCCGGGTCGGCACGACCTCCCTGCGCCACCGAGTCGGCGACCGGTCCGTCAGCGCCGACCTCATGGTGCTCGACACGTCCAAGCCCTGGGGCGACAAGGCCCACCTCCTGAGCGGTCGCTGGGCGACCAGCGCACGCGAGGTCGTGGTCACGCCGTACGGCATCAGCCGCGGCATGCCCACCTCCGGCGAGGCGACCCTCGTGAGCGGGGGCACGGAGTACCCCGTCACCGTGGTGGGCACCGCCAGCGCGTTCAACGGCTGGGGCGGCATGCCCGACGTCGTCACGACCGAGCCCATCGCCCAGGACACGCTCTACTCGTGGCAGTGGCTCGTGCTGCGCGACACCCCGGTCACCTACGCCGAGGTCGAGCAGCTCAATCCCTACGGGCTGCGCGTCTTCAGCGCCGACGTCGTCCGGCACCCGCCCACCGACGCCGAGCTGCCCCCGGAGCTGCGCCAGCTCAACGGCTACCAGCAGGACCAGCTGCGCGTCCTGGTCGCAGTCGGTGCCGTCATGCTCTTCATCGTCACCACGCTGCTCGTGGCCCCGGCGTTCGCGGTCAGCGCCTCCCGTCAGCGCCGCACCCTGGCCCTCGCCGCCAGCAACGGCGCCGAGACCCGCCAGCTGCGCCGCAAGGTGCTCGCCCAGGCCCTTGTGCTCGGCGCGGCCAGTGCCGTCGTGTCGGCCGTCCTGGCCGTCGGGGCCCTGCGGCTCGCCCAGCTGTGGTGGGTGCACCACCGGCCGTGGACGACCCACCGCTACTTCGACCTGCCCGTGGCTGCCGTCTCCTTCGTGGTCGTGTGCTCGGTGCTGAGCGCCCTCGTCGCCGCGATGATCCCCGCAGCCCGGCTCGGTCGCCTCGACATCGTCGGCGTGATGCGCGGACAGAGCGTCTCCCCGCGGCTCAACAAGGTGGCGCCCGTCCTCGGTGCGGTGGTCGCCGTCGCCGGCGGCGCCGGGCTGCTCTGGGCGGTCCGCACCGAGCAGCGGGAGATCCCCATCGTCGCCACGGGGCTGGCCCTGGTGCTCGGCGCATTGCTGCTCGTGCCGCTCCTGCTCGTCGGCGCCGGTCGGCTGGCCGCCCGCCTGCCCGTGGCGCCGCGCCTCGCCACCCGTGACGCGGCCCGGCACCGTACCCGGTCCGTCCCGACGGTCACGGCGATCGTCGCCGGCACCATCGCCCTGACCATGTTCAGCATCGGGCTCGCGAGCGACACCGAGCAGCGCCGCCGGGAGTACCAGCCCCGGGCCGCGGCCGGCGAGGGCTTCTTCAACTACTACCCGTCGGACGCGGCCGCGGAGTCGGGCAACGGCCAGGAGGTCGACAGCAACGCCATCGCTGACCGCGCGGTGCAGATCGTCCGCCGTGTCACCCCCCACCTCGTGGTCAGCCCCCTCGGGGTGGTGCAGGCGTCCGGTATGGGCATGACGGACACCGACCCCCTACCGGTGATCAACGTCGTCCCGCCCGGCTGCACGCCCGAGCAGACCATCAACGGTGGGCCGGCCGGGATGGTCGACGCCGGGGGGGCGCTGCCCGGCGCGCCCGGGGCCCGGCCCGACCCCTCGCTCGTGTGCAACGTCGTGGGCAGCATCGGGATGCGCCAGGTCGGTGTCCTGTCGGCCGCCGACCTCGCGTCCGCGCCCTGGCTGTCCGCCGCCCAGAAGTCGGTCGTCGCCGACGGCGGCATCCTGCTCGACGACCCGAAGCTCGTCCGTGCCGGCACGGCGCAGGTCGCCACCGGCAGCTACACCACCGACCCCGACACCGGGATGCAGAAGCCCGGGCCCATGCGCGTGGCTTCGCTGCCGGCCGCCGGGGGCGCGCTGCCGTTCGACGGCCAGAGCCTGGGCGCCCTCGTCAGCACGGACACCGCCCGCGCCCGCGGCTGGTCGGTGTCCGGGCAGACGGTGCTGCTGCGCGACCCGGACGGCGCCATCAGCCGCGCCGACCAGGACGCCCTGTCCGAGGCGGTCGGCGACGAGGGCGAGGCCTACGTCGAGCGCGGGTTCCAGCGCGACGACCGGGTCGTGATGCTGGCGCTGTTCGGCGGGTTCGCCCTGCTGCTGCTCATCGTCACGCTCATCTCGACCGCCCTGTCGCTGGCGGAGCAGCGGGCCGACCTCGGGACGTTCGCCGCGGTCGGGGCCACGCGAGGTACACGTCGACGGCTGGCGGCCGCGCAGGCCTCGGTGGTCGCCCTCATCGGCGCGGTCCTCGGCATCGCCGTCGGGCTGGTGCCCGGCATCGCGCTGACCTACCCCCTCACCAGCCAGAGCTGGGACCCCGCGACCGGCGTCGAGGTCCACCGCGCCCCGATCATCGAGATCCCCTGGCTGCCGCTGGCCGCGGTGGTCGTGGGCGTGCCCCTGGTGGCGGCGCTGCTGTCGTACGCCGCCATCCGCAAGGCTCCCGCGATGACGCGACGAGCCGACTGAGCCGGTCCACCGTGGGTGCCGGTCGGGGGGCCCGCATCCACGGTGGACCACTTGCCCCCTCCCTGCGCCGCACCCAGCCCCGCGCCGTACCCGACTCCCAACTTTCGGCCCATGGGCCGCTTCCCCACCCCGTAGGCCGTACCCAACCCCGAACTTTCGGCCCATCGCCCGCTTCCACACCCCGTACGGCGTACCCGCCCCGAGCTTTCGGCCCATGGCCCGAAAGCCCGCCGCCCCAAGGCGCGAGGTACCCCACCGACAGACTGGGGCAGGATGGACGCATGAGCTCCCTCACGCCGAACTCCCCTGACGACGCGCCCTCCGACGGCGGTGACCAGCCGCGCGTCGTCGTGGTGACCCAGGACGGTATGGGCGTGCACCCGCACGACGGCGAGGAGGACGGGCCCACCAACCCGGCCGACCTCGTGGAGCAGCCGGCCAAGGTGATGCGGATCGGCTCGATGATCAAGCAGCTGCTCGAGGAGGTGCGCAACGCCCCGCTCGACGAGGCCGGACGCGCGCGCCTCGCGGAGATCCACCGCCGTTCGATCAAGGAGCTCGAGGACGGCCTCGCGCCCGAGCTGATCGAGGAGCTCGAGCGGATCGCGCTGCCGTTCGAGGAGGGCCACGCCCCGACCGACGCCGAGCTGCGCATCGCCCAGGCACAGCTCGTGGGGTGGCTGGAGGGCCTGTTCCACGGCATCCAGACCGCGCTGTTCGCCCAGCAGATGGCAGCCCAGCAGCAGCTCGCGCAGATGCGTCGCGCCCTGCCACCGGGCCACCCCGAGCAGCCGGGCCCGGGTGTGCCCGGCGTGCGCCCCGACCTCGGCGAGGGCGGCCCGACCGGCCAGTACCTCTAGTCGGCAGCCACCTCGCGCAGCCACCCCGGCGCGACGACCTCTAGCCGGTGACCGCCTGGGTCGCGGCGATCCGGCGCAGCGGCGACGTCCACGCGAAGGCCGCCGCCAGCAGCCCGACGCACACCAGCGTCACCATGGCAGGACGCACCGCGGTGGCCGCGGCCAGCGCACCGCCCGCGACCGAGCCGAGCGTCCAGCCCAGCCCCCACGACAGCATGCGGCCGGCGGTGTTGACCCGGCCGAGCAGGTGCTCGGGAGTCTCCTGCATGCGGTAGGTCAGCGACGTGACGAGCACGAGCTGGTAGGCAACGCCCCAGACCACCATGCCCACGCTCGCGAGGACCCACCCCGGGGCGAGCGCGGTGGCGATGCCGGCCAGTGCGGAGACAGGTATGGCGCCGAGCGTCACCTTCGCGACGGGGTACCTGCGCAGCAGCCTCGGCACCAGGGCCGAGGCGAGCACTCCTCCCACACCCCACACGGCGAAGACCAGGCCGAACCGCCAGCCGGAGGTGCCGATGTGCAGCACCTGGTCGGCCCACGGCACGAACAGCGCGACGAACCCGGCCCCGGCGATCGACTGCAGGCCGCCGATGACGGTGTTGGAGCGGACGCCCTCGTGCCGCCACAGGAACCGCACCCCCTCCCGCACGTCGCGCAGGACGACCGCGGGACGCAGCGGCTCGAGGCTGTCGCGGGTCGAGGACAGCGCACGGCGGATCGCCCGCACCAGCAGCGCCGACACCAGGAACGTCAGCGCGTCGAGCGCGAGCAGGGTCGAGGGGTGCGCGACTGCGAGCGCCAGCCCGACACCGGCCGGGACGACGAGGTCGAGAACCCCGCCCACGCCCCAGATCGCGGCGTTCGCGTCCCCGACCCGCTCACGCCCCACGAGGACGGGGAGGGCACCGAAGTTGGCGCCGTCGAAGAACGTGAACAGGCTCTGCGCGACGAACCCCGCGAGGAGCACGTGCGGGATCGTCAGCACGCCCAGCCAGTGGGCCACCGGGACCGAGCCGATGACGACGACGTTGGCGAGGTCGGCGGTCACCATGACGCGCTTGCGGTTCCACCGGTCGCTGAGGGCGCCGGCGAACAGGCCCATCAACAGGTAGGGCAGCGCGTCGAGGGTGGTGACGACGGCCGTCAGGCCCGGTGAGCGCGTGAGCGTGTAGACCAGCACCGGCATCGCGACCACGGTGATGAGCGAGCCGCCGACGGACACGGTGCGGGCCAGCCAGTAGAGCCGGAAGTCGCGGTCGTCCAGCAACCGTGCGCGCGGCGGCTGGGGGCGTGAGCGCCCGGGCGCTCCGGCCACGTCGTCGGTCATGCGGTGGAGTCTGCCTCAGCCCGGCGGGCCGACACGGACCCGCTCGGTCGGGGGTCGAGGAGCCCGAGCACGTCGACGAAGAGCTTGGTGCCGATGAGCACCACCGCCGGGACGAGGCTCATGGTCGGCGCCTGCGGAAGCGGCCCGCCGTGGAAGAAGTCCCCGAACCCCAGGTCGACCGCGGCGTTGAGCGACTTCATCCCACCGGTGAGCTGCAGGAAGGCGAACGTGGCGATGAGGGAGACGTGCAGCACTGCGAGCCGGCGCTTCGAGTCGGCACCGACGGCCGTCGCATCAGGGTCGTGCCGGCGGCCGCCACCGATCCAGGGCAGGATCGTGGCGACGCCGTGGCTCGACCACACGACGGCGAACAGGACCAGGAAGCTCGCCAGGGTGCCGCGCGTCCCGGTGGTCATCGCCAGCGAGATCGCGAACATCCCGTGCAACACCGAGGCGAAGCCCAGCATCCCCGTCAGGCCTACGACGGCGATCCACCGCGCCGCCTCACCGGTCACCGGCGTGACCTCGCTGCCAGAGCGGAAGGACACGGCTCCCGGCTTGTCGTAGAGCCGCGTCGCGGTCAACGCCTGGAACACGAGCCAGAAGTAGACGGCGATGTTCTCGAGCCAGAACGCGATGAGCACGTCACCCGCGAGCCAGGTACCGGTCGCGACTGCGTACAGGGGCGCGAGGTTGGCCACCAGGACCGTGAGGAACGCAGCCACCGCTCCTGCGCGGGGCGAGGCCCGCTCGATGACGGCGACCAGAGCCTGCAGTCCCAGCACCCGCAACAGCACGCCCACAGCGGCTCCCCCCTCGTATGACGCAGGGAGGCTAGCGCCCACGGCGCTACGTCATGGGCCGTTTCAGCCGCTGACCGGCCGAACGGTGCACCGCCCGAGAGCGGACGCGATGGCCCTGCCGTGCGTCACCCGACGGCTGCGGCCGCGGCGCGGCCGGCGACCCGGCCGGAGAAGATGCAGCCGCCGAGGAAGGTCCCCTCCAGCGCCCGGTAGCCGTGCAGCCCACCGCCGCCGAACCCCGCCACCTCACCGGCGGCGTACAGGCCCGGCACCGGCTCGCCGGATGCCGACAGCACCCGCGCGGACAGGTCGGTCTCGAGCCCGCCGAGGGTCTTGCGCGTGAGCACGTGCAGCCGGACGGCGATCAGCGGCCCGGCGGCCGGGTCGAGGATGCGGTGCGGGGCGGCGGTGCGGATCAGCCGGTCACCCCGGTAGCGGCGGGCGCCGCGCAGGGCGGTCACCTGAGCGTCCTTGCCGAAGTCGTTGTCGAGCTGGCGGTCGCGCTCGACGATCTGGCGCTCGAGGTGGTGGCGGTCGAGCGGGGCGTGCGGCGTGAGCGCGTTCATCTTGTCGACGAGCTCGCCGAGGGTGTCGGCACTCACGAAGTCGGCCCCGCGGTCGAGGAACGCCCGCACCGGCGCGGGCATGTCGGCCCGGGCGCGGCCGAGGACGTCGCGTACCGACTTTCCGGTGAGGTCGGGGTTCTGCTCCGAGCCCGACAGCGCGAACTCCTTGCCGATGATCCGGCTCGTGAGGACGAACCAGCTGTGGTCGTGCCCCGTGCCGCGCAGGTGCGCGAGCGTCCCGAGGGTGTCGAACCCGGGGAACAGCGGTGGCGGCAGCCGGTCTCCGTTGCCGTCGAACCACATCGAGCTCGGCCCGGGCAGGATCCGGATGGCATGGGAGGGCCACACCGGGTCGTGGTTCTCGATGCCCTCGACGTAGTGCCACATGCGATCTCGGTTGACCAGGTGCCCGCCCGCGTCCTGTGTGATCGCGAGCATCCGTCCGTCGACGTAGGCGGGGACGCCGGTGAGCATGTGCTCCGGCGGGGTACCCAGCCGGGCGGGCCAGTTGGCGCGCACGAGGTCGTGGTCGGCGCCGATACCCCCGCTGGTCACGACCACTGCCTGCGCGCTGAGGTCGAAGTCGCCGACGGCCTCGCGGGAGGTCGGGTGGCCGCGCTCGGCCTCGTCGGCCACCAGACGGGTGCCGCGCACCCCGGTGACCGCGCCGTCATGGGTGACCAGCTCGTCGACGCGGTGGCGGTGGCGCAGCTCGACGCGACCGGAGGCGACGTGCTCGCGGACCCGCCGGAGGAAGGGCTCGAGGACCCCCGGGCCGGTGCCCCACGTGACGTGGAACCGCGGCACCGAGTTGCCGTGGCCGGAGGCGGTGCCGTCGCCCCGCTCGGCCCAGCCGACGACCGGGAACCAGCGCATGCCCTGGTCGTGCAGCCAGCGACGCTTCTCCCCGGCGGCGAAGTCGACGTAGGCACGCGCCCACTGCTCACCCCAGTGGTCCTCGCCGTGGCGGCCGTCGGGGCCGGGGGCCGCCCGGTCGAACCCGGCCGAGCCGAGCCAGTCCTGCAGCGCCAGCTCTGCGGAGTCCTTGATCCCCATGCGTCGCTGCTCCGGGCTGTCCACGAGGAACAGGCCGCCGAAGGACCAGAAGGCCTGCGCACCGAGGTCGGCCGGGCCCTGCTGGTCGAGGACCACGACGCGGCGGCCGGCGTCGGCGAGCTCGGCGGTGGCCACGAGGCCGGCGAGGCCGGCGCCCACGACGATGACGTCAGCGTCCATGCCGGCCAACCTACGCGGCGGCCACGACGCCCGTCAGTCGAACCCGGCCGCCGGCCGGGGCGAACCGCACCTCCGCCAGGGTCGCCACGACCGCGTCGGCGACCAGGTCAGCGGGCTCGGTGGTGGTCGTCACGGCGAGGGTGGCGCAGCCGGCCGCCCGGGCCGCCTCGAGGCCGCCGGGGGCGTCCTCGACGACGAGGCAGTGAGCGGGGTCGACCCCGAGTCGCTGCGCCGCCAGCAGGAACGGGTCGGGGTGCGGCTTGCCCCGGTCGACGTCGCTCGCGGTCACGACCACCCGCGGGACCGGGAGGCCGGTGGCCGCGATCCGGGCGTCGGCCAGCACCCGGGTGCACGAGGTGGCGATCGCGCAGAGGTCCAGGTCGCCGGTGAGGGCGGCCAGGGCGTCGAGCGCCCCGGGCAGGATGGTGATGCCGTCGGTGTCGGCGGTCTCGATGGCCTCGATGCGCGCCACGGCGGCGTCGACCCGCTCGGGCGGCAGCAGCTGCTCGGCGATGCCCCGCGCCGGGACGCCGTGGAAGCCAACGAGCCGGCGCGGGTCCACACCCTCCTCGTCGGCCCACCGCAGCCAGCTGCGCACCACCACGGGGATCGAGTCGATCAGCGTCCCGTCCATGTCGAAGAGCACGGCGGCGAAGTCTCGCCCGTCCAGCGGTCCCAGGGTTCGCGGCATACCGGACAGGGTAGGCAGCCGATCCTCCGACCGCTCGACGGTTACGGTGGGTGGGTGAGCACGCCCGCGGACCCTCCACGGCGCGGGGGTGGTCTGCGCCGGGGAGCTCCACGGCGCACCGTCGTCCGCGTGACGGCGCTCCTCGCACTGTTCGTGGGGTGCGTCGTCGGCGGGGTCGCCGCGACCACCCTGTTCCCCACGTCGGTCGACACGCTCAACTACGGCGCCACGCTGCGGCTGTCAGTGGACCCGCACGACATCGGCACGATCCAGAGCCCGACCGTCTTCGGCGACATCCACCTCGACTTCGCGACGCCGGTCCCCACGCCCGGGGTACTGGCCAACGTGCACGTCAAGGAGCACATCACCGACCTGCTGTCCCGGCCCAACATCTCGGTGCGCTCGCTGCAGCCCGGGCCGCTCGAGCTCGAGGCGGCGGCGCGCCACGCGGCCATCGGGCTGGCCTGGCGGTTCGCCGGTGGCGCCCTCCTGGTGGTGCTCCTCGCGGTCGGGGCCTACGCCGGCTGGGCCCGGCACCTGCCACGGCCCGGTCGGCTCGCCACCGTCACCGCGTGCTGGGTGGTGGCGTGCGGGGTGACGTTCGCGAGCATCGGCTTCGGCTACCGTCCCGAACGCCTCGACCGGTTCACGACCACCGGCATCCTCGGTGCGGTGCAGCGCAACGCCGACCTCCTGGAAGGGGTCGAGACGCGGGCGGAGCAGACCACGCCCTACCTGAAGAACCTGCTCGCGCTGTCGTCGGCGCTGCAGGACAAGTACGCGCCCCAGGCCCTCGGCCGGCCGGTCGCCGCGCGGCTCCTGCTGGTCTCCGACATCCACGGCGGCAACCAGTACGCCCTGATGAAGACCATCGTCGAGCAGGAGCGCGTCGACGCCGTCATCGACAGCGGCGACCTCGTCAACTTCGGCACCGTGGCCGAGGCGCAGGCGGCGGGACTCTTCGACGGCATCCGCTCCCTCGGCGTGCCCTACCTCTTCGTCAAGGGCAACCACGACGCCCGCTCGGCCACCGACACCGAGGTGCTCAAGGCCCTGGCCAAGGTCCCCAACGTCGTCCTGCTCGAGCCCGACGCCGACAGCTACACCGTCCAGACGATCGGCGGGGTCCGCATCGCCGGGTTCAACGACCCCCGCTGGTTCGGCGACGACAACCGCGACAACGCCGCCAAGCAGAAGGGACCCGCCGCCCGGTTCACCGCGGCCATGGCCGACCTGCCCGCGCCGGACGTCGTCGTCGGGCACGAGCCCGGGGCGGTGAGCGCGATCGAGGCGGCCGGTGTGAAGATCCACGGGCACCTGCACAGCGATCGCCTGGAGGGCAACACGATCGGCGTGGGCACCTTCACCGGCGGCGGACCGTTCAGCCACTTCCTCGCCGGCGCCCAGGGCGAAGAGCTGACCGGGCAGCCGTCCGCGTTCGACGTGGCCGCGTTCGGGGAGGACTGCCGGATCGCCTCGCTGACGCGCTACCAGTTCCGCAACGTCATCGAGGGCCGGCCGGCCTATGACGACGTCACCCTGATCAACGGGTCGCGGATCGAGCAGTCGGCACCGCCGGCACTGGCGCCGGTCGGCGACGCGACCTCGACTCCCACCGCGGAGCCGCGGACCTGCTCGGCCTCCACCGAGCCGTCGACCGAACGCGTGGCCGCGCCCGCCCCCTGACGGGCGGTCGGGCCGACCGGCGCGACGGTCAGGGTGCCTGTTCGGCCGACGGGATGCGCAGCGCGTCGACGACGTAGCGGAACGCCGACGACGGCGCCTGCGCGCGGCAGGTCAGCAGCTCGGCGGGAGCCGCGACCCGACGGACGTCCGCCTGGACGAGCAGGGGGAGCCGTCCGCGCCCGTGCAGCGTGACCGTCCAGGTGGCGTCACCGGTCCGGTCCGCAGTCACCGACCGCACGTCGCCCAGGCCGCAGGGCCGGTACCGCGTGAACGCGGCGGACAGCGCCGCCTGCACCGCCGGCGGCTCGGTCGAGACCCCGCGGAAGTGGGCAGCCGTGACGACGCCCCGCAGGTGGGCCGCCACCACCTCCTGGGCCGAGTCCTCGTCGAGGTTGCCGTAGCAGGCGCCGTCGGGCAGCACGAGCACGTTGGGCGCGAACCGGTCGCCGCCGACGTGCGTGCACTCCCACGTGTGGTCCGGCCAGCGGGCGGCGAGCGCCCCGGCGACCGGTCGCCCACGGACCGCGCAGCAGGTGTCGTGGAGCCCGTGGGTGCACACGAGCACGAGGGGCTGGGGCGGCCGGGCATGCGCTGGCGGGGCCGGCCCGTCGAGCATCACCTCGGCGGCGCGGAGCAGGTCCTCCGGCCGGCGCCAGGTGCCCCACTGCTGGGTGCCGTCGTGGTCGACCACGGCCCACTGCTGCACCGCCCGGCGTGGCCGCCGACCGGTGCGCCGGATGAGCAGCACCCGTCCCCGTGTCGCGAGTGCCGCCTCGTGCAGCGCGGTCGCGACCCCACCGGACAGGCCGGTGCTGTCGAGCGCCCTGACGGCCCACGGCCCACGGTGCTCGACGAGCAGCCACCGCTGCGCCCGAGCTGCGGAGCCCTGCAGGGGGTCTGCTCGCAGCCGGGCCTCGGTGGCGCAGTGGTCGGCGGTCACGCCGCCACGGCGATACCGGCCAGCACCAGGCGGCGGGCGAGGTCGAGACCGAGGTGACCAGCCGTCGCGGTGCCCACCTCGAGGAACGACCGGACCGCTGCCACGTCGCCCTCGTCCACGCGTACGGTGCCGGCCCGGCTGCGCAGGACGGCCCCTCCGCTGCTCGCGGGGGTGAGGGTCGGCGCGAGGTGCGGCCGCACCTCCAGGGCGGTGTCGTCGCGCAGGGAGGAGGCCAGCGCGTGCTGGGCCAGCGGGCCCATGGGTGCGGCGCGCTGGGAGCCGCGCGAGGCGGCGACCATGGCCGCGGTGAGGTCGGCGGCGTCGACGTCCTCGAGGGCGCGGGCCAGGGCCGCCCGGACCAGCTCGACATCGGCCCCGAGGGCGGCCGGGTCGGAGAGGTCGGCGCCCATCGGCAGCGACGCCCGCACCTCGGGGTCCTGCGCCGCCCTGGCCAGGGCGGCGGACACCAGCTCCTGGGCGAGGTGGTGCCGGTTCCAGGTGTGGACCCCGATGGTGAGGTGGGTGCTCACGCCCCCGAGGGCCGTGGCCGAGTGGAGGTAGCCGCGCGGCAGGTAGAGGCAGTCACCCGGGGCCAGGGTCGTCTCGACCAGCGGCTCGGCCTGCGCAGCGAGCTCGACCGCCTCACGGCGGTCGGTCCAGGGCTGGTCGCGCAACGGCCGCGGGTGCACGGGCGGCCTGATGCGCCAACGCTTCTCGCCCGAGATCTGCAGCACGAAGACGTCGTGGACGTCGTAGTGGTCGCTGAAGCCGGTGTTCTGCGGCGGGGTGATGTAGGCGTTGACCTGGGTGGGGTGCCCGAGGTCGGCCGCCAGCTGCTGGGCGAAGTCGACGACCGGCTCCCACGTGCGGTGCAGGCCCTGCAGGACGAGGGTGGCGCCGTCGGCGAACTCGCGCAGGACGTCCTCGTCGCTGGCCTGGTCGGCGATGCCGGCCCCGGTGCCACCGCTGCGCGTGAACCTGCGGTCCGTCAGCGTCGAGCCGCCCTTGGCCATGCGCAGGAACGGCGTGCGCAGCCCGCGCCGCGACACGAGCTCGTCGACGGCCGCCTCGGAGAAGAGGTCGTCGAACGACGACGGCAGGTCAGCGCTGCGGGTGAGCAGCGGCTCGACACCCCAGTGGTCGCGGGCGAAGGCGTCGGGGTCCGTGGCGACGAGTCGGCGAAGGGCGGGGTGCCCGCTCGGGAGAGCGGGCACCCCGGACCCTGCCACCGAGCCTCGGGTGGCGGTCATGTGCGCAAAGTCGGCAGTGGTCGTACGACGAGGTCAGAGACCGCGCTCGACCTCGTCGGC
This sequence comes from Phycicoccus sp. Soil748, assembly GCF_001428025.1. Lineage (GTDB taxonomy): Bacteria > Actinomycetota > Actinomycetes > Actinomycetales > Dermatophilaceae > Pedococcus. The sequence continues at coordinate 98,162 of NZ_LMSC01000008.1, read as the reverse complement.
GCCGCCGTCGGCACCACCGTCGTGGCCACCGGGGTCCGCCCCGCCGTCAGCCGGGCCCTCGGCACCGCTGTCAGCTCCGCCGTCCGCACCGCCGTCGGCGCCACCGTCCGCACCGCCGTCGGCGCCACCGTCGGCGCCACCGTCAGCACCGCCGTCCGCGCCACCGTCCGCACCGCCGTCCTGGCCGCCGGGGTTGGCGCCGCCGTCCGCCTGGCCCTCGCCGGCACTCAGGTCGTCGGTGGGGCTGCTGGGGGTCTCGCTCATGGCTCTGCTCCCTCTGTCTCGGGTGACGGGCGTCGTCGCACCGCCGGTGTCCTTCCTATGTCACATCCCGGTACGGCGCCACCGGTGGAGCGTTCGTTTCCGCTGGTCAGGGTGCTCGTGGGGCTGGACGCCCGTCGTGGGACGTCCGTCCTTCCTACCCGGGGAGGCCGGCGACCTTGCGCAGGGCCTCGAAGCCGTCGTCGGTCCCGCGCCAGTGCCGCCGCAGCTCGGACAGGCCCACCACCCGGACGACCGACCGGAGCGTCCAGACGACCACCACCACGTCGTCCGCGTAGCCGATGACCGGCAGGAAGTCGGGGACGAGGTCGAACGGCAGCGCGAGGTAGCCGAGGAGCAGCGCCAGCCGGACGCGGACGCCGCGCGGCTGGCTCCGGTCGGCGGCCAGGTCCCGCAGCAGCCGCAACAGGTCCGGGAGCAGGCGCACCGACTCCTTCAACAGCGACCCGCGCGGCCGCACGACCAGCAGGGCTGCGACCACCGCCAGCCAGGTGACGAAAAGGCCCGCGACGACCGCCACCACCAACTCGCGCCACATGCGGCCAGTCTCGCAGGGCCGCTCCGTCGCCGACCGCGCCGGTCATGGCGCGGTAAGAAGTTGGCAAGGGTTCGGCGCCGAACCGTCATGGGCCACCCCCCGGTCCTACTGTGCGAGCACCGTCACACCGAACCGCAGGGGAGATGTCAATGGCGATGACCCGGACGTTCGGCGCGATCGCGGCACTGGGGGCCGCCTCTGCGCTGACTCTTACAGCACTACCCGCGCAGGCCGCGGGATCCTATGTCGCACTAGGCGACTCGTACTCGTCCGGAACGGGGACGCGGTCCTACATCAATGACGGCACGTCGTGCCAGCGGTCGGTGTACGCCTACCCCTCGCTCATCGCGGCGAGCAAGGGCCTGACCCTGAACTTCCGGGCCTGCTCGGGTGCCACCGTCGCAGACGTGACCAGCACCCAGCTCAGCGCGCTCTCGGCCTCGACGACGAAGGTGAGCATCTCCGTCGGCGGCAATGACGCCGGGTTCGCCGACGTCCTCACCGAGTGCGCCCAGCCCGGCTGGGCCAGCGACTGCAACGGCGCCATCGACGACGCGCAGTACATCATCGACAACGTCCTGCCCGCCCGGCTCTCGACGCTGTACTCGTCGATCCGGGCCAAGGCGCCGAACGCCAAGGTGGTCGTCGTGGGCTACCCGCGCATCTTCATGGGCGAGGACTGCAACGCGTTCACGTGGTTCTCCCCCGCCGAGGAGACGCGCCTCAACGCGATGGCCGACCTGCTCAACAGCAAGACCTCGGCCCAGGCGTCCGGGAAGGGCTTCACCTTCGCCAACCCGACGAGCCGCTTCGTCGGCCACGCCGTCTGCGACAGCCCCGAGTGGCTCAACGGGCTCTCCAACCCGATCACGGAGAGCTACCACCCCAACATCGCCGGGCACCGCGACGGCTACGCCCCCACGGTCAGCACGCCGCTGACCGGCAGCGCCTTCAGGTCCACGGCGACCACCCTCCGCCTCGCGTCGCAGAGCGCGGACCGCCTTGCGACGCAACAGCGCCGGTATGCCGCGACTGACGCCTCCATCACGCCGAAGGAGTTCCGCGCGCCCGACCTCGGGTCACCGCAGATGAAGGCGGCGGCGAAGCGCGCCGGTGTCGACCTGTCGAGCCGGGCGAGCATCGATGCCGCAGACCGGATGTGGTCGGCACGCCAGGCGAAGCAGGCCCAGGCGCAGGCAGCCCGCTGACGCAGACCAAACCGCTCACGCACACCCGCTGAAGCACGAACCGCTGGAACACGAGTGCGGCGCCACACCGTCGAGGTGTGGCGCCGCGCTCGTCTGTCGGAATCGGGCGCGCAGGGTCAGGCGCGGCCGTGCGAGGCCCGGCTCCGACGGGACAGCGAGTCGATGATGACCGCGAGCAGCAGGACGCCACCGGTGATCATGTAGCGCTCGGGCGACCCGAGGTTGACCAGGCTGAGGCCGTTGGAGATCGACTGGATCACGAGGATCCCGAGCAGGGCCGAGTACGCCGTGCCACGACCGCCGAAGAGGCTGGTGCCGCCGATGACCGCCGCAGCGATGGCGTTGAGGTTGACGTCACCGCCACCACTGCTCTGGTTGGCTGCGGCGAGGCGCCCCGCTGCGAGGAGGCCACCGAGGGCGGCCAGCGACGAGCAGAACACGAACACCGAGACGTAGACGGCGCGCACGTTGATGCCGGCACGGCGGGCGGCCTCGACGTTGCCGCCGATGGCCAGGACCGAGCGGCCCCAACGGGTGCGCCGGATCACGAAGTCGAAGACCACGACGAGGGCGACGAACAGCAGGAACATGTAGGAGACGCCGCGGTCGCGGTTGAGGATGTAGACCGGGATGGCCAACAGCAGGAGCAGCGCGACGGCGCGCACGGCGAGGGTGACCACCGGGGTCGTGGACAGCCCGGCAGCCGCGCGACGCTGGTTGGAGCGCAGTCGCGTGGCGGCGTACACCGCTACCGCGGCGACCACGACGACGTAGGCGGCGGCGTCGGACAGGAAGCTCGCCTGCGCGAACTTGACCAGGCCGGAGTCGAACGGGATGTTGATCGACCCCTCCTGGCCCAGGACCTTGAGCTGGAGGCCGAGGAAGCCGAGGAGACCGGCCAGGGTGATGACGAAGCTGGGCACCCCGAAGCGCGTGTAGAGGAGCCCGTAGACCGCTCCGATGACCGCACCCGAGGCGATCGCGGCGAGGATGGCCAGCGGCAGCGACCAGCCGTGGCCGACGAACCCGACTGCGAGGATGGCCGCTGACAGACCGCTGATCGACCCGACGGACAGGTCGATCTCGCCGAGCAGCAGCACGAGCACGATGCCGAGGGCGATGGTGCCGGTGGCGGCGCTCTGCTGGGTGAGGTTGACCAGGTTGCGGCTGGAGAGGAAGGCGCTGTTCTGCATCTGGAACGCGCCCCAGATGACGATGAGCCCGACGACGACCGGCAGCGAGCCGAGGTCACCGCTGCGCAGGCGGGAGAGGAAGACGCGCAGGAAGCCACCGATGCCCTGGGAGGCGATGAGGCGCTCGTCCTGCAGGTCGGCGGGCAGTGCGGCGGTGGCGTCGGCGGGAGCCTGCGCCTCGGGGGTCGGCGTGGACGCGCTCATGACTGCTCCTCCTGCGACTCGCGGCGGGCGGCCCGCTGCGAGACGGCGTTGGTCGTCGCCCCGGTGATGGCGGCGATGATCTCCTGGCTGCTGGTCTGGCTGACGTTGAAGACGCCGTTGTTGCGGCCGAGCCGCAGCACGTTGACGCGGTCGGCGACCGCCATGACGTCGGACATGTTGTGGCTGATGAGGATGACGCCGAGGCCGTTCTCGCGCAGCCGCTCGACGAGGTTGAGCACCTCCGCCGTCTGCGCGACACCGAGGGCTGCCGTCGGCTCGTCGAGCATCACGACCTTCGGCGCGCCGAGCAGCGAGCGGGCGATCGCGACGGTCTGGCGCTGGCCACCGGAGAGGCTGGCGACGGGGATGCGGACCGACGGGATCTTGGCGCTCAGCTGGCGCAGCAGCCGCCACGACTCCTGCTCCATGGTCACCTCGTCGAGCGCGCGGCCGGTGTAGAGCTCGCGGCCGAGGAACAGGTTCGCCACGACGTCGAGGTTGTCGCAGAGCGCCAGGTCCTGGAACACCGTGGCGATCCCGAGCTCCTGCGCCTCCGCCGGGCTCGACACCGAGGCCGGCAGGCCGTCGAAGGTCATCGCGCCCTCGTCGGGCGTGTAGACGCCGGCGATGGTCTTGACGAGCGTCGACTTGCCCGCGCCGTTGTCACCCACCAGGGCGACGACCTCCCCGGCGTGGACGTCGAAGTCGATGTCCTTGAGCGCCTGCACTGCGCCGAAGCGCTTCGATACACCGGACAGCGACAGGACGGCTGTCGTCGCCGGCGAGAGGGTCGCGGTCATGTCAGTCCTTCAGGTGGTTCCGGGTGGGGCTGCGACGCCGAGCGAGGGCGGTCGCGGTGCGGTCCCGCCGCCCGCCGCGGGGCGGGACGACGGGGTACGCAGTGAGCCCGTGGGTGGGACGGCCGCATCGGCACGCCCCACCCACGGGAGACGGGTCAGCTCAAGCCTGCCGCGGTGCACGCGGCAGCGAAAGAGCCGGTGCAGATGTCGGCCACCTTGTAGACGTTGTCCTTGACGATGGTGTCCTTGACGGTGTCCTTGGTGACGGCGATCGGGTCGAGGATCGTCGACGGCACACCCTCGACGTCCTTGGTCGACGCCGGCTTCTGCTTGTTGGCGAGGGCGATCGCGGCCTTGGCTGCGGCCTCGGCCTCCGGCGGGACCGGCTTGTAGATGGTCATCGCCTGGTCGCCCGCGAGGATCCGCTGGATGGCGGCGAGCTCGGAGTCCTGGCCGGTGACGGGCGGCAGGGGCTTGACGCCGCCGGCCTTGAGGGCGGCGATGGCGCCGCCACCAGTGCCGTCGTTGGCCGCGTAGACGCCGACGAGGTTGCCCTTGACGGCCGAGATCTGGCCCTCCATCCAGGCCTGCGCCTTGTCGGGGCTCCAGTCCGGGGTGTCGTACTCGGCCGCGACCTTGAAGCCGCTCGAGTCGATGACGCTGTGCGCGCCCTTCTTGAAGCTGGCGGCGTTGGGGTCGGTGGGCGAGCCGTTGATCATGACGATGTCGCCGGAGGTCTTGCCGCCCTTCTTGATGATGTCGACCAGCGTCTGGGCCTGGATCTTGCCGACGGTCTCGTTGTCGAAGGACACGTAGTAGTCGACACCGGCGATGAAGCGGTCGTAGGCGATGACGGGGACGCCCTGGCTCTTGGCACTGGCGGCGATCGCCGCTGCGGCCTTGCCGTCGACCGGGTCGAGGACCAGGACGTTGGCGCCCTGGGTCAGCGCGGCCTCGGCCTGCTGCTGCTGCTTGCTCGCGTCCTGGTCGGCGTTGCTGTAGATGATCGAGCACGAGGCGCAGTCCTTCTTGACGGCGGCCTGGAACAGCGGCCGGTCGAAGGTCTCGTAGCGGGTCGTCTTGGACTCGGGCAGGAGGAGCGCGATCTTCTTGGCGCTGCCGCCACCGCCGCCGGAGGACGAGCTGCTGTCGGAGGAGGAGCCGCTGCCGCCACAGGCGGCGAGGGTCGCGATGCCGAGGCCAGCCACGAGAGCGGCCCCGGTGAGACGAATGGATCGGGTGGGCATTGCTGAACTCCCTTGGTCAGACACCGGCATCCACGGTGGTGCGGGCGTGGGTCGAGTTAAGCGCCGCAACCCCATTGACGTCAAGAGTTGAATTCAAGACGTGACCACAGGGCTGACCAGCGCGCCCTCGGTGGCGGGCAGCAGGGCCCCGGCAGCCACCAGCGCGCCCACGACGTCGGCGTCCGTGTCGAGCTCCCCGAGGCGCACGACCAGCGAGGCGGTCGCACTGGGTATGGCGCAGCGCTCAAGTGAGGCGCGCATGGGCGTGGTGATGATCGCCCCCACCTTGGAGAGCTGCCCCCCGAGCACGACGACCTCGGGGTTGACGAGGTTGACCACCCCGGCGACGGCCACCCCGAGGTGGCGTCCGGCGTCCTCGAGCACCCGGCGGCAGCCTGCGTCCCCGGCGAGGGCACGGTGGATGACGTCGCGCAGGCTCAGGGGGCCGTGCGAGGCGGCAAGCGACTCGAGCAGCCCCCGCGACCCGATGTAGGTCTCGAGGCAGCCGCGGTTGCCGCACCGGCAGACCGGACCGTTCTCGTCGATCGTCAGGTGCCCGATCTCCCCCGCCGTGCCCGCAGCACCGCGGAAGATGTCGCCGTCGAGGATGAGCCCGGCGCCCACGCCGTGCGACAGCTTGATGTAGACACCGTGCTGAACCCCTTGCAGCACGCCGCACCTCAGTTCGCCCAGCGCTGCGAGGTTGGAGGTGTTGTCGACGTCGACCGGCGCCTGCAGCCGCCCGGCCATCTCCTGCCCGACAGCGACCCCTCGCCACCCCGGGAGGATGCTCTCACTGCCCACCTGGCCTGACACCCGGTCGACGGGCGCGGGGATGCCGACGCCGACCGCGCGGACGTCGCCCATGGTCTTGCCGGCCTTCTCGACCAGGTCCAGCAGCAGGCGTACGGCGCGCTCCATCCCCTCGTCGGCGGCGTGGTCCGCGGGCAGCGGCATGCGCTGGCGGCCGATGATGTCGCGCGGGCCGGTGCCGATCGCCACCCGCACGTCGCGGTCGCCGAAGGCGATGCCGGCCAGCAGCGTGTTCCCCGTGGCCAGGGAGACGAGGACGGCGCGACGGCCGTTGCGGATGCTCGGCTCGAGCTCGACCGCCCCCACGGCGTCGAGGTCCTTGACGACGTTGGAGACCGTCGCCGGGCTGAGGCCGGTGAACCCCGCGATCTCCACCTGGGTCATCGCACCCTGGTCGCGCAGGGCCTCGAGCACGCGGAGCCGGTTGGCTTCACGCAGCGACGCCTGCGAGCCAGGGGCCGCCGTGGATGGGTTCACGGCTTAAACATAAGGGGACGGGGCCTGCCTTGGGTAGACCCGACACGGGCGGACGGACCGGGAGCGTGCCGGGACGCGGGGCACCGGGCCCCGACGCTGCAGCAGGGGGTCGGCAGGTCGGGGCCCGGTGGTCTCAGGAGGGGTCGCGCAGGGCGAGCCCGTGGCCGAAAGGGAACAGGGGGTCGGCGAACCCCGGGACGTCCTCGCCCTTGCGCCGGACGTCCTCCATCGAGCGCGGCAGGTCGAAAGGCAGCCGCCCCACGGGTGGGATGGTGCCGGTGAGGGCGTCGAGCAGCGCTGCGTCCGACGTCCCGTAGCTGCCGACCACCGCACTCGCGAAGGTCAGCAGCGGGGTCAGCACCGCCGGCCGGTCGAGGACGACGTCGACGACCAGCGGGCAGTGGGCTGCGACGCGGGCCAGCCGCGCCACCAGGCCGGGCGGGAAGTCCAGCGAGCCCTGGTGGAACCATGACTCGAGGAACAGGTCCGACCGGGGCTCGAACGGCGCCATGAGCCGCACCAGGGCGACGTCGGCCTCCTCGGGGGTCGCCACGCGGGTGCCGACCGCGGCCAGCGCCTCGTCCGAGACGTTCTCCGCGTAGACCTTCCGGCCACGAGCCAGCGGCAGGACGGGGGCGAGGTCGCCGGAGCCGTCCTGGAGCACCGTCACGGACCGGGCCTGCGCGGCGTACCCCGCCTCGCGGAAGTCCTCGCGTCCCACCGTGGTGGCGGCGAGGTCCTCGTCGACGTAGGGGTCGTCGAACAACCCGAGCCGGAACTTCACCGCGAGCAGGCGGCGGGCCGACTCGTCGATGCGCTCCTCGGTCACCCGCCCCTCCTTGACGAGTTCGAGCAGGATCTCGACGCACTCCTCACCGCCGAACTGGTCCGCGCCGGCGTGCAGGATCAGCTCCATCCGCCCGTGCGGGTCGAGGTGCTCCACCCCCCACGCCCTGGCCGGCAGCACCTGGTCGCCGACGTGGTTGTCGTTGACGAGCTCCCAGTCGGTGACGACGACACCGTCGTAGCCGAGCTGCTCACGCAGCAGGCCGGTGACGATCTGGCGGTTGTAGCCGAACCCGACCTCCTCGATCGGCTCGCCGCCCAGCACCAGCCCGACCGGCATCCCGTAGTAGGGCATGATCGCCGCGGTCCCTGCCTCGATGATCGGCGGGAACGGCTTGAGGTGGTCGCCGAACCGGTCCCCGGGGTAGACCTGCTCGCGGCCATAGGGGAAGTGCGCGTCCTCGCCGTCCTTCTGCGGGCCGCCGCCCGGGAAGTGCTTGCTGGTGCACGCGACGCTGTCCGGGCCGAGCGCCTCCCCCTGGAATCCCTTGAGGTAGGCGACGCCGAGCTCGGTCACGAGGTCGGGGTCCTGGCCGAACGTCCCGGCCTGCCGCGCCCAGCGCGGTTCGGTGGCGAGGTCGAGCGTCGGGTGCAGGGCGGCCCGGATCCCGACGGCGCGGTACTCCTTCCGGGCGATGTCGCCGAACGCGCGCACGGCCTCGGCGTCCCGCAGCGCGGCGAGGCCGAGCGGCTCGGGCCACTGCGAGAACGCCTTGGCGGTGAAGGAGACCCCGGCGTTCTCGATGAACGCGTGCCGCGGGTCGGTGGACACGGTCACCGGGATGCCGTGCGGCGTCTGCTCGGCCAGCGCCTGCAGCGCGTTGTGCCACCGGGCCGCCATCCGGGCGTCGTCGAGCGCGTGCACGTTGAAGTGCGTGAGGTGCTTGCTGAGCACCACCTCGCTCGTCGGCGACTTGCTGATGGCCCCGGGGTGCTCGAGCACCGTGCCGTCGGTCCCCGCCTCGATGACGGTGTGGAACATCAGCCCCGCCTTCTCCTCCAGCGAGAGGCGGCCCAGGAGGTCCTCGACGCGCTCCTCGACGGGCAGCCGGGGGTCCTCGTAGGGGTCCATCCGGCCGTTGCCGTTGAGGTCGCGGTAGGCGACCCCCTCGGGTGAGGTCTGGCGTTCCGGCTGCATCGGTTCCTCTCAGTGGTGGTGGGGTGTGGCGGTGGGGTCGTCAGGCGCGGCCCGCGCCGAACTCCTCGAGCCCGATGACCGGGCGCAGGGCGCGCTCGACGTCCCTGGTGCTGAAGGCGCGTCGGATCACGTTGTCCCCCAGCACGTTGCCGATGGCGCCCATGACCATGGCCTGGTCGAGGGACAGGAAGCGGCGTGCGATCGTGCCCGACCGGACGGCCACGGCGTCGAAGAAGCCACCCGCACCGTACGCCCCGAGCTCGTCCTCGATCTTCGCCAGGTTGGCGAACGCCTCGGCGGGCTCGTGCATCATCGCGAGGAAGGACGCGTGCGGCGTGACGACGCCGTCGCCGAAGGCGGGGTGGGGGTTGGTGCCCTCGCGGCAGTCGCCGAACCCGGCGTCCACGTTGGTCTTCTCCTTGTCCGAGAAGTAGCCGTCGGGGTTCATGCCGAGCTGGTCCACGCCGTACTCGCGGTAGTTGTCGAACGGGTCGCTCGACGGCGAGATACCCCAGTAGCCGTAACCCGCTTCGAGCAGCCCGTGCTCGCGCTGGGCCCGGACGTGCAGCGGGTGGTTGAGACCCCAGCTGCGGGGCGCCCAGCTCGACTCGGGCACGAAGACGTCGGGCATGAGCTCCTCGAACATGCTCCCGCCCCAGCCGGGGACGATGTGCATGCCGCGGTAGGTGTAGGCGCCCTCGTAGACGTCGAGGCCCAGGTAGGTGCGGTGCTCGCCGACGGGCTGCATCTCGGGCCAGGCCCAGTCGCAGGTCTCGGGGAAGGTGCGCCACATCGCGTAGTACTGCTCACCCGGGATCTGCCCGGTGAGGATACCGAGGTAGCTGGTGATGCGGGTCTCGGAGACCGTGGTGTCGTAGTGGTGGTTGGTGTACCAGACGTCGGGGCCCGAGCCGATGTGGTTGCCGGTGTAACCGGAGAACCCGGGCGGCGGCGGGGCGTCGTAGAACCCGCCGTGGATGAGGCCGCCGGGACGCACCCCGGGGTGCGCGGTGTCGTTGTCGTAGAACATGTCCCAGCGCATCCGGCCGAACAGCCGACCGGCCACCGGGGCAGCGCCGGGATCAGCCGACATGACGACCCGCAGGGCGGCGCCGAGCCAGCCGTTGTCGACGCTGGACAGGAACGGGTAGACCCGGTCGCCGGTCCCAGGCCACGCGGTGAGCTTGGCGCCCGTCGCCTCGTCGTACCAGTTGTAGTACATGCCGCTCGGCTCGTGGTGCTCCATCCGCGACAGCGTGTGCAGCGTCTGCAGCAGGCGCCGGGTGCACTCGCCGCGCGAGATGATCCCGAGCTCACGAGCCACGACGGCGGACCAGAGGTAGCCGCCGATGTTGGTCGGCGAGGTGTACCCGGAGCGGTCGCCGGCGGTGAGACCCTCGCTGATGTTGTCGGCCGGCAGGCCGGTCCCCGGGTCGGTCATCGCGACCAGGCTGTGCCACGTGTCCGCGGCCCAGCGGCGTACCCGGTCCTGCTGGGCGGCGGTGGAGGTGGCGGCCCCGCGTACGAAGGCCGGAGCCCCCTTGGTGGCCCCGGCGAGGGTGGGGGTCGCGGCCGCGCGGCCGGCGGTGAGGCCGACGGCCGCGGTGGCCGTGACGCCGACGAGCAGCTGTCGGCGGGAGGGGACGTGGAGGGGTGCCGTCTGTGCCATGAGGTGGAGCTCCGTTCGGTGGGGGTTCACCGGGCCACCCGAAGGGGGCCGGTGTCGGTCACGGTGCGTTCACTGGTGGAGGTCGGTCACTTGATGCCGGTGGTGGCGATGCCCTCGATGAAGCGGCGCTGGAAGGCGAGGAAGATCGCGAGGACGGGGATGACCACGACAGTCGCCCCGGCGAGGAGCAGGCCGTACTGCGTGGAGTTCTGGCCCTTGGAGTAGAGGGCGAGGGCGACCGGGAGGGTGTACTTGCTCTCCTCCTGCGCGACGACGAGGGGCCACAGGAAGTTGTTCCACGAGCCGAGGAAGGTGAGGATCCCGAGCGTCGCGAGGGCAGGCCCGCACAGCGGCAGGAAGATCCGGCCGAAGATGCGCAGCTCGCTCGCCCCGTCGACCCGGCCCGCGTCGAGCAGGTCGCGGGGCAGGCCGCTGATGTACTGCCGCATGAGGAAGACGCCGAACGGGCTGACGAGGAACGGCAGGATCAGACCCGGCAGGCTGTTCGACAGGCCGACGTTGGTCACCAGGACGAACAGCGGCACGAAGGTCACGACCCCGGGGATGAGCAGGGTGCCCATCACGAGGAGGAACAGGGCCCGGCGACCCGGGAAGTCGAGCATCGCCAGCGCGTACCCGACCATCGAGCAGAAGATGAGGTTGCCGGCGGTCACGGCGACGGCCACGACCGTCGAGTTGACGAAGTACTGCGAGAAGTTGAGCCGCGAGAACAGGCGCGTGTAGTTGTCGAGCGTCGCTGCCTGCGGCCACCATGTCGGCGGGTTCTGCAGCAGCTCGCCCTGGGTCTTGAAGCTGCCGAGCACCATCCACACGAACGGCGCGATCACGGCGAGCAGCGCCAGGGTCAGGACGATGTAGAGCCACCACTGGGAACGGGTCCGGGTCATGACGTCCTCACGTGTTCTCTCGCAGCAGCCGGAACTGGATCGCGGTGACGACGGCGACGATGACGAAGATGATGTAGCTCATCGCCGCGGCCAGCCCGTAGTTGCCGAACCCGAACTGCCGGTACGTGTACATGGACATGGAGATCGTGCTGTTGAGCGGGCCGCCGTTGGTCATGACGAACGGCTCCTCGAAGAACTGCAGGTAGCCGATGCCGGTCGTCACGGAGACGAACAGCATCGTCGGGCGCAGCAGCGGCAGGGTGATGTGGCGGAACCGGCGCCAGGCCCCGGCACCGTCGATGGCGGCGGCCTCGTGGAGCATCCACGGCACGGCCTGCAGCCCGGCGAGGAAGATGATCATGCCGGTGCCGAAGTTGCGCCAGGAGGCCATGAGGATGAGCCCGGGCATGGCCCAGTGGGGGTCGCCGAGCCAGTTGGGCCCGTCGATGCCGACCCAGCCGAGGGCGGTGTTGATGAGGCCGTAGTCGCGCTCGAGCAGGAACCGCCAGACCACGGCCACCGCGACGATCGAGGTGATGACGGGGGTGTAGAAGCCGAGCCGGAACAGGCCGCGCAGCCGGCGGATGCCCCGGTCCAGCGCCACCGCTGCGGCGAGGGCCATCAACAGCGTGAGCGGGACGCCCACGACGACGAAGTACGCGGTGTTGAGCATCGCCTTGCGGAAGACGGGGTCGGAGAACGCCTTCGCGTAGTTCTCGAGCCCGACGACGTCCACCGCGAACGGCGTCCGCAGGTCGCGGGACCTGGTGTCGGTGAAGCTCATGAACAGCGACTGCAGCACCGGCCACGCCGTGAAGACGAGGAAGAGCAGGCAGAACGGCAGCGC
>NZ_LMSC01000008.1:85893-85985 GCF_001428025.1 Phycicoccus sp. Soil748 | reverse complement strand
CAGGACCCAGGCCGCCAGGCCCTGTCGAGGTCCCGACCGTCCGGTCGCGCCGCCCCGGCGGGGGGACGGGCTGGAGTCGCCCGTCCCCCCGC
>NZ_LMSC01000008.1:763-85881 GCF_001428025.1 Phycicoccus sp. Soil748 | reverse complement strand
GCGGGGTGGTCACCGTGGGGGCACTCATGGTTACTGGCCGGTGCCGATCGACTCGGCCTGCTGCTGGGCCGACTTGAGGGCGGCAGCAGGGTCGGCGCCCTGCTTGGTCACCTTCTCCATCTCGGTGTCGAAGCCGGTCACGACCTGCTCCCAGGTGGGGAAGGTCGGCGGGGCCTGGGCCGTCTCGAGCTGCTTGCCGAACTTGGCCAGCTTGTCGTCACCGGAGATCGACGGGTCGTCCCACGCGCTCTTGACCGAGGGCAGGTCCGTCGACATGCCGTACCACTTCGCCTGCACCTTGGGGTCGGCCAGCCACTTGACCAGCTTCCAGGCGCTGTCGCGGTTCTTGGACTTCTTGAAGACGGCGAAGTTGGAGCCGCCGACGAACGAGGAGGACTTCGTCTTGGCAGGGATCTGCATGACGTCGTACTGGTCCTTCTTCACACCGACCTTCTCGACGGCCGACATCATCCACGGGCCGGAGATGAACATCGGGACGCGGCCGCTCTTGAAGTCCGGCTCGGTCGTGGGCGTGTTGGGGGCGGCCTTGTCGGAGATGCCCTCGGTGAAGTAGCTCTGGTAGTACTTCACCGCCTCGAGGATCTTCGGGTCGTCGAAGTTGTAGGCCTTGCCGCCGTCCTTGGTGAGGTTGGCGTCGTTCGACCACGCGAACGGCATGATCGACTGCCAGGACCCCTGGCCGCCGGCCTGGAAGCCCATGCCGTACTTGGCGCCGGCCTTGGTCTGCATCGCCTTCGCCATCGCCTTGAGGCCGTCCCAGTCGGTGGGGGGCGTGGTGATGCCGGCTTTCTTGGCCAGGTCGGTGCGGTAGTAGATGAGCCGCGTCTCGACGTACCAGGGGATGCCGAAGTCGGTGCCGTTGACCTCGTTGGTCTTCTGCGCGCCCTCGAAGAAGGCGGAGGTGTCGATCGACGGGGGCACGGGGTCCAGCGCGTCGAGGCCGGCGAACTCGCCCATCCAGGTGCTGCCGACCATCGCCGCGTCGGGCGTGGTGCCGGCGGTGATGGCGGTCGTGAACTTGTCGTGGGCCGAGTCCCACGGGATCGCGGTCACGTTGACCTTGACGCCCGGGTTGGCAGCCTCGAACTCCTTGACCAGGTCGGGCAGCTTGTCCCCCTCGGCGCCCATCGCCCAGACGGTCAGCGTGCCGGTGGCCTTGCCGCTGCTGATGTCCTTGGCCTTCTGCGTGCTGCCGCCGCCGGCAGCGTTGTCACGGCCACAGGCGCTCAGGGCCAGCGCCGCGACGGTCAGGGTCGCGACCGCGATCGCGGGGGTGCGTCTCATCGGTGTTCTCTCTTTCGTGGGGGGAGGGAGAGCCATCAGGGGGTACGGCGCGGGCGCGCCGCAGGTGCGGGGTGGGTGGGCGTCGTGGGCGGGCAGCCGCACGACGAGCGGATGACGAGGTGGGTGGGGATGACCTGGGCGCTGTGGGGCACGGCCGAGCCGGTGATGCGCTCGTGGAGCAGGTCGGCGGCGCGGGCGCCCAGCTCGCGCACCGGCTGGCGGACGGTGGTCAGGCCCGGCACGACGTAGCGGGCGGTCATCACGTCGTCCCAGCCGACCACGGCGACGTCGTCGGGCACGCTGAGCCCGCCCTCGCGCAGCCGCACCATGACGGCCAGCGCGAGCTCGTCGTTGGCGCACACCAGGGCGTCGGCGTCGAGGTCGCCCTTCAGGAGCCGGTCGGCCAGGGCGGTGCCCTCGTCCTCGCGCAGCGCCACCGGCACGGGCGGCTGGGCGTCGAGCCCGGCGTCGTCGTGCGCGGCGACGAAACCCGCGTAGCGGTCGCGGATGTCGGGACCGGCGGCGGGGTCACCGGCGAAGAGCAGGCGGGTGCGGCCGTGGCCCAGCACGTGGGCCGTGACCTCCCGGGCGCTTGCGGTGTTCTCGGCCCGGACGGTGTCGACGGCGGGGGTCTGGTCACCGGCGATGAGCACGACCGGCTTGGAGCCCCCGAGCGCGGTCACGGTCTCGTCGGGGATGGCAGAGGAGCCGAGCATGGCGATGCCGTCGACCCGGGTGGCCAGCTTGCGCACGGCCTGCGGCACGTCCTTCTTGCCCTGCGCCAGCATCAGCACGACACTCTGGCCGAGCTCGGCAGCCCGCGACTCGAAGCCCATGAGCAGCTCGGAGTAGTAGGGACCGGAGAGCTCGGGGAGCACGAGCCCGTGGGCCTCGTGGTGGCGGACGGCGAGGCTGCGGGCCGCGGCGAGCGGCACGTAGCGCAGTTCCTCGGCTGCCTGCAGGACCCGCGCCCGGGTCTTCTCGGAGACCGCTTGGGAGCCCTGGAGCACCCGGGACACCGACGCGATCGACACACCGGCGCGCTCGGCGACGGAGTAGATCGTCGCACCCGCGGGGTGCCTCGTCGGGGGTCCCGAGCTGGTGGCCACTGGGCTGCCTCTCATCGTTGAAAGCGCTTACAAACGACGACCATGCCACAGCCGCGAGGCCTCTGGCAAGGGGTCCTCAGCCGGCGAGGAGGGCGTCGGCCAGCTCGTGGTCGACGACGAGGCCCTGCACGAGGCGGCCCTCCAGGGCGGCCCGGACGGCGGCCCCCTTGGGTGCGCCGGAGGCCACGGCGACGACCTCGGGTATGGCGCGGAGCGCCTCCGCATCGATGGTGATCAGGCGTCCAGCGACCTTGGCCCGCAACGGTTTTCCGTGTGCGTCGAAGAAGACGCCAGCGAGCTCGCCGACGACGCCGCGAGCGGCGAGCTCGGCCCGCTCGTGCGCGTCGAGCAGGTCGTGGATCGTCGAGCCGCCGGGGCTCCAGTGGCCGATCCCCACGACGGCCTTGGTGACCGCCGAGGCGCGCGCGAGACCCTCGGCGACGGCGGGCTGGCGCCGCAGGGCGTCGGCGCTGGCCCTGCTGTCGAGGACGAACGGCGCGTAGAAGACCCGGGCACTGCCGCCCCCGAGCCGGGCGGCGCGACGGACGATGTCCACCGCACTGCTGTCGAAGTCCGGCAGGGCGATCGCGCCCGTCAGCTGGACCACCTCGACCCGGGGCAGCGAGGTCAGCGCGCCGACCATGGCGTGCACGTTGCGCGACCACGGCAGGCCCAGGACGTCGTCCTCCGTCAGCACCTCCGAGAGCAGGTCCGCGGCAGCCTTGCCGAGCTGCTGACGCACCGCGACCGGGTCGGCGTCGGCCGTGTCGACCACTACCGCGTGGGCCAGGCCGAACCGCTCCTGCAGCCGGGCCGAGGCGTCGACGTCGAGGGACCCCTGGCGGACGATCTCGATCCGCACGAGGCCGCGGTCGCGGGCGGACTCGAGCAGCCGGGCGACCTTGAAGCGACTGATGCCGAGCTCCTCGGCGATCTCGACCTTCGACTGCTGGTGCAGGTAGTGGCGGCGCGCGACGGCAGCGAGCAGCACCAGCTCTGCCGGCCCGTCATCCACCACGGCCACCACTCCTTCCATGCGAGTTCATGCAGTCCCTGCACTCCAGCGCATTCTCGCCGTTGACAGGCGGAGGGAGCGCCGATTTACTCAGAGTACTCGTTTGCGCATCATTTCGCTCATATGAGCGCCGGTCAACCAGGAGCCGCCAGCGGCGACGGAGGAGGACACGTGCACAGTCGGAACCCCAGGGTGGTGCTGGTCGCCTCGGCGGCCGGCGTGGCCCTCAGCCTCTCGGCCTGCGCCGGGTGGGGCGGTGGCGGAGCAGGCAGTGGCGGCGCCGACAGCATCAACGTGCTGATGGTCAACAACCCGCAGATGGTCGACCTGCAGAAGCTCACCGCCGCGAACTTCACCAAGCAGACCGGCATCCGGGTCAACTTCACCGTGCTGCCCGAGAACGACGTCCGCGACAAGATCAGCCAGGAGTTCTCCAGCCAGGCGGGCCAGTACGACGTCGCGTCGCTGAGCAACTTCGAGATCCCGATCTACGCCAAGGCCAAGTGGATCGCGCCGCTCGACGGCTACCTCGCCAAGGACACTGCCTTCGACCAGGGCGACATCCTCAAGCCGATGACCACGTCACTGTCCAGCAACGGCAAGGTCTACGGCGAGCCCTTCTACGGCGAGTCCTCCTTCCTGATGTACCGCAAGGACGTCCTGGCCAAGAAGGGCGTCACCATGCCGGCGCGGCCCACCTGGCAGCAGGTGGCCGACATCGCCGCGAAGGTCGACGGCGCGGAGCCCGGGATGAAGGGCATCTGCCTGCGCGGGCAGCCCGGCTGGGGCCAGCTGTTCGCGCCCCTGACCACCGTCGTCAACACCTTCGGCGGGACGTGGTTCAACCAGGACTGGACGCCGGGCGTGGGCTCACCGGAGTTCCGGACGGCCGTGCAGTTCTACGTCGACCTGGTGCGGGCCCACGGCGAGAAGGGCGCCCCCCAGGCCGGGTTCACCGAGTGCCTGAACAACCTCGTCCAGGGCAACGTCGCCATGTGGTACGACGCGACGTCCGCCGCCGGGTCGCTCGAGGCCGACGACTCCCCCACCAAGGGCAAGTTCGGCTACGCGCCGGCCCCGGTCGTGAAGACCGACAGCTCCGGCTGGCTCTACGCCTGGTCGTGGTCCATCCAGCAGGCGAGCACCAAGAAGGACAACGCCTGGAAGTTCATCTCCTGGGCGAGCAGCAAGCAGTACGAGGAGCTCGTCGGCTCCCAGCTCGGCTGGACCAAGGTGCCGGCCGGCAAGCGGGCCTCCACCTACGAGAACGCCGACTACCTCGAGGTCGCCTCCGCCTTCGCCGAGCCGACCAAGGCCGCGATCGAGGCAGCCGACCCCGAGAACCCCGGCGTGCAGCCGCGGCCGGCGATCGGCATCCAGTTCGTCGACATCCCCGAGTTCCCCGACCTCGGCACCCAGGTGAGCCAGGACGTGAGCTCGGCGATCGCCGGCAAGACCACCGTCAAGGAGGCCCTCGACAAGGGCCAGAAGCTCGCCGACGACGTCGCCGAGCGCTACCAGTCGAGGGGGCAGTGATGGCGTCGAGCACCGCGACGAGACCCGACACGGAGCATGGACGTGGACCCGTGCCCAGCACGGCGTTGAAGCGCTCGGGGGACTGGGCCCGCCGGGCGCCACTGCTGCCTGCGCTGATCTTCGTGATCGTCATGACCCAGCTGCCGTTCGTGGCAACCCTGGTCATCTCGTTCATGAACTGGAACGCCTACTACCCGGACGAGCGGGGGTTCACCGGGTTCGACAACTTCGCCCGGGTCTTCACCGACACCAACACGCGGTCGGCGGTGCTGGTCACCATCCTGCTCACCGTCGCAGTCGTCCTCGTGAGCCTGGTGCTGGGCCTGTGCATCGCCCTGCTGCTCGACCGCAAGTTCCTGGGCCGGGGCGTCGTGCGCACCATGATGATCACGCCCTTCCTCGTCGTCCCGGTGGCTGCGGCCCTGCTGTGGAAGCACGCGCTGTACAACCCGGAGTACGGCCTCTTCAACGGGCTGCTCAAGGCGGTCTTCGGCGACAACGCCCCCCAGCCGGACTGGATCACCAACAACCCGCTCGCCGCCATCGTCGCGGCGCTCGTCTGGCAGTGGACGCCGTTCATGATGCTGATCCTGCTGGCCGGGCTGCAGAGCCGGCCGCTGGACGTGGTCGAGGCCGCACGCATCGACGGCGCGAGCTCGTGGCAGATCTTCCGGTCGATGACGCTGCCGCACCTGCGCCAGTACATCGAGCTGTCGGCCCTGCTCGGCGCCATCTACGTGGTCCAGAACTTCGACCACGTCTTCACCATCACCAGTGGCGGCCTCGGCACGGCCAACCTGCCCTACTTCATCTACCAGACCTTCTACACCGCGCAGGACTACGGCCGCGCCTCGGCGGCAGGTGTCGTCGTCGTCATCGGCACGATCCTCATCGCGACCGCAGCCCTGCGCACCGCGTTCAGCCTGTTCAAGGAGGAGTCACGATGAGCACCACCTCCACCCCCGCCGAAGGGGCTTCCACCACGCGGGCCGCACAGCCCCAGGAGGTCCGCCACGCCAGGCCGCCGCGCAGCGGGGTGCTGCTGACAGCCCTCGCCTGGGTCGTCGGCGTCCTCTTCGCCCTGCCCGTGCTGTGGATGGTCCTGACCTCCTTCCACAACGAGAACGACGCCGCCAAGAACCCGCCCGACCTGTTCGCGCCACTATCCCTCGACGGCTACCGGTCGTTCTTCGACGCCGGCCCCTGGCCGCCGCTGCTCAACTCGCTGACGGCCAGCGTCCTGTCGACGGCGCTCGTGCTGCTGCTGGCGTTCCCGGCGGCCTACGCGCTGTCGATCCGGCCGGTGAAGAAGTGGACCGACGTCCTGTTCTTCTTCCTCTCCACCAAGATGCTGCCGGTCGTCGCGGGCATCCTGCCGCTCTACCTGTTCGCGCAGAAGGTCGGCCTGCTCGACAACATCTGGTGGCTCATCCTGCTCTACACCTCGATGAACCTGCCCATCGCGATCTGGATGCTGCGCTCGTTCCTCGCCGAGGTGCCGGTGGAGATGCTGGAGGCGGCCTCGGTCGACGGCGCCTCGCTCCCCCGGACGCTGCGGGACATCGTCGCGCCGGTCGTCATGCCGGGGATCGCCTCGGCTGCGCTGATCTGCTTCATCTTCAGCTGGAACGAGCTGCTGCTCGCGCGAGTGCTCACGAGCACGGTGGCCGGCACGGCACCGGTGTTCCTCACCGGGTTCGTGACCAGCCAGGGCCTGTTCCTCGCCAAGGTCTGCGCGGCATCCTTCGTGGTGTCGCTGCCGGTGCTCGCCGCCGGGTTCGCCGCCCAGGACAAGCTCGTCCAGGGCCTGTCGATGGGAGCCGTCAAGTAATGGGACCGACCCCGATCCCCCTGTCCGACAAGACGATCGGTGACCTCGACGAGCGGGTGGCCCGGCCGGCGTACGACCGGTCACGCGTGACCGCGGGGATCGTGCACTTCGGGGTCGGCGGGTTCCACCGGGCCCACCAGGCGATGTACCTCGACGCCCTCATGAACCGGGGCGAGGCGCTCGACTGGGGGCTGTGTGGTGTGGGCGCCCTCCCCCGGGACCGGCGCATCATCGAGACCCTCGGGGCGCAGGACGGGCTCTACACGCTGGTCGTCAAGCACCCCGACGGCCGGCTGGAGCCCCGC
This sequence comes from Phycicoccus sp. Soil748, assembly GCF_001428025.1. Lineage (GTDB taxonomy): Bacteria > Actinomycetota > Actinomycetes > Actinomycetales > Dermatophilaceae > Pedococcus. Next base: position 78,780 of record NZ_LMSC01000008.1, on the reverse strand, counting down.
GTCATCGGCAGCATCCTCGAGCTGAGGTTCGCGCCCGACGACCCCCGGGGCGTCGTCGACCGGCTGGTCGACGAGCGCACCCGCATCGTGTCCACGACCATCACCGAGGGCGGCTACCTCGTCAACCAGGTGACGGGCGAGTTCGACGCGCAGGACCCGGGCATCCAGGGCGACCTCGCCGCGGACTTCGCGGGGGGCCAGGCTCCCTCGACCGTGTTCGGCTTCATCACGGCGGCCCTGGACCGCCGGCGGCGCGAGAGCCGCGAGCCGTTCACGGTCATGAGCTGCGACAACCTGCCCGACAACGGCGACGTCGCCAAGCGGATGATCTGCGCGTTCGCCCGGCTCAAGGACCCCGGGCTCGCGGACTGGATGGAGGAGCACGTCGCCTTCCCCAACTGCATGGTCGACCGCATCACCCCGGTGACCGCCCCCGAGGACATCGAGCGGCTGCGCGAGGAGTTCGGCGTCGAGGACGGCTGGCCCGTCGTCTGCGAGCCCTTCACCCAGTGGGTGCTCGAGGACCGCTTCGGCCAGGGGCGGCCGCCGTTCGAGGACGCCGGCGTGCAGATGGTCGACGACGTCGTGCCCTACGAGCTGATGAAGCTGCGGCTGCTCAACGCCAGCCACCAGGCCCTCTGCTACCTCGGCCACCTCGCCGGCTACCGCTACGCCCACGAGGTCTGCCAGGACCCGCTGTTCGCGAACTTCCTGCTGGCCTACATGGAGCGCGAGGGCAGCCCCACGCTGCCGCCGGTGCCGGGGGTCGACCTCGACGCCTACCGCCACGAGCTCGTCGAGCGGTTCGCCAACGCCGAGGTCCGCGACACCCTGGCCCGCCTCTGCGCGGAGTCCTCTGACCGCATCCCCAAGTGGCTGGTGCCCGTCATCCGGGCCAACCTCCGTGACGGCGGCGAGATCGAGCGGTCCGCGCTCGTGGTCGCCTCCTGGGCGCGGTACGCCGAGGGGCGCGACGAGCGGGGCGAGCCCATCGAGGTGGTCGACCGGCTCAAGGACCGCGTCATGGCCGCGGCCGCACACCAGCGCGAGGACCCGCTGGCGTTCATCCGTGACCGCGACCTGTTCGGCGACCTCGCCGAGGACGAGCGCTTCGCGGCTGCGTACACGGCTGCGCTCGCGCACTTGCACGAGCACGGGGCGCGGGCAACGCTGGAGGCTCGGGCGGCCGACGACGCGCGGCCGGCCTGAGGACCGCCCCACTCCGCCCGAGCCTGACGCACCACCGACGAGGGAGACCACCTGATGCGCGCTGCCGTCCTCAACCGCCCCGGCGAGGTCGAGGTGGTGCAGCGAACCGACCCTGTGCCGGAAGCTGACGAGGTCCTGGTGCGGGTGCATGCCGTGGGGGTGTGCGGCTCGGACACCCACTACTTCGACCACGGCCGCATCGGCCGGTTCGTCGTGGAGTCGCCACTGGTCCTCGGCCACGAGACCTCTGGCGTCGTCGAGGCGGTGGGGGCAGACGTGGACCCTGCCCGGGTCGGCCAGCGCGTGTCCCTGGAGCCCGGGGTTCCGTGCCGCGCCTGCGAGCAGTGCCTGTCCGGTCGCTACAACCTCTGCCCCGACATGGTCTTCCACGCGACGCCACCGGTGGATGGCTCGCTCGCCGAGCTCGTCGTCATCCACCACGCGTTCGCCCACCCGGTGCCCGACTCCGTGAGCGACGAGGCGGCGGCCCTCCTCGAGCCGCTGTCCGTGGGTGTCTGGGCCTGCCGCAAGGGCGCCGTCGGACCGGGCTCGCGGGTGCTCGTCACCGGCGCCGGCCCGATCGGTCTGGTCTGCGTGCAGGTCGCCCGCGCCTGCGGCGCCAGCGAGGTCGTCGTCGCCGACCTCAACCCCGACCGCCTCGCCGTGGCCCGCGACCTCGGCGCGACCCGCACCATCAGCTCCGGCTCGGAGACGGTCGCCGACGGGTATGCCGCGCAGCGGCCTCCCGAGGTCCTGCTCGAGTGCTCGGGCCACCCCGGCGCCACCGCCGACGGCATCCGGGCCCTGGCCCCCGCCGGCCGGGCGGTGCTGGTCGGCATGGGCGGCGACGAGGTCACCCTGCCGCTGTCGACGATCCAGGAACGCGAGCTCGTCGTCACCGGGACCTTCCGCTACGCCGGCACCTGGCCGACCGCCGTCGCCCTCGCCGCCTCGGGCCAGGTCGACCTCGACCGCCTCGTCACCGGGCGGTTCGGGCTCGAGCAGACGGCTGCGGCCCTGACCGCTGCCCGGGACACCGCCGGTGCGATCAAGTCGGTCATCGACCCCCGACCTGCCGGGGGCGACCGTGGCTGACCGGGACCGCACCCTCGTCGCCGGCGTCGACTCCTCGACCCAGTCGACCAAGGTCGTCGTCTGCGACGCCGCGACAGGGGAGGTGGTCCGCACCGACCGGGCACCGCACCCCGAGGGCACGCAGGTCCACCCGGAACGCTGGTGGGACGCCTACCTCTCGGCGACCGGCGACAACCTGCTCGAAGGCGTCTCCGCGATCGCCGTCGGCGGCCAGCAGCACGGTATGTGCGCGCTCGACGAGTCGGGCGCCGTGGTCCGGGATGCGTTGCTGTGGAACGACACCAGCTCCGCGCAGGCGTCCCGCGACCTCGTGGGCGAGCTCGGTGGCATGGCCGCCTGGGTCGACCGCACCGGGTCGGTGCCGGTGCCCAGCTTCACCGTGACCAAGCTGCGCTGGCTGGCCGAGCACGAGCCGGAGCTCGCGGCCCGCACGGCCTCGGTCGTCCTCCCCCACGACTGGCTCACCGGCCAGATCCTCAAGCAGGGCAACGGCTTCGAGCGGTGGACGACCGACCGGGGAGATGCGTCCGGCACGGGCTACTTCTCCCCCGAGTCCAACGCCTACGTCCCGGAGCTCGTGGAGCTGGCCTTCGGCCGGCCCCTGGGCACCCCGACGGTGCTCGGCCCACGCGAGGCGGCTGGGCGCACCGCCGGCGGGATGCTCGTCGGCCCCGGGACCGGCGACAACATGGGCGCAGCCCTGGGCCTCGGGCTCGAGCCCGGCGACGTCGTCGTGTCGCTCGGCACCAGCGGGGCCGTCTTCGCGGACCACCCCTCCCCGGTCAAGGACACGTCCGGTGACGTCGCCGGGTTCGCCAGCGCCACGGGCGGCCACCTGCCACTGATGTGCACCCTCAACGCGGCCCGGGTCCTCAGCGCCGCGGCACACCTGGTCGGCACCGACCTCGCCGGGCTCGACCGGCTCGCCCTCGCCGCCGGCCCGGGAGCCGGCGGCCTGACGCTGCTGCCCTACCTCGATGGCGAGCGCACCCCCAACCTGCCCGAGGCGACGGGCACGCTCGGTGGCCTCACCCGCACCAACTCCACCCCGGAGAACCTCGCTCGCGCCGCCGTGGAGGGGATGCTCGCCAACCTCGCCGCCGGCGTCGACGACCTGCGCGAGCTCGGCATACCGGTCTCCCGGGTCCTGCTCATCGGCGGCGCCTCGGCGTCGCGCGCAGTGCGGGCCGTCGCCCCGGCCCTGTTCGGTGCGCCGGTCGCAGTCCCCGCACCCGGGGAGTACGTCGGCATCGGCGCCGCGCGCCAGGCAGCGTGGGTGCTCTCGGGCGAGGACGCACCACCGCCATGGGCGGTGAGGATCGAGGAGACCCTCGACCCGCCCTCGGGTGGCTCCGGCGTCGAGGTCCGCGAGCGCTACGCCGCGCTGCTCGCCGCGGTGCACGGCGCCTGAGCGCTGGTGCGCGCCCGGTCCTGCCCCACGGTCCGTGCAGCGTTGCGGCGGCGAGCACGCCGGGCCAGCTGCTCGGCCACCACGAGCACCAGCAGGGCCCCGAGGCTCAGGGCGGCGCCGTCCCACAGGGTCGAGGCGTAGCCGAGCCCCGCGGTGATGGTCACGCCGCCCAACCACGCGCCGGCGGCGTTGCCCACGTTGAAGGCCGCGATGTTGGCACCACTGGCCAGGGTCGGGGCCGAGCCGGCATACGACATGATCCGCATCTGCAGGCCCGGTACGGTGGCGAACCCGAACGTCCCCATGAGCACCAGGCTGACCACGGCCATGACCGGTGAGGTGGCGGTGGCCGCGAACACCCCCATCGCGACGGTCAGCGCCGCGAGCACCACGGTGAGGGTGCGCGGCACGGAGCGGTCGGCGGCTCGGCCACCCGCCCAGTTGCCGGCGAAGAGGCCGACCCCGAAGAGGACCAGCAGCCACGGCACGGTGGCGGAGGCGAAGCCGCTGACGTCGGTGAGGGTGTAGGCGATGTAGGTGAAGGCGCCGAACATGCCGCCGAAGCCGAGCACGGTCACGAGCAGCGACAGCCAGACCTGCCCGGAGCGGAAGGCACCGAGCTCCGAGCGCAGGCCGGGCTCGCCGGCTGCGACGGGCTGCGAGGGGACGAGGGTCGCCATCCCCACCAGCGCGATGACGCCGATCACGGTGATCGCCCAGAAGGTCGAGCGCCAGCCGAGCTGCTGGCCCAGCAGCGTGCCGAGCGGGACACCGAGGACGTTGGCGGTGGTGAGCCCCGCGAACATCATGGCGATCGCACCGGCCTTCTTCTCGGGGGCGACGAGGCCGGCCGCGACGACGGCCCCGATGCCGAAGAACGCACCGTGGGTCAGGGCCGCGAGGATGCGCCCGAGCAGCATCACCTCGTAGGTGCCGGCCACCGCGGAGACCAGGTTGCCGGCGATGAACAGGACCATCAGCGCGGTGAGCACGTGCTTGCGGTTGAACCGGGTGACGGCGGCGGTGAGGCCGATGGCGCCGACGGCGACGGACAGGGCGTAGCCGGAGATGAGCCATCCGGCGGTGGCCTCGTCGACGGCGAAGTCGGCGCCCACCTGCGGCAGCAGGCCGGCGATCACGAACTCGGTGAGTCCGATGCCGAAGCCACCAAGGGCCAGGGCGAGCAGGGCGATGGGCATCGGGGACGTTCCTTCGGTGGACGGAGCAGGTTTCCTGCGCAGGTATGCAGCGTGTGCAACTACCAGCGCACGCATCAAGTTAGTTGCATACGCGGGTTATTGCAAAAGCCCGTTACGATGGGGCCATGGGAATCGCCGATGACGCCGTCGAGGTCCGCGCCCAGGGGTGGCGGACCCTCGCCGCGCTCCACGGGCACATCGAGGCGGCCCTCGAACGCGAGCTGTCCACGCGGTTCGGGCTCTCCGTCGTGGAGTTCACCGTGCTCGACGCCCTCTCCCGCCAGGACGGCTGGCACCTGCGGATGACCCAGCTGGCACGTGCGGCCGCGCTGTCGAGCAGTGCCGCGACCCGCCTGGTCAACCGCCTCGAGGACCGGGGCCTGCTCACCCGCATCCTGTGTGCCGACGACCGGCGCGGCATCTACACCGAGCTGACCGCCGCAGGGTCGACCCTGCTCGACGAGGCGCGCCCCACCCACCACCAGGTGCTCGAGGAGGCGCTGCGGTCCGCGGCGGACGTCCCCGAGCTGGCTCCCCTCGTCGACGCCCTCGGCCGGCTGCCCGCCCCCGCCGGCACCTGACACCACCTCACGGCCAGAGCGCCCTACGTCACTGAGCGCGTTGTGCGCTCAGTGACGTAGGGGCGTGAAACCCCTTGCCGTCGTCCGCCGCACCCGCTGGGATGGCGCGATGAGCTACCCGCCCCCGATCTACGACCGTGCGACCGGTGAGGTCAGCGCGTGGCTGCTGGCTGCCGACTCGCCGCCGGACGTGGTCTACCCCAACGGCAACCGGGTCCGGTACCTCGCGACCGGCGAGTCGACCGGACGGACCTACGGGCTCTACCACTGGGACTTCGCGGGGCCTCGCAGCGGCCCGGACGCGCACTTCCACAAGACCCTGACCGAGTCCTTCTACGTCCTGGGCGGGGAGGTCAGCATCTACGACGGGAAGCGCTGGAACACCACGCGGCCCGGCGACTTCGTCCACGTGCCGGCCGGTGGGCTGCACGGCTTCCGGAACGAGGCGGGGGCTGCGTCGATGCTGCTCCACTTCGCCCCCGGCGCTCCTCGCGAGGCGTACTTCGAGGGGCTGGCGCGCGCGGCGGCCGGCGAGACCATGACGGACGCCGAGCGCGACGAGTTCATGCGCCACCACGACAACCACTGGGTCGAGGACTGACGCCTCAGCCGGATGTCGGCACGTCGAGGAGGGCGGCCAGCTGCAGGCGCACCGCGAGCCGCACCACCGGGTCGTCGAGGTCGAGGCCGGCGAGGTCGGCGATGCGGTTCATCCGGTAGCGCAGCGTGTTGGGGTGCACGTGGATGGCCCGCGCCGCGCGCCCCGGCGCCCCTGGGTGGTCCAACCACGCCACCAGCGTCCGCAGGTGGTCGCTGCTGTGCGCGTCGTCGTGCGCCTGCAGGACCGCCAGCGGACCGAGGACGTCACCCTCGCGCAGTGTCGCCGCGGCCCGGGCCACCGTCACCTGCGCCCAGACGTCCTCGTGGACCACGGCCGTGACCACGGGGTCGGCGACCCGGCCGGCCTCCAGCGCCTCTGCCGTGGAGCGCTCCAGCTCGCCAGGCGTGCGCGCGGGGCGACCGGCTCGGGCCGTGAGCACGAGGCCCTCTCCACGGGCCTGCTCCACCACGGTCGAGAGCCACCCCCACGTGCCCGGGGACCCGTCCTCGGCGTCCCGTACCACGGCATACGCACGGCCGTCGAGGTCCGCCAGCAGGGGCTGGTTCCACGCATGGCGTCGCGACACGGACTCCCAGAGGTCGAGCAGACGCGTGGCGCCGCCCTCCCCGCCCAGGTGGACCACGCGCCACGGTCCCGGGGGGAGCCAGGACCCGGCGCCGGCCGTGCTGCCCGACAGCACCCCGCGCAGGCGGTCGGCCGCCACCCGGCGCGAGAGGTCGGCCTGGGCCCGCAGGCGCAGCAGGTGCAGGGCCACCACGGAGGACGTCTGCACGAGCTCGGCCACGAGCGCGGCGGGCGGCCTCTCCTGGACGACGGCCCAGATGGAGCCGAGCCACTCACCGCCGGCACGCACCGGCACCACGAGGCGCGGCAGCGTGCCGTTGGGGTCGGCGGGCACGAAGACCGGCTCGTCCGAGCGGGCCAGGCGGCGGAACACCCCGCGGGCGCGCAGGCTGGCCAGCACCTCCTCGGGCACCCGCCGGCCCACGATCGTGGAGACGCGGGCAGGGTCGGTCACGTCCTGGCGGGAGGAGTAGGCGAGCACCCGGGACTGTGCGTCCTCGATGGTGACCGGGGCGTCGACGAGGGCCGCGGCGGCGTCCGCGAGCGCGAAGAGGTCGTCCTGGACGGGGGCGTCCGTGCGCCGGTCGCCGCCCGAGGTCGTGGCGCGGTCGAGCACCCCGCGCAGCAGCCAGACGACGTGCGCCCAGGACGCCTGCTCGGCCAGGCCGACGAGCGCGATGCCGTCGCGCCGGGCCCGGTCCCGCACCGCCCGCCGCCCCGCCAGCCCCCGGCGCAGCACCACGCCACCGGCCTGCTGCGCCGCGGAGGCGCGCACCAGCTCGACGGCCTGCTCGACGGTCTCGATCCCCACGCCGAGCACGAGGTCGCGCGACTGCCCCACCACCCCGTGCACCGGCTCGGCGATGGTCAGGTCGTCGACCTCAGCCCCGGCACGGTCCACCGCGAGGGTGAGCAGCCCGGCCAGCGTGGCGGTCAGGTCGGCGACGAGGAGCACGGTCCCAGCATGCCACCCACTTGTGCCCAAGGCACCAATGCTGCCTTCGGATCTGTGCTCTGGGCCCAGTGCGAACCCGCCGACCAGTCGGGACCATCGGATCATGTCCTCCTCGCGCACCGTCACCGCCGCCGGTCTCCCCGTCCCCCAGCGCGTCGCCGTCGTCGGCGCCGGCATGGTGGGCCTGTCCACCGCCTGGTTCCTCCAGGAGCAGGGTGTGGAGGTGACCGTCCTCGACCGTGAGGGTGTCGCCGCCGGCTCCTCCTGGGGCAACGCCGGCTGGCTGACGCCGGGCATCGCGACCCCGCTGCCCGAGCCCGCAGTCCTCAAGTACGGGATCCGCGCGGTGCTGTCGCCGTCCTCGCCGGTCTACGTGCCGCCGAGCGCCGACCCCAAGTTCCTCAAGTTCGTCACCGGGTTCACGAAGAACTCCACGATGAAGGCCTGGAAGAAGGCCATGGGTGCGCTCGTGCCCGTCAACGACCTGTCGCTGGAGAGCTTCGACCTTCTCAAGGCGGGCGGCGTCCAGGCCGACACCCGTGAGGCCAAGTCGTTCCTCGCGTCCTACCGCACCGAGGCCGAGCGCGTCACCCTGCTCGAGGAGATCGAGCACATCCACGCCGCAGGGCAGTCCATCGAGTTCGAAGCGCTCACCGGCGACCAGGCCCGCGCCATCGAGCCGAGCCTGTCCGACGAGATCGGCGCGGCCATCCTGCTCAAGGGCCAGCGCTTCGTCGACCCGGGCTCCTACGTCCACGCGCTCGCCGACTCGGTGAAGGCCCGCGGCGGCAAGATCCTCGACGCCGCCACGGTCTCCGACATCCGCGACACCGGTAACGGGGTCGTCGTCACCACCGCCGAGGGCTCGGTCGAGGAGTTCGACGCCGCCGTCCTCGCGACGGGTGCGTGGCTCGGCAAGCTGGCCCGCAGGTTCGGCGTGAAGAACGTCGTCCAGGCCGGCCGCGGCTACTCCTTCTCCGTCGAGATCGACCACGTCCCCAACGGCCCCGTCTACTTCCCGGCCCAGCGGGTCGCCTGCACGCCGATCGGCGACCGCCTGCGCGTCGCGGGGATGATGGAGTTCCGCAAGCCCGAGGCCGCCCTCGACCAGCGCCGCATCAGCGCCATCGCCGAGGCCGCCCGCCCGCTGCTGCGTGGCGCCGACCTGGACCACCGCCACGACGAGTGGGTGGGCTCGCGCCCCTGCACCGTCGACGGCCTGCCGCTCGTCGGCGCCACCAAGTCGCCCCGCGTCTTCGCCGCCGGTGGTCACGGGATGTGGGGCATCACCCTCGGCCCGGTCACCGGGCGCCTGCTCGCGCAGGCGATCGTCACCGGCAAGCAGGTCGACCAGCTGCGCCCGTTCGACCCCATGCGCTGACCGGCTCCACCAGCACGTCGACGAAGCGCCGCCCCGACCACGGGAGCGGCGCTTCGTCGTTCCCGGCTATTGCAGAAATACCATAGGGGGGTATGGTGTTGGCATGACCGTGAGCGACACCCAGCCCGGCTACCACTCCGAGAAGGACAGCCACCTCAAGCGGCTGCGCCGGGTCGAGGGGCAGGTCCGCGGCCTGCAGCGGATGGTCGAGGAGGACCAGTACTGCATCGACATCCTCACCCAGGTGTCGGCCGCGACCAAGGCCCTGCAGTCGTTCTCGCTCGAGCTGCTCGAGGAGCACCTCGCCCACTGCGTCGTCGACGCCGCCAGGAGGGGCGGGCCGGAGGCGCAGGAGAAGGTGCAGGAGGCGTCCGCCGCCATCGCGCGCCTCGTGCGCTCCTGAGCCCCGGCGCACGATCCAGCCAGAGCCATCCATGACCACCACGAACCCGAGGAGAACCCCATGAGCACCCAGACCTTCGATGTCGTCGGCATGACCTGCGGCCACTGCGCGAGCGCGGTCACCGAGGAGCTCAAGGCCCTCGACGGCGTCAGCGACGTGCAGGTCGACCTCGTGGCCGGCGGCACGTCCGCCGTGACGGTCGAGGCCGACCGCGAGCTCACCCCGGCCGAGGTGACGTCCGCCCTCGACGAGGCGGGCGACTACAGCCTGGCGCGGTGATGGCGCCATGACCGACGTCGAGCTCGTCATCGGCGGCATGACCTGCGCCTCCTGCGCCGCCCGGATCGAGAAGAAGCTCAACAAGCTGGACGGCGTCACCGCGACGGTCAACTACAGCACCGCGAAGGCGAAGGTCACCTTCCCCGAGACCCTCACGCCGGCCGACCTCGTGGCCACCGTGGAGAAGACCGGGTACACCGCCGAGCTGCCCCCGGAGCCGCAGCCCACCGAGGCCACCGAAGGCGAGGGCACGCCGGGTACCGAGCCGGACCCCACGGCCGCGCTGCGGCAACGGCTCCTGGTGTCGGTGCTGCTCGCGGTCCCCGTGGTCGCGATGGCCATGGTGCCCGCTCTGCAGTTCCGCTACTGGCAGTGGGCGTCCCTGACCCTTGCCGCCCCGGTCGTCGTGTGGGGCGGGCTGCCGTTCCACCGGGCGGCGTGGGCCAACCTCCGCCACGGCCAGACCACCATGGACACCCTGGTGTCCGTCGGCACTTTGGCCGCGTTCGGCTGGTCGCTCTACGCCCTGTTCTTCGGCACCGCCGGCATGCCGGGCATGACCCACCCGTTCCGCTTCACCATCGAGCGCACCGACGGCTCGGACAACATCTACCTGGAGGCGGCCGCAGGCGTCACCGCGTTCCTGCTCGCGGGTCGGTATGCCGAGGCGCGCGCGAAGCGCCGCTCCGGCGCCGCCCTGCGCGCCCTGATGGAGATGGGCGCCAAGGACGTCGCCGTGCTGCGTGGCGAGGGAGCCGCGGCGACGGAGGTCCGGGTCCCCGTGTCCGAGCTGGCCGTCGGCACCCGCTTCGTCGTGCGGCCCGGTGAGAAGGTCGCCGCCGACGGCGAGGTCGAGGAGGGCACCTCCGCGGTGGACGCCTCGATGCTCACCGGCGAGTCCGTGCCGGTCGAGGTCGGACCGGGAAGCCAGGTCGTGGGCGCCACCGTCAACGCGGGCGGGCGCCTCGTCGTGCGCGCCACCCGGGTCGGCGCCGACACCCAGCTCGCGCAGATGGCGCGCCTGGTGGAGGACGCCCAGAACGGCAAGGCCCAGGTGCAGCGGCTCGCCGACCGGGTATCCGGCGTGTTCGTCCCGGTCGTCATGGCCCTAGCCATCGCGACGCTGGTGTTCTGGGTCGCGGTCGGTGCCGGCTGGACCGCGGCGTTCACGGCCTCGGTCGCGGTCCTGATCATCGCCTGCCCCTGTGCCCTCGGGCTGGCCACACCCACAGCGCTCATGGTCGGCACCGGCCGGGGCGCCCAGCTCGGCATCCTCATCAAGGGACCCGAGGTGCTGGAGTCCACCCGCCGCGTCGACACCGTCGTGCTCGACAAGACCGGCACCGTGACCACCGGGCACATGACGCTCGACGAGGTCGTCCCCGCGGGCGGGGAGGACGCGGCCGAGGTGCTGCGCTTCGCCGGCGCCCTCGAGGACGCGTCGGAGCACCCGGTCGCCCGGGCAGTCGCCGCCGGAGCGCGCGCGGCCCTCGACGACGGGGCAGTCCTGCCCGCCGTGGAGGACTTCGCCAACGAGCAGGGGCTCGGCGTGCGCGGGCAGGTGGACGGACGGGTCGTCCTCGTCGGCCGGCCGCGCCTGCTGGCCGACTGGTCGGTGGTCCTGCCGGACGAGCTGGCCACGGCGATGGAGGCGGCCCACTCCCGCGGCGCCACCGCGGTGCTGGTGGCCTGGGACGGCCGGGCGCGTGGCGTGGTCACCGTGGCCGACACGGTCAAGGAGGGCTCGGCCGAGGCCGTCGCCGAGCTGCGTCGCCTCGGGCTCGAGCCCGTGCTGCTGACCGGCGACAACGAGGGCGCCGCCCGCCACGTCGCCGGGCTGGTCGGCATCGACGACGTCACCGCCGAGGTCCTCCCCCAGGACAAGGTCGACGTGGTCAGGGCGCTCCAGCAGCAGGGGCACGTGGTCGCCATGGTCGGCGACGGGGTCAACGACGCCGCCGCCCTCGCCCAGGCCGACCTCGGCCTCGCGATGGGCACCGGTACCGACGTCGCCATCGAGGCCAGCGACCTGACGCTGGTCCGCGGCGACCTGCGGGTGACCGCCGACGCGATCCGGCTCGCGCGCCGTACGCTCGGGACGATCCGCGGCAACCTCTTCTGGGCCTTCGCCTACAACGTCGCCGCCATCCCGCTCGCGGCCGCCGGGCTCCTCAGCCCCATGCTCGCCGGCGGCGCCATGGCGCTGTCGTCCGTCTTCGTCGTCACCAACAGCCTGCGCCTGCGCACCTTCCGCTGACGCCCCTCAGCGCGGACGCGCGGCGTGCGCCACGCAGGTGCGTGCGGTGGGCCGCGCCTCGAGGCGCTCCGTCGGTATGGCGTCGCCGCACACCTCGCACACGCCGTAGGTGCCGTCGTCGAGGCGCTGCACGGCGGCGGCGATCTCGCGCAGGTGGGTGACGGCCTGCTCGGCGAGCGCGCTGGTCTGGGCGCGCTCGTAGGCGATGGTCGAGCCCTCCGGGTCGTGCTCGTCGTCGGCGTTCGAGCCCTCGGACGCCTCGACGATGAGGGCGACGTCGGCCTCGAGGTCGCCGAGCCGTTCCAGCGTCGCTGCCCGGTCCGCGGCGAGCAGCTCACGCGCCCGGACCGCACCGTCCTCGGAAGTGGTCATCACCCCAGCGTAGGAGCCTGCGCACGACCGCGACCCCGCATCGACCACGCGAGCATCGACAGGCCGCCGACCGGGATCTCCATGCCGAACGTGAAGGCCCGGTAGAGCAGCACCCCGGCCGCGGCCGACGTCGGGTCGACCCGCAGCGCGACCAGCACCCCGGTCATGCCGACCTCGACGACGCCGGTGGCGCCGGGCGTGATGACGACCATCGACAGGATCCGCTCGACGGCGAACGCCGCCAGCACCACCGCCGGGCTGACCCACGTCCCGAGCACCCGCAGCGACAGCCACAACAGGCAGCCCTGCAGCACGGCGTAGCCGACCTTGCCCGCGACCATCCGCCACCACCCCGAGGCGACGAGGGCGGCACTGTCACGGCGGAAGGCGGCGGCACGCGCGGCATACCCCTCGGCGGGTGGACGCCCGACGCCCAGGCGGGCGCAGCAGCGGTCGGCGCACCGGCCGAGCCACGTCACCGCACGGTCGTCGCGGACCACCACCCAGGCCGCGACCACGACGGCGGTGAGCAGCCCGAGGCCGACCCAGGCCGCGGTGCCGACGGTGCCGCCGGTCTCGACCCCCGCGGCGGCGAGCCACAGCAGGGCGACGCCGGGGAGGGCGAGCTTCAGGGCGGTGTCGAAGAGGTTGGTGACCAGGGCCCAGCGGGCGAACGCCGGGGCCGCGAAGCCCCAGGACCTCGCCATCCGCCAGTTGGCGACGGTGCCGGCGGCGCCCCCGAGCGGCAGGAGGTTGGAGACGAAGCTGCCGGTGAGGTTGAGCAGCAGGGCCCGCCGGTGCGACAGCCCCGGCAGCGCGGCGGTCAGCGCCGGGGTGTGGACCCACAGCCCCGCGAGCCAGACGACGGTGAGCAGCACCAGGTGGGCCAGCGACAGGGAGGCCAGCGCGCGGGCGATGTCGTCCCACTGCGCGCCGGCCACCTTCGGCAGCGCCAGGGCGAGGATGCCGGTGGCGAGGGCGCCCGACAGGAGCAGCCTGGCGGCCCTCCCCCCGCCGCGGACGCCCCCCGGCGCGCGGCGGGCGGCCTGGCCCCGCGCGGTCGCACGCCGCACGGGTGCGGTCGGCGCCGGCGGCGGGAGCAGTCCGGGGTGGAGGGCCATGGCAGGACTCTGGCGCCGCGGTACTCCTTCCCACATCGGGGCTGCTACCCAGTTCGACCCCCACTCCGGACCAGTCACTCAGGGTCGACCCCGACCGCTCGAGGACAGCGCCTCGGCCGGTCCGGGCGGCTCCGGCGGGTTCCGGCCGCTGGGTGGAGAGGCCTCTCGGCAGGGCGTCTCCGGCCGGGACGACCTAGCGTGGAACCCATGTCCCCGTGGAACGGTCACCCGGCACCCGACCCGGTCGGACCCGGCCAGGAGTCCGTCTGGTCCTACCCGCGGCCACCGAGGGTCGAGCCCTCCAGGGCGTCCGTCGAGGTCTGGGTGGGTGGCGAGCGCATCGCCCTGACCACCCTCTCGTGGCGGGTCCTGGAGACCAGCCACCCGCCGACCTACTACCTGCCGCGGGCCGCCTTCGTCCCCGGTTCGCTGCAGCGCGCCGAGGGCACGTCGTACTGCGAGTGGAAGGGTGTCGCCTCCTACCTCGACCTGCTCGGCGGCGGCACGGTCGCGCATCGGGCGGGGTGGTTCTACGCCGAGCCGACGCGCGGGTTCGAGCTCCTCGCCGGGGCGGTGTCGGTGATGCCCGGACTCGTCGACCGGTGCGTCGTGGGCGGTGAGGTCGTGCGCGCGCAGGAGGGCGGCTTCTACGGCGGCTGGGTCACCGACCGGGTCGTGGGCCCGTTCAAGGGAGGGCCCGGCACCCACGGCTGGTGACCTGCTGCTCGTGGCCTCGGGTCAGTCCTGCGCCTCGGCGCGCAGGCGGGTGAGCGCCTCCTCGGCGGTACGCCGCGCGGCCTCGGCCTCCTTGCGCGCCCGCACCGCGTCGGTCACCGCCTCCAGCGCGCGCTCGTCGGCCTCGCGCGCCTTGGCGAGCTGGCGCTCGACGACCCCGACGCGCTCCCGGGTCTCCTCGGCGTGCTCCCGGGCCGCGGCCACCGACTCCTGGGCGCTCGACAGCGCGGTCACCGCGGCCTCGAGCTCGGCCTCCGCGGCGGCGAGCAGCGCCGCAGCGTCCTCTTCCTCGGTCGCCCCGTCCTCGCCCCGGTCTTCACCCCCGTCGGCCCCGTCGTCGCCCCCGCTGCCGGCTCCGTCGGGACCCTGCGGTGCGTGCGCGCGGTCCGGCCCACCGCGGGTGCCCCCGCGCACCACGGACAGGATCGAGCCGGAGGAGGTGCGGACCACCGCCTCTGACAGGTCCACCTCGCCGAACCCGCTGTAGGACAGGGCCCGCGTCAGCTGGCCCGAGGTGACCGCGCTCGAGGCCTGCTCGTCGGCGAGCGCGGCGATGACGGTGCCGCGCACATCGTCCTGCGCGGCGGGGGAGAGCGTGCGTCCCGTGTCCGCCACCAGCCGGGCCGCGGCGGCGACCACGCCGGCCACCACGCGGTCCCGCTCGGGCCGCAACGACGTCAGGGTGGCGGTGTCGAGCCTGGACTGCGCCGTGCGCATGCGCACCCCGAGGTCCACCAGCTCCTCGACCAGCCCGGGCTCCCCCCTCGTCAGGAGGTTGACCGCCCAGGCCGCCGTGCTCGGCTTGCGCAGCTTGCCGATGGCCGCCGCGCCCCGGGTGTCGCCGTCCGCCTTCGCCTCGGCGACCAGCGCCTTGCGCACGGCCATGAAGTCGTCGGGCACGGCCGCGTACACCGTGCGCAACGCCGCCTCGAGGTGGGCGGTGGGCGGCGCCTGGTCGTCGGCGTCGCCGGGGCGGTGCGGTGGTGGCACGCGGGCGACGCTACGCCATACCCGCGCCCCCTCTGGCGCGGCGGACCGATGACTTCCGGTGCCCGCGCGGGTCCAATGGACATCACGTGGGCAGCCCGCCCACCGGACGCAAGGAGCCCGTCATGCCCCGCACCTACCCGTGCCTGTGGTTCGACACCCGGGCCGAGGAAGCCGCCGAGTTCTACACCTCGCTGTTCCCCAACTCCAGGATCACCACCGTGACCCGCTACCCGGCAGGCTCGGGCGAGCGGGAGGGCACCGTCCTCACCGTCGAGTTCGAGCTCGACGGCGCGCGGTACCTCGCGCTCAACGGCGGCCCCGAGTTCACCT
This sequence comes from Phycicoccus sp. Soil748, assembly GCF_001428025.1. GTDB lineage: Bacteria > Actinomycetota > Actinomycetes > Actinomycetales > Dermatophilaceae > Pedococcus. The sequence continues at coordinate 63,276 of NZ_LMSC01000008.1, read as the reverse complement.
TCGACGAGGCCATCTCGATCACCATCGACGTCAAGGACCAGGACGAGCTCGACCGATACTGGGACGCCCTCACCGCCGACGGCGGGCAGGAGAGCATGTGCGGCTGGCTCAAGGACAAGTTCGGGCTCTCGTGGCAGGTCGTCCCCGAGAACTGGGACGAGATCGCCAACAGCGACCCCGAGCGGGCGTCGAAGGTGTTCGCCGCCATGATGTCGATGAAGAAGCTCGACATCGCCGCCCTCGAGGCGGCCGGTGCGGCCTGACCCGTGTCAGGCGCCCGGGGTGCGTCCCGGCGCCAGCTCGCGCGTGATCCCCTCGACGGTCTCGTCGCCGAGCCGCTCGAAGACCCGCTGCATCAGGGGCTCGGCCAGCTTGGCGATGCCGTTGAAGGCGATGTGCGCGTGGTAGGTGACCTTCGACCCGGCCGGGTCGGGCAGCACCGTGATGTCGTCGGTCGAGGTGGCCGTCTTGTTGGTGCCGCGCAGGACGACGTGGTCGGGCTCGAGGGTGACCAGCACGTACTCGAGCTCGGTCTCGCGCCCGAGCACCTTGGAGACGTTGCGCCACGTCGAGCCCACCTGCACCGGACCGGTGCCCACGCGGTCGCAGCGGACCGTGCCCGGGTCCCAGGCGACGGCGTTGGAGAAGTCGCTGAGGTAGCCCACGACCTCCTCGGGGGAGCGCGGGACCGTGAACGTGCGGGAGACGTCGACCATGTGCCGACGCTAACCCGAAAAATCCCGGGGCGCCGTGTCGGACCCCGGCGCTAGCCTGAACGGGATGCGCTGCGGGGGCGCGTGTCCACCCTCAGCCTGAGAGGAAGCCCTGTGTCTGCTCCAGCCACCACACCGACGCAGTACCCCGACCAGATCGACGCCGCCGTCCTCAAGGTGGCCGGCGTCGTCGTCCTCGGGGCCATCATGTCCATCCTGGACATCACGGTCGTCAACGTCGCCCTGCCCGAGTTCCAGAGCGTCTTCGCCGACGACCCGGCCCGGCCACTCGACTACTCCACCGTCGCCTGGACCGTCACCGCCTACACGCTGGCGCTGGCCACGGTCATCCCGCTCACGGGCTGGGCTGCTGACCGGTTCGGCACCAAGCGCCTCTACATGTCGGCCATCGTGCTCTTCACCGCCGGCTCCGCGCTGTGCGCCGCCGCCACCTCGATCAACATGCTCATCGGGTTCCGCGTGCTGCAGGGCCTCGGCGGCGGCATGCTCATGCCGCTCGGCATGACGATCATGACCAGGGCTGCCGGCCCGGCGCGGATGGGTCGGCTCATGGCCATCCTCGGGGTGCCGATGCTCCTCGGCCCCATCCTCGGCCCGATCATCGGCGGCTGGCTGATCCAGCACGAGAGCTGGCACTGGATCTTCCTGATCAACGTCCCGATCGGCATCATCGCCGTCGTCTACGCCCGCTTCGCCCTGCCCAAGGACCACACCGAGCCCTCGGAGTCGCTCGACGTCCTCGGCGTCGCGCTGATGTCGCCCGGGCTCGCGCTCTTCCTCTTCGGCATCTCCTCGATCCCGCAGAAGGGCACCATGAACTCGCCCAAGGTCTACGTCAACATGACGATCGGCCTGGTGCTCATGCTGGCGTTCGTCTGGCACTCGTTCCGGCCCCGGCACCCACTGCTCGACCTGCGTCTGTTCCGCAACCGCAACCTCACCGTCTCGACCATCACGATGTTCATGTTCGCGGCGGCGTTCTTCGGTGGCCTGCTGCTCGTGCCGACCTACTACCAGTCGGTGCGCGGCGAGTCGACGCTCGACGCCGGCCTGCTCGTCGCCCCGCAGGGCATCGGCGCGATGCTGACCATGCCGATCGCGGGTGCGCTCGTCGACAAGATCCCGGTCGGGCGGATCGTGCCGTTCGGTCTGATCGCCATCATCTGCGGCATGTTCGGGCTGACCCAGATCACCTCGACGACGTCCTACACGACGATCATCGCGCTGCTGTTCGTCATGGGTCTCGGCATGGGCGGCACGATGATGCCGATCTTCACCACCGCGCTGCGCACCCTCACCCAGCACGAGGTCGCCCGCGGGTCGACGCTGCTCAACATCACCCAGCAGATCGCGAGCTCGGTCGGCGTGGCCACGATGTCGGTGCTGCTCACCAACCACTTCAAGGAGAGCAAGCTCGCCGGGCCCGCGATGGCCTCCCACCGCGACCCGGCGATCATCGACCAGATCGGTGGGCCGGCCGCGGTGACGCAGGGGCTCGCCGACGCGGCGGAGGCCTTCGCCAAGACGTACTGGGTGGCGGCCGTCCTCGTGGCCCTCACCCTGGTCCCGGCCTTCTTCCTCCCGCGGCGACGCGAGGTCTCCCACCTGCTCGACGACCAGGGCGCGCCCCCGGTGGTCATCCACTGAGCTCGTCCCCGCCCTCCTCCCTGGCGGAGCGGGTCGCCGAACAGTTCGGTCTGTCCGTCGTCGGTGCCCGACCCGTGGGGTTGGGCGCCGACGCGCGAGCCGACCTGGCGCGCGTGACCACCGCCGACGGCCGGGCGTATGCCGCCAAGACCAGCTCCGGACCCCAGCCGGGACTGGTGGTCGCCGACCTCCTGGCCCGCGCCGGGGTGCCCGGTGTCCCGGCGCCGGAGCGGACCCGGGACGGCGGCCTCACCTCGCCGGGTCCAGCCGGCACCCGGCTCAGCCTCGTCCGCTGGGTGCCCGGGGCACGGGTCCTCGACGTGGGGCTGCGACCCCACGAGTGGGTGCGCCTCGGCGAGCTGCTGGGCGGCCTGCACTCCGTGCCGACGGACGACGCCGCCCTCGCCGGCCTCCCGGCGGAGGAGCACGACCCGACGGCGGTGGTGGCGCAGGCGAGAGCCTTCGACGAGGTCCTCGCCTCGGCTGCACGCGCCGGCGACCCGACGGTGGCCGAGCTCACCGAGGTCTGGCGGACCGCCGGACCCCTGGTGCTCGCAGCCGCCGACCGCGCGGAGCGCCTGGCGTCCTCGACCTCCTGGACCGGGGCGCGGTACGTGCTGTGCCACACCGATCCGCACCACGGCAACCTGCTCGTGGACGGCGACGGCGAGGTCTGGCTCATCGACTGGGACGACGCGATGCTGGCGCCGCGCGAGGCCGACCTCATGTTCGTGGTCGGCGGCGTGTTCTCCCACTCCCCCATCACCGACGACCAGGTGCGGTGGTTCTTCGACGGCTACCGGTCCAGCACGGGCCTCGGACCCACCGACCTGGACGGCGACCTGCTGGCCTACCTGCGGTGCGTGCGGGCCCTGGTCGACGTGCTCGACTTCGCCCAGGTCGTGGTCGAACCGTCGGCTCCCGACGAGCGTCGCAGGTCGGCCCTGGGCATCGCCCACGCCTCAGTCGTCCCCGGCGCCCTGCTCGACCTCGCCGTCCGCTGACCACTCCCGCGTCTGGGAGCATGACCTGGTGACCACCACCGCACACGACCTCCCGCCGGGCTGGTCGGTCCGGGAGCCCGCCGCGCAGGATGTCGCGGCGCTCACCGCCCTCGTGGCGCGCCACCACGTCGTGACCCGTGGGTCGACGTCGGTCGACGAGGCGGCGGTGGCCCTCGAGGTCACCGGGTACGCCTCGTGGACCCGCCGGCAGCTGCTCGTGACCAACGGCGAGGAAGCGGTGCGTGGCTGGTGCCGCGTCCACGACCGCGCGGCCGGGCGCACCGTGGTCGACCTCACCGTGGACCCCACCGACCCCGACGCCGACCGCGTGGCCGCCCACCTGTTCGCCTGGGCGCAGGAGACGGCACTGGTCGTCGCCGCCCAGCGGGGCCTGCCCGGCACCCAGCTCGACTCCGGCCGACACGTCGACGACGACCACCAGGCACGGTGGCTCGCCGCCGCCGGCTACACCAAGGTCCGCACCTGGCTGCAGATGACCAGGCCCGTGACCGCCGCCGAGGGCGCGCCGGGAGCGCTGCCCGGTCCGCGCGAGGGCGTCACCGTGCGCCGCGTCGCCACCCACGACACCGGCCTGCCTGTGGCTGGCGACCTGCAGACGGTGCACCAGATGCTGGAGGAGTCGTTCGCCGACCACTTCAACTCCTACCGCGAGAGCTTCCCCGAGTTCGTGCAGCGGCTGCGCGAGGACCCCGGCCACCGCTGGGACCACTGGTGGATCGCCGAGGTGGAGGCCGACGGGCTGACCCTGCCGGGCGGCGCCATCGTCAGCTCGGTCCTGTCGGCCGACCCCTCCGGCACCGAGGGCAGCTACGTCGACTACATCGGCGTGCACCGGCGGGCTCGTGGGCGGGGCATCGCGAAGGCGTTGCTGCACACCGTGATCCGCGACGCCGCACAGCGCGGCCGCAACCGGGTCAACCTCGAGGTCGACGCCGATTCCCCGACCGGGGCCGACGGCCTCTACGTGTCCATGGGGTGGCACACGGCCTACCGGACCGAGTCGTGGCACCGCGACGTGCAGGTGGCTGAGGCGTAGCAGGGCCGGTGCACCGGGGTGGGTGTGCGAGCGCCCCACCGGACGGGGCACAGTGGTGGCATGACCTCCGCCTGGACCACGCACGACATCCCCGACCAGACCGGCCGCACGGTCGTCGTCACCGGCGCCAACTCCGGCATCGGCCTCGTCGCCGCCCGCGAGCTCGCCGCGAAGGGTGCCCACGTCGTGTTCGCCTGCCGCGACACGGCCAAGGCGGAGGCCGCCCGGGCCGGGCTGCGGGGCAGCCACGAGGTGCTCCGGCTCGACCTGGCCGACCTCGACTCGGTGCGCTCGTTCGCCGACGAGCTGGGCGGTCGGCAGGTCGACGTACTGGTCAACAACGCCGGCATCATGAACGTGCCGTTCTCCCGCACGCCGCAGGGCTTCGAGAGCCAGTTCGGCACCAACGTGCTGGGTCACTTCGCCCTCACCGCCAGGCTCTTCCCGCAGGTCACCGACCGCGTCGTCTGGCTGTCGTCGGGCGTCCACCGGATGGGCCGCATCGACCTGGCCGACCCGAACTTCGAGCGCCGCACCTACCGCGGGTGGACGGCGTACGGGCAGAGCAAGCTGGCCGACCTGATGCTCGCCTACGAGCTGCAGTGGCGGCTCACCGGCGCCGGGTCGAGCGTTCGTTCGGTCGCAGCGCACCCCGGCTACAGCGCCACCAACCTCCAGACCCGCTCGGGCACCTGGCAGGACGCCGTGGGCCGTTTCTTCAACCGCTTCCCCGCCATCGCCTCGCCGCCGGAGGCCGGCGCCCTGCCGACGCTGTATGCCGCGACGGTGCCCGACCTGCCGGGCGGCAGCTACGTCGGCCCCGGGGGTCCCGGTGAGCTGCAGGGGCCGCCACGCCTGGTGTCCTCCAGTGCCGCCTCGCACGACCGGGAGTTGGCGCGCGGGTTGTGGGCCCTGTGCGAGCGCCTCACCGGCGAGACGTTCGCCGTCTGAGTCGAGGCCGGCGTGGGGTCGCCTGGTCAGGCGTGCCGTCAGCGGGCCGCCGGAGGGAGCTCCTGCTGGTCCGCCGCCGGCCAGGCCTGCGGGTCGGGCCCCAGGTCGGCGAGCTGGGCGACCTGCTCGGCGCACCACACCGAGACCTCTCGTCGCCCAGCGAGGACCTCGTCGGCGAACTCGCGCCACGGCACCCACACGGCCTCGTGGACCTCGGTCGGGTCGAGTCGCGGGCTGGCCCCGGGAGCCAACCACGCGGCGTACACCGGGCACATCTCGTGCTCGACGACGCCGTCCATCTCGGCGCGGTAGGCGAACCGGGGCAGCACGAGACGCAGCCGCGTGACCTCGAGGCCGAGCTCGCGCCGCGCGCGGCGGACCACCGCCTGCGCGGGTGCCTCGCCCGGTGCGGGGTGCCCGCACACGGAGTTGGTCCAGACGCCGGGGAAGGTCGCCTTGTCCAGCGCCCGCCGGGTCACGAGCAGCTCGCCGGTGGCGGAGAAGAGGTAGGCGGAGAAGGCGAGGTGCAGCGGGGTGTCGGCGTGGTGCACCCCGCCCTTGGGAGCCGTGCCGACCGCCCGGCCGACGGCGTCGAGCAGGACGACCCTCTCCTCCACGGGTCCCGGCCCGGCGGCCGGGTCGGTGCTCACCGGACCCTGCCGAGCTCGTGCACCGCACCGGCGAAGACCCCGGGCACCGCGCGCGCCGCCGGGACGACGGCCCGACGCGCCCACGCCGGGCGCGTGGCCCTGACCAGGCCCTCCGTGAGGACCGTGTAGCGCCAGCTGGCCCGTCGCCAGCCCCGCTCGTAGTCCTCGGGTCGTCCGGCCGTGATGGCGGCGACGGCCTCGGCCGCCTGCGCCAGGCCCAGGGCGATGCCCTCCCCGGTGAGGGCGTCGACGTAGCCGCTGGCGTCGCCGACGAGCAGCACCCGGCCCTGCACCCGGCGGCGAGCCCGCTGCCGCAGCGGTCCGGCGCCACGAACGTCGGTGGGCGGCCGGTCCGCAGCGTCGAGCCGCGCCCGAAGCGCGGGGAACCCGGCGAGCAAGACGTCGTACCCCGCGCGGCGGCGGCTGAGGAGCGCCACCCCCACCAGGTCGGGCGCCACCGGCGTGACGTAGGCCTCGGCGTCAGGACCCCAGTGGACCTCGACGTGGTCCGACCACGGGGCGAGCAGGTGGTGGCGGCGCAGGCCGTAGCGGGCGGTCCCGGTCGCCGGGGCGTCGAGCCCGAGGGCCCGACGGGTCGGGGAGTGCAGGCCGTCGGCGGCGATGACGTGGCGCGCGGTGACCACCGGGCCCGGTCGGCGGCCCGGTTCGCGGGTGGTCACGCGCACGCCGTCGTCGGACTGGGTCAGCTCGTCGGCGGCCAGCGGGAGCACGGCGACCCCGGCCGCGTCGACGGCGGCGCGCAGGGCGGCGTGCAGGGTGGTGCGGCGCACGCCGCGTCCCGGGCCGTCGCGGAAGTCGGCCTGGGCGGTACGGGAGCCCGCGAGGTAGCGGATCCCGGTGAGCGGCACGCCTGACGGGTCGACGCCGAGGCGGCCGAGCGCCGCGACCGCGCCCGGCATGAGCCCTTCGCCACAGGCCTTGTCGATGGGACCGTCACGGGGTTCGAGGACGACGGCTGACCGGCCGCTTCGAGCTGCCATCAGGCCAGCGGCCAGCCCCACCGGGCCACCGCCGACGACGAGCACGTCGGCGTCGTGCATCACGACGCCACCAGGTCGGCGAGGGCGCGCTCCTCGGCGCGCAGCCGGACGGTGAGCAGCGCGGCGTTGAGGACGGTGAACACCAGCGCGGTCACCCACGCCGTGTGCACGAGCGGGAGCGCCACGCCCTCCACCACCACCGCCACGTAGTTGGGGTGGGCGAACCAGCGGTAGGGCCCGGTGGTGACCCGCCCGGCGCCGGGGACGACGACCACGCGGGTGTTCCACTGGTGGCCGAGGGTGCGGATGCACCACCAGCGCAGGGCCTGCGAGCCCAGCACCAGCGCCAGCATCGCCCAGCCGAGCAGCGGGTGGAAGGCGCGGTCCAGCGCGAGCACCTCGACCACGGCCCCGACCAGCAGCGCCGTGTGCAGCACCACCATCACGGGGTAGTGGCCGCGGCCGGACTCTCGGCCGCCGCGGGCGAAGGCCCAGGCCGCGTTGCGGTTGGACACCACCAGCTCGGCCACGCGCTCGAGCCCGACGACCGCGACGAGGACGACGTAGAGGACGACGGACACGGTCAGTCCTCGGCGGCGCGGAGCAGGACCATCTCGAGGCAGAACCCCGGTCCCATCGCGAGCAGCAGGCCGTGCGAACCCGGCGCCGGCGGGCGCTCTCGCAGGGTGTCGGCGAGGACGTGCAGCACCGAGGCGGAGGACAGGTTGCCGATGCGGGCGAGGCTGTCCCACGTCATGCCGAGCGCGTGCCGGTCGACCTCCAGGGCCTCCTGCATCGCCTCGAGCACCTTGGGACCGCCGGGGTGGGCGACGTACCAGCCGAGGTCGTCGCGGGTGAGCCCGTGGTCGGCGAGGAACCCGTCGACGTCGGCGCGCAGGTTGTCGCGCACGAGGTCCGGCACCTCGACGCCGAGGACGATGCGCAGGCCGCTGGCCCCGACGTCCCATCCCATCGCCCGCTCGGTGTCGGCATACATCCGGCTGCGGGTGGCCAGCACCCGCGGACCAGCCGCGGAGCCATGGTCGGCGCCGACCATGACGACCGCCGCGGCTCCGTCGCCGAACAGGCCGCTGGCCACGAGGTTGGCCATGGAGGTGTCGTCGCGCTGGACGGTGAGGCTGCACAGCTCGGTCGACACCAGGACGGCGACCTCGCCGGGGTGGCCGACCAGGTAGTCGTGCACCCGCGCCACCCCCGCGGCACCGGCCACGCACCCGAGCCCCACGAGTGGGACGCGCTTGACGTCCTCGCGCAGCCCGATGCGCGCGGCGATTCGTGCCTCGACGGACGGGACCGCGAGGCCGGTGATGGTGGCCGAGACGACCAGGTCGACGTCACGCGGCGTGAGGCCCGCAGCTGCGAGCGCCTCCTCGACCGCCCGGGCCCCGAGGTCGACGGCGACGCGGATGAACTCGTCGTTGGAGGCGCCGAAGTCCTTGAGCTCGGGGTAGCGCTCGAGCGGCAGCGCGAGGTGGCGGAACTCGACGCCGGCATTGCCGTGCATCCGTTGCAGCAGAGGAAGGTTCGGCTTGTGGGGGGCCAGCACCTCGGCGAAGACCTCGGTGACCTCACCCTGGGCGTAACGGTGCTCGGGGAGCGTGCCGCGGACGGCGAGGAGTTGGCTCACCTCCACAGCCTAGGCACGCGGAGGGAGGTTTCGCGTCCCCGGTGCCTACGCTGCGGACATGGACGCAGCGACCGACCGTGGCCCCCGGCCGGTGCCGGCGCGCGCCCGGGCCCTGCTGCAGGCCGCCCACCTCGGTCCTTCGGTCGCCGTGACCACCTTGACCGCGCTGCTCGCCGTCGCGGCGGGGCCCGGCGCCGCGCGGGGCGTCCTGGTGGTGGCCGCGGTGGCGGCGGGACAGCTGTCGATCGGCTGGTCCAACGACCTCGTCGACGCCTCGCGCGACCGGGCTGTGGGGCGCACCGACAAGCCCGTGGCGACCGGGGCGGTGGCCGAGGGCACGGTATGGGTCGCGACGGCGCTCGCCCTCGCCGCCTGCGTGGTCCTCTCGCTGGCGTGCGGCTGGCGAGCGGGCGCCACCCACCTGCTGCTCGTCGTGGGTTCCGGCTGGGCCTACAACCTCGGCCTCAAGCGCACCGCCGCCTCCGCCGTGCCGTATGCCGTGGCCTTCGGGGCGCTGCCCACGGTCGTCACCCTGGCGCTGCCCCGCCCCCTCGTGGCCCCGGTGTGGATGCTGGCGACCGGAGCGCTGCTCGGCGTCGGCGCGCACCTGCTCAACGCCCTGCCCGACCTCGCCGACGACGCGGCGACGGGGGTACGCGGCCTGCCGCACCTGCTCGGCGCCCGCACCGTACGCGTCCTCGCACCCCTGGTGCTGCTGGCGGGCTCAGCGGTCGCGGTGCTCGGGCCGCCGGGACCCGTGCCGCTCTCCGCGGCCGTGGGCGGGGTCCTCTGCCTGGCACTGGCTGCAGCAGCGGTCGCGACCCGCGGCAGGACGCCCTTCCTCGCCTCGATCGGGATCGCGCTGGTCGACGTCCTGGGGCTGCTGCTGCGCAGCTAGCCAGTGGCGAGGTCGGCGGACCACCGCCCGACCGCACGGACGAGGCGGCGTACCGCGGCGACCTCCTCGTCGGCGACCGGGGCGTCGTACGGTCCCCCTCGCGCGAGAGCAGCCGCCTCGAGCAGGGCCGCCCACTCGCTGCCCTCCGGGCGCGCCGCCAGCCACCTCATCGCGGTCTTCTTCGACACCACCTCGCCGTGGACCTGCGTGAACCACATGCGCGCCATGGTGGCCGGGGCGTACCGCGCGTCCCAGGCCAGCCACCGCTCCTGCCGCTCCCACGCCTGCACGGCATCGGGGATCTCGGCGGCCATGCGCGCCTGCAACGCCGCCGCCGGGACGGCGGGCAGCAACGACTCCGGCGGCGATCCGGCGAGGCGTACCCCGTGGTGCCGCAGGATCCAGCGCGTCACCTCGGTGTTGCAGTGGGGGTCCGGGCCGAGGGTGTCGTGACCGTGGTCGACGTACTGCCACGGCCGTCCCACGGCGTCGAGGTCGGCCAGCTCGCCCACGGGGGCGTACGAGCCCTCGAGGTGGCGGTTCCACGTGCCGGGCCGGTGCGGCAGCTCGGCGTGGAAGGCGCGCAGCGGCGCCAGCTGCTCGTCGCTCAGGGCCGACCCGGTCACGACGAGGAAGTCGCAGTCGCTCTCGGCGTCGGCGTCACCGAGGGCGAACGAGCCCTGCAGGTAGACCCCGACGAAGTCGTCCCCGAGGGCGTCCCGCGCCCGGTCGACGAGCTCGGCCAGGACGCCATCGAGCTCGGGGATGCCGGTCGGGGAGGGCGAGGTCTGGGAGGGCGACGTCTGGGAGGGCTGGGCATGAGGGGTGGGCGGGGTCACCGGTCGACCGTGCCAACTACTGGCCGCCGGGGCAACGGGATATCGCCTCAGATGGGTTCGAGGAGGCGGGTGAGGAAGGCGCGGGTGCGCGGGTGCTGCGGGTTGGCGATGACCTCCTGGGGCGGTCCCTGCTCGACGATGACGCCGCCGTCGATGAACAGCACCTGGTCGGCCACCTGCTGGGCGAACCGCAGCTCGTGGGTGACGACCACCATGGTCCAGCCCTCGGAGGCGAGGTCCTTCATGACCCCCAGGACGTCGCCGACCAGCTCGGGGTCGAGGGCGGAGGTGGGTTCGTCGAAGAGCACCAGGTCGGGGCGGATCGCCAGGGCCCGGGCGATGCCGACCCGCTGCTGCTGCCCGCCCGAGAGCTGGAACGGGTACTTGTCGGCGTGCTCGGCCAGCCCCACCTGGGTGAGCAGCTCACGGGCCCGCGCGGTGGCCTCGGCGAGCGGCTCCCCCTGGACGACCACGGGCCCCTCGATGACGTTCTCGAGCGCGGTCTTGTGGGGGAAGAGGTGGTGCGCCTGGAACACCATCCCGCTGTGTCGGCGCAAGGCCATCAGCTCCGCCCGCTGGTCCTTGGGCAGCCGGCCCCGCGGCCCGGGGTTGATGCCGGCGAAGTCGACCGTGGTGTCGCCGATCCGCACGACCCCGCGGTCGGGCACCTCCAGGGCGTTGAGCGAGCGCAGCAGGGTCGTCTTGCCCGACCCGGACGGCCCGATGACGCAGGTGACGGTGCCGGGGTCGACCGTGAACGAGATGTCGGTGATGACCGCGTGGTCGCCGAACGACTTCGCGAGGTGCTCGACCTCCANCGGACGGGGTGCTCATGCGGCCACGAACCTGTTCAGTCGGGTCTCGGTGCGGGACTGGGCGAAGGACAGCACCAGGCAGATCACCCAGTAGTAGAGGGCGGCCATGCCGTAGAGCGCGAGGAACTCGAAGCTCGGTGCGGCGGCGATCTGTGCGCGGCGGAACAGCTCGACGACCAGGATGGTCGCCGCCAGCGAGGTGTCCTTGACCAGGGAGATCAACGTGTTGGACAGCGGTGGCACCGCGGTGCGCGCGGCCTGCGGCAGGATGATGCGCCGCAGCGTGGTGGCGTAGCCCATCCCGACCGTCGACGCGGCCTCCCACTGTCCCTTCGGCAGGCTCTCGACGGAGGAGCGGACGATCTCGGCCGCATACCCACCGACGTTGAGGCTGAAGGCGATCACGGCGGCGAGGAAGGGGTTGATCTTCACCCCGAGCTGCGGCAGCGCGTAGAAGATGAGGAACAGCTGGACCAGCAGCGGCGTCCCGCGGATGAAGGAGATGTAGAGCCGCGCGACGCCGGCGACGACCGGGTGGCTCGACATCCGCATCAGGCCGATCGCGAGGGCGATGACCATGCCGACCGCGAAGCTGATGACGGTGAGCGGGATGGTCTTGGTGAGGGCGGCACGAGCCATCGGCCAGGCGTTGTCGCGCATGATGTCCCAGGTGCTGGGTGTGGTCGCGGCGGCGCCGAAGTACTTGGCGTAGATGGTGTCGAGGGTGCCGTCCGCCTTGAGGTCGGCGATCGCCTTGTCGAGCTGGGGCAGGTAGCCCGAGCCCTTCTTCGCCGCGAGGACGGACTTGCTCACGTCGTTGGTCTCGGCGACCACCTTGATCCCGGCGTCGGGCTTGGTGCGCAGGTAGTTGCGGATGGCGAGCTTGTCGTTGACGAGGGCGTCGACGCGGCCCTGCTCGAGGTTGTCGATCGCGAGCGACATGTCGTCGACGCCGACGATGGTGGCACCCGCGCCCTTGGCCACCTCGGCCCAGTTGCTGGTGATGTTCTCCGCGGCCTTCTTGCCCATGAGGTCGGCGAGCTTGGTGATGCCCTTCTCGTCCTTGCGCACCACGAGGACGCCTGTCGTCTCGACGTAGGGGTCGCTCAGGTCGTAGCGCGCGTTGCGCTCCTCGTTGAAGGTGATCTGGTTGGCGACCACGTCGAAGCGCCCCGCCTCCAAGGCCGCGAACATGGAGTCGAACGGCGTCTCGACGTACTCGACCTTGACGCCGAGGTGCTTGCCGATCGCGTTCATGACGTCGATGTCGTAGCCGGTCAGGCCGTTGCCGGTGCCGCCGTGGTAGCTGAACGGCGGGTAGACCCCCTCCGTGCCGACCTTGAGGGTGGGCGGCAGGTCCGAGGGCCGGGCTGCGGGGACGGCCGCCGACGCACCGGTGGCGGGCACCGCGACGTACAGCAGACCGAGGACGAGCACGAACAGGACCTGGGCGGCTCGCTTCACCCTGCCACCGTAACCACGCGCGGCACGGCCCGCAGGGGCGCGTCCACGGGCGCTCAGCGCGAGGTCGTCGGCGGTCCGCTCCAGCGGAGCACGGTCACTTCGGCACCCTCGACGACGTCGAGCAGGTATGGCGCGGAAAGGCCCAGGCGGATCGCCCCCGTGCCCGGCGGCGTGACCACCAGCGTCTGGGGCGTCCGCTGGTCAGCGGCCTGCCGGTAGCCCCGCCACCACAGGTCGAAGGAGGCCTCCCCACCCCGGGCCGCGAGGCCGACCCGACGGTCCGGGACGACGCTCCCCGCCCCGGAGCGCCGGGTCGGCGACGGGGTCACCACCAGGGACAGGTCGCGGCCGCCCTGCTCGAGGCGAAGCGCGGGGTAGCCACGCACCCAGCACGCCGTCGCCGACGTGTTGGTCGCCACCACGGACACGGCAGAGCTGCCCATGGCCGAGTCCCACCCCCGGGCCGAGAGGGTCAGGTCGCCGTCCACGCAGGGCCGGTCGGCCACGACGGGTGCGGGCTCAGGCGCCTCCGAGGTCGGGGCGGGTACGGGGCTCGGTCCGGTCGGCGTCGGACCTTCCTTGCCGGTGTTCCCGTCCGGGGCGGTCGCGGGCGGCGAGGCGGCTGCCGACTGCACCCGCGGGTAGAGGTCGTCGCGCACCGCGCGGGCGGCTCCCCTTCCCCAGGGCGTCGCGGTCACCAGCAGCACGGTCACCATGGCCACCACTGCTGCGACGACGACCGGGCCACCGCCCGCAGCGGTCGGCGCGGCACCGACGGCAGCGGTGCCGTGGCCATCGACCGTCGGTGACTGCTGGTCGAGCCGGCGGGTGGTCGAGGCGGACAGGAGCCGGGCCGCGAGCACGGTCGCCCCCGCCCCGAGCCCGGTCGCCGCCGCGAGGACCACCGGCTCGAGGGCGAACCACGATGCCCCCACAGGTGCGGGCACGACCTGTGGGAGGACGACCGCGGTCACCACCCCGCTGCCCACGCCGACCGTGGCCGCCGCGCCCGAGACCAGCAGCGAGCCGAGGTCCCCGTCCCCGGGCGCGCGCACCCGGTGCGACCGGTCGAGCAGCCATGCGAGCAGGACGAACCACCCGAGGGCGAGTGCGCAGTAGAGCGCTGTCCCACCGAAGAGCCAGAACGGGGAGAGCACCACGACGGCCGCGGCCGACGCCACGCCACGCAGGGCCGCGACGCCGACGTGCCGCACGAGGCCGGTCCGCAGCGCCGGCCCTACGTCCCGCCATTCCCGGGCGTGCAGCCCGTGCCCGGAGGCCATGGCCGGGCTCCGCGGCGCCACCACCCGGCGAGCTGCCACGAGGACGAGCCCCAGACCGAGCAAGGCCGTCGCCCCCAGCATCCAACGACCCAGCTCTCGCTGGGCCAGGCGGTTCGCCGCGTCGTCGCACAGCCGGGCGTCGCGCTTGCAGGCCGTCTCGCCGAAGACGGTGGAGTACGCCTCGTACTTCCACGCCACCACGAGGAGCAGCAGGACGGCGGCCACGACGACACCACGACCGAGCCAGCGCCCCCACGACTGCATGTGCCGACCCTAACCGGGACGAACCGGTCAGCCGTTCGAGCACTCCCCCCTCGCTGTCGGCCCGGGTCCGCCCCCAGCGGTGCCCCAGTGCTGCCCCAAGTGCTGCCCCTGCGGCTATCCCGCCGCTAGCCCTGGCTCTGGCCTTGGCCCTCCCCGGCGATGTTGACCATCCACGCGGTGCCGTACTGGTCCGTGCACATGCCGAACTCGTCGCCCCACATCTGCTTCTCCAGCGGCATCGTGACGGTGCCGCCGCCGGAGGAGAGCTTGTCCCAGTAGCCGCGCAGCTCGTCGCGGTCGTCGCCGCTGAGGCTGATCGTGATGGCCGAGCCCTTCGAGTGCTCCATGCCCTCGGGGGCGTCGCTCCCCATGAGGGTGAAGCCCGCGTCGGTCTCGAGCTGGGCGTGCATGATCTTGTCCTTGTCGGGCCCGTCGCCCGAGCCGTACTCGCCGAAGGTGCTCATCGTCAGCGTGCCGCCGAAGACGTCCTTGTAGAACTCCATGGCCTGCCGGGCGTCGTCGGCGAAACCGATGTAGGGGTTGAGCTTCGAGGCCATGAGGTCTCCCGAGAGGTATGGCCCCGGCCTGCCCGGGGCTGGTCCTCCGGACGATAGACCCGGGCCCCGACAGCGGCCTCAGCCTTTCTGCGGGGTCCCCAGCGGGGTGGTCCGCAGCTTCTCCAGGCGGGCCCGCAGGGAGGCCTCCCGGTGGGCGTTCCCGTGCAGACCGAGGTATCGCGTGCCGAACACCGCGAGCAGCGCGTCGTCGAGGCGGCGCACGGCTCCGGCCGGGTAGCGGTAGCCCATCCTGGCGTTGATGGCCGGGGCGTCGATCGACTGGAGCAGGCCGGCGAGCTCCTCGAGCGAGGTGATCCCGAGCTCGAGCAGCAGCCCGGAGATCCACGCGTAGTGGTCGGTGCGCGACCAGCCGGCGTCGGTGAACTGGCCGGCGAGGAAGGTCGCGAGGTCGGAGGCGCTGATCCGCGGGTCGTTGTCGTCCGCCGGGAGGGTGTGCTCGCCCATGGTCGCCTGGAGCCGGTGCCGGATCTCGGAGAACTCCCGGTCGGCGAGCTCGAGCAGCCCGGCGGCCAGGGTGAACCGGCGGTCGAGGTCGCTGACGTGCTCCTCGGGGATGGTGCCCTTGTAGCGGATGTCGTGCTCGAACTCGGCCCACGCGTGCTGCAGGATCGAGCGCACCTGCACCGAGGCGCTGTACCCCTTGAGCGGGTCGTACTGCGGCGGGGCGCCCTTGATGCGGTCGATGGCGACGAGCAGGTGTCGGCTCGCGTAGCCGAACCGTCCCTGGCGCGCGGTCTCCTGGCCGAGGTCGCGGTCGTCGAGGACGCTGAGCTGGTCGGAGAGCAGGTCGGCGACCGCGGTGACGTCGTCGCGCAGGTAGGTCACGACCCGGACCCCGAGGGTGTCGGTGATCTGCTCGAACGGGTCGTCGTAGAGCGGCTTCCCGTCCGGCCCGGTGCGGGCGGCCTTGCCCGCGAACGAGGCGACGCTCTTGGCGCGCCCGGTCACCGAGACGTAGTTGATGCCCGCATCGTCGAGCAGCGCGGTGATCATCGCGACGAACCCGTCGGCGGCGCGCTGCACGTCGTCGTGCACCGCGGCATACCGCTGCACGGCGTCGCGGACGCGGTCCTGGTCGTCTGTCACGAGCCCCACCCTGCCGTATGCAGCGCCGGCACGGGCCCACGGGCCACCTACTCCCCCGTGCGGCCGTCGATCCGTTCGCGCAGGAGGTCGGCGTGCCCGCAGTGCCGGGCGTACTCCTCGATGAGGTGGACCAGCAGCTCCCGCAACGAGATCCGGTCGCGGGTCGGGTGGGTGCTCACGACCTCGAGGGACTCGGCGCGGTCGACGAACTCGCGGGCGTGCGCGACCTCGCGGCGCCACGACTCCCAGGCCTCGGCGACGACGTCGGGGTCGGCGACCGCACCGTCGAAGTCGTGGTCACGGACCTCGTCGCAGTTGTAGAGCCGCGGGACCTGCTGACCCTCCATGGTGATCCGGAACCAGATCTGCTCGACCTTGGCCAGGTGGCGCAGCAGCCCGAGCAGCGACAGCGTCGACGGCTCCACCGACCGCGTGGCCAGCTGCTCGGGGGTCAGGTCCTCGCACTTGCGGGCGAAGGCGTCACGGAAGTGGTCGAGGTACTCCAGCAGCACCTCCCGCTCGGAGGGGACGGCGGTGGCGGGTGCGGTCGTGGCGTCGGTGGCGGGGGTGTGCTCGGGGACCATGGGCCGGATCCTCTCGTGTGGGGCAGGAATCCGCGAAGGGGTTGCGCGGTTGTCAACGCCATGACGACATGGGGATTCATCGGCAGTGGCAACATCGGCAGCACCGTGGCACGTCTGGCCCTCGCGGCCGGGCACGAGGTCGTGATGAGCAACAGCCGCGGGCCGGAGACGCTCGGCGACCTGGTGGCCGAGCTCGGCCCGGGTGCGCGTGCGGCGACGGCGGCCGAGGCGGCGAAGGAGGGCGACGTGGTCGTCCTGACCATCCCGCTCAAGAGCTACCGGGACGTGCCCGTCGACGAGCTCGCGGGCAAGGTCGTCATCGACACCCTCAACTACTACCCGCAGCGCGACGGCCAGGTCGCCGAGCTCGACGACGAGTCGACCACGACCTCCGAGCTCGTCCAGGCGCACCTGCCGCAGTCGTACGTGGTCAAGGGCTTCAACAACATCTACTTCGATCACCTCGCCTCGCTCGCGCGGCCCGCGGGCTCACCGGAGCGCAGCGCCCTGGCCATCGCCGGCGACGACGCGGACGCCAAGGCGACGGTCACGCGGCTCTTCGACGAGATCGGCTACGACACCCTCGACCTCGGCCCGCTGGCCGAGGGCTGGCGCACCCAGCGGGACACCGCGGCGTACGGCGTCATGTACGCCGCTGACCCCGCCGACTGGTCGAAGGGCGCCGTCCCCGTCGACGCCGCCGCCCTCGCGGACCGCGCCACGGCCGCCAAGCGGTACCGCGACAGCTGACCCACCCGACGGAGGCCGGGTCCGTGCGGTGCGGCAGCACGCCGTACCGACGGACCCGGCTCCCGTCATGGTTCAGGCCTGGGCGAAGTACGCCTCCAAGCCGTCGAGCAGGCGGTCGACGTCCGAGTCGTCGGTGTAGGACGCCACTCCCACGCGTAGGGCGCCGGCGTCACCGAGCCCCAGGGCGCGAGAGGCCTCGAGCGCGTAGAAGCTGCTGGCCGGGACGTTGACGCCGCGCGTCGCGAGGAACCGGTAGACCTCGCCGCTGCCCTGGCCGGCGAAGTCCACGAGCAGGGTCGGGGTGCGCCGCGCCGCCCGCGAGTGGACCGTGGCCCCGGGCAGCTCGAGGAGCGCAGCCTCGATCCGCGTCCGCAGCGCCGACTCGTGCTCCTCCACGGCGGCGAACGACCTGACCAGCCGCTCACGCCGGGTCCCCTCCCCCGGCACGAGGCCGGCGATGAAGTCGACGGCGGCCGCGGTGCCGGCCATGAGCTCGTAGGGCAGCGTGCCCAGCTCGAACCGCTCGGGCACGGCGTCGGAGGACGGCGCCAGCTTGTCGGGGCGAAGCGTCTCGAGCAGGGCCGGGTCGGCCGCGAGCGCACCGCAGTGGGGCCCGAAGAACTTGTAGGGCGAGCACGCCACGACGTCCGCGCCGAGCGCCTCGAGGTCGACCGAGGCGTGGGCCGCGAGGTGGACGGCGTCGACGAACAGGAGGGCTCCCCGGTCGTGGGCGAGGCCGGCGATCGCGGCGACGTCGGGCCTGGTGCCGATGAGGTTGGAGGCACCGGTGACGGCGACGAGCCGAGTGCGGTCGGAGAGCACGTCGGCGAACGCCTGGGGGTCGAGCTCGCCGGTCGTCGGGTCGAACTCGGCCCAGCGCACGGTCGCCCCCACCGCCTCGGCGGCGAGCACCCACGGGCGGATGTTGGCGTCGTGGTCGAGCCGGCTCACCACGACCTCGTCGCCCGGGCCCCAGTCCTTGGCGAGGGTGCGCGACAGGTCGAACGTCAGCGCCGTCATGCTGCGCCCGAACACGACTCCCCCGGGCTGGGCGCCGAGCAGGTCGGCGAGCGCGGCCCGGCCGGCCAGGACGTTGGCGTCGGAGTTCTGCTCGGCCTGCGTCACGCTCCCGCGCGTCGACATCGGTGCCGTCATCGTCGCGGCGACCGCCTCGGCCACCGCCGAGGGGATCTGCGACCCGCCCGGGCCGTCGAAGTGCGCGGCGCCACCCTGCAGGGCTGGGAAGTGCTCACGCAGGGCAGCGACGTCGAGCGTGGCGACGCCGTGGCCGGCAGCGGAGGCGGCGTCGGCGGAGGGTGAGGTCGAGGCGGCGGGTGCGGTCGGCGGCATACCGAGCACTGTGCCATCCCGCGCGGCAACGGGCAGGTCCGCCGCTGTCAGGCGGCCCCCACGGCCCACGTACGCCTCGCCTCGGAGTCCCACCGGCGCAGCTCCACCGCACGTCCCGCGATCTCGGGCACGGTTCCGTCGGCCCCGCGCAGGACGCCCAGCGCGGCCGCGAGCCCGTCGACCGGTATGCCGCGGGCGAGCGTGACGTGCGGCACCCACCGCCCGCGCGCGGTGTGGGGCGAGGGGCCGGCGGCCCCCGTGAGGGCCGTGGCCACCTCTGCGTGGAGGGCCAGCAGCGACGGGTCCGGGACGACGAGGCGCGCGAGCACCAGTCGGCGCCCACCGAGCATGACCGGCGGCCCGAGCCGTACGTCGAACGGCAGCGCACGCACAGCCGTGACCAGGGACTCCTCAGCCGTTGCCGGGAACCCGTCGGCCACGGCGACCGACACGTGCGGGGCGTTGGACTCGCCCCGGTGGTCGGCCTGGCTGGGCAGGCCCGCGGCGGACAGCGCCGCCCACTCGGCGCGGACCGCGGCGTCGGTGGCCGGGTCGAGGAGGAGCTCCACGGACTGCACCCGCCCATCCTCACGGGGGAATGCACGCGCCGCGACCTCGGTTGCCGCCCTTGTTGAAGTCTTGACGATCGACCCCGTCGATCACCCATCGACTCCGAGGAGAACGCATGTCCCGCGCATTCGAGAACGCCCAGGTGGGCCCGTGGACGCTGCCGCAGCGCTTCGTGATGGCCCCGCTCACCCGCAACCGCGCAGGTGAAGGTGGCGTCCCGACCGACCTCAACGTCGAGTACTACCGCCAGCGCGCGAGCGCCGGACTCATCATCAGCGAGGGCACCCAGCCCAGCGCCGTCGGCCAGGGCTACCTCGACACCCCCGGCATCCACAGCGACGAGCAGGTCGCCGGCTGGGCCAAGGTCAGCGAGGCCGTGCACGCCGAGGGCGGGCGCATCTTCATCCAGCTCATGCACGCCGGCCGGATCGCCCACCCCGACAACAAGAACGGCCTCGAGTCCGTCGCCCCGAGCGCCATCGCCGCGCCGGGGAAGATGGTCACCGCGAGCGGCCAGGTCGACCACCCCACCCCCCGCGCCCTCGAGACCGACGAGGTCCCGGGGATCGTCGCCGAGTTCGTGCACGCGGCCCGCCAGGCGGTCGCCGCCGGTGCCGACGGCGTGGAGGTCCACTCCGCCAACGGCTACCTCCTGCACCAGTTCCTGGCGCCGAGCAGCAACACCCGCACCGACGGGTACGGCGGCTCCCCCGAGAACCGCGCGCGCCTTGCCGTCGAGGTGACCCGCGCGGTCGCCGAGGCCATCGGGGCCGAGCGGGTCGGCATCCGGATCTCCCCGGCCCACAACATCCAGGGCGTCCTCGAGGAGGACCCGGCCGACGTGCGCGCCACGTACGACGTGCTGGTCGACGGCATCGCCGACCTCGGCCTCGCCTACCTCAGCATCCTGGCCGACCCCTCATCCGAGCTGCTGCGCGACCTGCGCCAGCGGTTCGGCGGCCCCGTCATCATCAACAGCGGGTTCGGCGAGGTCACCACGCTGGACTCGGTCGAGGGCCTGCTCGAGCGCGACCTCGGTGACCTGGTCGCGGTGGGGCGCCCGTTCCTGGCCAACCCCGACCTGCCGAAGCGCTGGCGCGAGGGCCTCGGGCTCAACGAGCCCAACCCGGCCACCTTCTACGGCGGCGGTGCCGAGGGCTACACCGACTACCCGGCCGCCTGACCGACGGTCACCCACCGTCACCGACCTCGGCGCCCTCGACCGGCGTCGACGGGCCGCCCCGCCGTCCAGCGGGCTGTGCCCACCGGAGTGCGCCCTGCCCACGAGGCTTCGTGGGCAGGGCGCACTTCCATGGGCTGAGTACCCGGGTGAGCTGGGTACGCGGGTGGGCTGGTGACGCGGGTGAGGCGGGGGACGCGGGTGAGGCGGGGACGCNGGCCGCCAGCGTCCCTAGGCTGGGCCGATGGCGCTCGCCCGGTTCCAGGACCTCTGCCTCGACGTGTCCGACGAAGGGCGACAAGCCGCGTTCTGGTCGGCCGTCCTCGGCCTCACCGCCCGCGAGGGGCGCACCGACCCCGCCGTCCTCGAGGGCGCGACACCGCAGCAGAGCCTGTGGCTCAACACCGTGCCGGAGCCCAAGACGGTCAAGCACCGGGTCCACCTCGACGTCGACACCGAGTCAGTCGAGGCGCTGGAGGCTCTCGGCGCGACCGTGCTGGTCCCGGCCACCGACGAGCAGCGCTGGACCGTGATGGCCGACCCCGAGGGGGGCGAGTTCTGCGCGTTCGTCCGCGCCCCAGACCGGCTGCGGCCCTACCGCCTGTACGAGGTGGTGGTCGACTGCGCGGTCCCCGAGCAGGTGGCGCGCTGGTGGGGAGAGGTGCTGGGCCTCGCGGTGGGCAGCGACACCGAGCACGACTGGTGGTGGCTGGAGGCAGGTACGGACGCGCGGTCAGCTCCCGGGCTGCCGTTCGAGGGCCTGGTGTTCGTGCCCGTCCCCGAGCCGAAGCGTGGCAAGAACCGCCTCCACTGGGACGTCCAGGCCCCCTCGGTCGACGCGCTCGTCGCGGCCGGCGCCACGGTCCTCGGCACGCAGCCGCACTGGACGGTGATGGCAGACCCCGAGGGCAACGAGTTCTGCGCCTTCCCGGTCGACGAGTAGCGGTCCGCGGCCCCTTCCCCGGCCCGGCAGTGCCCACGGGTGTCGGCCGTCGGTGGCCGGACGTAGCGTGGGGCAATGACCCAGACCGAACGTCCCGGCACCCTCGGCGAGCTCGTCGCCACCGGCTACGCCCACCGCAGCGTCAAGGCCGAGATCCGCGCCAACCTGCTGGCCCGGCTGCGTTCGGGTGAGACGGCGTTCCCGGGGATCGTCGGCTTCGACGACACTGTGCTGCCCGAGCTCGAGAGCGCCCTGCTGGCCGGGCACGACCTGGTGCTCCTCGGCGAGCGCGGGCAGGGCAAGACCCGCCTGATGCGCACCCTCGGGCAGCTGCTCGACGAGTGGTCGCCGGCCGTCGCGGGCTGCGAGATCCACGACGACCCGACGGCGCCGGTCTGCACCCGCTGCCTGAGCCTCAAGGCCGACCTGGGCGACGAGCTGCCGGTGGTGTGGCGGCACCGCGACGAGCGCTACACCGAGAAGCTGGCCACGCCGGATACCAGCGTGGGTGACCTGGTCGGCGACGTCGACCCGGTCAAGGTGGCGCAGGGCCGCACCCTCGGCGACCCGGAGACCGTGCACTACGGCCTGGTCCCCCGGGCCAACCGCGGCGTCTTCGGGCTCAACGAGCTGCCCGACCTCGCCGAGCGCATCCAGGTCGCGATGTTCAACGTCCTGGAGGAGCGCGACATCCAGATCCGCGGCTACTCGCTACGCCTGCCGCTCGACGTGCTGCTCGTCGCGACGGCCAACCCCGAGGACTACACCAACCGCGGCCGCATCATCACCCCGCTCAAGGACCGTTTCGGCGCCGAGATCCGCACGCACTACCAGGAGGAGGTCTCCGACGAGGTCCGCCTGATCCAGCAGGAGGCCCAGACGGTGGCCGACGTGCCGGAGCACCTCGTCGAGGTGCTGGCCCGCTTCACCCGCGGTCTGCGCGAGTCCTCCGCGGTCGACCAGCGGTCGGGGGTGTCGGCGCGGTTCTCGATCGCGGCGGCAGAGAGCGTGAGCGCGTCCGCGCTGCGTCGGGCCGCCCGGGCCGGCGAGGCCGAGGCGGTGGCCCGCATCTGCGACGTCCCCACGGTGGTGCCGACGCTGCTCGGCAAGGTGGAGTTCGAGATGGGCGAGGAGGGTCGCGAGCGCGACGTGCTCGACCACCTCCTGCGGCTCGCGACGGCAGAGACCTTCCGGGCGCGCCTGGCCGGCCTCGACCTGTCGGGGTTCACCGAGCGGTTCGCCGAGGGCGACGTCGTCGAGACCGGCGAGCTGGTGCCCGCAGCCGACCTGCTCGCGCAGATCGGGGCGACCCCGGGGCTGTCCAAGGTCCTCGACCGGCTCGGCCACGGCGACGACGCGGGGCCCGGTCAGGTCGCAGCGGCCGTCGAGTTCGTCCTCGAGGGCCTGCACCTCACCCGGCGCCTGGACAAGGACACCGTGGCCGGCCGCACGGTCTACGGGGCCTGACCGTGCCCTCCTCGGGCGCCCACGGGCGCGGGGACGGAGGCGGGCGGGGTACCGGGCATGGCTCGGGGCGTGGCTCCGGACCGGGCGCGGGGCACCACGGTGACCGTTTCCGCTACGGGCCGTGGCACGGGGGTGCCGACCCGCTCGCGCCGCCGTTCGACGTGCGCTCCGCGCTCGACCAGATCGGCCGCGACGTCCTCGCCGGCGGCTCCGCCCGCGAGGCGCTGCGCGACCTGCTGCGCCAGGGCGTCGACGGACGCCGTGGCCTCGACGAGCTCGCCGACCGCATCCGCCGGGCCCGCGACGCCGCCCGACGGCGCGGTAACCTGTCCGGCACCCTCGACCAGGTGCGCGCCGCCCTCGACCAGGCCCTCGCCGCGGAGCGCGACACCCTCGCCGGTGAGGACACCGACGACGCCCGGCTCGCCGAGATGGACCTCGCGACCCTGCCCGACGACGTCGCCGGACAGGTCCGCGCCCTCGCCTCCCACGAGTGGCACTCCCCCGAGGCCAAGTCGATCTACGACTCGATCGCCCAGATGCTGCAGCGCGAGGTGCTCGACGCCCAGTTCACCGGCATGGCGCGGGCACTGTCGGACCCCGACCCCGAGACGATGGCCGCGGTCCGCGACATGCTCGCCGACCTCAACCAGCTGCTCGCCGCGCACGCCCGGGGCGAGGACACCACCGACGCGTTCCGGCAGTTCATGGACAAGCACGGCGAGATGTTCCCCGAGGACCCGCAGGACGTCGACGAGCTCATCGACGCCCTCGCCCGGCGCCAGGCCGCGGCCGCGCGGATGATGGCCTCGCTCAGCCCCGAGCAGCGCGAGCAGCTGGCCCAGCTCATGAGCGACGCGCTCGCGGACGCCGACCTCGCCTCGGAGATGGCCCAGCTCGGCGACAACCTGCGCGCGCTGCGACCCGGCCTCGACCGCGGCAGCCCCGTCGGCATGCGGCCCGGCGGTGAGCCGATGGGCTACAGCGCCGCCGTCGAGGCGGTGGCCGAGCTCGCCGACCTCGAGTCGCTCATGGAGCAGGTCGGGCAGTCCTACGCCGGGTCGAGCCTGGACGACATCGACGTCGAACGCCTCGAGCAGCACCTCGGCGCCGACGTCGCCCGCGACCTCGAGGCCCTGCGGCAGCTCGAACGCGAGCTGGAGCGACAGGGCTACCTCAGCCAGGGCGACGACGGCCTCCGCCTGACCCCTCGGGCGGTCCGGCGCCTCGGCGAGACGGCCCTGAAGAAGGTGTTCGAAGGCCTGTCCGCGCAGGGACACGGCGACCACGACGACCGCCGCAGCGGCCACGCCGACGAGCCGACCGGCCTGACCCGCCCGTGGGAGTTCGGCGACGAGCAACCCCTCGACGTGCCCCGCACGGTCGGCAACGCCCTGCGCCGCGCCGGTATCCAGCCGGGCCGGGTCAGCCTCGACGTGTCCGACTTCGAGGTGGTCGAGACCGAGCGCCGCACCACCGCCGCGGTCGCCCTGTGCGTCGACATGTCGTTCTCGATGGTCAACGAGGGTCGCTGGGGGCCGATGAAGCAGACGGCGCTGGCGCTGTCGCACCTGGTGCAGACGCGGTTCCGGCAGGACGCCCTGGAGATCATCGGGTTCAACCTGGCCGCCCGCCGCCTGACCCCCGTGCAGCTCGCCGACGCCGAGCCGGAGTGGGTACAGGGCACCAACCTCCAGCACGCGCTGATGCTGGCGACCCGGCACCTGCGCCGGCACCCGCAGGCGCAGCCGGTCGTGCTCGTGGTCACCGACGGTGAGCCGACGGCGCACCTCGGGGACGACGGTGTACCGACCTTCCGGTGGCCCACGAGCAACGCCACCCTGCGCGCGACCGTCGCCCAGGTCGACGAGCTGCGACGGTCCGGCGCCGCCCTCAACGTGTTCATGCTCGGCGAGGACCCGGGGCTGGCGCGGTTCGTCGACGCCGTCGCCCGGCGCGCGGGTGGGCGCGTCTTCACCCCGAGCGTCGACCGGCTCGGCGAGTACGTCGTCAGTGACTACCTCCAGGCGCGCCGCGGCCGACGGGCCACCGGCTGAGAGGTGGCACCACCGAGGGATCGGGGCCTGCGCGTCCTCTCGGGAGGCCGATGTCGGTGGCCGTCGGTAGCGTCGGCCCAGCACGCCGACCCGGAGACCCCGGGGGGCGGGACGGACGAGAGCGAGCCGATGGCCCAGCGACACCGAGACCACCTGCCCGAGGACTTCAGCGAGCGCAGCCTCGCCCAGGACGTCCGCGCCGGGCTGACCAGCAGCCCGAAGACCCTGCCGCCGAAGTGGTTCTACGACAAGGTCGGCAGCGAGCTCTACGAGGAGATCACCCGGCTCCCCGAGTACTACCCGTTCGCCGCCGAGCGCGAGATCCTCCTCGACCACGCCGCGGAGATCGTCGGTGCCGCGTCCTGCCGCCACCTCGTCGAGCTCGGGTCGGGCTCCTCCGAGAAGACCCGCGCCCTCATCGAGGCGGTGCTGGCCACGACCCCTGAAGGCGAGCAGGCCGCCTACCGCGCGATCGACGTGAGCGACAGCGCGCTGCACGCCGCCGCCGACGACCTCGCCGCCCGCTACCCGACGCTCGACATCGAGACGGTGCGGGCCGACTTCGAGCACGGGCTGGCGCAGGCGCTGGCTGTCGACGAGGGCGAGGTGTTCGGTGGACGGCTGGTCGTGTTCCTCGGCGGCACCATCGGCAACCAGGCACCCGACCAGCGCGCGCACTTCCTCACCACCCTGAGGTCGGACCTGCGTGCGGGCGACGCCTTCCTGCTGGGCGCCGACCTCGTGAAGTCGCCCGACGTGCTCCTGCCGGCCTACGACGACGCCGCAGGCGTGACGGCCGCCTTCAACCTCAACGTCCTCGAGGTGGTCAACAGCCGGCTCGGGGCCGACTTCGACGCAGCGGACTTCCGCCACGTCGCCGTGTGGGACGCCGAGCACGCCTGGATCGAGATGCGCCTGGAGGCGGTGCGCGACGTGCACGTGCGCATCGCCGACCTCGACCTGGAGGTCGACTTCGCGGCGGGTGAGCAGCTGCGCACCGAGATCTCGGCCAAGTTCACCCGCGAGCGCCTTCAGGCGGAGTTCGAGCAGGCCGGCTTCGCCGCGGCCGGGTGGTGGACCGACCGCGCGAACCGGTTCAGCGGCTCTCTGTGGACCCCGGCCTGACCGCTGTGCGCCGGACCAGCAGGGAGCAGACCGCAGTGCGGGAGATCAGCCGTGCGCAGGCCCGGCGCCTCGCCGTGCGCGCGCAGCTGCTGGACCTGCCGCGACCGGGTGACCTCATCGAGGTAGTGCAGCAGCTGGGCCTCGTGCAGGTCGATCCCGCGGCACCCATCGCCCCGAGCGCCGAGCTGGTGCTCTGGAGCCGGCTCGGGTCGGCCTACCGGTCGGCCGACCTGCAGCAGGCGCTCGAGAGCCGCACCCTGGTCGAGCTCGACGGGCGGATCCGTCCCATGGACGACGTGCCCCTCCACCTGGCAGGTCACGAGGCGTGGCCGCCCTGGGCCGACGCCCGCGAGTGGCTCCGGGTCAACGAGCCGTTCCGCCGCGACGTCCTCGCCAGGCTGGAGGAGCACGGCCCGTTGCTGTCCCGCGACATCCCGGACACCAGCGTCGAACCGTGGCCATCGTCCGGCTGGACCAACAACCGCAACGTCACCCAGATGCTGGAGTTCCTCGTGAGGAAGGCCGAGGTCGCCGTCAGTGGACGCCGGGGGCGCCAGCGGCTGTTCGACCTCGCCGAGCGCGTCTACCCGGACGCCCCCGCGGTGCCTCTCGAGGAGGCCGCCCGGCAGCGGGCGGCCCGCCGCCTCGCCTCCCTCGGCATCGCCCGTGTGGGCGGCACCTCACGGCCCGGTGAGCCGGTCCACGTCGGCGAGGTGGGGGTGCCGGTGGTGGTCGACGGTGTCGCCGGGCAGTGGCGGGTGGATCCCGAAGTGCTCGAGCGCGACGACGTCGACGAGTTCCGGGGTCGCGCCGCCCTGCTGTCGCCCTACGACCGGCTCGTCTACGACCGGTCGCGGGCGCAGGAGCTGTTCGGCTTCGAGTACGTCCTCGAGGTCTACAAACCCACCTCGCAGCGGCGCTGGGGCCACTACGCCCTGCCGATCCTCTACGGCGACCGCCTGGTGGGGAAGCTCGACGCGAAGGCAGAGCGCAAGGAGGGCGTGTTCGAGGTGTATGCCGTGCACCAGGACGTGAGGTTCACCGAGGAGATGACCGCCGCCGTGGAGGCCGAGATCGACGCGCTCGCCGACTGGCTCGGCCTCGCGAGGCTCCGGTGAGGCCGTCATGACCGGCCCCGACGACGTCCGGCGGCTCGCCGACCGGCTGGTCGCGGAGGCGACCGACCTCCGCGACCGCCTCGCCGCCGGCGACCGTGGCGCCGACGCCGCGCTGGAGCGGGTGGACAGCGCGGTCCGCGAGCTCGGTGCCGCCCTCGCCACGGTCGGCGGCCGCGCCGACGCAGCGGTCGACGACGGTCCTGTGCCGCTGCCGCCCGTGGAGGTGACCGTCCCCGTCCTGGGTGTCGACGCGTGCAAGGCCGGCTGGGTCGGGGCGATCCTCGAACCCGGGGCGCCGCGTCCCCGGGTGGCCGTCGCCTCGTCGATCTCCGGCCTGGTGGAGTCGGTCCGGCAGTCGCTCGGCATCCAGGTCGTCGGCATCGACATCCCCATCGGCCTGCCCGACGCCAGCACCCGCGAGGCCGACGCCCTAGCGCGCAGGGCGCTGCCGGGGAAGGCGTCCTCAGTGTTCACGACCCTGACGCGCGCTGCGTACGCCGAGGCAACCCGGGCCGAGGCCGACGTCGTGAACCGCGCCCTGGCCGGGCAGGGCGTCGGCGCGCAGGCCTTCGCCCTGCGCGCGAAGATCCTCGAGGTCGACGCCTGGGTCCGCAGCCGTCCCACGGTCGGCGTGCTGGAGGTGCACCCGGAGCTGAGCTTCGCGGTCATGGCCGGGGCTCCGCTGCTCTCCGGCAAGAAGACCGACGAGGGGCGGCGCGATCGGCTCGCCGCCCTCGCTGCGGCCGGGCTCGCCTCGCCATCGGTGCTGACCGGTCCCGGGTATGCCGCCGACGACGTCCTCGACGCGTGTGCCGCGGCGTGGACGGCCGCCCGTCACGCGGCGGGTGATGCGCGGCCGCTGCCCGACCCGCCGCAGACCTGGTCCGACGGCATCCCGGCCGCGATCTGGGCCTGACGGAAGCCCGGCGGTCCGAGCCGGGAGGTTGTCACCGGTCGGGGCTAGCGTGGGCGCAGCCGGGACGCCCCCGGCCCACATCGACGAGAGGGGAAGGTCGTCATGGCCGAGGTCGTGCTGTTCCACCACGCGCAGGGGCTGACGAAGGGGGTGACGGCACTCGCCGACGAGCTCCGCAGGCGGGGCCACACGATCCACACCCCCGACCTCTATGACGGCCAGACCTTCGACTCGCTGGACGAGGGTGTCGGGCACGCCCGCGAGGTCGGCTTCGAGACCATCAGCGCCAAGGGCGTCGAGGCGGCTCAGACCCTGCCCGCGGAGGTCGTCTACGCCGGGATCTCGCTCGGGCTCGGCCCCGCCCAGCAGCTGGCCCAGACCCGTGGCGGGGCCCGCGGGGCCATCCTGCTCTGCGGGGCGCTGCCGGTCTCCGAGTTCAGCCCGACCTGGCCCGCCGGCCTGCCGGTCCAGGTGCACGCGATGGAGCACGACCCGGAGTTCGACAACGAGTGGGACAAGCCGGCGGCCGAGGCACTGGTCGCGGAGGCCGGCGGTGAGCTGTTCCTCTACCCCGGCGACCAGCACCTGTTCATGGACTCCTCGCTGCCGGCGTACGACGCCGAGGCCACCGCGCTGCTGCTCGACAGGCTGGACGCGTTCCTGGCAGGGCTCTGACGCGAGCGGTCCTAGGGTGTCGGCCGTGCCTGCTCCCGTCGCCCTGCCCTCCGCCGATCAGCTGCACCTGCTCGACCTCTGGCTGCCCGGCGCCGAGGTGGTGCACGACCACAGCTGGGGCCAGGTCGAGCGCGCGGTCCGCGAGGTGGTGCACGCGGGCCGGCGCTACATCGTCAAGGCCGGCGGCCCTGACGACCACCACATGGCCCGGGAGATCCGGGCGCACCAGAGCTGGCTGCAGCCGTGGACCTCGCTGGGTCGGGCGCCCCTGCTGGCTTTCGCCGACCTCCCCACCCGCCTGCTCGTCACCCACCACCTGTCTGGCCGGCTCGTCCTGGGCACCGAGCACGAGCACGCCGCGGCCACCTACCGCCAGGCCGGGAAGCTGCTGGCCCTCCTGCACCGTCAGGGCGGCACCACCGACGAGGGTCACGAGGCACGGGAGAACCGCAGGACCCTCGCCTGGCTCGACTCCCCGCACCGGATCGCCGGCGACGTCGTGGCGAGACTGCGCCGACTCGTCGCCTCGTGGCCGACCCCGTCCACGACCCTCGTGCCGACCCACGGTGACTGGCAGCCGCGCAACTGGCTCGTCGACGACGACGGCGTGGTCAGCATCATCGACTTCGGCCGCGCGGCACTGCGCCCGGCCATGACCGACCTGGCCCGTCTGCAGGTGCAGCAGTTCCGTGGCCGGCCTGACCTGGAACGCGCCTTCCTCGAGGGGTACGGCGCCGACCCCCGCGAGCCCGGGGCGTGGCACCGCACGCTCCTGCGGGAGGCGGTCAGCACCGCCGCGTGGGCGCACCAGGTCGGCGACGAGGAGTTCGAAGCCCAGGGGCTGCGCATGGTGGACGACGCCCTCGCGGCCATCTCGGCCTGAGCGACGCGCGCTGGTCCGGCTCTCGTCCGGCTCGAAGGGGACCCTGCGGGCACGACCAGTCGCGGCACCCGGTGCCAAACGAGGGCACCGGGACGGAGCGGTGCGCTGATACCAGCCGTTCGGCCAGCAACTCTCATCCGTTCAGCACCGGCAAAGAGGACATATCCGCAGGTCAGGGGTGGCAACGTCACAGGCACTGGTCCAGCAGGGACCGCTCACACCGGGAGGACTTGTGGCTCTACGCCGCCCACTTCGCACCGCCATCTCACGACTCGGCACCCAGCAGACGGGGCGGTGGGCAGCGCGCGCCCGACGCGCAGTCGGTGTCGCCGCCCTCGGCTCGATCGCCCTCGGCGTCGGCGCGCTCGCACCGGCCGCCATGGCCGACACCGCACCGAGCGGGACGGTCGGCAAGCTCTCGTACACCTCGCACTACTGGCCCTCGTTCGTGTCCTCGCCGTCGGCGATGGCCGACGCCTGGGAGAGCGCGTCCCGCACGGCGTACTGGGGGTACTGCAACACCGGGGTGACGCCGGTCTCCGCCGACGGGCTCTCCAACCAGGCGTACTGCGGCACCAACTCCAACATCATCTCCCACCTGGTGCTGCCTTTCACGGCCGCGACGGACGGGTCCTGGACCTTCCAGTTCGGCCCGGACGCCGGCAACGGCAGCGAGCTGCTCGTCGACGGCGTCGTCGTCGTGGGCCACTGGTACGACACCTGGGCGGGGGGCACCCTGGACAACACCTCCGCGTCCCTCTCGTACACCGCCGACCTCACTGCCGGCGCGCACACCATCGAGGTGTATGCCGCCGAGCCGTGCTGCGACGGCGCGTGGGGCGCCCGCTACCAGGCAGTCGGTGCGTCGTCCTGGACCCCGCTGCAGACGAGCCCGCCGCAGGTGAGCGTCACCGGACTGCCCGGCAGCCGCACGCTCGAGTACGGCAGCGCCGACCCGGGCTGCCTCGTCACCGACGCGTTCGACGGCACCCTCTCGCCGGCGGCCATGATCTCGGCGACCAGCGGTCCGCGTGCCGCGGGCGGCCTCGGCGCCCGCACGGCGACCTGCTCCTACACCGACAGCCGCGGCCTGACCGGCTCGCAGAGCGAGCAGTACACGGTGGTCGACACCACGGCACCGGCCATCACCGGCATCCCGGCGACCCGCACCGCAGAAGCGACCTCGGCCTCCGGGGCGAGCGTCGCCTGGGACGCGCCGTCCGCCACGGACGCGGTTGACGGCACCGTGCCCGTCACCTGCACCCCGGCCGCCGGCTCGACGTTCGCCGTGGGCGCCTCGACGGTGACCTGCGCGGCCACCGACGCGGAGGGCAACACCAGCTCTGCATCGTTCGCCGTCGAGGTCGAGGACACCACCGCACCGGCCCTGGCGACGCCCACCACGGTGGCCGCCACGGCGACCGGGTCATCCACGCCCGTCACCTTCGACGCACCGGTCACCGCGACCGACCTCGTCGACGGGGCGGTCGTCCCCGCGTGTGTCGACGACCGTGGCACCTCGCTCACGCCGGCCGGCGGCTCGTTCCGACCGGGCTCGACCACCGTCACCTGCACCGCGACGGACGCCCACGGCAATGCCGCCTCGAAGTCCTTCACGGTCGACGTCACCTACGGCTGGTCGGGCCTGCTCGCGCCGGTCGTGGACGGCGGCTCCTACAAGCTGGGCCGCAGCATCCCCGTGAAGTTCGCCCTGACCGGGTACTCCGCGGGAGTCACCGACGGCGCAGCGCGCCTCGTACTGACCAAGCTCCCCGCCACGGGCTCGGCCAAGGACGCGACCGCCACCTCGACGGCCAACCTCGGCAACGCCTTCCGCTACGGCGACGGCCAGTACATCTACAACCTGGACACCCGTCCGCTGTCGGCCGGTGTCTGGCAGCTGCAGGTCGTCCTCGGTGACGGCGTGGCCCACACGACCACCATCGTGCTGAAGTAACCACGCTCCGCCGCCCTGCGGCGGTGGAACCAGCTGGGGTCACGGCGAGAGCCGTGGCCCCAGCTGTCGTAGGCCGCCCCGGAACTTTCGGCCCATGGGCCGCATCCCCGCCCACCGCGCCATACCCAGCCCCAGCTTTCGGCCCATGGGCCGCTTCCCTGCGGCCCCGCGCCATACCCAGCCCCAGNCCATGGGCCGCATCCCCGCCCACCGCGCCGTACCCGACCCCGAACTTTCGGCCCATGGGCCGCTTCCCTGCGCCCCGCGCCATACCCAGCCCCGAACTTTCGGCCCATGGGCCGCTTTCCTCCCCACGGCCCGCGCCCTACGGCCTGCGCGTACCCTTGCGGTTACGTAACCGCCCGGCTACGTTGACAGGCATGGATGCCGTACTCCAAGCCCTGGCCGACCCGAGCCGTCGGACCGTCCTGCGCATCCTGCGCGACCACTCGGCCGCGGCCGGTGAGCTGGCGGACGCCCTGCCCATCGCGCGGCCCGGGGTGTCGCGCCACCTGCGGGTGCTGCGCGAGGCCGGGCTCGTCGACGTGCGGCAGGAGGCACAGCGGCGGATCTACAGCCTGCGTCCGGAGGGCCTCGTCGAGGTCGACGAGTGGCTGGAGGACTACCGCGCGTTGTGGCAGCACCGCCTCGACGCACTGCACACCGAGATCGCACGAGGGAAGAAGGGGACGTCATGAACATCATCGGAACGACACGAGCACTGGACGGGACGCGGGGGGCCGTGCGGGTCGAGGACGTCTACGACACGGGTATCGACGACCTGTGGGCGGCCTGCACGACGCCGGAGCGGCTGGCTCGCTGGATCGCCGAGGTCGACGGCGACCTGCGCGAGGGGGGCACGGTCCACGCGACCTTCACCAGCACCTGGAGCGGGCCGGCGGTGATCGAGGCCTGCGAGGCGCCGCACCACCTCCTGCTCACGACCGAGCCGGGCACGGAGGACGAGTCGCAGCTGGAGGCATGGCTCACCGCCGAGGGCGATCGCACCCGGCTCGTGGTCGAGGAACGCGGCCTGCCGGTCGGGTCGCTGCACTTCTACGGCGCGGGGTGGCAGGTCCACCTCGAGGACCTCGGGCGCTCGCTCGCCACGGACGGCCCCGTGCACGAGGGCGGTTGGTCGGCCGAGGCTCCCGCCGCCGCCTGGAAGGCGCGGTGGACCGAGCTCACCCCCGCGTACGAGGGCGCAACCGACGACTGACACGCCCCGAGTGCGAGCCGCGGATGCCCGGCCACCCGCGCCCGGCCACCCACGCTGGGCCACGGGCGGCCGGGCCGGCCGCACCGGACCAAACCCAGAGCCCAGCCCAGCCCAGGGTCAGAACCCCTGGTCGACGATCCGCCACCGGTGCTGCGCGTCCGGCCGGGCGAGGACGAAACCCCAGGGCAGACGCGTGTGGTCGGGCACGGTCAGGTCGGTTCCGCGGATGACGACCAGGTCGACGGGCACCCGGACGACCTCGGTGCCGGCCGGGAGCACCGAGTCGAGCTCGTGGTAGGCCTCCACGGGCTGCATGTCGACCTCGTCGACGACCCACGTGGCGCGGAACCTGCTCAGTGTCCCCATGCGGGCGGGGTCCAGGATCGCGTTCATGGTGCCGACGTCGTGCGCGTTCGAGGCGTCGAGGTAGGCCGCGACCACGTCCTGGGCACTGGCGCGGGCGGACGGCACCGGGACGTGAGAGCTCGGGGCGGTGGCCAGCCCAACGGCGGCCACCGCGAGCACGAGCCCGTCGACCACCAGCCCGGTGATGAGCCAGCGCGTCGCGCGCGGCCGTGGTCCCGGCACGGACTCGGGTGCGGCCAGGCGACGGCGGACCACCAGGCCCGCGACTCCGGCGACGGCACCCAGCGCCAGGACGAAGAGAGTGAGGGCAAGCAACAGCACCCAGAGCAGCGTGGGGGTGAGGCGCAACATCTCTGCCGGGTTCACGGGCTCCTCACCGGCCCGCGGTGCGGCAGCCGCGACCGCCCCATACCCCGCCCCCGAGTGCTCGATAAGGCCCCCTGCGGTGCCTGCCTGCCGGCAGTGTGGCAGGACGGTGGGGAGGGTGCAGGCGACACGGCAGAATGCGCGCCATGACCGACGACGTCCAGGCCCGCGAGGCCCGCGAGCTGCTCCTCGCCCACGCCGACCGCACGCTCACCGGTCGCGTCGAGGATCCTGCCGTGCTCGCCGCCGTCGTGGGGATCGAGCGGCTCGTCGTGGCTACCGGCTCCACCGATGCCGCCACACTGCGGGCGGCCGTCGAGGGCCGGCTCACCGAGTTCGGTCCCGGCTCGCACGTCGCCGACCTCGTGGGGCAGGCGGAGCGGCACGTCGTCGCCGGCCTGCTGCGACGGTCGACCGGGCAGTCGATCGACGCTGCCGTGGTCAACCCGGAGGCGGGCGCCTACCCCGTGACGACCGATGCCACGCTGGTGCGCGCCGCGGTGCGGGCGGCGCAGCGCTCGTTCGACATCATGCCCTACTACGGCATCCGGTACGGCGAGCGCGGAGCGCGGTTCGCGAGCTCGGACTCCGCGTGGCTCATCTCGCTCGCACCGCTCGACGAGGAGCAGGCAGTGCGCCAGGTGGCTTGGTTGTCCCGGGTGCTCGCGGGGCGCGGCATGCCCTCCTGGCTGATGGAGCTGCACCTCGACGAGCTGGTGGCCGAGGTACGTGCCGCGGTCGACGACGCGGCCGTCGGCGCCCTGCCCGCCGCGGCTGCGTCGCTGACCTCGGCGCGCCGCCGGCACGTGGACGACGACCTCCTCGCCCTCGCCGACACGTGGACGCACGAGGTCGCAGGGGACGGTCTGCCCGTGCCCCGGACCGGCGCGCTCGTCGCCGCTGCCACCGCAGACGTGCTGCTCGGCGTGACCAGGGACGACCACGTCCTCTTCGACTGGCTCACCGATCGCGAACGGGTCAGCGCCGAGATGGCCGCCGCGCTGCACGAGGTGCGTGACCGGGTACGCAGCCGCGCCGGCTGAGCACAGCGGGAGGCTGGGTACGCGCCCCCTTCCGGCGAGCCCTCCCGCCGCGCCGTCACACCCGCCCAGCGGGCACTCGGTAGGGACCTTGGGCGCTTCCTCCACCCCACCGGGCAGGGGAAGACTGTGCCCGAGAGCAAGGGAGGACACGTGGGCAACCTGGCGACCCCGAACCTGCCGTCTCGCGACTTCGACGCGACGACGGCCTTCTACGCAGCGCTGGGCTTCGAGCCCGTGTACCGCGACGAGGGCTGGATGATCCTGTCCGGGCACGACCTCACGCTGGAGTTCTTCCCGTTCGCCGGCCTCGACCCGGCGACCAGCTCCTTCAGCTGCTGCCTGCGCCTCGACGACGTCGACACCTTCTACGCCCGGTGCCGTGGGACCGGGGTCCCCGAGGCGGACCGAGGGTGGCCGCGCCTGCACCCGCCCCGGCTCGAACCCTCAGGGCTGCGCATCGGCTACCTCGTCGACCCCGACGGGACGCTCCTGCGCCTGATCCAGAACCCGTGAGCTCAGGGTCAGCCGGCCTCGGCCGCGTTGGTCAGAAGTTCTGGGCCATGTTGGCGAACCGGGCGTAGTGACCCTGGAACGCCAGCACCATGTCCTTGGTGGGGCCGTTGCGGTGCTTGGCGACGATGACGTCGACCTCACCCTCGCGGCCCTCGAGCTTGGGCTCGCGGTGGAGCAGGATGACCATGTCGGCGTCCTGCTCGATGGAGCCGGACTCGCGCAGGTCGGACATCGCCGGGCGCTTGTCAGCGCGCTGCTCCGAGCCACGGTTCAGCTGGCTGATCGCGATGACCGGGACCTCGAGCTCCTTGGCCAGCAGCTTGAGGGCACGGGAGAACTCCGAGACCTCCTGCTGGCGCGACTCGACCTTCTTGCCCGAGCTCATGAGCTGGAGGTAGTCGATGACGACGAGCTTGAGGTTGTGCTGCTGCTTGAGGCGCCGGCACTTGGCGCGGATCTCCATCAGCGACATGTTCGGGGAGTCGTCGATGAACAGCGGCGAGTCCGAGATCTGGCCCATGATGCGCGCCAGCTTCTTCCAGCCGGCGTCGCCGATGGTGCCCTTGCGCAGGTCCTGCAGCTGGATCTGCGCCTCGGCCGACAGGCAGCGCATGGTGATCTCGCTGCGACTCATCTCGAGGGAGAAGATGGCCGTGGCCTGCTTGTGCTTGATCGCCGCGGCGCGGGCGATGTCGAGGCCCATGGTCGACTTGCCGACGGCGGGACGCGCGGCCAGGACGATCATCTGACCGGGGTGCAGGCCGTGGGTCAGCTCGTCGAGCTCGATGAACCCGGTGGGCACACCGAGCATCTCGTTGGCGTCGCGGCCGGCAGCGACCTCGATCTCGTTGAGGGTGTCCTCGAGGACGTCACCAAGGGCGACGTAGTCCTCTCCACCGCGCTTGTCGGCGACGGCGTACACCTCGGCCTGGGCGGCGTTGACGATGTCCTCGACGTCGCCGTTGCCCTGCTGGTAGCCGAGCTGGACGATGCGGGTGCCGGCCTCCACCAGGCGGCGCAGGACGGCGCGCTCGGAGACGATCTCGGCGTAGTAGCCGGCGTTGGCCGCGGTGGGGACGGCCTGGATCAGGGTGTGCAGGTAGGCCTGGCCACCCACGCGCTGGAGGTCACCGCGCTTGGACAGCTCGTCGGACACGGTGATCGCGTCGGCGGGCTCACCGCGGCCGTAGAGGTCGAGGATCGCGTCGTAGATCAGCTCGTGCGCCGGGCGGTAGAAGTCGGTGCCACGCAGGCCCTCGACGCAGTCGGCGATGGCGTCCTTGGACAGCAGCATGCCGCCGAGCACGGACTGCTCCGCGTGGACGTCCTGGGGAGGCACCCGGTCCTCACCGGGCGGGCCGTCGCCTCCAGAACTGAACGCGCTGGTGCTCAGCTCCGCAAGAGACACTCTGCCAACTCCCTGCAACCGCGATCGAGGACGAACAACGCCGATGTGATTCGAGTACACCACCACCCGCCGACAACGGTGGGGACCCGGTCGGTCACCGCGCGGACNGACCGGCTCGCGGAGGCGACCCGCCACACCGTAGGGGCGCTGCTCCCTCCCGCTCAAACGGCCCCTGTGGAGAGCGTGTGGACAACGTGTGCGCAACGCCCGGGCCACTTGTGCACAGTCGGGGGATAACCCTGTGGACGCGCGGCGACCAGCAGCAAACGCACCTCGCTGACCTGCACGGATGTCGTCCACCGGGTGTGGACCCGAAATAGTTCGGGCGTGTCCGTCCGACGAGCGCGCCTGTGAACCCCTGCGCTCTGTCGGTGGTGCGCCGTAGCCTTTCCAACATGTGCCGAAACATCCGCCAGCTGCACAACTTCGAGCCTGCGGCCACGACCGAGGAGGTGCGGGCGGCAGCGCTCCAGTACGTCCGCAAGGTCAGCGGCAGCACGAAGCCGAGCCAGGCCAACCAGGAGGCGTTCGACGAGGCCGTCGCCGAGATCGCCCACGCGACGCAGCACCTGCTCGACCACCTCACCACCAGCGCCCCTCCCAAGGACCGCGAGGTGGAGGCGGAGAAGGCACGCGAGCGCGCCCGCACCCGGTACGGCGCCGCCTGACCGAAATCCCTTTGAGGCCGGCCACAACCGGCCAGCAGGATGTCCTGATGGACGAGCACGCAGTACGGCGACGTCTTTGGTGGTGGCAGTCATGGGAGGTCCGTCGGTCGGCGGGTTCACAGGGTCAGACCGAGATCGGTCGTGGAACCCATCGCGACGGGCGCGGGGTCGCCCCGGTCAGGGGTTGGCGGCCTGCCGAGCAGCGTCGGCGCACTGCGTGACGGCGCCGGGGATGACGTCGTCGACCTTCTTCTTCTGCGCGTCGAGCACCGCGCCGAGCATCTTGCACAGGTCCCGGACGTCGGCCCCGGACACCGTCCCCGAGCCGTCCGTGCCGTTCCGGAGCTGGTTCACGACCTGGTTGGCGATCTCGTCCGTCTGGGGATAGCTCGAGGTGTCGCGGTTGGCGCCGCACGACACGAAGAGGGTGAGCACCAGCACGACGTTGACCCAGGTCGGCAGCGTGACGGGGCGGCGCGTGCCGCCGACGGTCACCGGGACGGGCTTGGGCTCGGGCGGCCCGGCGGGCGGCGGTACGGACACGTGGTTCCCCCTCGTGGTCGGCGACCGCGGCTGACCGCGGCGTGGCGACATTCTGACGCCCGTTCGGCCATGCTGGCTCCGTGACACACCCCGTCGTCCGCGCGATCCGGCACGCGGTCGAGGGCGCCGGGGACCCTCAGCGCGCAGTGGCGCAGCAGGCCTACATGAAGTCGGCGATGCCGTACCGCGGCATCACCTCACCCGAGCTGCGAGCCCTGCTGCGCCCCCTTCTCGCCGACCCACGGCTGCGCCCCACCGACCGGGGCGACTGGGAGGCCGCGGTGCGCGAGCTCTGGGACGGCGCCACCCACCGCGAGGAGCGGTACGCCGCGATCGCCCTGACCGGCCACCGCACCTACCGGCCGTGGCAGGACGCCGAGACCCTCCCGCTCTACCGCCACCTCGTCGCCACGGGCGCCTGGTGGGACCTCGTCGACGAGGTGGCCAGCCGCCGGGTCGGCCCGATCCTGCTCGCCGACCCGGTCCACGTGGCACCGGTCGTGCGAGCGTGGGCCACCGACCACGACCTGTGGCTGCGCCGGACCGCCGTCCTGAGCCAGCTGACGTTCCGCGAGCGCACCGACACCGAGCTGCTGCGCGCGTGCATCGAGCCCAACCTCACCGACACCAGCTTCTGGCTGCGCAAGGCCATCGGATGGGCCCTGCGCCAGTACGCACGCACGGACCCGGAGTGGGTGCGGGCGACGGTGCAGGAGTACGGCGACCGGCTCTCCCCGCTCAGCCGTCGCGAGGCCCTGAAGCACCTCTGAGCCGGTGCAGGGCGGCCGCCGGCACCGGGCGCGCGCCACGGACTCGTTCAGGCGCCGAAGGGCCAGCCCTCCTGCATACCGGGCTCGCGGCCGGGCTCGATGTAGTGCTCGAACCCGAAGAAGGCCGTGAAGAACTCCTCGGGCATCCCGAGCATGCCCTCGATGTCGGTGGCCTGGCTGCGGTGGGCCTCGAGCGCTGCCCGGCGCTGGGCGAGGTAGCCGGTGACGTCGACCCGCCAGTGGATCTCGTCCTCCGGCGTGCCGAGCGGGTTGCCGTCGTCCATGGGGCGGTCAGGGTCGAAGCTGGTCTCCTGCTGACCGGCCGCCACGGCCTGCTCGTACCAGCGCCGCACCTGGTCGCGGTTCATCGTCGACTCCAGCAGGCGCGGGCGCCGGCCGGCGAGCTCGGCGGCCCGGTGCACGACGGCGTGGACGCGCACGTGGTCGGGGTGGCCGTAGCCGCCGTGCCAGTCGTAGCCCACCAGCACGTCGGCGTCCTCCTCGTCGAGCACCGCGGCCAGCCGGCCGGCAGCCTCGTCGAGGTCGGCGGAGTGGAAGGCGCCCGCGTGGGAGTTCTGCTCCCAGCCGGTCATGCCCGAGTCGCGGTAGCCCAGCCAGGCCACCCGTTGCACACCGAGCACCTCGGCCGACGCCTGCGCCTCGCGGCGGCGCCAGTCGGTGAGGGTCTCACCCTCCGGCAGGCCGGCAGCCGGGAGCTCGCCGTGCTCGCCGCCGGTCGCGAAGACCGTGACCACCCGGCTCCCCTCTGCGGCGGCGCGCGCCATGGCACCCGCGGTCTGGGAGGCCTCGTCGTCGGGGTGGGCGTGCAGGAACACGATCGTCGTCACGCGCCCATCCTGCCCCTCACCACGGACACCGGCGGCGGGACCCTCGACAACCCGCGCCGGGGATGTAATAGTTACTCGACTCTATTAATGCCCTCGTCCCGGAAGAGCACCCGACATGACCACCACGTCCATCCCCGCCCCGGGACGCAGCCACGCCGAGCTCCTCGACCTCGTGGGCCGTCTCGACCTCGCCACCAAGGTGCGCCTGCTCACCGGCGCCACGTCGTTCACCCTCCACGGTGAGGAGTCGATCGGGCTCGAGCCGATGGCCTTCTCCGACGGTCCGACCGGCGTGCGCGGCCTGAAGTTCACCGGCGGCGACCACGTCGCGCTCTTCCCCAGCGCCACGGTCCTCGCCAGCGCGTGGAGCGAGGAGACCGCGCACGAGGTCGGCGAGATGCTCGCGGAGGAGGCTGAGCGCCAGCAGATCCACGTCGTCCTCGGCCCGACCATCAACCTGCACCGCACCCCCCTCGGCGGCCGTCTGTTCGAGGCGTACTCCGAGGACCCGCTGCTCACCGGCAGGCTCGCGGCTGCCTACGTGCGGGGTATGCAGGGCCGCGGCATCGGCGCGTGCCTCAAGCACCTGGTGGCCAACGAGTCCGAGACGCTGCGCAACTACATGAACTCCGTCGTGAGCGAGACGGCCCTGCGCGAGGTCTACCTGCTGCCCTTCGAGATCGCGGTCCAGGACGCCGACGCCTGGTCGATCATGGCCGCCTACAACGACATCAACGGGTTCGCCGCGACCGAGCAGGACCACGTCAACAACCAGGTGGTGAAGGGCGAGTGGGGCTGGGGCGGGCTGCTCATGTCCGACTGGTTCGCGACCAAGACCTCCGCGCCGGCCGCACTCGGCGGCCTCGACCTGGTGATGCCGGGCCCCGACGGTCCGTGGGGCGAGGCCCTGGTCGCCGACGTCGAGTCCGGCGCGGTCGAGGAGTCCGTCGTCGACGAGCACGTCGTCCGGCTGCTGCGCCTGGCCGAGCGGGTGGGCGCCCTGGGCAGCGACGAGCAGCGGCGCACCTGGCCCTCGGACTCCCTCGCCCCCGACGCCCCGGCCCGGCGCGAGCAGCTGCGGCGGCTCGCGACCGACGGCATGGTCGTCCTGCGCAACGACGGTGGCGTCCTTCCCCTGGCCGGCCACACCGGCGAGGCCGACAACACCGTCAGCGCCGCCGCCACGGTCGCGCTGATCGGCCGGCACGGCGTCGACACCATCTGCATGGGCGGCGGCTCTGCCACCGTCAACCCGCCCTACCAGGTGTCCATCGCCGACGGCCTGCGCGAGGCGCTCGGCGAGCGGCTCACCGTCGTCGACGGGGTCGAGGTCCGCGAGCGCCCGGTCGCCGCCGACCCCGCGTGGCTGCGGGACCCCGAGACCGGGGAGACCGGTGTGCGGGTGCTCCACCACGACGCCGACGGCGGCCTGCTCGGGGAGGCGCACAGTGACGGCACCAGCGTCAGCGTCGGCTGGGACGACGACTTCCCGCGCCCGGCGGCCAGGGTCACCATCGCGGCCCGCGTCACCGAGGCGGGCCGGGCGCAGCTGGGCGCCGTGGGCGTCGGCGCCTGGACCATCGCGGTCGACGGTGAGCAGGTCGCGGCCAGCACCCTCGTGGCCGAGGGCTACGACCCCGGCGAGGCGATGCTCAAGCCTCCTGGGTTCACCGAGGACGTCGAGCTCGCCGAGGGCGCGCTCGTCGAGGCGACCGTGACCCTCGTCCGCTCCGAGCCGCGGCCCGCGCCCAACGGCGAGGTCAACCAGCTCTCGCACCTCATCGCGTCCGGCATGGGGGTGAAGTCCCTCGTCGCGCGCCCCGTACCGGCCTCGGCCGACGACACCATCGCCGCGGCGGTCGAGGCGGCCCGGACCGCCGACGTCGCGGTCGTGGCGGTCGGCCTCACCGAGGAGCAGGAGACCGAGGCGACCGACAAGTCGACCTTGGCGCTGACCGGCGAGCAGGACGCGATGGTCTCGGCCGTGGCGTCCGCGGCGAAGCGCACCGTGGTCGTCGTCAACGCGTCCACCCCCGTGCTCATGCCGTGGTTCGACCAGGTCGACGCCGTGCTCGTCGTCGGCCTGCCCGGGCAGGAAGGCGGCCACGCGGTGGCCGACGCCCTGCTCGGGGTGCGCGAGCCCGCCGGCCGCCTGGTCACCTCGTGGCCGGCCGCCGACGGAGCCGCCCCCGCCTGGGACGTGGTGCCCGACGGGCTCACCCTGGAGTACGGCGACGGGACCTTCGTGGGATACCGCGGGTACGCCGCCGGGCACGCCCCCGCCCCGGCCCACTGGCTCGGCGCCGGCGACGGGTACGGCGCGTGGACCTACCAGTCGGCCCGCCTGGTCGACGGCGGGTCCGGTGCCGCTGGCTCGGGTGACGGCGCGTCGGCGGCTGGCTCCGCAGCGGTTGGCTCCGCTGCGCCCTCCGTCGAGGTCACTGTGGCCAACGGCTCCGAGCACGACAGCCGTGAGGTCGTGCAGGTCTACCTGCGCCCGGACGAGGACGACCAGCCGGTCCGGCTCGTCGGCTTCGCAGGGGTACGGGTCCCCGCCGGCGGCGAGGGCACCGTCACCATCGCGACCGACGCCCGGCTGTGGCGTCACTGGGACGAGGAGGCGAACGCCTGGGGTGAGCCGCTGACCGGCGGCACCCTGCTCGTCGCCCGCGGACTCGGCGACGTGCGCGCCGAGCTGCCGCTGACGCCGTCGCGGTGACCTCCGGCGACGTGACCTCTGGCGATGGGGCCACCGGCGATGTGAGGTCCGACGCGGCGAAGGCGTCCGAGGGCGGCCCGCGGCGCGGGCGCGGGCGGCCCCCGGGCTCGGCGAGCCGGCTGACGCGCGAGCGCATCGTCGAGGCGGCAGCGGAGCTCTTCGCCGAGCGAGGGTTCCACGCGACCGCCATGACGAGCATCGCCGAGGCCGCGGGGCTGAGCCAGACCGGCCTGCTGCACCACTTCCCCGCCAAGGAGGAGCTTCTCGCCGCAGTCCTCGAGCACCGAGACCTGCGCGACCTGCAGACGCTGGCCGCCGGGCGGGACCACCCGCCCCGGGGCTGGGAGGTGTGGGACGACATGGTCACCCTCGTCGGCCTCAACAGCGAGCGCGAGGGACTGGTGCGGCTGTTCACCAGCCTGGCCGGTGAGGCCGTCGAGCCGGGGCACCCCGGCCACGAGTGGCTGCGGGCCCACCACCGGTCGGCCGTCACGTCGCTGGCCGAAGCCCTGCGTGAGGCGGCCCGCGACGGCTCGGCCGACCAGGCCGTGCCCGCCGACCAGCTCGCCCGCCAGGCCGTCGCCCTCATGGACGGCCTGCAGGTGCAGTGGCTGATGGACCCCTTGGCCGTCGACATGGCCGACGACTTCGCCACCTGGGTCGGCACCGTCCGCGACCGCTGGGGCCGCTGAACCACCCCGCCGGTACCGTGGCGCGGTGCGCAGCGCCGGAGGGGCAGGGTCCACCCAGGGCCGGGAGGTCCTGCGGCTCGCCGTCCCCGCGTTCCTCGCCCTCGTGGCCGAGCCCCTCTTCCTGCTCGCCGACTCCGCGATCATCGGCCACCTCGGCACCGCCCAGCTCGCCGGCCTCGGCGTGGCCAGCGCCACCCTCATCACCGCCGCGAACATCTTCGTCTTCCTCGCCTACGGCACCACCTCCATCGTCGCCCGCCAGGTCGGGGCCGGCAGCGAGCGCGGTGCCCTGGGCGCAGGAGTCGACGGCACGTGGCTGGCCATCGGCCTCGGCGCCGTGACTGCCGTGGCGGTCGGGCTCTCGGCCGAGCCGCTGTGCCGCCTCTTCGGCGCGTCCGAGGCAGCGCTCGGGTACGCCGCGACCTACCTGCGCATCTCCGCCCTCGGCATCCCCGCGATGCTCGTGGCCCTCGCGGCCACCGGGGTGCTCCGGGGGCTGCAGGACACCCGGACGCCCCTGGTCGCGTCCGTCCTTGGTTTCACGTCGAACATCGTCCTCAACCTCGTCCTCGTCTACGGGCTCGGCTGGGGCATCGCCGGGTCCGCGTGGGGGACCGTCATCGCCCAGACCGGTATGGCGACCGGGCTCGTCGTCGTCCTCGTCCGGCACGCCCGCCGGGCCGGTGCGACCCTGCACCCGCACCCCGGCCGGGTGCTCCGCGCGGCACTCACCGGCATACCCCTGCTCGTGCGCACGCTCGCCCTGCGGGCGGTCCTGCTGCTCACCACGTGGGTCGCGGCCGGGCTCGGCGACGTGCCGCTCGCGGCCTACCAGGTGTCCGCGACGGTGTGGAGCTTCCTCGCGTTCGCGCTCGACGCGCTGGCCATCGCAGCCCAGGCGCTCACGGGTCGGGCGCTCGGCGCCGGCGACGTGGCGGGCGCCCGGTCGGCCACCGCGCTCATGGTGCGCTGGGGGCTGTGGGGCGGGGCGGCGTTGGGGGTGCTGGTCCTCGCGGTGCACCGGGTGCTGCCACTGGCGTTCACCGAGGACCCGGCGGTGCGGTCGGCCCTCGCGGCGGCGCTGGTGGTCGTCGCCCTGGGCCAGCCGCTCTCGGGATATGTGTTCGTCGTCGACGGCGTGCTCATCGGCGCCGGCGACGGGCGCTGGCTGGCGAAGGCCATGGCGGCGACGTTCGTCCTCTACGCCCCGCTCGCCATCGCCGTGCACGTCGCGGGCGACCGGCTGCTGGCCCACGGTGCACCCTGGGCCGTCGCCGTGCTGTGGGCCGTGTTCACCGTGTTCATGGCGATCCGTGGGCTGTTCTTCCACCGGCGGGTGCGCGGCGACGGCTGGGCGGTGACGGGCGCAGCCCGCTGACGCCTGGTGCGAGGTGTTCCGCTGCCGGGATCCGGGCCTCGAACACCTCGAACCAGCTGCCCGACGCGAACGACGCGGTGGCGGTCAGCCGATGCGGGTGGCGGCCTCGCGGCGGGGGTCGCCCGCGGCGAGCAGGGTGCCGTCCGGCTCGCGCGCGGCGACCCCGACCCCGCCGAAGTACATCGACAGCGGCCCGTGGCTGTAGGACGGCAGGCCGCTGTCGGCCACCGCGGCGAGGATGCCCG
The DNA here is from genome assembly GCF_001428025.1 of Phycicoccus sp. Soil748. Taxonomy (GTDB): domain Bacteria; phylum Actinomycetota; class Actinomycetes; order Actinomycetales; family Dermatophilaceae; genus Pedococcus. The sequence continues at coordinate 19,004 of NZ_LMSC01000008.1, read as the reverse complement.
GGTCGTCCTCGTGGTCGACGCGGGTGGTGCCGTCGTCGAGGATCCGCACGTGCACGCGCGGCGCGTCCACCGCGTCCTGCAGCGACGCACCCTCGAGGCAGTGCCGCCCGAGGACCTGCATGAGTGCCGTGGTGATCCGGTCGGCGCCGGGGCTGCCGATCGCGAGCGCACCACCCCCGTCGGACCGCGCGACCGACGGCGCCATGTTGGAGGCCAGGCGCGTGCCGGGCGCGAGGGCGTGCAGGCCGAGGCGGTTGAGCTCGGGCTCGCCGAGGCAGTTGTTGAGCATCATGCCGGTGCCGGGGACCGTGGCCCCCGAGCCGTACCCGCTCGATGCCGTGATGGTGCAGACCGTGCCGTCGCTGTCGACCGCCGCGACGTTCGCCGTCGACGACGAGGTCGGCAGACCCGCCAGCCCGTGCCGCTCGACCAGCTCGAGCAGGGCGTAGCCGTCCTCCTCGAGGTCGGTCGACAGGTCGTGCACGCCGTGGCGGTAGGACAGCACGTGCCGCTGCACCTCGATGATGCGCGCCCAGCTCCAGCCCGAGCCGCCGAGCTCACGCAGCATCACGGCCAGCATCGGGCCGCCCACCGATGGCGGGGCGTTGGTGGCGACGTCCCACTGGCCGAGGCGCAGCCGCAGCGGGGCCCGCACGACAGCGCGGTATGCCGCGAGGTCCGCGGCCGTGACGAGCCCACCGCGCTCGGCGCTGTCCGCGGCGATGCGCGCGGCCAGGTCGCCCGTGTAGAGCGAGCGGGCGCCCTCCTCGACGACCTGCTCGAGGGTGCGGGCCAGGTCGGGATTGGTCGTGAGCTCGCCCGCCGCCAGGGGCGACCCGTCTGCGTGCTTGACCAGCGGGGCGGTGTTCGGGTCCCACGCGAAGACGCTGTCACCGGTGATGGCGAGGTAGCTCGCCGCCGCGGCCCCGAGCGTGAACCCGTCGTCGGCCGCCGCGATGCTCGGGGCGAGGACCTCGCGCCACGGCGCGCTGCCGTGCCGGTCGTGGGCCACCCCGAGCGCGGCGAAGGCCCCCGGCGTCGCCACCGAGCCGTGCCCCGCGTACAGGGTGACCCCGCCCCCGTACGTCGTGGTGATCTCGCGGAGCCCGGTGCCGAAACGTTCCACGGGCAGCCCTCGCCCGGGCATCTCGACGTTGCCGTCGATGACCTCGGGGTCGCCGCCGGCCGGCCACACGGTGACGAACGCGCCCCCGAGCATGGAGACGATGCCCGGCTCGGTCGTCATCGACGCGACGATGGCGGCGATCGCCGCGTCGACCGCGTTGCCCCCGGCACTGGCGGCGTGCAACCCCGCTTCCGCCGAGACCGGTCCCGTCCCCACGACCGCGACCCGCCTGACCATGCGCCCGATTGTGCCTCGCCTGCAGCGTCGGTGCGCGTTGTGGTCACGTGGACGCGCCCGGCACGGCCGCACCGCCGCGGATAGGGTCCGAGCGTGATCGAGGCGCTGCTGCTGGTGGTCGCCGCCCTGGTGATCGGCTACTCCAAGACCTCCATCGGCGGGCTGTCGAGCATCTCCATCGCCATCTTCGCCAACCTCATGCCGGCCAGGGAGTCGACCGCCGCGATCCTGCTGCTGCTCATCACCGGCGACCTGGTCGCGGTGTGGCACTACCGCCAGCATGCCGACTGGTCGCTGCTGCGCCGCCTCGTGCCCAGCGTCCTGCCCGGCCTCGCGCTGGGGGCGGCGTTCCTCGCCGTGGTCGACGACACGGTGCTGCGCCGCTCGATCGGGGCGCTGCTGCTCTTGACGGCGGCGCTGCAGCTCGTGCTTCAGTGGCGCTCGCCCGACACCTCCGTGGTCGCCCGCTCACGGCCGGCGGCGCTCGGCACCGGACTGGCGGCGGGTTTCACGACCATGACGGCGAACGCCGCCGGGGCCGTCATGACGCTCTACCTCGTGGCGCGGGGCGTCGAGAAACGGCGGTTCCTCGGCACCGGGGCGCTGTTCTTCTTCGGGGTCAACCTGTGCAAGGTCCCGTTCAGCGCCGGGCTCGGACTGTTCACCGCGGGCACCTTCCAGCGGACCGTCCTGCTCGTGCCGTTCGTCCTGCTCGGGACCTGGGCGGGGCTGCACACGGCGCGACGGCTGAGCCAGGCCAGGTTCGACCAGGCCGTGCTCGCCGCCACCGTCGTCTCCGCGGTGGCCCTCGTCGCCCGCTGACCTCGGTGCCGGGTGGACACCCGCCGTACGAGCGCACCCGTCGCCCCTACGCAGGTCGCCACGGCGGCGCACCGGCACTGTGCCCACCGAAGTGCGCTCTGCCCACGAAGTGTCGTGGGCAGAGCGCATCTTTGTGAGCAGGGTCAGCCGTCAGCCAGTGATGTCGCCGATGCTGGCCCGGTCCGACTCGTGCCAGGTGCCGTGCGAGCCACCGTCGTAGACGAAGTCGAACGACCGCACGTGGAGGGCCTGCACCTGGTCCTGGAAGAAGAGGTAGACCGGGCTGCGGTGCAGGGCGCAGAAACCCGTCTGGTCGCAGCCGACGTCGAAGTCGCCGACGTCACCCGACACCGGGACTCGCGGCACGAACTTGCCGGTGAAGACCGCCCAGTCGAACCCGTGGACCGTGCCGTGGACCTCCGCGCTGATCGTGCCAGTCAGGTTGGGGCTGACGCCGGCGAAGCTCGTGAAGGTGCCGTCGAGGTCGCGCCGGATGCAGAAGTGGCTCGTGCCGACCTGCCACACCTGGATCCGGACGACGACATCGGTCAGCGCCCAGACGTGACCGTCGAGACCCACGTCCCCGAGGTGGTGCAGTGTCTCAGTCACGTCGGCAACCCTCGACTTGCTGTCGGGGGCACACACCGGCGACGTGTCCGCCGCCACCGACGCAGCAGGGGCCAGCACCAGTCCGACGACGGTGAGCAGCAAGACACCCACCCCGGCCGCCAGGCGTCGAAGCAGCAGCGACATCTCCGCACCTCGCCTTCACCCGCACCACGTTCGGCGAGCGGTGCGGACCCACGACCAATATCCGCGCGCCAGCCGCGGACCGTCAAGCGCGGGCCACGGCCCGGCCGGCGCGGGGCCCGGCAGGTGGGGGACCTCAGCCGTCCTGGGGACCGACCAGGGGGCGCTGCCGCTGCTTGTGCTCGACGTACTCGGCGTGGGCCCGACGCGTCGAGTCCAGCTCGGCGACCTGGGCCACCGGCACGTCCCACCAGCTGCCGCTGTCAGGCGCGTGCACCGTGGGGTCGGTCTCGACGTGGATGACGACCGGGCCGCCGTCGGCCGGTGCCGCCTTCGCCTCCTTGACCGCCTGCTCCAGCTCGGATCGCGAGTGCACCTCGATGACGTGGGCACCGAGGCTGCGGGCGTTGGCGGCCAGGTCCACCGGCAGCCGTGGCCCCTCCAACCGACCGGAACCCGTGTCGCGGAAGCGGTAGCTCGTGCCGAAACGCTGTGAGCCCAGCGACTCCGACAGCGACCCGATCGAGTGGAACCCGTGGTTCTGCACGAGGACGACGACGACCTTGACCCGCTCCTGCACCGCCGTCACCAGCTCGGTCGGCATCATCAGGTAGCCGCCGTCGCCGACCATGGCGAAGACGTCGCGGCTCGGGTCCGCGAGACGGATCCCGATGGAGGCAGGGACCTCGTATCCCATGCAGGAGTAGCCGTACTCGACGTGGTAGCCCTTGCGGTCGCGGACCCGCCACAGCTTGTGCAGGTCGCCCGGCATGGAGCCGGCCGCGCACAGGACGACGTCGCGCGGGTCGGTGAGCTCGTTGACCACACCGAGCACCTCGGCCTGGGTGAGCAGGCCCGGCGCCAACGCCCCGGTCACCTCTGCCGCGGGGTGGTATGCCGCCTCGACGCGCGCGTCCCACTCGCGCCAGAGCGCCGCCTGGCGGTCGCGGTGGGCCGGCTCGACTGCATACCCCTCCAGGGCGGACGTCAGCGCGGTCAGGGCCTCACGCGCATCGGCCACCACGGGCAGACCCGCCTGCTTCCCCGCGTCGAACCGCGCGACGTTGATGTTGACGAACCGGACTCCCTTGTCCTGGAAGGCCGTTCGCGACGCCGTGGTGAAGTCGCTCCACCGGGTGCCGACACCGACGACGACATCGGCCTCGGCCGCCAGCGCGTTGGCAGCAGTGGTCCCGGTCGAGCCCACGGCGCCCATGAGCTGCGGGTGCCCGTGCGGCAGCGACCCCTTGCCCGCCTGCGTCTCGCCGACCGGGACACCGGTGGCGTCGCAGAAGGCGCCCAGCGCCCCCTCCGCGCCCGAGTAGTGCACCCCTCCACCGGCCACGACGAACGGTCTTGCGGCAGAACGGATCAGCGCTGCGGCGTCGGCGATGTCCACCGCCTCGGGCACCGGACGGGCCACCCGCCAGACCCGTTCGGCGAAGAGCTCGACCGGCCAGTCGAAGGCCTCGGCCTGCACGTCCTGCGGCAGCGCGATCGTCACGGCGCCGGTCGCGGCCGGGTCGGTGAGCACCCGCATGGCCGCCAGCAGGGCCGACGGCAGCTGCTCGGGACGCTGCACGCGGTCGAAGAAGGCCGACAGCGGCCGGAAGGCGTCGTTGACGGTGACGTCGACGGCGTACGGCTGCTCGAGCTCCTGCAGCACCGGCGCCGACACCCGCGTCGCGAACGTGCCGGAAGGCAACAGCAGCACCGGGATCCGGTTGATGGTGGCGAGCGCCGCACCGGTGAGCATGTTGGTCGAACCGGGTCCCACCGACGCGGTGCAGGCCCAGGTCTGCAGGCGGTCCTTCTGCCGCGCGAAGCCCACCGCCGTGTGGACCATGGCCTGCTCGTTGCGGACGAGGACGTAGGGCAGGTGCTCGTCGTGGGCGGCCGAGCCGTCGCCGAGCTCACCCTGCAGCAGCGCCTGCCCGATCCCGGCGACGTTGCCGTGGCCGAAGATGCCGAGGCAGCCGGCGAACAGCTTCTGCCGGTCACCGTCGCGCTCGGTCCACTGCTGGGCGAGGAACCGCACCAGCGCCTGCGCCACCGTGAGCCGTACGGTGCCGTCGGCGTCCGCCGTCGATCCGTCGTGCGACGTCATCGGTTGCCTCCCAGGGGAAGTCGGGGGTCGACGGCTTGGCCCTCCCACGTCGCGCGCACCCAGCCGTGGGCCGGGTCGTCGCAGATCAGCCAAGCGCGCTCGGCCCCGGGACCGGCCATGACGTTGAGGTAGTAGAGGTCGTAGCCGGGGGGCGCCATCGACGGCCCGTGCCACCCGTGCGGCACGAGCACGACGTCGCCGCTGCGCACCTCGGCGAGCACGTCGATCGGTCGGTCGGCGGTGCCGTAGACCCGTTGGTAGCCCACGGGATCCGGGTTCGGGTCCGCCGAGGCCTGGGACCCTTCGGTCACCTGGACCTCGAAGTAGTAGATCTCCTCGAGCTCGGTCTCCACGCCCGGCCGCTCCTCGTCGTGCTTGTGCGGCGGGTAGGAGCTCCAGTTGCCCGCAGGCGTCACCACCTCGCAGGCGATCAGCGAGTCGGCCTCGAGCACCCCGGGGATGCCGAAGTTCCGCACCTCCCGGCTCGCCGCGCCGGCCCCCCGCAGCTCGACCGGCACCTCGGCGGCGGCGAGGTGCCGGAAGGAGGGAGTCGGCGGCAGGTCCCCCGCCGTCGTGACCGCTGAGCACACGGCCACCCGCGCCGGGCCGCCGGTGGCGGTGAGGGACAGGTCTCGGCCGCTCGCGACGTACGTCACGTCCGTGGGTCCTGCGAACACCGAGTCGCGCCCGGCGAGCTCGGCCCGGTCGGCGCCCGACTCGACGAGGACGGAACCCGACAGCGGGACGACGAGGTGCTCACGGTCGGGTGCGCTGACCTCGCGGCGCTGACCGTCGCCGAGCGCCACGACGGACAGGCCGGTGTGGCGCCAGCCCGGGGTCTCGGCGTCGACCACGAGGTCCCAGCCGTCGCGGGCCGCCGAACCCCGCGGGAGCACCCAGCGCGCGTCGTCGCTCACGAGGCGCCACCGTGCACGAGGTCGGCCGCGATGTCCACCGCTGCGGCGACGTCGCCGTCGGGCGGGTAGAGCAGCGCACGCCCGACCACGAGCCCGCGTACGGCGGGGAGCTCCAGCGCCCGCCCCCACGAGGCGTAGGTGTCGCGCGGGTCGCCGTCCGGGTCGCCCCCCAGCAGCAGGGTGGGCAGCGTCGTCGCCTCCATGACCCGGGGCAGGTCGTCGACGACCGGCAGCTTGAGCCAGGTGTGGGCGCTCGACGCGCCCAGCGCCGACGCCACGCCGATCGAGGTGATGACCGAGTCGGGGTCGAGCAGGTTGACGACCCGCCCGTCACGGCGCTGGGACAGGAACGGCTCCACCATCGCCATGAGGCCGTGCTCGGCCAGCTCGGTCACCGCCTGCGCGCTCGCCTCGAGGGTGGCGACGGTGCCCGGGTCGTCGAAGCAGATCCGGGTGAGCATCTTGCCGCCGTCGAGGCCGTTCGCGGCGAGGTCGCGGGCGCGGTAGGCGGTGAACCGGTCGTCGAGCTCGAACGTGGCCCCCTGCAGGCCGCCCCGGTTCATCGACCCGATGGCGACCTTCCCCTCGAGGGCACCGAGGAGGAGCAGGTCGTCGAGGACGTCAGGGGTCCCGAGGACGCCGTCGACACCGGGGCGCGACAGGGCGGTCACGAGCCGCCCGAGCAGGTCGACCCGGCTGGCCATGGCCCGCGGCTGGTCACGCACGCCGAGGGCGGCCCGCGCGGGGTGGTCGGCCGCCACGAGCAGGAGCCGCCCGTCGTCGCGGACCAGCGGCCGCAGGCACCGGTTCTCCCAGGCGTCGCGGATCCGGGCAGGCTCGCGGGCGCGGATCTCGGTGAGCTCGGCGACCGACACGCGACCGGTGGTGGTCATGCCCGGCTCACGGCGAGCAGGGCGAGGACCTCTTGCTCGGTCGGCATGGCGGTGGAGCACTCCAGCTTCGAGGCGACGACCGCGCCGGCGACGTTGGCGAACTCCAGGGTCCGGCGCAGGTCCCAGCCGCTGAGCAGGCCGTGGCAGAGGGCACCCCCGAACGCGTCCCCCGCGCCGAGGCCGTTGACGACCTCCACGGGGAACGCCGGCACCTCGACCCGCTCCTGGCGCGTCGCCGCCAGCACGCCCTTCGGCCCCTGCTTGACGACGGCGAGGGACACGCCCCGGTCGAGCAGGGCGTCCGCGGCACGGTGGGGCTCGACCTCGCCGACCGCCACCTCGCACTCCTCACGGTTGCCCACCGCGACGGTGACGTGCTCGAGGGCGGCAGCCACCTGGGCGCTGGCCTCCTCGGGGTGCGGCCAGAACATGGGCCGGTAGTCGAGGTCGAGGACGGTGTGGGCCGCGCGCCCGCGGGCCGCCCACGCGGCGAAGTGGGCCGCCCGGCTGGGCTCCTGCGACAGGCCGGTCACCGTGGCCCACAGGATCCGCGCGTCCCGGATCGCCTCGAGCGGGAGCTCGTCCGCCTCGATCATCAGGTCGGGGGCGATGGGGTAGCGGTAGAACCACAGCGGGAAGTCGTCCGGCGGGTGCACCTCGCAGAACGTCACCGGGGTGGGTGGTCCGTCGACCGCGGTCACGAAGCGGTCGTCCACGCCGAGCTCGCGCAGCGCCCGGTGCACGTAGCGGCCGAACGGGTCGTCCCCCGTGCGGGTGATGAGGGCCGTGCGCAGCCCGTACCGCGCCGCGGCGACGGACACGTTGGTGGCGCTGCCCCCGAGGAACTTCTGGAACGTCTCGACGTCCTCCAGTCCCACCCCGTGCTGGAGCGGGTAGATGTCGACCCCGGTGCGGCCGATCGCCACGAGGTCGTACGGCGCCACCGGCGCCACCGCGAGCAGGTGGGCCAGGCTCGTCCGCACGGACTCCAGCGGCCCGCCCGACCCGGGCGCGTTCTCGCCGGAGCCACCCGCGCCGGAGCCAACCGCGCCGGGGTCGCTCGTCAGGATGGTGTCCTGCTCGAGGACATACCAGCCGGCATACCCTTGACCCTCGAGGGAGCGGACGATGGCGGCGACGTCGACGTCGCCCTGGCCCAGTGGGACGTACATCCCGTCGCGCACCGCCTCGGTGTAGGTCGCCTCGCCCGACTGCACCTGTCGGGCCCGGTCGAGGCGGACGTCCTTGAGGTGGACGTGGGCGATGCGCTCGGGGTGCTCGACCGCCAGGGCCACCGGGTCGCCGCCGCCGATGAGCAGGTGGCCGGTGTCGAGGCAGAGGGCGATGCGGCTGCCGGCGAGCACCCGCGCGGTCTCCTCCCCGGTCTCGACCATGGTGCCGACGTGCGGGTGCAGGGTCGCGGTGAGCCCGTGGCTGCGCGCCGCGTCGTCGAGCCGGTCGAGGTTGGCGAGGAGCGTCGCCCACGCCGCGTCGTCGAGCACCGGGCGCGCGTCGTACCCCTCACGCCCCGAGGCCGCGGCGAGCACCACCACCGACGCGCCGGCCTCCGCGAGCGCCGCCATCGCCTCCTGCGCCTCGGGCAGCGGGTCGTGCCCGGGGTCGTGCACGACCACCGGCACGAACTGCGCCACGGCCGAGAGCCCGTGCGCGGCGAGCACCCGCGAGCGCTCGGCGGCGTCGTCGGGGAGGAACCCGTCGGGCCCGAACTCCGTCGCGCGCAGCCCCACGGCCTGCATCTGGGCGAGCACCGTCTCCGGGTCGTACTGCCAGCCCCACCCGGGCACCTCGCACACGCCCCACGAGATCGGCGCCCCCGCCACACGCTCCGCCAACGGCCGCGCCGTCACAGCGAGTCCACCTCGTCCAGCCGCACGACGCGGCCCTCGCGGCGCGAGATGTCGCAGGCCTCGGCGACCCGGAACGCCTCGAGGGCGTCGGCCACGGTGCACGGCGACGGGCGCAGCCCCCGGACGACGTCGGCGAAGGCGGTGAGCTCGGCGCGGTACGCCGGCAGGAACCGGTCCATGAACGAGTGGTGCACCGGCCCGGGCGGGAAGGTGACCCCGGGCTCGGCCGAGGTGAGGGCCAGCGAGTCGTCGAGGCCGACGGCGATGCTGCCGGTGCTGCCGACGACCTCCAGCCGGACGTCGTGCCCGGCGCCGTTGTAGCGCGTGGACGAGACCTGGGCGAGCGTGCCGTCGTCGAGGGTGAGCACCGCGGCCGCGGTGTCGACGTCACCCGCCTGGCCGAAGAACGCCTCACCGCGGTTGGAGCCGGTCGCGAAGACCGAGACGACCTCGCGGCCGGTGACGAACCGGATGATGTCGAAGTCGTGGACGTTGCAGTCGCGGAAGATGCCGCCGCTGGTGGGGATGTATGCCGCGTGGGGCGGGGCCTCGTCGCCGGTGACCGCCCGCAGCGTGTGCACGAACCCGAGGTCACCGCTGCGGACCACCTCGGCGGCCCGCCGGTAGCCGGCGTCGAAGCGGCGCTGGAACCCCACGTGCACGGGCACGTCGACGCTGGCGGCCAGCTTCGCCAGCTCGATGCTCTCGGCGAGGGTGCCCGCGACCGGCTTCTCGCAGAAGGTCGGCACCCCGGCCTCGAGCCCGGCCCGCAGCAGGGAGGCATGGGCGTTGGTGGCCGCGGCCACGACGAACCCGTCGACCCCCTCGGCGAGCATCGCCCGGGGGTTGTCGGCCCACCCCACGCCGAGCCGTGCCGCGACCCCGCGGCCGACCTCGGCGTTGGCGTCGGTGACGACGAGCTCGTCCACGGCGTCGAGCGCCCTGAGGGTCTCGGTGTGGAAGGCGCCGATCCGTCCGACGCCCGCAAGGCCGATGCGCATGGTGGCCAGCGTGGCAACCGCGGACCACCCTGTCAACCAAATGTCCTGACATTCTCATGTCATCGCCTCAGAACGCTCTGCCGCTACCCTGTCGCCCATGGCCAGGCAGCTCGGGGTGCAGATCGAGGTGCAGATCGACCGCACCTCCCCCGTGCCGCTCTACCACCAGCTCGCGCAGCAGCTGGCCGCCGCCGTGACGGCCGGTCGGCTCCAGCCGGGCGACCCGTTCGAGAACGAGGTGGCCCTCGGCGAACGCCTCGGGCTGTCGCGCCCGACCGTGCGCCGCGCGTTCCAGGACCTGGTCGCCCAGGGCCTGCTCGTGCGCCGCCGCGGGCTCGGCACCACGGTCGCCAACCGCAAGGTGCACCGCCGGGCCGAGCTCACCAGCCTGTGGGACGACCTCACCCGCTCCGGTGACGCGCCCACCACCCGGGTGCTCTCGCTCGAGGTGGTGCGCGACGAGCACGCGGCGGCTGCCCTCGACCTGCCGCCCGAGGCCGAGCTGCTGCACGTCGTCCGGCTGCGGACCGCCGACGCGACCCCCCTGGCCGTCATGCGCAACTGGCTGCCGACGACCTTCGGCGACCTCACCCGCGAGCAGCTCGAGCACGAGGGCCTGTACGCCGTGCTGCGCGCGCGCGGCGTGCGACCCGTCGTGGCCCACCAGGTCATCGGGGCGCGGATGCCGACCGCCGCCGAGCGCCGGCACCTGCAGATCCGTGGCACCGAGCCGGTGCTGACCATGAGCCGCAGCGCCTTCGACGCAGCCGGCAACGCGGTCGAGTACGGCGACCACTGCTACAAGGCGTCGAGCTACAGCATCGAGGTCATGGTCGACGAACGCTGAGGCCCGCCGTCCCCGGGTGGGGAGGCGGGCCTCGCGGTCCTGCCCTCGGCTGCGTGGCCGTGCGTCCCGGCCGGGGGGACTACTTGGTCGTGAGCCGCACCGAGAAGTCGGCGCTGTTGCCCTCACCGGAGGCGGTGAACCCGAGCGCCGCCAGGTTCGCGATGTCGGCGGCGTCCTGCTTGGACGAGGGTGACTCGTCCTTGAACGCCGCGACCAGCCCGGAGATGTCGACGTACCCGGCCACCCGGGCCTTGTCGACGTCACGGACGGAGTCCTTGAACCCGGGCATCTCGCCGAGGCCCTTGCCGGTCGACACCTGGGTGGCGTAGTCGTCCGTGAGCGCGAGCACGGACCGTCCCTGACCCGGGCGGAACGCCACCCCGTCGGGGGAGGTCAGGCCCGACCCGGCCGTGGCGATCTTCTGCAGCACGGCCTGGTCGCCGTTGCCGACGATGGCGACCTTCGGCGCACCGTCCGAGCCCATCCCGCCGAACGCCACGGTGAACTGGCTGCCCAGGGCGGCGGCGAGGTCGTCCGGCACCGAGATGCCGAGCATGTCCTCGACCTGCTTGAGACCGTCGTCGAACTCCTTGGTGCCGAGCGTCGCGCGCAGGCTCTTCTCGACCTCCGGCCACCCCGCCTTGAGCTGGTCGCCCGCGTTGGCGACGCTGATCGCGGCCAGGGTGTCGTCCGGGAGCCCGCTGAGCGCGGCGCCGACCCGCTGGGTGCCCATGAACTGGGTCTTCGCGCCGTTGACGTGGCCGGCGAGCTCGAGGTTGGGCCCGTCGAACCGCAGCGCGACCGCGGTCCGGCCGCTGCCGGTCGGGTTGGCCGCGCCGGAGGGCAGCACCCCCGCGGCGCCGCCCAGCGTCGCCATCAAGGGGGTCGCCTTGTCGGAGTCGAACCACGCGGCCGCGACGCCGTCCTCACCGAGGGCATCCATGTCCTGGCGGAAGGTGGGGGCGTCGGCGAGCGACCCCTTCTCGGTCGCCGTGACGACGGCGTCGAGCGCGGCCCCGTCCTTGCCCTCGGTGCACACGGCGTAGTCCTCCAGCACGCGGCAGGCGCCGCCGAGGCCGGACGCGACCGACGGGAGGCTCTTCTTCGCCGCACCGGCGTCGGTGACCGCCAGGGCGAGGACCGGGGTCGGCTCGTCCTTGGCGGTGGCGCCCGGGACGAGCGCGATGCCGAGGCGCTGGCCCAGCCAGGGCTCCACGTCCTTGGCGTAGTCGACGTCCTTGAGGTTGCCGTCCTTCTGCAGGGCCTCGAAGGCCACCTTGCGCAGGTCGGAGTCCTCCGACACCTGGCCCTTGACCTTCGGGAAGCTGCGCAGGAAGCGGACGGCGTCGATCTTCTGGCCGGCCGACGGGTCGAGGTCGACCTTGGCGAACGCCACGGCCGTCGACGGCAGCACCGACTCGGGCTGCGCGCCGCCACCGCTCAGCGCGGAGTACGCGAAGGCGCCACCGCTGCCGAGCACGACGATCCCGAGCAGGCCGCCCACCAAGGCGACCGTCCGCCCACGACGGCGGGCCGGGGCCGGACCGCCGAGCAGCGGCGCGTCGTCGTCCTCGGGCGGGCGGCCGTGAGAACCGTGGTCCCCTGCGGCGTGCGCGGCGAGGGCCTCCTGGGAGGGGTATCCCGCGGCGTACTGGGACTGGTAGGCCGACGGCCGGTAGGGCTCGGCGGGCTGGTCCCCCTCCGACCGCTCAGGACGGCTCGGCTCGAACAACGATCCGGACATGCTTCTCCCCCGTGTGGTCTGGCGCCTGGTGCAGCCGCCCCCCGGCAGCTGTGGCGACTGTGCGGCTGCCGACTATACGAAAGGCCCGGTCCCCCCTGCGGGGGAACCGGGCCTTTCGAGCCGAACGGACGATCAGCCGGCGACCACGTCGAGCTTCAGGGTGGCCTGAACCTCGGGGTGCAGGCGCACGAGCGCCTCGTGGGTGCCGACCGACTTGATCGGGGTGGTGATCTCGATCTTGCGGCGGTCGAGCTCCGGGCCGCCTGCGGCCTTGACCGCGGAGGCGACGTCGGCGGTGGAGACGGCGCCGAAGAGGCGGCCGCCGGTGCCGGCGTGCGCGACGACCTTGACGGCCTTGTTCTCGAGGTTGCCCTTGATGGACTTGGCCTCGTCGAGGGTCTTCACGGCGCGGACCTCACGGCCCTTGTTGATCGCGTCGACCTCCTTCTGCCCACCCTTGGTCCACGCGGTGGCCAGGCCACGGCGGAACAGGAAGTTGCGGGCGTACCCGTCCTTGACGTCGACGACGTCGCCGGGGTTGCCGAGGCTGGAGACCTCGTGCGTGAGGATGACCTTCATGTCAGTTCCTTCCTGGTCCCCGGCTCAGCGGGACGAGCTGGAGTAGGGCAGCAGCGCCATCTCGCGGGCGTTCTTGACCGCGGTGGCGATGAGCCGCTGCTCCTGGACGGACACACCGGTCACCCGACGCGCGCGGATCTTGCCGCGGTCGGAGATGAACTTGCGCAGCAGCGCGGTGTCCTTGTAGTCGATGTTCTCGACCTTCGCCGCCTTCAGCGGGTTGGCCTTCTTCTTGGGCTTGCGCACAACGGGCTTGGCCATCGTGGTGCTCTCCTTCTGCGAAGTGTCTTCGCGGATGAGCCCTGGTCTCCCAGGGATGGTGTTCTTCGAGTGTGTCCTGCCTGGCCGGTGTCAGCCGGCTCGGCAGTGGTGGGTACGGCGTGCGGGGGCGTTCGGTCCGAACGCGACCCGACGGCGTACCGGTGGGACCGGTCCGGTCAGAAGGGGGGCTCGTCGTAGGACGGCGCGCCGCCGCCCCAACCGCCACCCTGCTGGCCGCCACCCTGCGGGGAGCCCTGCGAACCACCCTGGCCGCCGGCGGAGGGCCCGGTCGCCCAGGGGTCCTCCTGCTGGCCGCCGCCATAACCTCCACCAGCGGCGCCGCCACCACCCTGCTGGCCGCCGCCGGAGAAGCCTCCGCCGCCGGTGCCGCGCTGGGTGCGGTTGACCTTTGCCGTCGCGTAGCGCAGGGACGGGCCGACCTCGTCGACCTCCATCTCGACGACGGTGCGCTTCTCGCCCTCCTTGGTCTCGTACGAACGAGACTTCAGGCGGCCGGAGACGATGACCCGGGTGCCCCGCTGGAGGGACTCGGCCACGTTCTCGGCAGCGTCGCGCCACACCGAGCAGCGCATGAACAGGGTCTCCCCGTCCTTCCACTCGTTGGACTGCCGGTCGAACTGCCGCGGCGTGGAGGCCACGGTGAAGTTCGCGACGGCAGCACCCGAGGGGGTGAAGCGCAGCTCGGGGTCGCCGGTGATGTTGCCGATGACCGTGATGATGGTGTCGCCAGCCATGAAGCGTGTCCCCTGTTCGGTAGGTCAGGTCTGGTGGAACGGGTGGTGCAGGTGCAGAGTCTGGCTGCTCAGGCGCCGGGGCGCAGGAGCTTGGTGCGCATGACCGACTCGTTGAGGCCGAGCTGGCGGTCGAGCTCCTTGGCCGTGGCCGGCTCCGCGGTGAAGTTGACGACGGCGTAGATGCCCTCGGCCTTCTTCTTGATCTCGAAAGCCAGGCGACGACGGCCCCAGATGTCAACGTTGTCGACGGTGCCCTTGTCCTTGGTGATGACGGTGAGGAACTTGTCGAGCGACGGAGCGACCGTGCGGTCGTCCAGCTCGGGGTCGAGGATGACCATGAGTTCGTACTGACGCATGCTGATAACCCGCCTCCTTTGGTCTATGGCGGTCACGGTCTCTCCGTGACAGGAGGGTTGCAGTGCGAACCCCTGGGGCGCACCGGTGGGCGAGCCTCGGGGGAACTGGACAAGGGTACCGGGCGCGGGCGACAACGCCGAATCACTTGTCCACAGGCTCCCGGGGCCTCAGGCCAGGCGGACGATCAGCCGGTCCGGCGCCCCGGCGAACTCCCCGTCGACCTCGTCGACCTCGTCGAGGTCCCCCACCGCGGTCCTTGCTGGATCCGACGGGTCCTGGTCCGCCGCATCCAGCAAAGGCCCAGGCTCGCTGGGGGTCGGGGCGGGCAGCGGCTCGGGGGCTCGACGGGAGGCGGTGCGCCAGACCCGCCACACGAGGTAGCCGACCGAGGCAACGCGCAGGAGCAGGAACGCGGCGTACCAGCCGGCGGGCAGGCCGCGGTCGGGCTTGGACAGGCCAGCGACGTAGAGCCACACCGCGAGGAAGTGCAGCGCCTCGGCACCGGCCCACACGAGGTGGTCGCGCCAGCGGACGCCGTACAGGGCGACCAGGGGCACCAGCCACAGCGACGCCTGCACGGGGAACGACTTGCCGGCGAGCAGCGAGAGCCCGACCAGGACCAGGACCACCTCGGCCACGGTGGGGCGGCGGTCGGTGCCGAGCGCGAACAGCGTGCCCGCCACCACGGCCACGGCGAGGCCGACCACGGTGACCAGGGTGGTCGGGCCGGTGGGCAGCGGGTGGCCGAGCAGCTGCGGCACCATCCACACCGAGCCGAGGCCGGCGGCGCTGTCCCACCACACCTGCGTCGAGCGCAGGATCGCCGAGGGGTGGCCGACGAGGAAGGGCAGCATGACGATCGCGACGGCCCCCGCAGCGGCGAGCAGGGTGCGGCGCACGGCCGCGAGCCGGCCGCTGCGCACGCCGAGGACGACCAGTGCCAGCAGGATCAGCAGGGGGTAGGTCCGCGCCACCACCGCGAGGCCGAGCAGCACGCCGGCCACGACGGGTCGGCGACGCGCCCACGCCCACAGGCCCGCGCTGGCCAGCGCCACCCCGAACAGGTCCGGGGACACCAAGGCGGCGAGGAGCAGGACCGGGCTGAGCGCCACGTGCGCGGCGTCGGCCGCGTGGTACGGGCGTGAGGCCGCCGTGAGGTAGACGGTCGCGACGACGAGGGCTGCACCGAGCAGCGCCCACAGCGCGAAGTACCACCGCGTCTGGTCGAGCAGCGAGCCGTCCGGCACGAGGCCCCCGAGCCAGGCCATGACGGCACCGGTGAGCACCGGGTGGTCGGCCCGTGCACCGTCACCGCCGACGTACGACGCGAGGCCTGAGCCGAGGTTGCCGAGCTGGTACTGCGCCGGCAGGTCGGAGAAGCAGGCGTGCCAGAACTGGTCGGAGCCGTTCCAGCCCTTCTGGACGCAGTGGGCACGCTCGACGACGGACAGCGCCGTCGTCGCCGCCCCCGCGACCAGCAGCGGCACGACCGTCGCGAGCCACGAGGTCGCCCGCGCCGAGGCATGGCGGCCGAGCGGCCCGCCGACGACCGCCAGCGAGCTGCTCGGCAGCACGTCCCGCTGGCGCGTCACTGCGTCGTGGGGGAGCTCTGCGCCGTGGGCGTGCCCTGCGCCCCCGTGCCGCCGGGCACCGGGATCGTCACCGTCGTCGACGGGGACGGCGGTGGGTTCGTCCTGGTCCTCGTCGGCGAGGGCTTCGTCGTCTTCGTCGTCGACGGCGTGGTCGTCGTGCTGGTGGTGGTGGTCGTCGTGGTCGTCGTCGTGGTGCTCGTCGTGGACGACGTGCTCGGCGGCGGCGGGGGCGGGGTGTACACCTGGTCGTCGCCGACGCCGGCGCGCGCCGGGAAGTCGAGCACCTTCTGGCCGTCGAGGGCGTCCTTCATGAAGTCGGTCCAGATCCGCACCGGGACGGTGCCACCGGTCAGCTCGACGCCGTTGACGTCGTTCATCGACAGCTCGGCGCCGTTCTTGCCGGTGCTGTAGATGCCGACCGCCGTCGCCAGCTGCGGGGTGAACCCGTCGAACCACGCGGCCTTGTTGTCGGTGGTCGTACCGGTCTTGCCCGCCGCGGGGCGGCCGAGGTTCTGGGCGAACTCCGCGGTGCCGTTCTTGATCGGCTGCTGCATCGCATCGGTCACGTCGGCGATGACCTCGGGGTCGAAGGCGGCCTTCTTGGCCGGCTTGGCCTTGTAGTTGAGCTCGCCGGGACCGCCCTTGACGGTCCGGATGAAGTACGGCGTCACCCGCTGGCCCTTCGCGGCGATCGTGGCGTAGGCGTTGGCCATGTCGATGATCTTGACGTGCGAGGTGCCGAGGACGTTGGCGTAGTTGGTGCCGAGGCCCTTGGCCGGCAGGCCGGCAGCGACGGCGGCGTCACGCGTCGCCTTGGGGCCGACCTTGATGTTGAGCTGCGCGTAGACGGTGTTGACCGAGTGGCCGGTCGCCGTGCGCAGGTCGATGTTGCCGAACTGCTCACCCGGGAAGGGACCGAAGTTGCGCACCCCACCGCGCCGCAGGAAGTCGGTCGAAGCACCCGAGTCCTCGAACTCCTTGAAGTACTGCGGCGACCGGCCGTCGAACTTCGTCTTCGTGCTGATCGGGTCCTTCGCCGACACCGCGGCCAGCAGGGTGAAGATCTTGAACGTCGACCCGGCCTGCATGGTGGCCTGGGTCGCGGTGTTGAACTGCTCCTTGCGGTAGTCCGCGCCGCCGTACATCGCCACGACCGCACCGTCTCCGGGCTTGATCGAGGTGAGCCCGACGCGCAGGGTGCTCGCGTCCTTGCCGGTCGGCATCCGGTCCCGGATCGCGGCGACCGCGGCGTCCTGGGCCTTCTTGTCGATCGTCGTGACGATCTTGTAGCCGCCACGGTCGATGTCGGCGTCCGAGAGCTTGAGCTTGCCCTTGAGCTCGTCCTTGACGGCCTGGGTGATGAAGCCGTTGGGGCCGCTCGCGGCCTTCCGGGGCTTGTAGGTCACGACCTTGGGGAAGGTCGCCTGGGCGCGGTCGGCGGCCGAGATCCAGCCCTCGGTCTTCATGCCGTCCATGACGTAGGTCCAGCGGTCCCTGGCGTTCTGCTCCTGCTGCTTGCCCAGGCCAGGGTCGTAGAACGACGGACCGCGGATCACCGAGGCGAGCAGGGCGCCCTCGGACGGCGTGAGCTTGGAGACGTCCTTGTTGAAGTAGGCCTTGGACGCGGTCTGGATGCCGTAGGCGCCCCGGCCGTAGTAGATGGTGTTGAGGTAGTCCTCGAGGATCTGGTCCTTGGACTTCTGCTTCGCGATCTTGATGGAGATGATGATCTCCTTGCCCTTGCGNCCCTGGGTGGCCCCGCCGCGCAGCCCCACCCAGACCGCACGCGCGATACCGCTCGGGCTGATGCCGGAGTTGCGGTAGAAGCTGCGGTCCTCGGCCGCGAGGTGGGCACGCCGGACGGCGACAGGCACCTGCGAGAGCTTGACCGACTCGCGGTTGACCTCGCTGATCCGGTCGATCTCGGTCTTGCCGTCGGCGTAGTAGATGACCGAGGCCTGCGCGCTCGCGAGGTCGTTGGGCTCCGGCGCCTTGATCAGGGCGTAGGCGACGAAGAAGCCCGCGATCGCCAGGACGAAGCCGGCCAGCGCCACGATGCCGAGCCGCTTGGCCCACAGCTTCTTGCGGCTCTGCGGGGGCTTCGGGCCCCCGGCACGACGGTCTCCGCCCGCCTTCGCCTGGGCGCGCGTCTTGGGACGTGAGGAGCTCATGGGGCCTTCCGATCGGCAGACAGCAGGTGTCGGGCCACTGCGTCCAGCAGTGGCCCGGTCCCCGACAACTGAGGCTCAGTATGACGGCTGACCTGTGGATTGCCTCATCGGAGCGGGTCCGCCGCTCAGGAACGAGGAGGTCCCCCGGCCCTCCCGGCGCCGTCGGCGATGCGTCATNACCGGTGTATCGACTCGATATATCCGCGGCATGTAT
>NZ_LMSC01000008.1:0-757 GCF_001428025.1 Phycicoccus sp. Soil748 | reverse complement strand
CACCCCGCCCGGGCACCCCGCCCGGGCACCCCGCCCGAGCCCACGACCGCGCACCACGACCGACCCGAGGAGGACGCCATGGCCGCACGCCGTACCGAGCTCCTCGAGTTCGCCGTCCTCGGGCTCCTGCACGAGGCACCCCAGCACGGCTACGAGCTGCGCAAGCGGCTCAACGCCGCGCTCGGGCCCTTCCGGGCGCTCTCCTACGGCACCCTGTACCCCTGCCTGCGGGGGCTGCTCGAGCGCCACTGGATCGTCGAGTCGGACGCGGCGGACTCCCTCGCGGCGACCGCCGGGACCAAGCGCGCGCGGATCGTCTACGAGCTCACCGCCGAGGGCAAGGAGCGGTTCCAGGACCTGCTGCGCGAGGCGGGTCCGACGGCGTGGGAGGACGACACGTTCGACGTGCACTTCGCCTTCTTCGCCCGCACCGAGGCCGAGGTACGGCTGCGGATCCTCGAGGGGCGCCGCAGCCGGCTCGAGGAGCGGCTGGCCAACATCAGGACCGCCTCGGCGAAGAACCGCGAGCGCTTCGACAGCTACACCGCCGAGCTCGAGCGGCACGGCCTGGACTCCGCTGAGCGCGAGGTCCGCTGGCTCAACGAGCTCATCACCGCCGAGCGCAACACCCCCTCGGCCACCACCGCCACACCCCCGAACGACCAACCGATCACCCCGATCAACCACAAGGAGTAACCCATGGGATCCGTGCGTGTCGCCATCGTCGGCGTCGGCAACTGCGCCAGCTCGCTGGTGC
>NZ_LMSC01000007.1:976713-1037730 GCF_001428025.1 Phycicoccus sp. Soil748 | reverse complement strand
CCGCACCTGCGTCTACGCCCGGGCCGTCACCACGTCGTACACCACTCTGCTGGACTCAACTCATGTCGAGTCGCCAAGCGACCGCCGCCTTCCTACCAGCGTGAGCCTCGAGGGAACAAGTTTCGAGGGTGGCTGGTGTGATGGCTAGGCAAGGTGGATCACACGTAGCGATCCGATCACCCAGCGTCACATTCGCCGCGATTTCGCCTAGAGTCGCCGCAGTCTTGGGTCAGGATCTAGCCCTCCCTGGACTTGCGCGCCCGTAGAGTCGACGCGGCCGCGGGGCTTGGCTGGCAACGTTGCCGCCGAACCGTTCGGGGTGAAACCGAAATTTACAGTGAGCACGGCATCAGCAGGGGGATGTATGGATATCTTCACGGCCATCCGGATCATGAACAGCCGACCCGACTTGCAGGTCAAGAGCACCCGCGTTCTGGCCGCTGCCGTCAACGCCAGCGCGCCCCCAGGTGGTGGGGGGCTGGTCCCCGTCCCGGCGCTGAATCGGCTGACGCCGCTACGCCCTGCCGACGTACTGCTCAATCTGGCGAAGGCGACTGCGCCCCGGTATCGAGCCGATGTGTATGAGGCCTACCTCAAGTGGGCGAAGTGGCGGTACATCGGGGTCTTTGAGCCGCGCCTGCACGTGGCGCGACCGTGCTACAGGCTATCGGAGGCGGGGCGCAGTGTGGCTCACAATCAGCGGCGAGTTCTAAGCGAGGAACTGGGTATCGGCTTTTCTACCTCTGTGCTGGAAAGCCACTTGACGAGACGTTTTGGGCCACACGCCGTCACGCAGTTTGTGGATGTTGACGTTGCACTGGATGACAACTACGTGCTCGTCAACGGAGTCCCTCATGGAGTTGGCCGGAGAGGAAACAACAGGCCCGACTACATTGCCGTCACGACGTTCCCGGGCAGTCCAGGCGGCCACTTAAGCCTTCTCGAAAGCAAGGGCACCAAGTCAGTCAGGCATAGCATCGAGCAGCTTGCACACGCGAGCCTGCAGCTGAACGGCATCTCCGTTGGCGGCGCGCAAGCTGAGCGCTACGCGATCAGCACGGTTATGAACGCCTCGGCCTTCTATGCCAATGCCCTCGAGCTGGAACTTTCACGGGACGGCGATGGCCCAGGGGACGCAGCCGAAGAGACGCAACCCGATTTCATTGTGGACGATGTCATCGGCGGCCTGGATGCCAATCGCGATCTCGATGTCGGCAGCGAGCCTGACATCAGAGCTGAAAGGCTGGCTGGTGCCAGTCTTCTTGGATCGTGGGCCAGCTTGGCGGACTTGTCTGAGAATCAGGACGCCTATCTGCGGTGGGCGCCGGACGTGTTGAAGCGCAGACGGGCCCGCTCGACCGAGGATCGGCGCCCGCGAGTGACGATCGAGATGGAGTCTGGGCTGACGGCGCGCGGTGTAAGAAGTCGGGTAAGCATGCCTGGTGGCGACTTGGAGGTCTTCTTGGGGGTGATCGCAGAAGTTGATGACGCGCTGACACGGGGCGACGCCCGCGATGTCCTGGGAGCCCAAGCATCACTTGCGTCGAGAAGGCTGGATATCGGAGTGTCTCTCGACAGTGATGAAGAGAGCTACGCGATCGGCGGCGAGGGCGCCGCCTTGGCGCTTAGAGCCCTAAGGGGATAGGCGGAACCACTCGGGTGGCGCGCAGGGATAGGCCGCCGACGCCTCCTGTAGCCACCTCCCGGTTCTGCGGCCTCGGCGAGCGAAGGACGGAGCGTCCTTTCGCCGCGATCGCTCGGCTACGGGTCCGCGCTTGTCGGCCGACTATCTGGGATACGGACGAGCGCCAGGCTTCTCACCCGGGGAGCAGGATGGCGCCGAGACCTGCGACGTGCGCGCCGAACTGCATGTTGCCGTCAGTAGTGACGACTGAAACCTTGCGACCAGCCATAGTCTGCAGCGCCAACGCACGGTCGATGATCTCGCTGTCCGAATCCTCGATTGCTCGGTGACCGCGGGGGTCCATCAGCAGCTCCATCGTTACCCCCGTCGCCAACTCCGGAATGCTCTGGGGGTTCTCGAAGGACGTCCGGATGCGCTTGGAGGCGAGGCGTGCTCGATCTCGGATCGCTTCCCTATTCGTGAAGCTGACTGTCTTGTTGCCAGGCGCGCGCTTGGCCTTATCGATCTCGCGCATTACCGCCATCGGGACAAGCACTCGGACCTCGTCAGATGTCCCTGCGATTTCGTGCCAGTTCAACTCGTGAAAATATACGTCTTGGTGAAGGTAGATGTTCGTGTCTGGGATGAACAAGGCCTCCGGCATCGCACCACAACTCTCTGCAACAGCCCTGAGCCCGTCGAGAGCCTCCGCGAACACACGTGCCCGGTCTTCCTGCTCAGCGGAGATGCTGTAGTTGATCAGCGCTTGTGGACCGCCGAACATGTCGAACAGAAAGTCGTGACGTCTCGTGTCAATGAGGTGCTCAACCTGAGCTAGATCAACGACGTACCGCAGCTGGCTCGACCCTTGTGAGGCCCAGTTGTGGTAGGCAGAAAGCCTGTCGCTGGCATCCCTTCCCTGAAGGTTCGCGAGACTTTGAGCCTGCGTCTCGAGAACCCTGATTACATTCATCAGGTCCGTATTGGGCAACGGTGTCACGGAACTGAACAGCATCAACAAGTTCCTCTCGTCTACGGCCTCAGCTACGGCCACCGCAACCTAAGCGACCCAGCGTGTCGATGCACGCGGATTGAGGTTCGACGACCAACTGGTCGCTGGGTCCGATCGACACGCGCGGTGCGACAGCTCCGCGAAATTGCTCGGTCGGCCCGACCCGACTGTCCCGACAATGCCGCGGCGGGCGTGTGCTCGAGGCGCGTCATTTCGCCGCGTCAGGCGCGCAACCAGGGCGAGACTCCGACTCTCGCAAGCGCCCAATTTGACCAACTCTTGACTTCAGCGCCCACCCGTCCATGGGTTTGAAATTCCGAGGGGCAGGCGCGTAGCGAAGTCACCGATCGCTGCGTCGATTTGGGTTTGGATCAGAGATCTGGCCGGGGACAGATCCGTGCCTTCAACGGAGGTGCGGGTGAGGTCTGCATCGGCCATGTTGGCGCCTGAAAAGTTCGCCCACTTCACGGACGCGGCAGTTAGGTCCGCCTCTTCCAGGGAAGCGCCGGACAAGTCGGCACCGTTGAGGTGGGCGCCGATCAGCTTGGCCCCGATCATGCTCGCGCCAGCAAGGTTCGCGCCGTTGAGGAAAGCGCCTCTGAGATCAGCCATTTCCAAGTGTGCGCCCGGAAGGTTGGCCCGATTGACATCATGACGACGAGGGAGCCTGCCGAGGATCGTCATGGCGGCTTCACTATCCGGGGCGACGACCGGACGACCATTCGCTTGTTCCGGCGCAGTCTTCCGAATGAAGGCGCTGAGAACCTCGACCACTGTTTGGTGATCGCGGTGGGAGTCAACGGCAATTCGCTCAAGTGCGTACATGGCGCCAAGACGGACAGCCAACGTGTCGTGCCCGAGTTGCTCAACCGCCTTGGTGTATCGCTCGGTGATGTGTCCCTCTCGATTGAGTCGATATGACCTGGCGGTGTAGGCAAGAGTGCCGCCGGCACCCGCCGCCACGAGAAGCGCGACCAATGCTGACCGAGCATCGGCGGCGGCCTTGTGTCGATCGGCGGCGTCTGGGATGACGGGGTGCTTGGTCAGCGCCGTGGGCAGAATCCAAACCACGAGGATGAGGACTCCCGCCAATGAAACGAACCCGCACGCCAACACCAGTCGACGTCGTGATCTCAGTCGGCGGAGGAGATGATTCTTGGCGCGCTGAACCCTCTTGTGGTCGCGGAGCGCCTGAAGGCGTTTCGGGGCCGGTGACAACAGCAGTACCGCCATCGCTGTGGCGGCACCGCCCACTACAAGCCATCCAGACCAAGTCAAGGCGTGACCGCCGTTCAGAAGCGCATTCGCCTACGCACAGGTGTACCGCGCCGGCACGCGATTCACAATGGACGCCACTCCTGGACGGTGCGGCAGCCACCGCCCTATCTGCCGTCGATCCTCGAAAGAGGGACACGCGCTGAACGTGAGTCCTTCCGCCGCGACTAGGGATCCTTCAGGCGGCAGGCAGCGCCTTCGCCAGGTGTCGGTGGATGTCGTCCATGGCTTCCGCGGACAGTGGCCCTTCCGCCTGGAGCTGGGGGTAGAGCTTCTTGGGCCAGAGCGCCTGGACGTCGCGCGTGGTGAAGGCTCCTCCGATCAAGGGCCGGTCCGCTTCGACGAAGCAGAGCACGCCTCGGACCGGGACGTCCTCCGCAAGAGCTGCGCGGACCACGTCGACCTGTTTGAGCACGCCGTCCACCAGCTTGGTGCAGTCGCGGGATCCGACGAGCAGCCGTTCTACGCGGGGGCGCAGGATGCCGCCTTCGATCTTGAGCTGAGGGCGGCCGCGGTACTTCTTGGCGTCGATGACGTAGACGCCGTTGGCGGTCATGGCGATGTGGTCGATGTTCGCCTTGGACCTCGGGATGCGTCGGTCGTGCAGCAGTTTGATGGTGTCGCATGCCAAGCGGTCCAAGCCTTTGCCGAGTTTCTCTTCGCCGAGGGCACCGGTGTCCCAAGCGGTGGTGGACTGCCGCTCCTCGGAGATGGCCAGGAGGAACCCTCCGATCCGCGGATGCTGGGTTCGAATGCGCTGCTCACGCTTGGCCTTGCGACGCTCGAACTCCCGACGAGCTGATGCTCCGGCGGTGCCAGGCTCAACCACCGCGTTAGCGACTGGTCCCGCCTCCATCACGCCTTCAAGGGTGACTGGACCTGCATCCGTGGCGGAGGTGGATTCAGGCGGAACCGTCATGTCGTGGCTCAGGCAGCGGACGGTCTTGGTCTGTCGTTCATAGACCGCTTGAGTCTTCTCCGGGATCCCGGCTCCACAGACTCGGCAGGTGCCGGCGTACCGCAGCCGCATGACCTTCTCGTCGGGTCCCCCTTGCACGCCGGGAACCGTACGTTGTCTACGCACCGCGGAGGCGTCGTTTGCTGGATTTGCCCTTTGGCGCCGCGGCCACGGCACGGGTCTACCGTCGGGGTCGTCTGGGTGCCTGGCCGCGAGGGCGGCGCCGGGGTCTGGCCTGTGTTCGGTCGCCGCATGAGGTGACGCCATGTCCGATACGACGATCCTTCTGCCGTTCCAGCCCGCGTCGATGTCGACCGCCCAGCTCGCGGCGGTCTCCTTCTTGGCCCGATACTCCGGGCACACTCACGCCTTATACGCCTATCAGCTCAGGGAGTGGTTCACCTGGTGCGAGGGCCACGGCCTCGACCCGCTGGCCGGTGTGCAGCGAGCCCACCTCGAGCTGTACATCCGCGGGCTCAGTGACCGTGGGCTGATGGACTCCTCCGTGGTGACGATGATGCACGGGGTCCGCGGGTTCTTCCGGTTCGCGCACATTGATGGCCTGATCGGGTCCGACCCGGCCGTGTACGCCCGGCTGCCGAAGGTGCATCGCGACGAGTCCCGCACCCACGGTCTGGACCGGCTCGAGCTGATCAGGTTCCTACAAGTGGCCCAGACCATCACCGTCCACCACGGAGCCCTCGCGTTCCTGCTCGGCATCAACGCCCTCCGCGCCTCGGAAGCCGCAGCCGTTCGGATCGAGGACTACGCCGACACCATGCGCGGCCACCGCGTGCTGCACCTGGTCGGCAAGGGCAACAAGCCCGCCACCATGCCCATCACGGTCCCCGTGCTGCGTGTCCTCGAGGCGTGCCGCGGGCAGCGCACCACAGGGCCGCTGATCCTGCGACCGCTCACAGGTAACCCCATCGACCGGCGCGACGCGTACCGCATGGTCGCCCGGATCGCGAAGGCTGCTGGCATACCGCGTCACATCAGCCCGCACTCGCTACGGCACGCCGCCATCACCAACGCCCTGGACGCCGGCGTCCCACTACGCGACGCCCAGATCCTCGCCCGACACGCTGACCCAAGGACCACAGAGCACTACGACCGCGCCCGAGGCAACCTCGACCGCCACGGCGTTCACTTCCTCACCGCCTACGTCGCAGGCGTCTGAGGGCCCTGTGACGTGGACGGTCTCTAACGCGACTCATCGACCGCGCGTGGGAACGGTGGCTTCTCGTCTGCTCCTCTCCCACGGGGGCGTCTGCACCCCGGCGCTGGAGGTCAGGTGCCAACAGCGACACGGACTGCAGAAGTAGGCGCCTCTCGGACCGGTTCGGCCGCGCCTACGGTAGGCGCGGCCTATGCCACGCATAGCGAACAATGCGGCGCCACGGCTGCCATAGGGGATCTTGGAGCATTCCGACATGTCGATGTCCTCGACTTGTCGCACTCGGCCGGCTCATATCCTGCCCGGTACGCGGTTCACGCCTGATAGCGATCGGCTACGAAGGAACTGATGGTTCCGCTTGCCGGAAACGATACCCAACGTCGGGCCGTGGCCACGAGATACTGAGTCATTCCGCCGCGTCGCGACGGCCGAGTGCACGCGCACGCCCATACTTAGTCGCGTGCACTTGTTCAGACGAACGGATCGACGTTCTGCGGAGGACCCGACCTCGTTGAGTGACGAACGACGACCGGGCCGCGTGACGCTATACAGCCAATATGTGAGGCGCCGCCCATCCGATGCCCGTCCCGTCGATCAAGCCGGCATGGCGATGGCCCCTTATATGTTTCGCGACCCGCTGGAAGAACCGATCCGGCACAAGCTTGCGCTAGCGGTCGAGCGCAATCAGCCGAGGATGACCCTGTCTCAGTGGCAATACCCAAATGCGGCTGAGGAGATGGCCCACATCGCCATCGAACTCGTGGTGGGCGCGCGTGGCGACCTGAGTCTCCGTGCCGCCAAACCCCACCCGCAGGTGCGAGCTCGACCATTCGACCAGCTCATCTCATTCATAATTCACGAGGAGTGCCCGCTTGCTCTGGATGCCGTCGGGGCTTGGGCCGACGGCTACGCGCGACTGCCCGGCCTGCCTTGGCAGCGTCATGAAGAGGAGGTGTTCCTGAATGAGGTCGAGGAGATTCTCTCGGAAACAAAGTTCGCAATCCGGGGACGAGAGGGGATCCTCCGAGAGGACCTCGGGGCAGTCGTGCTCATCGATAAACCACTCGCGGCACTCGTCTCGAACAATCCAGCACTTCGCCACGTGGACGACAAGCTTCGGGAGGCCCTTGAAGAACTCTCCGCGGGTAACGCGGCGGACGCCGTCACCGATGCAGGGACGGCACTCCAGATGTTGCTCGAGCACCTCGGATACGCGGGGGGCCAACTCGGCGATCAGGTGAAGCAGGCGCGGAAGTCCGGTTGGCTCGATGGAATCGATACACCTATGGCCGACGCTGTGGACGCCATCGTTCGCTGGATTGCATCTGTTCGCAACCAGCGCAGCGACGCCCACCATGGGCCCCCGCCCGAGACGCGTGACGCTGAGTTCGTGGTTCGCATCGTTGGGCTTCTTGTGCTGCGCTTCGGCTAAGCCGAACGGCATGCTGCATTCACCGCCCAAGTTGGGATTTGGCCCGCGCCGAACGCCGCTTCGCTAACGTCTCACTATGGTCGTCAGCGAAGGCAGCTGGAAACCGGGCAGACCGGTCCGGTACTGGCACGGAACTCGGGCATCGCTGAAGCACGGGGACGTTCTGCTCCCAAGATCGGTTACGGGAGCCTCGCCGAGTACCGCGTTGATGTACCCCGGAGCATCCTCACCTGCAGAAGCTGCCGATTGGGTCTACGTAACCACTAGGTCCAAGTTTGCCTGGATGCATGCCTACTACTCGGGGATCGAGGGCGATCCCATCGTTGCCTTGGTGGAGCCTGATGACACGCTGGAGCGCGACCTTGAGTACTCCGAACGGATGCGCGCTTTTCGTTGCCGATCGGCGCGCGTGATTGTGGTCGACACAACCCCAGCGATCACCGAGGAAGAGGCGGCGAGCGGGTGGAAGTACTAGCAGTGGCGAGTCATGCGTCATTCCGCCGCCTTGCGGGCTGAAGCGCCCATGTCGACGCTAATCGCAGAGACTGCACACGCCGGTTATCGAGAGTTCGATGTAGTGAACGGGGCAAAGCTTCGGAGGAGGCCGACTCGCGGTCGTCCGTCGTGAGCGGGCTTCAGCCAGTTTTGGAGTCAACTCCGGCTTGCCCCCATCAGCAGGCAGATCGGATGCGTACTTCTTGTAGCAGAGCAGTCGGTGAGCCGCAGCCAGCTCGTCGACGTCGGCTGCTGGATCGACGTCAACTGACTTCGGCGCGCGCAGATATCCGATGCCGATGGTCCCGTTCTGATGGACACAAAGCGATGTCAGCGGCACCTCGCCTCGGTCGGTGGCGAGCTGTGCTACTCGCTCCAACAGCTTGCCGCTCCAGTTTCCGATCAGCATCCGGGTCCTGACGCCCGAGGTTTGCTGCACGTGTTCGGTCAACTCGAGATATGTGGTCCAGCCGTTGTATCGCTGAGCGGTCTTGATCAGCCAGTCATAGGCGAGGGGTACCCACAGATTCAGCGCCTCGGAGAACGCGACTCCAGATTCGTCAGAGACTCGATACGTGCCGGGAGCCGGTGCCATCTCTCCATGCTGCACCATTCCGCGCTCGGAGCTTGACAGAGGATCCCTGCGGCAAGATGCGAGCCCAATATCGTGCGTCTAACCACCGCGTTGGCGCGGCTCGAGCCTCCAAGGGCCTGCAGGCAGTGTCAGTGGCCACGGCTAGCGTGCCCGCATGACTGCACCTCCGAACCCGCTGTACCGCGGACCTCTTCGATGGATGGAGGGTGCACCGTCTCTCGGAGAACTTGCCGGAATGGCAGCTTTGGCGCTCGTGGGCGGCATCCTCCTGCTGAACGGTTGGCGCCTTCTGAAGCGGTTAGCGCGAGCTCACTGGGACGGATTGCCAGACGTCGGTCCCAGGTCCCTCGTGTGGATTGGTGTCAACGCCCTCGCCGGAGGCGGCCTCCTCACTTGGCTTTGGGTGCAGCTTGAGCACATCGGTGCGCGTATGGGTATTGCAGCCGTCGTCTTGCTCGTCCTTCTTGTTTCCGAGGTGCGACCAAACCGAGGGCGTCGTCGAGCTTGAGTGCGAGGCCGCCAAGCCCAATGTGCGCGGACAATCAAATGCCCCCGAGCGGCTGCACGCCAGTTGGCAGCCGACGAAGGCGGGTCATTCCGCCGCCTTTGCATCAGCTCTCCCTAGAGCGAGGCGGCCCCGGACGCGAGCAGCCGGCGCTCGCGTGAGCAGGACGAGTCTTGGCTCCGGCGTGGGCATCACGCATGGCCTGATGGCTCCTGAGGATCCCGTGGAGCTCCTTTGCCCGGGCCGCGCTGATGTCGCCGTCGTTGCAGTGCCGACGCCATTCATCCGCGGCGGCAAGACCCCTGACCACGTGGACCCCATCCAGGACCGCCCAGTCGTTCTCAAGCTGTCCTGCGCCAGGTCCCCAGATCATCAGCACCGCCTCGACGGGTACGTCCTTGAAACCCTGGGAGAGAAGGATCGATCGCACGGACCTGGCACTCGAGCGGGCACCATCCATCGCCACCTCGCGATAGCGGTCCGTCGCCCACTGCCGGCCCGCACCTACGAACTTGGTCTCCATCGCCAGCACCGCGCGCGGACTTACCGCGACGTGATCGATGTTGCGCTTCTCCATCGGGACGTCGTCCAGGAACGGCCACCCGAACTCCCGGCTGGTGAGGACCTCACGCGTGAACGACTCCCCCCACTCCCCCATCGTCACCGGATACGTCCGGATCAACGACGTCACGAAGACCATCCACGCCCAGCTGGTCGCCAGCGTCCCGGCGACGAACCCTCGAACCATGCCTGATCCGACCGGCAGCACCAGCACCACTACGGCCCCGCCCAACATCCAGGCCGCGGCCGCCGCAATGTTCCGGCGCCCACTCCACAGCTCGGTCCGCACCAGCTCCCAGCGACGCCGCTGCTCGAACGTCCTCCTCCCCCGCCTCCACAGTCTGCGGTAGGCAGCCCCCGACCACGGCCCGAATGCGCACAGCCCACGGAAGAAGTCAGCAGTGAGCCGAACCAAGATCCACCGCCCGACGCAGGCCGCCCAAGCCAGCCACGGACGACGGCGGACCGCGACGGACCCCGCCGGACCGTCGCTGCGAGTGAGTGCGAGGGCCTTGGTCACTCAGTTAGTCATTCACCAACAGAGAAGAGGTCAGATCCGGCCCCTGGTCCCGGGCAACGAACAAGCCCCTGACCGGCGTTTCCGCAGGTCAGGGGCCGTTTCGTACTGGTGGGCGATACTGGGTTTGAACCAGTGACCTCTTCCGTGTCAAGCATTCTCGACCCGTCCGCAACCGTGCCCGGACGTCCATCTGAGCACGAAGCCAGTCCCCCGATGTGCGCCTGCATCCACCCGGACATGCTCCCGTTGTCAAGCAGTTAGTCAAGCAGCGCCGCTCCCCCGCTCGCTCAGCATGAGAGGGGTGATACCACCACAGCGTCGAAGTCAGGTTCAGTGGTTGATGCGTTCCACCAGCTCGTACAGGTGGCCGTCCGGTGCGGTGAAGTGCACGTACCGCTCCCTGCTGTTCACCGCGGGTGCATCCGTTGCCACGCCAGCGGCGTGCAGCTCGGCGATGGCTTCGTCCAGGCTTGCCACGAGAAACCCGAGCGAGCGGGCGCTGTCTCCCATGCCACCCGGTGAGGCCACCGCGAACGAGCTTCCGTCGGGGAGCGCGAACAGGTCTGCTTCCACGCCGTCGACGGTTCGAACGGGCAGGCCCAGAACGTCGCCGACGAAGGCACTCATCGAGGGGCGTTGGGCGGTGGAGGTCCCGGCGAAGCAAATCCCCAGTACTTGCATCCACTGAGCGTATGGCACGCAGGGCGGCTCCTGCGGGGCGAATTTCCCTGCCTCGACACCACCTTGGAGGTGCGGCCTTCCCTTCGTCACGAGCGCTTGAACGACGAGACACGCTCGAGCGCTCGGACCCTTGGTGGGGTCCGAGCGCTCGAGCGTGGTGCGCTGGGGTTGCGTCAGTGGTGCATGTGCATTCCGGCGCCACCTTCGACGCGCTGGCTGGGCATCCGCATGTACGCGAACACGGCCAGGACGAGGGCGATGCCTGCTGCGGCGAGGAACCCTCGGTCGAAGCCAGCAACGACACCGGCGATGCTGGCCAGGCTGCCGGCGGTGCTGGCGACGGCGGAAAGAACGGCCACGCCCAGGGCGGCGCCGACTTCGTGCCCGGTCATGAGGAACCCGGACGCCATCCCCGCGTGCTGCGGCGGGATGCCAGCCATGGCGGTGACCGAGACGGGGGCGAAGACCATGCCGACTCCGATGCCGATGGTGGCCAGGCCGGGCAGGATGCCGGTGGCGAAGCTGGACCCTGCGGACGCCTGGGTGAGCAGGACGGCTCCGCCGGCCAAGATGACCAGTCCGACTGTGGCGAGGGCCCGCGGGGTGCCGTGCGTCATGGCGTGCCTGGCGACGACGGTACCGGCGGTGATGGCCAGGGCGAACGGGACGAACGCGACCCCGGCGCGGATAGCCGAGAATCCCATGACGTTCTGGACGAAGATGGATGCGAGGAACACGGTTCCGACCAGGATGCCGCTGACGCCGAGCATGACGGTGGTGCCGGACACGAGGGACGTGACCTTCCACGTGTGCGGCGGGACCAGCGGGTTGGCCGCTCTGTTCTCCCGGACCTTGAACGCGACGGCGAGGACCGCTGAGGTGGCGAAGGCGACCAGGACGCGGGCGGAGAGCCAGCCGTGCTGCTCGGTGGCACCGAGGCCGTAGATGAGTGCGGCCAGGCTGCCGATGACGGTTGTGGCGCCGGCCACGTCGAACTGCTTGAGGGTGACGGCAGGGGTGGTGGCGACGGGGATGATCTTGAGCCCGGCGACCAGGGCGACGGCGCCGATGGGGGCGTTGATGAAGAAGATGGTCTGCCAGCCGGCCCAGGTGGTGAGGGCTCCGCCGAGCAGGACTCCGGCGGCGACGCCGAGGGACCCGACCGCGCCCCACAGGGTCAGGGCCAGACGACGCTGGGCGCCGGCGTACGTGGTCATGATGATCGACAGCGCGGCGGGAGTCATCAGGGCTGCGGCGAGGCCCTGGCCGGCGCGGGCGGCGATGAGCTCGGTTGCGCTGCTGGCGAATCCGCTGACGATGGATGCGGTGGTGAACACGGTCAGACCGGTCAGGAACACCTTCTTGCAGGACAGCAGGTCGGCGATGCGGCCGCCGAACAGCAGCCCGCCGCCGGACATCATCAGGTAGGCGGTGACGACCCACTGCATGTCGGACCCGTTCAGGTGCAGGTCGCGGCCGATGGAAGGCAGGGCCGTGTTGACGACGGAGATGTCCAGGACGACGAGGATTTGCGCGGCGAGGGCGAGGGCCAGGACGGTCCAGGGCTTGCGGGGCCCGTCGGTGTGGTCGTGGTGGGTAGTGGCAGGGGCGGGTGCGTGGTGAGTGGTGGCAGTTGTGGCGTTGGGTGCAGGGTGGGTGCTGGCGGTGACGGTGTGAACCGCGACCGGTTCGGCGGTGAGCTTGGCGTGCATGACAACTCCTTGACGGTCTCGGCTTGTGGTCCACCAGGGCGATCTGTTGGTGGGGTGATGCCTACCGTCGTCTGAATGCCGCAGGCTCGCGCCGGTCAAATGGCCGGGGTGTGCAATGGCAGATGCCCCCGAGGCGCAAGGAGTCACGCGCCCGGCGGGGCGAGCAGGTATGCGGAGACGCTGCGTCCGGCGGCGCCTGCCTGGGTCCCAGCGCTTTGTGAGGCCGCACGCGGCGGGTGGCCGTCGAGGTTGGCCGTGTGGGTCAGGCGGGGTTGGTCACCAGTCCCTCGCCGACCTGGTCGACGGCCGCCCGGACGTCTTCGTCGACGAGGTCGGCGTTGATGGCGATGGCCGCCGCGGACCCTTCGCCTGCTGCGGTGATGACCTGTGCGCGCGGGTTGGCGACGTTCCCGGCGACCCAGACGCCTGGAACGGTGGTGGCTCCGGCCATCGCGGTGGTCACCCAACCGTCCTGGTCGAGCTGGGCACCAAGGCTGGCAAGCAGCTCGCTGTGCGGGACAAGGTGAGGCGGGACGAACACGACCTGCCTGGGAATGAGCGACCCGTCAGCCATGGCGACACCGGACAAGACGTCGTCCTCGACGACGAGGCGGTCGATGGGGCCTTCGACGAGGCTGATGGCGCGGGCAGCCAGCTCGGCGCGGTCTTGCGCGGTGAGCGCCCCGTTGGGTGCGAACAGGACAAGGTCGCGGATCCACTGGCGGACGATCTGGACGTACCGGGTGGTCTCTGGGCCGTTTCAGATGACCCCTGCGGCGCGGTCGCGGACCTCCCACCCGTGGCAGTAGGGGCAGTGCAGGACGTCGTTGGCCCACCGGTCCCGCAGACCAGGAACGTCGGGCAGCTCGTCGCGCAACCCGGTAGTGACGAGGACCCGTCGAGCGTGGATCTGGTCACCGTCGCCGAGCACGGCGGTGAAACCGCCTCCGTCGTCGCGAACCAGTTCGTCCACGCGGCCGGCGATGATAGTTCCGCCGTACCCGGTGACCTCGGCGCGGCCCGTCTTCAGCAGGTCTGAGGGCGGCATGCCGTCGCGGGAGAGGTATCCGTGCATGTGGGCGGCAGGGGCGTTGCGTGGGGCGCCGGAGTCAACGACTACGACGGTGCGGCGGGCGCGGCTCAGGACGAGGGCCGCGGACAGACCGGCGGCGCCGCCACCGACGATGAGGACGTCGTAGGTGTTCATGCCCTCGAGGATGATCTGCTCCCCGAGCCTGGGCAACACCCGAAGTCCGTTGTGACTGTTGGGCTGGGGCAATTGTCAGCACGGGTGCCGGTTCGACCAGGGAGACTCCCGAGTTGCCTTCGTCAGTTCGTTGCGTCCACTCGCCGGTGCTTCAGCCGGCTGATGCCCATCGCGGCTGTGTGCCAGGGTCGTTCAGTTGAAGTCGAGCTGGGCGAGCTCGGTGCGGGAACTGACTCCGACCTTGGTGAACACGTTGCGCAGGTGGAACGCCACCGTGCGCGGTGACACCCAGCACTGGGCTGCGACGTCCTTGTTCGACAGGCCGGTGCTGACCAGCTGAGCGACCTTGAGCTCCATCGGGGTCAGGTCCAGCAGCGTGGACGGGTCACGTTTGCGCGCAGTCTCGCCCGAGGCGCGCAGCTCCTGGGTGGCGCGCTCCACCAGCGGGCTGGCGCCGAGCTCGGTGAAGGTCTCCAGTGCCGGCCGCAGGTGGGTGCGCGCGTCGACCCGGCGGTTGGTGCGGCGTAGGAACTCCCCGTATGCCAGCTGGGTTCGTGCCAGGTCGTATGGGCGGTTAGCCCTGCGGTAGTGCCCCACAGCTTGCTCGAACGATGACGCGGCGTCGGCAGGGTCGGTCGCGGTCAGGGCCCGTCCAAGGTTGGTGGCCCCGACCGCCCACGCCTGGCCGGTGCCCGTGGCGAACGGGACGAGCTCTTCGACCCAGATCAGGGCTTGGTTGGTGTCGCCGGCGCGGACGGCACTTTCGAGCCGGTCGATGAACGCGAACCGATGCAGCGCCGGGACCCGCATCCCCGACAGGTGGTGCAGTGCACCTCCAGCGTCGCCTTGGGCGGCGGCACGTGCGCCCTTGGCCCACCGGGTGACGTCGTGGGTCGGCCCGGTCATGATGCCGAGCGGGTGGCGGGTGGCGACGTCCTCGACCTCGGCAAGGCGGTCGTCGACGTCGTCGCTGCCGGTCAGGGCCGCCAGCAACGCCAGGCAGGCCAGCGGTGCCGCAGTCAGGGTGGGCTGGCCGACACTGCGTGCCAAGGTGAGCGCTTCGTCGGCGGAGCTGCGAACCGCCGTCCATGGTCCGGTGGGCAGATGGGCGAACATGAGCCGTTCGAGGGCGTAGATGACGACCATGCCGGCACCGGCTTCGCGCGCGGCGGCCTCCATGGCCGAGTAGTAGAAGCGAGCGCCTTCGTCGTGCCCGAGGTGCAAGGCGGTGTTGCCGAGATTGCCCATCACGTCCAGGTCTTCCACCTCGCGCCCAGCCTCGAGTGATTGCTCGAGGGCGGGGATGACTTTCGCCCAGTCCTGGTCTCCAGTCGCGGTCAGGGTCCGCAGCAGCAGCCGCAGGCAGGTGGTGCGTGGCGTGTCCGTGACGGTTGGTGCCAGCATCTCGGTGAGGACATCGGCACCGAGGGTGGCTCCGCTGTCGGCGCCGTATGCGCGGTTCAGGGCGGCCGCGCACGCCATCTCCAGGGCGCGACCGGTGTCGTGGTGAGCGATGGTGCGCGCCGCGACGGTGAAGATGCGGTGGCTGTCGACGGCGGATCCGACGTTGACCTCGATGCGGGCGCGGAGCCGGTCGATGTCGGCTCGCTGCAGCGGGTCGACCGCATGTTCCCGGGCGGCCGCCGCGAGGGCGCGGGCGCGCATCGTCTGCCCGGCCGCCCATGCGGTACGGGCGGCGCCGAACAGGCGGGTGGCTCGGTCCGGTTCCTTTGCGGTCAGGGCGGCTGAGCGTTCGAACGCGTCGGCTGCTGCACCGTGGCCGCCGCGCTGTTCGGCCCGGACCGCCACGTCGGCCAGGGCGTCGGCGACGGCGGCGTCGGGTCCGTCGGCTGCTGCGGCGCGGTGCCACGTGGCCCGGTCGGGGTCGTCCGCGTCGACCGCCTGTGCGAGAGCGCGGTGCACCTGCCGTTGTTCGAAGCTGGTGGCTGCTTGGTACACAGCGGAACGGACCAGCGGGTGTCGTACGGTCACGGTGTCGCTGGAGACGCTGAGCAGGGTCGACCGCTCGGCGTCCGCCCAGGCGGTCCCGTCGACGCCGAGAGTGGCGGCCGCCTGCCGGACGGTCGCTGCACGGCCTGTGGCGTCGGCTGCGGCGACCAGCAGCAGTGTCTGCACCGGTTGCGGCAGGCGGCGGCACCGGTCGAGGAACGCGCGCTCGACGCCGGCGGTCAACGCCAGCTGCCGGGGTAGCGGCACCTGGCCCTGCAGCTGCGCTGGGCTGAGCTCCGTGGGCAGCTCCAGCAGGGCGAGGGGATTCCCGCCGGTGTCGCGGACGAGGCGCTGCGCGACTTCACCAGGGAGCGCGTCGCCGCCGCGTTCGTCGAGGAGCTGGCGGGCCGCCCTGTCGCCGAGGCCGCGGATCTCCAGGACGGGCAGCCCAGGCGCTGTGAACTCTCGTCCAGCGGTTTCGCCGGTTCGTGCGGCGAAGACCATGGCAACGGGGTCGGCAGACAGCTGACGGGCCGCGAACAGCAGGGCGTCCGCGGACGCGGAGTCGAGCCAGTGCGCGTCGTCGACCACGCACAACAGCGGATGGTCCGGTTCGGCTGCGTTGGTCAGCACCGACAGGGTGGCGACGCCCACGAGGAACGGTTCGACGGTGGGTCCCTCCTCGAGACCGAACGCGACCCGCAGCGCCCGCGCCTGAGGAGCGGGCAACGGGTCGAAATCCGCGACGGGACGCAGCAGGCGGTGCAGGGCGGCGTACGGCAGGGGCGACTCGGACTCGACCCCGGCCGTGCGCAGCACTCGAAGGTCCCCACGCTCCCCCGACGGTTGCTGGGGATTGGTCAGGTCACGCAGCAGGGCCGTCTTGCCTACACCGGGCTCTCCCAGCACGACGAGGACGGCACCGTTCCCCGCGCGTGCCTGTTCCACGAGGGCGGCAAGATGCGCGCGTTCGGGCTCACGGCCGTGTAGCACCACCCGACGCTACCGCCCACTCAGCTTGTCGGGAGGACCATCCCGGCACTTTGACCGGGGCGATACCCCACGCGATGTCTGCATCGTGAACCATCCGCAAGAACGTCCCGCCAGCCTGAAGGACCCAACCATGACCTCCACCACCGCCTCTGCCCTCGCGGCCCACCTACCCGCCGTGCGGCACATCGGCATCCTGCTGTTCGACGGCGTCGAAGAGCTCGATGCCTTCGGCCCGTGGGAAGTCCTGGCGAACTGGACCCTGAACCACCCGGACGACGGCTGGGCGGTGTCATTCTTGTCCCGTGACGGCGCGCCGGTCCGAGCCGCCAAGGGACTAGTCCTCGACGCGCACCACTCGTTCCCCGACGCGCCGCACATGCAGGTCTTGATTCACCCCGGTGGGCAAGGCACGCGGGTCCTGATGCGAGACCCTGACCATCTGGCCTGGGTTCGCGCGCAGCGTGAGTCCGTCCCGTTGATGACCAGCGTGTGCACCGGTGCCCTCGTGTATGCCGCCGCTGGACTGCTCACCGGTCGGCCAGCCACCACCCACTGGGAGTCCCTCGAACTTCTGGCGTCGCTGGACCGCACCATCCAGATGCAGCCCATGGAAAGGTTCGTTGACGACGGTGACGTCATCACCAGCGCCGGTGTCAGTGCCGGCATCGACATGGCACTGCACCTCGTGGCTCGGCTCGCCGGCGTTGACCGCGCCAGGACGGTGCGCAGGGACATCCAGTACGACCCGCAGCCCACCGTGTGACGATCCACGAACCATCGTTGTCGAAGCAGGGCTACCGAGCGACCGAATCTGCAGGGTCATCGGGCTTCTACGGAGCCCTGTCTGCCGCGGACGTCGCACTAGCTTGCAGGAAGGGCGCGAGGTCTCGCTGCTCGTGCGGCGGCGCCGGCCTGCTGCGTGTCTCCCGCACGTCGGCTGCCTGCGTCAGCAGGGTTTGGGTCTTGTGTGTGTCGCCGAGTGCCGATGCGACCCGCGCCAACCCTTCCAGGGCTGTGGCGGTCAAGGACGGCTCGCCCACTTGGTGGCTGAGGTCCAGCACTCCGCGGTAGCCGTCCTGGGCGGCGTCGAGGTCACCGTCGGCTTCGTCGCAGCGCGCCAGGCCCGCGAGTGCCAGCCCTTGGGGAACGGGCGTCCCGAGGGTGCGGAAGCCTTCCAGGGCGGTCGTGTTTTGGAGGCGTGCCTGCGCCCAGTCACCGTCGACTTGAGCCATCAGCGCGTGCCCGTAGGTGGCGAGGACGGTGCCGGCGCCGTCGCCGATGTGCTCGGACGCGGCGCTGGCGCGGGCAAACATGTCCCGTGCCTGCCCCGGGTGTCCTTGGTGCAGGTGGGTCACGCCGAGGTCGGCCAGCGCCCATTGGACGGTGTTGTACAGGCCGGCGCTGGTGGCCACGTCGATCGCTTCCTCGAGGGTGCGTGCGGCTTCGGGGTACCGGCCGAACTGCCGCAGGCCCCATCCGAGGTGGTACAGGATGGCGGACAGCCCCCAGGGGTCGTCGAGCTCGCGGAACGCGGCTGCTGCTGCCCTGCCGGTGGGAATGGCGACGTCCTGGTGGCCGGCCTTGAGGGCGGTCTCCATCCGGACGAACCCGATGACGGCCTGCCCCCACGGGTCGTCGTCGGCACTGAACTGGTGCTGCGCGTGCCGGAGAAGCTGTCCGCTGCGTTCGGGGTGGGCGCCGGTGACTCCTTCCACCGCCAGGAGCACCTGCGACAGGGCGGCACGTGAGGCGTCGCCGAGGTCTTCGAACAGGGTCAGGCTCTGTTCGGCTGTCTCGGCACAGCGGGGGCTGGGATGGACCAGGCACGCGCGCGGGCGTTCGACGATGGACACCGCCTGCAGCGCGTGGGCCTTGGCCTGCTCACTCCCGGTCCCGGGTGCGAGGAGCCGAGCTAAGGCTTCGCGGCCTTCGAGGTGACGCCCGAAGTGCCAGAACAGGCCGAGCGCGCCTGCCATGGACAGGGCCGCGTCGATGTCGCCGGCGGGCGAGCTGAGCCACGCCAGTGCGGCCCGGATGTTGGGCTGTTCGGCTCGTAGACGGACCAGTGCGTCGCGTTGGCCGTGACCGCGCAGGTCCATCTCGGCGTCTTGGGTGAACCGGCGGAAGTAGTCCGCGTGCCGTTGCCGCCGGGTCATGTCGTCGTTGCGGGCCTCGAGTCGTTCGGCGGCATACTCGCGCAGCGTCTCCAGCATCCGGTACCGGGTGGTGCGGCCTGGGTCGACGACGACCAGCGACCGTTCGACCAGCCGGCCGAGGGTGTCCAGGACGGCGCCGTAGGCCATTCCTTCGTCGGACAGGACGGCTTCGGCCGCGGCCAGGGTCCAACCGCCGCGGAAGACCGAGAGTCCGTCGAAGACCGCCTGCTCGCCGGGCTCGAGGAGTGCGTAGCTCCAGTCGACCGTGGCGCGCAGCGTCTGCTGGCGCGTTTCGGCGGTGCGTGAACCACTGGTGAGCAGGGCGAACCGGTGGTTGAGACGTTCCGCTATCTCGGTGGGTGACATGGACGCGATACGGGCGGCGGCCAGCTCAACAGCCAACGGGAGCCCGTCGAGCGCTCGGGTGATTCGCGCGACGGCGAGGGCGTCTTGCTCGTCGAGGACCATGCCGGGTCGCACCATCCGGGCCCGTTCGGTGAACAGCTGGTTGGCGGGGTAGGTCAGGACCTGGTCGGGGCCGGCGTTCTCCGGTGCGGTGTCGAGCGGGCCGACGAGGACTTGCAGCTCGGCCGGGACAGCGAGTGCTTCGCGGCTGGTGGTGATGACGGTGACGTCGGGGCAGCGGGCCAGGATGTCCTCGATGACGCTGGCGGCTGCGTCCACGACGTGTTCGCAGTTGTCGACCAGGAGCAGCAGGTTTCGACTGGTCAGGAACCGGGTGAGGCGGTCCTGGATGTCCCGGTCGGCGGCTCCTCCGTCCAGCGGCACGCCGAGCGCGTCCGCGAAGGCGACGGGGACCTGGCCCGGGTCGCTGACTGGTGCCAGCCGCACGCCTACGGCGCCGTGGGAGAACTGGTGGGCAGCGGCAGCGGCAGCGGCCAAGGCGAGAGTGGTCTTCCCGGCGCCGCCCGGTCCGACGAGGGACACCAGCCGCTGGTCGGTGAGCAGGGCATCGAGGGAGCTGAGCTGGTCGTCGCGGCCGATGAGCGGCTTGGGGGTTAATGCCAGGGTTCCTGGTGCTTGGGGTGCTCTGTCGCGGCGTTGGCGGGTGGGGGCCATGACGGGCGCTGGAGCGAGGAGGGCACTGTCCCCGTCCCCACCCAGTGCCGGGTCTTGGCGAAGGACCCGCTCATGCAGGGACCGCAGCGCGGTGGACGGTTCAAGTCCGAGGTTCTCGTCCAGCATGGTCCTGGTTCGGGTGTACACCTCGAGCGCGTCGGCCTGGCGGCCGCTGCGGTACAGGGCCGTCATCAGCTGCCCGGCCAGCGACTCCAGGGTGGGGTCGGCCGCGACGACCGGTTCCAGGTCGGTGACTACCTCCCGGTGCCGTCCCAGACCCAACGCGACCTGGGCCCGTTCGGACAGGGCGGCGAGCCGCAGCTCGGTCAGTCGGGCAGCTTCGGCAAGAGCCCAGTGCTCTTCGGCGAAGTCGGCCAGGGCCTGCCCGCGCCACAGGGCCAGGGCGTCGTCGTACGCCTGGAGGTGCTGGGCCGTGTAGTCGCCGTGAGCGGCCGCCGTTCGGGCCTGCCGCAGCTGGGTGACGAACGCTTCGGCGTCGATGGCGGAGGGGTCCACGTTGATGCGGTAGCCGGTGCGTTCGCGGGTTATGAGGTCCGGGTCGACGTCCCGCAGGGCACGGCGCAGTTTGGACACCCGGATCTGTAACGCGTTGACGGGGTCGGCCGGGAGCGCGGACTCGGACCACAACCGGTCGATGAGGGTGGTCGCGGGAACGATGCGCCCCGGGGACAGCAGCAGCAGGACGAGCAGGGCACGTTCGGCTGCGCCGGGCAGGCTGACGGACTCGTCGTCGACGAGCATGTCGGTCGAGCCCAGCAGCCTAAAACGCAACGTCTGCAACGATTACCCCAACCTCGTGTCGTGCCCATGGTGCCGTCATGGGGGCGCTGACGGCAAACGGCCTGCGGAGCGGTCTCTGGTGGGGGGCGGGTCGGCTCACGAGGGTCGTTCCGGCCGGACTGGGGTGCTCGTCGCATGGGTGGGGTCCGGTCCGCCCAGCCCGACGCGGTGAGGGACGCGAGTCGGGCGGGGCGGTGTGCCTACTTGGCCTGCACGGTGAACGGTGCTGTGATCACGACGCCGCTCGCGAGGCGGAACTGACCCCAGAGCCGATAGGTGCCGGGGGCCGGGAAGGTGGCGTGAACGTTCAGCGAGGGCCCGAAGGTCTGACCTGGTGTGGCGAACATAGGGCGTCCGCGCTGGTCCTCGACTTCGGCGTGCTCGTGGGCGAACGAGGAACCGTCGGCGTTGATGACCACGATGTGTCCCGCGGCGGCGAGGTAGGGCTGCAGGTCGGTCACCGGCGCGCCTGTGTTGGCGTCGGAGAACCGGAAGTGCAGGTCGCTGCTGCCGTCCACACGCGCCTCGCCCAGGAGCTGGACGTTGGTACCCCGGACGTTCACGGAACGGCTGCTCACGGTGACGGGCTCGCGAGGACTGGTCGGCACCCCCGGCACGGTAACGACTTGGCGGAAGTGCACGTCGCTCATTTGCCCGCGGCGGCGGAACTCGATGTTGACGATGTACCGGCCCGGTGTCGGGAAGGTCATCTCGACGGCCACCTCGCCAGGGTGCCCGGTGGGCTGCGGGTGCACGTGGCCGAAGGTGGCGAGGTCTTCCCGCACGGCGATCAGGTGCATCCACGCCTGGTGGGTCAAGGTCAGGTCGGTCACCGGGTCGCCGGTGCCGTGTTGGACGGCCGTGGCAGTCACCCGGGTCGGGACGCCGGGTCGTGTACTGGCTGGCACGGACAGTCGCACATCAAGGCCGGCCTGCGCCGCCTCGGTGGGCGGGACGTCGGCGGTCATCATGGTGCTCATGGCCGGCCGCATCGGCATCCCCGTGGACTGGTTCCACGCGAGCAGGCCGTTCATCCCGCGCTTGGCGAAGTCCATCCGGCTCACCCCCGTCAGGGCGCTGCCGATGGCCAAGGCCAGAACTGCCACGGCAGCGAGGTAGGCGTACTGGCCCACACGCGACCGCAGCGGTGGGTGCAGAATCTCCTGCGCCGACGCCGGTCGGCGGAAGCGCCGAAGTCGCAGCGCGTTCGTCAGCACGCTGATTGAGCTCATCACCATCGCGGCTGAGGCCAGCACCGGGTCGAGCAGGAGCCCGTCGAAGGCGTAGAGCGCCCCGGCCGCGACCGGCACGAGCAGGACGTTGTAGCCGAACGCCCACACCAAGCCCTGCTTCATGGTGCTCACGGTGCGCCGCGACAGGGCGATCGCTGCGACGATGCCGCGCAGATCTCCACCCATGAGGGTGATGTCGGAGGCGGCGATGGCCACGTCGGCGCCTGTGCCGATGGCGATGCCGAGGTCGGAGCGGGCCAGCGCGGCTGCGTCGTTGATTCCGTCGCCAGCCATGGCCACGACGTGACCCTGCGCCTGCAGCTGGGCGACCGCCGCGTCCTTGTCCGCCGGGAGGACGTCGGCCAAGACGTGGGTGATTCCGACCTGCTCAGCGACCGCTCGGGCCGTGAGGGTGTTGTCGCCGGTGATCATCCACACCTCCAGCCCGAGCGCATGCAGCTGGTCGACAGCTTTCGCGGACTCAGGTTTGACGGTGTCGGCGACTGCGACCAGGCCGGCGGCTTCGCCATTGACGGCGACGTACATCGGTGTCTGACCGGCGGCAGCTGCGCGGGCGGCAGCCGGTTCGAGCGTCGAGATGTCGACTCCCGTCCGGTCCATGAGCGCCTTGTTGCCGATGCCGAGCGTGAATCCGTCCACGACGGCCTGCAGGCCGTGTCCGGGGACGGCCTCGAACGACTGCGGCTGGGCTAGGGGCAGGCCGAGCTCGCGGGCGTGCGCCACGATGGCCTGCGCAACTGGGTGCTCGCTGCCCGCCTCTGCCTCGGCGACCAGGGACAGCAGCTGGTTGTCGTCCCAGCCGTTGGTGGCGGTGAACGTGGTCAGGGCTGGACGTCCGCGGGTGATGGTCCCGGTCTTGTCGAGTACCACGGCGGTGACGCGCTTGGCCTGCTCGAGTGCCTCGCCGTTGGAGATGAGGATGCCGAGTTCGGCGGCGCGGCCGGTGCCGACCATGACGGCGGTCGGAGTGGCCAGGCCGAGCGCGCAGGGGCAGGCGATGATGAGTACGGCGATGGTGGTGGTGATTGCCATGGTCAGGTTTTCCTGGCCGGGTCCGAAGAGCGCCCATCCTGCGAAGGTGAGGGCGGCCGCGACGATGACGGCGGGCACGAAGAACGAGGAGACGGCGTCGGCCAGTCGTTGCATGGGCACTTTGGCGCCTTGGGCGTCCTCGACGAGCCGCACAATCTGGGCCAGGGCGGTGTCGGCACCGACGGCGGTGGTGCGTACCAGCACGCTACCTGTGGTGTTCAGGGTGCCTCCGATGACAGTGTCACCGGGCTCCTTGTCGACCGGGAGACTTTCGCCGGTGAGCATGCTTTCGTCCACGGTGGTGCTGCCAGTGGTGACAACCGCGTCCACGGGAACCTTTTCTCCCGGCCGGATGCGGACCGTGTCGCCGACGACGACCTGTTCGAGTGGGACGTCGAGCTCGTGGCCGTCCCGGACGACTCGAGCGGTTGGGGGTGCAAGGCTGAGGAGGGCGTTGACGGCCGCTGCGGTCGCCCGTTTGGCTTTTGCCTCCATCCACTTGCCGGCCAGGACCAGGGCGATGATGACCAACGACGTCTCGTAGTAGACGTGCAGGGGCAGGCCCCAACTCTCGGCCAGGCCCGGCCAGAGCGTGACGAAGGTGCTGTAGCCGTAGGCGACGCCGGTCCCGAGTGCCACGAGGGTGGTCATGTTTGTGCTGCGGTGCTTGGCCGCTGCCCACGCTGAGGCGTAGATGCTCCGGCCAGCCCAGAACTGGACCACGGTCGTGATGAGGAAGATGACGGGCATGAGCCAGTCCATGGTGTCGATGTAGAGCGGGACGTACATCAGGACCATCAGTCCTAGCCCGGTGGTGAGGGCGACTTGCCAGCGGCGTTTGAGCTGGCGGAGCTCTCGGTCTCTGCTGTCGTCGGCGGCGGTGGTGTCGACCGGCGTGGTCGGATCGTGGGTCGCTGCATGCGTTGGTGTGGCGGTGTAGCCGGCACGGCTGACGACGGCGGTGAGCTGCTCCACGCCAACGAGGTTCGACGCGAAGGTGACGGAGGCGACCTCGGTGGCGAGGTTCACTTGGGCTGAGGTCACGCCGTCGAGCTTGGTGAGAGCTTTCTCGATGCGTCGCACGCATGATGCGCAGGTCATGCCACCGATTTGCAGGGTGCATGTCTCGCTCTGGGTTGCTTCGTCGGCGCCCAGGGTGCGGTCGGCGGCGGTGGTTGTCTGGGGGGTCATTACTTCTCCTGGGGCGGTGCGAAAGAGGGTCGGGTGGGCGCAGTGAACGGCCTTGCCAGCACACGCCTCGGCTTGGATGAGGTCGCCCGGCGGGGCACGGGGTGGCTCCGCCGGGCGGCTGTCATGCGGTCAGGGTGTAGCCGGCTTCGGTGACTGCGGACCGCAGCGCCGCGACCGGGACGGCCTGGGTGCTGGTGACGGTGACCTGGCCGTGGACGACGTCAACGTCGACGTCGGTGACGCCGTCGATGTCGCTGACCTCGGCGCGAACTGCGCGAGCGCAGTGGTCACATGTCATGCCGGTGACGGTGTAGGTCTGGGTGGTGGTGCTCACGGTGCTTATCTCCCTTGGGTTGGGTTGGGTGCTGGTGTGGGGTGGGTTCTTGGTTGTCGGGTCTTGGCGTTCTTGTGTTGGGGGCCGTGCCCCCGGCGGCGTGGGTGCTCGCCGGGGGCACGGAGCCTTGGGGGGTCAGGCGGAGGCGTGCTCGGGTTCGCCGGCGGAGGCGGCGTCGCTGGCCTGATGGGCGGGCGAGGCGTTGCGCAGCCACGCGGCGGTGAGGGCGGCCCCAGTGGCGGCGATGGCGGCGGCTCCGAGCAGTCCGGCGGAGAACCCGTCGGTGAGGGAGGCGACGTCGGCGCCGGTACCGCCGAACGCAGCAGCGACCGCCGTCATGCCGGCCAGTCCGAGAGCTGACCCGACCTGGTAGTTGGTGTTCACGATGCCGGCGGCGAGGCCGCCCTCGTGCGGCGCGGCCGACGACAGGGCCAGACCGAGGGAGGGGATGAACGCCATCGCCATGCCGGCGGCGGTGACCAGCGTTGCGGGAAGAACGTCGACGAGGAAGGTGCCGTCGGGGCGGATGAGGGACAGCCACACCAGTCCTGCGGCCAACGTGGCGAGGCCGGCGACGGTCATCGTCTTGGGTCCGAACCGGGCGATGAGCTTGGGCGCGGCAACGACCATCCCGACCATGATGGTCACGGTCAGCGGCAG
The DNA here is from genome assembly GCF_001428025.1 of Phycicoccus sp. Soil748. GTDB lineage: Bacteria > Actinomycetota > Actinomycetes > Actinomycetales > Dermatophilaceae > Pedococcus. The sequence continues at coordinate 1,012,526 of NZ_LMSC01000007.1, read as the reverse complement.
CAGGGCGGCGCCGCTGGCGAACGCGCCGAGCCCGAGCACCTGCTGCAGGTACAGGTTGATGAAGAAGAACATCGGAATCCATGCCGCCCCGAGCAGGAACTGGGCGCCGTTGGCTGCGGCGAGGTTGGGGGCGCGGAAGATGCCCAGGCGCATCAGCGGCTGACGCAGCCGCGCCTGCAGCACCACGAACAGCGCAAGCAGAACGACTCCGGCCAGTGCGGCTGTCACAGTCGTGGGTGAGGTCCAGCCGCTGTGGGGTGCCTGGACGATGGCGAACACGAGCGCGCCCAGGCCGCCGGTGACGGTGACCGCGCCGGCGATGTCGAGCGACCCGCGGGTGCGGGCCCCTGCTGGCATCACCGCTGGGGTGAGGGCGAGCACGGCGGCTGCGAGGGGGATGTTGATGAAGAACACCCAGGGCCAGCTCGCGTACTGCGTCAGGACTCCGCCGAGGAACACGCCGGCGGTGCCACCTGCGGGTGCGGCGGCGCCGTAGAGGGCCAGGGCCTTGGTGAGCTCCTTGGGGGTGGCGCCGAACGTGGTGAACAGGAGCGTCAGGGCGGCGGGTGCGATGAGTGCGGACCCGGCCCCTTGGACGACGCGGCCGATGAGCTCCACAGGTCCGTTCTGCGCCAGGCCCGCGACGAGGGAGCCGGCGGCGAGGACGGCCCAGCCGGTGGAGAAAATGCGGCGTGCACCGAGCAGGTCGGAGAGGCGGCCGCCGAGGAGCAGTAGACCGCCGAAGGCGACGACGTAGGCGTTGAACACCCAGGACAAGCCCTGGGCGGTGAAGCCGAGGTCGGCCTGCATCTTGGGCAGGGCGACTCCGATGATGGACGTGTCCATGATGACGAAGAACTGTGCGGTGGCGATGAGTCCGAGAGCCAGCCAGCGCCGGCTGCTCTGGCGCCCCGCGGTGGGTGGGGTGGAAGACATGGGGGCCTCTTTCGTGTCAGACAGCCGACGGTGGCTGTGAGGCAAGCGTTCTTGGGAGCCCTGTCCTGGGTCTGTCCTGGCGCTGTCGAAGGGTTCGGGTGACCCGGCACGTCAAGGGAGTGCGCGGTGAAGAGCAGAACTGACCCGGGGCAGTTGACCCGTTCAAGCCTGCGATGACGTCGCGCTGGTGCACGGCCGAGCTCGCGAGCAGTGTCATGGCGTTCGCTCCGTCCGGTGAGCTAGTGGCCTGATACCGGTGGGGCATGGACGACTGTTCTCCGACCTGGGCGTACTCACCCCGGCACATCGGCCGGGATTGGGCCCCGCATTCGTTGCGCGGCGATACCGGCTCGACCACGGTCAGGGTCCCGCTGCCGTGACCAGTCTCCGTATAGACCTCTGCACCCACGAGCCGCGACAGCCAGTTCCGGACGCGCGGCTCCCCGGGGCGGCGTGGACACCGCCCCGGGGGCTTCGCGGCAATTGCGTTGGTGGCTGTGGCGGGTAAGTCAGACGGTGAGCACGAGCCGTCCCGGTGTTGCCGCCGCCTCAAGGTCGTGGACGGCGTTGGCCGCGTCGACCAGGGGGTAGGTGTGCGTGTGCGGCGGCTGGACCTTCCCCGCGGCGATGAGGCCGTTCATGTGCTCGAGGGTGGCGGTGTTTTCCTTGGCGAGGAACATGCGCAGGCTCTGACCGATGAACGGGTTGAGGAGTACGGCCCCAAGCTGACGTTGGATGCCGCCAATCCAGCGGTCGCCTTCGCCGCCGGCGATGATGAGCCGTCCGCTTGGTGTCAGTGCGCGGCGCAGCTTTCGGGTGGGGGTGCGGCCGAAGACGTCGATGATGACGTCGTAGGTGTGGGTGCCGTCGGTGAAGTCGGCCTGCGTGTAGTCGATGGTGTGGTCGGCTCCCAGGTCGGTGGCGGCGTCCTGGTTGTGTGGGCCTGTCACTGCGGTGACCTCGGCGCCGGCTGCCTTGGCGGCTTGGACGACGACGCTGCCGACGGCTCCGGTGCCGCCGATGACCAGGACGCGTTCTCCGGGCTGGACCTTGGCGTGGTCTGCAACTGCTTGGAGGCCGGCGAAGGCCGCGTAGGGCAGCACGGCGGCTTGGTCGGACGTGAGCTGGGTGGGCTTGTGCGCCATCTTGTCCGGGGATGCGAGGACGTATTCGGCGTAGGTGCCGCGGGCGGCTCCGTACACCTCGTCGCCGACGGCGAAACCGGTCACATTGGCCCCGACTGCTTCGATGCGGCCGGCGTAGCTGACGCCGGGGACGCGGACCCGGGGCGTGCGTAGACCGGTGCCCAGGCGCATCAGGTAGGGCTGTCCGGTCATGAAGTGCAGGGCGCCGCGGTCGACGCCGGCGGCGACGACCTGGACGAGGACCTTGTCGTCGGGCACGGGTGGGCGGTCGATGTCGTCGAAGCGGATCGAGGTGGCGTTGCCGTAGTGGTCTTGGACGATGGCTTTCATGACGGGGTCCTTGCGGGGTGGGGTGTGCGTGTGTGGTTCGGGGTCACTCGTCGAGCTGGATGAGTGCGATGGCGGCGAGTTGAACGCGCCGTGGTGGCGTAGGAGTCTGGGGCGGCCGCGGAGGACCGATGCAGTTTCATCCGCCCATGCCTGCGGGTGGTGCTTGTTGAGCTTGCCGCCGCGGTCGTGGCGGGAAGTCGGTTGGGTGAGTGCGCGGGGTAGCTGCCGGGCGCGGACACCTAGGTGTGACCAGCGTCGCCCGGGGCCGTGTCGGCGGTCTGTCCTCACTCTGTCGTCGCCCCGCGGTCGTGTTCGGCGGCATCTGACTCGAGGGTGGGGGGCAGCAGCGTGGGGGTGAAGGTGGAGCCGTTGAAGGCGGCAATGACAGAGTCGGGTTGCATCGTTCCGCTCAGGCGGATGACGGAGCGGGCCGTGTCTGCGCTGACCGTTTCGACTCCGGGCACGTCGCGCAGCAGCGCTGTGACCTCGCGGACGCAGCCTCGGCAGCCCATGCCGCCGACGAACAGGTTGAGCTGCCGCATTCGGCAATCACCTCCGATGTAGGACCTGCCTCCCACGATGCGGGGCACCGCTGTCCGCGCGCTGTCCACCCCTGGGCGCTGCGGTCTGCGCCCGGGAGGGTTGGCTGCCGTGAGGGGGTTCTTGGCGAAAGAGCAGGGACAGGGCTCGGCAAGAGATGTGCCTGACGGTGGTGTGCAAGGACCCGCACTGGGTCGCTGGCACTGACCAAGGGGATGTGAGACCGATGGCTGGATGGATGAGTGTGGAAGAGGAATCGGGCACGTCGGAGCGCTGGGTTCACCCGCACAACGGGTACTACGCCGGCGACTTCTCCCAGCCGCGGGACCGGCAGCAGGTTCGAGCTGCCCGTGACGTTGAGACCCCCACGATGCGGGTCCTGGTGCTGGCCACCGGCGGCAGCGTGATGACGTGGTGACGTGAACGCGCACGCGCTTGGGGTGTGGGTTTGCGCTGGGCCACCAAGGTTACGGGTTTTGGACGATGACCTTCATCTGAAGGGTCCTTCAGGGGGCTGGTTGTCGGGCGGGTTCACTCGTCGAATGGGGCAAGTGCGATGGCGGCGCTGAACGCGCCGTAGCGGCGTAGGAAGCGGGCGCGGCCCTGGGGGACGCGCGCTGCTTCGGTGGCCCAGGCTTGGGTGAAGTACTTCTTGAACCCGTCGCGGGGGTGGTCTCGGACAGTGGCGGTCAGGATGCTCGGGGGGAGCTGCCAGGTGCGAAGACCGGCGACGTCGGCACCGGCTCCGGCGGCGAGTAGGTAGGCGACCGCTCCGGCGTCGAGGGTGACGCGGGGGCTGTGGTGCAGAGTGATGGCGGTCTGGAGGGTGTCGGTGGCGGCGGTGGACAGGCCGACGGTCTCGGCGACGTCGAGGGCGGCGCGTGCTGAGGTGAGGGTGAAGTCGTCGCGGCCGGTCGCGGTGACCAGGCCGATGTCGTGCAGGAGGGCGGCGCCGAACAGGAGTTCTACGTCGACGTCGACTCCTTCGAGCTCGCCGATGGCGCGACCGAACACGTAGGTGCGGTAGCTGTGGTTGAGCAGGGGCGGGGGAAGGACCTTGGTGGCGGCGTCGGTCGCTGCCCGGGTCAGTGCCGAGTTCGGCGGGATGAGCCGGGCCGGGTCCACGTACGCGTTCCGGCCCGAGTTCAGATGCGTCAGCAGGGTGAGCCGTCCGACGGCGTTGCCGGCGTGGGCACGGGCGACGTCCACGAGAAGGCGGCGAGTGTCGGCGGGTTGGAGGCGTCCGCCGGTGCCCATCGTCCAGGTGTGCGTTCCGACGGTCGTGTGGGTGTTCATCGGGGTCTCCTTGCTCACAGCATGTCCTGCTGCGGGTGTTCCGGCGGGTGCACCTCAGAGTGACCCCACCGGCGGGTGCTTCGCCCCGGTCAAGTGACCGGGTTATGCGTGTGCGACGTCATGGCGTGGGTCAGCCCGCGGGGACAGTCGCTGGACAGCGGGCGGAAACTCGCCGTTCGTAGCGTCGATGACGCACCACGAAGGGGTCGCAATCCCGGCCATGTGACCGGGGCGAGCAAATCCGTTCACCACGACCGTGGTGCCCGTGGCCGTCCACACCGGACGGCCAGGAAAGGGGAAAGGTCATGACCACCACCGTCCGAACCACCACCAGAACGGTTGGGACCACGTCGCCGGCCACTCGGGTCGGCCCGATGGGTCGCATCGCGTTCGCGTCCATGGCCACCGGTGCGTTGGCCGCCGTCGGCCTCATCGTCGGGGTCGTCCCCGACGCATCCGAGGCCCGCGTCATCGGCGCCGTCATGGTCGCGTTCGCGACCGGGTGGGCCATGCTCGCGTTCCTCACCACACGTTGGACGACCCAACCCCAACGGTGGGCGTACGTCCCGGCCGCCGTGATGGCTACTTCCGGCGTCGTCGTCGCAGCCATCAACGCTGGTGAGCCGACCATGACGCGACTGTCATGGGTGTGGGCGCCGGCCATGGTGGCCCTCGGCGTCTGGGTCTGGCGACAGGCACGTCGCACCATGCCCGGCCGGTCGCGCCTGTTCATCTACCCAGTTGCCAGCGCCATGGCCCTTGCCGGTCTGGGCGGCCTGTACCAAGCCAGCGCCCCGTCCCCGACCGCTGCAGCCGAGCCCATGCCGGGTAAGCTCGTCGACGTCGGCGGGTACCGCCTCCACCTGAACTGCACCGGCACCGGGTCCCCGACCGTCGTCCTGCTCAACGGGCTCGGGGAGGTTTCCCCGCTGTGGGCCCGCATCCAGCCGGCCGTTGCCGCCACGTCACGGGTGTGCACGTACGACCGTGCCGGTCAGGGCTGGAGCGACGACTCCTCCAACCCGGCCGACGCCACAACCGCCGCGACCGACCTGCACAAGCTCCTGACCGCTGCCGGCGAGCCCGGTCCGTTCGTCCTGGCGGGTCACTCCAGCGGCGGCATCCACGCCCTCACGTACACGCACATGTACCCCTCCGACGTCGCTGGTGTCGTCCTCCTCGACAGCGCGAGCCCTCACCAGGTCGAGCTCGTCAAGACGTTCAACGGCGAGTACCAGGTGATGCGGCGCGCCCTGGCCATCGCACCGACCCTGTTCAGGTCCGGTATCGGCCACGTCCTCGCAGCTGCCACGCCGCCCGCCTTGCCGGGGCAGGCCGGGGCGCAGGTGTCCACGTTCACGAACAGCGGCCGAGGGTGGGCGAACCAGCGCGCCGAACAGGCCGCCCTCCCGGTCGCGTTCCGCCAGGCACAGGCACTGACCACGCTCGGCGACACCCCGCTGGTCGTGCTGACCGCGAAGGACAACGTCGACGCCAAGCCCGGCTGGGGCACCGCGCAGGACCAGATGGCAGCCCTGTCAACCAACTCAAGGCACACGGTGGAGAACCAGTCCCACGTCGGGCTCCTGACCGACCCGACCGGGGCCACTCACGCCGTCGCCGCCATCACCGACGTGCTCGCAGCCGTCCGCACCCACAGCCCGCTGCCCACCCGCTGACACCAACCCTGCGTCAGCGACCACGCAGCACCCGAGCTCCCGGTCACCGCAACCCCCTTCCCAGGTGACCGCCGAGGCCCCGCCGCTAAACCCCCTGCACGGTGGCGACGGCCCGGGGAGCGGCCCGCGATCCACTGGCGGGCCGCTCCGGACCCCTCCGCCAACCGCCATCCCACGCGACAGCAGCAGCACCCGACCCGAACGGAAACCACTCCCATGCCCACCCGCACCCGCCGCACCCGCCGCGCCCTCCGCGTCGCCGTCTCCAGCGCGCTGGCGCTGCTGACCATGGGCGGATTCGCCGCCTCCGGAGCGTGGGTCACCACGGCTCAGGCCACCACCCCGGCACCCACCCACACCACCGGACCCACCCCGACCAGTCGGCCCTCGTCGAACGGCCCCATCAAGGTCGCCGTCGTCCTCGGAGCGTCCGGCACCATCGGCAGCGACGCCCTCGCCCCCTACGAGGTCTTTGCCAGCTCACCGAAGTTCGCCGTCTACACAGTCGCCGCCACCCACACCGCGCAGCCGACCCAGGGCGGGCCCTACATCGTGCCGACGTACACGTTCGCCGACACCACGTCGGGCCGCACACCTCGCCCTGACGTGGTCGTCGTACCCGCCGTCGCCACCGCCGACGGACCAGCCGAAGCGCCACTTCGCGCCTGGGTCACCGACCAAGCGGGCGCTGGCGCGCGCATCCTCAGCGTGTGCAACGGGGCCGAAATCCTCGCCGCAGCGGGCCTCCTCGAGGGACGCACCGCCACCGCCCACTGGTCCCGGCTGCACACCTACGCCAAGAAGTACCCGGCTGTGAACTGGGTTGCCGGGAAACGGTTCGTCCAGGACGGCCCCATCACCTCCACAGCCGGCGTCACCTCCGGCATCCCCGGAGCCCTAGGCGTCATGGCCGACCTCGCCGGGGCCGACGAAGCCACCCGCGTCGGACGCCTCGTCGGCTACCCCAACTGGTCTCTCACCCAGTCACCCGACATCCCCACCCAGTCCTTCGCCCGCACCGACGCCCCCGTCGGTCTGAACGCCCTCCTCCCCTGGGGCAGGCCCACCCTCGGCATCGTCCTCACCGACGGCATTGGCGAAATCGACCTCGCCAGCAGCTTCGAGGTGTACGACGTGTCCTATGCCGCCCGGCCCATCCCACTCAGCGCCACCGGCACCGTCACCACCAAGCACGGAATGGTCCTGCACACCAGCACCCTGAGCGACGACCCCACCCCGACCAGGCTCGCCGTCCCCGGACCGGCCGGCACCACCCTCGACCCCACCCTCAAGGGATGGGCCACCCGCCACCACGTCCCCGTTGATGCCATCCACGCGGGCGGCAACTCGCCCGGTTTCGATGGCGCCCTGCAATACCTGGCTTCGCACTCGGGCCGGGCGACCGCAGTGTCAGCCGCCAAGATGATCGACTACCCATCCGCCCACCTGCGCCTGGTCGACACCGGCGGCGAGGTCCGCCTCCCGCTGCTGGTTGCGCTGGGCCTGGCCCTGGCCACCGGCGCGGCTGCGCTGCCCACCCTGCTGCGCAAGACCCGCCGGAGCGCCACCCTCCGGACCTGAGCGACACGCGCCCTCGAGAGCTCTGCGGGTGTCTGCACGCGCCCCTGGTCTGGTCGCTCGGTCCACGTGGGTTCAGTGGTCGAGCGTCAGCAGCCTGCGATGGTGTGCGTAGTGCAGCGGCCGATAGGCGTACACATCGGCGAGCGTCATGTGCTGTTCGAAGTACGGGTCCCAGCTCGTTGGGAACGGCATCCCGCGCACCAGCCGCGCCTCCGGCTCCCGCTCAAGGCTGGCAACCAGGTGGCCGATGGTGTGGTCGCACAGCCGTCCCAACCGGGCGTGATTGAACACGAGCGCGCCACCGCACGAGCCGACGTAGTTCACCCAGTGAAACGGGGCTCGCCCGGTCTCGAGCAGCCAGGCGAAGCTTCGACCGACCCAGCTCGGCAACGTGGACATCACTACCACCGGCGGAGGAGAAGCCGCTCCGTCGCGGGCAGCTCGGTCGCATGTCGACCGCGCCCATCCCTGCCGCACCCAGGGTCCATGCCAGGCCCGGCAGTAGGGGCTGGCGGACCCCGAGCCCTGCGCAGACTGTCCCGAAGGGTGCGAACCATTTCGATTGAGTCACAGGAGCCTCAAAACGGTCAACGCCGTGTCCGCCGCGACCTCTACGGTGGCCCTGCGCCCGCACGCGCACCCCGCACCGTTCTGGAGGAACATCTCGTGAATCGCACCATCCGCTTTGCCCTGCCCCTCGCCCTTCTCGCGTTTTCGTTGGCCGCTTGCGGGAGCGCGCCGGAGCGCGCCGTGACGGTGGGCACCGAGTCGCCTGCCGTCAAGGTCGCGGAGACGACGAAGGCTGCCCCGAAGCCCAAGGGCGCCGGTGACAAGCTCAACGCCAAGCAGGTCAAGGCGGCGCTGCTGGCCGTGGGCGACATGCCGACCGGGTGGGCTGCGGCCGAGGCCGAGCCTGACAAGGACGACACGTCCACGGTGGAGCCGGCGTCGTGCCAGAAGCTGTTCGACAACATGGACACCTCCGGCAAGAAGACCAAGGCGAAGACCAAGGCGAAGGCGTCGTTCACCCAGGGCGGCATGCTCGGGGTCCAGTTCGAGGAAGAGGTCGCCTCCTTCGACGACGACAACCAGGGCGACAAGGTCGAAGGGCTCGCCAAGGTCCTCACCCAGTGTTCGAAGATGACCGTCGTCGACGGCGCCGACCGCATGCCCATGACCATGACCGGCCTGTCGTTCCCGAACCTGGGCGACCAGACCCTCGCGTTCCGCGCCAAGGCCAAGTCCGAAGGCATCGAAGTCGTCATCGACGCCGTGTTCGTCGCCGTCGGGCACAACGTCGTCTCCTTCACCGCCGCCGGCCTGACCCCGATGCCCGGCGACGACATGGAGAAGGTCGCCCGCGCCGGCATGAGCAAGGTCGCTGCCGCCGCGAAGTCCTGACACCCGCACCCCAAGGGTGGTGCTGCGCTGACCGGCCTGGGTCGGCCAAAGTTGACCCCGGCCGCCTCACCGTCGACCTGGGCGTGCACCAAGTGACTTCGGCGGCGTCGCAGAACTGGCGGGACTCCTTCGACGCGTTTGCGACGTTCTCCTTCGTGCCTCGGCCACTGGACCGCTCTGACGTTGTTGAGTAGGCGACCACCCCCTTCGCCTTTCTCGTTCCCACGACCCGACGCTGCCCTGATGGGTAGGTTCGCAACATGGGGTGGAAAGACATGTTTCGCAAACGCCAGGTCGAGCCGGCGGTCGCGGCCCAGGCGGGAGCAGGAGCGAAGCCGCCACCGTTCATGCCAGCGTCCGAGCAGACCCGCTGGTACGTGCCGGTCGACGGCAACCGAGACCGCTTCATCGACGCAGACAGCGGCATGCCGCTCCTGCACCTCATCCGCTACCGCTAGGACGGAGACCAAGTCCTGCGCCTGTGCGAGGACTCGACCGGCATGCTCGTCGGACCGACCGACCGACGCCTGGCGCCTGGCGCCAGCGGGAATCTACGTTTCCAACCTGCGCGGCGAGAGCTACCACAAGGCAGCCTGCCGACGAGGTGACTTCTCCTCAGGGACCGCGGTCCGGCTCAAGCGCGAACCGAGCAACAAGCACGACCCGTTCGCGGTTGCCGTCACTGCCGACACCGACGGCGCCCCCGTGGCCGCATACGTCAACAAGGCGAAGGCCCGGACCTTGTCGAAGCTGCTGGACCAAGGCGCCGACCTCGCCGCCGTCAGCCTCCGCGGCACCGCGTCGAACACCACCTGTGAGCAAATCAGCGTTCTGGTGGCGCGACCCGACGTGATGGCGCACCTGCTGTCACCACGCCCCCGACACCTGCCTAGGCCGGCGCATCAGGGCTGACGGACGCTGCAGCTCACGCATCCGGAAACCCCAGCGGGACGTCCCCTCGGAAACTCTGTACACGTGCCGACCCAACCGCGGAGGTGTTCCGCACGGCAGGGAGCTGCCCCAGTGCCCACGCCCCCCGGATGGACTGCGCCAACCGGGGGCGTGGGTCGCGGCGCTCGCGCAAGGTCCGACTCAGGTCATGGCTTGTTGCGTCGGCGCTTGGTCTTGACGTCGTCCACGCAAACTGCCGTCGTGGTCAACGTCTTGTGGGTGATGCTCCGAGCCTCGAGGAACAGCATCGCCAGAAGTTCGCCGTGCACTCCGACAGCCTCATCGGCTTCTGCGGCCGAATCCTCCGAGACCTCGAGGAGGTAGCGCAGGGTGAAGCGGGTCAGCGTGGGTGTGTACGTGAAGGTTCCCTCCGGCGTGAACGCCGCGAGGAACACATCATGCTCGGCCTGCTCGGCTCGAAGCTGGGCGCGGACGTCAGGGGTCAGATCAGTGAACTGACCGGTCACCTGAACCCGGTACGTCCTGGTCACCGCGGGCTCCTCTCCTTCGGGCGGCCCGAGAGGACCGAGATGAGTCGTTGCTGAGCCGTCCAGGACCGGTCCGCTCGGACCCAGGACACCCCCGGTCTGGCGGGGTTCAGTCATGGCCCGGGCCGCCGGCGGATGCCTGGAGCTGCTCGCGCAGCCAGTCACGCAGCACCGTGTTGATCCGAATGCCGAGCTCGACCTGCGGGGCGAACGCCTCCGGCTCCGGCGCAGCTCGCACCTCAGCTCGCACCTCTTGGAGGCTGGCGAGCTCCTGGTCGACGTGCACGAGATCACGCTGGTACGTCGCCTGCCTGTCGGCCGGGTCCAGCAGCGGGGTCAGGAACAGGCGCAGCCCGCTCTCGCTGCGCTGGGACCGGTCAGGCTCCGCCTCGACGAGCCACTGTCGTAGCTCGGCACGGCCGGCATCCGTGATCGCGTAGGTCTTGCTCCGGCGGGCTCCATGCCCAACAACCTCCACGAGGTCGGCATCCTCGAGCTTGGCGAGCTCGGGATAGATCTGACTGTGCCGGGCGTGCCATGAGGTCCGCAGCGACCGGTCGAAGGTCTGGGTCAGCTCGTAGCCGGTGGACGGACGGCGGGCCAGCAGGCCAAGAACCGCGTAGCGCAAGGACATGAGCACACCCTACCTGAACATGTATGTATTGACAGGTCGATTACGACATGTAAAGTTCGTCATGTGGCCGGTGCCGCAATCCCCCTGTCTCGGTACCGGCCCACCTGACCTCAGACGCGCGACGAGAGAGACAGCCATGTCACCCCAGGCGGCCACGACGCCAGACACCACGACGGGCACCGAGCCAGCAGTCGCGCTCACCGACACCAGCAGCAAACCCATCACTATCGAGCACGAGACCTTCGGAGCCCCTGACGACCCGGCCGTTCTGCTCGTGATGGGCTTCGGAACCCAACTGCTCGGTTGGGACGCCGACTTCTGCCGCATGCTCGCTGCCCGCGGCCGCTACGTCATCCGCTACGACAACCGCGACTGCGGCCTCTCGACGAAGCTGGACGAGCACCCGGTCTCCCTCGGCGACCTCATCACCGCGGTGACGTCTGGCGACTTCGAGCGCGCGCTCGCGATGGCGCCGTACTCGTTGCGGGACATGGCCGCCGACGGTATCGCCGTGCTCGACCAGCTCGGCATCGACCGTGCTCACGTGGTCGGGTCCTCGATGGGCGGCATGATCGCGCAGAGGATGGCGATCGAGTTCCCTAGCCGGGTGCTGTCGTTGACGTCGATGATGTCCTCGACCGGCGAGCCGGAGTACGGGCAGTCGACGCCCGAGGCACAGCAGGTGCTGTTCGCCTCCCGGCCAGCTGACCGCGACGGGTACGTGGCCACGGCCGTGCGCGAACTTGAGTGGGCCTCGCGTCGCTACGGTGACGCAGCACAGCTGCGGGCCCACGCTGCCGCGAACTACGACCGCGCGTACTACCCCGCGGGCGTCCCCCGACAGCTCGCCGCCATGATCCTGGACGGCTCGCGCGCCCAGGCGCTCTCGTCCCTCGATGTGCCAACCCTGGTCATCCACGGCCTCGACGACACCCTCATCGACCCCAGCGGCGGTCGGCGAACCGCCGAGCTGGTTCCCAACGCCCGACTCTTGCTGGTCGAGGACATGGGCCATGACCGACCCCGCGCGCTGTGGCCGCGCCTGATCGAGGCGATCACCGAACACACCGCCATCAGATGACTCGCCGACCCCCGCTCCTGCGACGACGCGTCCACACCTCACCCTCAGCTCTGGAGAACGGTATGACCACGACCGTCGCCACGCCCCGCCGTCGAATGGGCGGGGTCGTGGCCGTCTCCCTCGCGACAGGCGTCCTCGCCGCGGTGGTCCTCACCTTCTGCCCGTTCGTCCCGGTCACTGAGGCGGCTGTCACCGGGGCGGTCCTGTGCGGCTTCGCGATTGGCTGGGCGACATTGCTCGGGCTCTCCCAGTGGCTCACCGACCAGCCGCAACGCTGGGCTGCGGTCCCCGCCGTGTTCATGGGCACAGGTGGGCTCCTGCTGCTCGTCTTCGGGTCGACCCGCGGGGTTCTGAGCTGGGTCTGGCCACCCGCTTTGCTCGGCCTCGTGGTGTGGATGGTGGTCCGGATGCACCACGACCTACGCAGCCGCGCTGGACGCGTCCAGCTGTACGCCGTGTTCTCCATCCTCGCCCTGTGCGCCGTCGGCGGCGTCTGGCAGGTCGTCCGCTCGGCCGGCGAGCCCAACCCGTACCTGGCCGCCGGACGCCTCGTCACCGTCGACGGCCACCAGCTGCGGCTCGAGTGCACCGGCTCGGGGGCCCCGACCGTCGTCCTGGAGCCGGGCGCCGGCGGAACGTCGGCCAGCATGGGACTCATCACCCCGGTCGTAGCCGCCCGGACACGCACGTGCGTCTACGACCGCGCCGGCCGCGGAGGCAGCGAACCCTCCGCTGCCGCCCAAGACGGCGCCCAGATCGCCACCGACCTTCACACGCTGCTGCACAGCGCAGGCGTCCCGGGCCCCTACGTGCTTGCTGGGCACTCCTTCGGCGGCTTGTACGTGCGCATCTTCGCCGCGCACTACCCCGACGAGGTCGCCGGTCTAGTCCTGCTGGACTCCACCGCCTCAAGCGAGCCGGCCATGCCCGTCGTCCCCGCCGCCGGCAACAGCTCCGACGACGCGTACGGCCGGTTCGCCAACCTCACCTCCCTGACGGCCCCCGTCGGGCTCGGTCGGCTGTACGGCGGCCTAGCCCGGGGCAGCCTGCCCGGCCGCTACGAGGACCAGCTCGCGTACGACATCGCCCAGGGGCACACCGTGCAGAGCATCGTCGACGAGTACCTCCGCGGCGGCGCCATCGTTCAGGAGGCCGCGTCCCTGCACGACTTCGGCGACAAGCCCCTGTTCGTTCTCACCGCCGGCGAGCACCCCGAGTCCTGGCTGACCGACCAGAAGCGGAGCGCCACCCTGTCGACCAACAGCGTCTGGCGCGTCGTCAACGGAGCCACCCACCAAGGACTGCTCGGGCAGAAGCAGTACGCCGTCCAGACCAGCCAGGCCGTGCTCGACGTCGTCACCGCCGTCCGCACCAACCATCCGCTGACAGCCAGCGAGCACACCACCCCTTGACCGCACGCTCACAGCAAACCAACCCACTGCCTCAGCAAGGAGCACACCGATGACCCCCACCACAGACGCCTTCGGCGACGCGAGCAGCGAATCGACCGCAACGACCGGCACCGGCGAGACCCGTTCGACGCAGACCTTCCAAGTCGTCGAGATGACCTGCGACCACTGCGCCTGAGCCGTCGCCTCCCAGCTCATGACCATCGACGGGGGGATCGAGGTCAGCGTCGTTGTTACACCGGGTGCCCCTACAGCTGCCCCCTGAGCAGGATGTTCGCAAGGCGCTGGTCGGTATCCAGCACCCTGACGTTCGCCGCAGCAGCGTCTTGCCAGGCTGACTGCCGACGAGGTGCACGACCTTGTCAGCCATAGCCGGGTCGCTGTACCCATTGAGCACGGGGGGTCCCGATGTCAGGGTCGAACGGAGCCCTGCCGCGCGGCGCGAACCAGCCGAACGTGTGACCAACGCCACCGTCAAGTGTGGCCGCGCGCCCCGAACGCTGCTGCCGCGGGGCCTGGATCAGGACGCCGTGTGGACCGCCGGCGCCTCCTGCGCCGCCCGGACAGCCCCGACAATGCGCGCAGACAGGGCGGCCGCGTCAGCGCCGACGAACCCGAGCAACGCCGACCCCCGGCTCGTCTGCCACGGCAACCCCAAGAAGTACAACCCCGGAACCTGGGTCACGCCGTCCTGGTGGCGGACCTGCCGGTCAACGATGACGCCGGGCACCTCCAGCCACGAGTAGTCCGACGCGAACCCGGTAGCCCACACGACAGCATCCACGCGCATTGTGGTGCCGTCCGCGAACTGTGCGACGTCCCCGGTGAACCCGGTCAGACGGGTCCGGAACCCGATACCGGCCCTGCGCAGGTCGGCGCTGCGGGTGCCGATGACCAGGTCACCGCGGGCGCGCAACCGCCGAGCCAGGCGACTGGTCGCCGCCACCTTGAAGAAGCCGACCTTCGTCAGCCAGAAGAACAGGTCCCTGCCCGCGATGCGATGCGGCAGGGCGAGCGGCTTGGACCCGACGGAGACGCTCACAGTATGGGTTGGTGCGAGCTCGTCCGCGATCTGGAGCCCGGAGTTCGCAGCACCGACCACAAGCACACGCGTGCCGAGCACCTGGCCGGGGTTTCGATAGTCGGCGCTGTGGAGCTGCTGCACCTGCCGGTCGAGCTCGCTCGCGGCAGCAGGCACCCGGGGCGTCTGGAACGGGCCGGTGGCCACCACCACCTGCCGGGCACGCAGCTCACCGGAGGGCGTGGTTACAACGAAGTTCCCGTCCTGCTCGCGGTGCGTTCGCAGCACCGGCGAGTTCAACCGCACCGGAAGGTCGAATCGTTCCGCATAGGAAGCCAGGTAGTCGGCCACGTCGTCCTTGGAAGGGTGACTGTCCGCCGGGGCAGGAAACGGCATACCCGGCAGCGAGTCGTACTGCGCCGGAGAGAACAGCCGCAACGAGTCCCACCGGTTCCGCCACGTATGGCCAACCTCGCCACCCGCCTCCAGCAGGACGAAGCTCAGGCCACCCTGAGCGAAGTAGTGACCGATGGCTAAGCCAGCCTGACCGGCGCCGACCACAATGACATCGAGCGGCGCCGGGCCGGCCGTAGGCGTGTTGTTCATGGTGGCTCCTTGGTTCGGGTGTTGCCTCCGAACGCTAGGACTGCCGGCGATGCTTCACCCCGGCAGAATCGCCGGGTTGCGCCATGGCGGCCCCATCACCGCACAGCGCTCTCACACCTCCAGCGGCATGGCCATGAGCTCGGCTCGGGAAGCGACGCCGAGCTTGGTGAACACGTTGCGCAGGTGAAAGTCGACGGTGCGAGGGCTGACGAACAGCCGAGCTGCCGCATCCCGGTTCGACAGGCCCTGCCGCACCAGCGCGGCCACCTGACGTTCCTGCGCAGTCAGGGCGGTGGCAGTGGACACGTCACGCCGGCGGGCCTTCTCCCCGGAGGCGCGCAACTCCTGCCCGGCTCGTTCCGCCCACGCGGTGGCGCCGAGCTCCTCAAACAGCGCGGCCGCCGACCGCAGGTGCTCTCGGGCGTCCACGCGTCGTCGAGCCCGGCGCAGCCACTCACCGAACGCGAGTTCGGTCTTGGCCCGATCCGGTATCCGCACCGACGACGCGTGCGCAGCCAAGGCAGCGCGGAAGTGCCGTTCCGCGTCGTCACCGTCCGCCAGCAGCGCCCACCCGTGCTCCACCACTGCGCAAGCAGCGGGGGCACCGGCACCGGCCGCGAACGCTTCCATGTCCGCGAGCCAGGTACGCACGATGTCGGGGCGGTCGCCGCGGGCCGCCGCGTCGAACACGTCGAGGGTCGCCATCCGACGAAGCGGCGGGTTCGTCATCTGCTCGAAGTGGTGCAGAGCAACCGCCGGGTGGGCGCTGGCTCGCAAGGCCGACGCCCAGTGGACCAGGTCAACGACCAGGCCATCGGTGATGCCGACCCGGTGAGCGCGGCGAATCTGGGCCACCGTCTCCAGAAGCGCCTCAGCGGTGTCCTCGCCTCGCAGCGCGGCCATGAGCGCAACTTCGACGGTGGGCAGCGCTGTCATCCCAACGTGCCCGGTGCTGGCTGCCAGCGGCAGCGCCTCCACCGCGGCCGCGGCTGCCTTCGCCCAAGCGCCCGTGGCGACCTGCGACCAGAACCCTCGGGTCAGGGCGTGCTCGACCATGGTGAGCGCCCCATCCCTGCGAGCGATGGTGAGCTGCTCGTCGTGCAGCCGCAGACTGCTCTCGTCGTCGTCGATGAGAAACGCGGCAATGGCTAGGTTCGGCTGCAGGACGTGGTCGTCAGCAGGGTCGGCGTCCACCAGCTCGAACGCGGCACGAATCGACTCAGCTGCCAGCGCCCAGTTGCCGTCCGCAACGCCGCGGAACCCCCGCAGCAGCGCGGCCGCAGCCAACCCGTGCGCCGGAGCATCCGGCGCCGGGGCGCGGTGCCACAGGGCCTGGTCCAGCTGGCGCGGTGAATGCGCCCCGAAAGCGGCGAGGGCGGCGGCGAGCATCACCAGCTGCGCCGCCATCGCAGGGTCAACCCTGTCGGCCACTTCCGCGGCCTGCAGAACGAAGTCGTACCCGTCGTTCAACGAACGGGTGTTCCACGCAATCTGCCCTTGCAGGGTCAGGAGCTGCGCCCGTAGGTGCGGGTCGTCGATGTGCGGGTCGGCGGCGTTCGCGAGGGCGGCTGCCTGCGGCGGATGCGCACCCAGCCATGCCGACGACGCCGCCCGGTACAGGCGACGGCCGCGGTCTGGACTGCTGCTGGTGAGCTCTGCTGCGCGAGCCCACGCGGCTGCGGCAGCTTCGTGCCCACCTCGTCCGGCAGCCCGAGCGGCGACGGCGTCGAGCGCGGCGACGACGTTGTCGTCCGCGCGGTCGGTCGCGGCGGCCAGATGCCATGCCCGTCGGTCCGGGTCGTCGCCGAGGGCGTCAGCCAACGCTTGGTGCGCGGCGCGTCGTCCGGCGCTGGTCGCTGCTGTGTAGACGGCCGAGCGAACCAGCGGGTGGTACAGGGCCACCTGGCTGCCGGTCACGCTGAGCAGGCCGGCACGTTCAACCTCTTCCAGGGCGTCGTCGTCGGCGTGGAGTCGGTCCGCGGCGCCGCGGATGACGCTCACCCGTCCTGTGTCGTCGGCGCACGCGACCAGGAGCAGCTGTTGCGCGGCCTCGGGCAGACGCCGGTACCGGTCCAGGAACGCTCGTTCAACCCCATCGGTGAGCGGCAACGGCGACGGCATCGGTGCTGCGCCAGCGAGCTGCTCGGGGGTGAGCGCTGCGCCGAGCTCGACCAGGGCGAGGGGGTTGCCGCCGGTGGCAGCGACCAGGTGGTCACGCACAGCCGCCTCGACAACGCGGCCTGCGGTCCCGGCGAGTAGGGCGTCCGCATCGGGCCCGGACACCCCTGCCAAGGACAGGGTCGGCAGGTCAGGTGCGTCGAACCGGCGAGGGTCACCGTCCCGGGCGGCGAAGAGCAGCGCGACGCGTTCGGCCTGGATTCGGCGGGCAGTGAACAGCAGGGCTGCGGTGGACGCGTCGTCCAGCCAGTGCGCATCGTCGACCACGACCACGACCGGGGCTTCCTCGGCCGCATCCGCCAGGACGCTCAGGATGCCCATGAACGTCAGGAACCGGTCGCCGTCACCCTCCCGCTCACCCAAGGCAGTTCGCAACGCGGTCTGCTGCGGTACGGGCAGGGCGTCGATCCGGGAGCGGACGGGCCACAGCAGCCGCTGTAGCGCGGCAAACGCCAGCGGTGACTCCGACTCGACCCCGGACGTACGCAGCACGATCACGTCTTCGGCGTCCGTCACTGCCTCAGCCAGAAGAGTCGACTTCCCGGCCCCGGCGACGCCACGCACCACCAGTGACCCACCGCGGCCATCCCGGGCCGACTCGAGCAGGCGCGTCACTGCCGCGCGCTCCACACCCCGTCCAGCCAGCACGCCCAAATGCTAACCAGCCGCGCGGACATCGCGAGAGCCAATCGGTCCCGTCACCAGCACAAATACACCTGGGCGCCCCGGGGCTGCGGCGAGAACCCGGCGGTTTTACCGGCGTGAACAACTCCATGTTCGCCGACTCTCGTAACCAGAACCGCAACCACCATCAAGGAGTTCAGATGCTGTCCAGCACCCCCCGCACGTTCATCGGCTCGACCACGTTCACGGTGAACGGCATGACCTGCTCGCACTGCGAGCGGGCCGTCACCGCCGAGATCTCCGCCGTCGCTGGCGTCGACTCCGTCACCGTCGAGGTGGCCTCCGGCACCGTCACGGTCACGGCCTCCCAGCCCGTTGACCGCGCCGACATCGCCGCCGCCGTCGACGAGGCCGGCTACCTCCTGGCCCCCTGACCGACCCCCTAACCGGGCCGCAGCGGCGGGACGAGCCCCCCAGCCCCCGCCGCCGCGACCCCGCAACGCCCCCAGCAACACAGCACGGCCCGACAACGACCCAAACCGACCCATGCAGCACGAAAGGACGCACCAACCATGAACACGCTGCGCACCTACAGGACCCGCACCCGTGCACGCCACCTGAAGGCGGCGGTCACTGCCCACCACGCCAAGGACGAGCTGTCGCGCCACCGGGCAGACCGCCGCAGCGCCCGCGCCACGGTCGAGTCCCTCCACCCCACCCCTCCCATCTTCCTGTCCGTGCGCTGACGTCTGCGACGGCCACAAACACCCGAAGGAACGACATGACCACTCTGCACGCCACCAGCTTCAAACACGCATCCGCCCCCTTCCCGACCATCGCGGCCCGCGCCATCGACGTCGTCAAGACGTACGGCCGCGACGAGGCCACCGTCCGCGCCCTCGACGGCGCCAACGTCGCCATCCCCGCCGGCCGGTTCACCGCCGTCATGGGCCCATCCGGTTCCGGCAAGTCCACCCTCGTGCACGCCCTCGCCGGACTCGACCGCATCGACTCGGGCCAGGTCCTGCTCGGCGGAACCGACCTGAGCGCACTGTCCGAGCGGGACCGCACCCTGCTGCGCCGAGACCGGCTCGGCTTCGTGTTCCAGTCGTTCAACCTCGTCCCCGCGCTGACCGCGGCCGAGAACATCGCCCTGCCCTTGACGTTGGCCGGCAAGAAGCCCGACCCTGCCTGGCAGGCCGAACTGGTCGCCATGCTCGGCCTCGGCGCCCGCCTGAACCACCGCCCCGCCCAGCTGTCCGGCGGACAGCAGCAGCGGGTCGCCGTCGGCCGCGCCCTCATCGCCCGCCCCGACATCGTGTTCGCCGACGAACCCACCGGCAACCTCGACTCCCGCTCCGGCGCAGCCCTCCTGAGGTTCCTGCGCGACGCCACCCGCAGCTACGGGCAGACCATCGTCATGGTCACCCACGACCCCGTCGCCGCGTCGTACGCCGACCAGGTCGTCTTCCTCGCCGACGGCCGCGTCGTCGACGAGCTCGCAAACCCCACCCCCGAGACGGTGCTGGCCCGCACGGCCCACCTCGACACCCCGGACGGGAAGTGACCACCATGTGGCGACTGACCTTGTCCAACGCCATCGCGCACCGGTCCCGCCTCGCCCTGACCTGGGTCGCCGTCGCCCTCGGTGTCGCCTTCGTCGTCGGCGGCCTCGTCCTGACCGACACCAGCAGCCGAGTCCTGGACGACCAGTTCCGCACCGCCGCCGCCGGCGTCGACCTCACCATCCGCAGCTCCGCCGGGTTCGACTCCGCCATGGGCGTGGAGGTGCAGCGCGACCCGCTGCCCGCCACCCTCACCGACCGCATCGCTGGCACCGCCGGTGTCGCGAAGGTGCGCGCCGTCGCCGGCGGTTCCGCCCAGCTCCAGGTACGTGGCAAGACAGTGACGCCGAAGGGCCCAACCTTGCTCGGCACCTGGGCCGGCTCACCGTTCACCGCCTACACGTTGCGCGCTGGGCATGCCCCCACCGGCGCCGACGAGGTCGTCCTCGACGTCGCCACCGCGAAGGCCGAGCACGTCACGCTCGGCGACCGCATCACCGTGTCCGCCACCGCCAGTCGCACCCTGCGCGTCGTCGGGCTCACCCAAATCGGTGACGCCGACGGGCTCCCAAACAGCAACGTCCTGCTGACCGACCTGCACACCGCCCAGTTACTGCTCGGGCTCGGCACCGGCCTCACGTCCATCGAAGCCATCGCCGCCGACGATGTGAACGTCCCCGACCTTCGCACCCGACTGGCCGCCACCCTCGGCATCACGTACGCCGTCACCAGCGGCCAAGACGCCGCAGCGGCCAGCGCCGACGCCGCGAAGCAGTCCATCAGCTACCTGCGCATCGTGCTGCTCGCCCTTGCCGGTGCCGGCCTCGTCGTCGGAGCGTTCCTCATCGCGAACACGTTCGGCATCGTCCTGACCCAACGCTCCCGCGAGCTCGCCCTGCTGCGTGCCGCTGGGGCCACCGGTCGCCAGGTGCTCACCTCCGTGCTCGGTGAAGCTCTTCTCGTCGGTCTGACCGGCGCGGCGGGCGGCACCGCTGTCGGCGTCGGCGCCGCATACGGCCTTCGCGGCCTGGCCAAGTCGGCCGGCCTCGCCCTCCCCGGCGGCGCCCTGACCGTCACCGGCCGCACCCTGCTCGTCGGCCTCATCGCCGGAACTCTCCTGACCGTGCTCGCAGCGGTCGGCCCGGCCCGACGCGCCGCCCGCGTCGCCCCAGTGCAGGCGATGCGCGCCTCGGACCCTGCCCCCGCGACCACCAAGCGCGGTCGCCTGATCACCGGTCTGGTCCTGTTCGCCATCGCAGTCGCTCTCATGGTGGTCGCCGCAACGACTGGCAGCATGCCTGGGGTCGGTGCCGCGGCAGCCCTGCTCCTTGGTGCGGTGGTCGTGCTCGGGCCCGTCCTCGCGCCGAGACTGGCCAGGTCCGTGGGCCGTCCACTGAACCGCCTAGGTGTGCCTGGGCAGCTGGCCCGCGAGGCGACAGTGCGCAACCCGCGCCGGACGGCGTCCACCGCCATGGCCCTGGCCTTGGCTCTCGCCCTCATCACCTTCGTCGCAGTGATTGGCTCCTCCGTCAAAGCCATCGCCGCCGCCGGCGGTGAAGCCATCACCGCCGACCTGATGGTGCAGAGCAGTCGCGAGGAGATGCTCGGTGGGCTGTCCCCCGAGGTGGGGCAGCGGGTCGCGAACCTTCCGCAGGTCGCAGACACGTCCACCACCCGGTACGGGCACTGGCTCGACCAAGGAACCACCAGCGCCCTGACCGCAGTCGACCCGAACACCCTGCCCAAGGTCGCCAAGGTGACGATGACCGACGGAACGCTCACCGCGCTCCAGGACGGCGGCGTCGTCATCGCCGACAGTGTCGCCAAGGAGCGCGGGCTGGCCGTAGGGGACACCCTCGCCATGACTTTCCCCCGCGACGGGCAGCAGCAGCTTCGGGTCGTCGGTGTCATGGACGACCGGTCAGCGCAGGCAATGTCGACGAACTACGTCCTGTCGCTGGGCACGTACGCCACCCACTACAGCGAGAACGTCGACGCGACCGTCTACGTCGCCCTCAAGGACGGCGTAGACGGCAAGCAGGCGCGCGTCGCGCTGCGGGCCGCGGTCGCGGACTTCCCCAACGCGGCCATCCGCGACCAGGGCGAAGCGGCCGCTGGGCGCGCCGCCGCCACCGAGCAGGTCATCAGCCTCATCACCGTGCTGCTCGGGTTCGCCGTCCTCATCGCCCTGCTCGGAATCACGAACACGCTGGCGTTGTCCATCGTCGAACGGACCCGCGAAATCGGGCTCCTGAGGGCGGTCGGCATGACCCGGGCGCAACTGCGGCGCATGGTAGGTGCCGAAGCCGTCCTGGTCGCCGCCATCGCCGCCGTCGCCGGAGTCGCCCTCGGGCTCGTTCTGGCCGCAGGAACCCTGGCCGGACTGGCCGCTGACAACCCCGTCGTGATCCGAGTCCCGGCTGTGCAGCTGATCGCGGTGGTCGCCACCGCGGTCCTGGCCGGCCTGGCGGCCGGACTGGTGCCGGCCCGTCGCGCCGCCAAGCTCGACGTCCTCACCGCCATCGCCACCCAGTAGCCCCGTGGCGTCGGCCCACCCCTGCGGGCCGGCGCCACGGCCATCCCACCAACCGCACCACGACAAAGGAGCACCCAGATGACCACCACGAGCTACACCACGGGTCCCGCACTGCGAGTGCGGCGAGCCAACGAGGCCGACGCCACCGAGGTCGCCACCATGGTCGGCGAAATCGCGGCCCACGAGGACCAGGTCGCCCACGTCCACGTCGACGTGGACCAGTGGCGCACCCTGCTCGCGCGTCCCGACGTCATCGTGCTCATCGCCGAACGAGACAAGGCACCCATCGGTTACGTCTCCGCCATCCGCCAGCTGCACCTGTGGACCGGCGGCGACGTCATCAACCTCGACGACCTGTACGTCCGCCCCGGCCACCGCGACGGCGGCACCGGCCGCCAGCTCATGGGCGCCCTCGCCGCCCTCGCAGCGCCGGAACAGCTCATCATCCGCTGGGGCATGGAGCCCGACAACGTTGACGCCCAGCGGTTTTACGCCCGCCTCGGCGCAACCCTGCGGCCCAAAGTCCTCGCTGGCTGGTCCCCGTCCGCCTACGCCGACCTCGCTACACAGACCTGACCTCTCGCGCACCGAAACCCGGCCATTTCGCCGGTTCGACGCCGCCACCCCTCAACCACCATGAAGCACATGTCGTACCGCCCGACCCAGGAGCCCACCATGACCACCAGTGCCATCACGAGTGCACAGGCCACCACCGGAACCGAACAGCTGGACAGCTGCACTCTGGACATCGGTGGCATGACGTGCGCCTCCTGCGTCGGGCGGGTGGAGAAGGCCCTGAACCGGCTCGAAGGTGTGCACGCGCAGGTCAACCTCGCCACGGAGGTCGCCACCGTCCGCTTCAACTCCGCGCACATCGCACTGGAGGACCTGACCGCAGTGGTCGCCAAGGCTGGCTACACCGCCACCGTCCACCACGACGCGAACGACGACGCGAACAAGCCGGCCGCCACGCAGCCGGAGCGCGACGACCGGGACGCGCACCTGAGCGCGCTCAAACGCAAGTGGCAGGTCACCCTCGCCACCGGCCTGGGACTGATGGTGCTCATGTACGTGCCGCTGTATCTCGACGTCATGGACTGGCTGATGCCAGCCATCCTCGTTGTGGCCACCGTCGTCCAGTTCTGGGCCGGTCGTGAGATCTACGCCGCCGCGTGGGCCGCCGCCAAGCACCGCTCCACGAACATGAACACTCTCGTCGCCCTGGGCACCGGTGTCGCCTACGTGTACAGCGCGTTCGTCACCCTGTGGCCCGCCGCCGCCGAACGGTGGGGCTTGCCATTGCACGTGTACTTCGAGACATCGCTGGTCATCCTGGCCCTCGTCCTGGCCGGCCGGTGGATGGAGGGGCGGGCGAAGAAGCGCACCGCCGCCGCGATCACCGCCCTGGTCGGCCTGGCCCCCAAGACCGCCCGCGTCCTGCGCGACGGCACCGAGGTCGACATTCCCGTCGAGCAGGTCGTCGTCGGCGACCTCGTGCGAGTGCGACCCGGTGAGAAGGTGCCCGTGGACGGCACCGTCACCGACGGCGCATCCGCCGTCGACGAAAGCATGCTCACTGGCGAAAGCCTGCCAGTGGACAAGTCCGTCGGCGACCAGGTCATCGGCGCCACCCTCAACCGCACCGGCACCATGGTCCTGCAGGTCACCGCAGTCGGGCAGGACACCGCCCTGGCCCAGATCGTGCGACTCGTCGAGGACGCCCAAGGTTCCAAGGTCCCCATGCAGCAGCTTGCCGACCGCGTCTCCGCCTGGTTCGTGCCCATCGTCCTTCTGCTCGCCGCAGCCACGTTCACCGGATGGGCCCTGTTCGGCCCCGGCGGGATGACGACCGCCATCACAAGCACTATCGCCGTGCTCATCATCGCCTGCCCGTGCGCCCTCGGGCTCGCAACGCCGACCGCAGTCATGGTCGGCACCGGACGCGCCGCCGAGCTCGGCATCCTCGTCGGCAACGGCGACGCCCTCGAGACCGCCCGCCGGGTCACCGCCGTCGTCCTGGACAAGACCGGCACCATTACCCGCGGCAAGCCCGTCCTTACCTCCGTCACCAGCATCGGCGACTGGGACGAGAACACCGTCCTGGCCCTGGTCGCCGCCGCCGAGACCGGCAGCGAGCACCCCGTCGGCGAAGCCATCGTCGACGCCGCCACCACCCGAGCGCTCACGCTGCCGGCACTGCAGTCGTTCGACGCCGTACCCGGCCACGGCATCGACGGGAAGGTCGGTGGTCACCACGTGCTGGTCGGCAACCAAGCCCTGATGGATGCCCATGGCATCGACGTGACCGTCCTAACCCGAGCCGCCACCGATGAGGCCGCCCGCGGCCGCACCCCGATGTTCGTCGCCATCGACGCCAAGCCGGCCGGTGTGCTCACCGTGGCCGACACCGTCAAGCCCGAATCCGCGCAGGCGATCGCCCAGCTGCGCGCCCTCGGCACCCAGGTGTGGATGCTCACCGGCGACAACGCCGCCACCGCCAACGCCATCGCCGGCCAGGTCGGCATCGAGCACGTCCTCGCCGAAGTCCTGCCGGCCGACAAGGCCGCCAAGGTCCGCGAGCTCCAGCAGCAAGGTCACGTCGTTGCCATGGCCGGCGACGGGATCAACGACGCCGCGGCTCTGTCCGCAGCCGACGTAGGCATCGCCATCGGCACCGGCGCCGACGTTGCCATCGCAGCCTCCGACATCACCCTCGTCGGCGGCGACCTGCGCGGCATCGTCTCCGCCATCGCCCTGTCCCGGCGCACCGTCACCACCATGAAGCAGGGCCTTGGGTGGGCGTTCGGCTACAACCTGCTCCTCATCCCCGTCGCCGCTGGTGCCGTGTCCTGGTGGCACGACCTGCGCCTGGACCCCGTGCTTGCCAGCGCCGCCATGGCGATGAGCTCCGTCAGCGTCCTGACCAACGCGCTGCGGCTGCGCCGCTTCGCCCGCCCCGACACCGTCGCCGAGATCCTGCGACCGCCGCTGCGGGCCCGTGTCAGCCAGTACGCCTACCTGGCTGGCGTCGCCGTCGTCGCCCTCACGCTCGGCGCAGGCTTGACCGCCCTCAGCCGGATGGACGTCGCCGCACACGGGATGAACGGCCAGCTGGCTTGGACCCAAAGCACCGGCATGCCAATGCGCCCCGCGATGAGCGTCATGATGACCGCCGAAGTGCCCCCGGTCGACGCCGCTGACGCCGGAGTCGCTGTGCGCGTCGACCTCCCCGCCAACACCCGGCCAGGAGTCCCCACCCAGCTAACGGTCACCGTGCTCGACGCGCACACCGACCAGCCGGTGCAGGACCTGATCCGCAGCCACCAGGCGTGGATGCACCTCATCGCCACCCGGACGGACCTTGGCACCTTCACTCACATCCACCTTCAGCCGACCGGACGACCGGGCCAGCTCGCCGTCCAGGTCACCTTCCCCACGCCAGGACGCTTCATCATCAACACCGAGTTCCGGCGGCAGGGCCAGATGGCCGACATCCACCAGCGCCAGGTCATCACCGTCGCAGGGATCGCCCCCAACCCGGACACCCTGTCCGAAGGGTCGCGTACCGCCGTCGTCGACGGCATCCGCGTCGACCTCGCAGGTAAGCCCCGGCCCGGCCAACGCAGCGACCTTCACTACACGTTCACCGACGCCGCCACGGGCGAACCCATCAACCAGCTCCAGCCCTACCTCGCAGCCGCCGGCCACATCGTCATCATGCGCGCAGACGGGCAGACATTCGCCCACGAGCACGCCGAGGTCACCGACTCCCGCGGCCGCCCAGTCTTCGCCCTGCCAGGGCAGACCTTCGGCCCCGAGCTCGACGTCCACGCCGAGTTCCCCACCGCCGGGACCTACCAGACCTGGGCGCAGTTCCGCGTCGCGAACGGGCACGTCATCACCGTCCCGTTCACCATCCGAGCCCAATGACAGACAAGACGCACCTGAAGACACCGAACCACCGGATGACGTTGTCCGGTCCCGACCATCGAGAGGAACATGACGCCATGAAACTTCTGGGAGTGCTGGGCGGAATGAGCTGGACCAGCACAGCCGAGTACTACCGACTGCTCAACCACGGCGTCGCCGTACGGCTCGGCGGCCTGCACTCAGCCCGCCTCCTGGTCCACAGTGTCGACTTCGCACCGGTCGCCGCGATGCAGCACGACGGCAACTGGGACGGCACCACGACAGTGCTCGTCGACGCCGCCCAAGAACTTGAACGCGCCGGCGCGCAAGGACTCATCCTCGCAACCAACACCATGCACAAGGTCGCCGACCAGCTTCAGGCAGCCACGAACATCCCCCTCCTACACATCGCCGACGCCACAGCGGCGCGCATTCGCGCCGACGGGCTTCATACGGTCGCGCTCCTGGCGACCGCGTTCACGATGGAGCAGGACTTCTACATCGGACGCCTCCGCGACCAAGGTCTCGACGTCATCACCCCCGACGACGCCGAACGCGCCGACGTCCACCGGATCATCTACGACGAACTGTGCCAAGACGTCGTCCTCGACTCCTCACGCGACAGGTACCGCGAAGTGATGGACCACCTGGCCCAGCGCGGCGCCGAAGGCATCATTCTCGGCTGTACCGAAATCGGTCTGCTCGTCGAAGCGGGCGACGCCTCCGTGCCGCTGTACGACACGACCGCAATCCACGTCGAGCAAGCCATCGACTGGATGCTGGCCCCCTAGTCACCGGGCGCGCGCCACGTCAGCAGTCCGCACTGCCAGCTCAGGCGAGCCAGTCCGCATCAAGGACAGCTCACGCGGCAGGAGGAGCGCTTCGTGCCCGGGCCCCGTAACCCGGCCATTTCACCGGCGCGAACACCCCTGCCCCAGCGGCACCTTGGACATGCACCACAACCCGTGCCACACCCAAGGAGCCAGAAGTGTCCGCCACCCTCGAGACCAGCACCCGCCCGGCAGACCCCATCAGCACGACCATCAACGCCGCAGACCGGCGTGCCGGTCAACGCCGCTGGGTCGCCCTCGGGCTGCTGGTGTCCGCGCAGTTCGTCGTCATGCTCGACACCTCCATCGTCAACGTGGCCCTGCCCTCCATCCAGGGCGCCCTGGGGCTGGGCCCCACCGCCATCACCTGGGTCGTCAACGCGTACGTGCTCGCGTTCGGCGGCCTGCTGCTCCTGTCCGGGCGTGCCGCTGACCTGTTCGGGCGGCGCCGCATGTTCGTCGCTGGCTCGGCGCTCTTCACCGTCGGCAGCCTCCTGGCCGCGTTCGCCCCCAACGCAGGTCTCCTCATGGGCGGTCGCATCATCCAAGGCGCCGGCGCCGCAGCACTCAGCCCAGCCGCCATGTCCCTGCTCCTGCTCACCTACCCCGGCACCGCGCGAGCGCGCGCCATGAGCATCTGGGGCGCCGCCTCAGCACTCGGCGGAGCCACCGGCGTCATGGCCGGCGGACTACTCGTCGGCACCTTCGGCTGGTCCTCGGTCTTCTTCGTGACCGTGCCCGTGTCCGTCGCCGCCGTCACCCTCGCCCCGTACGTCCTCCCCGAAGGAGCACACGGCACCCGCCGCCGGTTCGACTGGCACGGAGCCGCCGCCATCACCGGAGCCGTCATCGCCCTGGTCCACGGCGCACTCGGCATCGCCGAACGCGGCCTCACCTCTCCGACTGTCCTGGCAAGCCTCGCCGCCTCCGCCGCCCTGCTCGCCATCTTCATGGCCGTCGAACGCCGCACCCCCGACCCGCTCGTACCCCTCGAGCTCTTCGCGTCCAGAACCCTGAGCACCGGCGTGGCCCTTGCTGTCCTCGGCGGCGCAGCCCGAGCCTCCACCTTCGTCCTCGTAGCCCTCTACCTCCAGCAGGCCCTCGGCATGGCCCCACGGGAGGCTGGCTTGGCGATGCTTCCCACGTCGCTGACCGGCTTCGCGTTTTCCCTCGCCCTGCTTCCGCGCATCCTTCGCGCCCTCGGCCCGCAGCGCACCCTCGTGGCCGGCCTCATGGTTCTCGCAGCCGGCCACCTGTGGCTCGCCCACGCGCCGGCAGGGAACGGGTATGCCGTGGCCGTCCTCCCCGGGCTCCTGCTAGTCGCGATCGGTGTCGCCCTCAGTTTCACGCCCACCACCATGGTCATCGCCTCCGCGGCCCCCGCCACGCACGCCGGCCTCGCAGCCGGTCTCGCAGGCTCAGCCACCCAAGTCGGCGCCGCGCTCGGCACCGCCACCTTCACCGCCATCGGTGTCTCCACCGCCACCCCCGCCTCCGGCCACCTCGGCGCCGCAGGCTTCTCCGCCGCCTTCACCGCGGCTGCGGTAGTCGCACTGTCGACCGCCGCCCTCGGGTCTGGCCTTGCCCGAACCCATCCTTGAACAGAATCCCCAGAACCCGGACCGCCTCCCATGGCGTTCTCGTATCCGGGCCCGGCAGTTGACCCGGCCGCGTGGCTCTCGTGTCTGGTTCAGCTTGCGGCGTTGCTCGACCCAATCCGCGATGTCAGGAGGGAACCAGAGCGCGGGTCAGGTCACGCTGTCACCTAACCGTGCAGCAGACGCCTGATTTTCGACACGATCGGCGCAGAGGCACCGCAGAAGGGTCCATCCCGCGGCGTACCCATGACGGCGAGTGACCTCTTCCCCGCGCGGGAAGTGACGGGCCCACCGTCGGACGTCCACGCACGTCAGCGGACGTGCAGGGACCGGTACGAGGGCCGAAACGCGACCTCTTAGTCAAGCAGCTAGTCAAGCAGGCGTCCCTGACGCGGCCCAACGAAGCAGCCCCTGATCTGCGTTTCCGCTGGTCAGGGGCTGTTTCGTACTGGTGGGCGATACTGGGTTTGAACCAGTGACCTCTTCCGTGTCAAGGAAGCGCGCTACCACTGCGCCAATCGCCCGAGGGTGGTGCTTCGGGTTCGTACGTGTCGAGGTGGAGACGGGATTTGAACCCGTGTACGCGGCTTTGCAGGCCGCTGCCTCGCCTCTCGGCCACTCCACCGTGAAGGCGGTCAAACCCTCCGAGCGGATGACCGGGCTCGAACCGGCGACCTCAACCTTGGCAAGGTTGCGCTCTACCAACTGAGCTACATCCGCATTACACGCGCGTTGGTGTCGAACGGGCTGGTGTTGCTACCCGCTGCGCGTGCGAAGGAAACTTATCCGATCACCCGCGTCCTCTCCAAATTGGGCGTCTTCCGAGCCCTCCGGGACCGGCGTCAGCGGCTTGCGCGCCTCCTCCCGGAGCTCCTCGAGCGTGCCTGCGAGACCGTCCCGCCCCGGGCCGTCCCAGCCGTCCTCGGCAGGCAGCGGGGCCCGCACCGGGGCATCCACCGGGCGCGCCCGGTCGTCCCTGCGGTCGGCCAGCCGCGCCTTGACCCACTCGACCGCCCGGGCCCGCAGCGACAGCCGCTCCTCGACCGGCCAGAGGGTGCGGATCCCGGCGTTGAGCGCGGCACCGATGAGCACGGCGATGGCGAGGGCGTACAGGAAGATCAGCAGGACGATCGGGGCCGTGAGTGGCCCGTAGATCGACGTGCCGCCCTTCAGGGAGGCTGCGACGGTGCCACGCAGGACGTAGGAGGACAGCGACCACAGCACGAGGGTCAGCACCGCTCCCGGCACGTCGCGCGCCCAGGGAGTGCGACGCGGGGTGGAGATGTGGAACAACGTGGCGATGCTCGCCACCGCCACGATGGTCACCACGGGCCAGTAGAGCCAGGCGAGGAGCTCGATCTCCTTGGGCAGCAGGTCCTTGAGCCACGTCGGTCCGA
This sequence comes from Phycicoccus sp. Soil748, assembly GCF_001428025.1. Classification (GTDB taxonomy): domain Bacteria; phylum Actinomycetota; class Actinomycetes; order Actinomycetales; family Dermatophilaceae; genus Pedococcus. The sequence goes on along the minus strand of NZ_LMSC01000007.1, from coordinate 982,791 downwards.
TGACGACCAGCGGGATGACGACCACGCCGACCACGAGCGACAGGAAGTAGAGCGTGAGGGAGAGCGCCCGCGTGCGCACGATCCCGCGCACGCCGGACTGCCCGTACATGATCGAGATGGTGTCCACGAAGACGTTGAGGGCGCGCGACCCCGACCAGACCGACAGCAAGAAGCCCACGGAGATGAGGTCGAACCGCCCGTCCTTGAACACGTCCTGCACCGTGGGCAGCAGGGTGTTCTGGATGACTCCGGGCGTCAGGAAGCGCCCCGCCCAGGTCTGGATGCCCACGATGATCTCGTCGACGGTGCTCTGGCCGAGCCACTTGCCGAGGTAGCCGACGCCGCCGAACAGCCCCAGTACCAACGGCGGCAGCGACAGCAGCATGAAGAAGCCCGCCTCGGATGCCAGGCCGGTCACGCGGTAGCGCAGGCAGACCCGGATCGTCTCGACGGTCATCCGCGCGACGGGCATGGCGCCGGGGATGCGCACCAGCTCGCGACGGACCCGCGACTTGAGACTCACCAGCCCACGGTATCCCGCATACTCTGCCCCCGTGCCCACCCACGCCGTCACCAACCAGGCCCCGCCGCTCCCGGACTACAACGCGCTGACGAGCAACCCCGCGCTCGTCGAGGCGCTGCAGCGGTGGGGCGACGACGCCGCACACGCCGAGGTCGAGCACCTGGGTGCGCTCTCGGGTTCGGCGCAGGCGCGCAGCTGGGCCGAGCAGGCGGACACCCACGAGCCCGTCCTGCGCACCCACTCCACTGCCGGTGAGCGCCTCGACGAGGTGGAGTTCCACCCCGCCTGGCACTCCCTCATGGAGGTGGCGGTGGCGGGTGGCCTGACCGCCGAGCCCTGGACACGGCCGAGGGGCACGGGCGCGCACGTACGCCGCGCTGCCGGCTTCACGACGTGGTCCGAGGTCGAGCAGGGCCACCTGTGCCCGGTGTCCATGACGTATGCCGCCGCGCCGGCGCTCGCGGCGAACCCCGAGCTCGCGTCCGCGTGGGTACCCCGGCTCGCCTCGCGGACCTACGACTTCGGGCTGCGCCCGGCCACGGCCAAGGCGGGCGCTATCGCGGGGATGGGCATGACCGAGAAGCAGGGCGGCTCCGACGTCCGCGCGAACACGACGCGCGCCGTCGCCGCGGCCGACGGCCCGCTGGAGGGTGGCGACACCTACCGGCTCACCGGCCACAAGTGGTTCTGCTCGGCGCCCATGAGCGACGCGTTCCTCGTCCTCGCCCAGACCGATGCAGGAGTCGGCTGCTTCCTCGTGCCGCGGGTCCTCGACGACGGGACGCGCAACTCCTTTGCCCTGCAACGCCTCAAGGACAAGCTCGGCAACCGGTCAAACGCCTCGTCGGAGGTCGAGCTCGACGGCACCTGGGGCGTCCGCGTCGGTGACGAGGGCCGCGGCATCCGCACCATCCTCGACATGGTCGCGGCCACCCGGCTCGACTGCGTCCTGGGCTCGACGTCGACGATGCGCGCCGCGCTGCTCCGTGCCATCCACCACGCGCGGCACCGCACCGCCTTCGGCGCGCTGCTGGTCGACCAGCCGCTCATGCAGAACGTCCTCGCCGACCTGGCGCTCGAGACGGAGGCGGCCACCACGCTCGCGCTGCGACTCGCCCACGCCGTCGACGAGGGCGACACCGCGTTCTCGCGCCTGGGCGTGGCCCTCGGCAAGTACTGGGTCTGCAAGCGGACACCGGTGATGGTGGCCGAGGCGCTGGAGTGCCTGGGGGGCAACGGCTACGTCGAGGAGAACGGCCTGGCCCGGCTCTATCGCGAGGCGCCCCTCAACTCGATCTGGGAGGGCTCCGGCAACGTCAACGCCCTCGACGTGCTGCGCGCGGTCGGGCGCGAGCCGGCCTCTGTGGAGGCCTACCTCGCGGAGGTGGCGCTCGGCCGCGGGCACGGCGCCACCCTCGACGCCGCGATCGACCGGCTCCCTGACGCCCTTGCACGAGCGGCGGACCCCCGGGCGCAGGCCGGCGCCCGGCGCCTGGTGGAGCAGCTCGCGGTGACGCTGCAGGCTTCGCTCCTCGCGCGGCACGCCCCAGGGGTGGTGTCCGACGCCTTCGTGGCGAGCCGGCTCGGAGGCGACCACGGGTCGACGTTCGGGACGCTCGACGCCGGCCTCAGCGCGCACAGCGCGGCGACCCTCGTGGAGCGGGCGTTCTCCGCCTGAACCGACGTCGCCCGCTCGACGCAACCGACGAACGGACGATCGACAGCCCGCTGGGCGCGACCCGATACTCGCCGCATGAGAGGTCAACCCGGACGGGGAGCCACGATCGGTCTCTTCATGGGCGCGGTGCTCGCGGCCCTGCTCATCCTGCTGCCGGCCGCCATGAAGGGGCTCAGCTACCAGGACGTCACCGACCCGCTCCTGTACATGGGGCTGCCCATCGTCGTCCTCGGCATGTGCGTCGGCGCGATCTTCGGCGCACCGACGCCGCGGCCACAGACCGAGGTGTGGCACGCGCCGGTCCAGCGGCCCTCGGGCGCCGCGATGGCCGCGGGCGGGATCGTGCTCGTCGTCGTCTGCGCGCTGGCCACGTGGGTGCTCCTGTGGGGTCTCGGGTACCTCGCCGAGCCACCTCCGGGGCTCAAGCGCTGACCGCCGCACACTCGGCGGGTGGCGGTCAGTCCTGGATGACGGACAGGACGTTGCCGGCCGGGTCGGTGAACCACGCGATCAGCGGGCCACCGCCGCGGAAGATGCCCTTGGCGTCGGTCTCCATCGGCGTCCCCGGGTAGGTCTCGAACCGCACCCCGGCAGCACTGAGCTCGTCGACGGCCTTCTCGATGTCGGCGACGGGGAAGTTGAGCACGGTGAAACCGGCAGGCTGGTGGTCCGGCTTGGGGTACACGATGGCGCGGTGGTCCCCGCCCAGGTGCAGGGTCAGGATCCCCATCTGCTCGGTCACCTCGAGCCCGAGCACGCCGGCGTAGAACGCCCGTGCTGCCTCGATGTCGTCGGTCGAGAACCCGCTGAAGGCCTTGGAGTCGCGGAGCATGTCCCGGTCCTTTCGTCCGTGGGCAGCAGCAGGCGCTGCTGCCTCACCCCTACCGACCGCCCACCAGGTCGGAACTCATCGGTCCGACGTCGCGCCGCCTCTCGCGCCCGTGGACGGGTCAGGTGGCGCGCAGGCGCTGCTGCTCCTCGGCGACGTCGTAGTCGACGGCCGGCCACTGCGGGTCCATCGCCTCGAGGTGCTCGAGGACCAGGCTCTGCACGGCCAGGCGGGCGTACCACTTGCGGTCGGCCGGGACGACGTACCAGGGCGCCGCGTCGGTGGACGTCCGGTCGAGCACCGCCTGGTAGGCCTCCTGGTACTGCGGCCAGGACATCCGCTCGTCGACGTCACCCGGGTTGTACTTCCACTGCTTGTCAGGGCGCTTGAGCCGCCGGGCGAGCCGCGCCTTCTGCTCGTCGGTGGAGATGTGCATCATCACCTTGACGACGGTGGTGCCGTCGGCGACGACCTTCTCCTCGAACGCGTTGATCTGCGCGTAGCGCCGCGACCACGTCGACCGGGGCACGAGGTCGTGCACCCGGACGACCAGGACGTCCTCGTACTGCGAGCGGTCGAAGACCCCGACCTGGCCGGGGTGAGGGAGGGCGTTCCGGATGCGCCACAGGAACGGGTGGCTGCGCTCCTCGGCCGAGGGTGCCTTGAACGAGGTGTAGCGCACGCCCTGCGGGTCCATCCCCCCGACGACGTGGCGCATGATGCCGCCCTTGCCCGAGGTGTCCATGCCCTGCACGATCAGCAGCAGCGACCGCTGGCCGTCCATCTTCGACTCGGCGTAGAGCCGCTCCTGGAACTCGCCGATCTCGCCGGCCCGCGCTGCCAGCGCCTCCTGCCCAGCGGCCTTGTCCCCGTCGAAAGCCGGCGTCGACCCCGGGTCGCACTCCGCGAGGATGAACCCCTCGCGCACCCGCAGCGCGTCGCTGAAGGACACCGGCGCCAGGGCGGTCGCCTTGGCTGCCTTGCTGTCGGGGTGCTTGCTGGCCTTCTTCGCACGGCCGGCCTTCGTCGCGGCGGCCACAGCCGCACCCTTGCCGGAGCTGCCTGACTTACCGGACTTCTTGTCCTTCTTCGCCATTGGCGCATCCTGTCACCGGTCGTCACCGCGCGCGAGGGCTGTGAGGCGCGAGACCGCGCGGTAGTACTTCTTGCGGTAGCCGCCGGCGAGCATCTCCGGCGAGAACACCTCGCCGAGGGGCAGCCCGCTGGCGAAGACGGGGATGTCCTCGTCGTACAGGCGGTCCGCGAGGACGACCAGCCGCAGGGCCACCGCCTGGTCCGTCACCGCCCGGACGTGCGTCCAGCCCACGGCCGTCACGCCGTCGAGCATCGCCCGGTAGCGGCTGGGGTGGACGGTGGACAGGTGGCGGGTGACGTCGACGAAGTGGTCACGGACCGCGCCGTCACGGTCGGTGGCCTCGTGCACCTCCGCCTCCTCGAGCGGAGCCGGGCTCTCGAGCAAGTCACGGTGCCGGTAGTCGGGACCGTTCACGGTGACGACGTCGAACCGTGACGCCAGCGCCTGGATCTCGCGCAGGAAGTCCTCCGCCGCGAACCTGCCCTCCCCCAGCGCGTCCGGCAACGTGTTGCTCGTGGCCGCGAGGGACACGCCCGCCTCCGTGAGGCGCGCAAGCAGGGTGGCCATGAGGACCGTGTCGCCGGGGTCGTCCAGCTCGAACTCGTCGATGCACACCAGCTGGTGACCGCTCAACGCCTCGACGGTCTGGGCGAACCCCAGTGCGCCGACGAGGTTGGTGTACTCGACGAACGTCCCGAACGCCTTGGGCCCGGACGCCTCGTGCCAGAGGCTCGCGAGGAGGTGGGTCTTTCCGACGCCGAAGCCGCCGTCGAGGTAGATGCCGCGCCCCGCCTGCGGCCGCTTGCGACGCCGCCCGAACAGCCCCTTGCCGCCGGTCTCCCCCTGCAGCCCCGCTGCATACTCCTCGAGCCGCTCGACGGCCGCGGCCTGGCTGGGCTCGGACGGGTCCGGCCGGTAGGTGGAGAAGCGCTCCCCGTCGAAGCGCGGCGGCGGCACGAGGTCGCGCACGAGGCGGTCGCGGTCGAGCTTCGGCGAGCGGTCGGTGAGGGAAGCCACGCACGCAGCGTAGGTGAGGCAGACTGCGCGCCATGCGCCTGCTGCTCAGCGAGACCGGCTCCCCCGCTCCCGGCACCGTGCTCGACGAGGCAGCCCTGCGCGAGGCGTACGCCGTGCCGGGTGACCGCGCGTGGCTGCGCGTCAACTTCGTGTCGTCACTGGACGGCTCCGTCACCGGCGCCGACGGGCGTTCGGGCAGCATCAACACGCCTGCCGACTTCACCGTCTTCTCCCTGCTGCGCCGGCTGGCCGACGTCGTGGTCGTGGGTGCCGGGACGGTGCGCGACGAGGGGTATCCCGCGTTGCGCGACGAGGACCCCGACGCCCCGGTCCTCGCCGTGGTGAGCAACCGCGGCCACCTCCCGCCGAAGGTCGCCGCGACCTCGCCCCGGGGCAGCGCCCTGCTCGTGACCTGCGAGGCGGCCGACGACGCGGGAGTCGAGCGCGCGCGGGCCGTGCTCGGTGCGGACAACGTCATCGTGACCGGCGTCGAACAGGTCGACCTCGTGGGAGCACGAGCGGCGTTGGAGGACAGAGGATTTCGCACCATGTTGTCCGAGGGCGGCCCTTCGCTCTTCGGAGCGATGCTCGCGGCAGGCGTGGTGGACGAGGTCGACCTGACCTGGGCGCCCACCATGGTCGGAGGCGGGCCCGGCCGGATCACTGCCGGACCCGGCGTCGACGTGGCGCTGACGCCCATGCTGCTGCTCGAGGAGGACGGCACCGTCCTCGGCCGTTGGCGCGTCGATCACTGATCGCTGGTCAGTGAGGCTGGTGGGCTTGCACGATGCCCGGCAGGTCGGATGGATCCCGTTACGCTGCAAGCGTATTCGCTTCACCAGCGCTTCCCCTCGCGTTCGAACACCTGTACGATTGAGGCATGCCCACCGCCCCGCTCGCGCAGACCCGGCACCGCCGGCAGCAGGAGCTGTGGG
>NZ_LMSC01000007.1:975969-976695 GCF_001428025.1 Phycicoccus sp. Soil748 | reverse complement strand
CCCACACCGCCGCGGTCGCGGGGCGGTTGAACCGNGGCGCAGGCCGAGCTGGTCGACATCGCCGCGGAGCTCATCACGGACCGGCACTGGGGCGACGGTGGGTTCAAGACCCCCGAGCACTACCTGGTGGTGCGGGCGGGGTTGTCACCGGCGCACGCCAAGGATGTGGTCGCGGTCGCGCGGCGCCGGGCCGAGCTCGTCGACGCGTCTTCGGCGCTGGATGCGGGTGAGCTGTCGTTGGACCAGGTCGCTGTCATCGCCCACGGCGTCCCGACCGGCTACCAGGCCTCGGTCACCGCCCTCGCCCGCGAGGCCACGGTGCCGCAGCTGCGCCGGGCTGTGTCCCGGCACGCGTTCCCCGCCCCGACGGTGGCGGATGAAGGTGGTGAGGACGGCTCCGGTAGCGCGACGGATGGGCGGGCCGAGGTCGAGCGGGCGGAAGAGGCTGCGCGGCGGTCGATGGCCGAGCAGCGGGCGTGCGCGAGGCCGGAGCTGTCGATGAGCTACGACGCGGACGGCNGCTGCGCTACTCCGCCCCCGCCACCATCGGCGCCCTGGTCGAGCAGGCCGTCAAGGAAGCCAAAGACGCCCTGTTCACCCGTCGCCGCGATGATGCCGCAGTCACGCGTGTGGAAGAGCGGCACGCCGGCCTGCCGACGTACGCCGATGCGTTGGAGGAGATGGCCACCCGCTCCCTGGCCTCGGTGACCTCGACCAGTCGGGCGT
>NZ_LMSC01000007.1:680967-975868 GCF_001428025.1 Phycicoccus sp. Soil748 | reverse complement strand
CCCCCGACGGACTCGTCGTCACCAACCGCCACGGCCTGACCATCCGACCACCCCGACCAGCCGACACCGCCCCCCCACCCGGCGGCGACCCCCAACCACCGCCCGGCACCTACCAGCCACCCTCCGGCGGACCCATCACCTGGACCGACATCGAGCTCCCACCCGACAGCCACCTCGGTCAGCGACGCCTCGTCGTTCTGCCACCACCCGATCGGGCACCCGAAGTCTCGCAAGGCCCACGGCCCGAAGCTGAACCTGAAACTGAACCGGAACCCGAGTTCGTCTCCTGGCTCGACGACCCCGCCAACCCCGACCGCGGACTCATCCGCGTTCTCTGACGCGGGCTCGGGCTCCGGGGGCCAACGCTCCGCGCGCGACGTCTAGCTGCTGACGAACTCGGCCACGGAGCGCTCCCAGCGGTCGGGGTCGACGTTCCACTCCTTGGTGTGCCGGGCGGTCTCCCAGCGCTCCATGGTCACCAGGTCCGGCCGGGCAGCCGCAAGGGCATGGGACGGTCCCACCGGCACGAACTCGTCGTCGACTGAGTGGACCACCAGCATCCGGTGACACAGCTCCCCCGCCCGGCTGACCCAGTCGGTCTGGGCGACGTCGAGGGGGTCGTGCACGCCGACGAGGCGCCGCGCCCAGCGCTTGCCCATGAGCACCCGGCTGAGGCCGCCGATCGGGTCGGGGATGCCGTGGATCCTGGCGTGGTGCCGCAGGACGTCGGTCCAGTCGACGACCGGGGCGTCGAGGACGACGTGGCTGACGTGGTCGGCGAGCCAGGACCGGCTGAGGGTCTGGAGCACGATCGCGCCGCCCATCGACCACCCCACCAGGACGAGCTCGCGGGCGCCTTGCTGGACGGCCCACAGCCCGGCGTCCTCGATGTCGCGCCACTCCGACAGGCCGAGGTTGTAGCGCCCGTCGGCGCCGCGCCGGGCACCGAGGTCGTTGCGGTAGGACGGGATGATCACGTTGACGCCCTGCTCGACCAGCGGTCGGACCGCGCGCAGGCCCTCGTCGCGCCGGGCTCCACGACCGTGCACGAGGACCGCCCAGCGGGTCGAGGGCGTGGAGGACCGCACCACCCACGCGGGCATCGTGCCCAGCTCGGTCAGGACGTCGACGTACTCCGTCCGCAGGCCGAGGGTCCGGTCCGGCGCACCGGCGTAGAAGTACTGGTTCCACCGGCCGAAACCCGGGGTGAGGTGACCGCGGTCGACGCCGAGCACCTCACGCCGTACGCGGCCCCGGTCCTCGTCGACGTCGAGGAGGTCGCCGAGTCGCGCGTGACCGGTCGACTGGTCGAGCCACAGCCCGTAGCGCCCCGGCATCACCGTCTCGGGGGTCAGCCCCAGGGTGACCACCCCCTCGTCGACGGCGAGGATCGAGGTGTCGTCAGGGCGCTGGCGGTCAGGGGTCAGCGCGCGTCGGGCGAAGTAGGCAGCCGCGCCCACCGAGGACACCGCAGCCGTCGCCGCCAGTGCCCCACCGGCAGCGCCCGCCACCGTCGCAGTCGTCCGCAGCGCGCCCCGCTCGCCGGCCCGGGTCACGGGGGCACTCATCGGCGGGACTCGCCGAGGACGTCGGCGAGGTCGAAGCTCACCGGCTCCTCGAGCTGCTCGTAGGTGCACGACCTCGGGTCCCGGTCGTCGCGCCAGCGCACGAACTGCGCGGTGTGGCGGAAGCGGATGCCCTCCATGTGGTCGTACTTCACCTCGACCACCCGCTCGGGCCGCAGCGGCGTGAACGACAGGTCCTTGCCGGCGTTCCACCGGCTCGTGGCCCCGCTGGTCGGTGTGCGCGTGCCCATCTCCTCGTTGGCCCAGGCCCACGGGTGGTCGTCGAACGTCGTGACCAGCGGCTGCAGCTCCTCGAACAGCTCACGACGCCTCGCCATGGGGAACGCGCCGATGACGCCGACGCTCATGAGCGAGCCACTGTCGTCGTACAGCCCCAGCATCAGGGAGCCGACGAGGTCGTCACCGGTCTTGTGCGTGCGGTAGCCGGCCACCACGCAGTCGGCGGTGCGGACGTGCTTGATCTTGAGCATGGTCCGCTTGTCCTGCTCGTAGGTGCCCGACAAGGGCTTGGCGATGACCCCGTCGAGCCCGGCGCCCTCGAACTGCTCGAACCACTCCCGGGCCACCGCCGGGTCACGGGTGGCGCGAGTCAGGTGGATGGGGGCCTCGACATCCGCGAACGCCTTCTCCAGCAACGACCGCCGCTCCTCGAACGGCCGTCCGGTGAGGTCCTCTCCCCCGAGCGACAGCAGGTCGAACGCGACGAACTGCGCCGGCGTCTCGACGGAGAGCTTCTTCACCCGGCTCGCCGCGGGGTGGATGCGCTGCTGCAGCGCCTCGAAGTCCAGCCGGTCCCCCGACCCGCCCACCACGACGATCTCCCCGTCGACCACCGCCTGCTCCGGGAAGTTGTCGAGCACCGCCGAGACCACCTCGGGGAAGTACCGCGTCATGGGCTTCTCGTTGCGGCTGCCGATCTCCACCGACTCTCCGGAGCGGAAGATGATCGACCGGAACCCGTCCCACTTGGGCTCGAACAGGTAGTCGCCCTCGGGGATGTCCTTCACCGGCTTGGCCAGCATCGGCGCGACCGGCGGCACCACGGGGCCCCACTGCTCACGCAGCTCGGCGTCGCGGTCGGCCTTCGGTGTCATGTAGTCCTCGTCGGTCTTGTCCTTGCGCCGCTTGCTCGGCTGCACCCGCGGCGGCTCCCCCGGCATCTTGGGGTAGTCGGGCGGGAAGTTGAGCTCCCCCAGCCCACGCTCGTGGATGTCCGCGTCCCACAAGGCGATCGCGCCGGTCACGTCACCCACCGCCTGGTCCATGTCGGCCCACGCGTCACCCGACGCCGCCAGGATGCCCGGCACCGTCCGCACGGTGAACTCGCCCGGGTCGACGCCGACGAGCTGGTCCCAGCCCAGCGGCATGCTCACCGGTGCACCGGGCAGCGGACGCGGGCTGTACGCGGACGCGATGGTGCGGTCGCGGCACGCCTGGTTGAAGTCCACGAACACCCGCTCGCCCCGCTCCTCCTTCCACCAGGAGGAGGTGACGAGGTCGGGTAAGCGGCGCTCGAGCTCGCGCGCGATACCGATCACGCCGTGGCGCACGTCGAGGAACTCGTGGGTCGGGGCCACCCGGACGAACACGTGCACCCCGCGGTTGCCCGACGTCTTGGCCCACCCGGTGAGGCCGATCTCGGTGAGCAGCTCGCGAAGCGCCACCGCCGCCTCGACCGCGTCGACGAAGGTGCGCCCCGGCTGGGGGTCGAGGTCGATGCGCAGCTCGTCGGGCCGGTCGACGTCGGCGGTGCGCACCGGCCACGGGTGGAAGGTGACGGTGTTCACCTGCATGCCCCAGACCACGGCCGCGGGTTCGTCGACCACGACCTGCAGGTGCCGGCGGCCCGACGGGTAGGTGCACATGACCGGGGTGATGAAGTCGGGCATGCCCTTGGGCGGGTTCTTGGTCCAGAACTCCTCGCCGGCGATGCCGTCGGGGAACCTCTGCAAGGTCACGGGGCGGTGGCCCAAGGCGTTCATGAACCCCGCCCGCACGTCCACGGCGTACTGCGCGAGGTCGAGCTTGGTGATGCCGTCGTCAGGCCAGATCAGCCGGTCAGGGCTGGAGATCCGCACCTCGCGCGCGTCCCCCCAAGGCCCCTCGGGCACCTCCACCGTCGTCGCCGCTGCCGCCATGGGCCGACCCTATCCGGCGGGTGTGCCAGGCACCCGGGAGAATGGGGCGGCGACCCCTGCGACCCGTCCGGGACCATTTCCGCGGCCGGCTGCGTTGCACAGGGCGTGAGACTCAACCGAAGGAGCCGTGACGTGAGCATGGAGAAGACCGACCGCACGTACGCCGTGTCCAAGTCCGAGGACGAGTGGCGTGCCGAGCTCAGCCCGGCCGAGTACCAGGTGCTGCGCCAGGCTGGGACCGAGCGGCCCTACGTCGGTGAGTACACCGACACCAAGACCGAGGGCGTCTACGCCTGCCGGGCCTGCGGAGCCGAGCTCTTCACCTCGGGCACGAAGTTCGACAGCCACTGCGGCTGGCCGTCCTTCTACTCTCCGCTCGCCGGTGACAGCGTCGAGTACATCGAGGACGTCTCGATGGGGATGAAGCGGGTCGAGGTCCGCTGCGCCAGCTGCGGCAGCCACCTCGGGCACGTGTTCGAGGGCGAGGGCTACGACACCCCGACCGACCAGCGCTACTGCATCAACTCGATCTCCATGACGCTGCGCCCGGCCACCGAGGCCTGAGGCAAGGACGCTGCGGGCACCGCGGCGGGCGCGACCGGGTCGAGCCCGCCGCGTCGTCGTGTGCTCGTCGTGGTGTGCGCGTCGTCGAGCCGTCACTCGTCCCGCCAAACGCGTAGCCGCGCGGACCGCCGGTCGTCCCTATTGGGTACGGCGCCGACTCGTTGACACCGACCTGCCCGCAGCGGACCGTGACGGGTGCCGTGCACCCCGCAGCAGTGGGGTGCACCAGAGCGTCAGTCGTGCGGAGACCTTGACGCCGGCACGTCGAAAGGGGTTCCCCGTGAATCCACGAATGCGTAACCAAGGCAGAGTGGTTGCAGCTCTCGCAGCACTGGCGACGGCACTGTTGACCGGTGCCACCATGAACGCCACCGGGGCTGCGGCGAGCGACACCACCACAGCGAGCCAGCCCACCGCGGCCTGCTCGGCACCAGCCGCCACGGGCAGCGCCCGGTCGAGAGGTATGACGCGGGCGGTCTCGGCATCCACCGGGTGCGCCACGTCGGCCAGGTCCTCCTCCACCGCGACACCGCCGACGAGCACCGCCAGCGACCCGGCGGTCGGCACCCCGCCCCTGCTCTTCCACGGCGGCCCCGTCATGGGCACGAAGCAGACCGGCCCCCTGTTCATGACACCGATCTTCTGGGCCCCCGCCGGCCACCCGATGGACGCCTCGTACACGTCGATCATCCGCCGGTACCTCGGTGACGTGGCGGCCGACAGCGGGAAGCACACCAACGTCTACTCGACGCTGAACGAGTACTACGGCACCAACGGCGCGATCCGCTACAAGATGAAGCTCACCAAGGCGGTCCTCGACACGGCTCCCCTGCCGGCCGACGGCTGCACGGTCGCTGCCAACGACACCGCCAACATCTACGCGGACCTCACCGGCTACGACGCCTGCCTCGACGACAGCCAGGTCATCGCCGAGACCAACCGGGTGGTGGCGAGCAAGGACCTCCCGGTGGACTACGGCCACATCTACGTCATGTTCCTGCCCAAGCACGTCGAGTCGTGCTTCTTCGCCGGCTCGACGCTCACCTCGGCCAACGCCTGCACCATCAACCACCAGCCGAGCGCCGCGTACTGCGCGTACCACAACCAGGACACCGGGCGGGGCACCGTCTACGCGAACATGCCGTTCCCGGTCTACCTGTCGCCGGTCGGCTACACCTGCGGGAGCAACGCCCGTGGACACGGGATCATCGAGTCGCCGAACGGCAACCCGGACGCCGACACCGAGATCAGCCCCACCAGCCACGAGATCATGGAGGCGGCGACCGACCCCGACACGGTCACCGGCTGGTACGACAGCAACGGGTACGAGAACGGCGACGAGTGCGCCTATGTCTACGGGACCATGAGTGGCACCGCGGGCAGCCGCTACAACCAGGTCATCCACGGCCACCAGTACCTCACCCAGGAAGAGTTCAGCAACAGGGACTTCGCCCTCACCGGGCGGGGATGCCTTCCCTATGAGTGACCTCAGCGACCTGAGTGACCTGACGGCACGACGCGACGCCGCCTGACGGCGCACTGTGCACGCGGGGGCCCCGGACCCGTCCTGGGCCCCCGTCCAGGCACCGGTCGTCCTGACGTGGGAGCCGCACCTCCCACATCAGGACGACCGGTGCCGGAACCGCGGGTCGTCCTCCCACCAGGGACGGTCCGACACCGGTTCGCGGTCGAGACGGGGGGCCCACGGCGACAGCCTCCGCGCGGTCGGCCCGCACCCAGGCGGCCACCGTCGCAGCGAGGAGCGGCAGTGGGGTAGCCGGTGGACAGCACCACAGCAGCCAGAACCCGACGGCCGACACGACCCATCCGGTGAGGAGGTCACCCGGTGCGAAGCTGCGCACCCCCGGAGCCTCACTGCCCGGGTTGCGAGGGCGCCGAGGAAGCCGGCGCGCGGTGGTGTCAGCGCAGGGACGCGAGCAGGTCGCCGACCTCGACGCGGCGACCGGTGTGGAACGGCACCTCCTCGCGGACGTGCAGCCGGGCGCGGGAGGCCCGCAGCTCGCGCATGAGGTCGACGATCCGGTGCAGCTCGTCGGCCTCGAAGGCCAGCACCCACTCGTAGTCGTTCAGCGCGAACGAGGCGATGGTGTTGGCCCGCACGTCGGGGAAGTCGCGCGCCATCTGCCCGTGCTCGCGCAACATGTCGCGGCGCTCCTTGTCATCGAGCAGGTACCACTCGTAGGACCGCACGAACGGGTAGACGCAGATGAAGTCCTTCGGCGTCTCGTCGGCGAGGAACGCCGGGATGTGGCTCTTGTTGAACTCGGCCGGCCGGTGCAGCGCGGCAGCCGACCAGGTCGGCTCCAGCAGGTGCCCGAAGTCGGTGCGCAGGAACGCGCGGTAGGCAGCCTGCACGTCCTCGATCTTCTCGGCGTGCCACCACACCATGAAGTCGGCCTCGGCCCGCATGCCCCCGAGGTCGTAGAGGCCGCGGGTGACCACGCCCTGCTCCTCGAGGTCGCCGAGCAGCGCCTCGACCTCCTTGGCCATCCGCTCACGGTCGTCGCCGAGCGGTGCCGTCACGCTGAAGACGGACCACATGGCATACCTGATCGAGGCGTTGATCTCGCGGATCCGGGACGGGGTGGGCTTGCTGGTCATGCCGTCATTCTCCGCCTTCTCGATCGGCGGCGGACAGGTGGGTCAACACCGCCCGGGCGGCGGCCCGTCCGGTGCCGATGCAGGCCGGGATCCCGACCCCCTCGTACGCAGCGCCGGCCAGGGCCAGCCCGGGCAGCTCGGCCGCGGCGGCGCGGACCCGGGCGACCCGGTCCACGTGCCCGACCGTGTACTGCGGCAGCGCCCCGCCCCAGCGCTGCACGTGCGCGTCGAGCAGGCGCGGCAGCTGGTGGCCCAGCGCCTCGCTCACCTCGGCCACCGCCACCGCCACGAGCTCCTCGTCGGGACGCTGCAGGTCGGACGTCTCACCGAACCGCCCCACCGAGGCCCGTAGGAAGGACAGGTCGTCGGCGACCTCGGAGGTCCACCCCCACTTGGTCGAGGAGAACGTGCTCGCCTTGATGGTCCGGCCGTCCACGGCCGGCACGAGGAACCCCGAGCCCGGCAGCGGCGCGCGCCCGGGCCCGCCGTCGACGGCCAGCGTCACGATCGCCATCGAGGCGTACTCCACCTCACGCAGGGCCGCACTCGCGTCCGGGGCGTGCGGCTCGAGCAGCCGGGCCGTCGCCGACGCGGGGGTGGCGACGATGACCGCGTCAGCCGCGAAGCGCTGGGGGTCGGGCCGCGGGCCGGCCACCACCAACCACCCGCCACCGTCGCGCACGAGCTCCCGGGCGATCGTGCCGCTGCGGATCACCACGCCCTGCGAGCGCAGCGACTCGGTGAGGACCTCGGCGAGCCGCCCCACTCCCCCGTGCAGCCCGGCGAAGACCGGTGCCGACGACCCTGCCGACGACAGGGCGGAGGCCTCGGCGGCTGTGCGTGCCGCCTCGGTGAGGCTCGTGCCCTGCGCCACCGAGGCGTAGACCTGCGGCAGGCAGGCACGCAGCGAGAGGCGCCGCGCCCGGCCGGCGTAGACGCCGGCGAGCAGGGGTTCGACGAGCCGGTCGACGACAGCGTCACCGAGGCGGCCGGCGACGTAGTCACCGACCGAGACGTCGACGCCGTCCTCGGGTGACCACGCCTGCTCGTGCTCGGCCCGGGCGACCTCGTCCGGCGTCAGCACCCCGAGTGCCGACGATGCCGGGGACGGGATGCCCATGAGGGTCCTGCGCGGCATCGGGTGCAGCTGGCCGCGCGACCAGATGCTCGCCGACGTGGTCGCCGGGTGCACCACGGCGTCCTCGAGCCCGAGCTCGGCCATGAGGCCCACCGCCTCGGGCCGACGGGCGAGGACCGACTCGGCGCCGACGTCGATGGGAACCCCGGCAACGGGTTCGCGCCGCAGCTTGCCGCCGGGCCGGTCCGCGGCGTCGAGGATCGTGACCTCGGTGCCGGGAGCCGCACGCACCAGCTCCCAAGCGGCAGCAAGCCCACTGATCCCGCCACCGATGATGACGACTCGTGATCCGACCATGGCCACACCCTTTCAAGATCGTGACGGTTTCGACACCACCGGGTGGGAACGTCGGGCCCCCGGGCGCAGTCGCACTGTCATCACTGCTCGCCCACCGACGTTGACCTCGGGAGTCGCCATGTTCCGTGATCGTCCGCCCCACACCGTCGCCGGTCTCGCGGCCGTCCTCCTCGCCTCCGCCGCCCTCGCGGCGTGCAGCAGCGGCTCCGACAGCAGCGCGTCGTCAGTCGCCGGGCGTGCAGCCGTCGCCCCGTCCCCTGCCGACGGCGGCGCCAAGGCCTCGAACGGCGGCTCCGGGAGCGATGCCGCCGGCAGCTCCGCCGGAGCACCCGAGAGCGGGACCGGGAAGCCCGCAGCCGGGTCCGGCACCACCGTGAGCCAGGCCTCGCTGCAGGCGGCGCAGGAGTCGCTGGCGCGTCGGGCGTCGGTGGCGTTGCAGGTCAAGGACATCGGGCAGGCAGTCGCCAGGGTGCGCGCCGTCTCCGCGGCCGCAGACGGGATCGTGCTCTCGGAGAACATCGGCACGGTGGCCGGCGACACGCCGGTCCAGCCCTCGGCCCGGGTCACCGCCACCACGTACGGCGAGATCACCATCTCGGTGCCGTCGACGAAGCTGGATGCAGTGGTCGCCGACCTCGCACAGGTCGGCACGGTGATCCGCTCGACGAGCTCCAGCGAGGACGTCGGCTCGCAGATCGTCGACACCCAGTCGCGGCTGGAGACCATGCGCATCAGCGTCGACCGGGTGCGTGGCTACCTCGCCGATGCGAAGGACCTGACGCAGACGGTCGCCATGGAGGCCGAGCTGACCCGTCGCGAGGCGGACCTCGAGGCGCTGGAGGCGCAGCTGGCCTCGCTCAAGGGCAGTGTGGCGCGGTCGCCGGTCCAGGTCAGCCTCACGACGCAGCCTGACGTGATCGTCCCGAAGAAGGCCGACGACACCGGCTTCCTCGCCGGCCTGCGCAGCGGCTGGCACGCGTTCGCCGGCTCGGTCACCGTGGTCCTCACCGTGGTCGGTGCGGTGGTTCCCTTCGCGGTGCTCTTCGCCCTCGTGGGGCTGCCCCTGTGGTGGGTCGTACGGCGTCGCCGCCCGGCTCCCGTCGCCCCGGCGACGCTGCCGCAGTAGGGAGTCCGCTCAGCGGGCGCCGACCTCGTGCACCAGCTCGACGACGCGGGTGAGCACGTCGGGGTCGGTCGAGGGCAGCACGCCGTGGCCGAGGTTGAAGATGTGGCCGGGAGCCGCCCGGCCCTCCTCGACGATGGCGCGCACCTTGGCCTCGAGCGCCTCCCACGGCGCGAACAGCAGGGCGGGGTCGAGGTTGCCCTGCACCGCGTACCGGCCGTCGAGGCGCGCCAGGGCGTCGGTGAGCGAGACGCGGTAGTCGACGCCGACGACGTCGGCCCCGGCCGAGCCCATGGAGGCGAGCAGCTCGCCGGTGCCGACGCCGAAGTGGATCGTCGGCACGTCGCGACCGGAGACCGCCGCGAGCGCGGTGCGCGAGTGCGGGAGGACGTACTGCTCGTAGTCGGCCCGCGGCAGGGCGCCGACCCAGGAGTCGAAGAGCTGGACGGCCGAGGCACCCGCGGCGACCTGCACGTCGAGGAACGCCCCCGAGACCTGCGCCAGCCGGGAGCACAGGTCGTGCCACAGCTGCGGGTCGCCGTACATCAGGGCCTTGGTGTGCTCGTGGTTCTTGCTCGGGCCGCCCTCGACGAGGTAGCTCGCGAGCGTGAACGGCGCCCCCGCGAACCCGATGAGCGGCGTCGCGCCGAGCTCGGCCACGAGCAGGCGCACCGAGTCGGTGATGTAGGGCACGTGCTCGGGCGTGAGCTCGGGCAGGCGGTCGAGGTCGGCGCGGGTCCGGAACGGCTCGGCGACGACGGGCCCGACCCCGGCGACGATGTCGAGGTCGACCCCGACGGCAGCGAGCGGCACGACGATGTCGGAGAAGAAGATCGCGGCGTCGACGCCGTGCCGGCGGACGGGCTGAAGCGTGATCTCGGTGACCAGGTCGGGGCGACGGCAGGACTCGAGCATGCCGACGCCCTCACGGACCTTCCGGTACTCCGGCAGCGAGCGCCCGGCCTGGCGCATGAACCAGACCGGGGTGTGCGTCACGGGCTGCTTGCGGGCAGCCCGGACGAGGGCGGAGTCACGGGGGGAGGTCACGCGGGCAATCCTAGGCGGCGCCCGCCGTACCCCTCACAGGGCGATGACGGCGGCGCCGGCGAGGGACAGCAGGGCACCCACCTGCTGGATGGGGCGCAGCCGTTCGGCGAGGACGAGCCGGGCCAGCAGGATCGTCATCACGGGGTACAGCGAACCCAGGACGCTGGCGACGCTCACCTCACCCCGTGAGGAGGCGAAGGCGAACAGCCCGTTGGCCACGAGGTCGCCACAGCCGATCACCAGCAGGGTGGGCGCCTCCCGGGCCACGACGCCGCCGACGGAACGCGTGACCAGGGCCACCACCGCGAACACGACGACGGACGTGCACCGCATGCCCCACAACGTCATCAGGGTCGAGGTGCGCGCCCCGCGGTCGAGGCAGAACAGCGCGAGGCCGAAACCGACGGCGGCGACAGCGGCCAGCACCACCGGCCTGGTGGAGACGTCACCGCTCAGCTCGGGCCCGGACGCCAGGGTGACGCCGACGACCGCGACGAGGATGCCGACCCAGGTCCAGGCCGACGGCTCGTCACCGGTGGCGACGCCGAGAAGGACCGGCACCGCGACGCCGAGGGCGGCGATGGGCGCGACGACGCCCATGGTCCCCGTGGACAGGGCCGTGTAGAAGCAGAGCAGCCCCGTGAGCCCGGACAGCCCGGCCCCGACGGACCACAGCGGCCACCCGGTCCAGACGGCGTGGTCGAGCTGGGTGAGCACGACGACGCACAGCACCACGAACGCCAGTCCCTGCGTCCAGCCGACCACCGCGACGGCGGGCCGCCGGCGGGAGAACAGGCCGGCGAAGAAGTCCGAGGTGCCCCAGCAGACGCTGCTGGCGAGCGCGAGGAGGGAGACCACGGCCGCACGCTACCCGGCCCCCGCGACACGGCGCGGACTCAGCCTCCCTGTGATACGGCACCCCGCGACATACGCTCTGACGGTGGGCAGCAGAACGGTCCCTGGCGACCAGTCACCGGAGTTCACGCAGGCGCTGAGCGACCTGCGGGGCGCGCGGTTGCGTCCCGAGATCAGGCTCACCGAGGTGCCGGCGCCGCAGCGCATCGCGCCGTACGCGGTGGCGCTCACCGCCGAGGTCGTCGGAGCCGCCGCCGACGAGGACGAGCTGGCCTCCGGGCGCTTCGTCCTCCTGCACGACCCGTCGGTCCCCGACCCGTGGGACGGCGCCTGGCGCGCGGTCACCTTCGCCCGGGCCGAGCTCGAGCCCGAGCTCGCCAACGACCCGATGCTGGGGGCCGTCGGCTGGTCGTGGCTCACCGACGCGCTCGAGAGCCACCACCTCGGCTACACCGCCGAGGCCGGCACCGTCACGCGCGTGGTCTCCGAGAGCTTCGCCGGACTGTCCGACCGCCCCGCGAGCGTGGAGATGGAGGTGCGCGCGTCGTGGACCCCGACCACCGGCAACGTCGGCGCCCACCTCGTCGCCTGGTCCGACCTGCTGTGCACCATCGCCGGACTGCCGCCCCTGCCCGAGGGAGTCGTCGCGCTGCCTGGGCCGCGGCGCTGACGACCGCTGCCGGTAGGTTGGGGCGGTGACCGACACCGACGCCGAGGCATCCGCCGTGGACCCGGCGGCCCCCGAGGCCTCGCTGCTCCTGCCACCGGACTCCCGTGACGGCACCGTCGTCGACTCCTCCGAGGTCTCGCAGGACGGCGCACCCGCCGACGCAACCGTGGCCCTGGACATGCCGGCCGACGGCGTCCCGCCGGTGGTGCAGACCGAGCGCGGCCTCCTGGAGGCTGCTGCGGCGATCGCCGCGGGTGAGGGCCCGGTCGCCCTCGACGCCGAGCGCGCCAGCGGCTACCGCTACGGCCAGCGCGCCTACCTCGTGCAGCTGCGCCGCGAGGGTTCGGGCACCTGGCTCATCGACCCCATCGCCTGCCCCGACCTCTCCCCGGTCAACGAGGCCATCGGCAACGCCGAGTGGATCCTGCACGCCGCGACCCAGGACCTGGCCTGCCTCGCCGAGGTGGGCCTGCGCCCGCGCCAGCTCTTCGACACCGAGCTGGCGGGCCGCCTGCTCGGCCTGCCCCGGGTGGGCCTCGCCGCGGTCGTCGAGCACTACCTCGGCTTGTCGCTGGCCAAGGAGCACTCGGCGGTCGACTGGTCCACGCGGCCACTGCCCGAGCCGTGGCTGCGCTATGCAGCGCTCGACGTCGAGGTGCTCGTCGAGGTCCGCAACCTCATGGGTGTCGACCTCGCGCGGCAGGCCAAGGACGGCTGGGCCCGTGAGGAGTTCGAGGCGCTGCTGGACTTCACCGGCCCGGCGCCGCGCGTCGACCCGTGGCGCCGGACGTCGGGGATGCACAAGGTCCGCCAACGGCGCACCGCGGCCGTCGTGCGCGAGCTCTGGGAGGCGCGTGACGCCATCGCCCAGGAGCGCGACGTCTCCCCCGGCCGGGTCCTGCCCGACGCCGTCCTCGTCGAGATCGCCATGGCCGCACCGACATCCGTCGACACCCTGCCCTCCGGCCACCGGTCGGTGCGCCGCTACCAGCGCCAGTGGCTGGACGCCGTCAACCGGGCCAACGCCATCCCCGAGGCCGACCTGCCGCCGATGACCCTGCGGTCCGACGGCCCGCCCCCGCAACGCGCCTGGCCCGAGCGTGACCCGGTGGCCGCCGCCCGGCTGGCTGACACCCGGGAGGCGCTCACCGCGTTCGCGACCGAGCGCGCCATACCCGTCGAGAACGTGCTGTCCCCGGAGCCGCTGCGCCGCGTGATCTGGTCGCCGCCGCACGACCGCAGTGCTGCTGGGTTCGCCCAGGCCCTGCAGGGCCTCGGCGCCCGCCGTTGGCAGACCGACATCGTGGCGCCCATGGTCGCCGCGGCGTTCGCCGCCCACCCGGACGAGTAGCCGCGCCCTCCCGCACGGGGCGCTGCGGACGGGTTCGGCCCCGGCGGGGTGACGGCTCTCACTCGAGGGTCGGGTGACCGCCTTGTTACCGGGAAGTAGCATCGGGGCAGGAGCACGGGCGACCGCGCTCCCCCGCCGGCCGCCACGGCCCGCGACCCCACCCGCTACACCGACCAGGAGGCCACCCGTGCCCCGCACCCTTCGTGAGGTCGTCTTCGTCGACGGCGTCCGGACGCCGTTCGGCAAGGCCGGGGAGAAGGGCATCTACGCCCAGACCCGCGCCGACGACCTCGTCATCCGCTGCATCCGCGAGCTCATGCGCCGCCACCCCGAGCTGCCGCCCGAGCGGGTCGAGGAGGTCGCCATCGCCGCGACCACCCAGATCGGCGACCAGGGCCTGACCCTCGGCCGGATGGCCGCGCTGCTGTCCGGGCTGCCGAAGACCACCCCCGGCTACTCCATCGACCGCATGTGCGCAGGCGCCATGACCGCCGTGACCACCACCGCGTCCTCCATCGCGTTCGGCTCGATCGACGTCGCCATCGCCGGCGGCGTCGAGCACATGGGCCACCACCCGATGGGCGAGGGCGTCGACCCCAACCCCCGCATCGTCGCCGAGAAGCTCGTCGACCCCAGCGCCCTGGTCATGGGCTCGACCGCGGAGAACCTCCACGACCGCTTCCCGACGCTGACCAAGGAGCGCAGCGACGCCTACGCCGTGGGCTCGCAGGACAAGCTCGCGAAGGCCTACGCCAACAACCAGGTCCAGCCCGACCTCGTGCCGGTGGCCACCCGCCACCAGGAGCTCGGCTACGGCCTCGCCACCCAGGACGAGCCGCCGCGCCCCGGCACCACGGTCGAGGACCTGGCCGCGCTGAAGACCCCCTTCCGCCCGCACGGCAACGTCACCGCCGGCAACTCCGCCGGCCTCAACGACGGTGCCACCGCGTGCATCCTCGCCTCGCAGGCGGCGGCCGAGGAGCTCGGCCTGCCGATCCGCATGCGCCTCGTGGACTTCGCGTTCGTGGGTGTCGAGCCCGAGGTCATGGGTATCGGGCCCGTGCCGGCTGCCGAGAAGGCGCTCGGCAAGGCGGGCCTCTCGATCGAGGACATCGGCCTCTTCGAGCTCAACGAGGCGTTCGCCGTGCAGGTGCTCGCCTTCCTCGAGCACTTCGGCATCGCCGACGACGACCCGCGCGTCAACCAGTACGGCGGCGCCATCGCCACCGGGCACCCGCTCGCCTCCTCCGGCGTGCGCCTGATGACCCAGCTCGCGCGCCAGTTCGAGGAGCACCCCGAGGTCCGCTACGGCATGACCGCCATGTGCATCGGCATCGGCATGGGTGGAGCGGTCATCTGGGAGAACCCCCACCACGCTGACTACGGCAAGGAGGTCGCCGCATGAGCGACACCACCACTGCTCCCCGCTCGACCCCCGCGGGCTCCGAGGAGGTCGTGACGCGCACGCCCGTCCGCGACATCACCCTTCCTGGAGGCGCGGGCGTGCTCGCGCTCGTCACCCTCGACAACGGGTTCGACCACACCAAGCCCAACACCTTCGGCCCGCAGACCATCGCCGGGCTGCTCGAGGTCGTCCGCGGCCTGAGGGCCCGCGCCGAGGCCGGCGAGATCCAGGCCGTCGGCATCACCGGCAAGCCGTTCATCTTCGCTGTCGGCGCCGACCTCAAGGCCGTCGCCCAGGCGACCAGCCGCGACCAGGCCCTCGAGGTGGCCCGCGCCGGCCACGCGGCCTTCGCGGCGATCATGGACCTGCCGGTGCCGTCCTTCGCGTTCGTCAACGGCGCCGCGATGGGTGGTGGCGTGGAGATCGCGCTGTCGGCCGACTACCGCACCATCTCCGCAGGCGTCCCGGCGATCGCGCTCCCCGAGACGTTCCTCGGGCTCGTGCCCGGCTGGGGTGGCTGCTACCTGCTGCCCAACCTCGTCGGACCGGCGAACGCGCTCAAGGTCATCATCGAGAACCCCATGAACACCAACCGGATGCTCAAGGGTCCGCAGGCGTTCGAGCTCGGCATGGCCGACGCGATGTTCGCCCCTGCCGACTTCCTCGAGGAGTCACTGCTGTGGGCGGCGAAGGTCCTCACCGGCGAGACGAAGGTCGAGCGCCCCGAGGTGTCGCGCGACGAGGCCGAGTGGGCCGGTGCCGTCAAGGCCGCCAAGGGCCTGGTCGACCTCAAGACCGGCGGCAAGTCGCCGGCGCCGTACCGGGCCCTGCAGCTCGTTGCAGAGGCTCGCACCGCGACCCGTGACGAGGCGTTCGCCGCCGAGGACGAGGCGCTCGCCGACCTCGTCATGGGCGACGAGCTGCGCGCCGGGCTCTACTCGTTCGACCTCGTGCAGCGCCGCGCCAAGCGGCCGGCCGGTGCGCCCGACAAGGCCCTGGCGCGCAAGGTCACCAAGGTCGGCATCGTCGGCGCAGGTCTGATGGCCAGCCAGCTCGCCCTGCTGTTCGCGCAGCGCCTCGAGGTGCCGGTCGTCATGACCGACCTGGACGAGGAGCGCGTCGGCAAGGGGGTCGGCTACGTCCACGGCGAGGTCGACAAGCTGCTCGGCAAGCGTCGTGTCAGCCCCGACAAGGCCAATCGCATCAAGGGCCTGGTCACCGGGTCCACGAGCAAGGACGGGTTCGCCGACGCGGACTTCGTCATCGAGGCCGTCTTCGAGGAGATGTCCGTCAAGAAGCAGGTGTGGGCGGAGGTCGAGGCCGTCGTCTCGGCCGAGTGCGTCCTCGCGACCAACACCAGCTCGCTGTCGATCACCGAGATGGCCTCGGAGCTGCAGCACCCGGAGCGGGTCGTGGGCTTCCACTTCTTCAACCCCGTCGCCGTGATGCCGCTGCTCGAGATCATCAAGGGCGAGCAGACCGACGACGCCACCCTCGCCACGGCTTTCGCCACCGGCAAGACGCTGAAGAAGACCACGATCCTGGTCAAGGACTCGCCGTCGTTCATCGTCAACCGGCTCCTCGGCCGCTTCATGGGCGAGGTCGCGAAGGTGGTCGACGAGGGCACCCCGATCGAGGTGGCAGACCGGGCGTTCGCCGGCCTCGCGCCGATGCCGCCGTTCATCCTGCTCGGGCTCGTCGGGCCCGCGATCGCGTTGCACAACAACGAGACCCTGGCCAAGGCGTTCCCTGACCGCTTCTACGTCTCGGAGAACCTGCGCAAGGTCGTCGCGGCCAAGAAGCCGGCCATCTACACCTGGCCGGAGGGCAAGCCGGTCGTCGACCCTGAGGTCGAGGCGCTGTTCGACAAGCCCTCCGACCCCGTGGTGCTGACCACCGAGCAGGTGCGCGAGCGCGTCCTGGGCGTCCTGGCCGACGAAGCCAGGCGGATGCTCGACGAGGGCGTCGCCCAGGCCCCGATGGACCTGGACCTGGCGATGATCACCGGCGCCGGCTTCCAGTTCTGGAACGGCGGCCTCACGCCGCTGCTCGACCGCGAAGGTGTCTCGGAGAAGGTCACGGGGAAGCGGTTCCTGCCCGCCGGTGCGGCGAGCGTCCCGACCNCCCCCCCGCCGCAGCGGCGCCGTGCGGCGGCGTCCAGCGGCGTCCAGCGGCTCGTGGCTCCGCGGTGGCCGGCGCACCCTCGTGGTGTGCCGGCCACCGGCATGTCCGGACTCGCCACACACCTTCAGGCACAACTGTGGTCGGCCACCACATGCTCGGCCCCCGCCCGCCAGACCTAGTCTCGCGGTCATGCCGACGACGCCTGGAACCCTCGACCTGACCGGACGCACCGCCCTGGTGACCGGCGCCGCGAGTGGTATCGGGGCCGCCTGCGTCGAGCGGCTCGCCGGCGCGGGCGCGCGCGTCTGGGCGGTCGACCGCGACGCGGACGGGCTCGGCCGCTTCGCTGGGCTCGATGGCGTCGACCTCCTTCCCACCGACCTCAGCGACCTCGACGCGGTGGACGAGCTGCCCGGCGACGTCGACGTGCTGGTCAACAACGCCGGCATCCAGCACGTCAGCCCGATCCACGAGTTCCCCGTCGAGACGTGGGACCTCATCATCCGGCTCATGCTCACGTCCCCGTTCCGGCTGACCCGCCGGGTGCTGCCCCACATGTACGAGCAGGGGTTCGGGCGCATCGTCAACGTGTCGAGCGTGCACGGGCTGCGCGCAAGCCCGTTCAAGGCGGCCTACGTCTCGGCGAAGCACGGCCTCGAGGGGCTGTCCAAGGTGACCGCGCTCGAGGGCGCCGAGCACGGGGTGACGAGCAACTGCGTCAACCCCGCCTACGTGCGCACCCCGCTGGTCGAGAAGCAGATCGCCGATCAGGCCCGGTCGCACGGCATCAGCGAGGAGGAGGTCGTCAGCAAGGTCATGCTGGAGCCCGTGGCGGTCAAGCGGCTGGTCGAGGCCGGCGAGGTGGCCGAGCTCGTCGCGTTCCTGTGTGGCACCTCCGCCGCGTCGGTGTCCGGTTCGTCCTTTGCGATGGACGGCGGCTGGACCGCCCACTGAGCCCGCCGCCCGCCTAGGATCCGACTCGATGGACGCCCCCGACTCCCCTGACCCGCACGACTCCCCGGAGTCGCACGACTCCCCCGCGATGACGCTGCTGCGGCTCCTCGCCGGGGGAGCGCCCGCGTCCGAGCTCGGGGCCGTCCCCGACCCCGGTGGCGAGGCCCGGGAGCTGGCCCTGCGGGTCCGCGCGGCGTTCGACTCCCGGCGACGGCGTGAGGCCGAGCTCACCGCGCTCGTGGAGACCGCGCGCGACCTGGCCGCCCTGCGCGACCCCAGTGGCATCCTCGAGGCCATCGTCCGCCGCGCCCGGACCCTGCTCGGCACCGACGTCTCCTACCTGACGCTCTACGACCCCGCAGCCGGCGACACGTTCATGCGCGCCACCGACGGGTCGGTCAGCGTCGAGTTCCAGACCGTCCGGCTGTCCCTCGGCGACGGACTCGGCGGCCTGGTCGCCTCGACGCACAAGCCCTACTGGAGCGCCGACTACCTGCACGACCAGAGGTTCCAGCACACCGGCACCATCGACAGCGCCGTCGGCGACGAGGGCCTGGTGTCGATCTGCGGTACGCCGCTGGTGGTCGAGGACGAGTTCGTCGGGGTGCTCTTCGCCGCCAACCGCTCGCCGCGGCCCTTCTCCCCCGACCAGGTCGCGCTGCTCGGGTCGCTGGCCGCGCTGGCCGCCGTCTCGATCGTCCAGACCCGCACCGCCGAGGAGGTGCGCCGCCACACCGCAGGCGTCGAGCGGGCGGCCGCGGCGCACGACCGCTTCGCCGAGCTCGTGCTGGCCGGCGGTGGCGTCGACGACATCACCAAGGCCCTCGGCGACCTCCTCGGAGGCTGGGTGGTGCTCCTCGGCTCCGAGGGCGAGTGCCTGAGCACCCACGGCGACGCACCCGTCGACGACCCCCGCACCGGTGGCGTGGCCACCTCGCCGGCCGTCTCCATGACGTTGTCCTCCGGCCGCCTCGCCCACGACCCCCGGGGCGACCAGTGGGCCATCGGCGTCAAGGCGCCGCAGACCCCGCTGGGCGCGCTGGTGCTCGGCGGCGTGTGCGTGCTCGACGACGCCGACCGCCGCACCGTCGAACGCGCAGCAGTCGTCACGGCCCTCGTCCTGCTCTTCGAGCGCACGGCGGCAGAGGCCGAGCAGCGCGTGCGCACCGACCTCGTGGCCGATCTCGTCAGCGGCCGCGGCGACCCGCAGAGCCTCGCGGCCCGGGCCCGCACCGAGGGCGTCGACCCCGCCGCCCGGCACGCGGTGCTGGTCGCGGACGCCGACGCCGACGTGCCCCGCCGGACCCTCCTGCTCGCAGCCCACGCGGCAGCCGGCCCGGGGTCCGTCGTCGGCGAGCACGACGGCCGCGTGGTCGCCCTCGTGCCCTCCCTCGACGTCCAGCAGGCCGCCGTCGAGCTCGCGCGCCGCCTCACCCGGCTGGGCCGCGTCAGCGTCGGCGCCGCGGGGCCGGTGGCCCTCACCGGCGACGTGCCCCCCGTGTGGGCCGAGGCCGTGCGCACCGTGCAGGCCATGGGGTCCCTCGGCCTCGCGGGGCAGGGTGCCAGCGCTGCGCACCTCGGCTTCGCGGGCCTCGTCGTGGGGTCCGCTCCGGACGTCGACGGCTACGTCCATGCCCACCTCGGCCCGCTGCTGGACTACGACGCCCGCCGCGGGTCCGAGCTCGTCAAGACCCTGCAGGCCTACTTCGACGCCGGCGGGAGCCCCCGGCACGCTGCGACCGAGCTGCACGTGCACGTCAACACGGTGAGCCAGCGGCTGGAGCGCATCTCGGCGCTGCTCGGGCCGCGCTGGCAGCACCCGGACACCGCCCTGGAGCTCCAGCTGGCACTGCGCCTCCGGCGGCTCAGTGCAGGTGCGTCGCCAGCGACGTCGCGACCGCGTCCGCAGTGAGCCCGAGCTCGTCCAGGATCTGACCGCGCGAGGCGTGGTCCAGGAACGCCTTCGGTATGCCGTGCAGGTGCACCGGCACCTCGACGCCCGCCTCGCGCAGGGCGACGGTCACTGCCGTCCCCACCCCCGACGTCACGAGGTTGTCCTCGACGACGGCGACCGCCCCGGCCGACCGGGCCAGCTCGACCAGGTCGTCGCTGACGGGCAGCACCCAGCGGGGGTCGACGGCGGTGACGCGCAGTCCCTGCGCCTCGAGCTTGCCGGCGACGTCGACGGACAGCGCGGCGAAGGCACCCACCCCGACGACCAGCAGGTCACAGCCGTCGCGTGACGTCTCGTGGAGCACGTCGAGCGCACCCTGCTGTCGCAGGGCGGGCACCGGCGCGCCGACGTCGCCCTTGGGGAAGCGGATCACCGTCGGCGCGTCGCCGACCTCGACGGCCTCGCGCAGCTGCAGCCGCACCTGCTGGCCGTCGCGCGGGGCCGCGAGCCGCAGGCCGGGCACGATCGACGCGATCGCCATGTCCCACATGCCGTTGTGCGACGGCCCGTCGCTGCCGGTGATGCCGGCTCGGTCGAGCACGAAGGTGATCCCGGCGTGGTGCAGCGCCGCGTCCATGAGGAGCTGGTCGAACGCACGGTTGAGGAACGTCGCGTACACGGCCACCACGGGGTGCAACCCCGCGAACGCGAGCCCGCTCGCCATGGTCACCGCGTGCTGCTCGGCGATCCCGACGTCGAAGACACGGTCGGGGTAGGCGGCGGCGAACCCGTCGAGGCCCACCGGGATGAGCATGGCGGCGGTCAGCGCCACGAGGTCCGGGCGCTCGGCTCCGAGGGCGACCATCTCGTCGTTGAACTCGTCGGTCCAGATGCGCCCACTGACCTCGAACGGCAGGCCCGTCTCGGGGTTGATCTTGCCGACGCTGTGGAACTGGTCGGCGTCGTCGTTGATGGCCGGCTGGTAGCCGCGGCCCTTCTGCGTGATGACGTGCACGAGGACCGGCCCGCCGAAGGCTCGTGCCCTGCGCAGGGCCGACTCCAGGGCCGCCTCGTCGTGACCGTCCACCGGGCCCAGGTACTTCAGGCCGAGGTCCTCGAACATCCCCTGCGGGGCGACGATGTCCTTGATCCCCTTCTTCATGCCGTGCAACGTCTCGTACATCGCGCCGCCGACGACGGGGGTGCGGTGCAGGGTGTTCTTGCCCCAGTCGAGGAAGCGCTCGTAGCCGCGCGTGGTGCGCAGCGTCGCGAGGTGCTCGGCAAGGCCGCCGATGGTCGGGGCGTAGGAGCGCTCGTTGTCGTTGACGATGATCGTCAGCGGCAGGTCCTTGTCGGCGGCGATGTTGTTGATCGCCTCCCACGCCATCCCACCGGTCAACGCGCCGTCACCGATCACGGCGACGGTGTGGCGTCCGCGCTCGCCCTTCAGGCGCCGGGCCTTGGCGATGCCGTCAGCCCAGGACAGGGCGGTGGACGCGTGGGAGTTCTCCACCACGTCGTGCGGCGACTCGGCGCGGCTCGGGTAGCCCGACAGGCCACCCTGCTTCTTGAGCTTGCTGAAGTCGTGGCGCCCGGTGAGCAGCTTGTGGACGTAGGACTGGTGCCCGGTGTCGAAGACGATCGTGTCCCGCGGGCTGTCGAAGACGCGGTGCAGCGCGATGGTGAGCTCGACGACGCCGAGGTTGGGCCCGAGGTGGCCACCGGTCCGGGAGACCGACTCCACGAGGAACGTGCGGATCTCCTCGGCGAGGGGTGCCATCGAGGTGGCGGGCAGCGCCTTGAGGTCGGCAGGGCTCTTGATGGTCTCGAGCAGTCCCACGCAGGGCCGTCCTTTCACTCTGTCGGTCGCCCGTCCCTGACGTCGGGCACTACGTCGGGCATGACATCGGGCTCGACATCGGGCAAGCGACTGAGTCTAAGCGCTGGTGCCGCCCAGCCTGACCTCGACGCCCTCCGGGGCCCCGGTCACCTCGGCGTGTCCGTCCCGGTCAACGCTCACGGTCACCGTGGCGTCCCCGAGCCGCAGGCCCTCCACGCGCAGGGCCCCGAACGGCGGGGGCACGACCGGGTCGACCTCCAGGACCCCGGCGGGCAGGTCCGCGCGGAGCCCCAGCGCGACCGTGACGAGGGCGCCGGCGGAGGCCGCCGACCATGCCTGCGGGCGGCACGAGGCGGGGTACGGCGAGGGCCTGCCCATCATGGGCAGCCCCGAGTAGAGCTCGGGCCAGCGGTAGTCGAACGCCTCGGCCGACGCGACGAGTGCCGTCGCGACGGCTGCGCTCTCGGCACGGTGCCCCTCGCGGGCCAGGCCCAGCGCCACGATCGCGCTGTCATGGGTCCAGATCGACCCCGTGTGGTAGCCGATGGGGTTGAACCCGCCGTTCCCGGAGCCGAGGGTGCGGACCCCGAACTCGTCGAGCAGCTCGTCGCCGGTGAGCTGGGCCGCGACCGAGTCGGACTCGGCGGGGGTCAGCACACCGGTGCCGAGGACGTGCCCCATGTTGGAGGCGAGCCCGTCGACGGCGGCGCCGTGGCCGTCGAGGGCGATGGCCAGGTGGCGGCCGGCGTCGGTCTGCACCCAGTACCGCTCGGAGAGGCGGGTGCGCAGCCCCTCGGCCTCCTTCTCCGCCTCGTCCGCGCCCTCCTCGCCCAGGGCTCGCAGGAGGCGCCCCGCGCCGTTGAGCGCCTCGATGGCGTACGCCTGCGCCTCCACGAGCGCGATGGGGCCGTCGGCGACGTGCCCGTCGCGCCAGCGGATCGAGTCGCCGGAGTCCTTCCAGCCCTGGTTGGCCAGTCCGGTGCCCGAGGTGTCGAGGTACTTGAGCAGGCCGTCCTCGTCCGGCTGGCCGGTGGTGGTGAGCCACTGCACGGCGGCGCGCAGGTTCGGCAGCAGCGCGCGGACCTCGTCCTGCGGCATACCCCACTGCCACGCCTCGGCGAGCAGCGTGACCCAGAGCGCGGTGGCGTCGACCGTGCCGTAGTAGACCGGCGGGAGCGCCAGCCCGCTCTCCGGGTCGAGGTATGCCGTGCGGCGCAGCTCGTGGGGGATCTTGCCGGGCGCCTCGGCGCTGCGCGGGTCGTCCCTGGTGCCCTGGCGACGGGCCAGGACGCGCAGGGTGCCGGCGGCGAGGTCGGTGCCGAAGGGCAGCATCATCCGGGCGGCCCAGATCGAGTCACGGCCGAAGAGCGTGAGGTACCACGGGGTTCCGGCGGCAGCGAAGACGTCGGCCCGGTCGTCGGGGTCGCGCAGGAGCAGGTGGCGCAGGTCGTCCATGGAGTGGTCGACGACGGGGGCGAGCCGGGGGTCGTCCGCGACCACGCGCACTCCGTCCCACGCCACGGCGGCACGACCGGGGTCGGCGTCGAGCACCGAGGCCGAGGTCCTCGTGGCCTCCACGCGCATCGTGGTGGCGGCGCTCTCCCCCGGCTCCACGACCAGGTCGACCTCGACGACGGCGCGGCCACCCCTGACCAGCAGCGCGTCCGGCGCCGGGTCGAAGGTCGTCCGGGTGGTGTGGCGCTCGAAGGTGGTGACCAGGACGTCGCCGTCGGGCGCCGTGACGACCTGCGGGGCCACCTCGGGGTGCACGACGTGCCCGGCCTTCACCGAGCCGATGGCCGCTCCGTCGCCGGCGAGCTCGAGCACCAGCCGGGCACGGACGGTGTCGGCGGCCCGCGAGGTGAGGACGACCCGCTCGACCATGGCGCCGTCCTCCAGCAGCCGGGTGCGGTGGATCTCGACCGTGGGGTCGGGGCCCGGGTTGCCGAGGTTTCGGGCCGACAGGACGAACTCCGCGCGGGGACCGCTCGCGCCCTCGGCCACGAAGGCAGGCGCCTCGCCGTCGAGGCGCACGGTGGCCTCGCTGAGGACCCGGACGTCGTCGACGTAGAGCCCCTGGGCCGTGCCCGGCTCGATGTCGCCGCCGGTCGAGGAGAGCGCCGTCGCGTTGCCGTTGACGCAGACGTTGAGCTGGTGGAGCCACGGCTGCCTCGGGGGCGGGCCGGCCGTCGGGCTGTCGGTCGTCGTAGCCGTCGTGTCGGCGTCTGCCGCCTCGTGGTCGGACACCTGTGGGCCTTCTCTCCGTGGACGTCTGGGCAGGTCAGCGGGCTGTCGGCGCCCCGGTCACGTGGACGCTGCCGCTCGGTCGGTTCCCGGCGTGCCGTCCCATCATGCCCTTGACGACGCCGGGTGCGTAGAGCATGCTCCCATTTGTTGGAACGTTCAAACGCGCATCGGTTTGAACGATCACATCGCGAGGGAGCGATCGATGGCGGACCTGACGAGGGCGACGGCGGACACCCCGCCGGGTCGCGCCACCATCGTCGACGTCGCCCGCGCCGCGCAGGTCTCCCGCCAGACGGTCAGCAACGCGCTCAACCGCCCCGACAAGGTCGCCGCCCCCACCCTCGAGCGGGTCCTGCGCGAGATCGACCGCCTCGGCTTCACCCCGCACATCACCGCCCAGCAGCTGCGCCGGCGCAAGGCCGCGGCCTACGGCTTCGAGGTCAACCCCTCCGGCCACGGCCGCCTGGGCCACATCCTCGACGAGTTCCTCGTGCAGCTGACGGTGGCGGCGCCGGCTCACGGCTCCCACCTCATGACGTTCGCCCCCGACCCCGAGGACGTCATCGAGGGCTACCGCCAGACCCTGGCCACCGGCCTCGTCGACGGCTTCGTCCTCGCCGACACCCGGCACGGCGACCCGCGCCCTCAGTGGCTCCTCGACCACCACGTCCCGTTCGTGGCGTTCGGCCGCGTGTGGGACCTGCCCGAGCTGCGCCAGTGGGTGGACGTCGACGGCGGCGCGGGCGTCCGAGAAGCGGTCGCCCACCTCGTGGCCGCCGGGTACGACCGCATCGGGTTCCTCGGTTGGCCGGCCGGCTCCCCCGTCGGTGACGACCGCCGCCACGGCTGGCTCGCCGGCCTCGCCGACGCCGGACGCACCGCCAGCGGGCAGCTCGAGGCCGAGGAGTCGGTGCAGGACCTCGACCAGGCCACCGCTGCCGCCGAGCGGCTGCTGCGGCGCCTCGGCCCCGGCAGCGCCGTCGTCTGCGCCTCGGACATGCTCGCGCTCGGTGCGGTCCGCGCCGTGCGCAACACCGGTCTGGCCCTCGGCGCCGACATCGGGGTGGTCGGCTTCGACGACACCGACGTCGCCGACGCGCTGTCGGTCACGAGCATCCGGCAGCCGATCGCCGAAGCAGCCCGGACCGCCTGGCAGATGCTCACCTCCCCCGAGAGCCCCCGACCCGTGCTGCTCGCCCCCGCGCTCACGGTTCGTTCCAGCACCACCCGCACCCCCACGTCGTCGGCCACCCGGCCCCGCGACACACCCATCACCGAGGAGCAGCCATGAGGCGCACCACCACACTGGGACTGGTCTTCGTGACCACGTCCGCACTCGCTCTCTCCGCCTGCGGCGGAGGCGGATTCGACAAGGGCAGCTCGAGCCCCAAGCAGTCCTCCGGGCCTGCCAAGCTGCAGATCCTCATCGGCACGTCCGGTGACGCCGAGACCGCCGCGGTCAAGGCGGCGGCCGACGCCTGGAGCAAGAAGTCCGGCAACACCGCCGAGGTCGTCGTGGCCTCCGACCTCAACCAGCAGCTCGGGCAGGGCTTCGCCGGCGGGACCCCGCCGGACGTGTTCTACGCCGACGCCGGCCGCATCGGCGACTTCGCCAAGGCGGGGAACCTCTACGCCTACGGCGACCAGGTCAAGGACGCGGGCTTCCTCGACAGCCTGGTCAAGACCTACACCTACGACGGCAAGCTGCAGTGCGCGCCGAAGGACTTCTCCACCCTGGCCCTCGTCATCAACACCGACCTGTGGACCAAGGCCGGCCTGACCGACGCAGACATCCCCAAGGACTGGGCCGGTCTGGAGACCGTCGCCAAGAAGCTCACCTCCGGCAAGGTGACCGGGCTCGTCGTCAGCGGCGAGTGGGCCCGCCTGGGCGTCTTCATGCGCCAGGCCGGTGGCTGGGTCGTCAGCGAGGACGGCACGTCGGTGACCGCCGACACGAGCCAGAACGCGGCGGGCCTCACCGAGGCGCAGAAGCTCCTCAAGTCCGGCTCGATGAAGTACGCCAAGCAGGTCGACGCAGGGTGGGGCGGCGAGGCGCTCGGCAAGGGCAAGGCCGCCATGACCATCGAGGGCAACTGGATCCGCGGCGCCCTGAAGAACGACTTCCCGAACATCAAGGCCAAGGTCGTCGAGCTCCCGGCGGGCCCGGCCGGCAAGGGCACGCTGCTGTTCAGCAACTGCTGGGGCATCGCGGCCAAGTCCAAGAACCAGGCGGCCGCCGTCGACCTGGTGAAGTCCCTCGCGTCGGTCGAGCAGCAGATGGCCTTCGCCAAGGCGTTCGGCGTGATGCCGTCGACCACCGAGGGTGCCAAGCAGTACGCCGCCGCCTTCCCGGACGACGCAGCCTTCGCCGCCGGTGGCGACTACGGCACCGGCCCGGTCAACCTGCCCGGTTTCGACCCGGTCATGGCTGCCTTCAACACCGACCTCGAGCAGCTGGCCTCCAAGGACCCGAAGTCCATCCTCGCCACCCTGCAGAAGAACGGTGACGCGGCCCTCAAGGGCCAGTGACCGTGACCACCACCACCGGGTCCCGCCGCCGCCTGCGTGGCGGCGGCGGGATCCACGGTCGCGAAGGCGTGGCGGGCTGGGTCTTCACCGCGCCGATGATCGTCGTGCTCGGGCTGTTCCTGTTCATCCCCGTGCTCATGGCCCTCTACGTGAGCTTCACCAACTGGAACGGCAACGGCTCGCCGTTCCAGGGAGGCCAGAACGCCCAGTGGGTCGGGGCCAGCAACTACACCTCGCTGTTCACCGAGGACGGCCTCAAGCGGTCCACCTTCATGCAGTCCCTCGCCAACAACTTCTGGTACGTCCTCCTCGTGGTGCCGCTGCAGACCGCCATCTCGTTCTTCCTCGCGCTGATCGTCAGCAACCGGTTCCTCAAGGGCAAGGGCTTCTTCCGGACCGCGTTCTACTTCCCCTCGGTGACCAGCTCGATCGCCATCAGCGTCGTCTTCCTGTTCCTGTTCGCCAACTCGGGCGCCGTCAACGCCGTGCTCGAGACGTTCGGGGTGAAGGGGCCGGCCTGGTTCAGCGACTCGCGCGGCCTGCTGCACCTCCTGCTCCAGGCCTTCGGCGTCGGTGACAGCCCCTCGTGGGCGCAGGGCGAGGTGCTCGGGCGCTCGGTCTGGGACTGGCTGTCCGGTCCGTCGGTCGCCATGTGCGTCATCATCATCCTGGCCATCTGGACCACGACCGGCACGTTCATGCTGATGTTCCTCGCGGCCCTGCAGGACCTGCCCGGCGAGGTCGACGAGGCGGCCATGCTCGACGGGGTCTCCCCGTGGCAGAAGCTGCGCTACGTGACGCTGCCCATGCTTAAGCCGACGATCTTCCTGGTCACCACGCTCGGGCTCATCGGCACCTGGCAGGTCTTCGACCAGATCTATGTCATGGGCAAGGGCGCACCGGGCAACACCACGCTGACGCCGGCGTTCCTGTCCTACAAGCAGTCGTTCACCAGCCTCCAGTACGGCAGCGGCGCGGCGATGTCGTTCATCGTGTTCCTGCTCATCGTCGCCCTGACCGCCTTCCAGCGGTGGGTGATGCGCGACAAGGACGCCCCCCGTCGGCGGCGACGCACCCCCGGCGGCGCGACCGCTGCAGCCGTCGCCAACGACCAGGTCGCCGGCGTGCCGGCCGGGAGGACACGATGACCAGACGCACCACCGGGTGGAAGCTCATCCTCTTCTACGTCGTGCTCGTCCTGTTCTCGGTCATCTACCTCTACCCGTTCCTCATCCAGATCGCGACGTCGTTCAAGACGGACTCCTCAGCGACCGACAGCCCGCTCAGCCTCATCCCCCACCCGTTCGACCCCTCCGCGTG
The DNA here is from genome assembly GCF_001428025.1 of Phycicoccus sp. Soil748. Lineage (GTDB taxonomy): Bacteria > Actinomycetota > Actinomycetes > Actinomycetales > Dermatophilaceae > Pedococcus. The sequence continues at coordinate 948,164 of NZ_LMSC01000007.1, read as the reverse complement.
GAAGCGCATCTTCGGGATCGGCGGCGACAACTCGGTGCCGATCATGCGGTGGCTCGGCAACTCGGTCGTCATCACCCTGGTCGTGACCGCGGCCCGGGTCTTCTTCGACAGCCTCGCGGGCTACGCCTTGTCGCGGCTGCGGTTCCGGGGGCGCGGGTTCCTGTTCGGGACGGTGCTGGCGGTGATGAGCGTGCCGGGCGTCGCCCTGCTCATCCCCAAGTTCCTCATGGTGAGCTACCTGGGCATCTACGACACCTACTCGGCGATGGTGCTGCCACTGCTGGTCGACGCGGCCGGTGTCTTCATCATGAAGCAGTTCTTCGACTCGATCCCCGTGTCGGTCGAGGAGGCCGCGCGGATCGACGGCGCTGGGGTCTTCCGCACCTTCTGGTCGGTGGTCCTGCCGATGGCGCGCCCCGCGTTGATCACCCTGACGATCCTGTCGTTCCAGGGCTCGTGGAACGAGTTCACGCACTTCCTGGTGACCACGCAGAGCCCCGAGCTCAAGACCCTGGTCACCGGGCTCGCGAGCCTCGCCAGCGGCGACCTCGGCGCCGGCTCGCAGTACCCCCTCAAGCTCGGGGCGGCGCTGCTCACGACCATCCCGGTCGCGCTGCTGTTCTTCGCCTTCCAGCGACAGTTCGTCCGCGGGGCGAATGAGGGCGGCGACAAGGGGTAGGAGGTCACTGCTCGCACGTGCGAGCCACAGGCTGCGGGTGGGCCGGCGGGGACGTACCCGGCCCACCCGCGCTCCTGTCCTCGACCGCTCAGAGGCGGGGTACGTAGCGCCGGCCCTGCAGCGCGTCGTACACCAGGCCCGCGCTGCGCCGGGCGGCGAGCAGGCGCACGCCCTCGGCCTCGAGGTCGGCGAGGACCTGGCTGAGGCCCTCGCTGGTGAGGTGGTCGCCGAGCTCGACCCTGACCTCGCGGTAGGCCTGCCGCATGGCCACGAGCTGGGCGTCGATGTGGCGGGTCGTGACCCAGGCCAGGGCCACCGGTTGCCGACGCCAGCCGGCGTAGGACCGGTAGTCGGCCGGGCAGTGGTCGAGCAGCCACGACACCGCGGGCACCTGCCACCCCGGGCTCTCCGGCGGCGGGACGAGCGGCGGCCACCCCGGGGGCACCGCGCCGACGACCTCAGCCCGGCGGGCGTGGGTCGGCACAGGAGCCTCCGGATGCCGGCACAGTCCGCCTCGCGACCAGACCGGCGTGTTCGAACATGTGTTCGATTCTAGGCCATGGCGAGGACGCCGGACACCTCGATCAGCCGAGCGACTCCCCCGTCGCCTCGACGACGAAGTCCCAGAACCGCTGCCGCTGGTCCTCGGTCTCCACCCCGACCGGTGCGTAGTGGGTCGGGCGACGCCTGCGGTCGTGCCAGAACCCGCCGGTCCCCAGCCGGTCGTCGGTGGCAACCAGCCAGGTCACCGTGTCGGCGCCCTCGGCAGGTGAGCGCAGCAGCGGACCCATGACGGTCGCGAACCCTGGCAGCGAGTCGGTGACGCCAGGGGTGTCGGCCCAGCCGGGGTGCATCGAGTGGACCGAGACGTCGCGGGAGCGCAGGTGGTCCGCCCACAGCTCGGCGAGCACGATCTGCATGCGCTTGGTCCGGGCGTAGGCGGTGACGCCGCTGTAGTCCCCCTCGAGGTACTCGGGGTCGTCGAGGGCGAGCTTCTGGCTGTAGGCACCGCCGGAGGTCACCACGACGACGCGCCCTCCCCCGAGCGTGTCCGCCAGCAGCCCGGTCATGAGGTGCGGACCCAGCACGTGGGTGGCGAGGGTGAGCTCGTGCCCCTGGGGAGAGGTCCGGCGCTCGGGCGGCAGGACGCCCGCGTTGTGCACCACTGCGTGCAGCCTCGGCACCCGGGCGGCGAAGGACGTCGCGAACTCGCGCACGGCGTCGAGGTCGCTCACGTCGCACACCACGGTCTCCACCCGCGCGGACGGCATCCTCTCCAGCAGCGTCTGTTCCGCCTGCGCGAGGCGGTCGGCGCTGCGACCGAGCAGGTGCACCGTCGCTCCCAGTGGAGCCAGGCCGGCAGCGGTCGCAAGCCCCAGTCCCCCGCTCGCGCCAGTGACCAGCACGTGCCGACCGGCCAGGCAGCCCGGACGCGGGTCCGACGGCCACCACGACCGTCTCAGCCGAGGACCCAGACGGGTGTAGCCCAGCACGAGCGACTTGTCCATCGCCCAGTCCACGGCAGCGGTCAACGAGGTCGCCATGGCGGCCACGCTACGGGGCCCCTGACGGCAGGCTGCCGCCGGGGCGGGGTGGGACGACGTCCACGGCACTGCCGTGGCGAGGTACGGCGCATGGTCGGGCGAGGTGCCGGGACGGAGCGGGCGTCGTGGGGGTGCTGCCAACGCCCGCCCCACCCCGGCGCGGGTTCACCCCCGGGCAGCGAACTGCCTGGAGACGACCCGCAGCCGCAGTCCTGCCAGGAGCAGGAGCACGGCGATCCCCAGCAGCGGAAGGGGATCGCTCCCCGTCATCGCCAGGGAACCCTGAACGGCCGGTGCTGCCAGGGCCGGCACGGCCGACGCAGCCTGGGAGCCCAGCTCGGCGGCCGGCAGCGAGTCCGCCCCGCCGGACGGCACGGTGCCGGCGTCGCCGGTACCGGGACCGGTTCCGTCACCGGGGTCGGTGCCCGTACCGGGATCGGTCCCGTCGCCCGGGCCGGTGCCGGGGTCGTTCCCGTCACCGGGGTCGGTGGCGGAGGTATCCGCGCCTGTGGTGGTCGAGTCGCCGATGACGGAGACGGCGTTGCCTCCGATACCGACGGGCACCGTGACGGGCAGGGTGACCTGGTTGCCACCGCCAGCCGAGTCCTCACCGGAGGTCGAACCACCAGTCGCAGCACCACTTTCCTGCGTTCCCGAGCCCGTGCCCGTGCTGTCGGCGCCGGTCGAGGTCGAGTCACCGATCACCGACACCGCGTTGCCACCAGCCACGACCGGAGCCGTCACCGGGGCCGTCGCCTGGTTGCCACCAGCGGCCGAGTCCTCACCCGAGGTCGAACCACCAGTCGTGGTGGCGCCACCCGAGGTCGAGCCGCCCGACCCCGAGGCCGTGCTGTTGGCACCGGTCGAGGTCGAGTCCCCGATCACCGACACCGCGTTGCCACCAGCGACAACCGGAGCCGTCACCGGAGCGGTGACCTGGTTGCCACCAGCAGCCGAGTCCTCGCCCGAGGTCGAACCACCAGTCGCGGTGGCGCCACCCGAGGTCGAGCCGCCCGACCCCGAGGCTGTGCTGTCTGCACCGGTGGACGAGGAGTCCCCGATCACCGAGATGCTGTTGCCACTGAGGTCGACGGGGAGCGCGACGGCGAGGTCCCCCTGGTTGCCGCCGGCGACCGAGCTCGACCCGTCCGTGGTGGACGACGACGAGCCCGCTGGGGTGCTCTGCGCGGAGCTGTCGGCCCCTGACGAGCTCGAGTCACCGATGAGGCTGATCGAGTTGCCCGACACCGGCACCGGCACCGAGGCGGCCACGGCCACCTGGTTGCCGCCGAGGGCGCTGTCGGCGCCCGTCGTGTTCTCTTCCGCGGAAGCGTGCCCTGCAAAGAACAGGATCCCGCCCCCGACCATGAGGGCTGCCTGCAGCCCTCGACGCACGTAGGTGTGCATGGTTCTTCCTTCCTGACGTCTGCTGTGGTCGCCCGCGTCGTGCAGGCACTGCTCTCACGCCGCGCTAGGAGGCGCCGGAGCCGCATCAGTCAGGTCGGAGGCCGGGTCGGGTGTTCAGGGCGCCGGGCGCCCGGTCGTCGCTGGAGGGGAGGGCGCCTGCTGCGGCGCCGCTCGTCGATGGCTTGGAGGGCAGGACGGCCGGGACGTCGGCACCCTGCAGCTGGCTGGTGGACCCGGCGCTCGCGGGAGCCGGGGCCGGGGACGCCGGAGTGGGTTGGGACGGCCACGGCTGCGGCTGACGAGGCGCAGTCGCACCGGTCGGACCGGCGCCATCCGCGGCGCCCGGATGAGTGTTGCCGCCGGTCATCGCCTCCGAGATCGGCCCAGCCGGGGCCGCTTCCGCGGTGACATCGACGACCGGTCGCAGACCCGACACCCGCCTTGTCGCCGGCGCCGCTGAGTCGTCCGCACGCACGTCCCCGGACACCGAGACGGTCGAGACGCCGGCGCCCGCAGGCACCACCGGCGACGAGGTGGAGGGTCCTGAGCCTGACGGCACCGCGGGAAGCGGGAGCTCGACCACGGGCGAGGAGCCGATGACGGGCAGCGCGTCGGCCACCTGGTCGACGAGGCCCGTGATCTCCCTCACCGACGGGGCGAGGACCGGCACCGACTCGGTCGTGGCATCCACCGTCGCCACGGTGCTGTCGACGACGGCCCTCACGGAGTGCGCGGTGGTGGCCACGACCGGGTCCAGGGCGCTGGTCGTGGTCGAGACCGGAGTGAGCACGGGCTCGACCACCGACTTCATCACCTTGACCCGCGAGTCACGAAAGTCCTTCTGCGGCAACGCCTTTGGCACATCGCGTACGGCGCCGGTCAGCGAAGTCGTCGAACGCACGACGTCTTGGACGGGGTGCTCGCTGGCGCTCGCCTTGCCCGGGCTGAACAGGATCCACGCCACCGCCAGGAGCGCGCCCCACATGACCAGCCTCACCAGGCTGTCAGTGCGCGCGATCCCCCGCATGTCATCTCCTGAGTTCCCCAGCTCCGAGAAGTACTTCACTCAGTGAAACATCAGGAATCGACCCTCGCAACCCCGAACGAAGGCAAACACACGCGAGACCTCCCCCATCCGACGTACGAGCCCTACGGCGAAGGGCCCGCCCACCAGTGGTGGACGGGCCCTCGTGGCCGGGCGCCGGCTTCGGCGCGCGGCGGCGTCAGCTGTTGACGAGCGAGCGCAGGACGTACTGCAGGATGCCGCCGTTGCGGTAGTAGTCGGCCTCCCCGGGGGTGTCGATGCGGACGACCGCGTCGAACTCCACCGAGTCCGCGCCTTCGCGCTCTGCGACGACCTTGACCGTCTTCGGCGTCGAGCCCTCGTTGAGCGCCGTGATGCCGGTGATCGAGAAGGTCTCGGTGCCGTCGAGGCCGAGCGACTCGGCGTTCTGCCCGGCCGGGTACTGGAGCGGAATCACGCCCATGCCAATGAGATTCGAGCGGTGGATGCGCTCGTAGCTCTCGGCGATGACGGCCTTGACCCCGAGCAGGCGGGTGCCCTTCGCAGCCCAGTCGCGCGAGGAGCCCGAGCCGTACTCCTTGCCCGCCAGGATGACGAGCGGGACGCCGGCCTCCTGGTAGGCGGACGAGGCGTCGAAGATCGTCGTCTGCTCGCCACCCGCCAGGAAGTTGCGGGTGAAGCCGCCCTCGACACCGTCGAGGAGCAGGTTCTTGAGCCGGATGTTGGCGAACGTGCCGCGGATCATCACCTCGTGGTTGCCGCGGCGCGAGCCGTAGGAGTTGAAGTCCTTGCGCTCGATACCGCGCTCTGCGAGGTACTTGCCGGCCGGGCTGTCGGCCTTGATCGAGCCGGCCGGGCTGATGTGGTCGGTCGTGACCGAGTCACCGAGCTTGGCCAGGACCCGCGCACCCGAGATGTCCTCGACCGGCGTCGTCTCCATCTGCATGCCGTCGAAGTACGGGGGCTTGCGGACGTAGGTGGAGTCGTCGGCCCAGTCGAAGGTCTTGCCCTCGGGCGTCGGCAGGGACTGCCAGCGCTCGTCACCCGCGAAGACGTCGGCGTAGTCCTTGGTGAACATCTCCTTGTTGATGCTCTCGGCGATGGTCTGCTCGACGTCGGCCGGGCTCGGCCACAGGTCCTTGAGGAACACGTCCTTGCCGTCGGTGTCCTGGCCCAGGGGCTCGGCGTCGAAGTCGAAGTCCATGGTGCCGGCGAGGGCGTAGGCGATGACCAGGGGCGGCGACGCGAGGTAGTTCATCTTCACGTCGGGGTTGATGCGGCCCTCGAAGTTGCGGTTGCCCGACAGCACCGACACGACGGCGAGGTCGTTGTCGTTGATGGCCTTGGAGATCTCGTCCGACAGGGGGCCGGAGTTGCCGATGCAGGTGGTGCAGCCGTAGCCGACGAGGTGGAAGCCGAGCTTCTCGAGGTAGGGCCACATGCCGGCCTTCTCGTAGTAGTCGGAGACCACCTTGGAGCCGGGTGCCATCGACGTCTTCACCCACGGGGCCACGGTGAGCCCGCGGTCCACCGCGTTCTTGGCCAGCATGGCCGCGGCCATCATCACCGACGGGTTGGAGGTGTTGGTGCAGGAGGTGATCGAGGCGATCGACACGATGCCGTGGTCGATCTCGAACGTCGCGCCCTCCGCGGTGGTGACGCTCACCTTGCGGGTCGGGCGGCCGACGCCGTCACCCTCGTCGGCCGGCTTGGAGCCGCCGTTGGTGCCGTCCGTCGCACCCTGCGGCGAGGGGTCGCTCGCCGGGAAGCTGGTCGCCATGCCGGCGTCGCCCTCGTGGTGCGAGACGTAGGTGGGGAGCACCTTGCGGAAGGCGTCCTTGGCGTCGGTGAGGGCGATGCGGTCCTGGGGGCGCTTGGGGCCGGCGATGGAGGGGACGACCGTGGACAGGTCGAGCTCGAGGTACTCGGAGTAGCGCGACTCGGGCTGGTCCGGGCCGGCCTGCAGCCACATGCCCTGCTCCTTGGCGTAGGCCTCCACGAGGGCGACCGACTCGTCGGAGCGACCGGTGAGGCGCAGGTACTCCAGGGTCACGTCGTCGATCGGGAAGATCGCGCAGGTCGAGCCGAACTCGGGGCTCATGTTGCCGATCGTGGCGCGGTTGGCCAGCGGCACGGCGCCGACGCCCTCGCCGTAGAACTCGACGAACTTGCCGACGACGCCGTGCTTGCGCAGCATCTCGGTGATCGTGAGGACGACGTCGGTGGCGGTGGCGCCCGGCGGGATCGAGCCGGACAGCCTGAAGCCGACCACGCGCGGGATGAGCATCGACACGGGCTGGCCGAGCATGGCCGCCTCGGCCTCGATGCCGCCGACGCCCCAGCCGAGCACGCCGAGGCCGTTGACCATGGTGGTGTGCGAGTCGGTGCCGACGCAGGTGTCGGGGTAGGCCACGCCGTCGCGGACCATGACGGTGCGGGCGAGGTGCTCGATGTTGACCTGGTGGACGATGCCGGTGCCCGGAGGAACGACCTTGAAGTCGTCGAACGCGGTCTGGCCCCAGCGCAGGAACTGGTAGCGCTCACGGTTGCGCTCGTACTCGATCTCGACGTTCTTCTCGAAGGCGTCGGCGCGGCCGAACACGTCGATGATCACGGAGTGGTCGATGACCATCTCGGCGGGGCTGAGCGGGTTGATCTTGGCGGGGTCGCCACCGAGCTCGGCGACGGCCTCGCGCATCGTGGCCAGGTCGACGACGCACGGCACGCCGGTGAAGTCCTGCATGATCACGCGGGCGGGCGTGAACTGGATCTCGGTGTCGGGGTCGGCGTTCTCGTCCCAGGAGCCCAGGGCCCGGATGTGGTCGGCGGTGATGTTGGCGCCGTCCTCGGTGCGCAGGAGGTTCTCCAGCAGCACCTTGAGGCTGTACGGGAGGGACTCGGCACCCTCGACCGCGGACAGCCGGTAGATCTCGTAGGACTGGTCGCCGACCGTGAGTTCACCGTGGGCGTTGAAGCTGTTCGTGCTGGCCACTGCCTGCTCCTTCGATGCTCAGTTGTGCGTCGCTGCACTCTGCTGGTCGATCTCGATTTATCTTGACGTCAAGATATCACGTCGGTCGTGCGTGGTCAGGTCCGGTCTCGATCCTCGTCCAATGCCGTACGGAGCGAAAGTGGCAGCTCACGTTTGGTGCGCTCCCCCAGCCCAGCCGCCACGTAGGTGATGGTGAGCACGGCGCACAGCAGGCCGTCGCTCGCGCGGTGGATCTCGTGGCGCAGCGTGAAGCTCGTGGACCCGACGCGGACCGGCCGCACGACGATGTCGGCGCGGTCCCCGGCCGACAGGCTCGCCAGCCACTCGATGTCGGCGTGCCGGACCAGCGGGAGCGCGTCGGCCGCCTTGGCCTCCTCGAGGCCGTAGCCCCGCGCGGCGAGGTAGGCGAGGCGGGCGTCGTCGCACCACGCGAGGTACCAGGCGTTGAAGACCACTCCCACCTGGTCGACCTCGTAGAAGTGGACCTCGACGTGGTGGGTGAACGGGACCTGCGCGGGGGCTTCGGGCACGACGCAGGAGCCTAGGCGACCTCGTCCGCCGCACCGCCCGCGGCCCGTCCCCGGGCGGGGACGCACAGCGGGAGCGCGGCGACGCACACGACGGCGAGCGCGAGGAACCCTGCCCCGAAGCCGGACGCCGTCGCGATCGCGCCCATGGCCACGGCGCCGGCCGCGGTGCCGCCGTCGAAGCCGATGTTCCAGCCGGCGCTCGCGACGGGGATGTGGCCGCGGTCCACCTGGTGGAAGGCCACCACGAGGGTGAGGTTCTGCAGGCCGCCGTACGCGACCCCGGCCAACGCCGCCCCTGCGAGCAGGAGCCCGAGGCCACCCCCGCGCTGCGCCGCCCAGGCACACAGGCACAGACCGGCGGCGCCGACGAGCAGCAGCGGCGCGAGGAACCGCTCGGCGCCGTACCGGTCCGAGAGGTGGCCGGCACCCCAGCGGCACGCGGCGGTGCCCACCCCAAGCACGAGCAGCACCCAGGACGCGGACGCGGAGTCCACGACCTGCGGCGCGAAGGTGAGCAGCCCTCCCCCGGCCATCGTCACGGCGAAGAGGACGGCGGTCGGCCGCGCGACGGCCCACGCCGTGCGCCGGTCGAGGCGGGGCGTCCTGCCGGCGACCCGGTCGGCCTCCCCAAGGGCCCGCCCCACCGCGAAGGCGAAGGGTGAGGCGACGACCGGCAGCGCGCCCACGGCGAAGACCCAGCCGAAGCCCCAGCGGTCGGCCACCGCCACCGAGGCCGGGAGCAGGACGAGGTTGGGGACGGCCACGGCGAGGCCGTAGGCGCCCACCGCGGCGCCCCGCCTGGCGGCCGGTACGAGGTGGGCGACCACGGCCGACCCGGTGACCGTGATGATGCCGAACCCGATGCCCCGCACCGCAGACAGCGCCAGCACCGGCCCCAGCGCGTCGGACAGCAGGTAGGCGGGCGAGGCGACGCCCATGAGGAGGACGCCGGCGGCGATGACGGGTCCGTGGCCCAGGCGGCGCAGCAGGGCCGGCACCCCGAGCTGGGTCAGCACCGTGGCCGCCAGCAGCACCCCGTTGACGAGTCCGGAGCCGACCGCGTCGGCGCCACCCCGGGCCGCCCACAGCGGCGCGACCGAGAGCAGGGCGGCGTACCCGCTGAACCCGAACACGGACACCAGACCGAGCGCCGGCATACCCGGGTACCGCCACACCGACCCCGACGTCGGGGCCGACGGCGCGGGGTGGGTCACCGGCCGAACACGGCGACGCACTCGACGTGGTGCGTCATCGGGAAGGCGTCGAACGCGTGCAGCCCCTCCAGCCGGTAGCCGGCCTCGAGAAGCCACGCCGCGTCCCGGGCCAGGGCCGCGGGGTCGCACGCGACGTAGGCGATGGCTCGTGGCTCCAGCGCGGCGACCTGGGCCACGACGTCCTTGCCCGCCCCCGTCCGCGGCGGGTCGAGGACCACGAGGTCGGCGCGCAGCGGCAGCAGGGGGTGGCGACGCAGCTTGCGGGAGCGCTGCCCGCGCGAACCGGGTCCTGAGCGCTTCGGCCGCGCCACCCCGAATGCGTCGTCGACGCGAGCGCGCAGGGCGAGGACGGAGGGGTACGCGGCGAGGTTGGCCGCGGCGGAGGCCACCGCGTCGGCGTCGGACTCCACCGCGACGACCTTGCCGCCGGGCCCGACCGCCTCGGCGAGGGCCGCGGCGAACAGGCCGACACCGGAGTAGAGGTCGAGCGCCGTCTCCCCCTCGCGAGGCGCGAGAACCTCCAGGACGGTGTCGACGAAGGTGGCTGCGGCGCCGGGGTGCACCTGCCAGAACCCCCGGGCCGAGACCTGGAAGTCGCCGGCGAAGCGCTGCGCCGCGACGTGCTCGACGACGGTCGGGACGTCCTGCTCCCCCGACGGGACCGGCACGACGACGGCCTCGCCCGTGGACGGGGCGACGACGTCGACCGCCTGCTCGCCGTCCCAGTGGCCATGCAGGACACCGGTGGCGAGGACCCGCTCGTCGGCGATGAGGCACGTGTCGACGGGCACCACGTCGTGCGACCGGTGCTGGCGCAGTCCCGCCCGGCCGGCCTCGTCGACGGCGAACTCGACCCGTGTCCGCCAGCCGAGGCCGTCGTGGTCGCCGGGCACCGGCTCCACCGCGACCGCGACCTCGAGGTGGGCGAGGCGCGAGAACTGCTCGCGCACGACGGCGGCCTTGAGCTCGCGCTGGTGCCCCACCTCGACGTGCTGGAAGTCGCACCCGCCGCAGAGCCCCGGCCCGGCATACGGGCAGGGTGCGGTGACACGGTGCTCGCTCGCCTCGACGACCTCGACCGCATCGGCGCGGACGAAGCGCTGGCCCGGCTTCGCCTCGGTGACACGGGCACGGACCCGCTCCCCCGGCAGGGCGTGGCGCAGGAAGACGACGCGCCCCTCGTACCGGGCGATGCAGAAGCCGCCGTGCGCGACGGGTCCGACCTCGACCTCGACGACGTCACCGACGGACAGCTCACCGACCGAGCGCTCGCCGACACGGTCTCCGGTGCCGTCGGTCCCGCGGTGGGAGCCGGCCCCGGGCGGGGAGCCGGTCACTGGCCGAGGCGGACCGAGCCCGCGGTGGGCCCGTCGAAACGCTCTTCCTGGCCCTCGGAGGAGGCGAGCTGCCACGGGACGCTGGCGACCATGACGCCCGGGGTGAACAGCAGCCGCCCCTTGAGGCGCAGCGCGCTCTGGTTGTGCAGGACCTGCTCGTACCACTTGCCCAGGACGTACTCCGGGATGTAGACGACCACGACGTCGCGCGGGTGGCCGGAGCGCAGCGACTTCACGTAGTCGACCACGGGCCTGGTGATCTCACGGTAGGGCGAGTCGAGGGCTTTGAGGGGCACCGGGATGTCGCGGCGGTCCCATTCGTCCTGCAGCGCCTTGGTCTCGTCGGGCTCGACGTTGACCGTGATCGCCTCGAGCTTGGACGGCCGGGTGGCCCGGGCGTAGGCGAGGGCGCGCAGCGTCGGCTTGTGGATCTTGGAGACCAGGACGATGGCGTGCACCCGGCTCGGCAGCATCTGCGCGTCGAGGTCGTCGTCGAGGACCCTCAGCTCGGCGCGGACCCGCTCGTAGTGCTTGTGGATCCCGAGCATGAGGAAGAACAGCACCACCATGGCCGCGATCGCGTACCCGGCGCCGTGCACGAACTTGGTGAGCAGCACCACCACGAGCACGATCCCGGACATCGTGGCGCCGATGGCGTTGATGACCCGGCTGCGCTGCATACGGGTGCGCTCGGCGCGGTCGCGCTCGAGGCGCAGGTGCCGGTTCCAGTGCCGGATCATGCCGGTCTGGCTCAGCGTGAACGACACGAAGACGCCGACGATGTAGAGCTGGATCAGCTTGGTGACCTCGGCGTCGTAGAGCACGATGAGGAAGGCCGCCGCACCGGCGAGGATGAGGATGCCGTTGGAGAACGCGAGCCGGTCACCACGGGTGTGCAGCTGACGGGGCAGGTAGCCGTCCTTGGCGAGGATCGAGCCGAGGACGGGGAATCCGTTGAACGCGGTGTTCGCCGCGAGGATGAGGATGAGCCCCGCGACGATCGACACGATGATGACGCCCGGGTGGAAGCCCGAGAACACGGCCTTGGAGACCTGGCCCATGATCGTGTCCTGGACGTAGCCGTCGCCGACCGGCTTGCCGTCGCGCAGGAGCTGGGTCGCCGGGTTCTCCGCGTACTTCACGCCGGTCCACCTGGCCAGCGTCAGCATCGACATGAGCATGGTGATGGCGATGACACCCATGAGCAGCAGGGTGGTCGCGGCGTTGCGGCTCTTGGGCTTCTTGAAGGCCGGTACCCCGTTGGAGATGGCCTCGACACCGGTCAGCGCCGCACAGCCGGAGGAGAACGCCCGCAGCAGCAGGAACAGCATCGCGAAGCTGCCCAGGCTCTGGTAGCCCGTCTCCGGCGCCAGGGTCAGCCGGGCGCTCTCCGCGTCGGGGAGGCTGCCGGTCGCCTCACGGATGACACCGACGATGCCCATGCCGATCACGCTCAACATGAACAGGTACACCGGCAACGCGAACGCCTGCCCGGACTCGCGCACGCCGCGCAGGTTCATCGCCGTCAGCAGCACCACGAGCGCCACCGCCACGACGACCTCGTGGCCGCGGATGAACGGCAGCGCAGCGGCGGCGTTCTGCACGCCCGAGGAGATCGACACCGCCACGGTGAGGACGTAGTCGACCAGCAGCGCCGAGGCGACGGTGAGGCCGGCCTTGGGCCCGAGGTTGGTGTTGGCCACCTCGTAGTCACCGCCGCCGGAGGGGTAGGCGTGCACGTTCTGCCGGTAGGACGCGACGACCACGAGCATGACGGCGACGACGCACAGGCCGATCTGCCACGAGTGGGTCAGGGCCAGCACACCACCCGCGAGGCCCAGGGTCAGGAAGATCTCGTCCGGCGCGTAGGCGACCGACGACAGGGCGTCGCTCGCGAAGATCGGGAGCGCGAGCTTCTTGGGGAGCAGGGTCTCGCCGAGCCGGTCGCTGCGCATCGCGCGACCGACGAGCACCCGTTTGAGGACGCGTCCTGAGGTTGCCACGGCGAACACTCTAGGCGTCACCAGGGGATGGTGCGTGCCCGCGGCACACCGCGGCAGGGTGCGCGGACGTGGTACGCCGCGGTGTAGCGTCGGCGCCGTGCACTTCGTGATCATGGGCTGCGGCCGCGTCGGGTCCTCCCTCGCCCTGAGCCTCGAGAACCAGGGCCACGACGTGGCGGTGATCGACCAGGAGGAGTCCGCGTTCCGGCGCCTCGGGTCCGCGTTCGAGGGGAGCCGGGTCACCGGTGTCGGCTTCGACCGCGACACCCTCATCGAGGCAGGTATCTCCGACGCCTACGCGTTCGCCGCCGTCTCCAGCGGTGACAACTCCAACATCCTCGCCGCCCGGGTGGCCCGCGAGACCTTCGGCGTCGAGCACGTCGTCGCGCGCATCTACGACCCCGGCCGCGCCGAGGTCTACCAGCGCCTCGGCATCCCCACCGTCGCCACGGTGAAGTGGACCTCCGACCAGATGCTGCGTCGCCTGCTCCCCCAGGGCCATGTGCCCGAGCTGGTCGACCCGTCGGGCAAGGTGGTCGTCGCCGAGGTCACGGTCAACCCCGGGTGGGTCGGCCGGCTCGTCAGCGAGCTCGAGTCCGCCACCGGCACGCGTGCCGCCTACCTCACCCGCCTGGGGTCGGGCATCCTGCCCACGGCCGACACCGTGTTCCAGGAGGGCGACCTCATCCACCTCGCGACCCTCGCGGCCGAGCTGCCTGCCGTCGAGCGCACCCTCGACGCCCCTCCCGTCCCGTCCGGGCACTGAGCCACAAAGGAATCCCGAATGCGCGTCGTCATCGCCGGAGCAGGGAGCGTCGGCCGCTCCATCGCCCGCGAGCTGCTGCACAACGGCCACCAGGTCCTGCTGATGGACAAGGAGCGCAAGGACATCCAGTCCAGTCGCGTCCCGGAGGCCAACTGGCTGCTCGCCGACGCGTGCGAGATCACCGCCCTGCACGAGGCCGGCCTCGCCGAGTGCGACGTGGTCGTCGCCTCGACCGGTGACGACAAGGTCAACCTCGTGGTGTCCCTGCTGGCCAAGACCGAGTTCGGGGTGCCCCGCACCGTGGCCCGCGTCAACAACCCCAAGAACGAGTGGATGTTCGACGAGGCCTGGGGCGTCGACGTCGCCGTCTCGACGCCGCGCCTGATGACGGCGCTGGTCGAGGAGGCCGTGAGCGTCGGCGACCTCGTGCGGATCTTCCAGTTCCAGCAGGGCAAGGCGACGATGGTCGAGCTCACGCTGCCCGCCGACAGCCCCTACGCGGGCAAGCGCGTCGGCGACGTCGACTTCCCCGGTGAGACCGTGCTGGTGGGCATCATCCGCGAGGACCACCCCATCGCCCCGAGCCGGGACGACTCCCTCGAGCCGCACGACGAGCTGCTGTTCATCTCGACGCCGGAGTTCGAGGACGAGCTCGAGGCCATGCTGAGCCCGGGACAGCGCAACCCGCGCGGCGAGGCCTGACCGACCCCGCAAGGGGACTCCACCGCCAAGGCGGGCTCACGGCTCGAGCGGCTCCCAGGTCGAGCGGGCTCACGGCTCGAGCGGTTCGCCTTCCGGCAGGCCGTGCCGGTGGTGCTCGACGTGGTGTCCGTCCGGGGCCGGCACCTCCTGGGCGGTCTCGCCGCGCACGAGCATCAGGCCCATGACGGCCAGGCCGACCAGCCACAGCGGCCAGCCGAGCGCCACCTTGCAGACGCCGAGCCAGCCCACCTCGCCGGCGAACCAGAGCGGCAGCATGATGGAGACGCGCACGGCGTACATCACCACGAGCACCATGGTGAGCCGCTGGCACACGCGCACGAGCCCGCGGTCGCGGTGCCAGGCGAAGGGGTCCTCGGTGGCCCGCGGGTCACCCGCCCCGACCATGAAGCCCACGAGCGGCCAGCGCGCCACCACGGACACGAGGGCACCCACGCCCCAGGCTGCGCTGGTCAGGATGCCCGGGAGGAACGCGTCCTGGGCGCGGCCGCTGCGCAGGGCGAAGAACGCGGCGATGCCGGTCGCGACGGCTGCCGAGCCGACGAACTGCAGGCTCTGGCGCTGCACGAGGCGCACCAGCGCCAGGACGACGATGCCCACGCCGGCCGCGACGACGGCAGTTCGCACGTCATGGGTCCACGTCCAGATCGCGACGAACAGGACCGTGGGCAGAGCGGTCTCCGCGGAGCCGCGCCAGCCGCCGAGGGCCCGGGACAGGCGCTGTCGGATGACCTCCTCGACGGTGGCCTGCACCTCGTGGTCAGTGTGCACGCAGCGGCACGATCTCGTAGGCGGGGTTGAAGATGGTCGGGATGCCCCGGTAGTAGGTGACGCGGCCGTTGGCCCGCAGGTAGGTGCCGGGCTGGATCCCCGCGATGGAGCGCCGGCCGAGCCAGACCAGGTTGATGGTGCGGCTGCCGTCGTAGAGGTCGATCACCAGGGCCGGGACGTTGACGCGCGGCCGCAGGGTGACGGCCCGGACGGTGCCGGAGACGGTCGCCTCCTGGCGGTCGCGAAGGTCGCACATCGGGGTGCACCCGAGGCGGGCCGCGTCCTCCTGCAGCTCGTCGGCCTCCATCTGGGTGACCGACTTGGTCAGCCGCTCCCCCAGCCGGGCAAGGGCCGACTTGTGGTCCTTCCCGGCGGCGTCGCGAGCGGTGGGGGTGACGGTGGTCTTGCCAGCCATGGCTGCCTACCTGACCTCGGTGATCTCGGGTCCGCGCTCGAACGGCTTGAGGTCGTCGGCCCGGACCCCGGTGCCGCCCTCGTCGTCCGCGTGCTCGTGGTCGTGCTGGTGGTCGTGGTCGGCCGCGGCTCCCGGCTGGGCGGGCAGCGTGAGCGGGAGCATCTCGCGCGGCGCCATGGCGCTGTCGCCGCGGACGACGACGGCGTCGCGCACCACGTCGAGCAGTGGCGCGGCAGCCTCGTCGTCGATCGCGGCGCGGCCGGAGAACACGGCCCGCAGGAACCAGCGTGGCCCGTCGACCCCGGCGAACCGAGCGGGGGCGAAGACCGTGCGGCCGTCGGGGCCGGCGGAAGGCATACGGGTGCGCAGCTCGGTGCCGAGCGGGCCCCTCACCTCGTCGGCGGTGCCGCCCTGGTCGAGGATGGACTCGGCGATCTCGGCGCGGATCTCGTCCCAGATGCCCAGTGTGCGGGGGGCGGCGAAGGCCTGGATCTGCACGGCGGAGTCGCCGAGGACCGCGGTGGCGCCGACGACCTGGTCAGCAGCCTCGTCGACCTCCAGGCGCAGCTCCATGCCGGCGACCCCGCGGATGCGCAGGGCCCCGAGGTCGAGGCGACCGTCGTCGGCGGCGTCGACCTCACTGCTGTCGAACGGGCCGCGGCCGTCGGCGGCGGCCCCGCCTGCAGCCTCGTCGCCAGCTAGGGTCGTCGCCAGTGAGCCCTGCTCGGCGGACTCGAGCACGCCGGCGGCCTCTGCGGCGTCAGCGCCGTCGACACCTTCCGCAGCCGACCCGGTGTCGGCCACCTGTCCCGTCTCGTCGGCCGGTTCGGTCTTCTTGCCTCGTCGGAAAAGCGCCACTGGTCAGTCAGTCCTTCGTCGTCTGGTTGTGGGTGCCGAAGCCGCCACTGGACCCGTGTCCAGTGTCCCCCCGGGAGGTGTCTTCGAGCGAATCCACCTCGATGAACTCGGCGCGGGCCACCTCTTGCACCACGAGCTGGGCGATGCGGTCACCGCGTCGCACGGTGAACGGCTCGCGCGGGTCGAGGTTGACCAGGTTGACCAGCACCTCGCCGCGGTAGCCGGCGTCGACGGTGCCCGGCGCGTTGACGATGGTGATCCCGTGGCGGGCCGCGAGGCCGGAGCGGGGGTGCACCAGGCCGACGTACCCGTCCGGGATGGCCAGCGCCAGTCCCGTGGGGACCAGCGTGCGCTCGCCGGGGGCGATGGTCACGTCGGTGGCGGCGTGCAGGTCGGCGCCGGCGTCACCGTCGTGCGCGTAGGTGGGCACCGGGAGGTCGGGGTCGAGCCGCCGAAGGGGCACCGATACGCGGATAGGGCCAGTCACGTGGACTGACCCTATCCCGCTCTGCTCACGTCAGGCTGCGCACTCCCGGCACACCATCTGCCCGTTGACCTCCTTGGCCAGCTGGCTGCGGTGGTGCACCAAGAAGCACCGCGAGCAGGTGAACTCGTCGTACTGCCGCGGGATGACCCGGACGGAGAGCTCCTCCCCGGACAGGTCGGCGCCGGGGAGCTCGAAGCCCTCGGCCTGCTCGGTCTCGTCGACGTCGACGCTGGAGGCGCTCTTGTCGACCCGGCGGGACTTCAGCTCCTCGATCGAGTCCTCGGACAGCTCGTCATCGGTCTTGCGCGGCGCGTCGTAGTCAGTCGCCATAGTCGCTGTCGCTCTCTCTCTTCTGTCGCATCAGTCGTCCTCCCGGTGATCGGGAAGTCGAGTCGCCGGTGTCAACGCTGACCGTCATGGTTTTGTGCCCACCTGCGGCGGGGATTGTGCCCTATCCGCGAGATGGCGTCATCCCTGGGTCCACGGACCGTCGCCCGGGGGCACGACGGGAGCGCGCCGATCATCTCCCGAGCCGGCCGACGACCTCCTCTTGGCCGTGCTGGCGACGTCTCGGGGCGGTCTCGGTTCACCCAAGATTCACCCAGGGCGGGCAACCCGGACTGGGTCGAAACGCGTCTGTGCGTCTAGAGTCCTGACCTCACGTCAGCGAACTGCCCGCCCGAACCGACTCGTCGAACGACTCAGAGAGGGGTGCACCATGACCGAGTTCCACACCGAGATCACCCGCCGCGCCAGCCGCGCGGTGCAGAACCTGCGAACCGCGCAGGAGACCGGCGACGACTACCTCGCCACCGTCCAGGAGGCCGAGCTGGAGAACCTCGCCCGGCTCGCCCAGGAGCACGGTCTGCGCATCCCCGCGCTCTCCGACTACCACGCCGCCTGAGCACACCGGCCGAGTACATCGACCGGCGCGAGCCCCTGGCCGCGCGCCGGTCGTCACCTCTGTCCCGTCCCCGCCCTGGTCGTCGCCGTCCCTACTCGGCGCCGGCGGCCTCGACCGCCCGGCGCACCAGCTCCGAGAGCTCACCGTGCAGCGGCGCCGCGGCCCCCACGACCAGTGAGGGGTCGGGCGCCCCACCCCCGAGACCCGTGAACAGCCCTCCGGCCTCGGTCAGCACCAGCCACGCGGCCGCGAGGTCCCACGGGTTGAGACCCCGCTCGAAGTAGCAGTCGAGCGTGCCGAGGGCCACCGAGCAGATGTCGAGGGCCGCGCTCCCGATGCGCCGGATGTCGCGAACGTGCGGGAGCACCTCGGTCAGCACGCGCGCCTGCCACAGGCGACGTCCCGCGTCGTAGCCGAACCCGGTGCCTGCGAGCGCCTGCCCGAGCTCGGGCGGCGCGCCGACCGCCAGCCGTCGTGCCGGGCCGCCGTCGACGATGCGCAGGTGCGCGCCCCCGCCGAGGCGGGCGTGGAAGAGCTGTCCGCTGACGGGGTTGACCACCGCGCCGGCCACCGGCCGCCAGGCCCCCGGGGTCGTGGGGTCCCCGACGACGGCGGCGACGGACACGGCGTACGCGGGGATCGCGTAGAGGTAGTTGACCGTCCCGTCGATGGGGTCCACGACCCAGGTGACCCGCGAGCGGCCGGTGGTCCCGGGCGCCTCCTCGCCGAGGAAGCCGTCCTGCGGCCTCGCCTCGTGCAGCCGCGTGCGGATGAGCGCCTGGGCACGCTCGTCCATCACGGTGACGACGTCGGTCGCGGAGGACTTCGTGCTGGCCACGCCGAGGTCGGCCGGACGCTCGTCGACGATGAGGCGACCTGCCTCGAGGGCGACACGGACCGCCAGCTCCTCGAACTCCCGGAGCTCACCCTCGTCAGGCACCTGCAGGTCCCAGGGCTCCGCGCCGTCCCCCGTGCCGGCCACCCCCGAACCTGCCCCCACCCCGGCCACCCTCAGTCCTGGCCGCAGAGGGCCGGCTTGGCCGTGCGCAGGTTGGGGCAGCAGCCCGGGGCGCAGGTCGAGCGCAGCGGCGTGGTCCCGGGCCAGGAGGGCTGGGCCGGCTGCTCGCCCCGGGCCACGGCCGCCCGCTCCTCGACGAGGTCGACCAACCCGGACACGAACTCGGGGTCGATCCCCACGGTGGGTACCCGCACCAGCTGGAGCCCGAGCTTCTCGGCCGTCGCCGCAGCCTCGGTGTCGAGGTCGTAGACGACCTCCATGTGGTCGGACACGAAGCCGATCGGGGCCACGACCACCACGGTCGCCCCCTCGGCCGCCAGCTCCTCGAGCCGGTCGTTGACGTCGGGCTCGAGCCACGGCTGGCTCGGCGGCCCCGAGCGGGAGCAGAACACCAGCTCGCCGCTGAGGCCGGTGTCCAGGGTCGCGTTGACCTCCTCGGTGATCGCCGCCCCGAGCGCCACGTGCTGGCGCGAGTACGCGCTGCCCACCTCGTCGCCGGGGCCCGAGGTCTCGTCCATGGCCGTCGGGATGGAGTGCGTCACGAACAGCAGGCGTATGTCGCCCGCCTCGGTGCCGCCGCGCAGCACCTCGCGGACGGCCTCGGTGACCAGGCGGCTGTTGGTGCGCGAGAAGCCGGGGTGGTTGGCGTAGGTGCGGATCTTGTCGACGGCGACGTCGATGCCCTCGGAGGCCACCTTCTCGGTCGCGGCGGCGAGGTCCTCGCGGTACTGCCGGCACGACGAGTAGCAGGAGTAGGCGCTGGTCATGACGGTGACGAGCCGGTTCAGGCCCTGGTCATGGGCCTCGCGCAGCGCCTCGCCGACGAACGGCGTGAAGTTGCGGTTGCCCCAGATGACCGGCGTCGAGATCTCCCGCCGGTCGAGCTCGGCGCGCAGGGCGGCGATGAGGGCGCGGTTCTGGTCGTTGATCGGGCTGCGGCCACCGAAGCCGTAGTAGTGCTCACCGACCTCCTCGAGCCGCTCGTCGGGGATGTTCTTGCCCGCTGTGACGGTGCGCAGGAACGGTAGGACGTCCTCGGGCTTCTCCGGACCGCCGAAGGACAGCAGGAGGATCCCGTCGTAGGGGTCGAGCGGGCTGGGGTCAGGGCTCACGTGAGTTCTCCGGTTCGCAGGGGCTTGGGTGCGTGGACGTCGAGCACGACCGCCACCATCCGCACGGCGAAGACCAGGGCGACACAGCCCCAGATCACCAGCGGGTTGACGAGGTCGAAGTGGTGGGCGGTCACGATCAGGGCCGACCCCAGCAGGGCCGGCAGGGCGTACATCTCTCGGCGCAGGACCTCGGGGACCTGCCCGGCCAGGACGTCACGGACGATGCCGCCGCCGACGGCGGTGATCCCGCCCACGATCACGGCGGTCAGCGGGTCCATTCCCGCCCCCAGCGCCTTGAGCGACCCGCCGATGGCGAAGACCGCCAGGCCCGCGGCGTCCAGGACCCGGACGAAGCGCGAGATGCGCTCGACCCCCGGGTGGTAGACGAAGGTCACCAGCCCCGCGACCAGGGCGCTGGTCAGCAGCCGCCAGTCGGAGATGCCCACCGGCGGCAGGTCGCCGATGAGCAGGTCGCGCAGCACCCCGCCGCCGAGCGCCGCCGCGCCCGCGAGGACGAGCACCCCGAAGAGGTCCAGCCGCTTCTTCACCGCCACCAGGCCGCCCGACAGGGCGAACGCGAACACCCCGACGAGGTCGAGGGCCAGCTGGAGGTGGGTGTCGAGGGTGAGCATCGCGAGTCAAAAGTACCCTCGCGGCGTGGGCGCTTCCTCGGCGAGGTCGGGGGTGGCAGAGTCCACCCTGATGTGGCGATACGGGAGAAGGCAATGCGCGACCTGCGGCTGATCGGTGTCCATGAGGACGGCCAGCGGCTGCTGCTGTCCGACGCGGAGGGCGAGCAGTACGGCGTTCCCCTCGACGAACCCCTGCGGGCGGCCGTGCGCCGTGACCGGCCACGGCTCGGTCAGCTGCAGATCGAGATCGACGGCGGCCTGCGCCCGCGTGACGTCCAGGCGATGATCCGGGCCGGCCTCAGCGCCGAGGAGGTCGCCGACCGCTCGGGCTGGGCGGTGGAGAAGGTGCGCCGCTACGAGGGGCCCATCCTCGCCGAGCGCGAGTACGTCGCCGGGCTGGCCCGCGCGGTCCGGCTCCGTGGACGCGCAGGCGCCGGGTCCACGACCCCGACCCTGGCTGCCCGGGTCAGCACCCGCCTGTCCGGCCGCGGCGTCGACCCGGCCCTGGCCGAGTGGGACTCCGCCCGCAGCGAGAGCGGCGAGTGGACCGTCGTCGTCACCTTCCCGGCCGGCGGACGCGAGCGCCAGGCCCGCTGGCAGTTCGACGTCCAGGCCCGCACCGTGACCGCGTCCGACGACGAGGCGCGCTGGCTCAGCGAGGAGGACACCGCCGGCGGTGCCTCTCCCCTGCCCACGCCGCACCTGGTCTCCACCCCCGTCCGGGCCACGACCGTGTACGACGTCGAGGCCGAGGGCGGTGTGCAGGCCACCACCCCGCGCCGGCCCGCGCCGCTGCGCGGCGAGGAGCCGCTCGACCTCATGAGCGCCATGCGCGAGCGCGCCTCGCACCGCGGTCGCCCGCGGCGTCGCAAGGGACCGGCGTCTCAGACGCCCGTCGACGAGGCGCCCCGCGAGGACGCCCTCCCCCTGGAGGACCTCGCCTACGACCCCGAGACCATGCCGCCGCCCCCGGCGGCCCGTGGTCCGCACCCCTTGGATCCCACGCCCGGCACCGGCTCGGTGGGCGACGACGTCCTGCCCGCCGCCCCAACCCCCGCGGCCGACCAGCCCTCGGCCCCCACTGCGGACGCCGAGCAGCCCGAGCGCACCGAGGAGGCGGCCGCTCTCGTCGTCGACGACCTCACCGACGACTTCAGCGACCACATCGAGGAGCACGACGTCGAGGAGCACTCGGCGGCCGACGCCGACCTCGACGACGCGGCCCGGGAGGACGTGGTCCCCGAGGACGTCGCGGACGCGGGTTCGCAGGAGCCGGAGGACCTCGACGACGTGGCGGTGGAGGACGTCGAGCCGGAGCCCGAGCCGGCCACGGAACCCGAACCGGTCGACGAGGCACCTGCCGCGCCGGCACGGCCCCGCCCGGCGAAGAAGTCCGGTCGGCGCAGTGTGCCGAGCTGGGACGACGTGATGTTCGGGGCCAAGCCCCGCGACTGACGCCCCGGGCTGGGGCCCCGCAGCTCACGCCGTACGGGTGCCTCTCAGCAGGGCGGCACGGGGCAGAGGTCGAGGTCGAACGGCAGCACGTCCGGCGAGGACGCGGCCGCCCGGGCCGCGGCCGAGTTCATCCGCCGCATGAAGTGGCGCCGGCACAGCACCTCGTACTCCACGAGAGTCTCGGTGCCTGCCTTGGTGTCGCCGACGACGACCTGCTCTCCCTCGACGACCATGGCACCGTCGACGACGCGCGCGTTGTGGGTGGCCCGGCGCCCGCACCAGCACAGCGCCTCGACCTGGAGCACCTGCACCTTGTCGGCCAGCTCGATCATCCGCCGCGAACCGGGGAAGAGCTGGGTGCGGAAGTCGGCGGTGATCCCGAACGCGAAGACGTCGATGCCCATCTCGTCGACGAGCCGCGCGAGCTGCTCGACCTGCGCGGGTGTGTAGAACTGCACCTCGTCGCAGATGAGGTAGTCGATGCGCAGGCCCTGCGTCGCGTGCTCGACGACCGCGTCCCAGAAGTCGAGCTCGTCGCCGACCTCGTGGGCGGGGGTCGACAGCCCCAGCCGCGAGGACAGCACGTCGGTGCCGGCCCGGTCGAGCTTGGTGTAGATGATCCCGGACCGGCCACGGGCTCGGTGGTTGTGGTCCATCTGGAGCGCAAGGGTCGACTTGCCGCAGTCCATGGTCCCGGAGAAGAAGACGAGCTCAGCCACGAGCGACCACCCTAGGCGGTGTCCTTGGCCGGGACGTGGAAGAGGGGTATCGCGGACTCCTCGGGTGTCAGCGAACCGTGCAGCCCGACGAGTGCGAGCAGCTGCGGGCGGGCACGCCGGGAGTCCACGATCGCGAAGTTGTCGCGCATGGCGACCACCACGTCGCCGATGCGGGGCAGGTTGCCCGCGCTGACAGGCCCGAACCAGCCCTGCGCCACGGCGTCCTCACGGGTGCGGATCCAGGCGCGCTCGGCCACCCGCTCGGTCCACGTGTGGAAGACGTCGTCGGCGGCACCGGGCTCGCAGTAGAGCTGCAGCGCCCGGGCCTCCCCCCCGACGTGGCGGACGCCGGCGGCGAGCCCGGGGTCGTGGGCGAGGTCGATGCGCAGGGCGTGGGGTGCGTCGACCATGCCGTGGTCGGCGGTGACGTAGACGGCCGTGTCGGACGGCACCGACCGGCACAGCCGCGCGAGCTCTGCGTCGATCGCCTCGAGCTCGTCGCCCCACTCCCACGACTGGCAGCCGTGCACGTGGCCGACCTTGTCGAGGTCGCCCCAGTAGAGGTAGACGAGGGACCGCTTGGACGCCCGGACCGCCGCCAGGGACGCGTCGACACGGGCAGCGAGGCTGTCGGCAGCGCGGAACCGGCCACCACGCACTGCGGCCCGGGTCAGCCCGGAGCCGTCGAAGAAGGCAGGTCCCACCCGGGTCACGTCGACCCCGTCGCGCTCCGCGTGCTCGAAGACGGTCGCCTGGGGCTGCCAGCGCAACGGGTCCGGACCGTCCTCCCAGGAGAGCTCGTTGACCAGCCGGTCCTCGCCGGGGACGAGCACCTCGTAGCCGAGCAGGCCGTGGCTGCCCGGTGGCAGGCCCGTGCCGAAGGTGCCCATCGAGGTCGCCGTCGTCGACGGGAACCCCGAGCCGATGCGGTGGGCGGCCGGCAGCAGCGAGCGCAGGAACGGCGCGTGACCGCCCCTGCGTCGGATCAGCTCGTAGCCGAGCCCGTCGACGAGGACCACGACAGCGCGCCGCGCGGGGCCGAACTCCAGGGCCGCGGCGACCGGTGCGGCCTCGGCGTCACCGGTGTGTACGACGGCGGGTCCACCCGCGTGGCCGTCGACCCCGACGGCCGCGAGGGAGCCCGCGTAGCGCTGGACGCCGAGGCTCGCGGCGACGGCCGGGAGGACACCGGCGAGGCCGGCGGCGTCGTACCGAGGGGGGAACAGACCTTCGTGTGGCATGGGTTAGGGCATCGCCTTCGGCGTGCGCACGGGCCTAGCTGCCGATGCTGGTCGAGAGGGCCTGGGCGAAGTCGAGGGCCTGCTGCAGGGCTGTCTCACCCTCGGCGTCGGCGCTGATCCGCAGGGAGATGTCGTCGGAGGCGACGCTGCCCTCGTAGCCGTGGTCGGCGTCGCAGTCTGGATCGGCGCAGGAGGCCGGCACGAGGTCGATCCGGCTCACGGCCCCCCAGCCGAGCGTGAGGGTGATCTCGCGGCCGAGCGAGCCCGGCTGGTACTCCTGCGGACGCGCGACCACGTGGGTGACCATCACGCCGCGGACGGCGCTGAGAGGCACGCTCTCGGTCGTCGCGGTGGCGACGTCCTCGTGGCCGGGACGCTCGTCGGTGTGGTCGTCGGCGTGGGCGATGACCAGCCGCGAGCCGGTGAGGGCGAGGACGGTGATGTGCCGGCGGACCGCGTCGTGGTCGAACGTCGTCTCCTGGTGCACGAGGTGGGAGACCACCTCGTCGCCCCCGAGGGCCGCCTGGACGACGTCACCGACCAGGCTCGGGTAGTAGCCCGCCTGCTCGATCGCCCTGGTCAGGTCGTCCGGCAGGGCCAGCGGTCCGGCGGCACGGCGCGAGGAGGTTGAGCCCATACCGGCCATCTTGCCCTACCCGGGCCGACGCCGCCGGGGGCGGAGGCCTCGTCGGGCCGCGTGCGGCGCACCGGGCCCGCCCTACGTCAGGCTGCGGCGACCGGGGTCCTTGCGGCGGGTGGTCGGGGCGACGACCACCTCGGCGCCGAGGACGTCGACCCCGGCGGGCTGGGCGTTGACCGGGTTGAGGACGAGGCTGGACACCTCCGGCAGGTTGTCGGCGAGCACCGAGACACGCGCGATGAGGTCGGCGAGCGCCGCCCGGTGCACGGGTGCGGCCCCCCGGTGGCCGTGCAGCATCGGGGAGGCCTTGACCGAGGAGATCAGGTCGGAGACGTCGACGTCGGTCAGCGGGGGGATGCGGTGGCCGATGTCGCCGAGCAGGTCGGTGGGCGGTCCGGCGATGCTGAAGGAGACGACCGGGCCGAACAACGGGTCCTCGTCGCTGCGCACCACGCAGGACACACCCAGGCTCGCCATGCGCTGGACGACGAAGGTGTTGGCCGACAGCGGTGCCAGCCGCTCGGTCAGGGCGCCGAACGCCTCCCGCACCTGGGCCTCCGAGCGCAGGTCGACCCGGATGCCGCTGAGGCCCGGCTGGTGGCGCATGAGCGGCGCCACCGACTTGATCACCACGGGGTAGCCGACGGAGCCCGCTGCGGCCACGGCCTCCTCGACCGTGCGCACCGGGACGCTCCCCCAGAGCTCGATGCCGTATGCCGAGAGCAGCTCGGTCACCTCCTGGTGGGTGAGCCGGCGACCCTCCGGCGCCTCGGCCAGCACGCGCTCGACCACCGCGCTGGCCGCCTCGCGGTCGATGCCGACCGGCCCCACAGGCACGCCGTGGTCGCGCGCCCGCCACTCGGCGTACCGCGTCGCCGCCGCGAGCGCGCGGACGGCGTCCTCCGGCATGGCGTAGGCGGGGACCACCTCCAGCCGGCCGCCCTCGCGCTGGTCGGAGAGTCGCTCGAGGACACCCCGCATACCGAGGAACGTTGCGAGGCAGGGCTTGTCGGACGCGATGGCCGCATTGCGCACCGCCGTCGCGACCTCCTCGTCCTGGGTGACCAGGGGCGGGATGAAGCAGGTCAGCACGCTGTCGACGTCGGCGTCGGCGAACGCGTCCGCGAGCGCCTCGGCGAACCGCTCCCCCGTCGCGTCGCTGGGCAGCGAGACCGGCCCGTGGGCCACCTCGAGGCCCCAGCTGACGCAGGCCTCGGCCGTGAGCGCGCCGAGGGCGTCGGAGTTGCCGACGATGGCCACCCGGTTGCCCTGGGGCAGCGGCTGGTGCACGACGAGCTGGGCGACGTCGAACATCTGGTGGACGTTCTCGACCCTGATGACACCGGCCTGGCGCAGCATCGAGTCGAACGCCTCGGGGCGCACCCTCGTGGTGCGGGCCCGGTGACCCGGCGGCACGCCGTACGACGAGACCCCCGACTTCACCACGATCACGGGCTTGGTCGTCGCCAGCCTCCGGGCGATGCGTGAGAACTTGCGCGGGTTGCCCATGGACTCGAGGTAGAGGCCGACCGCGTCGGTGTCCTCGTCGTCGATCCAGTACTGCATGAAGTCGTTGCCGGAGACGTCGACGCGGTTGCCGGCCGACGCGAAGACCGAGATGCCGAGGCCTCGCCGGGCCGCCGACGCCAGCACCGCGATGCCGAGGGCGCCGCTCTGCGCGAAGAGCCCGAGGCGTCCCGGTGGGGGCAGGTCGGGGGCGAGCGAGGCGTTGAGTCGGACGCTCGGGTGGTTGTTGATGACGCCGAAGGAGTTGGGGCCCAGGACCCGCATGCCGGCGCTGCGCGCGGTGGCGAGCAGCTCACGCTGCAGGTCCTCCCCGTCCGGCCCGGCCTCGGCGAACCCCGCCGACACGACCAGCAGCGTCTTGACCCCGGCCTCGGCGCAGTCGGCGACCACGTCGAGCACCTCGTCGGCGGGCACGGCGACCACCGCCAGGTCGACCTCGCCGGGGATCTCCGACACCCGAGCGTGGGCGGGCAGGCCGAGGACCTCCATGGCCTCGCGGTTGACCGCGTGCACCGCGCCGTTGAACCCGGCGGCCTGGATGTTGGCCAGGATGTGGTGCCCGATGGAGTCGGTGCGACGGCTGGCGCCCACGACGGCGATCGAGTCGGGGAACAGCACCGAGTGCATGCTCACGGACTCGGCGCGGTGCTCCCGGGACAGGCGCACCGCCTCCGAGCGCTCGGTGGGCTGGATCCGGAAGCTGAGGGAGACCACACCGTCCTCGAAGCGGCGGGCCACCTCGTACCCCGCGTCGGCGAAGACCGAGATCATCTTGCGGTTCTGGGGCAGCACCTCGGCGGTGAACTCCTGCACCCCCGCCTCCCAGGCGATGACCGCGAGGTGCTCGAGCAGCACCGACCCGATGCCGCGGCCCTGGTAGGAGTCGGAGATGTTGAAGGCGACCTCGGCGCTGGTCGGGGTGATGCGGTCGTAGCGGCCGATGCCGATGATGTCGCCCCGCACCGTCGCCACCAGCGCCACCCGGTCGTGGTAGTCGACGTTGGTGAAGCGCGTGACGTCACGGTCGCTGAGCTTGCGCAGGGGCGCGAAGAACCGCATGTAGATCGACTCGTCGGACTGCCCGGCGTGGAACCGGTGCACCGCGTCGACGTCGCTGGGCGTGATCGGGCGGAGGTGCGCCACGGAGCCGTCCCGGAGCACGACGTCGGCCTCCCACTCGGTCGGGTAGCCGGCAGGGCGTGCCTGGGTCGCCGTCATCGGGCCCTGCTCGCCACCAGCGTCGCGGCCTGCGTCATGGTGGAAAGCATGTCACGCCCGCCCCACCCCGGGAGGGTGCGGTCAGTGCCGCAGCGGGACCGTCTCGAAGGTCGAGCCGGAGTCGCTGCTGACCCAGTAGGAGGCTCCGCCGCCGGTGGCGTAGACGAGTCCACCGCCGGCCGCTCCTGCCCACGTGGTGGATGTAGAGCCGCCCGGCGCCACGTCCTTCCAGGCGGCGCCGCCGGTGCTCGTCGAGAGCATCCGGGTGGGGGACGTCGCCTCGCCGGTGCTGGCCGGCAGGGCCTGCCGGACCGCGACGACGTGCTCGGCGTCGGTGGCGGTGAGCCACACCCCCGCCGGGGTGGGGTTGCCGAGGCCCGGAGCCGGGCGCTGGCGCCACGTCGCGCCGCGGTCGGTCGAGGTGACCAGGTCGTAACGCACGTCGGCGGCGCCGGAGGCCGGGCAGAGGCCGACCAGCGTGCCGCGGCTGTTGGCGGCGGCCGTGACGGTGAACCCCTGAGCCGGGTCGCAGCCCTGGGGCACCGGGAGCGGCTGGGGCGTCCCGGAGACCCGCTGGGGGCGCAGCGGCTGCTGGGTCCCCGTCGACGTGCCGTTGAGGTAGGCGTCGGACCCGTCGAGGACGATCCAGGCGTTCTCCACCACCGGCGCCGTGCCGGCGACGTCCACGGCCTCCGTGCGGTCGCTGGTGACCGGGGCGGTGCGGACCTGGAGGTCGGAGCACCCTCGCTGCACCGACGCGGTCCCCACGTGGCCACAGGTTCGCGCCGTGACCATCCACACCCGGGTGCCGTCGGTCTCCAGGGACAGCACGCGGCGTCCGGCCACGTCGACGGGGCTCCAGGAGCGTCCACCGTCGGTGGTGCGCCGCACCTCGCTGCCGAACACGTAGCCGACCTGGGGCGTCGCGAACCGCACGCCCACGAGCTGCTTGGCGTCCGCAGGGGTGACCAGGGGTCCGCGGGTGGTCAGGTCGGTGAACGAGGCCCGGGTCGACCAGGTGCGCCCGTCGTCGTCGGAGGCGACGACCGCGCTGCAGCTGCCGGATGCGCAGGCGGCGGAACCGAGCCCGACCAGGTGGCCGGTCCCGGCGTTGGTGAGCGACGCGAGCTCGAACGTGCGGGGCACGGGCAGCACCTGGGGCTCCGGCGCGGTGGTGACGGACGCGGGTCCCTTCGCGGGGGCGGAGCCGGTGGGGCCGGCCGTCACCGTCCGGGTCACCGTGACGGTAGGCCGCGCTGCGGTCGAGGAGGACGTCGTCCTGGACGGCGTGTCGGCGGCCTGCTGCAGGCCCGGCCCGTGACCCGTGCCCACGACGAGGCCCGCCGCGACCACCGCGACAGCCGCCGCCGCGCCCAGCCACAGGACCGCGCGGTGCCGCTGCGGGCGGCGCGACTCGGCAAGCAGCGCCTCCCAGCGGTCCGGGCCCGCAGGCAGCTCCCGGACCTCGGCGCGCTCACGCGCGAAGAAGTCGTCCAGGGGGTCCCGGGTCATCGCAGCTCTCCCAAGGTCTTCGCCATCCGCTGGCGGGCGTCGAAAAGGTCCCGTTTGACTGTGCCCTCGGACTTCTCCAGCTGGCGTGCGACGGTCGCCACCGGCAGGTCGGCGAAGTAGTGCAGGAGCACGACCACGCGCAGCCGGTCCGGGAGCTCGAGCACCGCTTCGCGGACGGTCAGCGTCGTCGCCAGGTCGGGGTCGGGGGTGAAGTCGTCGCGACCACCTTCGTGCCGGGTGTAGGCGACCGACTCGCGCCCGCGCTTGCGCCAGTGGTCGCGCACCAGGTTGGCGGTGACGGTGTAGAGCCAGGCGCGCGGGTCGTCGACGCGGGCGAAGTCGCGGAACAGCTTGAGGAACGCCTCGGTGGCGAGGTCGTGGCCCAGGTCGTGGTCGCCGACGAGCCGGGCGGTCCAGCCGGCGAGGCGGCCGTAGTGGACGTCGTAGACCTCGCGGACGGCAGCCTCGACGTCGACCCGGTCCCGCGTCGCCACGCCCACCCCTCCCCTGAGGACCACCGCGGTCATCGTCGTCATGTCCCGTGGACGCCGCAGCGCCGCGCGTGGTTGGTGCCATCCTGTCAGCGTCGTCACGGCGGCCCGCGACAGGATGGTGCCATGGAGCTCGCAGAGGTGGTCCGCCGGCGGCGGATGGTGCGCCGGTTCGACCCCGACCGGCCGGTGGCGGGTGGGTCGCTCGAGCGGGTCCTGCACGCGGCTCAACGCGCGCCCAGCGCCGGTTTCAGCCAGGGCTGGGACTTCCTCGTCCTCGAGGGACCGGCGCAGACCGGCACGTTCTGGGCAGCCACCCGCGACGGCGAGCGCCAACCCGACGCCTGGCTGCGCGGCGTGGCCGCCGCGCCCGTGCTCGTCCTGTGCCTGTCCCACCCCGACGCCTACCTCGACCGCTACGCCGAGCCCGACAAGGGCTGGACCGACCGGGACCCGGCTCGCTGGCCGGTCCCCTATTGGGACGTCGACACGGGCATGGCGGCGATGCTCATGCTGCTCACCGCCGTCGACGAAGGGCTGGGGGCACTGTTCTTCGGCGTGCCACCGGACCGGCACGACGCCGTGCGGCAGGCACACGGCATACCCGTGGACCGGCGGCTGGTCGGTGTGGTGGCGCTCGGCCACGAGCTCACCCGCACGACGTCGCCGAGCCTGCGTCGCGGACGGCGCCCGGCGTCGGAGGTCGTGCACCGGGGCGCGTTCGGCGCCGGCCCCGGCGAGTCGGTCCCGGGCCCTGTCTAGCCGTGGGCCAAGATTGGGGGGTTCCCCCGCGGCCGGCGGGGCGTCCACGAGGAGTTGCACCCCGGTATGGCCCGCAAGAGCGCGTCCGCGCCTGAGGACGAGACCTACGTCGAGCGGATCGTCGACATCGACGTCCGCGAGGAGATGCAGGGAGCGTTCCTCGAGTACGCCGTCTCCGTCATCCACTCGCGCGCCCTGCCCGACGCGCGCGACGGCCTGAAGCCGGTGCAGCGCCGCATCCTCTTCTCGATGCACGAGATGGGCCTGCGGCCCGACCGCGGGCACGTGAAGTCCTCGCGCGTCGTCGGCGACGTCATGGGCAAGTACCACCCCCACGGCGACACCGCGATCTACGACGCCCTCGTCCGCATGGCCCAGCCGTTCACGATGCGGCTGCCCCTGGTCGACGGCCACGGCAACTTCGGCTCCCTCGACGACGGCCCGGCCGCCTCGCGCTACACCGAGGCCCGCCCGGCCGCGGCGGCGCTGCTCATGACGACCGGGCTCGACGAGGAGACGGTGCCGTTCGTCCCCAACTACGACGACCAGCTCCTGCAGCCCGAGGTCCTGCCCGCGGCGTTCCCCAACCTGCTCGTCAACGGCGCCAGCGGCATCGCGGTCGGCATGGCGACCAACATGGCGCCCCACAACCTCGTCGAGGTCATCGGCGCCGCGCGCCACCTGATCGCCAACCCCTCGTGCTCGCTCGACGACCTCATGAAGTTCGTCCCGGGGCCCGACCTGCCCGCCGGCGGGCGCATCGTCGGCCTCGACGGGATCCGCGACGCCTACCTCACCGGCCGCGGCAGCTTCCGCACGCGCGCCACCACCCGCATCGAGAAGACCTCCCCCCGGCGCATGGGCATCGTCGTCACCGAGCTGCCCTACCTCGTCGGCCCGGAGAAGGTCATCGAGAAGCTCAAGGACGCGGTGCAGTCCAAGAAGCTGCAGGGCATCGCCGACGTCAAGGACCTCACCGACCGCAAGCACGGCCTGCGCCTGGTCATCGAGGTCAAGAACGGCTTCAACCCCGACGCGGTCCTCGAGCAGCTCTACAAGCTCACGCCCATGGAGGACTCGTTCTCCATCAACAACGTCGCCCTCGTCGGCGGCCAGCCGCGCACCCTCGGGCTCAAGGACCTGCTGCGCGTCTACGTCGACTTCCGCACCGACGTGGTGCGCCGCCGCACCGAGTACCGCCTCGGCAAGCGCAAGGACCGCCTGCACCTCGTCGAGGGCCTGCTCGTTGCGATCCTCGACATCGACGAGGTCATCCAGGTCATCCGGTCCTCCGACGACGGCAACACCGCCAAGGCCCGGCTCATGGACGTGTTCGACCTGTCCGACCCCCAGGCGACCTACATCCTCGACCTGCAGCTGCGCCGGCTCACCAAGTTCTCGCGCATCGAGCTCGAGAACGAGAAGACCGACCTCGAGCGCCAGATCGAGGAGCTCGAGGCCATCCTCGGCGACGAGAAGCTGCTCCTGAAGACCGTCTCCACCGAGCTCGCCGAGGTCGCGAAGTCGCACGGCACCCCGCGCCGTACGGTGCTGCTCGAGTCCGCTGGCGTGCCGGCGACCACGGCGACGCCGCTCGAGGTCGCCGACGACCCCTGCTGGGTCCTGCTGTCCTCCACCGGGCTCATGGCACGCACCACCGGCGCCGACTCGATCCCCGCCGACGGCTCCCGCAGCAAGCACGACGCGCTCGTGGGTGCGGTCCGCACGACCGCTCGCGGAGAGGTCGGGCTCGTCACCTCCCGCGGACGCCTGGTCCGGCTGTCGGCGCTCGAGCTGCCGACGCTGCCCCCCACCAACGGCGCCCCGAGCCTGTCCGGCGGCGCCCCGCTCGCGGCGTACGTCGACCTGCCGGCCGGCGAGGAGCCCCTCACGATCGTGGGGCTCGGCTCCGAGGGGCCCGGTATCGCGCTCGGCACCGCGCAGGGCGTGGTCAAGCGCGTCACCACCGACTACCCGGGCCGCCCCGAGTTCGAGCTCGTGTCGCTCAAGGACGGCGACGAGGTCGTGGGCACGGTCGAGCTGCTGACCGGAGACGAGGACCTCGTCTTCATCACCTCCGAGGCGCAGCTGCTGCGCTTCGGGGCCGCCTCGGTGCGTCCGCAGGGCCGTGCTGGGGGCGGGATCGCAGGCATCAAGCTGGGCGGCGGCGACCGCGTCAGCTTCTTCGGCGCGGTGCCGCAGGGCGCGGACGCCGTGGTCGTCACCTCCTCCGGCTCCTCCGGCGCGCTTCCTGGCACCGAGCCCGGCTCGATCAAGGTCACCCCCTACTCCGAGTACCCCGCCAAGGGCCGCGCCACCGGAGGCGTCCGGTGCCACCGGTTCCTCAAGGGTGAGGACACCCTCGTGCTGGCCTGGGCGGGTCCCGTGCCGGCCCGTGCCTCCGGTGCCAACGGCGTCGCCCTCGAGCTGCCCGAGGCCAACGGGCGTCGCGACGGCTCGGGCACCCCGGCCCCCGCCGCCATCGCCCGCATCGCCGGCCCGCCACGGTGACCGGGCACGCAGTCCCGGCGCCGGACGCCTGCTCGGTGGGGTTCGACCGTGCCGGCCTGCGCGCGTACGGCACGGCGGCCCGGGCCTCGTTCTTCCTCGCCGTGGAGCAGCCCGGCCCGTGGGGTCGGGACGCTGCCACTGAGTCGCACCTGCCCTCCGGCCTCGGTCGCGCGCTGGCCGAGGCGTGCAGCACCAGGGGTGGGCGGCTGAGCCTCATCCGGCGCCCCGGTCGGCACGCTGACGACCACCACGAGCCGGGCCAGGTCGTCTACCTCGCGTGGGCGGGTCCCGCCCCGTGGCTGCTCACCGGGCGCGTGACCGACCACCAGGTCCTGCTCGACGTCGACCTCGACGCCCTGGCCCGGGGCGACGCCGACGCCGTGCGCGCGAGCCTGCCCGCCCTGTCGCCGAGCGACCCGGTCCTGCTGGTGTGCACCAACGGGCGGCGCGACGTCTGCTGCGCGGTCCGCGGACGCCCCGTGGCCCTCGACGCCGCAGCGGTGTCCCCGGGGCGCGTCTGGGAGGCGTCCCACACCGGCGGCCACCGGTTCGCCCCCACCGGTGTGCTGCTCCCCCACGGCGCCACCCTGGCCCGCCTCAACACCGAGCTGTCCACCGAGGTGCTGGCCGCGGCCGACCGGGGCGAGCTGCCCCAGCGGGCGCTGGGCCCGCTGCACGACCGTGGCCGCAGCCCCCTCGAGGGTGCCGAGCAGGCGGCTGAGTCGCACGTTCGCCACCTCGTCGGGGAGACCTCGTTGACGGCCCTGACGACCTCAGCCCCCGCGACCGCCGCGCCCGCCCCGGGTTCCGGCGCCGTCGCCGTGGTGGTCAGCCACCGCGACGGCCGCGAGTGGTTCGTGGTCTGCGAACGGCGTACGGGCCCAACCGAATTGCCCGAGTCGTGCGGAAAGGCGGCGATCCCGGTCGCCACGTGGGAGACCACCATCCGGTCCTGAGCACCCCCGTCCACGCTCGCGCCCGGCCCCAGTTACGAAATCGTTACCGCGTTCGTGTCGGGAATGATTGCGCTGCCGGAGCGCAAACGTTTACATGAGGACGGTTCACCTCAACGCCGAGGCACGTCCGCCTCAGCACGACGCGAGAAATGGAGGCGGGCGAATGGCCCTCCGATCGAACAAGCGGCGCACTTTCACAGTGCTTGCCGGAGCAGTGTCCGTGGCGCTGGTCGCGGCCGCCTGCGGTGGCGGCAGCGACAACAGCAACAACGCGGCCTCGTCCGGCGCTGACTCCCGAGGCCCCATCACCTACGTCCAGGGCAAGGACAACAGCAACCTGCTCGCTCCCCAGGCCGCGCGCTGGAACGCCAAGCACCCCAACGAGAAGGTCACCGTCAAGGAGCAGTCCGACAAGGCTGACCAGCAGCACGACGACCTCGTCCAGCACTTCCAGGCCAAGGACCCCAGCTACGACGTGGTCTCGGTCGACGTCGTCTGGACCGCGGAGTTCGCCGCCAAGGGCTGGCTGACGCCGCTCAAGGACAAGTTCACGCTGCCGACCGACGGCTTCCTGGCGCCGACCATCAAGGCCGCGACCTACAACAAGACCCTCTACGCGGCCCCGACGTCCTCCGACGGCGCGATGCTCTACTACCGCACCGACCTCGTGAAGACGCCGCCGAAGACGTTCGACGAGATGTGGTCGATGTGCTCCATCGCCAAGAAGAACGGCATGGACTGCTACGCCGGCCAGTTCGCCAAGTACGAGGGCGGCACCTGCAACGCCACCGAGTGGATGAACGCCTACGGCGCCAAGGTCGTCGACGACGCCGGCAAGCCGACCGTCGACTCCCCCGAGGCCGCCAAGGGCCTGCAGGCCCTGGCCGACCACTACAAGAGCGGTGACATCCCCAAGCAGGCCATCACCTACCAGGAGGAGCAGAGCCGTGCGGCCTTCCAGGACGGCAAGCTGCTGTTCCTGCGCAACTGGCCCTACGTCTACAACCTCGCTTCCACGGACAAGTCGTCCAAGGTCAAGGGCAAGTTCGCCGTCGCCCCGCTGCCCGGTGTGAGCGGCCCCGGCACCTCGACCCTCGGTGGTCACATGGCGGCCATCAGCGCCTACTCCAAGCA
This sequence comes from Phycicoccus sp. Soil748, assembly GCF_001428025.1. Taxonomy (GTDB): domain Bacteria; phylum Actinomycetota; class Actinomycetes; order Actinomycetales; family Dermatophilaceae; genus Pedococcus. The sequence continues at coordinate 913,585 of NZ_LMSC01000007.1, read as the reverse complement.
CAAGGCCACGGCGCTGGACTTCCTGAAGTTCCTCACCAGCCCCGAGGAGCAGAAGACCAACATGGAGAAGGGCTCGCTGGCCCCGGTCATCGAGTCGATCTACGCCGATCAGGAGCTGGTCAAGAAGTACCCGTACCTGCCCGTCCTGAAGACCTCGATCGAGAACGCCGTGTCGCGCCCGGTGACGCCGTTCTACCCCGGGGTCACCAACGCCATCCAGGAGAACTTCTACGCGGCCATGCAGGGCCAGAAGTCCCCTGAGCAGGCCGTGAAGGACATGCAGGCGGCCATGACGGCAGCTGCCGGCGGCTGATCCCGCTCCACCCAGCATTTCCCAGGTGTGGGGGGTGACCCCGACGGGGTCACCCCCCACACCGCCTTCCACCCCAACTCGCTTTCCGTAGCACTCCGGGCAAGGAGCAGGCATGAGCAGTGTGGCGCAGTCGACCGCCGGTCCGACTCAGAAGAAGCCGGCGAAGAACAAGGGCCTCAACGCAGGCCAGGCACGCACGGGCTACCTGCTGGTGGCCCCCACGATCATCTTCCTGTCGGTGATCATCATCTACCCGCTGCTCAAGGCCGTTCAGCTGTCCTTCCAGAAGGACGCCGGCCTCGACCCCGCCACAGGGCTGTTCGTCGAGGGCGGTAGCGCAGGGGTCTCCAACTACACCCACTGGCTGCTGCAGAAGTGCGGCGAGGTGGACTGCCCACCCGGCGCCATCGGCGCCCAGTTCTACGACGCGTTCTGGGTGACCCTGTTCTTCACGGTGGTCAGCGTCGTCATCGAGGTCCTGCTCGGCATGTGGTTCGCGATGATCATGAACCGCGACTTCAAGGGCCGTGGCCTGGTCCGCGCCGCCATCCTGGTCCCGTGGGCCATCCCGACGGCCGTGACGGCCAAGCTCTTCTACTTCATGTTCGCCTTCGACGGCATCATCAACAAGCTCATCGGCTTCGTCGGCATCTCGCCCCAGCTGTGGACCAGCGACCCGTGGGCGGCCAAGTTCGCGATCATCATCGCGGACGTCTGGAAGACGACGCCGTTCATGGCCCTGCTCATCCTCGCGGGCCTGCAGCTCATCCCCGGCGACGTCTACGAGGCGGCCCAGATCGACGGCGCCACCAAGTGGCAGACCTTCCTGCGGATCACCCTCCCCCTGGTCAAGGTGCCCTTGATGGTGGCGGTGCTGTTCCGCACCCTCGACGTCCTGCGCATCTACGACCTGCCCGCCATCCTCACCCAGGGCGCCGGCGGCACCACGTCGCTGTCGATGCTCGTGATCAAGCAGAAGAACGAGGGCTTCCACAGTGCCTCCGCGCTGTCGACCATCGTCTTCCTCCTCATCGCCTTCACCGCCTTCCTGTTCATCAAGTTCGGTGGTGCGGACGTGATCCAGCGCCCGCCGTCGTCGAAGAAGGCGAAGGACAAGGACGAAACGCCCACCCCCAGGGACAAGGACGCCCAGACGGGCAACCCTGTCGCCGCCAACGCGACCTCGACGGGAGCCTGAGATGACCACTGCGGCAACCACGGCCTCGACCACCGCGCCGCCCACCAGCGGCCAGAGCGAAGCCCAGGAGATTCACTTCCGGAGCAACCGCAACGCCAAGATCCGGATGTACATCGGGCTGGCCGTCCTGGTCCTGTGGGGCCTCGCACCGTTCTACTGGATGGTCGTCACGGCGTTCCGCGACGTGGGCTACACGTTCGACAGCACGCCGTGGCCCACCCACGTGACCCTGGACAACTTCAAGACGGCGTTCTCGACGGCCCGCGGAAACCACTTCGGCGCAGCCCTCGGGCACTCGGTCATCATCGGCATCGTCACCACCGCGGTGGCCATGCTGGTCGGTGTCTTCGCGTCCTACGCGCTGGCCCGGCTGCAGTTCCCCGGCAAGTACGCCGTCCTCGGCGTCATCCTCGGTGCCTCGATGTTCCCCGGCGTCGCGCTCGTCTCGCCGCTGTTCCAGATGTTCTCCAACCTCGGCTGGCTCTCCGGCGCCAACTACCAGGCGCTGATCATCCCGAACATCTCGTTCGCGCTACCGCTCACGATCTACACCCTCACCGCGTTCCTGGCCGAGATGCCCTGGGAGCTCGAGGAGTCGGCCAGGATCGACGGGTGCACGCCGGGCCAGGCGTTCCGCAAGATCATGCTGCCGCTGGCGGCACCAGGCCTGTTCACCACGGCGATCCTGGCGTTCATCGCCAGCTGGAACGAGTACCTGCTGGCCCAGCAGTTCTCGACCAACCAGACCCAGACCGTCACCGTGGCCATCGCCCAGTTCACCGGCGCCCAGCCCCACCAGGAGCCCTACACCGCGGTCATGGCTGCCGGGACGATCGTCACCGTGCCGCTCATCATCATGGTGCTGGTCTTCCAGCGGGCCATCGTGTCCGGCCTGACGGCCGGCGGGGTGAAGGGCTAGGCCCCGGCCCGGCCCCTCGGCACCATGGGACTGTTCAACCCCGGGAGCGGCACCGGTGGCGCCCGTGCCCGGGCGCAACGCCTCGACATGGTGCTCGGCATCCTCGGGTTCTTCGCCTTCATGGCCGTGGTGCAGACGGTCGTGCTCGAGGTCCGCGGGGAGCCGGCGGGATTCTCCGCCGCGCTCCTCGCGGTCCTCCTCGGCCTGCTGTACCTCGTGTGGAGGGCCCGCAAGAACACCGGGGTCTGACTGACGGCAGCACCCCACCACCAGGACAGGTGTCATGACGACCATCGGCGACGTTGCCAAGGCTGCGGGTGTGTCCGTGGCCACGGTCTCGCGCGCCCTGCGGGGCGTGGACCGGGTCAGCCCCCACACCCGCGAGCGGGTGATGGCTGCCGCCGCGGACCTGCACTACGTCGCCTCCCCCGCCGCGACCTCGCTGGTCTCCGGCCGCACCCGCGGCATCGGCGTCATCACCCCGTACTTCAGCCGCTGGTTCTTCGCCACGGTGATCACCGGCATCGAGAAGGCGCTGCGCGAGGAGGGCTACCACGTCCTGCTCTGCGACCTCGAGGGCCACACCTTCGACACCCGGCTGCCCATCACGCAGAACATGCTGTGGAAGCGGGCGGACGGCGTCATCATCCTCAACGTGCCGCCCGAGCCCGACGAGCGCGACCTGCTCGACCGGCTCGGCATGCCGGTGGTGACGGTCGGCAACCGCCAGCCCGGCTGGCCCTCGGTGCGCATCGACGACCAGGCGGCGATGGCCATGGCCACCGAGTACGCCATCGGGCTGGGCCACACGCGGATCGGGTACGCGGGCACGGTGCCCACGTCGGTGTCGCACCTGCAGACGCCGTTCGACCGCCGGCAGGCCTTCATGGACGTCATGGCCTCGCACGGCCTCGAGGTCCGTCCCGAGTGGACGCTGCGGTGCGACTGGACCGCCGACGGCGCCGCGGAGCACGCCAACCGACTGTTCGGCGGCGGCGACCGCCCCACGTGCGTGGTGGCCGCCTCGGACGAGATGGCGTTCGGGGTGATGAGCGCCGCGCGGCACCGCGGCCTCGACGTCCCCGGCGACGTGTCGGTCATCGGCATCGACGACCACGTGCACTCGCGCATCCTCGACCTGACGACCGTGCGCCAGGACGTCGAGGCGCAGGGGCGGCATGCCGGAGCCATCATGCTGGCCACCCTGCACGGCCACGAGGTCAGCCCGTCCCACGACGAGGTCCTCGGGGTCGAGCTGGTCGTCCGCGGCTCGACCGCTCCCCCAGCCGCCGACAAGGCGCCGGCCACGCCCGGACCCGCCCCGGCCAAGGGCGTCAAGACCCGCACCCGGGGCCGAGGGGTCAGCGAGACGCTCGCCGTCTGAACGAACGGCGGTCCCGCTGCTGCGGGACCGCCGTTCGTCCGGGAGTCGGTCAGTTGACGGTGCCCTCGCGCTCCCCCAGCTCCTCGGGGTCGCGGATGTAGGTGCGCTTGGCGCGCAGGGCGCGGTTGGCGAACCACGTGAGCGCCCAGAGCACCACGCCGAGCGCCAGCAGCCAGCCGGCGATCTCGTACTGGATCGGCTTGCGACCGGTCAGCGGCGTCACGAAGTAGGCGCACAGCACGGCGCCCAGCACGGGCAGCACCGTCGGGGCCACGAAGTGCTTGCGGTCGATGGTGTCCTTGCGCAGCACCAGCACACAGATGTTGACGATGGCAAAGACCCCGAGCAGGAGCAGGGCCGTGGTGCCACCGAGCGCGCCGATCACCTCGCCGTCGGCGTTGAGGGTGACCAGGGTGATGAGGCCGAACGCGATCGCCGTCGTGAACAGGATCGAGACCCACGGCGTCCGGCGGACGGAGTGCACCTTGCCCAGGAACGGCGGCAGCACCTCCTGGCGCGCCATGCCGTAGAGCAGCCGGCTGGCCATGAGCATGTTGATCAGCGCCGAGTTGGCGACGGCGAACATCGAGATGAACGGCAGCAGCGTGTCGATCGGCACCCCGGGGGCGGCGCGCTCGACCACGGTGACCAGCGGGGTGTCCGAGCCGGCGAGCTCGCCCACCGGGACGACTGCTACCGAGAAGAGCGCCACCAGCACGTAGATGACCCCGGTGATGCTGATGCCGGTGATCATCATCTTCGGGAAGTTGCGGACCGGGTCCTTGGTCTCCTCGGCCATGTTGACCGAGTCCTCGAACCCGACCATGGCGAAGAAGGCCAGCGACGTGGCGGCGGTGACGGCGAGGAACGCGTTCTTGTCGCTGGGGCTGTCGAAGACCATGGTCCGGCTGAAGTCGGTCCTGCCTGCGGTGAGGGCGTAGAACCCGCACAGGATCACGAGCAGCAGACCGGACAGCTCGACGAGCGTGAGCACGATGTTGGCGCGGACGCTCTCGCCGACCCCGCGGAAGTTGACCGCGGCGATGAGCGCCATGAACCCCAGCGCGATGAACAGGATGAGCCCGCTGTTGCCCTTGTCGAGGCCGAAGCCCACCGCGAGGTTAGACGCGAACGCCCGCGAGGCCGTCGAGGCGCTGGTGATGCCGGAGCACATGACCGTGAACGCCACGATGAACGTCAGGAAGTGCACCCCGAACGCCTTGTGCGTGTAGAGCGCCGCACCGGCGGCCTGCGGGTACTTCGTGACCAGCTCGAGGTAGGAGAACGCGGTGATCATCGCGATGCCGAAGGCGACGATGAACGGCGCCCAGGCGGCCCCGCCCACCTCGGCGGCCACCTCACCGGTGAGGGCGTAGACCCCCGTGCCGAGGATGTCGCCGACGATGAACAGCAGGAGGAGCTTGGGCCCCATCACCCGCTTGAGCTCGGTCTGTTCTTCCCCTGTGTCGGGGTGGGTGGTCGTGGTCATGGGCAGCACCTCTCGGTCGCCGAGGCCGCCCTTCACGGCCCCTGCATCCGCCCACAGTGGCGCAGATCCCCAACAGCGGCAACGACAGCCGCGCGACCTCAGGCGTCGATGCGGTCGCGGTCGAGCTCGGCGGCGGACTCCACGATGAAGTCCTTGCGCGGCCCCACGTCGTTGCCCATGAGCAGGTCGAACACGCGCTCGGCCATCTCGGCGTCCGCGAGGGTGACGCGGCGCAGCGTACGGTGCCGCGGGTCCATGGTCGTCTCCGCGAGCTGGTCGGCGTCCATCTCGCCCAGGCCCTTGTAGCGCTGCAGCGGCTGCTTGATGTTCTTGCCGCGTTTGCCGAGGGAGGCGACCGTGGTGCGCATCTCCTTCTCGGAGTAGGTGTAGATGAGGTCGTTCTTCTTGGACCCGTTGTTGACGACCTCGATGCGGTGCAGCGGGGGCACGGCGGCATAGACCCGGCCGGCCTCGACGAGCGGGCGCATGTAGCGGAAGAACAGGGTCAGCAGCAGGGTGCGGATGTGGGCGCCGTCGACGTCGGCGTCGGTCATGATGATGACCTTGCCGTAGCGCGAGGCGTCGAGGTCGAACGAGCGGCCCGAGCCGGCGCCGATGACCTGGATGATCGCGGCGCACTCGGCGTTCTTGAGCATGTCGGAGACCGACGCCTTCTGGACGTTGAGGATCTTGCCGCGGATCGGCAGCAGGGCCTGGTAGTCGCTGGAGCGTGCCAGCTTGGCGGTGCCCAGGGCGCTGTCACCCTCGACGATGAACAGCTCGGACTTCTCGACATCGGTCGAGCGGCAGTCGGCCAGCTTGGCCGGCAGGCTGGAGGTCTCTAGGGCGTTCTTGCGGCGCTGGGTCTCCTTGTGCAGCCGCGCGCTGATGCGCGACTTCATCTCCGAGACGACCTTCTCGAGCAGCAGCGCCGCCTGGGCCTTCTCGCCGCGCTTGGTGGAGGTGAGGCGCTCGGTCAGCTCCTTCTCCACGACCTTCGTGACGATGGCGCGGACCGCGTTGGTGCCGAGCACCTCCTTGGTCTGGCCCTCGAACTGCGGCTCGGCGAGGCGGACGGTCACGACCGCGGTCAGGCCCGCCAGCACGTCGTCCTTCTCCGGCTTGTCGCTGCCGACCTTGAGTCGGCGGCTGTTGACCTCGAGCTGCTTGCGGAAGACCTTCAGCAGCGCCTGCTCGAAACCAGCGATGTGGGTGCCGCCCTTGGGCGTCGCGATGATGTTGACGAAGGAGCTGACCTTCGCGTCGTAGCCGGTCCCCCACCGCACCGCGATGTCGACACCGCACTCGCGCTCGACCTCGGTCGGGGTCATGTGCCCCTTGGCGTCGAGGACGGGAACCGTCTCGGTGAACGTGCCGGTGCCCTGCAGGCGCCACACCTCGGTGACCGCGGCGTCGGGGGCGAGGAACTCGGCGAACTCCGAGATGCCGCCGTCGTGGACGAAGGTCTCCTCGTGCGGACCCTCCTCGCCGGGCGTGCCGGGCACGCGTCGCTCGTCCCGGATGACGATGGTGAGGCCGGGGACCAGGAAGGAGGTCTGCCGGGCGCGCGAGACCAGGCTCGCGTAGTCGAAGGCGGCGTCCTTGAGGAAGATCTGCTCGTCGGCCCAGTAGCGCACCCGGGTGCCGGTGACCCCCCGCTTGGCCTTGCCGACCACGGCGAGCTCGCTGGAGCGCTCGTACGGCGTGAACGCGTGGTCGGGTGCCTTGTCGGCGGTGGCGACGTCCGGGAAGTAGCCGGGCTCGCCCCGGCGGAAGCTCATGGCATACGTCTTGCCGGCGCGGTCGACCTCGACGTCGAGGCGTGCGGAGAGGGCGTTGACGACGGAGGCGCCGACGCCGTGCAGGCCACCGGAGGCGGTGTAGGAACCGCCGCCGAACTTGCCGCCGGCGTGCAGCTTGGTGAAGACGACCTCGACCCCGGTCAGGCCGGTGCGCGGCTCGATGTCGACGGGGATGCCGCGGCCGTTGTCGCGCACCTCGACCGACCCGTCGCGGTAGAGGATCACCTCGATGCGGTCGCAGTGCCCGCCGAGGGACTCGTCCACCGCGTTGTCGATGATCTCCCAGAGGCAGTGCATGAGGCCGCGGCCGTCGGTCGAGCCGATGTACATGCCCGGGCGCTTGCGGACCGCCTCGAGCCCCTCGAGGACCTGGAGGTGGTGTGCGCTGTAGTCCGACGTGGACTTCGTCGTCGCGGCCTTCTTCGCGGTGGTGGCTGCAGCCACGGGGTTCCCTTCTCGGTGCTCTGGCGGCCAGGTCGCTGACCGGTCCCCGCAGGGTAACCCGGGGGCCCACGGGCCCGGCGCAGGCACACCGCAGGCGGGCGACCCATCCACCGGACACCCCCGCACCCATCCACCGGACACCCGAGCGACGAATCACCCGATGCGACATGACGTGACCCACATGGTGGCCCAATACGGGCCGGGAAGAACCCGGCGTGCTTGACTGTTGCAACCGGCGCCGGACGGAAGAGGTCCCACCCCTGGGGCGGCCACCGACCGGCGGAGGATGTCTCACCGAGACACGAATGAAGGAAGGCTGACGTGACCACTGCACTGGCACCCTCTCTGACCGCGGCAGACCGCTGCGACCGCTGCGGCGCCCAGGCCTACGTGCGCGCTCGCCTTCACGCTGGTGGGGAACTGCTGTTCTGCGCCCACCACGGACGCGAGCACCTGCCGAAGCTGCGCGAGCACGCCGACATCCAGGACGAGAGCGAGCGGCTCCACGAGAACCCGGCGTCCGCCGCCGACGAGGAACGGTAGGCCGGCCGCTCCACCCTCGTCGTGGAGGCCACCTTGTGGGTCCCCGCCCTCCTGATCGTGATCGGGTTGGTGGGGATCGTCGTACCCGTCCTGCCCGGGTTGCTCCTGGTCCTCGCGGCCGTGCTGATCTGGGCGTTCGACACCGGGTCCACCGCCGGCTGGGCGGTGTTCGCCCTGTCCGCGGTGCTCTACGTGGTCGGGATGGCGCTGCAGTATGCAGTGCCCGGTCGACGCCTGCGTGAGGCCGGTGTACGCCGGTCCACGCTGTTCCTCGCGGTCCTGCTCGCGATCGTGGGCTTCTTCGTCATCCCGGTCGTCGGGGCCGTGGTCGGGTTCGTGGGGGGCATCTACCTCGTGGAGCTCGGCCACTCCCGCGACCGTGGCTCGGCGTGGACCTCGACGCGAGCCGCCCTCAAGGCGGTCTTCCTGTCGATCGGTATCGAGCTGCTGGCCGGGCTCGCCATCGCGACCACCTGGGTGCTGGGCGTCCTGGTCACGACCTGAGCCCAAGCGGGCTCGGCCGCCGGTTCTCCGCTGTCGGGTTCTTCGCTGTCGGGTGGAGGTCAGTAGCCGCCGTCGCGGCGGCGGTCCCAGCGCTCCTCCATGCGGTGCATGAAGGAGCCGTGGGCGCGGGCACCCTTGGCACCCCGAGCACCTTGGCCGGTCTTGCCGCGCGGCACGGAGCGGCGCACGGTGCCGTCCGGCTGGACGGCGCCCAGGACGGTCTTGCCACGTCGTGGAGGGGTGAGGGCGAAGGCGACGGCCGCCACCATCACGGCGAAGCCCACCGCCCCGATCCACATGGTCGTGTTGACGCCCACGAGCACGAGGGCCAGGCCTGCCACGACCCCGACCACCCCGATCGCCACGCGGCGGCGGGCTGCGGCGCGAGCACCGGCCCCCTGCATCTGCGAGGCGAACTTCGGGTCCTCGGCATACAGCGCCTGCTCCATCTGCTCAAGCAGCTGCTGTTCGTGCTCTGAGAGCGGCACGGTGACCTCCTGGGCAATCGGCGTGCAAGACCTCCAACGCGCCAAGCCGCCGATTCGTTGCGCCGGTGAGATGCGTCGTTGCCGGTCAGTGGCTTTGCGCTGACGTCTTCAGGATATGTCGCAGCCCGGGGTTGCACCATCCGTTCGGGCAGGCCGGTCCGATGCTTCGTCAGTGGTGCGTGTCACCCCGGCCGGAGGCGTGCCGTCGGCGCTCGGCGTCGCTGATCAGGCTGGCCGGGCGGACGCTCCCGGCCCCGAACCGGGCGCTGGCGCGGTCGACGGCGCGGTCGGCCTCGCGCCAGCCCTGCTCGGGCTCGTCGAGCAGGCCCTGGATGGGCGCGCCGGCGCCCTCCACCAGGCCCTCCATCCGCACCCCGACGAGGCGGATGCGGGCGCGCTGGAGGCCCAAGGCGTCGTACAGGCTGCGAGCGGTCTCGTAGATCTCGCGGCTCACGTCGGTGGGGTCGCGCAGGGTACGGCTGCGCGTGATCGTCGTGAAGTCGGAGAACCGGACCCTGATGGTGACGGTGCGCCCCATCATCCCTGCCGCACGGACCCTGGCCGCGGTGCGGTCGCTGAGCTTGAGCAGGTGGCGGTGGATCTGCACCGGGTCGTCGACGTCGAACTCGAACGTCTCGTCCGAGCCGATGCTGCGCTCGCGCCGGACGGGTTCGACACCGCGGGGGTCGCGCCCCCAGGCCAGGTCGTGCAGGTGCGGGCCGGCGCTGTCGCCCAGCGCCCGGCGCAGGGTGTCCAGGGGCGTGTGGGCGATGTCGGCCACCGTGTGCAGCCCGAGCCGCAGGAGGGTCTCCTCCGTCTTGTCCCCCACCCCCCACAGGGCGCCCACGGGCAGCTGCTGGACGAAGGTGACGACCTCGTCGCGCGGCACCACCACCAGGCCGTCGGGCTTGGCCAGGCCGGAGGCGAGCTTGGCGACGAACTTGGTCGGCGCGACCCCCACCGAGCACGTGATGCCCTGCTCGTCGTGGATGGTGTCGCGGATGAGCTGGCCGATCCGCGCCGGGCTGCCGAGCCGGCGCACCGAGCCAGCGACGTCGAGAAAGGCCTCGTCGAGCGACAGCGGCTCGACCAGCGGGGTGATGGTGTCGAACGTCGCCATCACCGCGGCCGAGATCTGGCTGTAGAGGTGGTGGTCGGGGGCGATGACGGTCGCTTGGGGGCACAGCCGCCGGGCCCGTGACATCGGCATGGCGGACGCGACCCCGAACCGGCGCGCCTCGTAGGTCGCCGACAGCACGACCCCGCGGTTGCCACCGCCGCCGATGATCACCGGGGTGCCGACCAGCTCGGGCCGGCTGAGGAGGGAGGCGGAGGCGTAGAAGGCGTCCATGTCGACGTGCAGGACGGTGCAGCCGGTGTCGTCAGGCGGCCGGTCCGCACTGCGCGTCGGCAGGGTGAACTGGCGGCGGCTCACGTGTGGGCGAGGACGTGGACCGCTGCGCCGAGCTCGCCGAGGAACCCGAACTCGGGGTGCCGGCTCGCGGCGGCCTCGAGCTCGAGCAGCGCGGCACGGTCGGCGTCGGAGTCGATGAGGGCCGAGGGCACGAGGTCGCTGAACAGGCGCACGCCGTGCACGTCCTCGACGACCAGGCCCGTCTGCTCGACCATCGCCCGCAGCGTGCTCGCGTCGAACCGTCGCGGCAGCGGGTCGGCCGGGCCCCACCGGCCGTCCTCGCTGACCAGGGCCTGGTGGGCCTGCGCGAACTGGCCGGCGAGGGCTCGCGCGAACACGACGGCCAGGCGCTGGGCGGCGACGATGCTGAGGTGGCCGCCGGGGGCGACGACCCCGGCCAGGGCGGTCAGCGTGGCCTGCGGGTCGTCGACCACCTCGAGCGTGCCGTGGCAGCACACCAGGTCGACGAGCTGGTCGCCGACGATCGAGGCCAGGGAGTCGGCGTCGCCCTGGACGGCGGTGACCCGTGCGGCGACCCCGCGCTCGGTGCTGCGCCGGGACAGCGACGCCAGGGCGTCGGGGCTCGGGTCGACGACGACGACCTCGTGCCCGAGCTCGGCCAGCGGGACGGCCAGGCCGCCGGTGCCGCCACCGAGGTCGAGGACGCGCAACGGCCGGTCGCCGTCGGCCGGGTGGTTCGCCCGCTTGGCCTCGAGGAGGTCACGGACGGCGGTCCACACCGCAGAGGTGCGCAGGGCGGTCTCCACCCCGCCGCGCCGGGTACGCCACTGCTCGTCGGCCACGGGGTCCACCTCCGTCGTCTGCTGGTCTGTCGTGCCGGTGCCACTCGTCGTGGGTGCTGCCACCCTAATGGCCCGAGCTGCCGGGACTGGAGTGCCACAGCTTGCGTGGCGGCTCGAGCCGGCCGACCCCGTCGTCGGGCACCTGCGCCCCCTGCGCCAGGGCCCGGGAGCCCCGGACGTCCTCCCCCGGCGGCTTGATGTCCGCGTAGGGCGACTGGCGGAAGCCCGAGGCGTGCACCAGGACCCTGCGCCCGGCCGGCTCGCTGGAGCGCTGCGCCTCCTCGGCCAGCTCGGCGAGCTCGCTGGCTGCCTGCTCGCTGGCGTCCATCGCGGCGTGGACGGCTTCGAGGCCGCCGCTCGTCCACGCCTCCCACAACGGGGTGAGCTCCCACGCGCCGGTGGCCCGCAGCGAGATCCCCCGCGGTCCGGTCCGCCGGACCACACCCCGCACGAGCATCATCCAGGAGTGGAACACCGTGGCGGCGTAGGGACCCTGGACGTCCTCGAAGAAGGTGGCGTCGACCGGGCCGGTGGCGTCGTCGAGGGTCAGGAAGACGACCCGGCGCCCCGACCGGATGGGTGGGGTCTGGGTCGCGACCTTGACGCCGGCCACCCAGACCGTGGAGCGGCTGCGTGAACCCAACAGGTCGCGGCTGCGGGTGACCCCCAGCGCGTCGAGCATCGGGGCGTAGAACTCCACGACGTGGGCACTCGCGTCGAGGCCCAGGATGTCGAGCTCGGCACGGACCCGTTCGGGCCCGCTCAGCTCGGGCAGGCCGGTGCCGGTGGTGAGCTCGGGCCGGTCACCGAGGTCGAGGGTGAGCTGGGTCGGCTGGGCGGCCGCGTCCTGCACCGGCAGCGCCGCCTGTGACTGCCGTGCAGCCAGGGCTCGCACGCCCGAACCGTCAGCGACCCCATCACTGGGCGCCCGCCCGCCGGCAGGGACCCCTGAGCCGGTCCAGGAGCCGGCTCCCGAGCCGGTTCCCGAGCCGATCCCCGCGCCGATCCCAGCGCCGACACGGGCGCCGGCCCGTCCGCGGCGGGGTGCGGTCCGCCGGGCGGACCGGTCCAGGGCCCGGCCGTAGCGGTCGAGCTCGGCGACGTGCAGGAGCAGGTCGCGCCGGGTGATGTGCCCCCGGCGGCCGAGCCCACCCGTACCCATCCCCCGGGCCCCGGCGGGTCCGGCCGGGGTGCCCATGCCGTAGAGGGCGTCGAACCCGCCGGCGAGGACGAGGCGCTCGACCACGGGTCGGGAGACGTGCGCCCGGTGCCAGAAGTCGGCGAGGCCGGCATAGGGCTGGCCGGCGACCACCCGGGCGACCTCGGCGTCGCTGATGCCCTTGACGTCGGCGAGGGACAGGCGGATGCCGTAGCCGCTCGCGTCGGGCAGGTCCGGGTGGGCCGGGGGCCGTGGTCCCCAGTAGGACTCGAGGGAGTCCGGCGCGGCCGGGGTGTCGCTGCCTGTCGCGTCGCTGCCCGACGCGTCGAGAGCGGTGGTCTCCAGTCGTTCGATGCGGTAGTCGCCGGTGGAGGCGTTGACGTCGAGGCCCAGCACGGTGATCCCGAGGGACCGGGCGTCGTCGAGGATGAGCCGCTTCGGGTACATGCCGGGGTCGTGGGTGAGGACGCCGGCGAGGAATGCCGCCGGGTGGTGGGTCTTGAGCCAGGCCGAGTGGTAGGTGGGCAGGGCGAAGGCCGCGGCGTGGGCCTTGCAGAACCCGAACGACGCGAACGCCTTGAGCACCTCCCAGATCCGGTCGACGTCGGCAGGGGCGTAGCCGCGGGCGCGGGCGGCAGGTCGCCACCACGCCTCGATCTCGAGCTGTCCCTTGGGGGTGCCGAGGGCCCGCCGGACCTCGTCCGCCTGCGCCAGGGACACGCCGGTCGTCTCGGCGACGATCATGAGGACCTGCTCGTGGAACACCACGACGCCCTCGGTCTCGCGCAGCGCCTCGATGAGCGTGGGGTGCAGGTAGCTGACCTCCTTCCAGCCGTGCCGGGCCTCGAGGAACGGCGTGACCATGTCGGACTTCACCGGCCCGGGACGGAACAGCGAGATGTCGATGACGAGGTCCTCGAACCGCTGCGGCCCGAACTTGCCGATGAGCTCGCGCTGCCCGGGGCTCTCGATCTGGAAGCACCCGAGGGTGTGGCTGGTGCGGATGAGCCGGAAGGTCGCCTCGTCGTCGAGCGGCACCTGGGCCTGGTCGTCGAGGTCGACCTGCTGCCCGTCGACCCGCGCGACCTCAGCCACCGCGTGGGCCATGGCGGACTGCATGCGGATGCCGAGCACGTCGAGCTTGAGCAGGCCGAGGGTCTCGACGTCGTCCTTGTCGAACTGGCTCATGGGGAACCCGAGCCAGCTCGCCTCGACCGGAGTCCGGTCGAGCAACCCACCGTCGGACAGGATCACCCCGCACGGGTGCAGCGCGATGTGGCGCGGCAAGCCGTCGAGCCGCTCGACGAGGTCGAACAGCGCCCGCAGCCGGGGGCTGTCGAGGCCGCGGGACCGCAGCTCGGGCAGCTCGGCGATGGCGTTGCGGGCGTCCTTGGCGCGGATGTGCGGGAACGCCTTGGCGATCTCGTCGATCTCGGTCGGGGGCAGGCCCAGCGCGGCGCCCACGTCCCGGATCGCGTGGCGCACCTTGTAGGTGTCCATCATCGAGACGCAGGTGACCCGCTCCCCACCGAACCGGTCGAGGATCCGCTCGTAGACCTCGGTGCGACGAGCCGACTCCACGTCGATGTCGATGTCGGGCAGCTCGGCCCGCAGCGGCGAGCAGAACCGCTCCATGATCAGGCGGTAGCGGATCGGGTCGACGCCACTGATGCCGAGCAGGTAGTTGACCAGCGACCCGGCCCCGGACCCCCGCGCCGCGACCCGGACACCCATCTCCCGGATGAGGTCGACGACCTCGGCGACGGTGAGGAAGTAGGTCGGGTAGCCGAGCTCGGCGATGACCTTGAGCTCGTCGGTGAGGCGCCGCTCGACGGCCGAGAACTCCTTCTCCCCGAGTCCGGGGTAGCGGCGCCCGAGCGCGTCTCGGCACCGTTGTTCGAGCCTGCCCTGGGGGCTCTCCCCGGGGGCGATGCCCAGCTTCTCGGGCTCGGGCAGGTGGACCGACCCGATGCCGAGGTCGCGCCGGGCGCTCTGGGCACAGGCGAGCCCGAGGGCCACCGTGCGGGCGACGAGGGCCTCGGCACGGCTCCGGTCGCCACCGGTGACCTCGAGGGCCACGGTGCGCATCACCGGCGTCGACGCGAGGTGGGCCGCGTCGGTGACCCGGTCGAGGTGGCGGGTGTCGAGGGCGACGAGCCGTCGCGCGGCATCGAGCACGTCGACGACTGCTGACTCCCCCGGCTCGACGTGGCGCACGGCGGCGGTGAGGACGGCGGGGATGCCCTGCTCGTCGGCCAGCCCGAGCAGCCGGCGCGCGTGGGCCCTGGAGGCGGGGGTGCCCTCCGGGCCTGCGTGGCAGACCACCTCGATGACCACCGAGTCCGGGGGCAGCCGGCGGCGCCACGTCGCCAGCAGGGCGCGGGCCCGGTCGGTGCGCCTGGCCAGCAGGGCCCGACCCACGTCGGAGTCAGGGCCGAGCAGGACGACGAGCGGGCTCGCGTGGTCGCGGCTCGACCGGCGCTCACCGCCGGTCCAGCACCGGGCAGCGACGACCGCGGCAGAGCTGACGGGCGTGCCCCGCTCGCCGCGCAGGTGGGTCTCGGTCACCAGCCGGCACAGCGCCGCCCAGCCAGCGCCGTGGGGCACGCCTGCGGCGGCGCCCCGGGCCAGCACGGTGACCCGGGGGTGGCGTGGGTCGCGGTCCGCGCCGCCGCGTACGGGTGTGCGCGTCGGGGCGGGCGGCTGAGGGGCGGCGCCGCGTCCGGTGCCGGCAGCCTGCCCTCCCCCGAGGGCCTCACCCAGGAGGTCGTCGCCGGGTGCGTCCGGACCGATGGCGAGGTCGACGCCGAGGACCGGGGCGATGCCGGCAGCCGTCGCCGCCTGGACGAACCGGATCGCCCCGTAGAGGCCGTCGCGGTCGGTGAGGGCGAGGATCGGCTGGCGGTGCTGGGCGGCGCGCTCGACGAGGGCCTCGGGCGTCGAGGTGCCGTAACGCATGGAGAAACCGGAGGCGACGTGCAGGTGGACGAAGTCGCTCACGGGGGTGGGGGCGCCCATGGCGGATGTGGTGGTCGTGGCAGTCATGCCGGTCATGGCGAGCGGGTCATGGCGGACGGCACGGAGCCGGCGAGCGCCGTGGGGACGAGGACCTCGCCGTGGGCCGCAGGCTGCACGGGCAGGCCGAGGCTGCGGCAGACGAGGTCGAGGAACACCTCGGACTGGCGCAGCAGGTCGTCGGCCTCCCGCACGCTGACCGGGTGCCCGGCGCGACGGGTGGACACCAACTCGAAGAACCCGGCCCACTCCGCGAGCTCGGGGGCAACCGCGGGCAGCAGCTCCCACAGCGAGCGCGGCCCGCGGTGGCCGTCCGGGGTGGCCCGGGCGGCGACGAGGGCTGCTGCCGCGCGCAGGGCACCCAGCTGGGCCTGGAGGTAGCGCTGGGTGACCTCCCTGCTCTGGCACGCCTCGAGCAGGGAGTGCCGCGACCGGTCGAGCAGCTCGAGGCTGGCTGCGGCACTGCTCGTGGCCGAGTCGGCCATGCCGGTCGCACCGGTCGCGCCACCCAGGTGGGTCGTGTCGCCCAGGTGGGTCGTGTCGCCCGGGTGGGTCGTGTCGCCCAGGTGGGTCGTGTCGGTCATGGTCGTCACCTCAGTCCGCCACGCGCAGGAGGCGCCAGTGGGGGGTGTCGAGGCCTGTGTCGAGGCCTGTGTCGAGGGCTCCGGGGTCGGCACCGAGGTCGTAGACCCCGACCCCGGCGCAGCGTCCGGCACTGGCCTCGACGCGCCAGACCTGGCGCTCCCGCGCGTCGGTGAGGACGTCACCGCTGCCCTGCTCCCGCGCGTCCCGCCACCAGGGACGACGCTCCTGCCAGCGGTCGAGGACGGCCCGCACGACGTAGAGGCGCCCTCGCCAGACGAAGGCCTCCGGGCCTCCGAGCGGGCCTCCGAGCGGGGCGCAGCCGTCCTCGCGACCGGCCCCGGGGACGTCGCCGGCCGTCGCGGACGAGCGCCCCGCGAGCACGGACTGGCGGACCTCGATGGGTTCTTCGTACCGGCGCACCACGAGCAGGCTCCTTCGTCACGGCAGGGCAGGATGAGGTGGTGTGGGCTCCGGCCCGGTGAACGGACGGGGTCGAGGCGCCCGATCACGGGGGCCGGAGCCGCACGGTGGTCCCGGCCTCCTCGACTGGACGCCAGGGGCCGCGTGGGGTCACGCGCTGCTGGTCATCCGGTCTCCGGTCGGAACCTGTTCGAACAGGTGTTCGATATGAAGAACCGTACACCCGCCCTCGGACAGCCCGTCAAGGGCAGCGGATGAGACGAGGCACCCGACCTCTGGTGGAGTCCGGGGCCCCGCCCTAGGGTTTCGTCATGAGCCAGCCCGAGCCGGCGGCCACACCGCCCGGCCCCGTCGTCGCGGCGCCGGACCCCGCCCCTTCGCCACCCGCGTCACCGGCGTCCGACGCCGCCCCTGCGCGCGACCTGCGCCAGCACGCCGGCGTCCAGCGGGTCCTGGCCGCCCTCGCGATCCACGGGGTGGAGCCGCGGGTGGTCGTCCTCCCCGACGCGGCCCGCACCGCAGCCGCAGCGGCAGCAGCCTTGGGCGTCACCACCGCCGAGATCGCCAACTCGCTGGTCTTCCGGGCCCACGACGAGGCCGGCGCCGTCACCCCGCTGCTCGTCCTCACCTCCGGCGCCCACCGCGTCGACCTGGTCAAGGTCGCCGAGCTCGTCGACGGCATCGACCACCTCGACCGCGCCGACGCCGAGTTCGTCCGTGCCGCCACCGGGTTCGCCATCGGCGGAGTGGCGCCCGTCGGACACCCTGCACCGATCCCCACGGTGGTCGACGTCTCCCTCAGCCGCTACCGGCACGTGTGGGCGGCCGCCGGGCACAGCCACACCGTCTACGAGACGACGTACGAGGAGCTGCTGCGGGTCTCGGGAGGCCACGCCATCGAGGTCGCCTGACCGGGCGGCCGGGCGAAACGCACGCTTGCAGGGACGAGCGACCCTGCTCCCAGACCGTACCTGCAGAGCTTCCGGGCTCAGGCCTTGCTCACCTCGTGGATGCAGAGCACGTTCCGGTCCGGGTCGGTGAACCACGCCGCCCGCTCGCCATCGAGCTCGGCGATGTGGTCCTGCGTCTGCAGGCCGGGCAGGTCGTAGTCCTCGAACACCACTCCCTTGCCCTCGAGCTCGGCAATCTGCGCCCTGACGTCAGGCACCTCCCAGGTCAGGGCGGTGTTGGGGTTCTGGGACCCCGTCTCCCTGGGCAGCAGCATCAGCATCGTGCCACCGCCGAGGCGGTAGAGCAGGCTCCCCTCGGCGTTGGTCCCCTCGAACGACAGGCCGAGCCGGTCGGAGTAGAACTCCTTCGCGCGACCGATGTCGGTGACGGGGAGCATCGTGGTGACTGCGCTCGTGGCCAATGACATGACGAGCACCTCCTTCAGGCACCACAAGCGTCCTCCTGCCCACGCCGTGGCTGCTCCACCAAAGTGGTGATCGGTCTGCGCCAGAATGAGCGACATGACCAGACCCAGGCCGGTCGACTGCTGGCTCACCGACATGGACGGCGTGCTCGTCCACGAGGAGACCGCCATCCCCGGCGCCGCCGAGTTCCTCAGCGCGCTGGTCGAGCACCGCCGACGGTTCCTCGTCCTGACCAACAACTCGATCTTCACCCCACGCGACCTGCGGGCGCGCCTGCTGGCCAGCGGGATCGACGTCCCCGAGGAGTCGATCTGGACCTCCGCGCTCGCCACCGCGCAGTTCCTGGACGACCAGCGCCCGGGCGGCAGCGCGTTCGTCGTCGGCGAGTCCGGCCTGACCACCGCCCTGTACGAGGTGGGCTACACGATGACCGAGCGCGACCCCGACTACGTCGTCCTCGGGGAGACGCGCACCTACTCCTTCGAGGCCATCACCAAGGCGATCCGCCTCATCGAGGGCGGCGCGCGCTTCATCGCGACCAACCCCGACGTCAGCGGCCCGAGCAAGCTGGGCACGCTCCCGGCCACCGGGTCCGTCGCGGCCCTGATCTCCGCGGCAACCGGACGCCAGCCCTACTACATCGGCAAGCCCAACCCGTTGATGATGCGCAGCGCCCTCAACCGCATCGACGCCCACTCCGAGTCGACGGTGATGGTCGGCGACCGCATGGACACCGACGTCATCAGTGGCCTCGAGGCCGGCCTGCGCACGATCCTGGTCCTCACGGGCTCGACGCGCCCGCACCAGGTCGAACAGTTCCCCTACCAGGCCACGCGCGTGGTCGACTCCGTCGCCGACATCGTGCCGCTCGTGGGTGAGCTCCGCCCCCTCGACGGCCCGTCCTAGCGCCTCGCCGCGATGCTGCTGCGCCGGTTCACCACCCGCGACTGACGGCGCAGCCAGGGCCCTCGAGGACGTGTGCGGATCTGAGTACGTGCACGGATGCCCGCCGGGCGCGACCACCGGCAGGCTCGTCCCCGTCGCGTTCGGGGGACCGTGACGACGTGACGCACGAGCCGCGCCGGCCATGAGGGGAGGTCGAGCGCGGCTCGTGTGTGCGCCCCCGGACAGCCCGCCCCGACGCGCCGGCTCCCATGCGCCCGGCCTAAGCCACCACGGGTCGGCCTCAGCCGCCCCGAGGCGCGGCCTCAGTGCAGGCCGAGGTTGCGGTGGACCTCCAGGGTCGCCGTCGACCGGTTCATGGTGATGAAGTGCAGGCCCGGCGCTCCCTCGGCCAGCATCCGCTCGGCGAGCTCGGTGGCGACCTGCACGCCGACCGTCCGCGTCGCCGCCGGGTCGTCGGCCACTGCCTGGAGCCGCGCCACGACCTTCTCCGGCAGCGGCGTGCCCATGAGCTGGGACATCCGCGCGACCTGCTTGAAGTTGGTCACCGGCATCAGGCCCGGGGTGATGGGCAGCTCCGGGCGACGGCGGGCGACGGCGTCGCGCAGCCGCAGGTAGCTGTCGGCGTCGAAGACCATCTGGGTGATGGCGAAGCTCGCGCCCGCATCGGCCTTGCGGACCATGATCTCGACGTCGTGGTCGAAGCCCGGCGAGGAAGGGTGCACGTCCGGAAAGGCCGCCACCCCGATGGTGAAGTCCCCCAGCGACTTCACCAGCGCGACGAGGTCGGTCGCGTGGTTGAGGCCCTCGGGGTGGGCCACCCACTCGCCGCCGGGGTTGCCCGGCGGGTCGCCGCGCAGGGCGAGGATGTTGCGCACCCCGCTCGCGGCATACAGCCCGACCACCTGGCGCAGGGCGGCGACGGACGCACCGACGCAGGTGAGGTGGGCCAACGGGGTCAGCGTGGTCTCGCGGGCGATGCGCTCGGTGACGCGCACCGTACGGTCCTGGTTGGAGCCCCCCGCGCCGTAGGTGACGGACACGAAGTCGGGCCGTGCGGACTCGAGGCGCCGGATGGCGTCCCACAGCAGGGCCTCGCTGGCGTCGTCCTTGGGCGGGAAGAACTCGAAGCTGATCGACGGTTCGGGCCCCGCGAGCATGCCGGGGATCGACCGCGTGAGCTGCGCCGGTCGAGCAAGACGAGAGGGCTGCCCCAGTGCCATGGCGGTGAGACTAGTCGAGGGCCCACGCCGTAGGCTCAGGGGCGGCTCACGGTGAGACGCCGCCGAGCCGCCGCGAGATGCCTCGCGGCACCGGACCGGACCGGCCCAGGAGGACAGCGTGCAGGAGAGCGTGGTGGCCAGCCCCCTCGACGCCGCGCAGCTGCGCGACCGGGTGCAGCACTGCGTCGACGACGTGCTCGCCCACCAGGCCGACGTCCTCGCCGAGGTCGGCCCCGACGCCCAGGAGCTGCTCGGCGCGGTGGCCCGGCTCCTCACCGGCGGCAAGCGCCTGCGCGCGGCCTTCCTCTACTGGGGCTACCGGAGCGCCGGCCAGCCCGACTCGGACGCCGCCGTGCGGGTGGCGACCGCGATGGAGTTCTTCCAGGCGGCCGCCCTCATCCACGACGACGTCATGGACGACAGCGACACCCGGCGCGGCATGCCCGCCGCCCACCGGTCGATGGCCGCGCGGCACGCGCAGGAGGAGTGGACCGGCGACGCCGGCCGGTTCGGGGTGGCCGGGGCCATCCTCGCCGGCAACCTGTGCCTCAACTGGACCGAGGAGCTCTACGCCACCTCCGGCATGCCGCCCGAGCACCTCGCGCGCGGCCGTGCCGTCTTCGACCGGATGCGCACCCAGCTCATGGGCGGGCAGTTCCTCGACGTCGTGGAGTCGGTGCGGTCCTGGGACGGCATGCCGCTGGCCGAGCGGGTCGAGCGTGCCGAGCGCGTGATCCGCTTCAAGAGCGCCAAGTACACGGTGGAGCACCCGCTGCTCATCGGCGCCAGCGCCGGGGGTGCCGACGAGGGCGACCTCGCAGCCCTGTCCCGCTACGGGCTCGACCTCGGCCAAGCCTTCCAGCTGCGGGACGACCTGCTCGGGGTGTTCGGCGACCCGGCCGCCACGGGCAAGCCGGCCGGCGACGACCTGCGCGAGGGCAAGCGCACCGTGCTGGTGGCGCACGCGCTCGCCGGGGCGGACGAGCAGGGACGCGAGCTCGTCGAGACGCGGCTCGGGGACCCCGACCTGGACGCCGCCACGGTCGACGCGCTGCGTGCGGTCATCGTGTCGAGCGGGGCCGTCGACGCGGTCGAGGCCGACATCGCCAGGCTCGCGGGGACGGCGCGGATGTCGCTGAAGTCGACGCGCGGGCTCGATGCCGGCGCCGTCGCGGTGCTCGACCAGCTCATCGACAGCGCCACCAGCCGGGAGCACTGAGCCCGGCCTGGAACACTGACCGCAGCCGGGAGCATCGACCGGCGCGACCGGGTCGGTCACCGGCCCGACCCCCGTTGGTGACGGGTCAGGCCGGGTCGGTCAGAAGGCCTGTTCCATCGCCCGGCGGCGCACCTCGGTCTTGAACCCCGCCGCCAGGTTGTCGACCGGGGTGCCGGGGACCCGCAGCGTCTCGTCGCGGGTGAACAGCCACTCCAGGATCTCCTCGTCGCGCATGCCGCCGTCGGCGAGCACGGTGAAGGTGCCACGCAGGTGGCGGAACACCTCCTCGTCGAGGAACTGCTCGGGCACGGCGACGACCTTGCGCTCACCGATGCGGGAGCTGAGCAGCTCGCGGTCCTCCAGCAGCCGCCGGACGGCGGACAGCGGGATGCCGAGCCGCTCGGCGACGTCGGGCACGGTGAGCCAGGAGCCGACGAGGGCCTCGAGGGAGCCTTCGGGCGGCGTCGTCGCTCCAGCGCCCGGCTGGTTCCCGGGCGCATCGGCCGCGGGCTGGGTGGGGGGCAGGTCGGTCACGGGGACAGCCTGCCAGCCGGTGCCGGCATTGCAAATTACATCGATGTAAGTCGATATAAGGCGGCTGCGTTGGTGTACCTTTCACAATCGTCACAGTCGTCACATCCCTCACTTGAGCATCTTCCCCACCGCCACCGCGGCGCTGGCCCCCCGAAAGGCAGCCCCCCGATGTCCCCAGTGATCGCTCCTGCAGCGCTCCCTTCGGCCTCGACCCTCGCCCCCGTCGCGGTCGTCCAGAAGGCCAAGCCCGCCCCGTACGGCTGGACCCTCTACCTCGTGCGCTCCGGCGACACCCTCGGAGCCATCGCCGACCGCCGCGGCACCACCACCGGCGTGCTGGTGGCCCGCAACAAGCTCCGGCACGGGGGCCACCAGCTGGCCGTCGGCCAGCGGCTGTGGATCCCCAAGAGCGCCGGACAGGCGAGGGCCGAGGCCGCGCACGCCCGCGCCGTCAAGGCGGCCAGGGCCGCGGCGATCCGGCGGGCGACCTACGTCGTGCGCCCGGGCGACACCCTCAGTGCCATCGCGGCCCGTCGCGGCGTGTCGCTGGCCGCCCTGCTCAAGGCCAACCGGCTGTCCACCCGCTCCGTGCTCCAGGTCGGCCAGAAGGTGCGGATCCCCGGCAGCAGCGCGGCGAGCGCCAAGCGCCCGACGTCCAAGGCCACCAAGGCGAGGGCGACCAGCCGCACCAGCACCACCCGGTACCGCGTGCGGTCCGGCGACACCCTGGGCGCGATCGCCACCCGCACGCGGACGCCGCTGAACTCGGTCTACGCCTGGAACCGTCTCGGGCCGCGCAGCGTCATCCACCCCGGCCAGACCATCAAGGTCCGCGGCACCGTCGCGGTGGCCGCCGTCGCGCGGACCAGCATCTACACGGTGCGCTCCGGCGACACCCTGAGCGGCATCGCGGTCCGCCACCACACGACGTCGGCGGCGCTGCTCAAGGCCAACCACCTCGCCAACGCCAACCACCTGGTCGTCGGCCAGCACCTGCGCGTCCCGGTGCGCAGGGCGGCGACCGCCAGCAGCGCCAACACCTTCGCCGGCCGCACCTACCCCAGCACCACGGTCAACGCCGCCAGCCGCAACCGGTCCACGCTCGCCCACTCCCGCGTCCCCACCCGCAGCCAGACCCGCGCCATGATCGTCGCCACCGCGCGCCGCCACGGCGTCGACCCGCGCCTCGCGCTGGCCATCGGCTGGCAGGAGTCGGGGTGGAACCAGCGCCAGGTCTCGGTCGCCAACGCCATCGGCGTCATGCAGGTCATCCCCTCCTCGGGCCAGTGGGCCTCGGAGATGGCCGGGCGCCGGCTCAACCTGCTCAACACGCAGGACAACATCACCGCGGGGGTCGTGATCCTGCGCTCGCTCACCCGTTCGGCGTCCACCCTCGACCAGGCCATCGGCGGCTACTACCAGGGCCTGTACTCCGTGCAGCACCACGGCATGTACGCCGACACCAAGGGCTACGTGCGGGCGGTCAAGGCCCACCGGGCGCGCTTCTGAGCCACGTCGTGGCGCCCCGCTCGAGCAGGACGGGTCCGTACGGCCACCGGGCCGACGGACCCGCTTGCACGAGTTGGTCGCGTTGACCTCCTACACTTTGCGGGTGTCTTCAGGTGTCACCGAGTCCCTGCTCGGTCGGGTGATCGACGGCCGCTACCGCGTCCAGTCGCACATCGCCGACGGCGGGATGGCGTCGGTCTACCTCGCGCTGGACACTCGCCTCGACCGTGACGTTGCCCTCAAGGTGCTCCGTCGCGACCTGGCCCAGGACGAGGGCTTCGCCAGCCGGTTCCGGCGCGAGGCCCGCTCGGCGGCGCGCCTGTCGCACCCCAACGTGGTCTCGGTCTTCGACCAGGGCGAGGACGACGGCCACATGTTCCTGGCCATGGAGTACGTGCCCGGCCAGACCTTGCGCGAGGTCATGCGCGCCGAGGGCCCGCTGACGCCCCGCGCGGCCCTGGACATCATGGCGCCGGTCCTGCAGGCCCTGGCCGCCGCTCACCGCGCCGGGATCATCCACCGCGACGTCAAGCCCGAGAACATCATCCTGCGCGAGGACGACGGCACCGTGAAGGTCGCCGACTTCGGGCTGGCCCGGGCGGTCAGCAACCAGACGTCCACGTCACAGACCGGCGTCCTGCTAGGCACGGTCGCCTACCTGTCCCCCGAGCAGGTCGAGCGCGGCATCGCCGACGCGCGCAGCGACGTCTACGCCGCGGGCCTGATCCTGTTCGAGATGCTCACGGGCTCCAAGGCGTTCACCGGCGACACCCCGATCCACATCGCCTACCAGCACGTCCACAGCTCGGTGCCCGCTCCCTCCTCCCGCGTGGGCACGGTGCCCAGCGAGCTCGACGCGCTCGTGGCGCTGGCCACCTCGCGCGACCCCGACCAGCGGCCCTCCGATGCCAACGACTTCCTCACCGAGGTCCGCCGCTCACGGGCCATGCTCACGCCCACCGAGCTCGACCGCCGGCCCGAGGGCCCGGCGGCGATGGGCGCCGGCGCCAGCACCGTCGCCGTCGAGCGCACCAGCGCCCTGCCGGTCGAGCCCACGCACGAGGCGCGCCACTCACGGCCCGTCGGCCCGGTGGCCCTGCCCGTCGACCGCACGCCGACCGCTCCCCCCGGCCCCGACCCCTGGGCCGACGAGGACGACCGCGACGGCCGTGACCGCCGCCGTGGCCCGTGGGGCTGGGGCGTCGCGGCCCTGCTCGTGGCCGCGGTGGCCGGGGTCGCCGCCTGGTGGTTCATGGCCGGTCCCGGATCCCCCACCGTCGTGCCGCGCGTCGTCAACCTCACCTACGCCCAGGCCCAGGGCGCCCTCGAGAAGGCCCACCTGTCGGCCGACCGCGTCGACGCGTTCGACGAGACCATCCCCAAGGGTGTCGTCATCTCGACCGACCCCGGGGCGGGCACCGAGCTGCGCCGCAGCCAGGACGTCAGAGTGACCGTGTCCAAGGGACCGGAGCGGTATGCCGTGCCGGCCGTCGTCGGTGCCAGCGCCAACGAGGCGCAGGCACGGCTGACGGCGACCAAGCTGACGCTGGGGAAGACCACCGAGGCCTACAGCGAGAAGGTCGCCCAGGGCCTGGTCATCAGCACGAGCCCGAAGGTGGGGACGTCGCTCAAGCGCGGCGCCGCCGTCGACATCGTGGTGAGCAAGGGCCGCCAGCCCGTCGAGGTCACCGACTTCACCGGCAAGCCCGCCGACCAGGCCGTCACGGCACTCACCGACGCCGGGCTGCAGGTCGACGCCACCCAGCAGAAGAACGACGACACCGTGCCCAAGGGCGCCGTCATCAGCCAGACCCCGTCCAGCGGCACGCTGTTCAAGGGCGACAAGGTGACCCTGGTCGTCTCCAAGGGCCCCGAGCTCGTCAAGGTGCCCGACGTGCAGGGCAAGCAGGAGAAGGACGCCGTCAAGATCCTCGAGGACGCCGGCTTCGAGGTGAAGGTCGACCGCTTCATGGGCGGCATCTTCGGCACCGTCCGCAGCCAGAACCCCGCCGCCGGCAGCGAGCAGCCGAAGAAGACGACCATCACCCTCGTCATCGTCTGAGCCCGGTGCTGCGCACGGTCCCGGCGAGCCGCCTCGCCACGCTGCTGCTCGTCGCCGTCACGGCGGTGTGGGGCTCGACGTTCTTCCTCATCCGCGACCTGGTCGCCCACGTCCCCTCCGCCGACTTCCTGGCCGTGCGGTTCGCCATCGCCGCACTCGTCATGGCAGTCGTGTTCCGGCGCCAGACGATGGCCCTGACCCGGCGTGAGCTCCTCACCGGCGTCGGGCTGGGGGTCCTCTACGGGTTGGCCCAGCTGTTGCAGACCGTGGGACTGGAGCACACCGACGCCTCGGTCTCGGGCTTCGTCACCGGCACCTACGTCGTGCTGACACCCGTCCTCGGCGCCGTGCTGCTGCGCGACCGCATCCCCGGGTCGACGTGGCTGGCCGTGGGGCTGGCGACGGTCGGGCTGGGCGTGCTGTCGCTGCGCGGCCTGTCCATCGGCTTCGGCGAGGGGCTGACCCTGGCCGCTGCCGTCCTGTACGCCCTGCACATCATCGGCCTCGGCCGGTGGTCGACCGCGCGGTCGGCGACGGGACTGGCCACGGTGCAGGCCTTCGTCATCACCCTGGTCACGCTCGTCGGTGCCCTCCCCGGCGGGATCACCCTCCCCTCGACCGGCGGCCAGTGGAGCTCGCTGCTCTACATGGCGCTGGTCGCCGGGGCGGTCGCCCTGTGGGCGCAGACGTGGGCGCAGTCCCACATGCCCGCCGCCCGCGCCGCCATCGTCATGACGATGGAGCCGGTGTTCGCGGCCTTCTTCGCGGTGCTCCTCGGCGGCGAGTCACTGACCGCGCGCATGCTGCTGGGCGGCGGCCTCGTGCTCGCGGCGATGTACGTCGTGGAGCTGCTCGGCCGGCGTACGCCCGGTGCCTCGGCCGAGCAGGACCGTCCGGCCGAGCTCCTCCACCACGAGGTCTGACCCGGGCTGTCCGTGGGGCCTGCGAGCATGGCCCGCATGGCCGTCGAGCAGCGCATCGCGATCAGTTCACCGCAGTGGCGGGCCCTGCACGACCGCATCCAAGTCGCCATGGAGCTGACCTCACGCCTCAACACCGTGCCCTTCGGCGACGTGGAGACCCGCAACGCCCTCCTCGCCGAGCTCTTGGGCAAGCCCCTGCCGGCCGGGGCCGTCGTCTTCCCGCCGTTCCACGCGACCCATGGCCTGGGGACCCAGCTCGGCGAGCAGGTGTCCGTCGGGCAGGGCTGCTCCTTCCTCGACCTCGGAGGCATCACGATCGGCGCCCGCACGATGATCTCCCCGCGCGTCACCCTCGTCACCGAGGGCCACCCCGTCGAGCCCTCCGAGCGCTACGACACGATCACGGTCGCGCCGGTCGTCATCGGGGAGAACGTCTGGGTGGGGGCCGCGGCCACGGTCCTGCCCGGCGTCACCATCGGTGACGGCTCGGTCATCGGCGCCGGGACCGTGGTGGCCAAGGACGTGCCGCCGCGCACCGTCGTGACGGGTCAGGGCCAGGTCGAGCGACGTCGGCTGGACTGACCGTGGCCACCGTCGACGACGTCCGGGCGCTGGGCCAGGGCCTCGAGCGCTCCTACCCGGTGCGGGTCAGGGGACGGCTGAAGTTCCGCGTCGGGCAGCTCGTCTACGTCGCGTTCTCCCTCGACGAGCAGGTGATGGGCTTCGCCTACCCCAGGGACGAGCGGGCGGCGCTCGTCGCGACCGACCCGCGCACGTTCGAGCTGCCGTCGGAGTCTGACCTGCGCTTCCACTGGGTCCACGCCCGGCTTGCCGCGCTCGACCCGGACGAGGCCCGGGAGCTGGTGGTCGACGCCTGGCGCATGGTCGTGCCGAAGAAGCTCTCCCGTGCCTACGACCTCACCCATCCCCGCGGCCCCAACGGCCCGCCGGCGTGACCACGAGGGTCAGGCGGCGGCCGGGCCCTCCTCCAGCAGCGGCACGAGTGCCTTGACCGCACGGTCGGTGCCGGCGTCGTCGACGTCGAGGTGCCAGACGAGGCGGACAGCCGTGGGGCTGACGGGGTAGAGCCGGATGCCCTGTGCGGCGGCCGCCTCCATGAACCCGGCGGAGGTCCAGCCGGTGACCGAGACGTCCAGCACGACGATGTTGGTCTGCACGGTGGCCGGGTCGATCGACCCGGGCACGGCCTCCCCCGCCGCCTGCGCGAACCGGTGGGCCCTGGCGTGGTCGTCGGCGAGCCGCTCCACGTGGTGGTCGAGCGCATGCAGCCCGGCCGCCGCGAGGATGCCGACCTGGCGCATGCCGCCGCCGAACCGCTTGCGCCAGATCCGGGCCTGCGCCATGTGGTCGCGCGAGCCGGCGAGGACCGAGCCGACCGGGGCGCCGAGCCCTTTGGAGAGGCAGACGCTCACGCTGTCGAAGTGCCGGCCGTACTCCGCCAGCGCCACCCCGGTGGCGACGTGGGCGTTCCAGAGGCGCGCACCGTCGAGGTGCATCGCGACCCCGCGCGGCTGCGTACCCGCTCGCAGTGCCTCGATCTGGTCGAGGGGCTGGACGGTCCCGCCGCCGAAGTTGTGGGTGTTCTCCACGACGACCAGCCGGGTGTTCACCTGGTAGGCGCCGCCGTCGGGGATCATCAGCGCCAGCGGCTGGGCTGCGTCGAGCAGGCCGCGCTGGGCCACCCACGACCGCGAGGAGATGCCGGAGAGCACGGCTGCCGCCCCCAT
This sequence comes from Phycicoccus sp. Soil748, assembly GCF_001428025.1. Lineage (GTDB taxonomy): Bacteria > Actinomycetota > Actinomycetes > Actinomycetales > Dermatophilaceae > Pedococcus. The sequence goes on along the minus strand of NZ_LMSC01000007.1, from coordinate 885,608 downwards.
CTCGGCCCGCAGCACGTGGGCCAGGGAGTCCGCGATGAGCTCCTCCCCCTGCTTCACGTGCAGCCGGATGCCGAGCTGGTTGGCCATCGAGCCGGTGGGCGTGAAGAGCGCGTCCTCGTGCCCGAGCAGGGCGGCGACCCGCTCCTCCAGCGCGCGGACCGTGGGGTCCTCGCCGAACACGTCGTCACCGACCTCGGCGGTGGCCATGGCGTGGCGCATCGCCTCGGTCGGCCGGGTGAGGGTGTCGGAGAGCAGGTCGACGTCGTACGCAGCGGGCATGCCAGCACCCTACGAGGTGAGCGCCGCCGGCCAGGCGGGGGTCGCTCCTTCGCGGGTCAGTCCTTGGAGAGCATCTCCGCGACGAGGAAGGCCAGCTCCAGGCTCTGCTGGTGGTTGAGCCGGGGGTCGCAGACCGTCTCGTAGCGCTTGGTGAGGTCGGCGTCGAGGATCTTCTCGGCGCCGCCGATGCACTCGGTGACGTCGTTGCCGGTCAGCTCGACGTGGATGCCACCGGGGACCGTGCCGAGGCCCTGGTGGACCTCGAAGAACCCGCGCACCTCCTCGACGACGTCCTCGAAGTCACGGGTCTTGTAGCCGCTGGCCGACTCGAAGGTGTTGCCGTGCATCGGGTCGCAGATCCACGTGACCTGGGCGCCGGACCCGGTGATCTTCTCGACCAGGGTCGGCAGCGCGTCACGGACCGTCTTGGCGCCCATGCGCGTGATGAAGGTCAGGCGTCCCGGCTCGCGGTCGGGGTCGACCTTGTCGATCAGCCGCAGCACGTCGTCGACCTCGGCCTTGGCCGACAGCTTCACGCCGATGGGGTTGAGGACCTTGGAGACGAAGTCGACGTGGGCTCCGTCGATGTCGCGGGTGCGCTCGCCGACCCAGATGAAGTGGCCGCTGGTGTCGTAGAGCTGACCGGTGCGGCTGTCCACGCGGGTCAGCGGCCGCTCGTAGTCGAGCAGCAGGGCCTCGTGCGCGGAGAAGAACTCGGTCGTGCGCATGGCGTCGAAGTCGGCGCCACAGGCCGACATGAACTTCATCGCCTTGTCGATGTCCTTGGCGAGGCGCTCGTAGCGGCTGTTCGCCGAGTTGGAGACGAAGCCTCGGTTCCAGTCGTGGACGTGGCGCAGGTCGGCGAAGCCACCGGTGGTGAACGCGCGCACGAGGTTCAGCGTGGCCGAGCTCGCGTGGTAGGCCTTCACCAGGCGCTGCGGGTCCGGGGTGCGGGACTCGAGGGTGAACTCGAAGTCGTTGACCATGTCGCCGCGGTAGGCCGGGAGGGTCACGCCCTCACGGGTCTCGTCGCCGCTGCTGCGGGGCTTGGCGTACTGGCCCGCCATGCGGCCGACCTTGACGACCGGCACCGACGCGCCGTAGGTGAGGACGGCAGCCATCTGCAGGATCGTCTTGACCCGGTCGCGGATGTTGTCGGCCGTCGCCGCGGCGAACGTCTCGGCGCAGTCGCCGCCCTGAAGGACGAAGGCCTCGCCGCGCGCGGCGGCGGCCATCCGCGACTTCAGGACGTCGCACTCACCGGCGAAGACCAGCGGCGGATACGACGCGAGCTCGGCGACGGCGCTGGAGAGCCGGGCGGCGTCGGGCCAGACCGGCTGCTGGGCGGCCGGCAGGTCGGCGCCGGCCGCGAGGCTGGCGAGGGCGTCGTGGTGCTGCGTGGTGCTCACCGGTCAAGGATAGGTGCGCACGGCACCGCCTCGTCCCGCAGCCCGTATCCCGGTCACCGGACGTCGTGGACGCGGCCACCGCCCGCGCGTGCTCCACCGCACCGAGCACCCGGCGTCGCATACTCGTGGCACCAGGACGCCGGGGACACAGGGGGAACCATGGGCATGCTCGACCGGATCCGCACGACGCTGACGGGTGGCAACGACCCGAAGCAGCTGCCGAACCGACCACGGTCCGCCGAGCCCGTCGACGACTGGCCCTCGGCGGTCGCCGTCAGGGGCGCTCTCTCGGACCCAGACGCGGGGTTCGACGCCGACACGGCCCCGGCCGGAACCGTCGGCGTCCTGCAGTGGACGCCCGGCCTGCTCGTCGACGACGGTGCCGGCGAGGGTTTCTGGGACTACTGGGACCTGGAGGCGTGGTCGGCCGGGGACCCCCCGCAGATGCTCGACGGGTTGGACCGGGACACCAGCGAGCCTGCCCTGCGGCAGCGCGTGGCCGAGACGCTGGGGCGACCGGTGGCCCTCGAGCTGTCGACGGTCGTCCTGTCCGCGGACGGCGAGACGTGGCGCACCACGCCGTTGTTCATCGTCAGTCCCCGCGCCTGACTCCGCCCGCACCGGTCAGGCCGCACCGGTCAGGCCGCACCGGTCAGGCCGCACCCGTCAGGCCGTGGGGGTGTCCAGGCCCTTGGCGATGGCGAACCGGACGAGCGCGATGCGGTTGTGCAGCTGCAGCTTGCCGAGGGTGTTCTGCACGTGGTTCTGCACGGTGCGGTGCGAGATGAACAGCTCAGCCGCGATCTCCTTGTAGGACATGCCGGTCGCCACGAGCTTGAGCACCTCGGTCTCGCGCTCGGTCAGCTCGGGAATCGGCCGCGAGGGGTCGGTCTGCGGCTGCGTCGACAACTTGCGGAACTCCCCCAGCACCAGCCCGGCGAGGCCCGGGGTGAAGACCGCCTCACCGCGCGCGGTCGCCTCGACCGCCGCGACGATCTGCTCCCGCGACGCCGACTTCACGAGGTAGCCGGTGGCGCCTGCCTTGACCGCCTCGAGGACGTCCTGCTGCTCCCCCGACGCCGACAGCACGAGCACCCGCGTCTGCAACGAACCGAGGGCCGCACAGACCTCGTGGCCGCGCAGGCCCGGCAGGTTGAGGTCGAGGACCAGGACCTGCGGTCGCGTCGCCTTGGTCCGGTTGACTGCCGAGGGCCCGTCGTCGGCCGTGGCGAGCACCGTCATGCCCGCCTCCGCGAGGTCGCGCGCAACGGCGTCCCGCCACAGCGGGTGGTCGTCGGCGACCACGACCGTGAGCGGGGGCGTCGGCCCCGGCCCGGCGTCGTGCTGTCCGTGCTGCTGGACCTGCTCGCTCATGCCACCCCTGCCCCCGGGGCGCCCGACTTGGGCGCCCGCATCGTCACCGTCGTCCCCGAGCCCTGTCGGCCCGAGTACACCGCTTCTCCCCCGAGGTCGCGAAGCCGGCCACGGATGCTCGAGGAGGCACCGAGCCGCCCGGCGGCCGCCGCCTCGTCGAGGCGCCAGGACTGCATACCCACGCCGTTGTCGCGCACCGTCAGTGCCACGGCCTCCCCCTCGTCCTCGACCAGCACCCAGGCCTCGGCGTCGTCGCCGGCGTGCTGGCGCACATTGTCCAGTGCCGCACCCACCGCGGCGACCAGCTCGCCCGCGACACGCGGTGGCACCAGGACGGGGTCGGCGGGGGCCACGAGGTGCACACGGCCCTCGGCGTAGCGGGCGAGCTGCTGGCGCAGGTCGAGGTCGCCGTGCACGGCGGATGCCGACTCGTCCGGCGTCGTGCCGCTGACGAGGGCCCGCAGCAGCCGCTCCTGGTCGGCGGCCATGCTGCCGAGCTGCATCGCCTCACCACCCAGCTGTGCGCCACGGCGGTTGATGAAGGCCAGCGTCTGCAGCACGCCGTCGTGGACGGTGCGCGCCAGCCGCTCGCGCTCCCGGACCCTGGCTTCCAGCACCAGGGCCTCGCGCAGCCTGGCATGGCCCTCACGGGCGAGGTCGCAGGCGTAGCCGATGAGGGCGCCGATGAGCAGGAGCAGCACGATGTTGTTGACCGTGTTGGGCGTCGCCGCGCCCACCTCGACGAGGTCGACCACGCCGATCAGCACCGCGGCCGGTATGCCGCCCCGACGGCCGAGCAGGACCGCCGCAGACACGACGCCGGCGGCGGGCCAGAACGTCGGCAGGGTGCGGGACCCGGCCTCGATCGCCTCGGCGGAGTCGACCAGCCGGGTGGCCAGGATCGCCACCGAGGCGAGCCCGAGCTCCGCCACCACCAGCCACAGCCGGCGCCGCCGGTAGAACACGAGGAACACGGTCCACAGGCCGAGCACCGCCAGGACCACCCACGCCAGGGCCGGTCTGACGAGGTCGTGGGGTCGGTCCCACAGCGAGTACGCCGCATACCCCAGCGCGATCGGGCGGAAGACGTCGATGCCCTTCCAGAACGCGGAGACGACCTCAGGCTGTCCGTCCGGCCCGGAGACGGCCCGCGCCAGCGCGCGGCTGCGGCCCCCGGTCATCGCTCAGCTGGCGCGGCGACGGCGGCGTCCGCCGGCCGCGTCCTCGTCGCCCTCGGCCTCGGGGCCGCCACCGCGCTCGGTGTTCTCGTCGATGTCCGCGGCGGCGTCGTCCACGCGGCGGCGGGCCTTGCGGATGGCCTCGTCGTCGTGGGCGTCGAGCGCCTCCTCGAGCTCCTTGGCCGCCGACCCGGGCAGGGCCGCCTCCTGGATCTCCCGCGCCTTGGTCTTGGCTGCGGCGAGGATGCGGTCCTTCATCGAGGTGGCATACATGTCGACGTACTCCTGGCCCGACAGGAGCATGAGCTCGTACATGATCTCGTCGGTGATCGAGCGCAGGACGAACCGGTCGTCCTCCATGCCCTCGTAGCGCGAGAAGTCCAACGGTGCACCGATCTTGATCCCGATGCGCATCAGCCGCGGGATCTTCTTGCCGCTCGGCTGGGCCTTGTCGGTGCCGATCATGGCGACGGGGAGCACCTTCACCCCGCCCTCGAGGGCCATCCGGGCGACACCGGTGCGGCCCCGGTAGAGGCGGCCGTCGGGGCTCCGGGTGCCCTCGGGGTAGATGCCGAGCAGCTCGCCGCGGCGAAGCACCCGCAGGCCGGAGCGCAGGGCCGCCTCACCTGCGCGGCCGCCGGAGCGGTCGACGGGCAGCTGGCCGACACCGCGGAAGAAGGCGGCCGTGAGCCGGCCCTTGATGCCACGGCCGGTGAAGTAGTCCGACTTCGCCAGGAACGTCATCCGGCGAGGGACCACCAGCGGCAGGAAGATCGAGTCGGAGAACGACAGGTGGTTGCTGGCGAAGATGGCCGCCCCGTCCTCGGGGATGTTCTCCTCGCCCTCGACCCACGGACGGAACAGCAGCTTGAGGATCGGGCCGAGCACGACCGTCTTGAGAACCCAGTAGAACAACCGTTCACCTCCATGTGACGCGGTGCACTCTACGGCACTCTCGACGCCCGCAAACCTGCATGCGAGGATGCGCGCCAACCCGACTCGGCGCCTCGCCGGGTCGTCCCGCGCCGCCCCCGGCCCACCGCCGCCTGCCGCCCCCAGGAGCCCCCGTGTCCGTCCGTCCCGGCGCCGAGCCCTACTCCCACGACGGCCCCCGGAAGGGGTCCGGCAAGGGCGCCACCGGGGTGGTCCTCGCCCACGGGTTCACCGGCAGCCCGCGCAGCATGACGCCGTGGGGACAGCACCTCGCCGCGGCCGGCTACACCGTCCGCGTCCCGCGGCTGCCCGGCCACGGGACGACGTGGCAGGAGATGAACCGCACCCGGTGGCAGGACTGGTACGCCGCCGTGGACGCCGCGTTCCGTGAGCTCGACGAGAAGTGCGACCGGGTCTTCGTCGGCGGGCTGTCGATGGGCGGCGCGCTCGTGACCCGGCTGGCCGAGGAGCACGGCCCGCGCGTCCGCGGGCTGATGCTCGTCAACCCGGCCTACAAGGTCGAGGACGCGCGCCTGCGGGCCCTGCCCGCCCTCCAGGCCGTGCTGCCCTCCCTGCCCGGCATCGGCAACGACATCAAGAAGCCCGGCCAGGACGAGGTCTGCTACGACCGGATCCCCCTCAAGGCCCTGTGGTCGCAGACCAAGCTGTGGGCCACGGTGGTCCGCGACCTGCCCGAGGTCACCCAGCCGGTGCTGCTGTGGCACTCCACCGACGACCACGTGGTGCCCGCCTCGAGCTCGGCGCTGCTGCTCTCGCGGATCTCGAGCACCGACGTCACCGAGAAGGTGCTGCACGACAGCTACCACGTGGCTACCCTCGACCATGACGCGCCACGTATCTTTGGGGAGTCGGTGGAGTTCATCGAGCGGCTGAGCTAGTCCGCTCCCCCGGGAAGGAAGAGCCCATGGGCGACAAGGACGTGGACGCGCAGTTCGCGGACATCGTCGCGCACTGGGACGACGTCCAGTCGCTGCCGGACAAGCCGGAGCACCGCGGCGTCAACCCCCCGCTCGACCCCGAGCCGTCGGACTCCGGCCAGGGCGTCAACCCGCCGCCGACGCGCCCGTTCGTCGTGTGGCGCGGCGCCGAGCAGCACCCCGAGCCGACCCCGCAGGACCGCGAGGGCGGTGCCGAGCACGCCGAGCCGGCCGAGCTCGCCGACTCCGAGGACGACGAGCACTTCGAGCCCTTCCCGACGGCCCCGCTGCCGCCCCAGGAGGACCACCAGTTCTGGGGCATCATCGTCGGCCTCGTCGCCGGTCCGGTGCTGCTCCTGTGGCTCGTGATGTTCCGGCCCGACGTGAGCGACTGGTGGACCCTCGGCGCGCTCGGCCTGACGGTGGGCGGCTTCGTCCTGCTCGTGCTGCGCCAGCCGCGTGACCGCGACGAGGACGGCCCCGACAACGGCGCGAGGGTCTAGCCCCGGGCGCTGACCGGCCCGAGGTCGAGGTCGACCCAGACCGGCCGGTGGTCGCTGGCCGCCACGACGTCCATCTCGTCCAGGGCGACGTCCCGGTGCGGCAAAACCGTGAGGCCGGGCGAGGCGAACACGACGTCGAGCAGCCTGCGCGGCGACGGGGCCGGGTAGGTCGGCGCGGTCGGCGACACGAGCCGCAGGGGCTCGGCGAACCGCTGCCAGGCCCGTCCGGTCTCCCCCTCGTTGAGGTCGCCCGCCAGCAGGACGGGCCCGCCGCCGGAGACGGCCCGAAGGATCTGGCCGGCGTGCCGCTCGCGCTCGGCCGCGTCGAGGCTCAGGTGCACCGAGGCGACCACCAGCGGCGGGTGACCTGCCGGGGCGACGGCGATGACGGCATACCCGCGGGTGCGCTTGAGGGCGGCGACCCGCAGCCGGTGGTGGTGGGACTCGCGCACGTCGACGCGCAGGGAGGTGAACACCGTGGTGCCGCCGCTCCCCCGGTGCCGACCCGACCAGTACATCCCGCACTCGGCCGCGAAGGCGGACACGCGCCAGGAGGCGAACAGCCGCCGCGGCACCTCCTGCAGGCACAGCACGTCCGGGTCGATGGCCCGCACGACGCGGCTCGCGGCGTGCCGGTCGAGGGTGAGGTCCTTGAGGTTGTAGGACGCCACCCGCACCGTGCTCATGTGTCGCGACGGGCCAGGTCCGCGGCGCCGATGAGGCCGGCGTCGTTGCCCAGCTGGGCGGCGACGATCTGGGCCTCCGGCCGGTACCCGCGTCCGGTGAGGTGCCGGCGGAACGTGGCCCGGGCGGGGGCGAGCAGCAGGTCGCCCGCGGCGCTCACGCCGCCCCCGATGACGAACGTGCCCGGGTCGAACGCCGCCGCGAGGTTGGCGATGCCGATGCCCAGCCACTGGCCGATCTCGCCGAGCAGCTCGGTCGCGGTCGGGTCGCCCTCCCGCGCTGCCTGGGTGATCAGCGGACCGGTGAGCGCCATCGGGTCGCCCTCGACGCGGTCGAGCAGGTCGGAGGCCACCGGGCTGTTGGCGGTCATGAGCGAGCGCGCCTCGCGGACCAGGGCGTTGCCGGAGGCGTACTGCTCCCAGCACCCGCGGTTGCCGCACTCGCAGCGCTGGCCGCCCGGCACCACCTGCATGTGGCCGAACTCGCCGGCGATGCCGTACCTGCCCCGGACCACCTGCCCGTCGAACAGCAGCGCACCGCCGATGCCGGTGCCCAGCGTGATCATCATGAGGTGCGTCTCGCCCTGCGCGGCCCCGAAGCGCCACTCCGCCCACGCGGCGGCGTTGGCGTCGTTGTCGACCGAGATCGGGACCGGTACGCGGCGCTGGAGGTTGGCCTCGAGCGGCTCGCCGCGCCACGACAGGTGCGGGGCGAAGACGACCGTGGCCCGGTCCGCCGCGACGAAGCCCGCTGCGCCGATGCCCACGGCGACCACCGGGTCCTCGGCGAGGTCGAGCAGCTCGCTCACCACCTCGACGATCGTGTCCTCCACCACCCCGGGACTCTTGGAGCGGTGGGGGGTGTCGCGCCGGGCCCGGGCGACGACCGTGCCGTTCTGCGCGACGAGGCCCCCCGCCACCTTGGTGCCGCCGATGTCGATGCCGACCGCGAGCCGCTCACTCATGATCCGATCCCTTCTGCCGCAAGGGCCGCGGCGCCGATGAGGCCCGCGTCGTTGCCGAGCGCAGCCGGCACGATCTCGGCCACCGGCCGGTGCCCCCGGCCAGTGAGCTGGCGACCGTACGCAGCCCGCGCCGAGCCGAGGAGGAGGTCACCGGCCGCGACCACGCCGCCGCCGATGACGATGAGCTCCGGGTCCAGGATCGCCGCCACCGAGGCCGCGCCCTCCCCGAGCCAGCGGCCGAGGTCGGCGAGCAGCTCGGTCGCGGCAGGGTCACCGGCCTGGGCGACGGCCGTGACGTCGTGGCCGCGCAGGGCTGCCGGGTCACCGCCGCAGGCGTCGGACAGCGCAGCGCCGAGCGGGGAGCCCGACGCCACGAGCTCACGGGCCTCGCGGACCAGGGCGTTGCCGGAGGCGTAGACCTCCCAGCAGCCGCGGTTGCCGCAGCCGCACCGGATGCCGTCGGGCACCACGCGCATGTGGCCGAGCTCGCCGCCGATGCCGTAGGCCCCGCGCAGCAACCTCGAGTCGACGACGACACCGCCCCCGATGCCGGTGCCGACGGTGACCAGCACCATGTCGTCGGCCTCGTACGCGGCGCCGTGGCGGAACTCGCCCCAGGCGGCGGCGTTGGCGTCGTTCTCGATGGTGACCGGCTGGTCGACGAGGGCCTCGAGGCGCATCTTCAGCGGCTCGTCGCGCCACGCCAGGTTGGGGGCGAACAGGACGGTCGAGCCGGTGCGGTCGATGAACCCGGCGCAGGCGACACCGACCGCCACGACGTCGCTGCGCGGTGCGGCGAGCTCGCGGACGACGTCGGCGACGTCGTGGGCGATCTGGTCAGGGTCCTGCGCGGGGGTGTCCCGGCGGCTGCGGGCGAGGATCTCTCCCGTCGCCGAGACGACACCGGCAGCGATCTTGGTGCCGCCGATGTCCACGCCGATCGTGACCGTCATACCGTTGCGCTCCCTTGGTCCTCGTCCTCGATGGTGATGTCCTGCACCCGGCCGGCGCGGTTGCCCGTCGCGGCTCCGGTGGCACGCTCCGTCCCACCCCGCGCTGTGCCCGCGCCGGCGCCGGTCCCCGCCGCGTTGCCCTGCCGTCCGTGCGTCGCGATGTCGCGCAGCGCGACCGTCAGGGTCGCCGCGAGGTCGGCCAGGCGGTCGACGGTCTCGGGGCGCACGGACCGCAGCAGCCCCAGGCCCTGGCAGACCGGGCACCACTGGCAGGTCAGCGCCGTACCGGCGCCGTTGGCGGCCCCACAGTGGGGGCACTGTCCCGAGGCCTGAGCCGAGCCGTGGCCCGACGCGTGGCCGGACCCGTGGTCAGCACCGTCCGCCCCGCTGGTCGCGCTGGTCCCGTCGGCGGTGGTCTCGTCCGTGGCGGCGCCCGGGTCACGAGCGTCGTCGGGCGCGGCATACCCGTGGGTGCTGGCCCAGCCCCCGAGGGCGTCGAGCAGCCGCGCGGCCTCCTCCGCCACGGAACCCACCGGCGGCGGTCCGGGACGGCCAGTGTCGTCAGCCACGCGGCCACACCTCCTCGTCGGGGACGAAGCGGACCCGCAGCATCCCGTCGCGCACGGAGGCCCCGTCGACCACGCATCGTTGCAGAGCCGCCGGGAGCGTGAGCACACGACGGTGCTCACCGACGGCGACGAGCAGCTCCTCGTCTCGGCGCTGCAGCCCGAGGTCCTTGGCGTGCGCCAGCGGCAGGGGAAGCGTGAGCGTGAAGCCCTCTGGCGTGCGCTCCACCCGCATACCGCGGTGGGCGACCGGGGCGAGCAGGTCGGTCCCCTCGTCCCCTGCCTGCGCCTGGGCCAACGTCGCGAGCGCGTCGGCGCCGATCGGCTCGGCGGCGAGGTACGGCGTGAGGACGACAGGGAGGCCGGCGAAGGACTCGCGCACCTCGACCAGCCCCGTGCGCTGGGCCGCGTTCCAGGACGCGCGCCACGCGTCCGGCTCCGACACACCGGCGTCCGGGAAGAGCCGGTTGACCACGACGGCGTCGACGACGAACCCGTACAACGACAGCGACGTCCAGGTGCGCCGCGACTCGGCGATGACGACCCGCTCGGGGGTCAGCACCAGGCGCACCGAGGTCTCGTCGCCGGTGAGGATGCGCTGCACGCGGCGCATCTGCCGCTGCCAGCCGGTGACCGCCTCGACGACCTCGGGCGCGGGCAGGGGCATCCCGGCAGCCGCAGCGGCTGCCGGCCGCAGGGTCCGGATCAGGCCGCGCTGGGCCGGCAGGAGCCGGTCGAGGTGCCAGGCGAGGGCTTCGGGGAGGGCGAGGAGGCGCAGGGTCTCGGCGGTCGGGGCGCAGTCGACGACGACGAGGTCCCACGGGCCGGACTCCACCTGCGCCCGGAGCTCGAGCAGCGCCGCGACCTCCTCGGCGCCCGGGAGCCGGGTGAGCTCCTCGGCCACGACGGGGTCGATGCCGAGGGTGTCGAGCAGCGACAGCAGGTAGTCCTGCACCACGCGCCAGGACTCCCCCAGCAGGTGGGGTGGGCTCACCTGCAACGCGGACAGCCCGGGCTCGACCTCGACGGGGCTCCCGGCGGACGACCCCCCGAGCGCGACCCCGAGGGTGTCGCCGAGGGAGTGGGCGGCGTCGGTGGACATCACGAGGGTCTTGACGCCCTCGCGGGCAGCCCGCACCGCGGTGGCCGCGGCGGTGGTGGTCTTGCCGACCCCACCCTTGCCGGTGAAGAGGATGACGCGCATGGGTGCGGTGACCGGCCGGTGCCGGCTCAGCCCTCGACGCGCTTCTTGAGCTCCTTGAGCGCGGTGTCGATGATGACCTTCTCGGCCTTGCGCTTGAGCATGCCGAGCATGGGGATCTTCACGTCGACGGCGAGCCGGTAGGTGACGGTGGTCCCGTCGGCGCCTCGCGCGGCCAGCGTGTAGGAGCCGTTCATCGCCTTGAGGACGGTCGCCTCCACGAGCGACCACGAGACCACGCCGGTCCCGTCCTGGTGCACGTCCCACTGGTAGTCCAGGACGTAGGTGTCCTTGATCGCGCCGGCGTCGAGGGTGAACTGCACCTGGTCTGCCCAGCCGTCGCCCTCCTCGGTGAGCACGCTGACCTTCTTGACCTCGGTGGCCCACTCCGGGTAGCTGTCGAAGTCCGCGATGACGTCGAGGACCTCGCCGGGGGTCGCGGCGATGTCGATGCTGGACTCCGTGCGGTCGGCCATGCGCCGAAGGCTACAACGACTTCCCTTCGAGCCGGTCCTTCAGTCCGTGGACCGCACGCTTCCACCGCAGGGTGTGGCGCAGGGCCACGTCGCGAGGTGCTCCATCACCCCTGGTGCCCCGCACGTAGTGGTGCACGACCGCGCCGTCCCACCACGGCTCGATCCACACCTCCATCTCGCCGACGACCTGCCCGGTGACCCGCCAGCGCAGCCCCTTCAACCCGCGGTCGCGGACCACCTGCCGGTGGAGGTGCGGCCACACCTGGTCGGCCCACGCGAAGTCGTCGAGCTGGCGGCGCACGAGGGCGGGGGCGGCGTCGACGAAGGTCTCGTCGACGATGTCGATGCGTCGGGACCTCACGGGCACCAGTGTTCCGCACGTCACCCCCGCCCGACGTGCCTGTCGCCCGCAGGCGTGCTACCGGTGGGTAGGCTGGAGGTCCGAGGCAGTGCCGCCGTCAAAGGAGTCTCCGTGCAGGAACACGTCGCGCCCCCACTCGTCGAGCCCACGACGAAGGGCAGTCTCGCCGACCTGCCGGCGCGCAACGCCGCCACCAACCCCTCGTTCATCGCGTTCTCCCGCAAGGAGGGCGGCGGCTGGGTCGACGTCACGGCGGCACAGTTCAACGACGACGTCCGGGCAGTGGCCAAGGGGCTCGTCGCGGCAGGCATCGCCCCCGGTGACCGTGTCGCCATCATGTGCAAGACCCGCTACGAGTGGACCCTCACCGACTTCGCCATCTGGACCGCGGGTGCGGTCACCGTGCCGATCTACGAGACCTCGTCGGCGGAGCAGGTGGCGTGGATCCTCACCGACTCCGGGGCCTGCGGCATCATGCTCGAGACCCCCTCCCACCAGGCGACGCTCGACGAGGTCCGCGACCAGCTGCCCGGGCTGCAGCACGTGTGGCAGGTCGACGCGGGGGCCATGGAGGAGCTCGAGGCGTCCGGCGCCGGGGTGAGCGACGAGCAGCTGGCCGAGGCCACGGCCGGTGTCGACCGCGGCAGCATCGCGACGATCATCTACACCTCGGGCACCACCGGGCGCCCCAAGGGCGTGCAGCTCACCCACGACAACTTCATGGCGCTGGCCGACAACGCCATCACCAAGCTCAAGGACGTGGTCAAGGCCGACGACGCCTCGACGCTGCTGTTCCTGCCGCTCGCGCACGTCTTCGCCCGGTTCATCCAGGTCCTCTGCGTCGCCGGCGAGGCGAAGATGGGCCACACCGCCGACATCAAGAACCTCCTCGAGGACTTCGGCGAGTTCAAGCCCACGTTCATCCTGTCCGTGCCGCGGGTGTTCGAGAAGATCTACAACTCGGCCGAGGCCAAGGCCACCGCCGAGGGCCGCGGCAAGATCTTCACGACCGCTGCCGACACGGCCATCGCCTGGTCGACCGCGCAGGACACCGGTGGCGCCGGCTTCGGGTTGTCGCTGCGGCACAAGGTGTTCGACAAGCTGGTCTACTCCAAGCTGCGAGCCGCCATGGGTGGCCGGGTCATGTATGCCGTGTCCGGCGGCGCGCCGCTCGGCACCCGCCTGGGCCACTTCTTCCGCGGCATCGGCGTCACCGTCCTCGAGGGCTACGGCCTCACCGAGACCACGGCGCCCGCCACGGTCAACGTCCCCGACCGCGTCAAGATCGGCACCGTCGGGGCCCCGCTCCCGGGCGTCGGCATCCGCATCGCCGACGACGGCGAGATCCTCATCCGCGGCAACAACGTCTTCGCGAGCTACCACAACAACGCCGACGCGACCGCGGGCGCGATCGAGGACGGCTGGTTCCACACCGGCGACCTCGGCGAGCTCGACGAGGACGGCTACCTGCGCATCACCGGGCGCAAGAAGGAGCTCCTGGTGACCGCCGGCGGCAAGAACGTCGCTCCCGCAGCCCTCGAGGACCGGCTCCGCGCGCACCCCCTGGTCTCCCAGTGCATCGTCGTGGGCGACCAGAAGCCGTTCATCGCCGCGCTGCTCACCCTCGACGAGGAGATGTACCCCGCCTGGGCCAAGAACAACGGCATCGCCGGGGTCAGCTTCGAGCAGGCCCGCACCGACGAGACGGTCCTCAAGGCCCTGCAGGACGCCGTCGACGACGCCAACAAGTCGGTGTCCAAGGCCGAGTCGATCCGCAAGTTCGCGGTGCTCGAGGGTGACTTCACCGAGGAGAACGGCTACCTCACGCCCAGCCTGAAGCTCAAGCGCAACATCGTCATGAAGGACTTCCACGACCAGGTGGAGGCCCTCTACTCCGGCGGCCGGGAGTGACCTCTACGGTCTAGGCATGCCCACCGGCGCGCCGACCTCACGACCCAGCCACGCCACCGTGTTCGCGGTGGCGTGGCTGGTGTTCTTCACCGTCCTGCAGTGGAGCGTCGTGCGCTACCGCGTCCCGATCGTGGCCACCCTCACGGTGGCGACCGTCGCGCTGGCCCTGTGGCAGTGGCGTGGCTGGCGCGTCGAGCTGACCCGTCCGGCGGTCGTGCTGATGCTTGCGGGGTCGGCCCTGGCCACCCTCCTCGTCCCCCTCTTCAGCTACCTCTCCCCCACCGGGCTCGCCGTCGCGACCAGCGCGCTCGTCGTGGGCCCCCTCGCCGTGGCCGCGCTGCTCGGTTCCCCGGGGACGACCTCGCGACGCAGTGCCCGCGCGGCAGGGGGCACCGCGGTCCTCGCGTACGTCGTGGCCGCCGCCACCGCGGTGCTCTCGTCCCCGCGGCCTCGCATCGACGTCTGGGTCACCCTGCAGCAGGCGAGCGACGCCCTGGCCCGAGGCGAGAACTTCTACGCCATGCGCTGGACCGGCTCCCCCGGCATCCAGGACGCCTTCACCTACCTGCCGTGGACAGCGGCCCTGCTCGCTCCCGGCCGCTGGCTCGCCGGGGACGTGCGCTGGGCGCTCACGGCCTGGACGCTGCTGGCGGTGGCCGGGGTCTTCTTCCTCACGCTGCACGTGCCGGGCGCGGTCTCGGCGGGTGCGGCCTCGCGGGGGACAGCCTCGCCGAGTCCGGCTTTCCCAGATGCGATCTCTCCGGGGCCGGTCGCCACCCCCGTGGTCGCTCCGACGGCGGGTGCGCTGCCTCCGGTCTGGACGGCAGCGGCCGTCGCGGCGCTGCTGCTGTTCGCGCCGGGCACCCTCACCCAGCTCGACCAGGCCTGGACCGAGCCGCTCCTGTTCGCGGGCCTCGTGGGGTGGGCCGTACTGGTCCGCCGTGGACACGCGTGGTGGGCCGTGGTCCCCCTCGCCCTGGCCTGTGCCAGCAAGCAGCACCTGGCTCTGCTGCTGCCCGTGCTGCTCCTCTGGCGCCCCTTCGGGTGGCGCCGGACCGTCGCCACCGGCGCCCTCACAGGGGTCCTGATCGCGCCGTGGTTCCTCGCCAGCCCCGCGGACTTCGTCCACGACACCATCACACTGCTGCTGTCGTTCCACCCCATCAAGTTCGCCAACACGCTCTACCTGTTGGCGCTCAACACCTTCGGCGTGACCCTGCCCTTCTACGTCACCGGCGTCGTCGTGCTGGGCACGCTCGCCGCGGTGGCGGCGACGGTCTGGCGACGGCAGCCGCCGCTCGACGCCCTGCTGCGCTGGCTGGCGCTGGTGCTGCTCGTCGCCAACCTGGTCAACAAGCAGGCGTTCTACAACCAGTTCTGGCTCGTCGGCGCCCTCGTCGTCCTCTCCCTGGCCGCCGCTCCGCAGCTCGACCGCGTGGTCGGCGGAGAACCGCAGACACGCGCCCACGAAGAAGCACCCACCCCGGAGGGTGGGCGCGTGCCCTCACCGGGCTGACCGGCCGGCTGGCCCGGTCCGCGCCTGCCGCGTGTACAGCAGGCCACGTGGGTCAGGAGCCGGCCAGTCGCCGCAGGTAGGCGACCCAGTCGCGGGTGAAGGCAGCCTCCGTCGTGCCGAGGACGGCGGGGAACGCCGCCCTCGCGTTGGCGTCGGGGTCACCGGCGGAGTGGGTGCCGCGCGGGGTGGTCGCCACCGCCCGGTAGTACTTCACGAGCCCCGCCTCGCCCCGGCGGTCCACGATCCGGCACACCGCGAGCCAGGCGGCGTTGTAGCTGGGGGCGATGGTCGAACGGCCCGGGTCGAAGTCGGCCGGTCCCGGCAGGGCCTTCGGGCCGGCGCCTGCCCGCACCCGGTCGAGCAGCGCGGCTGCCACCTGCTGACGCGTGGCCCCGATGTCGCGGTAGCCCACGTAGTCGGCCAGGCCCTCGGAGAGCCACAGCGGCACCGGGCGGTCGGTCGTCGCCCTGACCGCCACGTGCGTCGCCTCGTGGGTGACGACGACCTGCCTGCCCTTGACCTCCAGCGTCGCGAAGGCGCCGGGGTTGACCACCACCCGGTCCGCGCCGGCCCGTCCGGTGGTGGCGATCGGGCCGTCCGTCACCGCCGCGACCTGTGACACCTGCCGCGCGTCCTGGCCGACCTGCTCGGCCATCTGCGCCGCGGTGGCGGGGACGACCAGCACCAGCCGGGCGTTCCAGCCCGACGACCAGACCGACCGGACGCGTGAGACCGCCAGGTCGCCGAGGCCGAGGTACGGACGCAACCTGTTCGCCGGCCCCGAGCCGACCACCAGGGTGGTCCCGCTGCGCAGCACCGTCAGCCGGGGCAGGTCCCACAGCTGCACCTGGGTGCCGCCATCGGTGTCGTCGGCGAGCTTCCACCGGCTGCCGCGCCGTACGGCGGTGAAGTACGACTCGAACTCCCGTGTTGAGGTGTCGTAGCCCGCGAAGCCGTAGCGCCCCGCCACCCGGGCCACCCAGGCGTCGGGTCCGAGCTGGGCCACCCGGTCGGGGCCGAGCGCAGGCGCCGGTTCCGGGGTGCCGTAGGTGAAGGTCCCCAGGGGCAGTCGTACGAGGGCGTCGTACTGGGCGAGCTGGCGCAGCCCGAACCCGGAGGTGGTGCTGTCGAGGGTCGCGGCGAACGCGGCCCGGTCGTGGGCCCGGACGGCGGCGGCCCGGCGGGTGAGCAGCGCCGCCAGGGCGTCCTCGCGCTCGACCGTCGGCGCCGCGGCGTTCTGCTGGGCCGAGGAGGCGGCAGCGGTCCGCGGTGGCGCAGCGGGACGCGAGGGCGAGGAGCACGCCCCGGCGAGCGCGACGGCCGTCAGCGCGGCCAGCGCCGCTCGGTAGGCGTGGCCCGCTCTCCGTCGCACGCCGCCATCGTAGGCAGCCCGGCCGGATCGGGTGCGCCGCCGGCCCGGGAGTCGCGCCAGCGGTGAGGTGCCTGGCAGCCCGGCGGTCCTGGACGCGCGGCCTCAGCCGACGGCGCGGGCGTGCGCCGCCCACGGCTCCCGCCGCGCGGTGACCGACCCGGCCTCGACGGCGGACACGAGGCCGACCGCGGCGAACCGGGTGACGGCCGCGCGCTCGGCCGCGTCGAGGGGGAGCTCGGACGTCGTGGGGGTGAGCAGCGCCGTGACCATGCAGTCGTCACAGTGCAGGTCACGCACGGGGCAGCTCTGGCAGTCGATGATCATCGCGATCACCCCTTCCTGTTCGGCACCACGGGTGGATGTCTTCCACCTGCCGACGACGGTACGAGAAGCCACCGACAACGCCCTCCGCACCAAACCTCCTCCCCCCTCCGCATCCCTCTGGCACAGTGACGCGCGTGAGCTCGCTGATGCCGCGGCTGGACCGGGTGACCCGGACGTTCTGGCGCACCGTGGGGCGACCCGTCGACCTCCTGGGCAGCGAGCGCTGGCTGGAGGCACCCGTGCACGACGGGGCCACCATCGGCGACCGCTGGCTCGCGGCTGAGGCAGCCCGGGTCGGCGGCACGCTGCAGGAGGAGCCTGGCGCCGGCCTGCTGCCGGACCTGTCCGCCCTCGACGGGCCCACCTTCCGCGCCGCCGACCTGCGGCCCGAGGTGAAGGACTTCTACGAGCACACCGCACGGTGGCGGATGGAGGTGTGGACCCAGTGGAACGCCCTGTTCCAGCCCGGGGGCGAACTCGTCTCGCGGTACTTCGGGCGCCGGGTCCACCAGCTCGCCCTGCCAACCCGTCCCCTCGACGTGGCCCGTGGCATGGACAGCCGGGTCGTGACGATCCTCGACCCTTCCGGCCGGCAGCGCGCCGCCGGCTGGCTGCGCACGCTGCGCTCGACCGGCGGGTACGTCTACAGCGGCTGCTACTCCAGCCGCACCCTGCCCGGCTCCCGCCAGCCGAGCGTGCACGTCGCCTTCCCGCTCGAGGCCGGCAACGTCCAGGTGTTCCTCCGGCCGTCCGTCCTGCCCGGGGGCGGGCTCGAGCTGCGTTCTCCTGCAGGCAGGTTCGGCCAGGACGGCGCCTACGTCCTGGTCGGCGAGCGCAACGCCGGCACCGGGTACAGGACCGGGGACAGGACTGCGAACGGGGCCGGGAACACGACTGGGGCACGTACCCACGCCGCCCGCCTCCCGATCCACGAGCTCTTCCGCGTCCACGTCGACGACGAGGGGGTCCTGCGCACGGACCACCTGCTGCAGCTCTGGTCGTCCACGGTCCTGAGGCTGCACTACAAGCTGACCCCCACCGGCGGCTAGCGCGGCGGGCGCGCCTGCGACGGGCTGTCACACCACCGACATACCGTCACTCCCATGCAGATGGTCCAGGGCACCTTCGACGACCTGGGGACGGCGCTGGCCGACGTCACCTTCGTCGTCGTCGACCTCGAGACCACCGGCGGCAGCCCGGCCGACTCGGCCATCACCGAGATCGGCGCGGTCAAGGTGCGCGGCGGGGTCGTGCTCGGAGAGTTCCAGACACTCGTCAACCCCCACGTGCCCATCCCGCCGTTCATCCAGGCGCTCACCGGGATCACCACGGCGATGGTCGCCGACGCCCCGCGCATCGAGTCGGCGCTGCCCGCGTTCATGGAGTTCGCGCAGGGCACGGCACTGGTCGCCCACAACGCCCGCTTCGACATCGGCTTCCTCAAGATGGCCGCCCAGCTGCAGGGCATCGAGTGGCCACGGCACACCGTCCTCGACACCGTCCACCTCGCGCGCCAGCTCGTCCCCCGCGACGAGGCGCGCAACCACAAGCTGTCGACCCTCGCCGCCCTCTTCGGCGCCACCACCACGCCCGACCACCGGGCGCTGCACGACGCCCGCGCCACCGTCGACGTCCTGCACGCGCTGATCGGGCGCGTCGGCAGCCTCGGCGTGCACACCCTCGAGGAGCTCACGAGCTACACCTCCCGGGTGAGCCCGGCGCAGCGTCGCAAGCGCTGGCTCGCCGACGGCCTGCCCGACGCCCCCGGGGTCTACATGTTCAAGGACGGCGACGGCCGGGTCCTCTACGTCGGCACGTCGGTCAACATCCGCACCCGGGTCCGCAGCTACTTCACCGCCTCCGAGCACCGCACCCGCATGGCCGAGATGGTCCGGCTCGCCGAGAGCGTGACCCCGGTCGTGTGTGCGACCACCCTCGAGGCGGAGGTCCGCGAGCTGCGGCTCATCGCCGAGCACAAGCCGCGCTACAACCGCCGGTCCAAGACGCCCGAGCGCGCGACGTGGGTCAAGCTCACCGTGGAGGCGTTCCCGAGACTGTCCATCGTGCGCGAGGTGCGCCCCGACGGCGCCCGCTACATCGGGCCCTTCGGCAGCCGCGCGTCGGCCGAGGCGGCCGTCGCCGCGGTCCACGAGGTCGTCCCGCTGCGCCAGTGCGTGCAGCGCCTGTCCCCCACCCGCAGGGTCGGCTCGTGCGCCCTGGCCGACATGGGCCGTTGCGGGGCCCCGTGCACGGGCGCCCAGAGCGTGGCGGACTACGGCCGGGTGGTCCAGGTCGCCGAGCACGCGCTCGTGGGCGACTCGCGCACCGTCGTGCAGGCGTTGCGCGCCCGGATGGGCACCCTCGCCGACCAGGAGCGCTACGAGGACGCCGGCACCCTGCGCGACCGCCTCCTCGCGCTCGTGCGGGGTATGGCGCGCGCCCAGCGCATCGCGCCCCTGGCTGCGAGCCCTGAGCTGGTCGCCGCCCGGCCCGCCGCCGTGGGCGGCTGGGAGGTCGTCGTCGTCCGGCACGGGCGGCTGGCGGCGAGCACCGTGTCCCCCCGCGGCGCCGACCCGATGCCCTACGTCAAGGCCGTCCGCGACACCGCCGAGGTCGTCCTGCCGGCGCCGTGGCCCGCCCCGGCCGCGATCCCCGAGGAGACCGAGAAGGTGCTGCGGTGGCTGGAGCAGCCCGGCGTGCGCATCGTCGACGTCGAGGGGGCGTGGACGTGCCCGGTGGGTGGAGCGGCAGGGGCACGAGCCGAGCTGGAGGGACCGGCCGAACGCCGCGAGGCGCCGGTCTTCGTCGCAGCCTCCTGACCACCGCCGGCCGCGACTCACCGCGACTCACCGCGACTCACCGCGACCAGCCTCGCGGCCGCGACCACCGCCGATACAGTGGGCGCGTGATCTCCGCCATCGTCCTCATCAACGCCGAAGTCGACCGGATCCCCGAGGTGGCCGAGGCCATCGCCGAGCTCGAGGGGGTCAGCGAGGTCTACTCGGTGGCCGGTGACGCCGACCTCATCGCCCTGGTGCGCGTCCGAGCCCACGAGGACCTGCACGACGTCATCGCCGGCCGGCTCAACAAGGTCCAGGGCGTCACGGGCACCAACACCCACATCGCGTTCCGCACCTACTCCAAGCACGACCTCGAGGCCGCGTTCAGCCTCGGGCTCGACGGCGACTGAGGGCACGGCCGTTCGGCCGATCTGAGTACGACTCCTCATCCGTGGGGGCGCCCGCCCCGACACACTCGGGGACACCACGCGCACCAGCGCGCCCGTTCCTGGAGGACCGATGCCCCCGATCCCCTGCCCGTCCTGCGGCGCCACCCTTCCGCCCTCCCCAGTGGTGTGCCCTGCCTGCCAGCTGCCCCTGACCGGCCCCGAGGCGGTCCAGCTCTGGCAGCTCGACCAGCAGCTGGCCTCCCTGCAGACCGAGCGCCTGGCCCTCATCGGCGCCCTGCGCGCCCGAGGCACCACCACGGTCCCCGCACCGAGCCGGCTCGGCTCGGCCCTCCCCGGGCCGCAGACGTCCGACCTGCAGAGTGCTGGTCCGCAGGACCTGGGGGCGGCCGGCACCACAGGGCCCGCGGCCCCGCTGTCGGCGCCTCGTCGCCGGTGGACGACCCAGCAGACCCTGCTCGCCGTCGGGGTCCTGCTCGTCCTGGTGGCAGCCTCCATCGCGCTCGCATTCGCCTGGTTCGTCATCGGCCCCTACGGCCAGATGGTCGTCATGGGCGGCTTCACCGGCCTGGCCGTCTACTCCTCCCTCTACGTCTCCCGCCGCGCCCTGCCGAGCAGCGCCGAGGCCCTCGCCCTCGTCGCGGCCGGCCTGCTGCTCCTCGACGTCTCGGCGGCGCGTCGCTTCGGCCTCTTCGGACTCGACCTCGTGAGCGGGCGCGGCTACACGGTCGTCACCGGCCTGCTGGTGGCCACCGGGCTCGCGGCGCTGCACCGGGTCGACCGTCGCATCGCCGCCTACGCCCTGACCTCGCTCGCTGCTGCCTCGGTCGCCTGGGCCGGGGTCGTGTCGTTCGCGCACGGCCCTGCCGGGGCTGCGTCGCTGGCCCTGCTCGGGGCGGCTGCCTTCGGCGCAGCCCGGGTCGCGCTGCCGGGCTCGCTGGGCCTGACCCGGAGGGCGGCCGGCGGCCCGGCGTCGCTGTGGAGCGCGGTCGCCCTGGCCACCGCGTTCGTTGGCGCCTTGCGGGACACCCGCCCGGAGCGCTTCGGCGCGGACATCGCCGGTCCCACCGCCAGCGGCCTCGCGTGCGTCGCGGTGCTCGTGGCGCTCTGCGTCGGTGGCGCCTTCGTCGTGCGCAGCGTCGTCGCGGTCCGGGCCGGCGTGCTCGGGTCGCGGGCCGCCGTCAGGGCCGACTGGTCGGCCCGGCCGGTGTCCGGGGACTGGCGCGCCGTGACCCTGGTGGCGCTGGTGACCACGGCTGCCGGTCCCGCCGCGGTCCTCGGCCTCGGGTCGCAGGTGGGGCCGGTCGGGACGGCCCTGCTCTCGGGGCTCGTGGCGGCCGTCGGCGCCGGCCTGCTCGCCCTGCGACCGGCGCGACAGTCGCTCGGCGACCTGTGGCTGCTCGGGCAGGTGGCAGCGGGCGAGCTCGTCCTGGTCGCGCTGGCGGTGCTGCACCACGCCGACGTCCCCACCATCGCCACCCTGGTCGCCACCGCGACGCTGGCGGCCGCGGCCGCGGTCCTGCGCCCCCGCTGGTTGGTCCCCGCGGCGGGCGTGAGCGCGCTGGCGCTGCTGTTCGCCGTGGCCGTCGCCGGCCAGCTCCGCTCGCCCGGCACCCAGGTCGTCGCCGTGACCGCATACGCAGCCGTGCTCAGCGCGTTCGCCCTGGCCCGCCGTGGGCGGCCGGACGAGCAGACCACCGGAGTGGTCGCCGCGCTCTCCTTCGGGCTGGCGCTGGCAGCCTCCACGCCGCTGCCCGACGGGTATGCCGCGGCCTCGCTCGCCGTCCTGGCCGCGGCTGCCGCCGCGACGGCAGTGCTGCGCCCACGCCTCCGCCCCGTCGCGGCCGGGGTGTCGGCCGTCACCGGCACGTCGTCCCTGTGGCTGGTGGGCGGCCTCGCCTCCCCCGACGTGCAGTGGATCCTGCTCGCCCTGGCTGCGGCGCTGCTGGCGACGCTGGCCATCTGGCTGCGCGAGCGCCCGGAGGAGGCGGTGCTGGCCATCGTCGCCGGGCTGGTCGCCGTCACCACCGTCACCCTCGCCCTCGACCGCGGCTGGCCGCACGCCGCCTCAGGATCGGCCGCGACCTACGGCGTCCTGGCCGTCGTGTACGCCGCGCTCCCCCACCGCCGCGCCCTCGCGGCGGTGGGGGTCGCAGGCCTCACCACCGCCGTCTGGGTCGAGCTGCTCGAGGCGGACGTGATGCGGCTGGAGGCCTACACGCTGCCCTGTGCGGCGCTGCTGCTGGCCGCCGGGCTGTGGTCGCACCGCGAGCTGGGTGACGGCTCGTGGACGGTGGCCGGACCAGCGCTGCTGGTGGCGCTCGTGCCGTCGGCCGCGGCCACCGCGGTCAGCGACGACCTCCCCCGGGCCCTGCTGACGGTGACCGCCGCAGTGGCCGTCCTCGTGGTCGGCGCCTGGCGCCGTTGGCAGGCGCTCGTGGTCGTCGGAGCGGCTGCGGCGGGACTCGTGGCGGTCACCCAGCTCGGGCCGTTCACCCTGCACGCCCCGCGCTTCCTCACCCTCGGCACGCTGGGCGTCCTGCTGCTCATGGTCGGGGCGCGCTACGAGCAGCGCCGCGAGAACGCCCGCCAGGCGCTGAGCTGGCTGTCCTCCCTGACCTGACCTGACCGACCTGGGCTGACGTGAACCGGCGCTCAGGCGCCCGTCGCGTCGGCCCAGGTCTGCAGCTGCCGCTGCGCGGCGCCGGAGTCGAGCGCCTGCTCGGCCCGGTCCATGCCGGCGCGCACACCGGCGACGAAGTCGGCGTCACCCGGGCCACGGTCTGGCACGGTCAGCGCCAGGGCGATCCCGGCGTTGAGGACCACCGCGTCGCGGACGGCGCCGCGCGCCCCGGCGAACAGGTCCCGTGCCACGGCGGCGTTGTGGGCGGCGTCGGCTCCCCGCAGCGCCTCGATGGGCTGACGCTCCAGGCCGAGGTCGACCGGGTCGAGCACCCGCTTCGTGACGGCTCCGTCCCTGACCCACCACACCGTCGACGTCGTGCTGAGGGTCAGCTCGTCGAGCCCGTCGTCGCCGCGGAAGACGGCCGCGTCCTTGCCGCGGCCGGCGAAGACGCCGGCCATGAGCGGCGCCATACGCGGGTCGGCGACACCGACGGCGGCATACGTGGGCTGGGCGGGGTTGGTGAGCGGCCCCAGCACGTTGAACGTCGTGCCGACGCCGAGCCCGCTGCGCGCCGCCGCGGCGTGCTTCATGGCCGGGTGGAAGGCCTGGGCGAAGCAGAAGGTGATCCCCGCCTCGTGGGCCACCTGCCGCACGCGCTCGGGCGACAGCGTCAGGCTGACCCCTAGCGCCTCGAGGACGTCCGCCGAGCCCGAGGACGAGGAGGCCGCACGGTTGCCGTGCTTGACCACCCGGATACCGCTCGCGGCGATGACGACGGCGGCCATGGTCGAGATGTTCACGGTGTTGGACCGGTCGGCTCCGGTGCCCACGATGTCGAGGCTCGGGCCGGGGACCTCGATGCGGTTGGCGTGCGCCAGCATCACGTCGGCGAGCCCACGGAGCTCCTCGACCGTCTCGCCCTTGGAGCGCAGCGCGACGAGGAAGCCGGCCACCTGCACCGGGGACGCCTCACCAGCCATCACCTGGTCCATGGCCCAGGCGGCCTGCGGCGTCGTCAGGTCATGGCCGGCGATCAGCCGGGTGAGCAGGTCGGGCCAGGTGGGCCCGGCCTGCGTGTCGCCTGCGGGGGCCACGGGGCTGGACACCCCGGTCAGGAGGCGGTCGGGCGTCCGCGCCGACCCAGCTCCGCCACGGCAGCAGCCAGGGCGATGGGGTCGAGCGGGTGCGGCACGGCCAGGTCGGCCAGGGACCACGTCGCGAGCCAGCCGTCCTGGGGACGTCCGGTGAGCACGAGCACCGGGGGGCACTGGAAGATCTCGCTCTTGAGCTGGCGGCACAGGCCGAGGCCGCCGACGGGGGCCGCCTCGCCGTCGAGCACCAGCACGTCGAAGGAGGCCGACTCCACGGCCTCGATGACGGCCGCCGCGGTGGCGCACTCGCGCCACGTCGCGACCTCGACGTCCCGCGCGGGACGGCGTCCGACGTTGACACGCACGGCGTCGCGGGTCGTGCGGTCGTCGCTGTAGAGGAGCACCGAGATCTTGCGGACGGAGGTGCCCGCAGAGGTCGGGGTGTCGGCAGCGGTCGCGTGCGAAGCGGTCATGGCGCCGATGCTACCGGTGCGTGTCCGCCCGACCGCCGAGTGGCCGCCGCGAGCCGGCGCCACGGGCCGGGACGAGCCTCCCGGCGGCATACCGGGACCTGCTTCGCCACCCGTCGGGGGGTCGGAGGCGTGCCTGTTGCGCAATGGGCAATAATGGCGCTCGTGGCGACAGCATCCGCAGTGACCAGCGAACCCTCCCGCTCCGCCGGGAGCATTCCCGGACACGGTCCGGTCTCCCGACCCAACATGGTGTCGGTGGGCACGATCGTCTGGCTCTCCAGCGAGCTGATGTTCTTCGCGGGCCTGTTCGCGATGTACTTCACGATCCGCTCGGTCGAGCCGGACCTGTGGCAGGTGAAGACGGACGTGCTCAACGTCCCCTACGCCACCGTCAACACGGTCATCCTCGTGATCTCCTCGGTGTGGTGCCAGCTGGGCGTCCACGCTGCCGAGCACGGCAAGCCGCACCGCGGCACCGCGAGCCTGTTCTCCCTCAAGGAGTGGGGCATGCGCGAGTGGTACGTCCTGACCTACATCTTCGGGGCGATCTTCGTCTCCGGGCAGGTGCTCGAGTACTCCGAGCTCGTCCACGAGGGCATCACCCTGTCGTCCGACGCCTACGGCTCGGTCTTCTACCTCACCACCGGCTTCCACGCCCTGCACGTGACCGGCGGCCTCCTGGCCTTCCTGCTCATCATCGGCCGCACCTTCACGACCCGGCACTACAGCCACGCGCAGGCCGCGGGCGCGGTCGTGACCTCCTACTACTGGCACTTCGTCGACGTCGTGTGGATCGCGCTGTTCGCCACGATCTACCTGCTGCAGTGACGCAGCCCGACGTGAGCCACCCCGAGAACCCCGACGTGAGCCTCACCCAGACCGCCCTGACCGCCCCCACCGACAGGACCGCCCCGTGAACGCCCTGGCCGCCCGCAGACGACACCCCGCCGCGATCGCCCTGCTCCTGCTGCTCGGCCTCGTCGTGACCGGCGTCGCCTACTCGTTCCTCTCGCCGAAGCAGGCCGACGCCGCCCCGGCTGCCGCCAGCCAGGTCCAGGACGGCAAGAAGCTCTTCCTCGCCAACTGCGCCACGTGCCACGGCCTGCAGGCGCAGGGCACCAAGGCGGGCCCGAGCCTCGCCGGTGTCGGTGCCGCCTCCGTCGACTTCCAGGTGGGCACCGGCCGCATGCCGATGGCCGCCCCGGACGTGCAGGCACCTCGGAAGCGCAAGCAGTTCAGCGACGAGGAGATCTCCGCGCTCGCCGCATACGTCGCCTCGCTGGCCCCCGGCCCCGCAATCCCTGACGCCGACGTCAGCAGCGGCAAGGGCGGCGACGTCGCCAAGGGCGCCGAGCTCTTCCGCGTCAACTGCGCGATGTGCCACAACTTCGCCGGCTCCGGCGGGGCGCTGACCCGGGGCAAGTACGCGCCGAGCCTGCGTGACGTCGAGGGCAAGCACATCTACGAGGCGATGGTCAGCGGGCCGCAGTCGATGCCGGTGTTCAACGACACCAACATCGCCCCCGAGTCCAAGAACGACATCGTCGCCTACCTCCACGCGGTCGACAAGGAGGAGAACGTCGGCGGCATGAACCTCGGCAACCTCGGGCCGGTCTCCGAGGGCCTGTTCGTCTGGGTGTTCGGGCTCGGCATCATGGTCGCCTTCGCCGTGTGGCTCGGGAAGAAGGCCGCGTGATGAGCAGGTCACATCCGATGGCCACTTCTGCGCCGAAGGCGCACCATGGAACCCACGACTGCGACGCGACAGGACCGATCTCACGATGAGCGATAACGGCACGCCCCACGGCGAGGTCGTCGGCCACGACTCCGACGGCTACGGCGCCACCGCCGTCCGTCTGGACCAGGGTCACATCGAGGGCACCGGGGGCCTCCCCGAGCGCTTCGAGAACCCCGGCCTGCCGCCTCACGTCGCCCGCATGGCCGACCACGACGAGAAGGCCGCCAAGCGGGCCGAGAAGCAGGTCGCGACCCTGTTCGGCCTGTCCAGCCTGTTCACCATCGTGTTCGTCGTCGCGTTCTTCGCGATCGACCGCGAGAGCACGACGTTCATCCCCGGCATCGGGCGGACGAGCCTCTACAACGTCGTCATCGGCGTCTGCATGGCGATCGCCCTGCTCGGCGTCGGCGTCGGTGCGGTCCACTGGGCCAAGACGCTCATGCCCGACGAGGAGTCGGTCGAGTACCGCCACACCCAGCGCGCGAGCGACGAGGACCGCCAGCGCGTGGTCTCCGAGCTCACCCAGGGCGGCGAGAAGGCCCAGCTCGGCCGGCGCCCGCTGATCAAGTACTCCCTGCTCGGCGCGCTGGCGCTGCCCCCCATCACCCTCGTCGTGCCGCTCGCGGCCGGGCTCGGCCCGGTCCCCAAGGACGCGCTCTCCAAGACGATGTGGAAGAAGGGCGACCGGCTGGTCCGCGACCCCGAGCGCACCCCGATCCGCGCCGACCAGGTCACCATCGGGTCGGTCTTCCACGTGCTGCCCGAGTCGATCAAGGACTCCGAGCACGTGCTGGAGGACAAGGCCAAGGCCGCCGTCCTGCTCATGCGCCTCAACCCCGAGGACATCAAGCCCCAGAAGGAGCGCGACTGGGGCCACGAGGGCATCGTCGCCTACTCCAAGATCTGCACCCACGTGGGCTGCCCCGTGGGTCTGTACGAGCAGCAGACGCACCACCTGCTGTGTCCCTGCCACCAGTCGACGTTCGACGTGACGCAGGACTGCAAGGTCATCTTCGGCCCGGCCAAGCGACCGCTGCCGCAGCTGAAGATCACCGTTGATTCCGAGGGTTACCTGGTGGCCGACTCCCCGTTCCGCGAGGCTGTCGGCCCGAGCTTCTGGGAGCGTGGACACGCATGAGCACCACACAGACCTCCCGCGGTGCCGACCGGCTCCGCGCTGACGACGCCAGGACCGAGGCCCCTCCGGCCGCCGGCCTGAAGGCCGTGGGCGGGGTCGCGGGCTGGCTCGACGACCGCACGGGTGCCGCGAAGCCCATCGGCTACCTCATGAAGAAGGTCTTCCCCGACCACTGGTCCTTCATGCTCGGCGAAGTCGCCATGTACTCGATGATCATCTGCCTGATCTCGGGCACGTTCCTCACGTTCTGGTTCGTGCCGAGCGCTGGGCAGGTCGTCTACGACGGCTCCTACCTGCCGCTGCGTGGCGTGACCATGTCCGAGGCCTACCAGTCGACGGTCAACATCTCCTTCGACATCCGCGGTGGCCTGCTCATCCGCCAGATCCACCACTGGGCCGCCCTGATGTTCATCGTGGCCCTGTCCGTGCACATGCTGCGCGTGTTCTTCACCGGTGCGTTCCGCAAGCCGCGTGAGATCAACTGGGTCATCGGCTGCATCCTGTCGATGCTGGCGCTGGTCGAGGGCTTCGCCGGCTACTCCCTCCCCGACGACCTGCTGTCCGGCACGGGCCTGCGCGCCGCCGAGGGCTTCATGCGCTCGGTGCCGGTCATCGGCTCCTACCTGTCCTACTTCGTCTTCGACGGCCCCTTCCCCGGCGAGGCGATCATCCCCCGCCTGTACTCCGTGCACGTGCTCCTGCTGCCCGCGATCCTCGTCGGCCTGTTCGTGGCCCACATCGGCCTCGTCTTCGTGCACAAGCACACCCAGTTCCCCGGGCCGGGCAAGACCAACGACAACGTCGTGGGCTTCCCCGTGATGCCGGTGTACGCCGCCAAGGCCGGTGGGTTCTTCTTCATCGTCTTCGGTGTGCTGGCCCTCATCGCCGCCCTGGTCACCATCAACCCGATCTGGGCGTACGGGCCCTACGACCCGTCGCCGGTCACCGCCGGCTCCCAGCCGGACTGGTACATGGGTTTCGCCGACGGTGCGCTGCGACTGCTGCCGGGCTGGCTGGAGTTCAACGCCTTCGGGTTCACGTTCTCCTTCAACGTCATGATCGGCGCCATCCTGCTCATCCCCGTGATGTACGGGCTCATGGCCGCCTACCCGTTCCTCGAGCGCTGGGTGACCGGTGACGAGCGCGAGCACCACCTGCTCGACCGCCCGCGCAACAACCCGACCCGCACCGGCCTGGGCATGGCTGGCCTGACGGCGTACGGCGTCCTGATGTTCGCCGCCGGCAACGACCTGATGGCGATCAAGCTGGGGCTGTCGATCAACGACATCACGCACATCCTGCGTGCGGCGTTCTTCGTGGCCCCGCCGATCGCGTTCTGGGTCACCAAGCGCATCTGCCTCTCGCTGCAGCGCCGTGACCGCGACCTGGTCCTGCACGGCCGCGAGACCGGACGCATCGTGCGCACCGCCGACGGCCGGTTCTTCGAGCAGCACGAGCCGCTCGACGAGTACACCCGCTGGCTGCTGGTGCAGCACGACAAGCACGAGCCGCTGCAGCTCACCGCCGGCACCGACGAGCACGGGGTGGTCTCCCCCACCGCGCGCAAGGACAAGGTCCGCGCCGCCCTGTCGCGGTTCTACTTCGAGGACCGCATCGACCCGGTCACCCCGGCCGAGCTGGCTGCCGCCCACCACGACGGCCATGCCCTCGAGGCCATCGAGGAGGCCCCGCACGAGGAGTCGGGCTCGCGCCCGGCTCTGGAGAGCGCCCGCCGGGAGCCCCCCAAGCGTCCCTGACGCCCACCTGACGGCTGGGAACCACCTCCCCGCACCCCGTGTGCCGCCTGCTCGCCCGAGCAGGCGGCACACGGCGTTCCCGGCCCCGTCCCAAGGTCCTCGTGCCAGGTCCCCCGGCACCCGTGGCAGGCTGGGACCGTGGTGGAGATGGGGGTCCAGGAGTTCGAGGAGGCGGTCGGCGACGCCCTGGACGAGGTCCCGCCGGAGCTGATGGCGCTGCTCGACAACGTCGTCTTCCTCGTCGAGGACGAGCCACCGCCCGACGATCCGGACCTCCTGGGCGTCTACGACGGCACTCCCCTGACCGAGCGCGGTGACGGGTGGGCCGGGGCGCTCCCTGATCGCATCACGATCTACCGCGGGCCGCTCACCCGCATGTGCGAGGACCGGGACGAGCTGCTCGACGAGATCGCCATCACCGTCGTGCACGAGATCGCCCACCACTTCGGCATCGACGACGCACGGCTCCACGCGCTCGGCTGGGGCTAGGTCAGCGCACGCGCAGGCCGAACGCCTTGACCATCGAAGGTGCCGACGCGGCATACCCGAGCGGCGCGGTGCCGGTCACCTCGGCGTAGAGCCGGGTCAGCGAGTAGTGGGTCAACGGCGTGGTGACGACCACACCGCGCAGTGAGGGGTGGGCGACCACGGTGAGCACGACGTTGCCGGCGGAGTGGTCGTCCTCGTCGGCGGTGAGGACCACGGCGAGGCGTCCCGAGCGCCAGTCCGGCCCGGCCTGGATGTCCTTCATCCGGGCCGCGAACCAGCTGTCAGCAGTCGCCAGGGGGCAGTTGTGCGCGTCGTGGCACAGGTCGGGCAGCAGCATGCCGGCGTTCGGGAGGGTCCCCGTGCGGACGGCGGTGTCGAACGCCGCCAGCGGCAGGTTGTGGCGCGCGCACTGGGCCCGCTCGTCGACGAAGTACGGCCACGGGTTGTGCTTGACCGCGTAGTCCCCCGCACTGGCGAGCTCACACGGGGTCGCCATGCCGTCGACGTAGACCGCCGCGGTCCGTCCCTTGGCGAGGGCCGCGCCGAAAACGGTCGGACCGGGCACCGCGTGCGCCGCGGGGGCGGCATCGTCGGCGACACCGTGGGTGCTCCCCGAGACCATGGCCAGGTAGTTGGGCAGCGACGGGTGCCGGGTGGCGGTGTAGTGGGTGGCATAGCCGTACTGGCGCGCGAGGCCGGAGGTGTACGGCATGGCCGCCTGCATCTGCGCCAGCGAGTGGTTCTCCACCACCACGACGAGGAGCTTGTCGACCACGCTCCGCGCCGACGGCGTGGCCGAGGGGCCACCGGCCGTCGCGGATGTCGCGGCGGGCGGCTGGGCAGTGCCGCTGGACGACCCCGAGGCCCGGGCTGTGGCGGTCGACGACGCGTCGGACCCCGTTCCGGGGCCGCTGCAGCCCGCCACCGCGAGCCCGGCGACCAGGACGCCGGGCACCAGGGCCCGCGAGGCGAGCACCCGCCCCGTCAGCCCGTGCCCTCGCCGCGTCTGCCCGGTCACGTGAGGGCGCTCTGCGCCTTCCACCCGTCGAAGGTGTACTGCCAGACCCCGATGCCCTCCGTGGGCAGGAACGGCCGGTTGGAGCCGGTGAACTTCACGACGTCGCCGACCTTGGAGGCGTCGAACATCCACTTGGCGTTGGCCGGCGACATGTTGACGCAGCCGTGGCTGACGTTGGCGTTGCCCTGGGAGGCCACCGACCACGGCGCCGAGTGGAGGTACTCCCCCGTCCAGGTCACGCGGAGGTTGGACTGGGTGACCTCCTTGTAGTAGCCGGGCTTGCCCTTGGGGATGCCGAGGGTGGTGGAGTCCATGGTGACCTCACCCTCCTTGCGGATGATGACCTTGGTGCCCGACCGGGTCTCGGTGAGCTTGCCGGGACGCCCGGTGCTCACGGGGATGACCTTGAGGACCTTGCCGTCACGCCGGACGGTCATGGTGTGGGCCTTGATGTCGACGGTCGAGACCATCGTCGACCCCACCGTGAAGCCTGCCGAGTCGTCGTTCGCGATCCACTTGTCCGGGCCGGTCTGCAGGCCGGTGAGGGGTGCCTTGACGGACACGGTCGTCCCGGGCTGCCAGTAGGTGGCCGGGCGCCACATCAGCTGCCGGTCGTCGAGCCAGCCCCAGGCACCCGCCTGCTTGGGCGTCGTGGTGACACTGACCCGCTTCTCGACCGCGGCGCGCATCGCCTTGGACGCGACGGCGGAGTCGAACTGGATGCTGACGGGCATGCCGACGCCGACCGTCTGGCCGGCGTAGAGGATGCCGTAGGTGGCCGTGACCTTGGGCTTGAGGGTGCTGAACGTCGAGGTGGTCGTCGACGGGCTGCCGTCCTCGCCCTTGGCCGAGACGGTGACCGTGTAGGAGGTGCTGGGCGCCAGCAGGGCCGTCGACGTCCACGCGCCCTGCACGACCCGTCCCGGGACCGGGGCGCCGTCGGGACCGGTCACGCGCACCGTACCGAGCTCACCGGTGACCGCCTTGACGGTGACGGACGCGTCCGGGCGCACCCCGGTGGCCTGGTCAGCAGGGCTGACCTGGAGCTCGGCGGGCACGGTCGTGGGGGTCGAGCTCGACGAGGAGGAGGGCGTGTCCCCGGCTGCCGCGGCGGTGCCGGCAGCGCTCGTGCCGGGGCTGGCAGGGCTGCCCTGGCAGCCCGCGACCAGCGCCGCGGCGAAGACCGCTGCGAGGACGCCGGCGGCGCCGCGCATCCGAAGTGACCTACCCACCACGTCAAAGCTCCCTGTGTCCCTGCGCCGCCGCGCGGCGCCTCCTGCTCGTACTCGGTCCACCGTGGGCGCGGTACGGCACGTGCCGTGGAGCACCCACACCTGGACAGACGCCTGGGGACTCCGTCAGGTTGGCGGTTCACGGTCCACCCCGCGGACCGCGTGCCCATCGTACGCTGCCGGCCGGCCCCCAACGCCGACAGGCGCCCTCGCCGCCGTGCGGTGGGACGCCTGTCGTTCAGGCTGCGCTCAGACTGCGTGCGGGCCCTTGAAGTACTCGAACGTCCAGCCGACGAGCGCCACGACGCCGAAGGCGGCACCGATGATGAACAGCCACCACCCGACGGCGACACCGAGGAAGCACACCGCGGCACCGGCGGCCAGGGGCAGCGGCCACCAGGAGTGCGGGCTGAAGAAGCCGTACTCGCCCTCCTGCTCGGCGATCTCACCACTGGGGTTGTCCTCGGGGCGCTCGGGGAGCCGGCGGGCGGTGGCCCACAGGTAGAAGGCCACCATGATCCCGAGCCCGGAGGAGAGGAACAGGCCGGCGGGGCCGACGGGCTCCTTCCAGTGGGTGAAGATGCCGTAGGCCAGGCCCACCGGCGCGAAGAAGGCAGCGAGGATGACGAAGAGCTTGTACTCGATCTTCATGGTCAGTCGCGCTCCTCGTGGAACCGGGGGTGCAGGTCCTGGTCGTACTCACCGGTGCGGTGGCCGTGCTCGTCCTCGGACACCTCGGCGGGGCCGATGATCCGCGTCAGCGTGTCGGGGTCGGCCTGGAGCCCACCCCCGGGAGCTGCCTCCGGGTGGTGCAGGTCGAACGCCGGACGCTCCGAGCGGATGCGCGGGATGGTGTCGAAGTTGTGCCGCGGCGGCGGGCAGGAGGTCGCCCACTCCAGCGAGGCGCCGTAGCCCCACGGGTCGCCGGTCTCCACGAGCGGGGCCGTGCGCCACGTCTTCCACACGTTGTAGAGGAAGGGCAGCGTCGAGGCGGCCAGCAGGAACGAGCCGTAGGTCGACACCTGGTTCTCCCAGGTGAAGCCGTCCTCGGGCAGGTAGTCGGCGTAGCGGCGCGGCATGCCGTCGACACCCAGCACGTGCTGGATGAGGAACGTGGTGTGGAAGCCGATGAACAGCATCCAGAAGTGGATCTTGCCGAGCGTCTCGTCGAGCATGCGCCCGGTGAACTTCGGCCACCAGAAGTAGAACCCGGCGAACATCGCGAACACCACGGTGCCGAACACGACGTAGTGGAAGTGGGCGACGACGAAGTAGCTGTCGGAGAGGTGGAAGTCCAGGGCGGGGCTGGACAGGATGATGCCCGTCAGGCCGCCGAACAGGAACGTCACGAGG
This sequence comes from Phycicoccus sp. Soil748, assembly GCF_001428025.1. Lineage (GTDB taxonomy): Bacteria > Actinomycetota > Actinomycetes > Actinomycetales > Dermatophilaceae > Pedococcus. The sequence goes on along the minus strand of NZ_LMSC01000007.1, from coordinate 852,564 downwards.
AAGCCGATCGCCCAGAGCATCGGCGTCTCGAACGAGAGCTTGCCGCCCCACATCGTGCCGATCCAGTTGAAGAACTTCACACCGGTGGGCACGGCGATCAACATCGTCATGACCGAGAAGAAGGGCAGGAGCACCTGACCGGTGGCGTACATGTGGTGCGCCCAGACGGTGACCGACAGGGCCGCGATGCCGATGGTGGCGAAGACCAGGGTCTTGTAGCCGAAGATCGGCTTGCGCGAGAACACCGGCAGGATCTCGGAGATGATGCCGAAGAACGGCAGGGCGATGATGTAGACCTCTGGGTGCCCGAAGAACCAGAACAGGTGTTGCCACAGCATGGGCCCACCGTTGCTGGGGTCGAACACGTGGGCACCGAACTTGCGGTCCGCGCCGAGCGCCAGGAGCGCGGAGGCGAGCACCGGGAAGGCCATCAGCACCAGCAGGGAGGTGATGAGGATGGTCCAGGTGAAGATCGGCATCCGGAACATCGTCATGCCGGGCGCGCGCATGCAGATGATCGTGGTGATGAAGTTGACGGCGCCGAGGATCGTGCCGAAACCACCGAGCGCGAGGCCGAAGACCCACAGGTCGCCACCGAGGCCGGGGCTGTTGGACGCGTCGGACAGCGGCGCGTAGGCGAACCAGCCGAAGGACGCGGCACCGCTCGGGGTCAGGAAGCCGGCCGAGGCGATGAGGCCACCGAAGAGGTAGAGCCAGTAGGCGAACATGTTGAGCCGCGGGAACGCCACGTCGGGCGCGCCGATCTGGATCGGCATGAGGGCGTTGGCGAAGCCGGCGAACAGGGGCGTCGCGAACAGCAGCAGCATGATCGTGCCGTGCATGGTGAACAGCTGGTTGTACTGCTCGGGGTTGTCCACGATCTGCAGGCCCGGCTGGAACAGCTCGGCGCGGATCAGCAGCGCGAGCACACCGCCGAACATGAAGAAGATGAAGGAGGTGATGAAGTAGAGGTTGCCGATGACCTTGTGGTCGGTCGTCGTGATCCACTTCACGACCGTCTGGCCCTTGGTGAGCCGGCGGGTCGCGGTCGCCTCCGTCGAGCGGAAGTAGGTCGAGGTCGACTCGGTTGCGGCTGCCATCACTTGGTCCCTGAGTCCTTGAGGATGTCCTGCTGGTTGGGCATGACCTTCTTGGTGCTGAGGCTGTTGTCCAGCTGGCCGTCGTTGCCTGCGGCCTTCAGCTGGGAGATGTGCGCCTCGTAGTCGGCCTGCGACACGACCTTGACGTTGAAGAGCATCTGCGAGTGGTATGCGCCGCACAGCTCGGCGCACTTGCCCTTGAACTCGCCGATCTCGGTCGGGACGACCTGGAACCGGTTGACCCGGCCCGGGATCATGTCCAGCTTCTGCAGGAACGCCGGCACCCAGAAGGAGTGGATGACGTCGCGCGCGGTGAGCACGAACTCGGTGCGCTTGTTGACCGGCAGGTAGAGCGTGGGGAGGTTCTTCTCGGCACCGGGCTGGCCCGTGAGCTCGGCCTGGGTGCCGGTCTCGTAGGTCTGCTCGTTGACGTAGTTGAAGTCCCAGCTCCACTTCTTGCCGACGACGTTGACCACGACGTCGGGGTGCTTGGAGGTGTCGAGCAGCGTGGCCTCGTCACGGGCGGTGTAGTAGAAGAGCACCGCGATCATGAAGACCGGGACGACCGTGTAGAGGATCTCCATCGGCACGTTGTAGCGCAGCTGCACCGGGAGGGTGGTGTCGTCCTTCTTGCGGCGGTAGGCCACGACGCACCACAGGATGAGGCCCCAGACGAGCACACCCACGGCGAGGGCGGCGATCCAGGCGCCGTTCCACAGCCGGGTGACGTGCTCGCCGTTCTCGCTGGCGGCACGCGGGAGGAAGCCGTCCTGGACCCGGCCGGCACAGCCGGACAGGGCGAGGGCGACGACCGCCAGGCCGAGGGCCGTGGTGGATCTCCTGCTAACGGACCGCCGCCGGTGAGGGCGCGGCGCAGAGACGTCGTGCTGACGCAACGGTGCACCTTCTTCGAAACAGTGATGGGCCATCAAGCGCAAACCCTACTCCAGCCCATGCGGCTCGTCCGGGCAGGGTGCGGCTAACGTCGGGGTGTGGCGAACCCCCTCCCCGACGGCCCCGGCGACGCCTCCGAGGGTGCCCCCGGCAGCGCCTCGGCAGGCCGTGCCGACGGCGCCCGAAGGGGTGCCGGCGACGGCGGTCGTGCACGAGCCGGTGAGGGCGGTCGTCGCGTCCTGCTCGACGCCTCCCCCGGCCCGATGCACCCGGTGGCCCGGGAGACGCTCGCCGCCGCGGTCGACGCCGGCTGGGCCGACCCGCGCCGGCTCCACCGGGAGGGACGCACGGCCCGCCGGCTGCTCGACGACGCGAGGGCCGTCCTCGCCGAGGGCCTGGGCGTGCGGGCCGAGGAGGTCGCCTTCGCCCCGGACGGGCCCACCGCCGTGCGCTGGATGGCGCAGGGCCTCACGCACGCCGCCCGCCGCCGGGGGGCTCGCGTGGTCGCCTCGGCGGTCGAGCACTCCGCGGTGCTGGTCCCGGCGCGCCACGCGGCGGCCCTCGCCGGCGACGCCGACCTCGTCGAAGAGGTGGCCGTGGACCACCTCGGCCGGGTCGACCTCAAGGCCTGGCCCACTGCCGTCTCGCTGCCCGGGACCGTCGCCGCCTTCCTGCAGCACGCCAACGGTGAGGTCGGCACGATCCAGCCCCTCGGGGCGGCGCTCGAGGCCTGTCGCGCCGCCGGCGTGCCGCTGGCCGTCGACGCCCAGTCGTCCCTCGGCCGCGTGGCACCGCCCGTCGACTACGACGTCCTCGCCGGTGACGCCCTGTCCTGGGGCGGCCCCGGCGGTGTGGGCGTGCTCGTGGTGCCGTCGCGCACCCGGTGGCTGCGCCCCGGACCGGTCGACCCCGACGCCGGGCTCAACGGCCCCTCACGCCACCACCCGTGGGTGCCGCTCGCCCTCGCCGCCGCCGAGGCGTGGCAGCAGACGGCATCCGACCGGGAGGCCGACGCGGCGCAGGCACGCGCCCTGGTCGACCTCGTCCGCGAGGCCGCGGCCGCGGTGCCGGACGTCGAGGTGGTGGGCGACCCGCAGGACCGCCTCCCCCACGTCGTGACCTTCTCCGCGCTGTACGCCGACGGGGAGGCGCTGGTGCGCGAGCTGGACCGGCGCGGCTTCGCGGTCGCCTCGGGGTCCGCGTGCACCTCCAGCACGCTGGAGCCGAGCCACGTGCTGGCCGCCATGGGCGCCCTGACGCACGGCAACGTCCGCGTGACCCTGCCGCTCGCCTCCGTGGCGCCGCACCGAGCCGAGGACGTCCGCGCCTTCGCCGCGCAGGTGGCGCCCGCGGTGGCCGCTGTCCGCGCCGAGCTGGGGGCCGAGCACCTGTGAGCGGCACCGGTCCGGGCACGGCGGCAGCGCACGAGCGCGACGTCGAGGTCGTGGACGCCCGAGGGCTAGCCTGCCCCGTACCGGTCATCCGCCTCGCCCAGCACGCCCGCGACGCCTCCCCCGGCACCGTCGTGGAGGTGTGGGCCACGGACGCGGCGGCCGCCGCGGACGTCCCTGCGTGGTGCCGCATGCGCGGACAGGACTACCTCGGCGCGCGGTCGGTCACGGCCGACGACGGAAACAGCTACGCGGCGTACCGCGTCAGGGTGACCGCGCCGCCCTGACCGCTCCGGGCGGCGCTGACCGCTCCGGACCGCCCCGCCCTCAGGCCGTGAAGGTGGGCGGCGCGAGGTCCAGGGCGGCGTCGAGCCGCTCGAGGTAGTCCTCGCGGGGTATCGAGACGATGCCGAGGGTGCGCAGGTGGTCGGTGGCCCACTGCACGTCGATGATCCGGCGCGGGTCGCCGTCGGCGAAGACGAAGCCCGCCATGGCCAGCACCGCGGCCTTGGACGCATCGGTCTCCCGGTGGAACATCGACTCCCCCGCGAACAGGCCACCGACCGCGAGGCCGTAGAGCCCTCCCACGAGCTCGCCGTCGCGCCAGGTCTCGATGCTGTGGGCCCAGCCCAGGGCGTGCAGCTCGGTGTAGGCGTCGACGATCTCAGGCGTGATCCAGCGACCGTCGCGGGTGGGGTCGGCGCACGCGGCGAGCACCTCGTCGAAGGCGGTGTCGACCCGCATCTCGAAGTGACGCAGGGACCGGCGCAGCGAGCGGCTCGCGTGAGCCGCCCCGGGCAGCAGGACACCGCGGGGGTCCGGCGACCACCAGCCCAGCGGCCGGGCGCCGTGCTCGCCGAGACCCATGGGGAAGACCCCGCTGCGGTAGGCCTCGAGCAACGTGCCGGCGCGCAGGTCACCCCCGACCGCGACCAGGTCCTCCCCGGCCTCGACCTCCGTCAGGTCGAACTCCCACGACGTCGGGAGCGGTTCGATGGGGTCCCTCACGGGTCAGGGCGCCACGCAGGCGATGTGGGGCTCGATGGCGTCGGCGGAGGACTGGCCGTAGGCGTCGGCGAGGCGCTGCAGGAAGCTCGCCTTGCCGAGGGTGTACTCCTGCGTGCCCACCGTCTCGATCACGTAGGTGGCCAGCATCGACCCGAGCTCGGCCGCGTGCCGCAGCCCGAGGTCGGCAGCGAGGCCGGTGAGGAAGCCGGCGCGGAAGGCGTCGCCCACACCCGTCGGGTCGGCGCGACGGACCTCGCGGGCGACGTGCACCTCGACCGGCTCCTCGCCCCGGCGCTCGATGACCACGCCGTCCTTGCCCTTGGTCGTGACGCGGGTGGTGACGCGGTCGGCGATCTCCTCCGCGCTCCACCCCGTCTTCTGGGAGGTCAGCGCCGCCTCGTACTCGTTGGTCAGCAGGTAGTCGGCGCCGTCGATGAGCTGGCGGATGGTCTCGCCGTCGGCGAACGCGAGCTGCTGGCTCGGGTCGGCCGCGAACGGGATGCCCCGCGAACGGCACTCGCGGGTGTGGCGGAGCATCGCCTCGGGGTCGTTGGCCCCGATGACCACGAGGTCCAGGCCGCCCACCCGGTCGGCGATGGGCCCGAGCTCGATGGCGCGGGCCTCGCTCATGGCGCCGGCGTAGAAGGTCGCGATCTGGGCCATGTCCTCGTCGGTGGTGCAGACGAAGCGGGCGGTGTGCTTGGAGTCCGAGACGTGGACCGAGGTGCAGTCGACGCCGTTGCGCTCCAGCCAGCTGCGGTAGTCGGCGAAGTCCTCACCGACCGCGCCGACCAGGATCGGGCGCTGCCCGAGGTTGGCCATGCCGAACGCGATGTTGGCGGCCACGCCTCCCCTGCGGACCTCGAGGTCGTCAGCGAGGAACGACAGCGACACCTTGTCGAGCTGCTCGACGACCAGCGAGTCGCGGAACCTGCCCTTGAAGGTCATGAGGTGGTCGGTGGCGATGGACCCGGTGATGGCTATCTGCACGTCCGGCAACCTACCCGGTCGGCGCGGTGGGCGTTGCCGAGGTGCGGCGGCGGGAGGAACATTTGGCCATGACCGACCTCGAGCACGACTTCTCCGGACTGCGCGCCATGTTCGTCAACTGCACGCTCAAGCGCTCTCCCGAGCAGAGCAACACCCAGGGCATCATCGACAACAGTGCGGCGATCATGACCAGCCACGGTGTCGAGGTGGAGGTCGTCCGGGCGATCGACCACGACATCGCCACCGGCGTCTACCTCGACATGACCGAGCACGGGTGGGACCGCGACGAGTGGCCCCTGCTGTTCGCCCGGATCCTCGACGCCGACATCCTCGTCCTCGCCGGCCCCATCTGGCTCGGCGACAACTCCTCGGTGACCAAGAAGGTGATCGAGCGGTTGTACGCCGGCTCCTCGATGACCAACGCCGCGGGGCAGTACGTCTACTACGGCAAGGTCGGTGGCGCGGTCATCACCGGCAACGAGGACGGCATCAAGCACTGTGCGTCCAACATCCTCTACAGCCTGCAGCACATCGGGTTCAGCATCCCGCCGGGCGCCGACGCGGGGTGGATCGGCGAGGCGGGTCCCGGGCCTTCGTACCTCGACCCCGGCAGCGGAGGCCCGGAGAACGAGTTCACCCAGCGCAACACCACCTTCATGACGTGGAACCTCATGCACCTCGCCGCCATGTTCAAGGCGGCGGGCGGGTTCCCCGTCGGCGGCAACCAGCGCACCGAGTGGGACGCCGGGGCGCGCTTCGACTTCCCCGAGCACCCCAACCCCGAGCACCCCAACCCCGAGTACCGCTGACCGGGCGTGGCCGCCCCGGCGAGGCCGGCTGGGCGCGCGCCGTACGGCGGACACGACGAAGGGCCCCACCGCGCAGTGGGGCCCTTCGAGGTGCGGCAGGCGCCGCGGTGGCTCAGCTGAACGAGTCGCCGCAGGCGCAGGAGCTGCCGGCGTTGGGGTTGTCGATCGTGAAGCCCTGCTTCTCGATGGTGTCGGCGAAGTCGATGCTGGCGCCCTCGAGGTAGGGGGCGCTCATGCGGTCGACGACGACCTCGACACCGTCGAAGTCACGGACGAGGTCACCGTCGAGGGTGCGCTCGTCGAAGTAGAGCTGGTAGATCAAGCCGGAGCAGCCACCGGGCTGCACACCCACACGCAGCCGGAGGTCGTCGCGACCCTCCTGCTCGAGCAGGGACTTGACCTTGGCGGCGGCGACGTCGGAGAGGAGGACGCCGTGGGTCGTCTCGGCGGCCTCGGCCGGAGCCGTGGTGCTGGCCGGAGCGGTCTGGTCCTGAACACTCATCGTGATGCGTCCTTCATGTCGGTGGTCGGGGGTCGGCTGACCATCGGTGCCAACCCACGGGGTGCGGGGAATGTTCCCCCGCGCACACCACTGTACGTCGTGCCTACCGCTGGGGGGACCAGGTGGCCGCGACGCGGGCGGTGCGCGCCGCCAGCGTGCCGACCGGGTCGGCCATGGCCGCCTCGACCTGCTCGCGTGACGTGGCCACGGCATAGGTGCCCGACAGCCCCAGGGTCATCGCCTCACGGCGGCCCACGAGGGTCTGGCCGGCGATGACGATGCTCGGCGTCGCGGTCTCGAGGGCCACCGCGGCGACGCCCGCCACGACCTTGCCCTGCAGGCTCTGCCAGTCGAAGCTGCCCTCGCCGGTGACGACCAGGTCGGCGGCCGCCAGCAGGTCGCGGAACCCGACCGCGGACAGCACCTCCCCCACCCCGCTCACGCGACGGCCGCCCAGCAGGTAGAGCGCGTAGCCGAGCCCGCCCGCCGCGCCGGCGCCCGGCTGCTTGTCCAGGCGCACCGGCTTGCCCGTGAGCAGGTCGGTCGTCTCGGGAAGGCTGCGGCGCACCACCTCGACGTACCTGCCCAGCGCGCCCTCGAGGGCCTGCGCGAGCTCGGGCGAGGCCCCCTTCTGCGGCGCGAACACCGCCGAGGCGCCCTGCAGGCCGAGCAGCGGCGACTCGACGTCGCTGGCCAGCACCAGCTCCACGCCGGCGAACCGCTCCCGCACCGAGTCCAGACCGGACAGTGCGTCGTCGCGCAGGTCGCCGAGCTGGAGTCCGCCCCGGGCCAGGTCCTCGGGGCGGCCGACGCCGAGCGCCGCGAGCAGCCCTGCTCCCCCGTCGTTGGTGGCGCTGCCGCCCAGCCCCACGACGATGCGCGTGGCCCCCATGGACAGCGCCGCCTCGAGCAGCTGGCCCACTCCCCACGTGCTGGTCAGGGCGGGGTTGCGCTCGCCCGCGTCGAGCAGGTGGAGCCCGGCGGACTGGGCGGACTCGACGTACGCGGTGCGTCGCGCGCCGTCCTCGACCACGAGCACGGCGGCGGGCACCTCCCGACCCAGGGGGTCGGCGACGGTGACGGCCAGGGTCTGCGCCTCCGGGAGCGCCGAGCCCAGCACGTCGAGGAAGCCCGGGCCGCCGTCCGACAGGGGCAGCAGGGTCAGCAGGTCCTGCGGTGCGGTCTGGGCCCAGCCGTCGGCCATGGCCTGCGCGGCCTGCTGGGCGGTGAGGGTGCCGGTGAAGCAGTCCGGGGCGATGACGACGTGCACGCGCCCATCCTTCCACCGGCCGGTGGGAGCCGGGTGCCGCGAGGGCCGCGGACGCCCGGCAAGGGCTGCTTTTCGGACGTTTGCGCAGGTCAGCGGCGCGTACGGCGCCTCTCCACTCCCTGGCGCCTGCCGGGCCAGGGGTGCCGGCAGGTTCGAGCAAGACGAATCAGGCACCCCTCGCGTCACCAGACCCGGCCGAAGTGGAGGAGACTGGACCAATGCGCCCCCGTCAGCCCGCCAAGAAACCCGTCCTGAAGAACAGCCCGTTCCAGGCCCAGCCGACCCCCGAGCTGCACGACTTCGCGGTCAACGACAGGGTCACCCACGACCGTCACGGACTGGGTTCCGTGCTCCGGATCACCGGTGACCGCATGGAGGTCCGGTTCGGGCAGAGCACCGTCAGCGTGGCGCTCAACAGCAGCAAGATCCACCCCCTCTAGGTGTACCCGGCCACCGCCGCCCGGGGTCACGCCGCGAACCCCGGGACGTTGTGCGCCAGCCAGGTGAGCGCGGTCGGCAGCTCGGCCGCCCACAGGGGTTCGCGGTGTCCCCCGGTCTTGAGCAGGTCGGTCGTCACCGACAGCGGCGCCCGCACCGCCTTGAGGAACCGCGCCGTCTGCGGGTAGGAGTAGCCGTCCGGCTTCGCGGACTGGACCCACATGGCCAACGGCGGCGGCGCGGTCCGCGCCAGCCGGATGAGGTCGTACCGGGCCGGCGTGGTGGTTCCGAACGGCCGGTACGCCCGGGTGAACTCGGGCTGGAACGACCCGCTGAACACGATGTCGCCGCCGAAGACGTCGGGGTGCCGCAGCCCCACCATGGCGGCGCACCACCCGCCCTCGGAGTAGCCCGCGACGGCCCAGGACGACCGTCGGGTGTCGACGCGGAAGTGGCCGGCGACGTACTCCGGGACGTCCTTGGCGAGCCACGTCTCCACCTGCGGCGTCCCGCGCGGGCCGTTGACGCACTCGCCGTCGATGTTGCCCGGGATGTTGATCTGCGGCATCACGACGATCGACGGCCGGATGGTGCGCGACGCGACGAGCCCGTCGAGGGCCTGCTGGACCCGCATCCCGGTGAGCCAGGAGGTGCTGCTGCCGGGGAACCCGTGCAGTGCCTCGATCACGGGGTACCGCGTGCTGGACGACGCGGAGTAGCCGGCGGGGAGGAGCACGCTGACCGGGGCGTGCACCCCGCTGTGGGTCCCCACGACGTCGAGGTGCTGGATGCGGCCCGCGGCGAGGGTGGCCGCGGAGAACGCACCGCCCACGTCCACCCCGTGCCCCAGCGCGGCGGTGGCGGCCTTCCTGGCCGAGGCGCCGTGGTGGGTGACCGTGACCGGCGAGCGCGCGCCGGCCAGGTCCGACCAGCTCACGTAGAAGCCGAACTGGTCGTTGAGGGCGGCTCCGGCGAGCGAGAGGACGAGGACGTTGAGGACGAGCACGGAGACGGCGCGCGTCGCCATCTGCGCACCCCGGCGGCGCAGCCGTGGGCGCCCGAGCACCAGCGCCGCGAACACCGCGAGCGCCAGCAGGCCGAGCACCACCAGCAGCCCTGTGGACGTGAGTGCCACCGACGACCTCCGATCGGGGCCCCGGCCCCGGCCCCGGCACGTGCCGGGAGGCTCTCCGGTGCCCCGGTCCCCCACGGTGCGACAGGTGGCTGGGAGCGTGCTGGACGCCGGCTGTGACCATCCCCGGAGACGGCGGGACGGGACCACTGCCGGCACGGCATACGATGCCCGCGTGAGCACCACCACGGACGCCTCCCCCGCCACGCCGCTGCCCCTGCTCGTGCTGGGCCGGGGGCGTGAGCTGCACACCGAGCGCGGGGTCGAGTGCCCCGGCGAGCTCCCCGCCGCGTCCGACCCGGACCTGGTCGCCCGCGCCCGCGCGGCGAAGACGGCCCTCGGCGACCGCGTGTTCGTCCTCGGGCACCACTACCAGCGCGACGAGGTCATCGAGTTCGCCGACGTCACCGGCGACTCCTTCAAGCTGGCCAAGGACGCTGCGGCCCGGCCGACCGCGCCGTACATCGTGTTCTGCGGCGTGCACTTCATGGCCGAGTCGGCCGACATCCTCACCGGCGACGACCAGACGGTCATCCTCCCCGACCTCGCCGCAGGGTGCTCCATGGCCGACATGGCAGCGATCCGGCAGGTCGAGGACGCGTGGGACGACCTCGTCGAGGCGGGCGTCGCCGACCGGACCGTGCCGGTGACCTACATGAACTCCTCCGCCGCGATCAAGGCGTTCACCGGGCGCCACGGCGGCACCATCTGCACGTCATCCAACGCCAGGACGGCCCTGACCTGGGCCCTGGAGCAGGCCGGCGAGGGCGGCAAGGTGCTGTTCCTGCCCGACCAGCACCTCGGGCGCAACACGTTCGTGCGCGACCTCGGCGGATCGCTCGACGGCTGCGTGGTGTTCGACCCGCACCGCCCGATGGGCGGGCTGACCCGGGCAGAGCTCGAGGCCGCGACGATGATCCTGTGGCGCGGGCACTGCTCGGTGCACGGGCGGTTCTCGCTCGAGGCCGTCGAGCAGGCACGGCGGGAGATCCCGGACGTCAAGGTCATCGTGCACCCCGAGTGCCGCCACGAGGTCGTCGAGGCGGCCGACGAGGTCGGCTCCACGGAGAAGATCATCAAGACCATCGCGGCCGCCCCAGACGGCACGTCCTGGGTCGTCGGTACCGAGCTCAACCTCGTGCGGCGCCTCGGCGCGATGTTCCCGAAGCAGAGGATCGCCTTCCTCGAGAAGAACGTCTGCTACTGCTCGACGATGAACCGCATCGACCTGCCGCACCTGGTGTGGACCCTGGAGTCCCTCGTCGAGGGTCGGGTGGTCAACCCGATCCGGGTCGACCCCGAGGTCGCGCACCACGCCCGCGTGGCGCTGGACCAGATGCTCGCCCTGCCCGGGGAGACCTCGAAGGACTGAGCCGCCGGTGGCCTGCTGAGCCCCGGAGGGCTGCTGAGCCGTCGAGCCGCGCCGCGGCGGACTAGTCCGGATGCGGGAGGCAGCCGCCGTGCAGCAGGCCCAGACTTGGTGACCTGTACGGGCGGCACGAGGCTCCCCGCCACCCGTGCACACCGGTCTCGAGCTGTCCGAGGAGGCGTCACGTTCGGGGGGCGGGTCCGGCCGACTCATCCCGGCCGCGGCACCTGCCACGGGGGGCTGTCCCCGTCACCGCCCGTGGGGGCGGTGCGGTGACGGGGACCGCCGCGTCCAGGACGGTGCGGTGTCGGGGACCGCGTCCTCGTACGCCGCGGTTCAGCGCCCCCGTACGGCGTGGTTCAGCGTCCTCGGCGGGTGCCGGCGCGGCTGCCCGCGGAGAACGCGGCGGCGCCGCCGGACGAGCCGGAGCCCGTGGACGTGGAGTACGCGGTGGTGGAGCCGCCCAGAGCGCGACCGCCGGAACGCTGCCCACCCGAGGACTTGGCTCCCGGGGTCTTGGCTCCCGACGTCGCGGAGCCGGACCGACCGGCGCCTGCTGCCTTGGACCCGGAGGTCCGGCCCGGGCCCTGCCCGCCGGAGCCCTGGGCTCCAGAGCGCCGTCCGCCGCCGCCCTGACCACCCGAGCGCCCGGAACCGCCGCGTCGTGACTGCCCGCCGCCGGAGCGACCCGAGCCGGACGGCTGGGCCGGCGCGACCAGGGTCAGGCCGCCGGTGGCGACCCGCTCGCCCGGGGCGACCTCGAGGAGCATGGGGTGGCCGACGCCGAGGCGCGTGGTCCTGGCCTTGATGCCGGCCTTGCTGGTCAGCATGCGCACGTCGGCGACCTGGTCGTCGGTCATCAGCGTGATGACGGTGCCGTCGTTGCCGGCGCGGGCGGTGCGACCGGAGCGGTGCAGATAGGCCTTGTGCTCGACCGGCGGGTCGGCGTGGATGACCAGGGAGACGTCGTCCACGTGGATTCCCCGCGCGGCGATGTCGGTGGCGACCAGCGTGGACGCCTTGCCCTCGTGGAACGCCGCCATGTTGCGGTCGCGGGCGCCCTGGCCGAGGTTGCCGTGCAGCTCCACGGCCGGCACACCGGAGGCGTTGAGCTGCTTGGCCAGCTTCTTGGCACCGTGCTTGGTGCGGGTGAACACGACCTTGCGCCCCGGGGCGGAGGTGAGGTCGAGCAGCACGTCGAGCCGCGCGTCGCGGTGCACGTGGAAGATGTGGTGCGCCATGGTCGCGACCGGCGACTGGGCCGAATCAGCTTGGTGCGTCACGGGATTGGACAGGTAACGCTTGACGATGACGTCGATGCCGGCGTCGAGGGTGGCCGAGAACAGCAGCCGCTGCCCCTGCTTGGGCGTCTTGTCCATGATCCGCTTGACGCCGGGCAGGAAGCCCAGGTCGGCCATGTGGTCGGCCTCGTCGAGGACCGTCACCTCGACCCCGTCGAGGGTGAGCGCGCCCTGCTGGAGCAGGTCCTCGAGGCGTCCCGGGCAGGCGAGCACGACGTCGACACCCTTGCGCAGCGCAGCGACCTGGGGGTTCTGGCCGACACCACCGAAGATCGTCAGCGAGGTGATGCCGAGGGGCTCGGCCAGCGGCGCCATGGCGGCCTGGATCTGGGTGACGAGCTCACGGGTCGGCGCCAGCACGAGCGCACGGGGGCGCCTCGGCTGCCGGGCCGTCCGGCCTGCGGCGAGGCGCGCCAGCAGGGGCAGCACGAAGGCGTAGGTCTTGCCGGAACCGGTCCGGCCGCGGCCGAGGACGTCCCGGCCCGCGAGGGAGTCGGGCAGCGTCGCGGCCTGGATGGGGGTGGGAACCGTGATGCCGCGGGCGGCGAGGACGGTGGCCAGGGCGTCGGGGACGCCGAGGCTCGGGAAGGTGGTGTCGACAGACACAGGTGGGTACTCCAGAACAGTCAAAGGGGTGTTCCGCCCGGCGCGACCCGACACTGGGTTCGCAGCGCAAGAGCATGATCACAAGCCACGGCCCGAGGCAGAACTGTGCGGGCCGGTGCTCCCACCCTATCGGTCCGGCAGCCGGCGCCCTGACACGCACCGCGCGGCGGTGCGGCGGCGTGGCCGCGTCTGAGCAGGTCAGGCGGTGGGCAGCTCCTCCACGGTGAGGGCGAAGTCACGTGCGCGCAGACGTTCGACCAGCACGTCGCCGATGGCGGTCGCCGGGGTGAGGACCCCTGCGGCGGCCGGCAGCCGGTCGCCGTCGAGCGCCAACGCGAGCGCCGACTCCCCCAGCATGACCGCCGTCGCGGCATACCCGGGGTCGCCCTGGGCGCGCACGGTGGCGACGTAGCGGCGCCCGGTCTCGGTGGTGGTGCGCAGGGTCATCGAGAACCACCCGGTGCGCCGGGTCTGCTCGCTCGGCCCCTGGCCGGGCGACGGGGCTAGGCGGTCGACGAGGGGACGCGTGCGCGGGTCGGCCATGGCCTTCATCGCCAGACCCAGTGCGGCGCTCTGCACGAGGGCGCGGCGGTGGCCACGGGCACCCCGACCGAAGGCGTTCACCTCCCGGTAGCGGAAGCGGCGCCCGTACGCGTGGCCGCGAAGGGCGTTGCTGCGCCTGACGATTCGCGAGTTGAACGCCGCCATGACGAACGGCCCGACCCAGTCACCGGTCTGCGCGTCCTCGAAGACGGTCGTGACGTCACGCTCCTTGCCCAGGTCGGGCTCGGCAGCGCGTTCGGGGCTCAGGGCGTACGGGTCGAACAGCACCTTCAGTGCGCGACGGTCGGCCTCGACGGCCTCGACCTGGGCCCTGGAGGAGTCGATGGTGCCACCGCTCAGCCCTCCCCTGGCCCTCGCGTGCAGGGTGGTGTCGAGCAGGGCCCCGGCGGCGTCGTGGCGGGCCCGCTGGTGCAGCAGGTGGACTCCCAGGTCCGACGGGACCGAGTCGTAGCCGCAGGCCGTGACGATGCGCGCACCCGTGCTGCGGGCGAGGTCGTCGCAGGCGTCGATGACCCTGCGCACGAACAGCACCTCGCCCGTGAGGTCGGCGTAGTGGGTGCCCGTCCGGGCACACGCCAGGGCCAGCGGGAGGCCGTACCGGAGGTAGGGGCCGACGGTCGTCGCGACGACGGTGGTCGAGGCGGCCAGCTCCTCCAGTGCCGCCTCGTCCGTGGCGTCGGCCACCAGGACGGGCCAGTCACGGGCGGCCGCGGGGAGCCCGCGCCTGGCCTCCTCGAGCCGGGTGCGGGAACGACCGGCCAGGGCGATGCGGGTGCCGGAGGGAGCGTGCTCGGCGAGGTACTCGGCCAGCAGGCGTCCGACGAAACCCGTGGCGCCGTAGACCACGACGTCATGGGCGCGGCCGCTCACGGCCGGCCCTCGGAAGCGACGGCCTCCCCCTCGCGCACCGGCCCCGGCGGGGTGCCGCCACCGAACGGTCGACCGCCCAGGGCCTCGCGCCCGTGCTCGGTCAGCCAGCCGGACAGGTCGGGGCCGGCCGGGACGATGCCGGTCGGGTTGATGTCGTGGTGGCCCACGTAGTAGTGCCGCTTGATCTGCGCGAAGTCGGTGGTGTCGCCGAACCCGGGCGTCTGGAACAGGTCCCGGGCGTAGGCCCACAGCACCGGCATCTCGCTGAGCTTGGACCGGTTGGACTTGAAGTGGCCGTGGTAGACCGGGTCGAACCGCGCCAGGGTCGTGAACAGCCGCACATCGGCCTCGGTGATGGAGCCACCCATCAGGTAGCGCCGGTCGGTGAGGCGGTCCTCGAGCCAGTCGAGCGCGGTGAAGAGGCGGTCGTACGCCTGGTCGTAGGCCTCCTGCGTGCCCGCGAAGCCACAGCGGTAGACCCCGTTGTTGACCTCGGTGTAGACGCGCTGCATCACCTCGTCCATCTCCTCGCGCAGGTCCTCGGGGTAGAGGTCGGGCGCACCCTCGCGGTGGTGGGCGCCCCACTGCGTGGAGAAGTCCAGCGTCATCTGGGCGAAGTCGTTGGTGACGACCTCGCCGCTGTCCACCTCCACGAGGGCGGGGACGGTGATGCCACGGGGATAGCCCGGCTGACGCGCCTCGTAGGCGTCCTTGAGCCGCGGGATCCCGAGCACCGGGTCCACCCCGCCGGGGTCGAGGTCGAACGTCCAGCTGTCCTCGTCGTGCGTCGGTCCGCACAACCCCAGGGAGATCGCGTCCTCGAGCCCGAGCAGACGCCGCACGATGATGGTGCGGTTGGCCCAGGGACAGGCCCGGGCCGCGACGAGGCGGTAGCGACCGGCCTCCACGGGCCACTCGCGCTCGCCGTCGCCGGAGACGGTGATGCGGTCGTCGATGTAGCGGGTGTCGCGCTCGTACGAGGGTTCGACATAGCCCTTGGCCGTGGTGGTCACCATGGCCACGAACCTAACCGGACCGTGCCCGGGTCGCAGCGCGGCAGGCTCAGCGGGGCATGGCCCCCAGGCGGGCGAGGAGCAGCGCCTCGGCGGCGCACACCTTCTCGAACTCGCCGAGGTGGAGCGACTCGTTGGCACCGTGGGCGCGGGTGTCAGGGTCCTCGACGCCGGTGACGAGGATGGCGGCCTGCGGGAACTTCTCGGCGAACGCCGCGACGAACGGGATCGAGCCGCCCACGCCGATGTCGACCGGCTCGACGCCCCAGGCGTCGGTGAACGCCGCGCGGGCCTGGTCGTAGACCGGTCCGTCGGCGTCCGCGGCGAAGCCCGAGCCCTGGTCGTCGAGGTGCACCTCGACCTTGGCACCCCACGGGATGTTGGCCTCGACGTGCCGCTGCACCGCCGCATAGGCGTCCATCGGGTCCTCGTCGGGGGCGAGCCGGATCGAGACCTTCGCGCTCGCGGTCGGCACCAGGGTGTTGGACGACTTCGCGACCGACGGTGCGTCGATGCCGATGACGGTGGCGGTCGGCTTCGCCCAGATGCGGTCGAGCAGCGAGCCGGTGCCGATGACCTCGACGCCGTCGAGCAGCCCCGACTCCTCGCGCAGGCGGGCCTCGTCGAAGTCGAGCTGGCTCGCCGTACCGGAGCGCAGGCCCGCGATGGCGACGTCGCCGGCGTCGTCGTGCAGGGTCGCGAGCAGGCGCACCAGCGCCGTGACCGCGTCGGGGACGGCACCGCCGAACATGCCGGAGTGGATGCCGTGGTCGAGGGTCGTGACGGTGACGACGACGCGGATGAGGCCCCGCAGGGTCGTGGTCAGGGCGGGCTCACCGATGGCCCAGTTGGTCGAGTCCGCCAGGACGATGGCGTCGGCGCGCAGCTTCTCGCCGTGGCGCTCGAGGATCGTCGGCAGGGAGTCGGAGCCGATCTCCTCCTCGCCCTCGACGAAGACGGTGACGCCGACGGGCAGCCGGTCGCGGTGGGCGCGCAGCGCGGCGAGGTGGGCCATGATCCCGGCCTTGTCGTCGGCGGCACCGCGGCCGTAGAGCCGCCCGTCGCGCTCGGTCGGCTCGAAGGGTGCGCTGTCCCAGTCCTTGTCGTCGCCGGGCGGCTGCACGTCGTGGTGGGCGTAGAGCATCACGGTCGGGGCACCCTCGGGCCCGTCGATGTGCCCGATGACGGCGGGTCGGCCACCCTCGCGGACGATCTCGACCTGGAGGCCCTCGGCGCGCAGCAGCTCGGCGGTCGCCTCCGCGCTGGCCTCCACGTGGGCCTGGTCGAAGGCGTCGAGGCTGACGCTCGGGATCCGGGTGAGCGCCTCGAGGTCGGCGCGCAGGCCGGGCATGAGGTCGGCCACCGTGGCCTTGAGGGCGGAAACCTGGTCGGGGCTGAGCACGTCGTCGGTCACGGCGGGGAGCCTAACGGGTGCCTCCTCGGACGATTCCGGGGAAGGTGCCGTCGCGGCATACAGTGGGCACGTGTTCGGACGCCAGAAGACCCTCAACGAGCAGCAGACCTCCACGCTCGACCGCACGCCCCGCGAGGGCGCCAAGAACCGGCCCACGCCCAAGCGCCGGGACCAGGAGGCGGCTCGCAAGCGTCCTCTCGTCGTCGCGGACCGCAAGGAGGCCAAGAACCTCGACCGCGCCAAGCGTCGGGAGGCGGCCCTGCTGCAGCGGCAGGCCATGGCGACCGGTGACGACGCGCACCTGCCTGCCCGCGACAAGGGCCCCGTGCGCCGCTACATCCGCGACTACGTCGACGCGCGCTGGAACCTCGGCGAGATCATGCTCCCGGTGATGATCGTCGTCCTGGCGCTGTCGTTCCTGAAGCTGCCGTGGGTCTTCGCCGCCGTGTCGATCGGCGTTTACGGCCTGCTCTTCGCCGCGGCGATCGACTCGTGGCTCATGTGGCGCCGCCTCAAGCAGCGCCTCGTCGCGAAGTTCGGCGCCGACAAGGTGGGCCGCGGGCTGGCCATGTACGCCGTGATGCGCGGCTTCCAGATCCGCCGCTCGCGGATGCCGCGCGTGCTCGTCAAGCGCGGCGAGTTCCCCGCCTGACCTACTCGGCGGCGCGCAGGCTCATCGGGCCGTAGACGACGCTTCCCTCGTGGTGCAGCACGACGGCGTCGACGCCCGCCTCGCCGAGCTCGTGCCAGGTCTCCCCGAACCAGTTCTCGGCGTCGGACTGCGACGGGAACGCCGTCGTCACGAGCTGCTCCCCCGACATCTCCCGTCCGTCGGCGTCGAGATAGGTCCACGTCCACGCATCGCTCATGGCGTCACTGTAGGCGGCGCCACCGACCGTCGCCTCGCTCCTCGGCCCGCGGCCGGCTTTGACACCCGCGGGACCGGCTGCGACGGTTCGACGTTGTGATCGTCCTCGAGCGGGTGAGCGTGGCGTACGGCGCGCGGCCGGCGCTGCGGGACGTGACCCTCGAGGTCCCCGAGGGCGAGCTCGTGCTGGTCGTCGGGCCCACCGGCTCTGGCAAGACCTCGCTGCTGCGGTGCTTGGGCGACGGCGAGCACGCCCGCCGTTGCGTGACGTCAGGCCGGGTGCTCGTGGACGGTGTGGACCCTCGTGACCTGGACGCCGGTGCCCTCGCCGCGCTGGTGGGCTGGGTGCCGCAGGACCCGGCCTCGGTGTTCGCCGCCGACACGGTTGAGGGCGAGGTCGCGCGCCACGTCCGCCCCGGCGCGCACGACGCGCACGGCGGTCGGCGGCGGGTCGAGGAGGCCCTCGACCTGCTCGCCCTGACGCCGCTGCGCGCCCGCCCGCTCGACCGGCTCTCCGGCGGCGAGCAGCAGCGCGTCGCCATCGCTGCGGCCCTCGTCGCAGGTCCTCGCGTCCTGGTGCTCGACGAGCCCACGTCTGCCTTGGACCCGGTCGCCGCCGAGGACGTCCTGGCTGCGCTCCACCGGCTGGTGCACGACGTCGGCGTCACCGTGCTGCTCTCCGAGCACCGCCTCGAGCGGGTCGTCCACCACGCCGACTCGGTCCTGCTCGTCGGCGGTGACGGCACGAGCGCGCTGCTCTCACCGGCGCAGGCGATGGCGGTCTCGAGCATCCACCCCCCGCTGGTGGCCCTCGGCCGGGCGCTGGGCTGGGACCCGCTGCCCCTCTCGGTCAGGGACGCCCGCCGGGCCGCACGCGACCTGCCCGCCACCCTGGAGGCCGCCGCGGCCGCATGGGCGTCAGGATCCGCACCCGCATCGGCATCGGCATCGGCATCGGCATCGGACCCTTCCGCACGCACGCCGGCATCCGGGACGCCGGTCATCTCCGCCAGCGGCCTCGGGGTCGTGCGCGACGGTGCCGTGGCGCTGCGGGGCCTCGACCTCGCGGTGTCCCCCGGTGAGGTGGTGGCGCTCATGGGGCGCAACGGCGCCGGCAAGTCGACCCTGCTCCACGCGCTGACGGGCAGCCTGCGACCCACCACGGGTCGCGTGCGCGCGCTCCCGTCGAGCAGCACCGGCCGCACGGTGCAGGTGGCCCTGTCGCCGCAGGACCCCGGCGCGGTCCTGCGCCAGGCGGCGCCAGACCGCACGGTCTCCGACCTATTGGACGCTGCCGACCTCGAGCACGCCCTCACGCACGGCACCACTGCGGACGTGCTGCGCGACCTCTCCCCGGACCTCGACCACGCCCGGCGCCCGAGCGAGCTGTCGCAGGGCCAGCAGATGTGCCTCGTCCTCGCGACGGTCCTGGGCCCTGTGCTCGCCGGGGAGGTCGAGGTCGTGCTGCTGGACGAGCCGACCCGGGGGCTCGACTACGGCGCGAAGGGCCGGCTGGCGGTGCTCCTGCGGCGTGCCGCGAAGGACGGGGTCGCCGTGGTTCTGGCCACGCACGACGTGGAGCTGGCCGCGGAGGTGGCGACCCGGGTGGCGGTCCTCGCCGAGGGCGAGCTGGTGGCCGACGGCCCGAGCACCACGGTCCTGCTCGACTCCCCCGCCTTCGCCCCTCAGGTGGCCAAGGTCGTCCGGCCGCTGCCCTACCTCACGGTGGACCGGCTCGTGGCAGCCGTAGGCCGCACCCCGGCCTGACCCCCGGGTCAGCCGGGCCCACTCGGCGGGCCGGCCTCGACGCGACGGCGCACCTCAGCCAGCCCCTCGGGACCCGGCGGGACGCTCCACCAGCTCTCGACCCACCACGTCGCCCCGACCTCCTGCCAGTCGGCCGGCGTGCCCTCGAGCTGCACGAACTCGCCTGAGCTGTCTGCCTCCACCACGACGTCGTAGCCCTCCCAGGACAGGCCGGTGTCCTCGCGGATGCCGCGGACGGTCTGCACGACCCGGCCGTAGGTCTCGAGGTCGACTGCCGTCCCGGGCTCCAGCGGCTCGTCACCGACGACCGACACGAGCAGCCCGTCCCAGCGGGCGGCACGCTCCAGCGAGGGCTGCCGCGCCCGGCCGCGACGGTAGGCGCCCACGACCCAGACCGGAGGGTGCGGTCGCTGCACCGGCGGCGGCGGGCCCGGCGGCCCACCGGGTCCGGTCGGACCCACCGGGAAGTGCCGCCCGTCGAAGGTGAACTCCTCGTCGCCGAGCAGGCCGCTGAGCACCGCCAGCCCCTCGTCGAGCTTCTCCGCGCGCACCCGCCGGCCCTCGTCGGGCTCGAACCGCGTCCAGCCCGGGTGCAGCGCGCCGAGCCCGGCGCACATGACCACGCGGCCGCCGCTGAGCCGGTCGACCGTGCTCACCATCGAGGCGAGGTCCCACGGGCGGTGGCGGGAGACCGGGGTGAGGAGGGTCCCGAACCGGATCCGTGACGTGGTCATCGCGGCGGCGCCCAGCGTCACCCACGCGTGCTCGCCGTACAGCGACTCCCACGTGAACACGCCGTCCCACCCGTGCTGCTCACCGAGGGTGGCGAGCTCGGCGAACTCCCGCGCGTCGGCGAACGGCACCACGAACCCGAACCTCATCCCGGTCACGCTAGCCGCGACCACCGACAACGCCCCACGGTCGACGCCCTGGCTACCCGGCGGGCCCTGGACTGCACCTCAGGCGCGGCGGACCTCGGGCTCCAGCACGACCTCCGAGCGCAGCGAGCTGGCGACATAGCACTCCTCGTGGGCCTGGTGGAGCAGCCGCTCGACGACCGCCACCTCGACCTCACCGCGCACCGTCACCACCGGCCGCAGGACGATGCGCGTGATGCGCAGCGGCTTGGCGTCCGGCGGCATCTCGCCCGAGGCGTCATCGGCGTAGCCCACGACGTCGACCGCGGCCCGCGCGGCGACCGCGAGGAACGACAGGAGCTGGCACGACGACGCCGCGAGGACGAGCAGCTGCTCGGGGTTGGGCAGGTCGGCGTCGCCGCGGAACTGCGGGTCCGCGGACAGGTCGAAACCCTCGGGCGCCGGGGGCACGGATGCCGAGTGGGCGCGCGGGTACTCGCGGTACCCCGCACCTGTCGAGCCCTCCCAGCGCACCTGCGCACGGTAGGAGTGCGACGCCATACCCGTCGCCGGTCCTCAGCCCTCGCGCACGTCGACGGTGACGAACGGGGGCTTGACCACGGTCGCCGGGACCTCGCGGCCGCGCACGTCGATGACGACCTCGTCGCCCTCGGCGACCGACGGCGCGAGCAGGGCGAGCGCGATGCCGTTGCGCAGTGTGGGGCTGAAGGTCCCTGACGTCACCTCGCCCACGACCTGGCCGTCCACCTTGACCTCGCAGTGGGCGCGCGGGATGCCGCGACCGGTGGCCAGCAGGCCCCAGGCCACCCGGGCCGGGCCGGCTGCCTTCTCGGCGACGAGGGCGTCCTTGCCCCAGAAGGTGTCCTTCTTCCAGCCGACCGCCCAGCCGACCCGCGCCTGCACGGGAGTGATGGAGCGGGACAGCTCGTTGCCGTGCAGGGCGTAGCCCATCTCGGTGCGCAGGGTGTCGCGGGCGCCGAGGCCGCAGGGCAGCCCGTCGTAGGGCTTCGCCGCCTCGACGAGGGCGTCCCACAGCTCTCCCGCGACGTCCCACGCCGGCACGAGCTCGTAGCCGCGCTCGCCGGTGTAGCCGGTGCGGCAGACGATGACGGGCAGGCCGTTCCAGTCCGTCTCGACGAACGACATGTACTCGTGGCCGGACGGCAGGCCGAGGGCGTCGAGCACCTCGTCGGACTTCGTGCCCTGCACCGCGATGACGCCGTAGGACTCGTGCAGGTCCTCGACGACGATGCCCTCGGGCGCGGCTGCGGACAGCAGGCGCACGACCTCGGCGGTGTTGGCGGCGTTGGGGATGAGGAACACGTCCTCGTCGCTGCGCAGGTAGGCGATGAGGTCGTCGACGACACCGCCGTCCTCGTCGCAGCAGAGCGTGTACTGCGCCTTGCCCTCGTGGATGCGCCCGAGGTCGTTGGCCAGGCAGGAGTTGACGAAGTCACGGGCGCCGGGGCCGGACACGCGGGCCTTGCCGAGGTGCGAGACGTCGAAGAGGCCCACGGAGGTGCGGACCGCGGTGTGCTCGCGGACGACGCCGCCGCCGGGGTACTCGATCGGCATCTCCCAGCCGCCGAAGTCCGCCATCTTGGCCCCGAGGGCCACGTGCCGGTCGTGCAGGGGCGAGGTCTTCAGGGCTGCGTCGCTCATGGGTCGAACGCTACCGCCCCGCGGGCAGCGTCCCGACGGCACGGATATCCTGCGCGCAGCAGGGACCACCTCACACACCTCGAAGGATGCGAACGTGACCACCGTCAGCGTTTCCGACCGCGCCGCCCACGACCTCAAGGCGGACGCCCTCGTCCTCGGCACGGTCGCCGGCGAGCGCTCCGCCGCCCTGGCCGCCGGCCACGGCCTGCCCAGTGACGCAGAGCGCCACCTCTCGGCCCAGCTCGCCGCCCTCCACGCCACGGGCAAGGCCGAGGAGGTCCTCACGGTCGCGGCCGTCCCCGGTGTCGCGGCGAGCCGCGTCGTCCTCACCGGGCTCGGCTCGGCCGCGGACGGGGCCGGGGCCGGCGTCGGTGACGAGGTGCTGCGCCGCGCAGCCGGTGCCGCCGTGCGCTCGCTGAAGAACGCCGCCAAGGTCGTCGTCGCCCTGCCCGCCGAGGATGTCGCGGCAGTCGCCGCCGTCGCCGAGGGCGCCGCCCTCGGGGCCTACCGCTACGCGGGGGTGCGCGGCCCGGGCAAGGACACGAAGGGCAAGACGGCCAAGGGCAAGGCCGCCGACGAGGGCGTCAGCGCCGTCACCGTTGTCACCGGGCAGGCGAAGGACAAGGCCGTCAAGGCCGCCGCGACCCGCGCCGCGGTGCTCGCCGACGCGAAGGCCTACGCGCGCGACCTCGTCAACACCCCGCCCAACCTGCTGTTCCCGCAGTCGTTCGCCGACTCGGTCAAGGAGCGCAGCAGCGCCGGCAAGGCCAAGGTCACCGTCAAGGTGCTCGACGAGAAGGCGCTCGAGAAGGGCGGCTTCGGCGGCATCGTGGGGGTCGGCCAGGGCTCGGTGCGCCCGCCCCGCATCGTCACGCTGACGTGGGCCCCGGCCAAGGCCACCCACTCGGTCGCCCTGGTCGGCAAGGGCATCACCTTCGACTCCGGCGGCCTCTGCATCAAGCCGCCGGCCTCCATGCTGAGCATGAAGTCGGACATGGCCGGCGCCGCCGCCGTGGCCGCCACCGTGTTCGCCGCCGCCGAGCTCGGCCTGCCGGTCGCCGTCACCGGCTACCTGTGCCTCGCCGAGAACATGCCCAGCGGCTCGGCCCAGCGCCCCGGCGACGTCGTCACCATGCGCAACGGCACCACCGTGGAGGTCATCGACACCGATGCCGAGGGCCGCATGGTCCTCGGTGACGGCATCTGCCTCGCCGCCGAGTCCGCCCCCGACGCCATCGTCGACATCGCCACCCTCACCGGCGCCCAGATGGTCGCCCTCGGCGCCCGCGTCGCCGGGATCATGGCCAACGACGACACCTTCCGCGACCGCGTCCGGGCTGCCGCCGACACCGCCGGTGAGGCCGCCTGGCCGATGCCGCTGCCGGAGGACCTGCGTCCGCAGCTCGAGTCGTCGGTCGCCGACCTCTCCCACAAGGGTGAGCGCTGGGGCGGCATGCTGACGGCCGGCCTGTTCCTCGGCGAGTTCGTCACCGAGGGCACGCCGTGGGCACACGTCGACATCGCCGGCCCCTCCTTCAACGAGGGCTCCCCGTGGGGCTACACCCCCAAGGGCGGCACCGGGTTCGGCGTCGGCACGCTGCTCTCGCTGGTCGAGGGCTACGCCGGCTGACGCACAGTACGCAGGCGCGAAGCGCACACCGGCGCTGACGCACAGAGGGGCCCGTCCTAGTCGGACGGGCCCCTCCGTGCGTGGCGGTGCGGCTCAGCCGCCGCTCTTGCGGCGGAACATCTGCTGCGTCGCCGAGGTGGCAGCGCCCTGGGCGTGGTCCACCTTGCCGTGCTCGTGGTCGTCGGAGACGTCCTTGCCGGCGTGCGAGCGCTTCTTGTCCAGGGCCTCGCGGAACTTGCGCTTCATCTCGTCGCTGGGACCGGCACTCCCCTGCGACCGTGCGCCGTCGGACTTGGACATGGTGACTCCTGCTCCTCGTGCGGAGCGGGCCGCGTGCGGACCCGCCGGACCTCCAGCCTCGCACCTCGTCACGGGCGGGCACCAGCACATATGCCCTGCGCCGCCGAGCGGCCTGCGGTGTCAGTCCTTCTTGCGCTGGCGCGAGTTCCACTCACGCATGCGGTTCGGGTACCCGGTCTGCAGCACGTCGTACACGGGCACCCCCAGGCTCGCGGCCAGGTCGAAGGCGGACTGCCGCGTGCCCGCCGCGCGGCGGGTCCACTCACCGTCGTGCGCGATGAGGATGACGGTGGTCGCGGTGACGTTGGTCGGCGGCTCGACGTAGGCCTCGACCCCACGACGGGTCGCCGCGAAGTCGGCCAGGTGGGCCCGTACGGCGCGTTGGTCGACTGCCATGTTGGGTCCGTCGGAGGGCCCACGACCCCGGCCCTTGCGTCCCCGCTTCCACCACGCCATGGCCACACGATACGGGGCGGCGACCCGCGCGGGCGGGCATCTGCGCCGTACGCGCCGTGCGGTCCGCGAACGCTGGACCTGCTTGCACCCCGCAGGCCGAACAGTGACAAGATGCTCTGTGTCGATCGCGTCTGGTCACGACCTGACCTCGCTGCCGGTCGTCAACGACCGTCCAGTGCCCACCACGCAAGGGAGCGAGCATGCCGGCTGACGCCGAGACCACCTTCGACGTCGTCATCCTGGGTGGGGGTAGTGGCGGCTACGCCTGCGCCTTCCGCGCCGCCGAGCTCGGGCTCACCGTCGCCCTCGTCGAGAAGGGCAAGCTCGGGGGCACGTGCCTGCACGTCGGCTGCATCCCCACCAAGGCGCTGCTGCACGCCGCCGAGGTCGCGGACACCGCCCGCGAGGGTGCGCAGTTCGGCGTGAAGTCGACGTTCGAGTCGATCGACATGTCCGGCGTCAACGCCTACAAGGACGGCGTCGTCGGACGCCTCTACAAGGGCCTGCAGGGCCTGGCCAAGGCCCACAAGATCGAGCTGGTCGAGGGCGAGGGACGCCTGGTCGACCGTTCCACCGTCGAGGTCGGCGGTCGCCGGGTCACCGGTCGCAACGTCGTCCTCGCCACCGGCTCATACGCCAAGTCGCTGCCCGGCCTCGAGATCGGCGGCCGGGTCATGACCAGCGAGCAGGCGCTGTCGCTCGACTTCGTCCCGCCGCGTGTCGTGGTCCTCGGCGGTGGCGTCATCGGCGTCGAGTTCGCGTCGGTGTTCCGCTCCTTCGGCTCCGAGGTCACCATCGTCGAGGCGCTGCCCCGGCTGGTGGCCGCCGAGGACGAGGCCGTCTCCAAGACGCTCGAGCGCTCGTTCCGCAAGCGCAAGATCGCGTTCAGGACCGGGGTGAAGTTCGCGGGCGCGACGCAGTCCGGTGACACCGTGACGGTCTCGCTCGAGGACGGCTCCTCGATCGAGGCCGACCTGCTGCTCGTCGCCGTCGGCCGCGGCCCGGTCACCGACGGGCTCGGGTACGCCGAGGCGGGCGTGCGCCTCGACCGCGGCTTCGTCACCACCGACGAGCGCCTGCGCACCGGTGTCGAGGGTGTCTACGCCGTCGGCGACATCGTGCCGGGCCTGCAGCTCGCCCACCGAGGGTTCGCCCAGGGCATCTTCGTCGCCGAGGAGATCGCCGGCCTGTCCCCCACGCCGATCGACGAGCTCGGTATCCCGCGGGTCACCTACTGCGACCCCGAGATCGCCTCCGTCGGGCTCACCGAGGCCCAGGCCCGGGAGAAGTACGGCGAGGTCGAGACCTACGAGTACAACCTCGGCGGCAACGGCAAGTCCCAGATCCTGCAGACCGCCGGCTTCGTCAAGCTCGTCCGCGAGAAGGACGGCCCGGTCGTCGGTGTCCACATGGTCGGCGCCCGCATGGGCGAGCAGATCGGGGAGGCCCAGCTGATCTACAACTGGGAGGCGTTCCCGGAGGACGTCGCCGCGCTCGTCCACGCGCACCCGACGCAGAACGAGGCGCTCGGCGAGGCCCACCTCGCGCTCGCCGGCAAGCCCCTGCACGCCCACAACTAGACGTACTGCTGATCCGCCAGCGAACACGAAACAAGGAGATAGAGGCACATGTCTGAACGCGTGACCATGCCGGCCCTGGGTGAGTCGGTCACCGAAGGCACCGTGACGCGCTGGCTGAAGAACGTCGGCGACACCGTCGAGGTCGACGAGCCACTGCTCGAGGTGTCCACCGACAAGGTCGACACGGAGATCCCCTCGCCCGTCGCGGGCGTGCTGCAGGAGATCCTCGCGCAGGAGGACGACACGGTGCCGGTCGGCGCCGACCTCGCCGTCGTTGGCGACGGCAGCTCCGGCGGTGGCGAGCAGTCCGACCAGCAGGGTGGGCAGCAGGACGCTGGTGCCGAGGCCTCGCAGGAGCAGGCGTCCGCCGGTTCCGAGGAGCCGCCGGCCGAGGCTCCCTCGACCGAGCAGGCGCCCCAGGAGTCGACGTCCGAGCCCGAGCAGGGCCAGCAGGGGCAAGGCCAGCAGGACTCCGCTCCGGCCGCCCAGGGTGGTTCGGGCGACGGCGGTTCCGGTGGCGGCTCCGGCGAGACGGTGACGATGCCGGCGCTCGGCGAGTCCGTCACCGAGGGCACCGTGACCCGCTGGCTCAAGGCCGAGGGCGACACCGTCGAGGTCGACGAGCCGTTGCTCGAGGTCTCCACCGACAAGGTCGACACCGAGATCCCCTCGCCGTTCGCCGGCACCCTGACCAAGATCCTCGTCCAGGAGGACGACACCGTCCCGGTCGGCGGCGACCTGGCCGTCATCGGTGGCTCAGCCGGTGGCTCCGGCGACAGCGCCCCCGCCGCGGCCCCGCAGGAGGAGCCGAAGCAGGAGCAGGCTCCCGAGCCCGAGGCCCCGAAGGAGGAAGCCCCGAAGCAGGAGGCGCCGCAGGAGCAGCCGAAGCAGGAGGCGCCCCAGCAGCAGGCCCCCGCCGCCCAGTCGGCTCCGGCTCAGCAGGCCGCACCCCAGCAGTCCCAGGCACCGGCCGCGCAGCCCTCGGGAGACAGCCAGGACGCCTCGTCCTACGTCACCCCGCTGGTGCGCAAGCTCGCGGCCGAGAACAAGGTCGACCTGGGCTCGCTCAAGGGCACCGGCGTCGGCGGCCGCATCCGCAAGCAGGACGTCCTCGACGCGGCGAAGGCCGCCGAGGAGGCCGCCAAGGCCCCGGCACCGGCCTCCGCTGCTGCACCGGCTGCCTCCGCGGCTCAGGCTGCGTCTTCGGCCCCCTCGGCCGGCTCCGCGGCGGTCTCCCCCAAGCGCGGGACCACAGAGAAGATGTCGCGCCTGCGCCAGACCATCGCCAAGCGCATGGTCGAGTCGCTGCAGGTGTCCGCGCAGCTGACCACCGTGGTCGAGGTCGACGTCACGAAGATCGCGCGCCTGCGGGCCAAGGCGAAGTCGGAGTTCGAGCAGCGCGAGGGCACCAAGCTCAGCTTCCTGCCGTTCTTCGCGCTCGCCGCCGTCGAGGCGCTCAAGGCCCACCCGTCGGTCAACTCCAGCGTCGAGGGCACCGAGGTGACCTACCACGGCACCGAGAACCTCGGCGTCGCGGTCGACACCGAGCGGGGCCTGCTCGTCCCGGTGATCAAGGACGCCGGTGACCTCAACATCGCCGGGCTGGCCCGCAAGATCGCCGACCTCGCCGAGCGCACCCGTACCAACAAGATCGGGCCCGACGAGCTCGGCGGCGGCACGTTCACGCTGACCAACACCGGCAGCCGCGGCGCGCTCTTCGACACCCCGATCATCAACCAGCCCAACGTCGCCATCCTCGGCACCGGCGCGGTCGTCAAGCGCCCGGTCGTGGTCTCCGACGGCGAGGGCGGCGAGACGATCGCCATCCGCTCGATGGTCTACCTGGCCCTGTCCTACGACCACCGGGTCGTCGACGGTGCCGACGCGGCGCGCTTCCTCACCACGATGAAGACGCGCCTCGAGGACGGCCACTTCGAGTCCGACCTCGGGCTCTGACCCGCTGAGGGGTGGGCCGGCGCGTCCGGCCCACCCCGCTCGACCGCAGGAGTGACATGCCGCAGCGCGTTGCCATCACCGGTTCCACCGGACTGATCGGCAGCGCGCTGTCGTCATACCTGCGTGGGCGGGGGGACGAGGTGGTGCGCCTCGTGCGACGCCCGGTCCAGGCTCCCGACGAGGTGCGTTGGGACCCGGCCGCGCACCTGCTCGCCCCGGCTGACCTCACCGGGGTCACGGCGGTCGTGCACCTGGCGGGCGCCGGGGTCGGCGACCACCGGTGGACGCCGTCCTACCAGCAGCAGATCCTCGGCTCACGGGTCGACGGCACGCAGACGATCGCCAAGGCTCTCGCCGACCTCGGGGAGCCGGTGCGGCTGGTGAGCGGCTCCGCGGTCGGTGTGTACGGCGACCGCGGCGACGAGGTGCTCACCGAGCAGTCCTCCTTCGGCAACGGGTTCCTCAGCGAGGTCGTCCGTGCGTGGGAGGCCGCCGCCGACCCGGCCCGCGAGGCGGGGCTCGCCGTGGCCCATCCGCGCACCGGCATCGTGCTGTCCCCGAAGGGCGGAGCGCTGGCCCGGATGCTGCCGCTGGCCCGGTTGGGGATCCTCGGCCCGCTGGGCAGCGGGCAGCAGTGGTGGCCGTGGATCTCGTTGCGCGACACCGTCGCTGCGCTGGTGCACCTGGTCGACCACCCCGAGGTCGAAGGGCCCGTCAACCTCGTCGCTCCCCTGCCCGCCCGGCAGCTCGACATCGCCCGGGCCCTCGGCAAGCAGCTCCACCGGCCGGCGGTCTTCCCGGCGCCTGCATTCGGGATCAAGCTGGTGCTGGGCGGTTTCTCCGACGAGATCCTCACGAGCAAGCGGGTCGTCGCCGAGCGCCTCCCCGCCTCGGGGTTCGTCCACGCCGACCCCACCATCGACTCGGCACTGCGCTGGGCGCTCTCGCAGGACGCCCAGGACTAGCCGCTCCCTCCCCCGGTCGCCACGTCACCCTGTCCCGGGAACGGCGCCGACCCGGGCCACGAGCCAGCGATCTCCGGTCCAGACCAGCTCGAACCTCAACCGCTGGCCTGCCACCGCCGCCCGGGTGCTGCTCGAGCCGGCCGTCACGACGCGGTACGCCGCGGTGTCCACGACCGCCTCGACGGTGGCGGACCCCCGGGCGACCGTCGTCGCGTCGGCCCGGCGCACGACCAGGTGCACCCCTTCGTAGGACTGCCCCACCTGCCGCAGGCCGGCCAGCGTCGCGGTGTCGGCGGCGAGGGCCGGTGACCCGGGCGCGTCCAGGTGGTCGAGGTCGGCCGCCGCCCTCGACTCCATGGCACGCGCCCGCAGGTCCGACAGCGCCTGCATCAGCCGCTGCGCCCGGTCCCGGGGCGCCGACGGGTCCAGCTGCGGGTCGGACGGAGGGGCAGGGCTCGGGTCGCGCGTCGGGTCGGGGGTCGGGCCGGGGGCTTCGCTCGCACCCGCCCGGGCGTGCGACGTCGTGGGCTCCGCGCGCCGGCCGTCGGGCGACAGCCACCGCGGTGCCGCCACCGTCCCGGCCGCTATGAGGCCCCCGGTGCCGAGCAGGAGGAGCAGTGCCGTGGTGGTGGCCACCGCGCGCGTCGTCCGCGCCCCGGGCCGGGCGACCCGAACCCTGTGAAGTAGACGTGCCAGAGCCGCGCGCGGCAGACCCACACGCTCAGCCTGTCGGGACGGCGGGGCCGGAGCGGGGGCTGGGGCGTTGCGCAGCCGGTGCGTCAGCATCGAGGTGTCGTCCGTGCCCACGACGAGCCGCAGCGGTTCGCAGGCGGCGGCGTCGAAGTACGTGAGGGCGAGCTCCGCGGCGGTGGGCCGGACCTCGGGATCGCCCCTCAGGGCCAGCCGCGTCGCGTCGAGCCATGCGGGGGGAAGGTCCGGCACGAGCGACTCGAGCGGCGGCCGCAGCGCAGCAGGCCCCGGTGGCGCCCCGGTCACGCAGTACCAGGCCAGGGCACCCACGGCATACACGTCGGCGGCGGGGCCCACCGGGGCCCCGTCGAGGACCTCGGGCGCCACGAACCCGTCGGTGCCGTAGGCGTCTGCCCAGCCTTCGCCCGCGAGCCGCGCCACCCCGAGGTCGCCCAACAGTGGCCGGCCCGAGCGCTCGAACAGCACGTTGGCGGGGCTGACGTCGCCGTGGGTGACCCCCAGCGCGTGCAGTCCGGCCAACGTGCGGGCAACCGGGGCGAGCACCGTGACCGACTCGCCCACGCTGAGCCGACCGCGGGCGCGCACGACCCGTTCGAGCGAGCCGCCGCCGACGTGGTCGAGCACGAGCGCGATCGAGGCCGCTCCCTCGTCGCCCAGGGCGACCGCCTCGTGGAAGCCCACGAGCCCCTCCACGTCCACCCGGCCGAGCACCGCGAGCTCGCGTGCCGCCGCGGAGGTGTCGGCATCGGTCCCCACCGCGACGACCTTGACCGCACATTGTGCCCCGTCGGCCTCCCGGGTCGCCGCCCAGACCGTGCCGGTGCCGCCGGCGCCCAGCAGGTCGCCGAGCCGGTAGCCCGGGACATGCGGCGGCACACCCGGCTGCCCCTCGCTGCCTTCCGTCGCTCCCATCCGGCCAGTCTGCCGACGCCCGACCCGGCACCCGGGCGGTTGTCCACAGGCCCCTAGAGTCGGGTCATGCCTGCCGACCAGCCGACCATCCTCGCCACCTCCGGTGGTTACCGCTACGGCTCCCGAACCCGCCTGGAGTTCAACGCCCTGGTGCACCACGCCGTCGAGCTCTCCGGGGTCGACGGACGGGCGCCACGCGTGACCCACCTCGGCACGGCCGGCGGCGACCAGGCCTACTTCAACAGCTGGATGGGCGAGGCGGCCGGCGTCGCCGGGTTCGACCTGACCAACCTCAACCTGTTCTCCATGCCGAACGTCGAGGACATCGAGGGTCACCTGCTGCAGCAGGACGTCGTCTGGGTCAACGGCGGCTCGGTGGCCAACCTGCTGGCCGTCTGGCGGGTGCACGGCCTCGACGAGATCTTCCGCCGCGCCTGGGAGGCCGGTGTGGTGCTGTCCGGCGTCTCTGCCGGGTCGATCTGCTGGTACGAGGGCGGCACCACCGACTCCTTCGGCCCGGAGCTGCGCGCCGTCACCAACGGCCTGGCCCTGCTCCCCTACGGCAACGGCGTGCACTACGACTCCGAGGAGCGCCGTCGCCCCCTGGTCCACCAGCTCGTCGCGGACGGCACGCTGTCGACGACCCACTGCACCGACGACGGGGTCGGCCTCGTCTACCACGGGACCCAGCTGGTCGAGGCGGTGTCGGAGGTCGACGGCAAGGGCGCCTACGTCGTCACCCGTGAGGGCGACCGCGCCGTCGAGGAGCGGCTGGAGCCCCGGCGCCTCTGAGGGCCCGACCCGGCGCCGCCGGGACGCAGGCGTAAGGTCGAGCCATGCGTTTCGAGCACGTCGGCTTCGCCCCGGACCTCGTCGACTACGAGGCCGCCTGGGCCCTGCAGCGCGAGGTCCATGCCGGTGTGGTGGCCGGTGGCGAGGACACCGTCCTGCTCCTGGAGCACCACGCCGTCTACACCGCCGGCAAGCGCACCGAGCCGCACCAGCGCCCCGTCGACGGCACCCCCGTCATCGACGTGGACCGAGGGGGGCTCATCACCTGGCACGGTCCCGGACAGCTCGTCGGCTACCCCATCGTGCGGCTGCACGGTGTGCCGATCGACGTGGTCGCCCACGTCCGCCGGCTCGAGGAGGTCATGATCCGCACCTGCCGTGACTTCGGGGTCGAGACCGTCCGGGTCGAGGGTCGCAGCGGCGTCTGGGTGCTCGCCGACGAGCGCGGCCCCGACCGCAAGCTCGGCGCCATCGGGGTCCGCGTGAGCCGGCAGGTGACGATGCACGGCTTCGCCCTCAACTGCGACGCCGACCTCTCGTGGGCCGACAACATCATCGCCTGCGGCATCGAGGACGCCGGGGTGAGCTCGATCAGCCGCGAGGCCGGGCGTGCGGTCACCGTCCAGGACGTGCTCCCGTATGCCGAGAAGCACCTCGCGGACGTCCTCGCCGCGGCCTGAGCCGGATCTCCCGTCCGGGTCGAGGTATTCGGCTACCACGAGACGGTGGCGGAATACCTCGAACGGGGCAGGCGTAGTCTTGGAGGACGCCCGGTGACCTCCGGGCGCGCCCGTGCCCCCCGGCATACCGGCCGGTGGCGGCGCACCGAACGCAAGGCAAGGGAGTCTTCGTGACTGTCGCACCCGAGGGTCGTCGACTGCTGCGCGTCGAGGCACGCAACGCCGAGACGCCGATCGAGCGCAAGCCCGAGTGGATCCGCACGACCGCCAAGATGGGGCCGGAGTACACCAAGCTGCACTCGATGGTGAAGACCGAGGGGCTGCACACGGTCTGCCAGGAGGCCGGCTGTCCCAACATCTTCGAGTGCTGGGAGGACCGCGAGGCGACCTTCCTCATCGGTGGTGACGTCTGCACCCGCCGCTGCGACTTCTGCGACATCGCGACCGGCCGTCCCGAGGCCCTCGACCGTGACGAGCCCCGCCGGGTGGCCGAGTCGGTCGCCCAGATGGGCCTGCGCTACTCGACCGTCACCGGCGTCGCCCGCGACGACCAGCCCGACGGCGCGGCGTGGCTCTACGCCGAGACGATCCGCCAGATCCACGAGAAGAACCCCAACACCGGCGTGGAGATCCTGCCGCCCGACTTCGGCGCGAAGCCCGAGCTCGTCGGTCAGCTCTTCGAGGCCCAGCCGGAGGTGTTCGCGCACAACCTCGAGACCGTGCCGCGCATCTTCAAGCAGATCCGCCCCGCCTTCACCTACGACAAGTCGCTCAAGGTGCTGTCGATGGCCCGCGAGGCGCAGCTGGTGACCAAGTCCAACCTCATCCTCGGCATGGGCGAGGAGGACCACGAGGTCGAGCAGGCCATCCGCGACCTGCACGACGCCGGGTGCGACATCCTCACCATCACCCAGTACCTGCGCCCCTCCAAGCTGCACCACCCGATCGACCGCTGGGTCAAGCCCGAGGAGTTCGTGCACTGGAGCCAGGTGGCCGAGGACATGGGCTTCAAGGGCGTCATGGCGGGGCCGCTCGTGCGCTCGTCCTACCGGGCCGGCCGCCTCTGGGCGACGGCCATGAAGAAGTGGGGCCGCGAGATCCCCGAGCACCTGCAGCACCTCGCCGACGCCGCGGGCGACCCCGCCCGCCAGGAGGCTGCGTCGCTGGTCGCCGCCCGCCGCCCGGCCGCGTTGGGAACCCCTGCCTGACACCCGTATCCTGACCCCCATGGCCCGCAAGGAGAAGCAGCAGTCGGACGCCCCCGCAAAGCAGGGACGGTTCGCCCAGGTCCGACAGGTCTACAGCGCGGCCAGCAAGGCCGACCCGACCATCCCCTGGTGGATGCTGTTCGCCTTCGTCGCCGTCGTCGTGGTCGGCACCGTCATCGGCCTGCTCCTCGGGCACTGGAAGTACGCGCTGGTCCTCAGCATCCCCGTCGGCCTGCTCGCCGCGACCCTGGTCCTGAGCCGCAAGGCCGAGCGCGCTGCCTACCGCAGCCTCGAGGGCCAGCCCGGCGCGGCCGGCGCTGCCCTCGGTGCGCTGCGCCGCGGATGGTTCTTCTCCCAGGAGCCGGTGGCCATTGACGGTGCCCGCGGCACACGCCCCGAGGACATGGTCGGGGCCGCGTTCGTGTACCGCGCCGTCGGTCGCCCGGGCGTGGTCCTGGTCGCCGAGGGCCCGGACGCGCGCCGCAAGAAGCTCATCGTCCAGGAACGCCGCAAGGTCGAGCGCGTGGCGCCCGGTGTGCCCGTGACCGCGATCTCCGTGGGTGACGGCGACGACCAGGTGCCCGTGCGCAAGCTCAGCAGCAAGCTGACCCGCATGAAGCCCGTCCTGACCAAGGAGGAGGTCTCGGCGGTCAACAAGCGCCTGAAGTCGCTCGGCGGCATGCGTCCCCCGATCCCCGCCGGCACCGACCCCATGCGCGCCCGCGTCGACCGCAAGGCCATGCGCGGCCGCTGAGGTCAGGCAGGCCGGAGCTGGGCCTCCACGAGGTCGACGTAGCGATCGAGCGCACCGGCATCCATCCGCAGGAAGAGGTCCGGCTCGATGAGCTCGAGCTCCATGACCGTCGGCACGCCCTCGTGCTCCACCAGGTCCACCCGCGCGTAGGTGACGCCGTCCGGGGCGACCGCCAGCGCGGCCCGGGCCGTGGCCAGCTCGGCCTCAGTCGCGGTGTGGGGGTGCTCGGCACCGCCGTGGTGCGCCTGGACGCGGTAGTCCCCGTCGGCCGGCACCTTGCGGACGGCGTGCGAGACCTCGCCGCCGAAGACGAACAGCGACACCTCGCCGTCCTCGATGCCCGGCGCGTAGGGCTGCACGACGACGTCGCCGAGCTCGACCACGACCCGGGCGTGCTCGACAAGGGCGGGTGACGTCGCCTCGCCCCGGGCCGCCTTGCGGGCTCCCCCGTCGACGGCCGGCTTGACGACCACCTGCTCCCAGCCGGTCGCGGCGATCCGGGCGTCGATGTCCGCGGCGCCGCGCGGCACGACGAGCATCGGCAGAACGGGCACCCCCGCCGCCCCGAGCTCGGCGAGGTAGCCCTTGTGGACGTTCCAGCGCACGACGGCGGGCGGGTTGACGATGCGGCTCTCGACGTCGACGCGGTCGACCCAGGCCAGGAACTCCTCGAGCCGCTCGAAGTAGTCCCACGTCGAGCGGATGACGACGAGGTCGTAGGCGCTCCAATCGACGTCGTCGTGCCACACCACGACGTCGGCCCGGTGACCGCGTGCGGTGAGCTGCTCGGCGACGAGCGGCGGCTCGGGGTCGACGTAGGCCGGGTCGGACCACGTGCACAGGGCGATGCGGTGCGACGTCACCGGCCCAGTCTGCCCGACCTACCTCCCCGACCTACCTCCCCGACCTACCTCCCCGACCTGCCGACTGGTCTGGGTCTTGCCATGGCCAACAACGCGATATAACGTGAGTCGNCCCCGGGTCCTCGACATCGGCGGCGACGGCGAGCAGGTGCGCGCCCTCAGCGTCGCCGTCGTCGGCGGCCGGGTCGACGTCGTGACCCACGACGACTCCCCCACCGCCCGCATCGAGGTCGCCGAGATCCAGGGCATGCCGCTCAAGGTCGTCTGGGACGGCAGCAAGCTGAGGATCACGCACGGCGTCGACGGGTCGAGCATCCTCGACAAGGTGCGGCAGGCCTTCGACGGGCTCGAGCACAACCGGGTGGCGCTGAGCATCTCGGTACCGGAGGACGTCCAGGCCTCGGTGAGCACCGTGAGCGCGACGGGGCTGCTCGCCGGGCTGCGCCGCGGCGCGAAGGCCAACACCGTCTCCGGGTCGATGACCCTGGACGACATCGCCGGTCCGGTCGACGTCAACACCGTCAGCGGCGACATCGAGTGCGGCGCGCTGCACGGGCCGCTCAAGGTCAACACGGTCTCCGGGTCGGTCACCGCCCAGCACAGCGACGTGCCGGAGGTGAGCATCAAGACCGTCAGCGGCGACGTGACGCTCGACCTCGTCAACGCCACCACGACGATCGCCTCCAGCTCGGTCTCGGGTGACGTCACGGTGCGGGCCCCGCACGACGGGTACGACGTCAAGGCCAGCCTCGCGTCGGGGCAGGTCGTCATCGACGGCCGGACCTTTGACAAGCTCTCCCGCCCTGCCAACGGTCGCCTCGCCGCCGGTGCCGGGAGCCTGCGCCTCAAGGCGAGCGCCGTCTCCGGCAACGTCGTGGTGCTCGCTGCCGAGGGGAGCCCCGCATGAGCCCCGTGTTCGCCCACGGGCAGCTGCGGCTCTACCTGCTCTCGCTGCTGGCCGACGGTCCGCGGCACGGCTACGAGGTCATCCAGGACCTCGAGCAGCGGTTCAACGGCCTCTACTCCCCCAGCGCCGGCACGGTGTACCCACGGCTGGCCAAGCTGGAGGAGGAAGGGCTGGTCGAGCGCACCGACGAGGGCCGCAAGGCCGTCTACAGCATCACCGACGCCGGGCGGGCCGAGGTGCGGGCACGGGCCGACGACCTGTCCAGCCTGCAGTCCGACCTCGACCTGTCGGTGCGCGAGCTGGCGGAGCAGGTGCGCTCGCGGGTGCGCGGACAGACCAGCGACCTGCGAGCCGAGCTCCGCGCGGCAGCCCAGGAGGCACGCCGTACGGCGACGCCCGCGGGCGGCCACGACGGGTGGTCACACCCCCGGGAGGGCGGGGCCATGGGCGAGCTCGAGCAGGCGGTGCAGCAGCTGCGCCAGGAGGCGCGCAGCGCGTGGAAACGCCACGGGCTGACCAGCGAGCAGACCCGCGAGATCGTCGACATCCTCACCGAGGCGTCGACGCGGATCCGGGAGGTCGTGGTCAGGTCCGGACGATGACGGTGCCGGCGGCCTTGTCGTGCAGGCCGCGGCCGTCCTTGTCCCAGAACATCGCCGGCAGGAACAGGAAGAGCAGCACGGTGCGCACCAGCGTCTGGAACGGTCGCGGCAGCCGCCCGTCGGTGGACTGGACCCGCAACCCCACGACGCGGTGACCGAGGGTCGAGCCGAGCGTTCCGACGAGGAGCAGGTTCTCGAGGGCGAAGACCGCCAGCAGCACCGCGGTGTCGCGACCGGTGGCGACGCCCGCAAAGGGCAGCGGCACGCCGAAGAACGCGAACGCGATCAGCTGGCAGGCGGTCCAGTCCAGGACGACGCCGACCAGGCGACGCCCGAACCGGCCCATCGAGCCCGCGCCCTCGCGCGGCATACCAAGCCGCTCGCCGGGGTATGCCGAGGAGGCGCCTGAGCGCGAACCCGGCCCCTCGAGCCAGGACCCGATGTCCCTGCGGTCGACCACGTCGCCAGCCTCTCACGGTGTAACACCGGTGAAACATTCGGGTCATGGCCGAGAAATCCCCACCCGTTAGGCTCGTGGACGACATGAGTTGAGTCCTTGGGCGGTTTCGCCCGCCCCACCACAGGAGGTTGGTTTGTTCAGCAATGCTGACGAGGTCCTGAAGTTCATCAAGGACGAGGACGTCAAGTTCGTCGACGTGCGCTTCTGCGACCTGCCGGGCGTGATGCAGCACTTCAACGTGCCTGCCAAGAGCCTGGATGCGGACTTCTTCAAGGAGGGCCAGATGTTCGACGGGTCCTCGATCCGCGGCTTCCAGGCCATCCACGAGTCCGACATGAAGCTGGTCCCGGACCCCACGAGCGCCTACCTCGACCCGTTCCGCAAGGAGAAGACGCTCATCCTCAACTTCTCCATCGTCGACCCGTTCACGGGCGAGGAGTACTCCCGCGACCCGCGCAACATCGCCGCCAAGGCCGAGGCCTACCTCAAGTCGACCGGCATCGCGGACACCGCGTACTTCGGCGCCGAGGCCGAGTTCTACGTCTTCGACGACGTGCGCTTCGAGACCAAGCAGAACGCCAGCTACTACTACATCGACTCCGTCGAGGCCGCGTGGAACACCGGCCGCGAGGAGGAGGGTGGCAACAAGGGCTACAAGACGCGCTACAAGGGCGGCTACTTCCCCGTCCCGCCGGTGGACCACTTCGCCGACATGCGCGACGAGATGACCCTCGCCCTCGAGGAGGCCGGCCTGTCGGTCGAGCGCGCCCACCACGAGGTCGGCACCGCCGGCCAGCAGGAGATCAACTACCGCTTCAACACGCTGAAGCAGGCCGCTGACGACGTGCTGAAGTTCAAGTACATCATCAAGAACGTGGCCTGGGAGGGCGGCAAGACCGTCACCTTCATGCCGAAGCCGATCTTCGGTGACAACGGCTCGGGCATGCACTCCCACCAGTCGCTCTGGAAGGACGGCGAGCCGCTCTTCTACGACGAGCGCGGCTACGGCGGCCTGTCGGACATCGCCCGCTGGTACATCGGTGGCCTGCTCAAGCACGCACCGGCGCTGCTCGCGTTCACGAACCCGACGGTGAACTCCTACCACCGCCTGGTGCCCGGCTACGAGGCCCCGGTCAACCTGGTCTACTCGGCCCGCAACCGCTCGGCCTGCATCCGCATCCCGATCACCGGTGACAACCCGAAGGCCAAGCGCGTCGAGTTCCGCGTGCCGGACCCGTCGGCCAACCCCTACCTCGCGTTCTCCGCGATGCTCATGGCCGGCCTCGACGGCATCAAGAACCGCATCGAGCCCCCGGAGCCGGTGGACAAGGACCTCTACGAGCTGCCCCCGGAGGAGCACGACGCGATCGACCAGGTGCCCGGGTCGCTGCCCGAGGTGCTCGACGCCCTCGAGGCCGACCACGAGTTCCTGCTCGAGGGTGACGTCTTCACCGAGGACCTCATCCAGACGTGGATCGAGTGGAAGCGCAAGAACGAGGTCGACCCGATCCGCTTCCGCCCGCACCCGCACGAGTTCGAGATGTACTTCGACATCTGAGCGACATCTGAGCGAGCCTGCGAGCTGAGCCACCGCGCTCTGCCCATGAGAAGGCGCTCTGCCCACGGATCTTCGTGGGCAGGGCGCCTTTTCGTGGGTCAGGCGGGCTTTGCGCAGCTTCTTGTTGTTGGTCCTTGCGGTGGCGTCGGAGGTTCGAGATGGTGTTTGGGACGAACGGCTGACCGCACGGTACGGCGCTCGGGTTCACGGTCGGCATCTCCCACGCCTGGAGGCCCTTGGTGCGACCACGTTCACTGTCAGCCGCGATCGTGATGAGTGCCGCGGTCGCCGCGACGATCGCGGCGGACGCGTCGGCACCACCCGCTGAGGCGTCGGCCTCGGCAGCTCGTACGCCGTGGTTCGCTGCGGAGGTGCAGCCCGCGTCCGACGTGCGGTCGACGACCCGCACGAGGCCGTCCTGTGTCCCCGCGTGGACGTCGTCCGCGAAGCTGGCCTCGTGGAGCACCCACGGCTACCTCGTGAACAACAACTCCTGGAGCGGGGACGCTGGAGCGCAGACCGTGTCGGCCTGCGCCTGGAACCGCTGGTCCGTCACGTCCGACCAACCGGGCGCCGGAGCCGACGACGCGGTGAAGACGTATCCCGACACGCAGCGGCATGTCAGCTACCCGCTGTCCTCGCTCACCTCGTTGCCGTCCCGGTTCGCGGTGACGACGCCGGGTGGAGGAGGCCACGTACCCACGCGGGGGAAGCAGTGGAACGCCACCTACGACCTGTGGCTCGACAACTTCGGGACCGAGGTCATGATCTGGAACAACTGGACCATGAACTGGCAGTACTGGTGGGGCGTCAGCGGCGGTGTACGGGTCACGATCGACGGGGTGGCGTACCACGCCTACCGGAACAGCACCGGCACCGGTCTGTGGTTCATCAGGGACAAGGTGACCAACCAGGGAACCGTCGACCTGGCGCACATGCTGAGGTGGGCCGTCGCCAAGGGCTGGCTGAGGTCGTCCCAGGTCCTGGGCGAGGTCGAGTACGGCTTCGAGGTCGCCTACACCGGTGAGCCGACCACGTTCACGCTGGACGACTACTCGCTGTCCCTGCCCTGAGAGCGGCAGCTGCGCGCGGTGCCGCGGACAGCCGCCAGAACCCGGCCTGTGCGACCTGTCAGCGGGGCGCCTGCATCAGGTCGACGACGTGCTCGGCGATGGCCAGGCAGGAGGTGGCAGCGGGGGACGGCGCGTTCCGCACACACGTCACCCCGTCCTGCTCGGTGATCGTGAAGTCGTCGACGAGGCTCCCGTCGCGGGATACCGACTGCGCCCTGACGCCTGATGGGCCCCGGACGACGTCCGTGTGGCTGATGTCCGGGACGTACCGCTGGGCGACGCGCATGAAGGACCTTCGTGACGCGGACGCGTGGAGCTCCTTGGCACCGGTCACCCAGTGGCGTCTGGCCAGGTGCCAGAAACCTGGCCACGCGACGGTCTCCCCCACATCTGCGAGGCGAAAGGCCGTCCGGCCGTAGCCCTCCCGGTGCAGGGAGAGGACGGCATTGGGGCCCACGTCGAGCTGCCCCCCGACCCGGCGGGTGAAGTGCACTCCCAGGAACGGGTACCTCGGGTCGGGAACGGGGTAGATCAGGCCGTTGACGAGGTCGGCCTTCTCGGCCCGCACGGTCAGGTAGTCGCCCCGGAACGGGATGATCCTCGGGTCGTCGCTGTGGTCGACCCTGCGTGACACCCGGTCCGCCTGCAGACCGGCGCACACCACCACCTGGTCGAACACCTCGACGCCGGCCGCGGTCGAGACATGAAGCCCCCCAACGGCCCTCGTGATCTCGGTGACCTCGGTGGCGAGGTGCACGGCGCCACCGGAGCGGACGACCTGCACGGCCATGGCGCGGGCCACGGCGCCGTAGTCGGTGATCGCGGTGCGCGGCGAGTGCAGGGCGGCGAGGCCCCGTGCGGACGGCTCCACCTCAGCGATCCCGGCAGGTCCGAGAACGCGCAGCCCCGGGACACCGTTGTCGTGCGCAGACCGCTCGAGCGCCTCGAACCGCGACAGCTCCGAGGAGTCCACGGCCACCACGAGCTTGCCGCACTCGACGAAGGGGAGCCGGTGCTCGTCGCAGAAGTCGCGCAGCAGACCACGGCCGCGGGTGCACAGCCGCGCCTTCAGGCTGCCCGGTCGGTAGTAGATGCCGGCATGGACTACCCCGCTGTTGTGGCCGGTCTGGTGTGCCGCGAGCCGGGGCTCCTTCTCCATCACCACGACACGGACCCCTTCGTCCCGCTGGCTCAGCTGCATCGCGACCGCCAGGCCGACGATCCCCCCACCGACCACGGCGATGCGTCGCTCCCCCATCACGTTCCTCCCGCGTCACGGGCCGGTGGCGGGGCGGACCCGTTCGGGCCGCCTGTCGGGCCAAGAGCTTCTGAGCCTGCTGAGTCCCTCAGCAGCAGGACGTACAGCCACAGGCTGACGGCCAGCCCGAGCAGGATCCCGCCGATGACGTCGGTCAGCCAGTGCATGCCGACGGCGAGGATCGGCGCACTGGCCACCGGGGTGAGCAGCACGAGGGCGGCGCACTGCCAGGAGCGGGTCCGCGCCCGGACCAGCATCGCGAGCCCGACGACGCAGACGGTGACCGACGCCGCGTGGCCGGAGGGGAAGCTGCCGCCGGTGCCGTAGGCGCCCGCGGTGTCGACTCGATGCACGAGGGCCTTGGTGACCAGGGTGACGACGACCGTCGCGGCGAGCGCGGCGCAGACCACCACCAGCGGACGCCACGAACGCCTCCGGATGCTGCTCCGGACGGCGGCGGAGACAAGGACCGGGAAGGCCACACGGGGGTCGAGCCCTGCGACCAGGCTCGCGTTGAACCGCTGCGCCGGTCCCCAGACGCCACTCGGACGCAAGAGCTCGTACACGCTGGAGTCCAGCCCGCGGGTGCGCCCCCTCGCGACGAGCAGGGTGAGGAGCAGGTAGCACAGCGCTGTCGCCACGCCGAGCGAGACAGCCGTCGACGCGCTCCCCCCACGGGCCGTGGCGCCTGACCCCCGGACCATCGGGGACCTCCTACGAGGGAGCGTGGGAAGGCCGGCGCCGCTGTGCGTTGCACGGGTCACCGCGACCCCCACCACCGGGTTCCACCCCCATGGCCCGCGCCCACTGCACTCCCCGAGGCACCGGCCGGCCGGGACCGAGGGGCCGGGCGTGCCGGCGCCCCCGCGTCTTCCCTTCCGGGACGCCCGCTCGTCCCCTCCACCGACAGCGCCTCGACGGGGCCGGGTACCAGGAACCCGAGCAGCCGTGGGGCCACCACCCGCACCTCGTAGTCACGCAGGAACCGCTCCTTGGCCGCCGTCCCGACGCGCTCGAGCTCCGACGGCGACGTCATGAGGTCGACCAGCACCCGTGCCGCCCCCTCGACATCGTCCAGCGGCCAGTACCGGCCCTCCTCAGGAGCGTCGAACACCTCGGTCAACGCGTCCACGGCGCTCGACACGACGGGCAGACCGACCGCCATGGCCTCCATGATCGCCAGCGAGGAGGACTCCGAGTACGAGGCGTGCACGTAGGCCGAGTGACCGGGCAGGCGCTCCCGCACGTCGGCGCAGAACCCGTGCAGGACCACCTGGTGCCCCACCCCCAGCTCCTCCGCCAGTGACAGGAGCCGACTGCGCTCCGGGCCCTCGCCGTACACGTCCAGGGTGAACCGGTGACCGGAAGCCGCTGCTGCGGCGAGGACCCGCAGGAGGAAGCGGTGGTTCTTGACCGGTTCGAGGCTGCCTACGGTGACCAGCCGTCCGGGGACGGGAGCCTCGTCGTGCGCGCGCGGCGCGTCCAGGAAGTTGGGGATCACCTGGCCGGGCACGGCGTCGATCTCCGGGAGCCAGGCCTGTACGGCGTTGCGCGCCCACGCCGACACGAAGACGAGGCCGTCCACACGCGGCAGCACCCCACGCTCGGTCTCGCGGATCCAGCGGAACACCCTTCCCCCCGGCGGGATCTCGCCCTTGTTGGCCCACTCGTCGGCCTGCGAGGTGCGGAAGTGGACGGCGAGGACCACCCGCTGGTGCGGGCCCCGCCGTGCCGCGAGGGCGGCCCTGGCCGAGACCGGGCACTGGGCGTACACGGTGCAGGCGTGTCCGTCTGCCAGTCTGCGACGCAGCTCGCGGCGGAGGAAGAGCTCGTGCGAGGTGCGGTACCACCAGACGTGGACCGGTCCCGACAGCCTCTGGAGGACGGGACGCACTCCGAAGAGGGGGAACAGCAGGAGCCGGCCCAGCCGTCCTCCCCAGCTGTGCGGCGTCACGACCTCCGCGGGGTGGTCCGTCCTCGCGACGTGGCCCAACAGCTGGCGCACGTGGGTGTGCACACCCGTGGTGCCCCGCTCCCGGGCGATGGTGGCGATGAGCAGGGGCGAGCGACCCGGCGCGGTCGTCATGGCGTCGTACGCGGTTGTGGCGCCGAGGGGGAAGCCGTGGGGATGGCCGTCGCCGGATCCGGGCTCTGCGTATGGTCCGAGGGGTCCCCGGAGGTGACCGGGTTGGCCATAACGAACCGGTAGATCTGCAGGAGCCGCTCGAGGTTGTCACCCGCTCGGAACCGGCGCTCGTACGTCGTGCGCCCCTGCCGCCCCATCGCGACGAAGCGCCCGGGCTCGCGGTCCACCTCCGCGAGCGCCGCTGCGAGGGAGCCCACCTGACCGGCCTCGAAGAGCAGACCGTCGGTCCCGTGGGAGATGAGCTCGGGGAAGGGTCCCGTGCGGGGAGCGACGGCGGCCACGCCGGCGGCCATCGCCTCCACCGCCACCAGCCCGAAGGTCTCCTCCGACTTCGAGGTCAGGACACACGCCAGGGACCGGCCCAGGAGCGCGCCGACCTGGTCGCGTGGGGCCAGGCCGCAGACCTCGACGCTCGGGTGCCCGGCCCCCCACGTGCGGACCTCGTCACCCATCGGGCCGTCACCGACGACGGCCAGCCGCAGCCTCGAGTGCGGGTTGGCAGCCCGGAAGGTGTCCCAGGCCTGCATGAGGACGGCGATGCCCTTGGCGGCGTCGAGTCGCCCGACGTAGGTGACCAGGTGCTCGCGGGTGCCGGGGTGCGCGTCGCCGGCCTCCACGAAGTTGTGCTTGACGAACGTCCTCTCCGCCGGGAGGCCGAGGCCGGACATGAGGTCCTTCTGCGACTGCGAGATGAAGATGTAGGCGGAGAC
The DNA here is from genome assembly GCF_001428025.1 of Phycicoccus sp. Soil748. GTDB lineage: Bacteria > Actinomycetota > Actinomycetes > Actinomycetales > Dermatophilaceae > Pedococcus. Next base: position 809,197 of record NZ_LMSC01000007.1, on the reverse strand, counting down.
GAGGCGCTGCCACGCCGGACGGTGGACGATGTTCGCGACGACGATGGGGGCGGTTGCCAGGCGTGAGCCGCGGTAGCAGCCGTGTCGCAGGGCCGCGGTCCCGTGCCCGTCGGCGCAGTCGTGGCAGGGCTCGCCGTCGCGGAAGAAGCCTCCTCCGGGGCACAGGAGGCGGTAGTTGTGGATGGTCGCGACGACGGGGACACGGGCTTCACGACCGGCGTGGAGGACCGACGAGCTGAGGAGCGGGAAGGTGTTGTGCACGTGCAGGACATCGGGACGCGCGGCCTCGATCCGGCTCAGCAGGTCACGCTTCACCCCGCCGTTCCAGACCGTCGTCGCCGGCACCCCGGCCTTGCGGGCGAGCGACCAGTCGGCGATGTCGTCACTGTGGCGCTCGAAGAGCTCGACCTGGTGGCCTGCCGCCCGGAGGGCAGCAGCCTCCTGGTCGACGACGATGTTCTCGCCGCTGGGGGCCGCCGACCGGTAGCGGTTGTGGACGACCATGACCCTCATCGGGAGCCCCCCTGGGGTGCCCTGGACAACAACGACCCGGCCACCACGAGGTCCAGCAGGTAGGCCGACGCGTCGCCCAGCCCCGTCTCGGTGATGGACGACACGATGCAGTACGTGATGAGGAAGAGGGCCAGTGCGCGTCTGGGCCCCCTGGCTGCGGTGACTGCCATGGCCAGCAGCGCCCCGAGGTAGCTCACCACCAGGACGATGCCGAACCAGCCGAGGTCGAGGTAGGTGGCCACCCAGCTGCTGTCGACCGAGAGGCCCTTGAACGACTTGTCCGACAGCCCGGTCCCGAAGAGCTCCTGCAGACGGGGGCGCGTGGTGTCGGACACCGCCGACCAGACGGTGGCACGACCGGTAAGCTGGGTCGCCTGCTCCGACGACTGTCCCCGGGCGGCCCAGTTGAGGACCTGGGGCGCGAAGAAGGTGGCGCCGACGATCACCGCGGCCAGCGTCGACGCCGACGTCCGTCGGACGCGGGCGTGGCCCAGGAACAGGCTGCCCGCAGCCACGACCAGCCCCACCACGACGCCGAGCAGCGCCGTACGCGTGTGCGTGCCGACGAGGCAGGCGGTGCACAGCACGACCCCGAGCAGGGCGTGCCTCCCGCCGATGACGCGGCACATCCACAGCACGACGGAGGTGCCGAGCAGCACCGCCGCGTAGTGCGCGACGGCCGTGGGCCACATGGGCCAGATGACCCCCGCCAGGCGACCGTCGAAGGCGAAGGCCTTGCCGGGGGCCAGGAGGGCTCCGACCGCGACCGGGACCAGGGCGGCCCACAGGCAGAGCCGGTGGACCCGCAGGAGCACGAGCTCACGGGAGCCCCACCACGGCGACAGCAGCCACAGGCAGACGACGAAGCCGACCAGCCGGACGGCGCGGTACGTCGACCCCAGGAGGAACTGGCTGTGGATGCTCACGGCGAGCGCCACGACGGCCATGACCGACAGCAGCACGAGGAAGACGTTGGGACGCACGACGATCCGCGGGTTCGCCAGCAGGGCGAGCACCAGCGCGACCAGCAGCGAACCCTGCGCCATGGCATGGGTGAGCAGGGAGGGAATCGGCACGATGGTGGACACGGGGGTCGGGGTGAGCACGTTGAAGAAGAGCGCCGCCCACGCCATGAGGAGCAGGCGGGGGACCTCGGAGGCCCGTGTCTGCAGGACCCGGGCCGTCGCAGGGTCAGCGGTGGCGCCCCAGCTCCAGGTCCAGCGGCCGCCGAGGACCGGGGTGCTCACGCCCAGCTCCCTGCAGCGGGGTCCGACGCGTCGCGGCTCATCAGGCCGAGGCTCTCGTCGGTGCTGTCGCACCCGACCACCATGGCGAACGGCAGCTCCAGTCCGGCCGCCCGCACCAGCTCGGCGGTGGTCTCCAGGAGCTCCGGGGAGGACTGGCCAGCAGTCACCAACGGCACGACCTGGCCGACCCAGGTGGCGAGGCTCTCGGCGTCGAGCCCCGGGTCGATGTCGGCCAGGACGAGCACGACGTCCACCGCGTCCCACATCTCGCGCAGCTCGGTGTCGGAGCGCGGGTCGCCCCCTGCGCTGTCCGTGGCCTCCCGGAGGCCTCGTGCGAGGGACACCGATCCGGCCGGTCGGAAGACGGTCGGGGCGGCACCCCCGACCTCGCTCGCCATGCCATCCGCTGCCTCGAGGTCGCCCCGGTCCCCACCCTGCGCCGGCAGTCGGTCGACGAGGGCGCCGGAGAGGCTGAGGTCCACCAGGAGCACGGCCCGCCCGTACCCGGCGAGGAGGCCCGCCAGCGCGGCGACCACCTCGGCGGCCGCCCGGGTGTTGTCGATCGCCACGAGGGCGACGCCGGCCCGACGTCCTTCGCTCCCGGACGCGGCGTGCCGGCCGGCCGCTCCGGCCGGCGTCGCGCCTCGCTGGGACCACACGGTCGAGGACAAGCCGTGCACGAGTGTCCACAGGTCACCGCCCCGCCACGTGCGCCTGAGGAACCGGAGCGGGCCGCGGCGTCGCTCGCCCGGCCCTCGCGAGGCGACGCTGAACCGTACGGGCACGCCAAGCGCCTCCGCCACGTCCTGCCTGCGGCGCACCACGGTTGAGGTGAAGGCCCGGAACAGCACGAAGCCCATGCCCAGACCCGTTCCCGCGATGAGGCCGGAAGCCACGCTGAGGACCAGGTGCCTGGCCGGCGACCGGCCCTGGACCGTGGCCGGGTCGATGACGTGGGTGGAGGCGATCGCGGCGTCCGTGCTCAGGGAGGCATCCTCGAGGGCCGCCTGCATCTCGACGATGTGGGCGTTGATCTGGCTGCGACGGGTCAGGACGTCGGCGGCGCGGTTCTGTTCGGCGGCCCCTTTGGCGCTCGCCTCGGCGTACTCGGCGGACAGGTCGGCGACCTCCGGTCGAAGCGCGTCGATGCGTGCCTGGTAACCCTCGATCAGGCCCTTGCTGAGCGAGCGGAGCTGCTCTGCCCGGAAGGCAAGGTACTGGACGGTGAGGGCGTTGGTCCGCGCCGTGGCAGTGCGGTCGTCGGGTGCCGAGACGGAGATGGCGAGCACCTGGGCCGTCAGCGGTTCTGCGCTGACGGTGGACAGGAACGCGTCCGCAGGCACCTGCAGGTGCAGAGTCCTCAGCGTGCGCGCGGCCACCTCGCGGGTGTTCAGGAAGCTCACGTCGGTGGCCATGGCCGACTGGCCGTCGAGGTTGGCGGGGTGGGCCATGAGCACCTTGGCGGTGGCCGTGCTCGCAGGTGGAAAGAGCAGGACCATGGCCAGACCGAGCTCCGCCCCCACGAGGGCCAGCACTGCGCACGTGCGCCATCCGCGGCGCAGCGAGTTCTTCAGGTAGTGCCACGTGCCCAGCAGTGGTCGCGGCGCGCCGGTGGGCTCGTCGTCGCGGGGTTCGTCCTCGATGCGCCAGGAGACGTCGATCACCGCAGCCTCCGTCGGGTCAGTCGGGCGGTCGCCTCCGGGGCCGAGGTGGCACCGGTCATCAGCGACGGGATCGGGGTGTGTGCCCGTTCAGAAGGCAGGAGCCTTCCGGTGGTGCGGTCCAGCGGGTCCGGGTCGACCACGACGAGGCGACTGATCTGGTTGCCCGAGTCGTCGCCGGCGATGGCGACCCGCGCGAGGTCCTCCGCCGTGGCCGCCCCGGCAGTCACGGCGAGCAGCACCACCGCGGTGACCGCTCCCGGCTCGAGAACGGGGTCCTGGCGGTCCACGACCACGGGGTGCACGACGAGATCCGTGGCCTGCTGGTGCCCCGGCCGGCTGCCGACCCACAGGTTCGGGCGGGGCTGCTCGCCCGGCCCGAGGCCTGCACAGGCTGCACGGAAGGCGTTCGCGGACTCGTGCGCGAGCGCCGTCACGAGGTGGGTGCGCAGGCCGGCCGAGGCCGCGAACGACGCGAGCTGGGGGCCTACGGCCAGGGCACGGCTGTCGCCCGAGAGCGTGACGACCACGACAGTCGAACCCGCTTCGCCGGCCGGCTCCCGGGCCAGGCTGCCCGGGTGCCCCGGTGTCACCAGGCGCAGGAGCTGGCGAAGGCTCCACGTCTCCACGTTGGGCGGGGCGTAGCTCCTCAGCAGGCTGGCCCACCCGGCGACCGAACGAGGGGCGCAGCTCTGGATGGACGCCGCCACGGGCACACCGATGGCGTCGGCGACCTGGTCGCGGGTGCGCACCGCCCGCTCACGTCGGGTCAGCACCAGCAGGACGAGCATGGCGATCACGACGCCTGCTCCCGCACCGCCCAGGCCGACGAGGGCATAGCTGAGCACGGCCGACGACGTGACCGCGGGCGAGGGTGGCTCGATGATGGTCACCGCGCCGCCGGGTCGGTCGGAGGACCGGCTGTTCGCCTCGCCCTTCACCCGGTCGATCTGCAGGGCCAGGCCGGCCTGCTGGGCCGTCAGCTGCGCCAGCGCGGCCGCGTCCACCCTGCCCTGCGCGGACGAGGACAGCTCCCCACGGGCTCGCTTGGTCGTCTTCCCGATCTCGGCGTTCACGGCCGTCAGGCTGTCCTGCAGCGTGCGCAGACGGTCGAACAGCGCGGTCTGCGCCCTCTCGTCCACAGCACTGGCCGCACCGTCCAGGTAGTCGACCTCGGCCCGCGCCACGGCGCCGGCCAGGGCCTGCGCCCCGCGGGGAGTGCTCCCTGTCGTGGTGATCTTGAGCAGCTCGTTCGTCTCCGCCTCGACCGCCACCCGGTCGCCGACCTCCTGCGGCGAGAGCCTGGGCGTGACCGCCCTCCCGGCCGGACCGAGGACCGCGTCGCTCTCGGCGACCCGGACCTGGGTGTCGATGTCGTGGACCGGCGCAGCCACACTGGATCCCGCGACGACGGGGGGCAGCAGCACCTTGGCGGTGCTGCTGTACACCGGAGGGCGAAGCGACAGGGCCACTCCGCCGTCGACGGCCCCGATGAGGCCTGCCACCACCAACCACCCCGCGCGCCGTCGCGCGACCGCCCAGGCCCACCTGAGGTCGAGGGCCTGCTCGCTCACGTGTCCCCACCGCCGACCGCGAGGCCCTCCACCAACAGGTCACGTCCCGGCCCCGTCGTCGGGGCGGACGTCACCCGCAGCACGGTGGTCAGCGCCAGCTCGCCGCGCCAGCCCCCCGAGCCGAGGAGCGTCGTGCACGGTGTCCGTACCCCGAACCGCGGGGAGTACCACCCGAGCACGGGATCGGTCTCACCACGGTGGGCCGTCCACGAGAGGGCGGCAGGCAGCTGGAGCACACCACTGCCTGCGCCGGACAGGCCGGTGTGCCAGCGCAGGCGCGCCTCCCCCTCGAGGACCTCGACGTCGACCTGGGGCCCGACGTGCCACGCCAGCCGCAGCGTGCGCGGGCCCGCGGCGCTCAGCCTGTCGTGGAAGGTGACCGTCCGTGCCCGGCTGTCGAGCTCCACCGTCCGCTCGTGCACCAGGGTGGGGTCGAACCGCGCATACCCGCGGTGGCTTGCGGTCACGCTGTGCCGGTGTGCCGAGCGCTCGCAGGCTGACACGGTGGCGTCCGCCCGCGTGCTCCACAGGAACGGCCCGCCCTCGACGGCCTGGTTGCTGCCGTCCACCTCGATCGTGTTGTGCGCCAACGTGGACCGGAAGTAGCGCCGCCACTCCGGGTCCCCGTGGTAGCAGAAGGTCCCCGGGTCGACGAGCACCTCGACCCCGTCGCAGCGCACCTCGGCCGACAGCGCGTCGGCGTGGGCGTGGGCCGCGATCGAGAGGAAGCCGTGGGGGCCGCCGTCCAGCCGGCACCAGATCTCCGGGTCGTCGCCATGCGGGGTCCTGAGCAGGTGGATGCCTGCGTCCTCGTATGCGGTGGGGCGAGACGTGGGGCGACCCGGGACCTCCGTCTGTCCCGCCAGCGCGCCGAGCACCACGCCGGCGACGCTGTCGGGGACGGCCGGCCACCAGGCGAGGCGCCCGGCGACGGCTGCCCCAGCACCCAGGGCGATGCCCCACGGGTCCCGCTCGGCGTCGTCGACGAGGAGGGCGCGGCCCTCGTCACCGTCGCCCTGACGCGGGGGTCTGCCGGCCACGTCGACCAGGGCGGCAGCGGCGTCCAGCGAGGCCACGAGGAGCCGACAGGTGTCGGTCCCCAGGGGGAACCCGGCCCGGGCCCCTTCGCCCAGTGCCACGAGGCCGAGCTCGCTGACGAAGCGGTGGTAGTCGGTGGCGAGCTCCCGGTTGACGCCGCTGGGAAAAGTGTTGGCCACCAAGGTCTTCTCGAGGTCGCGTGCCGCCTCGTCGCGCCACGCAGGGCTCTCGGCGAACCACGGGAAGGCGCACGCCGCAGCGAAGCGGCCGACGGCCTCGGCGACCGCGTGGTTGTTGGCCGAGGAGCCCCGGCTGCGGAGCGCGGCGAGGTACTCCTGGTGCCACCGCAGCTGGTGCAGCGCCACCGGGTTGTCCTCGAACAGCTCCGCCGCTCCGGACCAGCCGTCGAGCAGGCGGCGGACCCAGACCCAGCTGACCAGCCGGAGGCCGACCTCGATCCCGTTCGTCCAGTGGATGCCCGACAGGAACGGGTTCGCGGCCCACCACGACCGCAGCTGCGCGGCGACCGCGACCGCGAACCGCTCGTCACCGCTGAGCCACCAGGCGGCCGCCAGCACGGTGAGGTGGTGGTGGCGGGACAGCTCCCAGACGGCCTTGACGTTGCCGGTCACGGCCTCGTCGCGGTGGTCGATGCGGAAGGCGTAGGTGTCCTGCGGTGCCCTGCGGCCTGTCGCCGTGTCGCGGAACCAGTCCGGGTCGGCGATGTCCGGACGGGGGAAGCCCAGCAGCACGTGGTGACCGGCCAGGATCCGGTTCGCCGCCGCCAGGAGGCACTCGGCCGCCTCCGGCGAGACCTCGCGCGCCAGTCCGTCCGGCAGCGTGGCCGTGAACGAGCGCTCCGGCAGCAGACCCGGCACGTGCAACGGGAGGTCGTCCCCCGGTCGTACCTGTCGGGCCGCCCAGGTGCGGTGGCGCCCCCAGTCCTCGACACGGTGCAGCACCTCACCGGCCGACATGCCGCGCAGCCGGCGCAGGTACCACGCGGGCGAGGTGGTGCTCACGGCGTCACCCCACCACCGGACACCAGGCTCTCCCCCACCGCGATGGTGGCCCGGGTCGTGGTCACCAGGGACGCCAGCGAGACGGGCATGGGCGCCCCGGTGCGCACCGCCTCGACGAACGCGGCGACCTGGGCCCGCTGCCCCTTGTCCTGACCGGTGTACGACCGCTTGACGTCCTTCCCCGACGGGCTCCACACGGTGGCGCGGGTGAAGTTGTCGAGGCGGGCGTTGCTGCCGCAGCCGGAGACGTCGAGGGTCTCCTTGGGGAAGCGGCCGTCACCGTCCGTGGCGTAGGTGACCGTCGCGAGCGAGCCGTCGCCGTACCGCAGGACGACGTGCAGGGCGAGGCCGTTGGAGGTCGCGTGGGCCGTGACCTCCACCGGGTCGTGCCCGAGCCACGCGCTGGCGGTGTCGATGAAGTGGCCGCCCTCCCCGAGGAACCGCGGGCCCTCCAGCTCCTCGTTGCGGTACCAGCTGTGCGGATCCAGCCGCCCTGCGTTGACGAGGTAGCGCAGGCTGACCGGGCCGCCCTCCTCGCCGAAGCGTCGGCGCAGGTCGGTGAACAGCGGCGCGAACCGGCGGTTGAACCCCACCATGACGCGGTCGTTCCCGGTGGCGTCCACCACCTCGAGGATGTGGTCGACCTGGTCACGGGTGAGGGCGAGGGGCTTCTCGACGAAGACCGCCTTCCCCTGCTCGAGCGCACGGCAGACGAAGTCGGCGTGGGAGTGGTGGCGCGTCACGACGAAGACGGCGTCGATGGTGGGGTCCTCGAGGACCTGCGAGGCGTCGGTCGTGACCGTGTCGAAGCCGAACTTGCGCTGGGCGTTCACCGCGGACAGGGAGCGGGTCGTCGCCACGGTCGCCAGCGAGGTCCCGGGGTGCTTGGCGAGGTGCGGGAGCAGCATCGAGCTCGCATACGCCCCGGCGCCGATGAAGCCGAGCCGCACCTGGCCCGGTGGCCGCGTGGCCGCCGCGGTGCCCCGCCGCGAGGAGCGCCGTGCGAGGGCGTCGCCCCGGCCGGGTACCCGAGGCCCCGGGTGGCCGGCGCGCTCGAGCCGCCCACGGTCGACCGAGGGCGGTTGCGGGTAGGAGAAGAGGAACCCGACGCCGGCGAGCGCGCCCGTGCGCAGGGCGTCGTACACCTGGCCGGCGTCACCGACGTCGCGGGTGCCGGACACGAGCGAGGCCACCTCGACGGAGCCGCCGGCGAGGAGGTCGAGGAAGCACCCGAGGTTGCGCCGTTCGGTCCAGCGCACGTACCCAGCGGGGTAGTCGATGCCCTCGAGCTCGTACCTGTCGTCGTAGCGTCCCGGTCCGTAGGAGCGGGAGAAGCGGACGTCGAGCTCCTTCTCGTAGTAGGCGTTCCACGGCAGGTCGAGCCTGGTCTTGCCGATGTCGACGACGCGCGCGCGGTCACGGGCGAGCCGTGCGGCCAGCTCCACGGGACCGTTCGAGTCACCGCCGGCGGCAAGGTAGACGGCGTCGGCGCCGAGACCGCCGGTGGCCTCGAGCACGACCTGCTCGAGGTACGCCGTCCCCTCGGCGTCCGGGGCGGCGCAGGCCATGGCCCCGGCCGCCTCCGCCATCCGGCACCGCTCCGGCACGGTGTCGACGCCCACGACGCGCACACCGGACGCGCTCAGGAGACGGACGACCAGCTGGCCGATCAGGCCCAGGCCGATGACGCAGGCCGTCTCCCCCAGCTGGCTCTCACCGCGGCGCACGCCCTGCATGGCGATGGCGCCCACGGTGGCGAACGCCGCGTGCTCGGGCTCGACCCCCGTGGGGACCTGGACGCAGAGGTTGGTCGGCACCCAGTTGAGCTCCGCGTGCAGGGCGAACTCGTTGCCGGCCGCCGCGACCAGGTCGCCCACGGAGAACTCCTCGGCGCCGGCACCGACCTCCACGACCACGCCGCACAGCGAGTAGCCGAGCGGGGTGTAGCTGTCGAGGGTGTTGACGGCCTTCTTGTAGGTGGCGACCGCGCCCTGCTGGGCCACCGAGTCGAGCACCTTGCGCACCTGGTCGGGCCTGGCGCGGGCCTTGCCCACCAGGGAGAGCCGGGCCTCCGTCACCTTCATCATCTCGGTGCCCGTCGAGATCAGCGAGAACATCGTGCGCACCAGCACCCCGCCCGGCTTGCACGCCGGTGGGGGCACGTCGAGGACGACGAGCTCTCCGGACCTGTAGTTCTGCGCGACCTGCCTCATGGGTTCTTCCCCGTCCCTGCACCAGTTCCCGGGCGCCGAGGGTGGATCTCCTCGGCGCGCTGCGCTCGTGTGCCCCTCACGGCGCCGCCACCCCGGCAGCCCGCGCGTTCCGGTACCACTGCTCGAGTGACATCAGCTGCCAGATCTGCTTCGACTCGTCGCGACGGCCGCTGCGCTGGTCCTCGACCAGGCGCACGAGCGGCTGCCGCCGCAGGAACCCGCTGCGCACGAGCTCGCCGTCCACCAGCACGTCGTCCACGAGCTCGCGCAGGTCGTTGGTCACCCACGCCCGGAGCGGCACACCGAAGCTGGCCTTGGGCCGGTCGATGATCTGGTCGGGCACCCACGTCCGGGCGGCGTCCTTGAGCACCGCCTTCTGGGTGCGCCCCCGGATCTTCTCCGAGCCCGGGATGGAGAAGGCGGCGGCGAACACCACCGGGTCGACGAACGGCACCCGCACCTCGGTGGAGGCAGCCATGCTGGCGCGGTCGGTGTAGGTGAGGTTGAGGCCCGCCATGAACATGCGGCTGTCGGCCAGGCACATCCGGTCGACCTGGTCGGTGAGGGTCGTGTCGGCGTAGACCCGCCGGTGGTGGTCGATCACCCCGTCGACCGCCGAGGCGAGCTCGGGGTCGAGGAGGTCGGTCAGCTCGTCCCGGTCGTACAGCGTGTAGCTGCGCCGGAAGGCCTCCTCCTCCCCGAGCTCGGCGAAGGTGAGGAACCGCTGGGCCCACCGGACGCTCCGCAGGCCGCGTTGACCGACGGCCACGGGGAGGGCGCGCACGGCGGGCCCGACCACGTGGGTGCGAAGAGTGCGCGGCACTCGTCGGTAGCGAGCCGTGAGCAGCGTCGCCAGGTGCTTGCGGTAGCCACCGAAGAGCTCGTCGGCTCCCATGCCGGACAGCAACACCTTGACGCCCGCCTGACGAGCGGCGTCGCACATGAGGAGTGTGTTGATCGCTGCAGGGTCGCCGATCGGCTCGTCGAGGATGTCGACCACACGAGGAAGGAGGTCCACGACATCGGGGCTCACCTCGATCTCGTGCAGCCGGATCCCCAGGTGCTGAGCCATGATCCGCGCGTAGCGTGCGTCGTCGGGCATCGCCTCCAGCCGCTGGTCCTCGGCGCGAAAGGCGATCGTGTAGGCCTCGATGGCCGGGTCCGCCCGGTGCGCCAGGGCCGTGACGATGCTCGAGTCGAGGCCCCCGCTGAGGAAGGAGGCCACCGGCGCATCGGAGACGAGGTGGGCCTCCACGGATGCCTCCAGCACCTCGCGCAGGTCTGCACGAGCGCCCGCCGCCGCCCGTGCCGCCTCCTGCGCTGCGTGCCAGTAGACACCGCGGGACACCGAGCCGTCGCGGTGGTAGGTGCTCCAGCTGCCCGGGGTCAGCTTGTGCACCCCCCGGACGACCTCGTAGTCCTGGGGCAACCAGTAGTACAGGGTCGAGGCGACCATCCCGGCCGGGTCGATGCGCAGCTCGTCCCCGACGGCGGCGACCACCGCCTTGAGCTCGGAGGCGAACACGACGCCGTCACCGCGTGGCAGGACGTAGAGCGGCTTGATGCCCAGCGGGTCACGGGCGAGCGTCAGGCTGTCGTCGCGGGCGTCGTGGAGGGCGAGGGCGAACATGCCGCGGAACCGCCGCAGGGCGCCGGTCCCCCACACGCGCCAGGCCTCGAGCACCACCTCGGTGTCAGAGGTGGTCGTGAAGCGGACGCCGTACCCCTCGAGTTCCATCCGGAGCTCGCGGAAGTTGTAGACCTCCCCGTTGTAGCTGAGCGTGAGGCCGTCCTTGGCGAAGGGCTGGTCCGCTGCAGCGGACAGGTCGATGATCGAGAGCCGGCGGTGGCCGAGCACGACGGACGCCTCGAGGCCGACCAGCTCCACGATGCCGCACGCGTCGGGGCCCCGGTGCGCGATCCGGTTGACCATGGCGGCGACCACGTCCTTGCCGTCGGGCTGCCGGTACGCCCCTGCCACACCACACACGGCTAGACCTCCGCCCCGGCACGGACCGTGCGCGACCCCGCCCGGTCGCGACCGCTCAGCTCGTCGAAGACGGCGCGGTAGCCCCGGCGCTGGTGCTCCCAGGCCAGCGTGCGTTCGACCCGCTCCCGGCCCCGCCGGCCCATCTCGGCACGAGCCTGCGGGTCGTCGAGCAGGTCGACCACGGCGCGGGCGTAGGCCTCCACGTCCCCCGGGGGGACGTAGACCGCGGCATCAGCCGCGGACACCCTCGTCTCCCGCAGGTCGAAGGCCACGACGGGGAGCTCGAAGGACATGTACTCCATCGTCTTGTTCATCGTCGAGACGTCGTTCAACGGGTTCAGTGGGTCGGGCGACAGACCCACGTCGGCCGTGGAGAAGACGTCCGCGACGACCTCGTCCGACACCCGTCCCGGCATCTCGACGACCTCGGTGAGGCCGAGCCGGTCGCGTTCGGCCACGAGCTCGCCCCAGCAGTCGCCGCTGCCCATGAGAGTGAAGGTGACGTCCTTGCGGCCCATCTGGTTGACGACGACGTCCGCGGCGCGCAGGACGATGTCGACCCCGTCCTGAGGCCCCATGACACCCAGGTAGCACACGAGGTGCGGCCTCGCACGCCGCAGCCCGGGCTTGGCCTCGCGGCGACGGAGCTGCTGCGGGTCGGGCCCGGTACGGACGACGGTCACGTGCTCGGGCCGCTTCCGACCGCGGGCGCGGGCGATCGCGGCATACGAGTCGTTGGTCGAGATGACGCGGTCAGCCGTGCGAAAGGTCATGCGCTCCAGGAAGAGCAGCCCCTCGAGGAGCGCCGGACGACCATCGGGGAAGCGCGAGCGGAACAGCTCGGGGCAGAGGTCGTGGTGGTCGAAGACGAAGCGCGTCCCGTCGGGCAGCCGCAGGATCCGCGCCAACGGCCAGAAGATGTCCGGCGGGTTGCAGGCCTGCATGACCGCGAACCGGCCATGGCGACGAGCCCAGAGGACCAACCGCGCGGTGGCCAGGAACGAGTAGGCGTACTCCACGACGAATCCCAGCGCGCTGCCGCCTGGAGCGTACGGACGGTACGCCAGGATCCGCACGCCGTCGACCAGCTGCTCCGGCCCGGTGCCCTCGCCCTGTGGGCAGACCACCGTGACGTCGTACCCCGACTCCACCAGCGTCCGGCACTCGAGCCAGACGCGTCGGTCGAAGGGGACGGGCAGGTTCTGCACGATGATCAGGACGCGCGGCTGCGCGGCCGAGGTGGCCGGACGTATCCTCACCAGCTCACTCCTGCGTAACCGGAGAGCTGTTCGACGTCCTCGCCGAGTCGGCCGTGCAGGTCGATGACGAGCTTGGGCGACGCGGCGGTCACGGCGCGCAGCGCCTCGGCGTCGGATGAGCTCACGATCACGACCTCGGCACCGTCCAGGGCCTCCTCCGGGGTGGCGGCGAGGAGCCGGTTCACGTGCGCCAGCTTGCTCTGGAGGTGGCGCAGGTTGGCGCCGATCAGCTTGTCCGGATTCACGATCGGGTCGTAGATGCGCACGTCGAGTCCCTTGCCGACGAACCGTTCGGCCACCTCGAGGTTCGGGCTCTCCCGGAGGTCGTCGGTGTCCATCTTGAAGCTCAGCCCGACGAGGCAGACGCTGCGGTACTCGGTCTGCAGGACCCGGTCGACGACCGAGCGGACGAGCATCTCGTTGCTGCTGAGGGCTGAGCCGACCATGGGGATCTCGACGTCGTGCGAGCGTGCCATGCTCTGCAGCGCCCGCAGGTCCTTGGGCAGGCACGAGCCGCCGAAGGCGAATCCCGGGCGCAGGTAGGCGTGGGAGACATTGAGCTTGGTGTCCTGGATGAAGATGTCCATGACCCGACGGGAGTCGACGCCGAACGCGGCGAACACCCGCCCCATCTCGTTGGCGAACGTGACCTTCACCGCGTGGAAGGCGTTGCAGGCGTACTTGAGCGACTCGGCGGTCCCGAGGTCGACGTAGTGGATGTCGTGGCTGAGGAACGCGAACAGCTCACGCAGCGCCACCTGCGCCCTGGCGTCGTCGGTGCCGACGACCACGAAGGGCGGGGCGAAGAAGTCCTCGACGCCGCTTCCCTCGCGCAGGAACTCGGGGCACATCGCGATGGCGACCGACCAACCCTGCGGCAGCTCACCGGTCACGAGCGGCCCGAGCACCTTCGCACACGTGCCCGGGGGGACCGTGGAGCGGACCACCACCGTGTGGACACCGCCCTCGGGAGGCGTCGCTTCCCGCATGCTGTCACGCAGGTCCTCGACGGCGCGCCGGAGGTAGGTGAGGTCGCTGTCGCCCCGCGCCGACGACGGTGTGCCGACGCACAGGAGGGATACGTCCGCGCACTCGAGCGCGTGCCGTGCCTCGGTCGTCGCCTCCAACCGCCCCGATGCGACGGAGCGGCGCACCAGGTCGCCGATGCCGGGCTCGACGACCGGGCTCTGCCCACGAGAGATCGCGTCCACCTTCATGGGGTCGACATCGACGCCCACCACGTGGTGCCCCCGCGAAGCCAGGCCGGCGGCGGTGACCGTCCCCACGTAGCCCAGTCCGAACACTGCGACCTTCATGCTCGTACCTCCAAGTCGAGAGCCTCAGCCCTGCACTGCCCGTGCGCCGGGGAGGAGTGGGCAGCGCCCGGTTCCTGCGGTTCATATTCGCTGCCACGGGGATGCGACGGTTCGTCCGGAACGCTCAACGACCCTCGCCCTAATGGTGGAAGTCAAAAGGGCGGCGCGGATTCGTCTTCCTCATGCCGACGACACAGGACCCAACCGCAACAAACGACTAATGCCCCGGGTGCAGCGATACGGCAACGGCATCAGACCGACTACGTCTCGCAGCACCGACCCAGCGGTCAGGCGTAGAAGGATCACCGTGAGCAGCACGGTCCCAACTCCGTTGAGCCCCAACGGAATCCAGTCACCAACGCCGCCTCCTACCACCGGGTGGAGCAGCAGCCCGACACCCGTGGCGAACACGGACGGCAGCAGCACCGTGGCGAATGGCCGCGCCACTGCTGAGACGGATGCGTCGACGAAGTGCGCCACGAGGACCCACCTCGCGACGGTGGCCACGAGTGCCACGCCCACGAACCCGACGGTCACGCCGACGAGGCCCCAGCGCACCCCGACCGCGGTGACCGCGACGGTGGCGGCATCGACGGCGAGGGCGTACGCGAGCCATGTCCCGGGTCGGCCCACCCCGTAGGACAACCCGTGGTCGAGCATGGCCCCGATGGTCACCATGCCTGCGACGGCGAGCGCCTGCGCCGGTCTGACGCTCTCCTGCCACTGCGACCCGAACAGCGCCGGCACCAGCCCCGGAGCAGTGACCACGATGAGCACCATCACCGGCGCCACGACGGCGTAGGCCACGCCGAGGGCCTTGAGGTAGGACGAGCGGAGGCGGTCGGCGGAGGCGCGCACCTTGGCGAAGACGACGGTCGACACCGGCGTCAGCGACACGGCGGTCAGCTCCTGCGCCGTCACGACGAGCCGCTGACCGACGTTGAGCAGGCCCAACGCTGCCGGTCCGAGCGTCACCGTGATGATCCAGCTCTCGACCCACATCCTTACGGCCCCAACGACATCGACGCTAGACACCCGCACGCCGAAGGCGGCCATCTCACGGAACAGGCGTGGAGACAGCTGGAAGGAGGGCACCCACCGCGCACTGCGCCACGCCAGCACCGCGATCACCCACTGGGTCGTCACGACCTGGCCGACAAGCGCCCACACGCCACCGCCGCGCAGCGCCAGCACCACAGCGACCCCTTGGGCAAGCAGGGCCGCGACCAGGCTCTGCAGCGCCAACGAGCGGAAGCGCATCGACCGACGCAGGAGCGCGAGCGGCACCGACGTCAGGACGGTCGGCACGACGGCCAGGACCAGTGACCTCAGGACCTGGCGCAGGTCCGGGTTGCGGAAACCCGTTGCCACCACAGGGGCGGCGAGCCACAACGCACCGGCGAGCACCACCCCGGCCGCGGCGGAGGCCCAGAAGGCCGTGCTGAGGCTGCGGCGGTCGACCTCATCGGACTGGAGCAGGAAGGTGGAGAAGCCGAGGTCGGCGAGCAGGTACAGGAGAGGGATCACCGTCATGGCGGCGGCGACCACACCGAACTCGAGCGGGGAGACGTGCCGCGTCAGCACGACCAGGGTGACGAAGCCGCTGACACGGACAGCCCACTTCTGGGCGGCGAGCCACAGCATCCCGGACGCCGCGCGACGGCCGAGCTGCTCCTCGTGCGGGGTCTCCTGCTGAACGCCCAAGGGTCCGCCGTTCAGCGGCGTCCGCGCACGACGCGGAGCAGCACGTCCACCACCCGCTCCTGCTGCCCCGGGCTGATGCCCGGGAACATCGGCAGCGACAGGATCTGTCCGGCTGCGCGCTCGGCGACCGGGAACTGACCCACCGCGCCACCGAGGTGTGCCATCGCCGGCGTGAGGTGGACCGGGACGGGGTAGTGGATGGCGGCCCCGATGCCGTTCTCCTGGAGCTCTCGCAGGACGCGGTCGCGCTCGGCGACCCGCACGACGTACAGGTGCCAGACGTGGTCGTTCCCGGGCAGCGTGGTGGGCGTGCGAACCTCCTCGACCGACTCGAGCAGCTCCGCGTACCTCGTTGCTGCTGCACGGCGCTCGGCGTTCCAGGCGTCGAGTCGGCGCAGCTTCGCCCGGAGCACCACGGCCTGGAGCGTGTCGAGCCGTGAGTTGAACCCCACCACCGTGTGCTCGTACTTCGCCGGGCTGCCGTGCGCTCCGAGCAGACGCACCCGGCCCGCCAGCTCCGCGCTGGACGTCGTGACGCCTCCCGCGTCGCCGTAGGCACCGAGGTTCTTGCCCGGGTAGAAGCTCGTGGCAGCGACGTCGCCGAACGTCCCGGCCGAGCGCCCCTCGCGGGTCGCCCCCTGGGACTGGGCTCCGTCCTCGACGACGGCGACGCCGCGCTGTCGGAGCATCGGCACCAGCTCTTCGAACGGCGCGACCTGGCCGTAGAGGTCGACCGGGATCACCGCTCGGGTGCGCTCCGTCAGCACGCCCTCCACCTGACCGGGGTCGATCAGCAGGGCGTCGTCGTCGACGTCCACCAGGACGGGGGTGGCCCCCGCCCGGACCACGGCTTCCGCGGTCGCGATGAAGGTGTTGGCCGGCACCACCACCTCGTCGCCCGGGCCGACGTCGAGGGCCCGCAGGGCGAGCTCGAGCGCCTCGGTGCCGTTGGCCACCCCGACGCAGAAGCCTCCGCCGGTGTACTCCGCGTACTCCTGCTCGAACGCCGCCACGGACTTGCCGCCGATGTAGTCAGCGGCAGCCAGGACGTCGGCGAAGCCTGCCTCGACCTCGGCGGCGATCTGGGCATGCTGCAGGGACAGGTCGACGAGCGGGATGGTGTTCACGGGGCACGCCTCCTGGGCGGTGGTGGGAGCACGTCGCGGGAGCATCACGCCGCCTTCAGTCCTGCGGCACGGCGGATGACATCGACCACGACCGTCTGCTCGGACTCGGTCATGGTGTGGAAGAGCGGGAGGATGAGGGTGGTGTCGGTCAGCCGCTCGGTCGTCGAGAGGTCGCCGTGCGGGTGGCCCGCGTACGCAGGTTGCCGGTGCGCCGCCATGATCCCGGAACGGGCCGAGACACCCTCGTCGGCGAGGGCGGCCAGCATCTCGTTGCGCGACAGCGGGAACCCGCTGTCGAGCTCGACCCAGAACGACTGGAAGTTCGACTGGCCCCACTCGGGGTCCTGGACGGTGCGCAGCCCCGGGACGTCCGCGAGCATCGCCTGGTAGCCGGCGGCAAGGACCCGGCGACGGCGCACCATCTCCGACAGCTTGCCGAGCTGTACGAGGCCGACCGCCGCCTGGATGTCGGTCATCCTGAAGTTGAAGCCGACCTCCAGGTAGCTCTCGATGACCGGCTGCCGGCTCTGGTGCCGTGCGGCGGCGCTGACGCTCATGCCGTGCTCTCGCTGCCGCCGCGCCCGCTCGGCCACCTGTTCGTCCGACGTCGTCAGCATCCCGCCCTCGCCGGTGGTGAGCAGCTTGCGCGGGTGGAACGACCAGGCCGCCATGAAGGCACCCGCACCGACGGGGGCGCCGCGGTACTGCGAGCCGGCTGCGCAGGCGGAGTCCTCGACGAGCGCGACACCGCGGCCGTCGCACAGCCGCCGCAGCGGCTCGACGTCCGCGGGCACGCCGCCCTGGTCCACGACCACGACGGCCCGCGTGCGTGCAGTCAGCACCGGCTCCACCGTGCGCACGCTGAGGTTCCCGCTGTCGGCCTCGACATCGGCGAAGACCGGCGTGCCACCTACGTACACGACGCAGTTCGCCGTGGCGATGAAGGAGAACGAAGGGACCACGACCTCGTCGCCGGGCCCGATGCCGAGCAGGTGCAGCGCAAGGTGCAGGGCCGTCGTGCAGGAGGAGACGGCCACGCCGTGCGCCGCGCCGACGTGGGCCGCGAAGGCCGACTCGAACTCAGCCACCCGAGGGCCCTGCGCGAGCCAGCCGGAGGCCACGGTCTCCGCCGCCGCCTCCGCCTCCCGGTCGTCCAGCCAGGGCTTCATCACCGGGATCATGCAGTCCTCCGTCGAGCTCCGAGGTCAACCTGTGGCGCCGCCGCCGCCGCGCCACGGAGCGTGCCGGCGCCGGGACGACGGGCACGCACGAGAGGGCGAGAGGCGGGGGGCTTCACGACGCGGCCTCCAGCAGCGTCGAGCGCATGACGAGCGACGTCCTGGCGATGTCGTAGCACAGCACCGCACGGTCTCGTCCGGCGTCGGCCAGGTGGTGGCGCCGGTCGGCGTCGTTCACCAGCTCATCGAGGGTGCGACCCAGCTCCGGCGCCGACCCGGCGCGGAACAGGGCGCCGGCACGACCACCGTCCAGGAGCTCGGGTATGGCTCCCACCGAGGTCGCTACGACGGCACAGCCGGAGGCCAGCGCCTCGATGACCGCGACCGGGACGATGTCCTGCCCGGTCGGGAGGACGAAGATGTCGCTGCGGCCGAGCAGGTCCGCGACCGCCGCGACGTCGCGGACGTCCCGGTGGCCGATGACTCGAGCCGGCAGGTCCACCGGCGCCTGCGGCGAGACGAGGTGCAGCTCCCATCCCGTGGTCCTCGTCGTCCGCGCCCAGTCCAGCAGCAGCTGCCCACCCTTGCGGTCGAAGTCGTAACCGACGAAGGCGATCCTCACGACGTCGCCGTCACGCTGGCGAGGGAAGAACAGGTCGGTGTCGACTCCGGGAGGCACGACGCGCAGGCGCTCACCGGGGACGCCCTCGTCGTCCATCAGGTGCTGGGCCGTCCACTCGGAGAGTGCGACCACCCGTCGCGCGCCGGACATGGCACGGTCGACCGCCAGCTGGAGCGGGCGGCTCCGCAACGAGGGGCGACTGCGGGGCGGCACCCGTGAGTCCGCTGACGCATAGGCGCGCGGTGTCGCGTCGGTGCAGACCACGTATCCCGGCAGGCGCCTGGTCATCGCCCCCACCGCCACCCAGTGGGTGTGCAGGAGCAGGCAGTCGACAGCGGAGAGGTCCAGCGTCGACAGGACGGTGCGAGCGTTCCAGGCGACGTGCAACGGGAAGAGCTTCCTGTGGCGCGGAACCCCCGCCGGGGCCTCGTGGGCCACCGGGTGCCAGTCGATGGCGATCAGCGGGTCGGAGGCGAGCGAGGCCTGGATCGACCTGGCGAAGGAGCGGTGGCCCATCGCGTCCTCGAACAGGGCCTCACACCGCACCCTCGCCGAGCCCGTCCGGTCGTCGCAGGCGCTCACACGCCGCGCCGATGCCACCGGTACCGCCGGACGCGGTGCTCGATGCGACGTCTCGAGGTCAGTGCGCTGGCGACGGCGTAGGCGGTCGGAGCCGATGCTGCTCGCCAGCGCCGCCACGCCTCGAGCTCGCGCCACTGCCACGTCGAGGTCACGCCCGCGTCGGCTGCCGCAGCGAACTCGACGTACCCGTCGATGTCGCCCGCGGCAGCGGCGTCCTTGACGAGGAGCCCCGAGGCGTCCTCCAGGGCCTCTTCCGCCAGTCGCCGCCGGGCCGTGCCCGCATGGGCGCCGGCCGGGTGCCCGTCCGGGAGGCTGCCGAAGAAGCTCTCGAACGCCTCCCTCCTGTGCTGCAGGTCCACGAGCTCGTTCGCGTATGAGGTCTGCATCATGCTGCTCGCATGCATGCGCCGGAACGCCTGGTCGGGTCCGTCGATGTGTCCGACGTCCGCCACCGCGGCGATCCGCAGCCACATCTCCAGGTCCGCCGTGTGGGGCAGCAGCGCGTTGTACCCACCCACGCGCCTCTGCACCTCCGTGCGCACCACCGCTTCCGGCGAGTAGATGCAGCTCTGGCCCCGCCGCGCCTGTGCGGCGATCCAGTCCTGTCCCTGCCACACCCGCCACCTCGCCCGGCGGGCCGCGGCCGCAGGCGCTGCCCCGTCCCAGAAGCTGCGCGGACGCCCGTACACCAGCCCCACCGACGGATGGGCGTCGAGCAGCGCCGTCGCGCGCGTCAGGGCCCCCGGTGCCAGCTTGTCGTCCGCGGAGAGCAGCACGACATAGGTGGTCGTCGCGGCTGACAGGCCTTCGTTGTACGTCGCGATGTGCCCTTGGTTGCGGCGGTGGACGACCACCTCGACGCGATCGTCGGACGCTGCGAGCGCGCGGGCGGTCTCGGCGCTGCCGTCGGGCGACGCGTCATCGATCACGAGCACCCTGACGTCGACCCCGGGCTGGTCGGTGAGGGCGCTCCCCACCGCCTCCCCGAGGAACCGGCCGTAGTTGTAGCAGGGGATGACGACGGTCACCGACGACGTCCCACTCCCCCGCGACGGTGGTGCGCCGTCCCCGGGTCCGGGTGCCGGGTGCGGCTCGGGCCGTGCCCCGGTCCGCTCGTCCCGCCCAGGAGGGGTGACGTCTTCGTGGTCCCGCAAGGACATCCGGCTCACCGGCCACTCGGAGCGCTCAGCCGTGATGCCGTCGAGCTCCCCGGATCGCCTGCGCGGGGGCGGTCCCTCGCCCCGGTGGCGATCGCCTCTCGCTGGGGCCTCCACCACGCGACCAGCTCGCGCAGTCCTTCCTCCAGGCCGACCGTGGCCGTGAACGACAGGTCCCGCTCCGCGGCCGAGGTGTCCGCCAGGCGTCGGGTGACCCCGTTGACCGCCCGCTCGGGCCCGTGCTCCACCTCGAGGTCCGAGTCCATGGCCCGCAGGAGCGCCTCGGCCAGTCCCAGCAGGCTCGTCTCGACCCCGCTCGCGATGTTGTAGACGCCCTCGCGCACGTCGCTCGTCGCGGCCAGCAGGTTGCTGCGGGCGATGTCGCGGGTGAAGACGAAGTCCATCGTCTGTCGGCCGTCGCCGAAGATGAGCGGCGGCCTGCCGTCGGCGATCCGCTCCATCCACCTCACGAGCACCTCGGTGTAGAGGCCGTGCACGTCCATGCGGGGCCCGTAGACGTTGAAGTAGCGCAGCCCGACGTGGTCGAGCCCGTACATGGCACGGAAGCTGCGGGCCAGCCCCTCGTTGAAGGACTTCGCCGCCCCGTAGATCGTGTCGTTGTTGTGGTGGTGGTGCCGTTCGGTGGTGGGGAACTCCTCGGCCAGGCCGTACACCGACGCGGACGACGCGAACACGACCTTGTCCACGGCGTGCTGGGCAGCGGCCTCGAGGACGGTGAAGGTGCCGTCCACGAGCACCTCGAGCGCCAGGCGCGGCTCCTCGACGCACTGGGTGATGCGGATGGCGGCCTGGTGGAACACCAGGTCCTTGCCCCCTACCACGTCGTGGACCAGGTCCCGGTCACGCAGGTCGCCCTCGACGAGGGTCACCCGGCCGGACTCGAGCGCGTCCTCGAGGTTCTCCCGGCGGCCGCGCACGAGGTTGTCCAGGACGTCGACGTGCTCCACGCCGGCCTCGAGGAGCTGGTCGACGATGGTCGAGCCGATGGTCCCCGCGCCGCCGGTGACGAGGACGGTAGCGCCTCGCAGGTCGGTCACCAGGCACCCCTTCGTCCGGCGCCGACGGACTGCGCGAGCTGGAGGTCCGGGGGCATGGCGACGGGTGCCATCGCGCCCACCCGACGCTGGCTCTCGCTGGCAGCCTCCAGGACGGCGAGGACCCGCAGTCCCGACCGCCCGTCCGTCACCGCAGGGCGGCCGTCGGTGATGGCCGACGCGTACTCCTCCACCATGACGGCGAGCGCCTCTCGTTCGGGCAGGACCGGTGCGTGCATGTCACCCAGCCGGTAGCTGACGTTGACGGCTCGCTTCTGGGCGAGCGCCTCGTCCTCCGTCGTGGCCTCCAGGTCGATGCCGCGGTCGTAGACGGACAACCGCTGCTGGGGGTTCAGGTCGTCCCAGACCACGGTCTTGCGGCTGCCGCCGACGACCATGTGACGGATCTTCGTGGGGCTGAGCCAGTTGACGTGGACGTTGGCGATCGCGTTGCCCGGCAACGGCATCGTGAGGTAGCCCAGGCACGACTTCCCGGTGCCGATCGGGTCCGCACCGCGCGCCGAGACCTCGAGCGGGGCCAACCCACCCGGGAGGATGAAGTCGAGGATGGACAGGTCGTGCGGGGCAAGGTCCCAGAAGACGTCGACATCCGGCTGCACCAGGCCGAGGTTGATCCGCACGGAGTCCACGAAGAGGATGTCGCCGAGCTCACCGCTCTGGACGAGCGCGCGCAGGTGCTGGACCGGCGGCGTGTAGCAGTAGGTGTGGTCGCACATGAGGACGAGCCCGAGCTCCTCGGCCCGCTGCACCATCCGCACGGCGTCGGCGCGGCTCGAGGCGAGCGGCTTCTCCACGAGCACGTGCTTGCCTGCCTCCAGCGCCGCCAGCGCCAGGCCGCAGTGGGTCCGTGCCGGGGTCGCGACCGCGACGGCGTCGACGTCCGGGCGTGCGAGCAGCTGCTCCACGGAGGTCTCCACCTCGACGGTGCTGCGTCCGCCGACGACCCGCCCCGCCCGCGTGGCGTCGAGGTCGCAGACAGCCACGAGATCCCAGGAGTCGCTGTTGCGGAAGCTCCGGACGAGGTTCGGGCCCCAGTACCCCGCCCCGATGACGCCCACGCGAACGGTCATCGGAACGCCCCGCCCCGGGCGTGCGCGAGGGTGTCGCCACGTGCGGACAGGCCCTGGCCCTGCGTGGCCGCGACGGCGCACCCCGACATCGCGACACCATGTCGCCCCGCTCCCGCAGTCCTCGCCATGACCATCCCCCGCAGCACTCAAGGGCTCGGACGCAGCCCAGACCATCGGACGCACGACAGGTCCCGGTGGGACGTGCGCGTGTCGCGATGAGGTTATGTCGCAGGGCTTTTCGTGACCTCCAGCACCAAACTGATGCTTCTCTGGACGGTCTGCTACCCCAGTGTGCGTAGGTTCGTCACTTCTATGGTGGAGCGGTCCGCCCGCTCGTGCGCCCGCTCCCCGACGGGTCAGGGATGACGTGGCGTCCCCGTGAGAGGCCTGGCGGGCACCCCGCCCCACACCTCGTCCGCGGGCAGGTCGGTGAGCAGCGCCCCGCCCATCCCCAGGGTGGCTCCCTCACCGACCGTCGACTTCTCGCGGACGCTCGAGGCCATGCCGAGGTAGGCACCACGGCCCACGTGGACGCCTCCCCCGAGACGCACCCCGGCGCACAGCGTCGCGAAGTCGTCGACGACGTCGTCGTGGGTCAGCGTCACGTGCGGCATCACGACCACGTGCCGGCCCACCGTGACGGAAGCGGTGAGCACCACTCCCGCGAGCAGCACCGAACCGGGCCCGACCGAACAGGACTGCGGGACGTCGACCGACGGGTGCACGACCGACGTGTAGCGCTCGGGCCCGACGCCCAGCGCGCGGAGCCGTCGGACCAGCCGTTCACGGACACGCCCGTGGCCGGCGCAGACGACGACGGGCGAGTCCGGGCGCACTGCGAGGAGGTCGAGGCCGCCCAGCACCTCGAGCCAGCCACCGGCCAGGGTCCCCCACCGGCCCTCGTCGTCATCGACGCAACCCTCGACGGACAGTCCCCCTGCCCGGGCAGCCTCGGCGGTCTCCAGCGCGAGACCTCCGGCGGCCACGAGCACGACTGCGTTGTCCACGACGTCACGGTAGTGCCACCGTCCGCCGCCTGGGCCGGCTTTCCCCCAGCCCGGGCGCCCCTGAGCTGGACGCCGCACCATAGGGTCTGGGCATGGCACGGGTGCTGGTCACCGGTATGTCCGGCGCGGGGAAGAGCACGCTGCTCGAGGCCCTCAGCGCGCGCGGGCACCTCACCGTCGACACCGACTACGACGGCTGGGAGCTGCCCGGAGCCGTGTGGGACGAGCCGCGGATGAGCACGCTCCTCGCGGCCCACCCGACGCTGGTGGTCTCGGGGACCGCGCAGAACCAGGGCCGGTTCTACGACCGCTTCGAGCACGTCGTCTACCTCCACGCGCCACTCGAGGTGCTGCTGGCGCGCGTGACCTCGCGGCAGAACAACCCCTACGGGCGGGCGCCTTCGCAACAGGCGGACATCGCGCAGTACGTGCAGGAGGTCGAACCGCTCATCCGCCGGGGCGCGACGAGCGAGCTCGACGGCCGGCTCTCTGTCGCGGAGCTCGCCGACGCCGTGGAGACGCTGCTCCAGCCAGGGCCCCGCTGACCGCCGCCGCACCCGCGGTGTCGAGCTGCTTCAGAGCCCGAGCACGGTGCCGTTGCGGACCGCGTCGATCACCGCGTGCGCCAGGGCTGGCGCGGCGAGGTTGCCGGTGCGACGCCAGGCGAACGACAGCCAGACACCCAACCCGATGTGGACGACGACCAGCTCGGCCACCAGGACCGGCACGGCGAAGCCCGAGGACACCGGCAGGTGCCACAGGCCCCACAGGGCGGACACGAGGACCGCCGACTGCCAGCCCCGTCCTTCACCGTCGTGGTGGACGTGCGCGTCGATGGCCCCGCGGAACGCGACCTCCTCCATCAGGAAGGTCGCCGGGAGGTACAGGGCGGTGTACTTGACGACGGCCGCCAGGGCCGCGGCCGCGGGCAGTGGTGTCCCCGTCGCCAGGTGCACGACGCCGTACACGGTCGCCATGGCGCCGGCGCCCAGGGCGATGGGGCGCGCCGCGTCACGCAGCGTGGTGGCGAGCGTCTGCGCGCGCATGGCGAAGCCGGCAGCGACAGCACCGCCCACGGCAGCGAGGTACCACCCGGCGGTCACCCAGTCGCCGCTCGACATCGCCGTGGTCGCGCAGACGGCGGGAGTGAGGGCCAGGACGGTCGCGATGACGATGCCCTGGCGGGTCAGCGCGAACCGGGCGGTGCCGGCGGCGAACAGCTCGCGCACGGGTCGACGCCGCACGAGCAGCTGGAAGGCAGCGGTCAACGGGATGCCGAGCAGCAGGTAGCCGTTGCTGGGCAGGTGCAGCAGGAAGCCGGCCGACATCCACACGGCCACGAAACCGATGGCTTCCGCGACGCGCCGGGGGCGCGAGGAGCCGCGTGGCTCAGTGACCGAGGGCGGACGCGCGGTGTGGGCGGTGGTGTCGATGGTGGTCATGTGGGTCACTCCTCGAACGGGGCCAGACGGATGGCGGCACTGAACGCCCCGTAGCGGCGCAGCAGGCGAGCCCGGCCTCCGGGCACTCGCGCAGCCTCGTCAGCCCAGGCACGGGTGAAGTACCCCTTGAACCCCTGCCTGGGGTGTTCGGCGACCGCGCGCTCGAGGACGCTGTCCGGCAGCTCCCACGAGCGCAGGCCGACGACGTCGACACCGGCGCCGGCAGCCAGCAGGTACGCGACCGGTCCGGCATCGAGGGTGACCCGCGGGCTGTGGTGCATGGTGATGGCCGTCTGCAGTATCTCGGTGGCGCTCGTGGAGAGCCCGACCTGCTCGGCGACGTCCCACGCCACCCGGCAGGACGTCAGGGTGAAGTCGTCGCGACCAGCACTCAGGACCAGCCCGGTGTCGTGCAGCAGGGCGGCCGCGTACAGCAGCTCGGTGTCGACGTCGACACCGTCCAGCTCACCCAGCGCGCGCCCGAACACGTAGGCACGCTGGCTGTGGCCGAGCAGGACCGGGGGAAGGATGCGGGCGGCTGCCTGGGCGGCGGCGCGGGTCAGGGGTGAGTCCGGCGCCTGTAGGCGGCCGGGTGGGATGTACGCGTTCCGGCCCGGGTGCAGGTGCACGGCCAGCCGCAGCCGGCCGACGGCGTTGGACGCTTGCACGCGGGCCAGGTCAGCGACCATCTGTCGCTGCTCACGGGCTTCGAGCCGACCGCCGGTGCGGCGGCTCCAGTCGATGGTTCCGACGGTCGTTGCGGAGCTCATGCGGTCCTCCGGGTGGGTCCGGTGCCCGCGCCCGTGCGGCGCGGGTCAGGACCTCGACTGTGCCGCTGGGTGGGGGCGGTTCGCCCCGGTCATGTGGCCGGGTCCGGCCACACCACGAACGAGGCGGGCGATCCCGGCCAAGTGACCGGGGCGAGCGACCAGTGCCTACCGCGACCGTGGTGCGTGTGGGCCGACCGCCCCGGACGGCCAGGAAGGAAGAGCGCCATGAGCACCACACCAGCCACCGCCGGCCCAGCCACCGCCGGCTCACGCACGACCACGGCGGCCGACACCGCGAGGGGCCCGTTCGGGCGCATCACGGTCTCGTCGATGGCCGCCGGCACCCTTGCCGCCGCAGTCACCACGTTCGCCGTGCTGCCGTCCGCGTCGGAGGCCCGCGTCGTCGGCGCCGCCCTCCTGGCGTTCGCGGCCGGGTGGGCCGTGCTCGCCCGGCTCACCACCCGGTACACGAACCGCCCCCAGAAGTGGGCGTACGTCCCGGCAGCGGCTCTCGCCGCCAGCGGCATCCTCCTGACCCTGGCCGACCCGGGTGAGCCGGCCATGAGCCGACTGCCATGGGTCTGGGCACCCGCCCTCGTCGCCCTCGGCGTCTGGAGCGGATGGCGCACCCGTCGCGACCTGCCGCGCCGCCGCGCCCGGCTCCTCGTCCACCCGGTCGCCGCCGTCATGGTCGCCGCCGGCGTCGGTGGGCTCCTCCAGGCCGCGAGCGGCGACCCGAGGACCGCCGCAGGTCCGGCGCCCGGCCGGCTCGTCGACGTCGGCGGGTACCGGCTCCACCTGCACTGCACCGGCACCGGCGCCCCCACGGTAGTCCTGCTCAACGGCCTCGGTGAGACGTCCCCGCAGTGGGCGCGGATCCGGCCGCAGGTGGCCACCACCGCCCGGGTGTGCGCCTACGACCGCGCCGGGCAGGGCTGGAGCGACGACTCCCCCAACCCTGCCGACGCCACCACCGCGGCCACCGACCTCCACAAGCTCCTCGCCGCCGCGGGCGAGACGGGCCCGTTCGTCCTCGCCGGCCACTCCTCCGGCGGCGTGCACGCCCTGACCTACACGCACCTGTACCCCTCGCAGGTCGCCGGTGTCGTCCTCCTCGACAGCGCCAGCCCGCGCCAGGTCGAGGTCGTCACCACGTTCGACGGCGAGTACCAGGTCATGCGACGCGCCCTCGCTGCAGGGCCCACCGTGTACCGGTTCGGCGTCGGCCAGGTCCTGAAGGCCATCGGCACCCCTGGCCTGCCGGGGAACGCAGGACGACAGACGGCAGCATTCGCCGACAGCCCTCGCGGTCTTGCCGGCATGCGGGCCGAGCAGGCAGGCCTGCCCACCACGTTCGCCCAGGCGCAGGCCCTGACCACCCTCGGGAACCGGCCCCTGGTCGTCCTCACCGCCAAGGCCAACGTCGACTCCAAGCCAGGGTGGGCCACCGCCCAGGACCAGATGGCCGCCCTGTCCACCAACACCCGGCACACCGTCGCCGACATGGACCACGTCGGGTTCCTGCACGACCCCGTCGGTGCGGCGCAGTCCGTGACCGCCATCGAGGACGTCGTCACCGCCGCCCGCACCCACACGGCAGTGCCCACCCGCTGACCACCAGGCACCGCACGCCACGCGCGGCACCACCCGTCGCCACGACGGTCGGGCCACCGCGGCCGCCGCCAGGTCGATCCCGGCCATTGCGCCGGGGCGAGCAGCCGCCCGCTCCACGACCGTGGAACACGCAGACCACCAGGACCATCGAAGGAGCCGACCGTGACCACCACCCTCACCTCGACCACCGACACCGGCACCAGCACCGGCACCGGCACCGGCACGGTGGACACCGCCGCTCGCCGCGGGGCCGCCCTGGCCCTCCTGGTGTCGGCTCAGTTCGTCGTCATGCTCGACACGTCCATCGTCAACGTGGCCCTGCCGTCCATCCAGGCCGACCTCGGCCTGCGCCCCACCGCCATCACCTGGGTCGTCAACGCGTACGTCCTGGCGTTCGGTGGCCTGCTGCTGCTGTCCGGACGGGCCGCCGACCTGCTCGGCCGGCGCCGCATGTTCGTCGGCGGCTCCGTCCTCTTCGCCGTCGGCACCCTCCTTGCCGCATCCGCAGACACCGCCGCCCAGCTCGTCGGCGGCCGGGTCGTCCAGGGCATCGGCGCCGCCGCCCTCAGTCCCGCCGCCATGTCGCTGCTCCTGCTGACGTTCCCCGGCCCGGCGCGGGCACGTGCCATGAGCATCTGGGGTGCCGCCTCCGCGCTCGGTGGGGCAGCCGGTGTCATGACCGGCGGCCTGCTCGTCGGGACCTTCGGGTGGTCCTCGGTCTTCCTCGTCACCGTCCCCGTCTCTGCGGCCGCCGTCGTCCTGGCCGGTCGTGTCCTGCCCGAAGGCATGGGCGGCACCCGCCGCCGGTTCGACTGGCCCGGAGCCGCCGCCATCACCGGCGCGGTCGTCGCCCTGGTCCACGGCGCCCTCGGCATCGCCGACCGGGGTTGGACCTCCCCCACCGTCGTCGCCGCCCTGGTCGCGTCGGCTGCGCTGCTGGCCGTGTTCGTCACCGTCGAACGTCGCGCCGCCGCGCCCCTGCTCCCCCTCGAGCTGTTCCGCTCCCGCACCCTCGGCACCGGCGTCGGCCTCGCCGTGCTCGGCGGCGCCGCCCGCGCCTCCACGTTCGTCCTCGTGGCCCTGTACCTCCAGCAGGCCCTCGCCATGGCGCCCCGGGAGGCCGGGCTGGCCATGGTCCCGACCTCCCTGACGGGGTTCGCGTTCTCCCTCACCCTCCTGCCGCGCATCGTGCGGGTCATCGGACCGCAGCGGAGCCTGGTCACCGGGCTCGTGGTCCTCGCGGCCGGGCACCTCTGGCTCGCCAACGCCCCCACCGCGAGCGGTTACGCCACCGCCGTCCTGCCCGGTCTGCTCCTCGTGGCCGTCGGAGTCGCCCTCAGCTTCACGCCCACGACCATGGTCATCGCCGGCGCGGTCCCCGACACGCACACCGGCCTCGCCTCCGGCCTGGCCGGGTCAGCCACCCAGGTCGGCGCGGCCCTCGGCACCGCCGCGTTCACCGCCATCGGCATCTCCGCCGGCGGCCACCTCGGCGACACCCTCGGCGCCTCCGGGTTCTCCGCCGCGTTCACCGCAGCAGCCGCAGTCGCCCTGGCCACCGCAGCCCTCGGAACCTCGATCGCCCGCACCCGGCACTGAAGCCGGCGCAGCACCCACCACCCTCACCGCCCCTACCCACCAGCGAGAGACAGGACCACCATGAACACCACGACCACCCTCGGACAGGGAGCCACCATGAAGGCAGTCATCCAGGACAGGTACGGCACCTCCGAGGTCCTCCACGTCGGCGACGTCCCCGTCCCCGAACCCGGCGACCGGGAGGTCCTCGTCAAGGTGCACGCCGCCGGTCTCGACCGCGGCACCGAGCACCTCATGACCGGCAAGCCGTACGCCATGCGGCTGGGGACCGGGATCCGACGCCCCAAGAAGAGGATCTCCGGGCGGGACGTGGCCGGCACCGTCGTGACGGTCGGCTCGGCCGTCACCCGCTTCGCCCCCGGGGACGAGGTGTACGGCGTGGCCCCCGGTTCGTTCGCCGAGTACGCGGTCGGCCCCGAGGACAAGCTCGCCCACAAGCCGGCCAACCTCAGCTTCGCCCAGGCCGCTGTCGTGCCCATCTCCGCCGGCACCGCGCTGCAGGCGCTCCGCGACGTGGGCAAGGTCCGGACCGGGCAGAAGGTGCTCGTCATCGGCGCCTCGGGAGGCGTCGGCAGCTACGCGGTCCAGCTCGCCAAGGTCCTCGGCGCCCACGTCACGGGGGTGGCCAGCGCGGCCAAGGCCGACTTCGTCAGGAGCCTCGGGGCCGACGAGGTCCTCGACTACGCCCACGACGACTTCGCCGACGGCACCCGTCGCTACGACCTCGTCCTCGACATCGGCGGCGGCGCTTCGCTGAAGAGGCTGCGCCGGGCACTGAGACCTCGCGGCACCGTGGTCTTCGTCGGCAGCGAGGACACCGGCAACATCCTCGGCATGGGGCGCCAGCTGCGCGGCGTGGTGCTGTCCCTGGTCGTCCGCGAGCGCCTTGCCCTCCTCATGGCCAAGGAGCGCGCCAGCGACCTCGAAGAGCTCACCGCTCTCCTCGAGGCGGGACGGGTCGTCCCCGCCCTCGCCGACAGCTACCGGCTCGACCAGGCCAAGGACGCCATGAGGCTGCTCGAGGAGGGGAAGGTCCGCGGCAAGGTGGTCATCGTCCCTGTGGCCACCGCGGCTGACGACGTCCCGGCCGGCCGGCGGTGAGCGGCTCGCCGCCTGCCCTGAGCGGCTCGCCGGTCGGGCCGTCGGCGCGGCTACGCGGGCGCCCCTTTCCCGGGCACGGCGATGAGGACCTTTCCGCGCGGATGCTCGCGCTCCACGTACCCCACGGCGTCGTGGGACCGGTCCAGGTCGTACACGCGGTCGACGACGGGTGACAGCCGTCCGGCCTCCACCAGGGACCGCAGCTCTTGCAGGCGCTGGGTGTTCGGCTTCGCCACCGGGACGAGGATGCGTGGACCAGGAGTGCGCGCCACCAGCTGAGCCCTGACGAGCAGGCCGAGCGCGCCGACAACGCGGCCGCTGCCGGGCGTGCCACCCCCTGACAGGACCAGGGTTCCCGACGGGCGCACCAGCCTTCGCAGCGCCCTCAACGAACGGTTGCCGACCAGGTCGAGCACCACGTCGTAACGGTCTTCGGTCGCGCAGAAGTCGTCGACGCGGTAGTCCACGACCTGGTCGGCGCCGAGGCGGCGTGCCTGGTCATGGTTCCGGCGGCTGCACACTGCCGTGACGTGACAGCCCCGTGACCGGGCGATCTGGATGGCCAGCGTCCCCACCCCACCGGAGGCCCCGTTGATGAGGACCTTCGCACCCGGGTCGGCACCGACGGGTTCGAGGCACGCGAGGGCCGTCGTGCCGGCCAACGGGAGCGCCGCTGCCTCCTGGGACGCCAACCGGGTTGGAACCTCGGCGATCCGGTCCGCAGCGACGACGACGTACTCGGCCCATGTGGCGTCCGCCTCCCCGAAGACCTCGTCGCCGGGACGCCAGACGCCCACGTTGCCACCGACCGCCTCGACCGTCCCCACGAAGTCGGTGCCCCGTGTGCGGACTCTCGGGCCCTTGCGCCCGAACACGTTCCTGTCGAGCAGGCGGGCGAGTTCGGAGGCGGAGAGGACGAGGACCTCCGGGGGCCCGTACCCGTTCTGGACCACGGCCCGCATGGTGGCCGGAGCGTGGCCCGACCGGTGCCCGGAACGTGTTGCGGGAGTAGTGCGCCCGTCCGCCTCCTGATCCAGGGCGCCATGGTGGAGCGGGCGCTCACCCTTCGTGCTGCGGGATGCTCTGGTGCCCTTCACGTTCCCTCCTCCACACGAGTCCTGTTGTCGATGGGGACAAGGACGAAGGTAGGAAGCGAGAGCCGTGCCTGTCGTCACCACATGTGGTGAATCGTGGATGCGAGCCTCCGCCCGGTGCGGGGCGGTGCACCAAGGGAGCTTCGTGCCGACTGCCCGGTCAGTACGGCTGGCCCGCCGACGTGCGAGCGCGTGCGTGGATGCGCTCCCCTTGCGGACCGAAGAGGCTCAGCACCTCAGCCGGCCGTGTGCCGTCGCTGCCGAACCAGTGCGGGACGTGGGTGTCGAACTCGGCCACCTCCCCCGGCTCGAGGACGAGGTCCCCGTCACCGAGGACGAGGCGCATGCGACCGGACAGGACGTAGAGCCACTCGAACCCTTCGTGGGTTCGCGGCTGTGGGGTGCTGTTGCCGGTCGGCACGATGATCTTCCACGCCTGCACGCCACCCGGTTGGCGGGTCAGCGGTATCACCGTGCGCCCGCTTCGCCTGCTCGCCTTGAGGCGCACCCGCGGGTCACCGACCTCGGGCGCGCCCACCAGGTCGTCAAGGGGCACGCGATACGCCTGCGCCAACGGAAGCAGGAGCTCCAGGCTGGCCCTGCGCTGACCGGTCTCCAACCGCGACAGGGTGCTCTTGGAGATGCCGGTCGACTCGGCCAGTGCCGTCAACGTCACACCACGCTGGGCCCGCAGCTGCTTGAGCCGGGGGCCGACCTGTTCGAGGGCCTTCGCGATGGCTGCCGACGAGTCCTCCATCTGCACATCGTGGCCATCCGTTGCGGTGCTGGCAACGGCCGTTGCCAACCCCGCAGGGGAGAAAGCGGACACCGTTCCCGGAAACGGCAACGAAGCTGGCGCGGCTCGATGCGGCAGCTCCACAGTGATCCGCATGAACAGCTATGACGTCCTGGTTGTCGGTGGCGGGGCCGCCGGTCTCTCCGCCGCCCTCGTCCTCGGCCGCGCCCGCCGCGACGTCGTCGTCGTCGACGCCGGCAACCCGCGCAACGCCCCCGCCGCGCACATGCAGGGGTTCCTGTCCCGCGACGGCATGCCGCCGGCCGACCTCCTCGCGACCGGCCGACGCGAGGTGACCGGGTACGGCGCCACCATCGTGGACGGCACCGTGCGCGAGCTGGTCCGCTGCAACGGGTCGGGCTTCCAGGCGCTGCTGGACGACGGTCAGCGCCTCAGGGCACGACGCGTCCTCGTCACCACCGGGCTGCACGACGAGCTGCCCGACGTCCCCGGACTCACCGACCGCTGGGCCAAGGACGTCCTGCACTGCCCCTACTGCCACGGGTGGGAGGTCCGTGACCAGCCACTGGGTGTCCTGTGGCACGGGCCCGACACCGTCCGGTACGCCCACATCGTGCGGCAGTGGACCCACGACCTCGTCCTCTTCGCCCCCGACGGCGTCCTCACCGCGCAGGACCGGGCACAGCTCGTCGCGCGCGCGATCGGTGTGGTGGAGGGCGACATCGACCGCCTCGTCATCGAGGACGACGCACTGCACGGCGTCGCCCTGGCCGGCGGGCGTGTCATCCCGCGTCGCGCGCTGTTCGTCCCGCCGCGGTTCGTCCCGCACTGCGACCTCCTGGCCGGCGTGGGCTGCGAGCTCGACGACCACGGCTGGGTGACGACCGGCGCCAACGGCGCCACCACCGTCCCCGGCCTGTGGGTCGCCGGCAACGTCGCCAACCCGCGCGCCCAGGTCATCACCGCCGCCGGCGAAGGGTCCGCCGCCGCCATCGCCATCAACAACGACCTCGTCGACGCAGACATCCGCACCGCCGTCGACCTCTTCAACCGGGGCTTCGTTCCCTGACCCGGGGCTTCGTTCCCTGACCCGGACCCGCGCCACCACGGCACGCGTCGCACCCACCTCACCCACGACCCCACCCACCACCCCAGGAGATCCACCATGCCCAACCCCAGCACGCCCGCGCCCACCACGACCGCCGCACCGCCGCGCACGGCACCCCCCACGAAGCACCAATTGGCCCTCATGATCTGGCTCTGCGTGTTCCCCACGCTGACCGTCATCAACCTCACCCTCGGCGGCTGGCTGCGCCCGATGAACCCCGTGTTGCGCACCTTCGTCCTGGCCACGATCGCCGTGCCCGTCGTCATCTACGGGCTCATGCCGCAGCTGCACAAGGCCCGCGCCCGACTGGTCCTGCGAGGCGACCACCGCTAGCGCGTCCGAGGCCCTTGGGCGCCGGTCCTGGGTGTTCTACGCTGCAGGCAGCCGGCTGGGTGTCGCGAACGGAGCAGGCATGTCACGTCCCCTGCTCACCACCAAGCTGTTCATCCCGCGCCCCAAGGCCGGCACCCTCGTCCGCACCCGGGTCAGCGACCTGCTCGACCAAGGGGCCGCGACCAGGCTGACCCTCGTCTCCGCCCAGGCAGGGTTCGGCAAGACGACGGCCATCGCCAGCTGGATCCACCAACGGACCGGTCCCGGCGTCGTCGCCTGGGTCTCCCTCGACCCGGGCGACGCCCACCCGTCGACGTTCTGGACCTACGCCGTCACGGCACTGTCCACCGCCGACCCCGACCTCGGCGCCGGCGTCCTGCCGTTGCTCGACGGCCCGGGAACGACCGCACAGGCTGCGCTCACCGAGCTTCTGAACCGGCTCGCGGAGCTGGACCACGACGTCGTCCTCGTCCTGGACGACTACCACCTGGTCGACAGCCCCGCCATCGCCGACGGGGTCGCGTTCCTCGTCAGCCACCTGCCGCCCCGAGCACACCTCATCCTCAGCACCCGCACCGACCCGAGCCTGCCGCTGAGCCGTCTGCGCTCCCAGGGGGAGCTCGTCGAGGTCCGCGCCGCCGACCTGCGGTTCACCGACGCGGAGACCTCGAGCTACCTGCACGGCGCCGGGGTGGACCTCGACCCCTCCGGGGCCGCCATCGTCGAGAACCGGACCGAGGGTTGGGCGGCCGCCCTCCAGCTGGCCGTCCTGTCCCTGCAGGGCCGAGCAGACACCAGCACCTTCCTCGCCGACTTCGCCGGCGACGACCGGTTCATCGTCGACTACCTCGTCGAGGAGGTCCTCGGCCGCCAACCGCCGCACGTTCGCGAGTTCCTGCTCCGCACGTCCGTCCTCGAGCGCCTCACCGGTCCGCTCTGCGACGCCGTGACCGGCCACACCGGCGGTGACGACACCCTCCAACAGCTCGAACGGCAGAACCTGTTCGTCATCCCGCTCGACGCACGACGCCGGTGGTACCGCTACCACCACCTGTTCGCGGACGTCCTGCGCGCCCACGCCGCCTCGGACCAGTCGGGTGCTCCGCTGGCAGAGCTGCACGCGCGAGCCAGTTCCTGGTACCACCTCGAGGGACAGCCCGTCCCGGCGGTCAGGCACGCCCTGGCAGCCGGAGACCACGCACGCGCAGCCGCGCTCATGGAGGCGGCCATCCCCGACCTCCTGCGACATCGCGAAGAAGGCACCATCGTCGGCTGGGTCGACGCCCTGCCCGAGCACGTCGTCACCTCACGGCCTGCTCTCGCCATGGGCTTCATCGCCGGGCTCATGTCCAACACCGAGACCAGCTCGGTCCCGCGACGTCTCGACGACCTCGAGGACGTCATCGCCGGGCTGGTCCACACCTCGGCCTCCGAGCCCGACGTGGTGGTGGAGGACCCCACGGAGCTGGGCCGGCTGCCCGGAAAGATCCACCTCTACCGGGCGGCCCATGCCCTGGTCACCGAGGACCTCGAGGGCACCCATCGACACGTTGCCCTCGCCACGAGCCTCGCAGACCCCGACGACCACCCCACCCGCGCGGGAGCCTGGGGCCTGTCCGGGCTCGCCCACTGGCGCACCGGCGACATCGAAGCCACCCACCTCTGCTACTCCAGGTGCGTCGACGAGCTGCTCGAGGCAGGTCACCTCTCGGACGTGCTGGGCTGCACCACGACGCTCGCCGACGTCCGCATCACCCAGGGCCGCCTCAGCGACGCCGAACGCACCCTCCAGGAGGCCCTGGCCCTGACCACGAAGACCTCAGGGGTGCCCCGAGGCACAGCAGACATGCACACCGGCCTGGCGGGCGTCGCCCTCGAGCGCGGTCAGCTCGACGAGGCCGAGACCCACCTGCGCCGAGCCCAGCAGCTGGGCGAAGGCGCCGGCCTGCCGCAACACGCCTCGCAGGTCCGGGTCACCATGGCCCGCACACGCGCGGCTCGAGGTGACGTGGACGAGGCACTTTCCCTGCTGGACGAGGCCGAACGGCTCTACGTGCCCGACTTCAAACCGGACTTCCGTCCCGTGCACGCCACCCGTGCACGACTGCTCATCGCACAAGGGCGCCTCGCCGACGCCCGCATGTGGTCGGCCATCCACCAGGTGCAGCCGGACGACGAGCCGACCTACCTGCGCGAGTACGAGCACATCACCTTGGCCACGCTCCTGCTGGCCGAGAACCGCGCGAGGGGGCGAGCGGGTCTCGAGGAGGTGCGTTCACTCCTGTCGCGGCTGCGCACCGCGGCTGAGGCGGCCGGTCGTCACGGGAGCCTCCTCGAGATCGCGGTGCTCCAGGCCTGCGCCGCCCGCGCCGCCGGTGACCACGACGAAGCCGCGCACCACCTGCGGTCCGCCGTCAGGGTGGGCAGTCCGGAAGGTCTCGTCCGCCCGTTCACCGACCACGCCGTCGACGTGCCCCATCTCGTCGGCCTGCTCAGCGAGCAGGAGCAGCGGACGCCATGGGTGAGCACGCTGCTCGCGGCCTGCGTGCCCGCAGGAGCCCCACCCGCACGGGCCGAGGGCCGCCGACCACGCCAGCCCCTCGTCGACCCACTCAGCGAACGCGAGCTGGAGGTCCTGCGCCTGCTGGCCAGCGACCTCAGCGGGCCCGAGCTGGCACGCCACCTCGTCGTGTCCCTCAACACGGTCCGGACCCACACGCGGAACGTGTACACCAAGCTCGGCGTGAGCGGCCGGCGCGCCGCCGTCAGCCGCGCCCGGGAGCTGGACCTGCTCAACCGCAACGAGATCTGACGCCGAGCTGACCGCGAACTGACCGCGACTGACCGTGACGACCGGTGCATGGTCGCCGGAGGCCGCGGACCCTCAGCGCAGCGCCTTCACCGGGAGCACGGCGAACGCTCCCGCAGCAGCACACGCCGCTGCTGCTGCGAACAGGACGCTGTAGCTGCCCGCCCCCAGGGAGAGGATGCCCGGCGCCAACGCGGGCGCGATCGTGAACGGGAGCGCGCCGGCGTAGTTGAAGACGCCGAGGTCCTTGGCGGCGTTGTCCGGGTCGGGCAGGACCTCGGTGACCAGCGCGAGGTCGACGGCGAAGTACAGCCCGAACCCCACCCCGCTGACGGCGACCGCCACCATGTACATGGCGAACGTGGTGGCGAGGCTGAGCAGGACCATCGCGACGGCGTACACGAGCGCGGCAGCGCACACGAACACCTTCCGCCGCCCGACCCAGTCGGAGATGCGCCCGCCGACCAGCGACGCCAGGACGACCGCGGACGACTGCGCAAGCGTCCCGAGGAACACCAGGCCGGGGATGTCCGCCTCGGCGCGGTGCAGGCGGTCCAGCAGGAAGTACACCTGGTACGTCGTGAGGAACGCGTACGCCATGACGAGCAGGAACCGGCTGAGGAACGCCCAGGCGAAGTCCGGGTGGCGGCGCGGGTTGACGATGAACGTGTCCACGACGTCCCGCAGCGTCCATGCCGGCCTGACCTCGGCCGCGAGCCGTCGGTCGTCCAGGTTCGCGGCGAACACCAGGATGAGCACGCCGCCGACTGCGCACGGCAGCAGGAACATGGCCAGCTCGTGTCCGGAGAAGAGCTTCACGACGAAGGTCGCACCGATGGAGGCGACGGGCAGGCACACGCCGAGGACACCCGAGACCATGCCGCGCTGCGACGTGGGGACCTGGTCGGGCAGGACGGCCACATGGACCGCGAGGACGGCGTTGAAGAACAGCTGGGCGACGCACCACCCGAGCACCACCGTGGCGACGCTCGTCGCGGTCGCGACGACCACGATGCCGGCCGTGCCCACCACCAGGCCGCCGACCATCCACGGGCGGCGCATGCCCCACCGCGACGCCGTCCGGTCGCTCAGGCGGCCGAACAACGGGTTGCCGACCAGCGACACCGCGGACCCGGCGCCGGCGACCAGCGCAAGGCTGGCTGGAGCGGCATCCTTGCCCACCAGGTCGTTCACCTTCAGGGCCAGGGTCACCGCGAGCGGTGCGATGAACAGCAGGCACGTGCCCAGGTAGGACAGCGTGTACAGGACCACGAAGCCCCAGCCGACGTGGTCCCTCGGAACGGACCCGGGAGCCGTTGCGGTGGACGGGTCCTGCATGTGCGGCCTCCCCGGGCGAAGGCGGCCAGCCGGGGCGGGACCGCCGTTCCACGGTAGGCAGCGGCCGCGCCCGGCACCAGACCCATCAGGGTCCCCTCCATGTTCACCAGAAGCGGTGATGGCTGCTCACCACATGCGCTCCTAGCTTGCGGCGTACCGAACCGAACCACCGCCGCCAGCGCCCACCAGGCGCCAGTCCCCAGGGAGAGCCATGACGCACCAGCCAGCCCCCACCGGGCGCGACCGAGCCTGGTACGAGATACGCCTCCAGGGACAGCTCGGCACCCACTGGGCCACCCGCTTCGACGGCATGACCCTGACCGCCCTCGAGGACGGCACCACCGTCCTGCACGGCCCCGTCGCCGACCAGGCGGCCCTGCACGGGCTGCTCCGTCAGCTCGG
Source organism: Phycicoccus sp. Soil748 (assembly GCF_001428025.1). Taxonomy (GTDB): domain Bacteria; phylum Actinomycetota; class Actinomycetes; order Actinomycetales; family Dermatophilaceae; genus Pedococcus. Next base: position 771,474 of record NZ_LMSC01000007.1, on the reverse strand, counting down.
CGACATCGGCATCACCCTGCTTTCCGTACACCAGCACGACCCCGCCACCTCAACCACCCCAGCAACCGAACAAGGAGACTGACATGGCCACCACCCAGCAGGCCTTCACCGTCGACCACCAGCCCGTTGCGGACCCGGGGCGCCGCTCCGCCACCATCGTCGGCTGGATGTTCGTCCTCACCTACGTGACCTCGATCTCGGCCAAGGTCTGGTTCTACCCGCCGCTGTTCGACGGGAACTACGTCACCGGGCCCGGAGCGGACTCCCGCGTCCTCTGGGGCGCGTTCGCTGAGGCGATCCTCATCATCGCCAACATCGGCAGCGCGACCGCGCTCTACACGGTCGTCAAGCACCGTTACCCCAACCTCGGCCTCAGCTTCATCGCCGCCCGCATCATGGAGAGCGTCTTCATCGGTGTAGGCATCCTCGCCGTCCTCACGGTCGTCACCCTGCGTCAGGACTACGCGGCCGCGAACGAGCAGGCCACCGCCGGCCTGGCCACCGTCGGGGACGCGTTCCTCGCCATGCAGCACTGGACCTTCAACCTCGGCCCGCAGTTCGTCGTCGGTGTCGGCAACGGCTGCATCCTCGGCTGGATGATGTTCCGGACCGGCCTGGTGCCGCGCCGGCTCGCCGTCCTCGGCCTCATCGGCGGGCCTCTCATCGTCGCCTCTGGCTCCGCCGCCGTACTGCACCTCATCGAGCCCGGCGGCGCGGTCCAGAGCCTGTCCGCTGCCCCGGAGTTCTTCTGGGAGCTCGGCTTCGGCATCTACCTCGTCGTCAAGGGCTTCAAGTACAACGCCCTGACCACCACCCCACCCCAGTCGTAGGCAGCACCCTGCCGCCCTTGCCTCCGAGAGGACCCGCTCATGCTCACCGTGGAACGACTCACCAAACGCTACGGCTCCGCCGTCGCCGTCGACGACATCACCTTCACCGCCCGCCCAGGACGGGTCACCGGGTTCCTCGGTCCCAACGGCGCAGGCAAGTCCACGACCATGCGGATGATGGTCGGCCTGACCAAGCCGACAGCCGGCACCGCCACCGTCCTCGGGCGCCGGTTCACCGACCTGCCCAACCCGGGCAGGGAGGTCGGCGTCCTGCTCGACGCGTCCGCCCAGCACGCCGGACGCACCGGGCGCGAGGTCCTCACCCTCGCCGCCCAGACCATGGGACTGCCGGGGAGCCGGGTCCAGGAGATGCTCGCCCGGGTCAGCCTCACCGACACCGAGGCCCGGAGGCGGGTGCGGGACTACTCCCTGGGCATGCGCCAACGCCTCGGCATCGCCACCGCACTCATCGGCGACCCACAGGTCCTCATCCTCGACGAACCCGCCAACGGGCTCGACCCGGCCGGCATCCGCTGGATGCGCGACCTCCTTCGCGGCCATGCCGACCGCGGCGGCACCGTCCTGCTGTCCTCCCACCTGCTGCACGAGATCGAGGTCATCGCCGACGACCTCGTCGTCATCGGCCACGGCCGCATCGCCGCCCAGGGCACCAAGGCCGACCTGCTCGCCACCACCGGCACCCTCGTGCAGACCCGCAACGGGAAGGCGCTGGCCGAGGCCCTGGCTGCCGTCGGCACCAGCTACACCGACCACGGGGTCCGCAGCGCCGCCGGGATCACCACGCTGCGCGTCGATGCCGACCCCGAACACGTCGGCCAGCATGCCGCGCGTGCCGGCCTCGCCCTCCTGGACCTGCGCCCCGCCGAGGGCGCCGGCCTGGAGGAGATGTTCCTCGAGATCACCGCCCAGACCCAACGCGAAGGAGACGTGGCATGACCACCACCGTCCAGTCCGAACCGGCCGCGTCGACCACCGCGTCGACCACCACGTCGACCAGCACGCCGACCCCCACACCGACCGCAGCCAGCGCACCGACACGCATCCCGGTGCGCCGACTCGTCGCCGTCGAGCTGCGCAAGTCCTTCGACACCCGCTCCGGGTTCTGGCTGCTCGTCGGCACCGGACTGGCTGCTGTCGCGGCAACCGTCCTCGTCATCGCCTTCGCCCCGGCCGACCAGCTCAGCTACGGCACCTTCACCCTGGCCATCGGCAAGCCCATGAGCATCCTGCTGCCGCTCATCGCGCTCCTGTCCGTCACCGCGGAGTGGACCCAGCGCAGCGGGCTGACCACGTTCACCCTCGTCCCGCACCGCGGCCGCGTCATCGTCGCCAAGGGCATCGCCATGCTCCTGGTCGGCGTCGTCGCCATGGTGCTCGCGTTCCCGCTCGGCGCCATCGGAAACCTCGCCGGCACCACCATCCACGGCGTGGACCCCGTCTGGGACCAGACCGCGGCCGACCTCGCCTACTACGCCCTCGCGAACACGCTCCTGGTGGCCGTCGGCTTCATGCTCGGTGTCCTCGTCCGCGCGTCCGCCGGCGCCATCGTCGCCTACTTCGTCTACGCCTTCGTCGCGCCGACCCTGCTCACGCTCCTGGCCATGGGCCAGGACTGGTTCCGGAAGGCGCAACCGTGGGTCGACCCCACCTACAGCCAGGGCGCCTTGTTCCACGGCGGGTTCGGCGCACAGCAGTGGACCCAGCTCGCCGTGACCTCAGCCGCGTGGCTGGTGGCCCCGCTGGTGGTCGGCGTGGTCACGGTGCTGCGCTCGGAGGTGAAGTAGCGACGCGGGCCACCGCCACGGTTCGCCGCGACCAGGTAAGTCTCCGCACCGGGTGCCGCATCCCGGCTCCTAGACTCAACGAGTGGCCGTGCTCGGGACGAAACTGCGCCTGCCTGTCGCGCGCCCGAACCTGGTCCCGCGCCGTCGGCTCACCGACCGCCTCGCCACCGCGCTGCCCCGGGTCGTGCTGGTCTCCGCACCCGCCGGGTTCGGCAAGACGACGCTGCTCGCCCAGTGGCTGCGCGACTCGGACGACCCGGACCGCCGTGTCGCCTGGGTGTCGCTCGACGAGGCGGACAACGACCCGGCCCGGCTCCTGGAGCACGTGGTGGCCGCCCTGGCATCCGTGCGTGACCTGCCGGACGCCTCGCGCCTCATGGCCGACGACGCTGACCCACCCGCACTGGCCGTCCTGACCAGCGTCGTCAACGACCTCGACCTCCACGCCGGCAGCACGGTCCTGGCCCTGGACGACTACCACGTCGTCGAGTCGCCGGAGGCCCAGGCCGTCACGGCGTTCCTGCTCGAGCACGCGCCACCGCAGCTGACCCTCGCCATCGCCACCCGGGCGGACCCGATGCTGCCACTCCCCCGCCTCCGGGCCCGAGGAGAGCTGCTCGAGCTGCGGGCCGCCGACCTCCGGTTCACCCAGGACGAGACCTCCTCGTTCCTCGACCGGGTCATGGGGCTGGAGCTCCCACCGGCCGACGTCAGAGCGCTCGCCGACCGGACCGAGGGGTGGGTCGCCGGGCTCCAGCTCGCCGGCCTCTCACTGCAAGGGGTGCAGGACAGCACCGGCTTCGTGCACGACTTCACCGGGACCAACCGCTTCGTCCTCGACTACCTCGTCGACGAGGTGCTCGCGCACCAGCCCGCCGACGTCCGCCGGTTCCTCCTCGACACCTCCGTCCTGCACGAGCTCACGGGCTCCCTCACCGACGCACTGACCGGCCGCAGCGACGGCGGAGCCGTCCTGGAGGCGCTGGACCGGGGCAACCTGTTCGTCGTCCCGCTCGACGACCAACGCACCTGGTACCGGTACCACCACCTGTTCGTCGAAGCGCTCCGGGCCCGCCTCCTCTCCGACCACCCCGACCGGGTCCCACTGCTCCACCACGCTGCGAGCGTCTGGTACGCCGCGCGCGACCGCCCGCTGGACGCGGTGCGCCACGCCTTCGCTGCGGCCGAGCCGGCCCACGCGGCTGGCCTCGTCGAGTGGGCGTTGCCGGACCTGCGGCGCGAACGTCGGGACGGCCTGCTGCGCCAGTGGTTGACCGCGCTGCCCGACGACGCCGTCCGGGACCGGGCCCTGCTGGCGACGTACCGCGCGTGGACCCGCCTCGTGGAGGGCGACCTCGACGGCGTCGACGCCTGGTTGGCGGACGCGGAGAGTGCCTACGAGGCACACCCGCCCGTCCCGGCTCCGCAGGCCTCAGCGGCAACGCGCGAGGAGCTGCGCACCCTGCCGGCGACGATCGCCATCTTCCGCGCCTCCGCCGCCCAGGCACGGGGCGACACGGACGCCTCGAAGCGGCACGCCCACCGCGCGCTGGACCTGGCCGGCCCGGACGACCACATGGCCCGGGGTGGCGCGGCCGGGTTCCTCGGGATGGCCGCCTGGGCCGAAGGAGACCTCGGTGAGGCGGTGACGACGTTCACCACGGCGGTGCGCAGCCTCGCGGCGGCCGGGGACGTCGCCGACGAGTTCGGGGGCACCGTCCCGCTGGGCAGCATGTGGGTCGCCCGCGGGCGCCCGGACGAGGCACGACGCCTGTTCGAGCGCGCCCTCGCAGGCGCCCAGGACCACCCCGGTGCCGCACTCGCCACCCTCGGCGACCTCCACGTCGGCCTGGCGGACGTCCTGGTCGAGCAGGGGCACCTCGACCTCGCCGGCGAGCACCTGAGGGCCGCCTCGGCGCTCGGTGACACCGCGTCCCTGCTGGAGAACCGGTACCGGCTGACCATGACCGCCGCTCGCCTGCACCGCGCGCAGGGAGACCTCGACGCAGCCCTGCGCCTGCTGCAGCACTCCGCTGACCGGTATGTCCCCGGCTTCTTCCCCGACATCCGCCCCCTCGCCGCGCAGCGGGCCCGCCTCCACATCGCTCGAGGACTCCTGGACGACGCCCGCGAGTGGGCCACCACGGCCGGTGTCGACCAGCAGGTCGCGGGCGGCTACCTGGAGGAGTTCAACCAGCTCACGTACGTCCGACTGCTCATCGCCGAGCAGCGCGCCGACCCCGACCCCGGGGCCGCGGCCGACCGTCTCGGCGAGGCCGAGTCGCGCCTCACCGCCATCGCTGCGGGCGCCGGGGCGGGCGGTCGGGGGGCCACCGTGGTCGAGGTCCACCTGCTGCGCTCCCTCCTGCACGATGCTCGCGGCCAGCACGCAGCCGCACTGGGCGAGCTCGCCAGGGCCCTCGACCTGGGTGTCCCGCACGGGTTCGTCCGGCTGTTCCTCGACGAGGGCGAGCCACTCGAGCAGCTCCTGGCCGCGGCGGAACGGCACCCGGCAGCCGCCGCACACGCCCGCACGCTGAGGCACGCCACGTACCTCCCGGGCGCGGCCACCGCCGACACCGGCGTCGCGGACGCGCTGAGCGAACGAGAGCTCGACGTCCTGCGCCTGCTCGCCACGACCCTCACCGGGCCGGACATCGCCCGTGAGCTCTACGTGTCGGTGAACACGCTCCGTACGCACACCAAGCACATCTTCACCAAGCTCGACGTCAACACCCGCCGCGCCGCGGTCGAACGCGCCCGCGAGCTCGGCCACCTCTGACCAGCCGGGGACCAGAATCCGGGTCGCCGCCCGTCCGCGGATCACCACCCGGGTCACCACCGATGGTGATTCGCCCTCACCCCTGCTGTTCCTACCTTCGGACCAGTCGGCACCACCGCCGACCACCTGACCGAAGGAACCCGCCATGAACGTCTCGACCGCCCGTCTCGGCCAGGGCGCCGGCATCGCCGCCGCCGCCGCTGGAGCCATCTACATCGCCGTCCAGGTGAAGCACCCCGCCATGACCGTCGAGTCGGCCACGACCGCCGACTGGGTCGTCCGCAACACCGCCAAGACCGTCATGTCCGCCCTCGTCCTGGTCGGCCTCACCGGCATGTACCTGCGCCAGCAGGCCAAGGCAGGCATCGTCGCCCTCGTCGGGTACCTCGCCCTCTCCGCCGGCTTCCTGATGATGTTCGCCGCCACCTTCATGGCTGCGTTCGCCCTCCCCACCACCGCCCGCACCGACCCGGCCTGGACCGGCGACGTCATCGCGGCCGCCTTCAAGGGCAGCGCCGGCGGCGACATCGGCGCCCTCACCACCGTCTTCGCCGTCACCGGCGCCTTCTACGTGCTCGGCGGCCTGCTGTTCGGTGTCGCGACCTTCCGTGCCGGCGTCCTCAACCGCTGGGCCGCCGCGCTCCTCGCCGTGGGCAACGTCGCCACCGCCGCCCTCGCCTTCCTCCCCCAGTCCTTCAACCGTCCCCTGGCCGTCCCCACCGGCCTCGCCCTGATCGGCCTCGGCCTGTCCCTGTGGCGCGACCAGCGCGGTGCAGCCGCCCACCCGGCCAGCACCACCCGTACGGCGCCGGCACGGCCTGCGGTGCCGGTGCGATGACGAGCCGGCAGCCGGGGTGGCGCGTCCCGGTCGCACTCGTGGCACTGTCGGCCATACCGCTCCTCGCAGGCACGGCGAGGCTGGTCGAGCTCGCCGGTGGCCCACAGCTGATCCCGGCCGACGCGAGGTTCACCGCCTCCCCGCTGCCCGTCGTCGTCCACATCTGCGGCGCAGCCGTGTACGCCCTCCTCGGCGCCGTCCAGTTCGCGCCCGCCGTCCGCCGGCGACACCCCCGCTGGCACCGCAGCGCAGGACGGGTCGCGGTCGTCGCCGGTGCCGCGGTGGCGGGCTCGGCACTCTGGCTGGCCGTGTTCCTCCCGCCCCAGCCGGGTTCAGGACCGCTGCTGTTCGTGCTCCGGCTGGCGTTCGCCCCCGCCATGGTCACCGGCCTCGCCCTCGGCGTCGCCGCCATCCGGCGGGGTGACGTCGCCGCGCACCGCGCGTGGATGACGCGCAGCTATGCCATCGCCCTCGCGGCAGGGACCCAGGCGTTCACCGAAGGGGTGGGGGGAGCCCTCCTCGGCCACGGCGCCCTGGCCCTCGACGCCTCCCGAGGGGCGGCCTGGGTCATCAACCTCACCATCGCCGAGTGGTCCATCCGGCGCAGCCCCGCCCAGACCAGCCGTCGCACGCCGGCCCCGGCCCTCCTCGGGACCCAGCCATGAGCCCCACCTACGAGGTCCGCGTCGACGGGCACCTCGACGCCCACTGGTCAGCCCGGCTGGCGGGCCTCGTCATCAGGCACCACCCGGACGGCACCACCACCCTGACCGGACCCATCGCCGACCAGTCGCAGCTCCATGGTGTCCTCAACGGCCTCAGGGACCTGGCCGCGCCCCTCCTCTCGGTCGACAGCCCCGGCACTCGCTCCGTCGAGAGCCGCGGCACTCTCTCCGTCGAGAGCCGCGGCGCGGCAGCCACCGCCCCACCCGACCCTCTGGGCCGTGTGGCCTGGCCGCGCGCCACGGACCGCCTCACCATCCGGCGAGCGGTTCGCGCAGATGCCGACGCGACGTTCGCCTTCCGGCGCCGGGAGGAGGTCGGGCGCTGGCTGACCGAGCTGCCGTCGGACCCCGCTCGGTACCGCAGGACCTTCGCGGACCCGCAGCGCCTCGCCACGACCCTCGTCATCGAGCATGGCGACCGGGTCGTCGGCGACCTCATGCTCCGCGTCGAGGACGCCTGGACGCAGGCGGAGGCCGCACCGCACGGCCGGGGGCTGCAGGCAGAGCTTGCCTGGGTCCTCGACCCTGCCCACAGCGGGCGGGGCTACGCCACCGAGGCCGTGCGAGAGCTGCTGCGCGTGTCCTTCGAGGACCTGCGCCTCCACCGGGTGGTCGCCACCTGCTTCGCCGACAACGAGCCCTCCTGGCGCCTCATGGACAGGGTGGGACTCCGGCGCGAGCTGCATGCCCGGGCCGACGCCCTGCACCGGACCGGCCGGTGGCTGGACACCTACGGGTACGCCCTCACGGCACCCGAGTGGGCGCCCGCGATACGAACCCCGTTGCGCCGCAACGAATTCCGCTGATCGGAGGCGGGTGCCGACCACCGGGTCCGCATGCGCGGGCCGCTGTGACACTGACCACAGCGCGGTGGGGACGATGGTCCCACCACGCAGGTGCGCGCGGGCTCGATGCTGGGAATGCCCAACCAGGGCAACACCACCGGGGCCGCGAACCCCGAACAGCGGGAGATGAGAACCATGCGACGCAGAACCCTCGACACCCTCCTCACGGCCGCCGGCTTCATCGTGGCCACGGTCCTCCTGGTCGCAGGCGGACTGCTGACCTGGGCCAACAACTTCGTGACGGACAACGTGCACAGCCAGCTCGCCGACCAGAAGATCACGATGCCGTCCGGCAAGGCGATCGAGGACCCGGCGATCAAGCCCTACCTGTCGCAGTACGCCGGCCAGGAGCTGACCACCGGCGCGCAGGCCAAGGCGTACGCCGACCACTACATCCTCGTCCACATGAACAAGGCCAGCGGTGGCAAGACCTACGAAGAGGTCAGCGGCCAGTTCATCGCGATGTCGCAGGACAAGACCGCCGACCCCGCCGCCGTTGCCGAGCTCGGCCAGCTGCGCCAGACCCTGTTCATGGGCAACACCCTTCGCGGGCTGCTCCTCAACGCGTACGCCTTCGGCACCATGGGCGTCATCGCCTGGTGGGGCGCGATCGCAGCCTTCATCGGCTCGGGCCTGATGTTCCTGCTCAGCTTCCTCGGGATCTGGCACCGTCGCACCGTGCCGGTCGAGGAGGAGGTCCGCATCGGAGCCGGCCGTGCCGCCGCTCCTGCTCCCGCTGTCGGTTGACACAGGCCAGCACCCGCGGACACAGCAAGCCCCCGACCCCCCGTCGGGGGCTTCGCTGTGCCCCGTACGGAGCCGGGCTCGGTCAGTGGGTACCGGCGGGGGGCCCGAGCCAGACCGTCGGGCCGCGGGTGTCGAGGTCCGGGCCGTCCACGACCTGCACGTGCGGGGCGTACCGGTGGACCGCCTCCGTGAGCGCGGCGCGCTGCGCTGCATCGAGCCCGTTGGCCAGGGACTGGTAGGGCAACCTGGGCGACGCGCTCCCGGTGCGGTCGCGCTCGAGCATCGCCGACAGGTCGGGGCGCGACTTCCGCAGCTCGGCCAGGGCAACCGGGTCCACCGACGACACGTCCACGGCGCCCGGCTCGTAGGGGACCATGCCCTGGACCTGCGGCAGCTGTGCGGCCCCGGGCGCAGCGGTGCCCGGCGCCGGGTCCACCGTCACCACGGCCAGCGCCGGCTGCCCGAAGGCGGGCCGGCCCACCTGAGCCGACGGCTCCAGCGCACAGCACACCACCAGGCGACGCAGCTGCGCCCAGGGAAGGACCTGGGCGCGCTGGTCGCCGGGCGCCAGGCCGAGGCCGCTGAGGTAGAGGCCGCCAGGTCCGGCTGCCAGCAACGGGACCGACGCTGCGCGCAGGCCCTGCCGTGCCGCAAGCCCTGCTCCACCGGCTACCGGGCCGCCGATGAGGAAGCCGACGACGGACAGGTGGACGAGGGCGACGACGGCGACGAAGGCGCCGAAGGCGGCGCCCAGGAGGGGGACCACGACCCCGACTGCCGCGCTGCCACGGGGCATCTCGAGGACGAAGGCGTCGGGGTCGCCGACCGTCGCCTGGGAGGGGGACGCCCCGACGCCGGTCTGGTCGAAGGTCACGGTGAACCGCTGCACACGTCCTCCTGCGTCGATCCGGGTCGCCCGCAACGTAGCCGCCGCGCGCACCGACGCGCGCGGCGATCCGGACGACCTGACCCGAACGGGTGAGGGGCCACGCAGGCACGCGCCCTCCGCAGGCGCCCTCTTGAGGGGCCGAGCTCAGTCCACCGAGGGCGAGGCGTCGGGGTTGATCAGGGCCTGCATCCGGCCCTCGGGGTCGAGGCGCGCGAGCATGGCATCACTGATCCGTGCCAGCTGGCGCACCTGCGTGCGGGAGAGTCCGTCGAGGACGAGGTGCCGCACGGTCTCGACGTGCCCCGGGGCGGTCTCGACGACGAGGTCCCAGCCACGGTCGGTCAGGCGCGCGTTGGTGGCGCGGCCGTCCTCGGGGCACGGGAACCGCTCGACGAGGCCGCGGCCCTCGAGCTTGTTCACCACGTGCGACAGCCGGGGCAGCGTGGCGTTGGTCTTCTGTGCCAGCGCGGTCATCCGCAACGTGTGCTCCGGCGCCTCGGACAGCATCGCCAGGACGAAGTAGTCGAAGTGGCTGAGCCCGGCGTCGCGGCGCAGCTGGGCGTCGAGGGCCCCGGGCAGGAGCTCCATCACGGCGGCGAACCGCAGCCACGCCGCGCGCTCCTCGGGGTCCAACCATCTCGTGCTCATGCTCCACAGCATAGGACATTGGTTGAAGGAACAACTTTTGGGTGTACGGTGTTACTTGTATCAACAACCAAGCACTCACCACTCGGAGGCACACCATGGCGCACATCTCGATCATCGGAACCGGCAACATGGGCCAGGCGATCGCTGCCGTCGCCGGCCGCGGCGGCCACACCGTCACCCTCATCGGCAAGGACGACGCCGACGCCCGTCTCGGCGACGTGGTGGTCCTGGCCGTCCCCTACCCGGCCCTCGCCGACATCGTCGCCAGCCGTGGTGCCGAGCTCGCGGGCCGGATCGTCGTCGACATCACCAACCCGGTCGACTTCGCGACGTTCGACTCCCTCACCGTCGCCGCCGACGGCTCCGCTGCCGCCGAGCTGGCCGCTGCGCTCCCCGAGTCCCGCGTCCTCAAGGCGTTCAACACCAACTTCGCGGGCACCCTGGCCGCCGGGACCGTCGGTGCCCTCACCACGACCGTCCTCATCGCCGGCGACGACGCCGACGCGAAGACCACCCTGGCCGGCATCGTCGCGGCCGGCGGTCTCAAGGCCATCGATGCCGGGTCCCTGCGCCGAGCCCGGGAGCTCGAGGCCCTCGGCTTCCTCCAGATCACCCTCGCCGCCGGCGAGAAGATCTCGTGGACCGGCGGCTTCGGCGTCATCGCCTGACCCAGATCCCCATCAGCAGAACGGATTCCGCACCATGACCGTCAACGCCGTGCGCCTCAACCACGCCGTGCTCTTCGTCAGCGACCTCGACCGCAGCCTGGAGTTCTACCAGCAGGCCTTCGGGATGGAGGTCGTGGCGCAGGAGCCCCGTGCCCAGGCCGCGTTCCTGCGACTGCCCCGCTCGGCCAACCACCACGACCTCGGCCTCTTCGGGGTCGGCGCCCAGCCGCCACGCCCGCGAGGCGCCCTCGGGCTCTACCACCTCGCCTGGCAGGTCGACACCATCGACGAGCTGGTCGAGGCCCGCAGCACCCTGCTGCGCCTCGGCGCCCTCGGGGGCGAGTCGAGCCACGGCGCCACCAAGAGCATCTACGGCCAGGACCCCGACGGCAACGAGTTCGAGGTCATGTGGATGCTGCCGCGCGAGTCGTGGGGCGAGTTCGAGCACTCCGCACCGGTCGAGCGACTCGACCTCGCCGCCGAGACGACGCGCTGGTCGGGTGTCCGCACCGCCGCCGAGCTCGTACCGCTGGACGCACGATGACCACCGCCACGGGCACGGCCACCTTCGCCGCCCCGGTCGTCGCGACCCACGGCGCCGGTGACCCGAATGCTCCCCTGGTCGTCCTGCTCCACGGACGTGGGTCCACCGAGCAGGAGATCCTCGGACTCGCCTCCCACCTGCCGCAGGGCGTCGAGTACGCCGCCGTGCGGGCGCCGATCGCGGAGGGTGGCGGGTTCGCGTGGTTCGCCAACCGCGGCATCGGCCGTCCCGTGGCCTCCTCCCTCGAGGCCACCATGGCCTGGTTCCGGGCGTGGCTGGACTCGGTCGCCCCCGCCGGCCGACCCGTCGTGCTCATCGGCTTCAGCGGCGGCGCCGCCTTCGCCGGCGGGCTCGTGCTCGCGGACCCGTCGCGGTTCGCGGGCGCCGCGATCCTCTACGGCACGCTGCCCTTCGACGCCGGCGTCCCGCTCGACCGCAGCCGGCTGGCCAACCTGCCGGTGTTCGTGGCCCAGGGCGAGTCCGACCACGTCATCCCGCGCGAGCTCCTCGACCGCACCTGGGCCTGGCTGCACACCGAGTCCGGGGCACCCACCGTCGGACGACGCGACGCCAGCGGCCACGGACTCACGCAGGCCACCGTGCGCCGGCTGGCGGCGTGGGCCGCCGAACGCCTCACCCACGTCTCCGTCGAGGGAGCCGCTCCGGTGGGTCCGCAGCGGGACGTGGTCTGGCACAGCATCGAGGGCGGCCGGCTCCCCCACCGGGCCGGCCCGTCGCCCGAGGTCCACTGGGACATCCCGCAGCAGCAACAGTCGCAGAACGCCCCGCAACCGTTGCAGGAGAGGCTCTTCGAGCGCGTCAGCGCCCTCACCGGCGTGCAGGGCGGCCCGTCGCATATCTCCGTCCCCGGCGCGCGCGCCTTCACCCTGCCGGGCGGCGCCGGTCCCGACGAGTGCTACCTCGTACCGGGCGTGCGCGAGTTCGCCCACCTCCACCCGGCCCACGACGGCTCGCTCCACCTGGCCCTCCCGGCGGCGTACGCCGCGGACCTCGTCGCCCACGGCTGGGGCGTCCCGCACCCGTGGGCGGGCACCCGCCTGGCGGCCGGGTTCGTCATGCTGTTCGGCCCCCGGACCGAGGACGAGCTCGAGACCGTGACCGCGGTCGTCACCGAGGCCCACTCCTTCGCCTCCGGGAGCAGGACGGCCTGACCGCGGACACACGCGAAGACCCCCTCCGGGTTCCGGAGGGGGTCTTCGCGTGTGTGCGGTCGAGGGCTCTCAGCCGCGGTCGATCTGCATGACGACGGCCTTGGGCTCGGTGAAGAACTCGCGCGAGAAGTTGCCCCCCTCGCGCCCGACCCCCGAGTCACCGACGCCGCCGAAGGGCGTGCGCAGGTCGCGGATGAAGAAGCAGTTGACCCAGACCGTGCCGGCCCGAAGCCTCGACGAGACGCGGTGCGCCCGGGACAGGTTCTCGGTGAAGACCATCGCGTTGAGGCCGTAACGCGTGTCGTTGGCCAGGGCGACGACGTCGTCCTCGGTCTCGAAGCGGTTGACCACGCACACCGGGCCGAAGATCTCCTCGCAGTACTGAGGGGCCGTCAGCGGCAGGTCGGTGACGATGGTCGGCCGCACGAGCCAGGCGCCGTCCTCGTCGACCCCGCCGGTGAGGACCTTGCCGCCCTGCTCCTCCACGGACTCGACGTAGCCGCGCACCTTCTCGAAGTGGCGCCTGCTGGCGAGGACCGAGAACCTCGTGGCGGGGTCGAAGGGATCGCCGATGACGAGGGCCTCGGCTGCTGCCCTGAAGCGGTCCATGAACTCGTCGTGCACACCGGACTGCACGAACAGCCGCGACCCCGCGAGGCAGATCTGGCCGGAGTTGCGGAAGATCGCCTCCACGGCCCAGTGCACGGCGTTGTCGAGGTCGGCGTCGTCGAAGACGAGGTTCGCGCCCTTCCCGCCGAGCTCCAGCGAGACCGGCGCGAGGTGGGTCGCGGCGGAGGCCATGACCGCCTTGCCGGTGGTCGACGACCCCGTGAAGGTCACCCGGTCGACGCGCTCGTCGGCGGTGAGTGCTGCACCAGCAGGCGCGCCGTGGCCGTTGAGGACGTTGAGGACGCCCGGGGGGAAGCCTGCCTCGATGGCGAGGCGACCCAACAGCGTGACCGACGCGGGGGTGTCCTCGCTCGGCTTGATGATGCAGGTGTTGCCCCAGGCGATCGCGGGGGCGATCTTCCACGTGGCCATCATGAGCGGGAAGTTCCACGGCGAGATGGCTGCCACGACACCCGCGGGGCCGAACTCGCTGTACGAGTGGTGGCCCGAGTCCATCGGGTACACCTCCCCGACGTGGTCGCGCTGGTGGTCGGCGAAGAAGCGGAAGTTCCACACGGACCGACCGACGTCGTGCTTCGCCTGGGCGAACGGCTTGCCCATGTTGGTGGAGTCGAGGCGCGCCAGGTCGTCGGCGCGCTCCTCCATCAGGTCGGCGAGCCGGTGGATCGCGGCGGCGCGCTCGGCGCGGCCCATCCGCGGCCACGGGCCCTCCTCGAACGCCCGGCGCGAGCTCTCCACCGCGCGTGCCGCGTCGGCGGCACCCGCCTCCGCCGCCTGCGCGAAGACCTCCTGAGTCCACGGGTTCCAGACGTCGAAGCGAGCCCCGTCGAGGGACTCCACCTCCTCGCCGTCGATGATGTGGCCGAAGAACTGGATGTCACTCATGGCGCCTCCTTCCCGAGGTCCGGTGAGGTGTCATGGGCCGAGGCGGCACGGCGCTCGGCGATGGTGACGTCGCCTGCCGCCCAGTGGGTCGCCGGCACCTCGCGGACGACGACCCTGACGTTCTCGAGGGGCGCGTCGACGGTCTCGACGACGGCCCGGGTCAGTGCGGAGACGAGGGCGCGCACCTGCTCGGGCGTGCGGCCCTCCACCATGGTCACCTCGACGAGTGGCACGGTCCTCAGCCCTCCCCACCGTTGAGGAAGACCGACCCGAGGTGGGTGAAGTGGCACGCGGTGCTCGACCCGGGTGGCGCGAAGACCGCATCGGTCATGCCGCCGGTGAGGACGATCCACCCCGCCTCGATGGCGTGGCCCCGTCGGGCGAGGTCGTTGGCGGCGAGGGCGAGCGCCTCCCCGGGGTGTCCCTGCACGGCCGCACCCGTGGCCGAGTCGACGACCACGCCGCCGACCTCGACGAGGACGGCCTCCAGGGCGAGGTCCAGCTCGGCCGGGGGCAGCCCGACCGGTCCCGTGACGAAGGCCCCCGACGAGGCGTTGTCGGCGGCGACGTCACCGGCGGTGAACCGGAAGTCCTGGTAGCGGCTGTCGATGACCTCGGCGCCGCCCCACACCGACTCGACCGCGGACATGGCCTGCGCGCAGGTGACGCCGGGGCCCTCGAGGCGCTCCCCCATGACGAAGACGATCTCGGGCTCTATCCGCGGGTGGATCAGGCGCGACTGCGGGACCGGGTCGCCGACCGGAAGCACCATCGCGTCGGTGAGCCAGGCCACGAACGGGAAGTGGACCCCCATCCGCTGCTGCTTGGCGCGGCTGGTCAGGCCGAGCTTGACGCCCACGAGCTTCTCCCCGCGCGCGAGCCGCTTGGCGAGGTTCAGGTCCTGGACCTCGTAGCCGGTGTCGAGGTCGAGCCCCGGCCACTCGTCGGTGAAGGGGGGCCGCTTGCGACGCTCGTCCTCGCACCGCAGGAGCTCGGCGGCGACGGAGTCGACGTCCCAGCCGCCTGCCGGTGCGGTGCCGGGCTGCGCGGACATCAGCGGACCCCCGCCCCGGCGAGGTCCCCGAGCTCGACGAGCTGGGCCCGCTCCTCGGCGAGCTGGAGGGCGATGTCGATGATCATGTCCTCCTGGCCGCCGACGTACCCGTGCTCCCCCACCTTCTGCAGGATGGCGTGCGCCGGCACGTCGTACCGCTCGGCGGCACGCTCGGCGTGCAGCAGGAACGAGCTGTAGACCCCCGCGTAGCCCTGGGTGATGGACGCCCGGTCCATCCACGGCAGGCGCGGGATGAACGGCCGGACGACGTCCTCGGCCGCCGAGAGCACCTCCCCCAGATCGATGCCGGTGCGGACCCCGAGGCGCTCGAACGTCGCCGCCAGCACCTCCGTGGGGCTGTTGCCCGCGCCGGCGCCGAGCGCGCACAGCGCCCCGTCGATCTGCAGGGCCCCTGCCTGGTGGGCGAGGACGGAGTTGGCGATGCCGAGGCTGAGGTTCTGGTGGCCGTGGAAGCCCACCTGCGCCTCGGCGCCGATCTCGTCGATGACGGCGGCGATCCGCTGCTGCGCGTCCGAGAGCACGAGGGCGCCCGCGGAGTCGACGACGTAGACGCACTGGGCACCGGCATCGACCATGGTCCGCGCCTGCTGGGCGAGCTTCTCGGGCGTGGCCTTGTGGCTCAGCATGAGGAAGCCGACCGTCTCCATGCCGAGGGCCCGGGCCGCGCCGAAGTGCTGGACCGAGACGTCGGCCTCGGTGCAGTGCGTGGCGATCCGGGCGACCGAGGCCCCGGCCGCGTGCGCCTGCTTGAGGTGGTGCACCGTACCCAGCCCCGGGAGCATCAGCACCGCGATCTTCGCCCGGGTGGCCTCGTCGACGGCCGCGGCGATCAGCTTCATCTCGTCGACCGCGGAGAAGCCGTAGTTGAAGCTCGAGCCCCCGAGCCCGTCACCGTGCGAGACCTCGATGACCTCCACGCCGGCGCGGTCGAGGGCGTGCACGACGCCACGCACCTGCTCCTCGGTGAACTGGTGCTGCATGGCGTGGGAGCCGTCGCGCAGGGTCGAGTCGGTGATGCGCAGGTCACGCTGACCGCCACCGCTGGGGGTGTGGGCGAGGACCTCGGACTCGGTCACCTCGCTCGTGACGACGGGCGCGTCCTCGGGGCGGATGGTCATGTCTCCCATGGGGATCAGGCTCCTGCCTGCTGTGCGCCGGCGCCTGCGCCGACCAGCGGGTCGGGGACGTCGCCGAGCTCGCTCGAGGACTTCCAGGTGGAGGCGACCCCCAGGCGGTGGGCGACCATGATGTCGCCCACGCGGGCTGCGGCCGCCGTGATGATGTCGAGGTTGCCGGCGTAGTCGGGCAGGTAGTCGCCGCGTCCCTTGACCTCGATGGGGACGAACACCTGCGCCATACCCCGCCACAGGTCGCGGGCCGGGTCGAACTGCGGGTCGGCGCGGAGGTGGTAGCCGGGCACGTAGTCCTGCACCCGGGCGACCATCTCGTGGATGGACTCGAGGATGCGGTCCTGCAGCGCGCCGGGCTCCCCCGCCTCCGCGGGTATGGCGCAGAAGACCGAGTTGCGCATCATGAGGGGCGGCTCGACGGGGTTGAGGATGATGATGGCCTTGCCTCGCTCGGCACCGCCGACCACCTGGAGCGCCTCGGACGTGGTCTCGGTGAACTCGTCGATGTTGGCACGCGTCCCCGGACCGGCCGACCGGCTGGAGATCGACGCGACGATCTCCGCGTAGGGCACGGACACGACGGAGGAGACCGCCTTGACCATCGGGGTCGTGGCCTGTCCCCCGCAGGTGATCATGTTGACGTTCATCGCGTCGAGGTTGAAGTCGAGGTTGACCGGCGGGCAGAGGTACGGCCCGACGGCAGCGGGCGTGAGGTCGACGGCGAGGATGCCGGCCTCCGCGTACCGGGGAGCGTTGGCCTCGTGGGCCTTCGCGGACGTGCACTCGAAGACGACGTCGGGCAGGTCGTCCTGGGCCAGCAGCCAGTCGACGCCCTCGTGGCTCGCCCGGAGTCCGACCGATCGGGCGCGCCTGAGGCCGTCTGAGGCCGGGTCGACCCCGACCATGTAGCGCGGCTCGAGCACGTCGCTGCGCCGCAGGAGCTTGAACATCAGGTCGGTGCCGATGTTGCCCGGGCCGACGATGGCGGCGGTGCCCGTGGTCCGGGTCGGGGTGGACGTCGGGGTGGACATGTCGCTCCTCGGTTGATCGGGGGTTCTGGGTGTGGGTCAGGCGAATCGGGCGGTGACGCTGCCGAGCCCGGCGAACGTCGCGGTGAAGGTGTCGCCGGCGGCGACCGGCACCATGGCGCACACGGCACCCGGCAGGACGACGTCGCCCTCCTCGAGCGTGATCCCGCGGGCTCCGACGGTGTTGGCGAGCCAGACGAGGGAGTTGACGGGCGAGCCGAGGACGGCGCCACCGGCGCCGGTGCCCACGACCTGGCCGTTGCGGTGGAAGGTCGCGCCGGCGAGGCGCAGGTCGACCGCGCCCACGTCGGTCGGTGTCGAGCCCAGGACGACCGCCCCGCTGCTCGCGTTGTCGGCGATGGTGTCCAGGAGCCCGATCCTCCAGTCGCGGATGCGGCTGTCGACGATCTCCAGGGCGGGCAGGACGAAGTCGACAGCCCGCAACGCCTCGTGGACCGTGACGCCCGGGCCCTTGAGCGGTCGCTTGAGGACGAAGGCGACCTCCGGCTCCACCCGTGGCTGGAGGAAGGAGCTGACCGGGACCGGAGCGTGCTCGAGGTGGAAGAAGTCGTCGAGCAGGTGGCCGTAGTCGGGCTCGGTCACCCCGAGGAGCTTCTGCATCGCGACGCTCGTCAGGCCCACCTTGTGACCCCGGACGACCCGGCCCTCGTCCCGACGGCGCTCGACCTGCAGCAGCTGGATGGCGTAGGCGTCCTCGAGGGTCATGTCCTCGTACGTGGCCGTCAGCGGCTCGACGGGCGTGCGCGTGGCGTAGGCAGCGAGGAGCTGCTCGGCGGCGGCGGCGCGGGTGAGATCGTCCACGTGGCTGACCTTCCTCGGTGCGGTGCTGCGGTCGGGCGGCTCGTCCCGCCGACACTGTCGACGGTACGGACCCGCGGCCCCGCGCGCCGCCCCCGTTCCGCTCCCGGGAACGGGACCCGCTGGTCAGCCTGCGTGGGCGAGGGAGATCCGCCGGGCGGCGGCGGTGAGCACCGGCACCAGGCGGTCGACGCGGGGGGCGATGACCTCGGTGGGCCCGAACACCGAGATGGCGGCGACGGCGCGCCGGTGGACGACGACGGGCACCGCCACCGAGGACGCACCGTCGAACGACTCGCTCGTCGACGAGGCGAAGCCGACCCGTCGCACGCCCTCGAGACAGCGCACCCAGTCCGCCTCAGTCCGGACGGTCCGGCTCACGCGGGGCGGGAAGCCGGCACGACGGCGCGCCAGGTCGGCTGCGGGGTCGAAGGCCGCGATCGCCTTGCCGCTGCTCGTGGTGTGCGCGGGCAGCCGGCGCCCGAAGTTGCCGAGCATCCGCACGCCGTCACTGTTCTCGATGCGCTCGATGAAGACGATGTCCGGGCCGTCGCTGACCGACAGGTTCGTCGTGAGGCCGGTGGTTGCGACGACCTGGCGCAGGTGCGGGAGGGCGTGGTGGCGAAGGGCGTTGCGGGCCAGGGCCAGCTCGCCCAGCTCGTAGAGGTGGATGCCCAGGCGGTACAGGCCGGTGTCCGGGCGCTGCTCGACGAACCCGCGGCTCGTCAGCGTCTGGAGCAACCGGTGGGCCGTGGACTTCGCGACCCCGAGCCGTCGTGCGATGTCGGAGACCCCCAGCTCGCCGTCCGTGGCGAAGCACTCGAGCACGTCGAGGGCGCTGCCGACCGACTTGACCCCTGCCGTGTCGTCGCCGTGGCTCCGCTTCGGGGTGCTGGAGCACCACACCTGCTCCTGCGCGAGGGTTGTCATGGCCTGGCTCCTTTGCCCTTCCGGTGATGGGCTGACAATGCCTGCCGCCGCGTGCTTCGATCAACGAATGCGTTCCACTGAGCGGAACGGTCCGCCGGTCAGCCTCCTCTCCCGCGCGACCGCGGTCCTCGAGGCGTTCGACGACAGCCACCCCGTCCTGGGGCTCGCCGACCTCGCGCGCCGTACGGGACTGCCGAAGTCGACCGTGCACCGCATCGCGAGCGAGCTGGTGTCGCTGCGCGTCCTCGAGCGCCCAGACGACGCCACGGTGGACGGCTACCGGCTCGGCATGTGGTTCTTCGAACGGGGCGAGCTCGTCCCGGTGCACCGGTCGCTGTCCGACGCGGCCCTCCCGGTGATGGAGGACCTGCGTGAAGCCACCCGCCAGCGCATCCACCTCGCGGTCCTCGACGGGGTGGACGTCGTCTACGTCGAGATCCTCGGCACGGGGCGGCACGACATCGCCTCCCGCACCGGTGGCCGGTTGCCGGCGCACGCCACCGGTGTCGGCAAGGTCCTGCTGGCCTACAGCCCTGCCGCCACGGTCCGCGCCCGGGTGGACGCCGGGCTCCCCCGGATGACGCCGCGGACCATCGCGACGCCCGGAGGCCTCACCCGTGAGCTGCGCAAGATCCGCTCGGTGGGGATGGCGCTCGACCTCGAGGAGTCGCACCTGGGCATCTCCTGCGTGGCGGCACCGGTCTTCGGCGCCGACCACAAGATCCGCGCAGGGCTGTCGGTGACCGGCGTGACCGGGTCGATCGACCCGGTCACCCTCGGGCCCGCCGTGCGGACCGCCGCCTTCACCCTCAGCCGGACCCTGCGCGCCTCGGGCCTCTAGCGCTTGATGAGCGGCGACCGCACACCCCCCGTCGCCTTGTCGCCCTCGTTGAAGAAGTCCTCCCGGTGGATGTCCCGCGGGAAGAGCCGTCTGCCCATGAGGGTCTTCAGGGCCGCGTCGACCATCGGCGGTGGGCCGCACAGGTAGCCGGCGCTCCCGCTGAGGCTGGCGTGGTCGGCGGCGATCACGTCGGTGACGAGGCCGAAGCCGTAGTCAGCGGCGTCGGCGCCGCAGTCCTCGGGAGCCTCGTCAGAGAGGCACGGCCGGTAGGTGAACCGGTCGGGGTACCGCGCGGCGAGCCCACGGAAGTACTCCACGTCGTAGAGCCACTCCCGCGTGCGGGCTCCCTGGTACAGGGTCAGCCGCCCCTCGTACGCGTCGTCCTCGAGCGCGTGGCGCAGCATCGACTTCAAGGGCGCGAGCCCTGTCCCGCCACCCACCAGGATGGCGTGCCGGTCGTCCCCCGTGCGGAGCACGAAGCGGCCGTAGGGTCCCGACACCGAGACGCGGTCGCCCACCATGAGGCCGCCGAAGACCCAGCCGTCGGTCCCCCGGCCGCCCTCGACGTTGCGGATGTGGAACTCCAGCCTCCGCGACTCGCTGGGTGGCGAGGCGATGGACCAGGTGCGGTCCACCGCCGGCATCCCGTCCCGCGCCGGCACCTGGAACTTGAGGTACTGCCCTGCGTTGAAACCGATCTCACGGTCGAGCTCGATGACGAGCCGTCGCGTCTGGAGCGCGATCTCCTCGAGCTCGACGACGGTGCCCGTGTAGTCCTCGACCGGGAAGACCTCCACGGAGTCGTCGACGTCGACGTCGGCCTCGATCACGACGTCCGACCGCGGGCAGGCGACGCACGGGAGGACCTTGCCCTCGTCGCGCTCGTAGTCCATCAGCGCGAACGAGCTGGCCGCCCCGTGGTCCACCTCACCGTCGAGCACCTCGGCCTTGCAGGTCGCGCAGGTGCCGTGGGTGCAGCTGTGCGGGAGCCAGACCCCGCTGCGCAGGCAGGCGTCGAGGATCGTCTGGTCCTCGCGGCACTCGACCTCGCGGCCGAGGGGCTCGACGGTGATGGTGTGGGTGTCCATGTCTCTCCTCCGGGTGGTCCGCTTCAGGCCGCCACACGCGTGCCGATGACGTCCTTGTGCCCCACGCCCAGCTCGGCGAGCGTCTGGTCGTCGCGCGGCTGGAACTGCGCGCCGTGCAGGGTCCACACCCGCGGTGCGGCCGCGTCGAAGTCGGGGTCCTCCTCGGCGAAGGGGACCACGACGCCGTTCCAGAAGTCGGCCCAGGTCATCGCCCTCGGCGCCCGGAAGCAGGCAGCGGCGGCGAACCACAGGGTGTCGGTGAACCACACGTGGACGAGCTGGTCGTCCCCGTACAGCTCCTGGCGTGAGCGCGACGGGAACTCGTACGCGCCGATGCTCTTGACGGTCATCCTTCAGCCCTCCGTTCCGGTCGGTGCGTGGTCGTCGTGCCAGGTGTTCCAGTTCTTCTCGTCGACGGAGCCCTTGTACTCGCCGCTGTCACCCTCCTCGAGGCCGTACCACTGCAGGACGTCCGGCAGGGTCGGCCCGCCGCAGCTCCCCTGGTAGATCTGGTGCACGGGCAGCCACGCCTGGACGTACTTCTCCGGCTCGCGCTCGAAGATCCACTGGCAGCCGTTCGAGCAGGTCTGGAACGTCTCGCCGTCGTACACCGACTCGCGCTGGCAGATCGTCGTCGGGTCGCCCGGCTCGGTGAAGAGCATCGGCACCTGGCAGACCTGGCAGAGCTGGGGCAGGCCGCGCCAGAAGTGCCGGCCACCGGCCTCGATGTTCTTCTCCTCCTTGGCCCACAGCGGCTGGTAGAGCTGCTCGAAGGTGTCGGGGTAGTTGTCCCGCAGCCACTGCTGGTGCTCGGCGTCGGGGACCGAGGTCGTGAAGGCCGCCGCGTGCGAGAACTGGTAGAGGGTCCAGTACACCTGGTGTGACAGGGTCTCCTTCTCGGCGATGGCGTCGTCGACGTGCTTCGGCGGCGTGATGCCGTAGAAGGCGAGGTCGGCGAACAGGCCCCCGAGCATCTGCTCCTCGAAGTACAGCTCGAAGGACTCCTTCCAGCTCATCACCTTGCGCGGCAACATGTAGTCGAGCATCTGCGCGACCAGCGCCGTGACGCGGTACCCGCGCCAGAACCACTTGTCGATCCACGCCTGGACGATCGGGACGTTGCCCTCGTCCTGCTCGAGGATGAACTTGATCGCCTCGAGCCCGAGGGTCATGTGGCGCGACTCGTCGGACTGCGCCGAGAAGCCGAAGGTCATCGTCGGCAGGTCGCCGTTGAACGACGCGCCTGACATGAACGGCACGAACAGCAGGTTGGTCAGGAGGTACTCGAAGGAGAACCCGATGGCGATGAGGAACTCGAACGGCCCGGCGGACAGCGCGTCGTCGAAGAACGACTTCGGCACCGAGAGGTACCAGACCCGGTCGTGCTGCTCGAGGTAGTTGTGGAAGCCGCCGTAGTACTTGTTGTAGTTGCTGAGCGTGTGGATCTCGGTCTGCGTGTGGCGCAGCTCGTCGATCGACTGGCAGAGGGCGGCGAAGCGCGGTCCCGGGCCGTTGAGGTGCCGGGCCAGGTAGGCGAAGTTCCGGTGCGCCGTGTACTCCAGCGGCGTGACGCCCTGGAGGAACACCTTCATCGCGTTGAGGTACGACGCGTCGGTGAGGCTGAGGTGCCCCTGGCTCTGGGCGAACCCGTCGAGCACGGCGTAGAGGCGCTTGTCCTTCTCGGCCTGGTACTTCGCGTAGGCGTCGACGGTGAGGCGGAAGGGGTCCTCCCACTTGCCCCAGTCGTGGATCTTGATGCCCTCGAACTCGGTGTGGGGGAACACGTCGCGCTTGTCGACGTAGCTCGGCTCCCAGTCGAGGTCCCGGGTCAGCGCCTCGTAGCGCTGCTTCATGGTCAGCTTGCGGGGGCCCTTGGGGGCGATGGTCATGTCTCGCAACCTTTCTCAGTGGTCCCAGGCGATGACGATCTCGTCGTCATCCCATTCCTTGATGTGCCCGAAGTAGCTGACGATGGCCAGCTGGAACTCGTGCGTCTCCCACTCGCGGCCGAGGCGCTCCTCGACCGCCTCCCGGGTGACGACCAGTCGGCCCGGGGCGGAGATCCGGACGAGGCCGGGCATGTGCTTGACGGTGCAGCCGTCGTTCGTCGCCTCGATGGCCTCGACGACGGAGCGGTTCGCCTCGCTCTCCTGGATGTCGACGCCCACGGTGCGGGTGGCGGCGGGTGTGGCAGTCATGTCGTCTCCTCCTGGTCAGGCCGTGGGGGCCGCGGGGGCCGCGGCCGTGTCGGGGCCGGCGGCGCGGACGGCTTCGCGGATGCCGTCGGCGGTGGCCTCGAGCGCGGCGACCGCACCGGAGGCGACGAGCTCGTCGACGCGCAGGGCGACCGGGCGGACAGCGCGCAGCGCCTCCTCGAGGGCCTCGGTCGTGGTGCTCGCGAGCAGGGCGGCGTTGGCCGACCCGGTCGACGGGTCCGCAGCCCACGCCTTGTAGAGGCCGTCGAGCCACTTGCGCTGGTCCTTGAACCACGTGGCGAAGTGCTGAGCCACGAGGCTGTACGCCCCGGCCCCGGACTCGATGGCGGCGTCGTCGAGGTGGCCGTGGAAGAGCGCGTAGACGAGGCGGTCGGTGACGTCGAGTCGGACGAGCGCACGGCCCCAGTCCTTCTCGAGGAAGAGCTCCTCGACGAAGCGGCGCAGGCCCTGCAGTGGTGCGTCCTCGACCCACCGGGTCTTCGCCTGGGTGAGCAGCTCTGCCGTCCCACCGCCCAGGGCGATGCCCAGGCGGCTCAACGACTGGGCGTTGCCGATGCGGTCGAACGCGGCGTAGCCGGCGCACTGGGTGATCGTCGTGCCGAACCCGAAACGCGTGACGTCGCTGCACACCATCTGCGCGCCCGACTCGTAGTGCCGCAACGGCACGAGCAGCTCGCCGACGAGCGTGGCCCACCCCTCGGGGAGCCGCGACAGCAGGTCGCGGGAGTCGAGGTAGTCCAGCGTCGCCGCCATCGCCTCCGCCATGGCGGCCCGCGAGCTGACGTACGGCGCGTAGTAGTACTGCCGTGGGTCGGTGAACGAGTACGGGTCGGTGAGCCGGAAGGCACTGAGCGTCTCGTCGTAGAGCTCGTGCTGCGGGTCCCACAGCGGTCGGTAGTGGAAGTTCTCCTTGGCCTGGACGTCGATCGTCCCCTCCTCGTAGCGGGAGGCGGGGCGGTCGCCGTAGCGCTTCACCAGGTGGGTGAAGGTCTTGCGTTGCGGTTCGATGACCTGCGTGCGGAGCTCATACTGCATGGCGTGCCTCCTCAGGCGACGTGGTGGTGGGTGACACCCGACTCGACGAGCAGGCGGACCAGCAGGTCGGGCAGGGCGTCGGCGTCCTCGAGCTCGACGGGCTCCTCGGACTCGATGCCGTCGCCGACCAGCCGGCCGTACGCCGTGCCGTCCTCGAACGTCGTCGAGACGCGGGCCGCGCGGCCGCGGTGGACGACCCGGAAGGCGAGCTCGGTCGGCAGGGTCTCGTCGACGAGCTCCAGCCGGTCGTCGGCCGCGCCGAGGACCGCGTTGGCCTCGCTGACGAGCTGCTCGGCGAGCGAGCGGATCATCACCTGCCGGTCGGCGCCGGTGCCCGTGGCGATGCGCCGGCTGAGCCGGGTCACCGGTGGGGGCGACATCGCGCCCAGGGCCACGAGGTCGTCCTCGGGGGTGCCGACGAGCTCAGCTACTCGCTGCATGAACGGGGTCATGGTGCGTCCTCTCGGTGACGTCGCGGTGGCAGAAGAAGGTGGGGCTCACCCCGGTGACGCCGGCGACCACCGCAGCGGCGCCGGTGGAGGCGATGTCCTTGTCCTGGGCGGCGGACCCGCCCGAGACGCCGACGGCACCGACGGCACCCCCGCCGAGCACGATCGGGACCCCCCCGCCGAAGGCCGCGACCCGCCCGCGCTGGCCGATGCCCTCGCGGACGGGGTCCTCACCCGCGATGGCGTCGTAGAAGTCGTCGGTGGCGACCCCGCCGAAGCCGGCCACGGTCCACGCCTTGTCCTGGGCGATGGCCCCGGACACGGCGAACGCCCCGTCCATCCGGGCAAAGGCCAGCAGCCCACCACCCGTGTCGGCGACGGCCACGTTCACCGCGACGCCCAGGGCCTGGGCCCGGCGCACCGCGGCGTCGAGAGCGAGGCGCGCACCGTCGTAGGTGAGGGTGAGCTCGTTGCGCAGCAACATGGTTCGGCTCCCCGGCTCGTCAGGTCAGGACCGACGTGAAGGCGTCGTTGAGCTCGCGCGAGTGGTAGAACACACCCTTGCCGAGTGCCTCGGGGGTCCACACGTTCGTCGGCCGGTCCGGGTAGGCGAGGTAGCCGCCGGAGAAGACCTCGTTGCGGTTGCCCGAGGGGTCGAAGAAGTAGACGGTCTGCCCGCGCGTGATGCCGTGGCGGGTCGGGCCGACGTCGATCGGGACGTCATCCATCGAGAACAGGTCGGCGGCACGGCCGACCTCGTTCCAGTCGTTCAGGCGAAACGCGAAGTGGTGCAGCTTGCCCTGCGGTCCGGAGAGGACCGCGAGCTGGTGGATCTGGTTGCTGCTCGTCATCCACGTGGCGATGATGTCGGCGTCGTCGTCGAGGCTGGTCTGCACCCGCTCGGTCGCGTAGAACCCGAACACCTCCGAGAGAAAGCGGTCCATCTGGCCCGGGTCCTCGGCGGTGATGAGCGAGTGGTCCAGGGCAGGCACGCCCACGCCCACCAGGTGGCGGGGGAACGCGTCGGGGTTGTGCACGCCGACCTCGGTGCCCACCAGGGTGGCCTCGTGGTAGACCTCGAAGACGTGGTCCGAGGGGGTCGTGAACCGGATGCCGTCACCGATCTCCGGGTTGTCGCCCTTGCTCATCCGGTCGACCGTGACACCGAACGCGGTCGCCTTCGCCTCGATGTCGTCGAGGTCGGTGGAGTGCTGGACCTTCCAGCCGTACTTGACGACGCCGACGCCGCCCTCCTCGAGGACGACCGAGTGGTGGTCCCACTCGTCCCAGGCCTTGTAGTAGACCTTGTTGCCCTCGGCGTGGGTCTCGTACAGGCCCATCGTGTTGGCGTAGTGGTCCTTGGCCTCGGCCAGGTCCGTGACGCGGATGTGGGCGTAGCCCAACCTCATGACTCCCATGACTGCTCCTTCTCGGGGGTGCCGGCCGCGCTGTTCGCGGCGGCGTGCGCCTCGGCGCGCTGCCGGGCCTTGTCGTTGATCTGGTGGAGGAACCGGTTGACGAGACGGACGTCCTCGCCGCGCAGCTCGATGGTGATGTCGCCCTCGGGGACGGCTCGGCAGGTCAGGCAGGTGCCGTCTGCCTGCTCGGCGTCGGAGATGACGGTGTCGGCCACGGGACGGCAGTAGGTGAAGTCGCCCGCCCGGCAGTCGACCTTGCAGATCGCGCACCCTCCGCGGCGGCACCCCACGGTGTAGGCGAACCCCGCCTGGTAGAGGCCGCTGAGCACCGTCTGGCCGGGCTGGAGGTAGATCACCTCGCCCGTGGGGTGGATCGTCACGGTCGGCACTGCCGCTCCCTTGCGTTCAGTGGTGAGAGGCGGGTGCCGCTCGTCAACGAGAGTCGCGCCGGTCCACGGCTGCGACCACCGTCGTTCCTCACGCCGGAACGCGCCGGCCGTCCGGCGCGAGGTCGTGGCTCACTGGTCGCGAACCCCGCGTGCCGACCGAACCTCGCCCGCCGACCGCGACCCGCCCTGGAGGAGACACCGTGAGCGCCGTGACCACCCGGACCAGCCCCGAGATCGCCCTGACCGTCGACGTCGACGGCATCGCGACCAACTACCACGACGTCGGCGAGGGCTCGCCGGTCGTCCTCATCCACGGCTCCGGGCCCGGGGTGACCGCCTGGGCGAACTGGCGCCTCACGCTGCCCGAGCTGGCCAGGCAGCACCGGGTCCTCGCCCCGGACGTCCTCGGCTTCGGCTACACCGAGCGCCCCGACGGCGTCGCGTACGGCATGCAGGCCTGGACCGACCACCTGCTCGGCTTCCTCGACGCCCTCGGCCTCGAGCGGGTCTCGTTGGTGGGCAACAGCTTCGGGGGTGCGCTCGCCCTGAGCATGGCCACCCGGGCACCGGAGCGCGTCGACAGGCTGGTGCTCATGGGGAGTGTCGGTGTGCCGTTCGAGATCACCCCGGGGCTGGACGCAGTGTGGGGTTTCGAGCCGTCCCTGGAGGCCATGCGCGACCTCATGGGTGTGTTCGCCCACGACCGGTCGCTGCTGACCGACGACCTGGCCCGCTCGCGCCTGGAGGCCGCCACCCGGCCCGGGGTCCAGGAGGCTTTCAGCTCGATGTTCCCCGCGCCGCGCCAGCACAGCGTCGACGCCATGACCGTCGACGAGGACCTCATTCGCTCGATCGCGGTGCCCACCCTCGTCGTGCACGGCCGGGACGACCAGGTGATCCCCCTGTCGAACTCGCTGCGGCTGCTCGAGCTCATCGACGACGCCCAGCTGCACGTCTTCGGCCGCTGCGGCCACTGGGTGCAGATCGAGCACGCCGAGGAGTTCACGCGCCTGGTGGGCGACTTCCTGGGCTGATGCGCCCACGCTGACCTCCTCTCGCCGTCGAGGCTGCGGACGCTAGCCGCGTCCACGCCACGGCACGATCCGCTGGACGCAGCCCCCATCCGCTGGGCGCAGCGGCCCGGTGCGGTCGGGGGACGCCGTCGCGGACGGCTGTTGAGCCCGGTCCCCCCGCTCGGCGACAATGGCGCACGACCATGGGACGAGGAGGTCCCCGTTGAGCCACGTCTTCACCTCGGCTCCCACGTTCGACGACTGGGAGGGCGTCCACGACGCCGTTGCCCAGGCGTACTTCCCGCACTCCATGCGCCCCCTGTCGCGGGGCCCGGCCGGCCTGTCCGAGGTGGGCGTCGTCGACCTCGGGCCGTGCCGGGTCACGCGCATGACCCTCGGGGCGACCGTCCGCGTGCACACCGACCACCCGGGGGCGTGGGCGGTGAACATCGCCGCGTCCGGTCGGCTCGAGCACCGCGTCGCCGGCGTGGCCCTGGTGTCCGACTCCGAGCGAGCCACCGTCTGCCCCCCGGACACGGCGATGCAGCTCCCGTCGTGGGACCCGTCCTGCACGCTGGTGGGTTTCCGGGTCGACGAGGAGTTCCTGCGGCGCGAGTACGAGCGGGTCCTCGCCCGCCGGCCACGTCCCCTCCCCCTGCAGCTCGACCTGCGCTCCGCGGCGGGCCGCGACTGGCTGGCATGGCTCACGAGCGCCCTCGACCGGGTGACGTCCGGTTCACCGGGGCTGTTGGCCGACCCTCGGATGCAGCGACAGCTCGGAGAGCTGCTGGTGACGGGGCTGCTGCTCACCGGCGCGCCGGAGGAGCCCGCGGAAGCCCGGGGCACCCGACCCCGGATCGTGCGCCGCGTCGTCGCCGCGATCGAGGACGACCCCGCCCGACCGTGGACCCCGTCCGAGCTGGCTGAGCTCGCCGGTGTCAGCGTGCGCCGGCTGCAGCAGGGGTTCCGGGAGTACGTGGGGCGCAGCCCCTTCCAGTACCTGCACGAGGTGCGCCTGGACCGGGCCCACCACGACCTCGTGCACGCACAGGACGCCACCACGGTGACCGAGGTGGCCGTCCGGTGGGGTCTGAGCCACACGGGCAGGTTCGCCGCCGACTACCGGCACCGGTTCGGCCAGTCACCCTCCACGACCCTCCAGTCCTGACCGACCAGGTGACCGCGGTCGCGCCGGTGGGCCTCGGCGTGGATGCTGGGTGGGTGCAGAGTGCTGGTGTGGGTGAGGTCTTCCGTGTCCTCGACCTCACCGGCGTCCTCGGCAACGCCCTCCTCGGCGGGCTGATCGCCCGGCAGGAGCGGCTGGACCCGATCGGCTTCGCGACCCTGGCGGTCCTCTCGGGGCTGGGCGGCGGGATCATCCGCGACGTCCTGCTCCAGCACGGGCCGCCCGTGGCCCTGACCGACTACGCCTACCTCCTCACCGCCCTTCTCGGCGCGGCGGTGACCTTCCTGCTCCGGGTCCGCGGCCGGGCCTGGGACCGGCTGTGGCCGGTGGTCGACGCCGTGGCCCTCGGCTGCTGGGCGACGGCAGGAGCCCAGAAGACGCTCGGGGCGGGGCTGGGCTGGCTGCCCGCGATCCTGCTCGGCACGGTCACCGCCGTCGGTGGAGGTGCGGTGCGGGACCTCGTGCTCCGCAGGGTCCCCGGCATCCTGGGCGGCAACACCCTCTACGCCACCGCCGCCCTGGTGGGAGCCGGCGCCCTCGCCTGGCTGAGCGAGACCGGCCACCCCACGGCCGGCTCGGTGGTGGGCCTGCTCTCCGGCGCGGGGTTGTGCCTCGCCGCCCGGTGGCGCGGCTGGATCCTGCCGTCCGCCGACGCCTGGTCGCCGGCGCGCGTCGTACGACGCCATCCACGCCTGCGGTCCAAGGACGGCCGGCGCCGTCGTTCCGGCCACCCCCCGAAGCCGGCCCCCGACGCCTGAGGCCCCCGCCGCTCCCCGGTCGAGGACCACACCCCGTCGCCCAACACCCCGGAGGCACCATGAACGACACCCGCCCTGCCGGTGCAGTGCTCGCCGACCTGCCCACGGTGCGCCCGTGGCAGGAGGACTTCTACCGGGACCTGCACCAGCACCCCGAGCTCTCCCACCAGGAGCACCGCGCGGCCGGCGCCGTGGCTGCCCGGCTGCGCGACTCCGGGTACGAGGTGGTCGAGCACGTGGGCGGCACCGGGGTGGTCGCGACCTTGCGCAACGGCGAAGGGAAGACGGTCCTCCTGCGTGCCGACATGGACGCGCTCCCCGTCCTGGAGGCGACCGGGCTCCCCTACGCCAGCACCGACAGCGCCACGGACGCCACCGGAACCCACGTCCCGGTGATGCACGCCTGTGGCCACGACGTCCACGTGACGTGCCTGCTCGGCGCTGCCACCCTGCTCGCGTTGCACCGCGACGAGTGGGCCGGGACGCTGGTCGCCCTCTTCCAGCCGGCTGAGGAGCTCGGTGACGGTGCCCGCCGGATGGTCGAGGACTCCCTCGCGACGAAGGTCGGCGACGTGGACGTCGCCCTCGCCCAGCACGTCCTCCCGATGCCGGCGGGGACCGTCGGCACGCGGACGGGGCCGGTGCTCTCCGCAGCCGACAGCCTGCGGGTCACCGTGTACGGGCGCGGCGCCCACGGGTCGATGCCCCAGGCGTCCGTCGACCCGGTGGTGCTGGCAGCCATGGTCGTCGTGCGCCTGCAGACGGTCGTCTCCCGCGAGGTGGCCCCCACCGAGACCGCGGTGGTGACCGTCGGCAGCATCCATGCCGGCACCAAGAGCAACGTGATCGGCGACAGCGCGGTCCTGGAGCTGAACGTCCGCACCTACGACGAGCAGACCCGCACGACGGTGCTCGACGCCATCCGCCGCATCGTGGTCGCCGAGTGCCAGGCCTCCGCCAGCCCACGCGAACCGGACTTCGAGCTGTTCGACCGCTTCCCGGCCACGACCAACGACGAGGACACGACGGCGCGGGTGCGCGACGCGTTCAGCGCGTACTTCGGCTCGCGCGCGGGGACCCTGCCCCTGCAGAGCGCGAGCGAGGACTTCAGCGACATCCCGAAGGCACTGGGGATCCCCTACTCCTACTGGGGTATCGGTGGAAGCGCCCCTGACGCGTACCGCGCGGCCGAACAGGCGGGCCGCGTCGCACAGGACATCCCTGTCAACCACTCCGCTGCCTTCGCACCCGTGATGCAGCCGACGCTCGACACCGGGACCGCAGCGCTCGTGGTGGCGGCCCTCGCGTGGCTCGGGCCACAGGAGGCGCCGGCCACCCCCTGACCGCCTCGCTCTCCCCGGCGCCCCTCGCGGGAGAGCGGGCGGCCACGACGCCTACGGCCCCACACCGCGGCACCGGCCCCGCTCGACAGCGTCGCCGGGACCGGGCCACCCCACTAGGGACCATGGTCCCTAGTGACGTCGCAGCAGGCGTCGGTCCCGGGTGGCATGCACCCTGCCGCATCCTCACCCACCCTCACGAGGGGTCCGCCGCCCCTGTCCCGAGGTGGTGCAGGGCGTGGGTGAGGGCCGCCTCGCGGGACGTGCCGGTGTGCACCACCGACGCCTCGGGCCAGGGTTCGGCCAGGGCCGCCACCCGGCGGCCGACCGACCAGTCGGCGTCGCTCAGCGCGTCGGGTCGGCTCGCCCGCGAGCGCAGCCGGTCCTCGACGACCCGTCCGGGTGCGGAGCAGACGAGCTCGACCACGGGGGTGCTGGCGGTCCTGGCCAGCGACCGGAACTGCTCGCGCAGGTCGGCTGCCGAGAAGGACGCGTCGACGACGACCGTCTCCCCCATGCCGAGCAGCAGCGCGGCGCGAGCGGCGAGCGAGGTGTAGGTCCGCACCGTCATGCCTGCGGTGTAGATGCCCTCCCCCAGGGCCGCGGGCGCGTGCACCGACGGCGCCATACCGGCGAGGCTCTTGCGCTCCACGTCGCTGGCCAGCAGCACCGCCCCCAGCCGGTCGGCGAGAGCAGCCGACAGGGTCGTCTTGCCGGACCCAGGCGGACCGCCGACGAGCACCAGCCGCACCCGCCCCCGACGCAGGTGGGACAGCCCGATGTCACAGAGCAGCCCCGCCTCGTCGGCGTCGGCACCGGTGCGCGTGTGGTGCCCGGCCGCCCGGATGGCGGCGACCTTGGCGCGCATCACCGCGCGGTAGGCGGCGTAGTGGTGCCGCAGCGACGGCGGCTGGCGGGTCCCGGAGAACTCCGCGTAGTCGTGCAGGAACTGCTCGCCCAATCGCGGGCTGCCGAGCCGTTCCAGGTCGGTGGCGAGGCTGGCGGCGTCGTCGAGCACGTCCATCCAGCGCAGCTCGTCGGAGAAGTCGAGGCAGTCCAGCGCCCGCGGGCCCTCGGGCACGCAGAAGATGTCGTCGGCGAGCAGGTCGCCGTGGCCGTCCCGCACCAGCCCCGCCTCCACCCGGCTCTGCAGCAGCGGCGTGCGCCCGTCGACGAACTCGAGGGCCAGTTCCTCCACCCGGTCCGCCAGCTCGGCGCCGACCGTCGTCACCGGGTGGTCGCGCAGCCCCTGCACGTTGTCCTCCCACCGCTTCCGCAGCGCCTCGGCGGAGCCGCAGCGTGCGATGTCGTCGCCCGTGCGCGCCGTGGCATGGAAGGCGGCCAGGTCCTTGGCCAGCCGGCGCAGGTCGTGCCCGACGTCCGCCCCCGCGCGGACCAGCGTGGACAACCGGCGGTCCTCCGGCATGCGGCGCATCGCCAGCAGGTGCTCGCACGGCCCTCCGTCCGGGTCGCGGACCTCGAGCACCCCCAGGTAGACGTCCGGTGTCAGCCGCCGGTTGAGGACGAGCTCGCGACGGATGGCCGCCTCGCGCGCGGCGCGGGTGGTGAAGTCGAGGAACCCGAGGTCGACCGGCTTCTTCACCTTGTAGGCCCGGTCCCCCATGAGCAGGACGACGGCCGAGTGGGTCTCCCGGACCTCGGCGCCCCAGCCTGCGGCCTCCATGACCTCAGCCATGGAGCCAGACTCGCACCGGCTGCCCCGCCCTCCTCGGGTCCATGGTCCCCCTCGGTGCCGGTCGCCCTCGCTGCGGTCAGGCCGGATGCGGGACCAACGACCCGCCGTCCGTGCGCCCAGCAGACCGATGCTGGGACGGGAAGGGAGATGGTCCGGATGTCAGACGACGTACGCACCCCCACTGGCGCCGGCCCCACCGAGGACTTGGGCGAGCTGCGCGAGCAGGCCCTCAAGCGGTTGAAGGACAAGCGCGGCCTGATGGCCCACGTGCTGTCCTACGTGATGGTCAACCTCCTGCTGGTGGCGGTCTGGTATGCGACCGGTCACCACTTCTTCTGGCCGCTCTTCCCCCTCTTCGGCTGGGGCATTGGGCTGGTCTTCCACGCCTGGGACGTCCTGCGGCCCGAGCCGCGCCCGGACCAGGTCGAGGCCGAGATGGAGCGCCTGCGCCGCCACAACCGGCACGCCTGACTCCCGCAGCACCCCACCCAGCAACCGCACCGACCACCGCGAGGAGCACCCGTGAGCACCACCGACCTGCGAGCCACCACCCGACCGGTCGTCGTCGGCGTCGACGGCCGCCCCCACACCCGCAACGCCCTCGACTGGGCCATCGACGAGGCCGTCCGGCGTCGTTGCGCCATCAAGCTCGTCCACGGCCGTAGCGTCCCCGTCCAGGGCCCCCACATCGAGCCCCTGATGGCCGCCTCCGACGAGGTAGCCAAGCGGGTGCTGCACGAGGCGGAGCAACGCATCCACAGCGTCTCGCCGTCGACCCCCGTGAGCACGGCCACCGGCATCGGCAGCCCCGGCGCCCTGCTCGTCGACGCCTCCACCGGGGCCGGCCTCGTCGTCGTCGGGGCGCGCGGGCGGGGTACGGTGTCGAGCGCCTTCCTGGGGTCCTCCTCGGTCGACGTGGCGGCCCGGGCCCACTGCCCGGTGGTCGTGGTCCGCGAGCTCCCCACGACGTCGTCGCCGGCGTCGGGGGTGGTGGTCGGGTCGGACGGCTCGCCGCTGAGCACCACCGCGATCGGTGAGGCCTTCGACGAGGCCCACGCCCGGCAGGCACCCCCCACCGTGGTGCACACGTGGCTGCTCGACTACGACGACAGCAACTTCCCACTCGTGGACGCAGAAGCGTTGCAGGACAGGATGGTTCGTCAGGCCAGCGACCTCACCGCCCAGGCGGTGGCCGACTGGTCCCAGAAGTTCCCGGACGTCGACGTGCGGGTGCGCGTGCTCAACGCCCACCCCGTGGAGGCGCTCGCCGAGCTGTCGCGCGAGGCGGAGCTGGTCGTCGTCGGCAGCCGCGGCCGCGGCGGGTTCCGCGGGCTGCTGCTGGGGTCGGTCAGCCAGGGCGTCCTGCACCACGCGCACTGCCCGGTGATGGTGGTCCGGCCCGAGCCCGACTGAGCCTGCCGGCTCAGCGCCTGTCGGCTCAGCCGCCCGCGGACCACCCCGACAGGACCGCCACCCCGGTCAGCCGGCCGCTGGACAGGTCCTCCAGAGCGACGTCGGCCGCCTCGAACGGGTACGTCGTCACGGCTGCGCGCACCGACAGGGCGGACGCCAGGCGCAGCAGCTCCTCCCCGTCGGCGCGGGTGTTCGCTGTCACCGAGGTCAGCCGCTTCTCCAGGAACAGGTGCCGCTGGTAGTCCAGGGGCGGCACGTCGCTGAGGTGGATCCCGGCGAGCACCAGCGTCCCGCTGCGGTCCAGGGCCTCGAGGGCCACCGGCACCAGGTCGCCGACCGGCGCGAAGACGATCGCCGCGTCCAGCGGCACCGGCGGCGCGTCGTACGCGTCACCGGCCGACGCCGCGCCCAGCTCGAGGGCGAGCTCGCGTGCACCCGCGCCGCGGGTCAGGACGTGCACCTCGCTGCCCTGGGCGATGGCGAGCTGGGCCGTGAGGTGCGCACTCGCCCCGAAGCCGTACAGGCCGAGCCGGCCGCCCGGTGGCAGCCCGGTCCGCCGCAGCGCCCGGTACCCGATGATGCCGGCGCACAGCAGCGGGGCCGCCTGCTCGGGAGAGAGGTCGCCGGGCACCCGGTAGGCGTAGGCGGAGGGCACCACGACGTGCTCCGCGTAGCCACCGTCGTGGTCCCACCCCGTGAACTGCGCACGGGTGCAGAGGTTCTCGGCGCCGCGGCGGCACCAGCGGCACTCCCCGCACGTGTGGCGCAGCCAGGCGACGCCCACGCGGTCGCCCACCGCGAACCTTCCCTGGGCCACACCCTCGACCACGGTGCCGACGACCTCGTGGCCCGGCACGACCCGCCGGCGACGCATCGGCAGGTCCCCGTCGGCGACGTGCAGGTCGGTGCGGCACACCCCGCAGGCCTCGACCCTGACCAGCACCTCTCCCGGCCCGGCGACCGGGACCGGCCGTTCGCCCAGCCGCACGCGCCCGAGGGTGCCCGCCTCGCCCGTGACCTCCCACGCCCTCATCCGCGCCCTCCTCCTCCTGAGGTTCCGACGTCACCGCCGGCCGACCCGGGACCTAGGTCCCTGACGTGGACGTGGCCTCGCGGCGTTCACTGGACTGACCAGGTGTGTGAACGTCCACACCGGAACAAGGGAGAAGGCATGCAGCCGACGACGTCTGAAGCGCCCCGCACCGAGCAGAGCGCCCTGACGGAGCACCTCACCCACCTCACCCTGCGCGACCTCCTGCAGCGGCTCGCCGCCTGCGAGGAGGCCTTGCGGTCCCCCGGCGCGGCCGGGTCGGTCCGCGCCGGCTCGCCCGAGCGCGAGGCCGTCCTGCACGACCAGGCGCGCATCACCCAGGAGCTCAGGCGGCGCCGTCACCTGCGGCGGCTGCACCCGCACGGCGAGGAGCGTCGCCGCTCGGCGGCGTGGCCGCGGCCACCCTGGTGACGTCCATGGACACCGCGCAGGACCGCGGGAGCGGCGTGGCGTACGAGGTCGAGCAGGTCACACTGCACGACCAGCCCACGCTCGTGGTCCGTGACACCGTCGACGAGGCGGGGATCGGGCCGTTCGTCGGTGCGGCGTTCGCACGCGTCGCCGAGGTGGCGGGGCAGGACGGCATGCACGTGTCAGGGCCGCCCTTCGTCCGCCTGCGGCCCGACGCGGACGGCGCCTTCGAGCTCGAGGCGGGCTTCCCCGTCAGCGGGATGGTGCTGGGGCAGGGCGACGTCAAGGCGTCGCACCTGCCCGGTGGCCCGGCCCTGCGCACGACCCACCGCGGCGACTACGCGCGCAGCCGCGACGCCCACGAGGCGCTGCACGGATATGCCGCGCAGCACGGCCTGGTCCCGGCCGGCGACGCGTGGGAGGTCTACCTCGACGGTCCGGACGTCGCCCAGCCGCGGACCGTCGTCGTCCTGCCGACGCGCCCCGGGGGCGGCTCCGGCTGAGCGGGACCCCGACCGTCAGTGGATGGTCGCGAGGAGTGCACCGACCCCGACGAAGAGTCCTCCGAAGATCTTGTTGAGGCGCCGCTGGCCGCCCTCGCTGCGCGTCAGCCGGCGCAGCCCCCGGGCCGCCACCGCGAAGACGAACCACATGACGAGGACGTCGACGAGCACGACCGTCGCCGCGAGCACCGCGTACTGCGTGGCCAGCGGCCGGTCGGGCCGGATGAACTGCGGCGTGAAGGCGAGGAAGAACACGACGGCCTTGGGGTTGGTCAGGTTGACCAGCACGCCCTGGCGCATCATCGACCACCGTGAGCCGCCGCCTGCCGGCGCCTCGTCGTCGACGGGCGCCGGTCTCCCGCGCAGCTGCCGCACCCCGAGGAGCACGAGGTAGGCGGCGCCGGCATAGCGGATCACGTTGAACAGCAACGGAGATCCGGCGACCAGGACCCCCACCCCGGCCGCCACGACCGCGATGTGCACGAGGAGGGCGAGCTGCTGCCCGAGGATGCCCCAGATCGAGCGGGCCCAGCCCCAGCCGATGGAGTTGGACATCGTGTTGATGGCACCGGCGCCGGGGGTCAGCGAGATGAGGACCGCGGCAGCCAGCAGGGTGAACCAGAGCGACCACGACACGGTGCGAGAGTGTAGTTTCGGCCACGCGAGCGCCTCCACGTGGTCCGCGACGTGAGCCGGACGTGACCCCGGGACGTTGCGGACGCCGAGCGTCCGCAACCGGGCGTACCGTGCCGCCATGGCCATCGCACGGTTCCCCAGCATCGTCCTCGACTGCCCCGACGCCGGCGCCCTCGCGACGTTCTACGGCGCGATGCTCGACTGGAAGGTCGACATCTCCCCCGGCTGGGGGGAGGTGCGCGCCGACTACGGCCAGTGCATCTGCTTCCAGCAGGTGGACGACTACACGCCTCCTCGGTGGCCCTCCCAGGAGGCGCCCCAGCAGATGCACCTCGACGTGGTGGTCGACGACCTCGACGAGGCGGAGGCCGAGGTCGTCAGGCTCGGCGCGACCCGGCACGAGCACCAGCCCGGCACCTCCTTCCGGGTGTTCCTCGACCCCGCCGGGCACCCGTTCTGCCTCTGCACCGACTGAGGACGTCGTAGGGCCCCCGACCAGTGGTCGGGGGCCCTACGACGTGGTGGCGGTGCCGCGGCCGTCGCGGTCAGCGGCCGCGCCGCTCAGGGGAGCGGGAGCAGCGAGGAGTCACCGCCCTGGGCGACCGCCGGGCCGGCGACGTCACGGGCGGGGGTGCGACGGGAGGCCGAGGCCCCGACACCGTCGAGCCGGTCGAGAGCCGACACGTCGTCGTCCACGAGGGGAACGAAGCGCTCCAGGAACAGCTGCCACATCGCCGCACCGACCTTTCTCACGTGACCCACCTCCGGACGCGTGCCCAACCAGGGGCACAGAGTCGAGGATGGGCGGCTCGGCGTCCGGGACGCACGCTGTGACGCGTCCACTCATCCATTCTGCTGACATCGTCACCCATTCGTATGATGCCTCGCAACCGCAAACGGGTGGCATCCGGGAACGCGTGGGCCCATCCGGGTACAGATGCCACAAACTGGACACTCCCCCACACTGCTGCGACCGCGATCCTCCCCGGGTCCTCCAGAGGTCCTCTCCGGGTCCTCCCGAGGTCCTCCCCAGGTCCTCCCCGCGAGGAACAGCGCGACCAGCCGCCTGAGCCGTCCCGGAGCTGCCCCATGACCACCTCCCGCCGCCTCCGCACCCTCCTGCCGCGCAGGGTCGCGAGCACCGCCATGCTCGTGCTGGCCCTCGTCGCCACGGTGGCGGCCACGGGCCCGAGCGCCTCCGCCGCGACATCGGTGCCACCCACGCCGACGGGGCTGCCCACCGGGATCGAGGCCCTGTCCTCCTACGTCGGGGCGAACTCCTGCGACGCCAGGGCGAAGCCGGGCACCGCCGCCCTGGGGGCGTTGCTGGTTCGCACCTACCCGGGCACGACGTACGGGTCGGCACGGGCCTGCGGCTCGGACTCCCTGGCCACCTCCGAGCACTACGACGGGCGCGCGGTCGACTGGATCGCCAGTGTCCGCAACACCACCCAGAAGGCGCAGGCCAACGCCGCCCTCGGCTGGATGCTCGCGACCGACCGGGCCGGCAACACCTACGCCATGGCGCGCCGGCTCGGCGTCATGTACCTGATCTGGAACAACAGGACCTGGTCGGCCTACCGTCCGGCAGACGGCTGGGTGGAGTACCAGGGGTGCCTGTCCACGGCAAAGGCGGCCACGTCCTACGACACCGCCTGCCACCGCAACCACGTGCACATCTCCCTGTCCTGGTCGGGCGCCATGCAGCGCAGCTCCTACTGGTCCAAGCAGGTCGCGCCGCCGGAGTGGGGCCCGTGCCGCTCGTGGGCCCTCAGCTGGGCCTCGCCGCGCAGCAGCGCCAACCTGACGCGCTGCCAGGTGCCCCCGGCGGTCAAGGCGGTGCCCTCGGCGAGCAGCCTCGGCAAGCAGCTGGTGTCGTTCTCGGGCATGTACCTGCGCTCGGGCAGCACGGGCCCCGCGGTCCAGGCCGTGCAGAGCGCCATCGGCACGACGGCGTCCGGGTCCTTCACCTCGACCATGCAGGCAGCTCTCGTCGCCTGGCAGAAGCGTCAGGGCGTCACCGGGAGCGGGGTCACCGATGCCGCGACGTGGCGAGCCCTCATCCGCTCGTATGCCGCGCCGCCGGTCGCCCTCGGGCTCGACGCCACCATCGACTCCGACCTGGTCTCCCTGTCGGCGACGCAGGGGGTCGTGCTCCACGACAGCCCGGCCGACGTCACCGGGCGCAGCCTGGCCGGGAGCTGGGCCAGCGTGGCGGACGTCGTCACCCCCGGTGACTTCACCGGCGACGCCGTCGCCGACGTCGTCACCCGCACCGCGGGAGGCGACCTCTACCTCCTGCGCGGCACCGGCAACGCCACCTTCGGCGCCCCCACGCGCATCGGCTCCGGCTGGGGCATCTTCGACGCCGTGGTCTCCCCCGGCGACTTCACCGGCGACGGCAGACCCGACGTCCTGGCCCGCCGCCGCAGCGACGGCACGCTCTGGCTCTACCGCGGCACCTCGTCGGGGCTCGCCGCCACGGAGACCCGCGTCGCCACCGGCTGGCAGGTTTTCGACCAGGTGTTCTCACCCGGCGACCTCACCGGCGACGGCCGGCCGGACCTCCTTGCCCGCCGCCGCAGCGACGGCACCCTGTGGCTGTACGCCGGCAACGGCAAGGGCGGCTGGTCGGTCTACAGCAGGCAGGTCGGCACCGGCTGGCAGCCGTTCGTCACCCTCACCGGCGCCGGCGACCTCAACCGTGACGGGTTCTCCGACGTGCTCGCCCTGACCACCTCCGGCACGTGGACGGCCTACTACGGCAACGGCAAGGGGGGTTGGCTCTCGGGCTCCGGCACCCAGGTCGGGCGCAGCGGCTGGCCGCTTGACACCGCCTACGTCGGGGCCCGCTGACCTCGGCGCACGCCGGGGTCGGTGACGGTCGCCGGCGGGCGTCAGTGGCGGTCGCCGACGCCGATCCCCGCGTCGACCCCCGCGTCGGCGAGGGCCACCTCCACCTCGAACCACACCGTCGTCCCCGCCGACGTGCGATGGGCCCCGAAGGCGTCGCTGACGGCGCGCACGAGGGACAGCCCGCGCCCGCGCACCGCCATCGTCTCGCCCCCGGTCAGCAACGGCTCACCGCGGTTGCCGCTGTCGGCCACCGTGACCGCGACGACCCCGGTGTCGAGGTCGAGGGTCAGGTGCGACTCGGTGCCGGCGTGCAGGACGGCGTTGGTGATGAGCTCGGAGATGCCGGTGACGATGGTGTACTGGTCGGCCTCGTCGACGGTCCAGAGGTCGAGCTGCTCCCGGGCCCAGTCCCGGGCCGCCTTGACCGACTCCGGCATGGGCGGGACCACGATGGCGGCCCGGCGGTGCCCCACCGGTGACCGGCCGACGGTGAGGACGGCGCAGTCGTCCTCCTGGCCGGATTCGGGGACCATCGCCTCCATGACCAGCTGGGCGACGCTGCGGGGGCTGCTCGGCGGCACGTCGGCGAGCGCAGCGAGCAGCCGCTCCTCCCCCGCGTCGAGGGTCTCGTCGCGACGCTCGATGAGCCCGTCGGTGTAGATCACCAGCATGTCCCCCACCTCGAGGAGCTGGCGGTGGGTGGGCCGGTGCCCCGAGAGGCCCAGCGGCGGCCCGACCGCCATGTCGACCAGGCGGACCCGGGGGTGGCCGTCGTCGCGCGCCGCGCGTCCGGAGAGCAGGACCGGCACCGGGTGACCGGCGCTCGCGACCTCGACGACGCCCGTCTCCGGCGACACCGTGCCGTAGAGCATGGTCACGAACAGCTCGCCCCCGAACGCCATCCCGGGGCGCGCACGGGTGGACCCGAGCGGCATCGACGCCGGCCACAGGGCGTCGAGGTCCCACACGACGCGGTCGAGCGAGGTCATGACCGACTCGGGCCGCGGGTCGGTCATGGCGGCACCGCGGACGGCGGCGCGCACCTGGCCCATGACCGTGGCGGCCATGACCCCCCGGCCGACGACGTCGCCGATCACCAGGGCGAGCCGCCCGTCGGGCAGGAAGAACGAGTCGTAGAAGTCGCCGCCGGCGACCGTGCCCTCCGACACCGGCTCGTAGCGTGCGGCGATCGAGATCTCGTCGGACTGCGGCAGGCTCGGCGGCAGGAGGGTGCGCTGGAGCAGCTCTGCGGTCGAGCGCTCGGCGTCGTAGGCCACCGCGCGGCCGAGCGCCTCGCCGACGAGGTCGGTGAACGCCGACAGGACCGCCACGACGTCCCGTGGCAGCGGCGTGGACTCCCTGAAGACGACGACTGCCGCGTCCGTGCTGCGCGCACGCAGCGGTACGGCGACGAGCTCGGCGCCGTCGGACACGTACGGCTCCCCGTGGTCCAGGGAGCGGGAGACGACGTCGGCGAGGTCCTCGGGCACCTCGGACCAGATCAGCGGCAGCCTCTCCTCGTCCGGCGACAGGTCCTCGATGCGGTGCCGGCGCGCCATCCGCCAACCGCCCGGTCCGGGCGACGGCAGGCAGATGCCCACCGACAGGGCACCGAACGCCGAGACCGACTCGCGCAGCACCACCTTGCACACGTCGTCGACGGTGACCGCCACTGCCAGCGCCGTGGCCAGCCCCGTGACGGTGCGGGCCCGGTCGAGCGAGGAGGACGTCTCGACCGCGATGTGCAGCAGGGCGATGACGCGCCCGTCCTCGTCGTGCACCGGTGAGCCGGTGCGCAGGAAGTGCCCGAGGATCGGGGTGTCGTCGGCGAGGTCACCCGACGCCCGGAGCTCGGTGCCCTCGTCGAGGAACGAGCGGTCGTCAGCCATCGTCGCGTCGAACAGGGCGCCCAGGTGCGAGCCGCCCCACACCTCGGGGACCACCTCCGACGCCGGCCGGCCGAACGCGTGGGGGTGCCGGTCGCCGAGCTGCTCGGCGAAGGCGTCGTTGTAGAGCAGGACGTGGTCGTCACCGACGAACAGCGCCATGGGCAGTGGGCACGCCAGGGCGAGGTCCCACGTCACCTGCAGCGCCGTCGGCCACTGGTCGGGAGCCCCGATGGTGGTGCCGGACCAGTCCAGGAGGGCAGCGAAACGACGCGCACCACGCGCCTTGCCCTCACTCAACGCACTCCGCCTTCCGCCACCACACAGGGTAGGGCCCGGTACCCGCGAGGTGACCGCTGGTCAGCGGGCAATTTGGGTGGAGTCCTGCACCGGTGCGGCTTCCACCTCGGTTGCCCCGACCTGGCTGATGAGGAACGCCCACTCCCACGCCACCTGCCGCCAGGAGTCGTAGCGGCCGCTCTTGCCGCCGTGGCCCGCGACCATCTC
Source organism: Phycicoccus sp. Soil748 (assembly GCF_001428025.1). Classification (GTDB taxonomy): domain Bacteria; phylum Actinomycetota; class Actinomycetes; order Actinomycetales; family Dermatophilaceae; genus Pedococcus. Next base: position 729,792 of record NZ_LMSC01000007.1, on the reverse strand, counting down.
GGTGCGCAGCAGCACCGGGCGCTCCACCGGGTCGCTCGTGGTGTGCTCGCGCAGCCGGGCCACCCACTTGGCCGGCTCGGTGAAGTAGACACGCGTGTCGTTGAGCGACGTGGTCGCCAGCACCGCCGGGTAGGCCGCGTCCCGCACGTTCTCGTAGGGCGAGTAGGACTTCATGTACGCGTAGACGTCGGGGTCGTGCAGGGGGTCGCCCCACTCCTCCCACTCCACGACGGTCAGCGGCAGGCTCGGGTCGAGGATGGTCGTCAGCGCGTCGACGAACGGCACGGCCGCGTGGACCGCGCGGAACCGCTCGGGGGCGAGGTTGACGGCGGCCCCGATGAGCAGGCCACCGGCCGAGCCGCCCTCGGCGACCAGCCGGTTCGGGTGGACCCAGCCGGCCTCGACCAGGTGGTTCGCGCAGTCGACGAAGTCGGTGAAGGTGTTCTTCTTCTGCAGCAGCTTGCCGTCGTCGTACCAGCGGCGCCCGAGCTCCCCGCCGCCGCGCACGTGCGCGATGGCGTAGACGAAGCCGCGCTGCAGCAGCGACAGCCGGGCGACGGAGAAGTAGGGGTCCGAGGAGAGCTCGTAGGACCCGTACGCCGCCAGCATGCCCGGCCGGGTGCCGTCGGGGGTCGCGCCGGCGGGGTGGACGATGGAGACCGGCACGCGGGTGCCGTCGGCCGCCGTGGCCCACTCGCGCCGCTGCTCGTACTGCGACGGGTCGTAGCCCCCGAGGACGGGTTGCCGCTTGAGCACGGTGTACTCGCGGGTGCGGACGTCGTAGTCCATGACGGTGCGCGGGGTGACCATCGACTCGAAGACGACCTGCAGGGCGGTGGTGGCGCTCTCGGGGTTCTCGCCGAGGCCGACCGAGTAGACCGGCTCGTCGAAGAACAGGTCGTGGCTCGCGCCGTAGCCGGACCCGCTCGAGGGGTCGCGGTCGAGCACGCGCAGGGCGGTCAGGCCGTCGCGGCGCAGCGACAGGACGGCGACGTCGTCGAACGCCTCCACGCCCTGGAACCGCTCCCCCGGCGCCGAGGCCATGAGCGGCTGCCACTGGTCGGCGGACGTGGCGTCCAGCGGGGCCCAGGCGAGGTCGGAGTCGACGTGGTCGGCGTTGTGGACGATGAGCAGGCGGTCCGGGCCCGGCTCGACGTCGTACTCGACGCCCTCCCGGCGCGGCGCCACCACCCTCGGTGTGCCCGTGGGGTCGGCGGCGTCGAGCAGCATGACCTCCGAGGTCGTCTTGGACCCCAGGCCGACCATGATCCAGCGGTCGTCGCGGGAGGACCCCAGGCCCATCCAGAAGCGCTCGTCGTCCTCCTGGTGCACCAGCACGTCGGCCTCCGTGGGGCCGCCGACCTCGTGCCGCCACACCTGGTGCGGGCGCCAGGTCTCGTCGACCCGCGTGTAGAACAGGTAGCGGCCGTCGAGGGAGAACACGCAGCCGTACCCGACCTCGCGCACCGCGGTGTCGACGACGTCCCCGGTGGTGAGGTCCTTGACGCGCAGGGCGAAGCGCTCGTCGCCCTCGGTGTCCACGGCATACGCGAGCAGGCGGTGGTCGGGGCTGACGGACAGGGCGCCGAGGGCGAAGAAGTCGTGGCCGCGGGCCTCGAGGTTGCCGTCGAGCAGCACCTGCTCGCCCTCGACCTGAGCCTGCGCCTCGGGCATCGGGCGGGGTGCGCCCTCCACGCGCGGGCACCGGCACTCCACGGAGTACTGCGAGCCCTCGTAGCTGCGCGAGTAGTACCACCACGGCCCGCTCGCCACCGGCACCGACAGGTCGGTCTCCTGCGTGCGCGAGCGGATCTCCTCGAAGATCGCGTCGCGCAGCGGCTGGAGGTCGGCCGTGACCGCCTCGGCGTAGGCGTTCTCGGCCTCGAGGTGGCTGACGACCGCCGGGTCAGCCTTGTCGCGCAGCCACTCGTAGGGGTCGACCACCACGTCGCCGTGGTGCTCGCGCGAGGTGTCGCGCCGCGCCGCACGCGGTGGCGTCGGCGACGTGCCGGACGGCGGGGTCGGAGGAGTCGGCGGCGTCACTGCAGGCGTGCTCACGCTGGCACCCTATGCGGTGCGCTCAGCCGGCGAGGCAGCGCGGGCCGAGGATGACCTTGAGGTCGCCGAACAGCGCCTCCGTGGCGTTGACCCGGTAGGCGTCCTCGAGCTTCATGAGCACCGACCGCCCCGGCTGACTGAGGCGGACGTGCACCTCGGTCTGGCCCGGGTGGGACGACAGCACCGACTTCAGCTCCTCGACCTTGGCCTGGGTCGCCCGGTTGGTGTCCATGGTCACGACAACCGGGCCGCGCGGCCCCTCGGAGATGTCCGGCAGGGTCAGGTCGGAGGCGTAGATCGACGGGGTGTCGTCGCGCCGGTTGACCCGGCCCTTGACCACGACGACGGCGTCGTGGGTCAGGGCGTGCTGGACGGTGAGGTAGGCCGAGGGGAAGAACAGGCACTCGATGGCGCCCTCGAGGTCCTCGACGGTCACGATGGCCCAGAGGTCGCCCTTCTTGGTGCGCTTGACCTGCAGGCCGGTGATGAGGCCGGCGATGGTGACGTTGGCGCCCTCGGGCTTGCCGTCCTCACCGGTGAGGCTCGCGATCGAGGTGTCGGCGTGCGAGGCCAGCACGTGCTCGATGCCGAACAGCGGGTGGTCGGAGACGTAGAGGCCGAGCATCTCGCGCTCGAACTGCAGCAGCGTCTTCTTGTCCCACTCCACGCCCGGGATGGGTGGCAGCACCGAGAAGTCGACCGACTCCCCCGCGCCCGCGTCGCCACCGAAGGACCCGAAGAGCGAGTCCTGGCCGATGGCCTCCTGGCGCTTGATGTCGACGAAGTTGTCGACGTAGTCCTCGTGGACGCGCAGGAGGCCCTGGCGCGACTCCTGCAGGCCGTCGAACGCCCCGGCCTTGATGAGCGACTCGATGGTGCGCTTGTTGCACACGACGATCGGGCACTTGGACAGGAAGTCCTTGAAGGACGTGAACCGGCCCTTCTCCTCACGGGCGGCGATGATCGCCTCGACGACGTTGTGGCCGACGTTGCGGATCGCCTGGAGGCCGAAGCGGATGTCCGTGCCGACGGCGGCGAACCGGCCCACCGAGTCGTTGACGTCCGGCGGCAGGACCTTGATGCCCATGCGCCGGCACTCGCCGAGGTAGAGGGCCGACTTGTCCTTGTCGTCGCCGACGCTGGTGAGCAGCGCGGCCATGTACTCGGCCGGGTAGTTGGCCTTGAGGTAGCCCGTCCAGTACGACACCAGGCCGTAGGCGGCGGTGTGCGCCTTGTTGAACGCGTAGTCGGAGAACGGGACCAGGACGCCCCACAGGGCGGCGATGGAGGCCTCGTTGAACCCCTTGGCCTTCATGCCCTCGGAGAAGGGGACGTACTCGGCGTCGAGCACCTCCTTCTTCTTCTTGCCCATCGCTCGGCGCAGCAGGTCGGCGTTGCCGAGGGTGTAGCCCGCGAGCTTCTGGGCGATCTCCATGACCTGCTCCTGGTAGATCACCAGGCCGTAGGTCGTGCCGAGGATCGGGCCGAGGGCGTCGATCATCTCCTGCTGCAGCTTGCCCTCGAGCTGGGGGTCGAGGGGCGTGAGCGCCTGCTTGCCGTTCTTGCGCAGCGCGAAGTTGGTGTGGGCGTTGACGCCCATCGGACCGGGCCGGTAGAGCGCCAGCGCCGCCGAGATGTCCTCGAAGTTGTCGGGCTGCATCAGCTTGAGCAGCGTGCGCATGCCGCCGCCGTCGAGCTGGAAGACGCCGAGGGTGTCACCGCGCGAGAGCAGGTCGAACGTCGCCTTGTCGGTCATGTCCTTGGACAGCGCGTCGAGGTCGATGTCCTCGTCGCGGTTGGCCTTGATGTTCTCGATGGCGTCGTCGAGGATCGTGAGGTTGCGCAGGCCGAGGAAGTCCATCTTGACCAGGCCGAGCGACTCGCAGCTCGGGTAGTCGAACTGGGTGATGACCTGGCCGTCCTGCAGCCGCCGCATGATCGGGATGACGTCGATCAGCGGCTCGCTCGACATGATGACGCCGGCCGCGTGGACGCCCCACTGCCGCTTGAGCCCCTCGAGGCCCTTGGCCGTCTCGACGATCTCCTGCAGGTGCGGCTCGGACTCGACGAGGGCCCGGAAGTCGACGCCCTCGTTGTAGCGCTTGTGCTCCTTGTTGTAGATCTCGGACAGGGGCACGCCCTTGCCCATGACGTCCGGCGGCATCGCCTTGGTGAGCTGCTCGCCGACGACGAAGGGGTGGCCCATGACGCGGGCGGCGTCCTTGACTGCCTGCTTGGCCTTGATGGTGCCGTAGGTGACGATCTGCGCGACGCGGTCGGCGCCGTACTTCTCGGTGACGTACTTGATGACCTCACCGCGCCGGCGCTCGTCGAAGTCGACGTCGAAGTCGGGCATCGACATGCGCTCGGGGTTGAGGAACCGCTCGAAGATCAGGCCGTGCGGGACCGGGTCGAGGTCGGTGATCTTCATGGCGTAGGCGCACATGGACCCCGCACCCGAGCCACGGCCCGGGCCCACGCGGATGCCGTTCTTCTTGGCCCAGTTGATGAAGTCGGCGACGACGAGGAAGTAGCCGGCGTAGCCCTTGGAGACGATGACGTCGGTCTCGAACGCGGCCTGCTTGGTGGCGTAGTCGGGCACCCCACCCGGGAACCGCTCCATCAGGCCGCTCTGGACCTCCTTGACGAACCAGCTCTCCTCGTTCTCCCCCGGCGGGCAGGGGAAGCGGGGCATGAAGCGCCCCTCGCCCTCGGTGAAGGAGATGTCGCACATCTCGGCGATGAGCAGGGTGTTGTCGCAGGCCTCGGGCAGCTCGCGCCAGGTGTGGCGCATCTCGGCCGGGCTCTTGAGGTAGAAGTCGTCGGCGTCGAACTTGAAGCGACCCGGGTCCATCATCGTCGAGCCGGACTGCACGCACAGCAGCGCCGAGTGGGCCTTGGCGTCCTCCGGGCTGGAGTAGTGCAGGTCGTTGGTGGCGACCAGCGGCAGCCCGAGCTCGCGGGCGAGGCGCAGGAGGTCCTTCTGGACGCGGCGCTCGATGTCGAGGCCGTGGTCCATGAGCTCGCAGAAGTAGTTCTCGGCGCCGAAGATGTCGCGGAAGTCGCTGGCCGCCTGCATCGCCTCGCGGTACTGGCCCAGGCGCAGGCGGGTCTGGATCTCCCCGGACGGGCAGCCGGTGGTGGCGATGAGCCCCTGGCCGTAGGTGCTGAGCAGCTCGCGGTCCATCCGGGGCCACTTGGCGTAGACCTGGTCGAGGCTGGCGAGGGAGTCGAGCCGGAAGAGGTTGTGCAGGCCGTTGTTGTTCTTGGCCAGCAGCGTCATGTGCGTGTAGGCGCCCGAGCCCGACACGTCGTCGCCCGACTGGGACTCGTCGCCCCACTTCACGCGGGTCTTGTCGGTGCGGTGGGTGCCCGGTGTGACGTAGGCCTCGACGCCGATGATGGGCTTGACGCCCGTGCCCTGCGCCTTCTTCCAGAACTCGTAGGCCCCGAAGACGTAGCCGTGGTCCGTGGTCGCCAGCGCGGGCATCCCCATCTCCGCGGCCCGGGTGAACAGGTCACCGATCCTCGCTGCCCCGTCGAGCATGGAGTACTCGGTGTGGACGTGGAGGTGGACGAACGAGTCGGTGCTGTTCGAGGGGCTCTGGGGGGCGGGCTGCGGGGACATCGAGATGATCCTAAGCCCGCCCACCGACGCCCTTCGGCGTGTCGCCGAGCCGTGTCGCGCGGGGCCGCCGCAACGGTTCCCCGACGACCGGTGGGGTGGGCCTCAGAGCCGGTCGAGCGCCCGCTGGAGGTCCTCGGGGTACGGGCTCTCGAAGGTGACGTACTTCCCCGTACCGGGGTGCTCGAAGCCCAGGCCCACCGCGTGCAGCCACTGCCGCTCCAGCCCCAGCCGGGCGGCCAGGGTGGGGTCGGCGCCGTAGGTCAGGTCGCCCGCGCACGGGTGGCGCATCGCCGCGAAGTGCACCCGGATCTGGTGGGTGCGGCCGGTCTCGAGGTGGATGTCGAGCAGGGACGCCGCCCGGAACGCCTCGATCACCTCGTAGTGGGTCACGCTCGGCTTGCCCTTGTCCATGACCGCGAACTTGTAGTCGTGACCGGGGTGCCGGCCGATGGGGGCGTCGATCGTGCCGACGACCGGGTCCGGCAGACCCTGCACGAGGGCGTGGTAGGTCTTGTCGACGGTGCGGCTGCGGAAGGCCTGCTTGAGGACGCTGTAGGCGTACTCGGACTTGGCGACGACCATGAGCCCGCTGGTGCCCACGTCGAGACGGGACACGATGCCCTGGCGCTCGCTCGCCCCACTCGTGGCGATGCGGTACCCGGCCGCGGCGAGGCCACCGACCACCGTCGGCCCGGTCCAGCCGACGCTCGGGTGGGCGGCCACGCCGACCGGCTTGTCGACCACGACGATGTCGTCGTCGTCGTGGATGATCCCCATGCCCGGGACGGGCTCGGCGATGACCTTGAGGGTGGGGCTGTCCTCGACGCCGGGCAGCAGCACCTCGAGCAGGTCGCCCGCGCTGACCCGGTCGGACTTGCCGACGGAGGCGTGGTTGAGCTGGACGTCGCCGGCCTTCGCGAGGTCGGCCGCCTTCGTGCGCGAGACGCCGAAGAGGCGCGCCAGCGCCGCGTCGACGCGCTCGCCCTCGAGGCCGTCGGGCACGTACAGGGTGCGGGCGTCAGCCACGGGTCCCACCGCCCGTGGTGGAGGCTCCACCCTCGTGGCGGCCGTGGTGGGCGGCCCGCTTGCCGTCGACGCCCACGCCGCGCAGGGCCAGCAGGCCGATGAGGACGGCCGCCGACACGATGGCGATGTCGGCGACGTTGCCGATGAACAGGCCGAAGTAGTCGATGAAGTCGACGACGTGCCCGCGGCCGGGGGCCGGCTCGCGCAGCATGCGGTCGGTGAGGTTGCCGAGCGAGCCGCCGAGCAGCATGCCCAGCGCCCAGGCCCAGCCTCGGCTGCCGATCCGCCGCGCGGTGCGGATGATGAACACCAGCACGCCGAACGCGATGAGCGTCAGCACCCACGTGGCGCCGTCGGCGATGGAGAACGCGGCGCCGGCGTTGCGGATGAGGTTGAGGCGGATGAACTCACCGACGACGTTGACCGGCTCCCCCGGTGTGAGCCGGTCCAGGGCCAGCACCTTGGTGACCTGGTCGGCCACGTAGGCGACCACGGCGACCGTGGCCAGGAGGAGGAACAGCGCGCGCCGGTCGCGCGGGGCGCCGGCTCCGTCGTCGGTTGTGGTCCCCGTGGCCGTACCGGGAGTGGTGTCGTGAGTGGGGGTGGACGCGTCGGCCGCGGTCAGCGGCGCTCCTGCTTCGTCTTGCATGTCACGCATAGGGTCGCACGAGGAGCGGCCTGAAGGCGAAGTTTGCCGATGGGGTTGCCGCACGACTCGCAGATGCCGTAGGTGCCGTTGTCGAGGCGCTCGAGGGCGTGCAGGTTCTGGTCGAGCATGTCGCGGGCGTTGTTGGCCAGCGAGATCTCCTGCTCACGCTCGTAGGTCTTGGCCCCGGCGTCGGCCTGGTCGTCGCCTGCGCCGTCACCCGCATCGCGCATCAGGCCCACGAGGTCGGCCTCGGCGACGGTGATCTCCTGGCGCAGGTGGGCGATGTCGGCCTGGATCTCCGACCGCACCTCGCGCAGCTCCTTGGCGGTCCACGGCGACTCGTCGTCGCGCACGACCAGCGAGGCGGGGCTCGCCTTCTTCGTCGCAGCGGTCTTCCTGGCCGGCGCGGCCTTGGTCGCCGGAGCCGTCTTCGTGGCAGTGGCCTTCTTCGCGGGCGCGGCCTTGGTCGCCGGAGCCGTCTTCGTGGCAGTGGCCTTCTTCGCGGGCGCGGCCTTCTTCACCGCAGCAGCCTTCGCTGGGGCGGCCTTGGTGGCAGAAGGCTTGGCGGCAGGCGCGGCCTTCTTCGCGGGCGCAGCCTTAGTGGGCGCAGCCTTCGCGGGCGCAGCCTTCTTCGCCGGGGCGGCCTTGGTGGCAGAAGGCTTGGCGGCAGGCGCAGCCTTCTTCGCGGGCGCAGCCTTCGTGACAGAGGACTTGGCAGCGGGCGCAGCCTTCTTCGCCGACGCGGCCTTCGTGGCAGGGGCGGCCTTGGTCGTGGCTTTGGTGGTGGCCTTGGTCGTGGCGGACTTCGACGCGGTGGCTCTCGCCTTTTGAACCATGGTGTGCCAGGCCCCTCGGTCGCAGGGCGCCCCGGGGGGGCGCGGTCAGGTGCCGCGAGGATAAGCGCTGGACGGCGACTACTCAACGCCAACACACCACGGCCCCCCCGCCGCGGGCGCAGGGGGAACGCCGGAGGGCGCCCACCGCGATGCGGTGGGCGCCCTCCGGACGGTGGGACCGAGCTGCCTACTGCTCGCCCTGCTCCTGCTCCTGCTCGCCGTGCTGCTCCTGCTCGCCCTGGTCACCCCGGTCACCTTCGGCACCGTCGGCGTCCTCGAGGGTGGAGCCCTCCGGCGCCAGGCCGGTCTGGTCGAGGTCGGCGAGCTGCTCCTCGATGTAGTTCTTCAGGCGCGCACGGTAGTCGCGCTCGAAGGTCCGCAGCTCGTCGATCTTCTTCTCCAGCAGGCTGCGCTCGCGGCCGAGCTCCTCGAGGATCTGCGCCTTCTTCTGCTGCGCCTCGTGGACCATGCCGGTCGAGCGCTCGCGCGCCTCGGTGATGAGCTGCTCGTGCCGCGAGGTGGCCTCGGCGATGAGGTCGTCGTGGCGGGTCTGGCCGGTGGACAGCAGCTCGTCGTGGCGGCTCTGGCCGGTGGAGACCAGCTCGTCGTGGCGGCTCTGGCCTTCGGTGACGAGGTCGTCGTGCCGGCTCTGGGCCTCGGAGATGAGCCGGTCGCGGGTGGACTCGCCCTGGCCGACGTGCTCGTCGTGCAGTCGCTGCGCCATCTCGAGCAGGGCCGCGGCGCTGCCGCCACCACCGACGGCTGCGGCGGCCACGGGGACCGCAGCGCCCTGCGCCGGCTCGCCCTGCTGGGCCTCGCCGCGGACGACGGTCGCCTGCTCCTGCGCCTGGCGCCGCGCCTCCTCCACCTCCCGCTGGGCCTGCTCCTGCACCTCAAGGGCGCGGGCCTCGGCCTCCTCGGCGCGGGCGCGAGCCTCGTCGGCCTGCCGCTGCGCCTCGGCGAGGGCCTGCTCGACCTCCTGCGCTCGGGCCTGCTCCGCACCGGCGTGGGTCTCGACCTGCTGCTGGGCGTCGCCGATGCGCGCCTGCGCGGCCTGCTCCGCCTCCGCGGCCCGGGCCTGGGCGACCTGCTCGGCCTCCTCGGCCTTGGCGTTCGCCTCGGCGATCCTGGCCTCGGCCGCCTGCTCGGCCTCGGCTGCCTTCGCCTCGATCGCCTTGATGCGCTCCTGCACCTTGGCCTGCGCGTCCTCGAGCGCCTTGGCCTCGGCCTCCTGGGACGACTTGGCGTCCGCGTCGCTCTTGGCGACGACCGGCATGCCCTTGCTCTGACGGCACTCGTTGAGCTGGTCCCGCAGGTCGTCGGACTCCTTGACGATACGGCGCATCTCGGCGACGACCTCGTCGAGGAAGTCGTCCACCTCGCGCTCGTCGTAGCCACGACGGAACTGCGTGGGAGTGAAGTTCTTGTTGAGGACGTCCTCAGGCGTGAGCGTCATGTAGTCACCTCGGTTGGCAGGCATGAGCAGAGCAGGTCAAGCATCCCAGAGACTGGGTCGGTGCCAGCCTAGAGGATGGCGCCGGGCCCGCAGGATGGGGAGCGGGCTACAGGATGCCCATCAGGATGCTGGTGCCGAAGAAGAGGATCAGGAAGGCCAGGTCGAGCCTCAGCGCGCCCAGCTGGAGCGGCGGGATGAGCCGGCGCAGGGCCTTGAGCGGCGGGTCGGTGACCGTGTAGATCGCCTCGGCGATGACGAGGATGACGCCCTTGGGCCGCCAGTCGCGGGCGAACACCTGGACCCAGTCGAGCACCAGCCGCCCGATGAGCACGACGAAGAAGACGAACACCACGAAGCGGATGACGTCGGCGACGATGCTGGTCCCCAGGATCATGGGGTCACCCTGCCATGACGGGGACGCGGAGCGGGACCAGGGGCCGGATGAGGGCGGGCCGGGGGGCTCGGCCCGACCCTGACGGGGTCAGCTCTGGTTGAACAGGCCGCGCGTGGAAGGCGCCGGGGCGCCCTCCTCGGCCGAGACCTCGACGTGGGCGGGCGAGAGCAGGAACACCTTGGAGGTGACGCGCTCGATCTGGCCGTGCAGGCCGAAGACCAGTCCAGCGGCGAAGTCCACGAGCCGCTTGGCGTCGGCGTCGTCCATGTCGGAGAGGTTCATGATGACGGGGGTGCCGTCACGGAAGCTCTCGCCGATGTTCTTGGCCTCGTTGTAGGTGCGCGGGTGGATCGTGGTGATCCGGTTGAGGGCGCCGACCTCGACGTCGCGGACGACACGGGCGACCGGGGTCCGCTGCGGCAGGGGCGTCACGGCGGCGGAACGCTCGACGGGGGCCTCGTGGCGCTCCTGGCGCTGCTGGGGCTCGTCGTAGTCGTACTCGTCGTACCCCTCGTAGCGCTCGTCCTCCTCGGCAAGCCCGAGGTAGACCATCGTCTTGCGCAGCGCCCCAGCCATTGAGAGCTCCCTTGGTGTCCAGAAAGTGTGTGGTGACACGTGCGGGTCCTGCCGTGTCCGTGCTCGGGACCGAAGTTACCGGTGTGGCTGTCGAGTTCCGAGGATTGCGCTCCCGACACGCAGGTGTGTCGCTCCGTGGGTGATGGCCGCCTCGAGGTCGCCGCTCATCCCGGCCGAGACCCACGTGGCGTCCGGCTGCCTGTCACGTACGGCGCCGGCCACCTCGCGCAGCTGCGCGAAGGCGGGTGCCGGGTCGGCCCCCAGCGGCGCGACGGCCATGACCCCCCGCAGGCGCAGGTGCCCGCTGTCAGCGACCAGGCCGGCGAGCTCGACCGCACCCTCGGGCGCCACTCCCCCGCGCCCCCTCGCCTCGTCGAGGTTGACCTGCACCAGCACGTCGAGGGCTCGTCCTGCCGAGGCCGCGGCCGACTCCAGGGCGTGCACGAGCTTCGGGCGGTCGACGGACTGCACGACGTCGGCGTAGCGCACGACCGACGCGGCCTTCTTCGACTGCAGCTGGCCGATGAAGTGGACCCGCAGGTCGTCCCGCCGGGCGACGTCGCGCAGCTTGGCCGACACCTCCTGGTCGCGGTTCTCGCCGATGTCGGTGATGCCGAGGTCTGCCAGGAGGTCGACGTCGGCGGCCGGGAAGAACTTCGTCACCGCGACGAGGGTCAGCTCGCCGGGGTCGCGACCGGCCCCCTCGCAGGCCCGGGCGATGCGGTCACGGACTGCCGCCAGGTTGCGCTCGAGCTCGGTACGCCGCTCCTGGTCGCTCACGAGGCCGCCAGGACCACGACACCGGCGAACCTGCCGGTGCGGCCGTCGCGACGGTAGGAGTACAGGCGCTCGTCCTCGCGTGCACAGCCCGGGACCCATTGCACCGCAACGTCGTTCGCGTGCAGCTGTGCCACCACCCCGGAGGCGACGTCCACCGCCGCCGTGCCCGTCCACGACACCGCCGCCGACTCGGGCGAGACCGCCGCAGCCGCGTCACGCATCTGCGGCGGGACCTCGTAGCAGCGACCGCACACCGAGGGGCCCACCACGGCAGCGATCTCCTGGGCGCCCAGCTCCCGCATGCGCGCGACCGCGATGTCGACGATGTGCGAGGTCATGCCCGGCCTGCCTGCGTGCACGGCGCCGACCACACCTGCAGCGGGGTCGGCGAGGAGCACCGGGGTGCAGTCGGCCACCAGCGCCGCCAGCGCGACCCCCGGGGTCGCCGTGACGACCCCGTCGGCAGACGGCGCGCCGGCGCCGTCCCACGGCCCGTCCACGACGACGACCTCGTTGCCGTGGCACTGCTGGAGGAACAGCAGGTGGTCCCGGTCGACTCCCATGGCCCCGGCGACCCGGGTGCGGTTGGTCTCCACCGCCTGCGGGTCGTCACCCACGTGGCCACCGAGGTTGAGCGACCCGAACTCCCCAGCGCTCACACCACCCTCACGGTCGGTGAACCCCCAGTGGACCGGTCCCGACTGACCACGCGCGAAGAACACGGACCCAACCTAGTCCGCCCCCGAGGACGGTTGCGCCCGGGCAGGCGAAGGGCGCCGGACCCCAGGGGGATCCGGCGCCCTTCGGCACGAGTCGGTGCTGGCTACTTGAGGAAGTCCGGCACGTCGAGGTCGTCGCCCTCGTCGAACGTCACCGTCCGCGGCGGGCGGCCGGCCGGCTCGCGCGGAGCAGTCGGCTCCTGTGCAGGCGCCTGGGCAGGAGCCTGCGTCTGGGCCGGTGCCTGCGCCGGTGCCTGGGCGGGCGCCGGCTGCGACGGCTGGAACATCGGGTTGGGCTGCTGGCGGACCTGCTGTGGCTGGGCCTGGCCGGCGGGAGCGGCAGCGGGCTGCTGCTGCGCCGGACGGGACGAGCCCTGGATCTGCCCGATGGCCCGGTCGTTGTCGCGCTTGAGGGGCGCCCCTCCGTCGAACCCGGCGGCGATCACGGTCACCCGCACCTCGTCACCGAGGGCGTCGTCGATGACGGCACCGAAGATGATGTTGGCCTCGGGGTGGGCGGCCTCCTGGACGAGGCGGGCCGCCTCGTTGATCTCGAACAGGCCGAGGTCGCTGCCACCCTGGATGGACAGCAGCACACCGTGGGCGCCGTCGATGCTGGCCTCGAGCAGTGGGCTGGAGATGGCGAGCTCGGCGGCCTGGACCGCGCGGTCGTCGCCGCGGGAGGACCCGATACCCATCAGGGCCGAGCCCGCACCCTGCATCACCGACTTCACGTCGGCGAAGTCGAGGTTGATCAGGCCGGGGGTGGTGATGAGGTCGGTGATGCCCTGGACACCGGAGAGCAGCACCTGGTCGGCGGACCGGAACGCGTCGAGCATCGACACGGCGCGGTCGCTGATCGACAGCAGCCGGTCGTTGGGGATGACGATGAGGGTGTCGACCTCCTCGCGGAGGTTGCCGATGCCGGTCTCGGCCTGGTTGGCGCGGCGACGGCCCTCGAAGGTGAACGGGCGCGTCACGACACCGATGGTCAGGGCGCCGAGGCCCTTAGCGATCTTGGCGACGACCGGGGCGCCACCGGTGCCGGTGCCGCCACCCTCGCCGGCGGTGACGAAGACCATGTCGGCCCCCTTGAGGACCTCCTCGATCTCCTCGGCGTGGTCCTCGGCAGCCTTCTTGCCGACCTCGGGGTCGGCTCCGGCGCCCAGCCCGCGGGTCAGCTCGCGACCGACGTCGAGCTTCACGTCGGCGTCGCTCATGAGCAACGCCTGCGCGTCGGTGTTGATGGCGATGAACTCCACGCCCTTGAGGCCGACCTCGATCATGCGGTTGATGGCGTTGACGCCACCTCCGCCGATGCCGACGACCTTGATGACGGCCAAGTAGTTCTGCGGTGCTGCCACGGCGGTGGGCCTCTCCTGAATGCGGTGCTGGGGTCTAGACGTCAAGTCGAGGGTTAGACTTATGTCAACTTTCCGGTGCCGCCGACGCTATGCGTTGGGTGGGAGGCAGGCAACGAGGCATGCCGCGTGTCGCAGCACGGATTGGCCCGATTTCCGGGTTTCTCGACGGGGCTGCCAGGACTGTCGCAACACCGGTCACAACAGCCCCACTGGCACCACTCTCGCAGAGCCGGCCCGCACGGTGCGACGAGGGTCCGTCAGCGGGTGACCGGGGTGTCCGGCGCGCTCACGTCGACCACCTTGGGAGACCCCTTGAGCAGTGCCGTCATGATGGCCAGCTTGCGCTCCGGCTCCTGCACGCCGCCCCACACCACGGTGGTGCGCCCGATGGTCAGCGTCACGAGGTTGGCGCTGCTCACGGTGACCTTGCCGACGCGGTGCTGCATGCTCGCCGGCAGCACCCGCACGACGCTGACGGCGGCGGCCAGGGCGTCCTTCGACAGGGCGGAGTCGCTGGCGGCGTCGACGACCGGGACGCCCTTGGGCGCCGTGCTCACCTGGGCGTACGCGACGCCCTCCTCATCCACAACCTTTAGTTGACCTTGAGGGTTTTTGACCACGAGGAAGGGCACCCGCGGGCTGGCGTGGATGACCAGGGTGCTCGGCCACGAGCGCTCGATCGAGACGTCGGCGACGGTGGCCCGCTCGGCGACCCGCGCCGCGACGAGGTCCTGGTCGACCCGGGCGAGGGGCTCCCCCAGCCGCACCGCGGCGAGGTCCCTGATCGGTCCCACCTCGGAGGCAGGGACGCCGACGACGTCGACCGTGCGCACCGCCAGGACCGGGCTGAACGCCACCACCCACACCAGGAAGCCGATGACGACGAGCAGGCCCGCGGCGTACGCCCCGAGCCGCACGGGGCGGCGCCGCACCTCCTGGGCGCGGCGCTGGAAGCGGGCCGCGGAGGAGGCCAGGCCGGTCGTCCGGCCGGACGGCCGCTCCTGCGGACGGCCGGCGGTGGGTCGGGTCGAGGAGGTGGGTCGGCTGGAGGTGGTCGATCGGGAGGAGGAGGAGGAGGCGGCGACCCGGGCCGACGAGGTGGCACGGGTGGACGAGGGCGGGCGGCTCACGACTCCCCCAGGGCCCGCAGGATCTCCGGCCCCACCATGGTGACGTCACCGGCGCCGACGGTGAGGACGAGGTCGCCCGCCCTGGCTCGGCTCGCGACCTCGCCGGCCACGGCGGACCAGGACGGCACCACCGTGACGTCGGCGTTGGCACGGACCTCGCGCAGCGCGTCGGCGACGAGCTCGGAGGAGACACCGGGGACCGGGTCCTCGCGCGCGCCGTAGACCTCCATGAGCAGGACGACGTCCGCAGGCGCCAGGGCCCGCGCGAACTCGGCGGCGAAGTCGCGGGTGCGCGAGTAGAGGTGGGGCTGGAACACGACGAGCAGCCGGCCCTGCTCTCCCACCAGCTCGGCCGCGGTCGACACGACGGCCGACACCTTGCCGGGGTTGTGCGCGTAGTCGTCGACGACCGTGACGCCGGCGGCCGTGCCCTTGGGCTCGAACCGGCGCCGGGTGCCGGTGAACCCGAACAGCCCGTCGAGCACCCGGGTCGGCTCCTGCTCCAGGCCCTCGACGGCGACGGTGTAGGCCGCGGCGGCGTTGAGCAGGTTGTGGCGTCCGGGGATGTTGATGCGCAGCGCGCGGTCCTCGCCGTCCGGACCGGCCACGGTGACCCGGCTCATCAGGCCGCGCGACACCTCGTCGCGCAGGACGACGTCGGCCTCGGGTGACCACCCATAGGTCAGCACCCGGGTGCCCGCGGCCCGGGCAGCGGTGGCCAGCTCCAGCGAGCCGGCGTCGTCGTGGCAGGCCACGAGGAGGCCGCCCGGCTTCACTGACGCGACGAACTGCGCGTAGGCCTGCTGGACGTTGGCGAACGTGCCGTAGAAGTCGAGGTGGTCGGCCTGCACGTTGGTGACGACCGCGACGTCGGGGCGGTAGACGAGGAACGAGCCGTCGCTCTCGTCGGCCTCGGCGACGAAGACGTCGCCGGTGCCCCAGTGGGCGTTGGTGCCGTGCTTGGCCAGCTCGCCGCCCGCCGCGAAGGAGGGGTCGACGCCGCAGTGCTGCAGGGCGACGGTGAGCATCGAGGTGGTCGTGGTCTTGCCGTTGGCCCCTGCGACCGCGACCCGGCGGGAGCCGGCCATCGTGCTGGCGAGGGCCTGGGAGCGGTGCAGCACCCGCAGCCCCCGACGGCGGGCCTCGGCCAGCTCGACGTTGGACTCGCGGATGGCGGAGGAGATGACCACCGTGTCGACGCCGTCGAGGTGGGAGACGTCGTGACCGACGTGCACGGTGGCACCCTCGGCCGCCAGCGCGGCGAGCACGGGCGACTCCTTGGCGTCGGACCCGGAGACGCGGCACCCGCGGGCCAGCATGACGCGGGCGACACCGGACATCCCGGCACCGCCGATCGCGATGAAGTGCACCGCCCCGAGCTCGCCGAGGGGTGGCACGGGGTCGGTGAACGTGAACCGCTGGTTCTCGCCGTTCATCGTCGGCCGGCCCCTGACGAGCCCCCTGACGAGCACCCCGACGAGCCCCCGGACGTGCCTTCGGACCAGGCCCGGACGACCAGGTCGGCCAGCGCCTCGTCGGCACCGCGGGTGCCGACGCCGGCGGCGGCGGCCGCCATGGTCTCCAGCCGCGGGTGGTCCACCACGAGCGGGGCGAGGGTGAGGTCGACCCACCCGGGGGTGAGGTCGGCGTCGGCGACGAGGATGCCACCGCCCGCGGCCACGACGTCGGCGGCGTTGTAGCGCTGCTCGCCGTTGCCGATGGGCAGCGGGACGTAGACGGCGGGCAGGCCGACGGCGGTGAGCTCGCACACCGTGTTGGCCCCCGCGCGCGCGACGACGAGGTCGGCGGCGGCGTACGCGAGGTCCATCCGGTCGGTGTAGGGCAGGGCGACGTACGGCGGCCCGGTCTCGGCCCGCTGCGGCGTGAACTCCTTGCCCGCGCCGGTGAGGTGCAGGACCTGCACACCGGCGCCGCTGAGCGACGCGGCCCGGCTCTCGAACGCGGTGTTGAGCCGCTGTGCGCCGAGCGAACCACCGGTGACGAGGACGGTCGGCCAGTGCTCCTCGAGGCCGAAGTGGGCCAGGCCCTCCGCGCGGCTGGCGGCCCGGTCGAGCCGGCTGATCTCCTGGCGCAGGGGCATGCCGACCACGGTCGCGTGGGGCAGCGAGGTGCTGGCGAACGTCGTGGCGACGTGGTGGGTCAGCCGCGCCCCGACCCGGTTGGCCAGGCCCGGGCGGGCGTTCTGCTCGTGGACCACGATGGGTATGCCGCGCCGCCGGGCGGCGAGGTAGGCCGGCGTCGAGACGTAGCCGCCGAAGCCCACGACGACCTCGGCTCCCGCCTCGTCGATGGCACGCGCGGCCGCGTCGACCGCCGCACGGAGGCTGTGCGGCAGGCGCAGCAGGTCGGCCGAGGGCTTGCGGGGCAGCGGCACCTTGGGCACCACCACGAGGGGGTAGCCGCGCTCGGGGACGAGCCGGCTCTCGAGGCCGGTCTCGGTGCCGAGGGCGGTGACCCGGATGTCGGGGTCGCGCCGGCGCAGGCAGTCGGCCAGGGCGAGCAGCGGTGAGACGTGCCCCGCCGTCCCCCCACCGGCCAGCAGGACCGAGGCGGGTGTCGTCGTCGTCATCAGCGTCCCCGTCGTCCGGGCAGCACGGCCAGCGACCGGCGCACCACCGAGGGCTTGGCCGAGAGGGCTTCCTGGCAGCCGGGTTCCTGGCGTGCGAACGACAGGAGCATGCCCAGGGCGAACATCGAGGTCATGAGGGACGACCCGCCGTAGGAGACCAGGGGCAGCGGCACGCCGATGACCGGGAGCAGGCCGATCACCGCGCCGATGTTGATGATCGCCTGGCACACGATCCACGCCATGACCCCGGCGGTGGCGATGCGGACGAAGGTGTCCTTGGTGCGCAGCACGATGCGGTAGCAGACCAGGGCCAGCGCGCAGAACAGGCCGAGCATGACCAGGGTGCCCGGGAGCCCGAGCTCCTCGCCGAGGATGGCGAAGATGAAGTCGTTGTGGGCCTCCGGCAGCCAGGACCACTTCTCGCGCGAGGCGCCGAGGCCGACGCCCCACCACCCTCCGTCAGCGAGGGCGTAGCGGCCGTGCAGCGGCTGGCGCGCGGCGCCGTACGGGTCGGTGTCCTTGCCCAGCCACACGTCGAAGCGGGCCAGCCGGTTGGGGCTGGTGACGACCATGAGGACCGCGAGCGTGGTGAAGGACGCGGCACCCCAGACGAACAGCCGGCGCGGCACCCCGGCGGCGAACAGCACGGCGGCGACGACACCGCCCATGACCATGACCGTCCCGAGGTCGTGGCCGGCGAGAACCAGCCCGATCGTGGCCACCGACGCGGGGAACAGGAACGGCACCACGACGTGGCCGAGCTTGCCGAGCGAGCGGCGCTTGGCGGACAGGACGGCAGCGCCCACGAGGACGAGGCCGACCTTGGCGAACTCCGACGGCTGCACGGTGACCGGCCCGGCAGCGAGCCAGTTGCGGTTGCCGTTGACCGAGATGCCGAGGGGGGTGAAGACGAGGAGCTGCATGAACAGGGCCACGAGCAGGATCGGGACGGACAGCGCCTTCCAGGTCCGGACCGGGACGTGGGCCGCGATGCCCATGGCCACGGCCCCCATGAGGGCGAACTGCAGCTGCTTGCGGAAGTAGAGGTATGGCGTGCCGTTGTTGGTCTGGACCAACGACATCACCGAGGACGCGGACAGCACCATGATCAGCCCGATGACGACGAGGACGACCGCGACCGAGAGCAGGACGTAGTAGCTGGTCACGGGCGAGTCGAGCCGCTGGAGCCAGCTGCCGACGCGGCCGGACTCCTCGCGACGCGCCGCGGGCCTGGCCCCGGACGACGTGGCGGTGGCGCTCACGGCTACTCCCCCTGCGGCCCGGTCGACCGGCCGCCGGACGTGCGGCGACGGTCCACCGCGGCGGCGAACGCGTCGCCACGGGCGCCGTAGTCGGTGAACATGTCCATCGACGCGGCGGCCGGGGCGAGGAGCACCGTGTCGCCGGGCTGGGCCAGCCCGGCGGCCTGCGCGACGACGACATCCATGGCACCAGTGTCCGTGCTGGGCACGTCGACGACCGGCACATCCGGCGCGTGTCGGGCGAGTGCCTCGGCGAGGCGCTCCCGGTCGGCGCCGAGCAGCACCACGGCCCGCAGGCGCGGGGCCGCCTCGCGGACGAGGTCGTCCACCTCCGCGCCCTTGAGCAGCCCGCCCGCGACCCAGACGATGTGCTCGAACGACTGCAGCGACGCCAGCGCGGCGTGCGGGTTGGTGGCCTTGGAGTCGTCGACGTAGCGGACCTCGTCGACCTCGCCGCAGTCGGCGATGCGGTGCGGCTCGGGGCGGAACGCGCGCAGGCCGTCGCGGACGGCCACCGGCGGGACGCCGTAGGCACGTGCGAGGGCCGCGGCGGCGAGGGCGTTGGCGAGGTTGTGCGGCGCGAGCGTGGCGGCCGAGCCGCGCACGTCGTCGAGGGTGGCCAGCTCGGCCGCCGAGGTCTTGCGCTGCTCGACGAACGCGCGGTCGGCGAGGATGTCGTCGACGACGCCCACCATCGACGGGCCGGGCGTGCCGAGGGTGAAGCCGATCGCCCGGCAACCCTCCTGCACCTCGGCCTCCATGACGAGCCGCTCGGTCGTGGCGTCCTGCACGTTGTAGACGCACGCGACCTTGGTGTTGGCGTAGACCTTGCCCTTGGCCGCGGCGTACTCCTCGAACGAGCCGTGCCAGTCGAGGTGGTCGGGGGCGACGTTGAGGCAGGCCGAGGCGTGCGGCGCCAGGCTGTCGGACCAGTGCAGCTGGTAGCTGGACAGCTCCACGGCGATGACGTCGTAGGGGTCGGGGTGCAGGACCGCCTCGAGGATCGGGGTGCCGACGTTGCCGGCCGCGGTCGCGCGCAGGCCCGCGGCGCGCAGCATCTCCGCGAGCATGGTGACGGTCGTGGTCTTGCCGTTGGTGCCGGTGATGGTCAGCCAGGGGGCCGGGCCGACGGCGGCCCGCATGCGCCAGGCGAGCTCCACCTCCCCCCACACCGGGATGCCCGCAGCAGCGGCCTGCGCGAGCAGGGGCTGGGTGGGGCGCCAGCCCGGGGAGGTCACGACGAGGTCGGGGACGACGTCGGCCGGGAGGGCGGCGACGTGGTCGGGCCCGAGGCGCACGTCGACCCCGAGGATGTCGAGGATGCGGGCGCGCTCCCCCAGGCCGGTGTTGGCCTCGGGGTCGCCCCCGTCCACCGCCACGACGTGGGCGCCGCGCTCGTGGAGGGCGTCGGCGGCGGCGAACCCGCTGACGCCGAGGCCCGCGACGACGACCCGCAGGCCGCTCCAGTCCGCGCCGCCGTCCGTCAGCCCGTCGAGCCGTCCGCCGACCGGTGTGCTGCTCACTGCTGCTGCTTCCTCACTGCTCGTGCCACTGCGTGTCCGGGTGGGACCGGTTGTCCGGGGCTACTGCGCCCCGACGACCCACTCGGCGTAGAAGAGTCCCAGCCCCAGCGCGACGAACAGCCCCGCGATGATCCAGAACCTGATGACGATGGTGACCTCGTTCCACCCCAGCAGCTCGAAGTGGTGCTGCAGCGGCGCCATCCTGAACACCCGTTTGCCGGTCATCTTGAACGAGCCGACCTGGATGATGACCGAGAGGGTGATGGTGACGAACAAGCCACCGAGGATGACCACGAGGAGCTCGGTCCGGGTGGTGATCGCCAGGCCCGCCAGCGCGCCGCCGAGGGCGAGGGAACCGGTGTCCCCCATGAAGATCTTGGCCGGCGAGGCGTTCCACCACAGGAAACCGAAGCAGGCGCCCATGGCCGCGGCCGCGACGACCGCGAGGTCGCGGGAGTCCCTGACCTCGTAGCACTTCAGGCCCGGCGTGATCTGGCAGTTCTGGTTGCCCTGCCAGATGCCGATGAGGACGTAGGCGGCGAACACCATCACCGAGGCGCCGGTGGCCAGGCCGTCGAGGCCGTCGGTGAGGTTCACGCCGTTGGACGTTCCCGCGATCATGATGTTGGCCCAGATGACGAACAGGATCAGCCCCACCAGGCTGCCCGCGAAGGCGAGGTTGACCGGGGTGTCGCGGACGAACGAGACGTAGGTCGACGCCGGGGTGCGGTGCTTGGCGTTGGGGAACTGCAGCGCGAGCACCGCGAACACCACCGCGACCAGGGTCTGCCCGGCGAGCTTCTCCCCCGACCGCAGGCCGAGGCTGCGCTGCTTGGAGATCTTGATGTAGTCGTCGAGGAACCCCACCAGGCCGAGGCCGGTCATGAGGAACAGCACCAGGACACCGCTCCACGTGAGCGGTGTGCCGGTGACGACGTGCGCGAGCGCGTAGGCGGCGAGGCTGCTGCCGATGATGACCGCGCCACCCATGGTGGGCGTGCCGCGCTTGGTGTGGTGCGACGTGGGGCCGTCGTCGCGGATGAACTGCCCGTAGCCCTGCTTGACCAGGAACTTGATGAACATCGGGGTGCCGAACAGCGCGCCCACCAGGGAGACGACGGCAGCGATCAGGACCGCCTTCACGTCGCGTCCTCCTCGCTGTCGGGACCGGCTTGCGCGGCCACCCGGTCTCCGAGCCACCGTAGCCCGGCGTCGCGGCTGGACTTGAACAACACGACGTCACCGGGACGCAGATTCTCGACGAGCAGGTCGTGTGCGGCGTCGGCGTCGGGCACCCAGACGGCCTCCTCGCCCCACGACCCCTCGTGCTGGGCCCCGCTGGCCATGGGCCGCGCGAGGTCGCCGACCACGACGAGCCGGGAGATGTTGAGCCGCACGGCGAGCCGCCCGATGGCGTCGTGCTCGGCGGTCGACTCGTCACCGAGCTCGAGCATGGAGCCCAGGACCGCCCAGGTGCGGCGCCCCTCCCCACCCATGGCGGCGAGCGCCTTGAGGGCGGCGCGCATCGAGTCGGGGTTGGCGTTGTAGGCGTCGTTGACGACGGTGACCCCGTCGGCCCGCTCGACGACCTCCATGCGCCACCGGGAGGCCGGCGTCGCCGTGGCGAGCGCCGCGACGACGGGGTCGAGGTCGAGCCCGCACTCCAGCGCCGTGGCGACGACGGCGAGGGCGTTGCCCACGTGGTGCTCGCCGTGCAGGGGCAGCGTGGCGGCCGCCTCCCCCACGGGGGTGAGCACGGTGAAGGACGGCCGGCCGGCGGCGTCGAGCGTGATGTCGGTGGCCCGGACCACCGCGTCCGTGGCGGTGCCGACCAGCTGGACGCGGGCGGGGGTCCGGGTGGCCATGGCCCGCACGGCGGGGTCGTCGGCGTTGAGGACCGCGAGGCCGTCCTCGGGCAGGGCGGCCACGAGCTCGGCCTTGGCGACGGCGATCGCCTCGCGCGACCCGAACTCGCCGACGTGGGCGGAGCCGACGTTGAGCTCGATCCCGATCCGCGGGGGGGCGATGGTCGTGAGGTAGTGGATGTGCCCGATGCCGCGCGCACCCATCTCCACGACGAGGTAGCGGGTCTGCGGCGTGACGCGGAAGACGGTCAGCGGCACCCCGACCTCGGAGTTGAGCGAGCCGACCGGGGCCACCGTCGGTGCGTCGGTCGACAGGACCGCCGCGAGCAGGTCCTTGGTGGAGGTCTTGCCGGAGGAGCCGGTGATGCCGATGACGGTGAGCTGAGGGTGGCGGTCGACGACCGCCCTGGCGAGGGACGCCATACCGGCCTGCACGTCGTCGACGACGACGCACGGGAGGTCGTCGACCTCGCGGGTGGTCAGCGCTGCGACCGCGCCGAGCCCTGCTGCGGCGGGGACGAACCGGTGGCCGTCCTGCTGCTCGCCCACGCGGGCGATGTAGAGACCGCCGGGGCCGGCCTCACGGGAGTCGGTGACGACGGGGCCGTCGACGACGAGCCGGTCGGCCGCGTCCTCCGGTATGCCGTGCAGCCTCCCACCGGTGATGGTGGCAATCTCCTGCAGGGACAACGGGATCACGCGACTCCTCCGCGCTCGAGGCTGATGGCGTCCAAGGCCTTGGCGGCCTCGACGCGGTCGTCGAAGGGGTGCACCGTGCCGGCGACCTCCTGGCCGGTCTCGTGACCCTTGCCGACCACGGCGACCACGCTCCCCGGACCGTGACGGTGGGCGGCACGCACGGCGGCGGCGATGGCGGCGGCGCGCCCCTGCACGTCGTGCAGCTCGGCGTCCGTGCCCGCGTCCCGGGCCCCCTGAAGGACTGCACGGCGGATCGCCGCGGGGTCCTCGGACCGGGGGTTGTCGTCGGTCACGACGACGACGTCGGCCCCGGACGCAGCGGCGCGGCCCATGGCGGCACGCTTGCCCCGGTCGCGGTCACCGCCGGCACCGAGGACGACGACCAGCGCCCCGGTGGTGGCCGGTCGGAGCGCCGCGAGGGCAGCGGCGACGGCGTCGGGTGTGTGGGCGTAGTCGACGACGACCAACGGCAGGGAGGGGTCGGCGGCCACGCGGGTCGGCGCCACCCGCTCCATGCGCCCCGGGACGTGCGGGTCGACGAGCAACGCCCGCTCGGTGTCCTCGGCGGTGATGCCGGAGGCCATGAGCGCCAGGGCTGCCATCGCGGTGTTGACCCGGTTGAAGTCGCCGGGCAGGGCCGATCGCAGTCGTAGGGTGGTCGTGCCGTCGGACAGCGTGAAGCCGGCCGGGTCCTCCCCCGCCACGAGCCGCCAGTCGGCGTCGACGTCGGCGCGCGACGTCAGCCTCGTGACCGGCACGCCGGCGGTGCCGGCGAGCTCGCGGCCCCACTCGTCGTCGACGCAGACGATGCCGCGGCGCGACCGCTCCGGCGTGAACAGCGACGCCTTGGCCTCGAAGTAGTCGCGCATCGTGGGGTGGAAGTCGAGGTGGTCCTGCGACAGGTTCGTGAAGAGCGCGACGTCGTAGACGACCCCGTCGACACGGTGCTGGCTGAGGGCGTGGCTCGAGACCTCCATCACGCAGAAGTCGACACTCCGCTCGACCATGACGGCCAGCAGCGCGTGCAGGACGGTCGCCTCGGGGGTGGTGCGCATGCTCTTGACCCGCTCGTCCCCGATGCGTGTCTCGACTGTGCCGATGAGGCCGGTGGTGTGCCCCAGCGCGGTCAGGGCGGAGTTCACGAGGTAGGCCGTGGTGGTCTTGCCGTTCGTGCCGGTCACCCCCACGAGGCGCAGGGCGGGGTCGGCGGTGCCGTAGACCTCCCGCGCGACGGCGCCCACGACACCGCGCGGGTCCTGGACCACGACCCGCGGGACGTCGACACCCTCCTCGGCGAGCACCTGCTCCCCTGCGTGGTCGGTGAGGACCGCGACCGCGCCGGCGGCGAGGGCGCCGGCGGCATACCGGGCGCCGTGGGTGTTCGCACCGGGAAGGGCGGCGTAGAGGTCACCCGGGACGACGTCCTGGGAGCTGAGGGTGACCCCCGTCACCTCGACGTCTGCACCCGAGCCGGTGCCGTCCACGAGGGACGCCACGGCGGAGAGCGCGATGGCGTGCGGGGACGCCGGTCGGGGGGAAGGCACGGACAGCGAGCCTACCGTCAGCGCCGCAGGCCGGACGTGCCCGACTGGTGGTCGCGCAGCACCGACGGGTCGTCCTTGGCCGGGGTCTCAGCTGCCTTCACCTGGACCACCGGGGACTTCGTGCCGGTCGGCGGGACCTGCAGCTCCTGCAGGGCGTAGGTCATGACGTCCTTGAAGACAGGCCCGGCGACGGCGCCACCGAAGTAGCCCTTGATGGGGCGCTGGAGCGTCACCGCGACGACGATCTCGGGGTCGTCGGCGGGGGCGAACCCGATGAAGCTCGCGGTCTTGCCGGAGTAGCCGCCCACCTTGGCGTCGTAGCGGTCGGCGGTGCCGGTCTTGCCGGCCACGCGGTAGCCCGGGATCTTGGCCTCGGGCGCGGTGCCCTCCTTGCCGACGACTCCCTCGAGCATGTCGCGGACCTTCTTGGCGGTCGTGGCCGAGACCACCCGGATGCCCTGGGCCTTGGGCGCCGGGGTGAACCCGCCGTGGCCGTCGCTGGTGGCGGCCACGATGCGCGGCGGGATCCGCACGCCGTCGTTGGCGATCGTCTGGAAGACCCCGGCCGCCTGCAGGGCGTTGACCGACAGGCCCTGCCCGAAGAGCACGGTGTAGCGCTGCGAGCCGTTCCAGTCCTTGACGTTGGTCAGCAGGCCCGGGCCCTCACCCGGGAAGCCCATCCCCGACGTGGCGCCGAGGCCGAACTTCTTGAAGTAGCTGTACATCGTCGACGCCTTGACCTTCTCGCCGGCCAGGATCGTGCCGATGTTGCTGGACTGCGCGAGGACGCCCGCGAAGGTGAGGTACTCGGTGGCGTGGTCGTGGCTGTCCTTGAACTCGGTGCCCGAGCGGTGGATGCGGTTGGGCACCTCGACCACGGTGGACGGCGTGACGGCGCCCTCCTCGATGGCCGCCGACGCCGTGATGACCTTGCCCGTCGAGCCCGGCTCGTAGACGTCGTTGAACGCCTTGTTGGTCCAGTTCTCGCTGGCCTGCCCCGGCTGGTTGGGGTCGAACGTCGGGTACGACGCGACGGCGAGCAGCTCACCGGTCTTGACGTTCGTGACGACCACCGTGCCCGACAACGCCTTGGTCTCGTTGACCTTCTGCGCCACGGCGTTCTGGGCGAACCACTGCAGGTCGGAGTCGAGGGTCAGCTTGACGTCCTTGCCCTCGACCGGCGGGATCGTCTCCTGACGCGCGTTGGGGATGGCCCGGCCGTCCTGGGAGTGCTCGAAGATCGTCTTTCCGGCCCTGCCCTTGAGGACGCCGTCCTCGAGGACCTCGAGGCCACCGCCGGCCGTGCCGTCCGAGCGCAGGAACCCGACGAGCGAGGCGGCGGCCGTGGAGGTCGGGTAGTTGCGGTCGGACGTGGCCTCGGAGTAGACGCCGTTGACGCCGAGCTCGGAGATCTTGCGCCAGTTGAGCGGGGTGATGTTCCGCGCGAGGACGCGGTACTTGGCCGTCCCGGTGAGGTCCTGCGTGAGCTGGTCGACGGGGATGTTCAGCAGCGGCGAGAGGTCCTCGGCGGCCCCGGCGACGCCCACCTTGGTGCGGACCCCGTCGACGCTCTTGACGTACTCCGGCACGGCCGTCTGGTCGACGGTCACCGTGCGCCGCTCGATGCTGGAGGCGAGGATCGTGCCGTTGCGGTCGAGGATGGAGCCGCGCATGGCCAGCAGCGGCACCGTGGTGGTGCGGTTGGTCTGGGCGTCCTTGGAGACCGCCGAGGCGTCGAAGCCCTGCAGCCGCAGCAGCTGCGCGCCGAAGATGCTGAACACGAAGAGCACGGCCACGGTCATCGTCCGCATGCGGCGACGCGGGTTGGAGCCGTCGAGGCTGACCTTGCGCCCGACCGGGCGACGCGGCGGTGCCGCCGGTGGCCTGGGTCCGGTGCGTCGCGGTGCCCCGGCACCCGTGGGACGGGCGCCTGCGGGGGCGGGTCGACCCGAGGGGCGACCGGCCCTGGCCGCCGCGGCCCGCTCCTTGCCCTGGGCCGCACGCTGCGTCGCGCCCCTGGCTGCACCCGGCGCCGGGCGGCGACGCGGCGCCGTACCCGTGGGCGCCCCCGTGCCGGCACGAGGGCGTGGGGCTCCCGGGCCGGTGCCTCGGGTCTGCGTCACTGGGTACCTCGTGTCTGGGTCGGGTGGTGCTGCGTGCTGTCGTGCGTCAGGGCTTGGGCGTGGCGGCGTCCGCCGGCGTCCCGGCCGACGGCTGGGCCGCCCCGGCCCCCGACGTCGTTGCCGGGGTGGTCGTGGTCGTGCTGGTGGTGGCCTTGGTGCGGGCGTCGACGCTGGTCACCGTGGTGACGACCGAGCCGTCGGGCTTGGTGACCTTCTCGGTGGTGGTCGTCACGTCCCCCTTGGTGGTGACCGACGCCTTCGGCGCGGTGTCCTTGGCCTTCGCAGCCTTCGAGGACGAGGCCTGCGGAGCGGTCACCACGGTAAAGCCGGGCTGCTTCTTCGCCGGGCTCGCCACGCCGAGGACCTTGCCGTCGGACAGCCGCAGGAACGCCGCCGAGTCGGCCGGCACCATCCCCATCTTGGCGGCGCGGGCAGCGAGGTTGGCCGGGCTGCGCTGGGCGTCGATGGCCTGGGTCAGGGCCTGCTGGGTGTCGGTGAGCTCGCCCGAGGTGGCCTGGAGCCGGTGGAGCGTGAACGAGCCCTCCGCCATCGCGGTGTTCAGCATGAGCAGGCCGACGAGCCCCGCCACGAGCATGGTCATGCACAGGGCGGCGAACAGGCCGTTGCCCGGCTGGCCGAGAGCGGCCGGCACGACGCGCAGGGGCTGGGGCGGTGCCTGCCGCCGGAGGGGGGCCCGAGATGCGACCCTCGCCGTCGCAGTCTGCTGGCTCATCGGTGCTGTCCCTTCGTTGCTGTGGAAAGTCGGGTGCGCTCGGCGGCGCGCAGGCGCACCGAGGCAGATCGGGGGTTGGCGGACTGCTCCTGCGCGGAGGCCTCCTCGGCCCCGCGGGTGAGCAGGCGCAGGTACGGCGCGTGCTCGGGCAGCTCCACGGGCAGGCCCTCGGGGCTGCTGCCCTTGGCGCCCTGGGCGAAGACGCGCTTGGTGATGCGGTCCTCGAGCGAGTGGTAGGACAGGACGGCGACGCGGCCACCGACGCCGAGCGCGTCGATGACGCGCGGCAGCGCCTGCGCCCAGACGGACAGCTCGGAGTTGACCTCGATGCGCAGCGCCTGGAACGTCCGCTTGCCGGGGTGGCCGCCGCTCTTCTGCGAGGCGGCCGGGACGACCTTCTTGAGCAGCTCCACGAGCCGGGCCGAGGTGGTGAACGGCTCGCTCTCCCGCTCGCGCACGACGGCAGCGGCGATCTTGCGGGCGAACCGCTCCTCGCCGTACTCGCGCAGGATCGTCTCGAGCTCGGCCGCACCGTAGGTGTTGAGCACGTCGGCGGCCGTGACCCCGGTGGTCTGGTCCATGCGCATGTCCAGCGGTGCGTCCTGGCTGTAGGAGAAGCCGCGGTCGGCCTCGTCGAGCTGCAGGGAGGAGACGCCGAGGTCGTAGAGGCTGGCGTCGACGTGGTCGACACCGGCCTCGGCGAGCGCCCGGGGCACCTCGTCGTAGACGGCGTGGACGAAGGTGGTGCGGGCCGCGTACGGGGCGAGCCGCTCGGCCGCGAGCGCGAGGGCCTCCTGGTCGCGGTCGATGCCGACGACGCGCGCCTGCGGGCAGGCCTCGAGGACGGCCTCGGCGTGGCCGCCCATGCCGAGCGTGCCGTCGAGGTAGACCGCGCCGGGCTCGGTGAGGGCGGGCGCCAGCAGCTCGACGATGCGGTCGCGGAGCACGGGAACGTGCCGGTCGGCGGCCATTCCTCGTGAGTTCATCGACGTACTCCTGTGGTGCTCGGTGCTGGGTGGTGCGAAGTAGTGGTGCGGGTGCTTCGAGTGCTGCTGTGCGGTGGTGCTGCGCTGCGGGGTGCTACGGGGTCGTGCGGTCCGGGTGACCCTGCGGTCAGGTCCCCATCCGCTCCTGGTGTGCGGCCCGGGACGGGGGAAGTCGTCCCGGGAAGCGAAGCGGCTGGAGACCTGGCCACAGGGGCGTCTCCGGTCCGGTGGTTCAGAGCAGTCCGGGGATGACCTCCTCGGACTGGTCGGCGAAGCCCTGCTCGGTGCTCTCGAGGTAGGCGTTCCAGGCGTCGGTGTCCCAGACCTCGACGCGCGAGCCGGCGCCGATGACGGTGCAGTCGCGGGTCAGCCCGGCGTAGGCGCGCAGGTTGGCCGGGATGGTCACGCGGCCCTGCTTGTCGGGGACCTCGTCGGAGGCGCCGGAGAGGAAGACACGGGTGAAGTCGCGGACGGCCTTGCTCGTCGTGGGCGCCGACTGCATCTGCTCGGTCACGCGGACGAACTCCTGCATCGGGAAGACGTAGAGGCAGCGCTCCTGGCCACGGGTGACCACCAGGCCGCCGGCCATGCGCTCGCGGAACTTGGCGGGGAGGAACAGGCGGCCCTTGTCGTCGAGTCGGGGGCTGTGCGTCCCGAGGAACACGGTGCCCACCTCCCCTGCCGCCGGTGCTCGGGCCCCACGGCCCTCTGGATTCCACCACTTTACTCCACCACGACCCCCACAGGCACCCCATTCCGGCGTTTGAGGTCATCTGTTTGGCTGTTTTTGCAGGTCACAGTGGTGGTGCAAAGTGGTGGATCGCTGAGCTCGGTCGGCGCCTCGACGGCCGACGACCCGGTCGCGCCCACCGCGCGGGCGCTCCCACCACGCTCGCGGGCACCTCTGGAGGGGCTCGGCCGTTGCCCGGAGCAGCGATCCCAGGTCACGAGACGGCATACCTGCTGTCCCGGTGGGGCGTTGTGGGGAAAGATCAGGAACATCCGCGGGGGCGCAGCGAGGCACCCCCGACGATGGGACCCGCCGCAGGGGACCCGACGAAGGGACAGCCGGTGCAAGGTAGGTACGAGGACCAGACCAACGGCCCGGTGGGCGCAGCGAGCACGGCGCCGGGCGCACCGGCCGGACCCGAGAGCCTGCTCTCGCTCCCTGCCGGCTCCCCCGCCTCGCTGAGCCAGGTGACCGAGGTCGCCGGACGCCTCGCCCGGGCCATGAACTCGGTGATCGAGGGCAAGCCCGACGTGGTGCACACCGCCATCACCGTGCTGCTCGCCGAGGGCCACCTGCTGCTCGAGGACGTCCCCGGCGTGGGCAAGACGATGCTCGCCAAGACCCTGGCCAGGTCGATCGACTGCTCGGTCCGCCGGGTCCAGTTCACCCCCGACCTGCTGCCCAGCGACATCACCGGTGTCAGCGTCTTCAACCAGGACGTGCGCGACTTCGAGTTCCGCCCGGGCGCGATCTTCGCCAACGTGGTGGTCGGCGACGAGATCAACCGCGCCTCGCCCAAGACGCAGTCCGCGCTGCTGGAGTCGATGGAGGAGGGCCAGGTCACGGTCGACGGACAGACCTACGACCTGCCCAAGCCGTTCATCGTCATGGCGACCCAGAACCCCATCGAGATGGAGGGCACCTACCCGCTGCCCGAGGCCCAGCGCGACCGGTTCATGGCCCGCATCTCCCTCGGTTACCCCTCCTCGCGCGCCGAGGTCGCCATGCTCGACACGCACGGACAGGTGTCGCCGCTGGAGACCCTGACCGCCGTCACCGACGCGGCGACCGTCTCGGCCATGGTGCGCGCGGTGCGTTCGGTGTTCACCAGCGACGCCATCAAGCAGTACGTCGTCGACCTCTCGGCGGCCACCCGGTCCAGCTCCGCACTGCGGCTCGGGGCGTCACCGCGCGCGACCCTCCACATGCTGCGGGCGTCCCGGGCCCACGCAGCGCTCGAGGGCCGCGACCACGTGCTGCCCGACGACGTCCAGGCCATCGTCGTCAACGTCCTCGCCCAC
This sequence comes from Phycicoccus sp. Soil748, assembly GCF_001428025.1. Lineage (GTDB taxonomy): Bacteria > Actinomycetota > Actinomycetes > Actinomycetales > Dermatophilaceae > Pedococcus. The sequence continues at coordinate 699,820 of NZ_LMSC01000007.1, read as the reverse complement.
CGCGTCATCCCCACCGGGGAGACCCAGCTCGCCCGGCGCAGCACCGCCGAGGTCCTGCAGGACCTCATGCGGCGGGTGCCGGTCCCGGCCGCCGGGCGCTGAGGCGCCGTGCGCAGGCTCCGCGACCTCCTCACCACCCGCGGCCGGGCGTTCGTCGCCGCCGGGACCACCCTGGTGCTGTGCGGTGTCGGGCTGGGGTTCACCGACCTCACCCGCATCGGCGTCCTCCTGGTGGCCCTCCCCCTGCTCAGCGGCCTGCTCATGCGACGGCACGACCTGCGGTTCGCCCTCGAGCGCACTGCCGTGCCCGGCCGCATCCAGGTCGACGAGCAGTCGGTGGTCACGCTGGCCATCGAGAACGCCGGCGGCGCGGCGAGCCCGCTGCTCATGGCCGAGGAGCAGCTCGACTACGCACTCGGTGACCGTCCCCGGTTCGTCGTGCCCCGGCTGCGGCGCGGCGAGCGGCAGGAGGTCCACTACACGGTGCGCTCCCACGTGCGTGGCCGCCACCGCCTCGGCCCCCTCGGGGTGCGCCTGCGTGACCCGTTCGGGCTGAGCACCCGGGTCGCGGCCATCTCAGGGTCCAGCGACATCCTCGTGCTCCCCCGCATCCTGCCGCTGGGCGGCGGGCAGCCGCCGGGCAGCGGCGTCGGCGCCGAGGGGGTCATCCCGCACATGGTCGCCCTGCACGGCGAGGACGACGTCTCCATCCGGTCCTACCGCGACGGCGACGACCTGCGCCGGATCCACTGGCCCGCCACGGCGAAGACCGGTGAGCTCATGGTCCGCCAGGAGGACCGCCCCGCCCGCCGCCGTGCAGCGATCGTCCTGGACTCCCGGGCGCGCGGCCACCACGGCTCGGGGAGCTCCGGCTCGTTCGAGTGGGCCGTGACCGCGTGCGCCTCGGTGGGGGTGCACCTGCTCGACCAGGGGTATGCCGTGCACCTGGTCACCGACGAGACCGCGGAGGACAGCCGCGCCTCCGCCTCGATCGAGGTCGACCCGCTGCTCGACGTGCTCGCCATGGCCGAGCCCGGCTCCGACGACCAGTTCGCCGACGTCCTGCAGGCCGCCCACCCCGTCACGGCCTCGGGCGGCCTGGTCCTGGCCGTCGTCACCGAGCTCGACGAGGAGCTGGCCCGCCGGGTCGCGTCACTGCGCCAGCCCGGGGGCACCGCGCTCGCGGTCGTGCTCGACCCGGACGGGTTCGGCGCCGCCCGCCGACGGCGCACCGGCGCGCCGTCGGAGATGGCCTGCGTACCGGTCCTGCGCGGAGCCGGGTGGAGCGTGGCCGTCGTCGGGTCGGGTGACGAGCTCGCCTCCGTGTGGGGCGTCCTGTCCGGTGGCACCGCCCGGGTGGGTGTGGCATGAGCCGCGGTCGCGTCCCCGAGTCGCTGCTCGCCGGCGCCGCGTCGGCCGTGGTCGCCTGGCCGCTGTCGACCCTGTTCACCCCGAACACCTGGATCCGGCCGACGCTGGCCGTCATCGCCGTCGTCGTCGTGGTCGGCATCCTCGTGCGCATGGCCACCACCTCGTGGGTGCTCGTCATGCTCGGCCAGCTCGCCGGGGTGGTCCTCGTCTCCGGCTGGCTCTACGGCCGCGGCCACCTGTGGCACGGCCTGCCCACCCTCGACATGGTGCTGACGTTCAACCGGCTGCTGGTCGACGCACGGCTGACCGTCCAGAACTACGCGGCACCGGCGCCCACCAACCGCGGGATCATCCTCGGCATCGGGCTGGCCATCGCCATCGCCGCGATCATCGTCGACCACCTCGCCGTGATGCGCCGCTCCCCGGCCATGGCGGGACTGCCGCTGCTCACCGCGTTCCTCATCTCCGCCTCCAACTCCGGTGACGCCCTCAACCCCATGTACTTCGTGGCGGCCGGCGGCGTGTGGCTGCTCATGCTCGGACGCCAGGGCATCTCCTCGCTGCGCCGCTGGAGCACCACGGTCCCCCTGAGCACCAGCGGCCGCCGCTCGTCCGAGGACCGTGACGGCGCCTACGGGTATGCCGCGGTGGGCCGCACGCTCGCGGTCGCCGGCCTGGTCACGGCGGTGGCGCTGCCCATCGTCATCCCCCACCTGCCGACCCGCTACCTCATCGACGGGCTCGGCCGCTCGGCCGACGCCACCGGGTTCAGCGACGGGCAGATCGGCCTCAAGTCGACCCTCGACCTCACCCGCAGCCTCAACAACCCGTCCAAGGCACCGGTGCTCACCTACACGACGAACGCGCCGGTGCTCACGCCGCTGCGGGTCGGGGTGCTGGAGAGCTACGCCAACGACCAGTGGCGGCCGGACAACCCCGACGTGAGGTACAGCAAGCGGCCCCAGGTCGACCTGCCGCGCGAGCTCGACGACAGCATCCCCCGCGAGACCTACCGGCTGTCCGTGGACGAGTCGCGGATCGAGGCGCCACAGATCGCCGCCCCCACCCCGCTCGTCTCCGGCGACCTCGACGGCGTGGCCTGGGGCCTGGACCGCCAGACGTCGGTGGCCTCGGTCAACCGGTCGGCGCGGTCCTACAGCTTCAACTACCTCGCGCTCAACCCGCCGTCCGGCGCGCTGGACCAGCCGGTCGAGCAGGCCACGGGCGCCCTGCTCCCCCCTGAGCTGCAGGTCGACCCCGCCTCCGAGCCGTTGGTGCGCCAGCTCGTCGCCGAGGTCGTCCCTGAGGGCGCCAGCCGCATCGAGGCCGCCAGGGCCATCCAGAACTACCTGCGGCAGACCGGCGGCTTCTCCTACTCGCTGCAGCTCCCCGAGACGGTGACCAACGACTTCGGGCAGTCCGAGCGGCCCGACGCCATCTCGCTGTTCCTGCGGTCCAAGGTCGGCTACTGCGTCCAGTTCGCGACGGCCATGGTGATGATGGCGCGCGAGAGCGGCATCCCCGCCCGCATGGCCATCGGCTTCCTGCCCGGCAGCGCCGACCGCGGCACCTACACCGTGCACGCCTCCGACGCGCACGCGTGGCCCGAGCTCTACTTCGACGGGGTCGGGTGGCTGCGCTTCGAGCCCACGCCGTCCGGGGCGCAGAACACGGTGGCGCCGCCCTACTCCCTCGCCCCGACGACGCCCGACTCCTCCGACCCGTCCACGAGCGCTCCCTCCGCGACCGCGCGCCCGACCAACACCCGGCCCGACGGCGCCAACGACCCGGGCGCCAACGACCCGACGACCACGTCCGGCACCTCGGCGGGCGACTCGTCGTTCCTCGGCCCCCAGGCCCGTACCGCGCTGCTCTGGGTGCTCATCGGCCTCGTCGCCGGCGTGCTGGGTTCGCTGGCCGTGCCGCTGGCGGCCAGGACCCGGTTGCGCCGCCGGCTGCGCGACGCCCCGGACGAGGCGACCCGCGTGGAGGTGGAGTGGCAGTCGATGGTCGAACGGCTCGGCGACCTCGGTGTCATCCCACCCCGCGGCAGCACGCCCCGCCAGGCCGGCCGCTTCTTCCAGCGCGAGGCCTACCTCGAGGGCGAGGAGTCCCAGGCCTTGATCCGGGTCGTCGACGGCGTGGAGCGGTCGCGCTACGCACCCCCCGGCACCACGGTGACCGACGTCCGGCCGGACACCCACCGCGTGGTCAGGGCGGTCGCCGGCGTGCGTCGCCGCAAGGACCGGCTCAGGGCTGCGTGGTGGCCCAGCGAGGGCCTGCTCGAGTGGCGTGAGCGGCGTGAGCAGCTCGTGCGCACCGTACGGGGCCCGTGGGACCGCTGGCAGGAGCGCCGCGCCGACAAGGGATGACCGCGGGCACCCGGACCTGACCGTCCTCTGGACGCGGCTACGTCACGCGGACCCCGGCGCCTACGTCTTTCGGCGGTAGGTCTGGCTGTCCTCGGGGGCGAGGCTGGACGGGCCATGCGACTTCCCACCTTCCTCGTCATCGCCGCGGCCACGGCTGTGGTGGCGGCCTGCGGCGCGTCCGGTCCGGACGAGCCGCAGGGCTCCCCGCAGCCCGTGCACCCGCTGGGGACGTCGGTCGACGACGGCCGGGCGGCGTTCGACGACCTCAGCTCGGGCGCGCTGAGCACCGAGGGACGCAGCGTCAACGTGTCCGTGGCCGGCCAGATCGCCCACCCGCCGGCGCTCGGCGCCACCCTCGGCGCACCGGGGCCGGGGCCGGTCCAGGTCGCCCTCGTCGACGCGTACCTCGGTGCCGTCCGTGGCGCACCGCCGGCGTGCCGGCTGCGTGCCGAGGTCCTGGCGGCCATCGCCCAGGTCGAGTCCGGGTCCGCGGGTGGGCAGTCCCTGAGCGGCCACCGCGTCGTCCCGGGCGTGTACGGGCCGCTGCTGTCGGGTGGGCGGCTCGCCCGGGTGCCTGACACCGACGGTGGGCTCCTCGACGGCAACACGCAGTGGGACCGCGCCGTGGGGCCGATGCAGTTCGTCCCCAGCGCCTGGGCCGACTTCGGGACCGACGGCGACGGCGACGGCAAGGCCGACCCGCAGAACGTCTACGACTCGGTCGTGTCGGCCTCGCTCTACCTCTGTGCCGGTGGGCGCGACCTGGCACAGCCGACCGAGCTCGCCGCCGCGATCGTGTCCTACAACCACTCCGGGCCCTACCTGCTGGCGGTGCTCGACTGGATCGACTACTTCGACAAGCACGGCCTGGTCGCCATCGGCCCGGTCTCGGCCCCCGTCCTCAGCCACGGCCCTACGGCCCCGACGAAGTCCGAGCCGGCGACGGTGACCCCGGAGGTCGTCACGCGGGCCGTCGCCAAGGCCGCGACCCTCCCGGTGGCCCCGCCACCACCGCCGCCGGCGATCCTGCCGGGGACGAGGACGCCTGCTCCGCGCCCGAGCACCAGCAGGCCGCCCGGGCCGACGACCAGCCCCTCGACGTCCCCCCAGCCGACCACCACGACACCGGACCCGACCACCACGACGCCCGATCCCACGACGACCACACCTGACCCGACCACGACCACTCCGGACCCCACGACGACCACGCCGGACCCGACCACCACTACTCCGGACCCCACGACCACGACGCCCGATCCCACGACCACGACGCCCGATCCGACCACCACCACACCGGATCCCACGACGACGACGCCGGACCCGACGACGACCACGCCGGATCCCACGACGACGACACCGGACCCGACCACCACGACGTCGGACCCGACCACCACCACACCTGACCCGACCACCACGACGTCGGATCCCACGACGACCACGCCAGACCCCACGACCACGACGTGACGACCACCAGCTCGTCGACCGGGGTCGAGCCCCGCTGAGTCCGGGTCATCGCAGTGCGGGTGCCACCGCCTCAGCCGGTGGACGGCGCCCCGTCGGTCAGGGCGCGGACCCGGTGCTGCAGCAGGGTGAGCCGCGGCCCCACGCGCGCGAGCCGCACCTTGGTCCACGCGTGCAGCAGCCCGGTGAGCAGGTCACAGGTCTCCCAGAGCAGGACCCGCTCCCGCGACACCCCCGACTCGGCTGCGTAGCCACCCACGAAGTCCTCGCACAGGCTGTCGACGAGGGCGAGGTGCGACCGCAGCACCGGACCCGACAGCCGCTGACCCGTGAACGCCATCGAGCTGATCCCGATGTCCCTCAGCTTGGCGGTGAACCGGCCGAGGTCGAGGGCGGGTTCGGCCATCGCGGCGCCGTCGAAGTCGATGAACCCCACCGAGCCCTCGTGCAAGAGCACCTGCGCCGGCCTGAAGTCGTGGTGGGACGGCACCACGGCCGGGCCGGGCTGCGGGTCACCGGCGAGCTGCTCCACGCGCGACAGCAGCGGCTCGGCCGCACCGCCGAGCCCGGGCACCGTGACGGACAGCCTGCCCACCACCTCCCGGATCTCCGCGACCTCGTCGGCCAGCGTGGCCGTGCGCCCGTACTCCGCGCCGGACCGGTGCAGGGCGGCCAGGCCGCGCCCGGTCGCGGCGAGCGCCACGCGCAGGCTCGCCAGCGTGTCCTGGTCCCCGCCGGCGAAGGCGCGGCGGGCCAGCTCCTTGAGGGTGAGGTCCTCGGGCACCGGACCCTGCACGAGGATCCGCTCCTCGGGCAGGAACGCCAGCGGCTCGGCCATCTCGACGACTCCCCTCCACGCCTCCTGCCGCGCCCACAGCGCGGTCATGGCCGCCCAGGCGGTCTGTCCCTTGTCGCCCTGGTGGGTCTTGAGGACCACCGTGGTCGGGGGCGCCGAGGCCACGGTGTCCGCGTACGTCACACCGACGACCACGGTGCAGCGGCTGCCGGGCTTGTACCGCACCACCACGGGGTCGCACGAGGCGATGACGGCGTCCGGGTGGCCGGCCCGGCGCAGGACGAGTTGGAGCAGACGAGTGGTGTCCGGCGCGTGGGTGAGCACGGGCAGCGCGGGCAGCGCGGGGTCGCCGGCCTCGCTGCGCAGCCGCAGTCGCAGGTCGGGCAACCAGCACGACCACTCCCCGGCCGCGCCGTCAGGGTCGCCGTCGGTGTGCCTGTCACGGTCGACGTCGGTGTGCGTGTGACGGTCACCGTCAGAGACGAAGGCACCGTCGCCGACTTCCGGCCCGGTGGGCTGGTGCGGCGGCGGGACGAGCTCACCGACGAGCACGACGTCCCGCTCGGCCTCCCCCGCCCGGACCGTCACCCGGTACCGCGCGACCCAGGTGCCGTCCTTGGCGCGCAACCGCTCCGGGCGACACGCGGTCACCCACGCGAGCACCACGCCGTGGTCGGCGCGCAGCACCGGGGCGTGGTGCTGCAGGCTCGCGGCCACGCGCTCGCCGTCCATCGCGGCAGCCAGCCAGTCGGGCAGCGTGGAGAACGCCTCCAGTGGTGCGACGACGCGCTCGCGGTCGGGGACGACGGTCACAGGTCCGCCCTCCCACCAGGGCTCGACTCGAGCAGCGACAGGGCCAGCGCGAGGCGGTGCTCCTTGAGCTGACGGCAGGCATTGAGGGCGCTGCGTGTCAGCGAAGCGCTGCGGTAGAAGGCGATTCGCTCCGACGCCGCGGCAGCCGTCGCGGTCCGGCGGTCCACGGCACCGTACGCGTCGAGGAAGGAACGAACCAGGTCGCGCACCAGCGCACGGCCGGCCTGACCGCCGTACCGTGACGCGAGGAGCTCGAGGTGCGCGGTGAACCGACCCAGGTCCAGCGCAGCGTCGGCCCAGCACACCGTGTCCAGGTCGACCAGGGCGGCGGCGCCTCCGTCGAGCAGCACCTGCGCGGGGGTGAAGTCACCGTGCGACAGCACCACGGCAGGGGACTCCGGTGGTTCCACCAGCAGTGCCGCGCTGCTCGCCAGGACCCGGTGCGCGGTCCCGGGCCAGCAGCCGGCCACGAGCTCGAGGTCGCGGCGCAGCACCTCCTGCTCGGCGCGGGCCGTGTGCACGGGCGCGGTGGCGACGTCACTGCCGTGCAGCACCGCGAGGGCCTCCCCCGCAGCCCGTACCGCTGTGCGCAGCGCCTCGGTGTCCCGCCAGTGGTCGGCCGTCAGGGGGGTGGACAGGACCGAGGCGAGCAGAGCCGGGATGGCGGGCTCACCCCCGAGCGCCTGCGTGACCAGCAGCCTCAGCCGGGGCGCGTACAGGGTCGGCCGGGGGAAGCGTCCGTCCCGGCCCGCCGGGCTCTCGCCGAGCGCTCGCAGGAGGCCCTCGACCGCCTCGCCGCGGCGCGGGTCCGGGTAGACCTTGCCGTAGAGGGTCCGGCCCGTGCCGTCCACGACCTCCCTGCGGTCCGCGGCGTCCGTGCAGTCCCGGCCGTTCGTGCCGCCCGGGATGCCGTAGCGCAGGACGCACGGTCCGGTGCGGGGGTGGTGCACCACCTCGACGCTCGGCGCCGCCTCACCGGGGTGGCTCCCCGCGAGCGTGGCGACCGTCCGCGGGCTCATCGCCTGCCGGAGCGTTGGCAGGTCGGGGTCGCTGGGGAAGCCGTGCAGCGTGAGCGCCGCCTCGGGGAGCACCGCTGCAGGGACGGACCACGGGGAGTCCGCGGCACGTCGCCCCAGCAGGGGACGCACCTGCCCGTCGAGGTAGGCCCGCGACGCCGCCGCGTCGTCGTGCACGCGGGCGAGGAGCACGTGGTCGGACACCACGCCGGCGGCGTCGGCGACCCGGACGGCGTACCTCAGGGAGCAGCTGCCGTCCTCGCGCAGCCAGAACGACCCGGCGGAGACGCTGCACGTGCGGTGGGTGCTGCCGACCAGCGACTCGCCGACCCGCTGCGCCACCAGGTCCTCGTCGAGCGCGAGGTGCAGCCCCGGCAGCCGAGACGCGAGCTCCTCCCCCAGCTCGCTGTTGGCAGGGCCAGGGGGCAGCGCAGGACGACGGGCGGGAGGGCGGACCGAGGTCGTCGTCGCCGGTGCCCCCGCGGCGCCCGACTCCACCAGCCGGCCGTCGGACACGACCAGGACGCGGTCGGCGCACCTGACCAGGTCGGGGTCGTGGGAGATCACGATGGTGGTCGTGCCCCGAATGAGGTGGCGCAGGGCGTCGATGACGGTCTGCGCGGACTCCGTGTCGAGCCCGGTGGTCGGCTCGTCGAGGATGAGGATCGGGGCCCGTCGCATGAAGGCCCTGGCGATGGCGATGCGCTGGCGCTGCCCGCCGGACAGGGTCGAGCCCCGCTCGCCCAGCGCCGTCTCGTAGCCGTCCGGCAGCGCCATGATGAAGTCGTGGGCGTTGGCCATGCGCGCGGCTGCCTCGACGTCCTCCCGGCTGGGTGAGTCCACGCCGTACCCGATGTTCTCCGCCACGGTCCCGCTGAGCAGGATCGTGTCCTGGAGCACGAGGCTCACCTGCTGGCGCAGGGAGGCGAGGGTGAGGCTGCGCACGTCGAGCCCGTCGACGAGCACGGCCCCGGAGTCGGGGTCGTAGAGGCGCGGCACGAGCTGGGCGATGGTGCTCTTGCCGGCCCCGCTGGAGCCGACCAGGGCGACCACCTCGCCCGGCTCGACGTCGACGTCCACGTCGCGCAGGACCGGGGGTCGCGCGGTGGCGGCCGACCCGTCGGAGTGCTCCGCGGGGTACGTGAAGCTGACGTGCCGCAGGCTCAGCCTGCCCTGCAGCGGCGGCGCGGCGACGGCGTCCGGCCGGTCGGTGACGGTGACCTCGCGGTCGAGCAGGTCGTCGACGCGTTCCACGCTGGCGAAGACGTTGCCGATCTTGTACCACTCGCTGACGATCTTGCGGGCGGGCTTGAACATGTTCTGCAGCAACAGGATGAAGAGCACCAGCGTGCCGATCGTGATGAGGCCGTTGTCCACCAGCCACAGGCCCATCCAGATGACGCTGACGATCGCGACGGCCTCGATGAGTGCGATGACGAAGCTGAACTCCGCCTGGATGTTCGCTGCCCTGAGCGAGGCGAACATGCTCTGCCCGGTCTGCGCGGAGAACGTGTCGAGGTCGACGGTGCCGCGGCCGTGGCTCTGCACGAGGCGGATGGACGACAGCATCTCCTGGGCGGTCGACGCGAGGTCGCCCTCGCGGTCGCGCTGGGTCCGGGCGGCGGACTTGATCCGCCGCGAGTAGTGGTTGGACGCGAGGACGAGGAACGGGACGACGACCAGGGCGACCAGCGCGACGCTCCACGACTGCAGGAGCAGGAACACGAAGCTCCCGACCAGGACCATGAGGCTGCCGAGGATGTTGCTCAGGGACTTCACGACGAAGTCCTCGATGACGAGGACGTCGCCGGTCACGCGGGTGATGACGTCGCCGGTGCGCCGCTTGTCGTGGTAGCCGAGGGGCAGCCGCTGCAGGTGCGCGTACATCGTCACGCGCAGGCTGTAGCCCAGCGAACGGCCGCCGCGGGCCATGCAGATCTCGGTGAAGGAGTCGGCGGCGCTGTTGACGGCCGCGATGAGGATGACGGCGGAGGTCAGCAGGAAGATGGTGTCGTTGCGGACCGACCCCAGCACCGCCTGTGCCCCCAGGTAGTGCAGCTCCGGGCGCGCGCCCTGGAGGAAGTCGATGAGGTAGGCGATGGGGTACGGCTCGACGACGGCGGTGCCGGCCTCGAGGGCGAGCAGCACGAAGCCGAGCACGTAGACCCGGCGGCTGCCACTGAAGCGCCGGAAGAGCCGCACCGTGCGCCGGAGGTCGCTGGCCTGCGAGCGTTGCCTGCGCGCCGCCGTGGGGTTCGCGCCGGCTCCCCTGTCGACGGCCCTCACGGCCGTTCCCCGTCCAGGGCTCGCAGGCAACGCTGGGCCTCGTCGACCAGGAGCGCGGGGAACGGCGACCGGGGAGACCGGGCAAAGGCCCGCAGCGCCTTGCGCTCGAGGGCGACCGCGACGTGCCACCGGATCCGGGGCAGCTGGTCCACGGGACCGCCGGCCCGCAGGTAGCCCTCGAGCAACGCCCTCGAGAGGGCCTCCATCTCCTCGTCCTGGGGCGGACGACCCGCCAGGCGTGACCTGACCGCCTGCTGCCGGAGCGACGCGATGAAGGTGCCGGCGTCCACCGCCTGGTCGGCGGTCCCGAGGTGGTCGAGGTCGAGGAGGACCACACGGTCGCCCCGGAGCAGGAGCTGGCCGGGCTTGAAGTCACCGTGGACCGGACCCGTACGCGGTGGAGCCAGTGTGCGGAGCACCTCGACGAGCCGGTCGGCCAGCGCGCCCATCGACTCCCCCAGCTGCGGCCGCACCGCGGCGACCCGCTCCGACCGCTGCGCGAAGCGCAGGAGCTCCGCCTCGACGGGCCGCTGCCGGCCCGTGGGCAGGGACAGGTCGTGCAGCTCGGCGAGGGCGGCCCCGGCGCGCGCGGCCCCCGTGACGGTCGTCGCGGTGACGGGGTGCCGGCTTCCCAGCAGGTCGTCGAGGGCGAGCCCCCTCACCGCCTCCTGGAACACCACGCCGAGGCAGGGTGCTGACCCGACGGGCGGGGCGAACGCCAGGAGTCCTGCGCCGCGGCCGCCCCGGCACGACGCCTGGCTGGCAGCCGTGACCTGCACCGCCTCCGTCGCCACGGCCGTCGCCTTGGCGTCGTCGTGGTACGCCTTGGCGACGAGCGGGCCGTCGAGGCCGGGGTGGCGAAGACGCGCCGTCAGCCGCTTCCCCGGGCGGTAGCGCAGGATGTCGATGGCCAGCCGCTCCGGATGGCCCAGCCGGGGCCGGCCGGTCCCGCCGAGCACCGAGGCGAGCTCCGGGCCGAGGTGGCGGGGGTCGGTGACGCGGGGAAGGGACGGCAGGTCCGGGTCGAGGGGGAAGGGCGAGAGGCTGACGCCGGGCTCGACGACGAGCCCGGCCGACGGCGTGGCAGCACCCACGCCGAGCAGGTCGCCACGGACCAGCCGCCCACCGCACTCGTACAGGACGACCGCTCGCACCCCGGGCTCGAGCTTGGCGTCGAGGACGTGGCACGGACCACCGAGGCCGACCGTCGCCAGCCGTGGGCCCATGGTCGTGGCGGACAGCGCCTCCGAGAACCGGTCGAGCAGTGGGCGTTCGAGAGCCGACCGGTCGGGGACTGGCCCGTCGAGGGTGGCGAACCGGTCAAGGGTGGCAGCCCGGTCCTGGCGTGGCCGGCCAAGGTCCGTGGCGCTCATGGACCCGCCTCCCCCTGCCACCCGACGTCCCCGGCGAAGACCTCGCGCAGCCGGAGGGCCGCCTCATCCACGTCGTACGACTCCTCGACGGTGATCCGTGCAGCGCACCCCAGCCGGGCACGGAGCGAAGGTTCCACCACCAGTCGTTCGAGCGAGTCAGCCACTCCCGCAACATCTTTCGCCCCGACGAGCAGGCCGTTGGCGCCGTCCGTCACCAGCTCGGGGATCCCGCCCACGGCAGTGGTGACGACGGGCAGCCCGCAGGCCATCGCCTCCACGAGGACGTTGGGTATGCCGTCCCGGTCGCCGTCGTCGGTCACCCGCGGGGTGAGGACGAACGCGTCCGCGGCTGCCAGCGCGGCGGCCACCTCGTCGCTGGTGCGCGCACCCATCAGGGTGACGACGCCGGCCAGCCCGAGTGACTCCCGCAGCTCCAGGAGCCGTGCACGCAGCGGCCCGTCGCCATAAAGGCGCAGGCACAGGCGCACCCCTCGGTGACCGAGCAGGGCGATCGCCCGCAGCAGGTCCTCGAACCCCTTCTTCTCCACCAGCCGTCCGACGGACACGACGGTCGGCACCTCGGGTGCGGGGGGTCGCGGCGGGCCTGCCCTGAACCGGTCGAGCTCCACGCCGTGGTGCACCACCAGCAGCGGTGGCAGGTCCGACGCCGCGACCGAGTGCCGGATGTGGCGAGCGTTCGCCTCGCAGCAGGTCACCACGGCACGGGCCGCCCGGGCGCGGGTGGCCAGGCTGCTCGGCGGGATCTGGTAGAGGTCCCTGGCGTGCGCGGTGAAGGTGAACCCGAGGCCGGTGAGGCGGGCGACCAGCAGCCCGACGAGCGCGGGGTCGTGGGCGAAGTGCGCGTGCACGTGCGACGCCCGTCCTTGGGGGCCCTGGGCCCGCACGACGTGGGCGGCGACCTCGCTCGCGTGGGCGAAGCACGCGAGCGTTGAGCAGTCGCCGTACCCCGCGGCGAGCCCCGGGTGACGAAGCGCGAACCACGCGGTGCCGAGGTACGTGCGCGGGTGACGCCTCAACAGCGACAACGCATCTCGCGCGTTGGCAGCTGCGTGGCGTCGGCCCGTGCCGCGCAGGTGGACGACGTCCGCGCGCACCTTCGCGACCTCCGGCTGCACCAGCGACTCCCCCGAGCGCGCCAGGCTGTAGACGCTGAGGCCCACCCCCAGCCGCTCCAGGGCCAGGACCTCGTTGACCACGAAGGTCTGCGAGAGCCTCGGCCAGCTGCGCACGATGTAGATCACTCGCCCAGCCATGCCAGCCCCCGCGTCACGGCCCGGGCCGCGCCGGCTCGACGCTCGTCCTCAGTGGCACCGCGGCACGGCCCGCTGCCGAGCGCCCACTGCCGTGCGATCTTCAACCAGGCGTACGCCGCGTAGCCGGCCAGCGACTCACCCGGGGACCAGCCGGAGGCCTGCGCGTACTCCGCGACGAAGGCCTGTGGCAGCCGCACGTCACGACGGTCCGGCCCGAAGGCCTCGAGGTAGGCGCAGAAGTGCGCGACGTCCATGGCCGGGTCGCCCTGGCGCGCCTCGTCGAGGTCGATGACCGTGGTGGTGGCGTCCTCGACGAGGACGTGCCCGGGGTGGAAGTCCTTGTGCAGCGGGGCATCCGGACCGGTGGTGGGCGCCACTTCCGACCACCCCCTGGCGACACGGGCCGCCGCCTCGGCCAGCGGTGGGTACGCCGCTCCGACGACGTCCGACCACACACGGCTGTTCGCCCGCTCCCGGGACAGCGACCAGCCCCGGGGCAGCACCACGTCGCAGGTGTGCAGGCGGGCGAGCCAGAGCGCGGCGCCGCGCAGGCCGCGCAGCACCTCCGCCCGGTCCCGCAGCCGGTCCAGGGGTGTGCCCGGTGCCGCCCGGTACACCACGAGCCCCCGCTCGGGCACCAGGCCGAGTGGCTCCGGCACCCTGAGGCCGTCAGTGGCGAAGGGCCCTTGGGACAGGATGCTCAGGTGCTCGTGGAGCAGCCGCGCCCGGTGGGGTTCGGCGAACGCCTTGGCCACGACCGTGGTGGGCCGCGACCGCTCGAGCCCACGGACGGTGTAGCGGGCGACGGCACGACGACCGGCCACGACGGACAGCTGCTCGGCGGACTCGACCGACAGCCGCGCACCGGCGGAGGAGCCACGGCGCAGGACGACCTCCTCCAGCAGACGGGCCATCCCAGGTGCGTCGAGGAGGTCGGTGGCACCGAGGAGACCTCCAGCGCCGCGGACACCATCGGCACCGCGGACACCGTCGGCGCCGGGGGCACCATCGGCGCCGGGGGCACCATCGGCGGGCGCAGGTCCGGAGGGGACACGTCGCAGGCCCTCGGCCGCCTCGACCAGCCCGGCGGTCGACGGCCACCACGAGGTCTCGAGCCGGCGGAACCGGCGGGCTGCGCACTGGAGCAGCGCGAGGGCACACCACCAGCGCAGGGACTCGGGGTCGACCGGGCCTGCCGCGTCCTCGTACCCCGCCAGGAAGGAGGCGCTCGCCTCGACCAGGGCCGGACGGCGTCCAGGGCCATGCAGGCCCGCCCACGTGAGGTGCGCCAGCATGGTGCCGAGGTCCCGTGCAGGGTCGCAGCAGCAGGCCCCCTCCACGTCCAGGAGGGTGAGGCGGCCGTCGTCGCCGACGACGACCTGTCCCGCGCGGAAGGCGCCGTGGGCCAGTCTCCTCACGGGGCTCGAGGGGAGGTGGTGGCGCAGCCCCTGCACGACGACGTCGCACCGCTCGGCGAGGCCGGGAGCCGCGCAGCGCATGGCCGTCAGCTCCTCCTCCACCAGCCCGAGCCGGTCGGTCGGCGTCGCGCTCGGGGCCATGGGGTGGCCCTGGCGGTGGAACCGGGCCAGCAGCACGCCGAGCTCGCGGCCCAGGGCTGCCGCCACGGCGGCGTCGAGGTCCGGGTCACCCAGCACCGCCGAGGCCGACCTGCCGGGGGCTGCGGTCACCAGGACCGCCCCGAGGTCGGACCACACCCCCATCACGTGGGGCACCGCCCCCGCCAGCTCCCGTGCCCGCGAGACGGTGACCGTCGTCCTGGCCGCCCTCGAGAAGTCCCGGGACGAGAACACCTTGGCGTACACGCGTACCGGACCGCTCCGCGTCTCGGCGCCGTAGCGCAGCACGCACCGAGAGCCGGCCCGGTAGCGCACCGGGTCGACCGACCAGGTCGCCGGACCCAGGACGTCCGCCAGCCGCTCGGCAACCACCGACGGGTCGCTCGCTCCGGCCAGCCCCGGCATCGACGGGTCCTCACGGAAGTCCCGCTCGGACCAGCCCTCGGTGGAGACGGTCACGTCCCTGTAGGTGTACGTGCCCTGCGACTCCTGTGCCCGGTAGGCGAGCCGAGCGCCCACACCGGGGGTCCAAGAGGCGTCGTCGAGCTCGCCGCGGGCCCGGGCGACGTGGTCCAGCGCCGTCTCCAGGTGCCGGAGAGCGGGGTCGAGGCCCACCAGCCGGCGCACGGGGAGGTCGCCCACGGTCACGACGGAGGTCACCACGGCACCGTCCCGGCCGAGGCCGCGGCAGAGGCCACCTGGGCCTCCACCCGCGCGGACCAGTCGCGCTCGTGCAGCACGCACCGGCGAGCCGCGAACCTCAGCTGGTAGAGCGGGACCAGGGCGGCTGCGCGCGACCAGCGGTCCTCGGCGCCCGGCCCGTAGCCGTCGCGGAAGGCGGTGAGCAGGCCCGCCGCGCCGCCCAACCGGCCCGGGCACCACCAGTGCAGGTCGGCGACGAGCTTCGCCAGGTCGGCTGCCGGGTCGCCGAGTCCGGCACGGTCCAGGTCGAGGACGCGCAGGACGTCGCCGGTGAGGACGTTGTCCGCCTTGAGGTCGCCGTGCACCAGGGTCGGGGTGCCCGGTGGTGCGCTCGTGAGGGCGGTGGCGACGGCCGACAGCAGCGCGTCCACGAGCTGCCCGACCGCGGGGAGCAGCACGCTGACGTGCTGGGCCGCGCGCCGGGTCGCAGCGACCTCGGCGGCGACGTCCGGTGAGGACAGGAGGGCGCCGCATGCCTGGAGGTGCTCGGCCGTCGCCGTGTCGTCGTGCAGCAGCCGTAGCGCCTGCCCCAGCAGGGAGACCTGCGCGGTGCTCTCCGGACTGCGCCGCGCCAGGCCCCGCGACAGGAGCGAGCCGGGCGCCAGCGCCCACAGCGAAGCGGCGTCCGAGGGGACCCAGCCGAGAGGCACCGCGGCGCCGACGCGCGGGCACCTGAACCGCAGCAGCGCCCCCGCTGCGCGTGCCACCACCACGGCGCGCTCGCCGGAGTGGTCCCGGTCGGTCTTGACGACGACCCCGGGCCTGCCGCCGACGGAGGTCAGGCCCAGGACGTGCCGCTCCCCCGGGCGGTAGCGGATGGTGTGGAGGCGCAGCCCGTCCCTGCGCGGTTCGTGGAGGGGTCCGCCCACCTCGGCGACCGCGCGGGCCAGGTGGTCGGCGTCCGCCAGCCTCGCCAGCTGCGGCATGGCGGGGTCGGCCGGGGACACGAGCACGGAGACCGGGGGCCCGTCATGTCCGTCGGCCGTCGTGGGGCGCCACGTCGCCGCCACGTGGATCGGCCCCCGGTCCGTGCCGAGGAGGTAGTAGGCGCTCAGCCTGCGTCCCGGCTTGAACGTGCTGCGCAGCACCTCGAGCCTCCCGGACGGACGACCGGGCGTCACGTCCCCCAGGGCGTCGGCGAACCCGTGCCGCCAGGGGTCCAGGACCAGGCGCCGTACCGGCTCCTCACCTCGCGCGCCCGACAGCACCTCGTCCAGGTGGGACGGCGCTGGTTGGGTTGGGTGTACGGCCAGCACGGCTAGGCCTCGCTCGCGAGGGGTACGGGTGCGGGGAGCGCCTCCTCGGGGCCCGCCTGCACCTCCTCGGCGGGGGTCGCCGTCGTGGCCCGGCCCGCGAGGATGTGCGCGACGGCTCGCTCCCTGCCCCCCAGGTCCGGGGGGCACACGCCCCCGGGCGCGGGGGCGGCCAGGGCGCGTTCCATCGCCTCGGCGAGCCGGCGGGGCTCGAGGTGCTCGGGCTCCAGCCAGTGGACCCACCCCCGCTCGGCGAACGCCTTGGCGCGAAGCCGCTGCTCCGCGCTCGGACCCGACCTCGGGACGAGCAGCGCCTTCGCGCGCAGGCTCAGGATCTCGGCGGAGGTGTTGTACCCCGCCATCGCCACGACCAGGTCCGCCGCACCGAGGTAGTCGAGGGAGTTCCCCACGCTCGCGCGCAGCACCACCGGCAGGCCCGCCGCCAGTGCCTTCAGCCGGTTGCGCTGCGCCGCCCGCAGGAAGGGTCCCGTGATGACCACCACCACGCACTCGCGCCCGGCGTCGAGGCGCGGCAGGGCTCGCAGGACCGTCTCGAAGAGCGGGTAGCCGTCCGCCCCGCCGCCCGCCATCGCCACGACGAGCGCTGCACCCGGGCGGTCGCGGAGCAGCCGGTTGCGCACGGTCCGGCCGACTGCCCTCGGCGCAGGCGCGCAGACGTAGCCGCAGTAGCGCAGTCGCGGCTCCAGCTCCGCCGGCCAGTCGTACTGCGCCGCGACGTCGAAGACGTCGTTCGACCCGTACACCAGCACGTCGTCGTAGAAGCGCTCCACGGCGTCGAAGGCGCCCTCCAGGTGCCACCGCTGCCGGGTGGTGGCCGGCGCGTCGAGGATGTCCCGCAGGCCCAGGACCGTCCGCACGTCTCGACGCTCGACCGCCTCGAGGGCCGGCACCAGCTCTCCCATGGCGCCGTGGGGCATGTGGTCGACGAGCAGGACGTCGGGCGAGAAGCCGATGGCCGTGCTCTTGATGACCTCCTTGCGCAGGGCCAGCACCTCGGCGAACGACATCGTCAGCGACACGGGCCGCCAGCTCCCGGGCCCCACCTTCACGACCGACGGCAGCTTCAGGTGCTCGTGGCCGGCCCCGGTGACGAAGAAGTGCCCCAGTGGGGAGTCACAGATGGTGAGGACGCTCGCGTCGGGTTCGGCGGCGAGGAACTGCCGGGCCAGGAGCGTGGTCCGGCGCTGGTGACCGAGGCCGAGCCCGTCCTGGGAGTAGATCAGCAGCCTGGGCCCGTCGTCGTGTCCCATGGTCAGGCACTGACGCTGGGGCGCAGCCCGGAGGTGGACGCCGTGGGTTGCTGTCGGAGGGCGAGGTGCCACTGGAGCTGTCGGCGCAGGCCCGTGGGCAGGTCGGTGGTCGCGCCCCAGCCCAGGAGGGAACGCGTGGTGGCGGTGTCGCCCATGGTGCGTGGGACGTCACCGCGCCGCTCCTCACGGTGGTGCAGGGACGCGCCCGCGACACCGAGCAGCTCGTGGAGGCACTCGATGAGGCCGGCCACCGTGACCGGGTTGCCGTTGGCCACGTCCAGGACGGTGGCCGGCGGCAGGTCCGCCGTCAGCGCTCGCACCGTCGCGGCCACGATGTCCCCGACGTAGGTGAAGTCCCGCGCCTGGCTGCCGTCGCCGAAGACGGTGAGCGGCACGCCGTCGAGCAGCGCCTCGATGAACCGGTGGGCTGCCATGTCGGGCCGTTGGCGGGGGCCGTAGACCGAGAAGTACCGCAGCGACACCGTGGGCACCCCGTACGCCACCGCGTACGCACCGACGAGCGCCTCGGCGGCCAGCTTGCTCACGCCGTACGGGCTGAAGGGCCGGGGCTCGGACCGGCCCTGCGGGGCACCGGCATCGGCCCCGTACACCGAGGAGCTGGAGGCGTAGACGAAGCGCCGCACCGGGTGGCCGCACGCCACCTCCAGGAGCCGCTGTGTGGCCAGGAGGTTGCGGTCGACGTACCGGGCGAAGGACGGCCCCCAGGACGCGGACACCCCCGGTTCGCCGGCCAGGTGGACGATCGCGCCCACTCCCTCGAGCGCCGGCGCCAGGTCGGCGGTGAGCAGGTCCTCCTCGACGAGGTCGAACCCGGGGCAGGCCAGCAGGGGGACCAGGTTGAGGCGCTTGCGCGCCGGGTCGTAGAAGTCGGTGAGGGCGTCCAGGCCGCGGACCCGGTACCCCCGCCTGAGGAGCGCCTCGCAGAGGTGGCTCCCGATGAAGCCGGCCGCGCCGGTCACCAGGATGGCTTCGTCGTCACCGCGTCCCATGATGGTCCCCCTTCACCCCCGCCTGGGTGGGGCGGGCGATGAACCACTCGCTGTGCCTTCCAGATTCGCACCGGCGCGGCGCCTGAACTTCCGCCCAAAGTCGTAAAAAGCGGGAGTCCTCCCCTACGTCAGGCGGACGACCTCGCACCTCCCCGCCCCGCCTCCGGACCCCACCCACCCGGAGCGCACGAAGGGGCACCTCCGGGCCGGGAGGTGCCCCTTCGTCGTACGGGGGTGGTGCAGGGTATGGCTCGGTGCTCCAGCCGCGCGTTCAGTGG
>NZ_LMSC01000007.1:680836-680927 GCF_001428025.1 Phycicoccus sp. Soil748 | reverse complement strand
GTCGTCGAGCCACTGGACGTAGTCCGAGGGGCCGATGTGGACGTTCTTGTCCTCGATCTTGCCCGCCAGCGGACCGGTGAGGTTGCTGGTG
>NZ_LMSC01000007.1:636838-680664 GCF_001428025.1 Phycicoccus sp. Soil748 | reverse complement strand
GCACCAGCGAGCTGGCGCAGTTGCCGACGCCGACGATGGCGACACGCACGGATCCCATGGGTTGCTCCTTCGCTCCTCACCGCCGGCCGTTCCCGCGGCGTTGGAGTCGAGTGTCCGGTCGGGCCACCTGCTCGGGGAGACACCCAAGGTGTGGGCCCACCGCCCCCTCGCGCCGCGGTGGAGCACCGCCCCCTCGCGCCGCGGTCGAGCGCCGCGGGTCGAGCGCGCCCTTCCGTCCTTTGGGTGAGGGTGCTGTCGCAGTCCGTGCGTCCTTTCGCCGAGCCGCCCGGCCGCGGCGCGGCGTTATCATCAGCAGTCAGCTACGCGGCGGGCCCGGGCCTGCTGGAGGCGGTGCGCATGGGTGTCAGCGGACCATCACCTGCTCCGGCGCCGCCGCATGTCGCGATCGAGGACCACGGGGTCATCGGCGACCTGCAGACGGCGGCGCTGGTGTCGACGCAGGGCGACATCGACTGGCTGTGCCTGCCGCGCTTCGACTCCCCGTCGGTCTTCGCCGCCCTGCTCGACCCCGAGCGGGGAGGTCGCTTCACGGTCCGGTGCGAGGGCGCCACCCGCACCAAGCAGATGTACCTGCCGGACTCCAACGTGCTCGTCACGCGGTTCCTCGGGGAGAGCTCGGTCGGCGAGGTCGTCGACTTCATGGTGCCCCGCGAGGTCAAGCACGCCGACCCGGGCACGATGCACCTGGTGCGGGTCGTGCGCGCGGTCCGGGGACAGGTCGAGGTCGACATCCGGTGCGCGCCCGCGTTCGACTACGGCCGGGCCCGGACCGAGGTCGACATCGTCGAGGGCGCCGGCGCCTTCTTCTCCTCGGCCGCAGGCCAGCTCGTGCTGCGCTCGACCGTCCCGCTGGCGGCCGAGGGCCGCGCTGCAGTCGCCCGGCCGGTGCTGGCCGAGGGGCAGACCCTGGCGCTGGAGCTGTCCCGGCACGGGTCGACCCATCCCCTCCAGCTCATCCAGGTCGAGGCCCTCCTCTCGGCCACGCTCGCCTACTGGCAGCAGTGGGTCCGCAAGTCGCGCTACCGGGGGCGCTACCGCGAGATGGTCGAGCGCTCTGCCCTCACGCTCAAGCTGCTCGTGCACCAGCCGACCGGCGCGCTCGTGGCGGCCGCCACCACGTCCCTCCCGGAGGCGATCGGCGGGACCCGCAATTGGGACTACCGGTTCACCTGGGTCAGGGACGCCGCGTTCAGCATCTACGCCCTGATGCGTCTCGGCTTCACGGAGGAGGCCGCCGCCTTCATGGCGTGGCTCGAGGACCGCTGCACGGAGGCGCCGTCCGGGGAGGGCCTGCAGATCCTCTACAGCATCGACGGCGCGCCGGCCCCCGTCGAGGAGCCGCTGGACCACCTGTGCGGCTACCGCGGCTCGCGACCCGTCCGCATCGGCAACGGCGCCGCCCACCAGCTGCAGCTCGACATCTACGGCGAGCTCATGGACTCTGTCTGGGGCTACGACCGGTACGGCGACCCGATCTCCTACGAGCTGTGGCAGGCGCTGTGCCGCCAGCTCGACTGGCTCCAGGACCACTGGGAGGAGCCGGACCACGGCGTGTGGGAGGTCCGGGGCCCCCGGCAGCGCTTCACCTACTCCTCGGTCATGACCTGGGTCGCGTTCGAGCGTGGCATCCAGATCGCCCGCCGGCGTGGGCTGCCCGCGCCGCTCGAGCGCTGGCGGTCCGCCGCCGACGGCGCCTACCTGCACGTGCAGCAGGGCGCGTGGGACCCGGCCCGGCGCGCCTACGTCCAGTACCCCGGCAGCCACACCCTCGATGCCGGCGCCCTCGCCATGCCGCTCGTCAAGTTCACCGGCCCGCGCGACCCGAGGTTCCTGGCCACCCTCGAGCGGATCGAGGAGGAGCTCGTGACGGACAGCCTCGTGCACCGCTACCGCAACGACGGCACCGACGGGTTCACCGAGGCCGAGGGCACCTTCAACCTCTGCTCGTTCTGGTACGTCGAGGCGCTGAGCCGCGCCGGAAGGCTGGACCAGGCGCGGCACACCTTCGAGAAGATGCTCACCTACGCCAACCACCTCGGCCTCTACGCGGAGGAGATCGGCCCCTCCGGGGAGGCGCTGGGCAACTTCCCCCAGGCGTTCACCCACCTGGCACTCATCAGCGCGGCGGTGAACCTCGACCGTGCCCTCGACGGGCGTCCGCGGAGCCACGATGACTGACCTCACGCCGGTGCTCGACCACGAACGTCCCACAGCACCAAGCCTGTTCGGCCGGGTGGAGGTGCTCCCCGGCCAGGGTCTGGTCCTGCGCCGGGGGGGCCTCCTGCTGGTCGTGCCGGCCGTCGACGGCTCCCAGCAGGACCTGCTGGCCGAGCTGGTGGGACTGTGCACGCACCACGGCGCGCCCGGTGGTGAGGACGTACTGCGCCTGCTGGGCGACCTCGTCAGCGGGTCCGGCAGCAGCCGCGTGCCCGCCTTCGCCTGCCTGGCAGCCCAGGGGGACCACGTCCACGTGATGGCGTACGGCGCGGTACAGGTGGCCGTGGACGACCAGGACCCGGGCTCCTTCACGGGCGCGCGGACGGGGGCATGGGTGCAGCGGTCCCTGCCGGCGACCTTCAGCAGCCTCTCGGTGCGAGGCACCGACGCCCCCGACGACACCGACGAGGCCGGCCCGCACGCGGGTCCGGGCGCCCTGCTCCTCGACCTGCTCGATGGTCAGGTCCCGGGCGCCGGCGTGACGCTGCACCGACCGGGCGTCGAGGCGACGCCAGGGGTCGGCCGGGCGTCCACGGGCACCGACACGCCACCGGGCGGGCGGGCGATGACGGTGCTCCGGACCGCCCCCCGCGCCCATGTCGTCAGCCTCGCGCCCCGAGCCCCCGACCCGGCACGAGCGCGGTCACCCCTGCCCGTGGGCGGCGCCTCACCCGCGGTCTCCCCGCCCTTCGGCAGCACGCCGGCCACGTCCGCGCCGGGGCCCCCGACCCCTGTGCTCGTCTCCGGGATCGTCTGTCGCTGTGGGGCTTTCAACAGTCCGGACCTCGAGGAGTGCCAGGCCTGCGGGGCGCCTCTGGACCGCGACGGTCCACGCGAGACCAGGCCACGGCCGCCACTGGGCATCCTCATCACCGACGACGGGCGCGTCTTCACCGTGACCGACGACGTCGTGCTGGGCCGCGAGCCGGGCCAGGCGCCCGAGGTCAGCTCGGGCCGTGCCCGCCCCGTCGTCCTGCGGGACCGCGAGCAGAGCACCTCCCGGGTCCACGCCGAGATCCGGCTGTCGGGGTGGCGGGTCGCGGTGGTCGACCGTGGCTCCGCCAACGGCACCTACGTGAGCCGGTCGGGCTCGGCCGGCCCGTGGGTGCTCGTCCCCTCAGACCCGGGTGTGCCGCTCGCGCCCGGGGACCGGCTGCGCCTGGGCCGACGCGAGGTCCTCTTCGACCGTTACCAGCTGAGCTAGGCACACCGAGGGCCACGCCGGGAAGGAGTTCGTGTGGAAGGCATCGGCGACTACGTCTTCGTCCGCGAGGTCGGCCGCGGCGTCCACGGGCAGGTGTTCCTGGCGACGCCGCCGGCCCGCCTGGACGTCGACCACGCCCCCGTGGCCGTCAAGGTCTTCTCGGCGGACGCTGCCGAGGACGGCTTCGCGCTGATGGTCGAGCGGCTGCACGCCTTCGCCGACCTCGCCTCTCCCTTGCTCGTCCGGCTCCACGAGGCGGGACTCGAAGGGCGGACTGCGTTCTGCTCCATGGAGTTCGAGCCCTTCGGGTCGTTGGCCTCGCCGACCCGTGAGGTCGGACGACGCGAGCGCGTGGAGGCGGTGGGCCGTGCCGCGCGCGCTGTCCACGCCCTGCACGAGGCAGGCATCGTCCACCGCGGGGTGCGCCCCGCGAACATCCTGCTCGCGCTGCGCAGGGCGGTGCTGGCCGAGCCGGCAGTGGCCCAGGTGCTGTCACCCGGGGAGCACCTGACCGGGCTGGGCACCCGGGGCGACGCGCGCGACCTCGAGTTCGTGGACCCTGCGCTCATGCGGGGTGCGCCTGCCGGGCGCCACAGCGACATCTGGGCGCTCGGTGTCACGCTGCACATCGCGCTCACGGGGTTCGGCCTCTACCCCGCCCTGACCTCCGCCGACCCGATGGTGGCCGCGCGGATGTTCCTGCGGACCAGGCCGGAACCGGATGCCGGGCTGAGCACCCGCGAACGTGCGGTCGTGGGCCGGGCCATCCACCCCGACCCCGGCGAGCGCTACCCGACCGCGGCCGCCATGGCCGACGACATCGACGGGCTGCCCACGTGACCAGCACCAACCGCCACGGCGACTCCCGGCGGACCCTCGCCATCTTCCGCCGGTTCGCCGGTGGCGAGCGGACGCGGTTCGTCGGTGCCCTGGTCCTCATGCTCGTCGAGGCCGTCACCGTCATCGCGGTCCCCAAGCTGATCGGGTCGGTCGTGACCCTGCTCAAGGACGACCACGCACCCATCCTCTTCGGGCTCCGGGCACCCCGGGGCGCGGGCATCGCGGTCCTGGCCGTGGCGATCGTGGTCGTGACCGCGACGAGCAGCGCGGCCGAGTCCCTCTGCGACGTCTCCCTGGCCAAGACCGGTCGCGCCCTGGGCTACAACGTCCGCGCGGCCCTCTACGCGCACCTGCAGCGACTCTCCCTCGCCTACCACCTGCGGCGCAGCACTGGCGACGTCCTGACCCGCATCACCAACGACGTGCAGGTCCTGGAGGAGTTCGTCGTGGAGTCCGTCAAGGACCTCCTCGGCAGCGCCCTGCTGCTCGTCGGCAGCGTGGCGTTCCTGTTCTCCCAGTCCTGGCGGATCGCGCTGCTGGCCGTGGCGATCGTCCCGGCGCTGGCGGCGGTGTCGAGCTTCTTCGCCCGGCGGATCAAGGCGTCCACCAAGACGCTGCGCGCCCGCGAGGGCGACCTCGCCTCGACCGCGCAGGAGATGCTCACGACGATCAGCCTGGTCCAGACCTATGGCAGGGCACGCCAGGAGCAGGAGAAGTTCGCCCGCGAGAGCAGCTCGGCCAAGGACGCCATCCTGCGCACCGCCCGGCTCGAGGCGGTGTTCGGCTTCACCGTCGCCATCCTCGAGGCCGCCGTCATCGCCCTGGTCATCCTCTTCGGGGCACGGCTCGTGCGGTCGGACTCGATCAGCGCGGGCGACCTCGTGACGTTCATCCTGCTCATCCAGGGGATGTTCAAGCCGACCCGTCGGATCATCAAGGAGTGGAACAGCGTCGCCAAGGTCTACGCGAGCGTGGAACGGGTGGCGGAGGTGCTCGAGCGGGAGCCGGCGGTCCAGGACCTGCCTGCCGCGGCGGAGGCACCGCTGCTGACCGGGGCCATGGAGTTCCGCGACGTGAGCTTCGCATACCAGCCCCAGGTGGACCAGGGCGGCGCAGGCGAGGACGACGAGGACGGCGAATCGACCCGGCTCACCCTCCGCTCGGTCAGCTTCACCGTCGACCCCGGCGAGGCCGTCGCGCTCGTGGGTCACAGCGGTGCCGGCAAGAGCACCATCGCCCAGCTGCTGCCCAGGCTGTACGACCCCCAGGCCGGGGCGGTGCTGCTCGACGGCCACGACATCCGTCAGTTCACCATCGACTCGTTGCGGGCACAGATCAGCATGGTGCTGCAGGAGACGATCCTGCTGCGCGGCACGGTGGCGGAGAACATCGCCTACGGGCGGGACGGCGCCACGATGCGCGACGTCGTGCGGGCCGCGGTCCAGGCGCAGGCCGACGACTTCATCAGGACGCTCCCGCAGGGCTACGACACGGTGCTCGGCGAGAGGGCGGGCACGCTGTCGGGCGGCCAGCGGCAGCGGCTGGCCATCGCGCGCGCCTTCATCCGCGACACCCCGATCCTCATCCTCGACGAACCGACGACCGGGCTGGACGCCAAGGCCTCGGCCGGCGTCGCCGAGGCGCTCAGCACGCTGCTGCAAGGGCGCTCGGCGTTGATCGTGTCGCACGACCTCAACCTGATCCGTGGCGTCGACCGCATCATCGTGCTCTCCGGCGGGCGCGTCCTGGAGGAGGGCACACCGGCTGACCTGCTGGCCGGTGGGGGCCTGTACGCCGAGCTCTACGCCAGCCAGTTCGGGGTCGCCATGGCGGAGGCGGCGCCCGGCGGCGCCGAACCCGTCGGACCCGTCGAGCGGCTCGAGCGGCTCGAGCCCGCGGCGCCCGTCGAGCTCCATCGCGAGGCCGCCGTCCTGGCGGTCGGGCGGGGACCGGCACGCGAGGACGAGGTCACCCGCGCCGCGTTCGACGCCAGCCTGCTCGACGCCGTGCCTCGCCCCGCGTCACCGCAGGAGTACCAGGAGCTCACCGGCTGGCGTCGTCCGGTGCCCTCCGTCGTGCGGCCGGTGCACCCCGAGCTGGACCCGCTGCGGACCCCCGCGCTCTCCGCGCGGCTCCCCGGGCTGGGTGAAGCCGTCGACGCGGCCGCCGTGGCCCGTCACCTCGGCCGGATGTTGCGCGAGGGCTGGGTCCTGCAGTCGTGCGTGGTGGACAAGGTGGTGCTGGGCCTCCCCCACGGAGCCACCGTGCGGTACCGCGCGGCGGTGCGGTCGGAGCGCTCGTCCGCCGACCAGGAGGTGCTGGTGGGCGGGCGCGTCTTCGCCTCCGCCGACCGCGCGGTCGAGTACGGCGACAGGGCCGCTGCCCTGGCGCGGTCGGCACCCCGGCTCGGCCGCCTGGGACCGTTCGGCGACGCGGTCCACGTCCTGCCTCGGGCGGGACTGGTGCTGCACGCCTTTCCCGTCGACCCCGAGCTGCCGGGGCTTCTGGTGGCAGCCGACGAGGAGCTGGCTCGTGCGGTCCTCGAACCCGTCCTCCCCAAGGCTGCGTCCGGCCTGGAGATGGCGGGCCTCCGCACCGAGGTCGTCAAGCACACGGTCGGGCGGCAGGCGGTCCTGCGCTACGAGCTGTGGTGGCGGGTGCAGCCGAGTGGCCGCACGCTGCGCCAGGTCGCCTACGGCAAGGTCTTCGACGACGACCGGGGTGGTGCCGTCGGCCCGACGGTGGCGGCACTGCAGCGGAGCCTCGGCGGGGTGGGCGGCATGGACGGCATGGGCCTGCGGACCCAGCCGTTCCTGCTCCCTCGCGTGCTCGGATACCTGCCCGACAGCAGGCTCCTCGTGTCGGAGGCCCTCCCCGGCAGCCCACGGCTCCCCGGCCTGGTCCGAGCCCACGCCCAGGGCCAGGCGGCTGCTGAACAGGGTGCACCGGAGGCGCTGCGCGGCCTGGCCCGCGTGGCCGCCGCCCTGCACCGCCCCGTACCGGGCGCCGTCGACCCGCGCGAGGTCGGCGCGTCGCGCCCGCGGACGCTCTCGGGGGAGGTCGACCGGCTCGCAGCAGGCACGGAGACGCTCGCGCAGGTCGCCCCGGAACTGGCGGGCACACTGGCATCTCACCTCGCGTCGCTGCGCTCCGCGGCCGCCGGGTCGTCGGGCCTGCCGCCGGTCCTCGCGCACGGCGACCTCACTCCGTCCGAGGTCCTGCTGGACGGCCCGATCCACAGCCTCTTCGACCTCGACTCGGCCTGCGTCGCCGAGCCCGCCCTGGACCTCGGCCACCTCACCGCACACCTGGCCCTGGCGGCCCGCAGGGCCCTCGGGCTCGACGGCTCTCGCGGCGCCCCGCTGGTCCGTGAGCTGCAGCAGGGTTTCCTCGCCGACTACGCCGCAGCGCGCCCCGACCTCGACGGAGAGGCGCTCGCGCGACGGGTGGACCTCTACCACGCCGCCTTCCTGGCCGACCTCGCGCTGCGCAGCTGGCTGCAGCTCAAGCCGGACCGGGTCGCGCTGGCCCTCGACCTTCTGGACGAGGCCGCTGCGGGCTCCCGGAGGCCCGCGGCCCAGACCCGGACAAATGCGGACCGACGGGGTCGGCACGCACTCACAGGCGATTGACAGGCGCAGACAGGGAGGTCTTCCATGGATGGCAAAGGGGTTGCCGCGCACAACGACTGCCCGTCGTCTCGGTCGTGCGGAGCAAGTATGTCTTCTCACCAACGTCACCGGCTGCTGCCGATGGCCCTTGCCTGCTCGCTCGGGCTGCTGGCGCTCAGCGTTCCTGCCGCCCAGGCGCACACGCACCCCACGCCCATCGAGCGCGCGGCCCCTGCGGTGGTGTTCATCGAGGCCCGGGCCCACGCCGAGGTGACCCTGATCGAGCACGACCAGTTCCCGGACAAGCACGGCGTCCACGTCCACGTCTTCGAGTCCACCTCGGCCCCCGTGCTGGACACGGCCAGCGGCTTCTTCGTCGACCCGAACGGCACCGTGGTCACCACCGGGGCGCTGCTCTCCCAGAACCTGGTCCGCGGTGAGGTGTACGCGGTCAACCAGGCGTTCGCCAGGCGCTACCCGAGGCAGGCGCGGCTGACCGGCGACCCCTTCGCCCGGCGCCACATCGGCCCGAGGACCAACCGGATCGAGCAACGCCTGCAGGCCTGCTACCCGCCCCACGTCAGCCTGCAGGACGCCGGGGGCTGCGTCTTCCGCACCAGCCTGCAGTTCACCGTCCACCCGTACGTCGTCTCGCAGGCCAAGGACGGCAACCTCTCCGCCGACCCGCTCCTCGCCCAGTCCACCAAGGAGGTCGGCCTCCTGCGCGTGCGCTCCAACGGCGTCCCCACCGTGCGGCTCGCCCCGCCACTGCCCACGGACTACGCCATGGACGTGCTGGGCTTCGTCGGCGTCCCGGGGCCGGTGTCGGCGACCCCCGACCCGAAGAACACCAACCCCACGGGCCAGCACGACATCCCCCAGCACTTCGCCCAGCCGGGTGGCCCCGTCCTGAAGTCCGTCGGCCTCAAGCCCGACGAGGCCGAGGGCTCGGTCATGCTCAAGCAGCAGCTGGGCCACGGCATCGAGGGCGGGCCGGTGGTCGACGGCGGCACCTCCGGCGGCCAGGTCATCGGCCTGATCCCCGGGCCCGCGGCCCCCGGCCAGGCTGTGCCGACCCTGGTCGGTGCCACCACCATCCTCAAGGTCCTGGCCAACGCCGGGGTGGAGAACCGGCCCGGCCTCACCGACGCCCAGTTCGAGGCGGCGATGCACCACTTCAAGAACAAGGAGTACGCCGCCTCGATCCCCGGCCTGAAGAACACCCTCAAGCAGTTCCGCGGCCATGCCCTGGCCACGGCAGACCTGGCCATCGCCAACGACATGGTCGCCAAGGGGCACGGCAGCCCGCCGGCGACCGTCGCGACGCCGAGCACCACGTCGAGCTCGGCCGGGTCGTCGCGGACCCCGCTCGTGGTGGCCGCACTCGTGGCGGCAGCCCTCCTGGCCCTGATCGTCGTCGGCGTGGCCCTGCGGCAACGTCGGAGGGGGCGCGGTGACGAACCCCAGGCCGCGCCGGCGCGCTCCGGTGCCGCTCCCCCGGCGCCCCCCGTCGCCGGCGGGGTGGCGCCCGGGCGGGCCGCCTCACCCCACGGCCGGCACACCGACGACCGTGGCCCCGCAGCCGCCTCCCGCGCCGGCGTCGCGCCCGGGGCACCCGGCACACCCGGTGCACCCGGTGCACCTGCCGGGACGAGCACCGCGCCGGGCCCGGGGGCCGCGCGCCATACCCCGTCGGTCTCCGCCTCGGTCTCCCCCGCGCCCTCGCCCTCCACGGCCACCGGCTCCCCGAGGCAGCGTCCCGCACCGAGCCGGGTCACGACGGACCAGCCGTCGACCGCCCAACGGGCCGTGAACAGCAACCCCTCGGCCGGCCACCAGCTCACGGGTGGGGCCCCGGCCGCCGGGGCCGCAGCGTCGCAGGCGGCGAGGTTCTGCACGTCCTGCGGGGCACGGCTCGCGGCAGGGCACCGATTCTGCGGCCGCTGCGGCGCGCCGGCCGGGGGCCAGGGAAGCCCGTGATGGAGTTCGCGCCGGGCGCCGAGATCGCCGGCTACCGCATCGAGTCCGTCATCGGCCGCGGAGGCATGGCCGTCGTCTACCGGGCCGAGGACAGTCGCCTGGGTCGCAAGGTGGCGCTCAAGCTCCTCGCGCCGGTCCTGGCCCAGAACCAGCACTTCCAGCAGCGGTTCATCCGCGAGTCCCGGTTGGCGGCCTCGCTCGACCACCCCAACATCGTGCCCATCTACGAGGCCGGCGAGTCGGACGGGCACCTGTTCATCGCCATGCGCTACGTCCCGGGCAGCGACCTCAAGGCGGTGCTCGCGCACGAACAGCGCCTGTCCCAGGCCCGCCTGCTGCGGCTGTTCGTGCAGATCGGGGACGCCCTGGACGCCGCCCACCTCCTCGGACTCGTCCACCGGGACGTGAAGCCCGGCAACATCCTCGTGAGCTCGGTGGTCGAGCACTCGGGCCACGCCCGCCCCGACCACGTCTACCTGACGGACTTCGGCCTCACGAAGCGCACGTCGTCTCTGTCGGGGTCGCTCACCGACACCGGGCACTTCCTCGGGACCGTCGACTACGTGTCACCGGAGCAGATCCAGGGCGGCCCGCTCAGCCCGGCGACCGACACCTACGCGCTCGGGTGCGTGCTGTACGAGTGCCTCACCGGCCAGCTGCCGTTCAACCGTGACGACGACGCCGCGGTCCTGTGGGCCCACCTCGTGGAGGCTCCTCCGCCCGTCACGGCCGCCCGCCCCGACCTGTCCCCCGCCGTCGACGACGTGGTGAACCGGGCCATGGCCAAGGCGCCCGAGGACCGCTACGACTCCTGCAGCGACCTCATGCGCGACCTCGAGCAGGCGCTGGAGGCCGGCACCGACTTCGCCGGCCTCGACAGCGCCTCGGCCCGCCCCGCGGCCCGGCACCGCCGCGCCACCGGCGCCGACCTCGCCGGCCTGCCCAGGGAGCGGGCGGGCTCCCCGCTCCCCGTCGAGACGGCGCCCCCGCCCCCGGTCGACCCTGATGCCACCCGGGGCTGGGTCTCCCACCCGTCGCTGCCGCCCGGGGCGATGGAGCCACCTCGCTGGCCCCGACCCGGCGACGACGCGTATGCGGCGCCGGAGGCCCCGGACGAGACCGGCGGCCTCCCGGGGTACGACGCCGTGGACCAGGACGTGGCCCAGGAAGCGAACCAGTACGGCGACCAGTACGGCGACCAGGACGGGGACCAGGACGGGGACCATGACGCCTACGACGACTCGTACGCCGAGGCACCCGAGCGCGACCCGGCCGAGGCAGTTGTCACGGAGCCGGCCACCCAGCGTCCCCGCCGATCCGCCGGGGGGTCAGCGGCGAGGTCAACCGGGGGGCGGCGCCGGTGGCTGCTCCCCGCCGCGCTGCTCGTGGTGCTCGCGCTCGTGGCCGCGTCGGCGGCATACCTCGTGCGGTCCAGGCAGCCGGAGGCGCTCATCACGTTCACGGCCTCGAGCCAGGACTCCGCCGTCGGGTTCTCCATCGACCACCCGGACACCTGGGGCAAGGCGTCGAGTGGCAACGAGTTCATGCTCGCGCCGAGGGCCAGCCAGCTCGCCGACGTGTTCACCGGACAGGGCGGCTGGGGCGCCGCGCGCGATGTCATCAGGAGCTCGCCCTCCGACGCCATCGGCCTCTACGCCACATCCAGCACGACGCCGCTGGAACCGACCGGCACCGTCCTGCAGGACTGGATCGGCCAGAGCCTGCAGAACTCGAGCGTCAGCGGGCTGTCGTCGCCGACCCCCACCACGATCGGGACGCTGCGCGGCTACGTGCTGGAGGGCGACCTGAAGGACGTCCAGGCTCCCGACACCACGCTCCACGCGATCTTCGACGTCGTGGTGGTGCCGTCGAAGGGCACGCTGGTCCTGACGTTCCTCGCGCCGCCACAGCAGGTCGACAAGCAACGACAGCTCTTCGACCGCATGCTCGGCACGGTGAAGCTGCTCGGCTGAGGGGCCCTGCCCCATACCGACCTGCAGTCACCCCTGCCGGCCTGCCGAAGCCTTGTCGACCGCCGCGCCCTCATCGAGGCAGGCGGCGACCTCCTCGAGCAGCGCACGGACCTCCCCCGGACGGGCGCTGTGCAGCCGGTTGGGCCGCCGCGCCGCGATCTTGAGCAGCAGGGCCGCCTCGTAGACGTGGCTGCGACGCAGGGCCCCGTCGAGCTCGTCCTGGCCCATCCCCCGAGCCCGCGCCGCCGACGCGTAGCCCGTCAGGAAGGTCGCCGCGGCGTCCTCGAACCACGCGCGGGTGCCCGCGCGGTGGTACCAGAGGCCGGGAGGACGCAGGTAGGCCAGGAAGTAGCCGAGGTCCAGGGCCGGGTCGGCCAGGCAGAACTGGTCGAAGTCGACGAGGAGCACCGCACCGTCGCGGTGGAGCAGCTGGCTCGGCTTGTAGGAGCCGTGGGAGGGCCGGAACCCTTGCGGTGTCGAGCTCTCCAGCGCGGCGCCGACGGCGCGCCCCAGAGCTGCCGCCCGGTCCGCGAGCTCGGGCACGTACCGCCCGATGGTGGCCGCTCGGTTGACGGCCTTGACCGCCTCCTGGGCGCCGGTGCGCTGCGGGGTCTCGGGCTGGGCGGTGCCACCGAGGTGGAGGTCGGCGAGCGCCGCGGCAGCAGCCTCGACCGCCGCGTGGGCCGAGACCGCCCCCATCCGGACCACCTCGGTGCCCATCACCGTGGGTGGCGTGTCCGAGGCACTGCCGAGGTCCTCGGTCAGCACCAGCGGCAGCGGGTCGACCGACCCCAGCGGGCGCGGGGCCCACGGCCGGTCGCCCTGCAGCGACCACAGCCGCTCCGCCAGGGTCGTGGCGTCGTGGGCCTGCTCGACGGTGCGGTAGAGCTTGCCGATGACCGAGCCCGTGACCCGCCCTCCGGCGGAGCCCTGTCCCTCCAGCCGGTAGCGGAGCACGCAACGGTCGCCCGGCTTGTAGCGCAACGGAACTGCCGACACCGCTCGCAGCTCGACCTCCTCGGATCCGTCGGCGCTGAGCACTGCGGCCAGGGCCGTCCACACCGGATCTCCGGGGACCGGGTGCACGGCCGCTTCCAGACCGGGCAGGCGCTCGTCGTGGGGGAAGCGCTGGATCGTCACGCCCAGCCGGTCGATGTGCACGACGCTGCCGTCCGCGTCGGCGAGGTAGGTGGGATCGGCGGTGACACTCACCGCGGAAACCCTTCCTGTCGTGGCCTTTTCGTGTCCTGGTGCGGCCGCCTGGTGCCCCGCCGCGGCCTGGTGCCCCGCTGCGGCGGTCTCGTCGACGGTGACCGTGTACATCTCCTCCCTGGCGTCGCCGTACACCGCCACCAGCCCTCGCCCCGGCTTGCGCCGCAGGTAGCGCAGTGCCGGACGCGGGTGGGCCGGGTCGGTGTGCAGCACGTCGTCGAGCAGGGCGGCGACGCCGACCGGCGTGGGCCACGAGGTGTTGGTGGTGGTGGTCATGACGCGATCCTCCTGGTGGTGTCGAGGGACTCGAGGTGGGCGACCAGGCTCTCCACGGGGCGGTGCGCCCCCTGGAAGCCCGGGAAGGCGTTGACGTCGATGACAAAGGGCCGGCCGTCCTTGACCACGACGTCTGCGCCGAAGAGGTCGAGGCCGAGGGCTGCTCCTGCCGCAGAGGCCGCGTGGGACCAGGCTGCCGGGAGGTCGGACGCGCCGAGCGCGACGTCCTGGGACTTGTCGCACACCTCCAGCGCCGCGGCGCGTCGCGCTGCCGAGAGGTGTCCGCCGATGAACCAGAACTTGACGTCGTAGCCGTCGTTGTCGATGTACTCCTGGGCGATGACGGGCTCCTGGCCCCACTGGGGCAGCAGTGCACGCAGCTCCTGCACGTCGCGCACGAGGCGCACGAGGTCACCTCGGCGGCTGGTGCGGCTCTTGACGACCAGCGGCCACGGCAGCGTGCCGGCCTCGGCCTCCAGGGACATCTCCTCCAGCGTGGCACAGCGCCACGACCTTGGGGAGGGCACGCCGTGGGCCTCGAGCCGGTCGGCCATCTCCCACCGGTCGAGCGCTGCCTCGGTGGCCTCCGGGCTGTTGACCACCAGCGCTCCCCGCTGCTGCGCTCGGCGGGCGATCGTCCTCGCCCGCGCCGACCGCGACTTCAGCAGGTACAGGTCGGCGACGCCGCCGGGCTCGTCGTCCGCCACCGGGGCGGACGACTCGACGTCCTTCGTGGTGACGGTGTGGCGCTCGGCGAGCACCTCCATCACCGAGGTGAGGACCGGGCTGGTGCTCGGCCCGGCCAACAGGCAGATCCTCATGCTGACGCCTCCATCAGGTTCGACACGGGTGCGGAGTCCTGGGCTGCGGCCGCGGAGCGGCGAGCCAGGCGCAGTACGGTGCGCGCGAGCTTGCGGGCCACGTCCGGGACGCCGCCGAAGCTCGGGAAGTCGTTGACGTCCAGGACGACCCAGCCGTGGCGGGTCTGCACGACGTCGAGGCCGTAGATGTCGAGGCCGAACGCCTCGCCGACGGCCAGGGTCAGGGCACGCAGCTCGGGGGTGACGGGGACCAGCTCCTCGACCACCTCCGTCGAGCGGTGCAGCGGCGACTGGCGGACGGCGGCGAAGACCTCGTCACCGGTGTTGTAGAGCTTGACGTCGTGCCCCGGGTTGGGCAGGTAGGGCTGGACCAGCAGGTAGCCGCTGTCGTCGAGGTCGACCTCGTCGAGCTGCTCGGGGCTGTCGACCCGCACGATCCGCTCGCACGAGCTCCCGTTGTTCGGCTTGACCACCAGCGGGAACAGTCCACGGGGCACCTGGTGCAGCAGGTCCGACCGTGAGGCGAAGAACGTTGCGGGGAAAGGGATTCCAGCAGCACGGGCCACGCTCGCCGCCACGACCTTGTCGCGGGCGAGGCGGATGGCCCGGTAGTCGTTCACCGTGCGCAGCCCGGCCGCACCGACGGCCTCGAGGATGCTCAGCCCGGGGCCCGAGGACACGGTCTTGAGCACGTAGGCGTCGTAGGCGCCGTGGCTCGCGGTGAGGCCGGAGATGTCGGCGAGCATCGCGTGGGGACGCAGGACGTCCACCTCGTGTCCCCAGCTGGAGAGCACGTCAGCGACGACGGACGGCATCACGTCGTTCTCGTACTTCTCCTCGACGATGAAGCAGAGCCGGGCCGGGGAGGTGAGCGCCGGTCCCTTGACGGTCTGCATGACCGAGGACACGCTGCCTCGCACTGCCGTGCTGCTCCTGCCTGAACCAGACATCTGAGCCTCTTTCTCCGGGTGGTCGGGTCGGCCTTGCTGGCCTGTGCTCCGACTCTGGCCCCTGCGAGCGCGCCTCCCCAGACACCCCAGGGCTGGGCCGCCGCCGCTGCAGGTGTGCCTGCTCCCACCCCTTGGTGGGCGGCCTGGTGGGCGGCCTGATGGGCGGCCTGGTGGGTGGCCTGGTCGACAGGCCCGGCGGCGTCCACCCTGGGTGTGGCCGGCCCACCCCTGCGTCGTGGCCGGGCCACCCCTGCGGTGCGTTCCGGGTGCCCGCACCCCGGGGCAAGGTCGGTGGTGCGGCCAGCCGGCCGCTCGGACGAGGAAGTGGTGAGCAGCGTGGACACAGCACCGCGAAGGCCCGGTCTCAGCGTGGTGGCCTCCCGGCCCTCGCCGGCTCCCTCCCGTGACGCCGTACGTCGCGGGGCTCCGTCGCCGGCCGGGTCGCCGGCCGGATCGCTGGCCGGATCGCGGGCCCGGTCGTCGGCCTTGTCGACGGCCTGGACGTCGGCCTGGTCGACCGGGGTGCGCGGGCGGGGTCGCTCGCAGGTCCGGACCACGTCGCTGCACCGGCGCCGGACGCCGGGAGCACCACCGCTGGTCCTCGGTCACCGCGGCAGCAGCTCCCCCACCTGCCGCGAGAACTCGGTCGGCGCGGTGCTGGGTGCGATGGCCCACGGCGCGGACGGCGTGGAGGTCGACGTGCGCCTGAGCGCCGACGGTGTCCTGGTCTGCAGCCACGACGCGGTGGTCGCCACGGCGCTCGGTCGCGAGCTCGTCGTGGCCCGGACCACCGCAGCCGAGCTGGTGGCCCGGGCCGCGACCCCACACGGCCGGCTCGCCACCCTGTCCGAGGTGCTGTCCGCCCTCGCAGACCGGGGCACCACCGACGTGGTCGTCGAGGCCAAGCCGGTCGACGACCAGGTGGCTGCGTTCCGGACCGCCCGCGCGCTGGCGGCCCTGCTCGTCCCGCTCAGCACGTCGATGGGGGTGACGGTCTCGTCGTTCGACGCGCTCCTGCTCGGGGCCGTCCGCCGGACCGTGTTCGGCAGCCGGCTGCGCACCGCGCTGCTGGGCCACGAGGGCGAGTCCGCGGTGGCGGTCCTGCGCCGGGTCGTCGACGCGGGGCACGACGAGGCCCACCTGAGCCTGCGCATGCTGCGCCAGTCCCCGCACGTCGTCCGGATGGCGCACCACCGCGGCATCTCCGTCACGGCGTGGACCGTCAACGGTGCCGAGCTCGCCGAGGTGGCGTCCCTCGGTGTGGACGCCCTGATCACCGACGACGTCGCCGCGGCGCGCACCGTGCTGGACCGCTCCACGCCGGTGACCGCCTTGGGGATGGTTGGAGGAACCGCGTGCTGAGGCGGGAGCCGCGGTCTACCGTGGACGGCGTGGGAGGTGTCTCATGGAGCACGAGCCGGAACCGGACAGGGGAACCACCGCAGGCGCACCGGCCCAGGGGTTGGGCGACGTCGGGTGGGCGCAGGGCTGTGCCCTGTTCTACCGCGACGACGAGGGGTCGCTGCAGGTGGTCTCCCTCGAGCCGGTGACCTCGGTGACCATCGGCCGCGGGTCGGGGTGCGACCTGCGCGTGCCCTGGGACGAGAGCGTCTCGCGCGTGCACGCCGAGCTGGTCCGGGTGGGACAGCACTGGACGGTCGTGGACGACGGCCTCTCCCGCAACGGCACGTTCCTCAACGGTGAGCGGGTCAGCGGTCGGCGACGGCTGCACGACGGCGACACCTTCGTGGTGGGCGACACCTCGTTCAGCTTCCGCGACATCCGCGCCGGCACCTCCCAGCTCACCAGCGTCCAGGCCGAGGTCCTCACGACCGCGTCGCTGTCACCCACCCAGCGCAACATCCTCACCTCGCTGTGCCGGCCCTACAAGCAGGAGGGCGCGTATGCCACGCCGGCGTCCAACCTGCAGATCGCCGGCGAGCTCTTCCTGAGCGTCGACGCGGTCAAGACCCAGCTGCGCACGCTCTTCCAGAAGTTCCACATCGAGGACCTCCCCCAGAACCAGAAGCGGGCGAAGCTCGTCGAGCGTGCCTTCGCCCTGGGCCTGGTCACCCGCCGCGACCTCTAGACCGGCCGGCGACTGCGACCGTGACTGCGGCCGCGACCGTGACTGCGGCCGCGACCGTGGCTGCGGCTGGACGTGGAACAGGTCAGGCGCCCCGAGGGGCGCCTGACCTGTTCTGCTGGCTTCGCTGCGCCGGGCACCCGGCGCGACCGGCTCAGTCGAGGTAGTCGCGCAGCACCTGCGAGCGGCTCGGGTGGCGCAGCTTGCTCATCGTCTTGGACTCGATCTGGCGGATCCGCTCGCGGGTCACGCCGTAGACCTTGCCGATCTCGTCGAGGGTCTTCGGCTGTCCGTCGGTGAGGCCGAAGCGCATCGAGACCACACCGGCCTCACGCTCGGAGAGGGTGTCGAGCACCGAGTGCAGCTGCTCCTGCAGGAGCGTGAAGCTCACGGCGTCGGCGGGCACGACGGCCTCGGAGTCCTCGATGAGGTCACCGAACTCGCTGTCGCCGTCCTCGCCGAGGGGCGTGTGCAGGGAGATGGGCTCGCGACCGTACTTCTGGACCTCGACGACCTTCTCCGGGGTCATGTCGAGCTCCTTGGCGAGCTCCTCCGGCGTGGGCTCGCGCCCGAGGTCCTGCAGCATCTGGCGCTGCACGCGGGCCAGCTTGTTGATGACCTCGACCATGTGCACCGGGATGCGGATGGTGCGGGCCTGGTCGGCCATGGCGCGGGTGATCGCCTGGCGGATCCACCACGTCGCGTACGTCGAGAACTTGTAGCCCTTGGTGTAGTCGAACTTCTCGACCGCACGGATCAGGCCGAGGTTGCCCTCCTGGATGAGGTCGAGGAAGAGCATGCCGCGACCGGTGTAGCGCTTGGCGAGGGAGACCACGAGGCGCAGGTTGGCCTCGAGCAGGTGGTTCTTGGCCTTCTTGCCGTCCTGGGCGATCCACCACAGCTCGCGCTTGAGCTTCATGTCGATCTTGTCGCCGGAGTTGAGGCGCTCCTCGGCGAACAGGCCGGCCTCGATGCGCTTGGCGAGCTCGACCTCCTGCTCGGCGTTGAGGAGGGCGACCTTGCCGATCTGCTTGAGGTAGTCCTTGACCGGGTCGGCGGTGGCGCCGGCGGTCACGACCTGCTGGACCGGGGCGTCGTCCTCGTCGTCGTCGCGCAGCACGAACCCGGAGGAGGACTCGTCCTCCTCGGTGTCCTTCTTGGTGGCGTCCTCGGTCTCGTCCTCGACCACGACGTCCTCGAGCTCGGACTCGACGACGTCGGTGGGCTCGGCGTCCTCCTCGTCGGCGTCGTCGGCCCCACCCTTGACCTGGTCGTCCTGGGGGCCGGCCTTGGCCGCGGTCGCCTTGGCCGCAGCCTTCTTCGTGGCGGGCTTGGCGGGCTCGGCCGCGGCAGCTGCCGCCTTCTTCGTCGTGGTCGCCTTGGCCACGGTCTTGGTGGCCGGCTTGGCGGCGGACTTCGCAGCGGTCTTGGCTGTCGGCGCGTCGGCGTTGGCGGCCGGGGTGCCCGCAGCGGCCTTCTTCGCAGCCGGCTTGGCGGCCTTCTTGGCCGTGGCCGTGGCGGTACGCCGCGTGGTGGTCGCTGCGACGGCGCGGCTGGCGGTGGCGGCGTCGAGGGTGACCGTGATGCCCTGCTCGTCCAGGGAGCGCAGGACCGCCTTCATCCGCTTGGGAGCCACCTCGGCGCCCTCGAGGGCCTCACGCAGCGCACCACTGTCGACAGAGCCGTTGGTGCGGCCCTGCATGAGCAGCTGCTGCAGCGCAGGGTGGGAGAACTCGGCGGGGA
The DNA here is from genome assembly GCF_001428025.1 of Phycicoccus sp. Soil748. Taxonomy (GTDB): domain Bacteria; phylum Actinomycetota; class Actinomycetes; order Actinomycetales; family Dermatophilaceae; genus Pedococcus. The sequence continues at coordinate 661,730 of NZ_LMSC01000007.1, read as the reverse complement.
GAGACGGAGCGGGGCTCGCAGCCTTCTTGGACACAGGCGACACGGACTACCTTTCGTCGCGGGATCGCGGCACGGCGCACGCCATCACAGGCGTGATCGGACACGCCTGGGACAACAACTGCGGGAGCGGAAGTATTGCCGGGACCGCGCGTTGCTGACCCTTGCGCGACCTCGTTCCGGACATTGTAAAACGAGATGCCCCGCAAACTTGCATCCGTGCTCGAAATCGGCGCGGAACCGCTCAGGCGTCGGCCTTGACCGCCAGCACGGGGCACGACGCGTCGAGCAGGATGCGCTGCGCGTTGGAGCCCAGGATGAGCTTGCCGACCGGCGTGCGCCGGCGCAGGCCGATGACGATGAACTCCGCCTGCTCTTCCTCGGCGACGGCGATGAGGTCCTCGGCGGGCTCGTTGCCGCGCACCAGCTGGCGCACCTCGTGCTCGAGACCCTCGCCGTCGAGCTCGGACTGGATGCGCGTCAGCTCGGTCTCGAAGCGCTGCGCCTCCTGCGCGTCGAAGTCCCGCCCACCACGCTGGGAGTTGATGACGATGAGCTTGGACTTGCGCAACAGCGACTCGTCCGCCGCGCGCCGCAGCGCCGCACGCCCTTCCTTCGTCGGGACATACCCCACAACGATGGCCACGGGAACCTCCTCGTTCGTCGACGTCCGCGGCAGGGGCCGCGCGGCACAGACGCTATCGGAAAACCCGAGGTCAGGCAGGAGAGGTGAGCACGCGCTCGATGACGGCGCCCACCTGGTCGAGCTCGATGAGGAACCCGTCGTGGCCGTAGTCGGACCGCACGGTGTGCAGCGTGGCCCCGGCGACGCCGTCGCTGATCTCCCGGGAGAGCCGCGGTGGGTAGAGCCGGTCGGAGTCGACGGCCACCACGACCACGTCGGCGGTCACGCGGGCCAGGGCGGCGTCCACGCCGCCGCGCCCACGGCCGACGTCGTGTGAGTTCATCGCCTCGGTGAGGACGAGGTAGGAGTTGGCGTCGAAACGGCCCGCGAGCTTGCCCGCGTGGTGGTCGAGGTAGGACTCGACGGCATAGCGCCCGCTCCCGCCCAGCGGCTCCTCCTCACCCTGGGGCTCGCGACCGAACCGCTCGTGCAGCTCGAGCTCGCTGCGGTAGGTCACGTGGGCGATCCGGCGCGCGATGCCCAGGCCGGCGTCCGGGCCCGCGAGCTCGTCGTAGTAGTCGCCCCCCCGGTAGTGCGGGTCGGACCGGATGGCCAGCAGCTGGGCCTGGCACCAGGCGATCTGCTCCGCAGTCGCGTAGGCTGTGCTGGCGAGCACCACGGCCCGGTCCACCCGCGAGGGGTGGGTGACGGCCCACTCCAGGGCCCTCATGCCGCCCATCGATCCGCCCAGCACGAGGTGCCACCGCTCGATACCCAGCCGGTCGGCGAGGAGGGTCTCGACCTGCACCTGGTCGCGGACGGTGACGAACGGGAACCTGCTCCCCCACGCCCGGCCGTCCGGCGCCGCGGACGACGGACCCGTCGTGCCCTGGCAGCCGCCGAGGACGTTGGAGGCGACGACGAACCACCGGTCGGTGTCGAGCGGGCGCCCCGGCCCGACCAGGCCGTCCCACCACCCCGGCGTCGGGTGGCCCGGACCCGCCTCGCCGACGACGTGCGCGTCGCCGGTGAGCGCGTGCTCGACGAGGATGGCGTTGTCACCGGCGGCGTTGAGCTCGCCCCACGTCTCGTAGGCCACGGTGACGTCGGGCAGCACCCCGCCGCGCTCGAGCTCGACCGCCCCCAGGCCGACGAACTGGCGCCGTCCCGGAGGGTCGCCCTGTCGCCAGGCGCCAGAGGTCGTCGGCGGACGGGAGGTCGTCGTCATGGTGGTGCTCCTGGGGCATCGCGCTTGCCGCCCAGAACAGGGTCGGCCAGGTCCTCACCCGGGGCACCCCACCGCGAGGAGGGTTGCCGCCCAGCAAGCCGGGGCTTGGCACTGGGACTCATCACCTGGGCCCATCATACGAGCCGCTCCCCCGGGCGTCCGGCGCGTCCGGACACTGGACCGCTCCTCTGGAGCGCCTCTCTCTGACCTGTCCTGAGGCCCACCTCAGGACACCCCCTGGTGGCCCCCCTGGACGCCGACCGAGACCCGGACCACCCCGTCAGGCGGGCACGCCCGTCGACGGCCCCACCGGTTCCGTCGGCGAGCGCAGCCCGAGGTCGACCATCCGTTCGAGCAGCCGCGCGAGACGGTAGCCGGGCTCGTGCTCCAGCGCCCGGTCGAGCGCCACCCGGGTCAGCGCGCCGTCGCCGAGCCACCACGCGTAGTTGGCCAGGACCGTCAGCACCGGCGCGGCGAGGTCGTCGGGCACCGATCGCACCACCCACTGCAGCCGCGCCAGCAGCCGCCGGCCCGCGACCACCGACGCGCCGTCGCCGCCCGCACGGTCGGCCCACACCGGCGCAGGAAGGCTGGTGGCCACCGCGTCGGCGAGGTCGTCCGGGAGCAGCTCGAGCGGGAGGGTCCCCGGACAGAGCCAGGCGATGACGGCATCCCTCAGCCCGACGTCGAGCAGGCTGTCGACGAGGTCGGCGACCTCCCGCGCCGTGAGCGACTCCACCGCTCTGGCTCCCACCCCGACGTCGAGGACGACCGCCCAGGTGGAGAGTCGGCGAAGTCGGTGCACGGCCACTGCCCGCGGCCCGAGCCCGTCCGGCCTGGCCGCGGCGCGCTCACCCTCCGCGTCAGCGACCAGGGCTGCGACCTCGGGCACGAGGTGGCCGTCGCCGCGCACCAGGGCCGCCAGGTCGTCCCGGGCGCTCAACGGCGCCACCTCCAGTCCCACGAAGTCCGCGAGCGCCGGGACGTCGCGCGGCACCGGCTGCGCCTCGTCGTCCCCGGGGCAGCACCCCGAACGGCAGTCCGGCGCGGACCAGCACCCGTCGCGGACCACCATCCGGTCGATGACGCTGATGCCGGCGTCGCCCAAGGCGTCACGCACCGCGTCGGACAACGCCCTCGAGGCACCATGCTCGGTCTCGTAGCCCACCAGCAGCACGCCGTCCGGGTCCTCGCGGACCATGGGCGCCACCACCGAGGTGCACGCCTCGTCGAGGTGCTCGGGAGGCGGCAGGTCGATCCGCTCGATCATCCCGAAGCGCCCGCCCCTCAGTGCGCAGAGGACCAACGAGTCGCTCGGGTGGTAGCCGAGCTGGTAGGGCAGCACGGCGAGGACGTCGGCGGGGCCAGCGAGCCTGATGGGTTCCATGCAGCCACCGTCGCGACTCCGGTGGCGGTGGACGAGACCCCTGGCTCAGGGCTGTGGACCAGCCCAGCGAGCCGGCGCCTCTGTGGACAACCCGCGCATGCTGTCAGCGCACGACGCGGCTGGACTCAGCGCACGACGCGGCTGGACTCAGGGACGCGGCTGGACTCAGCGCACGACGTGGCCGGGCACGGTGCGCCCGGCCCCACGCCGCCGGCCCCTCGAGCCGCCGAAGGAATCGGAGGAGAGGGGGCTTCCGGTCCGCTCCCAGCGCAGGAACGACTCGGTCTCGTTGACGAGGGCGGCGGCGATCCACGAAGCCACGACCGCGTCATCGGCCAGGCCGAGCACGGACAGGAACGCCTCGGGCACGACGTCGATGGGCGACACCACGTACGCGACGGCGGCGGCGATCATCAGCAGGCGCCCGCGGGTGGTCCCTGTGTACTCGCCGCGGAAGGTGGCGCGCAGCAGGCGCGGCACGCTGGCCGCGCGCTCCCCCATCGACGGGGTGCCCGGGCGCAGCGCGGTGCGCAGGGCCGAGGCGATGGTGCGCAGGGCTCCCCAGCGGTTCACGGCCATGGTCGTCTCCTCAGTTCCGGTGGTGCGGGTGCGGGTGCACCCGAACAGGGTTCCAACGACGTGGACGTCCCGGCGATTCCCGCGGTTCCCCGGTTCCCCGGTTGCCCGGTTGCCGGGTTCCCACCGCGGCGCGAGCGGTCCGGCCGCGGGTCTCCGTTCGCCCGGCGGGTCAGTACCCGGTCGCGCGGGGCGGGAACTCGTGCCGGGCGTGGTCGGCGATCCGCTTGAGCAGGTAGGTGTCGAGGCCTGCACCGACGACACCGCCGATGACCGGCACGCCCTTGCCGAACCGCGTGAGCGTCTTCTTGCCCGCGGTCGACAGCAGCCGGAAGCCGACGGCCTTGTTGACGACCATGAGCGCCGGCCCGGGCAGGCGCTGGGCCGCGAGGTTGGACAACCGCCCCGTGCTCATCACCCCGGCCTTCTTGAGCAGGTCGTCGGCGTCGGCGCCGACGAGGGTGAGCAGGACCGCCGAGCGGATCTCGGGCTGCTTGATGTCGTAGCCGCGCAACGAGGCGATCGCCGCCACCGTGCGCGTCGCGACGACGTAGAACTCGAGGACGTTGACCGGCAGCGCGACCGGCAGCGTGATGAACCCGCCGAGCCCTGTGACGAAGCCACCGGCGGCAGCGAGCTTGAGGTGGGCCTGGACGACGGCATCGACGGCGTTCTCCGCGTCGGGCCGCTCGGCGCGCTTGACGTCGGCGACCTTCTGGGCCGAGTCGAAGGGGCCCTTGCCGTCGATCCCGAGGTCGAGCAGCTGCTCCACGAGGCCCGTGACGGCGCCGGAGATCACGCCGGTGTCCTCGCGTCCCGCCCTGGCCTGCTCGAGCGCCGAGGCCGGCTTGACCTGCGCGTCGTCCGTGCCCAACCCGAGGAAACCCACGCGTCTCTCCCTGCCGTCGTCGCCCGGGGCGACCGGCCGGCCACCCTCCCGCGCCATCCTGCCAGAGGGGGGCGTGACCAGCAGGTTTAGCCTTGGGTGCATGGCTGAGCACACCGACCCGACCACCAGCTCCTCCGACGGCTACGCGCACCCCGAGCGCCTGGTGTCGACCGAGTGGCTCGCGGGCCAGATCGAGGCGGACCGTGTCGGTGCCCCCGACGGCATCGTCGTGCTCGAGTCCGACGAGGACGTCCTGCTCTACGACACCGGGCACATCCCCGGGGCCCTCAAGCTCGACTGGCACCAGGACCTCAACGACGCGGTGGTCCGCGACTACGCCGACCCCGAGCAGTTCGCCGCCGTGATGACCGCCCGCGGCGTCGGCCGCGACACCACCGTGGTCATCTACGGCGACAAGAACAACTGGTGGGCCGCCTACGCCCTGTGGGTGATGAGCCTGTTCGGCCACGAGGACGTGCGCCTGCTCGACGGCGGCCGCGCCAAGTGGGTCGCCGAGGGCCGCGAGCTGACCAGGGAGGTGCCGGCGGTCGACACCTCCGCCCGCGCTCCCTACCCGGTCGTCGAGCGCGACGACGCCCCCATCCGGGCCTTCAAGGAGGACGTCCTCGCCCACCTCGGCGGCGCGCTCGTCGACGTCCGCTCCCCCGGCGAGTACAGCGGTGAGCTGCTGCACATGCCCGACTACCCGCAGGAGGGGGCGATGCGTGGCGGCCACATCCCCGGCGCCCGGTCGGTCCCGTGGGCCCGCGCGGCCAACGACGACGGCACCTTCAAGTCCCGCGAGGACCTCGAGGCCATCTACCTCACCGAGCAGGGCCTGACCCCCTCTGACGCCACGATCGCCTACTGCCGCATCGGTGAGCGCTCGTCGCACACCTGGTTCGTCCTCACCCACCTGCTCGGGTTCAAGGACGTCCGCAACTACGACGGGTCGTGGACCGAGTGGGGCAACTCGGTGCGCGTGCCGGTCGAGCAGGGAGCCCCGAAGTGACCGACACCGTCGAGCTGCCGGCCGCGCTGCGCGAGATCGCCGACGACTTCGCCGAGCTGACCGCCCCCGAGCGGCTGCAGCTGCTGCTCGAGTTCAGCGAGGGCCTCCCCGAGCTGCCGGAGCGGTATGCCGGGTCGCTCGACGCGATGGAGCAGGTGCACGAGTGCCAGTCGCCCATCTTCCTGGCCGTCGAGGTCGCCGACGAGCCCGCCGACGAGCCGGGTCGACGCCCGGTGCACCTCTTCTTCTCCGCGCCGCCGGAGGCACCCACCACGCGCGGCTTCGCGGGCATCCTGCACGAGGGGCTCGACGGGCTGACCGTCGAGGAGGTGCTCGCGGTACCCGAGGTCGCGCCGTACCAGTTCTCCCTCGGCGAGGCGGTCTCGCCGCTGCGTCTGCGCGGCATGGTGGGGATGCTCAACCGGATCAAGCGCCAGGTTGCGCTGAAGTCGCAGTCGTAGCAACACTTCTCGCTCGCTGACCGCTCCCACTTATGGATACGGCGCCCGGGCACCACGAAGCCGCGGCCCCCTCTCGGGGACCGCGGCTTCGCGTCCTACGGGGTGACGATCCGGGAGCTCAGCCCACCGCGTCGAGGGCGTCGACGATGCCCTCGCCGTAGTAGCTGTTGTCCGTGACGGGGCCGGTGCAGGCCGGGCCGCCGTTGTTCTCGGCCGGTGCGCAGGCGTGGTCGTCGGCCTGGGCGCGCAGGGCGTCGATGAGCTGGGCCGGCGTCCACGACGGGTGCGACGACTTCATCAGGGCCAGGACCCCCGCGACGTGCGGCGAGGCCATCGAGGTCCCGCTGAGCTTGGCGTAGGTGCCGCCCGGGTAGGTCGACAGGATCGACCGGCCCGGGGCAGCCACGTCGATCACGCCGAGACCGCGGTTGGAGAACGACGCCAACGAGGTGGACTGCGTCGTGGCCGAGACCGTCACGACACCCGGCAGCTCGGTCGGGATGTCCTTGCAGCCGTTGTTGATCGAGCGCGCGATCGGCGTGGTGTCGTTGGGGCTCGCGGTGTCGGTCGCCTTGTTGGCCAGGTCCTTGGCGGAGTTGCCGGCGGCCGCGGCGTGCACGACACCCTGCTTGGTGGACCAGCTCACGGCCCGCTCGACCGAGGTGCGCACCGCAGCCTGGTCGGGCTGGTCGTCGCACCAGAACTCCATCGGGTCGATGTAGTAGCTGTTGTTGGTCACGTCCATCTTGTGCAGGCCGGCCCACACGAAGCCGCAGATGGCGTACTCCGGGTAGATGAAGCCGTTGTCGTTGACGACCTTGACCGAGGCGAGGCGCACGTTCGGGGCGACCCCGACGATGCCGACGCCGTTGCGGGCCGCGGCGATGGTGCCGGCGACGTGGGTGCCGTGCCCCGAGGTGGTGGGGTACCAGGCGCCCGCCGTCAGGTCGGGACGGCCGGCGGCGGTGCAGTTGACCGAGTCGGCGGCGTCGACGTTGGCGGCGAGGTCGGGGTGGCTGGCCTCGATGCCGCTGTCGAGCACGCCGACGAGGACGTCCCGCGACCCGTCGGTGACGCGGTGGGCCTGGTCGGCCTTGATCTGGGCGTTGTCCCACTGCTCGCCCTCGCGCGGGTCGGCGACCACGGCGTCGAGGCGGGCGTCGCCGGTGGAGAGGTCACCGTTCGCGGGCTTGGCGTGCCCCTTCTGGTAGCCGGAGGCGCCCCTGCCCCAGGACGAGCTGAGGTCGGTGGGCGTGCCCTCGCTGACGGCGGCGGTGCGGGTCGCTCCCACGGACTCGACGGCGTTGCCGCCGTTCCTGACCACGTCGGCGCGGAAGGCCTGGCGGTCGGAGTGGGCCACGACCACGCCGATCTCGGGCCACGACTGCACCACCACCCCACCGGAGGCCTGCACGGCGCGCTCGACGAGGCGGGTCTGGCCGGGGTTGGCGACCTTGGCGTTGACGACGTAGCTCACGAGGTAGCCGTCGGGGGTCGACACCGGCACGGGGGTCGAGGCGTCCTGGGCGGTCGTCGACGCGGCCGCCGTCCCGGCGACCATCATCGTGGCCGCGAGCAGGGCGCCCGACGCGGCGAACGCCACGCCGCGCAGGCGGTGGGGGCGATAGGTCATGGTTTGTCCTCCTGGTGTGGGGGTTTGCTGCCAGTACCCTGCGGTGGGGCACGTCTTGGCACTGTGCCCGATCCCGTCGGCCAAGGGGGCCTTGGCGACCCTTCACTTGTTCACTGCCCGCGCCGGGGCCCGGGACGCGCCGGGACGCGGACGGCGAGCCGTCATGACCGCGTACGGGACGGCGGCCCGTCGGGACCGCCTGACAGGATGGCCCTGCCATGCCACAGCCCCTTGTCGCCGTCGTCGCGGCCCCGGACGGCCGGACCGCCGTCGTGGGTGACGGGGTCCGCGAGTGCCTGCCGACGCAGCAGGCCGTCGCGAGGGCGGGCGCGCTCGCCGCCTCCGGTGCGCGGCTGGTGTGGTGGGCGGCGGCGCGGGACGCGGTGGCCCTGGTCGCCGCGGGGGTGCCGGTCGCCCGGTGCTGGGACGTCGCCGAGGCCCACCGCCTGCTCGCCGGCGGGTGGGAGGCTGCCCCGCCGCTCGCGTGGGCCACGGCGCAGGGGCTCGACCCCGGCGGGATACCGGCTCCGTCGCGGGGCGACCTCTTCGACTTCCACGCCGCGGACGACGCGCCCGGCGACGCCGTCGTCCGGCCGGACGGCTACCTCGTCGCGGACGCCGGCACCACGTCCTGGCGCCCCACCGACGACGCGCTCCTGGCCTGGGGACAGGCGGCCCTCGACTGTGCCGTGGCGCAGGCGGCCGCACTCTCGGACGTGGGGCCGCGCAGCCTCGCCGCGGCCCACTCGGAGTCCGCCGCGGCCTACCTCTGCGTGGAGCTGGAGAGGGACGGGCTGCCCATCGACCGGGCGGCAGCCGAGCAGCTCATCACCGCGAGCGCGGGGCGCCGCCCCGTCGACGAGGCGGACGCCAGGCGGATCCGCGCCGAGCGTGACGCCGCCGTCCTGGCGCACACGCCGGGACGAGGGTCCACCGACCTGCGCAACCCGGTGCAGGTCCGCGAGCTCCTGGCCTCGGTCGGCGTCGTCGTCCCCAACACGCGCAAGTGGGTGCTCGAGCCGTTCCGCGACACCCACCCCGTCGTCGGGGCCCTGCTCGAGTGGCGCAAGGCCGAGCGCATCGCGACGACCTACGGCCACCACTGGCTCGACGCCCACGTCGGTCCCGACGACCGGCTCCGCGGCGGCTGGTCGGCCTGCGACGGTGCCGCCGGACGCATGACGGCGCAGAACGGGCTGCACAACCTCCCTACGGCGCTGCGGCCGGCGGTGGCCGCCCACCCGGGTCACGTCCTCGTCCGCGCCGACCTCGGCCAGATCGAGCCACGGGTGCTCGCCGTCGTCGCCGGCGACCGCGCGTTCGCCGCCGCGACCCGCGCCGACGACCTCTACGCCCCGGTGGCCGCCACCCTCGGCGTCGAGCGCCCCGTCGCGAAGGTCGCCGTCCTCGCGGCGATGTACGGCCAGCGCAGCGGCGCCGCGGGCGAGGCGCTCAAGGGGCTCGAGCGCGCGTACCCGGTCGCGATGGGCTTCCTCGACCAGGCGTATGCCGCAGGGGTGCGTCGAGAACCGTTGCGCACCTATGGCGGCCGCCTCATCCGGCTCGACACGGTCCTGGCCGACGTGCCGGCCGAGGGCGCAGCGGCGTACGACGCGGCGCGGGGCAGGTTCGCGCGCAACGCGGTCATCCAGGGCAGCGCGGCCGAGCTGTTCAAGGCCTGGGCTGCGACGGTCCGCGCGACGACCCGCGACCTCGGCGCGCAGATCGTGCTGTGCCTGCACGACGAGCTGCTCGTCCACGTGCCGCAGGAGCACGCNATGCGGCGGGTGGCGACCGCCCTGGAGGACAGCGCCCGCCGGTGGACGGGTTCGACGCAGGTCCGGTTCGTCGCCGACGCCTCGGTCATCCACCGGTGGTCCGAGGCCAAGGACTGACGACCTGGACCGGACGACCTGGACCGGACGGCCTGGACCGGACGGCCTGGACCGGCGGCCGCACCGCTGGCCGGACTGGCGGCAAGGATTGTGCGGACCTTCGGCCGAGCGGCCGTGACCTGCGCCGTTTGGTGGTTAGGTGTCCCCCATGGATGGCAACGACGTCAAGCAGGCGGCCTCGGAGGCCTCGGACCACCCGGCCATCGAGGGCCTCGCCCGGGTCGGCTACGCCACGAGCGGCCTGCTCCACCTGCTGATCGGGTGGATCGCGCTGCAGGTCGCGTTCGGCGGGGGTGGGAAGAACGCCGACCAGAGCGGCGCCCTGGCCTCGCTGGCGGGCAACGGCCTCGGCAAGGCGCTCCTGTGGATCGGCGTCGTCGGGTTCGTCGGGCTGGCCCTGTGGCAGGTCGCGGACGCCATCGTCGGCCACCCCGGTGACGACGCGGACGCCTGGGGCGGTCGGGCCAAGGCCGGCGGCAAGGCCGTCGTCTACCTCGCGCTGGCCTGGTCGGCGTTCGGCTTCGCCCGCGGCAAGTCGAGCAGCAACAGCCGCAGCCAGAGCATCGACTTCACCGCAAGCCTGCTGCAGAAGCCGGGCGGCCGGATCCTCGTGGTCATCGTCGGGCTCGTCGTCATCGGTGTCGGTGCGTACCACGTCTACAAGGGCGCGAAGAAGAAGTTCCTGCAGGACCTGGAGAGCCACCCCGGCACCTGGGCCACCCGGGCCGGACAGGTCGGCTACATCGCCAAGGGCGTCGCCCTCGCCATCGTCGGCATCCTGTTCGTCGCCGCGGGCCTGCACAAGAAGGCCAAGGAGGCCAGCGGCCTCGACGGCGCCCTGAAGTCGCTGCGCGACCAGCCGTTCGGCACGACGCTGCTCGTCGTGATGGCGCTCGGCTTCGCCGCGTTCGGCCTCTACAGCTTCGCCCGGGCGAGGCACGCCAAGGTCTGAGCCGGGACCACCACGACACGGAGCCGGGCCACCCGTCAGGGCGGCCCGGCTCCGGTGTGTGCGGACGGGGTCAGGCGGTGGGACCAGCCGGACCGGCCGACGGGCCCTCGTCGGACACGTCGCGCAGGAACTGCTCGAACTCGGCGCCGATCTCCTCGGCCGACGGCAGCTCGCTCACGTCGGTGGCCAGCAGGCTCGGCTTCTGACGTCCCTCGCTGAAGGTGTCGTACTGGCGCTCGAGGGCGGCGATCACCTGCGAGACCTCCTCCGACCCCTCGATCTCGCGCGCGATCTCGGCCCGGTTGAGCCCCGCCTGGGCCACGAGGTCGTCGGTCGGCAGGTCGAGGCCGGTGGCCGCCACGACCGCGTTGAGCGCGGTGACGGCACCGTCCGCGAACTCCGCCTGGGCGAGGTAGTGGGGCACGTGCACCGCGAAGCCGAGGGCGTCGTGACCCGACTCGCCGAGCCGCAGCTCCAGCAGCGAGGCCAGGCTGCCGGGGACCTCGACGCGGCCGAACGGGTTGTCCTGGAAGGGAACCAGCCGCGGGTCGGTGGCGTGCGAGGTGAGCCCGATGGGGCGCGTGTGGGGCACGGCCATGGGGATGCCGTGGGCCGACACGACCAGGTCGACGCCGAGGAGCACGACGAGCTGGCGGACCGCCTCGACCACGCGCTCCCACTGGAAGTCGGGCTCGGGACCGGTGAGGAGCAGGTACGGCGTGCCGTCACGGTCGGTGAGCCGGTGCAGGGCGAGGCACGGGTCGTCGTAGCTGATCCACCGGTTGGCGTCGAACACCATCGCGGGGCGGCGGGCGCGGTAGTCGACGAGCTGGTCCGCGTCGAAGGACGCCACCACGGTGGACTCCCCCGAGGCCAGGAGGTGGTCGGTGAGGAGGCGCTGGGTGTGGCCGGCGTCCATGAAGCCGCCCAGCGCGACGAGCATGACGGACGCGCGCAGCTCCTGCGGGTCGGTGTCGGTCTCGAAGTGGTAGAGCTCGGATGGGTTCAGCACGATGACTCCAGCGGTGGTGGTTCTCGGTCGTTCCACAGTCCCAACGCCTCAGCATGACAGGGGATTCCTGCGGCCGGATCCACCGGGGACGGTAGGTCCCGAACTGCGTTGCGGGAATGCCGGGCCGCGTCGTATGGTTCGGATGAAACGAAACAGTTTCGTACCATCGACAGAAGGCCTCCCGTGACTCCCCCCTCCGCCACCACCTCCTCCGCGACCGAGGAGCCCGTGCGCTCTCGGCCACGCGTCGAGGGCGAGCGGGAGCGCGAGATCCTCGAGGCGACGCTGGAGACCCTCGTCGAGCTCGGCTACGACAAGCTCAGCTTCGACGCGGTGGCCGGTGCCGCCAAGGCGTCCAAGGCGACCCTGTACCGCCGCTGGCCTGCGAAGGTCGACCTGGTCGTCGACGCCCTCGAGCTCATGCTCGGCGTCGAGGCCGACCGCTTCCCCGACACCGGGACCCTGCGCGGCGACCTCATCTCCCAGGCCTGCGCCAAGGGTGGTCTCGCCGACGACCAGCCGGTCAAGGTCTTCGGGTCGCTGATGAACGCGATGCACCGCGACCGCGAGCTCCACGACGCGATCATGACGCGGCTCATCGCCCCCAAGATGGCTGCGGCCGTCCACGTCTTCCGCGCTGCCCAGCAGCGCGGTGAGGTCGGCCCCGGGGCCGACCTCGACCTGCTGGCGCGCCTGCTGCCGGCCATCTCGATCCACGAGGCGATGCTCACGGGGTCGCACCCGTCGCAGGACCGCCTCGTCACCCTGGTGGACAGCGTCGTCCTCCCGGCATGCGCGGCCACGGTGCAGCGCGACTGAACCACCCGACCCGTACGGGGCCCGCACGACCCGACCCGGCCCCAACCCCACTCATCCCGCTCCACCCACACACCTAGGACACCCATGTCTTCCACCTCTGCGCTCGAGCACGCCTCGACGCCCGAGAGCGTGCCGGCGCCGTCGAAGGCACCGCAGCGCCTCGGCCTGGCCCTGACGGTCATCAGCGCCGCCCAGCTCATGGTCGTGCTCGACGGCACCATCGTGAACATCGCCCTGCCGCACCTGCAGAAGGACCTCGGCTTCACCCCGGACAACCTGTCCTGGGTCGTCAACGCCTACACCCTCGCGTTCGGCGGGCTGCTGCTGCTCGGCGGGCGCCTCGGCGACCTCTTCGGCCGTCGCAAGGTCTTCATGACCGGCGTCATCGTCTTCGCCCTCGCCTCCCTGCTCGGCGGCATCGCCCAGACCGAGGCCATCCTGCTCGGCGCCCGCGCCCTCCAGGGAGTCGGCGCAGCCCTCGCGTCGCCGACCGCGCTGGCCCTGATCACCACGACCTTCCCGGCCGGCCAGGCGCGCAACCGCGCCATGGGCGTGTATGCCGCGATGTCCGGTGCCGGTGCCGCGATCGGCCTCATCCTCGGTGGCGCCCTGACCGAGGCCTCCTGGCGCTGGACGTTCTTCATCAACGTCCCGATCGGCCTGCTCGTGGTCTTCCTCGCCCCGCGCGTGCTGAAGGAGTCCGAGCGCGGACGCGGCACCCTCGACGTCCCCGGCGCCGTCACCGGCACCCTGGGCCTCGCCTCCCTCGTCTACGGCCTGACCCACGCCGCGAGCACCTCGTGGAGCGACGCGGTCACCGTCGGCACGCTCATCGCCGGTGTCGTCCTGCTCGGGGTCTTCATGCTCGTCGAGTCGCGCTCGGAGCACCCGCTGCTGCCGGTCCGCATCCTCCAGGACCGCACCCGCGGCACGTCGTTCGTCGTCATGCTGGTCGTCGGCGCGGCGATGTTCTCGATGTTCTACTTCCTCGGCCTCTACATCCAGCAGGTCCTCGGGTACTCGCCGCTCAAGGCCGGGTTCGCGTTCCTGCCGTTCTCCTTCGGCATCGTCATCGCCGCGCAGGTCGCCTCTGCCCTGATGACGCGCGTCGACCCCCGCTGGATCTCCGGCACTGGTGCAGTGCTCGCCTCGGCCGCGATGTTCGGGTTCTCGCGCCTCCAGGTCGACAGCTCCTACGCGGGTCACCTGCTGCCGTTCATCGTCGTCATGGCGTTCGGCATGGGCCTGGTGTTCGTGCCCATGACGCTCACCGCGGTGGCGGGAGTCGCGCAGGAGGACTCCGGTGTCGCCTCAGCGGTGCTCAACACCATGCAGCAGGTGGGTGGCTCGCTCGGCCTGGCCACGCTCAGCACCGTCTTCGCCAGCGCGCTGGCCGACCGGGCCGGCGAGCTCGGCGGTGCCCTGCAGGCCAAGGCCGCTGCGGGTGGTATGACGCCCGAGCAGATCGGCCAGGCCAAGGCCCTCATCGGCCTGCAGGCGCAGACCTACGGGTCGGGCCGCGCCTACCTCGTCGGCGCCTCGATGATCCTCGTCGCGGCCGCGATCACCTTCGCGTTCCTCAACGTCAAGCACGCGAAGCTGTCGACCGAGGGCCACGAGAACGTGCACCTCGCCTGACCGAGCTGCCCTACCCGCTTTGGGGGCGCCGGAGTGACCCATACGTCACCCCGGCGCCCCCAAACGCGTTGTGAGGGTCGAGTCAGGCGTCGAGGGCCGCGATGGCGGCGCGGATCCGCTTCTCCGACACGGGGTATGCGGTGCCGAGCCCGTTGGCGAACAGACTCACCCGCAGCTCCTCCACCATCCACCCCACGGCGCGCACGGGGCCGGAGCGGCGGTCCACCGGCGGCAGGGAGTCGAGCAGGTCGGCGTACGCGACCTCCACGCGGTCCACGACCTCCTGGCTGGCGGCGTCGCGCGCCAGCGCCGCGGGCGAGGACGTCGACTTCTGCAGGCGCTGCACCATGGCGCGCAGGTAGCGGCGCAGGTGCCCGAGGTGGTCCAGGCCCGTGTCGGCGACGAAGCCCGGGTAGACGAGGCTGTCGAGCTGGGCCCGGACGTCCGCAGTGAGCGCGGTGGTCGCGGGTGCCGTGAGCCGGGCGAGCTCGGCCCTGACCTCGCGGGCAGCGGCGAGCACGGGCTCCACCTCGTCCACGACCTGCAGCACCCGGGTGGCGACGTGGGTGCGCACCGCCGCGAGCACCTCCTCGAAGGGCGCCTCGTCGCGGACAGCGGTGGCGCCTCCTGGGTGCTGGGCGACGATCGCGTCGACGGCACAGGCGAGGCAGTCCTCGAGCAGCGCCGACACCGATCCGTGCGGGTTGTCGGCGAGCACCAGCTTCTGGGTGTTCGAGAGCCGGGCAAGGACTCGCTTCCACGGCGCGGTCGTGTTGAGCAGCAGCAGCCGCCGCACCCCGAGGACCGTCGCGGCGTGGGCCTCCCGCTCCCCCGCCAGCACCTGCAGGTCGACGGACGTCCCGCGGTCCACGAGCGCGGGGTAGCCGTGCACGACCTGGCCCCCGGACCGCGCCTCGAAGGTCTCCGGCAGGTGCCCGAAGTCCCACCGCACCAACCCTTTTCGCTCCACGGAGGCGCTGGCTCGTGACATGCGACGCTGCACCTGGCCGGCGAGCTGCTCCTGCAGGACAGCTAGGTCCTTGCCACTGCCGACGACGCGTCCGCGGTCGTCCTCGACGCTGAAGGTGATGCGCAGGTGGTCGGCGACCCGCTCGACGCCCCAGTCCTCCGGCGGGATGCGGGTGCCGGTCTGCGCGTGCAGCACCCGGGCCAGCTCCTCGTCGAGGCGTCGCCCTCCCCCGGGCTGGACGTCGGCCAGGGCGGTCGCCGCATGGTCGGGCGCGGGGACGAAGTGGCGACGGGTCGCCTTGGGCAGCGCGCGGATGAGCGCCGTCGCGAGGTCGGCCCGCAGGCCCGGCACCTGCCAGTCGAACCCCTCGTCGACGACCTGGTTGAGGACCTGCAGCGGGATGTGCACGGTGACGCCGTCGGCGGCTGCGCCCGGCTCGAACTGGTAGGTCACGGCGAGCTCGAGGCCGCCCTGGCGCCACACCCGCGGGTAGTCGCTGGCCGACACCTCGTCGGCGCTGTCGCGGGTCAGCAGCTCCTCGGTGAAGGTGAGCAGGTCGGGCGTCTGCTTGCGGGCGTCCTTCCACCAACGGTCGAAGTGCCGCTGCGAGACGACCTCGGCCGGCACGCGCTGCTCGTAGAACGTGACGAGGTCCTCGTCGTCGACGACGATGTCGCGGCGCCGGGCGCGCTCCTCCAGCTCCGACAACCGTTGCAGGAGAGCCTGGTTGGCGCGGAAGAAGGCGTGGTGGGTGTCCCAGTCGCCCTCGACGAGCGCGTGGCGGATGAACAGCTCGCGCGACTCCTCGGGGTTGATGCGCGCGTAGCTGACGGTGCGCGCAGCGACCAGCGGCACGCCGTACAGGGTGACGCGCTCGGTCGCCTGCGCGGCCCCCTGCTTGCGTGACCAGCGCGGCTCCGAGTAGGTGCGCTTGACCAGGTGCGGGGCCAGCCGCTCGGCCCACACGGGGTCGATGCGCGCGTTGGTGCGGGCCCACAGTCGTGTGGTCTCCACGAGCTCGGCCGACATGACGAACGCCGGCTGCCGCCGGAACAGGGTCGACCCCGGCGAGATGGAGAACCGGGCGCCCCGAGCGCCCAGGTAGTCGCGCTTGGCCTCGTCGCGCAACCCGATGTGTGACAGCAGGCCGGCGAGCAGGGCCTGGTGGACGAGGTCGGCGTTCGGGGCCTCCCCCGGCGCGGCCGTCGCCTGCCTGGGGTCGATGCCGACGTCCTGGCACGCCTTGCGCAGCTGGCTGTGCAGGTCCTGCCACTCGCGCACCCGCAGGTAGTGCAGGAACTCCGTGCGGCACATGCGGCGGAAGGCACTGTGCGACAACGCCTTCTGCTGCTCCTTGAGGTAGCCCCAGAGGTTGAGCAGCGACACGAAGTCTGAGTGCTCGTCCTTGAACCTCGCGTGCGACTGGTCGGCCTGCGTCTGCTTGTCGGCCGGCCGCTCGCGCGGGTCCTGCATCGACAGGGCGGCGACGACGACGAGCACCTCGCGGGTGCACCCGAGGCGGCCCGCCTCGATGAGCATGCGGCCGAGCCGCGGGTCCACGGGCAGCCGGGCGAGCGAGCGGCCGTACGGCGTCAGCTGACGGCCGCGCCCACGTCCCCTCCGCGGCCGGTCGCGCGTGGCCCCGTCCGCCCCTTCGCCGGCGCCGTCCTCGCTGTCGAACGCCTGGAGCTCCTCGAGCAGCCGTACACCGTCGGCCACCTGGCGCGGGTCGGGGGCGTCGACGAACGGGAAGCGCGACACGTCGCCCAGCCCCAGCGACGTCATCTGCAGGATGACGGCGGCGAGGCTCGTGCGCTGGATCTCCGGCTCCGTGAACTCGGGACGGCTGTCGTAGTCCTCCTCCGAGTAGAGGCGGATGCAGATGCCGTCGGCCACGCGCCCGCACCGGCCGGCCCGCTGGTTGGCGCTGGCCTGCGACACCGGCTCGATGGGCAGCCGCTGCACCTTGGTGCGCTGGCTGTATCGGGAGATGCGTGCCGTGCCCGCGTCGACGACGTACCGGATGCCGGGCACGGTCAGCGACGTCTCGGCGACGTTGGTGGCCAGGACGATGCGCCGGCCCGTGGCTCGGCCGAAGACGCGGTGCTGCTCGGCGGCGGACAGGCGCGCGTAGAGCGGCAGGACCTCGGTCTGCGGCAGGCCCATCGACGACAGCGCGTCGGCGGTGTCGCGGATCTCCCGCTCCCCGGAGAGGAACACGAGGATGTCGCCCTCGCGGTTCTCGGTCCACAGCTCCTCGACCGCCTCGCAGACGCCGGTCACCTGGTCCCGCTCGGTGTCGTCGGGACGGTCCGGGTCGACGAGCGGCCGGTAGCGCAGCTCGACCGGGTAGGTGCGCCCCGACACCTCGATGATCGGCGCCGGCTCCCCCGTGCGTGCGTCGGCGAAGTGCTCGGCGAAGCGCTCGGGGTCGATGGTGGCCGAGGTGATGACGACCTTGAGGTCGGGGCGGCGCGGGAGCAGCTGCTTGAGGTAGCCGAGGATGAAGTCGATGTTGAGGCTGCGCTCGTGCGCCTCGTCGATGATGATCGTGTCGTACTTGCGCAGCAGCCGGTCGCGCTGCATCTCGTTGAGCAGGATGCCGTCGGTCATCACCTTGACGAGGGTGTCGTCGCTGCTCTCGTCGGTGAACCGCACCTGGTAGCCGACCGCCGTGCCGAGGTCGACCTCGAGCTCCTCGGCGATGCGCTCGGCTACCGACCGGGCCGCGATGCGCCGGGGCTGGGTGTGGCCGACCAGCCCCTCCCGGCCGCGCCCGACCTCGAGGCAGATCTTCGGCAGCTGGGTGGTCTTCCCCGAGCCCGTCTCGCCCGCGACGATGACGACCTGGTGGTCGCGGATGGCGGCAGCGATGTCGTCCTTGCGCGCGACGACCGGCAGCTGCTCGGGGTAGTTGAGCGGGGGCACCGGGATGTCCGGCCGCCTGGGGGGACGACTCGTCGGCCGACCGGATGCCCGGTGGTCGCCCCTGCCTCCGGGGCGGCTCCTGCGCCCCCTCCGCCGCGGGGAGTCGGGGGCGGGGCTGGACACCACGTCAGCATACGTGCGGGCCGGGGGCGCACCGGAGCGCCCGGGGCCGCCCTCACGCACCCCGACAGCCGTCCCCTCAGGTGCGCCCACGACGACCCCTCACGCGCGGACACGCGGATACCACGCGCGCGACGCCGGTTCGTCTAGGGTGTCCCGGACATGAACTCCCGGTGAACGCTCGGCCACCCGAAGACAGGTCCTCCTCGACATGACTGCTTCCCACCCCTCCACCGCAGCAGCGGCCCCCGGCGACCGCACGGGCTACTGGAACGACTACTACGCCACGCGCTCGTCGGTGGCCAGGCCGCTGCCGTCCCAGTTCGCGACCTTCGTCGCCGGCGAGCTCTCCGGGCCGTCCCGCGTCGTCGAGCTGGGCTGCGGCAACGGCCGGGACTCCATCTTCTTCGCCTCCTACGGCCACGACGTGACTGGTGTCGACGGGTCGGAGTCGGCGGTCAAGGCCTGCCAGACCCTCGCCGAGGCCCTCGGTGTCGACGCCCGCTTCCTCCAGTCGAGCATCGACGACCCGGAGCTGCCGGGCCGGCTGCGCGCCGACGGCGGGCAGGACCGACCCCTGATGATCTACGCCCGCTTCTTCGTCCACGCCATCACCGACGAGGAGGAGAAGGAGTTCTTCGCCCTCGCGACGGCGCTGACCTCCCCCGGCGACATGCTGGCCGTGGAGTACCGCACGGTCCGCGACCAGAGCGGGGCCAAGGTGACGGACGCCCACTACCGCCGCTTCGTCGCCCCGTCGAGCTTCCAGGCCAACGCCCTCGCCAGCGGGTTCGAGGTCACCTACGCCGCGGAGGGTTTCGGCTTCGCGAAGTACAAGCAGGACGACGCGTACTGCGCCCGCGAGCTGTTCACCCGCCGCTGACCCATGGTCGACGACCGCGCCCTCGGCGCGCTGGACGACGTCATCCTGTCCGCGCGCACCCTCTTCCCCGACCTCGAGTTCCTCGCCCCGGGCGGCGTCCTCGAGCTGGCCGTGCGCCGGCACGGGGTCGAACGCATCAGGGTCGAGCTGCCGCCCGGCCAGTTCCTGCACCTGCAGGGCATCGGCGTCGACGCCCCCGACGACGGGCGCACTGCCCGCGCCCGCGTCGAGGTGAGCTCCTGGTACAAGTCGTACGGCGAGCGGTTCGAGCTGCAGAGGCTGCTCGACTTCGAGCACCCGACCGGGACCGTCGTCCACACCGGTGCCGACGAGCCGGCCTGGCTCGAGCTGGTCTTCGACTCCCCCATCGACATCGAGCGCCTGCGCCTGCGCAACGTCGACGGACCCACCGCGGTGCGGGCCCGCGGCCTGCGCGTGCTCCTGCAGACCGGCGGCACCTGGCTCGTGGCCTACGACCACGCGGCCCGCGCGGGTGAGCTGCGCCGACTGCTCACGCACCGTACCGAGCTCGGCGGCGACCCCACCATCACCGCCCTGCTCCCCCTGCTCGCCCAGACCTTCGAGGGCGCGTACGCCGACGCGCGGCAGGCGCTGGACGCCCACACCGAGATCAGCACGGCGGACCGCAGCGCCTTCCGGGCGGCCGTCACCTCGGGCCTGCTTGCCGACCGCGAGCTCGAGTGGACCGTGCACGGCCCGCAGCGCTGCTTCCGGTTCTGGGACGAGACCGAGAAGGTCACCTACGTCGAGTTCGCCGCGAAGGTCGCCGAGGCGCTGGCCTCCCTGACGCCGCAGGTCTGCTTCGGCTTCGGTGCGGCCCTGTGCGTCGTGCGCGACGGCGACCTCATCCCCCACGACGACGACCTCGACATCATCATCGGGTTCGACCCGCACGAGGCGGGGACGCTCGGCGAGGGCCTGGCGCTGGTCGAGCAGTGCCTGCGCCCGCTCGGCTACACCGTCACCGGCAACTTCACCGCGCACCGCCAGGTCCGGCGCAACGGTTCCAAGCAGGTCGACGTCTTCGTCGGCCTCTTCGAGGGCGACACCATCAGCTGGTACCCCGGGACCCGCGGCGCCCTCGACCGGGACCTGATGTTCCCGGCCTCCGAGGGCCGCCTGCTCGGGGTGCCCGTGCCCCTGCCGCGCAACCCGCTCGTCTACCTCGAGCGCCTGTACGGCGAGGGGTGGCGCCACCCCGACCCCAACTTCAAGCACACGTGGGACCGGGCGACGTACGCCGACCTGACGCGCCCCGGCCGCGGCTGACCCCGCCGCCACCGCAACTCGGACGGGTGCACGGCTCGAGCCCGCTGCTCCTGGCCGGGTGCCTACGTCGGGTGGACCACCGACGCCCGTGCCCCGGTCACCCCATTGCTGTACCCGCCCGGATCGACGCGTCCCTAGCGTGGCTGACAGTGCCCTGTGACGCACCACGGGGCTGATCCTGGGAGGAGACCCACCACCATGCGCTCCAGTCGTTGGTCCACAGCCGTCGCGGTCGCGTCCGCGGCTGCCCTCGTCGCCGCACCGGCCGCGTCCGCCCACGCGGGCTCAGCCCGCGCCCCCTGGACCCCCAAGGTCCTCAACTCCGAGGTCATCGCACCGTTCCACCTGGCCACGAACGACGGCCGCCTCTACGTCGCGGACGGCGGGACCAGCACCGTCTCGAGGGTCAACGGCGACGGCTCCCTCACGACGATGGCGACCGGGCCTATGCCCGGCGAGGTGTCGGGGGTGGCCAAGACCGACAACGCGCTGGCCTACACCACGCTCGACTACACCACCGGCGCGGCCACGCTGACCGTCAAGCGCGGGAGCAAGACCATGGTAGCCAAGCTGTCCGACTTCGAGGCCAAGCGGAACCCCGACCAGAAGGTGCACTACGGCTTCAAGGACCCGTCCTGCGCCAACGGCGCGCTCGGTGAGGACGCCGGGTACACCGGCCGGGTGGACTCGCACGCCTACGCGGTGACCCGGTGGAACGGCGCCTGGGTCGTCGCGGACGCCGGTGGCAACGACCTGGTCAAGGTCGACGACAACGGCCACATGTCGCTGCTGTCGCTGCTGCCGCCCCAGCCGCTGCTCGTCAGCACGGAGTTCGCCGACGCCAACGGCATCCCGGACTGCGCGGGACAGCGCTACAAGTTCGAGCCGGTGCCGACCGACGTCGAGGTGGGCAGGGACGGCATGCTCTACGTCTCGACGCTGCCCGGCGGTCCCGAGGACCCGTCGGCCGGCGCGCGCGGCTCGGTCTACAAGGTGAACCCGTGGAACGGCGACGCCACCCGCGTGGCCACCGGGTTCGCCGGCGCGACCAGCGTGACCCAGGGACCGGACGGCACGCTCTACGTCGCCGAGCTCTTCGGTGGCAAGGTCACCCCGGTCCGCAACGGGCACAAGAGCCTGGCCGCCGAGCTGCCCGGCGCCCTCGCCGTCGAGTACGGCAACGGCCACCTGTACGCCGCCACGATGGCGCCGATGGACGACCAGGGCATGCCGACCGGCACCGGGTCGATCGTCAAGCTGCGCTGACACGGGAGAGCGAGGACCCCGGGGCCGACACGGTCCCGGGGTCCTCGCTTCGCTCCGCCTCAGCCCACTTCCCAGCCTGGCGCCTGCGACCGTCCCACGCGGAGGTGGGTGCGAGTGGCCGGGCACGGTCCAGGGGGTGACCATGCCCGGCCGGTTCGGGGGCCTCGGCAGGAGGCGTCAGGCGACGCGGGTGAACCGCAGGCGCCAGGACTCCGGTCCGCGCTCGAGGTAGTCCACGGCGAAGGCCCCCGGCGCGCGGTCCTCGAGCTGCTTCAGCAACGGCACCGGGTCGTGGGGCGCGACGAGCACCATGCCTGAGCCGGTCCGGACGGCGTCGAGGGCGCCGAAGATGGTCGCGTGGCGGATGGCGTGCGGCACGGTCCGGGCGTCGAGCTCGGGCAGCTCGGCACCGTCGGTCTCGCCGCAGGAGCACGCTCCACCACAGCCGCCCTCGCGCGAGCCGGCACCCTCCGCGGCCTCCCCCTGGCCGTGGCCGTGCCCGTGGTCGCCGGTGTCGTCGTGGTGGTCGTGCCCGCCCAGCAGCTCGTGCATGCCCTCGAGTGCGCCCGCGAGCGAGACCTCCGGCGTGGAGGCCAGCAGCGGCAGCACCTGCTCGTTCTCCTTGGCGAGGTGGCTCTCGAAGGTCACCGCCAGCGCGCGGGCCTCGGCGGCGGCGTCGACCTGCGACCCGGCTGCCTTCAGCCCTTCGACGAGCCCGAGGATCAGCTGGTGCTCGGCGAGCATCGCGTCGATGAGCAGGCGGGCCCGTTCATCGCGGTGGGCCAGCGGGTACATCGCCTTCTCCTCGGCGAGGGCGTGCGGCACGAGGTCGTGCTCGGACCACTGCACGAGGTCGTCGCGGGCGGCGAGCGCCGTCGCGGGGTCCGGGGCCGAGGCCACCCGGCGAGCCAGCGCCGTCAGCGTGCCGGCCATCTCGGTGTGATGGGTCCTGACCGCCTC
The DNA here is from genome assembly GCF_001428025.1 of Phycicoccus sp. Soil748. GTDB lineage: Bacteria > Actinomycetota > Actinomycetes > Actinomycetales > Dermatophilaceae > Pedococcus. The sequence goes on along the minus strand of NZ_LMSC01000007.1, from coordinate 639,189 downwards.
GACGGCGGAGGCGTCCTGCTCGGTCGATGCGATGACGAGGGTGTCCACGATGTCCTCCCGGTGCGGTCCTGCCCTGTGGCAGGGCGTCTGATTATTTAATACACTCATTTCCGTGAATATTCCAACCACCCTCGAGGAACGCTCTTCGACCCCCGGACTGGGTCCACGTCCGGCCTCCGCGTCGGCCACTGCGGGCACGGCTCCGAGCCGCGCCGCCGGGGTGGTGCTCGAGCTGCTGGCTGCGCACCGAGATCCGGTCACGGCGGCTGCCCTGGCGGCGAGCTCGGGCCAGCACACCAACACGGTGCGCGAGCACCTTGACGCCCTGGTCGACGCCGGCCTGGCGACGCGCGAGCGCGCCGAGTCCTTGGGCCGGGGACGGCCCGCGTGGCTCTACGCGGCCACCGAGCTCCAGCAGCCGGTGGTGCGCGAGTACGCCGGTCTCGCAACGGCCCTCGCCATGCAGCTGGCCCGCACGAGCCTCCACCCGCGCGACGACGCCGTCGAGGCGGGCCGGGTGTGGGGCGAGCAGCTGGCCGGCGAGCGCACTCCACCCTCCTCCCCCGCCGGCGCGCGACGCGAGGTGGTCGACCTCCTCACCGGCCTGGGGTTCGACCCCACCGCCGACAGCCGCGTCCAGACCGTGCGGCTGCGCCAGTGTCCCCTCATCGCCGCGGCCCGCGAGGAGCCGGAGGTGGTCTGCTCGGTGCATCTCGGCATCGTGCGGGGCGCGCTCGAGACCTGGGACACCCACAGCGACGAAACCTCGCTCGTGCCGTTCGCCGAGCCCGGCGCCTGCCTCCTCCACCTCACCGGAGCCACGGCCCGCACCGGCGGCGACCAGCCGTGAGCTGGCGCCGGCTGCCCTTCCTCCTCCCGGCGGGCCTGGCCCTGCTCCTGGGGATCGACGCCGGGCTACGGCTGCTCGGCGCCCCGGCCCTGCCGCTCTCCCAGCGGCTCCCCGTCGTGCACGGACCGTTGCTCGTGCTGGGCTTCGTGGGCACCCTGGTCGCGCTGGAGCGGGCTGTCGCCCTGCGCCGACCTGACGGGTATGCCGCGCCCGCCCTGCTCGGGGTCGGCGGACTCCTCCTCGTGAGCGGGACCGCCGACCCGGCAAAGGTCGCGGCCGAGCGGCCGGATGCCGTGGTGTTCAACGGTTTCGCGAACCAGTACGACCACGACCAGCTGCCGGCACGCGTCGGCGAGCGGGTGCGCGTGTGGGTCCTCGACGCAGGACCCAACCGGCCGAGCTCGTTCCACGTCGTGGGATCCCAGTTCGACACGGTGTTCCTCGAGGGCAGCTACCTCACCCGGCCCGGCTCACCGGGCACGGTCGGTGGTGCGCAGGCCCTGGCACTGCAACCCGCCCAGGGGGGATTCGTGGAGCTGACGTTCTCCCAGGCCGGCCACTACCCCTTCCTGTCGCACGTCATGGTCGACGCCGAGCGCGGCGCCCACGGCCTCCTCCGGGTGACCGGGTAGGGGCCGCGGGCGCCGCGCAGGTGGACTGGCGACTCCCCGGGACGGGCTGTCAGGCGCCCTTCGCGGCGATGAAGCCCCGCTCGAGGTCGGCGAGGATGTCGTCACTGTGCTCGATGCCGACGGCGAGCCGCACCAGCCCGGGCGTGACCCCCGCCGCCAGGCGGTCGCTGTCAGGGCCCTGCGAGTGCGTCGTCGAGGCGGGGTGGATGGCCAGGGAGCGCACGTCGCCGATGTTGGCGACGTGGCTGTGCAGGTCGAGCGCCTCGACGAAGCGGCGGCCGGCCTCGACCCCACCGGCGATCTCGAAGGCCAGCACCGCACCGGCACCGCGCGGGGTGTACTTCTTCGCCTTCTCGTAGGACTCGTGGTCGGGCAGCGAGGCCCACACGACCTTCTCGACCTGGTCGTGCGCCTGGAGGAACGCGGCGACCTTGTGCGTGTTCTCGAGGTGGCGGTCCAGCCGCAGGCTGAGGGTCTCGATGCCCTGGGCGATGAGGAACGCGTTGAACGGCGCGACCGCGGGCCCGAGGTCGCGCAGCAGCTGCACGCGGGCCTTGAGGATGAACGCGAGGTTCGCCCCGAGCGGGCTGCCGACGCCGAGGTCCCGGGCGAACACGAGCCCGTGGTAGCTCTCCTCGGGGGTGTTGTAGTTGGGGAACTTCTCCCGGTCGGCGGCGTAGTCGAAGGTGCCGCCGTCGACGATGACGCCGGCGATCGACGTGCCGTGTCCCCCGAGGTACTTCGTCGCCGAGTGGACGACGACGTCGGCGCCCCACTCGAGCGGGCGGATGAGGTAGGGCGTCGCGATGGTGTTGTCGACGACGAGCGGCACCCCGGCCTCGTGGGCCACCGCCGCGACACCCTCGATG
>NZ_LMSC01000007.1:616453-636813 GCF_001428025.1 Phycicoccus sp. Soil748 | reverse complement strand
TCCAGCACCTCCGACTTNGGGGTTGGAGATCGACTCCCCGAAGAACAGCTTGGTGTTGGGCTGCACCGCCGCCCGCCACGACTCGACGTCGTTGGCGTCGGCCACGAAGCTCACCTGGATGCCGAACTTCGGCAGCGTGTGCTTGAGCAGGTTGTAGGTGCCGCCGTAGAGGCTGGGGCTCGCCACGACGTGGTCCCCCGCCTCGGCGATGTTGAGGATCGCCAGCGTCTCGGCCGCCTGCCCGGAGGCGACGAGCAGGGCGCCGACACCTCCCTCGAGCGAGGCGACCCGCTGCTCGACGGCGTCCTGCGTCGGGTTCATGATCCGGGTGTAGATGTTGCCGAACTCCTTGAGCGCGAACAGGTTCGCCGCGTGCTCGGTGTCCTTGAAGACGTAGGAGGTCGTCTGGTAGATCGGCAGGGCGCGAGCCCCGGTGGCCGCGTCGGGCTCCTGCCCCACGTGGACCTGGCGGGTCTCGAACGACCAGTTGGCGTTGCTCATCTCGGTGACCTTCACTCTCGTGGCCGCGACAGCGCGGCGTCGGCGTGGTCCGTCGCCGACGGTGGAGTGGTGCAGGTCGCCACCGTCGAGGACGGTGCGGGACACCTGGGTGTCGCTGGGCCTCCCGCGCTTGCGCACGGCAGGTGCCGTGCGCCTGGTCCTCACCCGGGGCACCCCACCGCGGAGGAGGGTTGCCGGCCAGCGAGCCGGGGCTTGACGCTGGCGCTCATGACCTGTGACGAGGGTATGCCGCGTCGTCACCGACGCGGCATACCCGTCTCTCATGGCGGACCGGGCGGTCCGCACCGTGGGCGGCCCGTCAGGGCAGCATCCAGCCCAGCACCGACGTGGACTGGAGGTAGACCAGCACGCACATGAAGGCGAGGAAGCCCAGGCTCCAGCCGACCACGCGCCGGAACAGGTCGCCCTCGCGACCGGAGAGGCCGACGGCGGCCGCGGCGATGGCGAGGTTCTGCGGCGAGATCATCTTTCCCAGGACGCCGCCGGAGGAGTTGGCCGCGGCCATGAGCGCGGGGCTGAGCCCGACGTCCTTGGCCGCCGAGACCTGCAGCGCGCCGAAGAGCGAGTTGGAGGAGGTGTCGGACCCCGTCACCGCGACGCCGAGCCATCCGAGGATCGGTGACAGCACGGCGAACGCCGCCCCCGCGCCGGCCATCCACGACCCGAGCGAGGCGGTCTGGCCCGAGGCGTTCATGACGTAGGCAAGACCGAGGACCGCCATGACCGTGAGGATCGCCGAGGCGAGCTGGCGGTAGGTCGCGCCGTACGCGGTGAGCGCCTTGCGCGGCGAGATACCGATGGCCGGGATGGTCAGCAGGCCCGCGATGAGCATGAGCGTGCCTGCGGCGTTGAGCCAGTTGAGCTTGAACACCGGCAGGGTGGAGTCCTTGCCCGAGGCCGTCTTGAGGCCGTCGAGGCCGGGCCAGTGGAAGGCCTTGCTGGGGGCGTCCAGCAGGTCCTTGACGCCGGGCAGCTGGGCGACGATGAACAGCGCGATGATGATGAGGTACGGCGCGTAGGCGCGGACCACGTCGGCGGTGCTGTCGGTCCGGTTCGCATCCCGGGACGCGAGGTCGCCGGCCGTCGTCGTGGGGACGGGCTCGTCGTGCCGGTGGTCGCGCGTCCGGTGCCCACCGGCTCCGGTGGCGCCGCCGCGGGCAGCAGCGCGGGCCGAGCCACCGCTGCGGGCGCCGACGAGGTCGTCGTCGGTCTCGGTCTCGACGTACGCCGTCGCGGGCTGCCAGACACGCAGCAGCAGCACGACCGCAAGAGCACCGACGAGCGCGGCGACGATGTCGGTGAGCTGGGTGGACAGGAAGTTTGACGTCGCGAACTGCGCCAGCGCGAACGCCACACCGCAGACCAGCGTGGCCGGCAGGGTCGCCCGCACCCCCTTGCCCTTGTCGACGATGTAGACGAGGGCCATGGGCACGAACACGCCGAGCAGCGGGGTCTGCCGGCCGACGATCTGCGCCAGGTGGTGCTCGGACTGGCCGCTGACGGTGGCCAGGGTCGTGATCGGCACCGCGAGGGCACCGAACGCGACGGGGGCGGTGTTGGCGACGAGCGCGACCACGGCGGCCTTCATGGGTCGGAAGCCGAGCGCGATCAGCATGACGCTGGTGATGGCCACCGGCGTGCCGAAGCCGGCCAGCGCCTCGAGCAGCGCACCGAAGCAGAACGCGATGATGACCGCCTGGATCCGCTGGTCGTCGCTGACCTTGGCGAACGAGCGCCGCAGGACGTCGAAGTGCCCCGTCTCGACGGTCATGTTGTAGAGCCAGATCGCGTTGATGACGATCCACAGGATCGGGAAGAAGCCGAAGGCCGCGCCCTCGAGCCCCGACGAGACCGCCTTCCCGACCGGCATGGAGTAGGCAGCCACGGCCACGACGAGGGACACCGCGAGGGAGACGAGGGCGGCCTTCCACGCGGCCAGGCGCAGCACGCCCAGCAGGACGAACAAGGTCAGCAGGGGCAGCATCGCGACGAGCGCGGTGATCGTCAGGGAGCCGGCGACGGCGTCGAGCACGGGTCTGTACATGGTGGTCACCTCGGGGTGGGAGGGCGGTGGGACTGCATGGACGGTGCACGTCGGTGGACGTGGGGCTGTCGTGCCTGCAGGGTCGTGGGCTCAGCCCGTCTCGCGCCTCCTGTCGGCGCCGAAGACGTCGGGCGACCGCCCGCGGATCGAGGCGTCGAGCACCTCGACCGTGTGCGCCATCGGCAGTGCCGTGCCGGCACGCTCGAGTGCCGAGGCGACCTGCATGAGGCACCCCGGGTTGGCGGTCACCAGCAGGTCGGCCCCGGTCGCGAGCACGTTGCGGGCCTTGCGGTCGCCGAGCTCACGGGCGGGTTCGGGGTTGAGGAGGTTGTAGACCCCGGCGGAGCCGCAGCACAGGTCCCCCTCGGCGATCTCCCGCACCTCCAGGCCCGGTATGCCGCGCAGCAGCTCACGGGGCTGGCGCCGGACGCCCTGGGCGTGGGAGAGGTGGCAGGCGTCGTGGTAGGCGACGGTCACCGGCAGCGGGTGCCGCGGTGCGACCGTCCCCACCTCCGCGAGCAGCTCGCTGACGTCGCGGACGCGCGCGGCGAACCCGCGGGCCCGGTCGGCGTACGCCGCGTCGTCGGCGAGCAGCTCGGCATACTCCTTCATCGCCGAGCCGCACCCGGCGGCGTTGACGACCACGGTCTCAACCCCGGTCGACTCGAAGGTGTCGATGAGCTCACGGGCGAAGCGCCGCGCCTCTGCCTCGCGGCCGCTGTGGCCGGAGAGGGCGCCGCAGCAGCCCTGCCCGGCCGGTGCCACCACGTCGAATCCCTCCGCAGCCAGCACGCGCGCGGTCGCCGCGTTGACCCCCGGGAAGAACTCGCGCTGGACGCAGCCGAGGAGCATGCCCACGGTGCCGCGCCTGGTGCCCCGGGCGGCGACCCGCTCCGGCACCGGCTGGGGACGGCCCAGCCGTGGGGCGAGCGCCTCCATGCTGGCCAGCTGGGGTGAGAGCCGCTCGAGGAGGCCGCTGCGGCGCAGCAGCCTCGACAGGCCGGTCCGCTGGTGCAGGCGCAGCGGTCCCCGCAGGGCCCGCAGCCGTCGGGGGTAGGGGAACAGCGCGAAGATCGCCGACCGCAGCGCGCGGTCGGCGCGGCTGCGCTCGTGCCGTCGCTCGACCTGCGCGCGGGTGGCGGTGATGAGGTGGTCGTACTGCACCCCGGACGGGCAGGCCGTCACGCACGCCATGCAGCCCAGGCAGGCGTCGAAGTGCTCGACCATCGAGTCGGTCATCGGCTCGCCCTGCAGCCCCTCGTTCATGAGGTAGATCCGGCCCCGCGGCGAGTCCATCTCCTCGCCCCAGAGGACGTAGGTGGGGCACGACGGCAGGCAGAAGCCGCAGTGCACGCAGTCGCTGACGAGCTCGGCCGAGGGCGGGCGGTGGTCGTCGAACGCCGGCTCCCCCGGCTGCACACCCGTGAGCGACAGCCGGGCGTCGGTGCCCAGCGTGCCTGCGGGCGAGGACACCGGGGGTTCGGGTGGCGAGGTGGTCACGCTAGATCCCTCCGACGAAACGGCCGGGGGCCAGCAGCCGCCCGGGGTCGAACTGCGCCTTGACCGCCTGCATCAGGGACAGGCCGCCGACCGGCCCCCAGGGGTCGACGAAGTCGGTGGTGCCGGGCGGCCCCTCGAGCAGGACCACCGAACCACCGAAGCCGGGTGCGGACGCGCGCAGGGCCGTCGTGAACGCGGCAACCTCGTCGGCGCCACCCCCCACCGCGACCGTGGCCGTGCCCACCGCGACCGACCCCCGCAGGGCGGCGCGGCAGCCCGACACTGACTCCGCGCGCGCGAGGGCGTCGAGCAGCTTCGACAGGGCGGCGAGCTCGTGGGTCACCTTGAGCAGGGCGTCCTGGTCATCGGCGCCTTCCCCGCCCGCGACCGGCTCGCGCCCCCACCAGGCCGGGGGCTCCTGCTGCCGCTGGGCGCCGTGCCCGAGCAGGGCGGCGACCTCGGCGGCGCGGTCGTCGAGCCCTTCGGGGTGGCCCTCGAGCAGCACCGAGACGACGGCGTCGCCCCCGCCCACCGGCCGGTCGAGCTCCACGGCCGACGGGACGACCTGGCTGTGCACCAGCGACCGCACGACCTCGCGCAGGACCACCTGGCTCATCGGCGCGCCGGTCACCCAGGTGCGCCCAGCCGGCACCGGGTGCAGCCGGAACGCCACCTGCGTGATGACGCCGAGCGTGCCCCAGGAGCCGGTGAGGAGCTTGCCGAGGTCGTAGCCGGCGACGTTCTTGACCACCTTGCCGCCGCTGTGGGCCACGACGCCGTCGGCCCGGACGATGGTCATGCCGATGACCAGGTCGCGGACCGCGCCGTGGGCCAGCCGCATCGGTCCGGTGGCCGCGGTCGCGACCGCACCACCGACCGTGCCGGAGCGCGCCGGGTCGACGCCGAGGCGCTGGGACGCCCCGGCGAGGTCGTCCTGGAGGTCGCTGAGCCGCCGTCCCGCGCCGACGACGGCGATGAGGTCACCTGCGGCGTGCTCGACCAGCGTGTCGAGACCGCTCGTGTCGAGCACGACGTCGAGCCGCTCGGGGTCGTGGCCCCACGCGAGCTTGGTGCCGGCACCCCGGACGACCACGGCGAGGTCGTGCTCCGTCGCCGAGTGCAGCACCGCCGAGACCTCCTCGGTGGAGGTGGGGCGCACGACCCAGCGCGGCGCCGTGGCACCCACGAGGTCGGTGTCGGTGGCGTCCTCGACGCGGCCGGCGCACGCCCTGACGAGCGCCTCGCGCGCGGCTGCGGTGACGGTGCCCGCCATCAGAACACCTCCGCCACGCCGGCCTCCGCGAGCGGGTGGACGCCCTGGTGCCGGCCCGGGCGCTCACCGCAGAGCCTCGGTGTGGGGAAGACCTTGCCGGGGTTGGAGATCGATGACGGGTCGAAGGCGCAGCGGACCAGCTGCATGGTGTCGAGGTCGTCGTCGGTGAACATCCGGGGCATGTACTTCGCCTTGTCCGACCCGACACCGTGCTCGCCGGTGATGGACCCCCCGTGCTGGATGCACAGGTCGAGGATCGCTCCCGAGACCTCCTCCGCCCGTTCGGACTCCCCCTCGACGCTGTCGTCGAAGAGCACGAGCGGGTGCAGGTTGCCGTCACCGGCGTGGAAGACGTTGGCGACGCGGACGCCCGACTCGGCCGACAGCCGGGCAATGCTGCTGAGGACCTCCGGCAGCGCTGTCCGGGGGATGACCCCGTCCTGGACGATGTAGTCGGGGCTGATCCGGCCCACGGCCGCGAAGGCCGACTTGCGGCCCTTCCAGAACAGGGCGCGCTCTGCGTCGTCGGCGGCGATCCGGATCTCGAACGCCCCGTGCGCCCGGCAGTGCCCCTCGACCTCCTCGAACACCTGCTGGACGTCGGAGGCCGGGCCGTCGATCTCGACGATGAGCACCGCCCCGGCTCCCTCGGGGTAGCCGCACTGCACCGCCGCCTCGGCCGCCTCGATGGCCAGCGCGTCCATCATCTCGATGGCCGCGGGGATGACCCCGGCCCCGATGACGGCCGACACGGCCGCTCCGGCCTGGTCGGTCCCTGGGAACGCCGCGAGCAGGGTGCGCACGTCGGCCGGGGTGCGGGTCAGGCGCACCGTCGCGGCGGTGACGACGCCCAGCGTGCCCTCGGAGCCGACGAGCGCGCCGAGAAGGTCGTAGCCCGGGGCGTCGGGCGCCTTCCCCCCGATCTGCTCGACCTCCCCCGTCGGTGCCACCAGCTCGAGCCCGGTGACGTGGTTGCTGGTGAAGCCGTACTTGAGGCAGTGCGCCCCGCCGGAGTTCTCCGCGACGTTGCCGCCGATCGAGCAGACCTGCTGGCTCGAGGGGTCCGGCGCGTAGTAGTAGCCGTCGGCCCGGGTGACGTCGCTGAGCTGCAGGTTGATGACGCCGGGCTCGACGACGGCGCGCTGGTTGTCGCGGTCGACCTCGAGGATCCGGCGCATCGTCGACATCACGATGAGCACGCCGTCGGCGTGCGGCAGCGCGCCTCCCGACAGCCCGGTGCCCGAGCCGCGGGCCACGAAGGGGACGCGCTGGGCGGCGCACTCCCGCACCACCGCGGCGACGTCCTCGGTCGAGGCGGCGAGGACGACGACAGCCGGCACGACGCGGTACTGCGCGAGCCCGTCGCACTCGTAGGTGCGCAGGCGCTGGCGGTCGGTGATCACCGCCGCGTCACCCACCAGGGCGCGCAGCCGTGCTGCCAGGACGTCAGTGTCCATCGATCAGAACCGCCTCACCATTCCACATCGCGGAAACAGGCTTCTGCTGATCGGAGTTTATTTCCGGCATTGCGGACAGGTCAACGGTGCCGCTCAGCGGCGGCGTGGCGCCTCCTGTCCTCATCGCCGCTGGTCACGTGCTCGCGAACCGACGCAGCGCGACCGAGGTCGGCGCCGGTGCGCTCCACGGCCACCGACGTGACGTGCATCGGCAGCGAGGAACCGTCGGTGCGCAGGACGACGTCGAGGTCGTCGAGCCAGCGCCGGCGCGCCCAGGCGGTGGCGCGCACCTGCGCCTGCTCGGCCAGCCACGCCCGGGTCTGGGCCATGCCCCGCGGCCGGACCCGGTTGACCGCTGGCGCGGTGGTGGCAGTGGCCCTTGCCGTCTGGGCGCGACTTGAGCCACCACCCACACCGCCCAGGGCGCCACCCCGGGCCCCGCGCAGGTCGGCCAGCCGGCTGCGGGCGCCTGCGGCGAGGCGGTCGCGCGTGGTCAGGGCGGCGGCGCGACGCTCGGCCCGGGTGGTCGCGGCGCGCACGGCTTCCGCATTGGTCGCGCGTGCACCGGACTTGAGCAGGGGCGCCGCTCCCCCGGCCAGGGCGGCGCCCCCGCGCAGCAGCAGGTCGGTCGCGTCACCGTCACCGTAGGCGGCGAGCACGGTCCCGTCGGCCGCGAGCCGGACGCCCTCGGCCGCGGACGCCACGGGAGCGAGCACCTTGAGGGGCGGAGCCAGTGAGAGCGTGCCGGCGACCGCCGCCACCGCGCCGCCAGCCCGGCTCACCCCCGTCAACGCGTCGTAGACGGCGCTGTCGGCCAGGCCGTCGTCGAGCAGCGCGTGCAGGGTGGTGGCGCAGCGCCGGTCAGCCACCTCGAAGGCGTCCCAGGCGAGCTGGTGCCGTCGGCGGGCTTCCTCCACCCGTTCGCCGTGGGCCACCATCTCCGCACGGTGCACGACTGCCGCGGCCCGCTCGGTGGGGTCCGGGCTGGCTTCGGCCAGGGCCATCCGGTCCCCCGCGGCCAGGAACGGGCCCCACTCCTCGGCGAGCACCCGCTGCGCCCAGGCCACCTCGGCCTGGGCCATGGCCAGCCCGTCCGCCAGCCCCCGCAGCGCCGACGCCGCGACGCCGTACCGGTTGGCCACCGCGGCCAGCACCGCAGGCACCGCGCCCACCCGCCGGGCGAAGGCGCTGCCTGCCGGGCTCGACCAGCCGACCAGACCCGGGTCGCCGAGGCCGCCCACCGTCCGGCCGAGGGCGGCGACCCCCTCCCCCTGCCGCGCGAGGACGTCCGCCAGCGCGCGCACCTCTACCGGGTCCCCCGGCAGCGGGGCCAGGGCTCGCGGCTGCACAGCCCGCGCGACGTCCGCGGTCACGGGGCGTCACCGCCTGCGCCGGCGAACAGCGACGCCGCGTCCTGCTCGACCTCGACGTAGACGGCCCCCGCCCGGCGCAGCGACGCCCCGAGCTCGTCGAGCCTCCGCCCGAGGAGCAGCCGCTGGTGCTCGAAGTCCCCGAGCACCCCGGCGAGCGCGCCCCGCGACCGGCCGTGGCCCAGCGCCCAGGCCCGGGACGCGGCGCTGTCGGCGCACCAGGCGAGGTCTGCGGCCACGTGGCCCATCGACTCCCCCAGCGCGACCAGCTCGTCACCCGCCACCTCGATCCTCATGCCCGGAAGGCTAGGCGGGCGCCCGGACACCGCCCACCGGTTGTCCACAGGGCCTCCAAGGCCACCACTGGCCCACCCCTGGCCCACCCCTGGCCCACCCCTGGGCCGCTCCGAGGCCGCTCCGAGGCCGCTGCGAGGCCGCTCCGGGGCCGCTGCGGACATGGTCCCGGCGTGGCGGGTGTCAGCGGGCCGTGTTTGCATGGGCCTCATGACGATTCAGGGTGAGTACGTCCCCAGCACCGCCCAGTGGGTCCGCGACCAGGTCGAGCAGATCGAGGCGAAGGGCACGACCCGCGCGGTCAGCATCCAGGACCGGCCGGTCGTGATGCTCACGATGCTCGGCATCTCCGGCAAGGTCCGCAAGGTGCCTCTCATGCGGGTCGAGCACGACGGCGTCTACGCCGCAGTCGCGAGCAAGGGCGGAGCGCCCGAGCACCCCGCGTGGTACGCCAATGTGCGCAGGAACCCGGTCCTCGACCTGCAGGACGACGAGCGCACCTGGACCGTGCGGGCCCGCGAGATCGAGGGCGAGGAGCGCGAGGTCTGGTGGGAACGCTGCGTCGCCGCCTTCCCGCCCTACGCGGAGTACCAGACCAAGACGGACCGCCTGATCCCGGTCTTCCTGCTCGAGCCGGTCGAGGCCTAGGCCCAGTCGGGGCTGCTCCGGGCTGTCCGGCGCAGCCAGAGGAGCCCGAGCACCGGGAGGACGAGCGGCACGTAGCCGTAGCCCGACCCGAAGTGCGACCACACCGTCTTGTCCGGGAAGGCGTCCTTGGCCACGTAGGACGACAGGCCGACCACGAGCACCCCGGCCAGTTCCACCGAGATCGCGACAAGGGCCACCCTGCGCGACGTCCGGTCGCCCCGGGCCAGCGCGACGGTGGCCACGACGTAGATGACGGCGGCCACGGCCGACAGGCCGTAGGCGAGCGGCGCCCGCGAGAAGTACTCGGTGATCTGCAGGACCGAGCGCCCCGTCGCGGCGAGGGCGAGCAGGCCGTAGACGGCGACGAGGACGACGCCGGGCCCGGAGCGGGTCGAGCGTGGCGCGTCGTGGTCGGAGGCGGGGGTCACCTCAGCCACCGAGGTTCCAGATCTGCTGCAGCCGCGCGGTCATCACGGCGACGGCGAAGGCTGCCACCGCGACCACGCCCATGGACCAGCGCGTCTTCTCCTTGAGGGAGAGGAACACCGCCACCGGCGGCAGGAACGGCAACGTCAAGGCGTACGCCGCGAAGGTCGCCGTCTCGGCGTCGTCACCCGGCACCGAGCCGAGGTGGACGAGCGCCACGACGGCCTGGACCAGCACCCCCAGCTCGAGCACCGCCCCGACGAGCAGCAGGCGGTCGTCGACGAGCCGCGACCGCGCGGCGTACCAGCCGGACAGCGCCAGCAGGAGCAGGGCCGCCACGAACACGATCACGGTCAGGGGTAGGAGCACAGCGGGAAGCGTACGCGAGCAGCACCGTCGCCCTGCGGGCCGGGAGCCGACCTAGCCGGTGGTCACCGGGGTGGGCAGCGGAGACTCCGCGAGCGACCCGCTCGTGGGTGACGGAGCCGGGGTCGACGTGCCTCCTCCCTTGGGCGGGGAGGTCTTCGGCGACGACGTCTTCGAGGGCGAGCCCTTGACCGGCGCCGTCTTCGAGGGGGCGGACTTGGTCGGCTTGGGGGCGCTGCCCTTGGAGGTCGGCGAGTTGGGGTTGGGCGTCTTGGTCGTCGTGGTCGAGGTGGTCGACGGGTCGGGGGTACCCGTCGTCGTGCCCTCGGTCGTCGAGGTCGTGGCCGGTGTGGGCGCGGTGGTCGTCGTGGGCGACCCCGTGCCGGACGGCGTGCCGGAGGAGTGCGTCGTCTTGGGCCCCTTGGCGGTGGGGACGATGGTCGTCGGCACCGTGACGGGTGCCCCGGGCGCGGTCGCCAGGACCGTCACGCAGTAGCCGTCGACCCGGTCGGCGCCACCGGCCGCGGCCGCGAGGTTGCGGAAAGCGACGGAGGACTGGCGGGAGGCGCCCCTGCTCTTGTCGGCCGCCCAGGCGCGGCACAGCCCCAGTGCGGGGCTGGCGGGGGCCGTCGGTCCGACGGTGGAGCCGTGCCCGGTGCGCGAGGCGCTGGCGCTGCCGGTGCGTGACGCCGGGACACCGTGGCGGGTCGGCGCAGGCGCCCCGATGGTGTCGTGCATGACCTTCTGGACGGGGTCCGGCAGGGCACCGACGTAGGCCGCGGCGCCGATGCCGCCGAGCGACATCGCCGATGCCGACAGCACCGCGATGCCGAGCAGCGCGGTCCGGGAGCGGCCGGCGGCGTTGGCGATGCCGTGGCTGCGCGCCGCGGTGCGGGAGGAGCTCGTGAGCACGCTGCCGAGGGCGACCACCCTCGTGCGCGGAACCGACCACGCCGGCGGCCGGGGGATGCTGCGGAAGGCTGCCGTGGCGACCCGCTCGTCGGCGAGCTCGGCCGCCGTCGCCGGGGCGGCGAGCGACCAGGACAGGAGCTCGGCGTCGGCACCGACCCGCTCGAGGGCGCGGGCCTCGGACCGCTGCACGGTCGCCACGTCTGCTCCGACCACGTCGGACACCGACTGCACGGGGAGACCACCTCCGAGCCGCAGCATCAGGATCTCGCCCTGGCCGAGGGGCAGGGCGCGCAGTGCGGCGATGGTGTCGCCGAGCCCGCGGTGCGCCGGGTCGCCCGCGATGTCGTCCTCGACGAGGTCCTCGGCCTCGATCGCGTCGCCACCGGGCAGGTTGCCACCGGGCAGCGGGACACCGGGCAGGGCCGTGACCGACCCCCACCCGTGGCGCAGGCTGCTCTCCTCCGCCCGCATCCGGGTGCAGGCGAGGATCCACACACGCCAGGCGAGCTCGTCGCCAGTGAACCCCGGCAGCCCACGGACCACCGTGATCCAGCCCTCGCAGGCTGCGTCGTAGGGGTCGTCGACGCCGATGACCCGCAGGTAGCGCACCATCAGGGGGTTGGCATCGCCCCAGAGCCGGGTGAAGGCAGCTTCGTCCCCGGCCTGGGCGTCACGCAGCGTGCGTGTGAATGCGGTCCCCAGCACCAGTCCAGTATCCGTCCTGTGTGCGGCCTGTGGCCTCGTCCGTTCGGGCTGTTCCCAGTGAGTACTGCTGCGGAGCCGGTCAGGCGGTCCGGCGCTCGAACGTCACGAGCACGCCCTCGGTCCCGCCGGGGCCGACGCGCCCCTTGACCTCCACGGCCGTGACGGCCTTGAGCTGCCAGCCCTTGCCGGCCCACTCGTTGAGCACCTTCTCCAGCTTGTCGGCCGACATCTTGCCGCCGATGAGGCCTTCACGGACCTGGACCACCTTGTACTCGTACATGGCGGCAGCCTAGATCGACCCGAGGGCTGCGGGCAGGGTCCGCGAGGCGGCCACGCCGGGGCGCATCCGGGTCAGGCGGCCTCGAGGGGGTGGGGCATCGGTGCCACGCCGTCGGGCGAGGCGAGGTGGAACCCCAGCAGCCGGACCCCGTGGCGGCTGCAGGCCTCGACCGTCGCCCGGTGCCAGCGCCTGTCGTGGTCGGTGGGCAGCAGGCCGCGACGCCGGCCCCGGCCGACCAGCAGGGCACCGTCCCTCTCGCCGACGAACGGCAGGACGAGGTCGAGCAGGCGCAGCAGCTCGTCCTCCCCTGCGCCCTCGGGGAGGTCGGTGACCACGATGGGCTGGATGCCGCGGTCGCCGTCGTCGCACACCATGAGCCCCACTGCGCCTGCGCGGCGCTCGTCGATGCCGACCATGAGGTCGACGACGTCGGCCTGCACAGCCACGTCGGTGAGCGGGGTGGTCCTGATGTCGTCCGGGAGGTCCTGGTAGGTCATGACCGGCATGCTGCCCCGAACCGCACTGGACGCCGTCGGGTTATCCCCAGCCCCCTCGTCCCTTTCCCGGCGGGGCATCGGACGAACGGTGGGTAGACGCGCCAATGCGACCCGGTGGCCGGCAGCGCTCAATACCGTCCCGTGCCGTGGACACCGACCGACTGACCTCCCCCCAGCCGAGCGTGCCCGCTGTCGGCACCCGGTCGCATTCGCGCGCGGTCGCCCGGCAGGCGGACCTGCTGGTCAACCGGCTGCTCGCGATCAAGGCGATGGGGGCCCTGGCTGCCGAGCTGCAGGGGCTCGAGGGCCTCGTGCCGCCGGTCGGCGGGCAGGCCTAGGCGCCCTCGACCGCCATCTCCCCCAGCTCGGACCAGCTGGTGCCCTCGACGGTCGTGTTGACGATCTTGGGGGTCGCGCTGAGGTAGCGCGGCAGCTCGCGCGTCGCCGTGGCGAAGTGGTCCGACTGCACGTGCGCGGCACCCGCCGCGTCGTCCCGGAACGCCTCCACGAGGACGTACTCGTGCGGGTCGTCGACGCTGCGTGACCAGTCGAACCAGAGGCAGCCCTCCTCCGCCCTGCAGGCCTGCGTGAACTCACGGCTCAGCTCGGGCCACGCGTCCGCGTGCTCGGGCTTCACGGGGAACTTGGCGGTGATGAAGATCAAGGGTCTGCTCCTCGGCGGGGGCGGTGGGACTGCGGTCGTCACCACCCTGCCACGGCGGCGCCGGTGAGGGCCTCGTGGGCGCGGTCGGGGCCGGGTGAGGCCTGCAGGGACGACGCAACGGCTCGCACGCGCTCGGCCGTGGCGGCATCGCCCAGGAGGGCGGCCAACGCCTCGCGCAGGTTCGCGGTGGATGCCGTGTTGGGGTCGAGAACCGTTGCGAGCCCTGCACTTTCGAGCGAGGCGGCTCCCGCGAACTGGTCGGTCGAGAAGGGCAGCACGAGCATCGGCACCCCGGCCGTGAGGGACTCGGTGACGCTGTTGTTGCCGCCGTGGGTCACCGCGAGTGCTGCCGACCGCAGGAGGGTGACCTGAGGCAGCGACTCCCTCACCAACCACGAGCCGGGCAGCGCGCCGAACGCCGCACGCGGGGTCGACCCGTGGGCCAGGGCGACCCGCACGTCGAGGCCCCGCAGCGCCTCCACGAGCCGCGCGAGCACGTCACCGCGCACGGACAGGAAGCTGCCGAGGCTGACGTAGACCAGCGGCGCGCCACTCCCTGCGACCCAGGCGTCGACGCCCGCGTCCGGGGCCTCGACCCGGACCGCGGAGCCGAGGAAGCGGTGCGACGGCAGCAGGGCGGTGCGCTGCGGGTCGTGCAGCGCCTCGGGGTAGTTGAGCAGGAGCACGTCACCGGTCACGGCGAACGCGTCCGCGACCTCGGGGACACCCGGTGAGAGGACCCGGGCCGCGGCGTTCCACTCGTCGGTGAACGCGTCGCGGACCTCCTCGCACACCGTACGGAGCCCTGCCAGGGCGTCGGGGTTCGGCACCAGGGCGCGGGGGAAGGTCGGTGGGCACCCGTAGACCTCGTCGCCGACCGGCAGTGCCGTGGGGTGGCCGAGGACCACGTCGGCGTGGGGCACACCGACGCTCGCCAGGGCGAGCCTGGCGGAGAAGGCGAGGTGGTCGACCACGACGGCGTCCGGGCGGACCCGGTCGACCACGTCGA
This sequence comes from Phycicoccus sp. Soil748, assembly GCF_001428025.1. Classification (GTDB taxonomy): domain Bacteria; phylum Actinomycetota; class Actinomycetes; order Actinomycetales; family Dermatophilaceae; genus Pedococcus. Next base: position 622,846 of record NZ_LMSC01000007.1, on the reverse strand, counting down.
GCACCGCCCGCCCGACCTGCACCGGTTCCCAGAGCAGGTCGTCGCGACGGGCGCGCGCCTGGAAGAGCAGCGTCTCCACGGCTCCTCGTCGGGTGGCGTCGAAGAACCCGCGCAGCGCATCGTCCTCCCCGGTCGGCTGTTCCTCGGCGCGGATCACCCCGGGGTTGGAGCCACGGCCCAGCTGCAGGTGCTCCCGCTCGAACCCGAAGCCGCGCACGATGTCGTCGGTGGCCGGTCCGGTGGCGACCACGACGCGCTCACCGGCGGCCTGCCACGCGGTGGCGAGGGTGGCGAGCGGGTAGAGGTGGGAGGCGTAGTCGGGGCTGATGACCAGCAGCGTCACGACGCGGCACCGTTCGCCAAGCCGCTCGCCGGCTCCGTCGCCACCGCGCAGCCGCGGTGGTCATCCCCCTCGCAGACCGTGGGGGCCGCCCCAGTCGCCCGGCTGGAGGCTCCTGCGTAGACGCACGCGAGGGCGTCGGCCATGGTGTCGATGCTGAAGCGGTCGCGCAGGCTCGCCAGGGCACGCCGTTGCGCCATCAGGGTCTGCGGTGAACGCGCCAGGGCCAGCGCCTCGACCACCGCAGAGGCCAGCGCCTGCGCGGACGAGGTGTCGGTGAGGATGCCGGTGACACCGGGCTCCACGTACGTGGCCGGTCCCCCGCCGTCGGGCGCGACGACGACCAGGGAGGCGGCCATGGCCTCCAGGATGGCCAGACCGAACTCCTCCTTGAGGCTGGCGGACACGTAGACCCCGCCGGGCGCGCTGAGACCGGGCCGCCCGCGCAGGGTGGCGGCCAGCCACGTGGCGACCGTGTCGTGGGGCCGGTGCCCGGAGAGCAGGAGGCCGTGGGTGGCGGCCCGGTCACGCGGTACGGCGTCGAAGACCTGGCCGAGCTCGGCGGCCTCCTCCGGCGAGGGCGCCACCAGGTCGCCACCGACGACCAGCAGGTTGCAGGCGTCGTGGAGCTCGGGGGTGGTCGACCAGGCCCGCACCAGGGTCGCCATCCCCTTGACCCGGTTGAGCCGCCCGACCGAGATCGCGAGCGGCAGCCCGCGCCGCTCCTCGGGAAGCGTGGCGAGCAGGGCGTCGAGCTCGTCGAGCTCGGCAGGCGCCCGGCGCGAGGAGCCTGCGGCAGTCGCCGCCTGACGGAGGGCGGCGCCGGCGCGGTCCACGGCCCGGAAGTCGATGCCCTCGGCCACGACCGTCGAGCGCGCACGCTCGCGGCTCCGGTCCAGGTCGACGCCCAGCAGCTCACGGGTGTCGCGGGCGAGGTCCGGCCGGGGGAACAGCACGAGCTGCTCAGCACGCTCGGCGAGGTCGCGCACGAGCCGGTCGCGGTAGGCGAGGTGCTCAACCGCGTCGGCCTCCGCGAACGTCGCGCGGGTCAGCGTGCCCGCCGCCTCCCGGCGTGCGAGCACCACGTGCGGGTCGGGGGCGAGCGTGAAGACCACGGGCACACCGAGCTCCGCTGCCGCCTCGGCGGCGGCCAGCGAGCCGACATCCGCCATCCGCAGGTGGATCGCGTCGACCCGGCCGGCGGCCTGCAGGATCCGGCGCACCCCACGGCGTACGGCGACGCGGTGCACCCACGCGTCGGCCATCCCCACTGGCGGCCCCCACAGGGGCACCGGGGCGTAGTGGTGACCCGGTGCGGCGAGGTCGGTGGGCACGGGCGCGCTGTCGGGGCCGCCCCGGGAGATGGTGATGACGCGGTCGACGCCGCGGTCGTCCTCGAGCAGGGCATTCCCCAGCTGGACGAGCAGGGTCGCGATGCCGCCGGTGTCCCCCTTGCCCGCACTGGTCAGCCGGCCGTCGATGTCGGCGTGGAGGAAGAGCTGGGCCACGGTCCGCCCCGCCCCGGGGCCGCCCCCGGAGCCCGTCACGTGTCGGCGCGGGGCCAGGCGTGGCGCGATGAACCGGTCCCCCAGCGCCGCGGCAGCAGCCAGGGCAGCCGGAGCCGGGAGCTGCGCAGGCTGCACCATGCCGACCAGCACCGCGGTCGCCGCATGGCCGGGGACCAGTCCGATCGTCTCGACGAGCCGGGTCGTCGCCGCGAGGTCGGCGCGTGAGGAGCCCACCCGCGCACGCTCCACCGTGCCGACGAGCACCTCGAGCACCCGATCCGGCGCCGAGGGGGCCCAGCGCTCGAGGGTCCGCTGGGCGAGCATGCCGGTGAAGCCCCCGGCGGCCACCAGCTCCACCAGGGGCTCGATCGCCCTGTCGAGGGGCGGCGCGTCCGCGAGGGCCCAGGCCGTGTGCTCGGTGGTGGAGGCAGTGCCGCTGTGGAGCAACGGGACCAACGTCTCCGCGTCAGGCTGGGGCAGGGCCGCGAGGGCGTGGATGGCGCCGAGCGCGACGACGCCGTCATCCGCCTCGTGCACGGCTGCGCGCAGCACCTCGAGGCTTGTCGCCTCGACATCACGGGCCGCGGCGAGGGCCAGGTCCTCCACCGCCCTCAGCCCGCGCAGGATCGACGGCGCGGAGCGCACGTCCTCGAGGGCGGCACGCACCGCTGCTGCAGGGTCGGACACGGCGGAGCTCGACCCTGCTGCACCTGCCACGGCTGCGTTCGACACGGCTGCGTTCGACACGGCTGCCGGCGTCGTCACGGCGACGTGCTCCCTCTTCACTCCTCGAGGCTAGGTCGGGCCCCGGCTCGCCGCACTCCAGGCGAGCCCCCAGGGGGTGAAGAGGAGGTGAACGTCGCGAGGAGCTCGCTCATGGCGTTCTCGGCGGTACTTGACCGGAGCCATACCCGCGCCCCCGCGTGGCCAGCGCGACACGCCGTGGACAGATCGTCCGAACGGATGGTTCTCGCGGACGAGGGAGACATCGGGTCACAGCAGGTGACACCCTTCACTGGCGTCACACCTGCCCCTTTCGCCCTCCCCCCGGACTTCACTGATGCGACTGATCTCTGCTGCCCTCGCCGTTGCCCTCACGCCCGTCTTCGTGGCACTCCCGACGGTGTCCTTCGCCTCGACGGACGCGCCGCACCCGGTCCGCCCGTCGGTCGTCAGCACGCCCATCTCAGGGATCGACGCACCCGCCGCCGCGCGGGAGACCGCTCCCGGCCACCGCGGGCTCGCCCTCTCGGGCCATTCCCGCGCCGGCACCCGCGTCACCTCCGTGCTCACTGGCGAGCAGGCCCGCAAGCGCTTCACCGTCGCCGGCATCTCGTGGGCCGGCACCACCGACCTGACCGCCGACGACGTCACCGTCGAGGTGCGGCTCAAGGAGGACCAGGGCTGGACCGGCTGGGAGGCGCTGCCCGTCCCCGACGACGGACCGCAGCCCGGCACCCCCGAGGCGGTCGGTGCCCGGCTGGGTACGACGCCCATCGTCAGCGAGGGCGCGACCGGGATCCAGGTGCGGGTGGACACCCCCGACGGGCGCACCCTCCCCGACCTCAAGGTCACCACCATCGACCCCGGCACGTCCTCGGCGGACGACAACCTCACCCCCGCCCAGCCGGCGGGCAGCGCGTCGGCGGCCGCGATCCAGCCGACGATCATCACGCGGGCGCAGTGGGGCGCCGACGAGAGCCTGCGCGGCAGCAAGACGCTGAGCAGCACGGTCAAGGCCATCGTCATCCACCACACCGCCGGCACCAACGACTACACGCCGGAGACCGCGGCGGCCCAGGTGCGCGGCATCTACGCCTACGACACCCAAGGGCTCGGCTGGGCCGACATCGCGTACAACTTCCTGGTCGACAAGTGGGGACGTGTCTACGAGGGACGCGCGGGCTCGATCACCGAACCGGTCCGCGGGGCCCACGCCATGGGTTTCAACACCGACACCATGGGCATCTCCGCGATCGGCAACTACGAGACGGCGACCGCGCCCTCGGTCATGGTCGACTCCATCGCCAAGGTCGCGGGGTGGAAGCTCTCGCAGTACGGCGTGAGCCCCACCGCGACGACGCGCCTCACCTCCCAGGGCGGCACCGGCGCCAGGTACGCCGCCGGAGTCACCGTGACGCTGCCGACCATCAACGCGCACCAGAACACGTCCTACACGTTGTGCCCCGGCAAGTACCTCTACCCGCAGATGGACACCATCCGCACCAAGGCAGCCAACTACGCGCAGTACTCCAACACCGCAGGCGCGGTGCCCGTGGCGACCTCTCAGCTGTATGCCACCTACGGCTCGCTCACGTTGAAGACCGGTTCGACGGGCACTGCCGTGCGGGACCTGCAGACCGAGCTCAACCGTCGCGGCTACCCGGTCGGCACGGCCGACGGCGACTTCGGGCCCATGACGGCCAGCGGGGTGAGCGCCTTCCAGAAGGCGGCACAGCTCGCAGTCACCGGCACGGTGGCCTCCAACGACTGGAAGGCCCTGTCCGGCCTCGCGTACACGAAGCTCGCTCCCCCGGCGCCGACGGTCGTGACGCCCATCGCCGGCTTCAACGCCGACGGTCGCGGGGACGTGCTCGGCCGCACCGGCGCGGGTGACCTGTACTACTACCCGGCCGGCACCAGCACGATCGGGACGCCCGTGAGGATCAGCAGCGGCTGGGGGTCGTTCCGCCAGGTGGTCTCCCCCGGCGACTGGAACGGCGACCGGTTCTCCGACGTCATCGCCACGACCTCCGCTGGCGCCGTCTACCTCTACAAGGGCAACGGCAAGGGCGGCCTGCTCGCCGGGCGCACCCTCCTGTCGACCACGTGGGCGTCCTACGCCGACGTCCTGACACCCGGCGACTTCACCGGGGACAAGAAGCCGGACCTGTTGGCACGCAAGGCCAACGGTGAGCTCTGGCTCGTCGCGGGCAACGGCAAGGGCGGCTTCACCGGCACCTGGCGCAAGCTCGGGTACGGCTGGCAGACCTACACCCAGGTCGTCACGCCGGGTGACGTGACCGGCGACGGCAAGCCGGACCTGCTCGGGCGCACGCCCGCCGGAGGCCTCTACCTCCACGCGGGCACGGGCTCGACGACCGGCCCCGCCTACAAGGGCCAGAGCCGGATCTCTTACGGCTGGAAGGGCTACAACACCGTCTTCTCCACCGGCGACCTCACCGGCGACGGCCGCGCGGACCTCATCGCGCGCACCGCCGCCAACGCCAACACGGTCTTCCCCGGCACGGGCAAGGGCACGTTCACCACGGGCAAGGCCCTCAAGGCGCCGTGGGGCTCGACGACGATGATCGTCGGGGTGCGCTGACCTGTCCGACAGCGCATCCGGCGGGTGATCGGGAACGGCGATCAGCAATGTCTCCGGTGCCGCTGACAGCGGCTCCACCCCGGCCTAGCGTGAGGCCTGCCGGCGCCGAGGGACGTGCTGGTGGAGGCGCCTCGAGGACGAGGGGTTCGCTCCCTGATTCACCAGGGGCGGGAGCGACGCGCGGGAGGCGCCCCCAGCTCGTCCCTCGCGCCGGCTGCCTGTGCCACCGGCCTGCCTCGCCTCCAGCGACCTCACCTTCTCCCCCGGCAAACGCCCACAGCTCGGTTCACACGCCCCTGACCTGCGCAAACGGGTTGACGCGCCTCGGCTCTGGGGTGACCATGGGCCTTCGGGCAGCAGGTCAGGGCAGGGCAGGGCGCATGGAGCTTCGGCACCTCGAGGTGTTTCTCGCGGTCGTGGACCACCACGGCTTCCGGCGCGCCTCGGCCCACCTCTACCTCAGCCAGTCGGCGGTCTCCGCCCGCATCCACGAGCTCGAGCAGGAGCTCGGCGCGAGGGTGTTCGAGCGCAACCGCAAGGGCGCTGCCCTCACCGCGGTCGGTGCGGCCCTCGTCCAGCCTGCGCGACGAACCCTCGACAACGCCCGGGCGGTACGGCGCGGGGTCGAGCTCCTGGCCTACACCGGCCGCCTCACGCTCGGGGTGATGCCGGGTGGTGCAGCGGAGCTCACCCGCCCACTGCTGCTCGAGCTGGCCCGCCGCTTCCCGCGCGTCACCTTCACCTACCGGCCCGTGCCGATGACGGCCTGGCACGACGGCATCCTCGGTGAGGTCGACCTGCTGGTCACCCGCGAGCCCTTCCCGGGTTCGGAGGTCGTGGCGACCGAGCTGCTGCGGGAGGGCGTGGGCGTCGCGGTGCCGGCTTCGTTCTCCGAGGCCGACGCACACAGCCTCTCCCTCGACGACGTCATGGGTTGCCCGATGGTGCGCACCTCTGACGCGGTCCCGCGCGCGATCACCAGCCACTGGGGGCTCGAGCACCTCGCCAACGGCTTCAAGGCGCAGCGGCGCGGGNCCCGCCGCCGACGGCCCGCTGGAGACCTCCGACCGCGTCGAGGCCGGGTATGGCGTCGCCGTGGGTCCGGTGTCCGTCGCGCGGATGTACGGCAGCGGCGCCTTCAGGTTCGTCCCCGTGACGGGGGTGCCGGACTCGGCCGTGGCGCTGGTGTCCCGAGGCGACGACGAGCGCGAGCTCGT
>NZ_LMSC01000007.1:301674-616447 GCF_001428025.1 Phycicoccus sp. Soil748 | reverse complement strand
CGTCGCCGTGCACCGCGAGACGGCCGACATCGTGCGTCGCATCGCTCCCCTGGTGCTGGGCGGCCGCTCGCCGGGCGTCGACGACGTGGTGGACGCCGTCCTGCGACCGACGGCAGACCCAGCCCCTGACCCGTCGGCTGACCCAGCCCCTGACCCGTCGGCTGACCCAGCTGCTGGCCCTGCCGCTCCGCCGGGGGCCTCAGCCGCCGGTGACGGGCTTGAGGGGTGAGCCGCTGGCCAGGATCGCCGACGTGAGCGCCTTGGCCGCCTCCGCCGGCGCCGCCTTGGTGGTGAGCAGGACCAGGTCGAGGTGGGGCAGCTTGGGCAGCCCGTGGCTGGGCGGCAGCTCCACGAGGTCGGCGGGAGTGAGCGTCCTTGCCATGACTGCGATCCCGAGCCCTGCGCGCACCGCGGCCAGGACGCCGTTGACCCCGCGGACCGTGCAGGTGATGCGGCTGCGACGCCCGGCCTTCTCCAGGGCCTGGACGCTGACGGCACGGCTCAGGCTGGGCGCCTGGTAGACGACGAGCGGCACCGGCAGCTCCGGGTCGAGCCTCGTGCCGTCGGTGCCGACCCAGACGAGGTGGTCGCGCCGCACGAGCTGCCCGCGGGTCGGCGTCGGCATCCCGGCGCTGCGCTTGACGAACGCGACGTCGAGGTGGCCCGACTCGATGCGCCGGATGAGGCTGTCGTTCTGGAGGACCGCGAGCTCGAGGTCGATGCGGGGGTAGAGCTGGCGGAAGTCGCGCAGGATCCTCGGCAGCGGGGTGAGGGCGAGGTCGTCGGTGACGCCGAACCGCAGCCGCCCCTTGAGCCGCGACCCGGTGAAGTAGCCGACGGCCCGCTCCTGCGCCGCCAGGATCTCGCGCGCGAACCCGGCCATGGCCTCACCGTCGGAGGTGAGCGTGACGCTGCGGGTGTCGCGCAGGAACAACGGCCGGCCCACCGACTCCTCGAGCCGCTTGATGTGCTGGCTGACCGTCGGTTGGCGGATGCCCAGCGACTCCGCCGCCCGGGTGAAGCTCAGGGTCTGCGTCACCGCCACGAACGTGCGCAGCTGTTCGGGCTCGTACACGCTGGTCGCCCCTCGCCTCGGTCAGGTCCGGCTCATTGCGAAACGCAATGGCACTTATACGACTGATTCTGTCCCAGAATAGCGCGAGCGGCATGACGGAGGCGTCAGACTTGACCGGTACCAGCCACGGATGTGCCGGTACCCAGCCACCCACGACGCCACCCGAACGCACCTCTTCGCCAGGACGACATGAGCTCCGCCGCCTTCCACTCGGTCCACCTTCCCAAACTCACTCTCCCCCAAGGCATCTCGCGCACGTTCCCCTCGCTGGAGAACCGCAGCTTCCGCCTCCTCCTCTCCGGCCTCCTCGTGTCGGGCACCGGCGGCTGGATCCAGCGCATCGCCCAGGACTGGCTCGTCCTGACCATGACGGACAGCCCCACCGCCGTCGGCGTGGTCACGGCCTTCCAGTTCGTGCCGACGCTCCTGCTCGGGCTGCACGGCGGCCTGTTGGCCGACCGGTTCCCCAAGCGCACCATCCTGCTCGCTACGCAGGTGTCGATGGCGCTGACCGCTGCGGCGCTGGCCGCCCTCACGCTCTCGGGCGCCGTGCAGGTGTGGCACGTGTTCGGACTCGCCTTCGTCCTGGGCGTCGTCGCGGCCGTCGACAACCCGACCCGCCAGTCGTTCGTCTCCGAGGTCGTCACCGGGCCCCAGCTGCCCAACGCGATCAGCCTCGTCTCCTGCACCTTTCAGATCGGGGCCATGACCGGGCCCGTCATCGGCGGGGTGCTGATGAGCACCATGGGAGCCGGTTACGCGTTCGCGGTCAACGCCGCCACGTTCGTCGGCCCGATCGTGGCCCTGTCGCTCATGCGCGACACCGGCCACCGTCCCGGAGCCGCCACCGCGCCCGGTGCCGACCCCGGCACCGGCGCCGGGACCGCCCCCGCCACCGGGGTCGACACCGCCCAGACCGTCCAGGTGTCCGCGAGCCAGGTCGCCGCGAGCGGCGTCCCGGCGAGCCCGCGCGTCCGGGACGGGCTGGCCTACGCCCTGCACACGCCGAACGTCCTGTGGCCCGTCATCATGGTCGGCGCGTTCGGCTTCTTCACCATCAGCCTGCCGGTGACGCTGGCTGCGTTCGCCAAGAACGAGTTCCACACCGGTGCCAGCGGACTCGGCCTGCTCAACGCCATGGTCGCCGTCGGCGCCCTCGGTGGAGCCCTGGCCACCGCCCGACGCACCCGGCCGCTGCGCCTGCGCACGGTGGGGTACGCGGCGTGGGCACTGGCCGTCGCCCTGCTGCTCGCCGCCGGGGCGCGGTACCAGCTGCTGTTCACCCTGGTCCTCGTCCTCGTGGGCGCCGCCAACCTCGGGTTCCTCACCAAGGCGCAGTCGCTCGTGCAGCTGGCCGCGGTCGACCACCTGCGCGGCCGGGTCGTCGGGATCTACATGCTCGTGTTCATCGGTAGCGGGGCCATCGGCGGTCCCGTGGTCGGCTGGCTCGCGGAGGCCCACGGCGCCCGCATCGCACTGCTGGCCTCGGGCGCGGTGCCCGCGGTCGTGACGGCCGTGGTCACCCACCGGCTGGCTCGTCGCGCGGACCTGCGCCTGGGCCTGACTGCGGTGTCCGTCCGCCTCCCCCGACCGTCGGTGGTCCCGCGCAACCACTGACCCTCGCGACCACCGGGCCGCGACCCTTCCTACGCAACCCTGAACCCAGAGGCGCTGGTCAGAACCACCTCAGGAGACGCTCCCGCTCCTCCCGCCGCGCCGCAAGCAGCCGACGGCCGAAGCGCACCACGGTCCAGCACCACCACCGGTCGATCTCGCAGGCGGCGACGTCCGCGCGCTCCTCCCAGTGGCGGCACAGCTCCTCCAGCTCGGCCTCGGTCAGCGCCGCGCAGACGTCGACGAACATCCCGGTGTGCCCCTCCAGCGGGTCGACGGTCGTCGGTCCGTCGTCGCTCACCCAGGTGTCGCCAGCCTCGATCCGGTCCACCGCACCCATACCGCGATCGTCCGCCGCCGACGCGGGCTCCGCCTCCGGCGATCGACGGACCTCGTCCTCCCCCCGGCAGTGGACGACCGAGATCCCCCACCGGATGTCGGGGCTGAAGTCGGGGCTGAGGTCGGGGCTCGGTGCCACCATGGTCCGCATGGGGTACGACGAGGGGGTGGCGCAGCGGATCCGGGAGCTGGTGCAGGGAGAGCTCGACGTCACGGAGAAGCGGATGTTCGGGGGCCTGGCGTTCCTCGTGAACGGCAACATGTCGGTCGCGGCCAGCGGCTCCGGCGGCCTCCTGGTGCGCCTCGACCCCGAGGACGCCGATCCGCTGCTCGACGGTTCGGTGGTCACGCCCATGGAGATGCGGGGCAGCCCGATGAGGGGCTGGCTGCGCGTCACCGAGGCGGGGTATGCCACCGACGACCAGCTCCGGGGGTGGGTGGAGCGGAGCGTCGACTTTGCCCGCTCGCTGCCGCACAAGTGAGCTGCCCACCGGCGAGGTGTCACAGAGACGGCGTGTGCCTTGTCTTCACTGGTGCACGCATTCACCGAGGGTATGGAGTGGGCTCATGAGGGTCTTCGTCGCTGGAGCAACGGGCGCAATCGGTCGGCAGCTGGTGCCGCGGCTGGTCCGCGCAGGGCACGAGGTCGTCGCCATGACGCGCGACGTCGCGAAGCAGGACGCGCTGGCCGCGCTGGGGGCCAAGCCGGTGGTGGCCGACGCCCTGCACGCGGAGCAGGTCGCCGAGGCGGTCGGCACCGCCCAGCCGGATGTCGTCGTCCACCAGCTCACGTCGATCGGGGCGATGGACCTGCGGCACTTCGACCGGGCTTTCGCCACGACCAACCGGTTGCGCGCGGAGGGCACCGACCACCTCCTGTCCGCTGCCCAGGCAGCCGGGGTGGGGCGGTTCGTCGCGCAGAGCTTCTTCGCGGCGTACGAGCGCACGGGTGGACCGGTCAAGAGCGAGGAGGACTCGTTCGGGCCGCATCCCGCCAAGGAGATGCGCGAGACCGTCGCCGCGATCCGCCATGTCGAGCAGTCCGTCCTCGCGGCGACCTGGACCGAGGGCGTCGTGCTGCGCTACGGCGGGTTCTACGGGCCCGGGACGTCCCTCGGCCCCGACGGCGAGCAGACCGAGGCCGTGCGCCGGCGCCGGTTCCCCGTCGTCGGTGACGGTGGTGGCGTCTGGTCGTTCATCCACATCGGCGACGCCGCCGACGCGACGGTGGCAGCGGTCGAGCACGGCACCCGCGGGGTCTACAACATCGTGGACGACGAGCCGGCACGGGTGGCGGAGTGGCTGCCGGCCCTCGCCAGCGCCCTCGGCGCCAGGAAGCCGATGCACGTCCCCCTGGCCGTCGGTCGGCTGCTGACGGGCGAGGTCGGCGCAGTGATGATGACCGAGCTGCGCGGTGCGTCCAACGCCAAGGCGCGGCGCGAGCTGGGCTGGAGCCCTGCACACCCGAGCTGGCGCCAGGGGTTCGCGGAGCTTGGCGCGTGAGGCCCGGCGACTCTGCTCGTGCAGGTCTGCTCGACGAGCTGCGACCGACCGCGTTCGCGATCGCCTACCGGATGCTGGGTAGCGTGTCCGAGGCGGAGGACGTGGTCCAGGAGTCGCTGCTGCGGGTGCACCAGTCACTGGAGTCCGGTGAGGAGATCGCCTCGCCCAAGGCGTACGTCGCGACGGTCACCACGCGCCTCGCCATCAACGAGCTGCGCTCGGCTCGCGTACGGCGCGAACGCTACGTCGGCGACTGGCTGCCCGAGCCGCTGGTCGCGGACTCCACCGACGACCCGGCCAGCCACGCCGAGACGGCCGACTCGCTCTCGCTCGCGATGCTGGTGCTGCTCGAGAGCCTGTCCCCCGAGCAACGGGCGGTGCTGCTGCTTCACGACGTGTTCGGGTACGGGTACGGCGAGATCACCGCCATCGTCGGCAAGTCCGAGGACAACGTGCGGCAGCTCGCAGCCCGGGCACGTCGCCACGTGACGGAACGGCGGCCCCGGTTCCAGACCTCGCGGGAGCAGCAGCAGGCGCTGGCACAGCGGTTCTTCGCAGCCGCGCGGGCCGGGGACCTGGCGGGACTGGAGTCGCTGCTCGCCCACGACGTCGAGCTGCGGGGCGACGGTGGTGGCAAGGTGCCGGCCCTCGGCCGTTCGCTCCACGGGCGCAGCCGCGTGGCGCACACGCTGGCGAACTGGCTGCACGCGTTGGCCCGCTTTCCCGAGGTGACCATGAGTCCAGCCGAGGTGAACGGTGCCGCCGGTGCCGTCTTCCGTGACGGGCAGGACCGGGTCCTCGGCGTGTGGGCCCTGGACGTCGCGGACGGCCAGGTCACCGGCATCCACTCGATCGTCAATCCCGACAAGCTCGGCCACCTCGGTCCGGTCGGCGACGCCCTCGCGATCATCCGCGACGCCCGCTGAGATGCGTAAGATCCTGCCCGCGCGAAGGTCAGCCGTTGGCGGCTGCGGCGATCTTCACAGCCATCTCGCGGGCTCGGTCGTCCGAGATGCCGAGCTTGGTGGTGGCCACGACGACCACCGTGTCGGCCCGGGCGGACACCGGTCTGGCACCTCTGATGATCGGCTGCCCTGTCGCCACCGACGCCTGCGTGGCCGGGCGGTAGGTGGAGTCGAGGCTGCCACTGAAGACGACCCGCTTCTGGTTGACCGACGTCGTGAGGTTCCTGTCCCAGGAGTCGTGGTCTGCGGTCATGACGATGGTGACGAGCAGGGTCGACGGGTCGTCCAGGCGGGTCCCCCACGCACAGCCCCTGCTCGTCACCACAGGCTGGACGGTGCGATGGATGATCGCTTTGATCTCCGCGGCTGAGGCGTTCGCGCAGTCCGGTGGCCCCAATGGCCTGACGGGGACGGGCTTCAGGGCGCCCGTCTTCTTCGCGGTGCTCTTCGGTGCCCCACCCGACGTCTTCTTGGATGCCTGCGCAGCCTTCGTGATTAGAGCGGCAGTGGCCGGCGGCTGAACCGACGGCGCCCCTCCAGGGACTGCCGCACGCGTGAGGTCCTCGACGACCGACTCGATGATCGACGGCAGGTGGGACAACACCAGCAGACCACCGGTGACGAGTGAACCAACCATGACCACCTTCGCCAGCCGGCGACGGATCCTGCGTGGACGGCGGAGAGGCACGACGGTGGGCGCCGAGGCCCGCGAGGACCCTGACGCCCGTGTCGTGGTCGGCACGTGGCCACCGGTCACCGGCTGGGCAGCTGCCCCCGACGGCCGACCGCGTCGACGGCGTCCTGCCCTGGGCGCGGCGGCGCCGGCCATGGCGGACAGCAGGGCCGGGTCCGTGGTCGTCGACGGGAAGTCCGTGATGACCCTCGTCGCCACGGATGGCACGGCCTCGGCGGGGATGGTCACGGGCCGCCCTCGCAGCCAGCCGGGCAGGGCCGCCACGGGCACCACCCAGACGCCGCGCACCATTCGGGGCTCGCCGAAGTCGTCGGCGTGCCCGCCGGCTAGGCAGAGCACGGGGGTCACGGGGCGGTCGGTTTCGGCGGCCATGTAGGCGGCCATGCCGTGGACCTTGGTCAACTCTGCGGCGAGGCTGACGCTCTCGACCCGGCCGTTGCGGTGCCGGTGCTGGAAGAGACCGCCGTCGTGCTCGGTCACCCTGCCGGCCCGGTTCTTGGCGTCGACGAGGTAGATACCCGTCATGCCGACGACGACGTGGTCGAGGTTGGCCTGGGATCGGCCCGGACGCAGCAGGCGGTCGTGCACGACAGTCCACCCGGCGGGCAGGGACGACAGTGCGGCAGCCACGCGACGCTCGCCTTCGGCACCCGCCGCCCAGCGCGCCGCCTCGTCCGTCAGCTTCCTGGCCTGCTCGTCGGCACTTCCCCCGGGCGTTCCCACGCGGACGATGGTGCCCCGACGGCCCAGGTCCCGGGGGCGCTTTCGGACAAGTCCCACGGTGTTTCCGATCACCGATCTGTCCGGATTCACCGGTGCGAAGGCGCGTCGCGCTCTAGCATCGCGCTGACGAACGGCTGGGACGTGGGGGCAGGTGCGGTGGGGATCGAGGAACCCGTGGAGATGATCCACGTGGAGGGGCCGACGCAGTGCCGCTGCGGTGAGCCGTTGAGAGCAGGCGAACGCGCAGGACTGGTCGGCGACGACCCCGCCCCGACGTGCCTGTGGTGCCTGGCCGACCTGCAGGCGGGACGGCCGCGCCCGGCGCGTCGCAAGGGCACCCAGCAGTGGGAGACCACGACCCGAGCGGGCTTTCCGGGCTCCTCCCCCGTTCCGTCGTCGGTCACCGACCTCGCCCACGCGCGCCGTAGCAGGCAGCGGCGCACGCGGCGTACCCGGTCCAGCGGTGGCCCGCGGACCGCCATCACCCTCCTCGTCACCGCACTCGTCGTCGAGCTGGCTCTGTGGGGGCGCCCCCTGCTCTTCCACGACGTGCCGAGCACCTCGGCGATCACGGGCGTGACCGTCGGCAGCCATGGCATCGACTTCGCGCAGCCGGCGCCGGTCCAGGTCGACGCCGGTGGTGGCATCAGGGCCATGTGGCCGCCGGTGCCGGCGGACGCGAAGGACGAGCCCTTGGGGCGTCCACCGTTCAGCCACTCGACGTCGACCGACTACGCGTTCATGCAGCAGACCAGCGGGCCCACCAGCGCCCCCGTGGCCTGGGACCCGTGCCGACCCATCCACCTCGTGGTCAACGCGGCCGAGGCGCCCGCAGGCGCTGACCGGCTCCTCCTCGAGGCGGCGAGCGAGGTGAGCCGGGCCACGGGACTGCAGTTCGTCATCGAGGGCCCGACCGACGAGGTGCCTCATTCCGACCGCCAACCCGTCGACAGCGCGCGGTACGGCAACCGGTGGTCCCCCGCCCTGGTCGCCTGGACGACCCCGGCGGTCGTGCCCGAGCTGGCGGGCCGCGTGGCGGGGATCGGTGGCCCCCGCGGCGCGACCTACGCCAAGAACGTCGACAAGCACTGGGTCAGCGGCATCGTCTTCCTCGACGGGCCGACCTTCGTGGACATCCTGCGCCGCAGCGACGGCTGGGCGCAGGCGCGCGCGATCGTCATGCACGAGCTGTCACACATGGTCGGCCTGACCCACGTGCAGAAGCCGGACGAGCTGATGTACTCCGACAACAACGGGCGGACGACCTTCGGGAAGGGCGACCTGGAGGGTCTGCGACGTCTCGGCGTCGGGCGCTGCTTCACCAAGTAGCGAGCGGTCTCACCACGTCGGACGGTCTCACCGCGTAGCCGCGGGGCGACCGGACCTGTGTCCGGCCGCCCCGCGGCATGCCCGTGCTGGTGGGACCAGCGGGAGAGATATCAGGCGACGCGCGTCTGGGGCGCGGTCTCCTTGGTCATGCCGGGGTCACGCACGACGATGTCGCCGAGGGCCTCGTCGATCGCCTTGAGCTGCGCGTCCTCGAGCTCCACGCCGGCGGCCTTGACGTTCTCCGCGACCTGCTCGGGACGCGAGGCGCCGACGAGCGCGGCGGCGACGTTGTCGTTCTGCAGCACCCAGGCGACGGCGAGCTGCGCCATCGACAGGCCTGCCTCGTCGGCGATGGGCTTGAGCCTCTGCACGCGGGTGAGGACGTCGTCGTTCATGAACCGCTTGATCATGTCGGCGCCGCCCTTCTCGTCGGCGGCGCGCGAACCCTCCGGCGGCTTCTGACCCGGCTGGTACTTGCCGGTCAGCACGCCCTGCGCGATGGGGCTCCACACGATCTGGCTGACGCCGAGCTCCTTGCTGGTCGGGACGACCTCATCCTCGATGACGCGCCACAGCATGGAGTACTGCGGCTGGCTCGAGATGAGCTGGATGTTGAGCTCCTTGGCGAGCTTGACGCCCTCGCGGATCTGGTCGGCGGTCCACTCGCTGACGCCGATGTAGAGCGCCTTGCCCTGGCGGACGACGTCCGCGAACGCCGTCATCGTCTCCTCCAGCGGCGTCTCGGTGTCGTAGCGGTGCGCCTGGTAGAGGTCGACGTAGTCGGTCTGGAGCCGCTGGAGGCTGCCGTTGATCGACTCCATGATGTGCTTGCGCGACAGGCCGGTGTCGTTCTTCCCGCCGGGGCCGGTCGGCCAGTAGACCTTGGTGAAGATCTCCAGGCTCTCGCGCCGCTCGCCCTTGAGGGCGTCGCCGAGGACCGTCTCCGCCTTGGTGTTGGCGTAGACGTCGGCGGTGTCGAACGTGCTGATGCCCGCGTCGAGCGCCGCGCGCACGCACTGCGTGGCGACGTCGTTCTCGACCTGCGAGCCGTGGGTGAGCCAGTTGCCGTAGGTGATCTCCGAGATCTTGAGACCACTGTTGCCGAGGTATCGGAATTCCATGTTTCAACCGTATGCCGCCCGGCCGACAGCCGCGCGGCGGGCCCCCGCCCAGCGCATGGCTGGGACCCGCCGAGGTCAACGGCGGGTACGGAGCGGGCTCATGGTCGAGGAGGCAGCGGTCGGCGCTCGGTCCGCCACTCGGCGACGGCGGTGTCGTACGAGTCGGGTGTCAGGTCCCACTCGACCCTCGCCCGTCCCCCGGCACGACGCACCCGTCCGCCGTAGCGGTGACGGTGCACGACGCTGTGATGGGCGCGGCACAGCAGGGCTGCGTTTTCGACATCGGTGGGACCGCCGTCGGCCCAGTGCACGAGGTGGTGCGCGTCCGTCCAGGTCGCCGGCTTCGAGCACCGGGGGAACGTGCAGTGCTGGTCGCGCAGCCACAGGTGGCGGATCTGCGCCCGGTCGAACAGCCGCCTCGCCACGCCTTGGTCGAGGACCTCGCCGTCGGTGCCGAGCACGACCGGGACGACCTGCGCGTCGCAGGCAAGCCGCCGAAGCGTCCCCGCCGTGAGCACCTCACCTGCCATGGTCACGCCGGCACCACGGCAGTGCTCCTGCAGGACGTCGAGGCCGACGGTGACCACGAGGCTCACCTTGGCCTGACGCGGAACGCCGGCCGGGGCGCCCACGGCGCGCGAGACGAGGTCCAGCAACGCATCTGCCCTGCGAGCAGCAGGAGTCCGGGGGTCGTGCTCGCCGGTGTCCTCGTCGGGGCGCGGCTTGGCCAGCGCATCCACCGCGGCATCGACGATGGCCGCGCCCTCCTCGTCGAGGACCAGGACGTAGCGCGCCATACCTACGGGCCCGCGGCCCTTGACCAGGGACCGGTGGGCACGGCGCAGCTCGGCGTCGCGCTCGACCAGCCGGTCGGGTCGAGCCACCTCGCCGGCGTGGCGGATGGCCCGGGCGAGCGCCTGGTCGCTGAGCCCGCTGGCACCCCGGGCCGCGTCGACGAGCAGTGCAGTCCCGTCGGCCAACGACTCGGCATCCGTGAGGCCGCGGATCGACGTGTGGAACCGCACGATCTGGGCGGCCTTGCCCACCGGCAGGGCCTCGGACCGCTCGTCGGGGCAGCTCGACGTGGCCGCGACGACCGCCTCCACGACGTCGTCCAGGCGTCGCTCGTCCGAGGCCACCGCGCCTGCCACCTCGTCGGCCTCCAGGAGGTCGCGCATGGGCAACAGCGGCGCCATCGCCCGCGCCCAGTCGACCGGTCCCCACCCGTCGCCACTGCCGAGGCTGCGCCGCTTCGCCTCGGCGAGGACGAGGACCATCTGTGCCCTCACGGTGGCGGCGACGTCGCCCAGGACCGTCAGAGCCTGCGCGACCTCCTCGTCCCGCAGCGCCCACAACCGCTCCGGGGTGCCCTGGTGCAGGACGCCGCGGGCCAGCGTCGCGCTACCCACCACCGGGCGGCCGAGGCCGCTCGCGGTGAGGGTCACGGCCCCCGGACTGATCGCCATACCAACAACCTATCGGCGACCACTGACAACGCCCGCGGACGACGAATCACGCCATGCGGCAGGGCCTTTCGCGACCGCATGGGGACCAGGAGAAAGACCCGGCAAGGCCCAGACCGCTCGACACTCCCCCGCCGTCAGCTGCTCAACACTCCCCCGGCGAACCGGCCGAGCGCGTCCTCCCAGTGCTGCTGGTCGCCCCGCGGGTCACCGGCGATGCCGCGACCCTCGTGGAAGAGCTCGACCTTCGTGCGGTCGCCGTCGGGACGCAGCTGCACGTCGACCATGCTGAGCGGCCCATCCTCGTGGGGGTGCCATGTGACACGGAGCTGCTCGACGGGGTGCACGCTGCGCACGACGCCGTACGACCCGTCGCCCGCCCGCCACGGCTCGCCCTTGTTGCCGATGCGGGCGCCCTCGCCGAGGAGCGCCTCGGTACCGGCGGGGCTGATCAGGTGCTGCCAGACCTGGACGGCCGGCGCGGGTACCGCGTGGCTGGCGTGCACGCCGGCCTCCAGGTCGGAGTCGTCGGTGTCGTCGGCGACCGTGTCGGGCTCACTGCTCATGGGAGACCTCCGTCCGCGTGGCCGCGCCCCGGGTGGGCGTGACCCACAGGAGACAGTCGACCGCGTGGGGAGACCCCGGGGCAACCCCCTGTGACCGTATTCAGCGCTGCACCGCTCAGGGAGCCTGCGCACGGAGCGTGTGGCGCCCGGTGTGCCGGGGACGGGCGTCCCGCAGCTCGGAGGCCAAAAAGACGGCGAAGAGCAGGACGAACCCGGCACCCATGACCCAGGTCAGCGGGCGGTCGGTGAGGAACTCGTGCCGGGCCCGCACCGCGGCGACCAGCATCAGCGCGAACATCACCAGCAGGACCCGTCGCATCAGCCGGACCGTCTCCCAACGGTCGTCGACCAGCACACCGAGCCCGGCCGCGCCCAGGCAGAAGACGGCGCCGACCACCCGGCACGTCAGCGGGGTGAGGGGCCACGCCCACACGGTGACGGCCCGCGCCGGCGCGAGGAACATCAGGACGCCCGTCACGACGGACAGCGCGCCCAGGCCGGCCACGACCGCCCGGGGCACGCGCGCGAGGCGGGCTTCGTCGGGCCGCGGCTGGGCGGCATACCTCTGGTTGGCGAACCAGGCCCAGACGACGAGCACCGGCGCGGTGAAGTAGAGGCTGGCCCAGAGCCAGAAGGAGAGCTTGCCGTGGGAGAACTTGTCCCAGTGCAGCACCGTCGCGACACCCAGCAGCGTCGCGAACAAAGCCACCGAGACGAAGCCCATTCGCACTGCAGCCCAACGCCTTTCAACAAGCAGCACGCGCAGGAAGAACCAGCAGCCGCCGAGGTAGGCGGACGCGAGCAGCATCGAGGTCATGTGCGACTGGATCGGCCACGCCCACAGGCGCGCCGTGGAGCCCGGGAAGCCGTAGAGCACCACGAACGCCACGAGCAGGAAGGGTGCGATGAAGGCCGCGAGGGCTCGCGTGGTGGTGAGTACCCGGTCGTCGCGCCCGGTGTCGGTAGCCATGGTCATGCTCCTGTCGGGATACGCGAGACCGCGTCGAGGAGGGCCGCGTACGAGGCCACGAGGGCTCGGCGTCCGGCGGCAAGTCGCGGGTCGACGAGGTCACAACCGGCGGCGACCCAGGCGTCCGAGTGGTCCATGGCCTCGGCGCGACACCTGGCCGCAACCGCCATGGACTCGCGGGGCGCGGAGTAGACGTGGGAGTAGAGGTCGACGAGGGCACGCTCGAGGTCGTCACGCGTCGGTGCGCTGTCAGCCGCGGTGCCGCGCTGGTGGGCTCGGTGGATGCGCCACCACTCGACCTCGAGCTCGGCGGCGCGGACCGGGTCGAAGGTGAGGTCGGAGTGGGCAAGGACCAGCCGGTAGAAGCGCAGCATCGCGGCGCGCGCGGCGTCAGGGTCGTTGTGCGGCAAGGGAGCCCACGCCTGGTTGGCTCGCAGCACGTGCCAGGCCGCGACCAACGTCAGCCGCGGACCGAGGCCGAAACCCGCGTCGACCATGCCGACGAACGCCTTCAGCGCCGGCCACCACTCGCGGCGGTAGTAGGCGGCCCATGCCCTCGTCTCGAGGCGCCCCAGGGCGACGGCGTCGAAGTCGCGCGGACTGTGACGCCGCAAGCCGTGGCCACTCCCACTACGGCGACCGGGCACCGCGCACCTGGCTTCCCGGCCGGCCGCGTCCGTGACAGCCGCTGACAGCGCCGGCCCCACGTCGGATACTAGTCGCGCAGGGACACCTCGTCAGGGGGTCGGATGCTCCACCACGTGCCAGGTCGCGACATCGGCGACGTCGTCGCGGCCATGGATGCCCGGCTCGTCCGCATGCCTCCCGAACGCGCCGCGCAGAGGTTGTTCCTCGAGACCTACCGCCGGACGACCCTGGCCGTCGGAACGGCGGTCGACGACGCGCAGTTCGAGGACCCCGAGTGGGTCGAGCGGTGGGACGTGGTGTTCGCCGATCTGTACCTCGCGGCGCTCGAACTCGACCTCGAAGCCAGCCCTGACGTGCCGCGCCCATGGCGCCTTGCGTTCGACGCGCCCGCCGGCCTCCCGGCCCTGCGGCACGTGCTGCTGGGCATCAACGCGCACATCAACTACGACCTGCCCCAGGCGCTGCTGGCCGTGATCAGTGACGAGGAGTTCGCCGACCCGGTGCTGGTGGCCCGACGGTCCCGCGACCACGAACGCATCGACCGGGTCCTTTCCGGCCGCGTCGCGGCAGAGGATTCGGAGCTCGGAACGGTGTCCCCGCCATCGTTCGCCGACCGGCTCCTCCAACCGCTGAACCGGTTGAGCTCCAAGCGATTCCTGCGCGAGGCGCGACAGAAGGTGTGGCACAACACGATGGAGCTCCAGACCTCTCGACTGGTCGGCGAGGACGCGTATCGCGCGCGGCTGGCCGAGCTCGAGGTGCTCAGCGCCGCCCGCATCGCCGACCTGCTGGCGCCCGGTCAGGTCCTGCTGCGGCTGGCGGTGGCCGGATTCGGGGTGACGTTGCCGCCACCACGCTGAGGTGTGGCGCACGTCTTGCGCTGTTGTCCGATTCGTCCACATCAAGAGGCTGCGCTGGTTAGCCTCGTTGCCGTGAAGATCCGGAAGATTCACCGCCGCGAAGGTCGCCGCAGGGCGATAGGCGGGTTGGCTGCCGTCGGGCTCGTCGTGGGTCTCCCCTTCGTTCTGCGCGGACTGACGATCTGGCTGCGCCAGGACAACCCGCGGGGCATCCCGATCCTCGTCGTCGGCGTGGTCATCATCGGCGCCTGCCTGGCCGGGCTCAAGTGGGTCGGCAGCACCTGGCAACGAGCGGTGACAGCCGACGCCGAGGAGGCGAGGGCGCTCGGCGTGCCAGCCCTGCCGTTCGGGGCCGAGCCGCTGGACGGCGGGGTGGTGCTCAGACCACGAGCTGCGATCCGCGTGACACCGGGACTGCTGGTCGTGCTGATGCTGCTCACCGGGTGGGGCATGTCGGAGGACGGTCTGCCGATCCAGGGAGGCGTCGTCCTCGTGGGCGCCGCGGCCATGGCGGCCCTGTGGTGGTGGACGCGGACCTACGAGCTGTGCCTGGACCACTCGGGCATGTGGCGCCGTCGTCGCCCGCGGTGGCGCTTGGCGTGGTCGGACCTCGGCCGCGTCGAGAACAAGTCGATGAGCACCATGTGGTACCCGAACAAGCCGGACGACCTCATCGTCCACGGCCGCATCACGACTCCCCGAGGACTAGTGAAGGAGTCCGTGCGGGTGCGCTGCAACTTGCTCGCGATCATGCCGTCGGATTTCCGGGCGCTGGCCCAGCAGTACGCCGACGGCACTCCCGTCGCCCCTCCCGGACGTCACGAGAAGGCTCCTCGCGTTCGTTAGATGGGCTGGGCCCGCCCGGATGGCAGGACCCGGCGCCCACCCGGCGCGCTCGTCGCGCGGCCGCCTCAGTTGGACACGAGTCGGGCTTCGGCAGTCCGGACCTCGAGCGGCTCGTCCGTGCCGCGAACGACGACCTGTGCCGGGATGTCGACCCAGGCGCCGCCTGCCACCCGGAACTGACCGCCGTACGTCACGTCGGCGCGGACCGCGAACGTCCCGGCCTTCGCGTACGCGCGTGACACGTCACCGGTGGGATAGGGCCCACCCAACGAGCTCGTCGGCCCGCTGGTCGTGCCGTCGCCGTAGACGTAGGTCACCGAGCGCATCGTCGGGCGGATCTCGACCTGGAAGCCCGCCATCCGCGCCGGGTTCGGTCGGTCGATCTCGCCGGGCTGGAACCCTGAACTCGGCCACGCCACCTCGAAGTAGGTCGGCAGGGTCACCAGGGTCACGTTGCCCTTCGGCTGGACGGAGAGCTGGGCCTTCGTGAAGTCCGTGTCGTGGAACGCCGCCACGACCATCTGCATGGTCAACGCCGGGCGAGCAGGGTTAGGAGCCTGTTCCGGGAAGCAGGTGATGCCGCGGTCCTGCCAGGCTCCTCGCGGTGTGCCGTCCCCAGCCACGAGGCGCCGGAAGATCCGCACACTCGGTCCAAGACCCTGCGCCGGAGTGTTGCCCTCGCAGGCGGCAGCAGCCTGAGCGCAAAAGTCGTTGCCAGTCGCTGAGCCTGGTGCGTTGCTCGGGCAGTTCACCACGGAGGTGTACTCCCAGTGCACCCGCGCCTTCGCCGCCTGCTTCTTAGCCACGGCCGCCTCGGCTTGAATCTGCTTCATCTCTTTGCGGTCGTGGAAGTTCACTCGCACAGCGCCCTTCCGCTTCTCGCCATTCCAAGTCGCGGAGGCGGTCAGCGCACAGGTGACCATCAAGCTGGCGGTAAGGCCGAGAACGGCCGCCGCTCGTGCTATCCCATGTCGTACAGCAGCCACCGGTCCCCCTTCCAGATCGCCATGGTTGTCGCCGCGATCTTCTCCTGTGGATCGGTCGAAACGACTCGGCCCCGACTGTCGACGATGTCAACCTCGTGCTGAGTTCCGATGACCCGCACGTACTGCCTTCCAGACGGGGCGCCGGGGAATGCTTTGACAGTTGTAAACGAGCTTGGAGTCGATGCGTAACGCTGCTTCTTAGTCACAAGCTCGCTCGCTGTCTGCTCGAAGCCCTTGCACGACAGGCAGCCATCGTCACTCAGTGGCGGAAGCAACCCGGTCGATGGCTTGGTCCACGCCTCGTTGATCTGCTCGAGGTAGTACTTGACGAAGGCGACGGCGCCTTCGGGCGTGTGCTTCCGAGCGTCTGCCGGCAGATCGGCGGGGTCAACAGTCGCCGTCGCAGAGGACGGTGGGCTCGACGACGAGCTCGTCGTCCCGCTGCTCGCGGACGAGCTGGTGGCCGTGGACGATGATGACGTCTTGGCCGGTTCTCCCCCTCCGTTCGAGCACGCGCTGACCGCCAGGACCAGCAGTGCCAGCCCCGCGGCGCCATACCGATGTCGTGCACTCACCCGACGACTCCCCTCCCCGGTGACGGCACCAAACCCCGTGCCGAATGCCCGCGAGTCTACGCAAATGCACCCACAGCGCCATCCGGACTGTCCACAGGGCACCGTGGGAGAGGCCCCCGGCCAGCGTCCTGTGGACAACACGCCGGTCGCAGCACAGCCGGCCGCACGCGCCTGCTGGAAGTAGGGACTTTGGGCCCGGATGGCCCATCTGTCCGGTTCCTAGGGTCGTGGCATCGGCCAGGTGGCCGACAGGCGTCGCAGCGTTGCGCGGCGCCTCCTCCATGCCCTCAGAAAGAGGTCAACACATGAGCGCAGGGCTCGTCCTCCCGTCGCACGAACGCTGGTTCGTCGACTCCGCACCCGCCGACTGGAGCTTCTTCCTGCGGCCGCTCCCTCTCGGCCTGACAGCCCTGGTCGTCGTCGTGACGCTGGTGTGGCGCCGGCTGGCGTTGCGCCTCGGGCGCCCGGAGCTGCCGGTGCTGCGCCGGGTCGGCGACCTCACGCCGTGGGTGCCGCGGCTACTCGGCATCCACCTCGGCGTGGCCCTCCTGGCGCTGGCGGCGTCCGGCTCGTTCGTCGCGCCGAGCCTGGACGACCTCCACGGAGTCGTGGGCAAGGCACTCCTCCTGCTCGAGGCCGCCCTGGGCGTGTGGCTCATCACCGGGTGGCAGCAGCGGTCGGCAGCGGCTCTCGCGCTGGTGCTCGGTCCCCTGATGGCGATCTTCACCGGGCCCATGGCGCTGCTCGAGTCGGCGAACCTCGCCGCGGTCGCAGCGTTCCTCGTCATCGCGCCCGCTGGGGCGGACCGTCACGGCGCCGCGGTGGTGCCCGCCGTGCAGCTGCGCTGGGCACTGCTCGTGCTGCGTGTGGGCGTGGGGGTGGCGCTGATCGCTCTCGCGTTCACCGAGAAGTTCACCAACCCGACGATGGCCCGCGAGACGCTCGCGCACTTCCCCGCGCTCAACGTTTTCAGCCTGGTCGGCCTGCACGTCCCCACGGACGTCTTCATCGTGGTCGCCGGCTCGATCGAGCTGCTGTTCGGGCTCCTCGTGGTCTCTGGCGCGCTGCCGCAGGTCGCGGTGCTCGTCGCGATGGTGCCGTTCAACGCGACCCTGGTCCTGTTCGGCCAGACCGAGCTCGTCGGGCACCTGCCCGTGTACGGCGTGTTCCTCGCCCTGCTCGCCTACGGCTCAAACCCGGCCACCGCTGCTGCGGTGCGCTGGCTGCCCAGCCGTGCGGACCTGCTTGTCCCAGCGCGTCGATCCGCCCCGGTGGTCGTCTCCGACTGAGGTCGACGAGGTATGCCGCGGAGCCCGGCTCCGCGGCATACCTGCGTCTCGCTCGGACTCAGTCGCCCGAGCCGGCCTCCCACTCGCGGAAGGAGTCGAGCTCGGTGCGCACGGTCTTGAGCACCCAGCCGATGACACTCACGTCGTCGAGGAAACCGACGCCCGGAATCGCGTCGGGGATGAGGTCGATCGGCGAGACCACGTAGATGAGGCCAGCGATGACGATGACCAACGAGTCGGCAGGGATCTCCCGGTAGTGGCCTCGGGCGTAGGCGACGACCAGCCGGATCAGGGCGCGAAACTCTTCCAGGACGTCGGCGAAGGGACCCGAGCGCATCGCCGAGGACTTGCTGGCCTTGTCCGCGATGTCCCGCAGCTTCTGAGGATCGCCCACGATCTTCTTTGCTCGGTCGGTAGCGAGCTTGAAGTACTTCGACTGGGCAGCAACAGCTGCTTGGCCGGACCTCTTGGCAGCCGCACCCTTCGCGGCCACGGCCCCCTTGTTCATGGGCCGGTCCTTCTTGGCGGGAGCAGCCTTCTTTGACGTTGCGGTCTTGCTGGCCGTGGTGGCCTTCTTGGCCGTGGTGGCCTTCCTGACCGTGGTGCTCTTCTTGGCCGAGGCGGCCTTCTTCGAGGTAACGGTCTTCTTTGCTGGCGTGGTCATTGGTTGCCTCCTCTTTCTGCGTGGAGGCTAGCGATGACCGATGCCCCGAGTGCGGCATTTGCCCGATGACGTTTCGGCTCTGCCGGTCAGTGAGGATCGTGGGCCTTTCCTCAACGGGCGGGCTCGAGGGCCGGCCTGTCCTCGGACTCCCCCGGCGTCGGTCCGTGGGCCTCCTCCGCGCTCGGCGTTGCCCCGTCGAGCTCGGCGTCCTGCCTCGCGAGCTTGCTGGGCCACCACATCCGGCCACGCAGGTCGAGGTTGAGCGCGGTGACCAGGACGGACCGGACGACCAGGGTGTCGAGCAGGACGCCGAGGGCGACGGCGATGCCGATCTCCGCGAAGGTGACCACGGGCAGGGTGCCGAGAACGGCGAACGTGCCGGCGAGGACGAGCCCAGCCGAGGTGATGACACCACCGGTGGCGCCGAGGCCGACGAGCGCCCCTCGCCGGGTACCGAGCTCCTTGGCCTCCTCGTGCACGCGGGTCATGAGGAAGATGTTGTAGTCGATGCCCAGCGCGACGAGGAACACGAAGACGAACAGCGGCAGCGACGAGTCGGCGCCGGCGAAGCCGAGGACGTGCCGGAAGATCAGCGCGGACAGGCCCATGGCGGCGCCGTACGACAGGACGACGGTGCCGATGAGCACCAACGGTGCCGTGACGGCGCGGAGCAGGAGCACGAGGATCAGCAGCACGACGCCGAGGATGAGCGGGATGATCCGCAGGTTGTCGTCTGCGGACGCCCTGAGAGTGTCCGCCCTGGTGGCAGTGTCACCACCGGCGATCGCGTCGGCACCGGGGACCTTGGCGATGGCCGCGCGGATGCGGTCGACCGTCGTCGTGGCCGCGTCGGAGTCTGGGGCGTCGGTGAGCGTCGCCTGGATGAGCGAGCGGCTGCCCTTGGTGACCGGGTCGCCGACGGTGGAGACGCCCTGCACGCCCTCGAGGGAGGTCTTGACCGCACCCGCCTGCGGGGCGTTGGCGAGGACCATCACCGGGGAGCCGGCGCCGGCCGGAAAGTGCCTGGCCACGGTCTGCTCCCCCACCACCGACTCGGGGGTGCCGTAGTAGGAGTCCTTGTTCTGCAGGCCGACCGCGTTGAGCTGCAGGATGCCGAGCGAGGCGATGGCCAGCAGCAGGGACGTCACGACCCAGGTGCGCCGCGGCGCCCGGGCGATGCGACGTCCGATGCGTGCCCACACCCCGTCACGGGTGTGGTCGACCGAGCCGTACGTCGGGCGCACCGGCCAGAACATCCAGCGGCCGAAGACCACGAGCAGGGCCGGGAGCAGCGTCAGCATGACGAGGAGACCGACGGCGACACCGATGGCGGCGACCGGACCAAGACCCTTGGTCGAGTTCATCGTCGCGACGAGAAGGCAGAGCATGCCGGCGATGACGGTGGCGCCGGAGGCGAGGATCGCGGGGCCAGCGCGGTGGAGCGCGAACGCCATGGCCTCGTGCCGGTCCTCGTGCCTGCGCAGCTCCTCCCTGTACCGGGCGACGAGCAGCAAGGCGTAGTCGGTGCCCGCGCCGAACACGATGACCGTGAGGATGCCGGAGCTCTGGGCGTTGACGGTGAGGGTGTCGTCCTTGGCGAGGAAGTAGATGACCGCCTGGGCGACGAACAGCGCGGTGCCGGCGGAGACCACGGGGATGAGCCAGAGGAGGGGGCTGCGGTAGGTCAGCAGGAGGATGACGATCACGACCGTCATCGCCGAGTAGAGCAGCTTGCCGTCGATGCCGGAGAACGCCTCCGACGAGTCGGCGGCGTAGCCCACAGGGCCGGTGACCTGCATGGACAGGCCGGCGGGGCGCTCCTTCGCTATCGAGCGCAGGTCGTCGACCGTCGCCCCCAGGGTGTCCCAGCCGCCGTCGCCGGCGTCCACCGGGATGATGACCTCCAGTGCCTTGCCGTCCCTCGCGGGGATCGGGCCGACGGTCTTGCTCTTGACAGGGGCCAGCGCGTCGAACCTGGCGACCTGGGCGGCGACGGCTTGTTGGTCTGCTGGGGTGATGCCGGCCGGGCGTTCGTAGACGAGGACGGCCGGGAACTCGTTCTTGCTCTGGAACGCCTCGATCTGGGTGACGACCTGGGTCGACTGGGCGTCCTTGGGCAGCCAGGCGACGGCCTCGTTGTTGAGGACGCCCTGCAGCTTGCCGGCCGGGCCGAACGCTGCCGCGAGGATCGCCAGCCAGAAGACGACGACGAACCACTTCGTCACCTTGCCGCTGGGGAACCACGCCAGCCGTCCGACGTCGCCGATCCGTGTCTCGCTCATCGCTCTTGCCTCTCACCGTGGTCGGGTGTGCGCACCCTGCACGGCACCCATCAGGACGACGGTAGGGAGCGCGGGGCTGTCGGGACAACGGATTTCGGCAGCGTTAGGTGGGCGTTCAGGGGCAGTTCAGGGACGACCCTGAGGAGGATCTGGGCATTTCACCGCGTATGCCGCAGCGACAAGAACAGATGAATTCACGCGTTGCCCTCCGGCCGGGTGCGTTGCTGACAGCAAGGTCGTCTCGGCAGCCACGCTGGCCCAATGCAAGTGAGTTCCTGCGCAGGCTACTTCTGAGGCGCAACGCCCCGAGTCTCCTCAGCCGGGTGCTTGGCAGCCGAAGCCTCGATCTTCGCCAAGGCAGACTCGCCGAGATCCACGCCGCACTGGTCCGCCAACCCCACGAGATAGACCAGGACGTCCGACATCTCCTCAGCCAGGCGTGTATGCAGTGGCTCCTCGCGCGAGAGGGCGCGCGCTTCGTCGGCTGGCAACCATTGGAGCAGCTCAGCCAGCTCCCCCACCTCACCGACCAGGGCCAGCATCACCGACTTGGGGTCCTGGAATTGCTGCCATTCGCGCTCGGCGATGAACGCCCTCGCCGCATCGCGGATCTCCGTCAAATCAGACACGCGTACGAGTATGTCGCCACAACCGGACACGACAACTGCCCGGGGATAGAGTCGCCGACGTAATTGCGGCCCGACAGGCTTCCGCTTCAGGACAAGCCCCCACCCGCACGGATCACTTCGTGCTGCCTGGGGTTCTGTTCTGTGACGCTGTATCGTCAATCGGTTGCCGGCTTTTCCTCGCTCGAGAATCAACTCGCCACGCTTCTCGCTGAGCAGATGACGTACCGCACCGGTCGTAAGCCCTCCGCGGGTGAGTACCGCTCGTGGGAACGCAGCCTGCCTGCACTGCACGCCGACCTCGTCGCTGCGGGTCTCCACGAGGTGGAAATGCTCTTCGAGTATCAGCTTCCGCTCACCAGCAAGCGCGCCGACGTCGTGCTCGTCGGCCAGCATCCTCAGACTGGTGGGCCCTCCTACCTGGTGGTCGAGCTCAAGCAATGGAGTCACGCAGAGCGATTCGAGGACAGCGACAGCCTCATCCAGATTGAGCAATACGGCCGTCGCCCCGTGACTCATCCAGCCCTGCAGGTTCGTGACTACTGCGACTACATGCTCGGCTTCACAACGGTGCTGGCCGATCAGCCGGAGGCCCTCGCGGGGACGGCATACCTGCACAACGCCACCGACTCCGCCGTCGAGGACCTCTATCGCATACCTGCTGACCGGCTGGGCTCAGTCTTCAGCGGACAGCGGCGCGGCGAGTTCCAGGCATTCCTCAAGTCTCGGTTTACCCCGGGGGTCAGCGGCGCAGCGTATGCCGACCAGCTGCTTTCCAGTCGTATCGCCCCATCGCGCCAACTGCTGGCCGTGGCGGCCGACGAGGTGCAGCATCGCGAGATGTTCGTGCTGCTCGATGAGCAGCGGGACGCCTACAACTACGTTCTGCACGCCGTGGAGCGCGCACGTCGGGCCAACACCAAAACGGCTGTCATCGTGTCCGGTGGTCCAGGCAGCGGCAAGAGCGTCATTGCCCTGTCTCTACTAGGTGAGCTGTCACGCCAAGGCCGCTCGGTGCTGCATGCCACGGGTTCGCGGTCCTTTACGCAGACGCTGCGAAAGGTCGCAGGCAAGCGCGCGCCCCGAGTCCAGAAGATGTTCCAGTATTTCAACTCGTTCGTCGCCTCGGAGCCCAACGACCTCGACGCGCTGATCCTGGACGAGGCCCATCGCATTCGTGAGACCTCGGCATCCCGGTGGACGCGGGCCGAACACCGCACCGGAAAGCCACAGGTCGAAGAGCTCTTGGATGCCGCTCGCGTTCCGGTGTTCCTGCTCGACGAGTTCCAGGTCGTGCGGCCCGGAGAGCAGGGCACAGTGGAGGATATTGAGAAACATGCCGCCAACCGCGGCATTGACATCGTGAAGATCGACCTGGACGCGCAGTTCCGTTGCGGCGGTTCTGAAGAGTATGTGCTTTGGGCCAAGCGACTTCTAGGCCTGGAGCCTGGCGGCCCTATGGAGTGGACCGGTGACCCTCACTTCGACGTCGAGGTGGTTGACTCTCCCTACGAAATGGAGGCCTACCTGTCCACCAAACTCGAGGGCGGCTACTCGACGCGGATCGCCGCTGGCTATTGCTGGCCGTGGAGCGACCCGCGGCCCGACGGCACGCTCGTTTCCGATGTGCAGGTGGGCGACTGGGCCAAACCATGGAACCTCAAGGGCGACCGTTCGGTGGGTGGGGCTCCTGCCGCTGCGCTCTGGGCCACCGACCCGGCCGGCTTCGGTCAAGTGGGCTGCGTCTACACCGCTCAAGGATTCGAGTACGACTACTCGGGCGTCATCATTGGCCCGGACCTCGTGTGGCGTGAGGACCGCTGGGTCGCCATTCGTAGCGCCAACAGAGATCCGGACTTCAAGAACCCAGCGAAGGTCAGTGACGCCGACTTTGAACGCCTCGTGCGCAACGTCTACAAGGTGCTTCTGACGCGGGGCATGCGCGGGGTCACCCTCTATTCCACCGACGCTGAGACGCAGAAGTTCCTGCGCACCTTGGTTAGCTGACGCGTCCGCGCCGTAGCCCGCACGCTTACGCAACGTTTGTCCGAATCGGCACCAGCGCTCGCCTTGACCTGGCAAGCTGCATCGCGTGACTGGGACGGACGACAGCTTGTTGGAGGGGCTGTACGAGCGACTGATCACGGCCGAACTCGCGGCACAGCTCGCCGCCGCGCGCAGCGTGACAGCAGACAGCGGGCTGGTCGACGACGCCGATGCACCTGAGATCCTGGCGCGGCACGTCCGTGACGTGGTTCTTCGGACGCTAAGAAGCGAACGAAGCTCCGAGAAGCGGCTCGCACTGGTCAATGATCTGGTCGCCCGCGTTAAGTCGCCACGCGATCACGTCACCGCTGCGAGCCAGCTGCTGTCAGTCGCGCACGTGGCACGTCCGGGAAACCCCGCTCGGCAGTTCTCGGAACGGCCCTCCACGCCCCTGTCCGATGCTGCCCTCCTGACGAACGCCCAGGGCGAGCCCGGGATGGGTCATGAGATCCGAGCCGAGCTCGCTAGCGCCGACCAGGTCGACGTGATCATGGCTTTCGTCAAGTGGTACGGGTTACGGCTGTTCGAGGATCGGCTCGTGGCCCTGCACGAGCGCGGGGTGTCGCTGCGCGTCATCACGACGACGTACATGGGAGCGACTGAACGGCAGGCACTTGATCGGTTGGTCCGCAATTTCGGTGCCGACGTGAAGGTTCAATACGACGCGCAACGGACTCGCCTGCACGCGAAGGCGTGGCTCTTCCGCCGCAACACGGGGTTTGACACGGCGTACGTCGGCAGCAGCAACCTCTCGCGTGCCGCGATGCTCGACGGGGTCGAGTGGAATGTTCGGCTGTCGGCGGTGGCGACTCCTGCCCTCCTGCAGAAGTTCAGCGCCACTTTCGACAGCTACTGGAACGATCCCACCTTCGAGAGCTATCACCCGGACACCGACGGTGACCGTCTGGATGACGCACTCGCCGAAGCCAGGGGCACCAAGGCTCACGATCGCGTGACGCTCACGTTGTCAGGGCTCGAAGTACGTCCCTATCCCTATCAACAGGAGATGCTGGACCAGCTCGAGGTCGAGCGCGCTCTCCACGGGCGCCATCGAAACCTGGTCGTCGCAGCGACGGGCACGGGCAAGACGGTCATTGCGGCGCTGGACTACCGACGTCTTGCCGAGGCAGCCCCTACGCGTCCACGCCTGCTCTTCGTCGCTCACCGTCGCGAAATCCTCGAACAGTCCTTGCGTACCTATCGCGAGGTGCTCAACGATGCCGACTTTGGCGAACTGTACGTCGGCGGCACACGACCTGAGCGATGGGAACACGTCTTCGCCTCAGTGCAGTCGCTCACCGCCTACGACGTCCGCACCATCCCTCCTGGCTCGTTCCAGATCGTCGTGGTCGACGAGTTTCACCACGCGCAGGCCAGCACCTATCGACGCATCCTCGACCATCTGAACCCTCGCGAGCTGCTCGGCCTCACGGCAACCCCCGAGCGCGGCGATGGGCTCGACGTGCGAACCTTCTTCGACGGGAGGGTGGCAGCCGAGCTCAGGCTGTGGGATGCGCTGAAGGCCGACCTCCTCACGCCCTTCCACTATTTCGCCATCGCAGATGGTGTGGATCTCACCCGAGTCGACTGGAAGTCGGGCGCCTACGACCCATCGGAGCTTTCGACACTGTTCACGGGCAACGACGCCCGAGCCCGCATCGTCCTCACCGCCGTGCAAGACAAGGTCGCTGACGTGTCCGCCATGAAGGCGCTCGGCTTCTGCGTCTCACGTGATCACGCGCACTACATGACTCGGGTCTTCAACGAGGCGGGAATTCGTGCCGCTGCGGTCCTGGGTGACACGCGGTCAGACGACCGCGACGCCGCCATCGTCCGGCTGCGGACAGGGGAGATTCAAGCGATCTTCACGGTGGACGTCTTCAACGAAGGCGTGGACGTGCCCGCCATCAACACGGTGCTCTTCCTTCGTCCGACCGAAAGCTCAACCGTCTTCCTCCAACAGCTTGGTCGGGGTCTGCGTCGCGCCAAGAACAAGGCAGTCTTGACCGCCCTCGACTTTGTCGGCCACCACCGTAAGGAGTTCCGCTTCGACCAGCGGTTCCGTGCCATGACGGGCAGCACTCGCGCAGAGCTAGTCCGCGACATCGAGCACGACTTCCCATTCCTGCCTGCTGGGACCCAGATCGTACTGGACCGCCAAAGTCAGGAACTGGTGCTTGAGAACGTCCGAAGCCAGGTGGCGAAGCGGTGGGCCAGCATCGCGTCAGAGCTTCGGGCCCACCCGACAGACGACCTCGGCACCTTCCTTGGCGATTCAGGTGTCGACCTTGCAGATGTTGTCCGCGGAGACCGGTCGTGGTCGCGTCTGCGCCGGGACGCAGGACTGTCGTTGGCCGCCCCGGGACCCCGAGAGGACGGGATTCTCAAACGGGTTCGTGCGTTCGCCCACGTCGATGATCCGGACCGCGCTACGGCCTATCTCGCGTGGTTGGGTGACGACGCACCTCGCTATGCCGAGGCCGACCCCGCTCTCCAGGCGTTCGGACGCATGCTCTTCTTCTCCCTTTGGCCCGACGGCGGAGGTTTCGACTCCTATGAAGCGGGCCTGGCGTCGCTCGCAGCGGAACCAGCTGCGCGCGACGACCTGCGCCAGGTGGTGGCTCTCGGCCTTGCTGGGGCAGAGAGGCTCAGTTCGCGTTTGGGCGGCGAGCTCGGTCTTCGGCCGCTTCGGGTTCATGCTCGCTACAGCCGCGAGGAACTGGTCGCCGCGCTCGATTACGTGTCCATCGAGGGTCGCAAGCCCAACAGCTTCCGCGAAGGTGTGCTGTTCGCGCCGGCCGCAAACGCCGACGCATTCCTGGTCACCTTGCACAAGTCTGAGGCTGACTACTCCCCCACGACCATGTACCAGGACTATGCGATCAACGCTGAGCTCTTCCACTGGGAGTCGCAGTCAGGAACGACGGTGGCATCCAGGACGGGTCAGCGCTACCTCAACCACCGCGAGCAAGGAAGCCATGTGCTCCTGTTCACGAGGGCCAACAAGGTCAGCGAGTTTGGTTCGGGAGCGCCGTACCTGTGCCTCGGTGAGGCGGACTACGTCGAGCACCGTGGCGAGCGGCCGATCGCAATCACCTGGCGGCTTCGCACACCCATGCCAGCGGCCGACTTCGCTGTGGCCAGCGTTGTGGCGTAGCTCCGCGCCGGACTCTCGCCGCCGGGAGCCCGTGAGGGCCGAGAGTGGGGCCAGACGGCTTCACCCGCGCCTAACCTCGCGAACGCGCGGGATCCTCTGTCAACGAGAGCGAGTCCTCGGAAGCGTTGTCCTGCCCGAAGGCATGCGACCCAATCGACTGAGGTGCCCATCTCCTGCCTTTGGTCCCCGTAGCACAAGGGCGCTTCTGCGCGTTTCATCTGTGACTGACCGGTTCCATCAACCACGGCGTTTCAGCCCACCTGAGGTCCACTACGGAGTATCCGCTCCGCGACTCCCAAAGTGGTGTGCCCTGGGGCGCGGATAGATAGAGGCCGCGGGCGGCGCCAACCGTGCGTTCCCGCTGAACCGGCCAACCGATTTCAGCGCCGATCCGTGCTAGCTGTGCGATGTCGCGGTCAAGCGCCCGAGTGACGTGCCTATGAACGGGGAGGGCGCTCGACTTAGAGGAGTTGCACGGTCGGCAAGCCGGCACGAGGTTTGCTAAGCCATCGAGCCCCACCCGCGACCATGGCAGTAGGTGGTCAATCGGGCTGGCACCGTCCAGCTTGGCACCACAGTAGAAGCAGCTAGCGCCGAACTCATCGAAGTAGGCCGCGCGCACTCTTGCGAGTCCCACGCGTTCTTGACCGAAGAGGTGGGAAGCGACGTCGATGCGCTCGTTCCGCAGGCTCGCGTTCAGTCGGACGACGTCCTCAACCCACAGAAGCTCAAGCGTCGGGCGCAGGAGACCCGACAGTCTGGCGAGGTTCGTTGCAACCCCTGGATAGAGCGTGACGACTGCGCCGTGCCGGTCGATCTTGCTCTGGTTGACGCCTTCCCCCATCCAGGAGTCGTCATAGAGAAACGTCTGGCCCGGCTCCCGCCCAGGTAAGTGTTGAAGGCGGGCGAGTGGCTGGCGGACCAGGGTCAACACAACGTTGGTTACGGCTCTGCGGTAGTCATTGGGCACGCGTTCTCGGGCAACATCGAGGGACGTGGTCCTCGCCTGGTAAGCGGACTCACGAAGCCGGCTGACTGCAGCAAGGATGCGGACCCGAGGCTGGGAAGACTGCTTGAGCTCTCCGATTCCGGCCAACGGGAGGACCTGTCGCCAGTAGAGGGCGATAACGCGTTCGCCCAACTCCTCAAGAGGCACGCTGAGCGGCACGTCCTCAGCTGGCAAGTTCTCGACGCAATAGTCGACAAGCGACATGAGCAGCGCGAACTTATACGTTGCCGTCCGCCGGCCAGTCTCGAGAATCGCCACGATGCGCTGCCCCAACTCCAGCGCGTCCATGGACACAGTGAATCAGACTCGCGGTGGTCGCTGGCCCCAATCGGCAGCCGGTTGGGTCCGCTTGTCATGAGAGCAGCGACGGTGGGCCCGGAGCGAGATTCGCTCCGGGCCCACCGTCGTCCCACTGGCTAGATCAGCTGCAGCCGCTGGTGCTGCCGCAGCCCTCGCAGACGTAGCAGGAGCCGGCGGGGCGCATTTTGGTCCCGCAGGTCATGCACATCGGGGCGTCAGCGGAGATGCCCTGGAACTTCTCCATCAGCTCCGCGGACGAGTGCACGTCGACCGAGATCTCCCGAGCCGAAGCGGCACCGGCGCCGGACTTCACCTCGGCCGCGGCCGATGGGGCAGCCTCAGCCTTGGTCGAAGCCGTGGAGGCGGCCGGCTTGGAGACCGGGGCGGACTGGCTGAAGTTCTCCAGCTCGTCCTCGAGCTCCTCGTCGGACTCGTTGTCCGCCTCGATCGCGGCGTAGGAGCCGGTTTCGAGCTGGCGGGCGCGCTCCTCGGCGGTGTGGATGCCCATGAACGAACGGGTGTCGAAGTCCATGTGGTCCAGCGCCAGGCGACGGAACACGTAGTCCATGATCGACTGCGCCATCCGCACGTCGGGGTCGTCCGTGAGACCAGCAGGCTCGAACCGCAGGTTGGTGAACTTCTCCACGAAGGTCTCCAGCGGCACTCCGTACTGCAGGCCGATGCTGACCGCGATCGAGAAGGCGTCCATCACGCCGGCCAGGGTCGAGCCCTGCTTGCCGAACTTGAGGAAGATCTCGCCCAGGTCGCCCGACTCGTAGGTGCCGGCGGTGAGGTAGCCCTCGGCGCCACCCACGGCGAACGACGTGGTCTGCGAGGTACGACGCTTCGGCAGGCGCTTGCGCACCGGGCGGTACTCGATGACCTTCTCGACCTTGGCCTCGGCCGCAGCCGTCGCCTTGTCAGCAGCAGCGTCCTTCGCGGTGGAACCACCGTCGGACAGCGGCTGGCCGACCTTGCAGTTGTCGCGGTAGACCGCGATCGCCTTGAGGCCGAGCTTCCAGCCCTGCATGTGGACGTCCTCGATCTCCTCGACCGTGGCCGTCTCGGGCAGGTTGACCGTCTTGGAGATCGCGCCGGACAGGAACGGCTGGACCGCGGCCATCATGCGCACGTGGCCCATCGCCGAGATCGAGCGCGCACCCATCGCGGTGTCGAACACCTCGTAGTGCTCCGGCTTGAGGCCGGGGGCGTCGATGACGTGGCCCTTGTCGGCGATGTACTCGACGATCGCCTCGATGGTCTCGCCGGTGTAGCCGAGCTTCTTCAGCGCACGCGGGATGGTGAGGTTGACGATCTGCATCGACCCGCCACCGACGAGCTTCTTGAACTTCACCAGGGAGAAGTCGGGCTCGATGCCGGTGGTGTCGCAGTCCATCATGAAGCCGATGGTGCCGGTCGGCGCGAGCACCGAGGCCTGCGCGTTGCGGTAGCCGTTCTTCTCGCCGAGCTTGACGACGTCGTCCCAGGCCTTGGTGGCCGCACGGTGGATCGAGGTGTCCATCGAGTCGAGCGGACGGATCGCGTCGTTGGCGCTCTGGTGCTTGCGCATGACGCGCTTGTGGGCGTCGGCGTTGCGGGCGTAGCCGGCGTAGGCACCGACGACCCCGGCCATCTCGGCCGAGCGCTTGTAGGCGGCACCCGTGAGCAGCGAGGTGATCGCCGCGGCGAGCGAGCGCCCACCCTCGGAGTCGTAGCCGTGGCCGGTCGCCATGAGCAGCGCGCCGAGGTTGGCGTAGCCGATGCCGAGCTGGCGGTAGTCGCGCGTGGTGTCGCCGATGGCCTCGGTCGGGAAGTCGGCGAAGCAGATGGAGATGTCCATCGCGGTGATGACGAGCTCGGCGACCTTCTGGAACGTGACCGCGTCGAACGTGTCGTCGTCCTTGAGGAACTTGAGCAGGTTGAGCGAGGCCAGGTTGCACGAGGAGTTGTCGAGCGACATGTACTCCGAGCACGGGTTGGACGCGGTGATGCGGCCACTCTCGGGGTTGGTGTGCCAGTCGTTGATCACGTCGTCGTACTGGATGCCCGGGTCGGCGCACTCCCACGCGGCCTCCGCGAGCTTGCGGAACAGCTCACGCGCGTCGACCTTCTCGATGACCTCACCGGTGGTGCGCGAGCGCAGCCCGAAGTCGGTGCCGGCCTCGACGGCCTTCATGAACTCGTCCGAGACACGGACCGAGTTGTTCGCGTTCTGGTACTGGACGGAGGTGATGTCCTTGCCGCCGAGGTCCATGTCGAACCCTGCGTCACGCAGCGCGCGGATCTTGTCCTCCTCGCGCGCCTTGGTCTCGACGAACTCCATGATGTCGGGGTGGTCGACGTCGAGCACGACCATCTTGGCCGCACGACGGGTCGCGCCACCGGACTTGATCGTCCCCGCGGACGCGTCGGCGCCACGCATGAAGGAGACCGGGCCGCTGGCGGTGCCACCGGAGGACAGCAGCTCCTTGGAGGAGCGGATGCGGGAGAGGTTGAGGCCGGCGCCGGAGCCGCCCTGGAAGATCTTCCCCTCCTCCTTGTACCAGTTGAGGATCGAGTCCATCGAGTCGTCGACGGCGAGGATGAAGCAGGCGCTGACCTGCTGCGGGCTCTTGGTGCCGACGTTGAACCAGACCGGGGAGTTGAAGCTGAACACCTGGTGCAGCAGGGCGTAGGTCAGCTCGTGCTCGAAGATCTCGGCGTCCTCGGCCGTGGCGAAGTAGCCGTGGTCCTTGCCGGCCTTGACGTAGGTCAGCACGACGCGGTCGATGAGCTGCTTGAGGCCCTGCTCGCGCGCCTCGGTGCCGACGGCGCCGCGGAAGTACTTGGTGGTGACGATGGTGGAGGCGTTGACCGACCAGAAGTCGGGGAACTCGACACCGCGCTGCTCGAAGATCGTCTCGCCGGTCTTCCAGTTCTGCTGGACGACGTCGCGCTTCTCCCAGGTCACCTCGTCATAGGGGTGCACACCAGGAGTGGTGTAGATGCGCTCGACGGTGACGCCGGATGCGCCCTTGCCGGCGTTCTTGCGGGCACCTGCACGTGCGCCTGCGGTTTCAGTCATGTCTGGTGGCCTCCCTAGCCCCTGGTGATGCTCTGGTGTCAATTCTGGGTGGTGGCACTGACAGTGCCGGGATGGTGCGGTGGTGCCGTACGGCGCGGGCTCAGCCCGGCGGCATACCGGCGGTGCTGCGTGAGTCCGGCTCGGTGCCGGTGGCCTCGCGCTCGGCGCGCAGCAGGGTGATCGCGGACTCGAAGTCCTCGAGCGACTCGAACGCCTGGTAGACGCTCGCGAACCGCAGGTAGGCGACCTCGTCGAGCTCGCGCAGCGGCCCGAGGATCGCCAGGCCCACCTCGTGGGCCTCGACCTCGGCCTGCCCCTGCTGGCGGATGCACTCCTCGACGCGCTGGGCGAGGAGGGCGAGGTCGTCCTCGGTGACCGGGCGGCCCTGGCAGGCCTTGCGGACGCCGGCGAGGACCTTGCCCCGGCTGAACGGCTCGCTCGCGCCGGAGCGCTTGGTGACCGTGAGGCTGGCCGTCTCGATCGTGGTGAAACGGCGGCCGCACTCCGGGCACTGGCGACGCCGGCGGATGGAGCTGCCGTCGTCGGTCGTGCGCGAGTCCATGACCCTGGAGTCGGTGTGCCGGCAGAACGGACAGTGCATGGCGGCGCTCCTTCCGAGGGGGCGTTGCCCCGCCGTCCAGGGATGAAGCTGGGGACGAGACTGTGGACCTGCTGGGGACAACGTGTGGAGAACCAGCCTCGCCCTGTGCACTACATGTGGACGAACTACAGCGGTGTAACCACTAGATGTAGGGATAGTCTGCCTCGCTGTGACCCAGGACGCAAGCGAGTCCCGGAAACTCCTCCAAACTCCGTAGTGGAGTGTGCATCGCCGCAGGTCAGCGCCTTGCGAAGCACCTCGCCGACACGCCCGAAGTGGTACAGGTGTGGCTGGAGTGACTCGAGAGCCGACCATATCTGGTGCGGGACGACCTCCGCGCACCCACATCTTGTGGACAGCGGGGGCGCGCGGCGCGGGTGTGCGGGAGCGGGCGGGAGCTCAGGCCATGGAGAGCAGGAACGCCGCGCTGAACCCGACGACGGTGAGCAGTCCGACGAGCCGCCCGGCGTGCTCCACGGCCTCGGGGACCATCGTGTCGGCCAGCATCGTGAGGATGGCTCCGGCGGCGAACGCCTGGATCGTCGCCACCACGGACGGGTCCGCTCCGTCGAGCAGGACCCGACCCAGTGCCGCAGCCACGGTCGCCGCGGCAGTGACACCCAGCCACAAGCCCATGATCGAGCGCGCGCTGTGCCCGGCGGACCGCATACCCGCCGAGGAGGACAGGCCCTCGGGGATGTTGGAGAGGAACACGGCGGCGACCACGGCCACCCCCACGCCTCCCCCGCCGATGGTGGAGACGCCGATCGCGGCACTCTCCGGTATGCCGTCGAGCAGCGCGCCGAGCGCGAGCGCGGTCCCGGCCGCGCCGGCCTGGGGACCGTTGGGGCTCTTGCGCCGGTGGCCGCCACGGTTGTCGATCCACCAGTCGCCGAGGAAGAACACGATCGACCCGCCGAGCAGGCCGAGCACGGTCGACACTCCCCCGGCCTTGTCGTAGGCCTCGCCGGCCAGCTCGAACGTCAGGGCGCTGACCAGCACCCCGGACCCGACGGCCATGACCCAGCCGATGACGCGCTTGGACGTCGGCAGCCAGATCCCGGCTGCCGCGCCGACCAGCAGAGCCACTCCTCCGACGAATCCCCAGAACCCTGCTTCCAGCACTCGCCCACCGTAACCGCCGGGTCGGACAAGGGCAGGTCGGGGGCTGGACGTACAGGACTAGGCCGTCTGCGTGACCCGGCCCCGGCGCGCCGGCGGGACGATCGAGGACGCAGGGAACCCGGAACAGAGGAGGTTCTCATGAGCGGAGCAGCAAGGATCGACCGTCGACAGCTCGTGCGCACGGCGGCAGGGGTGGCGGCAGGTGGAGTCCTGGTCGCGGGGACGGGGGTCGCGTCAGCCTCAGCGACCGACGCGAGCAGCGGCGTCCTGGGCGCCTGGTGGATCGAGCACACCAACGACCCACCGGCCGACCCGGAGCCCGGCATCACCGTCGTCAGCATCGGCGCCGGCGGCATCATCGTCAGCAACGACATCCGTCCCGCCGGCTCGGTCAGCAACGGTGTGTGGGCCATGGACGGCGACCGGTTCAAGGCGACGTTCTGGGGCAGCACCGACGTCGGCCCGAACATGGATACCGGCAGCGCACGCATCCGGGTGCGTGGGCGCCTGCGCAGCGGCAAGCTCGTCGGCACCTTCGCGGTCACGGGGTACGACGCGACCGGCGCCCAGCTGTTCAGCGCCACGGGCACGTTCACCGGCACGCGCATCGAGCCCTGACCCCACGGGCACCGACCCCAAGAGCCCTGACCACCGCGCGCCCTGACCACCACGCAGGACCGGTCCCGCTGATGCGGGCCGGTCCTGCGCCGTACCGCACCGGGCCCTTGGGCCCTACCCGGCGGTGGGCGGCCGCCCGAGAGTGGGAGCACGACCGCGGGACCTTCCCGGGGAACCCCTCAGGGCCACCACGAAGGCACACACAAAGGCAGGAAGAGATGAACAGCTACGGACTCGGCGGCAGGGTCGCCGTCATCACCGGCGGGGCCTCCGGCATCGGCCGCGCCTGCGCCCACATCCTCGCGCGCTCCGGCGCGGACGTCTCGATCTGGGACCTCGACCAGGCCGCGATCGACGTGGTGCTCAAGGAGCTCGAGGCGTTCGAGTGCCGGACGCACGGCGCCGTGGTCGACGTCAGCGACTCCGCGGCGGTCGACGCGGCGATGGACGCTGCGGTCGAGCACCTTGGCCACGTCGACATCGCGGTCTGCAACGCCGGCATCGGCGGCGACGCCCTCACCAGCGGCGACTACACCGACGAGGCCTGGCACAAGGTCATCGGCATCAACCTCGACGGCGTCTTCTACACCCAGCGCGCGGCGATCCGCGCCATGAAGGCCAGCGGTCGCGGGGGCTCGATCATCAACATGGCCTCGATCCTCGGCACTGTCGGTTTCGCGACCGCGAGCGCCTACACCGCCGCCAAGCACGGCGTCGTCGGCATGACGCAGGCCGCCGCCTGGGAGCACGCCGCCGACAAGATCCGCGTCAACGCGGTGGGCCCGGGCTTCATCCGCACTCCCCTGCTGGACGCCCACCTGGACCAGCCGACGCTGGACTTCCTCGCGACCCAGCACGCGCTGCAGCGCATCGGTGAGCCCGAGGAGGTCGCCGAGCTCGTCGCCTGGCTGGCCAGCGACGGCGCATCGTTCGCGACCGGCACCTACTACCCGATCGACGGCGGCTACCTCGCCCGCTGAGCCTCCTCGCTGCGGGTCTTCAGTCCCGCCGCCTCCATCGCGAGGTAGCGGTCGGTCGTCGCGCGGTACACCCGCCCGAACAGCTCCCCCAGCCATCCGTGCGGCTCGATGCTCAGGGTCACCCGGCTGCCGCCGCCGGGCAGCGGCTCCACGACGTGGCGGGCCTTGGTGAGGATCGCCGGCCCGCGCATCACCCACGTGAACGACGCGCCCGGCTCCAGCTCGGTGACCACCCAGTCGGAGGTGGGTATGCGGGGCTGGCTCAGCTTCGCGCTCGAGCCCGGGCGCAGCGGCCCCTCGTCGAGCCGGCGCGCCCACCGCACCGAGGCGGTCCACTCCGGCCAGCGCTCGACGTCGGTCATCACCTCCCACACCCGGGCCGGTGGGGCGGCGATGTCGACGGTGGCGTGCTGCTCCATCACGACATTGTCCTCCTGCTGTCGGTGCAGTTCGAGAGGATGCGGGGCATGGATTCCGTGCGCGTCCTCGCCCAGCGCCTGGCCACCCAGCGCCTCAGCTCGGCGCCGCTGCCCCGCGCCGCCGACGCCGTCCGCCTGCTCACCTGCGTCCAGAGCCAGGAGCGCGACCACGCCTTCTTCTCCCTCGGCCTGCGCACCCGGCGGAGCACATATGCCGCCGTGCGTCGCGAGCACGACAGCGGCGCCTTCCTGCGCACCCACATCCTGCGGCCCACGTGGCACTTCGTGGCGCCCGAGGACCTGCGCTGGGTGCTGGCGCTCACCTCGCCTCGCGTGCTGTCCGGGATGGCGGGTCGACACCGCCAGCTCGGGCTCGACGACACCCACCGGCTCGACTCGGGACTGTCGCTGCTGGCCGAGCTGCTCGCCGGACGAAACCACCTGACCCGGGCCGAGATCGGCGAGGCGTTCGTCGGGCGTGGGTCGAGCATCGAGCCCGGCCAGCAGCTCGGGCACCTGCTCATCGTCGCCGAGCTCCAGGGGCTGGTCTGCTCCGGACCGCAGAAGGGCGTCCACCACTCCTACGCCCTGGTCGACGAGGTCGTCCCGCCCACCCGTGCGCGCGACTTGGACGAGGCGCTGGTCGAGCTGGTGCGCCGCTTCTTCACCAGCCACGGGCCCGCGACCATCAAGGACTTCACCCGGTGGTCGTCGCTGACCGTCGCCGGCACCAAGGAGGCCCTGGCCCAGCTCGGCGGCGAGCTCGCCTGCGAGGACGTCGACGGCACCCCGCACTGGTTCGACCCCTCGGTGGTGCCACGGCGCAGCCCTGCCGCGCCCGCGGCCTACCTCTTTCCCGTCTACGACGAGGCGGTCCTCA
Organism: Phycicoccus sp. Soil748; assembly: GCF_001428025.1. Lineage (GTDB taxonomy): Bacteria > Actinomycetota > Actinomycetes > Actinomycetales > Dermatophilaceae > Pedococcus. The sequence goes on along the minus strand of NZ_LMSC01000007.1, from coordinate 581,110 downwards.
CCTACCCCACGGTGAACTTCCCCACGGCGCCCGACCATCCCTTCGCCAAGCACCCTGATCCGTTCTGGGCCCGGGTCGTCCTCGACCAGCAGAACGTCGGGCTGTGGAAGCGCACCGTCCGCGGGGGCGAGGTGGAGGTGGACGTGCGGCTCGCGCTCAGCGTCGACGACCGGGGCCGCGAAGCAGTACGCCTGGCGGCGCAGCGGCTGGCCGGCTTCCTCGAGCTGGAGCTGCGCTACCTCGAGGACCACCACACCCCGCACATCTGGCGGGGGTAGCGCGACCGCCTGGCCCGAGCCCCGGCGGACCCGTGGCGAGCTGTCTGCTTTTAACAGGTCATGACCTCGCCCTGACCGGTTGATGAATTACACGGTTGGACTTATCCGGATCTGCATGACAAAGCGGACACCGGACGTCCAACCTGTTCCAGGTTGCGCGTCCCCCGGGGACCGCAGCCTGCGCCCTCGGCGCCGTTCCTGCCCCCCACCCCCAGGAAGTCATGCGTTCACGCCTCCACCGCGCCGCCGGCCACGCCGTACTCCGCCTGCTCGCCCTGACGCTCGTGGCGACCGCCCTGGTCGCCGTCGCCCCCCGGACGGCCCAGGCCGCCGGGCTGGTGAGCGAGTGCAAGGCCTACTCGACCGGCTGCATCTCGTTCAGCGGGTACGCCGGGAAGTCCGTGTGGGGCTACCCCGTGAACTCCTCCGGCAACAACTGCGTCAACTACGTGGCCTACCGGCTGGCGCGCAACGGGGTGAAGCAGCAGAGCGGGATGGGCAACGGCGGTCAGTGGGCCACCAGCGCCAAGTCGCGCGGCTACGTCGTCGACAGGACGCCGCGCACCGGCTCCATCGCGCAGTGGAACTACGGCAGCGCCTACGCCCCGAGCGCCGGGCACGTCGGCTACGTCGAGGAGGTGACGTCGTCCTACATCGCCATCTCCGACAGCTCATGGGGTGGCGGCTACTCCTCGCGCTGGCGCGTCTACAAGGGTGACCGCAACTGGCCCAGCAACTTCATCCACTTCAAGGACCAGGCCTACCAGCCTCCGAGGTCTGGCTCGTTCCTGCGCGTGCGCGAGACCAACGAGGTCTACCGCCTCGTCGGCTCTGCGCCGATCTACACCTCGACGTGGACCGGTCTCGGGGGCACCCAGCCGACCCACCTCATCTCCTCCGCGACTCTGGCGTCGATGCCGGCGCGGCTGGCGGAGGGCACCTTCCTCCGCGGCGCCCAGCGCAACGAGGTCTACCGCGTCATCGGTGGAGCGCCGGTCTACGTCTACACGTGGGCGGCGTTCGGGGGGACGCAGGCAACCACCAAGGTCGACCAGTACGCCATCGACAAGGCGGGGATGGGCGGCCACTGGAACCACCTGCGGTCACGACCCACCGAGGGCACCCTCATCCGGGGCGGCCAGCGCGGTGAGGTCTACAAGGTCGCCGGTGGGGCGCCGGTCATCGTCACCGACTGGGACAACGTGGGCGGCAAGCGGACCTCGATGACGGTCGACCAGTACGCGATCGACAAGGCCGGGAGCGCCACCCGCTACAACCACCTGTCGTTCCGGCCGGTGGACGGGTCCTACGTGCGCGGGTACACGACCAAGAAGGTCTACCTGATGAAGGGCGGCATCGCCCACTACGTCTACTCCTGGGACCAGGTCGGCGGGACCGTGCAGCCCACGACGCTCGTGGACCAGGTGGCCGTCGACAAGGCCGGCACGTCGAGCCCGCTCTACTGGACCCACATCAAGGACAAGCAGGTTCTCTGAGGGCCCTGGCCGGCTCACCCCCGGTGAGCCCGTGCCGCGTCAGCCGACGGCGGGGATGAGCAGCGTCTGGCCGGCGTGGACGTCCGAGCCCGCCAGGTCGTTGGCGACCTGGATGCGGGCGACGGCGTCGGCCAGCGGCAGCTGCGGCAGCTGCGTGGCCGCGACCTCGGAGAGCGTCTGGCCCGACTGCACGGTCGTGGCGTGGTCGACGACCGTCGCCGACGCCCCGCCGGACAGCAGGGTGGTCGCGAGCACCACCGCGGCCACGAGGACCGTCAGGGTGATGGCGAGGCGACCTGCGCGGGTGAGGTGCACCGGCGCCGCGGGGCGGATGACGACGTCCTCGCCCGTGGGCACGGAGACGAGCTGCGGACGGGTCGGTCGCGTCGGCATCCGCAAAGGTGCGGGGGCGACGTCCCAAGCGACTGCTGCACTCATCTGGTCCTCCGTGGTGGTCAGGGTCTGGCGGTCGTTCGAACGGGTGTGCGAACTTCCTCTGGACTGATTTCTAGCACGCGTGTTCGAATGCGGCAAGACACGCGTCGAACACATGTTTGGCACAGGCGTTCGAACGCCATACGCTGTGTTCATGCCTCAAGCACATCAGAGGCCACTGACAACGCACCCGTACCACCGTCGCCGGACCACCCCTGGAGGACCGGCTCACGGCACCTGACCTGCGGAAACGAGGAACCGGCATGAGCGAGGACAACGTCAAGGAGCTCCCCGACCGCGACCACGGCGACGGGCTCACCGTCCGCCAGCGCCGGGTCCTCGAGGTCATCCGCAACTCGGTGGACCGGCGCGGCTACCCGCCGAGCCTGCGCGAGATCGGCGAGGCCGTCGGGCTCACCTCCCCGAGCTCGGTGGCCCACCAGCTCTCGACCCTCGAGCGCAAGGGGTTCCTGCGCCGCGACCCCAACCGCCCGCGCGCCATCGAGGTCGTCTCCCCCGACTCCCCCGCCGACATGCGCGGCTACCGCGGCGGCGCGAGCGTCGACGACGAGACGGCCGTCTACGACGAGACCGGGATCGGCGACCAGCGACCGGAGGCCTCCTACGTCCCCGTGCTCGGACGCATCGCTGCCGGCGTGCCGATCCTCGCCGAGGAGACCGTCGAGGACGTCTTCCCGCTCCCCCGCCAGATCGTCGGCGAAGGCCAGCTGTTCCTGCTCCAGGTCGTCGGCGAGTCGATGATCGACGCGGCGATCTGCGACGGCGACTGGGTCGTCGTGCGGCAGCAACCGACAGCCGACAACGGCGACATCGTGGCTGCCATGCTCGACAACGAGGCGACCGTCAAGACGTTCAAGCGCAAGGACGGCAAGGTCTGGCTCATGCCGCACAACGCGGCGTTCGAGCCCATCGACGGCGACCACGCCACCATCCTGGGCAAGGTCACCGCGGTCCTGCGCCGCGTCTGAGCAGCGTCAGTCGCCCAGCGTCTCGAGGTACCTGCTCAGGCGCTGGGTGATGTCGTCGGTGGCGCGGGCCTCGTCCCACAGCTCCCACCACTCGTTGTCGTCGGGCCGCAGCGCCCGGTGCAGCGCCGCGGTGGCGAGGTCCTCGAGGCGCTCGTCGACCTCAAGCGGCTCCTCCTCCACCCAACGCGGCACGTAGCGCTCGGCGACGACGCTCTCCGGGTCGTCGCAGGCGGCTACGACGACCGCGGCCGCGATGGCCTCGGCCATCTCCGGCGCCTCGATGTAGCCGTCCGACCGCACCACGCGCCCCATGGCTCGCTCCACCTGGGCGCGGCGCTCGTCGGGTCCGGCCTCCTCGAGGGTGTCGAGGAAGTCGAGCGCGTCGTCGTTCTCGAACGGCCCTGTTCCGGCAGCTCCCATACCGGCCTCCCTGTGTGCTCGGTTGCTACGAGCGTGCCAAGGCCCGCCGCGACACGCCAGTGGTCGTTCGGCCGAGGCGAGGTGGACCTTCGTCAGCCCTCGCCGCTGGTCCCCGACACGGTGTGCGCGGCGCCCTCGTCAGGCAGCAGGCGCTGGTACCAGGCGGTGTCCACGTAGCGGCCGAACTTGTGCCCCACCTCGCGCAGCACCCCCACCTGCTCGAACCCGAACCGGCGGTGCAGCGCGATGCTCGCGTCGTTGGGCAGCGCGATGACCGCGACCTGGGTGTGCACGCCGGGGTGCGCGTCGAGCCGGCCGAGCAGCGCGCAGTACAGCTGCGACGCGACGCCCAGGCCACGCGCGCCCTCCGCGAGGTAGACCGACACCTCCTTGGTCCCGTCGTACGCGGGGCGAGGGCGGAACGGCCCGGAGAAGGCGTAGCCGAGCACCTCGTCGTCACGCGTCGCGACGAGGACGAGATCGCACTCCCCCGCGCCAGCGACCTTCTCCCCCAGGTATGCCGCGCCCCGCGGTTCGGTGTCGAACGTCGCCACCGTGGTGCGCGCCTGCTCGTCGTAGATCGCGGCCATCGCCGGCACGTCGGTGTCGAGGGCGTCGCGGACGGTGATCGCGGTGGCGGCCGGGCTCATATCGGCGATGCTAGGGGGATGACGGACCGGCAGCGGATGTGGGACGAGCGGTATGCAGCCAGCGACCGGGTGTGGAGCGCCGGCCCCAACGCGGAGGTCGAGCGGATCGTCTCCCCCTGGCCGCCGGGTCGAGCCCTGGACCTCGGGGCCGGTGAGGGGCGGCACGCCATCTGGCTGGCATCGCTGGGCTGGCGGGTGACGGCGGTCGACTTCTCCGCGGTGGGGCTCGGCAAGGGCGAGTCCGAGGCGACCCGACGCGGGCTCGCCGTCGACTGGGCGGTCGCGGACGCGCGTTCGTGGCAACCGTCGCCGGGCGTTCTCTACGACCTGGTGCTGGTCGCCTACCTCCACCTGCCCGAGGACGTCCTCGGTCGGTGCCGGCGCTGGCTCGCGCCGGGCGGCGCCCTCGTCGTCGTCGGTCATGCCTTGCGGAACCTCACCGACGGCGTCGGTGGTCCTCAGGACCCGGCGCTCCTCCACACCCTCGACGAACTTCGTGCCGCGTCCGAGGACCTGCACGTCGAGCGCTGCGAGGAGCTCGTGCGGCACACGGAGGGCGGTGACGCGATCGACGCCGTCCTCGTCGCTAGGCGGCCAGCAGCCTGACCAGCTCGGTGAGCGTCGGACCGAGCGGGGCGTCGAGCTGCAGGGTCGCCTCGCCGTCGCCGCGGGTCGCCCCCCGGGTGATGATGACGACCGGGATGCCCCGGGCGGCTGCCCGCCGCACGAACCGGTAGCCGCTCATGACCTTGAGGCTCGACCCCAGGACGAGCAGCACCTCGGCCTCCTCGGTGAGGCGAAAACAGTGTTCCACCAACGGTTTCGGCACTGACTCGCCGAAGAACACCACGTCGGGCTTGAGGGTGTCCTGCCCGCAGACGAGGCAGCGCGGCACCACGAAGTCGGCGACGTCGAGCTCGTTGAGGGCGATGTCGCCGTCGGGCCGGATCTCGTTGCTGGTCACCTCGAAGGTGGGGTTGGTGAGCCGCATCCGCTCGTCGAGGTCCCACCGGCTCGAGCGGTCGCCACACGTCAGGCAGACCACGCGGGCGAGCGCGCCGTGCAGCTCGGTGACGTCGGAGGCACCGGCGGACTGGTGGAGCCCGTCGACGTTCTGGGTGATGACCGGACCCAGCGCGCCGGCTCGCTGCAGGGCGGCGACGGCCTCGTGTCCGGTGTTGGGCCGGGCCAGGTTGAAGCGCTGCCAGCCGACGTAGCTTCGGGCCCAGTAGCGCTGCCGGGCCTGGGAGGAGCGGACGAACTCGGCGTACTGCATCGGAGTCACCCGGCGCTTGCCGTCGGGGCCGCGGTAGTCGGGGATGCCGGACTCGGTGGAGATGCCGGCGCCCGTGAGCGTCAGGACACGACGGCGTTCGATGAGGTCGGCGACGGCACCGAGGACGGCCGGGCTGGTGGTGCCGTCGAGCGCGTACCCGGGCTGCGGAGGGTGCGCCTGCGTCACGTCGGTCACCAGCACAGGTTACGTGGGGCTCACGCAGGTGGCCCGGCGAGCCGCCCACCGGCGACCGAGCCCGGGGCGTCTCGTTCGCAGCGGATCCATCACGGCTGCGGCAAGATCTAGGTGCAGCGATAACCGGCCGTTATGCTTGGCCTCATGATCGACGCTGCTGGTCTCCGCGTGATGAAGGCGATCTCCGACGAGGGGAGCTTCACCGGCGCCGCCCTGGCCCTGGGCTACTCCCAGCCCGCCATCTCACAGATGGTGCGTCGCCTCGAGCAGCGGACCGGCACCGTCCTCGTCGAGCGCGTCGGCCGCAACGTCCGGCTCACCGAGGCCGGTCAGGTCCTCGCGCGCCACGCCGTGGCCGTCCTCTCCGCCCTCGACGCAGCCGAGGAGGAGGTCGCCGCCATCGCGGGCCTGCGCGCCGGACGGGTGCGGCTGATGGCGTTCCCGTCGAGCTCGGCCACCCTCGTCCCCCGCGCCCTGGCCCTGGTCAAGCAGCGTTTCCCCGACGTGCAGGTCACCTTCACCGAAGCCGAGCCCCCGGAGTCCCTCGCCGCACTCAAGGCCGGCGAGTGCGACCTCGCAGTCGCGTTCGCCTACGAGGGCACCGACGTGGGTCGTGGCGAGGAGGACATGGACCTCTTCGTGACGCACAAGCTGCTCGACGACGAGGTGCGGCTCGCGCTCCCGCGTTCGCACCCGCTGGCCGACCGCGACAGCCTCGAGCTCTCCGCCCTGGCGCAGGAGAACTGGATCGCCGGCTGTCCCCGCTGTCGTGGCCACCTCCTGCAGATGTGCGCCAACGAGGGCTTCTCGCCGCACGTGGGGTTCGAGACCGAGGACTACGTGGCAGTGCTGGGCCTGGTCGCCGAGGGCCTGGGCGTGGCGCTGATCCCCGACCTGATCCTGCGCACTGCCCACCACCACGACGTCGTGACACTCCCCATGACGCCCGCCTCCCGGCGCACGATCAGCGTCGTCACCACCGCCGACCTCCAGCGGGTGCCCGCAGTCCAGGCCACCATCGAGGCGCTCTGCGAAGCGGCCAAGGCCACGCCCCGGGTCCTCGCCAGCAACTGACCGACCGGACACCGCCAACCCTCCTTCACAGGCGCTGATCGCCGTTCACCGTCGTCGCCAGGTCACCCCCACGTCCTGGTCCTGCGACACGACGGCCACGTCGCCACGCTGGTCGGTGCGGAACACGGCATACCCGTTGCGGCGCAACACCTCCAGCGCCTTCGGTGACGGGTGGCCGTAGTCGTTGTCCTTGCCGACGCTGATGACGGCGACGGGCGCAGCAACCTCGGCAAGCAGGTCCTCGTCGAGGTTGCCCGAGCCGTGGTGAGCCACCTTCACGACGTCGAACCGTCCCGCCTCGGCCTCCATCGCGGGATCGCGCCGCAGCTCCAGCAGCACCGCGTGGGCCGCCTCGTGCTCCACGTCGCCGAGCAGCAGCAGGTCGACCGGGCCCGACCGCACCGCCAGCACGACGCTGGCGTTGTTGGGTACCGACCCGCTAGAGATGCGCCGCTGCGGCCACCAGACGTCGGCCGTCACACCGGTCCAGGCGAGGTGGTCGCCGGCGGACACCGCACGGACGGGTATGCCGCGAGCCCCTGCCCACCGCTGCACCTCCTCCCACTGGTAGTCGGGTTCGTGGACGGGGGTGGTGAGCACCTCACGCACCTCGCGTCCGGCGATGGCGCCCGGCAGGCCGTCGACGTGGTCGGCGTGCAGGTGGGTGAGCACCACCGAGTCCAGCACCGCGATGTGGAGGCGGCGAAGGCAGGCGTTGATCGCTGCCGGGTCAGGCCCTGCGTCGACCAGCACGGCGTGGCGGGGCTGCGTCGCGAGGACGAGGCCGTCGCCCTGGCCCACGTCGCAGGCCACGAAGCGCCAACCGGGTGCGGGCCACGTCGCGGACGAGGTGGGCGCGGCGGCCGCCACGACGAGCACGCAGGCGGCCAAGGAGGCGACGGGGCGCACCCGCACCCGGTGCACCCACCACCGTCCGGACACGATGACGAACACCGTCACACCGGTGAGCAGGAAGGCACCAGGCGCACCATCCGGCCACGGCAGCGTCCCACCGGGCAGGGTGGCACAGGACCGGGCCACCCAGGCGATCCCCAGGGCTGGCAACGCGCCGACCCAGCACAGAGCGGTCGCGCCCCCCGGCCACACCGGAGCCACCACGGCCGCGGCGACACCTGACACCGTGGCCGGAGCCACCATGGGGGCTGCCAGCAGGTTGGCCAGCACGCCCACCACCGAGACGCTCCCCTGCAGGAGCACGACCACCGGCGCGCACATCGCCTGTGCTGCAACGGGAATCGCGAACGCCGGGCCCCACGAACGGATCCGCGCCGGCAGGCGTCGTCCGATCGCCTCGCCCCAGCTTCGCGTGAAGAGCAGCAGCCCGAGGGTGGCGAGTGTCGAGAGGGCGAAACCGAACGAGCGGCTCAGCCACGGGTCGACGACCAGCAGCACGACGACAGCCGCCGACAGCACCGGGATCCCCGCCGCCCGCCGCGACCGGCTCAGACCGATGAGCCCGATGGCTCCCATCGTCGCCGCCCTGATGACGCTCGGTTCGGGTCGGGCCAGCACCACGAACCCGGCGAGGACGACCACAGCCACGACCGGTCGCCACCGGCGACGTACGCCGAGCAGACCAGCACCCCCGAGCGCGAACGCCAGGATGATGGCGACGTTGCTCCCGGACACCGCAGCCAGGTGGGTCATCCCCGTCGCCAGCATGGCCTCGGTGAGCTCAGGTGGCGTACGGCTCGTGTCACCGATCACCAGGGCCGGCAACAGTCCTCGCGCGTCCGCAGGCAGTGGTGACGCGGCGGATCGCAACCCGGCGCGCAGGTGCTCGGCCCCTCGGGCGACCCACCCGGGCCGCGCGGTCGTGGCGGGGCTGCCTGACGGGTGCACGACCGCGACGACGTCGTCGCCGGGTTCGGCCACGACGAGCTTGCCGTGCAGCTCGAGGCCCGACCGCCAGGCCACCGAGCGCCAACGCTCGTCCCCGACGACCAGGACGGGCGTCGACACGCGGGCCGTGGCGCCCCGTGCGGTGACCTGGTGCACCTCCATCCTGAAGCGCACGGTGACCCCGTCGCGACCGGCCTGGGTCAGCACCACCGGGTCGCTCGCGACGACGCCCCGCACCACGACCGCTGCATGGCGGTGCGCGAGGTCCTCCAGCGGCCCTGCCCTCCGCACGGCCTGGTGCCCAGCCGTGGCCAGCAGCGCCAGCGCGACCGTGCCCGCCGACAGGGCAACGACCACACCCGGGTGCTGCGATCCGGGACGACTGCGGCGGTGCACGCGAAGCCCGACCAGGAGTGCGCTGACGGACACCAGCATCGAGACGCCGGCGAGCCCCACGAGGAGCACCGGACGCAGCCCTAAGGTCAGGGCCGACACCGACCAGGCGACCAGGGCGGGCAGGAGCAGACGCAGGTCGAGGACCGGGGCGGGCAGGCCGTCGGGTGCCACCGTGCCGGATGTCGCAGAGGTGAGCGCGGCGTCGGGTGGCATCAGACGCTCACCTTCGGTTGCAGCTCGGCGAAGATCTTCTCCCCGATCCCGCTCACCTCACCCAGCTCGTCGACCGAGGCGAAGCGTCCGTGCTCGGTGCGCCAGTCGACGATGCGCTGGGCCAGCACCGGACCCACTCCGGGCAGCTCCTCGAGCTGGGCGGCAGTGGCCGAGTTGAGGTCGAGCCTGCCGCCCACGCCACCGGCTGCAGCAGGACCGCCGCCAGAGCCGCCTCCTCCGGCGGAGCCTGCTCCCGGCCCACCCGCGCCCGGTGCAGAAGCCACCACCTCGCCCGGCTTGGGTATACGGACCTGCTCGCCGTCAGCGAGCACCCGAGCGAGGTTGACGGACGCCAGGTCTGCACCCTTGAGTGCCCCACCCGCCTTCGCCACCGCATCGGCCACCCGCGCTCCGACGGCCAGCCGGAACACCCCCGGCTTCTTGACCTGACCCACCACGTGCACCGTGACGCCGCCAGCTGCGGACCCCGTGGACCCGGTGGACCCTGCAGGCGGCCCGCCACCTCCCGACGCCGTCGCCGAGGACGCGAACGCCGTGCTGCCACCCGCGGAGTGGCTGACCAGGGCGGATCCCGGCTGGGCAGGAGCCACCACCTGCGGTGCACTGGCTGCCCGTGCCCAGGCGACGCGGACGCCGAACCCGGCAGCCGCCACCGCCACGACGACCACGAGGCCGAGCACGGCGGCCCTCGGTGCGCTGAGGCGGGCGCCGACGAGCGACGACGGCAGGGTGAGCAGTCGTGGCCCGGGCGGCATCGGCCGGCGGTGGCGGCCCGAACGCGTGTCACGTGGTCGCTCGGTCGTGGCGGTGGGTCGACCGCGGCCGGGCGACGGGTGGGGGCCCGAGCTCGGGCCCTCCCCCACCGGGTCGACCGCCTCGATCCATGACCGAGCCGGCTGCCACGGGACCACCTCCGCGCCCGGCTCGGGGACGAGCCGTGGCGACCCCGGTTCGGGGACGGAACGTGGCGAGGGCAAGGGCGAGGGCTGCGTGCGCGACGAGTCCGCGGCGCCCGCCCCCGGCTGGGCCACCTGTGGCGTCGGGGGTGCAGTCGCCGAGCCGTCGAGCAGGCGGCGGACGCGGGGTGAGGGCTCGGGCGGACGACGACGCAACGGCATACCGGCACGCTAGGAAAGGTCTCGTCGGCGAACGACGACGCCGCCCGGCGTTGTGGACGACGAACGCACGCAGCGCCGGCTGTGGACGGCCCCGGCCCCGCGTCGACTTACCGAGCGCGAACCGATCAGGCGGCCGAGGAGCTCCCTCGCCGGGCGGAGACCCACAGCTCGATGTTGCGCCGGTGGCGGTAGATCACGAGCAGGGCCACCACGACGCACCACGCCCCGGTGTCGCGGGACCCGAAGGGCACCCACCGCGCCCACGAGAGCAGCCCCAGCAGGAACAGCAGCATGCACGCCGACACCGACGCCCCAGCCACCCACCGCAGCCGCCAGACGAGCAGCACGAAGACGACCACCATGACCAGGCCGAACCACGGCTCGACCGCCAGGATCGCCCCGAGCGAGGTGGCCACGCCCTTGCCGCCCTGGCCCTTGAGGAACGGCGACCAGATATGTCCCAGCACCACCGCGAGCCCGACGCACAGGGCGGTGACGGTGCCGAAGAGGTGCTGCGCGAGGACCACGGGCAGCAGGCCCTTGAGGACGTCGAGGACACCGACGACGACTCCCCAGCGAGGGCCGAGGACCCGGCCGGCGTTGGTCGCGCCCGGGTTGCCGGAGCCGGTGTGGCGCAGGTCCTTGCCGAGGATCCGGGCGAGGATCGTGGCGGGGTTGACCGCCCCGACGACGAACGCGACCGCCGATGCCACGGGCACCTCGGCCAGCTCCCAGAACGACGCGTGACCGACGCTCACCACGCCCGCCTCAGGCCGTCCGTGGCGACACGGCGACCGCCAGCGTCCCGGGCCCGACGTGGGCGCCGACGACGGCACCGAGCTCCACGACCGTCACCTCGTGCGCCGTCGGGACGCGGTCGCGCAGCCGCGCTGCGAGGTCCTCGGCGCGGGTGGCCGAGTCGAGGTGGTGCACGGCGATGTCGACACCGTGCTCCGCGGCCTCCGCAGCACCGACCGCGATCTCCTCGAGCCGGGCCAGCGCGCGCGAGGAGGTGCGCACCTTCTCCAGCGGACGGATGTGCCCGTCGGCGAGCTCGAGGATCGGCTTGATCGCCAGCGCCGAGCCGAGGAACGCGGATGCCGACCCGATCCGGCCACCGCGCCTCAGGTGCTCCAGGGTGTCGACGTAGAACACCACCTTCGATGCCACCGAGCGCGAGAGCACTACTCCCGCAACGTCTTCCGCGGACGCGCCACTGGCCGCGGCCTCGGCGCCAGATACCACGCCGTACCCCATCGCCATGCCGAGCGACCTCGAGTCGACCACGGTCACAGGGACCGGCGACTGCTGTGCTGCGAGGTGGGCCGACTCGACGGTGGAGGACATGTCGGCCGAGATGTGGACCGAGACGATGGCCTCCGCCCCGGCGGCGGCCGCCCGCTCGTAGGCCTCCAGGAACGCTTGCGGCGACGGCCGTGACGTCGACACCGGCCGGAAGGAGCGCAGCGCCACCGCGACCTCGGCGGTCGTGACGTCGACGCCCTCACTGAACTCGGTGCCGCCGATCACGACGTGCAGCGGCACGACCTCGATGCCGTGCTCGGCCACGACGGACTGCGGCAGGTACGCCGTGGAGTCGGTGACGATCGCGACGTTCACGAGCGCAGGCTACCGGTCGCCGGCGCCGCGGAGCGGCACCACTCCGCGGCCACCCGACCGAGCCGCCCAGACCTACAGCGGCACCACGTTGACCAGCTTGGGCGCCCGGACGATGACGGTCCGGATGCCACCTTCGGTGGCTGCCTGGATCTTGGGCAGCGCCAGGACCTGCTCGCGCAGCGCGTCCTCGCTGATGTCGGCCGGCACCTCGAGCCGGTCGCGCACCTTGCCCTTGACCTGCACGACACAGGTGACGGTGTCCTCGACGAGCAGCGCCGGGTCGGCGACGGGGAACGGTGCGTAGGTCACCGTCTCCTCGTGGCCGAGCCGCGACCACAGCTCCTCCGCGATGTGCGGGGCCAGCGGCGCGACCATGACGACCAGCTTCTCGGCGGCCTCACGGGGCACGGCGTCGAGCTTGGTCAGCGCGTTGTTGAGCTCGATGAGCCGGGCGATGGCGGTGTTGAACCCCAGCGTCGGGAAGTCGCGTGACACCGCGTCGATCGTCCGGTGCAGCGCCCGGGCCGTCGCGTCGTCCAGGGGTGCGTCGACGACCCGCACCTCACCGGTCTCCTCGTCGACCACGTTGCGCCACAACCGCTGCAGGAACCGCTGGGCTCCGACGACGGCACGCGTCTCCCAGGGCTTGCTCAGCTCGAGCGGGCCCATCGACATCTCGTAGACGCGCAGGGTGTCGGCGCCGTACTGCTCGCACATCTCGTCGGGGCTGACGACGTTCTTCAGCGACTTACCGATCTTGCCGAACTCGCGCGTGACCGGCTGGCCCTGCCAGGTGTACGACGACTCGCCACCGGAGTGGTCCGGTACCTCGACGACCTCGGACGCCTCGACCGGCTGGCCGCGGTGGTCGCGGTAGGCGGGCGCCTGGATGTAGCCCTGCGAGAAGTACTTCCGGAACGGCTCCTCGCTGCTGACGTGGCCCAGGTCGTGCAGCACCTTGTGCCAGAAGCGGGCGTAGAGCAGGTGCAGCACGGCGTGCTCGACGCCGCCGATGTAGAGGTCGACGCCGCCGGGGTCCTTGGCCCCCTCGGGTGCACCGGCCACGGGCGCGGCCTGCGGGCCCATCCAGTAGGCCTCGTTGGCCGGGTCGACGAACGCGTCGTGGTTGGCCGGGTCGAGGTAGCGCAGGTAGTACCAGCAGGACCCCGCCCAGTTGGGCATGGTGTTGGTCTCGCGGCGGTACTTGCGCACGCCGCGCCCGTCACCCAGGTCGAGCTCGACGTCCACCCACTCCTGCACCCGGCCCAGCGGCGGCTCGGGCTGCGAGGACGAGTCGTCGGGGTCAAAGGTCTTGGGAGAGTAGTCAGGGACGTCCGGCAGCTCGACCGGCAGCATCGAGTCCGGGACCGCGTGGGCGACCCCGTCCTCGTCGAAGACGATCGGGAAGGGCTCACCCCAGTAGCGCTGCCGGCTGAACAGCCAGTCGCGCAGCTTGTAGCTCACGGTGCCCTCGCCGAGCCCCTTGGCCGACAGCCAGTCGATGATCGTCGCCTTGGCCTCGGCGACCGCCATCCCGTCCAGCGACACCTCGTCGTTGGAGGAGTTGATCGCCGCGCCCTCGCCGGTGAACGCCTGGTCCTCCGGGTGCCCCTCGGACGGCTGCACGGTGCGCACCACCGGCAGCTCGTACTTCGCGGCGAAGTCCCAGTCGCGCTCGTCCTGCGCCGGCACGGCCATGATCGCGCCGGTGCCGTAGCCCATGAGCACGTAGTCGGCGACGAACACCGGCACCTGCTGGCCGTTGACCGGGTTGGTGGCGAACGCGCCGGTGAACACACCGGTCTTGTCCTTGCCCTCGGTCTGCCGCTCGATCTCGCTCTTGCGCGAGGCTGCGAGCCGGTATGCCGCGACGGCCGCCTGCGGCGACGGCTCCCCCGCCGTCCACGCCGCGTTGGTGCCCTCGGGCCAGCCGCCCGCCGGGGCCAGTGACTCGACGAGCGGGTGCTCCGGCGCCAGGACCATGAAGGTCGCGCCGAACAGGGTGTCGGGACGCGTGGTGAAGACCTCGATGGAGGCGTCGTGACCGACCACGGGGAACGCGACGCGCGCTCCCTGGCTACGCCCGATCCAGTTACGCTGCATGGCCTTGACCTTGTCCGGCCAGTCCACGCGATCGAGGTCGTCGGCCAGCCGGTCGGCATACGCGGTGATGCGCATCATCCACTGGCGCAGGTTGGTCTTGAAGACCGGGTAGTTGCCGCGCTCGGACCGCCCGTCGTTGGTGACCTCCTCGTTGGACAGCACCGTGCCCAGGCCGGGGGCCCAGTTGACCGGCGCCTCCGAGGTGTAGGCCAGGCGGAAGTCGTCGAGGACCGCGGACCGCTCGAGCGGGCTCAGCGACACCCAGTCGGCACCACCGGGCACCGGACGGGCCCCGGAGGCGAACTCCTGCACCAGCTCGTCGATGGGGCGCGCACGGCCGACGCCGCCGTCCGGACGGACGGCGTCCGCGTCGTACCAGGAGTTGAAGATCTGCAGGAAGATCCACTGCGTCCAGGTGTAGTAGTCGGGGTCGATCGTGGCGATCGTGCGACGGTCGTCGTGCCCCAGCCCCAGCCGGCGCAGCTGGCGCTTCATCACGACCATGTTGGCCTCGGTGGTCTTGCGGGGGTGCTGCCCGGTCTGCACGGCGTACTGCTCCGCAGGCAGGCCGAAGGCGTCGTAGCCCAGACAGTGCAGGACGTTCTTGCCCGTCATGCGGTGGTAGCGCGCGAACACGTCGGTCGCGATGTAGCCCAGGGGGTGCCCGACGTGCAGGCCCGCCCCGCTGGGGTAGGGGAACATGTCGAGCACGAGCAGCTTCTCGCGGTCGCCGACCTTCTCCGGCTCAGCCCACGGGCCGGCGGGGTTGGGCGCGTGGAAGGTGCCCTCCTCCTGCCAGCGGTCCTGCCAGGCCAGCTCGATCTGCTGGGCCATCTGGGCGGTGTAGCGGTGCGGCGTCTCGCTCATGGTGTCCTCGGGTCGTCGTGCGTCGTGGCGGACGGTGGCTGCTCTCGCCGGGCCGGTCCACCGGCCGGGCCTGCTCATGACAAAGCCCCTCGCGCGGGAGGGGCTGGCCGCGGCGGCCTCGGTGGTCCGGGGGCCGACGCGGCTAGGGAAGGAGGAGCTGCCGTGCCATGGCCCCTACGGTAGCGCAGCGCCCCCGCTCCGGGGCGGTGGCCCACTCCGGGGCAGGGGCTGACGACCCGGCACCGGGTTGCAGGTCAGTGGTGGTGGGCGTGCACCACGGCGTGGCCCCTGCCGCGGGACATCAGCCAGCGGTTCACGGGCACGGTCACCACGAAGGCCAGGGCCAGGGACACGACCAGCGACACCCAGAACAGCGTCGTCGCGAGGCCGGCGTCGAGGGCGCCGGGCACGACGAGCATGAACCCGTTGTCGACGACCTCCATCACGACGATGGACACGGTGTCGGCGGCGAGCGCCACCCCGAACGCGGCCCGCAGGTCGAGCCCCGACCGCAGGACCGACCGCATGGTCAGGCTGTAGCCGAAGACGAAGGCGAGCGCCACGGACAGCACCACGGTCGCCAGGTTGTGCAGACCGAACGCCGTCCCGACGACCATGCCGAGGACCTCACCGATGGCACAGCCGGTGAGGCAGTGGAGGGTCGCGGCCATGGCCTGCTGCCAGGAGACGCCGGTGAGTCCGTTGGGGTGCGCGTGCGTTGAGTCGCTCATGGCGTGTCCAACCATACCCCCTGGGGGTGTATTCCAACCCTCGTGAAACAGCCCGCCGGACAGGCACGGGGTCAGTCCGGCGGCTCCTCGGCCTCCGGCTCGTCGGTGCGTTCGCGGGGCTGCGCGCCCGACTCCTCGTCGGCTGCCTCCTCCGCGGCGGCAGGTTCGTCCGACGCGGCAGGCTCCTCCCCGGGAAGCGCGTCGCCCACCTCCGGAGACCGGTAGCCGGGCGGCGGGGGCGGGTCGGGCGTCACCGGCGGGAAGGTGGTCCCGTCGGGGCGCAGATGGGAGTCGTGCATGATCATGGTCAACCTCCTTGCGACCACCGTGCCCCGGCGGCTGTCGGCCCAAACGTCAGGCCGCGCGCTCGGTCTCGTCGAGGCCGTGCCGCAGCTTGGCGAGGATCGAGCTGAGCAGCCTCGACACCTGCATCTGGCTGACCCCCAGCACCTCGCCGATCTCCGACTGCGTGCGGTCCTCGACGAAGCGCAGGTGCACGATGCGGCGCTCCCGCTCGGTCAGCGCGTGCAGGGCGTGCAGCACCGAGTCCACTCGCAGCATCCGGTCGATGTCCAGGCTCTCGCGCGCCACGACCTCCACCGGGTGGCTGTCGTGGTCGACCGGCAGGTCGAGGGACACCGCGCGGTACGCGGCGCTGCACTCACGCGCGCGGACGACCTCCTCAGGGGCCACGCCGAGCGCCTCGGCGAGCTCGGCGGTGGTCGGGTCGCGGTGCAGGTCGTGGGTGAGCCGCTCCTGCTCTGAGGACAGGTCGGCCCTGACCTCCTGAAGACGGCGGGGCGGTCGCACGGCCCAGCCGCAGTCGCGGAAATGACGCTTGATCTCGCCGGCGATGGTGGGTCCCGCGTAGGCCACGAAGCCGTGCCCGCAGCCGGTGCGGTACCCGTTCGCGGCCTTGACCAACGCCATCCGGCCGACCTGGACCAGGTCCTCGAGGTCGATGCCCCGGCCGGCGTAGCGCCGGGCGATGCGGTCGGCGAGGTCGAGGGTCAGGACGACAGCCTGCTGGCGCAGCCGGAGGGCCGTGTCGCGGTCCGCGCAGTCCTGCGCCTCGGCCAGGAGCGCGTCGGCCCGGCCGTGCGGCTCGGTCTCGTGGACAGTGCTCTCGTGGACAGTGGTCTCGTGGACGGTGGGGACGGCGGTGAAGTTCGGCCGGGTGGTCGGCGGTGCAAGGGTTCCCATGGTGGTCCCGTCTCGTGAAGGAGAAGACGGTGGCACCGCTGCTGGACCACGTGTTCCTGACCCACACAACCACCCCCATACCGGACCCGCAACCGCTGCAAAGGCCCGCGCGGGGGCGTTTGGCGCATCCCCAGAGCGGGTAGGCCCCCTGCATCCCACCGATCCCACTCCGCCCGCACAGGGCCATTTCGTGACCCCAGGAGAACCCATGTCCCAGGACGCCATCGTCATCCTCCGCGAGGACCACAAGGAGGTTCGCGCGCTGTTCCGCGAGTTCGAGAAGTCGACGACGACCGAGTCCCGCAAG
The DNA here is from genome assembly GCF_001428025.1 of Phycicoccus sp. Soil748. Lineage (GTDB taxonomy): Bacteria > Actinomycetota > Actinomycetes > Actinomycetales > Dermatophilaceae > Pedococcus. The sequence continues at coordinate 563,855 of NZ_LMSC01000007.1, read as the reverse complement.
GGCTCCATCGTGTCCAAGGTCATCGAGCTGCTGACGGTCCACACCTACATCGAGAACGAGGTCATGTACCCGGAGGTGCGGCGGCTGCTTCCCGACCTCGAGGACGACGTGCTCGAGTCCTACGAGGAGCACCACGTCGCCGACGTCCTGGTCATGGAGCTCGCGGCGATGAAGCCCTCCGACGAGCGCTTCACCGCCAAGACCACGGTGCTGATCGAGAACGTCCGGCACCACATGGACGAGGAGGAGCAGGACTGGTTCCCCAAGGTGCGCGACGGGCTCAGCCGCACCCAGCTGCGGGACCTGGGCGTCCAGCTGCTCGAGGCCAAGGAGCGCGCGCCGCGGTCCCCGGCCCAGCCGAGCGCCCTCAAGAAGGCCGTCGACGCGGTCGTGTCCTGAGCGTGAGCACCACCGAGCTCCCCCGCCCCTCCGAGGCGCCTGAACTCCCCGAGCTGCCGGAGCTGCTCTCCCGGCTGGCCGGGGAGCAGGGCCGCGACAGCAGCGCGGACGACGTGACCGCCGCGGTCGAGGCGATGGTGCTGCACCCCGACTACCCGTGCCTCGGGGCGCGGTCGGTGTTCAACCGCGACCGCGCCACGGTCGTGGTCCTCGACGAGCTCGCGACCCCGGAGTCGACGAGCGCCCTGGTCGAGGCCCTGACCGCGTTCGCCGCCACCACCGACCGCTCGGCGGGGTTCGCCTCGCTGGTGGCGGTGTTCCGCGGCGCCTCCACGACCGACGAGGCGCAGTTCGAGCGACGGCTCTGGCAGCAGCTCGGACTGCTGCACGAGGCGGACGACGCCGAGTGGAACCCGGACGTGTCGCCCGATCCGGCCGACCCGCACTTCGCGTTCAGCCTCGCCGGCACGGCGTACTTCGTCGTGGGGCTGCACCCCGCGGCCTCCCGGATCGCGCGCCGGACGCCGCTGCCCACGCTGGTGTTCAACCTGCACGAGCAGTTCGAGGAGCTCCGGCAGTCCGAGCGCTTCGAGCGCATGCGTGACACGATCCGACGGCGCGACCAGGCCCTCCAGGGCTCGGTGAACCCCATGGTCGCCGACCACGGGCGCAGCTCGGAGGCCCGCCAGTACTCCGGCCGCCTGGTCCCCGAGGGCTGGACGGCCCCGGTGAGCTTCGACGACGAGGAGACGGCATGAGCACGACCGAGGCACCCGCAGGCACGATGACGCTGGCCCCGCAGACGGGCACGGGGTTCCTGCTGCGCGCCGGTCAGCAGCTCACCGTCATCGACCCCACCGGCGGGCAGGTCAGCGACCTGTACTGCTTCGCGGCCGACGACCACGACGAGCGCCTCTCGAGCGGGCGCACCATCGACTACGCCAACTCGATCTACGTCACCACCGGCCACACGCTGTACAGCAACCGCAGCCGGCCGATGCTCACCATCGTCGAGGACACCTGCGGCCGGCACGACTTCCTGCTCACCCCGTGCAGCCAGGAGACCTTCGACCTGCTCTACCCAGAGTTCGAGGGCGCGTACCACCCCAGCTGCCTGGAGAACCTCGCGACGGGCCTTGCGCCGTTCGGGGTGGTCGCCGACCAGGTCGGCACGACGCTCAACATCTTCATGAACGTCTGGCCCGAGCCGGGCGGCGAGCTGCACATCGACCCGCCGACCTCCGTCGCCGGTGACCGGTTCGTGGTCCGGGCCGAGATGGACCTGCACGTGGGGCTCACCGCCTGTTCCGCGGAGAAGTCCAACGGCGGCGTCTGCAAGCCCATCGACTACCGCGTGGACGACGCCGGCTGACCCGCCGCCCACCGCCCGTCCACGGGGGGACACGGCCCTACGCGCCGTCCAGCATCTCGCGCCAGGGCACCGGTGCGCACACCCGTGGCGGGCGGCGATACTGGTGCGCATGACCGAGACGATCCCGCCCGAGGCCACCGAGGCCTTCGCGGCGCTCGCCCAGCTCGTGTATGCCGGGTCGGACGCCCAGGAGGTCCTCGACGCCATCTGCCGGCAAGCGCTGGAGATCATCCCCGGCGCGGACCACACCTCCATCTCGACCTTGCAGGCGGACCGGTCGCTGCGGAGCCGAGCCGCCAGCGATGACGTGGCGCGCACCATGGACGAGCTGGAGACCGAGGCCGGCGAGGGCCCCTGCCTGGACAGCATCCTGGAGGACTCGGTCCAGCGCGACGCCGACATCACGCGCGGCTGCACGTGGCCGCAGCTGGCCCGGCTCACGCTCGAGCGCACTCCCGTCCGGGGGATGATCGGCTACCGCCTCCAGCAGGGCATCGAGTCCCGATCAGCGTTCAACGTCTTCTCCGACGCCCCTGGCGCCCTGACCCAGCAGTCGGCCGACATCGGCGCCGTGCTCGCGGCCTTCACCTCGGTCGCCCTGACGGCCGCCGAGCAGACGGCGAGCGCCGAGAACCTCCGCAAGGGCCTGACGAGCAACCGCGAGATCGGCAAAGCAATGGGCCTGATCATGGCCGCCCACTCGGTGAGCGACGAGGAGGCCTTCGAGATCCTGCGCAGCGCCTCGACCCGCACCAACACCAAGCTGGCCGACGTCGCCGACAAGGTGAACAGCAGCCACCGCCACCAGCTCCCCTGAGGCTTGTCTGACGCTTCCCGGACCGCTTCCGGGACATCGCGCCCGGTACGTCCGGACTGTCCGTTTCCGCGTCCCGTCACCGGGTAGTCAGCCCTCGGCACGTCACCCGGCTCCAAAAGCGCGGGCCGGGTGGCGTGCTGCCGTGGCCGTTTGACCTGCGGCGATGCGGGGTAGAGGCCTTCTTGCGCGCGACGACGGGGTCGCGCGGACCGCGTCACGGCGCGACGACCCGAGCGAGGCCGCATGACCACCAACACCGTGCTCCGCCCCCCCTGCTCGCCGGCACCCGGCACGGTTCCGCCGCCGGCGTGGCTGGAGGACCTCTTCGACCACCTCCCGGCCGCCTGTTTCCCCGGCACCCACGACGACCTGGTCGCGGCGCTGGTGCGCCAGCACGCGCCGAGCCACCTCCTCTGGCACCTGTCCGTCCTGCCCCGCACCAGGCGGTTCGAGTCGACCGACGAGCTCCTGGCCCACCTCGGGCAGTCGCCGGCGCCGGTGGCCACCGTGTCCGTCCCCACATAGGGAGGCACGCAGCGCGGGGGTTTGGCACGGGCGGCCACGGGGCAGGGGCTCCACAGACGCCGGCCGCCCCCACCGAAGTGCGGCCGCGACAGGGAGGACCGCACGTGAAGGCACTGACGTGGCAGGGCAAGCGCGACGTACGGGTCGAGGAGGTCCCTGACCCGACGATCCAGGAACCCACCGACGCGATCATCAAGGTGACGTCGACGGCCATCTGCGGCTCCGACCTGCACCTCTACGAGGTCCTCGGCGCCTACCTCACACCGGGCGACATCCTCGGCCACGAGACGATGGGCATCGTCGAGGAGGTCGGGTCCGAGGTCACCCACATCAAGCCCGGTGACCGCGTGGTCATCCCCTTCAACATCTCCTGCGGCTCGTGCTGGATGTGCGAGCGCGGCTTCTACGCCCAGTGCGAGACCACCCAGGTCCGCGAGCAGGGCAAGGGCGCGACCCTCTTCGGCTACACGAGCCTGTACGGCGCGGTGCCGGGCGGGCAGGCCGAGTACCTGCGTGTGCCGCAGGCCCATTTCGGCCCGGTCAAGGTGCCGGACGAGGGGCCGGACACCCGCTTCCTCTACCTCTCGGACATCCTGCCGACCGCCTGGCAGGGTGTGAAGTACGCCGACGTCGAGCCCGGGGGCACCCTGGCCGTGATCGGCCTGGGGCCCGTCGGCCAGTTCGCGACCCGCATCGCCAAGCAGCTCGGCGCCGGCCGCGTCATCGGGGTCGACCTCGTGCCCGAGCGGCTCGCCCTCGCGGCGCGCCACGGCATCGAGACCCTGGACCTGCGCGAGGTCGACGACGTGCCCTCCGCGCTGATCGAGATGACCGGTGGTCGCGGACCGGATGGTGTCCTCGAGGCGGTGGGCATGGAGGCCCACGGCTCCCCCGGCGCCAAGGCGGCCCAGACCGCGGTCGGGTTGCTGCCCGACGCCCTGGCCAAGCCCCTCATCGACCGGGCGGCCATCGACCGGCTCGACGCTCTGAACACCTGCCTGAAGGCCGTCCGCCGCGCCGGCACGGTCTCGGTCAGTGGCGTCTACGGTGGCGAGATGGACCCGATGCCGATGATGGAGATGTTCGACCGCGGCATCACCATGCGCATGGGCCAGTGCCACGTGAAGCGCTGGGTCGACGAGATCCTGCCGCTGGTGCTCGACCCGGCGGACCCGCTCGGCACCGAGGACCTGGCGACGCACCTGCTCCCGCTGGACGAGGCTCCCCGTGGCTACGAGATGTTCCAGGCCAAGGAGGACGGCTGCGTGAAGGTGATCCTGCAGCCGTGACGGAGTCCACCGGCAGGACGGTCCTGGTCACGGGGGCATCCAGCGGTATCGGGCGCGCGACCGCCCTGATGCTGGCCGAGGAGGGTGCCGCCGTGGCTCTGCTCTCCCGGTCGGCGCAGGCGCTGGCCGACGTGCAGGCGATGTGCGAGGCGCGCGGTGCGCAGGCCGTCGTCGTCGTCGCCGACGTCAGCGACCGCGCCTCGGTCGAGGCGGCCTTCGAGGAGGCCGAGCGACAGCTCGGCGCCCTCGACGGGGTCGTGCACTCGGCCGCCGCACTCGCCTACGGGCGCTTCGAGGACGTGCCGCCCGAGGTGTTCGACCAGGCGGTCCTGACGACCCTGGGCGGCACCGCGAACGTCGCCCGCTGCGCGCTGGCCTCGTTCGCGGCCTCGGGTGGCGGCAGCCTCGTCGTGCTCGGCTCCCTGCTGGGCAAGATCAGCACGCCCTACATGAGCTCCTACGTCACCCCCAAGTGGGGCGTGCACGGGCTCGTGCGCACCCTGCAGATCGAGGCACGGAGCACCCCGGGCACCGAGGTCAGCCTCATCTGGCCGGGCGGCGTCGACACCCCTGTCTACCTCCAGGCAGGCACCTACCTCAAGCGCCACGGCCGTCCCCCGCCCCCGGTCGACCCCCCGGAGAAGGTGGCCCGGGCGGTCGTGGAGGCGCTGTGGCGTCCGCGCCGGGAGACCTCGGTCGGCATCGCCAACCAGGTCGTCGTGGCCGGGTTCCGGCTGCTGCCGGCGGTCTTCGACGTCCTCGTGACGCCCTTGATGAAGGCGGGCGGCCTGTCCCGCGACGAGGCCGTCGACTCCCCCGGCAACGTCCTCGCCCCGACCCCCGCGGGCGAGGCGGTGCACGGGCGATGGGGACGACACTGGTTGCGGCCGTTGGCCGCCGGGGCCGGTCTCGCCGCCGCCGGGGCCGGCCTGGCCTCCAGCGCCATCCGCAGCACCACGAAACGAAGGACCTGACATGGACGAGCAGACCAGCCAGAGCGCCCACGACGGCGTGGTGACCGTGACCCGCGAGGTCGACGCGCCCAGCGAGGCCGTGTGGGAGGTGCTCTCCGACGGGTGGGCCTACGCGACGTGGGTCGTGGGCGCGTCCAGGGTCCGCGACGTCGACCACTCGTGGCCCGGCGAGGGCGCGCGCATCCACCACTCCTTCGGCCTGTGGCCGGTGGTCATCAGCGACACCACGCACGTCGAGCGCTCGGTGCCCGACACCGAGCTGGTCCTGACCGCGCGCGGCTGGCCGGCTGGCGAGGCGCGAGTCGTCCTGACCATCACTCCCCGGGGCAGCGGCTGCACCGTCACCATCGAGGAGGATGCGGTCCGCGGGCCAGGCACGCTCGTGCCGAAACCCCTGCGGCAGCTCATGATCGGCCCGCGCAACGTCGAGGCGCTGCGCCGCCTCGCCTACCTGGCCGAGGGGCGCCACCGCGAGCGGGTCGCCCAGGGCTGACCGGCCCCAGCGGACACACCACTCGAGGCGGGCGAGCCGGTCGGCTCGGCCGCCTCAGTCCTTGAGGAGCCGGGCCCACGCCGTACGGGTGAGTGCCCGGCGCACGCCCCCGGTGGCGCCGTTCGCCCCGATCGCCGCGCGCGCGGCGTTCCACCCGCAGGCCCCATGGACGCCACCGCCCGGGTGGGCCGAGGCGCTGGCGAGGTAGAGCCCGGGCACAGGGGTCTCAGGCCGGCCCAGGCCGGGAGTGGGACGGAGCACGAGTTGCTGGTGCAGCCCGGACGTACCGGCGTTGATCGCCCCGCCGACCAGGCTCGGGTTCTCCGACTCGAGGTCGCTCGGCGACTGCACGTGTCGCGCCACGGCGCTGTCGCGGAAGCCGGGGGCGACGCGTTCGACCGCAGACTCGATGCGGTCGACGTGGTCGGCCAGCTGCTGGCCGCTCCAGTCGATGCCGTGCGGCACGTGGGTGTAGGCCCACGCGGACTCGGTGCCCGCGGGCGAGCGCGTGGGGTCGGAGGTGGTCATCTGGCCGAACAGCATGAACGGCCGCTGCGGGACCCGCCCCACGGTGAGGTCGGCGGAGAAGCCGACGAACCCGTCCTGGTCGACGCCGAGGTGCACCGTGCCGGCGCCGTGGGCCCCGGGCGCCGTCCACGGGACCGGGCGGTCGAGCGCCCAGTTGACCTTGATCGTGGCGTTGTCCCACTGGAACCTGCCGATGTCCCGGCGCAGCCGTCGCGGCAGCGGGTGGTCGGCGAGGAGCTTCTCGTACAGCGCCGGGGCGGGGACGTCCGCAAGGACCCCGCGGCGGGCGCGCACCTCGGTGCCGTCGGCGAGCCGGACCCCGGTGGCCCGGCCGGCAGCGGTGGTCACGGTGGTGACCGGGGTGCCGGTGAGCACGCGCACGCCGAGGCTCTCGGCCCGTCGCCGCAGGGCCGCTGCGAGCTCTCCTGCGCCTCCCTCGGGCACCGGGAAGCCCACGTCCTGACCGAGCATGCACAGCAGCCAGCCGAACAACGCGCTGCCCGCGGCGTCGGGCGCCAGGTCTGAGTGCATGGCGTTGCCCGTGAGCAGCAGCCCCGGCGCGCGGCCGGAGAACCGCTCCTCACCGAGCCGGCGGACGGGCATCACGCCGAGGCGGGCGAAGTCGAGCGTGCCCGCGGCGCCGAGCCGGCGCAGCATCCGGGCGCCCGAGGTGACCGGCGGGAACGGCGTGAACAGGGCGTCGAGCAGCGGGTCGCGCACGCGGTCCCAGCCGGCGACCAGCTCGAGCCAGGCGTCGCCGTCCCCGGCGGCCTGCGCCTCGAGCCCCTCGGCGGTGTCCTCGGCCCGTGAGCAGAGCACCGCGGCGCTGCCGTCCTCGAGCGCGTGGGCGAGCACGTGCGGGGCCCGGCGCCACACGAGGCCGTGCTCCTCGAGGTGGAGGTCCCGGATGATCGGGCTCGCCGCGGCCAGGGGGTAGAACGCGCTGAACAGGTCGCTGACGTAGCCGGGCGCCGTCACCTCCGCGCTGCGCACGGCGCCCCCGACCTCGTCGTTGGCCTCGACGAGGACGACGTCCCATCCGGCGTCCGCAAGGGCGTTGGCGGCTACGAGCCCGTTCGGTCCCGCGCCGACGACGACGGCATCCGCGTTGATCACTCAGGGCTCCTTCGACGACGTGGGTGGAGCGGCATACCCGCCGGCCCACTCTGGCACGCCCGGCGCTGGGCGCAACGGGACGGTGCCCACTCAGGCAGGCGGGTATGCCGCGTCGCGGAGCAGGCGCGCGAGGTGCGCCGTGTTGGCCGCCAGCGTCGCCGTGGTCGAGGCCGTCGACTCCGGGGTCTTCTCGAGGTCGTTGTAGTCGGTGCCCTGCATCGCCTCACCGTTCCAGTAGGTCACCCCACCGGCCGGGATGGTGAACCCGACGTCGTTGAGCGCCTGGAAGAGGACCGCGCTGATGTGGTGGGCGCCGTCCTCGTTGCCCACCACCACGGCGGCCGCGACCTTGCCGTAGGTCCGCGGCTGCCCGTCGTCGTTGGTGTCGGACAGCTCGGCGTCAAGGCGCTCGAGCACCCGCTGGGCGACGCTGGAGTGCTGTCCCAACCACGTCGGCGTGGCCAGGACGAGGATGTCGGCCGCGAGCAGCTTCTCGCGCAGGGCCGGCCACGCGTCGCCGTCGCCCATGTCGGCCTCCACACCCGGCCGGATGTCGTGGTCCACCGCCCGCACGAGCTCGGTCTGGACTCCGTGGCCCGCCATGGCGTCGAGCAGCTGCTGGGTCAGCAGGTCGCTGCTCGACGGGGCGGGCGACGGCTTCAGGCTGCAGGTGATCGCCAGGGCCTTGAGCGGCAGGTCGGTCGTCATGGGTGGCTGCTACCCGGGCTGGTCTCCAGCAAACAACCGCCGCCGCTCCTCGCGGACAACCGCGGCCGCTCCGCGCGGTGCTCGCCGGTGGAGCTGAGGGGACCCGTCGGCCGCGGGGCGCTGCGCGCCGGGGAGGCGCTCCTCCCGAATCCCCCCATACACATCCGAGAACGCGAAGAAGGACCGGACGTAAAGCGTGTCCGGTCCTTCTTCGCGTTGTGGAGCTGAGGGGATTCGAACCCCTGACCCCTTCCATGCCATGGAAGTGCGCTACCAACTGCGCCACAGCCCCGAGTCTCCCCGAGGGGGTGTCCCCCGGAGGCGACTGCGGAAGTTTACCCAGTGACCCACCCGTTTCACCAAATCGGGTGCTGCCGCTGCTCCCGCGGCCTCAGGCCGAGGCGTTCCAGGTCGCGATCCGCCACCCGCCGGGGCCCTCCACGAGCTCGGCCCAGTGGCAGTTGCCGAACCCGCCGAGCACCCGCCAGACCGTCGCGACGTCGAGCTCGACGAGTGCTGCCGCCACCACGCGGGCGGTGACGCCGTGCGTCGCGACGACGGCCGTCTCCCCCGGCCCGAGGCGGCCGAGGAGGTCGTCCAGCGCGGCCCGCACGCGGGCGGTCACGTCCGACAGCGACTCACCGTCCACACCGCGAGGGAAGTCCTCGCCGCGGAAGTGCCGCTGCCGCTCCTCGGGGTACTGCGTGAGTACCTCCTCGGCGGTCAGGCCCTCCCAGCGACCGACGTTGATCTCGCGCCACCGGGGGTCGAGCGTGAGCTCGACACCGGCAGCCGAGGCGACCTCCGCGCCGGTGTGGGCGGCACGGGTGAGGTCGGAGGCGACCACGACCACGGGTCCGAGGTCGGCCAGGGCCTTCCCCGCGATCCGGGCCTGCTCACGCCCGAGGTCGGACAGGTCGCTGTCGAGCTGTCCCTGCCAGATGCCGGCGGCGTTGTGGCCGGTCTGGCCGTGCCGGAGCAGCACCACGCGGCGCCGCCCGGTGGACGCCGCCTGCGCGCCCTCCCCGCTCACGCGTCGCGGCGCTTGGGCACGCCCAGGTCGATCTCGGGGCAGTCCTTCCAGAGCCGCTCGAGCTCGTAGAAGTCACGCTCCTCGTCGTGCTGGACGTGGACGACGATGTCGCCGAAGTCGAGCAGGACCCAGCGGCCGTCACGCTCGCCCTCGCGGCGGATCGGCTTGGCGCCCTTCTCGCGGAGCTTGTCCTCGACCTCGTCGACGATGGCGCCGACCTGGCGGTCGGTGCCCGCGGAGACGATGACGAAGACGTCGGTGAGGGCGAGCTGCTCGCTGACGTCGATGCCGGCGATGGTGGTCGCGAGCTTGTCGTCGGCGGCGACGGCGGCCGTCTTGGCCAGCTCGAGGGATCGTTCGGTGGCAGGCACTGCACTCCTACGTTCGTGCCGTCGCGGCGGCGGGGGTGCCGGCCGCGTACAGGCGGTATTTGTTGATGTACTGGACGACGCCGTCGGGCACGAGGTACCAGACCGGCTCGGAACGCTCGACCCGCGCACGGCAGTCCGTCGAGCTGATGGCCATGGCGGGCACCTCCTGGAGGGTGACCCGGTCGGCCGGCAGGCCGGACTCGGACAGGACGTACCCGGGGCGGGTGACGCCGATGAAGTGCGCCAGCTCGAAGAGCTCGTCGGCGTCCTTCCACGACAGGATCTGCGCGAGCGCATCGGCGCCCGTGATGAAGAACAGCTCGTCATCGGGACGCTGGGCGTGCAGGTCGCGCAGGGTGTCGATCGTGTAGGTCGGCCCCGGCCGGTCGATGTCGACGCGGCTGACGGTGAACCGGGGGTTGGACGCCGTCGCGACGACCGTCATGAGGTAACGGTCCTCCGCGGGGCTGACCTCGCGGGTGTCCTTCTGCCACGGCTGGCCCGTGGGGACGAAGACGACCTCGTCGAGCCCGAAGAGGGCCTGCACCTCGGAGGCGGCCACGAGGTGGCCGTGGTGGATCGGGTCGAACGTCCCGCCCATCACCCCGAGACGCATGCTCAGTGGTGGCCGCCCTGGTGACCCGCGTGGTCGCCGTGGTGGGCCGGCCCGGCGAGCTTCTGGGCGGTGTTGCGGAACCCCCACAGGACCCCGAGCAGCGCGAGGAAGCCGATGAACGCCAGCGCCCCGAACGCCTGGGGAGGCATGGGCAGCTCGCGGGTCTGCTCCTCGGCAACGGCGAACAGGTTGGACAGAGACGACGTCATGGGCCCCAGCCTACCGGTCGCCAGCCCGTGAGTTCCTCCACGGATGTTGTGCACAGGGGTGTGCACAACCCGGTCTTTGAGCAGGGGGCCATGTGGACAACGGTGTGGGCAACCGGTGGACGAAGACGGGTTTTCCGAAACCCTTGCGGCGCAACCGATCCAGTCGCTAGACATCTCTCACGCACTCCGGTTCGGAGGGCTTGGTACGGGGAGACCCGGACCGGCCCGAGAACTGGAGTACAGGTCAGCCGGATAACGGTGGACCGCCCCGACCGGGCTCGCCCGGCTGGGGTCCTGACGGCCTCCGGGCCCCGGGTCCGCGGGCGACGCCGCGGAGGAACACCGAGACCACTGACCAGATCGCAACGACCCGGGCACCGGTCCGCCGGCTCCCGGGGAGCCACCGTCGCAGTGGGCACGACCTCGTCCAACGGGTGAGTGCGCGGTCGACCAGGGGCAGGGAGGGCGCCGGTTCGCCGGCACCAGAGCTGCACCTGTGGGCACCACCCCCGCTCCGGCGGTGGCCGGACCCACACCCGGTACCCCTCCACCGCCGGTCCGCCGGCACGGAGGAGCACCGAGAGGGCCCGTCGAACTCATACTTCGACGGGCCCTCACCCGTTCGCGGGACCCCTCTCCGCTCCACACCTCCGGCACAGGCGCACGGCCTAGTCTTGGCCCCATGCGTCCCGAGCTCAGCATCGTCGTCCCCGTGTACAACGAGGAGGACGTGCTGCCCCTGCTCGCCCAGCGGCTGCGCCCCGTGGCGGACGGCCTCGGCGCCACCTACGAGGTCGTCACGGTCGACGACGGCAGCACCGACTCCTCCCCCGTCGTCCTGCAGCGCCTGCTGCGCGAGTGGCCGGAGCTGCGGGTCGTGCGGCTGCGCGCCAACGCCGGCCACCAGGCCGCCATCTCGGCCGGCCTCGCGACCGCGCGCGGCGCCTACGTCGTGACCCTCGACGCCGACCTGCAGGACCCGCCGGAGGTCATCCCGGAGATGCTCGCGCGGGCCCGCCAGGGTGTCGACGTCGTGTACGGCGTGCGGTCCGACCGGTCGACCGACTCCCCCTTCAAGCGGGCCAGCGCCTGGGCCTTCTACCGGGTGATCCGACTGCTGTCGGGCACCGGCGCCCAGGTGGACGCCGGCGACTACCGCCTCATGTCCCGCGCCACGGTCGACGCCGTCAACGCGCTGCCCGAGCACCACCGTGTGCTGCGGTTCGTCGTGCCTGCGCTCGGGTTCCCCTCGGACTCGGTCACCTACCGCCGCGACGAGCGGGCCGCGGGCCGCTCGAAGTACCCCCTCGCGGCGATGATCCGCCTCTCGCTCGACAGCGTCACGGGGTTCTCGACGGCCCCGCTGCGGTTCGCGACCTGGCTGGGGCTCCTCGGTGGTGCCGCCGCGTTCGGGCTGCTGGCCTACGCGCTCATCGCCAGCGCCCTCGGCCAGGCCCTGCCGGGCTGGACCTCGACGGTGGTGGCCGTGGCCGGGGTGGGGGCGGTGCAGCTGCTCTGCCTGGGCATCCTGGGCGAGTACGTCGGGCGCATGTACGCCCACCTGCAGGCCCGGCCCACCTACTTCGTCGCCTACGACTCCCTGACGGGGCCGGTCACCGCCGCGGACGAGCCTCTGCCAGCAGAGTCACGCCAGGCATAGCCTTCACCGGCAGCACCCGCTCGACCGCCACGACCCCGCGCAGGGCCAGGTTGACCAGCGGGTGCACGGTGTCGAGGTCCGAGCCGCTCGAGGTCCGGCGGCGCACGGCGACCACGGGCCGCAGCAGGACGTTCCACGACCTCATCCGGGTCACCTCGAAGCCGTTGCGCACCAGGACACCGCCGAGCGTGGTGCGGGTGTAGCGACGGACGTGGTCGACCGCGACGTCGTGCTCGGACCACAGCCGCGGGTCGGCGGGGACGGCGACGAGGAACCGGCCGCCCGGGCGCAGCACGCGCAGCACCTCCCGCACGGCGGCGTCGTCGTCGAGGATGTGCTCCAGCACGTCGAACGCCACGACCAGGTCGAGGCTCGCGTCCGCGACCGGCAGGGCGGTCGCGTCGGCGCGCAGCACCGCGAGGCCCCGGTCGGCCGCGACCTCCGCACCGTCCGCGCCGTACTCCAGGGCGGCCACCGACCAGCCGGCCGCCTGCAGGACCCGGGTGTTGCCGCCGCCGGCGGCCCCGATGTCCAGCGCGGTGCCGGGGGTGACGCCGTCGACCATGCGCGACAGCAGGTGCCGGCGCTCGCGGTACCACCAGTGGGCGTCCTCGAGCGCGGCCAGCTTGCGGACCTCAGTGCCTTCCACGAGCGCCCATCCTGCCACGGGACGAGGCACCCGCCGCGCCATACGCGGAGGTGCCCACGGCGCGCTTCAGGTGCGCCTCAGGCGAGGGTTCAGCCGCGCACCTGGCCGTCGCCCTCGACGACCCACTTGGTGGTGGTCAGCTCCGGCAGCGCCATGGGCCCGCGGGCGTGCAGCTTCTGGGTCGAGATGCCGATCTCCGCCCCGAACCCGAACTCGCCGCCGTCGGTGAACCGCGTGGAGGCGTTGACCATCACGACGGCGGCGTCGACCTCCGAGGTGAACCGGCGGGCCGCGGCGCGGTCCTCGGTGACGATCGCCTCGGTGTGGCCGGACCCGTAGGTGCGGATGTGCTCCATCGCGGTGTCGAGGTCCGGCACCACGCGCACGCTCATCTCCAGGGCGAGGTACTCGGTGGCCCAGTCCTCGTCCGTCGCGCGCTCGTGCGGGACACCGGCGCCCTCCGCCGCCGCGCCCGCGGTGTCGTCGGTGTGCAGGACGACGCCGGCGCCGGACAGCTCGGCCAGCACCTTGGGCAGGAAGTCGGCAGCGACCGCCTCGTGCACCAGCAGCGACTCGGCCGCGTTGCAGACGCTGGGTCGGTGGACCTTGGAGTTCACCACGATCGCGAGCGCCTCGTCGAGGTCGGCGGCCGCGTCCACGTAGACGTGGCAGTTGCCGACACCGGTCTCGATGACGGGCACCGTGGACTCGGTGACGACGGTCTGGATGAGCCCCGCTCCCCCTCGCGGGATGATGAGGTCGACGAGCCCGCGGGCGGTGAGCAGCGCCCGCACCACGTCACGGCCGCCCTCGAGGAGGGTCACCGCGTCGGCCGGGAGTCCTTGCGCGGCAAGGGCTTCACGCAGCACGTCGACCAGCGCGCGGTTGGTCGCCTCGGCTGCCGAGCCACCGCGCAGGATGACGGCGTTGCCCGACTTCAGGCCGAGCCCGGCGGCGTCGACGGTGACGTTGGGGCGGGCCTCGTAGACCATCCCGACCACCCCCATCGGCACCCGCACCTGCCTGATCTGCAGGCCGTTGGCAAGGGTCGAGCCGCGGACCACCTCACCCACCGGGTCCGGCAGGGCCGCGACGTCGCGCAGGGCCCGGGCGACGGCGGCGACGCGCGCCGGGTCCAGGGCCAACCGGTCGAGCAGGCCCTGCGCCATACCCGACTCCCGCCCGCGCTCGAGGTCCTGCGCGTTGGCGGCCACGATGCGGTCGGTGGCCGCGTCGAGCGCGTCCGCGAGCCCGGTGAGGGCGGCGTCCTTGTCGGCGCGGGTGAGCAGCGCCAGCCGGCGCGAGGCAGCACGGGCAGCGCGGGCCGCCGTGGCCACCTGGGCGACGGCAGCAGGGTCGATCTCAGCCATGCCTCAAGCGTATTCCGCGCCACCGCCGCCCCGGGGCGCCGTCTCAGGGGCACTGGTTGAATGGGGCGGGTGAGCATCCTGTCGATCCAGTCATCCGTCGCGTACGGCCACGTCGGCAACAGCGCCGCGGTCTTCCCCCTCCAGCGCCTCGGGGTCGAGGTCTGGCCGGTGCACACCGTGCACTTCTCCAACCACACCGGGTACGGCGAGTGGCGCGGACCGCTCATGCCGGCCGACGACGTGCGGGCCGTGATCCAGGGGGTCGAGGAGCGCGGCGCGTTCCCGGCGGTCGACGCGGTGCTGTCCGGCTACCAGGGCGGCGAGGAGATCGGGGACGTCATCCTCGACGCGGTGGCGCGGGTCAAGGCGGCCAACCCCGACGCGATCTACGCCTGCGACCCGGTGATGGGCAACGCCAAGAGCGGTTGCTTCGTGCACCCGGCCATCCCGGTGCTGCTGCGCGAGCGCGTCGTGCCGGCGGCCGACCTCATCACGCCCAACCAGTTCGAGCTCGGGTTCCTCACCGGCACCGAGCCCCGCAGCATCGAGGACACGCTCGAGTCGGTCGAGCTCGCCCGCGCCATGGGGCCGTCCACGGTCCTGGTCACCAGCGTCGAGCGGCCGGACGCGGCAGAGGACACGATCGAGATGATGGCGGTCACGGGCGACGGCGCCTGGATCGTGCAGACCCCGCGACTTCCCATGAAGGCCAACGGTTCCGGTGACGTGACGGCGGCGCTGTTCACCGCCCACCTGCTCGAGACCGGCGACCCCGGGGTGGCCCTGGGCCGCACGGCCAGCAGCGTGTTCGACCTGCTGCAGACCACCCTGGAGTCCGGCGAGCGCGAGCTCCAGCTGGTGCAGTCGCAGCAGGCGCTGGCCGAGCCGCGGATGCAGTTCGAGGTGACCCGCCTGCGCTGAGCGTGGCGCCGGGCGGTGGCGCTGGTGGTGGCGCTGACCGGTCTTGCTAGAGCATGACGAGGTCGTCGCGGTGGACGACCTCCCGCTCGTACCCGGGCCCGAGCTCCCGGGCCAGGTCGCGCGTGGAGCGCCCGAGCATGCCGGGCAGCTCGGCCGAGGTGTAGTTGACCAGGCCCCGGGCGATGACGTGCCCCTCAGGGCCGCACAGGTCGACCGGGTCGCCGTCGGCGAACGTGCCCTCCACGGCGGTGATGCCCGCGGGCAGCAGCGAGGTGCGGCGCTCGGTCACCGCCCGCACCGCGCCCGGGTCGAGCAGCAGCCGCCCCCGGGGCGTGGTGGCGTGCGCCAGCCACAGCTTGCGCGACGTCCGCCGCCCCCCGGCCGGCACGAAGACGGTGCCGACGTCCTCGCCGGCCAGGGCCTGCCCGATGCGGTCGGCGCTCGTGAGGACGGTGGTGATGCCGGCGGCGTTGGCGATGGTGGCGGCCTCGACCTTGGTCAGCATGCCGCCGCTGCCCACGCTCGACCCGGTGCCGCCGATGTCGAGCTGGTCGAGCCCCTGTCCCCCGACGACCGAGGGCACCCGGGCCGAGCCGGCCCGGCTCGGGGGGCCGTCGTACAGGGCGTCGACGTCCGTGAGCAGGAGCAGCCCGTTGGCGTGCACGAGGTGGGCGACGAGGGCGGCGAGCCGGTCGTTGTCGCCGAACCGGATCTCCTGCGTCGCGACGGTGTCGTTCTCGTTGACGATGGGCACGATGCCGAGCTCGAGCAGGCGGTCGAGGGTGCGCTTGGCGTTGGTGTAGTGCGTCCGCCGCGTCACGTCGTCGGCTGTCAGCAGCACCTGCCCCACGGTGAGCCCGTGGGCGCCGAAGGCTCGCTGGTAGGCGGCCACGAGAGCGCCCTGACCCACGCTGGCCGCGGCCTGCTGGGTGGCGAGGTCACCTGGGCGCCGTACGAGGCCGAGCGGTCCGAGACCGGCGGCGATCGCGCCCGACGAGACGAGCACGACCTGCTGGCCGGCGAGACGCCTCGCGGCGAGCGCGTCGACGAGCTCGACCAGCCGGTGCTCGTCGAGCGAGCCCCCGCCCGGGGCGGTCAGGGACGAGGACCCGACCTTGACCACCAGGCGACGGGCGCGAGCCACGTCGCGCCGGCGGTCTGCCGCGCTCATGCGTCGGCGTCCTCGTCCTTCGCCGTGGCCCAGTGGCCCGCGCGCCGCTCTGCGGCGAGCTCGTCGCGGGCAGCGGTGCGCGCGGCGCGGCGGTCGGCGTAGTCGGCGCGCTTGTCCTCGCGGGTGGGCCGGGAGGACTCCTCCAGGCGCAGGTCCGTACCGCGCTGGCCGAGCAGCTCGGCGCCGGCGACGAGGGTGGGCTCCCAGTCGAAGACCACGGCGTTGTCCTTCGGCCCGATGAGGACCGTCGCACCGGCGACCGCACCCGCGGCGAAGAGGGCGTCCTCGACGCCGAGGCGCCCGAGGCGGTCGGCGAGGTAGCCGACGGCCTCGTCGTTGGAGAAGTCGGTCTGGCGGACCCAGCGGGTGGGCCGCTCGCCCTCGATGCGGAAGACCTCGCCGTCGGCGGTGTTCTCCCTGACGACCTTGAAGCCGCTGTCGTCGACCGACCGGGGCCGGATGACGATGCGCTGCGGGACGGCGGTGGCGGCCTCGACCTCGGCTCGGGCCTCGCCGACGTGGCGGGCCAGGGCGAAGGTGAGCTCACGCAGCCCGGTGTGCGCCACCGCGGACACGATGAACACCTCGATGCCGCGGGCCTCCAGGTCGGGCTTGACCATCTCGGCCAGCTCGTGGGCCTCCGGCACGTCGGCCTTGTTGAGGACCACGATGCGGGTGCGCTCGGCCAGCGGGCGGCCACCGAGGCTCTCGTCCGGCACGTACTGCGCCAGCTCCTGCTCGATCACCTCGAGGTCGGTCATGGGGTCGCGGCCGGGCTCGAGGGTCGCGCAGTCGATGACGTGCACGAGCACCGAGCAGCGCTCGACGTGGCGCAGGAACTCCAGCCCGAGGCCCTTGCCCTGGCTGGCGCCCGGGATGAGCCCTGGCACGTCGGCGACGGTGAAGCGGAACTCCCCCGCCTGCACGACGCCGAGGTTGGGCACCAGCGTCGTGAACGGGTAGTCGGCGATCTTGGGCCGGGCGGCGGACAGCACCGACACCAGCGAGGACTTGCCTGCCGAGGGGAACCCGATCAGCGCGACGTCGGCGAGCGACTTGAGCTCGAGCACGATGTCGAGGGCGTCGCCGGGCTCGCCGAGCAGGGCGAAGCCGGGGGCCTTGCGGCGGGCTGAGGCCAGGGCCTTGTTGCCCAGGCCACCACGGCCACCTCGGGCGGCGACGAACTCCGCGTCCTGGCCCACCAGGTCGGCGAGGACCTCGCCGGAGCCGTCCTTGACCACGGTGCCGGCCGGGACCGGCAGCACGAGGTCGGTGCCGTCGGCGCCGTTGCGCTCGTCACCGGCGCCGGGCTTGCCGTTCGTCGCCTTGCGGTGGGGGTGGTGGTGGTAGTCGAGCAGCGTCGTGGCCTGGGGGTCCACCCGCAGGATCACGTCACCGCCGCGACCGCCGTTGCCACCGTCGGGGCCACCGAGGGGCTTGAACTTCTCGCGCTTGACCGAGGCGACACCGTGGCCACCGTCGCCGGCGGCGACGTGCAGCACGACGCGGTCGACGAACGTGGTCATGGGGCTCTTCTCTCTGCTCTGGTGCGGGAGTCCCTGACCGCGGTCAGGGGTGGTACGGGGCGAACGTCCGGGGGGACGCCCGGAGGGGGCGGGCCTGGTTCAGGCCCGCCCCCTCCGAGGGGGTACGCCGCGTGGCCGGGCCACGCGGCGTACCGAAAGTCAGCTGGCGTCCGCGGTCGCGACCGGGACGATGTTGACGACCTTGCGACGACGCTTGGTGCCGAACTCCACGTTGCCCGCGACGAGCGCGAACAGCGTGTCGTCGCCGCCACGGCCGACGCCCTCACCGGGGTGGAAGTGCGTGCCGCGCTGGCGGACGATGATCTCGCCCGCGTTGACGAGCTGGCCGCCGAAGCGCTTCACGCCGAGTCGCTGTGCGTTGGAGTCGCGACCGTTGCGGGTCGAGGACGCACCCTTCTTGTGTGCCATGTCAGTGCCTGCCTTCTGCTTAAGGTCTGTGGGTCCGAAAAGGGGCCGGACTCAGGCGTCGATCGAGGTGATCTTGACCTGGGTCAGGTGCTGACGGTGGCCCTGACGCTTCCGGTAGCCGGTCTTGTTCTTGTACTTCATGATCGTGATCTTGGGGCCCTTGGCGGGCTTGACGACCTCGGCCTTGACGGTCACCTTGGCGAGCTTGGCAGCGTCGCTGGTGACGGTGGAGCCGTCGACCACGAGCAGCGGCGTCAGGTCGATGCTGTCGCCGGGCTTGCCGGAGACCTTGTCGATGATGAGGACATCGCCGACGGAGACCTTCTCCTGGCGACCACCAGCGCGAACAATCGCGAACACGTGAATCTCTTTCCTACTTCGGGAGGCACGCGCTCTCTGTCTGGACCGTCCGATAGCGACCCGCGCCCGGCCGGAGCCAGGACACGGACATCAGAGCGGTGGGCGCACCAAGGGTTGAGAATACCGGGTGGGTGCCCTGCCGACCAAACCGGCTCGACAGGGCCTCCACCAGCACGGATCAGGAGGTCGGGACCGCCACCACGGAGGGCTCGGCCGCGTCCTCGCCGACCGGGCGCGGCGGCCCGGCCGGGGCCACGACGCGACCGCGCTTGCGACGCTTCGGCGCAGCGGGTGCCTCGGCCGCCGCCGCGGCGACCGGCTGCTCCGGCTCCGCGGGAGCGGCGGGCTCGTCGCCCACCGGGTGCACCTCTGCAGCGGGCTCGTCGGCCACCGGACGCACCTCGGCAGCGGGCCCCTCGGGCAGCTCGAGCGGCTCGACCGCCGGCAGCGCCACCGGAGCGTCCTGGCCGGCTGCTTCCCGGACCTCGACGACCGGCTCGTCCTGCCCGGGGACCGCCAGCAGCGCGTCCTCGTCGTGGTGCTCCCCCGCCGACTTCAGCGCAGCGGCGTGGGCGGCTGCGGCGATCTGGGCGGGCGTGGGACCGCCGTGGACCGGGGCGGCCTGCGCTGCCGGCTGCGCGGGGGCCTGCTCCTGCGCACCACCGGAGCGGCCGCCGCGACGGCCGCGCGTGCTGCCGCCACCGGTGCCCCCGGTGTTGCCGCCGTCGTTGCCACCGCCGCGCTGCGACTGGCCACCGCCGGAACCGGAGTCGCCACCGGACGGCTTGTCGACCGGGTCGGCGTGGACGATGATCCCGCGACCGCCACAGTGCTCGCAGTTCTCCGAGAAGATCTCGATGAGGCCCGAGCCGACCCGCTTGCGGGTCATCTGGACCAGTCCGAGCGAGGTGACCTCGGCGACCTGGTGCTTGGTGCGGTCACGACCGAGGCACTCGAGCAGGCGCCGGACCACCAGGTCGCGGTTGCTCTCGAGGACCATGTCGATGAAGTCGATGACGATGATGCCGCCGATGTCGCGCAGCCGGAGCTGGCGCACGATCTCCTCGGCCGCCTCGATGTTGTTCTTGGTGACCGTCTCCTCGAGGTTGCCCCCCGAGCCGACGAACTTGCCGGTGTTGACGTCGACGACCGTCATGGCCTCGGTGCGGTCGATGACCAGCGAGCCACCCGAGGGCAGCCAGACCTTGCGGTCCATGGCCTTGGCGATCTGCTCGTCCACCCGGTAGTGGGTGAACAGGTCCTCCTCCGAGGTCCACTTGTGCAGCCGCTCGGCGAGGTCCGGGGCGACGTCGCCGAGGTAGTCGCTGACCTCGCCGTACGCCTGGTCACCGGCGACGACCAGGGAGGTGAAGTCCTCGTTGAACACGTCGCGGATGACGCGGACGGTGAGGTCGGGCTCGCCGTGCACGAGCACCGGGGCACCGCCCTTGCCCTTGCCGCCGGACTTGGAGTCGGCCTTGGCCTGGATCTTCTCCCACGTGCGGGTGAGGCGCTCGACGTCGGCGCGCAGCTCCTCCTCGCTCGCCCCTTCGGCGGCCGTGCGCACGATGACGCCGGCGCGGTCGGGCACGACCTCCTTGAGGATGCCCTTGAGGCGGGCGCGCTCGGTGTCGGGGAGCTTGCGGGAGATGCCCGTCATGCTGCCCTCAGGCACGTAGACGAGGTAGCGACCGGGCAGGGAGATCTGGCTGGTCAGGCGGGCGCCCTTGTGGCCGATCGGGTCCTTGGTGACCTGCACGAGCACCGAGTCGCCGGACTTCAGGGCGTTCTCGATGCGCTTGGGCTGGTTGTTGTCCAGGCCTGCGGCGTCCCAGTTGACCTCGCCGGCGTAGAGGACGGCGTTGCGGCCCTTGCCGATGTCGACGAACGCAGCCTCCATGGAGGGCAGCACGTTCTGGACACGACCGAGGTAGATGTTGCCGGCCATCGACGCGTTGGTCTCGCGGGACACGTAGTGCTCGACGAGCACGTCGTCCTCGAGGACGCCGATCTGGGTGCGGCCCTCACGCTCGCGGACCACCATGACGCGCTCGACGCTCTCACGCCGGGCGAGGAACTCGGCCTCGGTGATGATCGTGCGACGGCGCCCGGCCTCGCGGCCCTCGCGGCGGCGCTGCTTCTTGGCCTCGAGGCGGGTGGAGCCCTTGACACTCTGCGGCTCGTCGCGCTCACGACGGGCCTCGCGCACCTTGGTCACGGTGCCGGGCGGGTCGTCCCCCTCGCCGGAGGAGCCGCTGCGACGGCGGCGGCGACGACGGCGGGTGGAGCTGCCCTCGGCCTCGCCGGACTGCTCGTCCTCACCCTCGGGACCGTGCTGCTCGTCCTCGTCGCCCTCGGCGGTCGAGTCGGCCGACTCGGCGTCGCCCTGCCCGCGTCCGCGGCCACGGCCCTTGCCCCCGCGGCGGCGACGGCGGCGGCCACCCTCGGAGGTGGACTCGTCGTCGGAGGTGGAGTCCTGCCCGTCGGTCTGCCCGTCGTCGCCGGACGGCGCCGCGACGGCCTCGTCGGACGTCGTCTCCTCGGAACCCTTGTCCTCGGCGTTCTTGGCGCCACGGCCACGCCCGCGGCCGCGGGCGCGGCCCCGGCTGGGGCGCTCGGCCTGGGTCTCCTCGTCCGCGGACGCGCCCCGACCGTCGGCCGGCGCGCCATCAGCGGCCGGCGCCTCGACGGCGGGCACCTCGGCAGGTGCGGGAGCGGGGGCCGGGGCGCCTGCGGCGGCACTGGCCCGGCGACGGCGCGGGGCGGCCTTGGCCGGGTCCGGCGGCTGGAAGAGGAGGCCGAAGCTGGGCACGGTGGCCGTGGCCTCCTGCGCGGCTGCCTCGGCAGCGGCGCGCGCCTCCTCCTCGGCCTCGTCGTCGGCGTCGGCGTCGGTCTCGGGGTCAGCGTCGGCCGCGACACCAGCAGGGACGGGGACGTCGAGAGGAGCCGGGTCCACCAGGGCGCCCTCGTCGATGACGGCCGCACCCTCGACCACCGGCGCACCCTCGACCAGCGGCTCGCCGTCGGCCTTGGGGTCGGCCTTCTTCGTGGCGCGCTTGGCCGGGGCCTTCTTCGCCGTCTTCTTGGCGGCGGCCTTCCTGGCGGTCTTCTTCGCCGGCGCGGCGTCGGCGGCCACGGCCGGCAGGTCGGTCGCCTCGTGGTCGGCGGTCGCGTCGGTCACGACGACCTCGACGCCGTCGGCGCTCTCGACCGGAGCCGGCGCCGAGGTCTTCTTGGTGGCGCGGCGGGCTGCCCGCTTGCGGGCCGGTGCCTTGCCGGCGGGGGCTCCGCCGGCAGCCTCAGCGGCGGCCGCCTCGGCGACCTGCTGCGGGGACTCCGCCGCGGCGGGCGCCGACGTGGCGTCAGAGCCGTCGGTGCTGTCGGTGGTGGAGAAGTGGTCTTCCGTGGAGGCCATCTCGGCGTCCTTCCGTCACCCACGGGGCGAGGGCCACACCCGAGGGTCCGGGTGGACCCTCCGATCAGCCACGTGGTGCGCGGTGCGTGCAGTCGTGTCGGCAACGGGTGCTGTCGGCACGGAAGTCGGTTGGGCTACGTCCGACGAGGCTCGCGCAGGTCGCGCGGCACCAGGTCAGGCGCCGTCGGCGTCCTCGTCGGCAGCCAGTGGATCAGCCACCCCGGCGGTTGCGGAGCGCAGCGGGCCTTGCGCCAGTCGGGTCACCAGGGGCGGTGTCGGTGGCGCCAGCTCCGTTACTGCTCGCAGCGCGGTCAGGACGTCGTCGGGGCGTACGGCCGGTGTGGTGTGCCGTACGACCACCCGCAGTATCGCACAGTCAGGTCGCTTCGACGGCTCGACATCCACCGACACGAGGGCCGACCTCACGTCGAAGGTGCGGGGGCCCGTCTTGAACGTCCTGGTGACCTCCACCCGCTCGTGCGAGAGCAGCACGGCGGCCGCTTCGCGCAGCTCGTCGGCGGTGACGCCCTGGAAGTCGATCACCCAGTCACTCGCCTGGAGGCGGTCGGCCAGCGAGCCGGGCGCCGCCTCGACGACCTCGAGCACGTCGAGCCCCTCCGGCAGCGCCTCGTCCAGGGCCGCTCGCAGCGACTCGGGGTCGACGCGCTCGGTCACCGAGACCTCGAAGTACTCGGCCTCGCTCGCGGTGCCTGTCGGCGCGGCGTTCGCGTAGCTCACCTTGGGGTGCGGGTGGAACCCGGCCGAGAACGCCATCGGCACCCCGGCCCGCCGCAGCGCGCGCTCGAGGGCGCGCTGGAAGTCGCGGGTGGAGGAGAACCGCAGCCGGCCGCGCTTGGCGTACCTCACCCGGAGCTTCTGCACCGCCGGGGCGGGTGCCGGGCCTTCGGGGACGCGCTGTCGAGCCATGGTGCGCAAGCCTAGGGGCCGCGCCGTCCACCTACGGAATCCGCACTCGCCTGCGACGTCCCGGCGACGCCTCCTACCGTGGCTCCATGGCCACCCTCGACCGCACCAGGCTCGCGTCCCTCCTCGCCGCCGAGCAGGCGGAGTACACCGCACGCCACCCGCGCAGCCGCGAGCTGTTCGCGGAGGCCGACAACCTCTTCGGCCGGGTGCCGATGACGTGGATGAACATGTGGTCGGGCGGTTTCCCGCTCTACCTCGACCGCGCCACGGGCAACCGCATCACCGACGTCGACGGGCACACCTACGTCGACTTCGCGCTCGGAGACACCGGCGCGATGGCCGGGCACTCCCCCGCGCCCGCGGTGGCCGCGGTGCAGCGCCGGGCGGGCGAGCTCGGCGGCATCACGACGATGCTGCCGACCGAGGACGCGCAGTGGGTGGGCGCCGAGCTCCAGCGCCGGTTCGGCCTGCCGCTGTGGAGCTTCACGCTGTCGGCGACGGACGCCAACCGCTGGGCGATCCGTCTTGCCCGCCTCGCCACCGGCAGGCCCAGGGTGCTCGTCTTCGCCTACTGCTACCACGGCTCTGTCGACGAGGCGTTCGCCCTGCCGGGCCCGGACGGCAAGGCCGAGAGCCGCCCCGGCAACGTCGCACCCCCGGTCGACCTCGACCTCACGACCCGCGTCGCCACCTGGAACGACCTGGAGTCGGTCGAGGCGGCGCTCGCCCACGGTGACGTGGCCGCCGTCCTGACCGAGCCGGCGCTGACCAACATCGGCATCGTCCTGCCCGAGGACGGCTTCCTCGCCCGCGTGCGCGAGCTCGCGACGCAGTACGGCGCCCTGCTGATGGTCGACGAGACCCACACCTTCTCCACGGGCTGGGGCGGCGCGACCCGCGCCTGGGGCCTGCAGCCGGACATCTTCGTCATCGGCAAGTCCATCGGCGGCGGCATCCCCTGCGGCGCCTACGGCATCACGGCCGAGGTCGCCGCAGCGGTCACCCGGCACACCGACGCCGGCGACGCCGACATCGTCGACGTCGGCGGGGTGGGTGGCACCCTCGCCGGCAACGCCCTGTCGACGGCCGCGATGCGCGCCACCCTCGGCGAGGTCCTCACCGAGGAGGCCTTCGCGCACATGGTCGAGCTCGCGACGCGGTACACCGCCGGCGTGCAGGCGACGCTCGACGAGCTCGACGTTCCGTGGTCGGTGAGCCAGCTCGGGGCCCGCGCCGAGTACCGCTTCGCGCGCCCGGCCCCGCGCACCGGCGAGGAGTCCGCCGCGGCGGCGGACGAGGAGCTCGACGCCTACCTGCACCTCGCCCTGTGCAACCGCGGCGTCCTCATGACGCCGTTCCACAACATGGCGCTGATGTGCCCCGAGACCTCGCAGGAGGACGTGGACCGGCACACGGCGGTGTTCCGGGAGGTCGTCGGCGCCCTGTTCGCCTGAGGGCGCCTCGCACGGTGTCGTGCCGGGTCGGACCGCTCGGCGCACGGCCCGGTATGTCCGGTGACGCCTCGGACGCCCCGGCGTAGTTTCGAGAGCTGGACCACTTCGGCCGAAGCGGCCCCTGCGAGGAGATGCGGAGGGTTCAGCGGTGTTCATCCAGATCATCCAGGGAAGGTGTCGGGACGCGGAGCAGGTGCACCGGCTGACCGACGAGTGGCGCGAGACCATGGGACCGAGGGCCGAGGGCTGGCTCGGTGGGACCTACGGCATCACCGACGACGGCGAGTTCGTCGCGGTGGTGCGTTTCGAGAGCCGTGAGGCCGCGGCGAGGAACTCCACCAGGCCCGAGCAGGGCGAGTGGTTCGACCGCATGCGCCAGTGCTTCGACGGCGACGTGGTCTTCCACGACTGCGACGACGCCGTGATGTTCCTCGACGGCGGCTCCGACGACGCGGGGTTCGTCCAGGTCGTGCAGGGGCGGGTGTCCGACCCGACGGCGTTCCGCCGGTTCATGGAACAGCCCATGGACGTCCTGCACGAGCAGCGGCCGGAGATCATCGGCGGCACCATCGCCATGGAGCCCGACGGCTGGTTCACCGAGACCGTGGCGTTCCGCAGCGAGGACGAGGCGCGGGCCGGCGAGGTCAAGCAGATGCCCGAGGACGCCCGGCGTGAGTGGGAGGAGCAGATGGCCGCGATGACCGACCTGCGCTACCTCGACCTGCACTCGCCGTGGTTCGCGAGCAGCATGCGGTCCGGCATGGGCACCGGCATGGGATCGGGCACCGGTACGGCGCCGTAGCGGCCCCGTCGCGACCCCGAACGTGCGCCGCCCGCTCACCGGGCCTTGGGCCTGGGTGAGCGGGCGGCTGCGCCGGGGGCTCTCCGCACGAGCGATCCCAGCGGCTCCGGTGAGGAGGTGAAGGGTCCCACCCACCGGAATGTGTGCGGTCGGGAGGATTCGACCGCGTACACCACGTGCGCCCGGGGACCGGTGGTGACCGCTCACCGGGTGCACCACCATTCGACACCTCGGCCGGGGACGCCCCCGATGACAAATGTCACCGATCTCGAGAACGCCTCTCAGGGTGGGCTCAGTGCGCGTGTGCCTCGAGCATGGCGTCGCGTCCCGAGCCCAGGACGGTGAGCGGCAGCAGCGTCTTGCCGGTCGGGCCGACCTCGATGTCGGTGCCCATCTGGGGGCACACGCCGCAGTCGAAGCACGGGGTCCAGCGGCAGTCGTCGACCTCGGTCTCGTCGAGGGCGTCCTGCCAGTCGGCCCACAGCCACTCCTTGTCGAGCCCGGAGTCGATGTGGTCCCAGGGCAGCACCTCGGACTCGCCGCGGTCGCGGGTGGTGTACCAAGCCACGTCGACGGGGAGGTCCGCGAGCGCCGTGTCGGCAGCGGTCATCCACCGCTCGTAGGAGAAGTGCTCGCTCCAGCCGTCGAACCGGCCACCGTCACGCCACACCTGCTCGATGACCTTGCCGACGCGACGGTCGCCGCGGGACAGCAGTCCCTCGACGATGCCGGGCTTGCCGTCGTGGTAGCGGAACCCGATCGAGCTGCCGTAGCGGCGGTCGGAGCGGATCGCCTCGCGCAGCTTGGCCAGCCGGGCGTCGGTCTCCTCGGCTCCGAGCTGCCCGCACCACTGGAACGGCGTGTGCGGCTTGGGCACGAACCCGCCGATCGAGACGGTGCAGCGGATGTCGCGCCGACCGCTGACCTGGCGACCGGTCTCGATGACCTTCTTGGCGAGCTCGGCGATCTGGAGCACGTCCTCGTCGGTCTCGGTCGGCAGGCCGCACATGAAGTAGAGCTTCACCTGCCGCCAGCCCGCGCCGTACGCCGCGGCGACGGTGCTGATGAGGTCCTCCTCGGACACCATCTTGTTGATGACCTTGCGGATCCGCTCGCTGCCGCCCTCGGGCGCGAACGTCAGGCCCGAGCGGCGGCCGTTGCGGGTCAGCTCGTTGGCGAGGTCGATGTTGAACGCGTCGACGCGGGTCGAGGGCAGCGACAGCCCGGTCTGCGTCCCGTCGTAGCGGTCGGCCAGGCCCTTGGTGATGTCCGCGATCTCGGAGTGGTCGGCCGAGCTCAGCGAGAGCAGGCCGACCTCCTCGAACCCCGTCGCCGCGAGCCCGCGCTCGACCATCTCGCCGATGCCGGTGATGCTTCGCTCCCGCACGGGGCGCGTGATCATGCCGGCCTGGCAGAAGCGGCAGCCGCGGGTGCAGCCACGGAAGATCTCGACGGACATCCGCTCGTGCACCGACTCCGCGAGCGGCACCAGCGGCTGCTTCGGGTAGGGCCACGCGTCGAGGTCCATCACTGTGTGCTTGGCCACTCGCCACGGCACCCCGGAGGCGTCGGCCCGCGGGGCGACCCGCTGGATCCGGCCGTCGGGCAGGTAGGACACGTCGTAGAGCGAGGGCACGTAGACCCCGCCCGTACGTGCGAGGCGCAGCAGCAGCTCGGCGCGACCGCCGGGGCGGCCCTGCGCCTTCCAGGCTCCGATGATGTCGGTGACCGCGAGCACGGCCTCCTCGCCGTCACCGACGATGGCGGCGTCGACGAAGTCGGCGATCGGCTCGGGGTTGAACGCGGCGTGGCCACCTGCGACGACGATCGGGTCGGCGTCGGTGCGGTCGGCCGCGTGCAGCGGGATCCCGGCCAGGTCGAGCGCGGTGAGCATGTTCGTGTAGCCGAGCTCGGTGGAGAACGACATCCCGAGCACGTCGAAGTCGCGGACGCTGCGGTGCGCGTCGACGGTGAACTGCGGGACACCCTCGGACCGCATGAGGGCCTCGAGGTCCGGCCACACTGCATACGTGCGCTCGGCGAGGGCGTCCTCGCGCTCGTTGAGCACCTCGTAGAGGATCATGACGCCCTGGTTGGGCACCCCCACCTCGTAGGCGTCGGGGTACATCAGGGCCCAGCGGGTCGTGAGCTCCTCACCGCCGGGTCCGTGCCCGCCGCAGTCCCAGTCCTTGACGGTCGAGTTGAGCTCGCCGCCGACGTACTGGATCGGCTTGCTGACCTGCTCGAGCAGCGGCTCGAGGCGGGTGAAGACGGACTGTCCCGGGGTGTGATCCATGATCTGCCAAGGGTAACGGCGGCCCGCCCCAGCCCGAAAACGACGGCACGCGCCTCAGGTCGCTCCCAGCGAGCCTGCCTATGGTGCGGGGATGCGCGCGTCCTCGGTCCGGATCGTTGCGGCCTTCGTGCTGGCCGTCATGCTGGTGGGTGCCCTGCAGGGCATGGGTCGACACCGGCCCACCCCCTCCGTGACGACGCACCACGCACCGACTGCCGTGCGCGGCCACCACGCCACGTGAGCCCCCGATGGCGCGTCGTCGCCGGCCTGGTGGCCTCGCTGCGTTCCTGACGTCCTGCGCGCAGGGCGGGGCCGCGACGACCCGACCGGTCGTCGCGCCGACGGAGTCGTCCCCGAGGACCACCGCGACCCCGGTGACCACCGCAGGGCCACGCGTCGTGGTGGGGCTCGGCGACTCCGTCACCGCCGGGACCGCCTGCGGCTGCACCGACTTCGTCACGCTGTACGCCGCGATGCTGGGTGCGCGGTCCGGCCACTCGGTGCGCCCGGTCAACCTGGGCGTCGGTGGCCTCACCACCTCGAGCCTGGGCGCCCAGCTGGCCACGCCGCCGGTCACCGCCTCCCTGTCCAGCGCCGACGTCGTCGTCGTGACGATCGGCGCCAACGACCTCAGCCCCCTCATCGGCCAGTGGCAGCGGGGTGGCTGCGGGACCACGTGCATGGACGAGGCCTCCAAGGCTGCCGGTGCGGGCCTGGCCGCCGCGCTCGCGCGGGTCCGCCGGGTCACCCCGGCCCACACGCGGGTCCTCGTCACCACCTACTGGAACGTGTTCGAGGACGGTGACGTCGCCGACGCGGACTTCGGCCCCGGCTTCGCGCAGTGGAGCGACGAGGTGACCCGGTCGGCCAACGCCGCCATCCGCACCGCGGCCGCCGCGGACGGGGACCAGGTCGTGGACCTCTACGCACCCTTCGAGGGCGAGGGCGACCGCAACCCGACCGCCCTGCTCGCCGACGACGGCGACCACCCCAACGCCGCCGGTCACCGCCTCATCGCGCGCACCCTGTTGGCCGCGACCGCCGGCTGAGGACGACGGCGTTCGGAGGGGCTGTGGAGGCGATCCCCCGCGCTGCATACTGGCGAGGTGGCGACGAGCCGGGTCGTGGAGGTCATGGCTGCCGTGCGCCGGGAGGGCTTCCTGCCCGATGACCAGCGCCAGTACGCCGACCTCGACGTGCCGCTGCCCATCGGCTGGGGCCAGACCAACAGCCAGCCCACCACGGTGCGACAGATGCTGGAGCTGCTCGACGTGCAGCCCGGCGACCACGTGCTCGACGTCGGCGCCGGCTCCGGCTGGACGACGGCGCTGCTCGCCCGGTTGACCGGCCCGACCGGACGGGTCGTGGGCGTCGAGCGCGTGCCGGGCCTGGTCGAGCTCGGCGCCGCCAACCTCTCCGCCGCGGGTGTGCCGTGGGCGTCCCTGCGGCAGGCCACGCCCGGGATGTTCGGCGACCCCTCGCAGGCCCCGTACGACCGCATCCTGGTGTCGGCGCAGGCGCGGGCCCTGCCGGACGACCTGGTGGCGCAGCTGGCCCCGGCGGGGGTGCTCGTCGTCCCGGTCAGCGGACGGATGCTCCGCGCGGTACGGCCCTCGTCCGGCACCCCGCTGGAGGTGGAGGAGCACGGCTGGTACCGGTTCGTCCCCCTCGTCAGCGACCCGGCGGACCCTGCGGACCCCGCTCACGAACCGGCCCACGAACCCACGACGCCTCCCCCGGAGGTGTCCGGGAGAGGCGTCGGGAGCGGGTCGGGCTAGGCGGTGTAGTGCGAGTCGAGCACCTCTTGGTACTTGGCGCTCACCGCCTTGCGGCGCAGCTTCAGGCTGGGTGTGAGGTCGCCCTCGTCGATGGACAGGTCGTGGTCGAGGATCGTGAACTTCTTGACCTGCTCCCAGCGGTTGAGGTTCACGTTGAGGGTGTCGACGTAGACCTGCACCATGTCGTGGGCCTCCTTCGAGGTCACGATGTCGCGGTAGGAGCCGGAGACGCCGTGGTTGGCGGCCCAGTCCGTGATGGCGTCGGGGTCGAGGGTGACCAGCGCCGTGACGAAGTTGTGGTCGGCGCCGTAGACCATGAACTGGCTGACGTAGGGGCAGATGCCCTTGAAGCTGGCCTCGATCATCGACGGGGCGACGTACTTGCCGCTCGAGGTCTTGAAGAAGTCCTTCTTGCGGTCGGTGACCCACAGGTAGCCGCGGTCGTCGAGCCGGCCGATGTCACCGGTGTGCAGCCAGCCGTCGGCGTCCTTGGTCTCGGCCGTGTCCTCGGGCTTGTCGTGGTAGCCCTGCATCACCCCGGGGCCGCGCAGCAGCACCTCCCCGTCCTCGGCGATGCGGGCCTCGGTGCCGGGCAGCGCCCAGCCGACGGTGCCGATCTCGTTGGTGGCAGGGCGGTTGACGAACGACGCGGCGCTGGACTCGGTGAGCCCGTAGCCCTCGAGGATGGTCAGGCCGATCGAGCTGAACCAGGTGGCGACGTCGGTGTTGAGCGCCGCCGAGCCGGAGATGAAGAACCGGATCCGGCCGCCGAAGCGGGCGCGGACCTTGTGCAGGACGAGCTTGTCGGCGAGCGCCAGCTTCTTGGCCGTCATGCCGGTCGGCTCCTCGCCGCGGGCGCGCATCTGCGCGACCTCACGGCCGACGCTGACCGACCACCGGAAGAGCTTCTCCTTGAGGCCGCCCTCGGCCGCCATCATCATCGTGATGCGGGCGTAGGCCTTCTCGAAGATGCGGGGGGCAGCGCCCATGAACGTGGGCTGGACGACCGCGAGGTTGTCGACGATCTTGTCGACCCGGCCGTCGACGGCGGTGGGGAACCCGATCTGCAGCGGCAGCGTGAGCAGCATCTTGCCGAAGACGTGGGCCAGGGGCAGCCAGAGGTACTGCAGGTCGTCCTCGTGCAGCAGCCCGGTGGCGTCGACCGCTGCGGCGACGTAGGTCCAGGAGTCGTGCGTCAGGCGCACGCCCTTGGGACGGCCGGTCGTGCCGGAGGTGTAGATGATCGTGGCCAGCTGGTCGGGCCGGAGGGCGTCGATGCGGTCGTCCACCACCGAGGGGTTGGTGGCGAGCAGCTCCACGCCCATCTGCTCGAGCTCGTCGAGGCCGATGACCCAGTCGCCGTCCGGGGTGCCGGTGAACGTGACGACCCGTGCCACGCGCGGCAGGTCGACGCGGCGGTCGCGCAGCTTCGCGATCTGGTCGTCGTCCTCGGCGAAGACCACGGTGCTGCCCGAGTTGGACAGGATGTAGGACACGTCGGGCGCGATGGTCGTCGGATAGATCGTCGTCGTCGCCCCGCCCGCGCACATGACGGCGAGGTCCGTCAGGGCCCACTCGTACCGCGTCGAGGACGCGATCGCGACGCGGTCCTCGGGCCCGATACCCAGCGCCACGAGCCCGGCGGCGAGGCGGTGGGCGCGCTCGCTCACCTGCGTCCACGTCACCGACTCCCACAGCTCGCCCGAGCCGTCGGCCACGAACCGGAAGGCCTCACCCTGCGGGCTGGCGGCGACCCGGTCGCGGAACAGGTGCGCCACGGTGGGCGCCCGTCCCTCGATGGCGGCGGTGTTGACTCGTTCGTCCTGCGCGGTGCGGTCCTGCAGCGTGTGGATCGACATTGACCTTCCTCGGCTCGGGGGTGGGGTTTGGTGGATAGTGCCACGCCCTCCACGCTCGCGGAGGAGATCGCCCACGAATCTGGCCGAAGGTCCCGGGTCACCCTTCGCGGGTCGAGAGGTGGACGTTGTTGACCAGCCCGATCCCGAGCCAGCACGCGAACATCGACGACCCGCCGTAGGAGAGGAACGGCAGCGGCAGCCCGGTGACCGGGGTGAGGCCGAGGTTCATCCCGACGTTCTCGAACACCTGGAACAGCAGCCAGGTGGCCACGCCCACGGCCATCAGCCGGCCGAAGGCGTCCCGCGCCCGGGCCGCGACGAGCACGGCGCGCAGTACGACGAACCCGAGCAGCAGGAGCAGCCCCGCCGCCCCCAGGAACCCGAGCTCCTCCCCCGCCACCGAGAACACGAAGTCCGTCTGCTGGAACGGGATGAACCCGCCCTGGGTCTGGTGGCCCTGGAACAGCCCCTGCCCCTGCCAGCCGCCGGACCCGATGGCGATCCGGACCTGCCGCGTCTGGTAGCCGATGCCCTGGGGGTCGGCCTGCGGGTCGATGAACGCCGTGAGCCGGTCGCGCTGGTATCCGCTGAGCACCGGCGTGGTCAGGGCCAGGGTGACCGCAGCGGCGACGAGCCCCACCGACAGCGCCAGCCAGCGCTTCGGGGTGCCGGCGACCGCGACGACCCCGAGCGCCACCGCTCCGAGCACCAGGGCCGAGCCCAGGTCGGGCTGCAGCAGCACGAGGAGCACCGGGACCGCGGCCACCGCGACGGCGAACAGCAGGTCGCGGACGTCGGGCTGGGCGCCGCGGTCGAGCCGCTCGCCGAGGATGATCGCCAGCCCGAGGCAGAGAGCGGCCTTGGCGAGCTCGGAGGGCTGCACCGAGAAGCCGCCAGGGAGCAGGATCCACGAGTGCGAGCCGTTGACCGTGGTCCCCACGGGCGTCAGGACGAGCAGCAGGCCGCCGACCGCGACGAGGTAGAGCAGCGGGGCGATGGCGCGCAGCCGCTGGTACCCGGTGCGGGTCACCGCGGCCGCGATCCCGACGCCCACCGCGGTGGTGAGCAGGTGCCGCAGCAGGTAGGCGGTGCCGGCCTGGTGCCGCGTCGCCGACCACACGAGCAGCGCGCCCAGCACCGACAGGCCGAGGGCGGCCACGACCAGGCCCCAGTCGCTGCGGGCCCAGAGGCCGGCGCCGCCACCGGCTCGCGCCCAGAACCCGTCACGCGCGGGCCGCGGGCGGCTGGGGCGGGGCACGACGCTCAGGAGGGGACGATTGAGGCCAGGACGCGGCGGCACGTCTCGACGTCGCCGGCCATGGCCTCGAGCAGCTCCTCCACCGAGTCGAAGCGCAGCGTGGGCCGGATGTGCTCGACGAACTCGACGCTGACCTGCTCGTCGTAGAGGTCGAGGTCGGTGCGGTCGAGCACGTAGGCCTCGACGGTGCGGACGGTCCCGTCGAAGGTGGGGTTGGTGCCGACGGACACCGCGCAAGGCAGGGTGCGGTCCGGCTCGTCGGTCGCCAGCGTGGTGCGGGTGAGCCAGCCGGCATAGACGCCGTCGGCCGGGATGAGGCCGAGCGCGTCGTCGGCGAGGTTGGCGGTCGGGTAGCCGAGCTCGCGCCCCCGGTGGGCGCCGTGGACGACGGTCCCCCGCATGCGGTGCGGCCGGCCGAGGATGGCGGCCGCCTCGGCGACCTCGCCGGCGGTGAGGTGGCGGCGAACGGCGGAGGACGACCAGCGCTCGCCCTCACCGAGGTCCTCCAGGACGACCACCTCGAACCCGTGCTGCTCCCCCAGCCGGCGCAGCGTCCCGACGTCGCCGGTGTAGCCGCGTCCGAAGCCACGGGTGTCGGCCCCGACGACCAGCGCCTGCACGCCGAGCGTCTCGACGAAGGTGCGGACGATGAACTCCTCGGCGCTCTGGTCTGCGAACTCGCGCGTGAAGTCGAGGACGAGCAGCCCGTCGATGCCGGTCTCGGCAAGCAGGTCGTCACGCAGCGGCCCGGGCGTGATCAGCTCGAGTCCGTGCTCGGGGGCGAAGATCGCCGCCGGGTGCGGGTCGAACGTCACCGCCACGGCGGGCAGCCCCCGGGCGGTGCCCTCGGCGACGAGGCGGCCGAGGACGGCTCGGTGCCCACGGTGGACGCCGTCGAAGTTGCCGAAGGTCGCCACGCTGGGTCGCAGCGTGCCCGGGGTCTGGGTGGGGTCGGTCCAGCGGTGCACGGAGGACACTCTACGAACCCGCCGGGGCGAACACGACGTGCGACCTGGCTTTGGTGCCGGACTCGTCGAGCATCGCCACCAGCGTGCCGTCGGGGGCGAGGGCAGCGACGGGCTCGGTGCGTCCCGGCTGGGCGGACTCGACCCGCTGGCCGTAACCGATGGTCCGGGCCTCCTCCTGCGTCAGCTCCCGCACGGCGAACTGCGCGCGGGCCGCCTCGGCGAGGGGCGTCACCGGCACGACCTCGGGTCCGTCCAGGGCGCCGAGGTCCTCGAGCGAGTGGGCGTCCTCGAGGCGGAA
This sequence comes from Phycicoccus sp. Soil748, assembly GCF_001428025.1. GTDB lineage: Bacteria > Actinomycetota > Actinomycetes > Actinomycetales > Dermatophilaceae > Pedococcus. The sequence goes on along the minus strand of NZ_LMSC01000007.1, from coordinate 530,264 downwards.
GGCCCCGACGCGGGTCCGGCGCAGGGCGGTGAGGTGGCCACCGACACCCAGGGCGGACCCGAGGTCGCGGGCCAGGGCTCGCACGTAGGTGCCCGAGCTCACGGTCGCCGCCACGTCGACGTCGACCACCGCGACGCCCAGCGCGTCGGCGACGCGGACGTCGAGCACGTCGAACCGGCTCACCGTCACGGGTCGGGCGGCCAGCACGACGTCCTCCCCCGACCGCACCCGGTGGTAGGCGCGCTCACCCTTGACCTTGATGGCCGACACGCTGCTGGGGACCTGCTCGAGCTCACCCGTCAGCGCGGCGACCGCGGCGTCCAGCGCGGACCGGGTGACGCCGTCGGCCGCGGTCGTCGCCGTCACCTCGCCCGCGGCGTCGTCGGTGACCGTGGTCTGCCCGAGCCGGATCGTGGCGGTGTAGTCCTTGTCGCAGCCGACGAGGAACGTCAGGAGCTTGGTGGCGCGGCCGATGCCGAGGACCAGCACGCCGGTGGCCATGGGGTCCAGGGTCCCGGCGTGCCCGACCTTGCGGGTGCCGCAGAGCCGCCGGGCGCGGCCCACGACGTCGTGGCTGGTCCAGCCGGCGGGCTTGTCGACGACGAGCAGGCCGTCAGGCGCGGGCATCCGGCGCCGTACCGTCCTCGTCGCGGGCGGGCGAGGCCTCGACGGAGGCGTCCTCGCCACCGGGGAGGTCGACGTCGTCGTCCTCCTCGTCACGGCGGTACGGGTCGGCGTCGCCGGCGTACTTCGCCCGGGCGGCGGCCGCGGCCACGGCGGCGTCGCGCTCCTTGGCCTCGCGCAGGAGGTCCTCGAGGTGCGAGGCGGTCTCGGGGATGGCGTCGGCGAAGAAGTCCAGGCTCGGGGTCAGCCGGATCTGGATCTGCCCGCCGACGAACGAGCGCAGCCGGCCCTTGTTCTTCTCGAGCAGGGCGGCCGTCTTCGCGCGCTGGGCCTCGTCACCGAAGACGGTGTAGAAGACCGAGGCGTGCTGGAGGTCGCCGGTGACGCGGACGTCGGTCACGGTCACGAAACCGAGGTCGGGGTCCTTGACGATCGACTCGAGGTTGGCCGCGATGAGGACCTTGATCCGGTCGGCGATCTTGCGGGCGCGTCCGGTGTCAGCCATGCGCAGTCTCCTAGGTGGGGTGGTCGGGGGCGCGGCGGGGCGGGGGCTCCGCGGAGCCGCGCAGGTCCCGGAGGGCTCGTCCGGGACCCGCGGAGCCCGGGGGCGACCCTACGGCCGCCCCCGGGCTCACGCTGCGTACATCAGGCGCGCGGCTTTTCGCGCATCTCGTACGTGGCGATGAGGTCGCCGAGCTGGAGGTCGTTGTAGGACCCCAGGTTGATGCCGCACTCGAAGCCGTCGCGGACCTCGGTGACGTCGTCCTTGAACCGGCGCAGGCCGGCGATCTCGACGTTCTCCGCCACGACGACGCCGTTGCGGGTGATGCGGGCCTTGGTGCCCCGCTTGATCTCGCCGCTGCGGACGATCGAGCCGGCGATGTTGCCGAACTTGCTGGAGCGGAAGATCTCGCGGATCTCGGCGGTGCCGAGCTCCACCTCCTCGAACTCCGGCTTGAGCATGCCCTTGAGCGCTGCCTCGATCTCCTCGATGGCCTGGTAGATCACCGAGTAGTAGCGGATCTCCACACCCTCGCGGTCGGCGTAGTCGGCGTTCTGGCCCTCGGCCCGGACGTTGTAGCCGATGATGATCGCGTCGGACGCCATCGCGAGGTTGATGTTGTTCATCGTGATCGCACCGACGCCGCGGTCGATGATCCGCAGGTCGACCTCGTCGCCCACGTCGATCTGGAGCAGGGCGTCCTCGAGCGCTTCCACGGAACCGGACACGTCGCCCTTGAGGATGAGGTTGAGCGTCTCGACCTTGCCGGCCGCGAGCGCCTCGTTGAGGTCCTCGAGGGAGATGCGCTTGCGGGCCTTGGCCAGGCTGGCCTGGCGGTCCGCCGCCTCACGGCGCTCGGCGATCTGGCGGGCCGTGCGGTCGTCCGGGGCCACCACGAAGGTGTCACCGGCGCGCGGCACCGAGGAGAGGCCGAGCACCTGCACGGGACGGGACGGGCCCGCCTCGGTGAGGTTGTTGCCGTGCTCGTCGAGCATCGCGCGGACGCGGCCGTAGGCCGAACCCGTGACGATGGCGTCACCGACGTGCAGCGTGCCGGCCTGGACCAGCACCGTGGCCGTGGCGCCACGGCCACGGTCGAGGTTGGCCTCGATCGCGACACCGCGGGCGTCGCGGTCGGCGTTGGCACGCAGGTCGAGCGCCGCGTCGGCCGTCAGCAGGACGGCCTCGAGGAGGGCGTCGATGTTCTGGCCGGCCTTGGCGGAGACGTCGACGAACATGGTCTCGCCGCCGTACTCCTCAGCCACCAGGTTGTACTCGGTGAGCTGCTGGCGGACCTTGGACGGGTTGGCACCCTCGACGTCGATCTTGTTGACCGCCACGACGATCGGGACGTCCGCAGCCTGGGCGTGGTTGAGCGCCTCGATGGTCTGCGGCATCACGCCGTCGTCGGCCGCGACCACGAGGATCGCGATGTCGGTGACCTTCGCACCACGGGCACGCATGGCGGTGAACGCCTCGTGACCCGGGGTGTCGATGAAGGTGATCGGACGGTCGACGCCCTCGTGCACCTTGTGCACCTGGTAGGCACCGATGTGCTGGGTGATGCCACCGGACTCGCCACCGGCGACGTCCTCGTTGCGGATGGCGTCGAGCAGGCGGGTCTTTCCGTGGTCGACGTGACCCATGACGGTCACGACCGGCGGACGGGCCTCGAGGTCCTCGTCGTCCTCACCCTCGATACCCGTCTCCAGGTCGATGTTGAAGGCGTCGAACAGCTCCTTCTCCTCCTCCTCGGGGGAGACGACCTCGATGTTGTAGCCGAGCTCGGCACCGAGCAGCTTGAAGGTGTCCTCGTCCAGCGACTGGGTGGCCGTGGCCATCTCGCCGAGGTGGAAGAGCACCGTCACCAGCGCACCGGGGTTGGCGTTGATCTTGTCGGCGAAGTCGCTGAGCGACGAGCCGCGACGCACGCGGATGAGGGTGTCACCGTTGCCACGGGGCACACTCACGCCACCGAGCGACGGAGCCTGCATCTGCTCGAACTCCTGGCGCTTCGCACGCTTGGACTTGCGTCCGCGCACGGGGCGACCGCCACCGCGGCCGAAGGCACCGGCAGTGGAGCCACGACCGGCGCCACCACGGAAGCCACCGCCACCGGGACGACCGGCGAAGCCACCACCGGCGGGACCGCCGGGGCCACCCGGACCGCGACCGGCGCCGGGGCCACCGGGGCCACGGCCGCCGCCACGCGCGGGACGCTCACCGGGACGGCCGACCGCGCTGCGGTCGGGCATCATGCCGGGGCTCGGGCGGGGACCACCGGGACGGGGTCCACCCGGGCCGGCCGTGCCGCCGGGGCGCGGGCCGGCAGCACCGGGGCCACCGGGACGGCTCTGCGGGCGCGGCATGCCCTGGGAGGCCGCGAACGGGTTGTTGCCGGGGCGGGCGGGCTCACGCGAGCCACCCTCACGGCCACCGTCACGACCCGTGCGCATGCCCTGCGAGGGCGCGAACGGGTTGTTGCCGGGGCGCGGGGCGCCGGGACGCGGCGCACCGGAACCGCCGGGACCCGCAGGACGCGGCGCGTTGCCGGGTCGCGGGGACGCCGGGACGCCCGAGGTCTGCTTGCCACCGTCGCGGGCGGACTGGACGTCCGACCGGGCAGCGGGGGCGGCAGGCGCGGGAGCCGCCGGGGCAGGCGCCGTACGGGGCGCGGGGGCCGCCGGGGCGGGCGCTGCCTTGGCAGCGGGGGCTGCGGGGGCAGGCGTCGCCGCTGCCGGGGCCGCGGGGGCGGCAGCCGGGGCGGACGGGGTCTGCGCCGCAGGTGCGGCGGGGGCCGCCTCGGCAGCCGGCTTGGCAGCGGGGGCTGCCGGTGCCGGTGCCGCCTTGGCGGGCGAGGGCTTGGCGCCCGCGGAACGCTTCTCCGCGGGGAACGTCTCGGTCGCCTTGCGGACGACCGGTGCCTCGATGGTCGAGCTGGCGGTCTTGACGTACTCGCCGATGCTGTTGAGGTGGGCGATCAGCGTCTTGCTGTCGGTGCCGAGCTCTTTGGCGAGCGCGCTTACACGGACCTTGGCCACGTTTCTCCTGTTCCTGGTCCGTGCCAGGACAGGCGCGGACCGTCGTTACTGCTGGGGGGAGCTCATTGCTGAGTTCTCATCGGGTGCTCATCAGCGTCAAACCCGCTTTCGGTTCCCATAGCGATGGACGGTTGGTTCGAGGTGCTCATCCTGCGGTGGTGCCGGCCGGGCCGCCGTGCGGCGACTCGGTGTGGGCCTCGACGTAGGCCACGACGGCTGCCGGGTCAGGCCCGGAGCCGACACGCAGCGCCCGGCCGAACGCCCGGCGGCGCAGGGCCTGCTCGAGACACTCCCCCGTCGGGTGCAGCCATGCGCCACGCCCCGGCAGGAGGCGACGCGGGTCCGGCGCCAACCGGGTCACCCCGGCATCGTCCGTCTCCGCGACCACTCGCAGGAGGGCCGACCAGCTATCCGTCCCGCGGCACCCCACACACGTCCGGGTGGGTACCCGGGTCGTGGAGCGGGGGGTGGTGGTGCGTGCTGCGGTCCGGAGTCCAGTCCGGTCGGTCCCCACCAGTCTATCCCCTACTGGCGCCCGGGTGCGTCACCCGTGCTGCTGCGACGCCCTGCGGACCCCTCGGAGGCCCCCGTACGCGGCGCACCGCGCCCCGCGCTCGAGGCGCCGGCGGGGTCGGCCTGGGTGTCCGGGCGGATGTCGATGCGCCAGCCGGTGAGCTTGGCGGCGAGGCGGGCGTTCTGGCCCTCCTTGCCGATGGCCAGGGACAGCTGGTAGTCGGGCACGACGACCCGGGCGGAGCGCAGCTGCGGGTCGACGATCTCGACCGACTCCACCCGCGAGGGCGACAGGGCCGCGGCCACGAACGTCCGCGGGTCCTCGGAGTAGTCGACGATGTCGATTTTCTCGCCGTGCAGCTCGGTCATCACCGCACGGACGCGGGCGCCCATCGGGCCGATGCAGGCGCCCTTGGCGTTGAGTCCAGCGACCTTGGAGTGCACGGCGATCTTCGTGCGGTGACCGGCCTCACGAGCCAGGGCCGCGATCTCGACGGAGCCGTCGGCGATCTCGGGCACCTCGAGGGCGAAGAGCTTGCGCACGAGGTTGGGGTGGGTGCGAGACAGGCCGATCTGCGGTCCCTTGGGCCCGCGGCGCACGGACACCACGAAGCAGCGCAGGCGCTCGCCGTGCACGTACTTCTCCCCCGGCACCTGCTCGGCGAGGGGCAGGATCCCCTCGACGGTGCCGAAGTCGACCGTGACGTGGCGCGGGTCGGGGCTCTGCTGGATGACGCCGGCGACGACGTCACCCTCACGGCCCTTGAAGTCGCCCATGATCGCCTCGTCCTCGAGGTCGCGCAGGCGCTGCACGATGACCTGCCGCGCGGTCGCGGCGGCGATGCGGCCGAAGCCGGTCGGGGTGTCGTCGAACTCGGGCCCGAACTCGCGGGGCGGACGCTCTTCGCCCTCGGCGGGCTCGGGCGTCTCGAGCTCTTCGCGCGCCCACACGATGACGTGCCCGGTCTTGCGGTCGAGCTCGACGCGTGCGTGGCGGTAGGAGTCGTCGGTGCGGTGGTAGGCGACGAGGAGGGCCTGCTCGATGGCAGGGATGAGGATGTCGAGGGAGATGTCCCGCTCGCGCTCCAGGGCCCGCAGGGCGGTCAGGTCGATGTCCATGTCAGCTCTCCTCGGTGTCGTCGTCGGTCTCGTCGACGTCGTCGTGCAGGTCGGTGTCGTCGTGCTCGTCACCGTCGTTGGCGGGGCCCGGCGCTGCGCCGGGGCGGGAGAACTCGACCTCCACGGCAGCCCGCGACAGGGCGGAGTACGGGTGCTGCTCGGTGCGTGCCGGCGTCTTCTTCGTGGCCGGCACCTCGACGGTGACGCCCTCGTCGTCGGCGCTCACCAGCCGCCCGGTGACCGGGGCCCCCTCGAGCGGGGTGAGGGTGACGAGGCGGGTGATGTTGCGACGGTAGTGACGTGGCTCGGTCAGCGGTCGGTCGACGCCGGGCGAGGTCACCTCGAGGGTGTAGGGCTGCTCCCCCATGGCGTCGGCCTCGTCGAGGGCGTCCCCGATCGTGCGGGTGGCGTCGGCCACCTCGTCGAGGCTGAGGGGGTCGGTGGCCGTCGTGGTGGGACCGTCGGTCGCCTCGAGGACGCGGTCGATCCAGATGCGGACGAGCCGGCGCTTGCCGGCGGGCGTCACGGCCACGTCCTCGACGAGCAGCCCGAGGGCCGCGAGGGGGCCTTCCACCGCGGGACGAATCTGGTCCTTGACGCTCAACTGACTCGTCCTCTCTGAAGTTCTGGTGGTGGTGCGCGCCCACTCTATCCACGGCGCAGGCGCGATGCATGCCAGCACATCCCTGCCACAGCCCTGCACGGACGGGCCGCACCCGCGTGCCATGATCGGCGCATGCCCGAGCACCGACCCGGTACGCCGTCGTGCCCGACGCGGCGGGACGTGCTCGCCGCGGGCGCCCGGTTCGGGACCGTGGCCCTCGTGTCGGCGCTGGTGTCGGCCCCGCTGGCTGCGTGCGGGATCCGGCTCGAGGGCGACGCACGTCGGGGGGGCGGGGCGCCGGAGCGGCGGCCGCTAAGGGGCGAGCCGTTCCTGCTCGCGCTGAGGCGCCACAGCCTGGACCTCGCGGCGGAGGCGACGGCCCTGGGCGGCCCGGCCAAGGCCCTGCCGGCGCGGCTCGCCGTCCTGCACACGCGCCAGGCGGAGGTGCTGCGCACCGAGCTGCTGCGCCTCGGCGTACCGGTCTCGGTGGTCGACGGCGCCGAGGAGCCGGACGGCACCGCCACCACGACCTCACCCTCGGCCGGCCCTTCGTCCGGCCCTTCGTCCACCCAGTCCCCTGGTGCCTCGTCCGGGGCGACCGCGGGGGCGGTCACCGGGCCCCAGGCCCTGGCCGCCTCTGAGGCCGGCGACCTCGGTCCCGCGGCGATCACCGACCTCGCCGGGGTTCCCGCCGAGGTCCTCCCCCTGGCGGGGGCCCTGCTCGCGCAGCGTGCGGCTGCCGCGGCCCTGCTCGGGACGCCGACGACCTGGCCGGAGCCGAAGTGGTCCGAGCCGTCGCTGGCGGCGTCGTACCTCCAGAGCACCCGCGCTGCCGTGTACGGCTTCCAGGTCGTCGCGGCACAGTCCCCCACCGGCGCGCAGCGGACTCTCGCCCGCACGACCCTCGCGGTGCTCGAGGCCCGCCAAGGACGCCAGGAGGCGCTGGCCGGGCCGGCCGCAGCGCCACCCCCGCTCGCCTACCCGCTGCCGTACCCCGTCGCGACGCCGGCTGCGGCCCGCAAGCTCGCGGCCCACCTGCTCACCGAGCTGCTGGCCACGGGGGCCCGCGACCTCGGCTCGACCGGCGGTGAGGCCGGGCCGCTCGGCGCCGTGGTGCAGTGGCTCGCCGACACCGAGGTCCTGGCCTCACGGTGGGGCGTCGCCCTGACCCCCTTCCCCGGGCTCGTGGCACCCGCGTGACCCGCGTGCAGGACGCGGCGGCGCTGCTGCCACCGGCCTTCCTGGCGTTCGTCCAGCGCTTCACCGCCGAGGAAGGCGCGGTCGGTGGACCGTCCGGGAGCGCGTGGGCGGCCGGGCTGCCGAAGCTGCTGGCCGACCTGCTCGACGACTGGGACCTCACCGTGACCGGCCCCGCACGCACCGGCTGGACCTCGGTCGTGCTCCCCGTCCTGCGCGAGGGGGCACCCCTTGCCCTCAAGGTCGGCTGGCCGCACGTCGAGGCGCGCGACGAGGCCCTGGCGCTGCGGCTGTGGGACGGCCACGGCGCCGTGCGGCTCGTGGCCGCGGACCCGCACCGCAGCGCGCTGCTGCTGGAGCCGCTCGACAGCAGCCACGACCTCCGGGGCCTCGACGTCGACGCGGCCTGTGAGGTGACCGGCGAGCTGCTGGCCCGGCTGCACGTCCCGGCCCCACCCCAGGTCGGCAGGCTCTCGGCCCACGTCCGTCGGCACGCCGCCCCGCTGCTCGGGCAGGGCTCGGTCCTGCCCCGGCGCATGGCCGAGCGCACGGCGGGACTGCTCGACGACCTGCTCTCCGACCCCGCCTGCGACGCGACGCTGCTGCACGGCGACCTGCACAACGAGAACGTCCTGCACAGCCTCCCCGGCTCCGACCGCCCGGCGTGGGTGGCGATCGACCCGAACGCCGTTGCCGGCCACCCGGGGTTCGAGGTCCAGCCGCTGCTGCGCAACCGCCGCGACGAGCTCGGGACCGGCTCGGCGTTCCGCTACCTGGTCCGGCGACGGGTCGAGGTCACCTGCGACGCGGCCGGCATCGACGAGGACGAGGCGCTCGCGTGGTCCTACGTCCACACCGCCATCAACGCCGGCTGGGCCGCCAAGGACGGCGACGCCGACGAGGTGACCTTCTGCATCGCACTGCTCAAGGCGCTCGACGGCTGAGGCCTCGCCGCGGCCACCGCGGCAGCTGCACGACGCGCGGTCCCCGACGCGCCGAGGGCGGGAAAGGGGCGCAGACTTCGACCATGCGCTTCGGATTCCACTTCCTCGACTTCACCATCCCGCAGGGCCCGGCGTCGTACGCCCCCGCCCTGCGCTCCACTGCGGCAGCGGCAGAGGCCGCCGGCGCCTCGTGGCTGACCGTGATGGACCACTACTTCCAGATGGAGTTCTTCCGCACCGCCCACGACCCCATGCTGGAGGCCTACACGACGCTCGGGTTCCTGGCCGGGGCGACCGAACGGGTCAAGCTCGGGACCGTCGTCACGGGCGTGACGTACCGGCACCCCGGGCTGCTCGCCAAGATCGCCACCACCCTCGACGTCGTGAGCGGCGGTCGGGCGTTCCTGGGCATCGGTGCGGCCTGGTACGAGCGCGAGCACCTCGCGCTGGGCGTGCCCTACCCGCCGGTCGCCGAGCGGTTCGAGCGCCTCGAGGAGACCCTGCAGATCGTCCAGCAGATGTGGAGCGACGACGAGGGCCCGTTCGAGGGGAAGCACTACCAGCTGGCCGAGACGATCAACGTGCCGCAGCCCCTGACCCGGCCGCACCCGCCGATCGTGGTCGGCGGCAGCGGGGAGAAGAAGACGCTGCGGCTGGTCGCGCAGTACGCCGACGCCACCAACCTGATCGTCTCCGGCGCGGACGAGCTCGCCCACAAGCTGGAGGTGCTGCGGCGCCACTGCGACGACCTGGGACGCGACTACGCGACGATCGAGAAGACCGTGATGGGGCCGCAGGGTGACCCGCTCGCGGACGTCGACGGCTTCCTGCGCACCGCACAGGCCTACGCCGACCTCGGGGTCGAGCACATCCACCTCCGGGCGATGGCTCCCGACCCTGCGGCCACGGTGACGGCGTTCGGCGAGCGGGTGGCGCCACGCCTGGCCGAGATCGGCTAGGCGTCAGGGCCGGGCCGCGTCACCCGACCCAGCGGTACTCCACCTCCGGGCGCCCCTGCCCGGCGTACCGGGAGCTGCGCACCACCACCCGCGCGTCGCACAGGTACTCCGCGTAGCGGCGGGCCGTCACCCGGCTGACCCCGACGGCCTCGCCCAGCTCGCTCGCGGACAGGCCGCTGTCCCTCGTGCCGTCACGCAGGGCGCGCGTCACCCGGCTGAGGAGGTCCTCGCTCATGCCCTTGGGCACCGACGCGCGCGGCGACGGGCGAGCCCCGGCGAGCACCTCGTCGACCTCGGCCTGGGTGTCGACCCGCGCCGAGGACGGCAGCTGGCGGCGGTAGGCGAGGTGGGCTTCGAGCCGGTCGCGGAGGGTGGCGAACACGAACGGCTTGAGCAGGTACTGGACGACGCCGAGCGACACCGCGCCGCGGACGACCTCGAGGTCGCGGGCCGAGGTGACGGCGATGACGTCGGCCCGGTGGCCGGCGGCGCGCATCCGGCGGATCACGTCGAGCCCGTGGCCGTCCGGCAGGTTCATGTCGAGCAGCACCACGTCGACCGGCGTCGCGGCCAGGGCCTGGAGGGCCGCAGCGGCCGTGCCGACCGTGCGCGCGACCGCGAACCCGTCGACCCGCGCCACGTAGGCGGCGTGCGCCTGGGCGGCGACCGGCTCGTCCTCGACGACCAGGACCTGCAGGGGCGTGTCAGCCACCGGTCACCACCCCCGCACCTGCGGGCCCGGCCACCGGCAGGCGCACGGTGAACACCGCGCCGGGGCCTCCGTCGACCGACAGCGAGCCGCCGAGGCGGCTGACGCTCTGGGACACCAGCGCCAGCCCGATGCCGCGCCGACCCTCCTGCCCCTCGTCCTTGGACGACACCCCGCGCTCGAACGCCTTCGCCACGGCGCCCGGGGGCAGGCCGGGGCCGGTGTCGGCGACGGTGAGCACGACGTCACCACCGTCACGGACCGCGTCGACCCGCACCTGCCGCTCCCCCGGCTCACCTGCGACGGCGTCGAAGGCGTTGTCGATGAGGTTGCCCACGATGGTGACGACGTCGCGCGCCGGTAGTGCGTCCACGGGCCAGACGGCGCCCTCGCCGATGCGCAGGTCGATGCCGCGCTCGCCGGCCTCGGCCGCCTTGCCGAGCAGCAGGGCCGACAACGCCGGCTCCTCGATGCCCGCCACGACCCGGTCGGTGAGCAGCTGCGAGAGCTCGAGCTCCTCGGTCGCGAACTCCAGCGCGCGGTCGGGGTGACCGAGCTCGATGAGCGAGACGATCGTGTGCAGGCGGTTGGCCGACTCGTGGGCCTGCGAGCGCAGCGCCTCGGTCAGCCCGCGAGCCGAGTCGAGCTCGCCGGTGAGGTGCTCGAGGTCGGTGCGGTCGCGCAGCGTGGCGACGTGGCCCAGGGCGCGACCGTCCCAGCGGGCCGGCGCGGTGTTGAGCACGAGCACCCGGGCCGCGGTGACGTGCAGCTCGTCCTCGCGCGGCGTCTCGTCGGTGAGCGCGTCGGTGAGCGGGCCCGAGAGCCCGAGGTCCGCGACGGGCTGCCCCACCGCGCCCTCGCCGAGCCCGAGGAGCCGGACGGCCTCGTCGTTGGCGAGCCGGAGCCTGCCCTCGAGGTCGATGAGCAGCAGCCCCTCGGTCACGGCGTGCAGGACGGCGTCGTAGTACTCGACCATCTCGCGCAGCTGCCGCTCCCCCAGGCCGTGGGTCTGGCGCCGTACGCGGCGGGCGACCAGCGCCGTCGCGATCCCGGTGAGCACCGCTGCGGCGAGGCCCGCGCCGAGCAGCGCGACCAGCTGGCCCTCCAGCCGGCGGCTCACCGCCGCCTTGCGGATGCCCACCGCGACCAGGCCGACCACCGGGCCGTCGTCGCCGGCGCCCGCCCTGACCGGCACCACCGCGCGGCGGGACGGACCCAGGGTGCCGGTGTAGTCCTCGACGACCGTGCCGCCGCGCTGCGCCTGCTCGATGTGGCCGATGAACTGCTTGCCGATGAGCGAGGTGTCCGGGTGCGTGAACCGGGTGCCGGTGGGGCTCATGATGACCACGAAGTCGGTCCGGGTGTGGCGTCGCACGTCCTCGGCGAAGGCCTGCAACCGCCCGGCACGGTCGGCGGTCTGCACCGCGGCCACCACCTCGGGGGCGCTGGCCACCGTCCGCGCCACTGCGAGCGCCCGCGCCGTCGCCTCCTGGGTGCCCGCGCGCTGCGCCTGCGCGTACGCCGCGCCGGTGCCGATGCCGACCACGAGCAGGGCGACGAGGACCTGCAGGGCGAAGGTCTGGGCGGCGACGCTCCACCGCCCGGGTGAGGGGGCCCAGCGGCCCGGGCTCAGCGCCATACCGCCGCACCGGGGACCCCGGCGGGGCCGTGGGCCCACCGGAACTCAAAGAACACAAGGGTGACCCTAGCCACTGCGGCGCCCATACTCGTCCGGAGTTCACCCCTCCCGGCCTGCCCGGGACCGAGTCCACTGGAGAACACGTGAGCACCGCAGCCGACAACGCCGTCGACCGCCCGGCACCCCGCCGTGACCGGACGCACTACCTCTACCTCGCGGTCATCGTCGCGATGGTCCTGGGCATCATCGTCGGGTTCGCCTTCCCCGACTTCGGGATCAAGCTGAAGTGGCTTGGCACCGGCTTCGTCAACCTGATCAAGATGATGATCACGCCGATCATCTTCTGCACCATCGTCCTCGGCATCGGCTCGGTCCGCCGGGCCGCGCAGGTCGGCAAGGTCGGCGGCCTGGCCCTCGGCTACTTCCTGACCATGTCGACCTTCGCGCTCGCGATCGGCCTGGTGGTGGGCAACATCGTCAAGCCCGGCGCCGGGCTGCACCTCACCGACGCCCTCGCCAAGACCGGCCAAGCCCAGGTCGGCGAGAAGAGCGAGAGCACGGTCGACTTCGTCCTCGGCCTCATCCCCGACACGCTCGTCTCCGCCCTGACGGCCGGCTCGGTGCTCCAGGCGCTGCTGGTGGCCCTGCTGGTCGGCTTCGCGCTGCAGAAGATGGGCCGCGCCGGTGAGCCGATCCTCGTCGGCATCAAGCACTTCGAGCGGCTCGTCTTCCGCCTCATGGCGATGATCATGTACGCCGCGCCGATCGGTGCGTTCGGCGCGATGGCAGCCGTCGTCGGCGCCACCGGGCTCGACGCGCTCAAGAGCCTGGCCCAGGTGATGATCGCGTTCTACATCACGTGTGCGCTGTTCGTGTTCGTCGTCCTCGGCCTGGTGCTCAAGGCCTTCACCGGTGTCAACGTGTTCTCGCTGCTGAGGTACCTGGGTCGCGAGTTCCTGCTCATCCTGTCGACCTCGTCGTCGGAGTCGGCCCTGCCCCGCCTCATCGCGAAGATGGAGCACGCCGGGGTCTCCCGTCCCGTCGTCGGCATCACCGTCCCGACCGGCTACTCGTTCAACCTCGACGGCACCGCGATCTACCTGACGATGGCGTCGCTGTTCATCGCCGACGCCATGGACAAGCCGTTCAGCCTCAGCCAGCAGATCTCGTTGCTGCTGTTCATGATCATCGCCTCCAAGGGCGCCGCCGGCGTCACCGGCGCCGGCCTGGCGACCCTGGCCGGTGGCCTGCAGTCGCACCGCCCCGACCTCGTCGACGGTGTCGGGTTCATCGTCGGCATCGACCGCATGATGAGCGAGGCGCGGGCGCTGACCAACTTCGCCGGCAACTCGATCGCGACGGTGCTCATCGGCCACTGGGTGGGCGAGCTCGACCGGCCCCGCCTCGACGCGGTGCTCGCCGGCCACCTGCCCTTCGACGAGTCCACGATGGTCGACGACGACCACGGGTCCGCCCGGGTGGACGGGACCGACCAGGGCGACGAGTCACCGGAAGGCGACCGTGCGGAGAGGGTGCCTGCCGGGCGCTGACCCGCACCACCGTGACCACCCGGCCACGACAGCTGGCGACCTGCCGGCTGTCGTGGCCGGTTCGGTGTCCGGGCCACCCCTGCTGCCCGGGCGCCGGACGTGGTGGCCGGTACGGCGCGGTCAGAGGCGCTGGGGGAACCCGAAGGTGGTGCGCACCCCGGTCGAGAACAGCACGCTCGCGGGCGGGGTCGTCCGGGCGAACGTGCCCAGCCCTGCAGCGACGACCAGCTCGTCGTCGAGCTCCAGCACCTCGGCGGACCGCAGCGGCCAGGGCCCGTGGGTGTTGGGCACCCACAGGGACTGTCCCGCCACCTGCGTGTGCAGGCCGAACCGCGCGGTGAGGAAGAGCTCGAGCGGCGATGGCTCGCCCAGCCGCTCCCCCACGCGCACGGTGATGCGCGACCGGGGCGGGCGGCCACCGGCAGCGCGCGAGCGGGTGAACCGGCGGGTGGTGTAGGTCAGCACCCGGCCGTCGCCCTCGTCACCACCGGGAGCGGCGTGGTCGCGGACCTGCATCGACGCCCACTCGTAGGGGACGTTGAACCCGAGCCGGGCTCCCAGCACGACGAGCAGCCGCTGGGCCTCGAGCGACAGGAAGGTGACGCCGTGCCGGCCCCGGTCGTCGACGGAGTACACGCGCACGTTGGTCTCGGCGAACGTGCCGAGCCACGGCACCGGTGGTCCCGTGCCGATGCCGGCGTCGACCATCCGGAACGGGATCAGGCCGACCCAGGCCGACCCGTCGAAGACGTCCGGGCGGACGCCGCGGGGCAGCAGCGGGGCGAGCAGGGCGGGCTCGACCGGCCAGTGCAGGAACGAGATGTCGCGCCACCACTGGCTCATGATCTGGTGGGTGGGCAGCGGTGGCCCCTGGGGGTCGAGGGGCTTCACCGCGGGCCGCCTTCCACCACCACGCCGAGGTGGGCGCAGACCGCATGCGCCGCGCGGCGCCCGGACACCATGGCGCCCTGGATGGAGGAGGTGTCGCGGTGGTCGCCCGCGACGAACCGCCCCTCCCCCAGGGCCACCGGCCGGCGGACGACCAGCGGCGGCGGGACGAACGGCAGGGCGTGGGCGACGTCGTGGCGCACCACCAGATCCCATCCCGCGGCCGAGGTCGACCAGACCCGGCCGACCTCGCGACGCACCAGCTGCTCGTCGTCCGATGCCGTGGCCAGCGTCGTCGCCTGCACGAGGCGCCGTCCCGGAGGGGCGTAGGAGGGCGCGGCGTCGGAGACGACGGCAGTGTTGACGACCGGCCCCCGGGCGCCGTCGACCCGCAGCCACCGGCTCGTCGGCACCGGGTCGCTCGTCGAGAACCACCAGGTGCGCAGACCCTGCGTGGGCACCGGGGCAGCGATCCCGAGCTCGGCCGCACCCGCCACGTCGGTGGCGACGACCACCGCCCGCGCAGGTACCTCCCCTCCGTCGGTGCGCACGGTCGTCCTGGACCCGAGCGTGGCCCGGGTGCCGAGCCGTACGGGGCGGCGCAGCCTGGCCGCGAGCTGGGCCGGCACGGCACGCATCCCGTCGCTTGGGAGACCGGGCGTCCCGAGCAGGAAGGACCGCAGCAGGAGGAGCACGAAGGCCGCCGACGTGCGGCCCCTGCCGTCGGCGAGGACCCCCGCCAGGAACGGCTCGAGCACCTCGCGCCTCAGCGGGCCGTCGACGCCCGCACGGTCGAGCGACTCGGCCAGCGAGCAGTCCGGGCCCGACTCCAGCCGCGCCACGGAGCCCAGGCTGGGTGCTGCCCAGCGGGCGAGCCGGACGACCTCGCCGGGGGTGACCAGCCCGCTCGCCAGGGTGCGGAGCAGCGCGCCGAGCTCGCGCCGCGGGTCGGCGAGCAGGGCGGTGACCCCGTCTCGCCGCACCTCGACACCGGCCCCGAACTGTTGCAGCGCAAGGGCTTTCACGTCCAGATGTCGGCGCACCGCAGGGTACGAGGGGTTGAGCAGCTGGAACCCGACGTCGCAGAGGTGCCCGTCGACGACCTCGGTGCGCACGCGGCCGCCGACGACGTCGGCCGCCTCCACCACGAGCACGTCGAGGCCCTGCTCCTCCAGGACCACCGCACACACCAGCCCTGCCAGGCCCGCTCCGACCACCACGACGTCATGCATGGACTCACGGTGCCACGCGCGGTCGCAAGGTGCCCACGCGGGCGGGGCGTGCGCCGTACGGTGTCCCCGTGACCGAGCAGCTGACCACCGAGCCCACCGAGTATCCGGACGACGCCGAGCCCGCCGACACCGCCGTGACCGAGCTGCGCACGGAGCGGCTGCTCCTGCGCCAGTGGCGCCCCGAGGACCGTGAGCCGTTCGCAGCGCTGAACGACGACCCGCTGGTCATGGAGCACTTCCCGGGACACCTCGACCGCGCGGCGAGCGACGCGATGGCCGACCGCATCGAGACCGCGATCGCCCGCAACGGCTGGGGACTGTGGGCGGCCGAGGTCCTCGACACCGGGGAGTTCATCGGGTTCGTCGGGCTGGCGGTGCCACGGTTCGAGGAGCACTTCACCCCCTGCGTCGAGATCGGGTGGCGGCTGGGGAGCTCGGCTTGGGGTCGCGGCTACGCGCCCGAGGGTGCGCGGGCCTCGCTGGCGCACGCGTTCGGCCCGCTGGGTCTCGACGAGGTGGTGGCCATGACGATCCCCGCCAACGACCGGTCGCAGTCGGTCATGCGCAAGATCGGGATGACGCGCGACGAGTCAGCCGACTTCGACCACCCGCTCATCGCCGAGGGCGACCCCACCCGGCGGCACGTGCTCTACCGGATCACCCGGCAGGAGTGGGCCGTGCTCCGTCCTCGCTGAGCAGGGCGGCGAGGGACCTCGCTTCCTCGTCGCAGGCTGCACAGCCCTGCAGGTGGCGGTCCAAGGCCGGGTCGGGGGGGTCGTTGCGCAGCAGCGCCTCGACGTGGCCGTCGATGCGCTCGAAGCACTCCTCGCAGGACAGGTACGGCGTGGTGTCCAGCAGGAGCGCGTCGACGGCATCCGGCTGGAGGGGTCCGGGGCGGGCGGCTGGCTGGGGGTTCATGGCATGCCTGCTCGGGTCGTGGGAACGTGTCTCGGGCCGCGCGCTGGGTCCGGCGGCAGGTAGCCCCTGCCGGTGAGGTCGGCACGCAGCCGGGTGCGGACGTCGTGGACGGTCTTGTACAGCGCTCCGCGGGTCGTCCCGAGGCGGTCGGCCAGGACGTCGATGGGGACGCCGTCGACCAGCAGCGCGATGGCGACCCTGCGCTGGTGCGGCGTCAGGACGGTGCGCATCGACGTCGAGACGGCCGCGGCGAGGTCTGCTCCCTCGACGTGCCGCTCGGGCCCGTCGTGGTCGGGTGCCGGACGCCCGGCCAGGTCGAGGTCGTGCAGCTCGACCTCCCGGTGCTGCCACTGCACGCGGCGGACGTCCGTGGCGGCCTGGAGGATGGCGAACTTGTAGGCCCACGTGGTGAACCGGCTGCGGCCCTCGAACGTGTGGAGCTTGGCCAGCAGTGCGGTCATCGCCTCGTCCGCGGCCTGGTTGACGATGACGTCCACGGTCGCCCGCGAGTCGTCGGGCAGGGCGGAGCGCATGCGCGAGACCTGGTGGCCGGCAGCCCGCAGCATCAGGTCGTGCAGGCGTCGGGTGGCGGCGAGCTGCTGCGCCCCGCCACCCGAGAGGGCCGCGACCCAGTCCTCGGGGTCGGCGTCCGGGCCGTGCCCAGCCGTGGTGATCGGGCCCGGGCTGTGGGCGGTCACCGGGACCGCGGGGTGGTGTCGAGGGGCGACAGGATGCGCGCGGCGAGGCGGGGAGGGCAGCCGGCGTCGACCAGCTGAAGGAGCGCGTGCAGGTCGGTGCGCTGGGCGGCGACCTCGTCCGCGAGGTCCGGCGGGAACCCTGCCTCCCGCAACCGGCAGGCGCGCCAGGCGACGACGTCGACCGGCGGGCCGGGGGCCCGGCAGGCGCCGGTGGTGTGGTGTGGACGGGTGGTCATGCCCTGTTTGCTGCCGGGACGGGACGAGGTCTTACCGACGGTTCACAGCTTGGGTGCGGGTTGGTAAGACACCCGGGGTGCGGTGCGGCTAACACCGAGTCAGCCTCCCACCGCGCCGGACCCGGCGCCACACCTTCGGGCGCCCCGTCGGCCGTCGGGAGGACACCACACCAGAGGAGCCGCTCATGGCCACCACCGATGCCCGCGACCGCCACCACGACCAGGTCCGCACCCTGGCTCCGCACGCGCGGACCCGAAGGCTGCACCGCGACCCGTCCTACCAGGCCTACGCCGTGCTGAGGGGCGCGTTCGTGGTTGCGCCCGTCGTCTTCGGACTCGACAAGTTCACCAACCTGCTGGTCCGCTGGGACCAGTACCTGGCGCCCGTCCTCTCCCGCCCCCTGCCCGTGAGCCCGCACCAGGCGATGTACGCCGTCGGGGTGGTGGAGGTGCTCGCCGGCCTGCTCGTGCTGCTGCACCCGCGCCTCGGCTCGGTCGTCGTCGCCGCCTGGCTCGGTGGCATCGTCGTCAACCTGCTGCTCGTCCCAGGCTGGTACGACGTCGCCCTCCGCGACTTCGGCCTCCTGCTGGCCGCCGTTGCGCTGCAACGGCTCTCGACGAAGTTCGACGCCCGGCCAGCCCTGTGGCCGCTGCGCACCGGAGTTGAACGACGCCCGCCCCGCGACGAGACCGCGGGTCGAGACCGCACCGTCACCTCCACCACCGGGACGACTGCGTGAGCGCTCGCACGGCCTGGTCCGGGCCGTCCCGCGTGGCCGACCCGGACCTGGCACGCGCCGCCGCTGGAGCCCGGGCCCTGCTCGACTCGCTCGGCGTGGACCTCGCGTCCGAGTCGTTGGCGCGGACACCGGCCCGCATGGCCGCTGCCCTGGCGGAGCTCCTCACCCCGCGGCCGTTCGAGATGACGACGTTCCCCAACGACGGCGGCTACGACGAGCTGATCGTCGCCCGCGGGGTCCCCGTCCGGTCGCTGTGCGAGCACCACATGCTGCCGTTCGTCGGCACCGCGCACGTCGGCTACCTCCCCGGTGACCGCATCGTCGGCCTGTCCAAGCTCGCACGGGTCGTGGAGCACTTCTCGAGGCGTCCGCAGGTGCAGGAGCGCCTGACCACCCAGGTGTCCACGTGGCTGCGCGACCGGCTGGGGGCTGCGGGGGTGGGGGTCGTCGTCGAGGCCGAGCACCTCTGCATGACGCTGCGAGGTGTCCAGGCACCGGGGACGACGACCGTGACGTCGAGCCTGCTCGGGGTGCTGCGGGACGACCCGCGCACGCGGGCCGAGTTCCTCGCCCTCACACGGCCCCAGCGCTGACGTCGCCGGCGCCTCCTCCGACCACTCCCGGCGACAAGCGTCCCGAGGACTGGCGTCCACCTGGGGTGGTGGCGACGACCGGTCGCGACGAGGATGCAGGGTCAGGACGAGGACGAGGAGAGAGCCATGGGCACCGAGACCACGGGCGGACACCCCGCCGACGACACAGCGGTGGACCTCGCGGAGGAGGGCGCGTCGCTGCTGGCGCAGGCGCGTGAGGGCGGCAACGGGCACGTATCCCGCCTGCTGCTGGGCGGGGAGCGCCAACGAGCGGTGCTGATGGCGCTGCGGAGCGGCGCGACGCTGTCCGAGCACGAGTCGCCGCCGGCAGCCACGCTCCACGTCCTGCAGGGCACCGCGCGCCTGTATGCAGTGGACGGCCCCGAGTGGGTCGTGCCGGCCGGCCGGCTCGTCGCCATACCGTCCGCCCGGCACGGGGTGGAGGCCCTCGAGGACACCGTCATCCTGCTCACGGTCGCCCTCGCCCCCTAGCCGGCACGGTACGTCTCCTCCCGTCCCCGCCCGCCGGCCCATACGGCCCGGCACCGAGCCCTTCTCCGTGGGCGGCGGGCGCGGCGCCTACGGTGGGGTATGCCCAACCGCCTCGCACGGTCGACCTCGCCGTACCTGCTGCAGCACCAGGACAACCCCGTCGACTGGCAGGAGTGGGGGCCGGAGGCCTTCGCCGAGGCGCGTCGCCGCGACGTGCCGGTCCTGCTGAGCGTCGGGTATGCCGCGTGCCACTGGTGCCACGTCATGGCCCACGAGTCGTTCGAGGACGAGGACGTGGCCAGGGCGGTCAACGCCGACTTCGTCGCCGTCAAGGTCGACCGCGAGGAGCGGCCCGACATCGACGCCGTCTACATGGCCGCCACCACCGCGCTGACCGGCCACGGCGGGTGGCCGATGACGTGCTTCCTCACGCCTGACGGCGACCCGTTCTTCGCCGGCACCTACTTCCCCCGACCGCAGTTCCTGCAGCTCCTGGAGGGGGTGACGAGCGCCTGGGCCGACCAGCGCGAGCAGGTGCTGGGTAGCGGCGCCCACATCGCCGAGCGGCTCCGCGAGCTGTCCGCCCCGGTCACCGGGCACGCGCTCGACGCCGAGGTGCTCGAGACCGCGGTCACGCGGCTGCGCGGCCAGTTCGACCACGCCGCAGCAGGTTTCGGCGGCGCACCGAAGTTCCCGCCGTCGATGGTGCTGGAGTTCCTGCTGCGCCACCACGCGCGCACCGGGTCCGGGGACGCGCTCTCGATGGCCGCGGCCACCTGCTCGGCGATGGCCCGTGGCGGGATGTACGACCAGCTCGCCGGCGGGTTCGCGCGCTACTCGGTCGACGCCCGGTGGGTGGTGCCCCACTTCGAGAAGATGCTCTACGACAACGCCCAGCTCCTGCGCGTGTACACCCACCTGTGGCGCACCACCGGCGACGCGCTCGCCCGGCGGGTGGCGGTGGAGACGGCGGAGTTCCTGCTGCGTGAACTGCGCACCGCCGAGGGCGGTTTCGCCTCTGCCCTCGACGCCGACACCGACGGCGTCGAGGGGCTCACGTATGCCTGGTCACCGGCACAGCTCGTGGAGGTGCTGGGCGAGGACGACGGGGGGCGGGCCGCGACGCTGCTGTCCGTGACGCCGGCAGGCACGTTCGAGCACGGCCTGTCCACCCTGCAGCTCCTCGAGGACCCCGACGACACCGGCTGGTGGGCGGCCACCCGGTCGGCGTTGCTGGCAGCGCGGCAGAGCCGGCCGCAGCCGGGGCGCGACGACAAGGTGGTGACGTCGTGGAACGGCCTGGCCGTCGCCGCGCTGGCGGAGGCCGGCACCGTCCTCCACGAGCCGACGCTGGTTGCCGCGGCCCAGGCATGCGCGGCCTTCGTCGTGTCCACGCACCTGGTCGACGGACGCCTGCGCAGGGCGTCGCGCGACGGAGCCGTCGGGTCGGCAGCCGGTGTCGCCGACGACTACGGCAACCTCGCGGAGGGGCTGCTCGCACTTCACCAGGCGACGGGTGAGGTCCGGTGGCTGGAGGTGGCGCGCGAGCTGCTCGCCACCGCGGTGGCGCGGTTCGCCGCACCGGACGGGGGTTTCCACGACACGAGCGACGACGCGGAGGAGCTGTTCACCCGCCCCCGCAGTGCCGCCGACAACGCCGAGCCGTCCGGCCAGAGCGCCCTGGCCGGCGCACTGCTCACGTGTGCGGCTCTGACGGGCGACACCGCGATGCGGGAGCGCGCCGAGGCTGCCCTGTCCGCCTCGGGTGCGGTTGCCACCCGGGACCCGCGTTTCGGCGGGTGGGCCCTCGCCGTGGCCGAGGCCGCTGTCGCAGGGCCGCTGCAGGTGGCCGTGGTGGGCGCCGGGCCCGAGGCCGACGCGCTGCTCGAGGTGGTGCGCCGCTCACCCTCCCCCGGTCTCGTGCACGTCCACGGCGACCCCGACACCGCCGGCATCCCCCTGCTCGAGCAGCGACCCCTTGTCGGCGGCCGTGCTGCGGCCTACGTGTGCCGCGGGTTCGTCTGCGACGCCCCCGTGACCGACGTTTCAGCCCTCAGGGCAGCGCTGCGGTGACCACCGGCCGGAGTGCCTCGACGTCCCACCCGGGTCCCGCTCCGGGACGGTCTGCGAGGTAGGCGGCGATCTCCTCGGCACCGAGCTCGTGCGTCTCGTGCAGGCCGCGGGCGACCACCTCGAGGTAGGGCTGCGCAGGCGAGTTGCGTTGCAGCACTTCTGGATCCGGCGCGGTGAAGGTGAGCACCGGCTGGCCGTCCAGCTCACCCACGAGGTGCAGCGACTCGTACCGCCCCGGTCCCAGGTCGTGGCGCGAGCTGCTCAGCACGGTGCTGAGGTCGAGGTCCTCGCCGGGCGGACGGTGCATCTCCTGCGCGGCGACGTCCGCGAACTGCTGCTCGGTCACGAGGTAGGCCCGCGCCAGTGTGGCGCCCGTAGCGCCGGAGTCGTAGAAGGCGATGCCGCCGCCCCACGTCGGCGACTCCCAGGCGAAGAACATCTCGCCCGGCAGCGTCATCGCCCGGTCGGCCGTCGGGGGGCTGGTGTTGCGAGCGCCGGGGTACGTCCGCGTCGCCCCCGCAGGGCGGCCACCCTCGAGGTAGCAGAGGAAACGGTCGCGAGCGAGGTTGCTGCCGTAGCTCGCGTACCAGACCTGCACGCCTCCCACTCTGCCAGAGGTGTCGGCCGCGGGGGCGGGAGCGGGTGCGGCTCAGAGGACGAACGAGCGGTAGGCGGGGTCGTGGGCGGCGAGCGCCTCGCGCCCGGCGACGGGGTCGACGAACAGCGCCGTCGCCCACACGTCGGCCCACAGCAGGCCCGGCCCCCACACCGTGACGGACCCGGCACGGTCGACCGCGCCCCCGGTGCGGGGGTCGCCGATGTGCAGGCCACGGGCGGCGGTCCCCGAGGTGGCCAGGCCGCCGATGGCGAGGTCGAGCGACGCGGCCACGGTGCCGGGACTGCGTGGGTCCTCGATGCCGACGCGCCACGAGGTCGGGCGTGCGCCTCGTCCCGCGCCGGCCACGATGTCGCCACCGGCGTTGACGCACCAGGAGATTCCGGGGACGTTGGCCAGGTGGGCGGCGGCCTTCTCGACGGCCCAGCCCTTGACCAGGCCGGTGGGGTCGTAGCCACCCGAGCCGGGGTAGGCCGCGGTGAACAGGCCGCCGGTGCGCTGCTGCGCCTGCGCGCACAGCTGCGCGACCTCCTCGTGCCACGGGTGGGCGTCCGCGCCGTCGAGCTCGCCCCTGCGCAGCCGCATGAGCTCGCTGTCGGGACGCCAGGTGCTGAAGAGTTCGTCGACCTTGTGCAGGAACGACCACACCTGCCCGACCGCCTCCTCGACCTCGGTTGCCTGCACGGCCGGCAGCTCGCCGCGGACGTGGACCGAGACCGGCAGGCCCATGACCTGCTCGACGAAGGCGCGGCGCGGGGTCGCGGGCGCCGACGACCCCTCGTGGGACGAGGCGGTGGCGGGACGCGGCGCGGTCACGGCACTCACAGGTGGGCCTGGTCGATCGCGGACTGCAGCGACTGGATGTAACCGTCGGAGGTGTACGTGGCCCCCGAGACCATGTCGATGGTGGCGCTCTGGGCCTGCACGACCTCGCTGTTGAGGACGGGCACCGCGTAGGAGTTGATCTCCTGGTCGCGGTGGTCGTTCCACGGGACCTGCAGGACCTGGGCCGCGGTGATCTTGCCGCCAGCGACCGTGATCTGCACCTGCACGTTGCCGAACCGGGTGCTCACCGCGTTGCCGTCGTACGTCTTGGCAGCCGATGCCGACGAGGAGGACGAGGAGGAGGACGAGGAGCTCGGCGTCGAGGAGGAGCTGCCTGAGCCTGAGCCGGAGCCGGTCGACCCTGAGCCGGAGGACCCGGACGACCCCGACGTCGTGGGGCTGCCGGACGGCGTGGTCGCCTCCGGCGTGGAGGATGCGCTGGGCGCTGCGGCCTGGGCGAGGACGGGGGGGGCCGTCGCGGCGGCGCTGCGGCTGGAGGTGGACGTGTGGTAGCTGAACAGCAGCACCAGGGTGGTCAGGGTGGACAGCGCCCACAGGGTGATTCGTCGCATGGTGGGCTCCTAGTACTCGAACCGCTCGAGGTGGATGTGGTTGGAGGGGACACCGCTGTCGAGGGCGGCCTGGCGGGCCGCGTCCATCCACTTCGGTGCGCCGCAGAGGAACACGTCGCGCTCGGCGACGTCGGGGACGAGCTGGGTGAGGGCGGCCGCGTCGCTGAGGTGGGCCGCCGTGGCGGGCAGCCACGTGTCGCGCCCCGGGACACGGGACCCCTCCACCGTGACGTAGCGGGCGCCCTTCCGTCGGGCGAGCTCGAAGATCTCGGCGGCGAAGACGAGCTGGTCGCGGCTGTGGGCGCGGTGGACGACGACGACGTCGCCGGGGTCCTGGTCGAGCTCCTCGAGCAGCGCGCGCATCGGGGTGATGCCGATGCCGGCGCCCATGAGCAGCACCTTGCGGCGGCTGCGCACCCCGGCGTGCATCCGGCCGTAGGGACCCTCGACGAGGACTCGGGTGCCGGGCGTGAGGGAGGCGAGCTGCTCGGTGCCGTCGCCGACGTGCGCGGCCGTGATGCGCAGGGTGCGCCCGTCGGGGGCGGCGGACACGGAGTACGGGTGCGCCCGGCTCCAGCCGGGTCCGTCGAGGAAGCGCCACTGCAGGAACTGGCCGGCGGCGACGTCGAGCTTCTCGACGCCGCGGCCGGCGACGACCACCGAGGTGACCCCCGGGCCCTCGGCCACGACGTCGGTGACGCGCAGCGGGGCTCGCAGCGAGCGCCACAGCGGCACGGCGACGCGGTAGCCGAGCACGGCGGCCGCGCACACGGCGTACAGGGTCCACCAGAAGACGGTCGAGGCGGTCGAGGCGAGGAACTCCTGGCCGGTCCACAGCTGGTGCGGGAGGGCCAGCCCCGCGCCGAGGTAGCCGTAGAGGTGGATCAGGTGCCAGGACTCGTAGCGCAGCCGGCGGCGTGCCCTGCGGACCGAGGTCACGACGACGAGGCACAGGGCCACGGTGCCGGCGGTCGCGAGCAGCATGCCCGGGTAGTGCAGGACGAGGTCGACCAGCGTGCCCCAGATGCCGGTGGGCGTGCCGGCGGCGTAGCCGAGCGTGATGAGCACGATGTGGGCCCACAGCAGGTTGAAGGACGTGAACCCCACCAGGCGGTGGGTGCGTGCCAGCTCGTCCTGGCCCCAGGCCTGCTCGAACCACGGCACCCGCGCCATGAGGAACACCTGCACGAGCAGCAGCGCCGAGGCCACCAGGCCCGTCAGGCGCCCGGTGCTGGTCAGCGCCCCGGCCACCGAGGCCAGGTCCTGCACCCCACCGCGCGCGACCCAGAGCGCGGTGACCCAGATGAGGACGACCCAGAAGGCGCTCACCGACGCGTCGCGCCACCAGCGGGGGACGGTGTGGACGCGGCGCGTCGGCTGGGGGGCCCGCCCGGACGGGGCGGTGTGGGCAGCCGCTCGCGGCGCCGTCGGGGGCAGGTCGATCGTGGTCACGTCGAGAACTCTGCAGCCCGTTCCTAGGAGTTTGCTGTGGACACCCCATGGTCCAGATCTGTGTCGGAAGATCCCGGTGGATCAGGCCCCGGCCGTCGCGATCCTGCCGTCGACGAGGACGAGGTCCGCCTCGTCGCGGTCCGTCACGACCAGGCGCGCGTTCGCCTCGTCGGAGCGGTCCACCCAGGCCTCGGCGTCGTCGGGCTCGCGCCCGGCTGCGACGTGGCGCTGGACCAGGCGCAGCCGTCGCTGCTCGTCACCGAGGTCGCAGAACCACACCTCGTCGAGCTGGGCGCGCACGTCCGGCCAGCCGCCGTCCGGCAGCAGCAGGTAGTTGCCCTCGGTGACCACGAGGTCCGCGCCCTCGCCGACCTCGATGCTGTCGGGCTCGGGCTCCCCCACGCCGTGGTCGAAGCTCGGGGCCAGCAGGCGCGCCCGCGGGAGGCTGCGTGCGGTCGCGAGGGTGGCGGCGTACGCGGCGACATCGAAGGTGTCGGGCGCGCCCTTGCGGTCCCGCCGACCGAGGCGGTCGAGCTCGGCGTTCGGCAGGTGGTAGCCGTCCATCGGCACGTGCGCGACCCGTCCCGCCAGCCGGGGGTCGGCGGCCACCGCCGCCAGCAGGGCCAGCACGAGGGTCGTCTTGCCGGCACCCGGGGCGCCGCTGATGCCCAGCACCCGCCGGCGCCCGTCGGCGGCGGCGTCCGCGAGGGCCGTGCACCGGTCGAGCAGCCGCGCGTCGAGCGGCGTACCGGGCCCGCTCACGACCACACCCCCAGCACCGAGCCGCCGATGCGCACGATGAAGGCCACGAGCACGACGACGAACACGACCCGGACGAAGCGGCTGCCCCGGGCCACGGCGGTGCGGGCGCCGGTGTAGCCGCCGAGGATGTTGGCGACGGCCATGATCAACCCGATCCCCCACATCACGTGGCCGCCCGGGACGAAGACCGTCAGCGCCCCGAGGTTGGTGGCGAAGTTGGCGATCTTGGCCTTGGCGCTCGCCTCCAGGAACGCGTAGCCCATCAGCCCGACGAGCGCGAAGACCAGGAACGACCCCGTGCCCGGGCCGAGCGCGCCGTCGTAGACGCCGATGACGAACCCGGTGAGCATGGCCACCACTGTGTGCCGGTGGCCGTCGAACCGCAACGCAGTCTCGTGCCCCATCGACGGCCGGGCCACGGTGTAGGCGCCGACGACGACGAGCATGACGAGGATGACCGGGTTGAAGGCCGACTTCGGGATGTGCAGCCCGATCAGCGCGCCGCCGACCGCGCCGAAGTACGCGACCGCCGCCATCGGCAGCGCCGTCCTCAGGTCGGGACGGACCCGGCGCCAGTAGGTCACCGAGCTCGTGGTGGTGCCGAAGATCGAGGCGACCTTGTTGGTGGCGAGCAGCTGCGCCGGGCTCGCGCCGGGGAACCCCAGCAGCAGCGCCGGCAGCTGCACGAGACCGCCGCCGCCGACCACCGCGTCGACCCAGCCCGCGCCGAACCCGGCGAGGGCCATGAGCAGGACCGTGGTCAGGTCGACGTCAGGCACCTACCGCCCCAGCCAGCGGTCGACGACGCGCAGGACGTCGAGCAGCTCGTGGGCGTGGGCGTCCGGCGTGACGTCGACCGCGACCTGCTGGCTGGCCGGGATGTCGCTGTGGGGCACCCAGATCGCGCGCATCCCGACCTGCTGCGGGCCGTGGACGTCCTCGAAGAGCCGGTCGCCGACGTAGACCGCGGCCTCGGGCTCCACGTCCACTGCCGCGCAGGCCGCGAGGAACGCCTCGCGGTGCGGCTTCACGACGTGGATCTCCGAGGAGTAGACGTCGCCGTCGAGCAGGTCGAGGACGCCGTCGCGCTGGAAGACCTCACGGTGGTAGGCGCGGGTCCAGATGGTGTTGGAGAGCACCCCGACCTTGAGCCCGCGGTCGTGCAGCCCCTCCCAGAGCGGGCGCACCTGCGGGTCGGTGTGGGTGTGCGGCTCCCAGAACCGGCGGTATGCCGCGAGCGCCAGGTGGTGCCGGTCGTGCTCGGGGTCGACGCCGGCCTCGGCGAGGATCGCCTCGATCGAGGCGCTCTCGTGCGTCTCGCGCCCACGCGCCCAGGCCTTCTCCTCGGCCTGGTGGATGCGCATCGCGAGCGAGTCGGCCTCGGCGATGTCCTCGGCGGGCATGGCGGGGTCCTCGACCGGCAGGCCGTGCACCTCTCGCGCGAACACCCGCCACTGGCGCGGCAGGTCGACGTCGTGCCACGGGGTGAGGGTGCCGCCCCAGTCGAAGATGACCGCCTGCGGCGGGGTCTCCACCGCCATCAGCCGTCGACGCCGGCCGGCGCAACCGCGCCGGTCGCCGCGTTCGCGCCGGTCGCGCCCGTCACGAGGCGGCGCACGGTCTCGACCACGTCACCGACCGCCACCTCGGTGCGCTCGCCCGTGGCGCGGTCCTTGACCTCGACGACGCCGTTCTCCAGGGACTTGCCCACCACGACGATGGTCGGGATGCCGATGAGCTCGGAGTCCTTGAACTTCACCCCCGGGCTCACCTTGTGGCGGTCGTCGAAGAGCACCGAGACGCCGGCCGCCTCGAGCTCGCGGGTGAGCTCCTCGGCCTTGATGAAGACCTCGGGGTCACGGTTCATGTCCTTGCCGGCGGCGACGAGGTGCACGTCGACCGGGCTGATCTCCCGGGGCCAGCGCAGCCCGAGCTCGTCGTGGTTGCCCTCGGCGACGCAGGCCACGGCGCGCGAGACCCCGACGCCGTAGGAGCCCATGATGACCGTCTGGAGCTTGCCGTTCTGGTCGAGCACCTTGAGGTCGAGCGCCTCGGCGTACTTGGTGCCGAGCTGGAAGATGTGGCCCATCTCGATGCCCCGGGCCGACTCCAGCGCGTGCCCGCAGCTCGGGCAGAGGTCGCCGGGGCGGACGTCGGCGGCCTCGATCGTGCCGTCGGCCGTGAAGTCACGGCCGGCCACGAGGTCGATGACGTGCTTGCCGCTCACGTCGGCGCCGGTCACCCAGCGGGTGCCCTCGACCACGCGCGGGTCGAGGAGGTAGCGGATGCCCGAGGCCGACTCCGAGCCCAGCGCACCGGGGCCGATGTAGCCCTTGGCCAGCGCCGGGTTGGCGGCGAAGTCCTTCTCCTCGAAGGCCGCCACCTCGGCGGGCTCGACCTGGGCGCCGAGGCGCTTCTCGTCGATCTCGCGGTCACCGGGCACGCCGATGGCCAGCGGCTCACGCGTGCCGTCGGGGTGCACGAGCACGACGATCACGTTCTTCAAGGTGTCGCTGGCAGCCCAGGCGCGGTCCTCGCGGGGGTACGCCGCGTTGAGGTGGTCCACCAGGGTCTCGATGGTCGGGGTGTCGGGGGTGTCCTCGGCGTGTGCCGCGGGGGCGTCGTCCCAGGGCAGCGCGTCGGGGACGGGCACGCGCACGGCCTCGACGTTCGCGGCATACCCGCAGCTGGGGCAGTGGACGTAGGTGTCCTCGCCGTTCTCGGCGGTGGCGAGGAACTCCTCGCTCTTCGACCCACCCATGGCGCCGGCCATGGCCTGGACGATGACGTAGTGGAAGCCGAGGCGGTCGAAGATGCGGATGTAGGCGTCGCGGTGCAGCTGGTAGCTCTTGTCGAGCCCGGCCCCGTCGATGTCGAAGGAGTAGGAGTCCTTCATGACGAACTCGCGCCCGCGAAGGATGCCCGCG
The DNA here is from genome assembly GCF_001428025.1 of Phycicoccus sp. Soil748. Classification (GTDB taxonomy): domain Bacteria; phylum Actinomycetota; class Actinomycetes; order Actinomycetales; family Dermatophilaceae; genus Pedococcus. Next base: position 501,839 of record NZ_LMSC01000007.1, on the reverse strand, counting down.
CGCGGACGCGCCTCGTCGCGGTACTTCGTCTGGATCTGGTAGATCGACAGCGGCAGGTCCTTGTAGGACGAGAAGAGGTCCTTCACCGCGAGGGTGAACATCTCCTCGTGGGTGGGGCCGAGCAGGTAGTCGGCGTCCTTGCGGTCCTTGAGCCGGAAGATGTTGTCGCCGTACTCGGTCCAGCGCCCGGAGGCCTCGAAGGGCTCCTTGGGCAGCAGCGCGGGAAACAGCAGCTCCTGCGCGCCGATCTGGTCCATCTCCTCGCGGACGATGTTCTCGACCTTGCGCAGCACCTTGAGCCCGAGCGGCAGCCAGGTGTAGATGCCGGGGCTGACGCGGCGGATGTAGCCGGCGCGGACGAGGAGCCTGTGGCTCGGCACCTCGGCATCGGCCGGGTCCTCGCGAAGGGTTCGCAGGAACAGGGTCGACATGCGCAGTGCCACTGGGGACTCCTCGGGTGGTGGGCGAACCCACAGAGGATATCGGGGCGTACGGCGCGGGCTCACCCCAGTTGCGCCGTGCGCACCGCCCGGGCGTGGTCGGGCCGCTGGCACACTGGCGCCATGACCGACGAGGGCCACCGCATCGAGTCCGTCGAGCAGCTGCGCGCGCTGGTCGGCGAGCCGCTCCCCCGGGTGCGCGACAAGGTGCGGACGTCCCTGCACGAGCTCGACCGCCAGTGGATCGCGGCCTCGCCGTTCTGCGTGGTGTCGACGGCCGGTGCCGACGGCCGCTGCGACAGCTCACCCAAGGGCGACCCCGCCGGCTTCGTGAAGGTCCTCGACGACACGACGCTGGCGCTGCCCGAGCGCAAGGGCAACAAGCGCGTCGACGGCTACCTCAACGTCCTGGAGAACCCTCACGTCGGGCTGCTGTTCGTCGTCCCCGGCCGTGGCGACACCCTGCGGGTCAACGGCAGGGCGCACCTGGTCTCGGACGCGCCGTGGTTCGACGAGATGGAGGTCGAGGGCCACCGGCCGGTCCTGGCCCTGGTCGTGGAGGTCGAGGAGGTCTTCTTCCACTGCGCCAAGGCGTTCATGCGCAGCAGGCTCTGGCACCCGGCCACCTGGGACCCCATGGCCGTGGGCTCGCGGCCGCAGATCGCCAAGGCGCTCGAGCGGCCCGAGGACTCCGTCGAGGAGCTCGAGCGCTACTACGGCGAGCAGTACTCCACCGGCCTCTACTGACTGCGCGGACGGGCCCGGGCCTCAGCGGGAGCGGAGGTGGCGCAGCCGCGCCCGCACGGCCAGGGCGGAGGTCGCCCCACCGAGGACGACGAGGACCACCCCGACCCACAGCCAGGTGCGCCCGGCCGGCTGGCTCCCCGGCACGACGACGAGGAACAGCCCGAACACGAGCAGCGATCCCGTGAACCACACCAGGACGTTGCCGACGGGCTCGCCGGGCGTGGGGCCGGCGTCCTCGGGCGAGCGGTCGGGGTCCTCGGGCATCAGAGCAGGACGGTCGAGAACGTGCCGACGTCCTCGAAACCCACGTGCCGGTAGGTCGCCCGGGCGCTGGCGTTGAAGTCGTTGACGTACAACGTCACCCACCGCGCCCGCGTGGCCATGACCTGCTCGACCACCGACGCCATGAGCGGCGCGGCGAGGCCTTGCCCTCGCAGGTGCGGCGCGAGCCACACGCCCTGGATCTGGGCGCAGCCGAGGGCCACCGAGCCGACGTCGGCCTTGAAGACCACGGCGCCCTCCTCGACGGCCACGAACGTGTGCCCCCGCTCGATGAGGGCCAGCAGGGCGGTGCGGTAGGCAGCACCGGAACCGGTGTAGGGCGGGTAGCCGATCTCGCCCTCGAACATGTGCGCCGCCGCGGGCATGACGAGGTCCACCTCGCCGACCCTGGCCGGCCGGACACGGGGGTCGAGCTCGACGCCGAGGCTGGAGGGGAGCTCCATCGCGCTCATGAGCGGCTGGTTGGACCGCACGGCCCGCGCCGGCCCCCACGACGGCGCCAGGTGGCGCCACAGCTCGGCCACCTGGTCGGCCGGGCCGAGGATGGAGGCGCAGTGGCGGCGCCAGCGACGCACCCGGTCGGCGAAGAAGGCGAGCTCGGTCTCGTCGGCCTCGACCGGCACGAGGTTGGCGCTCGACCAGCACAGCGCCTCGAGGCGGCCGTCGACCTTGTGCCCGAGCACCGTCCCCGGCTGGGTGGTCAGCACGCCCTCGAGCAGGCGTGCGGCGACGAAGACGTTGGCCGGCAGGTTGCGCGCACACAGCTCGAGGGCAGCATCACGCTCCGACGCAGTCAGGGCGTGGACCGGGTTGCGGGTGCGCAGCACGGAGCCAGCCTAGGGCGTGCGTGCCCCTGGTGCGGCGCCAACGACCGATGGGCTGCGGGGACGCTTCACCCGAGCTGCGTGAGGCACCCCTCCCGGACTCAGCCGACGGTGACGCTGGGGGCGCCGGCGCTCTCCTCGTCGACGGGCTCGCCCATCTCCTCGGCGATCCGCATGGCCTCCTCGATGAGGGTCTCGACGATCTGCGCCTCGGGGACGGTCTTGATGACCTCGCCCTTGACGAAGATCTGGCCCTTGCCGTTGCCGGAGGCGACACCGAGGTCGGCCTCGCGGGCCTCCCCCGGACCGTTGACGACGCAGCCCATGACGGCCACGCGCAGCGGGACGGTCATGCCCTCGAGGCCCGCGGTCACCTGGTCGGCGAGCGTGTAGACGTCGACCTGTGCACGGCCGCACGACGGGCAGGAGACGATCTCGAGCTTGCGCGGCTTGAGGTTGAGCGACTGGAGGATCTGGTTGCCGACCTTGACCTCCTCGACCGGCGGGGCCGAGAGGGAGACGCGGATGGTGTCGCCGATGCCCTTGGACAGCAGTGCCCCGAACGCGGTGGCCGACTTGATGGTGCCCTGGAAGGCCGGGCCCGCCTCGGTCACGCCGAGGTGCAGGGGCCAGTCGCCCCGCTCCGAGAGCAGCTCGTAGGCCTTGACCATGACGACGGGGTCGTTGTGCTTCACCGAGATCTTGAAGTCGTGGAAGTCGTGTTCCTCGAAGAGGCTCGCCTCCCAGACGGCCGACTCGACGAGCGCCTCGGCGGTCGGCTTGCCGTACTTCTCGAGGAGCCGCTTGTCGAGCGACCCGGCGTTGACGCCGATGCGGATCGAGACGCCCGCGTCCTTGGCGGCCTGGGCGATCTGCTTGACCTGGTCGTCGAACTGGCGGATGTTGCCGGGGTTGACCCGGACGGCCGCGCAGCCGGCGTCGATCGCGGCGTACACGTACTTGGGCTGGAAGTGGATGTCTGCGATGACCGGGATCTGGCTCTTGCGCGCGATGGCGGGCAGCGCGTCGGCGTCGTCCTGGCTCGGGCACGCCACCCGGACGATGTCGCACCCCGACGCAGTCAGCTCGGCGATCTGCTGCAACGTCGCGTTGATGTCGGTCGTGGGCGTCGTGCACATCGATTGCACCGAGATGGGGGCGTCGCCGCCGACCTCGACCTTGCCGACCTTGATCTTGCGCGTCTTGCGACGGGGCGCGAGGACGGGCGGGGGCAGGGCCGGCATACCGAGACCAACAGTCATGGATGCAGTATCTCCCAGCGGGTGGCGGAGGGTGTGTCCGGCCCCGCGACCTCAGCCGCCCAGGCTGATCGGCTTGACGACGTCGGCGTAGATCAGCAGCACCGACATGACGATGAGGACGCTGGACACGGCGTAGGCGACGGGCAGCGCCTTGGCGACGTCGACGTGACCCGGGTCGGGCCGGCCGCGCAGCTGCGCGAGGCGACGCTTGGCGCCCTCCCACAGCGCCCCGGCGACGTGGCCGCCGTCGAGCGGCAGCAGCGGCACGAGGTTGAAGACGAACAGCGCCAGGTTGAGCGAGGCCATGAGGCTGAGCAGGAAGACGAACGGGCTCATGCCCGTCTCGCCGCCGATCCACGGGATCTTGCCGGCCGTCGCGTCACCCGCCATGCGCCCGACGCCGACGACGGAGACCGGGCCGTTGGGGTCACGCTGGCCCGAGCCGAACGCGGCCTGCACGACGCCGACCATCTTCTGCGGGATCTTGAGGATGACACCGGCGGTGTTGACCAGCTGCTCCCCCACGAACCCGGGGACCGCCGTGATCGACTGCCGTTCGTAGCCCACGACCGGGCCGGACGAGACGCCCAGGAAGCCTGCGTCGATGACGACCGGCTGACCGCTGGCGTCGACGAGCGGCTCGCCGTCGGGACCGACCTGTTGGACGGTGTTCTTGATCGGGGTGGCGGTCAGGGTCTTCTCGACGCCGTGGCGCAGGACGACGAGCTGCACGGTCTGGCCGACCCGGGGCCGGATGAGGCGGCCGACGTCGGCGGTGCGCCTGATCTTCTCGCCGGCCACCGAGACGATCTGGTCGCCCGGCTGGACGCCGGCGGTGTATGCGGGTGTCTTGGGGTCCGAGGCGGCGCAGGTGGTCTTGGTGGCGGCGTCCTTGGCGCTGACGACGCACTCGGACACGGTCGCCACGCGCGCGCCGTCCTCGACGGTGGCGACGCCGTACATCGTGAGGATCCCTGTCAGGAGCACCACGGCGATGACGAGGTTCATCATCGGGCCGCCCAGCATGACGACGACCTTCTTCGGCACCGACAGCTTGTAGAAGACGCGGTCCTCGTCGCCGGGCTTGATCTCCTCGAGGCTGAGCTGGCGAGCCTCGTCGGCGAGCTGGGAGAACCGGCCGGTGCTCGAGACCCGCAGCGTGCCCGGCTTGTCGCCCGGCCGCGGCGGGAACATGCCGATCATCCGGATGTAGCCGCCGAGCGGGATGGCCTTGATGCCGTACTCGGTCTCGCCCCTGCGCCGCGACCACACCGTCGGCCCGAAGCCGACCATGTACTGGGTGACCTTGACCCCGAACTTCTTGGCGGGGACGAGGTGGCCGATCTCGTGCAGGCCGATGGACAGCCCCACGCCGAGCGCGACGAAGAGCACCCCCAGGACGAACAGCAGCACGGTCATCAGCGAAGCGCCCCCTCGGCGTCGGTCAGTCGTCCGGTCTCCAGGCCCAGCACCTGTCGCGCCCGGGCGCGGGCCCAGGAGTCGGCCCGCATCACGTCCTCAACGGTCAGGGACCCCGGATTGATCCCCGACGTGCTGGAGCCGGTCGACGAGCCGCCCTCGTCGGCGTGGTCGTGCACCACCCGCTCGACCGTGTCGACGATGTCGACGAACGAGATCCGGCCCTCGTGGAACGCGTCGACCGCGACCTCGTTGGCCGCGTTGTAGACGGCCGGGTGGGTGCCGCCGGCCGTGCCGACCTCACGGGCGAGCCGGACGGCGGGGAACGCCTCGTCGTCCAGCGGCTCGAACTCCCACGTCTGCGCCCGGGTCCAGTCGACCGGGACGTCGACGTCGGCGAGCCGCTCCGGCCACGACAGGCCCAGGGCGATCGGCACCAGCATCCGCGGAGGCCCCGCCTGTGCGATGGTCGAACCGTCGACGAACTCGACCATCGAGTGGATGATCTGCTGTGGGTGCACGACCACGTCGATCCGGTCGAACGAGATGTCGAACAGCAGGTGTGCCTCGATGACCTCCAGGCCTTTGTTGACGAGGGTGGCGGAGTTGGTGGTGATGACCCGGCCCATCGAGAAGTTCGGGTGGGCCAGCGCCTCCAGCGGCGTCACGTCGCGCAGCGACTCCCGCGAGCGCCCACGGAACGGCCCGCCGCTGGCGGTCACCACCAGGCGGCGTACCTCCTCGGGCCGCCCGCCGCGCAGGCTCTGCGCGATCGCCGAGTGCTCGGAGTCGACCGGCACGACCTGTCCGGGGGCGGCCGCCGCCTTGACCAGGGGGCCGCCGACGATGAGCGACTCCTTGTTGGCCAGGGCCAGCACCGAGCCCTCGGCGAGGGCGGCCAGCGTGGGCCGGAGCCCGATCGAGCCGGTGATGCCGTTGAGCACCACGTCCGCGCCGTACCCCGCTGCGGCGACCGCAGCGTCGTCCCCCACCACCACCTGGGGGCGGTACCCGGCGCGGCCGGCGCGGGCGGCGTACGCAGCGACCGCCTCGGCCACGCGCTCGTGGGTCCCGTGCGCCACGGAGACCAGCTCGACGTCGAACCGCACCGCCTGCTCCGCCACGAGGTCGAGGTTGGACCCCGCGGACAGGGCCACCACCCGGAAGCGGTCCGGGTTGCGGGAGATGACGTCGAGGGCCTGGGTGCCGATGGAGCCGGTCGAGCCCAGGACGGCGACGGAGCGCGGAGTGGTCACCGACCCATTGTCGCAGCAGGACTACTCGCGGAAGACGCGCTCCTCGATGAGCTGCTCCTCGACGATGCGTCCCTCGGGCTCGAACCGCCCCTGCTCGAAGCGCTTGCGGAACTCCATGGCGATCTGGTCGACGCCGCTGCGGTTCTTCTCGATCGACATCACCACCCACTGCCGGAAGCGCTCTGCGTTCTCGAGGTGGTAGACGAGGTGGTGCTTGGCCACGACGTCGTACTTGTCGTTGAGGATGAGGATGACGTCGGACTCGTAGGCCAGGGCGGAGGAGCCGCGCAGGTCGTTGACCCGCATCCGCTTGCCGGAGCCGAGGCTGCCCTTCTCGGCGGCGACGATGGCCAGCACCGGCACCTCGAACTCGAGCGCGAGGTCCTTGAGCCGCTCGACCACGACGGAGACCCGCTCCTCCTCGGTGCCGGTGAACCCGGCGACCGGCACCTTCTGGAGGTAGTCGACGAGGACGAGCGGCGGCTGCGCCTCGCTGCGCACGACGGCCTCGATGGTGGACCGGATCTCGTCGAGGGTGGTGTGCAGGCCGCTGGAGGTGTGGACGTGCAGGTGGTCGCCGTAGCCCTCCATCGCGGCGACGGCTTCCGGACCACCGGTCGCCGTCTCGAACCGCTCCCGCATCGAGTGGGCATTGCTGTGCCGGGCCTCGAACCGCTGCCTGATCTTGGTCAGGCTGATTCCTTCGGAGCCTGCGACCGCGCCGGCCTCGATGGCGAGCAGGCGCTCGAGGATGCTGTGCGCGTCGTGCTCGTAGGAGAAGTAGACGGCCGACCGGTGGGCGGTGAGGGCGTTGCGCAGCATCTGCAGCGCCATCGCCGTCTTCCCCAGGCCCTGGGGGCCACCGAGCAGGATGAGCTCACCCGACCGGAAGCCGCCGGTGAGGGCGACGTCGAGGGTCTCGAAGCCCGTGGGCCACACCCTCGCACCGGCCGCACGGCCCGTCCGCATCTTCTCGTCGGTCTCGTTGAGGACGTCCGTGAGCGACCGCAGGCGGGGGGCGGTACGGCTGTGCGGAGCGACCTCGGCAGGGGCTGCCGGGGCCTCCACGGGGTCGAGGCTGGTCATGGCACCGATTGAACCGCGATCGCCCGGCTGACGGGGGCAGTTCTGCCACATTCAGCCGGGCGATCTCGACAGGCGGGGGCCGAGCCAGGGCCTAGTCCCCGCAGGTCAGGTCCGGGTCACCTCAGGTCACCTCAGGTCAGGTCAGGGTCAGCTCACGTCAGCTCACGGGGCGATGCCGACGTAGGTGGTCTCGAGGTACTCCTCGATCCCCTCGAACCCGCCCTCGCGGCCGAAGCCGGACGCCTTGACGCCGCCGAACGGGGCGGCGGGGTTGGAGATGATGCCCTGATTGATGCCGATCATCCCGTACTCCAGCGCCTCGCTGACCCGGATGACCCGGCTGAGGTCGTTGGTGAACACGTAGGAGGCCAGGCCGTACTCCGTGCCGTTGGCGAGGTCGATGGCCTCCTTCTCGGTGCGGAACGAGGCGATCGGCGCGACGGGGCCGAAGATCTCCTCGGTCATCATCCGCGCGTCCTTGCGGACGCCGGTGATGACGGTGGGCTCGTAGAAGTAGCCACGCCCGGGAGCCGCCTTGCCGCCGGTGACGATGGTCGCGCCCTGGGCGCGGGCGTGCTCGACCAGCTCGGCCACGCCGTCGCGGGCCTTGCCGTCGATGAGCGGGCCGACGTCGACGCCCTTCTTGGTGCCCTTGCCCAGGGTGAGGGCGCCCATCCGCTTGGCCAGCCGCTCGGCGAAGTCGTCGACCACGCTCTCGTGCACGTAGAACCGGTTGGCCGCGGTGCAGGCCTCGCCGATGTTGCGCATCTTGGCGAGCATGGCGCCCTCGACGGCCCGGTCGAGGTCGGCGTCCTCGAACACGATGAACGGGGCGTTGCCCCCGAGCTCCATGGAGACGCGCAGCAGCTGCTCGGCCGACTGCTCGACCAGGCGGCGGCCGACGGCCGTGGAGCCGGTGAAGGTGAGCTTGCGCAGCCGCGGGTCACGGATGACCGGCTCGATGACGTCGCCGGTGCGGGTCGTGGTGATGACGTTGAGGACGCCGTCGGGCAGGCCGCACTCACGCAGCAGCTCGGCCAGGGCCAGCATCGTCAGCGGCGTCTGGCTGGCGGGCTTGACCACCATGGTGCAGCCGGCCGCGATCGCCGGGCCGATCTTGCGGGTGCCCATGGCGAGCGGGAAGTTCCACGGCGTGATCATCAGCGTGGGCCCGACGGGCTTCTTCATCGTGAGCAGGCGGGTGGCGCCGTTGGGGGCGGTCGACCAGCGGCCGCTGATGCGCACGGCCTCCTCGGAGAACCACCGGAAGAACTCGGCGCCGTAGGTCACCTCGCCCCGGGACTCGAGCAGGGTCTTGCCCATCTCGAGGGTCATGAGGGTGGCGAAGTCCTCGGCGCGCTCGGTGATCTTCTCGAACGCCGCGCGCAGGATCTCCCCACGGTCCCGGGGCGGCGTCGCGGCCCAGTCCCCTTGCGCTGCAACGGCTGCGTCGAGCGCGGCCTTGCCGTCGGCGACCGTGGCGTCGGCGACGTGCGCGAGGACGGACCCGCTGGAGGGGTCCTCCACCGCGAGGGTCGTGCCGTCACTGCTGTCGCGCCAGCGACCGCCGATGAACAAGCCCTTCGGGACGGACTCGACGAGCGACTTCTGGGTGGTGGCCATCAGGACTGCTCCTCCGTGGGTGCGTGGTCGTGAGCGTGGTCGTGCGGTTGGTCGTGCGTCTCGTGGGTGTGGTGGTGGCCCGGGATGTGGCCCTCGGGTATGGCGCCCGCGCGGCCCGCGAGCAGGGGCTGCGCCGGGTCCCACCGCGTCCCGTCGCGGGCGTCGCGCCGACGGCGGGCGATCGCCGAGAGCGCCTCGAGGACGACGCGGTTGGCGAGCGCGGCGGTGATGTCGGCGTGGTCGTAGGGAGGGCTGACCTCCACGACGTCGACGCCGACCACCGGCAGCTCGAGGCAGATCCTGCGCACCGAGTCGAGCAGCTCTCGCGCCGACAGCCCGCCCGGTTCCGGCGTGCCCGTCCCAGGCGCGTGCCCGGGGTCGCAGACGTCGATGTCGACGGAGAGGAAGACGCCCTCGCACTCGTCGGTGGCGATGGTGAACGCCTCGGTGAGGCACTCCTGCAGGCCGCGGTGGACGATCTCGGTCATTTCGAACGAGCGCATCTGCTGCCCGGCCATCCAGTCGAGCGTCTCCGGTGGCGGCCAGTAGCCGCGCAGCCCGACCTGGAGGAACCGGTCGCCGCGCAAGGCGCCGGACTCGATCAGCCGTCGCATGGGCTGCCCGTGACCCCACAGGGACCCGAACTCGATGTCGCCGGTGTCGGCGTGGGCGTCGAAGTGGATCATCGAGACGCGTCCGTGGCCCAGCACGTTGGCGACGCCCTTGGCGTCGGGGAAGGCGATGGAGTGGTCGCCCCCGAGCACGACTGGTATGGCGCCCGCCCGCGCCACCTTCTCGACCGCCGCCTCGAGCTTGGGCAGGGAGCGCTCGATGTCGCCGGAGTACATCTCGACGTCACCCGCGTCGAGGACCTTGAGGTCGACGAGGCCGTCGGTGCGCAGCGCCAAGGAGGGACGCGAGCCGTCGTGGGGCAGGTAGTCGGTCATCCGGATCGCCTGCGGACCGAAGCGCGTGCCGGGGCGGTGCGAGGTGCCGCCGTCGAAGGGCGCGCCCACGATGACGACGTCGGCGCCGGCATACGTGGACTCGTCGTCGAGGTCGCACCGGTCGACCCCGAGGAAGGTGAAGTCGGGACCGTACTGCTGCCCGTATCGCGTCATGGTCCGACCCTAGTCCGGTTGCGCCTCAACGGCTTCAGCGGTCCTCCATGCCCCAGGGCGACCCGTAGCCCTCGGGCTTCGGCGCCCCGAGCAGCTCCAGGAACGGCACCGCGTCGAAGGACTCCGGGCCCCTCACGCCTGCGCCCTTCCAGACCCCGGTGGCGATGAGCTCGAGGGCGACCACGGGGTTGACCGCGGTCTGCCACACCACGCACTGCGCGCCGTACTCGCGCATCGTGTCCTCGTTGTCGGACACGTGGTAGAGGTAGGTGCGCCGCGGGCTGCCGTCCTTGCCGGTGCCCGTGACCCAGAGCCCGGCACAGGTCTTGCCCTTCATGCGGGGGCCGATGGTCGCCGGATCGGGCAGGACCGCCGCGACGACGTCGCGCGGGGAGACCTGGACCCCCTTGACGCTGACGGGGTCGGTGCGGTCGAGCCCGAGCGTGTGCAGGGTGCGCAGGATGGTGATGAGCTCCTCACCGAGGCCGTACTTGAAGGTGACGCGGTCGGCGTCGACCCACCGCGGCATGAGCAGGACCTCCTCGTGCTCGACGTGCACGCACTCGACCGGCCCGATGCCCTCGGGGAAGTCGAAGACCTCGGGCTCGCTGAACGCCGGCAGGGTGAAGAACCCGGCCTCGACGTCACCGCCGGCCGCGGCCGCCCGGGCCTTCTCCCAGACCACGGGAGGGTTGAGGCACTCCTCGATGATCGTCCACATGGAGAAGCCCGGGGCGAAGGTCTCGTTGCCGTCCTCGTCGAGGACGGCAAGGTTGGCGCCGTCGCGGGTGCCGAGCTCCTCGATGTGGGAGAACAGGTGGTCCGCGGCATAGCGGGCGAAGACGTCGGAGAGGCCGGGCTCGACGCCCATGCCGAGCAGGGCCAACTGGCCGGCCGACTCCCACTCCCCCGCCATCGCGAACTGCTCGTCGCCGAGCTTGACCCCGACCTGGGAGCAGGGCTCCTGCGGGTGGCGCTGCGACAGGCTCATCGCCATGTCGAGGTAGCCGGCACCGGCTGCCAGCGCCCCGCGGAAGATCGGCATCACGAACCGCGGGTCGACGGCGTTGAACACGTGCGTCGCCCCGTGCTTGAGCGCCAGGGCCGCGACCGCAGCCCCGTCGGAGGCGTCGACCTGGTCTGCGACCAGCCGCGACTCGCCGTCCCGCCGGGACGAGGCCGCAGCCACCGTCGCCTTGGCCCGGGCGAGGTCGTAGTCGGCCACCACGAGGAGCTCGAAGAAGTCGCGCTCGACGGCGATGCGCGCGGCGGCATCACCGACGCCACCGGCGCCGATCATGAGGATGCGCATGGGGCCTACGCCTTCTTCGTCCTGCTGCGGGAGATGAGCTGGGCGGTGAGGACGATGCCCACCGACAGCACGAACATGACGGTGCCCACGACGTTGATCTGCACCGGCGTCCCGCGCTGCGCCGCTCCCCAGACGTACATGGGGAACGTGATCGAGCTCGGGCTCGCGTTGAAGTTGGTGATGATGTAGTCGTCGAAGCTGAGCGAGAAGGCGAGCAGCGCACCCGCAGCGATACCCGGCGCCACCAGCGGCAGCGTCACTTTGATGAAGGTGGCCAGCGGGGTGGCCCCCAGGTCGGCAGCAGCCTCCTCGAGCCTCGGGTCGAGCGACGCCACCCTCGCCTTCACGGCGACCACGACGAAGCTGACGCAGAACATGATGTGGGCGATGAGGATCGCGAGGGCACCGGTGGACAGGCCCATCGCGACGAAGAGCGTCAGCAGGCTCGAGCCCATGACCACCTCGGGCGTGGCCATCGGCATGAAGATCAGCAGGTTGGTCGTCGCCCGGCCACGGAAGCGGAACCGCCCCAGGGCGAACGCGACCATCGTGCCCAGGAGGGTCGCCACGAGCGAGGCCGTCACGCCGATGCGCAGGCTGAGTCCGAGCGAGTCGCAGATCCCCGGTGTGCCGCACGGGTTGGCCCACGCGTCGGTCGAGAACCGGACCCACTGGTAGTTGTACCGGCCGTTCGGCTTGTTGAACGCGAACAGCGCCACCACCACGTTGGGCAGCAGGAGGATGAACAGGGTGACCATCGCTGCGGCGGTCAGCAGGTGCCTCCGGACCCAGGCCATCACACCAGCTCCTCGGTGCCGGCCCGGCGCACATAGGCGGTCACCAGGCTGAGGATGAGGACAAGAAGGACGAAGGACAGGGCCGCCGCGAGCGGGTAGTTGAGCACCCGCAGGAACTGCGCGTCGATGACCTGGCCGATCATCACGGTCTGGGTGTTGCCCAGCAGCTTGGAGTTGATGTAGTCGCCTGCCGCCGGGATGAAGGTCAGCAGGGTGCCCGCCACGACGCCCGGCAGCGACAGCGGCCAGGTGATGTGGCGGAACGTCTCCCGGGGCGTGGCGTACAGGTCGCGCGCCGCCTCCAGCAGACGGCCGTCGAGGCGGTCCAGGGACGTGAACAGCGGCAGGATCATGAAAGGCAGGAAGTTGTACGTGAGGCCGCAGATGACCGCGAACTTGCTCGACAGCAGCGAGGAGTTCTCCGACAGGTTGAGCACTTGCAGGAGGTCCGTGAAGTGGATGGCCCGGGCGAACCGCGCCGGGAGGTAGTCGTCCGCCAGGATCGTCTGCCAGGCGAGCGTACGGATGAGGAAGCTGGTGAAGAAGGGGGCGATGACCAGGACGAGGAGGATGTTCTTCCACGCGCCACGCCGGCTCGCGATGAAGTACGCGAGCGGGTAGCCCAGCAGGAGTGCGAGGACCGTGGCCGTCGCGGAGTACCCGATGGACCGGAGCAGCTGGGGCCAGTAGTTCTGCAGCGCCTGGCCGTAGACGGCGACGTTGCCCGTGAAGGTGTAGCCGTTGTCGACGTCACCCTCCTGGAGGGACTGGGACGCCAGCGTGATCATCGGCACGACGAAGAACACGAACAGCCACAGCAGGCCCGGCAGCAGCAGGGCGTACGGGACCCAGTTGACCCGCGCCCTGCGAGCGGGGGGCCGCCCCGCGGACGGGAGGACGGCGCTTCCGCTACTCATCGTCCAGGTCCGCGCCGGCCGTGTCAGACTGACGCTGGTCGAGGACGAACTCGTGCCCCGGGTCCCAGGACATGGCCACCGTCTCGCCGACGTGGGCCCGAGCCGAACCGTCGTTCTGCTGCACCACCATGAGCTCAAGGTCCCACGGCATCCTGACGAGGTACTGGGTCGAGACCCCGGTGAAGGAAGCGTCGGTCACCACCCCTCGGAGGGTGTTGCGCCCGTCCTCCCCGAGCCGCAGCTTCTCTGGTCGCACGCCGACCCACACGTCCCGGATGCCCTCGGGCACCCGGTCGCGTCGCACCACGACCTCCTGGTCGTGGGTCCGGGCGCGCAGCAGACCCTCGCCGGCCTCGCCCTCGATCCGGGCCCGGAGCAGGTTGGACTGCCCCAGGAAGTTGGCGACGAAGGTCGAGGCCGGGTTCTCGTAGAGGGTCGCCGGGTCCGCGAGCTGCTCGACCACACCCTGGTTCATCACGGCGATGGAGTCGGCCATGGTCATGGCCTCCTCCTGGTCGTGGGTGACGTGGATGAAGGTCAGGCCGACCTCCTGCTGGATGCGCTTGAGCTCGATCTGCATCTGCCGGCGGAGCTTGAGGTCCAGGGCACCGAGCGGCTCGTCGAGGAGGAGGACGTCCGGGCGGTTGACGATCGCGCGGGCCAGCGCGACGCGCTGCTGCATGCCCCCCGAGAGCTGCGCCGGCTTCTTGCCGGCGACCGCCTGGAGCTGCACCAGCTCGAGCGCTTCCTGCGCCTTGCGCCTCGCGTCTTTGTCACCACGCCGCTTCAGCCCGAACGTGACGTTGTCCAGCACGGTCATGTGCGGGAAGAGCGCGTAGGACTGGAAGACGGTGTTGACGTTGCGCTTGTACGCCTTGAGGTCGGTGATGTCCCGGTCCCCGATGAGGATCTTGCCCGTGCTCGGGTCCTCCAGCCCCGCCACCATGCGCAGCGTGGTCGTCTTGCCGCAGCCGGACGGGCCGAGCAGCGCGAAGAAGCTGCCGGCGGGGACGGTGAGGTCCATTGGCTGCACGGCCGTGAACGTGTCGAACACCTTGCTCACGCCGACTAGGCGCAGGTCCTCGACGGTCGTCCGGAGACCTGGTCGCGGCTGGGCCGCGTCGGGGCTCTGCTGGAGCGTCTCCACCACGGCTCAGCCCGCCGAGAGGTCGGCGAAGGCCGCGCTGTACTTGGTCTCCTCTGCGGCGGTGAGCCCCCGGAACACCTGGGTGTTCGCGAGCGTCGCAGCGTCGGGGATGATCAGCGGGTTGCTCGCCACGCTGGGGTCCGCCTTCTGCAGCACCTCCTTGGTGCCCTGGACCGGGGAGATGTAGTTGACGTAGTCCACGACCTGCGCCATCACGGCAGGGTCGTAGTAGTAGTTGATGAGCGTCTCGGCATTCTTCTTGTGCTTGGCCATGGCCGGGATGACGAAGTTGTCCGACCAGAGCGTCGCCCCGGTCTTGGGCAGGACGTAGCCGAGCTTGGGGTTGTCGGCCTGGAGCTGGACGACGTCGCCGGTCCACGCCATGCACGCCGCCGTGTCGCCCGACGCGAGGGGCTTGGTGTACTCGTTGCCGGTGAAGCCCTTGATCTGGCCGGCGTCCTTCGCCTTCTTGAGCTCGTCGATCGCGGCGTTGAAGTCGGCGTCGGTGAAACTAGCGAGCTTCTTGCCCATCGCCATCATCACCAGGCCCACCGTGTCGCGCATCTCGGTCAGCAGGGTCACCTTCCCCTTGAGCGCGGGGTCGGTCAGCAGCTGGTCGATCGACTCGACCTTCTTGCCCCCGGTTGCCGCCGGGTTGTAGGCGATTCCGGCGAACCCGCTCTGCCACGGCAGGGAGTACAGGCGTCCCTTGTCGAACTCGACGTCCATCAGCGACGCGTCGACGTTCTTGTGGTTGGGGATGTTGCCGAGGTCGAACTTCTGCACGTAGCCCTGCCGGATGAGGCGGGCCACCATCCAGTCGGTGCTGCACCAGACGTCACGGCCGGTGTCCTTGCCGTCGGCGAGCAGCGGGCGGACCTTGGCGTAGAACTCGTCGTTGTCGTTGTAGTCCTCGGTGTAGTTGACCTTGATCCCGGTCTTCTTGGTGAACGCCACGAGGGTGGGCCGCGCCTGCGTCTTGTCGTCGACGTCGATGTACTCGGGCCAGTTGGACCAGTTCACGAGCTTCTCGCTGTCGGACATGTCCTGGGCCGCCTTGGCCGAGGGCGCGGCCGAGCCGGACCCCGAGGCAGTGGGGTTCTTGCCCTTGCTGCCGCACGCGGCCAGGGCCAGCGCGATGGCGCCGGCACCGCCGGCCATGGCCGTGCGCCGGGTGAGGACCCCTCGGGAGAGGGCGGCACGCAGGGCCAGGTTGTCGAGCTCGGTCATGGGGAGCCTCCGAGTGTCTGCCGGGCGGCGCTGCTGCCGCACGGCCGGGGTGGGATCAGGGGGACGGGTCGGTCGGGTGGGAGTGGGCTGCGTGGCTCAGCTCTCGATGTTCGCCATGACGTGCTTGATGCGCGTGTAGTCCTCGAAGCCGTACATGGACAGGTCCTTGCCGTAGCCCGACTTCTTGAACCCGCCGTGCGGCATCTCGGCGACGATCGGGATGTGGGTGTTGATCCACACGCAGCCGAAGTCCAGGGCCTTGGAGACCCGCATGGCGCGGCCGAAGTCCTTGGTCCACACGCTCGAGGCCAGGCCGTAGTCGACGCCGTTGGCCCAGCGGATGGCCTCCTGCTCGTCGGTGAAGCGCTGGACCGTGATGACCGGCCCGAAGATCTCGTCCTGGATGACCTCGTCGTCCTGGTTGAGCCCCGAGAGCACGGTCGGCTCGAGGAAGAACCCGTCGCCGAGGGCGGCCAGCCGCTGGCCGCCGGCGGCGACCGAGGCGTGGTCGGGCAGGCGCGACAGGAAGCCCTCGACCCTTTCGAGCTGGTTGCGGTTGTTGACCGGGCCGAGGAGCGCGTCCTCGTCGTCGGGCAGGCCGACCTTGGCCGAGCTCTTGGCGTACTCCCCCAGGGCCGCGACGAAGTCGTCGTGGATGTGCGGGGCCGCGAGCACGCGGGTGGCCGCAGTGCAGTCCTGGCCGGCGTTGAAGTAGCCCGCGACCGCGATCCCCTCGACGGCCGCCTCGATGTCGGCGTCGTCGAAGACGATGACGGGCGCCTTGCCACCGAGCTCGAGGTGGACGCGCTTCAGCCCGTGGCTGGCGCTCTCTGCGACCTGCATACCGGCGCGCACGGACCCGGTGATGGCGACCAGCGAGGGGGTGCGGTGCTCGACCACGGCCCGGCCTGTGTCGCGGTCGCCGGTGACGACGTTGAAGGTGCCCGGCGGCAGGAACTCGGAGGCGATCTCCGCCATGAGCAGGGTCGTCTCCGGCGTGGTGTCCGAGGGCTTGAGGACAATGGTGTTGCCGGCCGCGAGCGCGGGGCCGATCTTCCAGACGGCCATCATCATGGGGTAGTTCCACGGGGTCACCTGGCCGACGACGCCGATCGGCTCACGGCGCACCCAGCTCGTGTGGCCCTTCATGTACTCCCCCGCCGCGCGGCCCTCCAGCACGCGGGCGGCCCCGGCGAAGAACCGCAGCTGGTCCACCATGGGCGGCAGCTCCTCGCTCGCGGTGAGGGCGTGCGGCTTGCCGGTGTTCTCCGACTCCAGGCGGACGAACTCGTCGGCCCGCTTCTCGATCGCGTCGGCGAACTTGAGCAGCGCCTGCTGCCGCTCGCTGGGGGTCGTCTGCCCCCACTCCCCGAACGCCTTGTTGGCCGACGCGTAGGCGGCGTCGACGTCCTCGGCGGTCGAGACGGGGGCCTTGGCCACCACCTGGGCGGTGACGGGGCTGACGATGTCGGACGTGGCGTCCGTCTGCGCGTCGACGTACTGGCCGTCGATGAAGTTGCGCAGCCTGCGCGGGCTCGCGGGGCTCGCGGTCGCGGCCTCTGACGTGGCGGTCACTGACACTCCCATGCGTTTCGGGTACGGATTCCGTGTGGCTGCACTGTAACCGCACTACCGCTGATTCCACTAGGTTCTCGCCACGAGATTGCGGAAATCCACATCGAATTTACAAATTAGCAACCGATTCCGTAGCGCGGGGACTTGCGCCAAACGGCGGCGACCGACACCATGGCGGCGTGACCCGCACCCCCGGCAACGGCTCCGACGTGCGCCTCGACGACGTGTCGAAGGCGATCATCGAGCAGCTGCAGGAGGACGGGCGGCAGTCCTACGCCACGATCGCCAAGCGCGTCGGGCTGTCGGAGGCGGCGGTGCGCCAGCGCGTGCAGCGCCTCCTCGACCAGGAGGTCATGCAGATCGTCGCGGTGACCGACCCTCTCCAGGTGGGGTTCCGCCGCCAGGCCATGATCGGCATCCGCGTCGACGGGGACCTCACCCCCGTCGGCGACGCGCTGTCGGCCATGGACGAGGTCGACTACGTGGTCACCACGGCCGGGTCGTTCGACATCCTCGCCGAGGTCGTCTGCGAGGACGACAACGACCTGCTCGAGCTCCTGACCACCCGCATCCGCACGCTTCCCGGCGTGCAGACGACCGAGACCTTCGTCTACCTGAAACTCAACAAGCAGCACTACAACTGGGGTACCCGATGACCACTGAGCCCACCGCCGCCTACGAACCGTCCTCCGACCTGCGCACCCCGACCGGGGCGCTCTACTCCGAGGCGGCCCGTGACCACCTCTGGATGCACTTCACGCGGCACTCGGTCTTCGAGGACCGCAGCGAGGGCGGCCTGGCCCACAGCGTCCCCATCATCGTGCGCGGTGAGGGCCACAAGATCTGGGACGACCGCGGCAACGAGTACATCGACGGCCTGGCCGGTCTGTTCGTCGTGCAGGTCGGCCACGGGCGCGTCGAGCTCGCCGAGGCGGCCGCCAAGCAGGCCAAGGACCTCGCGTTCTTCCCCCTGTGGTCCTACGCCCACCCGCGTGCCATCGAGCTCGCCGAGCGCCTCGCAGCGGGCGCGCCCGGCGACCTCAACCGCGTCTTCTTCACCACGGGCGGCGGCGAGGCCGTCGAGACGGCGTGGAAGCTCGCCAAGCAGTACTTCAAGCTCACCGGCAAGCCGACCAAGCACAAGGTCATCAGCCGCGCGGTCGCCTACCACGGCACCCCGCAGGGCGCGCTGTCCATCACCGGCATCCCGGCGGCCAAGGAGATGTTCGAGCCGCTCGTGCCCGGCGCCTTCAAGGTCCCCAACACCAACCTCTACCGCGCGCCGGAGCACCTGCGCGAGGACGAGAAGGCGTTCGGCCGCTGGGCCGCCGACCGCATCGCCGAGGCCATCGAGTTCGAGGGTCCCGACACCGTCGCCGCCGTGTTCCTCGAGCCGGTGCAGAACTCCGGTGGCTGCTTCCCGCCGCCGCCCGGCTACTTCGAGCGGGTCCGCGAGATCTGCGACGAGTACGACGTGCTGCTCGTCTCCGACGAGGTCATCTGCTCGTTCGGCCGCATCGGCTCCATGTTCGCGTGCGACGACTTCAACTACGTGCCCGACATCATCACCTGCGCGAAGGGCATGACGTCCGGGTACTCCCCCATCGGCGCGATGATCGCCAGCGACCGGTTGTTCGAGCCGTTCAAGAAGGGCACCAACTACTTCCCGCACGGCTACACCTTCGGTGGCCACCCGGTCAGCGCCGCCGTGGCGATGGAGAACCTCGACATCTTCGAGCGCGAGGGCCTCAACGACCACGTCAAGGAGAACGCCCCGCGGTTCCGGGCGACCCTGGAGAAGCTGCTCGACCTGCCGATCGTCGGCGACGTCCGCGGCGCCGGCTACTTCTACGGCATCGAGCTCGTCAAGGACAAGGAGTCGCGGGAGACGTTCAACGACGAGGAGTCCGAGCGGCTGCTGCGCGGCTACCTGTCCAAGGCCCTGTTCGACGCCGGCATCTACTGCCGCGCCGACGACCGTGGCGACCCGGTCATCCAGCTCGCGCCGCCGCTGATCATCGGCCAGCCCGAGTTCGACGACATCGAGAGCCGGCTGAGGTCCGTCCTCAAGGACGCCGAGCAGCACCTCTGAGCCCGTCGTGACCCTGCCCCTCTGGTCGGAGGGTGCGGGCGAGCAGGCCCCGTACGCCAGCGCACCGGACTCCCCGGTGCCGGCGGACGGGGCCGACTCGTCCGACCTGCCCTCCCACGCCGACGTCGTCGTCGTGGGAGGCGGCTTCACCGGCCTCTGGACCGCGCACTACCTGCTCCTCGCCGACGCGTCGCTGTCGGTGGTGGTCCTCGAGGCCGAGCACGTCGGCTTCGGTGCCAGCGGACGCAACGGCGGCTGGGTGTCGGCGCTGTGGCCGGTCGGCCCCGACACCCTCGCCCGCGCCCACGGCCGCGCGGCGGCAGCGGCGATGCTCGCCGAGCTCCGCGACACCGTCGACGAGGTCGGTCGGGCGTCGGCAGCGGCTGGCATCGACTGCGGCTACCACCGCGGCGGCAGCGTGGTGCTCGCGCGCTCGGCCGCCCAGGTGTCCCGGGCGAGGGCGGAGGTCGCCCATGCCGACGACTGGGCCACCGGCACGCAGTGGCTCGATGCGGCGCAGGCGCGCGAGCGCCTCGCCGCCTCGTCGGTGCTGGGGGCCACGTTCACGCCGTACTGCGCCCGCGTCCACCCGCGACGCCTCGTCGACGGCCTCGCGGCCGCCGTCCGGCGGCAGGGAGCCGACCTCCGGGAAGGGGTCCGGGTCGCGACGATCGAGCCCGGCCGGGTCGGCCTCGTCGGGGGTGGGCAGGTCAGCGCGCGGCACGTCATCCGCGCCACCGAGGGGTGGACCCCGGGACTGCCGGGGCACCGCCGCACGGTCGCGCCCGTCTACTCGCTCATGGTGGCCACGGCACCGCTGGCCGCGTCGACGTGGGGCGAGATCGGGCTGGCCGACCGCGAGGTGTTCGCCGACCACCGCCACGTCATCATCTACGGCCAGCGGACCGTCGACGACCGCCTCGCGTTCGGGGGACGCGGCGCCCCCTACCACTTCCGGTCGCGCATCCGACCCGAGTTCGACCACGACGCAACGGTCTTCGCCGACCTGCGTGCCACGCTGACCGGCCTGCTCCCCCAGCTCGACGGGGTCGAGTTCACCCACGCGTGGGGAGGTCCGCTCGGCATCGCCCGCGACTGGCACCCCTCCGTCGGCCACGACCCGTCGACGGGCCTCGGCTGGGCGGGGGGCTACGTCGGGGACGGCGTGGCGGCGAGCAACCTGGCCGGCCGCACCCTCGCCGACCTCGTCCTCGGGCGCCGTACGCCCATCACCGAGCTGCCGTGGGTCGGGCACCGCAGCCGGCGCTGGGAGCCCGAACCCGCCCGCTGGGTCGGCATCAACGCCGGGCTCCGCCTGGCCCACCTCGCGGACGCGGAGGAGGCGCGCACCGGACGGCCTGCCCGGCTGGGGCGGCTGCTGTCCGCGGTGACGGGCCACTGAGTCGCGGGCCCGCCGGGCGGGGCCGGCACCGTACCGACCCGGCTGGCAGACTCGGCCCGTGTCCACGCCCCCCGCCGAGCTGTCGGCCGCCGCGCTCGAGTTCGTCGCCGTCCGTCACCTCGCCACGCTGACGACACTGCGCCCCGACGGCTCGCCGCACGTCGTGCCGGTGGGGTTCACCTGGGACCACGAGGCGCTCGTGGCGCGCGTCATCACCAGCGGGTCGAGCCTCAAGGCCCGCAACGCCGCCGCCGGCACGCGGGCCGTGCTGTGCCAGGTCGAGGGCCGCCACTGGCTGTCGTTCGAGGGCCCGGCGCGGGTGCTCGACGACCGTGCGTCGGTTGCCGACGCGGTGCAGCGGTATGCCGCCCGCTACCGCGTGCCCCGCGACAACCCCGAGCGGGTCGTGATCGAGATCGCCGTCGACCGCGTCCTCGGCAACCTCTGAAGGGCGCACCCGTAGGGTCAGGGCATGACGGCCGAGGGCAGGGACAGGCACCGTGAGGTGGAGAGCCTCGCCGCCCTCGACGCGCTCCTGGCGTCGGGGCGCCCGCTGCGCGGCCTGCGGCTGCAGGACCTCGACCTGACCGGCCGTGAGGCGGCCCTCCTCGCGCGGACCGACGTCGAGGGCCTCGTGGTGCTCGGGGGCCGGATGTCAGAGTCCCTCGACGCGCACTTGCGGGCCCACCACGCCCTGGTCTTCCCCACCGACCCCCATGCGCCGGTGGACCCCTACCGCGCGAGCCTCTACTCCCCGCTCGAGCTCTACCGCGGACTGGCCGACCGCGGCTATGCCGCGACGCCCGACGCGCGGGCCTACCGCTGGGCCAGGGAGGCTGCGGTTCACCACGATGCCTTCGTGACGCTGCTGCGCGCCATCCACGACGACTCGGTCACCGACGCCCTGGACGAGTTCGTCGACGGGCGGCCCGTCGTCGGGGTGATGGGTGGCCACGCACTCGAACGCGGCCGCGCGGCCTACGCGGACGCCGCCCAGCTCGGCAGGACGCTGGCCCGGGCCGGTCTAGTCGTCGCGACCGGCGGCGGGCCCGGGGCCATGGAGGCGGCCAACCTGGGCGCCTACGCCACCCGGGACGACGACCTCGAGGACGCCCTGGCGCGGCTGGCGGCGGTGCCGTCGTTCCGGGACGACGTGGGCCGGTGGGCGCAGCTGGCCCTCGAGGTGCGCGAAGGCCTGGGCCCGGGGTCGGGCCGCAGCCTCGGCATCCCCACCTGGTTCTACGGCCACGAGCCCCCGGGCGTCTTCTGCGACGGCATCGCCAAGTACTTCTCCAACGCCCTGCGCGAGGACGGCCTCCTCGCGCGGTCGACCCACGGCCTGGTCGTGCTCGAAGGTGCGGCCGGCACCGTGCAGGAGGTCTTCCAGGCGGTGACCCCGCTGTTCTACGCCCTGCCCGGGGCGACCCTCCCGCCGCTGGTGCTGGTCGGCCACGAGTACTGGACCGACACCGTCCCCGTGTGGACGGCGGTGACCGCGCTCGCCCGTGGGCGGGACATGGACGGCGTGGTGCACCTCGTCGACAGCGTGCAGGAGGCCGCCGACGTCGTGACCGCCCGACTGTCGGGCGCCGACGCCGCGAGCGCCGGACCCGCGGGTGTTGACGCTCCGACGGGTGACCAGCCCACCCCCACCCGAGAGGCCCTCCCGTGAAGCTCGCCGACCTGGCCCACCTGCCGCTCACCTACGCGCCGCAGGGGCTCACCCTCGACGGGCCGCTGCCGGCCGGTTTCCACCACCTCGCGGTGGAGCGCCGCATCGGGGCGGGCGACGCGGCCTACGCCCGGGCGGCCGCGGCCCTCATGCACTGGGCGCCGCAGCGCGGGATCGGGCTGCGGCCCGTGACCACGGCTCGCCGCGCCGCGACCGGGGTGGAGATCCTGAGCCGCCTGGTGGTCCTCCCCGTGCCCTGCCGCGTCGTCTGGACCGTCGAGGACTCCCGGCGCACCGGTTTCGGCTACGGCACGCTCGCCGGCCACCCCGAGAGCGGGGAGGAGGGCTTCCTCGTCGAGCGCCGCGGCGACGACGTGTATGCCGTGATCCGCGCCTACGCCCGCCCGGCCACCCTGCTCACCCGGCTCGGAGGCCCGCTCACCTGGGTGGGCCAGCGCGTCGCCGCCCAGGGCTACCTGCGCGCCCTCCAGCACGCCGCCGACGACCGCCCCCGGTAGCCGCGATCCCGCTAGCGCGACCCCGTCACCGGACGCCGTCACCGGACACGGTGGCCGGTCGGCGCCTCAGTCGAAGACGATGGTGCGGCGGCCGCGCAGGACCACGCGGTGCTCGGCGTGCCAGCGCACGGCCCGGGCGAGCGCCATCGCCTCGAGCTCCTGCCCCACGGAGGCGAGCTGCGCCGGGCTCATGCGGTGGTCCACGCGCCGGAAGTCCTGCTCGATGATCGGCCCCTCGTCGAGGTCGGCCGTGACGTAGTGCGCGGTGGCGCCGATGACCTTGACGCCACGGTCGTGGGCCTGGGTGTAGGGCTTGGCTCCCTTGAAGCTCGGCAGCAGGGAGTGGTGGATGTTGATGACCCGGCCCGGCAGGTCTGCGCACAGCTCCGCGGACAGGATCTGCATGTAGCGCGCGAGGACGACGGTGTCCGCCTCGTAGCGGGCGATGAGCTCGCGCAGCTCCTGCTCCGCCGCCGGCTTGGTCGCGCGAGTGACGGGGACGTGGTGGAAGGGCACGCCGTGCCACTGCGCCAGCCCGCGGAAGTCCTCGTGGTTGGACACGATGGCGGGCACCTCGATGGGCAGCGAGCCGCTCTCCACCCGGAACAGCAGGTCGTTGAGGCAGTGCCCCTGCTGGCTCACCATGACCAGGACGCGGGGCCGGCGCGCGAGGTCGTGCACGGCGTACTCCATGGCGAACCTGCCGGCGACGTCGCGCAGCGCCGCGTCGACGTCGTCCACCGCGATCGGGTCGCCCTCGCGCACGAGGTGCATGCGCAGGTGGAACTCCCCCGACGTGGCGTCGGCGAACTGCTGGCTGTCCAGGATCGTCAGGGCGAGCTCGAGCACCACGCCGGAGACCGCGTGGACGATGCCTCGGCGGTCGGGACAGGAGACGGTGAGGACGAACTCGCGTCCGGGCTCGGGGGCGGTGGGGGCGCTCTGCTGCACGCGCCCAGCCTAGGGGCGGGTCACCAGCACGATGCCGAGGCACATCTCGTCGGTGGTGCCCTCGCCCCAGACGACGTAGCGCTCGGGGACTCCCTGCAGCGCCGGCAGCCGGTCGCGCAGCGACTGGTCGTGGCGGCAGGTGACGGTCAGGGTGTCCCCCGGCACCAGGTGCACGGCGGGTGACACCGGCCGGCTGCCCTGGTTGTCGAAGTCCCAGACGGGCAGGTCGAGGATCGTGCGGGCACCTGGCTTGCCGTGGTTGACCTCGACCGTGATGCTCCGCCCCAGCAGGTGCATGTGGCCGGCGACCGCCCGGACCGTCTCGGCCCGGCGCACCGTCCTCGTGCACGACTGGGTGGCCGAGGCCCGGATGGGGCCGCACAACAGGTGGAGGGCTTCGGCCGCGAACCCCGCCTCGGCACCGAACCGGCGCTGGACGTCGGCGACCGCCGACGCGCGGTCGCACAGCGGGCCGGTGCGGCCCGGGCGGCACGGCAGCTCCACCGGGCCGGGCAGCAGCACCGTCTGCAGCGCCGTGCGCGTGCCGTCGTCCGCCGCAACCCGCAGGCGCGCCCCACTGAGGTCTGGGTCGTGCCCGGCCAGGAGGTTGTAGTGCACCTGCATGACGATCCGCGAGCCCGCCTCGACCGGCAGGCCGAGGTCCTTCGGCAGCACCTGCTCACCGCCGCCCGGGGCCCATGCCCCCAGCCAGGGCGCGTCCTCGAGGCCGCTGCCCTGGCTCTCGATGCCGGTGCCGCCGAAGCAGGTCCAGCCCTGCCCCGGCTGGGCCGCGTCGACGGCCTCGGCGCGCGCCACGGCGCCCGGGGGCACCCGGAAGAGGATCACGTGGTGGACCACCTTGGGGTTGCCCGGCAGGACGTCGATGCCCGTGACCACCGACGGTGCCGTGATGCCGGGGTCGAGCAGGAAGCAGCGGTAGTCGTCGGTGCCCGGGGCGGCCGGTGCCTTGGGGGTGTACGCCGCGGGCATCCGTACCGTGACGAGGCGCTCGCCCGGGCGCAGCGGCGCCGAGGGATGCGTCGGCTGCCCGGAGCCGTGGCCGTCGGTGTGACCCGACGCGCCGGACGACGTGACCGGCGCTGCGTTCCCCGGCCGACCCGCGCCGGCGTCCGTGCCGCCGGTCTGCGCGCCGGCGCACCCGGCCAGCAGGAGGGCGGCTGCGGCGAGGGCGGCCGCTGCGCGACGAGGGCTCACCTCACGAGTGTAGGCACGCCCTCCCGGCGTGGCCCCCGTCAGGGGCCCGTCCAGACGTCCGTCGAGGCGTCCGGTCAGGCGGTGGAGGCCGCGAGCTGGCCGCAGGCGCCGTCGATGTCCTGGCCGCGGGTGTCGCGGATCGTGGTGGGGATGCCGTGGGCCCGCAGCCGCTCGACGAACTGCTGCTCGACGCCGGGGCGCGAGGCGGTCCACTTCGAGCCGGGAGTCGGGTTGAGCGGGATCGGGTTGACGTGGACCCAGCCGCGGCCACGCGCGTTGAGCTTCTTCCCGAGCAGATCGGCGCGCCAGGCGTGGTCGTTGATGTCCTTGATGAGGGCGTACTCGATGCTCACGCGGCGCCCGGTGGCCTCGTAGTAGCGGTGTGCCGCGTCAAGGGCCTCGTCGACGCTCCAGCGCGTGTTGATCGGGACCAGCTCGTTGCGCAGCTCGTCGTCCGGGGCGTGCAGCGACAGCGCGAGCGTCACCGGGATGCCCTCCGCGGCGAGCTTGTCGATGGCCGGCACCAGGCCGACGGTCGACATGGTGATGCCCCGCGCGGACATGCCCAGGCCGTCCGGGGCCGGGTCGGTGAGCCGGCGGATCGCGCCGATGGCCGCCTTGTAGTTGGCCAGCGCCTCCCCCATGCCCATGAAGACGACGTTGGAGATGCGCGTCGGGCCGGTGGGCTCGGGCGCCCCGTCCTCGTCGCCGAGTTCCGCGACGTCGGCGTACGCCGTGGAGTCACCGCCCTGCCCGGCGGCACCGGTCGCCGTGGGCAGCTCACCGCGGCGCAGCATCCGGGCGGCCTGGACGACCTGCTCCACGATCTCGCCAGCCGACATGTTGCGCGTCAGGCCGGCCTGGCCGGTGGCGCAGAACGGGCAGTTCATCCCGCAGCCGGCCTGGCTGGAGATGCAGATGGTGACGCGCCTCGGGTAGCGCATGAGCACCGACTCGACGATCGCGCCGTCGTGCAGGCGCCAGGCCGACTTCACGGTCATGCCGTCGTCGGCCGTGCGCTGGACGTGCGGTGTGAGCAGCGTCGGCAGCAGGTCGCGCACCAGGTCGTCGCGGACGCCCTTGGGCAGGTCGGTCATGTCCTCGGGCGACTCCACCAGCCGCTCGAAGTAGTGGGTCGACAGCTGCTTGGCCCGGAAACCCTTGTGGCCCAGCGCCTCGACCGCGGCCTTGCGCTCGGCCGGGTCGAGGTCGGCGAGGTGGCGCGGCGGCTTCCCGCGGCGTGGCGCGGTGAAGGTCAGCGCACCGGGGGCGGGACGCGCGGTCGTGGGCTCGGGCAGGGAGGTCGTCATGGCCCCTCCAGTTTCGCAGGCCGCCGCCGAACCGCCCAATCCCCGGCTGGCAGCGCCAACCGCTCAGCGGGACCGGCCCTAGGCGGGGACGACCCAGGCGAGCAGTGCCCAGGCGACGGGGGCGACGAGGACGAGCGAGTCGAGCCGGTCCATGACCCCGCCGTGGCCGGGCAGGATCGTGCTCATGTCCTTGATGCCCAGGTCGCGCTTGATCGTCGACTCGGTGAGGTCGCCCACGGTCGCGGCCACCGCGACGCAGGCACCGAGGACGGCACCGCCCCACCAGGGTCCGTCGAGGAGCAGGACCACGGCGGCCGCGCCCCCGGCCACACAGGTCAGGACCGAGCCGGCGAAACCCTCCCAGGACTTCTTGGGGCTCACCGACGGTGCCATCGGGTGGCGGCCGAACAGCACGCCGAACGCGTAGCCGCCCACGTCCGAGAGCACGGTCACGAGGATGAAGACGATGATCCGCCGGGCCCCGTCGTCGGGCGCCAGCATCAGGGCGGCGAACCCGGCGAGGAAGGACGGGTAGACCGCAACGAACACCCCGCCGACGACGTCACGCACGGCGTCCAGCACGCCGTCGGCGATCCGCCAGAGCAGGATGCCCACGCACGTCAGGCCGAGGGTGACGATCAGCGCCTCACCGCCGCCGACGTACGCGGAGACGATCATGCTCACGCTGCCGACGAGGCTGGGTACGAGCGGGACGAGGATCGAGACCTGGTGCAGCGCGCGGCGCAGCTCCCACACACCCACGCCGACCGCCGCCACCACGATGACGAGCATGAGCTCCTTGCGCACGACCAGCGACACGATGATCAGCGCGCCGAGCCCGACCCCCACCCCGATGGCGGCCGGCAGGTTGCGGCCCGCCCGGGACGTGGAGGCTCCCCGCGCAGCCGCGCGACCGCCGTCACCGGAGCCGGAGGGGTCCTGGTGGCGCGCGCTGCGGGACTGGGGTCCGGACATGGGCAGGAGCTGCGTCGTGACTGCGTCAGGGGCTGCGTCGGTGCTCGGCAGGAGCAGCGAGCGCCTCAGACCTCGAGGAGCTCGGCCTCCTTGCCCTTGAGCAGCTCGTCGACGCTCTCGACGTACTTCTTGGTCGTGGAGTCGAGCTCCTTCTCACCACGCGCGCCGTCGTCCTCGCCGACCTCGCCGTCCTTGACCAGCTTGTCCAGCTCGTCCTTGGCCTTGCGGCGGATGTTGCGGATGGAGACCTTGGCCTCCTCGCCCTTGTGGCGCGCCAGCTTGATGTAGTCGCGGCGGCGCTCCTCGGTGAGCTGCGGCAGGACGCACCGGATGACGTTGCCGTCGTTGCTCGGGTTGACGCCGAGGTCGGAGTCGCGCAGGGTCTTCTCGATCTCGTGCATCGCCGACTTGTCGAACGGGGAGATGAGGATGGTGCGCGCCTCCGGCGTCTGGAACGACGCGAGCTGCTGCAGCGGCGTCGGCGCGCCGTAGTAGCTGACCATCAGCTTGTTGAACATCCCCGGGGTCGCCCGACCGGTGCGGATGCCCGCGAAGTCCTCCTTGGCGACCTCGACGGCCTTCTCCATCTTCTCCTCTGCCTCGAGGAGGGTCTCTTCGATCATGTCCGGCTCCTTCTGGGCGCTCCCTGCGGGGATCGCCGGTCGTGGGTGGTCAGTCGTGCGGGTGGCTGGGTCGTCGCCGACTCACCCCGGGGTGACCAGCGTCCCGATCCTCTCACCACGCAGGGCCTTGACGACGTTGCCCTCACCCTCCATGCCGAAGACGACCATGGGCAGCTTGTTGTCCATGCAGAGGCTGAAGGCGGCCGTGTCGACGACCCGCAGGCCCTGCTGCATCGCGTCCGAGTAGGTGATCTCGTCGTACTTGGTGGCCTCGGGGTGCTGCCGCGGGTCGGCGTCGTAGACCCCGTCGACCCCGTTCTTGCTCATGAGCACGGCGTCGCACTTGATCTCGAGGGCGCGCTGGGCGGAGACGGTGTCGGTGGAGAAGAACGGCATCCCGGCGCCGGCGCCGAAGATGACCACGCGCCCCTTCTCGAGGTGGCGGATCGCGCGGCGCGGGATGTAGGGCTCGGCGACCTGGCCCATCGCGATCGCGGTCTGCACCCGCGTCTCGATGCCTTCCTTCTCCAGGAAGTCCTGCAGGGCCAGGCAGTTCATGACCGTGCCGAGCATGCCCATGTAGTCGGCCCGGGTGCGGTCCATCCCCTGCTGCTGCAGCTCGGCGCCGCGGAAGAAGTTGCCGCCGCCGATGACCACGGCCACCTGGATGCCCTCGCGCACCGACTGGGCGATCTGCCGGGCGATCTGCCGCACGACGTCGGGGGCCAGGCCGACCTTGCCCCCACCGAAGACCTCGCCCGAGAGCTTGAGCAGCACGCGGCGGTGCGGGTGGGGGGCCAGGGAGACGGACGATCCGGCTGGGGCGGTCTGCTCGGTGGCAGAAGTCACGACAGATCCTCCTGGGTGGTGAGGGGGTGGCGCGGGGGTGGCGCGAGCGGTCACCGAATACTTCCACACGTTGCGCCCGGCGCCCCACCACGTGCTGCCCAACGGTTCCGCCGACCGGTTCGTGGGCCGCCCGGCCGCATGGCAGGGTGGGGCCATCGATCTGCGAAGGAGACGCACCATGAGGTCAGGCATCCTCCCCGGGCACCGCGACGAGACGGTCCGGCCCCAGGACGACCTGTTCGGCTACGCCAACGGCACCTGGGTGCGCGAGACGCAGATCCCGGGCGACCGCGGCCGCTACGGCACGTTCGACCTGCTGCGTGAGCAGTCCGACGAGCGGGTCCGCCGCCTCATCGACCGGGCCGCGGCCGACACGACCGCCGAGGCCGGCTCCCCCACCCGCAAGGTCGGCGACCTCTACCGCGCGTTCATGGACGAGGAGCGGGTCGAGGCGCTGGGCCGCACGCCCATCGACGACGACCTCGAGGCGATCTCCAAGATCACCGGCACCGACGAGCTCTTCCTCACCATGGGCCGGCTCCAGCGCCAGGGCCTGGCGGGCGTCATGGGCCTGCACGTCGCGCCCGACGCCAAGTCCCCCGAGGACTACATCCTCTACCTCCACCAGGGCGGCCTCGGCCTCCCGGACGAGTCCTACTACCGGGAGGAGCGCCACGCCGCGGTCCGCGAGGCCTACCTCCCGCACGTCGCCCGGATGCTGGACCTCGCGGGGGTCGGTGACGGGTCGACCGGCGAGGACTCCCGCGCGGCCCGCGTCGTGGCCCTGGAGACCCGCCTGGCCGGCCACCACTGGGACAACGTCGCGACGCGGGACGCGGTGAAGAGCTACAACCCCAACACCCGCTACGGGCTGGAGGACCTCGCCCCGGAGGTGCCGTGGGAGGACTACCTGCGCGGCCTCAAGGCGAAGCAGGCCTTCGAGCACGTCGTGGTCGGCCAGCCGGAGTTCCTCGAGGGGCTGTCGGTCCTGCTCGACGAGGTCATCATCGACGACTGGCGCGACTGGCTCGCCTTCCACCTCGTCAGCGGCGCCGCCCCCCTGCTCAGCCGCGAGTTCGTCGACGCCGAGTTCGACTTCTCCGGGCGCGTCATCTCCGGCCTCCCCGAGAACCGCGACCGGTGGAAGCGCGGCGTCTCCCTCGTCGAGGGCGCGATCGGCGAGGCCGTGGGCCAGCTGTACGCCGCCGAGTTCTTCCCGCCCGCCGCCAAGGAGCGCATGCTCGAGCTGGTGGGCAACCTCGTCGAGGCGTTCCGCCGCTCCTTCGAGGGGCTGGACTGGATGGGGCCGCAGACCCGCGAGCAGGCGTTGGAGAAGCTCGCCTCGTTCACCCCGAAGGTCGGCTACCCCGACGTGTGGCGCGACTACTCCGCGCTCGAGGTCGACGACGACCTGATGGGTACGGTGCGGCGGGCCAACGTCTTCGAGTTCGAGCGCCAGCTCGGCCACCTCGGCGGCCCGATCGACCGCACCGAGTGGATGATGCTGCCGCAGACGGTCAACGCCTACTACCACCCGCTGCTCAACGAGATCGTGTTCCCGGCCGGCATCCTGCAGCCGCCGTTCTTCGACCTCGACGCCGACGACGCCGTCAACTACGGCGCGATCGGCGCGGTCATCGGGCACGAGATCGGCCACGGCTTCGACGACCAGGGCTCGCGCTACGACGCCCACGGTGCGCTGCGCGACTGGTGGACCGAGGAGGACCGGGCCCGCTTCGACGAGCGCACCCAGGCGCTCATCGCCCAGTTCAGCGAGCTGTCGCCGCTGGCCTCCCCCGAGGACAAGGTCAACGGCGCCCTGACCGTGGGCGAGAACATCGGCGACCTCGGCGGCCTGGCCATCGGCTACGCCGCGTACCGCATCGCCACCGAGGGCCAGCACGTCCCCGAGCTCGACGGGCTCACCGGCCCCCAGCGCTTCTTCGTGGGCTGGGCGCAGGTCTGGTCGGGCAAGGCACGCCCCGAGGAGGCCAAGCGCCTGCTGGCCATCGACCCGCACTCGCCGACCGAGGTCCGAGCCAACGCGGTGCGCAACTGCGACGAGTTCCACGAGGCGTTCGGGGTGCGCGAGGGCGACGGCATGTGGCTGGCCCCCGAGCAGCGCGTGCACATCTTCTAGGGGCCCGCGCGTGGAGGTGCTGCCGGACATCGTGGGCTCGGACCCCGTCATCCTGTTCTGCGGGATGGCGGGGGCCGAGAGCACCAAGCGCCGGGAGCACTACTACGCCTCGCCCGGCAACAGCTTCTGGGAGAGCGCGCACCTGAGCGGCCTCACGCCGCGACGGCTGCGCCCCGAGGAGGACCACACGGTCGTGGAGCACAGCCTGGGGCTGACCGACCTCGTCGGCCACTGGGACCACCACACCGGCCGGGGCTGGGTCGAGATCGACCGCCTCGTCGAGGCCGTCGAGAGGTGGCAGCCGGCGTTCCTCGCCTTCACCGCCAAGGGCACCGCCGCGCATGCGGCCCGGGCGCTGGGCCACCGTCCCCCGGGCCTCGGGATCGCGCCGTGGGGCCTTGGACACTCGGACGTCTTCGTGCTGCCGGGCACGAGCGGCGCCAACCAGCGCAAGGACTACGACGGGCGGCCCACCCGCATCGCCTGGTGGCGTGACCTGGCCTCGCTGGCGGAGCCGGAGCTCAGAACCCGGCGTACCGGAGCATGAACTCGGTCTCGGTGTCCCGGCCCCCCTGCGGGTCAGGCGCCGGGTCGACGTCCTGGACCGTCCGCAGCTGCTCCGGCGGGACCCGCTCGGGCAGGTGGGTGTAGTCCCGCGGCGGGTGGTCCCGTGGCGGCTTCGGCGTGGCCTTGCGTGCTCTCCCCATACCTCAGTATGCCGCGCGGCCGGCCCCGTCACGCGGCGTGTGCCGTCAACGCGCGAGGCCCGCCCCCCGAAGGGGACGGGCCTCGTGTGCTGCGGTGGAGCCTGGCGAGCAGGCCCCGGTGGCGCCGGTGTCAGCTGCCGACGCGGAAGCGCGCGAAGGACGTCGCGGTCGCGCCGGCCTCCTCGAGCACCTTGGCGACGGTCTTCTTGGCGTCCTTGGCGAACGGCTGCTCGAGCAGGACGTTCTCCTTGAAGAAGCCGTTGACGCGACCCTCGACGATCTTCGGGAGGGCGGCCTCGGGCTTGCCCTCCTCCTTCGCGGTGGCCTCGGCGACGCGACGCTCGTTCTCGACGGTGGTCGGGTCGACCTCGTCACGGCTCAGCACGGTGGGGCTGAAGGCCGCCACGTGCATCGCGACGTCGCGCACGACCTGCTCGTCGCCACCCTCGGCGCCGACGAGGACACCGATCTGGGCGGGGAGGTCGGGGCTGGTCTTGTGCAGGTAGGACACGACGACCGGGGCCTCGACGCGGGCGACCCGCTTGACCTCGATCTTCTCGCCGATGGTGGCGTTGGCGTCGTCGAGCAGCTCCTGGACGGTGCGGCCGTCCTCGAGGTTGCTCTTGAGCAGCGCATCGGCGTCGGAAGCACCGGCGGCGACGGCCTGGGCGAGGACCTGGTCGGCCAGGGCGATGAACTTCTCGCCCTTCGCGACGAAGTCGGTCTCGCACAGGACCTCGACGAGCGTGCCCGTGCCGCCCTCGGCCTTGGCGGTGACCAGGCCGTTGGAGGTGGTGCGGCCCTCGCGCTTGGTGACGCCCTTGAGGCCCTTCACACGGAGGATCTCGGTGGCCTTGGCGCGGTCGCCGTCGGCCTCGTCGAGGGCCTTCTTGACGTCGAGCATGCCGGCGCCCGTGGACTCACGCAGCGCCTTGATGTCAGCGGCGGTGTAGTTCGCCATGTGTGTGTCTCAGCTCTTCTCTGTCAGCAGGTGCGGGTGGAAGCTCAGGCCTTGGCGTCGGCGTCGCTGGCCGCCGCCTCGGCGGGGGCCTCGGTCGCCTCGGCGGCAGGAGCCTCGGTCGGCTCGGCAGCAGCCTCGGGGGCGTCGGCAGCAGCGGTCTCGCCGGCCTCGGGGGCCACGGTCTCCGCGGTCTTGGCGGCGTCGCCACCGAGCAGCTCGCGCTCCCACTCGGCGAGGGGCTCGTCACCGGCGACGACACCCTCGGCCTGCTCGCCGTTCTTGCCGGCGGAGCGGGAGATGAGGCCGTCGGCCACGGCGTCCGCGATCACGCGGGTGAGTAGCGTGACGGAGCGGATCGCGTCGTCGTTGCCGGGGATCTTGTAGTCGACCTCGTCGGGGTCGCAGTTGGTGTCGAGGATCGCGATGACCGGCAGGCCGAGCTTGCGCGCCTCGTCGACGGCGAGGTGCTCCTTCTTGGTGTCGACGATCCACACGGCCGAGGGGACCTTGGCCATGTTGCGGATGCCGCCGAGGGTCTTCTCGAGCTTGTCGCGCTCCCGCTTGAAGATCAGGAGCTCCTTCTTGGTGTAGCCCGAGCCCGCGACGTTGTCGTAGTCGAGCTCCTCGAGCTCCTTGAGGCGCGTGAGGCGCTTGGAGATCGTGTTGAAGTTGGTGAGCATGCCACCGAGCCAGCGGTGGTTGACGTACGGCATGCCGACGCGGGTCGCCTGCTCGGCGATGGGCTCCTGGGCCTGCTTCTTCGTGCCGACGAAGAGGATGGAGCCGCCGTGGGCGACGGTCTCGCGGACGAACTCGTACGCGTTGTTGATGTAGGTCAGCGACTGCTGCAGGTCGATGATGTAGATGCCGTTGCGCTCGGTCATGATGAAGCGCTTCATCTTGGGGTTCCAGCGACGGGTCTGGTGCCCGAAGTGGACGCCGCTCTCGAGGAGCTGGCGCATGGTAACGACGGCCATGCCGTGTCTCCTATGTGTCGTTGTCAGTTTCGTCGGACCCGCCATGGGGGCGTGGTCCTGCCTGGCGCCTGCACGCACCCCGCCGGCTGCCGTTGGCGGCCGGACTGCTGTGGTGCGCCCCTGTTCGGAGGTTCCTCGTCACAGGTGGGAAGACGCGCGAATTGGGTCGCCGCGTGCGAGCACACGATGACCGTCGTCCATCGTACGTGCAGGGCGGCGTGATCGGGAAATCCGGGCAGGCGCGGGCGCCGCACCGAAACCGGGACGACCACGCCATACCGGCCGGGGTAGGGTCGCGCTCTTGTGGCCCCCGTCCTGTCCCGCCTCGGTGAGTGGGTGGCCCCTGCGCGGATGGGGGTGCCGTTCCGCTGGAACCTCGCCTCGTCGTGGGTGGGCCAGCTCGGCGACGGGATCGCCCTCGCGGCGGGCCCGCTGCTCGTCGCCTCGCTGACGCGGGACCCCGCCCTGATCGCCGCCGCGGCGATGGTGCAGAACCTGCCCACCCTCCTGCTGGGCCTGTATGCCGGCGCGCTCGCCGACCGGGTGGACCGGCGGCGGCTCGTGCTCACGGCAAACCTCGTGCGGGTGGCCGTGCTGGCCGTCCTCGTCGTCACCATCGCCACCGGCACGGTGTCGATCGCGCTGCTGCTCGTGACGCTGTTCGCGGTGGGGGTTGCGGAGCTGTTCGCCGACACGGGCTGGCGCGCGGTGCTGCCGATGATCGTGCCCAAGGCCGACCTCGGCATCGGCAACGCCCGGCAGATGTCCGGCTTCCTCGTCGCGAACCAGTTCATCGGGCCGGCCGTCGGCGCCAGCCTGTTCGCCCTGGGCTCGGCGGTGCCGTTCGGGGTGCAGGCCACCGCCCTGCTGCTGGCGGCGGTGCTCTTCGCCAGGGTCCGGCTCCCCCGCGAGGAGTCCTCCTCGCGCCCGGAGCAGCACATCGGCCACGACATCCTCGACGGGCTGCGCTGGATCGCCGGCAACGCGCCCATCCGCACCCTCACCCTCGTGATCTTCATCTTCAACATCACTTGGGGGGCGCCCTGGGGCGTCCTCGTCTACTGGGCGCAGGAGCGGCTCGGTGTGGGGGCGATCGGGTTCGGCCTGCTCACCACCTGCTCGGCCATCGGGGGCGTCACCTCCGTGCTGCTGTACGACCGCCTCGAGGCCCGGGTGCCGCTGGACCGGCTCATGAAGGCCTGCCTGACCCTCGAGGTGCTCACCCACCTCGCCCTGGCACTGACCACCGTGCCGTGGGTCGCCATGGCGATCATGGTCGTGTTCGGGGGGTATGCGTTCGTGTGGGGCTCGCTGTCGTCGGCGGTCCGCCAGCGGGCCACGCCGAACGAGTACCAGGGGCGCGTCGGCAGCGTCTACTGGCTCGGGCTGATCGTGGGACTGCTGGTCGGCCAGCTGCTCGGGGGCCTCATCGCCCGGCACTTCGGGGCGGCGGCGCCGTTCTGGTTCGCGTTCGTGGGCGCCGGGGTCACGCTGCTCGCGGTGTGGCGCCAGCTCGACCTGATCTCGCACGCCGAGGCGCCCGAGGAGGCCGAGGCGTCCGAGGAGGCCGAGGCGTCCGAGGAGGCCGAGGCGCCCGAGGAGGCCGAGGAGTCGTCCGGGGCTTCCTCAGAGGCCAAGGGCGTCGAGGACCGCTGAGGGTCAGTCGGGGCCGTCGGGGTCGACGCCGTCCACGGCGCGCTGGACCTCCCGCGCCAGGTGGCCGGCGTAGCGCTGCTGGAGCTGCGGGATGCGCCAGTCGTCGCCGGTCACGAGCTGGCGGCACCGGTAGGTCTCGCAGTGGCAGCGCACGAGCAGGTCGGGGTCGGTGCTTCCCGTCGCGTAGTCGACCGTCAGCTCCTCCCCCGCGCCGATGTCGCGGAACGCGACGACCCCCGTGTCGTCAGGCGCCCACGCGAGCGAGGGGTCGCACGAGTGGTTGAGGGTGCCCGGGTCGACGTCCACGGTCGCCCCACGCCGGATGGCGGCGTCCGTGAACACCCCGTTCCCGGCGATCGCTGAGGCACGTCGCTCGGTGGCCATGGCGGCAGGCTACGCGCGCCGCGGTGCGGCGGACCCCAGAGCCCGGTACGCAGCGCGAGAAGGTGCAGGGGCAGGCCGCGGCTGGCCAGCCACGTGGGCGACACCTCCGCCATGGACCCGGCGAGCCCCTCGGCGCGGTCCTCCCGCCCGATGCCCACGTGACGGACCTCGAGCACGACGCCGGAACGGACCGTGGTCGCCACCATCGAGAAGCTCGAGCTGCCCTCCGGCTGTCGGCGGACCGACGGCACCGGCGAGTCCGGCTTCGACGGGTCGTTGGTGAGCGACATGTCGACGTACCCGCCGCGGATCCCGTCGCACCACCACGAGTAGCGCAGGACGCCCGGCCCGGTGCTGGTGACGTAGCGCGGCTCGCAGCTCGGGTCGTCGCCCGTCGGCACCCAGACCGTGACCCCAGCCGTTCGCACGTCCCGGAGGACGTGCTCCACCTCCACCCGCTCCCCCAGCCACACATCGAGCGAGAGCATGGCCGCGAGGACGCCGATCGCGGTGACGGCCGGGAGCGCCCTGCGCCCGGAGACGAGCGACCACCGTCCGACCAGCGCGGCGAGGAGCGGCACGAGGAGCCCGATGACCCAGATGAGCCCCGTCGTCTCGAACGTGGAGACCACCAGGACGACGAGCGCCACGGCGACGACGAAGACCGGGCCGGACCGGCGCTGCCCGCGCCAGAGCGCCGTCCCCACCCACGCCGTGGCGACCAGCACCGAGGCGCCGAAGACGAGCAGGCCCACGACGAAGGCCGCCAGCGGGTCCGCCCCCGCAGCCAGGCCCAGTGGGAAGACAGCCATGGCGGCGCCGGCACCGACGACCAGCGAAAGCACGATCCGGGTGTAGCTGCGCTGCAACGTCTCCGCCAGGGTCGAGGGCGGGACCGGCGCGTCGTGCGGAGCAGCAGCCGGCGCTCCCCCCTCGGACGGCCCTGACGACATGGCGGTCACCCTAGGACGGCGCGCCCCGGTTCGGGGTCGAAACCGGCGTGGACCGCATACCGTCGGCGCATGGCCACCCCGCTCGTCTCCCGCATGCACGGCTTCGGCACCACGATCTTCGCCGAGATGACCGGACTCGCCACCCAGCACGGCGCGGTCAACCTCGGGCAGGGCTTCCCCGACACCGACGGTCCGCAGGAGATGCTCGACGCCGCCAAGGCGGCGATCGACGGCGGTCGCAACCAGTACCCACCGGGCCCCGGGGTGCCCGAGCTGCTCGAGGCGGTGGCCGCCCACCAGTCCCGGTTCTACGGCATCGACCTCGACCCCCGCTCGGAGGTCCTGGTCACCGTGGGCGCGACCGAGGCGATCGCCGCGACCATCCTCGCTCTGTGCGAGGTCGGCGACGAGGTGGTCACCTTCGAGCCCTACTACGACTCGTACGCCGCCTCGATCGCCCTCGCCGGCGCGGTGCGGCGCACGTCGGTGCTGAGGTTTCCCGACTTCGCCGTCGACGAGGCGTCGCTGCGTGCTGCGTTCTCGCCGCGGACCCGGCTGGTGCTGCTCAACACCCCGCACAACCCGACGGGCAAGGTCTTCACACGCGCGGAGCTCGAGCTGATCTGCTCCCTCGCCAAGGAGTTCGACGCGTGGGTCGTCACCGACGAGGTCTACGAGCACCTGGTCTTCGGGGACGCGGTGCACGTCCCGGTCGCGACCCTGCCGGCGATGCGTGAGCGGACGCTGACGATCTCCTCGGCCGGCAAGACGTTCTCCGCCACGGGCTGGAAGGTCGGCTGGGTGGCCGGACCCGCGGAGGTCGTTGCGGCCGTGCGCACCGTCAAGCAGTTCCTCACCTTCGTCGGCTCGGGCCCGTTCCAGCCGGCCGTGGCGGTGGCGCTCGGGCTCGGCGACGACGTGTATGCCGGTCTTGCCTCGTCGCTGCAGGCCAAGCGCGACCTGCTCGTGTCGGGGCTGCGCGGTGCCGGGCTGGAGGTGTCGGTGCCGGACGGCACCTACTTCGTGATCGCCGATGCCGCCGCCCTCGGGGCCACCGACGCCCTGGAGTTCTGCCGTGAGCTGCCCCTCCGCGCCGGGGTGGTCGGCGTGCCGGTGTCGGTGTTCCACGACGACGTCGAGGCGGCCAGGACGCTCGTGCGGTTCGCGTTCTGCAAGCGCGACGAGGTGCTGCACGAGGCGGTCGAGCGGCTGGCCGCCCTGCGGCCATAGACGGCTGCGTTCTTCCGCTCCCTGGTGGGAGCGCCTCCACAGGAGGCGTCCCGGCGGTGGTGCGTCCACAGCCCGGCTGCGCAGTGCTGGCCGGGTGTCCCGCCGCCGGGCACGGTCGACAGGTGAGATCACTCCTCGTGTCGACGCTGCTCGTTGCCTCCGCGGCCGCCCTCGCCGGCGCGTCGGTGTCGGCGCCCACGGCACCAGCACCCCCTGCCACCTGGATGCCGGCGCCCCCGTCCAGCAGGACGGCGTCGTCCCGTGGTGTCGCGCTCGCCCGGGTCCTGACGGCCGGAGCCGTGCCGCCGCGAACGAGCCCCGCGACATCGACGCCTGCGCGGGCGTCGGCACCGTCGAGGCAGGTTCCCGTGGCCGTCCCGTCTCCCGGTGCCGGCGGCACGGTGCTGCGCGGCCGGTGGTCGTGGCCGCTGACGCCACGCCCGGAGGTCGTGCGGCCGTTCCTGCGCCCCGCCAGCCGCTACGGCGTCGGCCACCGCGGGGTCGACCTCGCCGGGCAGCCAGGTCAGCCGGTGCTCGCGGTGGACGACGGCGTGGTCAGCCACGTCGGGGTCATCGCCGGGCGGGGCACCGTGACCGTGGTCCACACCTCGGGTCTGCGGTCGACGTACGAGCCTGTGGACGCCGGGGTGCGACGCGGGGACCTCGTCGTCAGGGGCAGTCCCCTGGGGTCGCTCTCCGAGGTGGGTTCGCACTGCGGGGCGCTGGCCTGCCTGCACCTCGGCGCGATCCGCGACGCCGACTACCTCGACCCGCTCACGCTCCTCGGCGGCGCGAGGGTGCGACTGCTGCCCCTGCGCTGACGGGCTCGGGTGGGGCGGCTCCGGTGGGGTCAGGCTCCGCCGGAGTCAGGCTCCGCCGGAGTCAGGCTCCGCTGGGGAAGGGCCAGGGGCTGCAGCCGCCGAGGCTCAGGGTCTGCTGCACCATGACGGGTGCGCGCTTGCCCTTCTGCGGGCACTGGCGGTGCTGGTGGCCCAGGCCGTGGCCGACCTCGTGGTTGACCTGGTACATCCGGTAGCGCGCGACGTCGGTGCCGTAGCTGTCGTCGCCGAGCATCCAGCGGCGCAGGTTGAGGACGGAGCGTTCGCCGTTCCAGCAGGACACCTGCGAGAGGGTCTGCATGGGCGCGCACAGCTTGTCCGTGAGGCTGGGGCTGGCGAGGGTGACCCGGATGTCGACCGGGGCGCCCTTGGCGGCCTCGGCCGGGCTCACGTTGACGAAGTGGATGCCGTCGACGCCCTGCCAGCCGCGGGAGTCCAGGAGCACGGCTTGCACCGTGCCGGCGACCTGGGTGGTGTCGACACCGAGGCCCCCCTCGACCTCGACGGTGTAGCGGACGGCCCGACCCGAGGTGGCCTCCTTGGCATCGGGCACCGCGACGACCGAGATCTTGCCGTTGCCGTGCTCAGGTACCGAGGCCTCGTCGACCGCAGGGGTCTCCGTGGCGGACGAGCCGTCCTCCGGGTTGGGCGTGGCCGTCGTCCGGGAAGCGGTGGGCGCCGTGGTCGTCGTGGAGCCGCCCGCCGGCACAGCCTTGACCGGCGCGGGGGTGTCGTCCTGCAGGAGGTGGCGGACCCCGAGCGCAGCGAGCAGGACGAGGGCCAGCGTCACCGCGAGGGTGCGCCGCAGGCGCACCTGCCGGCTCGTGCGGGGGTGTGCGAACCGCTTGGCGGTCGTGCGCGGGGCGCTCACGTGCTGGCTCCGAACCTCTCGTGTGGTGCCGCTGCGGTGCGGGACGGGTCCTCGCGGGTGCCCCATTCTCCACCAGGCCGGCCCATCACGGTGAGCGGCACGCCGTCAGGCGCGCGGGTGGGCCTGACGGTAGGACTGCTTGAGGCGGTCGACGGACACGTGGGTGTAGATCTGCGTCGTCGCCAGCGAGGCGTGGCCGAGCAGCTCCTGGACGAGGCGGAGGTCGGCACCCCCTTCGAGCAGGTGCGTCGCGGCGCTGTGGCGCAAGCCGTGCGGCCCGATGTCTGGGGCGTCGGGCACGTGGCTGAGCAGGTCGTGCAGGGCCGACCGGATCTGGCGCGGGTCGGCTCGGCGTCCCCGGCGCCCCAGCAGCAGGGCCGGACCGCTGGCGGGACCTGCGACCTGGGGCCGTCCGAGCTCCACCCAGGCGATGACGGCCTCATGCGCGGGCGTTCCGAAGGGCACGGTGCGCTCCTTGCTGCCCTTGCCCATGACCCGGACGACGCACCGGTCGAGGTCGACGTCGTCGATGTCGAGCGCTGCGAGCTCACCGACGCGGATGCCGCTGGCGTAGAGCAGCTCCAGCGCCGCCCGGTCGCGCAGGTGGATCGGGTCCTGGTCGTCGCTGGCGACCGCGGCGACGTCGAGCAGGGCCGTGGCATCGGCCTGGCGCAGCACCTCGGGCAGGTGACGGCCGCGCTTCGGCGCCACGAGCCGCAGGGAGGGGTCGCTGTCGAGGCGCCCGGTCTGCGTGGCCCAGCCCAGGAACGTGCGTACCGCGGCCGACCTCCTGGCGATCGTGGACCGCGCGGCACCGGACTGGGCCTGCTGCGCGAGCCAGGCCCTCAGGTCCTGGAGCCGGACGTCGCGGAGCCCGCCGACCCCGGTCTCGTCCAGGAACGACACGAGGCTCCGCACGTCGCCGAGGTACGCGCGGGTCGTGTGCTCCGACCGACCGCGCTCACTGTGCAGGTACCGCTCGAAGGCAGCCAGGACCTCGCCCCAGCCCTTCTCGCTCGTCTCCACACGGGTCACCGTCGCCCACCGGCCGCCCGGGCACAAGCCGCCACCCCGCGGACCCCGACCGTGGCGTCTATGTCGGCGATGGCCTGCGCGCTCGGCGGTAGCCGTCCTGGTCGCGAGCCGCGAGGTCGTTGGCGACCAGGATGCCCAGCGCGCTGACCGCCTCCGCGGTGCTGGTGCCGCACTGCCGGGCGACGTCCTCCGCCGTGGTGGAGGCGTGGACCCGCAGGACACCCAGGACTGCCCTGTGCACGGGCTCGAGGTCGTCCTCCGGTGTGTACGGGCCTTCCTTGTGGGGTGCCAGCTCGCCGATGGGCCCGACCTCCTGTGCGACCTCCGCCGCGTCGGTGACCAGGATGGCGCCGTCACGGATGAGCACGTGGCAGCCTGCCGACGCGGCCGAGCTCACCGGTCCGGGCACGGCGCAGACCACGCGGTGGTGGTCGCGCGCCGTCGTGGCCGTGTTGCGCGAGCCCGACCGCAGGCCGGCCTCGACGACCACGGTCCCCTGGGTCATCGTCGCGATGAGCCGGTTGCGGCTGAGGAAGCGCCACCGGGTGGGCGACGAGCCGGGCGGGACCTCGCTCACCACGGCGCCCACCGCGGTGATGCGGCCAAGCAACCCCGCGTGTCCCGCGGGGTAAGGACGGTCCAGGCCACCGGCGACCACGGCCACGGTGGCGCCGTCGACCGCGAGGGCGCCCTCGTGCGCAGCCCCGTCGATGCCGTACGCCGCGCCGGAGACGACGGTGAACCGGCGTTCGGCGAGGCCGGCAGCGAGCTCCCGCGCCTGGTGGACGCCGTAGCCGGTCGCGGCCCTCGCCCCCACCACCGCCACGCTGCGCGCGCAGGCCTCCCCCAGCTCGAGCGGGCCCTTCACCCAGAGGCAGAACGGTGGCGCGGCCAGGCCGTCGAGCCCGGCAGGCCACTCCTCGTCACCCGGGACGACCAAGCGGGCCCCGAGCGCCCGGGCGATCTCGAGGTCGCGCACCACGTCGAGGGTCTCCAGCCGTGGCAGCAGCCGCTGCGCCAGGGCGCTGGCGGGGTCGAGCCCGTGCAGCGCCTGTTCGGCACCGACCGCGCCGACGAGCTTGGCCGCGGCGGGGTCACCGGGCTCGACCAGCCGCGCCCAGGCCACCCGTGCGGCGCGGTCACCCTCGGGCACCCGCAGGCGTGGTAGGGCGGTCATGCGGCCACCGGGCCCTGGTTGCGCAGGGTCAGGGCCGTGCCGAGGTCGTCGCGGGACGGCCCGGTCCTGCCGGCGAGGTCGGCCACGGTCCAGCCCAGGCGCAGCACGCGGTCGTAGCCGCGCAGCGTCAGCTGGCCGCGGTCGAGGGCCCGGTCGATGTCGGTCGTCACCGCCCTCCCGAGCCGACGCGTTCCCCTGCGCAGGAAGGCACCCGGCACGTGGCTGTTGAGCTGCCACGGCAACCCGCTCCACCGCTCGGCCTGGACCGCCCGCGCCTCGGCGACGCGGGCAGCCACGCACTCGCTGGACTCCCCGAGCTCACCGCCCAGCGACGACAGGCTCACCGCCGGGACGTGGACCTGCAGGTCGACCCGGTCCAGCAGCGGACCCGACAGGCGCCCGACGTAGTTGCGCTTGGCCATCGGGCTGCACGCGCAGCCGACCCCCTTGCCGAACCCGAGCCCGCAGGGACACGGGTTGGCGGCCATCACGAGCTGGAAACGGGCCGGGAACCGCACGGCGGTCCGCGCCCTGGCCACGACCACCTCGCCGGACTCCAGCGGCTGCCGCAGCGCCTGCAGGGCGCCGGTCTTGAACTCAGGCGCCTCGTCGAGGAACAGCACGCCGTGGTGCGCCTGCGAGATCGCCCCCGGTCGGACCGCGCTGCTGCCGCCGCCGATGATCGCCGCCTGGGTCGCGCTGTGGTGCGGCGCGACGAACGGTGGAACCCCCTCGACGTCGAGCTCGGCAGCGGTCACGCCCAGCAGGGACTTCACCGCCAGGACGTCGATGGACTGCTCGCGGGTCAGGCGGGGCAGCACGGAGACGAGCCGCTCGGCCAGCATCGTCTTCCCCGAGCCTGGTGGGCCTAGCAGGAAGAGGTGGTGGCCACCGGCGGCGGCCAGCTCGAGGGCGGTCCGGGCCTCGGGTTGCCCCACCACGTCGGCGAGGTCATGGGTGGGGCTGGACAGGGCCGTCGGACGCGTCGCCGACTCCGGCACCCCGAGGTCGAGGCGGTCGCCACCGAGGCGGTAGGCGGCGACGAGGTCGTTGAGGTGGCGCACGGCGTGGACCCGGATCCCCGGGACCAGGGCGGCCTCGGCGGCGTTGTCCTCGGGCACGACCACGTCGGTGCAGCCGGCCCGGGCGGCGCACAGGACCGCGGGCAGGACGCCGCGCACGCGCCGTACCTCGCCGTTGAGCCCGAGCTCGCCGAGGTGGACGGTGTCGGCCACCCTCGCTGCGGGCACGAGGTCGATGGCGGCCAGGACGGCCACCGCGATCGGCAGGTCGAACCCGCTGCCGTTCTTGGGGATCGAGGCCGGCGAGAGGTTGACGGTGAGCCGGTCCTGGGCCAGCGAGCGCCCGATGCTGGCCGTGGCCGCCTTCACCCGGTTGGGCGACTGGGCGCAGGCCGTGTCGGGCAGCCCGCCGAGCATGAACGCGGGCAGCCCACCGGAGAGGTGGGCCTCCACCTCCACGACGGCGCCGTCGAGGCCCTCCAGGGTCACCGACCGCGTGCGACCGAAGCTCATGCGCCGACCCCCACCAGGTGGCTGAGGCGGGCCGGGCCCCGGTGAGGCCTCAGGATCCCGATGACGTCGATCCGCACCCGCGGGGCCCGGTCGTCGTGGGCCTGCAGCCACGCAGCTGCCAACGTGCGCAGCCGGACCGCCTTGCGCCCGTCGACCGCCTCGACGGCCGAGCCGAAGCGGGAGGTGCGCCGCGTCTTGACCTCGCAGAACACCAGGCAGTCGCCGTCGCGGGCGACGAGGTCGATCTCGCCGCGGGCGCAGCGCCAGTTGCGGTCGACGACCACCATCCCCTGGTCCTGCAGGTAGCGCGCGGCGAGCTGCTCGCCGTACGCGCCGAGCTCTCGCCGTCGGTCCGGAGCCGGTCGCCCAGTCGCTGGTTGCATGCCCCCAGACAAGCGGGGACGAGCAGCTCGGGACCACCACCAGGCCTGGGCCTGTGGACGGTCCCGCCCGCGCGCCCGGCCTGTGGACTGCGGGTGGGGGGCGGCGTCCTAGAAGCCGGAGTCCTTCGGCAGCTCGAGCTCGGACTTCGCGAGCTCCTCGACGTTGACGTCCTTGAACGTCACCACGCGCACCTGCTTGGCGAACCGCGCCGGG
Source organism: Phycicoccus sp. Soil748 (assembly GCF_001428025.1). Taxonomy (GTDB): domain Bacteria; phylum Actinomycetota; class Actinomycetes; order Actinomycetales; family Dermatophilaceae; genus Pedococcus. Next base: position 458,132 of record NZ_LMSC01000007.1, on the reverse strand, counting down.
CGGTAGATGTCCCAGACCCAGGCGTCCTGCATGGTGACGTCGAAGTAGACCTCTCCCCCGTCGCTGCGCACCTTCACGTCGACGGAGTTGCACAGGTAGAAACGGCGCTCGGTCTCGACCACGTGGGAGAACAGCCCGACCACGTCGCGGTACTCGCGGTAGAGCGCGAGCTCCATCTCGCTCTCGTACTTCTCGAGGTCCTCGGAACTCATGGCCTGCTCATCTCCGGTTCGTTCGCGGCGGTCGTGGGCTGGTCGACACCGTCCCCGACCTCGTGGGCCTTCTCGTCGACCCTCTCATCCTGCCCCGGGAGCCCGGGCAGCCGCCACGACCGGCGGTGCAGCTCCGTGGCGCCGTGCAGCTCGAGGGCCGTCATGTGCTCAGGTGCTGCGTACCCCTTGTTGACCTCCCAGCCGTAGACCGGGTGCTGCGGCGCGTATGCCGTCATCATGGCGTCGCGCTCGACCTTGGCCAGCACCGAGGCAGCCGCGACGGAGGAGCACTTGAGGTCGGCCTTGGTCATCGTCGTCACCGGCGGCGTGGCCGGCGGCTCCTCCCCCGTGAACGCGAACAGCCCCACCTCGTCGGGCGCGGTCAGCCAGTCGTGGTTGCCGTCGAGGATCACCATGTCGGGAACGACCCCCACGGCGGCCAGCGCCCGGCACCCGGCCAGCCGCAGCGCAGCGATGATGCCGATCTCGTCGATCTCCGCCGGTGAGGCGTGGCCGACGGCGTGGGCCAGGCACCAGCGCTGGATCTTCGGCACCATGGCGACCCGGGCAGCGGGGGTCAGCAGCTTGGAGTCCTTGACGCCGGTCGGGGCGCTGCGGCAGGTCTCGTCTATCATCACGACCCCGACGCTGACGGGACCGGCGAGGGCGCCGCGGCCCACCTCGTCCATCCCGGCGAGCACGCGGTGCCCGTCGCGCTGCAGGGCGCGCTCGACCCGGAGGCTCGGCTTGCGCGAGCCGGTGCGGGCGGCCGTGGTGGCAGTGGTGGCCACTGCTCAGCCCCCGCCGTCCGTCGTCCCGCTGCCGGTCGCGGAGTTCCCGTCGGTGCCGGACTCGGTGCCGGACTCGCTGCCGGTGTCGTTGCCGGGCACCTCGGTGCCACCGCTGCCGGGGGTGCCGGGGCCGGACGGCGTCTGCTGCCCGACGGCAGGGCTGTCTGAGCTCGGTGCGGGGACCTTGGCGAAGACCTCGCGCGGGTTGGACAGCCACGTCATGTGGTCCAGCGGCCAGACGAGGGCGACGGCGCGACCGACGATGAGCCGCTCGTCCACAGAGCCCTGGCTGCCGTTGTCCTCGGGGCCGTCGTGGGCTCGGGAGTCGGCGGAGTTGGAGCGGTGGTCGCCCATCACCCAGACGCGCCCGCGGGGCACGGTGATGTCGAAGTCCTGCTCGCTCGCCGCGTCGCCGGGCTTGAGGTAGGGCTCCTTGATGGCGGTGCCGTTGATGGTGATCCGACCACCCTCGTCGCAGCAGACGACGTGGTCGCCGGGCAGGCCGATGACGCGCTTGATGAGGTGGTTCTCGGAGTTGTCCGGCAGCAGGCCGACGAACGTCATGGTCTCGCGGATGGCGGTGACGACCTTGCCGTGCGGCACGGCCGGCGTCTCCTCGAGCCAGTTGCCGGGGTCGGCGAACACGACGATGTCGCCGCGCTTGAGGTCGATCGGCCCGGGCGTGAGCTTGCTGACGATGACCCGGTCGTTGAGGACGAGGGTGTCCTCCATCGACCCGGAGGGGATGTAGAAGGCCTGCAGCAGCCAGGTCTTGACGATGAACGAGAGCACCAGCGCCATGCCCACGACGATGGCGAACTCCTTGACGGCCGCCCCGACCACCGCCAGCGGGCTCGCGTCCTGCGGTGCGTCGTCGGCACCGTCCTCGTCGGACCCCGTACGCGGTCGGGTGGCGTCGTCATCGCCGGACCCCGCGCCCACGGTCGAGGCCGCGCCTGCGGCCGCGCCGGCGCCCAGGGTCGGGGGCACACCGGTGTCGTGGCGCTCGTCCGCGGCGTCCTTCGTGGTGACGGCGTCGTGGGTGTGGTCGGCCGCGTGGGTGTCGTCGGCGCGACCCGTACGGTGCGCGGGCACCTGGTCCTCCTGCGGGTCGTGGTCGGCGGTGGGGACCTCGAGCTCCGGCTCGAGCCAGGCGGGGTCGCGCGCGTCGGAGGGCGCGGAACCAGGGGCAGCGGCAGGGTCGGCGTCGGCGCCTTCGTCCGCAGCCAGGTCGTGGCGCAGCCACGGGCTCCCGGGAACCTCCTGCGCACCGTTGCCCTGCGCCCCGTTGCCCTGGGGGTCGGCCGGGGCGGACGCCTGCTCGCGGTCGAAGCCGAGCCAGCCGCGGTCCTCCCCGCCGGGAGCGCGGGTCACCGCTGCCCCGCCCGGGGGATGTCGGCGAGCGCGGCGGGGCTCGGGAAGCCACCCAACCGACCCAGGGGCCAGAACGTCACGCCGGCTCGGCCCACGACGTCCTTCTCGCGGACCATGCCGCCGCCGGGGTCGCCGAGGTGGGCCCGGGAGTCGGCGCTGTCGCTGCGGTGGTCGCCCATGACCCAGAGCCGCCCGGCCGGGACGGTCACGTCGAAGGTGAGGTCGCTGGGCTTGTCGCCGGGGTGCAGGTAGTCCTCCTGGACGGCCTTGCCGTTGACCGTGAGGCGACCGTCGGTGTCGCAGCAGACGACGTGGTCACCGGGGAGGCCGACCACGCGCTTGACGAAGTCCTGCTCCCCGAGGTCGATGCCCACGGCCGACGCGGCGCCCGCGAGGGTGCGCCCGATGAGGCCGTCGGCCTGGTGCGGGCTGCGGTCGGCGGCCGCGAAGGTGGTCGTCCCGTCGAACACGACCACGTCGCCCCGGGACAGGTCGCCGCCGGAGACCAGCTTGTTGACCAGGATGCGGTCGCCGGGCTCGATCGTGGGCTCCATCGACCCGGACGGCACGTAGAACGACTGCACGAGGAAACCCCGGACCAGGAGCATGACCACCACGGCGATGACGGCGAGCACGAGCCACGAGGGGCCCTGCCGCCGGTCGTCGGCGCTCGCGTCGACCGCCCGCTGCGAGGCGGGGTCGACGGGCACGGACACCGCCGCCGCGTCAGCGCGAGCTGACGCGGCGGCCGGGTCCTGCTGGGGTGTTCCGGGTCCGGGGTTCATCGCTTCCGGAGCCTAGCCCTCGAGTCTGGGTCGGACGTGCCGGGGCACCCGAGGGCCGAGATGACGTCGCCCTACTTGGCGGGGGTCGTCTCGCGCTTCTCCTTGATCTTGGCGGCCTTGCCGCGCAGGTCGCGCAGGTAGTAGAGCTTGGCGCGACGGACGTCACCGCGGGTGACGACCTCGATCTTCTCGATGATCGGGGTGTGCAGCGGGAACGTGCGCTCCACGCCGACACCGAAGGAGACCTTGCGGACGGTGAAGGTCTCGCCGACCCCACCACCGTGGCGGCGGATCACGACGCCCTTGAAGACCTGGACGCGGGAGCGGGTGCCCTCGACGACCTTGACGTGGACGTTGATGGTGTCACCGGCGCGGAAGGCGGGGACGTCGTCGCGCAGGGACGCCTTGTCGATCTCGTCGAAACGCTGCATGGCGGATTCGCTTTCTTCTCGGCGCCACAGGTCGCCCAGGGTGTAGTCGTGCGTGGTGTGGTGGTGCGTGCTGCCTGCGCCGCGTGCGTGGCTGGTGGGCCCGGCACCCGGAGAACCGGGGCCGTTGCACTCCCCCTGTGGCAGGGGCGTGTGTCGAGCAGACGCAAGGAGTCATTCTGCCACGACGGGGGCCCCGCCCCGAAATCGCGCCCCACTAGCGTGGGCGCGTGACCATCAACCCGGGCTGGCCCGTCGGAGTGGCCCTCGTCGTGCTCCTCGCCGTAGCCCTGGCCGCGCACCGGGTCAGCGGCTACGGCCTCGAGCGGCCCTCCCTCGTCGCGGCGGTCCGGGCCGTCGCCCAGCTCGGTGTCGCCGCCCTGCTCATCACGGCCGTGATCGAGAACCTCTGGCTCTCGGTGCTGCTCGTCCTGGCCATGTTCTCGATGGGGGTGGCCACCACGACCCGCCGCGTCGAGGCCCCTGCGGCGTGGGCGCCGGCGGCCGCGTCCATGGCGGCCGGGATCCTGCCGGTGCTCGTGGTGGTGCTGGGCACCGGCACCATCCCGTTGAAGGGCATCGCGCTCATCCCCGTCGCCGGGATCATCGTCGGCAACGCGATGACCGCCCACACGCTCGTGGGCAGGCGTGCCTTCGCGGCACTGCGGGAGGAGCACGCGCAGTACGAGGCGCTGCTGTCCCTGGGCCTGCTGCCCGACCAGGCGATCACCGAGATCATCCACCGCCGCGCCCCCGAGGCCCTGCTGCCCGGGCTCGACCAGGTGAAGACCACCGGTGTCGTGACGCTTCCGGGCGCGTTCATCGGCGTCATGCTCGGCGGCGGTTCGCCCGTGCAGGCCGCGACCGCGCAGGTACTGGTCCTGTTCGGGATCATGGCCGCGCAGACCGTGACCGTCGGTGTGGCGGAGCGGCTGATCGCCGCCCGCCGCCTGGTCACCCCGGACCTGCGGACCGCCCTGGTCGACTAGCCGTCAGGACGAGGCGGCGCGCCGCCGTTTGGTGAGGTCGACGGTGCCGGGGTGCGAGCCCTCGCCGGGCACGGCGCGGTACCCGGCCCTTCGGTAGGTCCGCTGGTTGCGCTCGCTGCCCCGCCCGGTGTTGATCCAGTACGTGGTGACGTCCGCGGGTGCCGCGGCCTCGGCGTGGGCGAGCAGGGCGCGGCCCAGGCCACGACCCTGGAGGTCGGGGGCGACCATGAGGCGGCCCACCTGCCACGTGGCGGGGTCCTCCGGGTCCCGGCGGCCGCGCACCGAGCCCACGAGCCGTCCGGCCGCGCGCACGGTCCACGTCTGCCACTGCCCGAGGCCCTCGACCACGTCGTCCAGCGACTCCACCAGCGGCGGGATGTCGAACGAGGCGTTGTCGCGTCCCTCGGTGACCCAGCAGGCCCGCGCGAGGGTGAGCAGCTCGGGGGCGTCGGCTGCCGTGGCGGTGGCCACGTCGAAGCCGGTCAGGACGTCGTCGCTCGTGCCCGCCACTGCCTGGGACGCGTGCAGCAGGTCGGGGCGGCGGGCGGCGGTCCGCTCGAGCCGCTGCTGGTGACGCCAGCGCGCGATGGCGCCGTGGTCGCCGGACAGCAGCACCGGCGGGACGTCGCGGGTGACGCCGGGGGCGGACTCCCAGGAGGCGGGCTTGGTGTAGACGGGGTACTCCAGCAGCCCGTCCTCGTGCGACTCCTCGACGAGGGACTCGGCGTTGCCGATGACGCCGGGCAGCAGGCGCGCGACGGCCTCGACGATCGCCAGGACCGCCACCTCTCCCCCGTTGAGGACGTAGTCGCCGAGCGACACGACGGACACCTCGAGGCCGAGGTCCTGCGCGGCGAACTCGTAGACCCGCTCGTCGATGCCCTCGTAGCGGCCGCAGGCGAAGGCGAGCCACGGCTCCGCCGCGAGCTCGCGCGCCATCGTCTGGGTGAACGGTGCACCGCCCGGGCCGGGGACGACGAGCCTGGGCCGTGCTCCCTCGACGCCGGAGCCGGCGACTGCCGCGAGCGCCTCGGCCCACGGCTGCGGCTTCATGACCATGCCCGCACCGCCGCCGTACGGGGTGTCGTCCACGCTCCGGTGCCGGTCGTGGGCGAAGTCGCGCAGGTCGTGGACCCGCACGTCGAGCAGGCCGTCGCGGCGCGCCTTGCCGATGAGCGACAGGTCGAGCGGCGCGAGGTAGTCGGGGAAGATCGAGACGACGTCGAGGCGCATGGTCAGGGGGTCACTCGCCGGCGAGCTCGAGCAGGCCCGGTGGCGGGTCGATCACGACGCGGCCGGCCTCGAGGTCGACCTCGGGGACGATCGCCTCGACGAACGGGACGAGCGCGCGCCCACCGGTCGCGAGCGTGACGACCAGCAGGTCCTGGGCAGGGCCGGTCTCGAGGCCGGCCACCTCACCCACGACGGCACCGGTGGTGTCGACCACGGCCAGCCCGACCAGCTCGTCCTCGTACCAGCCGTCCTCGTCGTCGTCAGCGTCGTCGATGACGTCACCGAGGGTCACGAACAGCCGCGTGCCCCGCAGGCCCTCCGCCCCGGTGCGGTCCGGGACCTCCTCGAAGCCGAGCAGCCAGATCTCCCGGTGCAGGCGGGCGGTCGCCAGGGTCAGCGCGCGCGGCACCCCGGACCCGGCCGGCGCCTCGGTCGTGAAGACCACGCCGGGGACGAAGCGGCGCTCGGGGTCGTCGGTGTGGGTCTGCACGGTGACCTCACCGCGCAGGCCGTGCGGCTTGCCGATGCGGGCGACGAGCAGCTGGTCGGTGGCAGGCATGGCCACGATCCTCTCAGGGTGGGTGGGGGCATGCCGAGGGCCGCCGGGACGGTGGTCCCAGCGGCCCTCGGTACGACCGGTTGTCAGGTGGCGCCGGTCAGCGGACCTTGTCGGTGTCGACGATGTCGACCCGGACGGTGTGGCCACCGGCCAGCGCGCCCATGACGGTGCGCAGGGCGCTGGCGGTGCGGCCGGAGCGGCCGATCACGCGCCCGAGGTCGTCGGGGTGGACCCGGACCTCGAGCACCTCACCGCGGCGGAGCTCCTTGCGTCGAACGGCAACCTCGTCCTTGTGGTCGACGATGCCCTTGACGAGGTGCTCGAGCGCCTCCTCCAGCACGGTCAGGCCTGGTCCGCGGCCTCGGCGGCCGGGGCCTCCGTGGTCGCAGCCTCGTCAGCCTTGGCCTCGGCCTTCGGCTCCTCGGCGGGGGTCTCCTCGGCCTTCTTGGCAGCCTTCTTCTTCGGCGTGGTGGCCGAGTCGGTGCCGGCGTCGGACTTGCCGGCGGCGGCGATGGCAGCCTCGTAGAGGTCCTTCTTGGACGTCTTCGGGGCCTTCACCTTCAGGGTGCCCTCGGCGCCGGGCTCGCCCTTGTACTTCTGCCAGTCACCGGTGACCTTGAGCAGCGCGGCGACGGCCTCGGTGGGCTGTGCGCCCTGGCCCAGCCAGTACTGCGCGCGGTCGGAGTCGATGTCGATGAGCGAGGGCTCCTCGGTGGGGTGGTACTTGCCGATCTCCTCGATGGCCCGGCCATCGCGCTTGGCGCGCGAGTCCATGACGACGACGCGGTAGAACGGTGCACGGATCTTGCCCATGCGCTTCAGACGGATCTTGACGGCCACGGTGGTGGTGTCTCCTTGTTCGTGTTGTGGGCACGGCGAGACCGCGCACGGTTCGCGCGGGGTGCCGGAACCCGGTGTAGGCGTTCCAGAGCCAGGAGGCCCGGTGCGGGCGGGGAGACGTGCTCCGCGCCGTACGAGGGGCCCGTGCCTGGACGGGTACAGCCGCCCATTCTGCCAGATGGCCGGGGGTGCCCCCGACCACGCGAAGACCCTGCTCCCGGCTGGGCCCGCTCACCAGGGGCTGGGGGCGTAGTCCTTCACGAAGCAGCCGTACACGTCCTCGCCGGCCTCGCCACGCACGATCGGGTCGTAGACGCGCGCGGCGCCGTCGACGAGGTCGAGCGGGGCGTGCCAGCCCTCGGCGGCGATCCGCAGCTTCTCGTGGTGGGGGCGCTCGTCGGTGATCCAGCCGGTGTCGACGGCGGTCATGAGGATGCGGTCGGTCTCGAACATCTCCCCTGCACTGGTGCGCGTGAGCATGTTGAGGGCGGCCTTGGCCATGTTGGTGTGCGGGTGGCCGGCGCCCTTGTAGCGGCGCGAGAACTGGCCCTCCATCGCGGAGACGTTGACGACGTAGGCGCGCCGCGCCCCCGCGGCGACCGCGGCCCGCATCGCCGGCCGCAGCCGGGACACGAGGATGAACGGTGCCGTGGCGTTGCAGAGCTGCACCTCGAGCAGCTCGAGCGGGTCGACCTCCTCGACCTTCTGGGTCCAGGAGTTGTTGACCTGGGTGTCGGGCAGGAGGCCGCCCGCGTCGAGCGCCGTGCCGGCGAGGTGGGCGTCGAGGCTGGCGTGGCCGGCGGAGAGCGCCATCGCCGTCATCGAGGCAGCGGTGCGCTCGGCCAGCACCTGCTCGGCGTGCTCGGCCGACTCGCCCTCGTGGTGGGCCACCTGGTGCTCGCGCAGGGTGCCGATGAGGTTGGCCGGGTGCGCCTCGCTGATCCGGTCGAAGGTCACGAGCTCGGGCAGGTCGACCCCCTGCGGCAGCGGGGCGTTCTCGCCGTCGACGAGGTGGCCGTAGGACCCGGGCGAGCGCCGCACCGTCTGCGCCGCGTTGTTGATGAGGATGTCGAGCGGACCGGCTGCGGCGACCTCGTCGGCGAGCGCGACGACCTGGGTGGGGTCGCGCAGGTCGATGCCGACGACCTTGAGCCGGTGGATCCAGTCGGCCGAGTCCTCCTGTGCCGCAAAGCGTCTCGCGGCGTCGCGCGGGAAACGTGTGGTGATGGTGAGGTGCGCGCCGTCGCGCAGGAGGCGCAGGGCGATGTACATCCCGATCTTGGCGCGGCCACCGGTGAGCAGGGCGCGACGACCGGTGAGGTCGGTGCGCTGGTCGCGCTTGGCGTGGCTCAGCTCGGCGCAGTCGGGGCACAGCCAGTGGTAGAACGCGTCGACGAGGGTGTACTCGGCCTTGCAGATGTAGCAGCCGCGCGGCTTGATGAGCTCCCCCGCGTGCGCGCCACGGACGCTGGACACCAACGGGATGCCCTTGGTCTCGTCGTCGATGCGCATGGGCGAGCCCGTCGCGGTGAGGGCGATGACCGCCTCGTCGTGCTCGACCTGGGGCTGGAGGGCAGCGCGACGGCGCGACTTGCGGACGCGCTTGTACATCCGGCCCGTCGCCCGCTTGACCGCCTCGATGTCGGGGTGGCCGGCGTCGAGGTCGGGCAGCTGCTCGAGCACCCGCAGGGCGGTGGCCAGGTCGTCGGGGTCGATCCGGTCCAGGGGCGCGTCCGTGGGCTGCGGCTCCGGCACCGAGGACTCGCCCGCGGTGCCGGTCATCGATTCCGCCACGCGTCGGGGTCCGCGGCCAGGGCGGCGACGCGCTCGGGGAGGTCGCCGGACAGGACGTCCGCGAGGGAGGTCTCGTCGAGCACCGAGCGCAGGCTGGCGCGGACGGCGACCCACACGGTGGGCAGGTGCTCGGCCACGCCTTCGTACTGGGTCTCGTGGGGGCGCAGGCCGCGCACCTCCGCGAGCGGGCCGTCGACCGCGCGGAAGACGTCGCCGAGGCTGATGTCGCGCGGCTCGCGGGTCAGCGCGTAGCCGCCGCGGGCGCCTCGCGTGCTGCGCAGCAGGCCCGCGTTCTTGAGGTCGGCGGCGATGGTCTCGAGGAACTTGCGGGGCAGCGACTGGCGCAGCGCCAGGCTCTCCACGCTGACCGGGCCGCTCGCGGTGGCCGACGCCTCGGCGAGGATGAGCATGGCCCGGACCGCGTACTCCGTGCGTGCCGAGATGTCCACGGGCGGCATCCTCCCCCATGCCCGGGGGAGATCGGAAACCACGCCCCGGGTGGCGAGCCCTCATGGCCTCAGATCGCGGCGCCGGCCCCCACGAGCTCGGGGTCCTGTCCCCTGGCGGCGCGGGCGAACACCGTCTCCCCGACCCGCAGGTCGAGGTCGGCGGCCTGCGAGCGCGTCATCTGCACCGCGAACCGCTCCCCCGCGTCGGTCCCCAGGTCGACCCGCACCTCGAAGCCGAGGCGGACGATCCGCTCCACCCGCGCCCGGACCCGTGCGGGCACCGAGTGTCCCGGGGCGACGAGCTCCACCGGGGCCTCGCGCTCGAGCTCGATGTCGTGGGGGCGCACCAGGACGCCGTTGAGCGTGGCGACCGAGCCGAGGAACGACATGACGAAGTCGTTGGCCGGGCGCTCGTAGAGCGACACCGGGTCACCCACCTGCTCGATGCGTCCCTTGTTGAGCACCGCGATGCGGTCGGCGACGTCGAGCGCCTCCTCCTGGTCGTGGGTCACCAGGACGGTCGTCACGTGGACCTCGTCGTGCAGCCGCCGCAGCCACTGGCGCAGGTCGGCGCGCACCTTGGCGTCGAGGGCGCCGAAGGGCTCGTCGAGCAGCAGCACCTCGGGGTCGACGGCGAGCGCCCGGGCGAGGGCCATGCGCTGGCGCTGGCCACCGGAGAGCTGGGCGGGGTAGCGGTGCTGGAAGCCGTCGAGCCCGACGATCTCGAGGAGGTCGTCGACCTTCCTGGCGATCTCGGCCTTCTGCCGCTTGCGGATGCTGAGCCCGAACGCGACGTTGTCCCGCACCGTCATGTGCTTGAACGCCGCGTAGTGCTGGAACACGAACCCGATCCCGCGCTTCTGCGGGGCGACGTGGGTCAGGTCGCGGCCGCCGATGACGACGGTGCCGGCATCGAGCCGCTCGAGCCCGGCGATCGAGCGAAGCAGGGTCGACTTGCCCGAGCCGCTCGGGCCGAGCAGCGCAGTGAGCGTGCCCGCCGGGATGTCCAGGCTGACGTCGTCGAGCGCGGCGAAGTCGCCGTAGCTCTTGCGGGCGCCGGTCACGGTGATCATGTCGTGCTCCTCTTGCGGTCCAGAACGGTCATCAGCAGCAGCGTGAGCACGGCCAGACCCATGAGCAGGGTGGCGGCGGCGTACGCGCCGTAGGTGTTGTGGTCGTCGATGTAGCGGGAGTGGACGAGCAGGGTCAGCGTCTGCGACACCCCGGGGAAGCCCGAGCTCACCATGATCACCGCCCCGAACTCGCCGAGGGCGCGGGCGATGGTGAGCACCACGCCGTACGTGAGCCCCCAGCGGATCGCGGGGAGGGTGATGCGCCACAGCGTCTGCGCCGAGGAGGCCCCGAGGGTGGCAGCTGCCTGCTCCTGGTCGGTGCCGATCTCGTGCAGCACCGGCTCCACCTCTCGGACGACGAAGGGCAGGGTCACGAAGATGGTCGCGAGCACCATGCCGGGCAGGCCGAAGATGACGCGGATGCCGAAGTTGTTCTCGACGCCCCCGAACCACCCGCTCGTGCCCCACAGCAGGATCAGCGAGACGCCGACGACGATGGGCGAGACGGCGAAGGGCAGGTCGACGACGGCCTGCAGCAGCCCGCGTCCCGGGAAGCTCCCGCGCACGAGGGCGAGGGCGGTGGCGACACCGAACACGACGTTGAGCGGCACGACGATCGCGACGATGAGCAGCGAAAGGTTGAGCGCCGAGATGGCCGCAGGGGTGCGGATGGAGTCGATGAAGGCGCCCACGCCGTCCCCGAAGGTCCGCCACAGGATGAGCCCGATCGGGACGGCGAGGAGGGCGAACAGGTAGCCCAGCGCGACGGTGCGCAGCGTCAGCCGGGTGCCGGTCGAGGTCCTCATGCCGAGGCCTCCTCACGGCGCTGGCTGCGGCTGGCCGCCAGGCGCAGGACGAAAAGGGTGGCGAAGGCGATCGCCAGCAGCGCCACGGACACCGCCGCCGCGTTGACCGGGCGGTCGATCTCGATCTGCTGCTGGATGTACTGCGAGGCCACCTGCGTCTGGCGCGGGATGTTGCCGCCGATGAGGACCACGGAGCCGTACTCGCCGATCGCGCGGGCGAAGGACAGGCCGGTTCCGCTGATGACGGCCGGCGCGAGGGTCGGCAGCACGATGCGGCGGAAGGTGGTCCAGCCGGAGGCGCCGAGCGAGGCAGCCGCCTCCTCGACCTCGCGGTCGGCCTCGATGAGGACCGGCTGCACCGAGCGCACCACGAACGGCAGGGTGACGAAGGCGAGGGCGACGAGCAGGCCGGGCCTGGTGGCGTTGAGGTGGATCCCGAGGGGGCTGCTGGGGCCGTAGAGCGAGAGCAGCACGATGCTGGCGACGATGGTCGGCAGCGCGAACGGCAGGTCGATCAGGGCGTCGACGAACCGCTTGCCGCGGAAGTCGTCACGCACCAGCACCCAGGCGATGAGGGTGCCCAAGACCGCGTTGACCAGGGCCACGACGACCGACACCCCCACCGTGACGCGCAGCGAGGCGAGCGCGACCGGGGCCGTGACGGCGTCCCAGAAGCCCGACCAGCCCTCGTCGAACGAGGTCACCGTCAGGGCGGCCAGCGGCAGCAGGACGATGAGGCTGAGCCAGAGGCCGACGAGCCCGACGCCGAGCGGCCGGCCGAGACCGGGACGCGCCCTGGGCGCCCCCGCGGTGGGGGGCGCCGAGGGGTCGGTCGGCGTGGGGAGGGCCGGGACGTCGGCCCTGCGGAACAGGGTGGCGGTCATGGCTACTGCGTCGCCTTGTCGTAGATGAGGGCGATCGAGCCCGTCTCCTTCTTGAACAGCGTCCCGTCGACGGTCTTCCACCCCCCGAGGTCGTCGATCGTCCAGAGCTTCTGCGGCGCCGGGAAGTCGGTGGCGAACTCCGTGGCCACGGTCTGGTCCACGGGACGGAACCCGGCCTCGGCGAACAGCTTCTGTGCCTCCGGCGTGAACAGGTAGTCGTCGAAGGCCTTGGCCTTGGCGAGGTTCTTGCTCTTGGACAGCACCGCGACGGGGTTCTCGATCTTGAACGTCGTCGGCGGCGTCACGTGCTGCACGGGGTCGCCGCTGCGTTCCGCGAACAGCGCCTCGTTCTCGTAGCTGAGCAGGACGTCACCGGTCCCCTGCAGGAACGTCTCGGTCGCCTCTCGTGCGGACTTGGGCTGGACCTTGACGTGACCGGTGACGAGCTTGTCGATGTATGCGAGGCCCGCGGCCTGGTCCTTGCCGCCGTTGCTCTTCGCGGAGTACGGGGCGAGGAGGTTCCACTTGGCGCTGCCGGAGCTGAACGGGTTGGGCGTGACCACCTCGACGCCCGGCTCGAGCAGGTCGTCCCAGTCCCTGATGCCCTTGGGGTTGCCCTTGCGGACGACGATGGTGACGACCGAGCCGAACGGGATCCCCTTGTACTGGTTGGCGTTCCAGTCCTTCGCGACCAGGCCGGCGTCCACCAGGCGGGTGATGTCCGGCTCGACGGAGAAGTTCACGAAGTCGGCCGGCGCACCCGCCTCGACCTTGCGTGACTGGTCCCCCGAAGGGCCGTAGGACTGCTCGAACTGCACCCCCTTGCCCGCGGCGGTCCTGGTGAAGGCAGGGATGACCTTGTCGTAGCCCACCTTCGGGGCCGAGTAGGCGTAGAGCTGCAGCGTGGTCTTGGCCGCCCCACCGGCGTCGGCGGCGGCGCCCACCGTGTCGCTCGATCCCCCGGCGCAGGCGCTCAGCGCCAGCACCCCGGCGGACAGCGCCCCCGTCACCGCAACGGCATTCCTTCGTCTCATCTGTCTCTCCCTCTCCCGGCCTTGGCCAGAACCCCTTAGTCCTATGAGTTAAGTAGGAGTTTCCGGGAGCGTGGCAGGGAGGGTCAACCGCCCGAGCGGGCCATCTCGGATGGTGGCGTGACTACGCCACCTGGTGGATCACAGGCACAGCCCCCGCGTGCGGGGTGGTACTGCGCGTCAGACCTCGGCGCCGCGGAGCACGACGTGCTCGGGAGCGGCCAGGGCTCGGATCTCCTCGCGGGGGTCGGCGGCGTACACCACGAGGTCGGCGTCCGCCCCCTCCTCCAGCCCGGGTCGGCCGAGCCACTCGCGAGCCCCCCAGGTGGCCGCCCACAGGGCTTCGCTCGCGCTCATGCCGGCCTTGGTCAGCTCGTGTGCCTCGTCGGCGACGAGGCCGTGGCGCAGCGAGCCACCGGCGTCGGTGCCGAGGTAGATGGGGATGCCCGCCTCCCGGGCTGCGGCGACCGTGGCGTAGCGCCGGTCGTGCAGTGCGATCATCCGCCGGTGGTAGTCGGGGAACTTCTCCCGCGCCGGCTCGGCGATCGCCGGGAACGTCGCGATGTTGACCAGGGTCGGGACGATGGCGATCTGCTGCTCGGCGAACTGGGCGATGGTCTCGGGCTCCAGCCCTGTGGCGTGCTCGATGCAGTCGGTCCCCGCGGCGGCGAAGTCGTAGAGCGAGGCCTCGCCGAAGCAGTGGGCCGTGACGCGCGCACCCTCCTCGTGGGCCGCGGCGATGGCGTCCGTGAGGACGTCGACGGGCCAGCAGGTCGCGAGGTCACCGGTGTCGCGGTCGATCCAGTCGCCGACGAGCTTGACCCACCCGTCGCCGGCCCGGGCCTCGAGGCGCACGCGCTCGACGAGCTGGTCCGGCTCGACCTCGTGGGCGAAGTTGCGGATGTAGCGGCGGGTGCGGGCGATGTGCCTCCCTGCGCGGATGATCTTGGGCAGGTCGTCGCGCTCGTCGACCCACCGCGTGTCCGCGGGCGAGCCGGCGTCGCGGATGAGCAGGGTGCCGGCGTCACGGTCGGCGAGGGCCTGCTTCTCCGAGGTCGCGTCGTCGACCGCGCCGTGGGCGTCGAGGCCCACGTGGCAGTGGGCGTCCACCAGTCCGGGCAGCACCCAGCCGCGCAGCGTCTGCACGTCCGCGCCCGGGGCGCTCGGCCGTTCGAACGTCAGCTGCCCGCCGACGACCCAGGCCTCCGGCCGCACGTCCTGCGGGCCGACGAGGATCTCACCCTGCAGGTGCAGCACCGTTGCCATGCGCCGACCCTAGCGAGGCCGGCAGCGGCGGGCGCGGGAGGCTTCCCCCACCCCTCAGGACTGGTCGGCGAGCGGTCGCACGAAACGACGAAGGGCCTCCACGACGACGTCCGGGGCGTCGGTGTGCACCCAGTGCGAGGCACCCTTGACGGTGAGCGAGCGAACCTTGGGGAACAGCGCCTGCATCGCCGGGAGGTCCTCGTCGGCGACGTAGGCCGACTCCGACCCCGCGACCCACAGGACCGGCCCCTCGTACGGCGCGAGCTCACCGGCCGTGGACGGCCAGTCCGCGATGCGCGAGCCGGTGCCCTTGGCCGCGTCGGCGGAGAACAGGTCGAGGTTGGCCTGCCAGCGCCACGCGTCGCCGTCGCGGCGCAGGTTCTGCAGGAGGAACGCCTTGACCCCGGGGTTCGGCTCGTCGAAACGGGCCTCCGCGTCGGCCCGGGTGGCCAGCGACCCCAGCGGGAGCCGCTCCATCTCGGCGATGTAGCCGCTGAAGCGGTCGAGGCTGCCGTAGGACTTCGGCGCGATGTCGACGACGACGAGCCTGGCCACGAGCTCGGGGTGCTGCAGCGCCAGCAGCATGGCCGTCTTGCCGCCCAGGGAGTGGCCGACGACCATCCAGCGCGCCTCGGGGTCGACGGCGCGCAGGGTGGCCGCGACGGCGTCGGCGTAGGCGGTGAAGGAGAACTCGGTGCTCCACGGCGACCGTCCGTGGTCCGGCAGGTCGACCAGGGTCGAGCGCGCCCCCGTCCCGTCAGGCCCCGCGAGCGCCTTGGCGATCTGCGTCCAGTTGCGGCCCTGGCCGAAGAGCCCGTGCAGGAAGGCGACCCGCGGGCCGCCGGTGCCGACCGAGAGGGTGTTGAGGGGTGTCGACGGGGTGTCGAGCGGGGCGGGCGGCACGGCGCCGGCCGTCACCGGCCGAGGAACTTCTCGAAGCCTGCCGGCAGCTTGGCAGGGTCGAGGTCCGGCGCGGTGGCGGAGCCCGACCCGAAGGCGGAACCGCCGCCGCCGGTCTTGGCGGCCTGGGCCTTCTCGGCCGCAGCCCGCTCCTCGGCCGCCCGCTTGGCAGGGTTGCCGGACTTGGACTTCTTGCGCTGCGGCTGCTGCTTCCCGCGCTTGCCACCACCCAGGCCCGGCATGCCCGGCATCCCGGGGATGCCGCCGCCACGCGCGAGCTGCTTCATCATCTTCTGCGCCTCGGTGAACCGCTCGAGCAGGCCGTTGACCTCGGAGACCTGCACGCCCGCACCCTTGGCGATACGCAGGCGGCGCGAGCCGTTGATCTGCTTGGAGTGCGTGCGCTCGAACGGCGTCATCGAGCGCACCATGGCCTCGATGCGGTCGAACTCGCGGGGGTCGAGGTTGTCGAGCTGGGCCTTCATCTGGCCCATGCCCGGCATCATGCCGAGCATCGACTTCAGGCCGCCCATCTTCTTCAGGGCCGACATCTGGTCGAGGAAGTCGTCGAAGGTGAAGTCCTCCTCGGCGAGGAACTTGCGCTGCATCTCCTCGGCCTGGCGGGCGTCGAACGCCTTCTCCGCCTGCTCGATGAGGGTCAGCACGTCACCCATGTCGAGGATGCGCGAGGCCATCCGGTCGGGGTGGAAGACCTCGAAGTCCTTCACGCCCTCGCCGGTGCTGGCGAACATGATCGGCCGCCCGGTGACCGAGGCCACCGACAGGGCCGCGCCACCGCGGGCGTCGCCGTCGAGCTTGGACAGGACGACACCGGTGAAGTCGACGCCCTCCTGGAAGGCCTGGGCCGTCTCGACGGCCGCCTGGCCGATCATCGCGTCGATGACGAACAGGACCTCGTCGGGCGAGATGGCGGTGCGAATGTCGGCGGCCTGCTGCATGAGGTCGGCGTCGACCGCGAGGCGACCGGCGGTGTCGACGATGACCACGTCGTGCTGGTTGCGGCGGGCGTGCTCGATACCGGCCCGGGACACCCCGACCGGGTCACCGAACGAGTGGGTCCCCTCCCCCGTCGGGCCCACGGCGTCGTGCCCGCCGATGTTGCCGCGCTCCGGCGCGTAGACCGGGACACCGGCCCGCTCCCCGACGACCTCGAGCTGGGTGACTGCGTTGGGGCGCTGCAGGTCGGCGGCGACGAGGATCGGGGTGTGGCCCTGCTCCTTGAGCCAGCGGGCGAGCTTGCCGGCCAGGGTGGTCTTGCCGGCGCCCTGGAGGCCGGCGAGCATGATCACGGTCGGCGGGTTCTTGGCGAACTGGATGGTGCGCGTCGCGCCGCCGAGGATGCCGACGAGCTCCTCGTTGACGATCTTCACGACCTGCTGACCCGGGTTCAGGGCTCCCGAGACCTCGGCACCGAGCGCGCGCTCGCGCACCGCCGAGGTGAAATGCTTCACCACGGGCAGGGAGACGTCGGCGTCGAGCAGGGCGAGGCGGATGTCGCGCACGGTGGCGTTGACATCGGACTCGGACAGCCGCCCCTTGCCCCGGAGGTTCTTGAAGGTGGCGGTCAGGCGGTCGGAGAGANGGGGGGGGCGTTCACGGGCCCGCCGCGCCGTCGCAGGTGTCGATGACCATGGCCACGGTCTGCGCCACCTTGGCCGGCGACAGCAGCCGGCCGCCGAACTCGGTGACGTAGAACGTGTCGAGGGTCTGCCCTGCATACGTCGCGATGTGTGCAGAGCGCACCGACAGGCCCGCCTTCGCGAACCCCATACCGAGCTCGTGGAGCAGCCCCGGGCGGTCCTGGGCGCGCACCTCGATCACTGTCGCCTCCTGCGAGGCGTGCGGCACCACCAGCGCCCTTGCCTGCCCGGGGGACCCGGTGCCGGCCTGCCCGCTCGGTCGCGAGGCGAACTGCCGCCGGCGGTCGAGCAGGCCCAGCGGGCCCCGGTCACCCTGCGCGAGGCGCTCCAGCCCGCGCACGATGCGCTCCTCGTCCGGGGCCTCGGTGCTCGGGCTCTCCACGTGCCACTCGTTGGCCGCGACGCCGTCGACGGTGCGCAGGATGGCGGTCCGCACGACCAGCCCGTACGCCGCGAGCAGGCCGGCCGTGTCGGCGAACAGTCCCAGCCGGTCGCGGTCGAAGACGTCGATCCGGTAGGACCCGCCCTGCGGGCGCACCACCACGCGCGGCTCCCCCGCGGCGACGGACTCCAGGTCGGCCGGGTCGACCGCGGTGGGCTCGGCCGGTGGCGGCACGCTGCCCTCCTCCCACCCGGTGCGGGCGGCGTCGGCGAGCTGGCGCAGCAGGGTGGCGCGCCAGTCGGTCCAGGCCTGCGGGCCCGCGGCGGAGGCGTCGGCCTCGGTGAGGGCCACGAGCAGGTCGAACACCTCGCGCGACCCGCCGACGCACGCCCGGGCGGCCGTGACGGTGCCGGGGTCCTGGTGGTCGCGCCGGGTGGCGAGGTCGATGAGGGTGAGGTGCTCGCGCACCAGGGTCGTCACGACCTCCACGTCGGCCGCCGGGTAGCCGAGCCGGGTGGCGATGGCCGTGGCCAGCGGCGCCCCTGTCGCACTGTGGTCGTGGGCACCGGCCACCTTCCCGATGTCGTGCAGCAGGGCCGCGAGCAGCAGCAGGTCGGCCCGGCTGACGCCGCGGACCAGTCCCCCGGCGATGACCACGGTCTCGACGAGGTGGCGGTCGACGGTGTGCCGGTGCACCGGGCTGCGCTGGGGCCGCGAGCGCACCGCGGCCCACTCCGGCAGCCAGCGGTCGACGATGCCGGCCTGGTCCAGGCCCTCCCACACCCCGATGAGCCCCGGACCGGTGGCCAGCAGGTCGGCGAACAGGTCGCGGGCGATCTCCGGCCACGGCTCCTGCAGCGACGGCGGCTGGCCGGCGAGGTTGGCCAGCGTCGTGGGTGCGATCGGCAGGTTGTGGCGCGCGGCGACGACAGCGGCCCGCAGTGGCAGCAGGGGGTCGCTCGACAGCGTGCTGCGCGGCCCGAGGACCACCTCCCCGTCGTGCTCGAACATGCCGAACCCCAGTGGGTTCAGCTGCGGTCGGCGCGGACCCACCCGCAGGGTGCGGGCACGCTGGGACTGGCCCGCGCGCCGTACCGTGCCGTCGAGGGCGTAGGCGATGGTGCGGCCGGCGGTCGCGACCCCGGTGAGGAGCTCGTCGGCGTCTTGGTGGCCCAGCAGGGCCGCGACCGCGTCGTGGTCCTCGCGGGTGAGGCGGTCGCGGCCCTTGCCGGTGACGACGTGCACGGCGTCGCGCACGTCGAGCAGGGTGCGGTGGGCCTCGTCGACGCCACCGTGGGGCCGGTCGGTGAGCCACGCCGCCACGAGAGCGTTCAGCACCGTCATGTCGCGCAGCCCCCCGTGCGCCTCCTTGAGGTCGGCCTCGAGGCTCTGGGCGAGGTCACCGTGGCGGGCGTGCCGGGCCCGCAGGCCCTCGACGAGCTGCGGCAGCCGCTTGCGCGCGTTGGCCCGCCAGTCGTGGGCCACGGTGGAGCGTGCAGCGGTGACGACCTCGGGGTCCCCGGCCACGCACGTCAGGTCGAGCAGGCCGACCGCGGCAGCGAGGTCGCCCGAGGCGACGGTGCGGCACTGGTTGACGGTCCGGACCGCGTGGTCGAGGCGGATGCCCGCGTCCCACACCGGGTACCAGATCCGGTCGGCGAGCCCGCGCAGGTCCTCCCCACTCAGGGAGCGCCCGAAGTGCAGCAGGACCAGGTCGACGTCGCTGAGGGGTCCCGCGTCGCCCCGCGCGAGGCTGCCGACGGCGGCGAGCGCGATGCCCTCGCTGCTGCGGCCGTCGAGCGCGTGCTCCCACGCCTGCCCCAGCCAGTCGCGCGTCAGGGCCGCGATCGCGGCGCGGCGCGCCTGCCCGGCCCCCGGTGCGTCGAATCCGCGCGCCCCCGCCAGGTCGAGGCGACGGGCCGCCAGGTCGGTCTGCTCGACTGTCATGGGTTCACTGTGCCCGTATGGCGTTTCGCGCAGTGCGCACGCGTGTTACGTCCGTGTTAGCGCGTCGGCGGCAGGAGGGCCGGCGTCCGGGACGTGGTCCCGGGCGCCGGCCCGATGGGTGGGTGGGTGTGGTCGGTCAGAGCGCGTCGACGCCGCGCTCGCCGGTGCGGACACGGACGACGTCCTCGACCGGGACGGTCCAGATCTTGCCGTCGCCGATCCGGCCCGTCTGGGCCGACTTGAGGATGACGTCGGCCACCGAGCCTGCGTCGATGTCGTCGACGAGGACCTCGACCCGTACCTTCGGCACGAAGTCGACGGTGTACTCGGCGCCGCGGTAGACCTCGCTGTGGCCGCGCTGCCGGCCGTAGCCGGACGCCTCGCTCACGGTCATGCCGGAGATGCCGTAGGCCTCCAGGGCCTCCTTGACCTCGTCGAGCTGGTGGGGCTTGATGATGGCGGTCACGAGCTTCATGCGGACGCTCCCTCGTGGGTCTTGGTCGCCGCGGTCGGGACGGCCGCACCGGATCCGGTGCCGAACCGCCCGCTCGCGAGGCCGTTGATGTCGTAGCTGGTCTCAGCGTGCTCCTCGAGGTCGATGCCGGCGACCTCGGCCTCGGTCTCCAGGCGGAACCCGATCGTCCGCTGGATCACCGTGCCGATGACGTAGGTCACCACGAACGAGAAGACGAGCACGGCCAGTGCACCCACGACCTGGCGCCACAGCTGGTCGACGCCGCCGCCGTAGAAGAGGCCGTCGACACCGGCCGGGGCGCTCGCGCTGCCCAGGAAGCCGACGCCGATGGTGCCGATGAGGCCACCGACGAGGTGGACGCCCACGACGTCGAGGCTGTCGTCGAACCCGAACCGGAACTTCAGGCCCACGGCGTACGCACACGCCGCACCGGCGACGACGCCGAGGACGACCGAGCCGACCGGGGTCAGGGCCGAGCAGGCCGGGGTGATGGCGACCAGGCCGGCGACGACGCCGGAGGCAGCACCGAGCGAGGTCGGGTGGCCGTCACGCGACTTCTCCACCACGAGCCAGCCGAGCATCGCCGCACCGGTGGCCGCGAGGGTGTTGACCCAGGCGACGGCCGCGGTGCCGTTGGCGCCCAGCGCCGAGCCGGCGTTGAAGCCGAACCAGCCGAACCACAGGATGCCCGCGCCGATCATCACCAGGGTGAGGTTGTGGGGCCGCATCGGGTCCTTGCCGAACCCGACGCGCTTGCCGAGGACGAAGGCGAGGGCCAGGCCTGCTGCACCCGCGTTGATGTGGATGGCGGTGCCGCCGGCGAAGTCGATCGCCTTGAGCTGGTTGGCGATCCAGCCACCCTTGTCCGCCGCGAAGCCGTCGAACGCGAACACCCAGTGCGCGACCGGGAAGTAGACGATGGTCGCCCACACCACGGTGAACACGGTCCACGCGGTGAACTTCGCCCGGTCCGCGATCGCGCCGCTCACCAGCGCCACCGCGATGATCGCGAAGACCGACTGGAAGGCGACGAATGCCGCTGCCGGGATGGTGCCGAAGACGCGCTCCCCCAGCAGGCCGTCGAGGCCGAAGTGCTGGAAGGGGTTGCCGATGAGGCCGTTCCACGACTCGCCGAACGCCTCGCTGTAGCCCCACAGCACCCAGGACACCGAGATGGTGCCGAGTGCGATGAAGCTCATCATCATCATGTTCAGGACGCTCTTGCTCCTGACCATGCCGCCGTAGAAAAGGGCCAGACCGGGGGTCATGAACAGCACCAACGCGGCACTGGCCAGGACCCAAGCGGTGTCGCCGGTGTTGATCTCCATGCCAGAACTGTGCCGACGGCGCGTTTCCGGAGTGCGCGGCGCGTGTTACGGGCGTGTTAGCGGATCAGCGGGACCGTAAGCATCAGGTAAAGGGGGCGTCTGCGTCCCGGATGGTGGGACCACCACCTCAGAAGGCGGAGACGACCGCAGGCGCCCGCTGGGGACGGCTGAGCGCCCGGACCACCGCAGCCTGGCCGTGCCGACGCACCGCGACCCCGGTGAGCAGCCCGAGCACCGGGGCGATGACGCCCTCGGGGTAGGTCGGCGTGTCCAGCCCCACGCTGCTCGCCAGGTCGTCGCCGTGCACGACCATCTCCATCATCCGCGTGGTCAGGAAGTCGTCGGTCGTGAGGGCCCAGCCCTGCCACGGGATGTAGATGGTGTCGGGGTCGCGGGGGCGGGTCAGCAGGTCCGGGAGTGCGTCGATGCCCTTTCGGGCGGCCGCCAGCACCGCGTCCGGGCCCGCCAGGGCCTGCTCGTTGTCGGCTTCCCGGATGCCGACGTTGACCTCGTCGTCCGGGTCGGCGCGCACCCACGCCGCGCTCTCGTAGTGGGCCAGCAGCGGGATCGGCTCATCGGTCCGCGGATCTGCGGCCAGGCCCTTGGCGGTGTGGCCCGCCTGGTTGAGCAGGTGGTGGGTCAGCCCACCCACGGTCATCCCGGCGCAGCTGCTCTCCTGCGCCCAGGCGTCACGCACCTGCGGCGTGGTGGCGAGCTCCCAGGTGAGGTCGACGGCGGCGAGGAAGGCGGCGACGTGGTCGGCACGGCTCATCCCGCGATGCTAGCCAGCACCCCGCACCGCCGCCTCCGGCTCACGTGCGCTGCGGTCCGGCAGGTCTTTGAGCGGTTGACCCGGTCAGGACCGGGTCAACCGCTCAAAGACCCGGGGTCGAGGGCTACCCAGAGGCTCTCGGCGTGCACGCAACCGGGCGGCGTACTGCTCGAGCGGCAGGAAGGCGAGCATCATCACCAGGTGCGGCCAGAAGGCGATGGTGATGGCTGCGTACGTCATGGCGTGGAAGACGAACCAGCCGGCCACGACCCGTCGCCTCCACCGCTCGGACAGCAGGAAGATCACCGGGGAGGTGAGCTCGGCGGTGAACAGCACCCACTGGAACCAGTGCAGGGTCCACGGCACCTCCAGCAGCCACTGCGCCCACGGGGTGCCCCGGCGGACGACCGCGCGGACCATGGTGGCCGAGTTGACCCACTCCCAGCCGCCGAACCGGACCTTGGCCCACGCCGACAGGAAGTAGGTGGCGACCGCGGCCAGCTGGACCGCGCGCAGCGCGAACCCGGCTGCCTCGCTGCGTCGCTGGTCGGACAGGTGGGCCAGTCCGACGGTCGGCAGCAGGACCAGGGCGACGACGAAGTCGGCCCGGTCGTGGTCGACCTTGCCGTAGCTGAAGGCGACGTACTGGTACCAGGTCCACCCCACGGCCACGGCCCAGCCGAGCAGCCGCGGCGCGCGGCCGGTCATCGCGGCCACCGCGGCCGCGACGCACCCCCACTTCAGGGTCTCGACGAGCAGCACCGTCGCGGCGGGCAGGTGCAGGACGCGGCCCATGACCAGCGGCTCGTACCAGACGGGGTCCGCATAGCCGTGGTACCAGCCGGACGTGTGCAGGAGCAGCACGTCAACGACCACGAAGGCGAAGACGAGCAGGCGGAGCACGGCCACCCGGGCCAGCGGCATCGGGGCGAACAGCCAGGCCGCCAGCCGGTTCACCGCGCCCCCCACTCGGCGAGGACCTGGGTGCGGACCTCGCCCGTGGGCCTGCGGTCCACGACGACGATCTGGCGCCGGACGACCCGCAAGGCGGTCCAGGCGGGGGCCTCGGGGCGTAGGCGCGCGTGGCTGCGCGCGAGCGTGCCGAGCCGCTCGGGGTCGGCGGCGATCTGCGGTATGCGGCCCTCGATCTCGGCGCGGTTGAGGCCGGTGTTCTCGGGCGTGAGCGGCGCGGGGACCCAGCGGCCTGGGTCGCCGGCGGTCTGCACCTCGATGCCGGTGGAGATCACCGAGCCCGTCGAGGCCTGCGAGGTCGAGAACATCCGCCACGGGCTGAACGGCCACCAGTCGTCCTGGCCGACGAGGGAGCCCGCGCAGAACAGGACCGTGAGCCCCAGGACCACGGCGACACGCCAGGCCTTCGCCGCGGCGCCCAGCTGCCCCGCCCCGGTCTCCACGCCCACAGGGTAGGCCATGGCGGCCGGCCGAACGGGTGGCCCAGCGGGTGGCTCGGCGCGTGGTCCAGCGGGTGGCTCGGCGCGTGGCCCAGCAGGTGCTCAGCGGGTGGCGTCGGGCGCCGCGGCCGCAGCGAACAGGTCGCGTCGACGGACGAACCAGGCGGCGTCACGCCGCGGCCGGTCCGCGTGCCCCTCCGCGTGCATGCGCACGAAGGCCGGGTCGCCCTCGGCAGCCAGCTCCTCGACGGTCCGGGCATGGCCCTCCATGCACTCGGGCACGGCGTCGATGACGCGGGCGCGCTGGCCGGCGTCGGCGCCGTACCCGTCGACGAGGGCGGCGAACTTGTGGAGCCGGTCGGCCATCGTGACCTCGCCCATCTCGCGGCGGACGGCGCGGGGGTCGTGCCACAGCGGCGTCCACGACCACAGGATGTAGGCGAGGTCCTCGAGCGGGTCGCCCGGCGAGGCGAAGTCGAAGTCGATCACCGCGAACGACCCGTCCGGGCGCAGCACCGTGTTGTAGGTGCCCACGTCGTGGTGGACGACGACCTCCCCCGGCCGGAGGGGACGCCCGGGCGAGACCCGCCACGGCAGGGCGGGATCGGGGAGGAACCCCTCCTGCGCGTCGTGGAACCCCCGGAGCCAGGCGCCGATGGCGCGGCACGCGTCGAGGGTCTGGAACGCTGCCGGGAGCCGCTGCGGTCCCAGTGCGCCCGCGACCCCCTCGACGTAGGTGAGCACCTCGCGGCCCTGCTCGTCGGTGCCCAGCGGCCTCGGTACGGCGTCGAAGCCCGCCTCGGCGAGGTGCTCGAGGAGGGCGTGCACAGCCGGGGTCCAGTGGCCCGCCCGTCGCCGCACGGTGTCGGCCACACGGACCACGTGGCCGGTGTTGCCGCCGTGCAGGACCTCCTCCTGCGCCCCGACCCGCTCGTTCTCGCCGGCGGCCACGCGGTCAGGGTAGGCCATGATGGGGCCATGGCCGGGAACCGCAGGTCAGGGTGGCCGACCCGCGCGCGCGGCGGGTGACCCGGGGGACGTCATGGACTGGTTCGCCGCCGAGGGCTACCGGGTCTCGCGCCTGCTGTTCCAGCGGGGGCTGGGTGGCCTCTACCTCGTGGCGTTCCTCGCCGCGGCACTGCAGTTCCGGGCTCTGCTCGGCAGCCGCGGACTCCTGCCGGTGCCGGAGTTCGTCGCCCGCGTGCCGTTCCGCCGCTCCCCCAGCCTGTTCCACTGGCGCTACACCGACGGGCTGTTCGCCACCGTGGCGTGGGCCGGGGTCGGGCTGGCCGGGCTGACGGTCGGGGGCGTCACGGAGCGGCTGCCGCTGCCCCTCTCGATGGCGGTGTGGCTGGTCCTGTGGGGCCTGTACCTGTCGATCGTCAACGTGGGGCAGCGCTGGTACGGGTTCGGCTGGGAGTCGCTGCTGCTCGAGATGGGGTTCCTCGCTGTCTTCCTCGGCAACGCTGCGACGGCCCCACCGCTGCCAGTCCTGCTGGCCCTGCGGTGGGTGCTCTTCCGGCTCGAGTTCGGCGCGGGCCTGATCAAGTGGCGGGGCGACCCGTGCTGGCGCGACCTGACCTGCCTCTACTTCCACCACGAGACCCAGCCCATGCCGGGGCCGCTGTCGTGGTGGTTCCACCACCTGCCGAGGCCGCTGCACCGGGTCGAGGTGGCGGCCAACCACGTCACCCAGCTCGTCCTGCCGTTCGGGCTGTTCCTGCCGCAACCGGTCGCCGGCGGCTGCGCCGTCGTCATGGTGGTGACCCAGCTGTGGCTCGTGCTCAGCGGCAACTTCGCCTGGCTCAACTGGAGCGCCATCGTCCTCGGGGTGGCCGTCGTGCCCGACGCGTTCTGGACGCGCGTGCTCCCGCTCCACCCCGACACCGGCGTGACGGCCACGCCGCTGTGGTGGGAGGTCGCCTGCCTGGCGGTGGTGCTGCTGGTGGTGGTGCTCAGCCGGCGGCCGGTGCTCAACCTCATCTCCTCGCAGCAGGCGATGAACGCCTCGTTCGACGTCCTCCACCTCGTCAACACCTACGGCGCGTTCGGCAGCGTGACCCGGACCCGGTACGAGGTCGTGGTGGAGGGCGCCGCGGGCGAGCCCGGGTCGCCGTGGCTGGAGTACGAGTTCAAGGGCAAGCCGGGCGCGGTCGGGCGGATGCCGCCGCAGTGGGCGCCGTACCACCTGCGGCTCGACTGGCTGCTGTGGTTCGCCGCCATCTCGCCCCGGTATGCCGAGCCGTGGTTCCCGCGGCTGCTGCAGCGTCTGCTCGAGGGAGACCGGTCGACCCTGCGGCTGCTGCGGCACAACCCCTTCCCGGACCAGCCACCCGTGGTCGTCCGGGCGATGCTCTACCAGTACCGGTTCACGAGCCGCGCCGAGCGACGCGGGACCGGCGCCTGGTGGCACCGCGAGGCCG
The DNA here is from genome assembly GCF_001428025.1 of Phycicoccus sp. Soil748. GTDB lineage: Bacteria > Actinomycetota > Actinomycetes > Actinomycetales > Dermatophilaceae > Pedococcus. Next base: position 432,318 of record NZ_LMSC01000007.1, on the reverse strand, counting down.
TGAGCCGGTTCGGGCCGCCGCAGACCCTGGCCGGCCGTCGGCGCTGAGCGGGTCGGTCCCCGACGCTGAGCCGGTCGATCCGCGTCAGCGGTGCCCGCCCGCTGCCCGCCGGGCGAGCCAGGTGCTGAGAAGGGCGAAGGCCACCAGCCCCACCGACGCGGAGGCGCCCCAGACGACCTGCCGCGCGCTGACCGGCGGCGAACCAGGGCGTGCCGAGGTGCTCGGCGCGGTGGTTGCCGACGCAGCCGTGGGTGGCGCTGTGGACGTGGCGGCAGGGGGCGACGTCACCGTGCCCGTGGCGGGTGCGGTCGCCCGCGTGGTCGGCGCGGCGAGGGCCGACGGGACGTCGACGACGCGGACCGACGAGCGCACCCCCTCGCTGCCGACCAGCAGCCGGCTGCCACCCGGCGCCAGGGCGATCGTCTCGCCCTGCCGCTGCAGGGGCAGGAAGGCCGAGCCGACCTCGTCGAAGGTGGTGGCGTCGAGCCGGACGACCTGGGTGTAGGTGCGCACCAGGAGGGCGGACCCGTCGGCCAGGTACACCGCGTCGGTCGCGACCGCGGGGGCCGTGGCGACACGGACGAGCCGGTTGACCCCGCGCCGGCTCGGGACGCGGGGCAGGGCGTAGACGGCGCCGCTCGCGCCCTTGGTCACGACGTAGACGCGCCCGCTGCGCGGGTCGACGGCCAGCGACTCAGCGTCGTGCGGGCCGTCGGGGTACTCGAGCTCCCAGGACGCCCAGCCACCCGCGGTGTCACCGAGGTCGGGCTCGTCGAACCAGAAGACCCGCACCACGCTGCGGCTGGTCGTGTTGTCGCCGAGGTCGCCCACCAGGACCCGTCCCTGCGGCGTGATGGCGAGCGCCTCGACGTCACGCACCGGGGCGCCGTACTGGTGCACGCCCGTGGTCCGCCCGGTGCGGGTGTCGACGGCGAAGAGCCGTGCGCTGTCGCCCGAGTCGTTGGTGGTCCAGACGGTGTGCGGGTGGCGCCGGCTCAGCGCCAGGCCGGACGACTCGGCGACCCGGGCGTCGAGCAGCTGGAAGTCGCCACCGGCCGCACCGGCTGGTGACGCCGCCGCACCCCACCCGACGCCGAGCAGCCCCGTGGTGAGCAGGGCTGCGGCGAGCGCAGGGCGTGCCGTGGCCGAGGGCACCCTCAGTCGAGCAGCGCGTCGACGAACGCCTCGGGGTCGAAGGGGGCCAGGTCGTCCGGGCCCTCCCCCAGGCCGACGAGCTTGACCGGCACGCCGAGCTTGCGCTGCACGGAGACGACGATGCCGCCCTTGGCGGTGCCGTCGAGCTTGGTGAGCACGATGCCCGTGACGTCGACGACCTGGGCGAACACCTCGGCCTGGCGCAGGCCGTTCTGGCCCGTGGTGGCGTCGAGGACCAGCAGCACCTCGTCGATGGGGCTCTGCTTCTCGATGACGCGCTTGACCTTGCCGAGCTCGTCCATGAGGCCGACCTTGTTGTGCAGCCGGCCCGCGGTGTCGACGATGACGACGTCGGCCTCCATCTCGGCGCCGGCCTTGACCGCGTCGAACGCGACCGCCGCCGGGTCGGCGCCGTCACGGTCGGACCGCACGGTGGGCACGCCGACACGGGCGCCCCAGGTCTCGAGCTGGTCGGCGGCCGCGGCGCGGAACGTGTCGGCGGCGCCGAGCACGACGTCCTTGTCCTCGGCGACGAGGACCCGCGCGAGCTTGCCCACGGTCGTGGTCTTGCCGGTGCCGTTGACGCCGACGACGAGCACGACGGCGGGTCGGCCCTCGACGCGGCTGCTCGCCACGGCGCGGTCCATCGACGGGTCGACCAGGCGCAGCAGGTCCTCCCGCAGCCACCCGCGGACCGTCGCCTCGTCGGTGGTGCCCTCGACCGCGACCTGGGTGCGCAGGCGGTCGACGAGCTCGGTCGTGGCCTCGACGCCGAGGTCGGACCCGATGAGGGTGTCCTCGACCTCCTCCCACGCCGCCTCGTCGAGGTGCCCGCGGGACAGCAGCGCGAGCAGGCCCTTGCCGAGGGCCGAGTTGGAGCGGGACAGCCGGGCGCGCAGTCGGGTCAGACGGCCCTGGGCCGAGGCCGGCCGCTCGAGCGTCGGGGTGGGCTCGGGCTCAGGCAGGGTCTCCGGCTGGCCGGGCGCGGGCAGGGTGTCGACGCTGCCGACGTCCTCGACCGAGCGCTTGGGCGCGTCCCTCGGTGGGGTGGCGTCGTCGCCGACCCCGGGCAGCACGTCGGTGCCGCCCGTGCGACCCGACGGCGGCGCCTGACGGGTCCTCCCCCCGCGCCCGCGCAGGAGGCCGACGACGAGTGCGCCGAACACCACGAGGAGCCCGACGGCGATGGCGATCCATTCCCAGAGCTGATCAATCACGCGCGCCATCCTCTCACCTGCGCCGATCCGCGCCGGACACGACGGCGCCCGCCCCGGGGTCGCCGGACACGACGGTGCCCCGCCGACCGTGGTCGACGGGGCACCGTGGCCCTGCAGCGTGGATGCCTACGGGAGCGGGATGCTCCACATGCCACGGCCGTGGGTCGCGGCGTAGAGGTTGCCGTCCGGCGCGACCTCGAGGTCCATCACCACCGTGAGCGGCAGGCCCGAGCCGAGCCGCTGCCACGAGGTGGACCCTGCTGCCCGGTAGAAGGCGCCGAGGTCGGTGCCCAGCACGAGCGCACCGTTGGAGAGCCGCTTGACGCTGCTCGCCGGCACGTCGGGCAGGTTGCCGCTGGTGTCGGTCCAGTGCGCGCCACCGTCGGTCGTCTCGTAGAGGTGACCGACGCCGGCACCCGGGCCCTCGGTGAACCTGCGCGAGAAGCCGTTGATCGCCGCGTACGCGTGCTGGCCCTTGGACGTCGGGTCGATGGCCAGGCCCTGCACGAACCGGTTGGGGAACGCGGAGTCCAGGGTCAGCTGGTGCCACGTGCCGCCGGCGTTGGTGGCGATGCCCCGGGTGAACCCGCTGTTGTTGCACGGGCCGCACCACGAGACGTAGGCCGTGCCGTCCTGCATCGACACCGCCGTCGCCGAGTGCCCCGCCCCGAGGTCGAAGACCTTCTTCAGGGCGCTGGAGTCACGGGCCGCCCAGACCTTGGAGGCGGTGTAGACGTACTGGCCGCCGAAGATGGCGTCGTCCGGGTTGCCGCCGTCCAGACCCATGGGGGCGATGAAGCGTGCGTTGGGGTCACCCGGGTCGAGCGACCACGAGGTCGCCGTCGCCGTGCTGGTGGCGCCGGGGTTCGTCGCGCAGTTGTTGGTCACGTAGACCGACAGGTTGGTGTACTCCTGCAGCTGGTTGCAGCCGTTGCGCGGGTCCGCCGCACCGTCACCACCGTCACCACCGAAGTTGGATCCCATCTCGGTGTCGCCGTTGGTCCCGTTCGGGGCGACCTTGCGCAGGTTGGAGACGCCGTTGTCCTGCAGGCCCCCGGAGACGACCACGCCGGTGCCGGACGGGTCCGTGCCGACCGACGAGGAGTAGTACTGCAGCGCGCCGAGGGTGCCGTCGCGCGAGACCGACTCGAGGTCGGTGGCGTTGCCGTTGGCGTTGACCGCGCCGTTGACCGGCCGGCGGTACACGCCACCGTCGTTGCCGAACAGGACCACGGGCTCACCGCCCGACGTGCCGACGGTCACCGAGTGCTGGTCGGGGTGCCCGGCCAAGGGGCAGGTGTTCTTGGCGCTGTCGATGTTCCAGCACGGGAAGTAGAAGTTCCAGTACGGGGAGACGGCCGCCCAGTGCGAACCGGCGTCCTTGGTCTCGAAGACCTCCTCCAGCCCCGCCCACACGTGGTCGGAGTTCGCCGGGTCGACCTGCAGGAACTGGTTGTACCAGGCCTGCACGCCGACGGCGTACCCCTTGCGGTCCAGGGCCGAGCCGCTGTTGTGCAGCTGGGCCGAGTCGGCGATCTTGTTCCACGGGCCGGTGGGAGAGCCCGTCTTGGAGACGAAGATGCCGGCCAGCGAGGACGCAGAGCTGATCTTGCTCGGCTGCTGCACCATCGCGTAGAGGCGGTCACCGGTCTTGCTGAACGCGAACGTCGTGTAGCCCACGTCGCTGCCGTTGGTGATGCCGCCGAGGGTCACCGACAGCTTGTGCCAGCTCGAGGGGCCCTGGGTGAAGTCGTTCGTCTCGTAGAAGCCGTTGTAGGTGTCACCCGAGCGCCACCCGATGGCCGCGACGACGTGCTTGGGGTTCTTCGGGTCCACCGCGACGTCGTTGACGATGTTCTTGTACGCCGCGTCGGTGGCACCGGAGGAGGTGTTGCCGCTCCGGTTCGATCCCGCGGGTACGAGGACCTTGCCCGCGTCGTCCTTGATCTCCGGCATCCACGACATGTTCGGCGCGAAGCCGAACGTCCAGTCACCCTTCGCCGCACCTGCGGCGTGGTACCAGATGCCGCGGTTGGTGGCCGCGAACACCGTCGAGCCCCCGCCCCAGCGCAGCCGGCCGATGGTGGTCGACTCGAGCTCCTTGCCGCCGACCCGGTCGGTGGGCGCGAAGCTGCCCGTCGCGGGGTTGGCGAGGCGGTAGACGCCGGCACCGACGTACGACGTGCCGCCGGTGTTCGCCTCGCCGGTGGAGAACCACAGCGACCCGTCGGAGCCGGCGAGCTGCAGGTCGCCGCCGCTCAGGGAGGGCAGGGCGTCGGCGATCGGCGTCCACGCGCCGCCGCCGGTGGAGGAGCGCCACACGCCGCCGTCGGCACCCGCGGCGTACACGTGGTTGGCCGTGTCGGCCGCCAGGCCAGTGACGCGGCCCGTGACGTAGCCGGCGCCGCCGGAGGAGTTGGAGTAGTAGTCGCGGTAGCGCGGGTCGTCGGCGTTGTAGGGCACCTTGGTGACCTCGTGCCAGGTGCCTCCGGTGGCGGGCAGTGCCTGGATCTGGGTGTAGGCGTTGCCGTAGGCGCCGGGGGCCACGATGCCGGGAGCAGTCCGTGCCTGCGCGAACTGGTCGGCGATGGTCAGGGCCTCCTTCGACTCCTTCTGCGCCTCGCCAGGGTTGCCGCCGGCGATCATGAGGGCCTTCTCCATGACCGCGCCGTTGTAGTGCCGGTCGCGCCACTGGTACTTCAGCCAGGCCTCGTTGAGCTCGTGGCGTCCGAGGAAGCCGGCGGAACCGCCGACGACCAGGGCGAGCCCCACGCCTCCGGCGACGAGCCGGCGGGTGCGGGCAGTGGGGGATCTCATCGTGTTTGTCTCCTCCGACACGGGGGCGGGCCCGGTCGGGCCCGGCCCAGCATCGGCTGAACAGATGAGGACGCCCCATGACACTTGTCACGGGGCGTTCAGTTGGGGGTTCAGTGAACGCCCCCTGACGTGCGTGGGGTCAGCCGGCGCGGTGCCGGCCTGCGTCCTCCGCACTGTCGCGCTGCACGGTCTCGCCCACCTTGTCGCGGGTGGCGCTGATGACGTCGTTCGTCTTCTCCACGGTGGCCTCGAGGGTGGCCTCGGTCTTCTCCTTGACCGACGCCACGATCTCCTCGCCCTGGGGGCTGAGCAGCACGCGGCCCTCCCGACGTGCCGGGACGGCGACGACGGCGACGACGGCGACCGCCAGCCCGACGCACAGCACCATTCCGATGATCAGCGCAACCATGGGTCTAGGGTGCCCTGCCGAGCACGGCTGGCCAAATCGACACCCCGCTCGTGGACACCCGCTGCGCCGGGTCGGACGTCCCGGTGCGCCGGGCTCAGGCGCTCTGCGCAGCGACGTCGCGAATGCGCTGGGAGACCACGGTGGTGACGCCGTCGCCGCGCATGGAGACGCCGTACAGCGCGTCGGCCACCTCCATGGTGCGCTTCTGGTGCGTGATGACGATGAGCTGGCTGGAGTCGCGCAGCTCCTCGAACAGGGTGATGAGGCGGCCGAGGTTGGCGTCGTCGAGCGCCGCCTCGACCTCGTCCATGATGTAGAAGGGGCTGGGGCGCGCCTTGAAGATCGAGACCAGCAGCGCCACGGCCACCAGCGACCGCTCGCCGCCGGACAGGAGCGAGAGCCGCTTGATCTTCTTGCCGGGCGGGCGGGCCTCGACCTCGATGCCGGTGGTGAGCATGTTGGCCGGGTCGGTGAGGGTGAGCCGCCCCTCGCCACCGGGGAAGAGCCGGCCGAAGACCTGCTCGAACTGGGCCGCCGTGTCGTGGTAGGCCTCGGTGAAGACGCGCTCGACCCGCTCGTCGACCTCGCGGACGATGTCGAGCAGGTCGCGCTTGGACTTCTTGAGGTCCTCGAGCTGCTCGGTGAGGAACTTGTGCCGCTCCTCCAGCGCCGCGAACTCCTCCAGCGCCAGCGGGTTGACCCGGCCGAGGGCGTTCAGCGCGCGCTCGGCCTTGCGCAGCCGCTTCTCCTGCACGTCGCGCACAAACGGCGCCGGCTCCGGCTGGGCGTCCGGGTCCTCGTCCGGGCCTGCGATGTGGGGCACGAGCTGGTGCGGGCCGTAGTCCTCCATGAGGACGGCCGGGTCCATACCCAGCTCCTCGACGGCCTTGGCCTGCATGGCCTCGATGCGCAGCCGCTGCTGGGTGCGGGCGACCTCGTCGCGGTGGACGGTGTCGGTGAGCTCGCGCAGCTCGTCCTGCAGGGTGCTGACCTCGCGCCGGACCTGCGCCAGCGCCTGGTCGCGCTCGGTCCGCGCGGTCTCCGCCGCCGCCCGCTGCTTGGCGGCGGTGTCGAGCGTCCCCGCCACGAGCGAGACCGCGTAGGCAGCCCCTCGACGGACCGCCTCGGCCACCGCGGCCTCGCGCTTGCGGCGCTCCTGGCGTGCGGCGAGCCGCTGCCGTGCGGCCAGCTCGTTGCGCGCGGCACCCTCGAGGGAGTCGGCGCGGCCCTTGAGGGCGCGGGCGCGCTCCTCCTTCGTACGCAGCGTGAGCCGCAGCTCGGTCTCGGTCGCCCGGCCGCGGCTGGCCTCGGCCTCGAGGCGGTCGCGCTCGTCGGTGCTCGGGTCCTGGGCCTCGGTGGGCTCGGCGCTCGCCTCGTCGAGGCGCTCGGTCAGCGCGGCCAGCTCGGCCCGGTCGGCCTCCAGCGCCGTCGTGGCGTCGGCGATGCTGCGCTCCGTGCGCTCGGACTCGGCCTTGGCCGCCCGGACCGTGGCACCGAGGTGCCCGAGCCGCTCGGCGACCGCTGCCATCTTCGCGTCGGAGTCGTGCAGCGCCTCGAGCGCGGCCTCGACCTCCTCGGTCGCAGCCCGGTGGCGCTCCTGCGCGCTGGTGAGCGCGAACCGCGCCTGCTCGCCCCGGCGGGTGGCGTCGGCGACGCGGTCGCGGGTCTCGTCGACCGCGGACTGGATCTCGATGAGGCTGGGGGCGTGGCTGCTGCCACCGCGCACGAACCCGGGGGCGAAGACGTCTCCGTCGGCCGTGACGGCGGTGATGCCCTCGCCGCGGGCGACGAGGGCTGCGGCGAGCGCCGGGTCGGACACCAGGGCGACGCGGTCGAGCAGCTGCTCGACCGCAGGCCGCACCGTGGCCGGAGCCTGCACGACCTCGCGCGCCCAGACCGCCGAGCCCTCGAGCTGCGGCCAGCCGGCGGGGTCGCTCGAGCTCGCGGTCTGGCCCACGAGGAACGCGGCTCGGCCGGCGTCGTCCTCGCGCAGCGTCACCAGGGCGCTGGCGGCGTGGTCGACGGACTCCACCGCGAGCGCGTCCCCGGCCCAGCCCAGGGCCGCGGCGATGGCGGCCTCGTGACCGCCCTGGACCTGCAGCAGCGAGGCGACCGAGCCGACGATGCCGTGCCGCGTGTCGGCGGCCGCGAGGAGCGTCGCCGCTCCGTCCTTGCGAGACAGGCTGAGCTCGAGCGCCTCGAGCCGGGCGGCGGAGGCGGTGCGGTCGCGCTCGGCGGATCGCTCGGCCTCGCGGTGCTTCTCGACCTCGGCCTCGGCCTGCTCGAGGACGGCCGCGGCCTTCTCGTAGGCGCTGTCGAGGCCCTCCTCGCCCTCCTCGTCGACGGCCACGGACGCCTCGAGCCTGGTGAACTCCTGCTCCGCCGCGGCGGCGCGCTCGAGCGACTGGGCGACGATGCCCCGCAGGCGGCCGATCTCGGCCTCGCCGGCCTCGATGCGGCTGCGGCGGGCACCGACCTGGCCGGCGAGCTTCGCCAGCCCCTCGCGGCGGTCGGCCGCGGCGCGCACGAGGCGCTGGAGGCGCTGCTGCTCCGCGGCATACGCCTGCTCAGCCTCGGTGCGGGCGGCGACGGCGGCCTCCAGCCGGGCGGAGGCCTCGCGCACCTCGGCGAGCAGCGACTCCTCCTGGCGTCGAGCCTCGGCGGCCTGCGCCTTGAGCTCCTCGGGGTCGCGGCCGGTGGTCTGCTCGTCCTGGCTGTCCTGGCTCAGCAGCCGGACGCGCTCGGCGGCGAGCGACTCGGTGGAGGACAGCTTGTCGCGCAGCTGCTGGAGGCTGAACCAGCGCTCCTGCGCGCGGGTGAGCTCGGGCGCGGCGTCCTGCGCCTGCTGCTCGAGGGTGGCGAGGCGGCTGCGCAGCGTGGTCAGCCCCTCCTCGACCTCGGTGCGCTTCGCGATGAGGGCCGACTCGTCGGCGACCTCCTGCTCGAGGGTGGAGGTGAGCTGGACGAGGTCGTCGGCGAGCAGGCGCAGGCGCGCGTCGCGGGCGTCGGCCTGGATGACGGCGGCCCTGCGGGCTGCCTCGGCCTGGCGGCCGAGCGGGCCGAGCTGGCGGCGGATCTCGCCGGTGAGGTCGTTGACCCGGGTGAGGTTGGCCTCCATCGACTCCAGCTTGCGCAGCGCCTTCTCCTTGCGCTTGCGGTGCTTGAGGACCCCGGCGGCCTCCTCGATGAAGCCCCGGCGCTCCTCGGGCGTCGCGCGCAGCACGGCGTCGAGCTGGCCCTGTCCGACGATGACGTGCATCTCGCGGCCGATGCCGGAGTCCGAGAGCAGTTCCTGCACGTCGAGCAGGCGGCAGGAGGTGCCGTTGATGGCGTACTCGGAGCCACCGTTGCGGAACATCGTCCGCGCGATCGTGACCTCGGTGTAGTCGATCGGCAGCGCACCGTCGGAGTTGTCGATGGTCAGGGCCACCTCGGCGCGACCGAGCGGCGCGCGGCCGGCGGTGCCGGCGAAGATGACGTCCTCCATCTTGCCGCCGCGCAGGCTCTTGGCGCCCTGCTCCCCCATGACCCAGGCGAGCGCGTCGACGACGTTGGACTTGCCGGAGCCGTTGGGGCCGACGATGCAGGTGATGCCGGGCTCGAGGCGCATCGTGGTCGCCGAGGCGAAGGACTTGAAGCCCTTCAGGGTCAGGCTCTTGACGTACATGCCTTGGAGGTCGTCTCTCGTCGGGTGGTCCGGATCGCGCTCACTGTACCGGCGCGCCCGTGGCGCCCCGGGGTGCGCGCGGGCCGCCACGCCGGGTCGGCCCGGCGATCAGGGACAGGTGTGGCTGGTGTGACGGCAGTGCCGGTGAACGCCATCGAGGAGCACCGACGAGCCCCGCGTCGGCTCCGCCTCAGTCGCGGGCGATGGCCTCGTGGTGGTGGATGACCTCCGCGATGACGAAGTTGAGGAACTTCTCCGCGAACGTCGGGTCGAGCCCCGCGGCGTCGGCGAGCTCACGCAGCCTCGCGACCTGGACCTCCTCGCGCGCCGGGTCCGCAGGCGGCATACCCTCCCGCGCCTTGAGCTCCCCCACCCGCTGGGTGCACTTGAAGCGCTCGGCGAGCAGGTGGATGAGGGCGGCGTCGATGTTGTCGATGCTCGCGCGCAGGCGCTGCAGGTCGGCCGTCGCGGTGTCGGACGGGGTGGCCGACGGGGTGGGACGGGTGAGTGGGGTCGGACCGGGCTCCTGGGCGAAGGGCTGTGCGGGCTGGGTCACCCGGCAATCGTAGGCGCGCCCGCGCCGACGACGTCCGGCCGTCTCAGATCCTCCGCGAGCTCCTCGGGCAGGTCCTCCCTGAGGTCCTCGCGCAGCTGGTCGTTGTCCCGTTGGAGGCGGTCGACCAGGTGCTCCAGGTCGGCGACGCGGCGGCGCAGCTCCAGGGCTTCGTGCATGAGTCGCTGGTCGTAGGCGACGCGGTAGCCGACGAGGGCCTTGGCCATGATGTCTCCTCGGGGACGACTCTCGGTCGTGAGATGTCGTCGAGATGCCGGTAGGGGGCCGTCTCTCAGGGTGACATCCAGCCCACGCCGGGTCAATGGACGCACCTCGTCACTGCTGTGGTCCGGCGCCTACTTCTCCACGAACCCCGTCACGCCGTCACGCGGCGCACCCCAGGCCGTGACGCAGACCTCGACGTCGCCGGGCCGCAGGTGCTGGCTCGGCTTCTCCTCCAGCAGCTCCACGAAATCGCGCAGCTGGTCGGGGTCGCCCTGGGCCACGATCTCCACGCGGCCGTCGGTGGCGTTGCGGGCGTGGCCGACGAGGCCGCGCTCAAGGGCCCGGGCGCGCACCCACCAGCGGAAACCGACGCCCTGGACCCGGCCGTGCACCCACACGACCGCCCTGGCTGGTCCTTCTCGATCCATCTGCACCACCCTCTCCCTCCTGTTGTACAACCGCGGAGGGGCCGCTGTCAGCCGCGACGGGCCCGCGGGCGGGGCTGGCAGCGCGGGCACGAGTACGACGACCGGTTCATGAACGCCTCGCGGCGGATGGGGGTGCCGCACCGGTCGCAGGGACGCCCCTCCTGCCCGTAGGCGTGCAGCGAGCGGTCGAAGTAGCCGGAGGCGCCATTGACGTTGACGTAGAGGGCGTCGAAGCTCGTGCCGCCCTGCCCCAGTGCCTCGAGCATCACCTCCCGGGCGTGGTCCAGCACCCGGGCCAGCGTCGGCCGGGTCAGGGCGGAGCACAACCGGCCGCCGTGGACCTGTGCCCGCCACAGGGCCTCGTCGGCGTAGATGTTGCCGACGCCCGAGACCAGCGTCTGGTCGAGCAGAGCCCGCTTGACGGCGACGTCCTTGGCCTTCATCCGGCGGACGACGGCAGCCTGGTCGTAGCCGCCCTCGAGCGGGTCCGGGGCGATGTGGGCCACCGGCTCGGGGACGTCGTCGGGCGTCAGCTCGGCCAGGGCCATGCCGCCGAACGTGCGCTGGTCGACGAACCTCAGCTGCGGCCCGTCGTCGGCGAAGTCCACCACCGCGTGCAGGTGCTTCTCCCGCGGGGCGTCCGCCTGCTCGACGAGGAGCTGCCCGCTCATGCCGAGGTGGGTCACGAGCCCCTGGCGGGAGCCGTCGGCCGCCGACAGGACCAGCCAGAGGTACTTGCCGCGGCGACGGGCGTCCTCGACGTGGTTGCCGGCGAGGCGGTCGGCGAGGTCCTGCGGCCCGGGCAGGTGGCGTCGCGCGACCCGGGTGCCGAAGAACTCGGCGCGCTCGATGGTGCGCCCGACGACGTGGTCGGCGAGGCCGCGGCGGACGACCTCGACCTCAGGCAGCTCAGGCACTCGCCGTACCGGCCCCGTCCTCCTGCGGGGTGAGCCTGGCGGCGCGGGCCGTGAGGGCGCGCCAGGCCAGCTCGGCGGCCTTCTGCTCTGCTTCCTTCTTGGAGCGGCCGGTGCCGGTGCCGAGGACCTCGTCGCCCACGACCGCTCGCGCGTGGAACGTCTTCTCGTGGTCCGGGCCCTCCTCGTCCACCTGGTACTCGGGGACGCCGGAGGACGTGGCCGCGGACAGCTCCTGCAGGCTCGTCTTCCAGTCCAGGCCGGCGCCGAGGGTGGCGCTCTGGGCCATCAGCGGGTCGAGCAGGTGGTGCACGAACGTCGCCGCGGCCTCCATGCCGGCCGAGAGGTAGACGGTGCCGATGACCGCCTCCATCGTGTCGGCGAGGATCGAGGCCTTGTCGCGGCCGCCGGTGCTCTCCTCGCCCCGGCCGAGCATGACCTGGTCGCCCAGCCCGATGGTGCGGGCCACCTCGGCGAGCGCGCGCATGTTGACGACCGCAGCCCGCAGCTTGGCCAGCTGGCCCTCGGGCAGGTCGGGGTGCGTGGCGTAGAGGGTGTCGGTGACGACGAGGCCCAGCACCGAGTCGCCGAGGAACTCGAGGCGCTCGTTGTTGGGCAGCCCACCGTTCTCGTACGCGTACGAGCGGTGGGTCAGGGCACGCTGGAGCAGCGGCTCGTCGATCGGCGCCTGCACCACCTCGGTGAGGTGCTGCAGGAACTCGTCGACGGGCCGCTGCGTCGCGCTGCCCCCGGTAGGAGTCGGAGTGGAGCTCACGCGGTGGTCAGACCGGTCAGCCCTGGTGCTCGGTGCGCTCGGCGGTCGTGTAGTGACGGCCCTTGTAGGTGCCGCACGACGGGCACGCGAGGTGCGGCTGCGTCGGGGCCTTGCACTGGGGGCACGTGGTGAGCGTGGTCGCCGTCGTCTTCCAGTTCGCGCGACGCGAACGGGTGTTGGAGCGCGACGTCTTCCGCTTCGGGACAGCCACGTCAGTTCCTCTTCTCTTCGATGGTGCTCGGGGTGGTGGTGCTGGCGTCGGCGGACAGCGCGGAGAGCGCGGACCACCGGGGGTCGATCACGTCGTGCTGGTGGTCGGGATCGTCGGCCAGGCGCGCTCCGCACTCGGAGCACAGACCCGGACAGTCCTCCCGGCACACCGGCTGGAACGGCAGTGCTGGCACCACCGTGTCCAGGAGCACGGGCTCGAGGTCGAACAGGTCGCCCTCGAGGGTGTGCTCCTCGGTCTCGTCGTCGTCCGCCCCCACCTCGCGGTGGTGGGCGGCACGGTCGGCGTAGGCGAACAGCTCCTGGAAGTGCCCGTCCACCTCGTGGGTGACCGGGTCCAGGCACCGCACGCAGGCGCCGGTTGCCGTGGCGTGGACCGAACCGGTGACCAGCACGCCCTCGACCACGGACTCGAGCCGCAGCTCGATCTCCATCGGGGCGCCCTGCGGCACCGCGATGACCTCCGTGCCGAAGTCGGCAGGTGCCTCGACCGTGCGCTGGACCCGCACCATGGAACCGGGTCGCCGACCGAGGTCCGTGGTGTCGAAGACCAGCGGCGATCGGGGGTTGAGGTGTTCCATGGCTCCAGCGCAGTCGAGTGGTTCGGTCCGTACCTCGGGCGAGGACGTAGACCGACGCACGAGGTTACCGGAGCGCGGCGCACTCCCCAAATGCGCGGGGTACGGCGTCGGTGCCGGTCAGCGCGGGGTGAGGCGGGCGGCCAGCTCGTCGCGCACCCGGTCGGTGACCAGGCCGCTGACGTCACCGCCGTACCGGGCCACCTCCTTGACCAGCGAGCTCGACACGTGGGCGAGGCTGGGCTCACCAGGCAGGAACACCGTCTCGACACCGGTGAGGTGCCGGTTCATCAGGGCCATGGGGAGCTCGTAGGCGAAGTCGGTGTCGCTGCGCAGGCCCTTGACGACCACGTCGGCCCCGACCTCCCGGCAGACGTCGACGAGCAGCCGGCCGCCGAACACCTCGACGCTCACCCCGGGCAGGTCACCGAGCGCGTCCTCGATGAGCGCCCGGCGCTCGTCAGGGGTGAAGACCCCCTGCTTGGCCGGGTTGTGCAGGACGGCCACGACCACCTCGTCGAAGAGCGAGGCCGCGCGCCGGATGGCGTCGACGTGACCGAGCGTCACCGGGTCGTAGGAGCCGGGGCACACACACCGTCTGGTCACAGCGGCACGCTAGCAGCGGCGCAGCCCCGGCTCCCTCACCTCAGGCCTGACCTCGCGCGCGACCTCACGGCGAGGTCAGGCCGGGGTCACTCGTCGTCGTCAGCCGGCAGCAGGCCCTCCTTGTGGGCCTTGGCGACGATGGAGCGGACGTTGTCGATCGAGCCGGCATCCGCGTCGAGGAGACGGTTGCGCTCGGTCGCCCACTTCTCGCCGAGGTCGGCGCGGACCTCGTCCGAGACGTCGGTGCGGGCGGGGTTGAGGATGGTCTGCTCCTCCTCGCCGATGTGGTGGTTGAGCGCCGTCGCCAGGTCCTCGACGGCGTCGTCGAACTTCTGGGTGTCGGTCCCCTTGCACTCCAGCAGCGCGAGCAGGGCCTCGTTGCCCTCGGCGTGCTCCTCCTCGCCGTGCTCGGCCTCGTGCTCGGTGATGGCGTCCTTGCGCTCGAGGTTCGGGTAGACCTTCGACTCCTCGGCCTCGCCGTGGGCGATGAGCACGGCGGACAGCGCTGCGCGGGCGGCCTCGCGGTCGGCGGTGGCGTCGCGCAGGTCGCGCAGGAGGGACTCGAACAGGCGGTGGTCCTCGAGGATGAGCTCGACGACGTCACCGGAGGTGGGGCGGGGGATCTCGTAGTCCGTCATGGCGACACCCTCTCTCACCTGCGGTGTCTGCACACTTCCGGGGGCGGCGCGCGACCAGGTCCCACCCACCGGACGCCCGGTTTGCGTCGTCCCGGCAGGCTGCGTGACGGTGGAGGGGTCCTGACCTCTAGGGAAGAGAGAGCAATGCTCACCCTCACCGAGAACGCCAGCACGATCGTCAAGACCCTGGTCGACCAGACCGAGCCCGGTGACGACGCCGGTCTGCGCTTCAGCCAGGAGGACCCGTCCGCGGGTGCCCTCACCGTCGCCACGGCCGGGGAGGCCCAGCCGGGAGACGCCGTCGTCGAGCACGACGGCGCGAAGGTCTTCCTCGACGAGACCGCCGCCGTCGCCCTCAGCGACCAGGTGCTCGACGCCAGCGTGGACCAGGCAGGGGCGGTGCAGTTCAGCATCATCCCGTCGGCGGCGCCGACGACCTGACGACCGCGGCCCGTGTGGAGACCCGGACGAGGGTCTGCCCGCGGGCACCGCACGGCGAGGGCCCGGACCACCACGGTGGTCCGGGCCCTCGCACGTCCAGAGCGACTCCTGCGGCGACGGTCAAGGCCGTCGGCCCGTCAGGCCGTCTCCTCCGGGACCTGCGGCCCAGCGAACCAGATGCGCGTCTCGCCGTAACGCCGCTCCCCCTCGCACTCCCACGCCGCCGGCCAGCGCGGCTCCGGCGAGCGCGACGACCGCTCCACGACCACGAGCGCGTCCGGGGTCAGCCAACGGTGCTCGGCGAGCAGTGCGAGGTCACCGGCGAGGTCGTCCTCCGACAGCGCGTAGGGAGGGTCGCTGAACACCAGCCCGTACGGCGCCGCCGGGGCCGTGGCGAGCACCTTGGCGACCGGAGCACGGCGGACGACGGCCCCGGGCAGGTCGAGGGCGCGGACGTTCGCCTCGGTCACCTTCGCCGCTGCCTGGTCGGCCTCGACGAGCAGGACGTCTGTGGCGCCACGGCTGAGCGCCTCGAGCCCCAGGGCGCCGGAACCGGCGTAGAGGTCGAGCACCCGGACGCCGGCAAGCACCTCGAGGTGCTCGAGCCGCGAGAACAGGGCCTCGCGGACGCGGTCGCTGGTCGGGCGCGTGCCCGCACCCGGCGGTGTCGCCAGCCGCAGCCCGCCGGCTCGTCCACTGATGATCCGCGTCACCGCGGCAACGTAGCAGCGCGGAGGGGCTGGACGGTGCGCGTCCCGGGCGCGGCCGGCACCCGTGCGAGTGGGGTCAGGGCTGGTGCACGGCGGGGTCGTCGCGCAGGACGTCGAGCAGCAGCGCGAGCACGGCGTCCGGCCGCTCCAACGACGGGAGGTGGCCGGCCCAGCCGAGCTCGACCGCCTCGGCCCCCGCGACCTCCTGCGCGATCACGGCGGCGGTCTGACGGAAGAGCTCGAGGTCCTTGGCCCCCGAGACCACCAGGGTCGGCACCGCGATGCCCGACAGGTCGACCTCGACCCGCCGCGGCTGCGGGCCCGGCTCACGCGCGTCGGCCTCGAGCTGCACCTCGAACGCGTGCCGCTGCATCTGCGCCACCCGGTCGCGGGTCGCGTCGTCGGCGTCCGGGCCCAGCCAGGTGCGGACGTTGAGCGCGACCGCCCCGTCGACGTCGCCGCCCTCGAGCAGGCGGTCCTCCTCCTCGCCGTACGCCGCAGCGTCCGGGGTGGGCTCGACTCCGCGCAGCGCGGAGCACAGCAGGACCAGCGACGACACCCGACCGGGGTGGAGCGTGGCGAGCTCGAGAGCCACCCGGCCGCCGAACGACGACCCGACCACGGCCGCGTCGGCGATGCCGAGGTGGTCCAGTAGCTCGTCGAGGTCGTCGGCGTCGGCGTACTCCCCCGACGGCAGCGGCGAGTCGCCGTAGCCGCGGAAGTCGGGCCGCACCACCCGGAAGCTGTGGCTCAGGGCGGGCACGAGCGCGTCCCACATGCGGCGGTCGGTGACACCGGAGTGCAGCAGCAGGACGGCGGGACCCGTCCCCTGGTCGTCATGGGCGAGCAGCATGCGGCCCACCCTAGGACCGCGGCGGCGGCCGGTCGCCACGTTTTCCGGCCCGCGCAGGCCGGTCGGCAACCTCGGCGCCGTGACGGTGTCAGCCGCGCTCGAGGAAGGCGGCCTGCTCCTCGTCCACGCGCTCGTCCACCGCGGCCGCGAGCACCGGGTGCTCGGTGAGCTCGGGGTCTGCGGCCACCAGGGCGGCCGCGTCGTCACGCGCCTGCAGGATGACCTCCTCGTCGCGCACGAGCGACAGGAACCGGAAGCTGCCCCGGCCCATCGCGCGACCCGACCGGCCGCCACCGCTCTGCCTGCCGCTGAGCACGTCACCGGTCCCCCGCAGCTCGAGGTCGAGCCGCGCGAGCTCGAACCCGTCACTCGTGCCGGCGACCGCCTCGAGCCGCTCCACCGACGACTCGGCGTCGGACGACGTCATGAGCAGGCAGAGCCCTGCGTGCTCCCCACGCCCGACACGGCCACGGAGCTGGTGCAGCTGGGAGACCCCGAAGCGGTCGGCGTCGACCACCACCATGACGGTGGCGTTGGGCACGTCGACCCCGACCTCGATGACCGTGGTCGACACCAGGACGTCGACCTCGCCGCGGGTGAACGCCAGCATCACGGCGTCCTTGTCCTCCGGGGCCATCCGGCCGTGCAGGACGGCGATGGTGAGGCCGGCGAGGGCCGGGTTGTCGCGCAGCACGGCCTCCACGGCATACACGCTCGCGAGCTCCTTGGGCGCGGCGGCCGGGGCTGTCTCGTCGTCGTCGGAGGGGGCCACCACGGCGGCGACCTCCTCGTCGTCGGCCGACACGGCGCTGCCCGCAGAGCCCGTGCCGTCGTCGCCGATCCGGGGGCACACGACGTACGCCTGGCGGCCGGCGCGCACCTCCTCCGCGACGCGCTCCCAGGTGCGCTGCACCCAGGCGGCGCGCTCGGCCGGCACGACGTGGGTGGTGATCGGCGAGCGGCCCCGTGGCAGCTCGGAGAGGGTCGACGTCTCCATGTCGCCGAACACGGTCATGGTGACGGTGCGCGGGATCGGCGTGGCCGTCATGACCAGCACGTGCGGAGGCTGGGATCCCTTCTCGCGCAACGCATCCCGCTGCTCGACGCCGAACCGGTGCTGCTCGTCGACGACGACCAGGGCGAGGTCCTGGAACTGCACCTTGTCCTGGATGAGGGCATGGGTGCCGATCACGATTCCCGCGTCGCCGCTCGCGGCAGCGAGGAGGTTCTCGCGGCGGGCCGCGGTGGACTGGCTGCCGGTGAGCAGGGCCACGCGGGTGCCGATGGCGCTGCCGCCGAGCATCCCGCTCTCCGCGAGGTCGCCGAGCATCGTGGTGATCGAGCGGTGGTGCTGGGCCGCGAGGACCTCGGTGGGCGCGAGCAGCGCCGCCTGCCCACCCGAGTCGACGGCGGCCAGCATGGCCCGCAGCGCGATGACCGTCTTGCCCGAGCCGACCTCGCCCTGCAGCAGGCGGTTCATGGGCACGTCCTGGGCCATCTCCCGGGCGAGCGTCTCGCCGACCTCGCGCTGCCCGGCCGTGAGCTCGAACGGCAGCCGGGCGTCGAACGCCGCGAGCAGCCCACCCTCCCGCGGCGTGCGACCGGTCGTGCGGTCGGCCGCGCGCCGGGCACGCTGCCGGGCCAGCAGCACCTGGAAGACCAGGGCCTCCTCGTAGCGCAGGCGGTGCCTGGCCCGCTGCACCTCGGGGTATGCCGCAGGGACGTGGATCCCGCGCAGCGCCTGGAGCCGCCCCGGCAGCCCGTGTCGTGAGCGCAGGGTGGCGGGGACCGGCTCGGGCACGTCCTCGAGCTGGTCGAGGACGATGCGGACGCACTCGGCGACGGACCAGTTCTGCAGCCCCTTCACCTGGAGGTAGACGGGGATCGGCCCGCGCTCGGTCGCCGCAGCGCCGAGGCCGCCCTCGACGACCTGGTAGGCGGGGTGGGTCAGCTGCCAGCGGCCGCGGTACATCCCGACCTCACCGGCGAAGACCGCGCGCACGCCGGGGACGAGCGCGTCCTTGTGCCCCCACGCCTTGAAGAACGCGAGGTCCACGTCGTTGCGACCGTCGGTGATGGTGACGTTGAGCATCTCCCCGCGACGCTTCTGCATGCGCCGGGTGACGGCTGTCTTCACCTCCGCCACGGCGACGACGTACTTGCCGACGTGCAGGTCGGACAGGTCGGAGGTGTGCTCGAGGTAGCGCCGCGGCCAGAACTCCAGCAGGTCGCCCACGGTGTGCAGGTCGCGGTGCTTGGCCAGGGTGCCGGCGGTGCGCGCCCCCAGGAGCTTGTCGAGCTTGGTGCCCTCGTCGACCACGCCTACTCGACTCCCAGCAGGAGGGGATAGTGCGGCTGGCCGCCGTCGATGAGGGTGACGGTCACGTCGCGGTGGTGGCGCTCGACCCGCTGGCCGAGGTCGGCGACGAGCCCGTCGGGCGCCTGCCCGCCGCCGATGACGGTGACGAGCTCGCCACCGCTGGACAGCAGGCGCGCGACCACCTCGAGGGCCACCTCGGCGAGGTCGGTGCCCACGACGACCACGTCTCCCCCGACGGCGCCGAGGACGTCCCCCTCCTCGCAGGGCCCGGCACTGGTGAGGGCCTGCTTGCTCGCGACCGCGACGGCCCCGTGCCGCGTGGCGGCCGCGGCGTGGCTCATCTCCGCGGCGTTGCGGGCGACCCCTGCCGAGGCGTCGAACACCGCGAACGCGGCCAGTCCCTGCACCGCGGTCCGCGAGCGCACGAGGTGGACGTCGAGGCCGTCCTGCTCGGCGGCGCTGGCCGCGGCCTGGGCCGCGAGCTCGGTGTCGCGGTCGTTGGGCAGCAGGATCACCGAGAGCGTGTGACACGCGCGGATGGCGTCGAGCAGCTGGCCGGCCGAGGCGCGCTGACCGGGCCCGCTGGTGACCACGACCGCGCCGGCCTCCTCGAACACCGCGGCCAGGCCCGGGCCCGCGGCGCAGGCGACGACCCCGACCCCGCTCGAGGGCTGGCGGTGCGACGCCTGGTCGGCGAAGTGGGTCACGCGGACGCGGTAGGGGCGGCCGGCGTCGAGCCCCGCCTCGATGGCGGCGCCGACGTCGTCCACGTGCACGTGGACGTTCCACAGGTCCGGGCCGCCCACGACCAGGAGCGAGTCCCCCAGCCCGTCGAGCACCGTACGCAGCGTGGCTGCGCGCTCCTCGTCGCTGTCGCGCAGCAGGTACATCACCTCGTACCCGGGCCCGCCGTCGGTCCCGTCGGCCAGGCTGGCGGGTGGCCCGCCGTGGTGCCCGGTGGGCTCGACGACCCCACCGTGGCTGCTCCAGCCCTCGCGGCGGCGCATGGAGGGGTCCTCGGCAAACGGCTCCATGCGCTCGCCCACGTGGGCCCCGTCCTGGTGCACCACCCGCGCGAGCGCCTCGAGCAGCAGGAGGTACCCGGCGGCGCCGGCGTCGACCACGCCGGCCCGGGTGAGGGCCGGCAGCTGCTCGGTGGTCGCACGCAGCGCGTCGGTCGCGGCGTCGAGGGCCGCCTCCACCACGGCGGCCAGGCCCCGGCACACGGCGGACCCACCGGCGCCGGCGGCAGCCTTCGCCACCGTCAGGATGGTGCCCTCCTCGGGCCGGGTGACGCTCGCGTAGGCACGGCGGCTCGCCCGCGCAAGCCCGTCGGCGACGACCTCGGCACCCACCTCTGGCAGGCCGCTGTCGGCGATCGCCTCGGCGAACCCCCGGACGAGCTGGCTGAGGATGACGCCCGAGTTGCCCCGCGCCGTCAGCAGCATCGCGCGCGAGAGCGCCGTGCACTCCTGCTCCAGCGTCGCGGTGCCGAGGATGCCGGCGGCCTCGTGCTCGGTCCGGACGGAGTCGAGCGCGGCGTCGAGGGTGAGGTAGAGGTTGGTGCCGGTGTCGCCGTCGGGCACGGGGAAGACGTTGAGCGCGTCGATCTCCGCCCTGCGCGCGGCGAACGCCGCCCGGGTGAGCACGGCCCACCGCCGCGCATCCACGGCGGAGAGGGCTTCGAGCACGGTGGCAGGCTAGTGCCCACCGACGTCAGCGGACCCGTTTTGGTCGCAGCACCCCTCCTCGGCTACTCTTGACCGGTTCCCGTGGACCGTGTTGGTGCTGGCCTGTGCCCGCGCCCGGACCACTGCGGGGATCCAAGTCTTGTCACATCGAATTCAGGAGAACACCCGTGGCTGCCAACTGCGACGTCTGCGGCAAGGGACCGAGCTTCGGTCACAACATCTCGCACTCGCACCGCCGCACCAAGCGTCGTTGGAACCCCAACATCCAGCGCGTCAAGGCGCTGGTGGGCGACGCAGGTGTGACCCCGAAGCGTCTCAACGTCTGCACCTCGTGCCTCAAGGCCGGCAAGGTCAAGCGCTGACCCTGCCCCACCGGCACTGACCGAAGCCGACCTCCCCTCGCGGGACGGTCGGCTTCGTCGTTCCCAGGTACGGCGCCGACGCCGCGCCATACCCAGTCCCCTCCCCGCCCTCTCCCCGTCCCTCCCCTCCCCGCCCTCTCCTGACATTTGGGGGCATGAGGGTGAGCAGTGGTTCACCCTGCTGCCCCCAAATGCGAAGGGGGGCGGGGGGCAGAGGGCGGGCTTTGCGCGTCAGCCGGCGAAGTGGTCCCAGCCGCGCGGTGCCTGGGGCACGCCGTCGAGGGTGACGCCCTCCCCCTTGTCGACACGGCCCAGCGGCCGCCACCCGGTAGGCAGCTCACCGGCGAACGTCGCGAGCAGGCTGTGCTCCTCCCCACCCGCCAGCACGCACTCGAGCGCCGGCTCCGCGCCTCCGACGACCGGCTCGAGGACCTCGGTGTCCGGCCGCAGCAGCGCCGAGTCCAGCGCGAGCCGTACCCCGCTGGCCCGGGCGATGCGGTCGCCGTCGCGCAGCAGCCCGTCGGACAGGTCGAGCATCGCCGTGGCTCCGGCGGTCGCGGCGCGCGGGCCCGCCTCCACGGGAGCGGTCGGCCGCAGGTGGTGGGCCACGCACTCGGCGCCCACCCCGTCAGCCTCGGTGAGCGCTGCCGCATCGGCCTGTAGCAGGGCAAGACCAGCGGCAGAGCGGCCGAGGGTGCCACAGACCGCGATCGTGTCGCCGGGCCGGGCTCCGCTGCGCAGCACCGGCGCCCGGCCGCCCAGGTCGCCCAGCGCAGCGATCGAGATCATCAGCGTGCCGGTGGGTGCGGACGACAGGTCTCCCCCGGCCACCGCGACCGACGACTGCTGCGCCAGCCGCCCCAGCGTGCGGGCGAAGTCGACGGCCCACTGCACGGGCGTCTGCGGGTCGGCCACGAGCGTCACGAGCAGCGAGGTCGGGACGGCCCCCATGGCGGCGACGTCCGCGACGTTCTGCGTGAACGCCTTGCTGGCCACGTCGGCGGCCGTGGACCACTCGTCGACCCAGTCCCGGCCGCGCACCATCGCGTCGGTGGTGGCCACCACCGAGCCGCTCGTCGCGATGACGGCAGCGTCGTCGCCCGGCCCGATGAGCAGGCCGTCGTGGGCGGCGAAGTACGGGAAGATCTCGGCCAGCAGGGCCCCCTCCGACACCTGTGCCAGCGTGCGCGGGCCCGTGACCATGACTTGACCTCCTCGTGACGGCCCGGGGGAGACGGCCGGGACACCGGCACGGTAGCGTCTGGCAAGGCCGTGGCGCTGCGCCGCGGTCGGGTTCTCCCGGCAGGCCGAAGTCCCGGCCGACCGGACAAGACATGTTCCATCTTCGACAGACGTGAGGTGCTCAGTGGTGGTCCAGGCCTACATCCTGATCCAGACCGAGGTCGGCAAGGCGGCGTCCGTCGCGGAGGCCATCGCCGGCATTGCCGGGGTGGTGCTGGCCGAGGACGTCACCGGCCCCTACGACGTCATCGCCCGCGTCGAGGCCAACACGGTCGACGAGCTGGGCAAGCTCGTGATCGCCAAGATCCAGGACGTCCCGGGGATCACCCGCACCCTGACCTGCACCGTCGTCCACGTCTGAGGTGCACCGCGCCGCCCGTCGGCGTCGCCTGATCGTCGCAGCCGCCGGCCTCCTCCTCCTCCTCGGGGTGGCCGGCGGAGTGCTGTATGCCGTACGGCACCACGGCGTGGAGGTCGCGGCCCCGCCGCACCGCGCCGACTGCGAGGTCGCCATGCCGCTCATGCCCTCCACCGTCGGTGGGCAGGCCGCTTCCGACGCGTTCGTCGCCGAGCGCGGCGACCCCCGCGACATCCGCGTCTGGGGCGACCCCGCCATCATCGCCACCTGCGGCTGGCCACCCCTCGGCCCCACTCCCGACCAGTGCCTCGACGTGGACGGCGTCGACTGGGTCGCCGAGCCCCTGAGCGACGGCGTCCGGTTCACGACGTTCGGCCGCGACCCCGCGATCGAGGTCCTGGTCCCCCACGCCTACGACCCCGCGCCCCTCCTGCTCCCCGCCCTCGGCCCCGCCGCCAAGTCCCTCCCCGCCACCGGCCGCACCTGCAGCTGACGACCCCCAGCCCCCGCCCCCCGCCGCCGCCCATCCCCCTCTTGTTGCCAGCTGATGGTCACGAAGGGCCTTTCGCGGCCCGCCCGTGACGACGAGCTGGCAACAAGAGGGGGGCGTCGGGAGCGCGCGGGCCGCGGGCCGGAGGCCGGAGGCCGGAGGCCGGAGGCCGGAGGCCGGAGGCCCGGGGGTCGGGACCTATCGAAGACCGACGGGGCGCGTGAGGGCGAGCTGGAGGAGCTCGTCGATGAGGTCGGGGTAGGAGAGCCCGGTCGCCTCCCACATCTGCGGGTACATCGAGTGCGGGGTGAACCCGGGCATCGTGTTGATCTCGTTGACGACGACCTCACCGCTGTCGGTGTAGAAGCAGTCGACCCGCGCGAGTCCCTCGCACCCGAGCGCCTCGAACGCCGCGCGCGCGAGCCGCTGCACCTCGGCCGCGACGTGGTCCGGGACCGCTGCAGGGCACGAGAGCACCGCCCCGTCGTCGAGGTACTTGGCCTCGAAGTCGTAGAACTCGTGGCCGCCGCCGGCCGTCACCTCGATCTCGCCGACGTGCGACACCCGCGGCTCGTCGGTGCCGCGGCCCTGGAGCACTGCGCACTCGATCTCCCGGCCGACGATGCCCTGCTCGACGACGACCTTGAGGTCGTGCGTGCGCGCGAGCTCGATCGCCCCCTCGAGGGCCTCCGGGGTCGACACCTTGGAGATGCCCATGCTGGAGCCTGCCCGGGCGGGCTTGACGAACACGGGAAAGGTCAGCGCCCCGACGGCGTCCATGGCCGCGGCCTTGTCGCGCTGCCACTGTGCGTCGGTGATGACGACGTACGGCCCGACGGGCAGGCCGGCGCCGGCGAAGATCACCTTCATGTGGTGCTTGTCCATGCCGGCCGCGGAGGCGAACACCCCTGAGCCGACGTAACGGATGTCGGCCATCTCGAACAGTCCCTGGATGGTGCCGTCCTCACCGAACGGCCCGTGCAGCAGCGGGAAGACGACGTCGACCTCACCCAGCGACCTCGGCACCTCACGCGGCTCGAGGGTCACCAGGGTGCGGTCGGTGGTGGCCAGCGGGATGACCACGCCCGCTCCGTCGGCCGCGACCTCGGGGGTGCGCGTCGAGGTCAGCTCGAGGCGGTCGGGGTCGCCGTCGGTGAGCACCCAGTGCCCGTCGCGGGAGATGCCGATCGGCACGACGTCGTAGGCGTCGCGATCGATGGCCCGCATCACCCCAGCTGCGGTGGCGCAGGAGACCGCGTGCTCGGAGGAACGTCCGCCGAAGACGACGGCAACTCGGGGCTTACGGGCTGCGGGCTGGTCGGTGGTCATCGCGGACGAGCGTATCCGGCCCACCGGCCGGGCACGGACACGGCTCGCGGAGCACGCCGCCTACGCTGGCCGGGTGACCCACGAGCACCTCTCCCCCGCCTCCCGCGTCGTCGCCCTCGGCCGCCAGCCGCGCACCCCCGGTGCCGGCGTCAACGCGCCGCTCGAGCTGTCGTCGACCTACATCGCCGACGGCCCGGTCAACTACGCGCGCGGCGGCAACCCGACGTGGACCGCGTTCGAGGAGGCGCTGGGGTCCCTCGAGGGTGGTGACGCGCTGGTCTTCGCCTCGGGCATGGCCGCGGTCTCGGCGGCGGTGTCGCTGCTCCCCCACGGTGGCGCGGTCGTGGTCCCCCACCACGCCTACAACGGGACCACCGCCCTGCTCGACCAGCTGGCCGGCGCCGGCGCCGCGGTCGTGCGGCGCGTCGACCCCACCGACCAGGCGGCGGTGCGGACCGCGCTCGAGGGCGCGGCCATGCTGTGGCTGGAGTCGCCGACCAACCCGATGCTCGAGGTGTCGGACCTGCGCGCCCTGGCGGCCATGGCCCGTGAGGCGGGCGCGGTCACGGTGTGCGACAACACGTTCGCGACGCCCCTGGTGCAGAGGCCCCTGGAGGACGGCGTCGACGTCGTCCTCCACTCGGTGACCAAGTACCTCTCCGGCCACAGCGACGTCATCCTCGGCGCCCTGGTCACGGGCGCGACCGAGGCCGGACGCGAGCTCCGGGCCCGGCTGGCGACGGCCCGCCTGCTGGGCGGCGCGATCGCCGGCCCGATGGAGACGTGGCTGGCCCTGCGCGGCCTGCGGACGCTGCACGTGCGCCTCGAGCGCGCAACGGCCAACGCCCGCGAGCTCGCCGGCCGCCTCGAGAGCCACCCCGGCGTCGAGACGGCCCGCTACCCCGGGTTCGGGGCGATCATCGCGGTGGAGGTACCCGGTGGAGCCGAGGGCGCGGAGCGCGTCGCCGCCGCGACGGAGCTCTGGACCCACGCGACGAGCCTCGGTGGGGTGGAGTCCCAGATCGAGCGGCGCCGCCGGCACCCGGCGGAACCGCGGACCGTGCCGGAGAACCTGCTGCGGCTGTCGGTCGGCATCGAGGACGTCGAGGACCTCTGGCGCGACCTCGACCAGGCCCTCCGCGGCTGACAGAACGCGAGCGAGGGAACGGAGCCGACGGCTCTCGGGTCTGGGCTACTCGGCCTCGTTCTTCAGCGCGCGCAGCATGAGCGCGCCCACGACCTCCTGCGGGCTGCGGCCGTCGTGCACCACGGCTGCCACCTGCTCGATGATCGGGACCGACACCCCGTGGTCGTGGGCGAGCTGCAGGATCGACTCGCACGACTTCACGCCCTCGGCCGTCTGCCGGGTCACGGCAACGACCTCCTCGACGCTCATCCCCTTGCCGAGGTTGACGCCGAAGGTGCGGTTGCGTGACAGCGGCGACATGCAGGTGGCGATCAGGTCGCCGACGCCCGCGAGCCCCGAGAAGGTCACGGGGTCGGCCCCGAGCTTCATGCCGAGGCGCGAGGTCTCGGCCAGGCCGCGGGTGATGATCGACGCCTTGGAGTTGTCGCCCATGCCCAGGCCCTCGGCCATGCCAACCGCGAGGGCGATGACGTTCTTGACCGCTCCACCGAGCTCGACGCCGATCACGTCGCTGGAGGTGTAGGGGCGGAAGTAGGGCGGGTTGGATGCCTCGGCGACCATCTCGGCGACGCGCTCGTCGACGCACGCCACGACGCTGGCAGCGGGCTGCTTCTGCGCGATCTCCTTGGCCAGGTTGGGTCCCGAGACCACGACGATGCGACCCGGCTGCACGCCCCCGGCCTCGGCGATGACCTCGCTCATCCGCTTGGTGGTGCCGAGCTCGACGCCCTTCATCAGGGAGACGACCGCGGCCTCACGGGGCAGGACGTGCGCCCACTCGGCGAGGTTGGTGCGCAGGGTCTGCGAGGGCACCGCGAGGACGACGATGTCGGCACCTGCGGCCGCCTCGGCCGGGTCGGCAGTGGCCCTGATCCCGGGCGGCAGCGCGATACCCGGCAGGTAGTCCTCGTTGCAGCCGGCGTTGACCTGGTCGACCATCGCCTGGCGACGGCCCCACATCGTCACGGGCGTGCCACCGTCGGCGAGCACGGCGGCGTACGCGGTGCCCCAGCTGCCGGTCCCGAAGACTGCAGCCCTGGTCACTGGCCGCCACCCTTGCGCCGGTGGAAGTTGCCCGTCTCCGGCAGCCCGTGCTTGCGCGAGTCGAAGCGCTCCAGCGGGGCCTTCTCACCGCGGATCGCCTCCAGCTGCACCGTGATCGCATCGACGATGCGGTCGGTCGCCTGTCGAAGCAGGGCACCGGTGACCGGCTGGTCGTAGAGGTCGCTCAGGTCGACGGCCGGACCGGCGGACATGACGACCCGCGTGCGGGGGAACAGCTTCGGCTTCTTCGAGTACGGCGCGAGCATCTCCTGGGGTCCCCACTGCGCCACCGGGATGACGGGGCAGCGGGTCGTCAGGGCGATGCGCGCGGCGCCGGTCTTGCCGACCATCGGCCACAGCTCGGGGTCCCGCGTGAGTGTGCCCTCGGGGTAGACCCCGACGCACTTGCCCTCGTTGACCGCCGCCACCGCCGCGCGGAAGGCGTCCGCCGCACGACCGGTGTTGCGGTAGACCGGGATCTGCTGCGCCCCGCGCAGGATCGCGCCCGCGACGGGGATCCGGAAGACCGCCTCCTTGCCCAGGAAGTAGGGCGGGTGCCCGCTGTCGTAGAGGAAGTGCGCGAACGTGAACGGGTCGGCGTAGGACAGGTGGTTGGGACAGACGATGAACCCACCGGACGTCGGGAGGTTCTCGGTCCCACGCCAGGTCCGCTTGGTCAGCAGCAGCATCAGGGGACGCACGATCGCCACCGCGAGGCGGTAGGCGAAGGGCAGGGTGCGTGTGCCGCTGGCGGTCACGTGGGGTCTCCGTGGTCAGGTCGGGGGCGACGGGTCGAGTGTGCATCCTCGCGGCTCAGGGGGTCGGTGTCGAGCGACCGCGCCACCACTGCGACGATCGGGTCGATGACCTCTGCGAGCCCCGGACCAGCCGGTCTGCCCTGGCACCTCGTGGTGCCCGTGAAGGGTGGCACGGCAGCCAAGTCACGCCTGCACCCGCCCGCGGGCGTGGCCCGCGAGGACCTCGCCCTGGCCTTGGCCGGCGACTGCCTCACCGCCTGCTGTCTTGCGCTCCCGGCGTCGCAGGTCGTGGTCGTCACGTCCGACCCCCGCGTGGTCGCTGTGGCGACCCGGCTCGGTACGGCGCTCGTCGCCGACCCGGGCCGCGGGCTGAACGCCGCCGTCGTGGCCGGCCGGGACCACGTCGTGTCGACGTCGCCGGGGGCACCGCTGGCGGCCCTGCTCGGCGACCTGCCGGCCCTGCGGCCGCAGGACCTGGTGGCCGCCCTCGGCGCGGCGACCGACCACCGGCTCGCCGTCGTGCCCGACGCCTCGGGCCAGGGGACGGTCCTGCTCACGGCTCGCGAGGCCGGCGCACTGGTGCCGAGGTTCGGGCCCGGTTCGGTGCGGGCACACGAGCAGGCAGGTCACACCAGGCTCGACGTCGACCTGCCGCGCCTGCGCACCGACGTCGACGAGGACGTGGACCTCGCCGCAGCTGCGCGGCTGGGCCTGGGCCCCCTGACCTCCGCGGTGCTCGAGCTCGCGGGCGACCCGGCCCGGTAGCCGACCGGGGCTCGACCGGGTCCTGCGGCTGCGGGCTACGCTGCCGGGCATGCAGGGCAGCGTGCACACCTTCGACGAGCACTCCGGTGCGGGCTCGGTGCTGCTGGACGACGGTCGCGAGGTGCCCTTCACGGCCGAGGTGTTCGGCGCGAGCGCCCTGCGCCACCTGCGCGCCGGTCAGCGGCTCAGCCTCGACCTCGACGCCGGCGGCAGGGCCGTCGAGCGGTTGTGGATCGTCGGCATCGGCGACGACCAGCCCATCGGCTGACGCCGTCCGACCGGTCCGGAAGCCCTCCTGCTGTCCCGTCGGAGAGTCGTCCGCCCCGGTCAGCCGCCCCGGTCAGCCGACCTGGTAGTCGGCGCCCAGCGCGTCGAGCTTCTCGGAGAACCGCTCGTAGCCGCGGTAGATGAGCTCGATGCCGTGCACCTTGGACTGCCCCTCCGCGGCGAGGGCCGCGATGAGGTAGCTGAAGCCACCGCGCAGGTCGGGCACGGTGATCTCGGCGCCCCGCAGCGGGGTCGGGCCGGAGATGACGGCGCTGTGCCGGAAGTTCGCCCGCCCGAACCGGCAGGGCGAGCCGCCGAGGCACTCGCGGTAGAGCTGGACGACGGCGCCCATCTCCCCCAGCGCCTCGGTGAACCCCAGACGGTTCTCGTAGACCGTCTCGTGGACGATCGACAGGCCCGTGGTCTGGGTCAGGGCGACGACGAGCGGCTGCTGCCAGTCGGTCATGAAGCCCGGGTGGACGTCGGTCTCGAGGACCAGGGAGTTGAGGGTGCCCCCCGCGTGCCAGAACCGGATGCCCTCGTCGTCGACGTCGAAGTCGCCGCCGATCTTCCGGAACACGTTGAGGAACGGCATCATCGCGAGCTGCTGGGCCCCGCGGACGTAGACGTCGCCCCGGGTCGCGAGCGCGGCGCAGGCCCAGGAGCCGGCCTCGATGCGGTCCGGGATGGCCCGGTGGTCGTAGCCGCCGAGGCGGTCGACGCCCTCGATCTTGATGACGCGGTCGGTCTCGACGCTGATGATCGCCCCCATCTTCTGCAGGACGGCGATGAGGTCGAGGATCTCGGGCTCGACGGCGGCGTTGCGCAGCTCGGTCACGCCCT
This sequence comes from Phycicoccus sp. Soil748, assembly GCF_001428025.1. Lineage (GTDB taxonomy): Bacteria > Actinomycetota > Actinomycetes > Actinomycetales > Dermatophilaceae > Pedococcus. Next base: position 403,488 of record NZ_LMSC01000007.1, on the reverse strand, counting down.
GGGCGCGGACCGCCGTCAGGAGGACCTGCTCGGTGGCGCCGACGCTGGGGTAGGGCAGCTGGATACGGGTGCCCTTGAGGCCCTCCGGCGCGGTGAGGCGCAGTCCCTCGGGACGCTTCTGGACGTCGGCGCCGAACTGGCGCAGCACGTCGAGGTGGTAGTTGATCGGTCGCTCACCGATGCGGCAGCCGCCGAGGTCGGGGATGAAGGCCTCACCGAGGCGGTGCAGGAGGGGGCCGCACAGGAGCACGGGGACCCGGGACGAGCCGGCGTGGGCGTCGATGTCGGCGACGTGCGCCTGCTCGACGTTGGTCGGGTCGAGCAGCAGCTCGCCGTCGCGGTCGGTGGAGTCGATCTTGACGCCGTGGAGCTCGAGCAGACCCGAGACGATCTTGACGTCCGAGATCTCCGGGACGTTGCGCAGTCGGCAGGGTCCCTCGGCCAGCAGGGCCGCCACCATGGCCTTCGAGACCAGGTTCTTGGCCCCGCGGACCTCGAGGTCTCCGACCAGCGGTGAGCCACCGTTCACGGTGAGGATGTCTGCCATGGCGCAAGCATCCCAAAGAGCCGAAGAGGCCGACACCCCGAGGGGGGTGCCGGCCCCACGGGCGTGCGCCGGGTCAGGCGCGCTTGGCCGTGCGCTTGGTCGCGGCCTTCTTGGCGGGAGCCGCCTTCGTGGCCGTCGCCTTCTTGGGCGGGGCCGCCTTCTTGGCCGGCGCCGCCTTCGTGGCGGTCGTCTTCCGGGTGGTCGTGGCCTTCGTGGCGGCCTTGGTGGCCGTCGTCTTCTTGGCGGGCGTGGTCTTCTTGGCCGGGGCCGCCTTCGTGGCGGTCGACTTCCGGGTGGTCGCGGCCTTGGCGGTGGTGGCCTTGGCGGTGGTGGCCTTGGTCGCGGTCGCCTTCCGGGCGGCGGCCTTGGTCGTGGTCGCCTTGGTGGCGGTGGCCTTCTTGGCCGGCGCCGCCTTGGTGGCGGTCGTCTTCCTGGCGGTCGTCGACTTCGCGGCGGCCGACTTGGTGGTGGCTGCCTTGGTGGCTGCCTTCTTCGCGGGGGCGGCCTTCGTGGCCGTCTTCTTCGCGGCGGTGGCCGACTTCGCCGTCGTCGTCTTGGCCGTGCCGGCTGCGGCACGAGCACCCGCCACCGCCGTCTTGGGCAGCGAGCGGGGGTTCTTCACGACATCCTTGAACGCCGAGCCCGCGCGGAACTTGGGGACGACGGTCTTCTTGATCTTCACGGCGGCGCCGGTGCGGGGGTTGCGGCCCGTGCGGGCGGCCCGAGCGGCCTGCTCGAAGGTGCCGAAGCCGGTGATGGCCACGCTGCCGCCCTTGGCGACCTCACGGATGACCACGTCGACGACGGCGGTCAGCGCCTCGCTGGCAGCCTTGCGGCTGCCGAGTCGCGACTCGAGCTCCTTGATCAGTTCTGCCTTGTTCACGGCTTCCCCTCCACAGGGTTGGTGGTGCCGGACCCCTGGGTCCGACGCGGTGGGCGGCCGAGCCTGTGCCCGACTTGAGTCTGACGTTAGGGCGCAACGGGGGCCCCGTCCACCATCCGGACCAGCTGATCCATTGTGTCGCAACGGATTCAGGCGCTCGGGAGTACTCCGCGAGGCTCAGTAGGCGCGTCGCGCACCGTTGGAGGGATGTGCCTCGCGCCAGACCAGACGGCCATGCAGTTGCGTTGCGAGGCAACGCAATTCGCCCACCCAAGTGGAGTCGGCGACACCGTACCGCGACGCCGAGAGGGCCCGGGCACACCCCGCCCGGGCCCTGCGACGGCGAACCAGCCGGTCCGCCAAAGGTTTTCGTCGCCGTGTCGGCGCGCCGGACCTCAGCCCGCCTTGGTCGACGGCTTCCAGGAGGGTCGACGAGCCTCGAAGTCGGTCACGTCCTGCTCGTGACGGAGCGTCAGGCTGATGTCGTCGAGGCCCTCGAGGAGGCGCCACCGGGTGTAGTCGTCAACCTCGAAGGGGGCCACGATGTCGCCCGCCGTGACGCTCCGGGACACGAGGTCGACGGTCACCGAGGCGCCCGGCTCGTTCTCGAGGTACTTCCAGATGAGCTCGATGTCGTCCTGGGCCAGCTGCGCGGTCAGGAGGCCCTGTTTGCCGCTGTTCCCCCGGAAGATGTCGGCGAACCGGGATGACAGCACGACCCGGAAGCCGTAGTTCATCAGGGCCCAGACCGCGTGCTCGCGCGACGAGCCCGTCCCGAAGTCGGGGCCGGCCACGAGCACCGACCCGGCGGAGTACGCAGGGTTGTTGAGGATGAACGTCTCGTCGCGCCGCCAGGCAGCGAAGAGGCCGTCCTCGAAACCGGTGCGGGTGACCCGCTTGAGGTAGACCGCGGGGATGATCTGGTCGGTGTCGACGTTGCTGCGCCGCAGCGGCACGCCGATCCCGGTGTGGGTGGTGAAGGCCTCCATCACTTGCTCCCCTCGCTCGAGGCGCCCGGGGCACCTGCGGTGGCACCGACCTCGACGAGGTCGGCGGGGCTGGACAGCGTGCCGCGCACGGCGGTGGCGGCGGCGACCAGCGGGCTGACCAGGTGGGTCCGACCGCCCTTGCCCTGCCGGCCCTCGAAGTTGCGGTTGGAGGTGGAGGCGCTGCGCTCCCCAGGGGCGAGCTGGTCGGGGTTCATGCCGAGGCACATGGAGCACCCGGGCAGGCGCCACTCGGCGCCGGCCGCGGTGAAGACCCGGTCCAGCCCCTCCTGCTCGGCCTGGACCCGCACGCGGGCCGAGCCGGGGACGACGAGCATCCGTACGCCGTCGGCCACCCGCCGGCCCTTGACCACCTCGGCGGCGGCGCGCAGGTCCTCGATACGGCCGTTCGTGCAGGAGCCGACGAAGACCGTGTCGACCTTGATCTCGCGCAGCGGCGTGCCGGCCGTGAGTCCCATGTACTCGAGGGCGTGGCGAGCGGCGGCCTTCTCGTTGTCGTCGCCCATCGTCTCGGGGTCGGGGACGGCGGCGCTCAGCGGCAGGCCCTGACCGGGGTTGGTGCCCCAGGTGACGAACGGCGTCAGGGCGTCGGCGTCGAGGTGGACCTCGGCGTCGAACACCGCGTCGTCGTCGCTGCGCAGCTGCGACCACTCGGCGACGGCGGCGTCCCAGTCGGCGCCGGTCGGGGCGTGGTCGCGGCCCTGCAGGTAGTCGAAGGTCGTCTGGTCGGGGGCGATCATGCCCGCGCGCGCACCTGCCTCGATCGACATGTTGCACACCGTCATGCGGGCCTCCATGGACAGCGCGCGGATGGCGCTGCCTCGGAACTCCAGGACATAGCCCTGTCCCCCGCCGGTGCCGATCTTGGCGATCACGGCGAGGACGATGTCCTTGGCGGTCACGCCCGGCTGGAGCTCGCCCTCGACGTTGATGGCCATGGTGCGGAAGGGCTTGAGCGGCAGCGTCTGCGTGGCCAGGACGTGCTCGACCTCGGAGGTGCCGATGCCGAACGCCAGCGCGCCGAACGCCCCGTGGGTCGAGGTGTGGCTGTCCCCGCAGACGATGGTCATGCCCGGCTGGGTCAGGCCGCGCTGGGGCCCGACCACGTGCACGATCCCCTGCTCGGCGTCACCCATCGGGAACAGGCGGACCCCGAACTCCTCGCAGTTGCGGCGCAGGGTCTCCACCTGGGTCCTGCTGACCAGGTCGGTGATGGGTCCGGGGGTCGTCGGGACGTTGTGGTCCTCAGTGGCGAGGGTCAGGTCGGGCCGGCGCACCGGGCGCCCCGCGAGCCGCAGGCCGTCGAAGGCCTGGGGCGAGGTGACCTCGTGGACGAGGTGGAGGTCGATGTAGAGCAGGTCGGGCTCACCCTCCGCCCGACGCACCACGTGGGCGTCCCACACCTTCTCGGCCAAAGTTCCTGACACGTCTCCCACTCCTCCGTCGCGTCCTGCGTGCTGCACGCGCGCGTGCGCCTGGGGGCGCCACGCCGCGCGGTTCTCCGAGGTTGGCACGCACGACACGCCCACGGATTTGCGTCTCATCCGATGAGACGGCAATATCATCCCATGGACAACACGAGTGGAGTCGGCGTTCTCGACAAGGCGGCCATCGTCCTGGGCGCCCTCGAGGCCGGGCCGTCGACCCTTGCGCAGCTGGTGACCGCCACCGGTCTCGCCCGCCCGACGGCCCACCGGCTGGCCGTCGCCCTCGAGCACCACCGGCTCGTCACCCGCGACCTGCAGGGCCGCTTCGTGCTGGGGCCGCGCCTCGCCGAGCTCGCTGCCGCCGCGGGCGAGGACCGGCTGCTCGCCGCCGCAGGCCCCGTCCTCGGGGCCCTGCGCGACCACACCAACGAGAGCGCCCAGCTCTTCCGCCGCCAGGGCGACCACCGCATCTGCGTCTCCGCCGCCGAGCGCCCGGTCGGCCTGCGCGACTCCATCCCGATCGGCGCCACGCTGTCGATGCTCGCCGGCTCCGCCGCCCAGGTGCTCCTCGCCTGGGAGGAGCCGGACCGGCTGCACCGCGGGCTCCACGGGGCCAAGTTCACGGCCACGACCCTCTCGGGCGTCCGTCGCCGCGGCTGGGCCCAGAGCGTCGGCGAGCGCGAGGCCGGGGTCGCCTCGGTCTCGGCGCCGGTGCGGGGGCCCTCGGGCCGCGTCGTGGCTGCCGTCTCCATCTCGGGTCCCATCGAGCGCCTGTCCCGCCAGCCGGGACGCCTGCACGCGGCCACGGTCATCGCCGGCGCCAACAAGCTCACCGAGGTCCTCGCCCGCCACCACGCCCAGCAGCAGCAGCAGAACCACGCCTGAGGGCTCCCCTACCGCCCGGGGGCTGCGATCCGCTCGTGCGCGCTATCACCCCTGCGGCCGACGGGTACGGTGCCGGAGATGGCCGCGAGCCCGAACGGCGCGGGCCCGGCGTAGATGCTCTCCGCCGACGACACGGCATACGTCTCGTGCCAGATCGTCACGGCCGACGGATCGGTGCCGGCGGCGCGGTAGAAGGCCAGCCATGCCGGCCGGTGCTCGAGCGGGGTCGCGTTGGCGTAGGCGTAGATGTCGTCGACGCTGCGCCACCACTGGATCATCGTCGTGCCGAGGCCGTGCACGGTCGACCGGCTCCCGAGGTAGCCCAGCGACTCGGCCTCGCCGCGGGCAGCGGCGGCCTTGTTGCGCTCGAGCTCGACGATCATCCTGGGCATCGCCCGCACCGCGGAGCCGACGACGCCCACCCGCCACGGCTTGTGGACCCGCAGGCCGATGAGGAAGACCGCCAGGGGGCCCTCGTAGGCGTGGGTGACGCGCTCGACCATGACGTTCTCCTTGGATAGTGCCGCTGTCCATTGACGCTTCTGCCATATTGGGCAGCAGCACTATCCGATGTCAAGACCAGGAGCGGTCCCGATGCGCATCTCCGAGCTCGCCGAGACGACCGGCGTGCCCGTGCACACCCTGAAGTACTACCTGCGCGAGGGGCTGCTCATGCCCGGCGAGGCGACGAGCCGCACCCGCGCGGAGTACGGCGCCGAGCACGTGGAGCGGGTGCGCCTGGTGCGCGCGCTCGTCGAGCACAGCGGGGTGGGCATCGCCGGCGTGCACTCGATCCTCGCGGCCCTCGCCGCTCCCCCGCCCTCGCACCACGAGCTGCTGGGGGTCGCCCACTGCGCGCTGCCGACGCCGGGCGACCAGGGGCCGGTCAGCGAGGAGGTCGGCGCGCTGGTGGACGACCTCGGCTGGCCGGTGTGGCCCGAGGCGCCGGCCCTGCGGGCGCTGAGCGCAGCGGTGGCCGCGGCGCGCGCCGCCGGCGTGGAGCTGTCCACCGGGTCGCTGCACCGCTACGCCGCGGCGATGGCCGACGTCGCCGCGGTGGACCTCGACGTGGCGCTGGCCGCCGAGAGCCCGGCCGCAGCGATGCACACCGTCGTGGTCGGCACCGTGATGGTGGACCCCGTGCTCGTCGCGCTGCGGCGGCTCGCGCAGGAGTCGGTCAGCGCCCGACGCGGATGAGCCGGGGCAGACATAGAAGGCCCCCGCCCTACTGGGCGGGGGCCTTCGCGAACTGGTAGCCCCGACGGGATTCGAACCCGCGCTACCGCCTTGAGAGGGCGGCGTGCTAGGCCGCTACACAACGGGGCCCTAGCTGGTCGCCCGGCGCCTTGCGGCTCCGGGCAGCGGAGAGAACCTTACCGAAAGGTTGGGGATTTCTCCGAATCGGCGTGTGTCCCAAGAGACTTGCGCCTGAGCTGGGGTACCAGGACTCGAACCTAGAATGACGGTACCAGAAACCGTAGTGTTGCCAATTACACCATACCCCAAGGGGTATCACGCCCCGCGCGCCCGAAGGCCTTCAGGGGGTGAACCGAGAAGCGATACTACCGGTCGGCCGGACCCTGCCCAAATCGGCTCCCGCCGGCCACTGCGGTCAGGACTCGCGGAGCTCGCTGCGCAGCTTGAGGACGGTCGTGCCGTCCTCCTGCTCGATGACGTAGGCAGGGTCGTCATCACTGCCGTCGCGGGTGATCTCGGACCCCTTGACGGTCCTCGTGACCTTGTCGTGGTGGACCTCGGCGATGGTCCCCTCGGCCGTCCCCTGGCCCCAGGACCAGGAGACGGAGCTTCCCTTGCGCAGGCTCATCGGCGATCTCCTTCTCGAGCGGTGCGGGCGTCGGCCTCGGCGACGGACTTCAGCGTGACCAGCGTCTGCTCGATGCCGCGACGGTTGCGCGCAGGGAAGCCGAGCGCCTCGATGAGCAGTCGCTGCGGCGCGGCATACATGGAGTAGTCGAACGACTCCGTCACGCGGGTGCCGCCCTCGGCGGTCGGCTCGAGCTCGTAGCGCCAGCGGTGGCCGCCGAAGTGCCGCCAGGCGATGAGCCGGCCCTCCTCGAACTCCACGACCCGGTTGCTGATGCGGTAGGGCACCCCGGCCAGCTTCATGTCGACACCGAACGTCGCCCCGCGCTCCAGCCGCTGCGGCCCTGACACGGTGTCGCGCACCGAGCCGGAACCGTCGATGCGGGCGTGCTGGCGCGGGTCGGCCAGGATCGCGAACACGGTCGCGGCCGGGGCGTCGACGTCGATGGACGACGAGACGACCCGGCTCATGCCGCGAGCTCGTCGCGCAGGCGGGTCAGGCGCGCCAGGGTCGAGGCCTTGCCCAGGATCTCCATCGACTCGAACAGCGGCGGGCTGATGCGCTGGCCCGACACCGCCGCGCGCAGCGGGCCGAACGCGAACTTCGGCTTGATGCCCATGCCCTCGACGATGGCCGATCGCAGGGCCGCCTCGATCGCCGCCGCGTTCCACGCACTCTCGTCGCCGAGGACGCCGCCCCGCGACTCGTCGACGGCGGTGAGGGCCTCGACGGCCGCGGTCAGCACCGCGCCGGCGTCGTCCTTCAGCTGCGCCCGCGCGTCGTCCGCCACGACGACCTCGTCGTCACCGACGTAGAAGGGACCCACGAGCGCGGCAGCCTCGGTGAGCAGCGCCATACGCGTCTGGATGAGCTCGGTCACCTTGGCCAGCCGCGCAAGCTGCCCGAGGCTCGGCTCGGCCGGCAGGACGCCCGCGCGCTCGAGGTAGGGCAGCAGCCGCGAGGCGAGCTCCTCGACCGGCAGCTGCCGGATGTGCACGCCGTTGAGCCACTCGAGCTTCTTGAGGTCGAAGATCGGCCCGACGGGGTTGACCTTGCGCCAGTCGAAGTCGGCCGAGAACTCCTCGAAGGTGAAGACCTCGACGTCCTCGCCGCTCTCCCCCTCCTTCGGCGGGTAGGCCAGCAGGGCGAGGAAGTTGACCAGCGCCTCAGGGAGGTAGCCCTCCTCGCGGAACCACGTCAGCCGTGCCGCGGGGTTCTTGCGCTTGGAGATCTTGGACTTGTCGGTGTTGCGCAGCAGGGGCATGTGCGCCCACTTCGGCGGCTCCAGCCCGAGCCAGCGGTAGAGCAGGATGTGCTTGGGAGTGCTGGAGATCCACTCCTCGCCGCGCACGACGTGGGTGATGCCCATCTCGTGGTCGTCGACGACGACGGCAAGGTGGTAGGTCGGGAACCCGTCGGCCTTGAGGATCACCTGGTCGTCGGGGCGGGGCGCGGAGACCCGGCCGCGGATGAGGTCCTCGAAGTGCAGCTCCACGTCCTCGGGCACGAGCATCCGCACGACGGGGGTCTCGGAGAACCCCGGCAGCTGCGCCCGCTCCTCGCGCGTCTTGCCGTGGCAGAGGCGGTCGTACCCGGTGGGCTGCTTGGACTTCTGCTGGATCTCGCGCATCGTGGCGAGCCGCTCGGTGGAGCACCAGCAGTGGTACGCCTTGCCCTCGGCGAGGAGCCCCTCAACGTAGGGGCGGTAGGTGTCGAGGCGCTCGGACTGGCGGTACGGCGCGTAGGCGCCACCGACGTCCGGCCCCTCGTCCCACTGCAGCCCCAGCCAGTGCAGCGTGTCGAAGACCTGCCGCTCGCTGTCCTCCCGGAACCGTGCGCGGTCGGTGTCCTCGATGCGCAGCACGAACCTGCCACCCTGCTGGCGCGCGAACGCCAGGTTGAACAGGGACATGTAGGCGGTGCCGACGTGGGGGTCGCCGGTCGGGGACGGGGCGACGCGCAGGCGGGGGGCGGTGGGGGTCTGCTCACTCATGGTGGACCCGATTCTAGGGAGCGAACCGCAGGGGGTGGCTTTCCGGGGCGGACCGGCCCAGACTGCCAGCGTGGCGGGGGTGGCGCAGCAGGGGCGCACGGGACGGCCGCGGCCGGTGGCGGTCGTGATCGGCGTCCTGGTGACGATCGTGCTGGTGTTCTTCGTCCGACGCCTCGTCACGGACGTGCCCCACGTCCTCGACGGCACCGTGCCGGACGACGACCTCGCCGAGAAGTACGTCGCGCACCCGTGGCTGGCCTACGGGCACATGGTGCCGGGCGTCGTGTACCTGCTCGGGGCGCCGCTCCAGCTGTCGCACCGCTTCAGGAGCCGGCACTACACCCTGCACCGGCGGCTGGGTCGGGTGCTGCTCGGGTGCGCCCTGCTGTCGGGCGCGCTGTCCGTCGTCCTCGGCATCGTCTTCGCCTGGGGCGGCGGCGCCGAGACGACGGCAACCCTGGTGTTCGGGTCGTGGTTCGTCGCGTGCCTGGTGCTGGCCTTCCTGGCCATCCGGGGCGGACACGTGGCGCAGCACCGCCGGTGGATGGTGCGTGCGTTCGCCGTCGGGGTGGGCGTGGCCACGATCCGCATCTGGGTGGGGGTGTTCACCGGGATCGAGCTCGGCCTGTTGGGTATGCAGGACCGCACGATGCCGCTGCGAGCCACCTTCGGTGTGGCGTTCTGGCTGGGGCTGACCATGCACGTGGCGTTCGCCGAGTGGTGGTTGCGCCGCACCCCCGCCCTCGACGGGTGAGCCGGTCAGGTGAGGGGTACGGCGCGGGGCCGGCCCCACGCCACACCTCGCCTCAGCGGCGGACGAACGGGTTGGACAGGGTGCCGATGCCCTCGATCTCGACCTCGACCCGCTGGCCCTCCTCGACCGGGCCGACCCCGGCCGGCGTGCCGGTGAGGATCACGTCACCGGGCAGCAGGGTGAACGCCTTCGAGGCGTGGGAGACCAGGGCAGCGACGTCGTGGACCATGTCAGCCGTCGTGCCGTCCTGGACGACCTCGCCGTCGCGGCGCGTGCGCAGCCTCAGGTCGGCAGGGTCGAGGTCGGTCTCGATCCAGGGCCCGATCGGGCAGAAGGTGTCCATGCCCTTGGCGCGCGCCCACTGGCCGTCGCCACGCTGCAGGTCGCGCGCGGTCACGTCGTCGGCGCAGGTGTAGCCGAAGACGACCTTGGGGACCTCCTGCGGCTCGATGTCCTTGCACAGCCGGCCGATCACCACCGCGAGCTCGCCCTCGTAGTGGACCTCGGTGGTCAGGTCGGGGATGACCACGGGCTCGCCGGGGCCCACGACCGCGGTGTTGGGGATGAGGAACATCAGCGGCTCGGCCGGCGCCTCGCCACCCATCTCCTTGGCGTGGTCGGCGTAGTTCTTGCCGATGCCGATGACCTTGCTGCGCGGGATGACCGGCGCGAGCAGCCGCACGTCCTCGACGAGGTGTGTCACCCCGGTCAGCTCGATCTTCGTGTAGAGCGGGTCGCCGGTGATCTCGGCGATCTTCTCCCCTGCCCCGTCGACCAGCCCGAAGACCGGGTCCTCACCCGTCGTGAATCTCGCGATGCGCATGCACCCGAGACTAACCGCCTACCGCGCGGAGAACTCCCGGCGGTAGCGCTGGGGCGAGGTGCCGACGACGGACTGGAAGTGCGTGCGCAGCAGTGCCGCCGAGCCGAAGCCGCTGTGGGTGGCCACCGAGTCGACCGGGAGGTCCGTCTGCTCCAGCAGCTCGCGGGCACGCAGCACGCGCTGCTGCACGATCCAGCGGTGCGGCGTCGTCCCGGTCTCGGCGACGAACCGCCGGGCGAAGGTGCGCTCGGACATCATCGCCAGCCGCGCGAGGTCGGGCACGGTATGCGGCTCGTCGAGGTTCTCGGTGATGTGGTTGAGCACCGGCTGGATGCTCTCGCAGCTGGTCTCGGGCAGCGGCGACTCGACGTACTGGCGCTGGCCGCCGTCGCGCTGGGGCGGTACCACCATCCGGCGCGCGATCCGGGTCGCGACCGCGGAGCCGAGCTCGCGGCGTACGAGGTGCAGGCAGGCGTCGATGCCGGCGGCGGTCCCGGCGCCGGTGATGATCGACCCCTCGTCGAGATACAGGACGTCCATCGAGACCCGTGTGCGGGGGAAGCGCCGGGCGAACTCGTCGGCGTAGCGCCAGTGCGTCACGGCGCTGCGTCCGTCCAGCAGGCCCGTCTCCCCCAGCACGAACGCGCCCGTGCAGATGGACAGGATGGTGGCGCCCCGGCGGTGCGCCTCGCGGATCGTCTCGAGCAGCGCCTCGGGGTACTCGTCGCGGACGCCCCCGGCGGGGATGACCACCAGGTCGGCGTCGACGGCGTCGGCCCACGCGTGGCTGGGGACGAACTGGCCGCCGCTGGTCGTGTCCACCGGTGCGCCCGCGCGCTCGCCGCAGGTGAGGAAGGTGAAGGGCGGCACCCCGTCGTCGGTGCGGTCGAGGCCGAAGACCTCGCACGCCACCGACATCTCGAACATGGCCATGGGGTTGGAGGCCAGGGCTGCGACCGTCGTGAGCGCCATACCGTCCATGGTGCCACGTCACATGGCAGAAAGAGAGCCTTGTGCGTCAGTTCTGCCACTCGTGGCTGGATCTTGCCGAGCGCATGATTACTGACATGACCATTCTCCTGCTCCTGGCCTTCGTCACCACCGTCGTCGCCGCCCTCGAGCGGCACCACCGCCGTACGTGGTCGCTGCCCCGCGCACCGCACGGCGCAGACTCCACGATCGCCTTCATCGACCTCGACCACGACGTCGACCGCGTGCTGCACGACGTCGAGGCCCACCGCGCCTGAACCTCCCCCCGAGCTCAGCGCAGCTGGCGCACCACAGCTCGCGCCATCACCGCGTAGCCCGCGTCATTGGCATGGAAGTCGAAGCGCGGCGGGGCCATCCACGTCCACGTGACGATGCGGGCGAGGTTGGTCGGCAGGGTGCCGATGTCCCTGACGACCGTCGGGGTCGTGACGGTGGTGTCGAAGGCGCTCGCGACGTCGGCCACCCGCGCACCGCTGGCCCGCGCGCTGCCGGCGATGCTGGCGTTGACCTTGGCGAGCTCGGCCACCGACTGCTGCCCCGGACCCGTGCCACCCGAGTTCCCCAACAGGTCGAGCACCAGGAACGGGTCGTAGTAGTTGAGGACGACGACCTGCACGTGCGGGGCCGCAGCGCGCAGCCGGCTCGTGATCTGGGGCAGGTTGGTCCTCAGGGTCGCGAGTGCCGGCCCCGTGCACGACGGCTCGAGCCCGCCGAAGCCGCACCGGGCGACGTCGTTGCCGCCGATGTCGAGGGTCACCAGGCGCACGTCGGCCGCATGGGCCCGCAGGAACTGCTCCGCCTCGGCCAGCTGCGTGCCCCGGTCGTAGGTGCACCCGCCACCCCGCAGCATCGAGGTCGTCGTCTCACCGGAGCAGGCGAGGTTGACCAGCTCGGTCGGGCCGTCGCGGACCTCGACCGCCTTGCGCACGGCGCCGACGTAGCCCTGCGTGCGGTGGTCGCTGCCGTTCTGGAAACCGGCGGCGAGCGAGTCCCCCAGGGCGAGGTGGTAACCCGCCCCTGACGGAGCCGGGCCCGGGGTGGTGACGGCCTCCCCGGTCCGAGGCACGTCGGCCGACGTCGTCGGCGGCGCGGACGTCCCGCCGGCCCGGGGAGTGTCACTGAAGCGGCCGGACGCGAAGCCGACGACGGTCCCCGCGCCGACGAGCAGCACGAGCACCGTCACCACCGCGGCGAGGGTCCGTCTGCTCATGGGGGCCACGGTGCCACGCCTTGCTGGGAGCCCGGCCGTGCGGGTTACCCTTGCCGGCGATGGAGTCCCGGGTGCTGACGCGTGAGCTGTGGCGTGCCCTGGAGGTCTCCCACGAGCAGCGGGCCGACGCGGCCACCGAGGCGCACCGCGGCCGCCGCAGCGACCGGGTCGCCCACCCCGTCGAGGACTTCCTCTTCACCTACTACCCGTTCCGGCCCGCGCTCCTGCGTCGCTGGCACCCGGGCCCGGGCGTGGTCCTCGAGGACGCCGCCGGGCTCCCCCGCGCCGGGTGGAAGCACTACCGCGAGGTGGGGCGCGACGTGGAGCTGGACGTCGCGGGATACCTGGCCGCCCGCGGTGGGACCGTGGAGTTCGTCCGCGAGCTGCTCACAGCGACCGCCGCTCGGCCTGCCCAGCTCGGCTGCTTCGGTCTGCACGAGTGGGCCATGGTCTACCGCCAGGGCGCCGACGAGGTGCGGCACCGCGACTGGCCCCTGCGCCTCGGTGCCGACGGGACCGACGCCGTGGTCGACGGCCTGCAGATCCGGTGCACCCACTTCGACGCGTTCCGCTTCTACACGCCGCCGGCGCGCTCGCTCAACCTGCTGCAGCCGACGCGCGAGACGCAGGTCGCCCTCGAGCAGCCCGGTTGCCTCCATGCCGGGATGGACCTCTACAAGTGGGCCATGAAGCTCGCGCCCGCGGTCCCCGGCGACCTCGTCCTCGACTGCTTCGACCACGCCCGCGCGATCCGCGAGCTCGACATGCGCGCCTCGCCGTACGACCTCTCCGCCCTCGGCTACGCGCCCGTCCGGGTGGAGACACCGGCCGGGAGGGCGGAGTACGCCGCGGCGCAGCGCGGGTTCGCCGAGCGCGGCCAGCTGCTGCGCGACCGGCTCGTCGCCGCGATCGACGCCGTGCGCGCCCTCGCGCCCGCGTGAGCCGGCGCCCGCAGGGTGGTCCGTTTCGTGGCCGCGACGGCCGGGGCCCTAGTCTGGGCGCCGTGTCCAAAGTTCTGACGTCCCTGCCCGTTGGTGAGCGTGTCGGGATCGCCTTCTCCGGCGGTCTGGACACCTCGGTCGCTGTTGCCTGGATGCGCGAGAAGGGTGCGGTCCCCTGCACCTACACCGCCGACCTCGGGCAGTACGACGAGCCCGAGGTCGACACGGTGCCCAGCCGCGCCGGCCAGTACGGCGCCGAGCTCGCGCGCCTCGTCGACTGCCGCATTGCGCTGGTCGAGGAGGGTCTGTCCGCGGTGGCCTGCGGGGCGTTCCACATCCGCAGCGGTGGCCGCACCTACTTCAACACCACGCCGCTCGGCCGCGCCGTGACCGGCACGCTGCTCGTGCGCGCCATGAAGGAGGACGGTGTCGACATCTGGGGCGACGGCTCCACCTTCAAGGGCAACGACATCGAGCGCTTCTACCGCTACGGGCTGCTGGCCAACCCCTCGCTGCGCATCTACAAGCCGTGGCTCGACGCCGACTTCGTCAACGAGCTCGGCGGACGCCACGAGATGTCCGAGTGGCTCACCGCGCGCGACCTTCCCTACCGCGCCAGCGCCGAGAAGGCGTACTCGACGGACGCCAACATCTGGGGTGCGACGCACGAGGCCAAGACGCTCGAGTTCCTCTCGGAGTCGATGGAGGTCGTCGAGCCGATCATGGGTGTGCGGTTCTGGGACGAGTCGGTGGCGATCGCCCCCGAGGACGTCACCGTGCGGTTCGAGCAGGGTCGCCCGGTCGCCATCAACGGCAACGACTTCGGCGGGGACGCCGTCGCGCTCGTCCACGAGGCCAACACCGTCGGCGGCAGGCACGGGCTCGGCATGTCCGACCAGATCGAGAACCGCATCATCGAGGCCAAGAGCCGCGGCATCTACGAGGCGCCCGGCCTTGCCCTGCTGCACCTCACCTACGAGCGTCTCCTCAACGCGATCCACAACGAGGACACGATCGCGAACTACCACGCAGAGGGCCGCCGCCTCGGACGACTGCTCTACGAAGGCCGCTGGCTCGACCCGCAGTCACTCATGCTGCGCGAGTCGCTGCAGCGCTGGGTCGCCTCCGCGGTCACCGGTGAGGTCACCGTGCGGCTGCGTCGCGGCGACGACTACTCCATCGTCGACACGACCGGCCCGGCGTTCAGCTACCACCCCGAGAAGCTGTCGATGGAGCGCACCGAGGACGCAGCGTTCGGTCCCGTCGACCGGATCGGCCAGCTCACGATGCGCAACCTCGACATCGCCGACTCGCGGGCCAAGCTCGAGCTGTATGCCGCGCAGGGCCAGCTGGTCGCGCGGCACCAGGCGCTCGTGGGCGACCTCGAGCCCGGTGGCGCCAAGGCGATCTCGTCCAACCCGTTCGTGAAGTCCGAGGGCGATGACGAGGCGCTCGACCGCGCGGCGATCGAGTTCGGCACCGACTGACGGCTACTGCGGCGGCGAGAGCAGGCCGCGCTGGATCGCGATCGACATCGCCTCCAGCTTGCTGTGGGCGCCGAGCTTCGCCGACAGGTTGGCGACGTGGTTGCGGACCGTGTTGACGCTCACCGTCAGCTCCTCCGCGATCGCCGCGTTGGACAGGCCCTGGGCGAGCATCGCCAGCACCTCCTCCTCCCGACGCGTGAGCGTGGGGGCGGGCGCGTTGACCCTCGTCAGCCGTGGGAGCAGCCGCGCGAGCATCTCGGCCGAGACCGAGGCCTCACCCTGCGACGCCGCGCGCACCGCCGACGTCACCTCGGCGAGGCTACGGGTCTTGGAGAGGAAGCCTGCCGCACCGGCCTGCAGGGCCCGCACGAGCACGTCGTCCGAGCTCGACCCCGTGAGCACCAGGACGTTCATGCTGGGGCGCAGGGCCTTCAGGTCGGCGATGGCGTCGACACCGTCGCCGTCGGGCAGCCGCCGGTCGAGGACGAGCACGTCGGGCGCGCTGGACTGCACCCGCGCGCGGGCCTGGGCCAGGGTTGCGGCCACGCCGACGGAGACGATGTCGGGCTCGTCCTCCAGCACACGGGCAAGGCTCGCCGCCATCACCTCGTGGTCGTCGACGATCAGCACCCTGATCGGCTGGTCGGTCCGGTGCATGCGGTGCGCACCGTCGGCTTCACTCATGGATGGGCCCCTCCTCCGCGCCTAGTATCCATGCACTAGGCCCCCCGGCGCGCGCGCACTGCCCGGCCGGGGCCCGCGAGCGCGACCATTGACCTTCCAGGTGTCGTCGACCCAGCCGTCCCCGCGCCCCCCTCCAGGACAGACAGGCAGGCACGTGTCAGCGGTTCGTGTGCTCATCGCCGACGACCACCCCCAGATGCTCGGGGCCCTGGCCCACGTCGTCGACTCCGACGACCGCTTCACCGTCGTCGGCACCGTGACGACCGGGGACGACGCCATCCGCCTCGCCGGGGAGATGGACGTCGACGTCGCCCTGCTCGACGTGCGCATGCCCGGGGGCGGCCCGGCCGCGGTCCGGGCCCTGCACGCCCTGCCCTCCCCGCCAGCCGTGGTGGCGGTGTCGGCCGAGACGTCCGCCGGCACGGTGGCTGCCATGGTGCGGGCGGGCGCTGTCGGCTACCTGGCCAAGGGCAGGATCGGGGAGACCCTGCCCGAGGTGCTGGCGCGCTGCGCCGCGGGCGAGGTCGTCCTCGCCACCGGGTCCGGCGCCGGCGCCCTGAGGCTGCTGCTGGACCGCTGACGCCCTGCGTCGCACCGTGGTGCCTGCACCGCGTCATGCCTACGATGGGCCACGAGTGGCCGGGGTGGGTGGCCGCGTGGCTCGTGCAGGACGACGTGAGGGGACCCCGGGATGACACAGGACAAGTGGCTGTCGGCCGAGGACGGGATCGAGGTCGGCCCGCAGGTCGTCTTCGGGATGGACGCGAACGGGACGTGCACGACCTCGGTCGGCCCCGGCCTGGCGGCCCTCGGGTTCGCCCCGGGCGAGCTGGTCGGCCAGAACCTGCGCGAGGTCTACCGCGACGACCCGCTGGGCACGGAGGCGCTCGACGCGGCACTGTCCGGCGAGCGATACCACGGCGAGCGCGAGTACCTCGGGCGCCGGCTGGCGCTGTACTTCGAGCCGATCCACGACGAGGCCGGGGTGCTGACCGGGGCCGTGGGCATCGCGACCGACGTGACGGAGCAACGTCGCGCCGAGGCCCAGGCGCGCGCACAGGCTCGTCGCACCCTCGAGCTGGCCGCTGACCTGAGCCGCTTCAAGGCGCTCGTCGAGGCCTCCCCCGACTTCATCGCCATCGCCGGCCTCGACGGCGCCGTGGAGTACGTCAACCCCGGTGGGCGCAAGCTCATCGGCATGGCCCTAGACGCCGACGTGTCCGCGACGACGATCTCCGACTACCTCACGCCGGAAGGGCTCGAGCTGTCCGTGGAGGTCGAGCAGCCCGCGGTCGTCCGCGACGGCCACTTCGAGGGCGAGACGACGCTCAAGCACCAGGACGGGCACGCGATCCCGGTGGCCGTCGCCAGCTTCCTCATGTTCGACGTGGCCACCGGCGCCCCGTTCGCCCTCGCCACCGTGCAGCGCGACATCAGCGATCGGGTCGCCGCCGACCGGGCCATGGCCGACCTCCTCGAGCAGCGGACCGCGCTCCTCACCCGGCTCGTGGACGCCCAGGACGCCGAGCGCGCGCGGATCGCAGCCGACGTGCACGACGACCCGGTGCAGGCCGTCGCGGCCGTCGACCTGCGCATGGGCCTGCTGCGCAAGCGACTTCGTGAACAGGCCCCCTCGCTGATGTCCGAGCTCGACGGGCTGCAGGAGACCCTGGGAGCGGCGACCGACCGGCTGCGGTCACTGCTGTTCGACCTCGAGCCCCCCGAGCTCTCGGTCAGCGGGCTCGCCGGAGCGCTCCAGCGGGCCACCGAGGAGATCTACGAGGGCACCGGCGTGCGGGCCCGTGTGGACGGCAGCTCCGAGCCGGTGATGCCGGAGGCGACCCGGGCAGTCGCCTACCGCATCACCAAAGAGGCCCTCGTCAACGTCCTCAAGCACGCCCGGGCCACTCAGGTGCAGGTGGCGCTCGCCGCGGTCGACGGTGGCCTGCAGGTCGAGGTCCACGACGACGGCGTCGGCCCCGGGGATGCCCTCGGCGCCTCGGCCCCCGGACACCGGGGTGTCTCCGGCATGCGCGACCGCGCCACGCTCGCAGGCGGCCACTGCACGGTCGGGGACAGCCCGCTGGGTGGCACGCTCGTGTCGCTCTGGCTCCCCGGCCCGACGGCAGCACCAGCGGCGGCTCCGGGCCTCGGGGCGGGTCTCGGCCTCACCCTCGCGGCGAGCCGGAGCACGAGTCTCGGCTTCGCCCAAGGCATTCCGGACGCGTCGACCTCCACCGCCGCCCGTGGCTGAGGCACCACACGGCGCGGGACACGCGGGGTGGGGCACCGTAGGGTGCGCGCGCACTAGAGGGGCTGGGGCGGGGGCACCGTGACGGCAGGTGAACGCTGGCGCATCGTGGTGGTACGCCGGTCGGCCTGCGTCCCCTGAGGGCCGGCCGGCGCTCGACCTCCCGACACCGTTCCTGGTGTCGATGTACTAGTGGAGATGCGACGCAGGCATCGGTTCACCCCCCTGCGACACCGGCCAGACTGGTGCCAAGAGCTCGGGTGGTCCCCCTCGCGTCATGCGCACCGGAGCTCGCGTGACGAGCACCGTTCGGCCCTACCCCCCTGCAACCGGGGCCGATCGGTGCTCGTCCCCTTTTCGGGACACGGCGATGGACGACCGCCGGCCTCACGCCCTACCGGACGGGCACCCCGGCCCGGACCAGTCCGTAGGTGACCCCCTCGACGAGCGCCCGCCAGGACGCCTCGAGGATGTTGCCGGCCACCCCGATGGTCTCCCACGAGGTCTGCCCGTCCGAGGTCTCGATGAGGACGCGGGTCACCGCATCCGTGCCGTGCGCAGCGTCGAGGATGCGCACGCGGAAGTCGATGAGCTCGAGCTTGGCCAGCTCCGGGTAGGCCGGCATGAGCGCCTGCCGCAGCGCGTGGTCGAGGGCGTTCACCGGTCCGTTGCCCTCGCCGGTGGCCACGACGCGCTCACCCCCTGCGCGCACCTTGACGGTGGCCTCGGACAGCGCGTCCTCGTTGCCTCGGGCGTCGGTGATCACGCGCCACGACTCGACGTCGAAGAACTCGTAGCCGTGGCCCTCGACCTCGCGACGCAGGAGCAGCTCGAAGGACGCGTCCGCGGCGTCGAAGGTGTAGCCGCGCAGCTCGAGGTCCTTGACCGTCGCGAGGACCCGCGAGAGCAGCTCGTCGTTGCCGGCCAGGTCGTAGCCCATCTCTCGGCCCTTGAGCTCGATGCTCGCACGGCCGGCCATGTCGGAGACGAGCATGCGCATGTCGTTGCCGACGTGGACGGGGTCGGTGTGCTGGTAGAGGTCGGGGTCGATCCGGATGGCGCTGGCGTGCAGACCGGCCTTGTGGGCGAACGCGCTCGCGCCGACGTAGGGCTGACGGCTGTAGGGCGGGACGTTGGTGATCTCGCTGATGGCATGGGCGATTCGCGTCGCCTCCTGCAGACGCTCGGTCTCCAGCAACGGCAGCCCGCGCTTGATCTGCAGGTTGCTCACGACCGTGAGGATGTCGGCGTTGCCGGTGCGCTCGCCGTACCCGTTGACCGTCCCCTGCACGTGCGTCGCGCCCGCCTCGACCGCGGCCATCGAGTTGGCCACGGCGCAGCCGGTGTCGTTGTGGCAGTGGATGCCGACGCGGGCCGACGTGGTGCCGACGGTGTCGGCGACGACCGCGGCCACCTGGTCGGGCAGCATGCCGCCGTTGGTGTCGCACAGCGCCACCACCTCGGCGCCCGACTCCATCGCCGCGCGGACCACCTCGAGGGCGTAGCCGCGGTCCGCGGCATACCCGTCGAAGAAGTGCTCCGCGTCGAGGAAGACGCGCCGGCCCTCCGCGGTGAGGAACGAGACGGTGTCGCGCACCATCTCGAGGTTCTCCTGCACCGTCGTGCGCAGGGCCGTCTCGACGTGCCGGACGTGCGACTTGGCGACGAGGGTGACGACGGACGCGCCGGAGTCGAGGAGGGCGCGGACCTGCGGGTCGTCGGCCGCGCGACCGCCGACCCGCCGGGTGGCCCCGAACGCCGCGAGCGTGGCGTTGCGCAGCCGCAGCTCCTGCTGGGCGCGGGCGAAGAACTCGGTGTCCTTCGGGTTGGCGCCCGGCCAGCCACCCTCGATGAAGCCGACCCCCAGCTCGTCGAGGTGCGCCGCGATGGCGAGCTTGTCCGACACGGAGAGGTTGAGTCCCTCCTGCTGCGCACCGTCGCGCAGGGTGGTGTCGTAGACGTGCAGGTCGCTCATCGTGGTGGTTCCCGTCGGGTCATCGGAGTCGGGTGGTGCTGGGTGGCTTCACAGGCCGTGGGTCCTGGTGGTTCATTCTCCGCCGCCGCGCCTCCGTGGCCGGGGGTGGCGACCGGCGGAGGTCCTGACAAAGCAAAAGACCCCCCGGGTGCGGGAGGTCTGCGCGACGAGGAGGTCTCGTCGCGCTAGTCGATAATCACCATGGCGGTCGCCATTTGCCAGGAGGTCACGAGAGCACTGTGACACGCGACGTCCGCCGGTTGAACCCCCGGTCCGGATCGTGGTCACCCCGCGCCATACCCCGCCCTCGGCGGCCATACCCCGCCCCCGAACCCGGGACCGACACCCCGGCCCCATGCCCGCCCCCGCGCCTTGCACCTTGCACCGAAGTCTGGGACTTCGGGTCAAAAGCCCGCTCATGCCCCGAGGTCTGGGACTTCGGGTCAAAGGCCCGCTCATGCCCCGAGGTCTGGGACTTCGGGGTATGGGCGCCGCCGCCTCGGGTGCTACCCCGCCCGATGCCCCGCCCGCACCCAGCCCGGTGGGGGCTGCACAGCCTCGACCGGGAGGATGTCCCGGTGCACCCGACCTCCCTGGCCCCGTCGACCACCGGCAGCGACCTCTGGAGCCAGGTGAGCGCCCGGTTGCAGCCCGAGCCGCTGTCGACCCCGACCACGAGCGGGCTCTGGACGGTGCTGGTGACCGTGGTCGTGGTCATCGGCGTGCCGGCCCTGTGGCTGCGGTCGCGGGTCGTGGTGACCGTCGTCCACGAGCTCGGGCACGGCCTCGTGGGGATGCTGTTCGGGCGAAGGTTCACCGGACTGGTTCTGCGCGGCGACATGTCGGGCCACGCCGTCACCGTCGGCCCGGCGCGGGGCGTCGGCCGGGTCCTGTCGACCTGGGCGGGGTACCCGGCTCCGGCCCTGGTGGGCGCGTTCGCGGTCCATGCCGCGCGCGCGGGATGGGCGCCACCCGCCCTGGCCGCGACCGGACTGGTGCTGCTCGCCTGCCTCGTCCGGGTGCGGTCGCTCTACACGGCTGTCGTCATGGTCGCGCTGACCGTGGTGACCGGCGCGCTGTGGTGGCAGGGCGGTGCCAGGCTCCAGGGTGCGGTGGTTCTGGGTGTGGGCATCTTCCTGCTGGTCGGGGCCTGGCGGCACCTCGGCGCCGTCGTGGCCCACCCCTCCCCCGGCTCCGACCCGGGGGTGCTCGCCCGCCTCACCCACCTCCCGGCGTGGACCTGGAACGCCGGGTACGTCGTCGTGCTGGCCGCCGCGAGCTGGCNGGGCCGTGCGCAGCGTCCTCGCGATGGTGTGAGGCCTCCCGGCCACGGGCCGGACACGGCTGCGCGCCGGCCCATCAGGGACCGGCGCGCAGCCGCAGGGTGCGTCAGACCAGGCGGGTGAGCCAGTGGTAGGTGTCCTCGGCGCGGCCGTACTGGATGTCGAGCAGCTTCTCGCGGATGGCGCGGGTGACCGGCCCGTAGTCGACGCCGCCCCGGTGGTCGCAGCTCCCGCCCTCCCACCGCAGCTCGCCGACCGGCGTGATNCACGGCTGCCGTGCCGCACGCGAAGATCTCGGTGATCTCGCCGCTGGCGGCGCCGTCCTTCCACTCCTGGATGGGGATGCGCCGCTCCTCGGGCTCGAGGCCCATCTCCTTGGCGAGGGCCAGCACCGACGACCGGGTGACGCCCTCGAGGATGGAACCGGTGAGCTCGGGGGTGATGAGCCGGTTGTCGCGCGTCACGAAGAACAAGTTCATGCCGCCGAGCTCCTCGACGTAGGTGTGCGTCGAGGCGTCGAGGAACACGGCCTGGTCGCAGCCGTGCTCGATGCCCTCGAGCTGGCCGGCCAGGCTGGAGGCGTAGTTGCCGCCGCACTTGGCGGCGCCGGTGCCGCCGTCCCCCGCGCGGGCGTAGTCGGTGGTGAGCCACAGCGTCACCGGCTTGATGCCGCCGCTGAAGTACGCGCCTGCCGGGGAGGCGATGACCGAGTACGTCACCTCGGCGGCGGGGCGGACCCCCAGGAAGGCCTCCGACGCGTACATGAACGGGCGCAGGTAGAGGCTCGCCTCCCCCGTCGTGCCGGACGGCACCCACGCCTGGTCGACCTCGACGAGCGCCTTGAGCGAGGCGATGAAGTCCTCTTCCGGCAGCTCGGGGAGGGTCATCCGGCGAGCGCTGCGGATCATGCGCTGGGCGTTGGCCTCGGGGCGGAAGGTCCAGATCGACCCGTCCTCGTGCCGGTAGGCCTTCATGCCCTCGAAGATCTCCTGGGCGTAGTGCAGCACCGCCGCCGACGGCATGAGGGAGATGGGCCCGTACGCCGTCACCTTGCCGTCGTGCCACCCCTGCCCCTTGGTCCACGTCGCCGTGACCATGTGGTCGGTGAACGTGGTCCCGAACCCGGGGTTGGCCAGTACCGCCTCGCGCTCCGCTTCCGGCCGCGGGTCGGTGCGGCGGGTGACCTCGAAGGTCAGCGGGGCGGTGGTCTGGCTCATGGAGTCCTCCTGCGTCGTTGCGGATCTCCTGCCGAGGTTACCTGCCTGGCTGGCACCCCCGGCAGGAGACTCAGCGCAGCCGCGACTCAGAGGCGGGAGGCGATCGCGTCGCCGACCTCGGTGGTGCTGCGTACCCGGTCGCCGCGCTCTGCGAGGTCCGCGGCGACCGCGCGCTCGACCGCGGCGGACGCCTCGGGCAGCCCCAGGTGCTCCAGCAGCATGGAGACCGACAGGATCGTCGCAGTGGGGTCGGCCTTGCCCTGGCCCGCGATGTCGGGAGCCGACCCGTGCACCGGCTCGAACATGCTCGGGGTGGTGCGCTCGGGGTTGATGTTGCCGCTCGCCGCGAGGCCGATGCCGCCGGCGATGGCCGCCGCGATGTCGGTGATGATGTCGCCGAACAGGTTGTCGGTGACGATGACGTCGAACCGGCCCGGGTCGGTGGCCAGGAAGATCGTGGCGGCGTCGACGTGCTGGTAGGCGGTCTCGACGTCGGGGAACTCCGCGCCGACCTCCTCGACGGTCCGGCGCCACAGGTGCCCTGCGTGGGTCAGGACGTTGTGCTTGTGCACCAGCGTGAGGTGCTTGCGCGGCCGCGCCGCGGCGCGGGCGAAGGCGTCGCGGACGACGCGCTCCACCCCGAAACGGGTGTTGATGCTCACCTCGGTGGCGATCTCCTGCGGCGTGCCGGTACGCAGCGAGCCACCGTTCCCGACGTAGGGCCCCTCCGTGCCCTCACGCACGACGACGAAGTCGATGCCGTCGGGGGCGACCCGCTCGACCGCCAGCGGGCTCTGGACGCCGGGGTAGAGCTTGGCCGGCCGCAGGTTGACGTAGTGCTGCAACGCGAACCGCAGCGGCAGCAGCACCCCGCGCTCGAGGACACCACTCGGGACCGTCGGGTCGCCGATCGCCCCGAGCAGGATCGCGTCGTGGCCGCGCAGCTCGTCCAGGACCGAGTCGGGCAGGGTCTCGCCCGTGGCGTGCCAGCGACGCGCCCCCAGGTCGTAGTCGGTGGTGTGCACCTTGGGACCGGAGCCACCGGTCACGGCGTCGAGCACCTTGAGGCCCTCGGCGACGACCTCGGGCCCGATGCCGTCCCCGCCGATGACGGCGAGGTTGACGGTGTCAGGGGCGGTGGGGTGCGGAGCCATGGAGGCAGCCTAGGAGGGGTCTTGCAGTCTGATATCGACGTCTCACATGACGAACGGCCCCGGAGCGCTGCCTGGGGCCGTTCGTCGTGGGGTGCACTCTCGCACCCGCGGTGATGGGGCTGCGTCAGTCGTCGGAGTGGCCCTGCTCGCGCAGGTCCATCGACTCCTGCAGTGCCTGACGTGCCTTCTGCGCCTCTTCGCTCATGTGGATCAATCCTTCGCGGATCTCCCTGTGCGACACAGGGATTGGATGTCTGGGATGGGGTGGAGCTCTGCGGGGGCCACTCCCGGATGACGGGGTGCCACGGTCAGCCGTGCACGCGGGATCTCCGCGGCGAGGTGGCTGACTACCGGAGCTCGCCGCGGCGGATAAGAATTACGAACCGCTGCGCCATGTCTTCGAGATTAGGTGGACGTCCAACTATTCGGTACCCAGTTCCCACGCAGTGAGACGCCTCTGGACGGGAGGGCGGTCCTGGGGCTTCCCCGTCCGCCGCGGCGTCCTAGGGTGGGCCGGTGCTCGCCGATGGCTACGTCCTGCGCCCCCTGTCGGCGGACGACTCCCCCGCCCTGGCCGCCGCCGCAGCCCGCAACCGCGAGCACCTGCGCCCCTGGGAGCCCTCGCGCCCAGAGTCCTTCTTCACCGAGGCGGGCCAGCGTGAGGTGGTCGCGGGGCGCCTGCGCCAGGTCGAGCTCGGGCTCTTCGACTGCTGGCTGCTGTGGCACGGGGACGACGTCGTCGGGTCCGCCAACCTCCAGAACATCGTCATGGGGGCGATGCGCGGCGCCGACGTGGGCTACTGGGTCGACCACGGCCACCTGCGCCGCGGCCTGGCCGTCGCCCTGCTGCAGCACCTGGTGCAGCGCGGCCACGACCTGGGGCTGCACCGCCTCGGTGGCAGCACCATGGTGGCCAACTTCGCCTCCCAGGGCGTCCTGCGGCGGTGCGGCTTCGAGGAGGTGGGCCGGATCCCGGCGTTCCTCTACCTCGACGGCGACTGGCGCGACAGCCTGCTGTTCAACCGCGTCCTGCACGACGGTCCCCCGCGCGGCTGACCCAGCCGGGTCCCGCCTGCGACCCGCACACGGGTACGCCGCCCGCTCGGGTGAGCTGGCGGCGTACCGGGATGCCTCACGGCATCGGGTGTGTCAGAGGTCAGCCGGCGAGGTCGACCACGCTGACCTCGGCCCCCACCTCGGCGACGATGGCCTGCAGGACGTCGGCCGGGATCGCGCTGTCGACGGTCAGGGCGACGAGCGCCTGGCCGCCCTTCTCGTTGCGGGCGACCTGCATTCCGGCGATGTTGACCTGCGCGTCACCGAGCAGGCGACCCACCGTGCCGATGACGCCGGGGCGGTCGACGTAGGTGAAGAACGCGAGGTGGTCGGTGAGCGGCACCTCGATGTCGAACCCGTTGACGCCCACGATCTTCTCGATGAGCCGCGGGCCGGTGAGGGTGCCCGAGACGCTGACCGACGAGCCGTCGGCCAGGGTGCCGTGCAGGGTGGTGACGTTGCGGAAGTCCTGCGTCGACGGGTCGGTCAGCAGCCGCACCTGGCAGCCGCGCTGCTCCGCGAGCAGCGGCGCGTTGACGTAGGTCACCGGGTCCTCGGTCACGTCGGTGAACAGGCCCTTGAGGGCAGCCAGCTTCCAGATCGAGACGTCGTGCGCGGTGATCTCACCCTTGACGTCGACGTCGAGCTGCACCGGCACCGACCCCGCGAGCGAGGTGAAGATGCGGCCGAGCTTCTCGACGAGCGCGATGCCCGGGCGGACCTCCTCGGGCACGGCGCCACCTGACACGTTGACGGCGTCCGGCACCAGGTCGCCACCGAGGGCGAGCCGCACCGACTTCGCCACGGCCACGCCGGCCTTCTCCTGCGCCTCGTCGGTGGAGGCACCGAGGTGTGGGGTGACGACGACGGACTCGAACTCGAAGAGCGGGCTCTCGGTCGTCGGCTCCTTGGCGAAGACGTCGATGCCCGCGCCGGCGACGCGGCCCTCGCGCAGCGCCTCGGCCAGGGCCTGCTCGTCGACGATCCCGCCGCGGGCGGCGTTGATGATGCGCACGGTCGGCTTGACCTTGGTCAGCGCCTCCTTGCCGATGAGGCCGAGGGTCTCGGGGCTCTTGGGCAGGTGGACCGTGATGAAGTCGCTCTGCTCGAGGAGCTCGTCGAGGGTGACGAGCTGGGCACCGAGCTGGCCCGCGCGCTGCGCCGAGACGTACGGGTCGTAGGCGAGGATCTCGACGCCGAAGCCCTTGAGACGCTCGGCGACGAGCTGGCCGATCCGGCCGAAGCCGACGACGCCGACCTTCTTGTCGAGCAGCTCGACGCCGCCGTACCTGCTGCGCTTCCACGCGCCACCCTTGAGCGCCTGGTTGGCGGGGGCGATGTTGCGGGCCGTGGAGAGCAGGAGGCCGACCGCGAGCTCTGCGGCGGAGGTGATGTTGGAGGTCGGGGCGTTGACGACCATCACACCGGCCTGCGTCGCGGCCGGGACGTCGACGTTGTCCAGGCCCACGCCGGCGCGGGCGATGACCTTGAGGTTCTTCGCCGCGGCGATGGCCTCGGCGTCCATCTTCGTGGCGGAGCGGATCAGCACGGCGTCGACGTCGGCCAGCGCCGGCAGCAGGGCCTCGCGGGACGCGCCGTCGACGTTGCGCACCTCGAAGTCGGGCCCGAGGGCGTCGATGGTGGCGGGCGAGAGTTCCTCGGCGATCAGGACGATCGGCTTGCTCACAGGTCAGTCCTCTGGGGTGGGAAGGGCGTGGACAGAAGGTGTTCCGGCACCGCGCTGTGCCGTCGCCAGCATAGGCGCGCTCTCACCATGTGGATGCAGTGGCTCGACATCTGGAACGCACGTCACACCGCGGCAGGCCTGCGGCGCAGCCGGGAACCCACCGCCAGAGAGGTCGCGACGAGCAGCGCCACGGCGGCCAGACCGCCGACCGCCCAGGGCCAGGCGAGGCCGTCCACCCACGCCCGGGCCACCGCGAACCCCACGGTCGTGTAGAGCGCGGCCCAGGCGAGCGAACCCACCACCGTCGCTGGCAGGTAGCGCGACATCGGCATCCGCAGCGACCCGGCCGCGGCGTTGACGGCGGTCTGCAGGCCGACCGTGAGGAACGACAGCGTCACGACCGGCGCACCCAGCCTGCGGACCACGCCCTCTGCCCGGGCCACGACGGGACGGTCGAGGTGACCCGCGAGGCGGCTGCGCCCACCTCCGTGGCGCAGCCCGCGACCGGCCCAGTAGGTCAGGTGGGACCGTGCCATGCCGCTGGCGAAGAACAGGGCGAACACGGCCGCATACGGCCAGCCGTCGACGAGGTGGTCCACGGCGCCCACCCTAGGGCGCCGTGGAGCACCGTCCGGTCAGCGGGCCGCGGAGCCCTCGACGTAGTCGTTGTCGGTGTCCTTGATCCACGACATGAGCTTGCGCAGGTCCTTGCCCGTGGCCTCGATCGGGTGCTGGGCACCCTTCTCGCGCAGGGACGTGAACTCCGGTGCGCCGGCGTCCTGGTCCTCGATGAAGCGCTTGGCGAACGCGCCGTTCTTGATGTCGGCGAGCACCGCCTGCATGTTCTCCTTCACCCGCGGGTCGATGACGCGCGGGCCGGAGACGTAGTCGCCGTACTCGGCCGTGTCGGAGACCGACCAGCGCTGCTTGGCGATGCCGCCCTCGACCATGAGGTCGACGATGAGCTTGAGCTCGTGGAGCACCTCGAAGTAGGCGATCTCCGGCTGGTATCCCGCCTCGGTGAGGGTCTCGAAGCCGTACTGGACCAGCTGGCTCGCACCACCGCAGAGGACCGCCTGCTCGCCGAAGAGGTCCGTCTCGGTCTCCTCGGTGAAGGTCGTCCTGATGCCGCCGGCACGCAGGCCGCCGATCGCCTTGGCGTAGGACTTCGCGAGGTCCCACGCGGTGCCGGACGGGTCCTGCTCGACGGCCAGGAGCACCGGCACGCCGCGGCCGTCGACGTACTCGCGGCGCACGAGGTGGCCGGGCCCCTTGGGGGCCACCATGAGGACGTCGGACGTCGCCCGCGGCTTGATGTAGTCGAAGCGGATGTTGAAGCCGTGCCCGAAGAGCAGGGCCGCGCCCTCCTTGAGGTTGGGCTCGATCTCGTTGGCGTAGACCGTGCGCTGCACCTGGTCGGGGGTCAGGATCACGACGAGGTCGGCCTCCTTGACCGCCTCGCCGACGGTCTTGACCGTCAGGCCCTCGGCCTCGGCCTTCGCCCGGCTCCTGCTGCCCTCGGCCAGGCCGACGCGGACGTCGACCCCCGAGTCGCGCAGGTTGAGCGCGTGGGCGTGCCCCTGGCTCCCGTAGCCGATGACGGCCACCTTCTTGCCCTGGATCACACTCAGGTCAGCGTCGTCGTCGTAGAACATCTCGGCCACGGTGGCCAACTCCTTCGGTTGCGGGTTTCGTTGTGGTTCTTGGGGATCGGTCGGTTCACGGTATGCCGTGTGCTCCCCACGGCGCGGGGTCAGGCGCTGCGCAGGGCCCGGTCGGTGATCGAGCGCGAGCCGCGCCCGATGGCCACCATGCCCGACTGCACGAGCTCCTTGACCCCGAAGGGCTCGAGGACCTCGAGGAAGGCCGCGAGCTTGTCGCGGTTGCCGGTGACCTCGATCGTCAGGGTGTCGCTGGCGACGTCGACGACCTTGGCCCGGAAGAGCTGGACGGTCTCCAGGACGTGGCTGCGGCTGTGCAGGTCGGTGCGCACCTTGACCAGGAGGATCTCGCGCTGGACCGACGCGGTCGGCTCGAGCTCGACGACCTTGAGCACCTCGACGAGCTTGTTGAGCTGCTTGGTGACCTGCTCGAGCGGGAGGGCCTCGACGTCGACCACCACCGTCATCCGCGAGATCTCGGGGTGCTCGGTGGGACCGACCGCGAGCGAGTCGATGTTGAAGCCACGTCGGGAGAACAGGGCGGCGATCCGCGCCAGGACTCCGGGCTTGTTCTCCACCAGGACCGAGAGGGTGTGCTTGCTCATCGTGGTCACTTCCCGTCCCTGCGCTCGGTGCCGTCGTTGCCCTCGGGCTGCGCGGTGGCCTCGTCCTCCTCGCGGTCCCACTGCGGGGCCGTGTCCTTGGCGACCTGGATCGCGTCGTTGCTCACGCCCGCCGGCACCATCGGCCAGACCATCGCGTCGCGGTGGACCACGAAGTCGATGACGACCGGTCGGTCGTTGATCTCCATGGCGGCCCTGATCGTCGCGTCGACGTCCTCGGGACGCTCGCAACGAAGTCCCGCGCAGCCATACGCGTCTGCGAGCTTGACGAAGTCGGGGATGCGGCTGCCGACGGAGGTGTGCAGGTCGGTGTTGGAGTAGCGCTCGTTGTAGAACAGCGACTGCCACTGGCGCACCATGCCCAGGCTGCTGTTGTTGATCACCGCCACCTTGATCGGGATGTTGTTGATGACACAGGTCGCGAGCTCCTGGTTGGTCATCTGGAAGCAGCCGTCCCCGTCGATGGCCCACACGGTGCGGTCCGGCTGGGCGACCTTGGCGCCCATGGCGGCCGGCACGGCATACCCCATCGTGCCGAGGCCGCCGGAGTTGAGCCAGGAGTTGGGGCGCTCGTACTGCACGAACTGCGCCGCCCACATCTGGTGCTGCCCCACGCCGGCGACGTAGACCGACTCGGGTCCGCTGATCGCACCGATCCGCTCGATGACGTGTTGCGGCGCAACGGTTTCCCCACCTTCGGGGGTGGTGTAGCCGAGCGGGAAGTCGGCCTTCCACGCCGCCGTCTGCTCACGCCAGGCGGTGTAGTCGCCCATCGTTCCGGCCGCATGGTCGGCGGACACCATCTGGGTGAGGTCCTTGACCACCTCGAGGACGTCGCCGACGATCGGCACGTCCGCGACACGGTTCTTGGAGATCTCGGCCGGGTCGATGTCGGCGTGGATCACCTTGGCGTGCGGGGCGAACGTCGACAGCTGTCCGGTGACGCGGTCGTCGAACCGCGCCCCCAGGGTGATGAGCAGGTCGGACTTCTGCAGGGCCGTCACGGCGGCGACGGACCCGTGCATGCCCGGCATCCCGAGGTGCAGCGGGTGGCTGTCCGGGACCGCGCCCCGAGCCATCAGCGTGGTGACGACCGGGATCTGCGTCAGCTCGACGAACTCGCGCAACGCGTCGGAGGCGCCGCTGCGGATCACGCCACCCCCGACGTAGAGCACCGGCCGCTCGGCGGCGGCGATGAGGCGGGCCGCCTCGCGGATCTGCTTGGTGTGCGGACGCGCCACCGGGCGGTAGCCCGGCAGGTCGAACTTCGGGGGCCAGCTGAAGGTGGTGCGGGCCTGGAGTGCGTCCTTGGAGATGTCGACGAGCACCGGTCCGGGGCGGCCCGTCGAGGCGATGTGGAACGCCTCGGCCACGACGCGAGGGATCTGCGACGCGTCGGTGACGAGGTAGTTGTGCTTGGTGATCGGCATCGTGATGCCGCGGATGTCGGCCTCCTGGAAGGCGTCGGTGCCGATGGCCGCCGAGCTCACCTGGCCGGTGATCGCGACGACCGGGACCGAGTCCATGTAGGCGTCGGCGATGGCGGTGACGAGGTTGGTCGCCCCCGGGCCGGAGGTCGCCATGCAGACGCCCACCTTGCCCGTCGCGCTGGCGTAGCCCTCGGCCGCGTGGCCGGCGCCCTGCTCGTGGCGCACGAGGATGTGGCGCACCTTGACCGAGTCGAGCAGCGGGTCGTAGGCGGGGAGGATCGCGCCACCCGGGATGCCGAAGACCGTGTCGACCTCCATCGCCTCGAGCGCGAGGACGAGGCTCTGCGCGCCGGTCACCTCGACCGGCTCGTTCGCCCGCGCCTGCTGCTTCGCCTGCTGGGCCTTCTGGGCCACCTGGGACGGGCTGGGGGCCGTCGTCCTCGTGTCGCTCACGTCTGCACCGCTTTCGGTTCGGTCTGGCTCTGCGTGCTGGTCCTGCTGGTTTCGCTCACTGGTTTCGNCGCTAGGGAAGTACGAGAATTCGTGCCACACGAGCACTCTCCACCCGCCCCTTCGCAGTGTCAACGCGCGAGACGACCGGTCTCGCGATCCGGACCTGTCGTCTCAGTCACAGGTCAGGACCGCCGAGCCGGTCAACCGCAGGGGTCAGCCGCAGACGGCGCCGCCGCTGGCGCTGCCCACGAGCTTGCGGTACTTCGCGAGCACACCCCGGGGGTACCGCGCCGCGGGCGGCTCGAACCCCTCGGCGCGGCGCGCCAGCTCGGCCTCGTCGACGTGGACGTCGAGCAGCCCGTTGGCGACGTCGAGGGTGATCCGGTCCCCGTCGCGGACGAACGCGATGGGGCCGCCGTCGACGGCCTCGGGCGCCACGTGGCCGACGCACAGGCCGGTGGTGCCACCGGAGAACCGCCCGTCGGTGAGCAGCAGGACGTCCTTGCCCAGCCCCGCGCCCTTGATGGCACCGGTGACGGCGAGCATCTCCCGCATACCCGGTCCGCCCTTGGGGCCCTCGTAGCGGATGACGACCACGTCGCCGGCCTTGAGCGAGCCCTCTGCGACGGCGTCCATGGCGGCACGCTCGCCGTCGAAGACACGAGCCGTGCCCTCGAAGACGTCGGAGTCGAACCCGGCCGACTTCACGACGGCGCCCTCGGGGGCGAGCGAGCCCTTGAGGATGGTGATGCCGCCGGTCTTGTGGATCGGTTCCTGCATGGCGCGCACGACCTTGCCGTCGACGTCCGGGGGCGCGATGTGGGCGAGGTTCTCGGCCATCGTCCTGCCCGTCACCGTGAGGCAGTCGCCGTGCAGCAGGCCGGCGTCGAGCAGGGCGCGCATGACGACAGGCACTCCCCCGACACGGTCGATGTCGGTCATCACGAACTGGCCGAACGGCTTCACGTCGGCCAGGTGCGGGACCTTCGAGCCGACGCGCGCGAAGTCGTCGAGGGTCAGGTCCACCTCGGCCTCGTGGGCGATCGCGAGCAGGTGCAGGACGGCGTTGGTCGATCCGCCGAACGCCATGACGACGGCGATGGCGTTCTCGAACGCCTCCTTGGTCATGATGTCCCGGGCCGTGATGCCACGGCGCAGCAGCTCGACGACCGCCTCGCCGGACTTGCGGGCGAAGCCGTCGCGCCGACGGT
This sequence comes from Phycicoccus sp. Soil748, assembly GCF_001428025.1. Classification (GTDB taxonomy): domain Bacteria; phylum Actinomycetota; class Actinomycetes; order Actinomycetales; family Dermatophilaceae; genus Pedococcus. The sequence continues at coordinate 372,031 of NZ_LMSC01000007.1, read as the reverse complement.
CGGTGGCCGGCGGCGCGGCCGAGCCGGGCAGCGACATGCCGATGGCCTCGGCGACCGAGGCCATCGTGTTGGCGGTGTACATGCCGCCACAGGCGCCCTCGCCCGGGCAGATGGCGCGCTCGATGGCGTCGACGTCGGCGCGGGACATGAGGCCCGCGGCGCAGGCACCGACGGCCTCGAACGCGTCGATGATCGTCACGGTCTTCTCGCTGCCGTCCGACAGCTTCGCGATGCCGGGCAGGATCGAGCCGGCGTAGAGGAAGACCGAGCTGAGGTCCAGGCGCGCAGCTGCCATGAGCATGCCGGGCAGCGACTTGTCGCAGCCGGCGAGCAGGACCGAGCCGTCGAGGCGCTCGGCGTTCATCACCGTCTCCACGGAGTCGGCGATGACCTCACGGCTGACCAGGGAGAAGTGCATCCCCTCGTGGCCCATGGAGATGCCGTCGCTCACCGAGATGGTGCCGAACTCCAGGGGGTAGCCACCCGCCGCGTGCACGCCGTCCTTGACGGCCTTCGCGAGCCGGTCGAGCGACAGGTTGCAGGGGGTGATCTCGTTCCACGAGCTGGCCACCCCGACCTGGGGCTTGACCCAGTCGTCGTCCCCCATGCCAACCGCGCGGAGCATGCCGCGGGCGGCGGTCTTCTCGAGGCCGTCGGTGACGTCGCGGCTGCGCGGCTTGATGTCGACGCCGGTGGTGGGGGGCTCGGTGGTCGTCATGGCTGCATCCTAGGACCGGGGTCCAGCACGTGGGACGCCGGTCTCACGTGCCGAGCCGTCAGCCGCGCGCGACGTGGCAGCGCTCGAGGGCGGCCGCGCCGAGGGCGAGGTCGTCCCACGAGCCGGCGTAGCGGAGTACGGCGACGGTGCTCGTGGGGAAGCCGGCGGCGAGGCAGTCGTGGGCTGCGGTCGAGCCGTTGCCGTCGGCCAGGCCGCTCGCCAGCGCGGCCATGGTCGGGTTGTGCCCCACCACGAGCACCACCTGGGCCTCCCCCGCGCTCTCCCGCACCGTACGCAGCACCGTCTCGACGCCGCCGGAGTACAGCGACGCCTCGTAGGCGACGCTCTCCCCGCACGCACCGCCCATCTCGGCCTCGACCCAGGTCTGCCGGGTCCGGGTCGCCGTGGAGCAGAGCACGAGCTCGGGGCCCAGCTCGTGCTCGTGCAGCCATGCCCCGATGGCACGTGCGTCGCGGCGGCCCCTCATCGTGAGCTGCCGCTCGTGGTCCGGGGTGCCGAGGTTCTGCTCCGCCTTGGCGTGCCGGACCAGGATGAGGACCTTGTCATCGCCGGCGCGGGTCATGAGTCGAGCATGGCCCTCCCGGGCCCCGACAGCCAGTCAGGACCTGCGCGAGAACCCTCGAGCGTGAGGCCGGCAGGGCGCGGGGCCCGACCGGCCGACCGTCGTCACGGGCTACAGGGCGAGCTCGGGCTTGATGCGCAGCGCGGACCACCGGCCGGCCTTGCGCGCCGCCCACGTGGACACCAGGAACGCGCCGACGAGGTATGCCGCCAGGACCGCGAGGTCGAGCGCCAACGGCCCGAGCGACCCGCCGTACATGAGCCTGCGGATGCCGTCGACGGCGTAGGACATGGGCAGCACGTGGTGGAGCGGGTGCAGCGGCGTCGGCAGGGTCTGCCACGGGAAGGTGCCGCCGGCGCTGACCAGCTGCACGACCATGAGGACCAGGCCGAGGAACTTGCCCGGCGCCCCGAGCCTGGCCGCGAGCGCGTGCAGCACCATGACGAACGTGGCCGACACCACCAGCATGAAGGCCACCAGCGCGACGGGGTGGGCTGCCGAGATGCCGACGCCGCGCATGACGACGGCGTAGACCAGCACGGCCTGGACCAGCCCGAGCAGCGCCGGGGCGAGCCAGCCGCCGAGCGCGCTGCGCCAGCTGGGCTGACCGGTGGCGAGTGCCCTCGACGAGAGCGGCTTGACCAGCAGGAAGAGCACGTAGGCACCGATCCACAGCGACAGGCTGAGGAAGAACGGGGCGAGGCCGGCGCCGTACGTGGCCGCCGAGGCGAGTGAGCTGCCCTGCACCCCGACCGGGTTGCCGAGCGTCTGCGCCACCGCCTTGCGCTGCGCCGCACTGGGATCGGGGATGGAGGAGAGACCCTTGGCGAGCCCGTCGTGCAGCTTGGTGGCGCCGGCGGAGAGCCGGTCGAGCCCGTCGGCGAGGTCACCTGCGCCGGAGCGCAGGCGGTTCGCGCCGTCCAGGGCGTCCTGCTGGCCGGCCGCCAGCCTGCTCGCACCATCGGCCAGCGCCCGGTTGCCGTCGGCCAGGTCGTGCGCACCGGAGGCGAGGTCCTGGCTGCCGGTCGCGGCCTGGTGGATCCCGGTGTGCAGCGGTCCCGCGGCGGCGGCCAAGCGGTCCGCCCCGGCGGCCACCTGCTGCGAGCCGGTCGCCAGCTGGTCGAGCTGCCCGGAGGCGGCCTGCACCCGGGTGTTGGCGTCGGTGAGAGGGCCGCTCAGCTGGGTGGCGGCGTCGAGCACCTGCTGCACCTGGGCGTCGGTGAACCCTGCCGCGCGCAGGCGGGTCGCCAGGTCGCCCTGGGCCGAGGTGAGGGTCGAGACGAGCTGCCCCGACGCGGTGGCGGCCTGCTTGCCCGCGGTCGCGACCTTCGCGTTGCCGTCGGCGACCTGGTGGGCACCGGTGGCCAGCGCCCTGGTGTCGGCGGGCAGCGAGGCGGTGCCCCGGTCGAGCCGGTCGAGGCCGGACTGCAGCTGGTCGGCCCCCGAGGCGAGGGACTGCGCGCCGTCGGCCGCTCGGGTGGCCCCGGCGGAGAGGTCGCGTGCCCCTGCGACGAGCTGCTGCTCCCCCGTCACGAGCTGGTCGGCCCCCGCGCGCAGCTTCGAGGCGCCGGTGTCAGCGCTCTCGAGGCCGTCGGCGAGGTCGCCCGAGCCCTTGACCGCCTCGGCGACCTTGTCGTGGATGGTCGCGAACCCGACGAGCAGCTGGCTCGCCGCGGTCGAGCTGACCTGCGAGGCCACGCTCTTGGTCACCTGGGCGACGAGCTGGTTGGCGATGGTGCGGGCAAGGTAGTTGTTGGCGTCGTTGGTGAGCACCTTCAGCTGGGCCTGCTTCGGCGTGAACCGGGCGCTGGACGCCAGGTCTGCCGAGAAGCTCGCCGGCACGACCAGGGCGAAGTCGTAGTCGCCGTCGTCGACACCCTGCTCGGCGCTCGCCCGCGACACCCGGTGCCACCCGAAGCTGTGCGACCTCACCAGCTCGGTCGCCACCTGGTCGCCGACCTCGAGCCGCTCTCCGTTGGCCAGGGTGGTGCCCGTGTCCTCGACGACGACCGCCGCGGGGACCCGGTCGAGGTTCCCGTACGGGTCCTTGTTGGCGTAGAGGTACAGGCCGCCGTAGAGCGTGGGCACGAGGACGAGGGCCGCGAGCGCGGCGCGCGGGAGGCGGCCCGCCGTGACCCGCCGCAGCTCGGTGAGGGCGAGGCGCAGGGCGGTCATCACGCCACCCCCAGCTCGAACGTGGCCGACGGGGCGGCGAGCTGGCGCGCGGTCGCGTGGGTGACCTGGACGACCACGGTGAGCCCCTCGGCGGCGAGGCGCTCGGCCGCGGAGTACCAGGACCGGGGGTGCCCACCGAAACGGTCGGGAGCAGCCACGACGAGGACGCGCGTGGCTGCACGTGCGGCCGCCACGTCCATGAGCAGCAGGGTGCGCTCGGACGGCTCCAGCCCCTCGAACCGCCCTCGACCGTCGTCGATGTCGTGGGCGCCGAGGAAGGCGCGCGTCGCGGCCCGGCTCGCCGGACGGCCCGCCAGGGCGAGCTGCTCGGCCACGGCCGAGCGAACGCTGACCGCGTCCTCGGGGGCCGTGACGTCCGGAACGTCGACGAGCGCCACGTGCCGGCGCCGCAGCCCCTCGTCGGGGTCGCCGTCCACGGTGACCTCACCCTCGGCGAGCGCCACCCGGCCACCCAGCGCGAGGGCCAGGGCGACGTGGCCGTGCCCGGGGTCGCCGGCGACGAGAGTGACCCGGCCCGGGCGGGCGGTGAGCGAGGTCGGCAGCAGCAACGGGCCGTGCAGGCCCGCGACGCTGACGTGGTCGGCGATGAGCTCCATGCGATCTGCCTTCTCCGGTGCAGTCTCGAGGGGCCGCACCTTTCGATACACAACTGTATTCGATACAGAAGTGTATTCTTCGTGCATGCCGACCGCCAGCCGGGACGCCGTGAGCCGCACCACGCCGCACGACGCATCCCCACCCGATGCCCTCCCCCTCAGCCCCCGGCGACGCGCCACGCGGGCGAGGCTCATGGCCGCGGCCGAGGAGGTCTTCGCCGAGCGCGGTTTCCACGGCGCCAGCGTGGAGGACCTGTGCGAACGGGCCGACTTCACCCGCGGCGCCTTCTACTCCAACTTCGCCTCCAAGGACGAGCTCCTGCTCGAGCTCTACGCCCAGCACGCTGCACGCCTGCACGCCCGCGTGGCCGAGGTGGCCGAGACGCCGGGGCTGTCGCTCGAGCAGGTCCTCGAGGCGGTGTTCGACGTGTGGACCGACGACCCGGAGGCGCGGCGGCGCTGGCACCTGCTGACGAGCGAGTTCGCCCTCCACGCCCTGCGCGACGACCAGGCCCGGGTGGCCTGGGCGAACCTGCAGCGCACCCTGCGCGAGGAGCTCGCCGAGGTCGTCGACCGCATCGCGCAGGCCCAGCACCTGCGCCCGGTAGTCGCCAGCACCGAGCTCGTGCGGCTCATCGGCATCGTGCTCCACGGCGGGCTCGAGCAGCACCTCCTCGACCCGGAAGCCGTGCCGCCCGGGTCGCTGGAGCGCAGCTTCCTCCCCCTGCTGGTGCGGGCCGCCGCGGACGGGACCGCAGCGGACCGAGCGGCACGCACCGACCGCTAGCCTCCTCTGCATGGAGCAGCCGCCCCCGATCCTGGACGTGATGGCAGCGACCCCGACCGACCGGGCCTGGCTCGACGAGGCCGTCCGCCGCATCCAGGCCGACGCCAACCGCAGCGCCGACACCCACCTCGTGCGCGTGCCGGTCCCGGGGCTGCCGGACGTCGACGTCTACCTCAAGGACGAGTCCACCCACCCCACGGGGAGCCTCAAGCACCGGCTGGCGAGGTCGCTGTTCCTCTACGCCCTGTGCAACGGCGAGCTGTGCGAGGGCACCACGGTGATCGAGGCCTCCAGCGGCTCGACCGCGGTCAGCGAGGCCTACTTCGCCCGCATGCTCGAGCTGCCGTTCATCGCGGTCATGGCCCGCAGCACCAGCGCCGAGAAGATCGCCCTCATCGAGCGGGAGGGCGGCCGCTGCCACCTCGTCGACGACGCGGGCGAGGTCTACGACGTCGCCCGGCGGCTGGCCGCCGAGCTGGGCGGCCACTACCTCGACCAGTTCACCTACGCCGAGCGCGCCACCGACTGGCGCGGCAACAACAACATCGCCGAGTCGGTCTTCGAGCAGATGGCCCTGGAGCGCCACCCCGTCCCCCGGTGGGTCGTCGTGGGCGCCGGGACCGGCGGCACCAGCGCGACCATCGGTCGCTACGTGCGCTACCGCGGGCTCGCCAGCCAGGTCTGCGTGGTCGACCCGGAGCACTCTGCGTTCCTGCCGGCGTTCCGCGCCGACGAGGCCGGGGTCGCCGGCGCCTGCGGCTCCCAGATCGAGGGCATCGGTCGCCCCCGCGTCGAGCCCAGCTTCGTGCCGACCGTCGTCGACCGCATGATGCTCGTGCCGGACGCCGCTTCGGTGGCGGCCATGCGCTTCCTCACCGAGCGCACCGGCCGCCGGGCCGGCGCCTCCACCGGCACCAACCTGTACGGCGTGCTGCGCCTCGCGTGCGAGCTCGGCAGCCGCGGGGAAGGCGGCAGCATCGTCTCCCTGCTGTGCGACGGGGCGGAGCGGTACGCCGCGACGTACAACGACGACGCCTGGCTCGCCGAGCGCGGACTGGACCTCGCGCCCTACACCGCCGTCCTCGAACGGGCCTGGGACGAGGGCGTCTGGACCGGCTGAGCCTCAGCCGCCCGACACGGCGTTGATGACGTGCACGGTGGCCTGCGGGCCGACCGGCGTCTGCACGCCCTCGGCCCGCTTGGCGTCCTCGCCGTCGACGAAGACGTTGACGTGCCGCCGGATCTGGCCGCGCTCGTCCCGCACGCGCGAGGCGAGGATCGGCCACGGGCCGAACGCCGTGTCGAGGACCTCGGCGAGCGTCGCCGGGCCCTCGAGCTCGACGGGCAGCTCGGCCGCCCCCTCGGCGAGGTCGCGCAGCAGCCCGGGGAGCACCACCCGCGCCGTCACTGCAGCGTCACCGCCCGCACGCAGAGCACGTCGGGCAGCTGCTCGGCGATGCGGGTGAACGAGTCGCCGCCGTCGATCGAGGCGAAGACGTCGCCGTTGCGGGTGCCGAAGTAGAGGCCCGGCTCGTCGTGCTGGTCGGTCCCGGCCGCGTCCCGCAGGACGTTGGTGTAGCTCGGGTGGGGCAGGCCGGTGTCCTGGGTGCGCCAGGTCGCACCCGCGTCGTCGGTGCGCTGGACCTGCAGCACGGCGCCCGGGGGGATGCGCTCGCCGTCGGAGGCGATGGGCACGAGCCAGAGGCTGTCGCCCTGCGCGGGGTTGGCCACGGCGGTCATGCCGAAGTTGGTCGGCAGCCCGGCCTCGATCGAGGTCCACGTGACCCCGTCGTCGTCGGAGCGGTAGACGCCACGGTGGTTCTGCGCGTAGAGGCGCGTCGGCTGGGCGCTGTCACGGGCCACCTTGTGGACGCACTGGCCGAACTCCGGCCACTCGTCGTGCGGCATGAAGTAGGCGTGGATGCCCTTGTTGCCGGGCGTCCACGACTGGCCGCCGTCGCGGGTGTTGTAGACACCGCCGGCGCTCATCGCCACCAGCATCGAGCCGGCGTCGGTCGGGCTGGGCAGCACCGTGTGGATGGCGCCCCCGCCTGCGCCGTCGCCCCACTGCGTGCGGTGCGGGTGGTCCCACAGCCCGCGGTTGAGCTCGAAGGTCTCACCGCCGTCCTCGCTGCGCCACAGGGCGTGCGGCTCGGTGCCGGCCCAGACCACCTGCGGGTCGTGCGGGTCGGCGACCAGCTGCCACGTGGCCTTGAGCGCCGTGTCGGTGTCCTCCGGGAACCTGATCGAGCCCTCGGGGTGCTCGACCCACGTGGCCCCGAGGTCGTCCGAGTGCTGCAGCGACGGGCCCCAGTGCGAGGAGCGGAACCCGACCACCATGCGCGGTGTCTCCCACCGGGTGTCGAACAGGAGTGAGAGGACCTCGCTCATGAGGAAGTGCGGTCCGTCGAGCTCCCACCGGCGACGGTCGCTGCTGCGGGCGAGCCACAGCCCCTTGCGCGTCCCGATGCCCACGATCGTTGTGTCCATGCGCCCCATGCTGGCACTCCTCGCTCTCGACGACTACGTCCTTCGAGGTGGACTCGCCCGGTCGCGGAAACTCATCGCGTCGCTGCTCAGGCGCCCCGCACGAGGTTGCGCAGCGGGCGCCCCGCGGCGTACGCCCCGAGCTGCTCGCGCAGCAGGCGCACTGCCCGCGGCATGAACGCCGTGGACGCCCCACCGACGTGGGGGCTGATGATCACGCCCGGGGCGGACCACAGCGGGTGGCCCTCGGGCAGAGGCTCGGGGTCGGTGACGTCGAGGGCGGCGCGGAGCCTCCCCGCCTCCAGGTGCCGCACGAGCGCGTCGGTGTCGACGACGCCGCCACGGGCGACGTTGACGAGCAGTGCACCGTCGGGCATGGCGGCAAGGAACGCGTCGTCCACGAGCCCCGAGGTCGCGTCGCTCAACGGCACGATGACGATGACGACGTCGTGCTCCGGCAGCAGCGAAGGCAGCTCGTCCACCCCGTGCACCGAGCGCACGAGCTCGTCGCCCGCGCGTGCGCGGCTCGCGACCGCGGTGAGCTGCACCTCGAACGGCGTGAGGCGGGCTGCCACGGCGCGGCCGATCGAGCCGTACCCCAGGATGAGCACCCGCTTGTCGGCCAGAGCCGGGTGGATGGCCGACGGCAGCCACCGGCCCTGCTGCTGCGCCGCGTGGAACGCCGGGAGGTCGCGCAGCGAGGCCAGGGCCAGGGCCACGGCCAGCTCGGCGGTCGAGGCGTCGTGAACGCCCGCGGCGTTGGCCAGGGCCACGCCGTCGGGCAGGAGCCGCTGCACGTCCTCGTAGCCGGCGGTGAGCAGCTGCACGAGCTCGAGCGAGGTGGCGTACCGGATCGCCGGCATGCGCGGACCGGCGCCCATGTAGGGAGGCACGACGACCTTGACCTCGTCGGCGCGCTCGGGTGGGCCGTCCATCTCCCACACCACGAGCTCGAGCCCGGGGACCGGCCCGACCGCGTCGACCCAGTCCTGCCCCGGCAGCGTCACGAGCGTCATGCGCCCACGCTAACCGGTGGTCGTCGAGCACAATGGGGTATGCCGCACCGAAGGGACGCGTCCTCCGGGCACCGACGAGCCGGGCTCGTCGCGCCGGTCGCACTCGCCGTCGTCCTCGGTGTCGGCGCGTGCAGCGGGGGCCCCGGTGCCGAGGGGTCCCTGACGGCGCCGGTCGTGAGCTCGTCGTCCGGCAGCTCGCCCGGCACCACCGCGCCCGCGACGTCGGCGCCGTCCGGTGGCACGTCCTCGGGGCCGACGAGCCCGTCGGCGAGCCCGTCGTCGCCGGCCCTCTCGCCCCGTCGGTCGATCGTGGCCCGCGACCTCGACGTGCCGTGGTCGACCGCGTTCCTGCCCGACGGCTCGGCGCTGGTCACGCTGCGCGACCGGGCCCACCTGCTGCAGGTGCGCGACGGCAGGCCACCGGTCGACCTCGGCCGGGTCGGCGGGGTGGTCCCGGGTGGCGAGGGCGGTCTGCTCGGGGTGGCGGTGTCGCCCGCGTTCACCAGCGACCACACCGTCTTCCTCTACACGACGGCTGCGCAGGACAACCGCGTCGTGCGGGTGACGTTCGAGGGCGGCCGGACCACGAGCCAGCGCGCCATCCTGACCGGCATCCCCAAGGCGCGCAACCACAACGGGGGGCGGCTCGCCTTCGGGCCGGACGGCTACCTCTACGTGACCACCGGTGACGCCGGCCGGACGCAGCGCGCGCAGGACCGGTCCTCGCTCGGGGGCAAGATCCTGCGGGTCACCCGCGACGGCAAACCCGCGCCGGGCAACCCCTTCCCGGGGTCGCCCGTGTGGAGCTACGGCCACCGCAACGTCCAGGGCATCGCCTGGGCGCCGGACGGCACGATGTACGCGAGCGAGTTCGGGCAGAACACCTGGGACGAGCTCAACCGCATCGAGCCGGGGCGCGACTACGGCTGGCCGGTCGTCGAGGGCCGGGTCGGCCGGGCGGGGTACGTCGACCCGCTGCTGCAGTGGCCCACCTCCGACGCCTCCCCCAGCGGCATCGCCTGGGCCGACGGAGCGGTCTGGATGGCAGCTCTGCGGGGCGAGTCGCTGTGGCGCATCCCCGTGTCCGGCGGGCGCGCCGGCGACCCGCAGCGCCTCCTGCACGGCCGGTACGGGCGGCTGCGCGACGCCGTCCTCGCCCCCGACGGCCGCCTGTGGGTGCTCACGAACAACACGGCGCGAGGCACCCCGGCCGCCGACGACGACAAGCTCCTCGCCTTCCCCCTGCGCGACCTCGGCTGACCCTGCCGCGCCGGCCCGCACGGCCACGCCATACCGGCGCAAAGCGGTCACGACCGAGGTCTCCCCCAGACGGTGGAGCCGGGCCTACAGCAGCAGGGTCGTGTGGTCGTCCTCCTGCAGGGGTCCAATCCATTGCAGGCGCAGACCGCGCCCTCGTGGACGCAGGGACTCGGACGGGACAGGGACATGAGCAGGAGCCGCAGCAGCAGCAGGGGGACCACCAAGGCCTGGCGGCAACGGTGGCGCGTGGGCGCCCTCGTCATGGCACTCGTGGGCGGGGGCCTCGCGTCCACGGCGACGCAGGCGGTGGCCTCGGTCGCCCCGGACGCGCCGACCAACGTCGTCGCCACCGCCGGTGACGGCCAGGCCACGGTGACCTGGACCGCCCCCGCGTCCGACGGCGGGGCAGCCATCACGTCCTACAAGGTCGCCGCCCAGCCGGGTACGGCGTCCACCATCACGGGCACGGAGACCACGGCGACCGTGACCGGCCTGACCAACGGGGTCACCTACACCTTCACGGTGAAGGCGACCAACGCGGACGGCCTCACCTCCGTCGCCAGCGCCAAGAGCGACCCGGTCGTCGTGGGCGGCGGCACCCCCGCCACCAACCCCGACCCGCCCACCGGCGTGACCGCCACGGCAGGCGACTCCATGGCCACCGTCAGCTGGACCCCGCCGGCCAACGACGGCGGCGCTGCGATCGAGAGCTACATCGTGGCGAGCCAGCCCGGCAGCACCACGTTCCCCGTGGACGGCACGACGACGTCGACCGACTTCACCGGGCTGGCAAACGGCACCGCGTACACCTTCACGGTCCGCGCCGTGAACTCGGTGGGACGGTCCCTGCCGAGCGCGCCGAGCGCTGCCGTGACCCCCGGTGGGCCGGCTTCGCCACCCGACGCGCCCACGAACGTCGTGGCCACCGCCGGGGACGGTCGCGCCACCGTCACGTGGACGGCACCGGCCTCCAACGGCGCAGCGATCCAGCACTACCGCGTGAACGTCCAGCCGGGCGCCCTGTCGTACGACACCCTGAGCCCCGCGACGACGGCGGACTTCACCGGTCTCATCAACGGCACGACCTACACGTTCACCGTCAAGGCCTACAACAGCGCGGGGGCCTCGCCCGCCAGCCTGCCGAGCAACCCCGTCACCCCCGTCGCGGCCCCCAAGACCGCGCCCGGCGCCCCGACCGGCGTCACCGCGACGGCCACGGGCAACACGGCCACGATCCGCTGGAGCGCCCCGGCCTCCGACGGCAACAGCCCGGTCACGCAGTACCGCGTCACGGCCAGCCCCGGCGGCACGAGCACCGTCGTCGCGGCCCCGGGCCTGACGACGAAGCTCAACCTCTTCGGCGGCACCTACCGGTTCGTCGTCCAGGCCGTGAACTCGGTCGGCCCCTCCGCGCCGAGCACGGCAAGCAACAGCGTCCACAGCGTCGCCACGGTTTGGGGCGACCTGGACGGCGACGGCAGGTCGGACATCCTCGCCCGCAAGCCCAACGGCGAGCTGTGGCTCTACAGCGGCAGCGGCACGGGTCACTTCGGCAGCCCGGCTGCCCGGCGGATCGCGATCGGCTGGCAGGTGTACGACAGGATCTTGTCCCCGTCGGACTTCGACGGTGACGGCCGCGGCGACGTCATCGCCCGCAAGCCCACCGGCGAGCTGTACCTCTTCCGGGGCAACGGCAAGGGCGGGTTCCTCAGCTCGGCCCCCACCCGCATCAGCGTCGGCTGGCAGGGGCTCGACCGGCTGGTCTCACCCGGTNGACTTCAACGGCGACGGCCACACCGACATCATCGCCCGCAAGCCCACCGGCGAGCTCTACCTGTTCACCGGCAACGGCAAGGGCGGGTTCACCTACCCGGCCTACCGCCAGATCAGCAAGGGCTGGCAGGGCCTGGACCGGCTCGTCTCACCCNGGGGACTTCAACGGCGACGGCCACACCGACATCATCGCCCGCAAGCCCACCGGCGAGCTCTACGTCTTCACCGGCACGGGCACCGGCACCTTCACCAGCCCCGCCTACCGGCAGGTCACCAGCGGCTGGCAGGCGTTCGACCGGCTGCTGTCGCCGGGCGACTTCAACGGTGACGGCCACCCGGACGTCATCACCCGCAAGTCCTCCGGTGCGCTCTACCTCTACACCGGCAACGGCAGGGGCGTCTTCACCAGCCCGTCCTACCGGCAGATCGGCAACGGCTGGGGCATCTACGACATCCTCTCGGGCGGCTAGGCACGAACGACGGAGCCACCCCCACGCGACGTCGTGGGGGTGGCTCCGTGGTGTCCGGGGTGCTACGGCGTGGTGGGGTCAGCTCGCGCCGAGCTTGGCGAGGATCATCTCCCGCGCCTTGCCGGCGTCGGCCTGGCCGCGCATCTCCTTCATCACCTGGCCGATGAGCGCGCCGGCAGCCTGGACCTTGCCGTCGCGCACCTTCTGGGCGACGTCGGCGTTGGCCTCGATGACCTTGTCGACCGCCGCCTCGAGGGCGCCGTCGTCCTGGACCAGCTCGAGCCCCCGGGCGTCGGCGACCTCGGTCGGGGTGCCCTCGCCGGCGATGACGCCGTCGAGCACCTGGCGGGCCATCGAGTCGTTGAGCCGGCCCTCGCGGACCAGGCCGTCGAGCTCGGCGATGTGGGCCGGGGTGACGTTGAAGTCCTCGACGGAGCGGCCCTCGGCGTTCGCGCGCCGGGCCAGCTCGCCGGTCCACCACTTGCGGGCGCCGGCGGGGGTGGCGCCCGCTGCGACGGTCTCCTCGATGAGTGCCACGGCGCCCGCGTTCATGACATCGCGCATCTCGAGATCGCTGTAGCCCCAGTCGGACTGGAGGCGCTTGCGACGCTCACCGGGGGGCTCCGGAAGGGTCTGGCGCAGGGCCTCCACCGTCTCGCGCGTCGGGGCGACGGGCACCAGGTCGGGCTCGGGGAAGTAGCGGTAGTCCTCCGCGTCCGACTTCTCGCGGCCACTGGTGGTGACGCCGGTGTCCTCGTGCCAGTGGCGCGTCTCCTGGGTGATCTTCTCGCCGCGGTCGAGGACGGCCGCGTGGCGGGTGATCTCGTAACGGACGGCGCGCTCGACGCTGCGCAGCGAGTTGACGTTCTTGGTCTCGGTGCGCGTGCCCAGCGGCACCGCTGCCTGCTCCTCGCTGGTCGCGTTGCCCACCTTCGGGCGCAGGGAGACGTTGGCGTCGCAGCGCAGCGAGCCCTGCTCCATCTTCACGTCCGAGACGCCGAGGGCGCGCAGCAGCTCGCGCAGCGCGCCGACGTAGGCCTTGGCCACCTCGGGCGCCCGCTCCCCCGCCCCGGTCAGGGGCTTGGTGACGATCTCGATGAGCGGGATACCGGCGCGGTTGTAGTCCACGAGGGAGTACTCGGCGCCGTGGATGCGGCCGGTGGAGCCACCGACGTGCAGCGACTTGCCGGTGTCCTCCTCCATGTGGGCGCGCTCGATCTCGACGCGGTAGGTCGTGCCGTCCTCGAGCTCCACGTCGAGGTGGCCCTCGTAGGCGATGGGCTCGTCGTACTGCGAGGTCTGGAAGTTCTTCGGCATGTCCGGGTAGAAGTAGTTCTTCCGGGCGAACCGGCACCACGACGCGATCTCGCAGTTGAGCGCCAGGCCGATGCGGATGGCCGACTCGACGGCCTTGGCGTTGACGACGGGCAGCGCGCCGGGCAGGCCGAGGCAGACGGGGCAGACCTGGCTGTTGGGCGCGGCGCCGAACTCCGTGGCGCAGCCGCAGAACATCTTGGTCGCGGTGTTGAGCTCGACGTGGACCTCGAGGCCCATGACGGGGTCGTAGCGCTCGAGCGCCTCGTCGTAGTCGACGACGGCCTCGGTGACGGCGGTGGCCATCAGGGTCACGCTCCCTTCGCGGAGAGTTCGGGGGCCCGGGTCAGCAGCGGGGCACCCCAGCGGTCGTTGAGCATCCGCTCGAGGGCCGAGCCCACGCCGTACAGGCGCTGGTCCTGCGTGGCAGGGGCGAGGATCTGGATGCCGGTCGGCAGGCCGTCCTCGTCGGCAAGGCCGCTCGGCAGGGACATGCCGGGGACGCCCGCGAGGTTCGCCGGGATGGTCGCGACGTCCTGGAGGTACATCGACATGGGGTCGTCGAGCTTGTCGCCGAGCTTGAACGCCGTGGTCGGCGCGGTCGGGCTGACCAGCACGTCGACCTTCTCGAACGCGGCCGAGAAGTCGTTGGCGATGAGCCGCCGCACCTTCTGGGCCTGGCCGTAGTAGGCGTCGTAGTAGCCGCTGGACAGGGCGTAGGTGCCGAGGATGATGCGGCGCTTGACCTCGTCGCCGAAGCCGGCGTCGCGCGTCGCCGCCATGACCTGCTCCGCGCTGGGGTCGTCGACCCCCTCCGGCAGGACGCGCAGGCCGTAGCGCATGGCGTCGAACTTGGCGAGGTTGGACGACGCCTCGCTCGGCAGGATCAGGTAGTAGGCGGCGAGCGCGTAGTCGAAGCTAGGGCAGCTCACCTCGACGACCTCGGCCCCGGCCTCCTGCAGCAGGGCGACGGACTCGTCGAACCGCGCGCGGACACCGGCCTGGTAGCCCTCGCCGCCGAGCTCCTTGATGACCCCGACGCGCAGGCCCTTGACCTCGGCCCGGCGGGCGGCCTCGACCACAGCCGGGACCGGCGCGTCGATCGACGTCGAGTCCAGCGGGTCGTGGCCGCCGATGACCGAGTGCAGCAGGGCCGCGTCGAGGACCGTGCGGGTGCACGGGCCGGCCTGGTCGAGGCTCGAGGCGAGCGCGACGAGCCCGTAGCGCGAGACGCCTCCGTAGGTGGGCTTCACGCCGACGGTGCCGGTCACCGAGGCGGGCTGGCGGATCGAGCCACCGGTGTCGGTGCCGATGGCCAGGGGGGCCTCGTACGCCGCGACGACCGCCGACGAGCCACCGCCCGAGCCGCCGGGGATCCGGGTGAGGTCCCACGGGTTGTGGGTGGGCCCGTAGGCGGAGTGCTCGGTGGAGGAGCCCATGGCGAACTCGTCCATGTTGGTCTTGCCGAGGATCGGCATCCCGGCCGCGCGCAGCTTCGCCACGAGCGTCGCGTCGTACGGCGGGACCCAGCCCTCGAGGATCTTCGAGCCGCACGTGGTCGGCAGGCCCTTGGTGGCCATGACGTCCTTGACGGCGATGGGCACGCCGGCGAGGACGTGGACCTCCTCGCCGGAGGCGCGGCGCTGGTCGACCTCGCGGGCGGCGGCGAGCGCCCCCTCGCCGTCGACGTGGAGGTAGGCGTGCACGTCGCCGTCGACCGCGGCGATGCGGTCGAGGTGGGCCTGCACGACCTCCACGGAGCTGAGCTCCCCGGAGTCGAGGGCGTGGGCGAGCTCAGCGGCGCTGGAGCGGGTGATGTCGGGGTTCACGAGTGGGGGTCCTTCGTCGGTCGCGAGGGCGCGAGTCGGTCGCGGCGTGGCGCGAGGCGGGTGCGGGTGCGGGTGCGGCGTGGACGCCGCTCAGTCCTCCGCGAGGATGCGCGGCACGGAGAACCGCTGCTGGTCCTGCTGCGGCGCGCCCGCGAGGGCGGCCTCGGCACCGAGGGAGGGGCGGACCTCGTCGGGCCGGGTGACGTTGGTGAGCGGCAGCGGGTGCGACATCGGCTCGATGTCCCCTGCCGCCACCTCCTGCACCTTGGCGACGGATTCGAGGATGACGCCGAGCTCCCCGACCATGCGGTCGAGCTCGGCGTCGGAGAGGTCGATGCGGGCGAGGCCGGCGAGGTGGGCGACGTCGTCCCGGGACAGTGCGGACATGGGGGCCAGTCTAGGGGCGACCCCAGCACGGTCCTGCCCCGCGGCCGTCCGCTTCGTCGGTGCTCGCCCCGGTTCGTCACCGGGCGTCCGGGTCGTCCCCGCCGTGGCACGATGTCCGCGGCACCACGGACCGGCCGTGGGCAGGTCCGGCAGGAGACAGATGCGCGCGGTGGCGAAGGTGGCCCTCCACGGCAGCGACTGGGTGGGCGTCGCCCTCACCGTGGCGATCCTCGCGCTCGTGCTGGGCGTGACCGCCTGGGTCGAGCTCGTCGTGTGGCGCGCCGTCGTCCGCGCGGTGCGGGCCCGGGACCCGTGGCAGCCGTTCCTGCCCGACGAGCTCGGCCGCTACCCGTTCGCGAACGGCCGCTGGTCCTCGCTGCGCGCGACGGAGCGTCGCGGCGCCCTCGCCCTCGCGTGGAGGTGGGTCTTCACGGCCCTGGTCGTGCTCACCGACTGGTTCGTGCTGGGCGTGCTCGTGTGGTTCTTCTGGCGCTGGATCCTGCCGAACCTCTGAGCGACCTCCGAGCGGCCTCTGAGCGACCTAGGCCGGCGCGACGACCTGCGCGCCGCGCGGCCTACTGCTCCTCGTCGTCCTTCTCGGGCACCTGCTCGCGCGCGTTGTTGAAGATCCAGTCGCGGACGTTGTAGGGCAGGTCCTCCTTGGCGTCGTGGAGGTTGCGGCGGCCGGTGTTGCGGACCGTCTCGGGGAACGTCGCCCGGTGGTCCCCCGGCGGGTCGGCCGGGTCGTGGGGAGGCCGCGGCCGGTCGGGGCTCCCCGGGGCGCGGTGGCGACCGGTGGGCGGGGCCTCGTTGGGGCGGATCTTGCCGAGCATGGACTTGATCTGGCGCAGGCCGTCCTTGAGGAGGGCCACGAGGCGCTCGAGCTCGCGGCTGGAGCTGACCAGGGCGTCGATCTTCGTCGAGCAGCGCCCCACCACCGAGGCGACGCGGGTGCTGGCCTGCTCGACGACCAGCGGCGTGGCCAGGCCCAGGCTCAGGGCGAGCTCCGCGGCGTAGCTGATCAGGGCGCCGACGAGCTCGGACAGGACGTCGCGCACGAACCCGTGGACGAAGCCGACCAGCGCGGCCGCGGCCTCGAGCGAGCCGGCCACGCCGTCGCACTCCTGCTTCATGGTGTCGGTGACGGCCTTGAGCTTGCGCGCCTCGCCCCGGTAGGCGGCGACGGCGGCACCTGACATCAGGCCCAGGTCGGCGTCGAGGCGGTGGATGAGGCTGTCGGAGACGGAGACGAGCTGGGAGGCGACGTTGCTCCACGTGCCGGCGTAGGCGGCGACACCCTCGGGGTTGCCGGCCAGGTCGTCGAACCAGCCCTTGATCGGCTCCAGGTGGTCGATGAGGAAGCCCAGACCAGCGGCGATGAGGCTGCCGAGCGGGTCGGAGACGGTCGCCGCCAGGTCCAGGGCCGTCGAGACGGTCCCCAGACCCGCGGAGACCCAGTCGCCGTTGGCAAGCGAGTCGCACGTGCCCACCACGCTGTCGAGCAGTCCGGCGCCGGAGAACGCCCCGCGCTCCTCCTCACCCGCGACCAGCGACGCGGGCCCGATCTGGGTCTGTCCCATCAGTACACGTCCTTCATGGTGAACGTGACCGACTCGTCGTCGTGGTCGTACTGGCGCGCCACCGAGCGCAGCGCCTCGGCGGCGGAGGCGAACTCCTCCTGCAGCTTCCCGAGGGTCTCGTGGTGGGCCTCTCGCTGTCCCGTGAACACCTCGGCGAGCCAGCCGACGATCTTGCCGAAGTCGTCGCCGCCGAGCGTCGTGCCCGTGGCCGACGAGCACCGCTGCAGGTCGTCGGCGAGGAAGTCCACGGACTTCGCGTGCTCGCGAAGGGTGTCGGTGTCTACGTCGATGGCCATGCTGGTTCCCCCTGCGGTGTGGCTGTGGTGTGGCGGTATGGCGTCGTGGTGCGGTTGTGGTGGTGCGGTGGAGCTAGCGGGTACCGGGTGGTGCGCGCCCGGCGGCGGTCGGGCTCAGCGGCCCCAGTTGATGTCGGCGCCCGGCAGCCCCCGGCTCGGCGCGTCCGGGTCCTCGAGGGACCCGAAGCGACCGGTCACCTCGGCCCGCATGCGGTCGGTCGTGCTGGACTCGGCGCCCCACTCCTGCTCGGAGGCCTCCATGACCTTGCGCCCCACGTCGCGCTGGGCCGCCTTGACCGCCTCGACGACCAGGGCCGCCACCTCACGCCCCCCGCGCTGCGCGGCCTGGTCGGAGACCTCGAGGTCGACCAGCATCCCCGACACCTCGACGGTGGCACTGACGGCTCCGCGGTCGGCGCTGCCGTGGCCGCGCAGGGCGTCGATCTCCTGCCTCCAGGCTGTGGCGCGGCGGGCCTTCTCGATCGCCTCCTGCGTCTGGCGGGCGATGGTCTCGCGGGCGGCGTCGGCCGACGAGTAGTCCGGAATGGTCCCCATGGTGGACGAAGGTAGCGCAGCGGACAGTTGGGGCCAACGGTGAGAACTCCCCATCCCGGCGACCCCCTCCGGTGTCTACGATCGAGCCATGTCCAGCGACCTGCGTCGTCCCTCCCGCACCGAGCGCGTCGTGGTGCGGACGCCCTGGCCGCTGCTGTGGATCGGTGGCCCGGCCGCCGCCGCCCTGTGGGTGGGCATGCTGGCCGCAGTCCGGCTTGCCGTCACGGAGGGCGACTGGATGGCGCCCTTCCGCGGGTCGGGCATCGGGGCCGTCGGCAGCGTCATCGGCTGGCTCATCGTGGCCGTGCTGCTCGTGGTGCTGCCCGTGGGCGTCTGGTACGCCGCGTCGTACCGCGAGGTCCTCGACGCCGACGGCGTGCGCCTGCGGGTGGGGCGCCGCCGCACCGACACCCCCCGGGAGCAGGTCGTCTCGGTCCACTACGTCGGGGCCTCCTCGGTCGACGGCCGCCAGCGGCCGTCCCGGGTCTTCGTCATGGCGCAGGGGCAGAAGCAGCCGGTGGCCCGGTTCACCGCTCGCGACCGGGGGTGGGAGCGTGCCGTCGGCGTCCTGGCGCAGTGGCTCATGGAGCGGCCCGAGCTCGCCGCCGACGCCCGCACCCGCGACTTCTTCGCACCCCATCTCGGCGACCGGTCCTGACGACCGGTCCTGCGGCGCCCGGCCCTGCGCCGAGGTGACGGATCCCTCCGCCGACGTGACGGATCGCTCATGTCGGCAGGGCGGTCGACGGACCTAGGCTGGGCGCATGAACGCGCTGCCGACCGAGCTCTTCACCGCCATCGACCACGTGGGGATCGCGGTCGCCGACCTCGACGCGGCCGTCGTCTTCTACCGCGACACCTACGGCATGAGGCTCGCCCACGAAGAGGTCAACGAGGAGCAGGGTGTCCGCGAGGCGATGATGGCGGTCGGCGACAGCGGCTCCCACATCCAGCTGCTGGCCCCACTCTCCCCCGAGTCCACCATCGCCAGGTTCCTCGACCGCTCGGGCCCCGGCGTCCAGCAGGTCGCCTACCGCGTCGAGGACCTCGAGGACGTCAGCGCCGTGCTGCGCGACCGCGGGCTGCGCCTCCTCTACGACGAGCCGCGCCGTGGCACGTCCAACAGCAGGGTCAACTTCATCCACCCCAAGGACGCAGGCGGGGTGCTCGTCGAGCTCGTCGAGCCCGCCCACGAGACGCACTGAGCCCGTCCGCCCGCGCGGGCGCCAGCGCTGCGGCCGGGTGAGGTAGGTCACCGCGTGACCGGAGTCTCACTGCCCGTCGAACTGCCTTACCCAGCAGTAGTTTCGGCCGCAGCCGAGCAGTGACGCCGACGACGCCGAGGAGCCACATCCCATGCAGGACATCCGCGACGCCATCCTCTCCGGGGACCGCACCGAGCAGACGTACGCCGCCCTCCCCCTCCCCGAGTCCTACCGTGCCGTGACCGTGCACAAGGACGAGGTGGGCATGTTCGAGGGCATGGCGACCAAGGAGAAGGACCCGCGCAGGTCGCTGCACCTCGACGAGGTGCCGGTCCCAGATCTCGCACCGGGCGAGGCGCTCGTCGCCGTCATGGCCAGCGCGATCAACTACAACACCGTCTGGACCTCGATCTTCGAGCCGGTCTCGACCTTCGGCTTCCTGGAGCGCTACGGCCGCACCTCGGAGTTCGCCAAGCGGCACGACCTGCCCTACCACGTGGTCGGTTCCGACCTGGCCGGCGTCGTGCTGCGCACCGGTCCCGGCGTCACCAAGTGGAAGGCCGGCACCGAGGTCGTCGCCCACTGCCTCTCGGTGGAGCTCGAGGACGCCGAGGGCCACAACGACACGATGCTCGACCCGCAGCAGCGCATCTGGGGCTTCGAGACGAACTTCGGTGGCCTCGCCGAGCTCGCCATCGTCAAGGCCAACCAGCTGATGCCCAAGCCCGCCCACCTGTCGTGGGAGGAGGCGGCGTCTCCCGGCCTGGTCAACTCCACGGCATACCGCCAGCTGGTCTCCACCAACGGTGCCCACATGAAGCTCGGCGACCGCGTCCTCATCTGGGGCGCTTCCGGCGGCCTGGGGTCCTACGCGACGCAGATGGCCCTGGCCGGCGGCGCGACCCCGGTGTGCGTCGTCTCCTCGCCCGAGAAGGCGCAGATCTGCCGCGACATGGGCGCCGAGCTGATCATCGACCGCAGCGCCGAGGGCTACGCCTTCTGGAACGAGGAGGGCACCGCGCAGAACCCTCGTGAGTGGCAGCGGCTGGGCAAGAAGATCCGTGAGCTCACCGGCGGGTACGACGTCGACATCGTCTTCGAGCACCCGGGCCGTGAGACCTTCGGTGCCAGCGTGTACGTGGCGCGCAAGGGCGGCACCATCGTCACCTGCGCGTCGACCTCGGGCTACATGCACGAGTACGACAACCGCTACCTGTGGATGAACCTCAAGCGGATCGTGTCCTCGCACTTCGCCAACTACCGCGAGGCGTGGGAGGCCAACGAGCTCATCAACCGCGGGCTGATCCACCCGACCCTGTCGAAGACCTACTCGATGGAAGAGGTCGGGCAGGCCGCGCTCGACGTCCACCGCAACGCCCACCAGGGCAAGGTCGGCGTGCTGACCCTCGCCCCCGAGGAGGGGCTCGGCGTCACGGACCCCGAGAAGCGTGCGCGTCTGCTCCCGCAGATCAACCGGTTCCGCAACGCCTGACGCCGAGTCGTCACCTCGGCGCGCGCCTGCGGTGGCATAGGGTCGGGACATGTCGGTGCTTGATCGGTGGCGCGAGTTCCGGCGCACCCAGCGTGAGGCCCTGCGGGCGAGCAACCACCCGCACCGCGACGCCCCCAACGGTTCGTCCTCCGTCACCGACGTCCTCGCCGAGGTGCTGCCCGGCCTGCGCCCGTCCTCCCAGGGGGGCCAGTCCCCGGGCGAGGCGCCGGCAGCGGTCGACGGCGCGGGTCAGGGCGCCGGACAGGGCACCGGCACCTCCGCGCCCGCCGTCGAGGAGCTGGACACGACCGGCACCGAGGGGGCGGCGGCCGGCGCCAGCACGCGGTACGGCATGGCCGGACGCCCCCTCAACCGGCAGTCCCCCTTCTACATGGGCTTCGTCGGGGCGCTCGGGGTCCTGGCCGCGCTGCTGCTCTGGCACACCCTCGGCCGGCTCACGACGGTCCTGACGATCCTCGTCATCTCCTTCTTCCTCACCCTGACCCTCAACCCGGTGGTCGAGACGCTCACCCGGCGAGGGGTCAAGCGCGGCGGCGCCGTGGCCATCGTGTTCGCCGGTCTCGTGGTCGTCTTCGCGCTGCTCGGCGTCGTCGTGGTGCCGCCCGTCATCACCCAGGGCGGACAGCTCGTCGCGCAGGCGCCGGACTGGCTCGACCAGGTCCTCAAGAGCCACTGGGTCCAGGACCTCGACCAGCACTACGACCTGGTCGACAAGATCCAGAGCGAGTTCAACAAGCGCATCACCGACAGCGGCTTCCTCGGCTCGGTCTTCGGCGGCGTGCTGGGGGTCGGCGCCGCGGTCGTCACGGGCATCTTCCAGGCGTTCACCGTCCTCGTCCTGACCCTCTTCCTGCTCGCCTCCCTGCCGCGCGTCAAGCAGGCGGCGTATGCCGTCGTGCCGGCCTCGCGCCGCCCGCGCGTCGTGTCGCTCTCCGAGGAGATCATGCGGCGGACCGGGTCCTACGCCATCGGCCAGGTCGCCGTGGCCACGGTCAACGCGTTCTGCTCCTGGATCATGATGACCATCGTCGGGATCCCGTATGCCGCCGTGCTCGCCGTGTCGGTCGGCTTCCTGGGCCTGGTCCCCATGGTGGGAGCCACGCTCGGCGCCTCGGTCGTGTGCCTCGTGGCGGTCTTCGACGAGCCGCGCAAGATGTTCATCGCGCTCGCCTACTACGTCATCTACCAGCAGATCGAGAACTACGTCGTGGCGCCGAAGGTCATGCAGCGCACGGTCTCGGTGCCCGGCGCCGTGACGGTCGTGGCCGCCCTGGCCGGCGGCACCCTGCTCGGGGTGCTCGGCGCCCTGCTGGCCATCCCCGTGGCCGCGGGACTGCTGCTGCTCTACGAAGAGGTCCTCCTCCCCCGCCAGCGTCGCCACTGAGCCGGCGGCGAGGGCGGACGCCCGGTCACCCCGCCCCGCGGCCTGCGGCGTCCGAACAGCTCGGACCAGCGCACCCGGTGGCCGGTGATCACGAGCGCGCGCCGGTACACGGCAGCGCCGGCCCCGACGAGCAGCACCGCCGTCGCGGCCGTGAGCACCATCGCGGCGGCCAGCTGCCACACCGGGACCTGGCCGCCCGACCACCGGATCGGCATCGCCATCGGCGCGCTCAGCGGGAACAGGGAGATGGCCGTGCTCCACCCGCTCGACGGGTCGCCCGTCACCACCATGATGCTCAGGAGGTACCCGAGCACGAGCACCGTGGTGACCGGTGCGACGGCAGCGCTGGCCTCCGTCACCTTGTCCACCAGCGCTGCCGACGCGGCGAACAGGAACGCGTAGAGCCCGAAGCCCAGCACGAACCAGACGACGCCGAGCGCGAGGTCCCCGCTGGCCACGGCCGGCAGCCCCACGTAGCCGAGCCGCACCGCGACGGCGAGCGGCGTCCCGAGCACGAGCAGCTGGGCCAGCGTGGCGGCACCGACCGCCGACACGGTCCCGACCAGGACCTGGCTGGGCCGGAGCACGGCGAGCAGCACCTCGGAGACCCGGGTCGACTTCTCGACCGCGACGGCCGTGGCGATCGTGCTGCCCGCGAACGTGATCGCGAGGTAGAGCGCGATACCGACCCCGAAGCCGACGGCGGCCCGCTCGGTGCTGTCGGGCCGGCCGACCACCACCTGCGGGGGCGGCCGCACCGCGGCGACCGAGGCGATCTGGGCGGGCGTCAGGCCTGCGCCACGCAGGCGCGCGGTGACCTCGACGGAGGCGACCGCCTGCGCGACGACCGCGGGGAACGTCTGTGCCACCCCGGGCCCGGTGTAGAGGCTGCCGTCGGCGAGCCCAGCGGTGGCGTCGCCGTCCCGGACGGCGGCCCGGACCGCGGCCGGCGTGTCGCGCGGGGCGTAGTCCACCGAGTAGCCGCCCTGGCCTGCGGCCGCCTGCAGGGCGGCGCGCAACGGCGACGGCGCCACGCCCACCGTGGCGAGCGTGTAGTGGGTGGGGCCGGCGAGCACGAGCCGGGGCACCACGACCGCGGCCGCCGAGGCGAGCAGCAGGACCGCCGTGATGATCCGGTAGGCGCGCGAGCGGAAGGTCTCCAGGAGGATGCGCTCGGCGACCAGGGCGGTCCCCCGCCACCAGGTCACCGGACGACCTCCCGGGCGGGTGCCGCGGACACCGCGGCCAGGAACAGCTCGGAGAGCGTGGGCAGCTCGAGGCCGAAGTCGAGCACCGGTCCGCAGGCACGGGCGGCGTCGAGCACCCGTAGCGGGTCGACCTGCGGCGGCACGGTGAGCCGCAGGTCGTCGGCGTGGTCGCTGACCACCTCGACGCCCTCGAACGCCTGCACCCAGCCCCGCTGGGCTGAGGCCAGCTGCAGCCGCAGCCGTCGCTGCCCCGAGGCGGCGCGCAGCCCCGACACCGACCCCGCCAGCACCGTGCGGCCGCGGTCGACCATGACGATGTCCTCGCACAGGTCCTGCACGAGGTCGAGCTGGTGGCTGGAGAAGAGGACGAGGCACCCGTCGTCGGCGCGTCGCCGCAGCATCGCCGAGAGCTGCTCGACCGCCACGGGGTCGAGGCCGGCGAACGGCTCGTCGAGCACCACGACCTCCGGGCCGTGCGCGAGCGCGGCAGCGAGCTGGAGCCGCTGCTGCATACCGCCGGACAGCCGGTCGGTGCGCTCGTCCCACCGGTCGCCGAGCTCGAGCTCCTCGAGCAGCTCGCGAGCGCGGCGCGTGGCCTCCTCGCGTGGGAGCCCGTGCAGGCGGCCGAAGTGCACGAGCTGCGCACCGGCGGTCATCGCCGGGTACAGCCCACGCTCCTGCGGCATGTAGCCCCAGCTGCGCCGGTCGTGGACGTCCTCCAGGCGCCGGCCGTCGAGCCATACCTCGCCACCGTCGGCGGGCAGCACACCGAGCAGGATGCGCATCAGCGTGGTCTTGCCGGCGCCGTTGGGACCCAGGAGGCCGGTCAGGCGCCCCGCCGGCACCTCGCAGGTGACGCCGTCGAGCGCCACGCGGTCGCCGAAGGCGTGCACCACGCGGTCGACCCGCAGCCCGTCCGACACCCGTCCACCGTCACCCCGTGGAGCCGGCCTCCCCAGAGGCGAACGTCCCAGCCGGGGACGACCGGGTCAGCGGTAGGAGCCGGTCGTGTGCCGCCGCTCGCGCGCCTGCCAGCACGTGGTGTGCCAGTGGCGCCGGTCGTCGAGACCACCGATGCCCTCGGCCGGCCAGGCGACGACGTGCGGAGTCCCCATGGCGATGTCCTGCTGGCAGCCCGGGCACCGGTAGGCCCTGCTGGAGGAGGCACCGGTGACCCGCCGCACGAACCACTCCGTGCCGCCGTACGACTCGCGCCGCGTGAGCCGGCCGACGGCGCGGTCGACGTTCAGCGGGACGTCGTCGCGGCGGCGCCGGTTGGCTCGGGGCATTCCCCGATTCTCGCAGAGCCCTCTCGGGGCGCGCCGTCAGGCGTAGGTGCGGAAGCCGCGTCCGGTCTTGCGCCCCAGGTAGCCGGCGGTGACCAGGTGCTCGAGCAGGGGCGCCGGGGCGAACCCACGCTCGCGGAACTCGAGGTAGAGCTCGCGCTGGATGGCCAGGGCGACGTCGAGTCCCACCACGTCGAGCAGCTCGAAGGGACCCATGGGCAGGCCGCACCCGGTCTTCATCGCGGTGTCGATGTCGTCGGCCGTGGCGTAGCTGGCCTCGAGCATCTTCACGGCGTCGTTGAGGTAGGGGAAGAGCAGCGCGTTGACGATGACCCCCGACCGGTCGCCGCACGTCACCACGTGCTTGCCGACGCGGGCGCAGACCTCCTGCGCGGTGGCCACCACCTCGGGCGCGGTCGAGACGGTGTGCACCACCTCGACGAGCTTCATCACCTGGGCCGGGTTGAAGAAGTGCATGCCGACGACGTCCTGCGGACGGCTGGTCGCCGCAGCGCACTCGACCACCGGCAGCGAGGACGTGGTGGTCGCGAGGACCGCACCGGGCTTGCAGATCTCGTCGAGGTTCTCGAAGAGCGCCCGCTTGACCGCGAGGTCCTCCACGACCGCCTCGATGACCAGGTCGACGGTCGCCAGGTCCTCAAGGGACGTGGAGCCGGTGAGGTGGGTGAGCGCCTCGTCGCGGTCCTCCTGGGTGAGCTTGCCGCGCTGGACGGCCTTCTCGAGCGACTTGGTGACGGCGGCGGTCACGGCGTCGACCTTGGGCTGGCTGCGGGTGACGTAGGTGACGTCGAACCCGGCCTTGGCGAACACCTCGACGATGCCGGTCGCCATGGTCCCCGACCCCACGACACCGACGGTGCGCACGGTACGGGTGGCCACGTGGGTCCCCCCGGCGGTGGCCGGGCTGAGGGCGTCGTCCACGAGCTGGGAGCTGCCCGGCTCGGCATACGTGTAGAAGCCGCGGCCGCTCTTGCGGCCCTTGAGGCCGGCGCTGACCATCTGCTTGAGGATCGGGCTCGGCGCGTGCAGGCGGTCGCGGCCCTGCTTGTACATCGTGTCGAGGATCTCGTAGGCGGTGTCCAGGCCGATGAGGTCCATGAGGGCGAGCGGGCCCATCGGGTAGCCGCAGCCGAGCTTCATGGCGGCGTCGATGTCCTCGCGGCTCGCGTAGCGGCTCTCGTACATCGCGACGGCGTGGTTGAGGTAGCCGAACAGCAGCGCGTTGGCGATGAAGCCGGCCTTGTCGCCGACGACGACCGGCTGCTTGCCGAGGCGCTGGGCGAGGGCCTTGACGTCCTCGAAGACCTCGTCCTCGGTGACGACCGTGCGGATGACCTCGACGAACTGCAGCACCGGGGCCGGGTTGAAGAAGTGCATGCCCACGACCCGCTTGGGGTTGCTCGTGGCGACGGCGATCTCGGTGACCGACAGGGAGGAGGTGTTGGTCGCCAGGATCGCGTCGGGACCGACCACGGCGTCGAGCTTGGCGAAGACCTCCTTCTTGAGGTCCAGGTGCTCGGGCACCGCCTCGATGACGAGCTGGCAGTCGGCCACGTCGTCCATGCTCGAGGTGAAGTGCACCCGCGAGTGCAGCGCCGCCTGGTCGTCGATCGAGAGCTTGCCGCGGGAGACGGCCCGGTCCGTCGAGTGCTGCAGGACGCCGCGGCCCTTCTCGACCGCCGCCTCGTCGACCTCGATCGCGACGACGTCGATGCCGTTGCGGGCGAACACCTCCACGATGCCTGCACCCATGGTGCCGAGACCGACGACAGCGACCTTGCTGAACTCACGAGCCATGCGGCGCAGTCTGTCAGAGGCAGTTCGCCGCGTGGACCCCCTGCCGGGGTGACGGTCGCCACCCGCGCACCGGCACACGACGAGCGGGAGGGTCCTCTGTCACCGGCCGGCGCACGCGCTCACCACTCGTGGCCGGCCCCGATGAGCGCCGTCTCGAGGTCGAAGCGCTGCTCACGCGACAACCCCCGGATGGCGGTGGGCACCGGCACGTCGACGGCCCGGCAGTAGTCGCGCAGGGCGTGGTCGTAGGCCAGCCGGGCGGCCATGAGCCGCTCGGCCTTGTTGGGCAGGTCCGACTGGTCGACGGTGCGCACGTGCCCCGCCAGCCGGCTGACCTCGAGGGCGAGCAGGACCGGTGGCAGCGGCTCGTGCCGGGGCCTTCGCCGGGCCACCGCGCGCTCGAGTCGGTCGAGCAGCGGGCGCAGCAGGCGGGGGGCCCTGCCGGTGTTGACCCAGCGCAGCACGGCGATGCCGGTGGCGACGACGATGGCCAGCCCGGCGACGTTGCCCAGCAGGATCAGCATGGGTGCTCACCTCACCTCAGGTTCGAGTGTGCGCCCGCCCCCTCGTCGATGCAATGAGGTCCTGGTCACGACCACGTCACCGTCCGCCGTAGAGTTGCGCCTCGTGCGACTGGTGATTGCGACGTGCTCGGTGGACTACGACGGGCGGCTGTCCGCCCACCTCCCCCTCGCGACCAGGCTCCTCCTGGTCAAGGCCGACGGCTCGGTCCTGGTGCACAGCGACGGCGGCTCCTACAAGCCGCTCAACTGGATGTCACCGCCGTGCGCCATGGCTGAGGTCACCCCGGAGGAGCACGAGGCCGAGCAGGGCGTGCAGACGGTCTGGCAGGTCCAGCACGCCAAGTCCGAGGACCGCCTGCGCGTCCTCATCCACGAGGTGCTGCACGACTCCTCCCACCAGCTCGGGGTCGACCCGGGCCTGGTCAAGGACGGCGTGGAGGCCCACCTGCAGAAGCTCCTGGCCGAGCACATCCACACCCTCGGCGAGGGCTGGTCGCTGGTGCGACGCGAGTACATGACCGCCATCGGCCCGGTCGACATCCTGTGCCGTGACGCCGGGGGCGCGTCGGTGGCGGTCGAGATCAAGCGGCGCGGAGACATCGACGGCGTCGAGCAGCTGACCCGCTACCTCGAGCTCATGAACCGCGACCCGCACCTGGCCCCCGTCACCGGGATCTTCGCGGCGCAGGAGATCAAGCCGCAGGCGCGCACGCTGGCCACCGACCGCGGCATCCGCTGCGTCACCCTCGACTACGACGCGCTGCGCGGCATCGACGACACGACGACCCGCCTCTTCTGAGCCGCGGCCACCCGGCCGGCGCAGGCCGGCCCCCCGACCCGGCGCTGGCCGGCCACCCGCCGGTCGCCGTCCATCGGGCTCCGACGCTCAGACGACGGCGCGGTCGCTCGACCCCGGCCACGACGGCACCCGGAAGCCGTCCCCGTCGACCTCGACCTCGGCGATCCCGCAGTTGGGCAGGAACGCCTGCTCGACCAGGTCCGCGCGCACGACTCCCCCGATGCGCGGGAGGACGAACGACATGACGCCGCCGTGGCTGAAGACCAGCACCGTCTCCCCACGGTGCAGGTCCGCGATCGACTGCAGCGCCTCCCGGTAGCGCGCCACGACCTCGGCGCCGGTCTCGCCGCCCGGGATGAACCGGCCGAGGTCGCCGTGCATCCAGGCGCGGAAGACCGAGGCCAGCTCGTGGTCGTCGTGCGGCCGCCCGGCGAGCGCCCCGACGGAGAACTCCGCGAGCCCGTCGACGGCCACGCTGTCCACCCCCAGGACCTCCGCGGCGAGGCAGCCGGACTCGACCGCACGCTGGAGGACGCTGGTGTAGACGCGGGCGACCCGCCGGTCCCGCAGCGACGCCGCGAGGTCGCGCACCTGCTCGCGGCCCCGGTCGCTGAGCCAGCCGCCCTCGTCGGAGAGCACCGAGGGGTGCCCGTACTCGGCGTCACCGTGGCGGGCGACGAGCAGCGTTGCGGGACAGTGGAGGTCGCTCACGGACCGAGGGTATGCCGCCGGGCCGGGTGAGGGGGTCGTTCGGCGTCAGCACCGCGGTGGGCCGGGTCGGGGCCGGCGCCGGCGCCGGCGCGCGCCCTGACGGTTCAGGCCTCGCGGGCGACGCTGCCCAGGAAGGCGTGCAGCCGGGCGAGCAGCCGGTCCACCTGGTCCTCCAGCGACAGCGACTCCTGCATCCGTGCGCCCGGCCCTGCGCTGCGCAGCCCACGCAGGTAGAGCGAGCAGGCGAGGTCGCTGCACAGGTAGGTGCCGACCGAGTTGCCCAGCTGCCCCGACCGTCCCGCCCGTCGCGCCGTCATCAGCGCCACGCCGTCACCGGGGTGCGTCGTCAGGCACACCGCGCACATGTTGCGGCGGCGTCGTCCGGCCGAGGAGTCGGCGAGCCGCAGTGCGACCCCCGTGGCCGACCCGCCGTCCGGGACCACGAGGTAGGCGCGCTGGGGTGCAGCAGGGTCGCGCCAGCCGAGGAAGTCGAGGTCGGCCCACGGCCGCGAGGTCAGGTCCTTGGGCAGGACCAGGCGCTTGGACTCGCCCTTGGTGGCGTTGACGAACGACGTCCTGATCTGGGTCTCGGTCAGCTCCTGCATACTAGGTACTATAGGTGAAAACCTAGAACCCCTAGTTTATGGAGCGACATGGCGCGGGCAGGCATCACCCCGGAGCGGCTCACGGTGGCCGCGGCCGACCTCGCCGACGAGGTCGGCTTCGAGGCCATCAGCCTGGCGGCACTCGCCCGGGGCCTGGGCGTCAAGGACGCCAGCCTCTACTCCCACGTCGCGGGCCTGGGGGACCTGCGCACCCGGGTCACCGTCCTTGCGCTCGCCGAGCTCGCCGACCTGCTCGCGGACGCCGTGGCGGGCCTCGCAGGCAAGGACGCCCTGAAGGCCTTCGCGACGACGTACCGGCACTATGCGCTCGCCCACCCCGGTCGCTACACCGCGATGCAGCAGGAGCTCGACCCCGCCACGCTCGCCGCCAGCGCCGCGCCCCGGCACGGCGAGCTCGTGCGGGCCGTGCTGCGCGGGTACGGCCTGGCCGACCCGGACGAGACCGATGCCGCGCGACTCGTGCTGTCCACCGTCTACGGGTTCCTCGGCCTGGAGACCTCGGGCGGCTTCAGCCACCACCCCCGCGACCTCGGGACGTCGTTCGAGCGCTCGCTCGACGCCCTGGACCACGCGCTGCGCAGCTGGGCCTAGCGCAGGGCGAGCAGCTCGAGCAGGCGGGCCGCCTCGGCCCGCACCGCAGCCCTGGCCGGCGCGAGGTACTTGCGGCTGTCGACGAGGTCCGGGTCGGCGGCCAGCGCCCGACGCACCTCGGCGGTGAAGACGCTGCTGAGGTGCGTGGCGATGTTGACCTTGGTCATGCCGGCCCGGACCGCGGCGACGAGGCCCTCGTCCGGCACGCCCGACGAGCCGTGGAGCACCAGCGGTACCGGGACCGCCTCCCGGATCGCAGCGACCAGCTCGAGGTCGAGTGCTGCAGTGCGCTCGGTCATCGCGTGCGAGGAGCCGACAGCCACGGCGAGCGCGTCGACCCCCGTGTCCAGTGCGAACTGTCGCGCGTCCTCGGGCCGGGTGCGCACCCCCGGTGCGTGCACGCCGTCCTTGCCGCCGATCTCGCCGAGCTCCGCCTCGACGTCGACCCCGCGGTCGTGGCAGCGAGCGACCACCTCCCGGGTCGTGGAACGGTTGGTGGCGTCGTCGAGCCGTGACCCGTCGAACATCACGGAGGTGAAGCCGAGGTCGAGCGCCTCGTGCACCAGGTCCACCGAGACCGCGTGGTCGAGGTGCAGGACGACGGGTACGGTCGCCCGCTCAGCCAGGGTCCGCGTGGCCAGGGCGATCGGGGCCAGGGAACCGTGGAAGCGCACGGCGTTCTCGCTGACCTGGAGCACCACCGGGAGGCCGGTGTCCTCCGCCGCCCCGACCAGTGCCTCGGCGTGCTCGAGGTGCACGACGTTGTATGCCGCGAGCCCCCGGTCCGCGGCGCGAGCCTGCTCGAGCGATTCCCTGAGCGGTACGAGCACTGTTCAGCTCCCTGTCGTCTCGACGCGCACGGCGGCGCGCAGGCGGTCGATGTCGGCGGGGTCGACGACGCCCGCGGTGGGTTGCAGCACCGCCGCGGCGGACCAGGCCACGGCGTCACGCAGGCACTCGTCCCACGCTGTTCCCCTGGCCAGCCCGGCTGCGATCGCTGCCACGGCGGCGTCGCCGGCGCCGGTGGGGTTGCCGCGCAGGTGCTCCCCCAGGCCGGCTCGCACGACCGTTCCGTCCGGAGCAACCGCCAGGACGCCCTCGGCGCCCAGCGAGACCACGACGTGACGAGCGCCCTTGCGCTGCAGCGCCTTTGCGCCCTCCAAGGGATCCTGCACGCCGGTCGCCTCGCGGAGCTCGTGCACGTTGGGCTTCACCACGTCGGGGCCCGCCGCGAGGGCACCGAGGAGCGCGGCGCGGGAGGCGTCGACCACGACGGGTAGCCCGGCGTCGTGCGCGACCCGGGTCAGGTCGGCGTAGGCGTGGTCGGCGAAGGATGGCGCTCCGTCGGCGCCCGGGTGGGACCCCTCGCTGCGAGCTGGCGGCAGGCTGCCCGACGCGACCAGCACCCGCACCGGGTGCTGGTCGACGAGGTCGGCCACGTGCTGGACCAGCGCCGACCACGCCTCGACCGGCCACGCCGCGCCGGGCTCGTTGAACGCCGTGGCATCACCGTCCGCCAGGCTGACGACGGTCGTCGTGCGCCGCGTGGGGGCGCAGGACCGGGCAAAGCGGTGGGTGACTCCGCGGGCGTCGAGGTCGGCCCGCAGCTGCTCCCCCGCCGGTCCGCCGACCGCACCGGTGGCGAGCACCGGCACCGCGCAGCACCGCAGGACCCCGGCGACGTTGAGCCCCTTGCCCCCGGCCACCTCGCGCACCGCCAGCACGCGGTGGCTGGCGTGGGGCACCAGCCGCTCGACGTCGTAGGTCACGTCGAGGGCCGGGTTGGGGGTGACGGTGAGCACCACACCGGGCTCGTCCGGTGCGACGTTCATGCGAGGTCCCAGGCGAGGCAGGCCGCCCCGAGGCAGCCGGCCCGGTCGCCGAGCATCGGTCGCTCGATGCGCGGCATCCGCTGGAACGTCAGCCGGCCGCGGACCGCGGTGCGCAACGGCCCGAGCAGGGTCTCCCCGCTCTCGGCCAGGCCTCCCCCCACGAGCACCAGGTCGACACCCGTCAGGGTCACGGCCGCGGTCACCGCAGTCGCGAGAGCCTCGACAGCGACCTCCCAGACCTGTTGCGCCGCCACGTCGCCCGCATCGACGAGGGCCGCGAGCTCCTCCGCAGAGACCCGTCCCCCAGGTCCTGGTGGCGTGGCGGCCACCGCAGCGTACGCGCGCTCGACGGCAGCCGCGGACGCGACGGCCTCCAGGCACCCGCGAGCCCCGCAGCCGCACTCAGGGCCCCCGGGGTCGACGACGACGTGCCCCAGCTCGCCCGCGTAGCCGTCGGCGAGCAGGACGTGCCCGTCGACCATGAGGGCGCCCGCGATGCCCGTGCCCACCGGGACGAACAGGACGTGCCGGTCGTCGCGGGCGGCGCCCAGCCTGGCCTCTGCCACCAGTCCCGCGCGGACGTCGTGGCCGAGGGCGACCGGCAGCCCGAGCCGCGCGGAGAGCGGCGCGCCGACGGGCAGGTCGCGCCAGCCGAGGTTGGCCGACCAGCGGGCGACCCCCCGCTCGTCGTCGACGAGCCCGGGGACGACCACCCCGCAGGCGACGACCTGCTGCACTGCCCCCTGCGCGGCCAGCAGGTCGCGCACGACCTGCTCCACGTGCTGCACCAGGACGCCCGGGAGCGCACAGTCTGTCGGTGTCGGCACCGTCGTCGAGACGACCTCGCGGCCGTCGCGCGCCACGAGCGCCGCCTTGGTGCGGGTGCCGCCCACGTCCACGGCGGCGACCACGTCGGTCGCTGCGTCGTGCGGGTCCACCGTCAGACCACGTCCACGGTGACGCCGGCAGAACGCAGGTCGGCGACGGCGTCCTCGGGTGCGGTGCTGTCGGTGACCACCAGGTCGATGCGCGACGGTGGGCAGATGCGCGCGAACGCCCTGCGGCCGAGCTTGGCGCCGGTGGCCACCACGACGACGCGCTGGGCGCGTTCGACCATGAGGGCGTTGATGCCCGCCTCCCCCTCGTGGTGGCACATGGCGCCGGCCGAGCCGGAGACCGCGTCGACGCCGAGGAAGACCGTGTCGAGCCACAGCTCCCCGAGCACCATCGCGGCGAGTGGCCCGGACAGCTCGTAGGACTCGGTGCGCGCCACGCCACCGAGCGACACGCACCGTACGAACGGGCGCAGCACCATCTCCGTGGCGATGTTGAGGGCGTTGGTCACCACGGTGATCGCCGGTCGCCGCGACGAGCTCGCGAGGTCGGCGCGCGCCGCGAGCCGCCGCGCGACCGCACTCGTCGTGGTGCCCCCGTTGAAGCCCACGACCGAGCCCTCGACGGCGAGGTCGGCCGCGTACGCCGCGATCCGGTCCTTGGCCGTGTCGGTGCCGGCCTGCTTGTAGCGGGCGGGGAGGTCGTAGGCGACCGCCGACGCGACGATGCCGCCGTGCGTCCTGGTCACGAGCTGCTGGGCCGCGAGGTCGGTGAAGTCGCGCCGCACGGTGGCCTCGGAGACCCCGAGCGCCTCGACGACCTCGGCGACGCTCAGCCTCCCGTTCTCGGCGAGCAGCCCGAGCAGGGCGCTCCACCGCGCGCCGCGGTCCTGCGGCCGCGAGACGGAGGCGCTCACTTGACCGACCCGGCCGTCAGGCCCCCCACGAGGTGCTTCTCGATGATCGCGAACAGGATCACGACCGGCACGATCGCGATGATCGAGGCGCCGAACAGCTGGTCCCAGTTCTGCTCGTAGCCGGTGACGTAGGAGTTGATGCCGACGGTGAGCGGCTTCTTGCTGTCGTCGAGCATGAGGGTCAGCGCCACGACGTACTCGTTCCAGGCCGCGATGAAGGTGAAGATGGTCGCCGTCACGAGGCCGGGCAGCGTCAGCGGCAGCATGATCCGCCGCAGCCGCGTCACCGGGCCGCACCCGTCGAGCTCGGCCGCCTCCTCGACCTCCTTGGGGATGGAGGCGAAGAACCCGTGCAGGATCCAGACCGCGAAGGCGAGGTTGAACGCAGCGTTGGTGAGGATGAGGGCGAGGTAGGTGTTGACGAGGTTGAGGGAGAAGAACTCCCGGTAGATGCCGACGACCAGCGAGGTCGGCGAGAACATCTGCGTGATGAGCACGAGGAACAGGAACGCAATGCGCCCCCGGAAGCGGAACCGGGCGGTGAAGTAGGCCGCCGGCACCGCGACGAGCACCACGATCACCGTTGAGGCCACGGCGACGACGACGGAGGTCAGCAGCCACGCGCGGAACCGCTCGTCACCGACCACCTCACTGAACGTCGTCCACTTCCACTCCCGCGGCAGGATCGAGGCGGGCGTGGTGACGACGTCGCCACTGGGCCGGAAGGCGTCGAGCAGCATCACGAGGTAGGGCCACAGGAACGCCAGCGCCACCGCGAGCCCGATGACCGGCATGGCCGCCGGGCGGATCCTGCGCCAGCTCAGGGTGCCGTTCACGACTGCTCCTCCTCACGCCACCGCGAGACCCGCAGGTAGACGACGACGGCCACCAGGATGAGCAGCACGTTGAACAGGCCCGCGGCCGCCGACTGGCCCACGTCCTTCTCGGCGCTCTTGAACGCCAGCTTGTACATGAACGTGATCGTCGTGTCGTGGCCGAACCCGGGGTTGGACTCGTTGAGCGTGTAGATGATCGGGAAGCTGTTGAACACGTAGATCATGTTGAGCACGGTCGCCACGAGGACGGCCGGGCGCAGCAGCGGCAGCGTGATCAGCCGCCACACCTTCCAGGGCGAGGCGCCGTCGATGCGCGCCGCCTCGTAGACGTCGCTCGGGATGGCGTGCAGCCCGGCGACGAACACGTAGGCGGTGAACGGGATCGAGACGAACACCCCGACCGCCACCATCGACGGCATGATCCAGCGGTCGTCGCCCAGGAAGTCGATCGGCGTGCTGATGACGTGCAGCTTCAACAGCAGCGCGTTGAGCGTGCCGTAGTAGTAGCTGTAGATGAGGCTGAACAGTCGCGCGGTGATGACCAGTGACGCGGCCCACGGCACGATGACCGCCCACCGCACCACCCGCCGGCCCCAGAAGTCCTTGGTGAGGAACTGCGCGACCCCGAGGCTGATGAGGATCGTCAGCACGACGACCGCGACCACCCAGACCAGGGTGTTGGTCAGGACCGTGCCGAGGGACTCGTTGGCCAGGACGCCGCGGAAGTTCTCCAGCCCGGCGTCGCCCTTGCGCAGCCCCGTGATGGAGTAGCGCGAGAGCGACGCCTTGACCAGCTCCACGGCGGGGTAGACGACCACCCCGGCGATGAGGATGAGCGCGGGCCCCAGCCACAGCAGTGCGACGGGGCCCGACGCCTCACCTCGTCTCTTCATGCTCAGCTGCCGGCCTCGGCGGACTTCTGCAGCTTGTCGAGCACGGCCTTCGGGTCACCCGTCACGGCGGTGCCGAGGTTCTGCTGCACGGCCAGCTTGACCTTGTCCCACGTGGGGTCGTCGGTCGGCGTCAGGTGCGCGTTGGGCAGCGTCTCGAGGTAGGTCGCGAGCTTGGTGTCGGACTTGAACTGCTCGATGCCGGACTTGGTCACCGGCAGGAAGCCCTCGGCCTTGATGAAGGTGTTGACCTGGTCCTTCTGGTAGTACAGGTCGTAGAACGCCTTCACCGCGTCCTGGTTGCCCGTCTTCTTGAACGCCATCAGGTAGTCGGTGACGCCGAACGTCTGCGGCTCACCGCCGTCGGCCTTGGTCGGCATCGGCGCGACGCCGTAGTCGACCTTCTTGGCTCCGTCGAGGGTGGCCGCCAGCGGGGAGAAGCCGACGACCATGCCGACCTTGCCGGAGGCGAACAGGTCGAACGCGTCCTGCCGGTTGGTCTTGCCGGGGTTGTTCTGCGTGAGCTTCTTGGTCGCCAGCGACTTGAGGAAGGTGAGCGTCTCGACGTTCTCCGGGGAGTTGATCGTCCACTTCCCGTCCTTCTTCCAGTCCCCGCCGTTGTTGAACATCCAGATGGAGAACTCGCCCTGCGACTCCTCCGGGCCCAGCGGCAGGCCGTAGCCGATGCTGCCGTCGCCGAGGCCCGCGACCTTGGTGGCGTCCTGCTCGAACTCGGCCCAGGTCTTCGGCGGGGCGGCGATGCCGGCCTTCTTGAACAGCGCCTTGTTGTAGAACATGGCGCGGGCCGAGCTGAGGTCCGGCATGCCGTACATCTTGCCGTTGTAGGTGCCCGACTTGACGAAGGCGTCGAGCAGGTCGGACTTCACCGAGCTGGAGAGCACGTCGTCGGCGCTGTAGAGCAGGCCGTCCTTGGCGTAGCTCGCGTAGGCGTTGAGGTTGAGGATGTCCGGCGGGTTGTTGTTCTGGACCATCGTCGAGCTCTGCTGGTCGATGTCGTCCCAGCTGACGATCTGCACCTCGAGGGTGTTGCCGGTCTTCGCCTTGTAGTCGGTGGCGAACTTGTCCCAGAACGCCTTGGTGTGGTCCTTGGAGTACTCCGCGGCGACCAGCTTGATGGTGGTCGCCTTCTTCCCGGAGTTGCCCCCTCCGCCGGCCGACCCCGCCCCGGTCCCGCCCGAGCAGGCCGCCAGGCCCAGGCCCGCGCCGAGGGCGAGCACGCCCCAGCGCAGCGCCGCTGTGTGTCCTGAAGTCGTGGTGCGCACGTCGCTCCTCGTGTTCGTCATTGAACGCTTCGGCAGAGCCCGGGTCGCGACCCGAGCCGCGGCTCGAGTCGGATGATCGTTTCCTGTCGTTTGAAGCGCGCTTCGCTCATGTTCGCCGAAGCATGAGGGAAACCATGGCCCGGCACCGCGCCCTCGTCAAGCACTTCTGGGCCACTTTTGCGATCGTCACGTCGGCCCGGCGTCACAAAGCGTCGCAAACACGGCACGTCTTGACTGATCGAATCTGAGTGCGGAACACTTCAGCCACTCTTATCCGCTCACAGAGGGGCACCGATGACCGACTACACCAGCCATGTCGCCGCCGAGATCGCCACGCAGCCGGCCGACTGGGCCACTGTGCTGGGTCGGGTCGACGAGGCCACCGCGGTCCTCCCCCGCCCCGGTGACCACGTCGCCGTCGTCGGCTGCGGGACGTCCTACTACATGGCCCAGGCCTACGCCGTCCTGCGCGAGCAGGGCGGCCACGGCGTCACCGAGGCCCACGCCGCCAGCGAGTTCCCGACGGGACGGACCTTCGACCACGTCGTCGCGATCTCCCGCTCGGGGACGACGACCGAGGTCATCGAACTGGTCGCAGGCCTGCGGGAGCGCGGCGTGCGCGTGACCACCATCGTGGCGACGGCGGGCACGCGGCTGACCGAGCTGGGCAGCGACTGCCTGCTCATGGCCGAGGTCGACGAGCGGTCGGTCGTGCAGACCCGCTTCGCGACGACCACGCTCTTCCTGCTGCGCGCCACGCTGGGTGAGGACCTCGGCCGCGCCGTCGCCGACGCCGAGGCGGTCCTCGCCGAGGACGAGGACACCGCCCTCGCCGGTGTCGCCGACGCCGAGCAGCTCACCTTCCTCGGCCGTGGCTGGACCGTCGGGCTCGCCCAGGAGGCAGCGCTCAAGCTGCGGGAGTCCGCGCAGTTCTGGACCGAGGCCTACCCCGCCATGGAGTACCGCCACGGCCCCATCAGCATCACCACGGCCGGGCGGGCCACGTGGGCCTTCGGCGAGGTCCCCGATGGCCTGGCCGACGACGTGCTCGCCACCGGTGGCCACTTCGAGCACCGCGACATCGACCCCCTCGCCGACCTGCTGCGGGTCCACCGGCTCTGCCTGCTCAAGGCGCGACGCGCCGGGGTCGACCCGGATCGCCCCCGCCACCTCACGAGGTCCATCATCCTGTCGTGACCTCCGCACCCCACGCCGTCCCCCGACAGCTGCTGCCCGGCCGGCTCGTGACCCCGGACGGCGTGGTCGCCGACGGGGTGGTGGCGGTCGAGGACGGTCGCATCGTCCACGTCGGCCCACGGCCCGAGTCGGCCCAACGGCTCGGCGGCTGGTCGGACGTGACCACCCCCTCGTGGTGGCGCCCGGGGCTCACGTTGCTCCCGGGCCTCGTCGACCTCCACTGCCACGGGGGTGCCGGCGGCGAGTTCGGCGTGGGGACGGCCGGGTCCCTCGTCGCGGCCGAGCACCACCAGCGCCACGGGACCACCTCCGTCGTGGCCTCGCTGGTCTCCGCCCCCGCCGGGATGCTGCGCGAAGGCGTCTCCACGCTCGCCCCCCTGGTCGAGTCCGGAGTGCTCGCCGGCATCCACCTCGAGGGGCCGTTCCTGTCGAGCGTGCGGTGCGGCGCCCAGGACCCGGCGGCGCTGGTCGACGTCGACCTCGACCTCGTGGAGGACCTCTGCACCCTTGCAGGGGGCGGCCTGCGCCACATGACCTTCGCCCCCGAGCGCGACCCCCGCAGCGAGCTGCCCTCGGCCCTGGCCGACCACGGAGTCGTCGCGTCCCTGGGGCACACCGACGCCGACCACGACACGTGCGCTGCAGCGCTCGCCGCCGTGGCGGGGTACGGCGGCGCCGGGGGCAAGGCCCTCGTGACCCACCTGTTCAACGGGATGCCGCCACTGCACCACCGCGCCCCCGGGCCGGTCGGCGCCGCCCTCGGCGCCGCGGTCCGCGGTGAGGCCGTCGTGGAGGTCATCGCCGACGGCGTGCACCTCGCAGGTCCGACCGTGCGGCTGCTGTTCGACACCGCGGGTTCCGCAGCCATAGCCCTCGTCAGCGACGCGATGTCCGCCAGCGGGCTGCCCGAGGGCGCGCACACCCTCGGCGGTCGCTCGGTCACCGTGACCGGCCGGGAGGCCCGCCTCACCGAGGGCGGCTCGCTCGCCGGCGGGGTCTCGACCCTGCTCGAGCAGGTCCGGTGGTGCGTCCAGGACCTCGGCATCGACCTCGTCGACGCCGTCACCGCCGCCTCGGCCACGCCGGCACGTGCCGTGGGCCTGGCCGAGGTCGGCGCCCTGGCGCCGGGTGGCCACGCCGATGTCGTCGTCGCGGACGAGTCGCTCGAGCTCGTGCGGGTGCTGCGCCGCGGCGCCTGGCTCTGACGCCATACGCCCCGTTCTTCCCCTGGGCGCCGGGACGGCAGTGGGCCCCTGCCTCCCGGCAGGGGCCCACTGGTCAGGCGTGGTGGTGGGTGCTCAGCGCACGACCACCGACAGGGCCGCCGACGTGGAGGACAGGTAGACGGTCGAGCCGCCGTACACCGCCTTCAGCGAGTGCGTGCCGCGTGCCAGGACGGGGGCCTTGAAGGTGGCCTTGCCGCCCGAGACCGTGGCCGTACCCAGCTTCTTGGTGCCGTCCATGAACGTCACCGTGCCGGTGGTCAGCGACGGGGCGACCGTGGCGGTCAGCGTCGGGCGGTAGCCGTAGCCGAAGTCGCGGTCGTTCGCCGACAGCGTGGTGCTGGTCGCCGCCTTGACCCGGACCACCTGCGAGCGCAGGCCGTCGGTGTTGAGGTGGTGGACCAGCATCAGGCCGATCGGCTTGTCCGTGGCGTAGGCCGCGTCGTTGCGACGGATGCGGAGCACCTGACCCGGGAGGTCGGTGTTCAGCAGCGTCCAGAAGTCACCGAAGGCCGACAGGGCGGGCGAACCCACGCTGATGGTCATCGGCGCCGAGGACGAGCCGATCGTGTCGACCGCCCCAGCCTCCGCCGAGTACGACTCCACCCAGTACTTGAGCTTGGCGGAGGCGTCCTTGACGAGCCCGGCGTCCGCGAGGACCCCCATCGACACCGGCAGCACCAGCGAGTCGCTGTTGAAGACGTTGGTGTCGAAGGAGCCGTCGATGCCGTTGATGAGCTGGTCGTCGAGGACCTCACCGTAGGTGTCCGAGCTCTTGCGCAGGTCGACCAGCTCCGAGAGGAAGTAGTCGTAGTCGTCCGTCGTCGACACACGGGTGTTGTAGACGGCTGCGTCTGGCCCGGCGTTGGTGGCGTCGGTCTCGAGCAGGACGTCGAACTCGGTGTACGACGCGGGCGTGCGCCACGGGCCCCAGCTGTTGACCGCGAAGGTCAGCGTGCTGTCGTCCAGGTTGCCCGCCATGTTGTAGTCCGAGCCGGCACCCACGTAGCGCAGGTCCGCGGAACGGTCGTCAGCGAAGGCGATGCAGTTGACCGCCAGCGTGCTGCTGCAGCTCGGCATCTTGGAGCTCATGCCCTGCAGCTCGACCGCGGAGACGCTGGACTGGTAGCCCGAGACGCCGCCCTGGTCGACACCGGTGCCCGTGAGGGTGAGCTTGCCCCACTTGACGGAGCTGCCGCCGCTGACCGTGGCGTTGCCCGTGGAGGACATCACCGAGGCCGGCCGCGGAGCCGACCACACCGGCACGCGCAGGGCGCCACCGGGCGTGGACCCGACCGGGGTGAGGACCATGCGGCCGCTCGCGTCGGTCCGGAAGCTGCGCTGCAGGCCGATGTCCAGCGGGTCGGGCGAGGTGGTCGGGTCCTGGGCGACGCGCAGGTTGGCCTTGGTGATCGTGGCCGTGACCTTGACGTCGACCGAGGCGCCGGCCGCGAGGTTCACCTGGGTGGGGCTGAACGAGTAGGTGACGCCAGGGGTGGGGTGCGCCGCCTTGTAGCCGATCGTGTAGGCCGCGGAGCCGGTGGGCCGCTTGTTGACGACCTTGACCGTCTTGGTCAGCGTGGTCGTCGGGGCGGTGACCGCCACGGGACCGAAGGAGACGCTGACCGCGCCCGGGGTGTCCTTGCTGTAGGCCAGGGTCGAGGTGCCGACGGAGTCGTCCACCTCGACGCGGCCGGAGCCGACCCGCTCGGGGCCGTAGACGGCACCGGTGTGGTCCTGGCCGACGAAGACGTCCTGGGTCGCCGTGTTCATGATGGCGGCCTTGACCTCCTCGACGCTCCAGGTGCTGTGCAGGCCACGCACGAGCGCGGCCTGGCCGGCCACGTGCGGGGAGGCCATGGAGGTGCCGCTCTCGGCGATGCCCTCGTTGCCCGTGCCGACCGCCACCGAGAAGGTGGTGACACCCGGGGCCGCGACGTCGGGCTTGACGTTGTTCGCCACGCCGATGCCGCGCGAGGAGAAGCCCGCGAGCTGGTCGATCGCGCCCTTGTTGACGACGACGACCGAGTTGCGCAGGTCGTTGGTCATGGTGACCTTGACTGCGTGGTCCGCGTCGAGCTGGCCCTTGATCGCCTCGGTGCCCTGGTTGACCAGGAGCATCGCCGGGATGACCTCGGAACCGGTGACACCGGCGGAGAAGGAGTTGACGTCGCTGCCGAAGATGACGCCGGCGGCGCCGGCGGTCTCAGCGTTGCCCGAACGACCCACCGAGCCGCAGCGACGGCCCGTGCCGTCGAGCCACATGGTCATGAGGACCTTGCCGGCGACCGCAGCCGCGTCGGCCGTGGACAGCGGCGAGCAGCCGTCGGTGTTGTTCGTGTCCGACGGCGGCTGGCTCCAGTCGCCGAGGGTGACGACGTCGGTGTTGCTGAGGCCGGGCTTGTTCGCCCAGTCGTAGGCCACCGACTTCAGCGCGGCGAAGACGTTGTCCTGCTTGCCGTCGACGGTGTCGGCCGGCTCGATGTCGTCCGGGCTGTCGACCTTGAGGCCGTCGACGACGTCGTTGCCGTCGTCGGAGGCAGCCACGGCGAGCACGCGCGTGGCGTTGCCCGGGGCGCCGCCGACCTCGTAGACGTCACCGCTGTTGCCCATGGAGGCGACGACGACGGTGCCGAGCGCGGCGAGGTTGTTGCTGGCGACGGAGTCGGGGTCGTCGGGCGAGCCGTAGCTCGAGCCGAGCGACATGTTGACGACGTCGAGGCGGTCGGACAGGTCGCCGTCACCGTTGGGGTCGGCGGCCCAGTCGAGGGCCTGGCCCACGATGCTGGTGTCACCCTCGCAGCCGAAGACCTTGAGCGCGTAGAGGCTGGCGCCGGGTGCGACACCCGGGCCGATGCTCAGCGACGCGGGGTCGATGTCCTTGGAGTAGCCGCCCGTGTAGGTCGAGCCGTCCTTGTTGACGCCGAGCCCGGCCGTGGTGCCCGAGACGTGGGAGCCGTGACCCTCGCAGTCGAGGGGGTTGGCGTCCGGGACGGGCGTGCCCACGCCCTCGCTGGGGTTGTAGGCGTCACCGGCGAAGTCGTAGCCGCCGACCACCTTGGCCGTGGGCGTGAAGGTGTTGCTCGCCTTGGCGGCGTCGAACGCCGCCTTGGTGCCGGGACCACCGAAGTCGGCGTGGGTGTAGTCGATGCCCGTGTCGATGACGCCGACGCGGACGCCCTGCCCCGTCTCGCCGCGGCCCTTCCAGACCTCGGGGGCGCCGATGAGCGGCACCGAGGAGGAGTTGGAGGCCTGCTTGGGGGTGATGCGGTGCACGGCCTTGACGCCCGGGAGGGCGGCGAGGGCCTGGAGCTTGCTCGCGTCGGTGCGGACCGCGACGCCCGAGTACAGCGCGTGCGCGCGGTACAGCGTCTTCGCCTTGGTGGCGGAGGCCCCGAAGTGGGACTCGACAGCAGCCTGCGCGCGCTTGACCGCGGCAGTCTGGTTGCGGGACGCCGTCGTGGCGGCCGCCGTCCCGCGCGCCCGGGCCAGCCCGAACGCCGAGGAGGCGGGGGCGGCGTCGAGCTCGATCATGACGTCGACCTGGCCCTTGGCGCCCACCAGCGAGCGGTCCACCTTCTCGGCCCCGCTGCGCTGGGTGCCAAGCCGGTAGGAGCCGGCACTCTTGAGTCCCTTGGGGACGTCCACGAGCGAGCCGCGGTGCTTGGGCGCGCTCGGGTTCACACTGGCGGAGGCACTCGAGGTTCCGAGCGCGGCAGCCGCCACTACCGACAGGGCACTGACACCGACCACGGCTACGTAGCCGCGGTGGCGCCGCCCCAGATGATGCATCGACACGGGGTCTCCTTCGTCGCGCGGCCACACAACC
This sequence comes from Phycicoccus sp. Soil748, assembly GCF_001428025.1. Taxonomy (GTDB): domain Bacteria; phylum Actinomycetota; class Actinomycetes; order Actinomycetales; family Dermatophilaceae; genus Pedococcus. The sequence continues at coordinate 329,679 of NZ_LMSC01000007.1, read as the reverse complement.
ATTCGCCCCCCACTTGGGCCGGGCGCGTGGAGGACACCCGCCCCCACTGATTCACCGCGCGCGGGGCGAACTTAGGCGACGAAACGGCCACGTGGGCGAATTTTCAGGAAACACGCACCAAGACTTGACTCGGGCACCACGCGAGCCGCGTCCCGGCCTGTGGGGCAACGGTTTCCGGACCGGGCGCGGAGCGGGTCTCAGCCCCCGGCCGGACGCCCCGCGGCCAGGCCGCGCGAGCGCCGGACGACCTCGACGAGCTCGCCCATGATCTCGTTGAGCCCGAAGTCCTTGGGCGTGAAGACGGCCGCGACGCCGAGCCCCCTGAGCGCCTTGGCGTCGGAGTCGGGGATGATGCCGCCGACGATGACCGGGACGTCGCCGGCGCCGGCCTCCCTCAGCCCGTCGAGGACCTGCGGGACCAGCTCCATGTGCGACCCCGAGAGGATCGAGATCCCGACCAGGTGCACGTCCTCGGCCACTGCCGCGGCCACGATCTGCTCCGGCGTGAGCCGGATCCCCTGGTAGACCACCTCGAACCCGGCGTCCCGGGCGCGGACCGCCACCTGCTCGGCGCCGTTGCTGTGCCCGTCGAGCCCGGGCTTGGCGACGAGCACCCGCAGCCGCTCGCCGAGCTCCTCGCCGGTGCGGCGCACCAGCTCACGCACTGCCTGCAGCTCGTCGGTGGCCCCGTCCCCGACCCCGACCGACCCCGAGACCCCCGTCGGCGCCCGGTACTCGCCGAAGACCTCGCGCAGCGCCTGGGCCCACTCCCCCGTGGTGACCCCGGCGCGGGCCGCCTCCAGCGAGGCAGCCATGAGCGGGGTACCGGAGCGGGCGGCCTCCCCGAGCGCCGCCAAGGCTGCCGCGGCGCGCTGGCGGGAGCCCTCGTCCGCGTCGCGGTCCGCGCGCCAGCCGCGTACCGCCTCGACGGCCCGCGCCTCCACGTCGTGGTCGACGGTCTGGATGGCGGTGTCGAGGTCGGCCGTGAGCGGGTTCGGCTCGGTCGTCTCGAACCGGTTGACGCCGACGACGACGTCCTCGCCCGACTCGATCCGCGCCCGGCGCCGGGAGTGCGAGGCGACCAGCGCGGACTTCATGTAGCCGCTCTCGACGGCCGCGACCGCCCCACCCATCTCCTGGACGCGGGCGATCTCGGCCCTGGCGCCGTCGACGAGCTCGGAGACCTTGGCCTCGACGACGGTCGACCCGGTGAACAGGTCGTCGTACTCGAGCAGGTCGGACTCGTACGCCAGCACCTGCTGCATGCGCAGCGACCACTGCTGGTCCCACGGGCGCGGCAGTCCCAGCGCCTCGTTCCAGGCGGGGAGCTGCACCGCGCGGGCGCGGGCGTCCTTGCTCAGCGTCACCGCCAGCATCTCCAGGACGATGCGCTGGACGTTGTTCTCGGGCTGGGCCTCGGTCAGCCCCAGGGAGTTGACCTGCACGCCGTACCGGAACCGCCGGTGTCGCGGGTCCTGCACGCCGTACCGGTCGCGTGTGACCTCGTCCCACAGCTGGACGAAGGCGCGCATCTTGCACATCTCCTCGACGAACCGCACCCCGGCGTTGACGAAGAAGGAGATCCGCGCGACCACCTCGCCGAAGCGCTCCTGCGGCACCTGTCCCGAGTCGCGCACGGCGTCGAGGACGGCGATCGCCGTCGACATCGCGTAGGCGATCTCCTGGACCGGCGTCGCCCCGGCCTCCTGCAGGTGGTAGCTGCAGATGTTGGTGGGGTTCCACCTCGGCATCTCGGAGACCGTGTAGGCGACCATGTCGGTGATGAGCCGCAGCGACGGCTGGGGCGCGAAGACGTAGGTCCCCCGCGACAGGTACTCCTTGATGATGTCGTTCTGGGTGGTGCCCGCCAGCGCCCGCACCGCCTCGGCCGGGTCACGGCCCTCGGCGACCGCCTGCTCCTCCGCCACCACCTGGTAGAGCGCGAGCAGCCACATCGCGGTGGCGTTGATGGTCATCGACGTGTTCATGCGGTCCAGCGGGATCTGGTCGAACAGCGCCCGCATGTCACCGACGTGCGAGACCGGGACACCGACCTTGCCCACCTCCCCGCGCGCGAGCGGGTGGTCGGGGTCGTACCCGGTCTGGGTCGGCAGGTCGAACGCCACCGACAGCCCGGTCTGCCCCTTGGCGAGGTTGCGCCGGTAGAGCGCGTTGCTCGCGGCCGCGCTGGAGTGGCCGGCGTAGGTGCGCATCACCCAGGGCCGGTCGCGCTCGCGGCGCGGCGGCGCGTCGGGGGTGGGGGTCGACGCGGCAGCGGGCTCGGCAGGCTCGGGCATGGGCCGAACGTACCGGCGGGCCGAAGGCCCGCGGGAGGCGCTCAGGCGGTGACAGCCACCACAGTGTGGTCCTCGACGGGCTCGCGCAGCACGAGGACGCGGTCGATGCGTGACGCACGCAACAGGCGCCCGGTGCGCTCGCTCATGTCGATGACGGCCAGTCGGCGGCCGGCACGGCGGGCGCGCGTGTAGGCCTCCACGATGACCCCCAGGCCGGTCGCGTCACCGATCTCGGCGTCGGCCAGGCGCATCAGCACGTCACCGCAGCCGGTGTCGATGATCTCGTGGAGGAGCAGTCGCACGTCGGGGACCGAGTGCACGTCGATGCGGCCGGTGATGGCGACCTCCTGCCCCGAGTGCAGTGCGCGGACCGCGACGGGGAGGACCCCGATGGTGCTGACCGACATGCGAACCCCCTTGTCCGTGGAGACATTCACTCACAGGGACGCCCGCGGGCGGGGTACGGGTTGTGTCGAGCCTGATCAAGATCTGGTAAAGGTCCCGGTCGGCCGGCCCGGTGTCGGCTACGCCAACCGGGAGGAACCCGGTCCTTCCGGGACGCTTCCCTCAGAGGAAGGGGTCGTCGTCCGGCTCGCGCGTGACGTCGGCGCCGAGGCCCTGCATGCTCTCGGCGAACCCTGCGTAGCCACGGTCGATGTGCTGGGCACCGCTGACCGTGGTCACCCCCTCGGCGACCAGGCCGGCGATGACCAGGGCCGCGCCGGCGCGGATGTCGCTCGCCTCCACCGGGGCGCCGGAGAGCCGCTCCACCCCGTGGACCATGACGTGGTGGCCGTCGATGCGGGTCTCGGCCCCGAGCCGGTTCAGCTCCTGGACGGTGCGGAACCGGGCCTCGAAGAGGTTCTCGGTGATCATCGCCGAGCCGTCGGCGACGGCGTTGCAGGCGAGGGCGAAGGGCTGCAGGTCGGTCGGGAAGCCGGGGTACGGGAGCGTGGCCACGTCGAACGCGCGCGGGCGGCGGCCCCCGGAGTCGACCCGGAACCCCCGCTCGGTGTCGGTGACGGTGGCACCGCTCGCCTCGACCAGCTCGAGGGCGGCGACGAGGTGGGCGCTCACGGCGCCGACGACCTCGACGTCGCCGCGGGTGGCTGCGGCGGCGAAGGCCCAGGTGCCGGCCGCGATGCGGTCGGGGACGACGGCGTGCTCGGTGGGCGAGAGCCGGTCGACGCCCTCCACCTCGATGACGGAGGTGCCGGCGCCCGTGATGCGGGCCCCCATCGACGTCAGCATCTCGGCGATGTCCGCGATCTCGGGCTCGCGCGCGGCGTTCTCCAGACGGGTGGTCCCCCGGGCCAGGACCGCAGCCGTCAGGACGTTCTCGGTGGCCCCGACGCTCGGGAACTCGAGCCGGATCTCGGCGCCGTGGAGGCCGTCCGGCGCCTCGGCGACCAGGAAGCCGTGGGTGACGTGGACGCGGGCGCCGAGCGCCTCCAGCCCTGCGGCGTGCAGGTCGAGCCCGCGTGAGCCGATGGCGTCTCCCCCGGGCACGGCGACGTCGGCGGAGCCGGTGCGGGCCACCAGCGGGCCGAGCACGGCGGTCGACGCGCGCAGGGCGCGGACGAGGTCGTAGTCGGCCCGGTGCCCGATCTTCTCGGGCACGGTGATCTCCACGACGCCGGCCGTGGCGTCGTAGTCGACGGTGCAGCCCAGGCGCCGCAGCAGCTCGGCCATGATCGTCACGTCGAGGATGGCCGGGACGTTGGTCAGGCGGGTGCGGCCGACGGCGAGCAGGGCCACGGCCATGAGCTTGAGCGCGCTGTTCTTGGCACCCCACACCGCGACCTCGCCACGCAGCGCGGTGCCTCCGACGACCCTGAATCTCTCAGCCACCGACCCACCCTATCCGCGCCGCCCAGGCCCATCTGACAGGCTGCTGCCATGGTCAACCTGACGCGCATCTACACCCGGACCGGTGACGACGGCCGCACCCACCTCGGGGACATGAGCCGCACCAGCAAGACCGACGTCCGGTTGCTCGCCTACGCCGACACCAACGAGGCGAACGCCGCCATCGGGGTCGCCCTGGCCGCCGGGGAGCTCCCCGAGGACATCCGGGCCACCCTGCTGCGGGTGCAGAACGACCTGTTCGACGTCGGCGCCGACCTCTGCACCCCGCTGCAGCCCACCTACGAGTACCCGCCGCTGCGCGTCCAGCAGGCATGGGTCGACGAACTCGAGGCCGACTGCGACGCCTACCTGGAGCGCGTCGAGAAGCTGCGCTCGTTCATCCTGCCCGGCGGCACCGTGGGCTCGGCCCACCTGCACGTCGCGACGACCGTGGTGCGCCGGGCGGAGCGCGCGGCCTGGGCGGCGATCGACGCCTACGGCGACCAGCCCGGCGACGGCAGCAAGGGCCACGGCGGGGTCAACGTCCTCACCGCGAAGTACCTCAACCGGCTCTCGGACCTGCTCTTCGTGCTGGCCCGCGTCGCCAACCTGCCCATCGGCGGCGACGTGCTGTGGCAGCCCGGCGGCGGACGCGCCCAGGCGCCCGACCGGAAGAAGTGATCCCGGTCAGGCGACGTTGACGTTGAAGCCGGGGGGCGAACTCTCCAGCCAGCTGCGCATGGCGGTGTAGGCCGCAGGCGCCAGGGCGATGCGGAACTCGTCGCCGTCGTAGCGGCACGCCACCGTGACCGCCTCCGGCAGGCCGGCGATGGCTTCCTGCGAGACCTCCGGCGGCCCGAGCTCGAGCCGGGGCCGCTCCCAGGTCCGGACCGGGCGCGGTGAGGGGCCGATGAGGGTGTACCACTCCAGGGTCCCGCCGGAGAAGCGCAGCAGCCCCAGCCGGTAGGACGACCGGTCCAGGGCACGCAGCGCGCACAGCATGAGCGGTGCCCCGGACGACAGCAGGCGCCGGCGCACGAAGATGTACGCCAGCGCCAGGACGGCGAGCAGGGCGAGTGCCCCCACGATGATCTCGACGAACGTCGCGGGCGCCATGCTCACCCCTTTCGGCTACGCCGGGATCTGCGAGGCGTCGACCGCCTCGGCGACGATGATGACCTTGTCACGGTCGACCGACAGGAAGCCCCCGTCGATGCGGGCCGCCGCGTCGGTGCCTGCGGTCCGGATGCGCACGTCGCCCTCGACGAGGATGCCGAGCAGCGGGGTGTGACCGGGCAGGATGCCCAGCTCGCCGTCGACGGTGCGGGCCAGGACCATGTCGGCCTCGCCCTCCCAGACCTTGCGGTCGGCGGCGACGAGTTCAACCTGCAGGGTGCTCACGGTGTCCTCCACGGGAATGCGTACTGCTCGAGTCTAACCACCGCCGTGGGGAACCCTCCGGCGGGTGGTATGCCGTGGGGCCAGCCAGAGTGGCTGGCCCCACGGCACACGGGTGCTTCAGTCGACGCTGTCGCGTCAGTCCTGCATCGACGCTGTCGCGTCATCCTGCATCGACGCTGTCGCGTCAGAGGTTCTTCTCGATCTCCGCGGCCTGGCGCTCGACATCGTCGAGGCCACCACACATGAAGAACGCCTGCTCCGGCACGTGGTCGTAGTCGCCGTCGGCGATCTTGGTGAACGCCTCGATGGTGTCGGTCAGCGGGACCGTCGAGCCCTCGATGCCGGTGAACTGCTTGGCGACGTAGGTGTTCTGCGACAGGAACCGCTGGATGCGACGGGCGCGGTTGACGAGGATCTTGTCCTCTTCGGAGAGCTCGTCGATGCCGAGGATGGCGATGATGTCCTGCAGCTCCTTGTTGCGCTGGAGGATCTGCTTGACGCGCACCGCGGTGTTGTAGTGGTCCTCGGCGATGTAGCGACGGTCGAGGATGCGCGAGGTCGACGTGAGCGGGTCCACGGCGGGGTAGATACCCAGCGAGGCGATCTCACGGGACAGCTCGGTCGTCGCGTCGAGGTGCGCGAACGTCGTGGCCGGGGCCGGGTCGGTGTAGTCGTCGGCCGGCACGTAGATCGCCTGCATCGAGGTGATCGAGTGACCACGCGTCGAGGTGATGCGCTCCTGGAGCGTGCCCATCTCGTCGGCGAGGGTGGGCTGGTAGCCCACGGCGGACGGCATGCGGCCGAGAAGGGTGGAGACCTCGGAACCGGCCTGCGTGAAGCGGAAGATGTTGTCGATGAAGAGCAGCACGTCCTGGTTCTGGACGTCGCGGAAGTACTCCGCCATGGTCAGCGCCGACAGCGCCACGCGAAGACGCGTGCCCGGCGGCTCGTCCATCTGGCCGAAGACGAGGGCGGTCTGGCCGAGGACTCCGGCCTCCTCCATCTCCACCATGAGGTCGTTGCCCTCACGGGTGCGCTCGCCGACACCGGCGAACACCGACACACCACCGTGGTCGCGGGCCACACGGGCGATCATCTCCTGGATGAGCACCGTCTTGCCCACGCCGGCGCCGCCGAACAGGCCGATCTTGCCGCCCTGCACGTAGGGCGTCAGCAGGTCGATGACCTTGATGCCGGTCTCGAACATCTGGGTCTTGGACTCGAGCTGGTCGAAGGCCGGGGCCTTGCGGTGGATGCCCCAGCGCTCCTTGACCTCGAACGTCTCGCCCTCGGCGAGGTTCATGACGTCACCGGTGGTGTTGAACACCTTGCCGAGGGTCTGGTCGCCGACGGGCACGGTGATCGGGCCGCCGGTGTCCTGCACCTGGGTGCCGCGGACGAGGCCGTCGGTGGGCTGCAGCGAGATGGCGCGCACCATGTTGTCGCCGATGTGCTGGGCGACCTCGAGGTTGAGGTTCTTCTTCTCCCCCGAGAGCTCGACCGTGGTGGTGAGCAGGTTGTACTGCTCGGGCATGGCGTCGGCGGGGAACTCCACGTCGACGACCGGGCCGATGATGCGGGAGATGCGGCCGATGCCACCGGGGGTGGCGGCCTGGGTCTCTTCAGTGACAGTGGCAGTCATTGGTTTCTCTCTACCTTCTCAACTGGCGTCGGCGAGGGCGCTGGCGCCGCCCACGATCTCGCTGATCTCTTGGGTGATCTCGGCCTGGCGGGCCTGGTTGGCCAACCGGGTGTACTTCTTGATGAGCTCCTCGGCGTTGTCCGTGGCGGACTTCATCGCCTTCTGGCGCGCGGCCAGCTCGGACGCGGCGGCCTGGAGCAGGCAGTTGTAGATGCGCGCCGTGACGTACTTGGGCAGCAGCGCGTCGAGGACCTGCTCGGCACCGGGCTCGAACTCGTAGAGGGGCAGGACGTCGTCCTCGGCAGGGGGCTCCTCGCCCTCGACCACCTCGAGGGGCAGCATGCGGATGACGTCGGGCTCCTGGTTGACCATGTTGACGAAGCGCGTGAAGACGATGTGGACCTCGTCGGCACCACCGTCCTCGTAGGGGCGGTTGAACGCCGCCACGAGCTCCTCGCCGATCTCCCGCGCCACGTCGAACGTGGGCTGGTCGGTGAACCCGGTCCACTCGGCCGCGAACTCACGCTTGCGGAAGCGGTAGAAGCCCACCGCCTTGCGGCCGACCAGGTAGGGGACGACCTCCTTGCCCTCGCCGCGCAGCTCGCCGATGAGGCGCTCGCTCTCCTTGATGACGGAGGAGCTGTAGGCACCGGCGAGGCCGCGGTCGGAGGTCACGACGAGCACCGCCGCGCGGCGCACCTCGGCCGACTCGGTGGTGAGCGGGTGGTCGACGTTGGAGAACGTCGCCACCGCCGACACCGCGCGCGTCAGGGCGCGGGCGTACGGCGAGGACTCACGGACGCGCTGCTGGGCCTTGACCACGCGGGACGCGGCGATCAGCTCCATGGCGCGCGTGATCTTCTTGGTCGCCTGGACGGACCGGATGCGCTGGCGGTAGACCCGCATCTGCGCTCCCATATGTTGCCGCCTCTCTCGTTCGTTCCTGGTGCGGCCCGGGGCCGCGGATCACGTGCTTGGGGGGTGCCGCCCGGAGGCGGCGACGCTGTCACCGGGTGCCCACCGTGGTGGGCACCCGGTGGTGGTCAGCGCTTCTGCTTGACGATCTGCTCCTGCTCGACCTCGTGCTCGAGCTCGCCCGGGTCGGCCTCGTGGCCGACGGGGGTGTTCTCGGCGCCGGAGGCGGCGAACTGCTCCTTGAACGCCTTGACGGCGTCCTCGAGCCCGGAGCGGGTCTCGTCCTCGAACTTCTTGGACTCGCGGATGGCGTCCAGCAGGCCCTTCTTCTCGCGGCGCAGGTAGTCCAGGAACTCGGACTCGAAGCGCGAGACGTCCTCGACGGCGATCGAGTCGAGCTGGCCGGTGGTGCCGGTCCAGATGGACACGACCTGCTCCTCGACCGGGAACGGCGCGGCCTGCTTCTGCTTGAGGAGCTCGACGAGGCGGGCACCCTTCGCGAGCTGGGCACGGGAGGCCGGGTCGAGGTCCGAGGCGAACATGGCGAACGCCTCCATCGCGCGGAACTGCGCGAGGTCGAGCTTGAGGCGGCCGGAGACCTCCTTCATGGCCTTGATCTGCGCGGCGCCACCGACACGGGAGACGGAGACACCCACGTCGATCGCGGGACGCACGTTGGCGTTGAAGAGGTCGGCCTGGAGGTAGATCTGGCCGTCGGTGATGGAGATGACGTTGGTCGGGATGTACGCCGAGACGTCACCGGCCTTGGTCTCGATGATCGGCAGGCCGGTCATCGAGCCGTGGCCGAGCTCGTCGGACAGCTTCGCGCAACGCTCCAGGAGGCGGGAGTGCAGGTAGAAGACGTCACCGGGGTAGGCCTCGCGGCCCGGCGGGCGGCGCAGCAGCAGCGACACGGCGCGGTAGGCCTCGGCCTGCTTGGACAGGTCGTCGAACACGATGAGGACGTGCTTGCCCTGGTACATCCAGTGCTGGCCGATGGCCGAGCCGGTGTACGGCGCGAGGTACTTGAAGCCCGCCGAGTCGGACGCGGGGGCCGCGACGATCGTCGTGTACTCGAGGGCGCCGGCCTCCTCCAGCGTGCCGCGGACGGCAGCGATGGTGGAGCCCTTCTGGCCCATGGCGACGTAGATGCAGCGGACCTGCTGGTCGGGGTCGCCCGACTCCCAGTTCTGCTTCTGGTTGATGATCGTGTCGACCGCGACCGTCGTCTTGCCGGTCTGGCGGTCGCCGATGATGAGCTGGCGCTGGCCGCGGCCGATGGGGGTCATGGCGTCGACGGCCTTGAGGCCGGTCTGCAGCGGCTCGTGGACCGACTTGCGCTGGACCACGGTCGGCGCCTGCAGCTCGAGGGCGCGACGCTCGGTGGTCGCGATCTCGCCGAGGCCGTCGATCGGCTGGCCGAGCGGGTTGACGACGCGACCGAGGAACGCGTCGCCGACGGGCACGGAGAGCACCTCGCCGGTCCGCTTGACCTCCTGGCCCTCCTCGATCCTGGAGAAGTCACCGAGGATGACGACGCCGATCTCGTGGACGTCGAGGTTGAGCGCGAGGCCCAGGGTCCCGTCCTCGAACTCGAGCAGCTCGTTGGTCATGCACGAGGGCAGGCCCTCGACGTGGGCGATGCCGTCGCCGGCGTCGCTGACGCGGCCGACCTCTTCGCGGGAGGCCGTGCCGGGCTCGTAGGACTGAACGAAGTTGTCCAGTGCGTCCCGGATCTCCTCCGGACGGATCGAAAGCTCCGTCATCTGATCTCTTCTCCCTTGAGTGGTGCAGTGACCGGTGCCGAGGGGCTCGGACCGGAAGGCGTGGTGGTGGTCGTGCTGTGCAGTTGTCGTGCGGTGCCGTCAGCCGGCGATGTGCCTGCGCGCCTCGTCGAGGCGACGCAGCACGGTGCCGTCGACGACCTCGTCGCCGACCTGGACACGGATGCCACCGAGCACCTGCGGGTCGAGGACGACCTGCAGCACGATGGACTTGCCGTAGATGGTGTGCAGCGCCGCGCCGAGACGCTCACGCTGCTGGGGCGTGAGCTCGGTCGCCGCGGTGACGACGGCCGTGAGCTGCTCGCGTCGCCTGGACGCGAGGGCGAGGTAGCCCTCCAGGGTGCGGTCGAGCTTGCGACCCCGGGTGGCGAGCACGGCCTGGCGGGCCAGCCGCACGGTCGTCTCGCTCGACTTGCCCTCGAGGAGCTGGCTGATGACGCCCGCCTTGGCCTGGGCGTCGCCCTGGCGGTTGGTCAGGCGGTCACGTAGCTCGGGGTTGCCGGCCACGATGCGCTCGAACCGGAACAGCTCGTCCTCGACGCGGTCGATCTCGCCGTTGGCCTCGGCCTGGGCGAGCAGCGACTCGATGCCGAGCTCCTCCACGCAGTCGGACAGGTCGCGCTCGGTGGCCCAGCGCTGGCCGACCACGGTGCGGAGCAGGTCGGTCGTCGGCTGCGACACCTTGCCGCTCAAGACCCGCGTGACCAGGTCACGCTTGGCCTCGGCGTCCCGGGACGGGTCGGCCAGGGCCCGGCGCAGCGTGGCGCTGCCGTCGATGACGCCCACCACGGCGAGGAGCTCCTCACCGAGGGTGCGGCGGTCCGCCCCCGCGCCGAGCGCGGCCTCGAAGGCCTTGCTCGACTCGATGGCGGCAGCCCGCGACGAACCACGCATCAGGCGCCCTCTCCGACCTTCTCGGGCTGGATGTTGCCGGCCTCGAGCTCGGCCAGGAACCGGTCCACGGTGCCGCGGCGACGGGTCTCGTCCTCGAGGGACTCCCCGACGATGCGGCTCGCCAGCTCGGTCGACAGCCGGCCGACCTCGCTGCGCAGCGAGACCACGGCCTGCTGGCGCTCGGCCTCGATCTGCTTGTGCGCGGCCTCGGTGATGCGGTTGGCCTCGGCCTGGGCGTGACCGCGCATCTCGACGACGATCGCGGCGCCCTGCTCCCGCGCCTCCTCACGGATGCGGGCCGCCTCGGCGCGCGCCTCGGCCAGCTGGGCCTGGTACTGCTCCAGCGCGGCCTGCGCCTGCTGCTGCGCCTCTTCCGCCTGCTGCATGCCGCCCTCGATGGCGGCGGTGCGCTCGGCGTACGCCTTCTCGAGGTTGGGCACGACCTTGGTGGCCACAACCCAGTAGAGGATCGCGAAGGCGATGACGCCGAAGATCAGCTCACCCCAGAGGGGCAGGATCGGCAGGCGCTCGCCGGTCTTGTCCTCGGCGGCGGCCGCGACAACCACCTGCGTGATGCCGGTGAAGTGCTGCACGGGTTCTCCTAGTGCTGTGGTGCCAGGGGGCGTGGGGCTGGGTGGTTCGGCTTACTTGAAGACGAACGCGAGAACCAGACCGAAGATGGCCAGCGCCTCGGCGAGGGCGAAGCCGAGGATCGCGATGCCCTGGAGGACGCCGCGCGCCTCGGGCTGCCGGGCGACACCGTTGATGTAGGCGGCGAAGATCAGGCCGATGCCCACACCGGGGCCGATCGCAGACAGGCCGTAGCCGAGGATGGCGATGTTGCCAGTCATGTCAGAGGTCCTCTTTCGGGTTATCAGTCCGTCGGCAGGTCGCCGAGCGGGAGTTCGTTGGCTATTCAGTTGTGGGTCGGGCGGGTCCTGCACCGGGCCGACGTGCCGTCGCCCCGGACGGTCTCAGTGCTCGTCGGCGAGGGAGCCGGCGATGTAGGTGGCTGCGAGCAGCGTGAAGATGTAGGCCTGCAGGAACTCGATCAGTGCCTCGAAGGCGGTCAGCACGAAGGCCATGCCGAAGGAGCCGACGCCGGCTGCCTTGAGGCCGATTCCACCGTGGATCAGCATGTACTCGCCACCGGTGATGAACAGCAGCAGGAGCATGTGCCCGGCGAACATGTTGCCGAAGAGTCGCAGGGCCAGCGTCAGCGGCCGGGTGACGAAGTAGGTCAGCAGCTCCAGCGGGATGATCAGCACGTAGATGCCCTTGGGCAGGCCCGGCGGGATCATGTGCTTGATGTGGCCCCAGGCGCCGTTCTTGCGGATGCCCACAGCGTGGTAGATCACGAAGACCAGCAGGGTCAGCGCGATCGGGAAGCCGATGCGGCTCATCGTGGGGTACTGGATCGGCGGGATGACGCCGAACAGGTTGTTGACCAGGATCAGCATGAACATGCTGAACAGCAGCGGGACGAACCGCAGGAAGTCGTGGCTGCCGATGATGTCGCGGGCCACGCCGTTGCGCACGAAGTTGTAGGCACCCTCGGTCACCCACTGGCCCTTGCCCGGCACCACCGCAGCACGCTTGGTCGTCGCCACGAGGAACCAGGCGATCAGCGCCACCGAGATGGCCAGGACGACCATCGGGCGCGTGATCGCGAAGTCGCCGTGACCGATCAGGGGCTGGTAGAACTCGGCGGGCGTGGGGGCGTGGAAGCCCTCCCCGTCACCGCCGGCAGCAGCCGGGCTGATGGCACCCAGCACGTTCAGACTCACAGGTTCTCCTCGAGCTTTGCGTTCGGAACACTCCACTGGCCGATGAGGGCAACGGTCACGAGCCCCGGCCCTGCATGCACTGGGCGGACCTGACCTGCGGAAGTCATTGCGTACCGTACCGGAACCACACGAGGTACAGCGACAGGGCCATCCCCCCCACGATCCCCACGGCGACGAGCCACGTCGTGCCCAGCCAGCGGTCCAGTCCCCAGCCGATCGCACCGAACATCGCCGGCCCCGTGATCAGGTAGGAGACGACGTTCCACATCCGCGCCTCCTCGAGGCGCTGGTGTCCGGCGTCGGCCTTCTGCAAGGGCGTGGGCCGGTCGTCCGGCGGTGGCGTGGAGGGGTCGGTCACGGTGGGCTCCTGGGGTCATGACGCAGGTCCCTCATCCTGCCCCGGATCCTTCGGGGCGTCGAAGACGAGGCGGCGGGACCGGACGAAGGCGACGACCTGGAAGACCTGCCACACCAGGGCGACCGCGAGCACGGTGACGCCGAAGGCGGTCCCGTCGAGCCACGAGGCGTCCTTGAGGGCCATGATCACCACGAGCAGGAAGATCATCTGGCCCATGAAGACGGCCAGCGCGCTGGCGAGGAACCGCAGCGGGTCCATCGCGCCGCCCAGCCGTCGCATGACGAGCAGGCCGAGGGCGAAGAAGGCGAGGGCGATGACGAAGCCCAGTGCCGCACCGAGGGCGGCCTTGCCGCCGGAGACCAGCGCAGCCACGACCACGGCGACCGGACCCACCGCGACGGTGGGGACGAACGCTCCACGCAGCATGACCGCAAACGGGTCACGGTCGGCGTGAGGGGCTGTGGTCATCGGTCTGCTGCCTGATTCGTCGGGGCTGCGGGGCCTGGCGAACGGTGGTCCACACCCGCCTTGGGGTGCTTGTGAAAGGTATCACAAGCGCTCCGCCACGCACCAACCACGCCGGTCCCAGTGGCGTACGAGCAGCAGGAGGCACCCCGTCGACAGGCCGACGGCCCAGTCCCCCGTGGGGAACCGGGCCGTCGTGGGGGCCGTCGTGGGCAGCCGACGCTGGCAGCCGTCGTGGGCAGCCGTCGTCGTGGAGCGGGGAGCCTCAGGCCTGCCGGGCGCGGACCAGGCGGCGCACCGTGCCGAAGACGCCGAGTGCGGCGAAGAGGACGAACATGACCGCCTGCGAGCCGTAGGACGACAGCACGTTGCCGGTGAAGAGGTTGGCGCTGACGAAGTCGACCACCGACGGGTAGCCGAGGGACTGGCCCTGCGGGGTGTTGTAGAAGTCCACCAGGTCGGCGGTGACGACCGCGAAGAAGGACAGGGCGACGCCGCCGAGGACCACGAGCACCAGCGGGACCAGGCCACGGTTCGGCGTCCGGGTGGCGCCCTTGGTGTAGAGCGCGGCCCCGGCGCCGGCGATGACGAAGCTGGAGATCGAGGCGACGAAGCCGAGCTCCCAGACCAGGACGGCGACGGCCATGCCGAGGGGCACCGCGGCCAGGGAGAACAGGATCCCGCGGGACACGATCTCGACCGGCTGGGCCTGGGTGTAGAGCGCGCTGGCGTCGAACGGTCCCACCTCCGGCAGCACCGGGGCCGGCGCCGGCGTCGGGACGGAGGCCTTGGGCGGCTCCGGGATCAGGTTGTCGGTCGTGCTCATGGTTTCCCCCTGCTGGGCGCCGCGCGGGTCGCGGACGTCTTGTTCGGGGCGTGACGCTAGGACATCGGAGGTCGTGGTGTGGGTCGAACCGGGCAAACCGGTCGGCGCTAGCCTGCGACCCGTGACCGCGCATCCCCCGACCGGCTACCCCCTCATCGGCCGTTTCGTCCGGCTGGACCCTGTGCGACCAGCTGATGCCGAGGGCCTGCACGCCGTCCACAGCGACCCGGTCGTCTACACCCAGGGCTACGTCATGGCGGCCCCTCCCCCGGACCTCGCCGCCACCCGAGCGCTCGTCGACGCAGCGGTCGCGGCCCGTGCGGCCGGCCGCACGGCATACACGGTGCGCCTGACCGGGGTCGGCGGGCTCGGCGAGGAGGGCACCGTCGTCGGCACCTCCTCCCTCGGCGACGTCGACCTCGTCCACGAGCGCGTGCACCTGGGGTGGACGGTGTACGGGTCGCGCTGGTGGGGCACGGCCGTGAACCCGGAGTGCAAGCTGCTGCTGCTCGGGCACGCGTTCGACTGCGGGTTCTGCCGTGTGAAGATCCAGACCGACGCCGTCAACGAGCGGTCCCAGGCGGCGATCGCCAAGCTCGGTGCGACGCGCGAGGGCGTGCTGCGCCGGCACACCCGGCGGGCCGACGGCACCTTCCGCGACACCGTGGTCTTCAGCGTGCTGCGCGACGAGTGGCCACGCGTGCGCGCCGGGCTCGAGCAGCGGCTCGGCTGACCTCCGTCAGGAGATGCGGCGGACCCGGCCGCCGGTCGGGGCCCACCGGGGCAGCCAGATGGTGAGCACGCCCACGACGACCACGGCAGCGAGCACGCCGGCTCCCGCGACCCGGGCGTCCTGGATGAAGATGAAGCTCACCGAGCCCAGGGCGGCCACCGCGGCCCACATCCACAGCAGCAGCACCGCGCGACGGTGCCCGTGGCCGATCTGGAGCATGCGGTGGTGGAGGTGCTGCTTGTCCGGGCTCCACGGCCGCTCACCGCGCCGGGTGCGGCGCACCACCGCGAGCAGGATGTCGACCAGCGGCAGCAGGATGATGGCGGCCGGCACCACGAGCGGCAGCAGCGTCGCCGCCACCGGGTTGGTGCTCACCTGCGAGGGCGTGACGTTCCCGGTCGTGGAGATCGTCGCCGCGGCCAGCAGCAGGCCCAGCAGCAGCGCGCCCGAGTCGCCCATGAAGAGCCGGGCCGGGTGGTAGTTGTGCGGCAGGAACCCCAGGCAGCAGCCGATCAGCGCCGCGGAGATGAAGGTCGCCGACGAGAACACGTTGGGCGGGTCGAAGGTGCGGGAGATGCCGTAGCTGTAGATGAAGAACGACGACGCGGCGACGATGACGACCCCCGCGGCCAACCCGTCGAGGCCGTCGATGAAGTTGACCGCGTTGGTGAACAGCACGACGGCGAAGACGGTCAGCCCCACCATGATCGGCTGCGGCAGCACGGTCACGCCTCCGATCGGCAGCTGGAACAGCGTGACGCCGTTGAATGCCATGATCCCGGCGGCGATCATCTGGCCGCCCATCTTCGTCAGCCAGTCGAGCTCACGGATGTCGTCGATCGCCCCCAGCAGGCAGACGATGGCGGCGCCCCACAGCACCGCGTTGAGCTCCGGGCCCAGCCGGAAGACCTGGCCGAGGAACGGCAGCCTGCTCGCCGCGAGCATCGACGCGGCGAACCCGAGGAAGATCGCCACACCGCCCAGGCGCGGGATCGGCGTCGAGTGGACGTCACGGTCGCGCACCGGGGTGAAGGCCCCGGTGCGCACGGCGACGGCGCGCATGAGCGGCGTCGCGGCATACGTGATCACCGCGGCGACCATCAGGACGAGGAGGTACTCGCGCACTCAGGGCGCCTCTCGGGTGGGTCGGGACTCAGCCTCGAGGGTATGCCGGGAACCTGGTCACGAGGTCCGTCACGCCCGCACGGACCTCCTTGGAGACCGCGTGGTCGGGGTCGGCGTCGCCCTCGATGACGGCCTTGGCGATGAGGTCGGCGATGGTCCGCATCTCGTCGGTGCCCATCCCCTGGGTGGTGACGCAGGGGGTGCCGACGCGGATGCCGCTGGCGATGTTGGGCTTCTGCGGGTCGAACGGGATGGCGTTCTTGTTGAGGACGATGCCGGCTGCGTCGGAACGGGCCTCGGCGTCGGCGCCGGTGACGCCCACACCCTGCAGGTCGTGCAGCGACAGGTGGGTGTCGGTGCCGCCGGTGGTGGGACGGATCCCCTTCTCCCCCAGCGACGTCGCAAGCACCCTGGCGTTCTCGATGACCTGCTTGGCGTACGCCTGGTACTCGGGCGTCGCACACTCCTTGAAGTTGACCGCCTTGGCCGCGATGGTGTGCATCTGCGGCCCGCCCTGCATCATCGGGAACACGGCCTTGTCGAGCTTGGTGGCGTGCTCCTCCTTGCAGACCAGCGCACCCGAACGCGGCCCGCGCAGCACCTTGTGGGTCGTGAAGGTGACGACGTCGGCGTGGGGCACCGGGCTCGGGATCGCCTTGCCGGCGACGAGGCCGATGAAGTGCGCGGCGTCCACCCAGAAGATCGCCCCGACCTCGTCGGCCAGCCTGCGGAAGAACTCGAAGTCGATCAGGCGCGGGATCGCCGAGCCGCCGGCGAGGATGACCTTCGGGCGGTGCTCCTTGGCGAGGCGCTCCACCTCGTCGTAGTCGATGTCCTCGGTCTGCTTGTCGACGCCGTAGTGGACGGCGTTGAACCACTTGCCGGAGAAGGACACCTTGGTGCCGTGGGTGAGGTGGCCACCCATGGGCAGCGCCATCGCGAGGATCGTGTCGCCGGGCTGCATGAAGGCGCCGTAGACCGCCTGGTTGGCGCTGGCGCCCGAGTGCGGCTGGACGTTGGCGTGGTCGGCGCCGAACAGGGCCTTGCACCGCTCGATGGCGAGGGTCTCGGCCTTGTCGACCTCGGAGCAGCCGCCGTAGTAGCGACGACCCGGGTAGCCCTCGGCGTACTTGTTGGACAACGTCGAGCCGAGCGCGGTGAGCACCTCGGGGCTGGACATGTTCTCCGAGGCGATGAGCTGCAGGCCGCTGCGGATGCGGTCGAGCTCGGACACGAGGACCCCGGCGATCTCGGGGTCGAAGGACGACAGGGCGCCGAAGTCGGAGCCGTAGAAGGTGTCAGCGCTCTGGGTCATCGCGTCTCTCCTGGGGTGCTGCTGTCGGGGGTGCTGCTGTCTGGGGTGCTGTCGGCGGCCGGATCCGCCGGCAACTCTAGGGCCTGGGTGGGTTCGGGCTCCTCGGCGTCCGGGGCGGGGTGCAGGACGGCGTCGAGCTGCTCCTGGGTGACGGCGCCGGCGCGCAGGACGACGGGCTCGTCGGCGGTGCAGTCGACGATGGTGGAGACCTCGGTGCTCGTGGTCGGGCCGGCGTCGAGGTAGACGGCGACGGCGGCGCCGAGCTGGGCGGCGGCGTCGGTGACGGTCGTCGCGGGCGGGCGGCCGGTGAGGTTGGCGCTGGTGACGGCCATCGGGCCCACCTCGCCGAGCAGGGCCAGGGCGGTGTCGTCCTTGGGCATCCGCACCGCGACCGTGCCGTTGGTGTCGCCGAGGTCCCACATCAGCGAGGACTGGGCCTTGAGCACCAGGGTGAGCGGGCCGGGCCAGAACTCGCGGATGAGGTCACGCGCCCACTCCGGCACGTCGGTGGCCAGGCCGTCGACGGTGCGGACGCTGGGCACGAGGACCGGGGGCGGCATCTCACGGCCCCGGCCCTTGGCGGCCAGCACGGACGCGACCGCCTCGGGGGAGAACGCGTCGGCTCCGATGCCGTAGACCGTGTCCGTCGGCAGGACGACGACGCCGCCGTCGCGGACGACCTCGACGGCGGCGGCGATGCCCTCGGCGCGGCCGGACTCGGTGGTGCAGTCGTACACAGGACTCATGGGCTGCAGCCTATTGCGGCCCCCACCCCTGCGACGTGTTGCCCCGGACCTCACCGAGGCCCCTCAGGCCCCCTGGTCGTCGGTGAGGTGCACGAGCCGTGCGGAGGCGTCCCACAGCCGCGCGGCGGCGGCCCGGTCGTAGGACGCCTTCGAGGACCGCTTCGGCCGTTCGTTCGCGAAGTACTGGCCGGTGACGCCCTCCACCGCCGGCGAGGAGGCGAGGTGGATCGACGTACGGGCACCCTCCTGCGGGGTCTTCATGAACAGCCGCGCCACTCGCGTCATGGCCGCCATCCACCGCCCCGGGTCCTCCTGGCCGAACGCCGTCCGCACCACGCCGGGGTGCAGCACCGTCGCGGTGACACCGGTGCCCTCGAGGCGCCGGGCCAGCTCGTAGGTGAACAGGACGTTGGCGAGCTTGGACTGGCTGTAGGCGCGCTGGCCACGGTAGCCCCGCTCCCCCTCCAGGTCGTCGAAGTCGATGCGGCCCATGGCCTGCGCGCCTGACGACACCGTGACGACCCGGGCCGGGGCGCTCTCACGCAGCCGGGGCAGCAGCAGGTTCGTCAGCAGGAACGGCGCGAGGTGGTTGACGGCGAAGGTGCGCTCGAGCCCGTCCTCGGTGGTGTGCCGGCGGGCCCAGTAGCCGCCCACGTTGTTCACGAGGACGTCGAGGCGGGGGTATGCCGCGAGCGCCTCGTCGGCGAGTCGGCGCACCTCCCGCTGCGCCGAGAGGTCGGCGATGAAGACGTCGACCTCTCCGCCGGACGCGCGCAGGCGCGCGGCGGCGCCCTCGGCCCGAGCCCGGTCGCGGCCGACGACGCCCACCCTCGCCCCGAGGGCGGCGAGACCGGCGGCGGTGGCGCCGCCGATCCCGCCGGTCCCGCCGGTGACGAGCACCGTCCTGCCGGCCATCGGCCGACCCGGCGTGGGCGTCATGGTCAGCGCACGATCTTGAAGTTGAACGCCGGCGTGCCGAGGGCGCCCATCAGGCGCAGCCACACGGGCAGGAGCATCTCCGTGCCGCGGGCCGTGGTGATGTCGCCGAGGTCGATGACGTCGGTGTGCCCGAAGCTCTCGAGCAGCTCGGTGACGGTGGCCTTGGCGGCCGCGTCGTCGCCGGAGACGAAGACCGACGACTCCTGGCCCAGGGCCTTGGGGTTCACCATCAGGTGGGCGTTGAGGGTGTTGAGGGTCTTGACGACCCGCGCCTGCGGGAAGGCGCGCTGGACCTGCTCGCCGAGCGAGTCGGTGTCCTTGACGAAGAGGGTGGGAGGGAAGCCGTTCGAGAAGTCGAGCGGGTTGGAGATGTCGAGCACGACCTTGCCGGCCAGATTGTCGGCGCCGGCCAGCTCGAGGGCCGGGATGGCCCCGTTGCCGCTGGTCGCGTTGACGACCAGCTCCGCCCCGGCGACGGCGTCGGCGAAGGTCGCGAGACCGACCGCCCGGTGGTCCTGCAGCCAGGCCGAGACGGGCGGGTTGCCCATGCCGTCGGGCTCGGTGCGGGCGAGGGTGGACTGCGGGTCGCGCGTGCCGATGACCACGTCGTGGCCGAGCTCGCTGAGGCGGCCGGCGAGGGCCTGGCCGACCATGCCGGTGCCGAGGACTGCGATCTTCATGGGGACTCCTGATCAGAACCGTGAGCGCCAGTAGACAGGTCTGTCTACCGCGATGCGGAGAACCTAACAGACAGATCTGTCTACTTGCAAGGTATAGTGCGTCCATGACCACCACAGCCCGGCCGAGCGAGGCCCGCGAGCGCGTCCTGGACGCGGCGTTCGCACTCTTCTATGCCCGCGGCATACGGGCGGTGGGGGTCGACCTGATCATCGCCGAGTCCGGCGTCGCGAAGGCGACGTTCTACAAGCACTTCCCCGCCAAGGACGACCTCATCGTGGCCTACCTCGACAAGGTCGACGGCATCTGGACCGGCCAGCTCCACGAGGCCGCCGCCGCGGCCGGTCCCGATCCCGCCGACCAGCTCGTCGGCATGTTCGACGCCCTGCGGAGCTCGTGCCGCCGGGAGGGCTACCGCGGCTGCGCGTTCATCAACGCTGCCGCTGAGTCGCAGCCGGGCACCCCGGTCCACGACCGCACCGTGGCCCACAAGTCGGCAGTGCTCTCATGGGTGCGCGGGCTCGCCGGGCAAGCCGGGGCCCGCGACCCCGAGGCGCTGGCACGCTCCCTCACCCTGCTGCTCGACGGCGGCCTGGCCAGCGGCTCGCTGGACGCCAGCCCCGAGGCGCCCGAGGCCGCGAAGGCGTCCGCTCGCGCCTTGGTCGACGCGGCAGTCCGGGCGCCCGACGCCGCCTGACGGAGCGCGGGGACCGGCGTCAGGCGCGGGTGGCCACCGTCGCGCGGGGCCGGCCGGTGAGGTCCCGCTCGTCGTGCACGTCGCGCCAGCACCCCGTCCGCTCCAGGGCCCGGGGCAGCGACTCGCCCTGGCTGTCGGCGTGCTCCATGACCAGCACCCCACCGGGACGCAGCAGCGCCGCGGCCCTGGCCCCCACCGCCAGGGGGATGGCCAGGCCGTCCTCGCTGCCGCCGTAGAGGGCGAGCTCGGGGTCGTGGTCGCGGACCTCGGGGTCGACGGGCACCATGCCGACCGGGATGTAGGGAGGGTTGGAGACGACCACGTCGACCGTCCCGTCGAGCTCGGGGAAGGCGGTCGTGGCGTCGCCGTGCACGAGGGTGACGGGAAGGCCGGTGTCGGCGACGTTGCGCGCGGCCCAGGCGTGCGCGTCCTCCCCCAGCTCCACGGCATACACGGTCGCGGACGGGAGCTCGTCTGCGACGGCGAGCGCGATGGCGCCCGACCCGGTGCAGAGGTCGACCACGACCGGCGCCGCGACGACAGCCCGGGCCGCGTCGATGGCGAGCCCGGCCACGACCTCGGTCTCCGGCCGGGGCGTGAACACCCCGGGTCCGACGGCGAGCTCGAGGCGGCGGAAGGCGGCGCGCCCGGTGAGGTGCTGGAGCGGGACGCGGCTGACGCGCTGCTCGACCAGCGCACCGTAGGCGGCAGGGTCCGGCGCGGGGGCGCCGACCACCATCGCGGTGCGGACCTGCGAGGCCGTGGTGCGCAGCACGTGGGCCGCGAGGGCGACGGCGTCGACGTCCGGCGACGGCACCCCTGCCTCGGCCAGCCGGGCAGCGGCCCCTCGGACCGCGGCCCGCAGGTCGGCCGGAGCGTGCGGCCCGGTCACCGGGACGAGGCTGCGGAGCCGGACGCCTCCGCGACGGCGGCCATGCGAGCGGCCTCGTCGGCGTCGACGGCCGACTGCACGACCGCGTCGAGCTCGCCGTCGAGGACGGTGTCGAGGTTGTAGGACTTGTAGCCGGTGCGGTGGTCGGAGACGCGGTTCTCCGGGAAGTTGTAGGTGCGGATGCGCTCGCTGCGGTCGACCGTACGGATCTGGCTGCGGCGGGCGGCGCTCGCCTCGGCGTCGGCGGCGTCCTGGGCCAGCTGGTGGAGCCTGGCGCGCAGCACGCGCATCGCCGACTCCTTGTTCTGGAGCTGGCTCTTCTCGTTCTGGCAGGAGACCACGGTGCCGGTGGGCAGGTGGGTGATGCGCACCGCCGAGTCGGTGGTGTTGACCGACTGCCCGCCCGGGCCCGAGCTGCGGTAGACGTCGATCTTCAGGTCGTTGGGGTCGATGGTCACCTCGACCTCCTCGGCCTCCGGCATGACGAGCACGCCGGCCGCCGACGTGTGGATGCGCCCCTGGCTCTCGGTGACGGGCACGCGCTGCACGCGGTGGACCCCGCCCTCGTACTTCAGCCTCGCCCACGGGGCGTCGCCGGGCTCGGGCGTGCCTTTGGCCTTGACCGCCATCCGCACGTCCTTGTAGCCGCCGAGGTCGGACTCGGTGGCGTCGATGAGCTCGGTCTTCCACCCGCGCCGCTCGGCGTAGCGCAGGTACATCCGCAGCAGGTCGCCGGCGAACAGCGCCGACTCCTCCCCGCCCTCGCCCGCCTTGACCTCGAGGATGACGTCGCGGTCGTCGTCGGGGTCGCGGGGCACGAGCAGGCGACGCAGCTTGTCCTCGGCCGCCTGCAGCGTCGCCTCCAGCGCGGGCACCTCTGCGGCGAACCCCTCGTCCTCCTTGGCCAGCTCGCGGGCGGCCTGCAGGTCGTCGGTCGCCGCGTGCCAGGCGTGGTACGCGGCGACGGTCGGTCCCAGCGCGGCGTACCGCTTGTTGAGGCGGCGCACGAGGTCCTGGTCCCCGAAGACCTCCGGGTCGGAGAGCTGCCTCTCCAGGTCGGCGTGCTCCTCGACGAGGGCGGCTGCGGACTCCAACATGCGGGGCTCCTGAGGTCGTGCGCGGGTGGTGCCGGGGTTGCCTGCCCGGTGCCCGGTCGCGCCGCCGGCAGACGGGTAAAGCAATGCGCCGGCCCCGACCTCGAGGGTCAGGACCGGCGCATCAGGGAAGCTACTTGGACTCGGCTGCGGCCTTCTTGCCGTAGCGCGCCTCGAAGCGGGCCACGCGACCACCGGTGTCGAGGATCTTCTGCTTGCCCGTGTAGAACGGGTGGCACTGCGAGCACACCTCGGCGCGCATCTCGCCGGAGGTCGCAGTGCTGCGGGTCTTGAACGTCGCGCCACAGGTGCAGGTGACCGTGGTCTCGACGTACGCGGGGTGGATGTCCTTCTTCAAAGCGTGCTCCTTGGTCATGTGGCCGGGTCGGCGGGGCGGGTGCCTCGGGCCGTGAACCGGTCAGCGGTCAAGTGTGCCAGACAGCGGCGCACATCTCCTAAACGGTGGTGGCCCGGGAGGCATTCCCCGGGCGGCTGCGCCGGGGGGCGGCGCTCAGCACCAGCGGGAGGCAGATCGTCATCGTGGTGCCGACGCCCTCCGTGGACTCGAACCCGAGCTCTCCCCCGTGGCCCTCGACGATCGCCCGCACGATGGCCAGCCCCAGGCCTGTGCCCGGGATGGCCTGGGCATTGGCGTTGGACGCGCGGAAGAAGCGGTCGAACAGCTTGGCCTGGTCCTTCTCCGGGATGCCGATGCCGGTGTCGGCGACCGCGATCTCCACCGAGTCGCCCTCCCGACGGGTCGAGATGGTCGCCACTCCCCCGGTCGGGGTGAACTTCACGGCGTTGGACCCCAGGTTGATCAGGGCGCGCTCGAGCTGGATGCGGTCGACGTGGACCTGCAGGCAGGGGTCGACCTGCTCGACGACGAGGCGCACCCCGCCCGCGGCGGCGACGGGCTCGAGCATCTCGCTGACCCCGCGCACGATCTCGGAGACCAGCACGTCCTCGGGGTCCGACTCGAGCCCGGACGCCTCGATCTTGTTGAGCACGAGCAGGTCCTCGATGAGACCTCGCAGGCGGGTGGCGTTGCGCCCGATGACCCGCAGTGCCGACTGCTGCACGCCGCTGAGGTCGCCGTAGTCGCCGTCCTCGAGCAGCTCGAGGTAACCGCTGATCGAGGTCAGCGGGGTCCGCAGCTCGTGGCTCACCGTCGCCATGAAGTCGGTCTTCTGGCGGTCGAGCTCGGTGAGCCGGCGCATCTGCTCGCCCTGCATCTCGTTGAGCCGCAGCTGGGCGATGGCCTGGGCGAGGTAGCCGGCGCACTGCTGGGCGGCCTGGATCTCGTAGCGCCGCCAGCGCCGGTAGATGTCGACCGTCATGAGGGCCAGCACCCCGAGGCCGCGCTCACCCACGCCGACGGGCACCATGACCATCGAGCGGGCACCGGTGGCCCGGTGGAAGGCCTGCGCCCGCTCGTCGCGCACCACGGTGGAGTCGAGCAGGTCGCGGATGACGAAGACCGAGGCGTCGCGGCGCAGCTCGCGGTTGACCTCCGGCACCATGGTCATCAGTGACGGCGGCAGCGGCGGAAGCGGCGGCAGGTCGTCGCGGTGCCACTGCACCCGCTGCTCCACCGCCTCCTGCCCGTCACCGAGGGTGTAGAGCAGGACGCGGTCGGCGTGCATGCCGGTGCCCAACCGGGCGCAGACGAGGCGCAGCGCCTCCTCGATGTCGTCGACGCTGCGCACCATGTCGGCGACCTCCAGGGCGAGCTGGTGCATGAGCAGGACCTGGGCCTGCTCCTCGACCAGCGCGCGGTTGGTCTTGGTGAGCTCGTTGAAGTCGTCGGCCAGCGCTCGGATCTCTGCAGCGCCACCCGAGGCATCGGCCAGGGCGAGGTTGTCCCCGCCGCGCTGTCGGGCCACGACCTGGCGCAGCCGGGCGACCGGGGCCGAGAGCGAGCCGTCGATGCTGCGCCACATGAGGTAGGCGCCGACCACGGACAGCAGAGTGAGCGCGGCCATCATGGACAGCAGCCGGTCGAACGCCCCGGCGATGCGGGCCCGCGCCGCCATGCGGCCGGCGACGAGCTCGGACTCGAGCTCGTCGGACACCGAGCGGAACTCGGCCATGCGCCCGTCGGCACCCGCCAGCACCGCCGCCGGCGACAGCCCGTCCTGGCTGCGGCGCTCGGCCACCCAGGAGAACCACGCCCGGGCGGCGGTCTCCTGGCGGCTGGTCAGGTCGGCGTAGGTGGCCCGCTCCTTGCGCGTGAGCACGTCACGTCGCAGCACCTGCTGCTGCAGCGAGACCAGGCGCTCGACCTCGCTCATCGAGGCACGGAGCGCCGCCCCCTCGTCCACCCCGGTCTGCGTGGTGCGGCTCCAGGCGGCATTGGCGTCGGTCATGCGCTGGCGGATCGAGGCGGTCGTGTCGATGGCCGGCGAGAACGCCAGGCTCGTGCGGGCCGTGTCGCGCGAGTTGGACCGCACCGTGAGCAGGGCGGATCCCGCGACCACGGGGACGATGCACAGCATCGCCACGACCAGCAGCCTGAGCTGGCCGGACACGGACCACAGGGAGGGCTTGGTCAATCGGTCGCCTCGTCGAATCCGGCACGGGTCATGACGCCCCACACCTGCTCCTTCTTGCGCAGGCTCGCCCACCAGCCGCCGAGCCGCCACCAGACGGTGAGCTGGCGGTAGCCGATGTTCTCCAGGACCGCGGCGGCCAACGTCGTCGACAGGTCACGCCAGCGGTGGTAGCGGTGGAAGGCCCACTCCTCGACAGACATCGCCGCGAGGGTCACGAGGATCGCCAGGCCGTAGGCCAGCACGAGGAAGAGCAGCGCGTAGGGCACGTTGACGATCCCGAGCAGCAGGCCGAGCACGACGACGATGATCCCGAAGCCCTCCAGCAGCGGCGCGAAGAGCTCGAACACCCAGTAGTAGGGCAGCGCGAAGAAGCCGATGCGCCCGTAGCGGCGGTTGAAGAGCATGCCGCGGTAGGCCCAGAGGGTCTCCCAGAGGCCACGGTGCCAGCGCCGTCGCTGGCGGGCCAGGACGGACAGCGTCGAGGGCACCTCGGTCCAGCACACCGGCTCCGGCACGAACTCGACGGCGTAGTCGCGCCCCTCGTCCATCATCCGGCGGTGGATGCGCAGGACCAGCTCGAAGTCCTCGCCGATGCTGTCGGGGTCCAGCCCGCCGGCGTCCACGACGACGTCGCGCCGGAACATGCCGAAGGCACCGCTGATGAGGATGAGCATGCCCAGGCGCGACCAGCCGGTGCGACCGACCAGGAACGCGCGGAGGTACTCGACGACCTGGATCCGGGCGATCCACTGGGTCGGCATGGCGAGCTTGACCAGGCGGCCGGAGACGACCCGGCTGCCGTTGACGGCTCGGATGGTGCCACCGGTGGCGACCATCCGCGTCGGGTCGTCGGTGAACGGCTTGCTCACGCGCAGCAGGGCGTCGGGCTCGAGGATCGAGTCGGCGTCGATGAACGCGATGAGCGGCTCGACCGCGACGTTGACGCCGGCGTTGATGGCCTCGGAGCGCCCGGAGTTCGTCTTGCGCACGACGACGAGGCGCGTGTGCCCGTCGCGCGGGACGAAGACGCCGAGGATCTCGGCGCGCAGGGGGAGGTCCATGGGGACCTCCCGGGGGATCTGGACGAGGTCGAAGGCCTCGCGCAGCACCTCGAAGGTGTTGTCGGTGCTGCCGTCGTCGACGACGACGACCTCGTGACGGGGGTAGCGCAGGCTCAGCATCGCGGTGGTGGAGGTGACGATGCCGACCTCCTCGTTGTGGGCGGGCATCACCACCGAGACGCCCAGGGCGAGCTCTCCACCGAGGGTGTCGACCGAGGCGTCGCGCATCCGCAGGTAGCGGCGGAACTGCAAGCCCGCCGTGATGATGAGCAGGAGGAACGAGAGGTTGATGACGACGAAGTAGACGAGGATCGGCACCGAGGTGACGTCGTACAGCCATTGCACCCCGGTCCGGAGGCCGTCGAGGAAGCCGTTCACCGCTGCGCCGCCCTGAGGTCTGCCAGCACGAGCGCCGTGCCGGCGGCCGGCTGGTGGCGACGCCCCTCGAGCGTGGCCCGCCCGCGAGGACCGATCTGGACCAGCGACTCCGCGGCCACCTCGGCGAGGCGCGGGTCGTCGTCGTCGAGGAGCCCGACGAGGTCGTCGTGGGCGACCGGGGAGCCGATCCGGCCCATCGCCTCGGCGCAGGCGCGGCGCAGGTCCGTCGGCTGGTCCGGCCGGGTGTGGCGTGCCAGCAGCTCGACCTCGGAGTCCTGCCCGATCGAGCCGAGCGCCTCGGCCGCCTCCACCCGCACGGTGACGTCGGGGTCGGCGCCGATGAGCTCGCGCAGCTCGGGCAGCGCCTGCACGAACGTGCCCACGCCGGCCACGTGCGCAGCGACCATGCGGGTGCGGGGAGCGGTGTTGCGCATGGCGGCCCGCAGCACGGGCGCGATCTCGACGCCCATCTCCAGCAGGGCGTCCGCGGCGAGACCCGCTGGGATGCCCTCGCCGTTGCCCACCGAGCGCAGCAATGGAGCGGCGAGCCAGGGGTCGGCCAGGTATGAGGCGGCGTACGCAGCGCTGGCCCGGACCTCGGAGGCCTCGTCCTCCAAGGCCTCGGAGATGAGTGCCGTGCTGTCGTCCACGCGGGCCAGGCCCAGCAGCTGTACCGCGCGGGCGCGGCGTACGGGCGAGCGGTGGGAGACCTCCAGCTTGGCCCGCTCCAGCGCGCCGTGGTGCTCCAGGACGGTGACGAGCTGGCTCGCGGGTTCGCCGCGCACCTTTGCCAGCAGGGCCACCGCCGCCTCGTCGATCGCGTCGGCGGTCCTGCCGCGCGCGCTGCGCAGGATCCGCAGGCCGCCGGGCTCGCCGGCGGCGAGCTGGATGAGGGCGCCCCGCACGGGGGCCAGGGACGCCGCGGTCCGTCGCTCGCGACGCAGGCGCGTCACCTTGGACCAGATGACGCTGAGGCCCAGTGCCAGGCAGGCCAGCAGGACCAGGAGCTCGATGCCCAGGAGGAGCGGGCGGGTGGTCACCGGGCGCGGGCGAGCATTCCGTTGACCCGGTGCAGCAGCTCGCGCGGGCTGAACGGCTTGATGACGTAGTCGTCGGCCCCCACGGCGAAGCCGGTGTCGACGTCGCTGTCCCGGGACTTGGCGCTCAGCAGGAGCACCGGCACGGCGCCGTCCTCGCTGTCACGGATCTTGCGCAGCACGTCGATGCCGGACAGTCCCGGCATCATCACGTCCAGGATCACCAGCGCGGGGCGCTCGGCCTGGAAGGACTCCCAGGCGGCGAGCCCGTCACCGACGGCCTCCACGGCATACCCGGACTGCGTGAGCTTGAACTCCACGAGGTCACGGATGTCAGGGTCGTCGTCAGCGATGAGCACGCGGGCGCCATCCGGCACAGCCACAGCATGTCCTTTCGTCCCGCTCAGTAGTTCTCAGTAGTACAAATGTATGGGCTCCGGGCCGAAATCGACGCACTGGGCGCGCGTCCACGGGATTCCCACGGCAAACCCAGCCGAACGCCGTACCCGGCAGCCCCCCGGTGGGGGGACGACAGGTC